>NZ_JACLQD010000010.1 GCF_014243445.1 Paragemmobacter straminiformis
TCAGACAGGTCGTCTTGCCAGAACCCGAAGGCCCCAACATCGTCAGAAACTCACCCTTCCCGATCGACAGATTCAAATCCTTAACGACTAGCGATACGCCGTCGTAGCTCTTCTGGACATGGTCGAAAACGACAAACGAGTCGTTGCCAGTGGCAGCCACCTAAAGTCTCCCCGGTTAGTCTTGGCGGAACCTGTGTCCGCTCTTGTTGATGACGACTAAAACCAATGCCCCCGATCAATGCAACCGGCTTGTCACAAATTTGGGCTTCTCATCTTTAATGCGGGAAAAACGGTCAGTTTCCGCCGGTTTCGCCGTCTGAAACGGCAGCAGAGATGCCCGGCGCGGGAAATACGGCTGTGATGGCCGGAAAGCGACATGGCCGCGCGCGGCACCGCGGGGCGGATAGCGCTAACGCCCGTCGGGGCCGTGCGGACAGGATGCGGGGTGCCGGAAAAGCCAAAGGGCCCCGCGTTGCCGCGAGGCCCTTTGTGGCCTGCCCTTGCGGGCAGATGGTGCGGATGAAAGGACTCGAACCTTCACGGGAGTTACCCCACAGCGACCTCAACGCTGCGCGTCTACCAATTCCGCCACATCCGCATGTTCTGGCTTGGTGGCGGGTATTTAGCGAAGCCCTTTCGGGAAGGAAAGAGGAAAAACGCACGACAGCGACGCCCTTTTTCCCGACGCGCCGCCACAGGGCTTTGCCGCAGCCTCGCCTTGCACCGAGAACCGCGCTATGAGGTTCGCCATAAGCCAGCAAGGCCAAGCACCATGACCGAATGGACCACCCTTCCGGGCCTCAGCCCCTATGCCGAAACGCTCGCTGCCATGGAGGCGCGGGTCGAGGCGATCCACCGCGGCACCGCCCCCGAAGCGGTCTGGCTGCTCGAACATCCGCCGCTTTACACGGCAGGCACCTCGGCCAAGGTGGCCGACCTTGTGCAGCCTGACCGCTTTCCTGTCTTCGACGTCGGGCGCGGCGGGCAATACACCTATCACGGCCCCGGCCAGCGCGTTGTCTATTGCATGCTCGATGTCGGAAACCGGGGCCGCGACGTGCGCTGCTTCGTGCGGGCGCTGGAAAACTGGGTCATCGCCACGCTGGCCGAATTCAACCTGCGCGGCGAAATCCGCCCCGGCCGCGTCGGCGTCTGGGTCACCCGCCCCGACCGCGCGCCCAACCCCGACGGCACGCCCAACGAGGCAAAGATCGCCGCCATCGGCGTAAAGCTGCGCCGCTGGGTCAGCTTTCACGGCATCTCGATCAACGTCGAACCCGACCTTTCGCATTTCTCGGGCATCGTGCCCTGCGGCATCTCGGACTATGGCGTGACCAGCCTCGTCGATCTGGGCCTTCCCGTCACGATGGCCGACCTCGACGCAGCGCTGATGGCGACCTTTCCCAAATTCTTCCCCGAAGGCGGCGGGCTGAACCCCAGCTGCGCGATCTGACCGGCCAACCCCTCGCACGCCAACCCCTGCGCGCATGGGCCGGACCGCAGGCTGTGCCGCCGGAAAACATGCGGCACGGGGGGCAAATCGCCGCCCGGGCAGGGAACCTGCGACGATCCGGCGGATTGTGCATCGCAGCCGGTCTGCCCGATTGTCACTCCCGTCCCGACGCGCGGCCCCGCGCCGCGTGGCGAACCCAAAGCCAGAGGATTCCATGACCAAACTTCCGCTCGCCGCCCTTGCCCTCGCGCTTCTTGCCGCCCCCGCCTTCGCGGCAGGCGATGCCGCCAAGGGCGAAAACGAATTCAAGAAGTGCAAGGCCTGCCATTCCATCGTCGGCACCGACGGCACCGCGATCCAGAAGGGCGGCAAGACCGGCCCGAACCTGTTCGGCGTGATCGGACGCAAGGTCGCCTCGGAAGACTTCGCCTATGGCGAGTCGATCAAGGCAGTGGGCGAAACCGGCGCGGTCTGGACCGAGGAAGAGCTTGCCGTCTACGTCGCCAACCCGACCGAATGGCTCAAGACCAAGCTCGGCGATGCCGCCGCCAAATCGAAGATGACCTTCAAGCTCGCCAAGGGCGGCGAGGATGTCGCGGCCTATCTCGCCTCGGTCGCGCCCGCTGCCGCGCCCTGATCTTCTGCACTGATCCAGCGCCACCACAGGGGCGCGGCGGGCCAAACGCCTTGCGGAATCATCCGGCATCCCTGCCCGCAGGGGTGCCCTTTGCCCGGCCGCACCGCCGCCACGGGCCGCGCCGCGCCCCCGCAGGGTTGCGCGCGGCGCGGGATTTCACCGCAGAACCGCCCCCCGCCGCAGGCCGCGACACTTGGCCACCCCGCAAATCATGCGCCTGTCCGGCTTTTGTTGATCTGCGTCAAAGTCAGTCATTGCCCCAGCGCCGCGCCGCGATTAAACACGGGCGACATAAGGGAACCAGTGCCGGGCCTCGAATGCCCGGCCACTTACTGAACAGAATCGGGAGACGCCAATGGCGGACGCAGCCATTCATGGCCACGGCCATGACGAGCGGGGGTTCTTCACCCGCTGGTTCATGTCGACGAACCACAAGGACATCGGGATCCTCTATCTCTTCACCGGCGGTCTCGTCGGTCTGATCTCGGTCATCTTCACCGTCTACATGCGGATGGAGCTGATGCACCCCGGCGTGCAATACATGTGTCAGGAAGGCATGCGCTTCGTCGCGGACGCCGCCGCGACCTGCACGCCCAACGGCCACATCTGGAACGTGACCATCACCGCCCACGGCATCCTGATGATGTTCTTCGTGGTGATTCCGGCGCTGTTCGGCGGTTTCGGCAACTACTTCATGCCGCTGCAGATCGGCGCGCCGGACATGGCCTTCCCGCGCATGAACAACTTGTCCTACTGGCTTTACGTCGCGGGCACCTCGCTTGCGGTCTGCTCGCTCTTCGCCCCCGGCGGCGGCGGCGACCTCGGCACCGGCGCGGGCGTGGGCTGGGTTCTCTACCCGCCGCTCTCGACCACGGCCGAAGGCGGCTACGCGATGGACCTCGCCATTTTCGCCGTCCACCTCTCGGGTGCCTCGTCGATCCTTGGCGCGATCAACATCATCACCACCTTCCTGAACATGCGTGCCCCCGGCATGACCATGCACAAGGTGCCGCTTTTCGCCTGGTCGATCTTCATCACCGCCTGGCTGATCCTTCTGGCCCTTCCGGTCCTTGCCGGCGCCATCACCATGCTGCTGACCGACCGCAACTTCGGCACCACCTTCTTCTCGCCCTCGGGCGGCGGTGACCCGATCCTCTACCAGCACATCCTTTGGTTCTTCGGCCACCCCGAGGTGTACATCATCGTCCTGCCGGCCTTCGGCATCATCAGCCAGGTCATCGCGACCTTCTCGCGCAAGCCGATCTTCGGCTACCTGCCGATGGTCTATGCGATGGTCGCCATCGGTGTTCTGGGCTTCGTCGTCTGGGCGCACCACATGTACACCGTGGGCATGTCGCTGACCCAGCAATCCTACTTCATGCTGGCCACGATGGTCATCGCGGTGCCGACCGGCATCAAGGTGTTCTCGTGGATCGCCACGATGTGGGGCGGCTCGATCGAGTTCAAGACCCCGATGCTCTGGGCCTTCGGCTTCCTCTTCCTCTTCACCGTCGGCGGCGTGACGGGCATCGTGCTGTCGCAGGCTGGCGTGGACCGGGCCTACCATGACACCTATTACGTCGTGGCCCACTTCCACTACGTGATGTCGCTTGGTGCCGTGTTCGGAATCTTCGCCGGCATCTACTTCTGGATCGGCAAGATGTCGGGCCGGCAATATCCGGAATGGGCGGGCAAGCTGCACTTCTGGGCCATGTTCATCGGTTCGAACCTGACCTTCTTCCCGCAGCACTTCCTTGGCCGTCAGGGCATGCCCCGCCGCTACATCGACTATCCGGAAGCCTTCGCCTACTGGAACTGGTTCTCGTCGGTCGGTGCCTTCATCGCCTTCGGCTCCTTCGTGTTCTTCATCGGCATCGTGTTCTACACCCTGTTCTTCGGCCGCAAGGTCACCGAGAACAACTACTGGAACGAATACGCCGACACGCTGGAATGGACCCTGCCCTCGCCGCCGCCCGAACACACCTTCGAGCAGCTGCCCAAGCAGTCCGACTGGGATCGCAGCCACGCCCACTAAGGCAAGGCCCTCAGACCAAAGGCCCCGGAGCGATCCGGGGCCTTTTGCATTGATCGGGGCCTTCCGCGCCCTACCCTTTGCGCCGCCCTCCCCTTGCCGCCTGCGCAAGGGGGGGGCCGCCCCCCCCGCGACCCGCACAGCCGGGCCAGACCAAAAGCGATACCCATGCCCTATGAATGGCTCCCCGCCAGCAACGGAACCCCCGCCCGCCTGCACCTCTGGCCCTACCGCTCGTTGCCGCGACGCGGTTTCGTCGGCTTCATCGCCGCCACTTGCGCGCTGATCCTCGTGCCGATGCTGTCAGTGATCGGCTCGCCCGTGCTTTGGGGCCTCTTGCCCTTCTTCATCCTCGCCGTGGGGGGCATCTGGGTCGCGCTGTCCAAATCCTACCGCGATGCCGAAATCGTCGAGGACCTGACCTTCCACAGCGACACCCTCACCCTCACCCGCCACGGCCCCAAGGGCAAACGGCAGGATTGGCAAGCCAACCCGCATTGGGTCCGCCTGACCCTGCACCCCTCGGGCGGTCCGGTGCCGAATTACCTGACGCTCAAGGGCAACGGCCGCGAGGTGGAACTCGGCGCCTTCCTGACGGAAGACGAGCGCCTCGCCCTCCGGCCCGAACTGCAAAAGGCGCTCGACGCCCTGCGCTAGCAAGCCGACGCAGGGGGCCTTTTGCCCCCGGAACTTCCCTGAAAAATCGGCACCTGCGCAGGCCAAGCCCGGGCGCAACCGGGCAAGCGGGTCAGCCGAGCAGGTCTTTGACCTTCGGTCCCACCGCGCCGAAATCCATCTGCCCGGTGTATTTTCCCTTCAGCACCGCCATCACGCGGCCCATGTCGCGGATGCTGGTCGCCCCCGCCTCGGCAATCGCGGCCGTCACGGCGGCCTCGACCTCGGCCGCGTCAAGCTGGCGTGGCAGGAATTCCTCGATCACGCCGATCTCGGCCAGTTCCTTTTCGGCCAGTTCCAGCCGCCCGCCCTCTTCATAGGCCCGCGCGCTTTCCTGACGCTGCTTCACCATCTTGCCCATGATGGCAAGGATATCGCCGTCCGACACCATCCCGTCGCCGCCTTCGCCACGGTTGGCGATGTCGCGGTCCTTGATGGCGGCGTTGATCAGCCGCAGCGTCGACAGCCGGTCTGCCGCCTTGGCCCGCATCGCGTCTTTCAACGCCTCTTGCAGCCGTTCCCGCATCGCCATGAGCTGCCCTTCCCGAAAGCCTGTCACGAAGCGCCACATTACAGCCAAGCGCGCCCGATCACAACCGAGTCGCCCGAAACCAAGCCATTGAAAAGTATAGATATTCCTTTTCAGACCAACCCTTGACCGCAAGCCTGCGCAACACTAGTGTCCGCGAAATTCGCCGACAGGAGTCGCCCCATGCCCGCATCCGCGAAATCAACCGACAAACCGACCGCCTGCCTCGCGCTGTCGGATGGCACGGTGTTCTATGGCAAGGGCTTCGGCGCCACGGGCGAAACGGTGGCGGAACTCGTGTTCAACACCGCGATGACCGGCTATCAGGAAATCATGACCGACCCCTCCTATGCCGGACAGGTCGTGACCTTCACCTTCCCCCATGTCGGCAACGTCGGCGTAACGCCCGAGGATGACGAGACCGCAACCCCCGTCGCCGCCGGAATGGTTGTCAAATGGGACCCGACCGAGCCGTCGAACTGGCGCTCGACCGGCGAGTTGACGGATTGGCTGCTGTCCAAGGGCCGGATCGGCATCGGCGGCATCGACACCCGCCGCCTGACCCGCGCCATCCGCCAGCAGGGCGCCCCGCATGTGGCGCTGGCCCATGATCCCGCAGGCAAGTTCGACATTGCCGCGCTTGTCGCAAAGGCCCGTGCATGGAAGGGCCTCGTTGGTCTCGACCTTGCGAAAGACGTCTCCTGCACCCAATCCTACCGCTGGAACGAAAAGACCTGGGCCTGGCCCGAGGGGTATACCGAACGCACCGGTGCGGGCCTGCGTGTCGTCGCCATCGATTATGGCGCCAAACGCAACATCCTGCGCTGCCTCGCCTCGGCGGGTTGCGACGTCACCGTATTGCCCGCCACCGCCACGGCCGAGGATGTGCTGGCCCTGAACCCCGAAGGCGTGTTCCTCTCGAACGGTCCGGGCGATCCGGCGGCCACGGGGGCCTATGCCGTGCCGATGATCCGCGGCGTGCTCGATGCCGACCTGCCGCTTTTCGGCATCTGCCTCGGCCACCAGATGCTGGCGCTGGCGCTCGGGGCCAAGACGGTCAAGATGAACCACGGCCACCACGGCGCGAACCATCCGGTAAAAGACCTCACCACCGGCAAGGTCGAGATCACCTCGATGAACCACGGCTTCACCGTGGACAGCCAGACCCTGCCCAAGGGCGTCAGCGAAACCCATGTCTCGCTGTTTGACGGGTCCAACTGCGGTATCGCGGTCGACGGCAAGCCGATCTTCTCGGTGCAATACCACCCCGAAGCCTCGCCCGGCCCGCAGGACAGCTATTACCTCTTCGAGCGTTTCGCCGAAGCCATCCGCGCCCGCCGCGCCGCATAACGCCACCCGCCGCAACATCACGGGTCCGACAGACCGGACCCGTGGTCGCCGCCCCGCGCCAAATGCGGGTGCAGGCCGCTTCTGCGTTCGCCCGAACGCGGCCAGCGACGCGCTGAAAAGCGCCCGTTAACATAATCTTAACCCGCCCCGCGCCACGCTGCCCTTCCCCGCATGGAAGTTCGCAGCAATGGCCCCGACCCCGCTTTCCCCCCTCCCCCAGCCCAAACCCCGCGCCCCCGATGGCTTGGCCGAGGCGACGGGTCTTTTCATCCCCGCCCCGCCATCGCCCGCCCGCATTCTGCGCCCCGCGCCACGCGACCCGCTTTCGACAGCGCCCGACACCGCGCTTGCCCTGCGCTTCGGCCTGTCCGACTGCCTCGACCTCGGCGTGCTGCCTTGGGCACAGGCGGGGGCCGAAACCCTCGTCCTTGCGCAAAGCCCGCTGCACCTCTCCGTTGCGCGCAGCCGCCTTGCCGCCACCTTCGGCCCCTTCCTGCGCCCCGTCGAAACCACAGCCGCGCAGATGGAGGCAGCACTTTTCACCCATTTCGGCCCCGCCCTCGCCCAAGCCGCCGAAACCCGCGTCTGCCCGCAGGAAAGCTGCCGCAGCCTCGACGCCCGCCGCCTGCGCCGCAGCGTCATCGCCGTTGCGGGCGCGCTGCTCGTGCTGTCCCTCGCGGCCCCCCTCGCCGTATTTTCCCTCGCCTTCGCGCTGGCCACCCTTGCCCTTTCGGTGACCACCGCCTTCAAATTCGCAACCTCCCTCGCCACGCTGCGCGCCGATGCCAGCCCGCCCCCGCCCCCGCTGCCCGATGCCGATCTGCCCACGGTCACCCTCCTTATCGCCCTGTTCCACGAGGCGGACATCGCCGACCGCCTGATCCGCCGCCTCGAACGGATCGACTATCCCCGCGACCTGCTCGAACTGATCCTCGTCGTCGAGGATGACGACCACGCCACCCGCAGGGCCCTTGCCACCGCGCGGCTTCCGGCATGGATGCGGGTCATCTCGGCCCCCGCAGGCTCCATCCGCACCAAGCCCCGCGCGCTCAACCTTGCCCTCGGCGTCGCGCGGGGCGAGGTTGTGGGCGTCTACGATGCCGAAGACGCGCCCGAACCCGGCCAGTTGCGCAAGGTCGCCGCCGCCTTCGCCGCAGCCCCGCCCCATATCGCCTGCATTCAGGCCATGCTCGATTTCTACAACCCGCGCAAAAACTGGCTCGCCCGCTGCTTCACACTGGAATACGCGCTCTGGTTCCGCCTCGTCCTGCCGGGTCTGGAACGGTTGCGCCTGCCCATCCCGCTGGGCGGCACCTCGGTTTTCCTGCGCCGCGACACATTGCGCGCCCTTGGCGGCTGGGATGCCCATAACGTCACCGAAGACGCCGACCTCGGCATCCGCCTTGCCCGTCACGGCTTCGGCACCCGCATGATCCAAAGCACGACCTACGAGGAAGCGAATTGCCGCGCCCTGCCTTGGGTCAGGCAGCGGTCGCGCTGGATCAAGGGCTACATGATGACATGGCTCGTCCATATGCGCAGCCCGCGCGCGCTGTGGCGGCAACTCGGGCCGCGCGGCTTTCTCGGCTTCCAGATCGTCTTTCTCGGCGCGCTGGCGCAGGTGCTGCTGGTGCCGCTGCTCTGGACGCTGTGGTCCATCCCGCTCGGCCTCGGCCATCCGCTGGCGCAGGTGCTACCGTCCGGCGGCCTGACCGCCCTCGCCACGCTCTTTCTCGGCGCCGAAGCCATCGGCAGCCTGCTCAGCCTCATCGCGCTCCGCCGCAGCGGCCAGCGCATCAGCGCGCTCTGGATCCCGACGCTGCACCTCTATTTCCCGCTCGGCACGCTCGCGGCGCTCAAGGCGTTCCGCGAAACCCTGACCGCGCCCTATTACTGGGACAAGACGCGCCACGGCCAGTTCCACGACTAGCGCGTGCGGATCTCGCCGGCATCCACCCGAAGCCGCGTCTCGAAAGCCTTGCTGATATGCTGGCGCAAGGCCTGATAGGCGGCCTCGCCATCATGCGCCTCGATCGCCTTGATGATCTGGTCATGCTCGGCCAAGGCCACCTCGTCCCGCCCCTCGGCCGCAAAGGATGTATTGGCCATCAGCGCCATCGACCGATGCACAAGGTCAAGCTGCTGCACCAGAAAGCGGTTGTGGCTGGCAAGGTGGATCTGGCGGTGAAACCGCTTGTTGGCCCGGCTGAGCAGCTTCGGATCGCCCCCCAGCAACGCGCGGTCATCGTTCACCATGCCCCGCAGGACACGGATCTCCTCGTCCGTCGCATGCCGCGCCGCCAGCCGCGCGGCCAAGCCTTCAAGCTCGGTCCGCACCGCGTAAAGATCCGCCAACTGGTTGTGGTCCAGCGAGGCGACGATAAGGCTGCGCCCGTCCCGCGTCAGCATCGCCTGCGTCTCGAGCCGCTGGAGCGCCTCGCGCACCGGCGTGCGCGACACGCCAAGCCGTTCGGCAAGCTCGGATTCCACCAGCCGGTCACCGGGCTTGTACAGCCCCGCGTCGATCGCCTCGAGGATCAGCGTATAGGCATCTTTCTGCACGCGTCCGGCCTCCCGTTCCGTCCGTCCCCGCTCTTGCCGTCGGGATACCACTGTATACGAAAGCTGACACCTGCTTTCAACCGGCGCGACGACAGCACGGCGCGCGGCAAATTCCTGTGAAGGAATTTGCAATTTTCTTCAAAGAAAATTGGCGCGCCCGCCGCCAGCCGTCGCGCGCGGCGAAACCGGCCATTGCCGCCCCCCGCCCGCCGCGCTACCTATCCCACATGCCAAAGCCGCACTTCAGCCACGTCACCACCTGGGTCTTCGACCTCGACAATACGCTCTACCCGCCCGCCATGCGCCTGTTTGACCAGATCGAGCGGCGCATGACCGACTGGGTCTCGCGCAAACTTGGCGTCAGCGCCGAACAGGCGAACCACCTGCGCGCCACCTACTGGAAGCTTTACGGCACCACCCTCGCAGGGCTCATGGCCGAACATGCCATCGACCCCGACGATTTTCTGGCCCATGTCCACGACATCGACTTTTCGGGCGTCACCCCCGATGCCGCCCTGTCGCGGCGCATCGCGGCCTTGCCCGGTCGCCGCATCGTCTACACCAATGCCGATGCCCCCTATGCCCGCCGCGTTCTGGCCGCCCGTGGCCTTTCGGACCATTTCGACGCCATCTACGGCATCGAACACGCAGGCTTCCGCCCCAAGCCCGAACGCCGCGCCTTCGAGACGGTCTTTGCCCTCGACGCGCTTGACCCCGCCAAAGCCGCGATGTTCGAGGATGATGCCCGCAACCTCGCCGCGCCCCATGCCATGGGCATGCGCACCGTCCACATCGCCCCCCAAGCGGAACCCGCCCCGCACATCCACCACCACCACGCCGACCTGTCCGAATTCCTCGGCCAACTGACCGGCGCATAACTCACCGGCCCGTGAACGCGACCACCCGCCGCAGCGCGCGCGCTTTGCCTTTGCGCCACAAGGCCCCATCTTTGACGGACACCGAAACGGAGCCTCCGATGCACCCCACCCTCGCCGCCCGCCCCGTGACCGATCCCGTCACCATTCCCCTCATCGGCCACATCGCCCGCGACATCGGTCGCGACGTGAACATCGTGTTCTACCTTCTCGTCATCGCCCTGACCGCGCTGGTTCTTGCGATCAAGGCTTTCGGCCTCGTGGCCCTCGTCCTGACCGCCATCGCCGCGGTCCCGGTGATCTTCGTCCTCCTGCTCTGGGTCACGCTGCCCTGAAAGGTCCGCCATGCGCGAAAAGACCGATATCCTGATCTCGGGCGGCGGTGTCGCGGGCCTCACCGCCGCCGCCGCCTTCGGTTCGGCAGGGTTCTCGGTCGTCATCGTCGACCCCGAAGCCCCCGTCACCTCGATGGAGGCGGCCGGCGCCGACCTGCGCTCCACCGCCTTCCTGCAACCCTCGATCCCCGTGCTGCAAGCCGCCGGCCTCTGGGCGCGCCTTGAACCCTTCGCCGCACCCCTCCAGATCATGCGGATCATCGATGCCGGCGGCGAGATCGCGGAACCCCGCATCATCAAGGATTTCGACGCCTCAGACATTTCCGACCAGCCCTTCGGCTGGAACCTGCCGAACTGGCTCTTGCGGCGGGAAATGTCGGCCCGACTGGCCGACCTGCCCGCTGTCAGCTTCCGCCCCGGCCTTGCGACGACCGCGCTGCTCACCCGCGAGTCCGAGGCCCTCGTCACCCTCTCCGACGGTGCCCGCATCGCCGCGAAACTCGTCATCGCCGCCGATGGCCGCAACTCCTTCGTCCGCGACGCGCTCGGCATTCCGGTCAAGACCACCCGCTACGGGCAAAAGGCGCTGGCCTTCGCCGTCACCCACCCGATCCCCCACCAGAACATCTCGACCGAGATCCACCGCTCCGGCGGCCCCTTCACCCTCGTCCCGCTTCCCGACCACGACGGCACACCCTGCTCCGCCGTGGTCTGGATGGAAACCGGCCCCAAGGCCGAGCGTCTCAAAGACCTGCCACAGGCAGAGTTCGAAGCCGAGATGAATGCCCGCTCCTGCCACATCCTCGGCCCGCTCACCCTCATCAGCCGCCGCACGATCTGGCCGATCATCACCCAGTCGGCCGCCCGCATGGCGGGCGAACGCACCGCGCTCATGGCCGAAGCCGCCCATGTCATGCCCCCCATCGGCGCGCAGGGGCTGAACATGTCGATTGCCGACCTGAACGCGCTGCTGACCTTGGCCGAAGCGAACCGCGCCGACATCGGCAACGCGGCCATGCTCGACGCCTATCACCGCGCCCGCCATTTCGACATCAGCGCCCGCCTGACGGGGATCGACGCGCTCAACCGCGCCTCGATGATGGGCGGTCAGGCCCTGCGCGACCTGCGGGCCACGGCGCTGAACGCGCTCTATTCCGTCGCCCCTGTGCGCAAGACGCTCATGCGCGCAGGCCTCGGCGTCCGGTAAGCCTGCGGTTTTCCGCGCGGAAAATCAGGCCCCCGCCCGGTTCCGCGCCCCGCATAGCCGCCCGACGATCCGCCCGACGATCCGTCAGTCGATCCGCCGGGCGCGGTTCAGGCCGTCAAAGCACGGCCTCGACAGCCTTTTCCAGCCGCGCCACGGTCGCGGGCACGTCCTTCAGCTTGTCCAGCCCGAACAGCCCCAGACGGAAGGTCTTGAACTCCGCCCCCTCGCCCACCTGCAACGGCACGCCCGCCGCGATCTGCAAGCCCTGCGCGCGGAACTTCGCGCCGTTCTGCACATCGCCATCGCCCGTATAGCTCACCACCACGCCGGGGGCCTGAAACCCTTCGGCCGCGACCGAACCCACGCCCTTGCCCGCCAGCAGCGCCCGCACCGCACGGCCCAATTCCCATTGCGCGGCCTTGGCCTCGGCAAAGCCCATCGCCTTGGTCTCCAGCATCGCATCGCGGAACCCCACGATGGCATCCGTGGGCATGGTGGCATGATAGGCATGCCCGCCGCCCTCATAGGCCGCCATGATCGCCCGCCACTTCTTCAGATCGATGGCAAAGGAATTGCTCGTCGTCTCGGCCAGCCGCGCCTCGGCCCGCGGCGACATGACCACCACCCCCGCCGAAGGCGACGCCGACCATCCCTTCTGCGGGGCCGAGATCAGCACATCCACCCCCGTCGCCTCCATATCGACCCAGACGCAACCGCTGGCGATGCAGTCAAGCACCATCAGCGCCCCCACCTCATGCGCCGCCGCCGCCACCGTCGCGATATAGTCGTCGGGCAGGATCAGCCCCGCGCTCGTCTCCACATGCGGCGCAAAGACCGCCTCGGGCTTCACCTCGCGGATCTTGGCCACCACCTCCTCGACCGGCGGCGGGGCATAGGGGGCCTGCGCCCCGTTGCCGGTCTGGCGCGCCATCACCACGGTCGTCGCCTGCGCAAAGCCGCCCGCCTCGAAAATCTGCGTCCAGCGATAGGAAAACCAGCCGTTCCGCACGATCAGCACGTTGCCTTGCCCGAACTGCCGCGCAACGGCCTCCATCGCATAGGTCCCGCCCCCGGGCACAAGCGCCACCGCCGACCCGCGATAGACCTCTTTCAACAGGCCCGACACGTCCCGCATCACCCCCTGAAACCGTGCCGACATGTGGTTGAGCGAGCGGTCGGTGAAGACCACGGAAAATTCCTGCAACCCCTCGGGGTCGATATGCGTATGCGGCAACGTGGTCATCGGCAGTCCTCCCAGGTCTTTTCCCGAATATGGCGCAGCACCGGCGCAAGAACAGCCCGTTTCCGACACGGGGCGCATGTTTTCACCGCTCCGCGCGGCCCCTTCATCCTTGCCCAAATACTCTGCGGGGGGAAAGACGGCGCAAGCCGGCTTGGGGGGCCGCACAGGCCCCCCCTTCCCGCCCCAACGGCCTAGCCCAAAGGTCCGGGCCTGCGCTCCTCGGTCAACAGCACATTGGCCTCGACGTTCCCCACCCCCGGCAGCGTCATGATCCGCCGCCGCAGCACCCGCTCGAAATCCGCGATATCCCGCGCCACCACGCGCAGACGGTAGTCGAACAGCCCAAGGACATGCTGCACCACCTGCACCTCGGGGATCGCCATCACCGCCCGCTCGAAATCCTCGAGGCTCACCCGCCCCCGCGTCGCCAGCTTCACGCCAAGGAACACGGTGACCCCGAACCCCAGCGCCGCGCGGTCCACATCGACCTGCACCCCGCCCAGCACGCCCGCCTCCTCCAGCCGCTTCACCCGCCGCCACGCGCCGGGCTGGCTGATGCCGAAGCGTCGCCCCAGCTCTCCAGCCGAAACCCCCGCCTCCAGCGCCAGCGCCCGCAGGATCGCGCGGTCCGTGTCATCCAGATCGATCACAGCGGCAAGGCCTCCGCATCCTTGATCGTCGCAATCAGCATCAGCGCATCCACCTCGGCGATATGCGGCAAGGACAGGATGCGCTGCCGGTACACCTCCTGGTAATGCCCCATGTCGCGGGCGATCACGTTCAACCGCACATCGACGCGCCCCAGAAAGGTTTCGATCGCCACCACCTCGGGCACCCCCCGCGCCGCATCGATAAAGTCGTCAAAGGCCCGCGGATCGGTCTTGTCGAGCGTGAAGCGCAGGCTCACCTCCACCTCATAGCCCAGCCGCCGCCAGTCGACCCGCGCCCGCTCGGCCCGGATCACCCCCGCCTCGCGCAACCGTTCGAGCCGCCGCCACAGCGTCGCCGCCGTCACCCCCGCCCGCGCGGCCAGCGCGGCGCGCGGCAGCGACGGCTCGGCCAGATAATGCCGCAGCACCCTGCGATCCGTATCGTCAAGCTGCATGAAATTTTCACCGATCCGCAAATTCCAGAATGATTTTTCGCAGAAAAATCGCATTCCGTCAAACATCGCAACCGATCACGCCCGAAACGGCGTAAATTGCCGCCATCAACCAAACAGGAGCACGCCATGCGCGTCTATTATGATCGTGACTGCGACATCAACCTGATCAAGGACAAAAAGGTCGCCATCCTCGGCTACGGCTCGCAAGGCCACGCCCATGCGCTGAACCTGCGCGATTCCGGCGCCAAGAACCTCGTCGTCGCGCTGCGTCCGGGCTCGCCCTCGGCCAAGAAAGCCGAAGGCGAAGGCCTCAAGGTCATGGGCATCGCCGAAGCCGCCGCATGGTGCGACCTCATCATGTTCACCATGCCCGACGAACTGCAGGCCGACACCTACAAGAAATACGTGCATGACAACCTGAAGGAAGGCTCCGCCATCGCCTTCGCCCACGGCCTGAACGTCCACTTCGGCCTGATCGAGCCGAAAAAGGGTGTCGACGTCATCATGATGGCCCCCAAAGGCCCGGGCCACACCGTGCGCGGCGAATACACCAAGGGCGGCGGCGTGCCCTGCCTCGTGGCCGTCCATCAGGACGCGACCGGCAAGGCGATGGAAATCGGCCTGTCCTACTGCTCGGCCATCGGCGGCGGCCGCTCGGGCATCATCGAGACGAACTTCCGTCAGGAATGCGAAACCGACCTCTTCGGCGAACAGGCCGTTCTCTGCGGCGGCCTTGTCGAGCTGATCCGCATGGGCTTCGAGACCCTCGTCGAAGCCGGCTACGAGCCGGAAATGGCCTATTTCGAATGCCTGCACGAAGTGAAGCTGATCGTGGACCTGATCTACGAAGGCGGCATCGCCAACATGAACTACTCGATCTCGAACACCGCCGAATACGGCGAATACGTCTCGGGCCCGCGCATCCTGCCCTACGAGGAAACCAAGGCCCGCATGAAAGCCGTGCTGACCGACATCCAGACCGGCAAGTTCGTGCGCGACTTCATGCAGGAAAACGCCGTCGGCCAACCCTTCTTCAAGGCCACCCGCCGCATCAACGACGAACACCAGATCGAAAAAGTCGGCGAGAAACTCCGCGCCATGATGCCGTGGATTTCCAAGGGCAAGATGGTCGACCGTTCGCGGAACTGATCGGTTCGTCCAGCACGAGAATGACAAAGGCCGGCCCGCGAGGGCCGGCCTTTTCGTTGAAGAACCAATATACTTTCTCGGGTTCTTAACTGGGCTGCATTTCGGTGAAGCGCATCTTTCGTTGATCGCCCGATAAATCAGGACCATCGGCACCAAGCTGTCCGCAGTCTTGAACCCGCCCCCTATCTTTCCCCCCCCAAATCCCCCATAGTCCCCCCTCACCCCCTCCACACAGGGGGATTCCCTCCGAGCTTCGGTGGCCGGCCCTCTCTGGCCCCCTGTCGTCGTCCGGCCTTACCCCGAAAGGACGACCCATGGGTATCTCTACCCCCAAGCCGAAGTTTGATCTTGCGGCGTTCCTGAGCGAGAAGGCCTCGCCCCAGTCGCGCCGCCGGCCGACGTGGAAGCGTCAGGCCCCCGCGCCCGAGGTCGAGGCCGACGACAGCGCCGAAGCCGCGCCGGAAACACCCAAGACCGACGACTGAGCCGGACGTCCAAGGCAGACGTGCAAGGCTAACGCCCAAGCATGACAAACAAACCCGAAGGGTGCGCCACCACGGCGCACCCGCCGCACAGCCCAACGGCACGCCCCCTGCCCCCCGCGCGGGCGCTGCACGCTTTGCCTGCCGCCGACCGGCGCGCGCGATTTTTCGCAGAAAAATCGCAGCCCCTCAGACCGCCGCTTCCACCGCCGCGACGATCCCGTCAACGACCTGCGCCAGAAGCCCCGCATCCTCGCATTCGGCCATGACCCGCACCAGCGGTTCCGTCCCCGATTTGCGGATCAGCAGCCGCCCCTTGCCCGACAGCAGCCCCTCGGCCTCGGCGATCACCGCCTTGACGGACGCGGCCTCCAGCGGGGCCGCCCCCGCGCCGTAGCGCACGTTCTTCAGCAACTGCGGCACGGTGTCGAACTGCCGCGTCAGCGCCGAGGCCCTGGCCCCCGTCCGCGCCATCTCGGCCAGAAACTGCAGGCCCGCGATCAGCCCGTCGCCCGTGGTGGCGTAATCGGTCATCACGATATGCCCCGACTGTTCGCCGCCAAGGTTGAACCCGCCCGCCCGCATCCGCTCGACCACATAGCGGTCGCCCACCGCCGTCCGCTCCAGCCGCAGCCCCCGCGCCTCGAGGTGCCGCTCCAGCCCCAGATTGGACATGACCGTCGCCACCAGCGCCCCGCCGCGCAGACGCCCGTCCTCGGCCCAGCGGGTCGCCATCAGCGCCATGATCTGGTCGCCGTCGGCCACCATCCCCCGCTCGTCCAGAATCATCACCCGGTCCGCATCGCCATCGAGGCAGATGCCCACATCCGCCCCATGCGCCACCACGGCCTCGGCCGCCGTCTGGGTATGGGTCGACCCGCAGCGGTCGTTGATGTTGGTGCCGTTGGGAGAAACGCCCACAGGCACCACCTCGGCCCCCAGTTCCCAAAGCACATCGGGCGCCGCCTTATAGGCCGCGCCATTGGCGCAATCGATCACCACCTTCAGCCCGTCAAGCCGCAGGCCCGCCGGAAAGGTGGTCTTGACGAATTCCTGATAGCGCCCGCGCCCGTCCTCGATCCGCTTGGCGCGGCCGATGTTCTCGGGCGCGGCGGGCGTCACCTCTCCGGCAAGGATCGCCTCGATCTCGGCCTCGGCCTCGTCCGACAGCTTGAACCCGTCAGGACCGAAGAACTTGATGCCATTGTCCTGATGCGGGTTGTGGCTGGCCGAGATCATCACCCCCAGATCGGCCCGCATCGACCGTGTCAGGAACCCGACGGCAGGTGTGGGAACCGGCCCCAGCAGCAGCACGTTCATGCCCGTGCTGGTCAGCCCGGCGGTCAGCGCGTTTTCCAGCATATAGCCCGACAGCCGCGTGTCCTTGCCGATCACCACCCGATGCGCCAGCGACCCGTCGCGCCGGAAGTAGCGCCCCGCCGCCGCACCGAGGGCCAGCGCCATCTGCGCCGTCATCGGATAGGTGTTGGCGCGTCCCCGCACCCCGTCGGTTCCAAACAGCTTACGGCTCATCCTGCCCCCCGTTTACCGCCATCCACAGACGCAGCGCCTGCCGCGTCTCGGCCACATCATGCACGCGCAACATCTGCGCACCCTGCGCCACACCGGCCAGCGCCACCGCCACCGATCCGGGCATCCGCCTGTCGGCCACCGGCTCTTGCCCGATGGTCCCGATGAACCGTTTGCGCGACACGCCCAGCAGGATCGGCACGCCCAGATCATGATAGACCGAAAGCCGCGCCAAAACCGCAAGGTTATGCGCCGCCGTCTTGCCGAAACCGATCCCGGGATCGACCATGATCCGCGCGCGGTCTATGCCTGCCGCTTCAGCCTGCGCGATCCGCGCGGCCAGAAAGTCGTACACGTCCAGCAGGACGTCATCATAGACAGGGTTGTCCTGCATCGTGGCGGGCGTCTTGATCGAATGCATCAAGATGACGGGCGCGCGCGCCGCAGCCACCACCCCCGCCATGCCCGCATCGAAACCCAGCGCCGCCACATCGTTGACGATCCCCGCCCCCGCCCCGAGCGCGGCCTTGGCCACCGCCGCCTTGCGCGTGTCGACCGAAAGCGCAACGCCCAACGCGCGCAGCGCCGCGATCACGGGTGCCGTGCGCGCGATCTCTTCGGCCTCCGGCACCTCGGCGGCACCGGGGCGGGTGCTTTCCCCGCCGATGTCCAGCACCTCGGCTCCCGCGGCCATCTCGCGCGCCTGCGCCAAAGCCGCCGCGCGGTCGACATAGCGCCCGCCGTCCGAAAAGCTGTCCGGCGTGACGTTGAGGATCCCCATGATCGTCGGCCGGTCCATCGCCACGCCGGCAAAGTCCGGGCGCGCGCCGCTCAGCCGGTCGCGCACCTCGGGCGGCACATCGGCCACGGGCAGCACCCGCGCCGGCCCGTCGCGGCGCAGCACCTCGACATGGCTGAACCACAGCCAGCCGCCCGCCAGCGGCAAGGCCCCCTCGGGGCGATCCGCCGCCCTCAGCGCAATGGGTCGAAAATACTCCATGCCCGCTGACTAGGCCGCCTCGCCCCGCCGCGCAAGCCTGTGGCCTCAGGCCCGCTCGACCGGCACGCGGCTTCCCGCCGGAAGTGCAACATCGCCGTGAACGACCAGACCGGCCGCCGCCATCATCTCGGCCAGCCACAGGGCCAGCGCCACAGGCTCGCGGCCCTGCGGCCCGTCGACGGCATCCAGCACCAGTTTCGACGGGGCCCAGACGATCATCTGCCCCCGCTTCACCGCCCAGTCGATCTCGGTCCGCGTCGCCACGACCACGCAGCGCGGGTCTTTCGCCGCCAGCCGCCATGCATTCTGCTCGATGGCCAGCAGGTCGACCCGCCGCTGCGTCGGCTTGTGCCCCGTCTCGGGCCGCGCCAGATCGGGCAGGCCCACGGTCAGGATCACCGGTACGCCCCGCGCCTGCAACCCGTCCAGCCGCGCCGCCAGCCCCGCATCGTCTATCGCCCTGTTGTCAAGGAACACGACCAGCGGATGCACCGCCTCCTCGACGCCATCCTGCCCCACGGCCTTGAGCGGCGCTTCCGCACGGCTCCGCACGATCTCGACACCCAGTTTCCCCGGCCCGCGATCCAGCTTTTCCACCCGCACAAAGACGCGCATCGCCTGCGGTTCCGCCAGAATCCGCTCGGCGATCCGGCTTGCCAGCGTTTCCAGCAGGTTCAACCGCTCGGCCGAAAGCTCGGCCGCAATCGCCTCGGTGATCCGGTCATAGCTCAGGATCTTGTCGACATCGTCGTCCAGCGGCTGCGGTTGCGGGCGCACTTCGACCACCACGTTGAACTGCACGCGCTGCCGCGTTCCGCGCTCCTGCTGAAAGGCGCCGATCTCGACCTCGACGATATGGTCGCGCAGCGAGATGCGGTCGCGCGGGTCGGCGCTGGCCGAAGCCGCCGCCCGCTCCTCGGGGTGCGCGAATGCGAGACGGATGTCTGTGGTCATGGTCTCGCTCTCTCTCCCGACGGAATTCGGGGACAGGTTACCCCCGTCCCCGCGTCCTGCCATGCCAAAAGGCGTCACTCGGTGCAAGGGCGCCGACCGATCCCTCAGGGTTGCCGATAAAAGAGATGCGCCCCGATCGAGGCGGTCTGGTCGAAGCGGTTCGACCAGTCGGGGTTCACGCCCCGCGTATGGAAATGCGTGGCCCCCAGCGTCAGCGTGCGCGGCGCGCCATCCATCATCACGCGGGCGATCCGGCCCGCACGGTCCACCGCTTCGGCATCGGTCATCGCATCGGCGCGACCGTCGCAGACATAGGAAAACTGGCACCCGCCATTGCCGCGCTGCCCGACCACCGCACAGACCGACGCCGGATAGGCGCCGCTGTCCACACGGTTCAGGATCACTTCGGCCACGGCGAACTGGCCCTTGAGCGTCTCGCCCCGCGCCTCGAAATAGATCGCCTTGCGCAGGCATTCCCATTCCGCATCGCCCGCAGGCGCCGCCTGCGCCGCAAGCCAGGCATCGCTGTATTCGATCAGCACCGGACCGGCCTTCTTGCCGGGGGTGACTTTGGTCTGCACCTTCGGCCCCACGGCCAGTTCCGTCAGTTTCTGCGCGGGCAGCGCGTCAAGCGCCTGCCGCTCGGCCCCCAGAAGCAGGGTCATCTGTGCCCCGATCGCCTGGGTCGGATCATTCGAATGGCTCACCGTCACATCGGCGAAGGCCGCTCCATTCAGGATGACGGCAGCAATCGCCCCCAACACCCAGCCTGTATGCAAGCGCATGTATCGTGTTTCCCGGTTTGTTACGCCTCGTCTCCGCCCGATACCAACGAAAGTATGGGGCAAAAGACGAGGTGTCGGGGTAGTCGACAGCCCGCGCCCCTGTCCACCTATGTGGCAGAATTGCAACGAAAATGCGGCTCACTTCGGCGGAAACTCGCCGAAACATCTTGAAACACTGTGTTAACCATGCCCCGCAACCGCATGATATTGTGTCATCTTTTCCCCGAAGCCGCACGGTCCTGCAAAGCCAGATGCGCCGCCGCCAATCGCGCCAAAGGCACCCTGTAGGGGGAACAGCTCACATAATCGAACCCCGCCTTGCGGCAGAAATCGATTGATTCGGGGTTGCCGCCATGCTCGCCGCAGATCGACAGGACCAGATCGCCCCGCGCCTTGCGGCCGCGCTCGGCCCCGATGTGCAGCAACTCGCCCACCCCGTCCACATCCAGCACATGGAACGGGTCCTCGGGGAAAACACCCTGCTGCACATAGGTGTTCATGAACCGCCCGGCATCGTCGCGGCTCAGCCCGTAGGTCATCTGCGTCAGGTCGTTCGTGCCAAAGGACAGAAAGGCCGCATGCTGCGCGATCTCGCCCGCGCGCAGGGCGGCGCGCGGCGTTTCCACCATCACCCCCAGCTTGTAGGCGAAATCGACCCCGCTCTTGGTGCGCACCTTGGCCGCGACGGCATCGACCCGCGCCTTGACCAGTTCCACCTCGCGCCGGGCAGAAACCAGCGGGATCATGATCTCGGGCACCACCGAAGTCCCGTTGCGCGCGATTTCGACCGTCGCCTCGAAAATCGCCTGCGCCTGCATGTCATAGATTTCCGGCAAGACAACGCCCAGCCGCACCCCGCGCATCCCCAGCATCGGGTTGAACTCCGACAAGGCCTCTGCCCGCCGCACCACCTCGGACAGCGGGCGGTCCAGCGCCTCGGCCAATTCGCGCAACCCCTCGCGGCTGTGCGGCAGGAATTCGTGCAGCGGCGGGTCGAACAGGCGGATGCAGACGGGCAGGCCCTGCATGATGTCGAAAAGCTGCACGAAATCCTCGCGCTGCATCGGCAGCAGCCGCGCAAGGGCCGCCGCGCGGTCCTTTGACGTATCGGCAAAGATCATCTCGCGCATCACCACCAGACGGTCGTCCTCGAAGAACATATGCTCGGTCCGGCACAGCCCGATCCCCTGCGCCTCGAACTGCCGGGCGGTCGCGGCATCGGTCGGCGTGTCGGCATTGGCACGGATGCCGATATCGCGCACCGCATCGGCCCAGCCCAGCAAGGTGCGGAAACTGCCGTCCAGCGCGGGGGCCAGCATTTCCGTCGCCCCGATCAGCACCTCGCCCGTGGTGCCGTCGACCGTGATGACATCGCCCTCGCGGAACACCCGCCCGTCCGGCGCGGTCAGCGTCTTTTCCTTCGCATCGAGCTTCAGCTCAGACGCGCCCACGATGCAGGGCAGACCAAGGCCGCGCCCGATCACCGCCGCATGGCTGGTCATCCCGCCGCGCTCGGTCAACACACCCACCGCCGAATGCATGCCCCGAATGTCCTCGGGCGCGGTCTCGCGCCGCACAAGGATGCAGGGCTCGCCCCGCGCGGCACTCGCCTGCGCGGCGGCCGAGGAAAACACCACCCGCCCCGTCGCGGCCCCCGGACTGGCGGCGATGCCCTTGACGAAGACATCGCGCGGCCCGCGCGGGTCCACCTGCGGGTGCAGCATCTCGGTCAGCGAGCGCGGCTCGACCCGCAGCACGGCCTCGTCCTGCGTGATGATCCCGTCCTCGGCCAGCGCCACGGCGATCTTCAACCCCGCCCGCGCCGAACGCGCCACCTTGACCGCGTCCAGCACCGAAAGCCGCCCGTCCTCGATGGTGAACTCGATCTGCATCTCCTCGCGCAGCTTGACGCGGCACACCGCGCCATGCCGCACCAGATCGGCAAAGATCCCGGGCGCGATATCCTCGAGCGACGGCCCCCGCGGGTCACGCGTCAGGTAGATGGCTTCCGTTTTCTTCAGCGCATCCCGCCCCTGGCTCTGCCCCAGATAGCGCCCCGTCACCTGCGGCTGTCCGGTCAGCGGATCGACGAATTGCACCACCCCCGACCCCGACACACCTTTGCCGATGCCCTGCGCCATCTCCTGCACGACCAGCCCCAGCCCCGCCTCGGGTCCGGCGCCCTTGGCCTGCCGCAACAGCCGCGCCGTGGTCCCCTCCCAGGCCCGCGCCATCGAGCGCAGCACTTCCGAAAGCTGCCGCCCCGCCTCTTGCGGAAAGGGTTCGTCCATCTCCAGCTCATAGACCCGCAGCGCATCCTTCAACGCCTCGGCGCTGGGGGCCGCGTCGAACATATCGGGATCAAGCCGCGCCACATGGGTCGCATAGGATTGCACGAAGCGCAGATAAAGCGCATCCGCCGCCGCCTGCCCGTGGGTCTCGACCAGCCGCGCATGGCCCGCCGCGTTCATCCCCACATTGAGAATCGTCGAAGGCCCGCCCCAATCGGGGTTCTCGGGGCTGGGACGCACCGAAATCAGCGCCCCCTCTCCGAAATGCGCCAGAATCGCCGCCGCATCCACCTGATGGCCCGCCGCAATCGCCCGCACCGTCTGGGCGGGCAGCGCCACCGTTTCCGGCACCGGAAGATCAAGCCGCACCAGACGTTGCAGGCATTTCGCCCGCCAGCCATGCGCGACCGTCATGATCTTCGCGCTCGGCGTGATCTCGGCAAACTCGGCGATCTTATCCATTTTCTGCACTGCGGCGCCTTTCCTGAGCAAATGCAGAATACGCCCAAAACCCTGTCACGCAAGCCTGACATGTTCCGCAAGCTGACAGGAAGGGGGGCCTTCAGCCCCCCTCGGGCCGCGTGCCGCGCCCCTCACCCCCCGAGGATATTTGGACGAGTATGAAAGCCAAAAGCCCGCGCGACCTTCATACTCGCGCAAATATCCTCGGGTGAGGTCCGGAGAGGGCCCGAGGGTCCTCTCCGGGGGCGATGCAGGGCGCAGCCTCAGCCGTCGAGGCGGGTCAGATCGGCCACGCCGCCGCAAACCGCGCGGATGCGGTGCAGCAGGTTCAGACGGTTGCGCCGCACGATGGCATTGTCGCTGTTGACCTGGACGGCGGTGAAGAACGCGTCGATGGGCGCGCGCAGCTGCGCCATCGCCCCCATCGCGGCAGCGAAATCCTCGGACCGCATCGCAGGGCCGATCGCCTGCTCTGCCACGTCGAGCGCATTGAACAGCGCCTTTTCCGCATCGCCTTCGGCAAACTTCGGATCGGCGCCAAAGGAATATTCCACCCCGTCCTTGGCCTCGGCCTGCGCGAGGATGTTGTTGGCGCGCTTGAAGCCCTGCACAAGGTTCGTCCCGTCCTCCGAGGCCATGAAGGACTGCAACGCCTGCGCCCGCTTGACCAGCAGCGTCAGGTCGTCATTGCCGGGCATAGCAAGGCAGGCGTCGATGACATCGTGGCGGATGCCTTGGTCTTTCAGGAATACCTTCAGACGGTCATGGAAAAAGGCCAGCAGGTCGGCGGCGTCCACCCCTGCATAGCCCTTGCCAAAGACCGAAAGCAGCGATCCCCGCACCCCGTTCACCAGCACCAGCCGGATCACGCCCAGCGCGGCGCGGCGCAGCGCGAAGGGGTCTTTCGACCCTGTCGGCTTCTCGTCCACCGCCCAGAAGCCCGTCAGCGTGTCGATCTTGTCGGCCAGCGCCACGGCGACCGAAACAGGCTCGACCGGCACATCGTCGGTCGGACCGAGCGGCGAGTAATGGTCCCGTGCCGCCAGCGCGACAGGCTCGGGCAGCCCCGCCTCGCGGGCGTAATACATGCCCATCAGCCCCTGCAATTCCGGGAATTCCCCGACCATGGACGAGCGCAGATCGGCCTTGGCCACCCGCGCCGCCTGTTCGGCCATATCCGCATCGGCCCCCACCAGCGGCGCGATCCCGCGCGCCAGTGCCGCGATCCGCCCGATCCGCTCGGCCTGTGAACCCAGCTTGTTGTGGAAGGTCACGGCCTCAAGCCCGCGCAGCCAGTCGCCCATGCCGGCCTTGGCCACGCGCAGGTCGTTCTCCCAGAAAAAGCGCGCATCCGACAGACGCGCCGACAGCACCTTCTGGTTGCCCTTCAGGATCGTCGCGCCCTGATCGGCGGTTTCCACATTGGCCACGGTGATGAAACCCTCGATCCGCCCCGTTTTCGGGTTGCGGACCGAAAAGAACTTCTGGTGTTCCTTCATGCTCGTCTGCAACACTTCGGGCGGCAGGTGCAGGAAATCGTCCCCGATCCGCCCCATCAGCGGCACGGGCCATTCCACCAGCCCCGCCACCTCGGCCAGCAGCCCGCGGTCCTCGACCGCTTCCAGTCCGGCGGCAAAGGCAAGGTTCACCGCATCCTGCCAGATATGCGCCGCCCGCTCCTCGGCATCGAGCATCACCTTGGCCCGCCAGAGCTTCGCGCGGTAATCCTCGAACGAGGTCACGGCAAAGCGCCCCGCGCCCATGAAACGGTGCCCCTCGGTCGTATCCCCTGCCGTGATCCCGTCGATCTCGAGCGGGACGACCGTGGCCCCGCCCTCGTCCACCATCAGGCACAGGATCGACTGCAACGGCCGCACCCAGCGCAACGACCCGTTGCCCCAGCGCATCGACTTGGGCCAGGGGAAGTTGCGCACCGCGCCTTCCAGCACCTCGGCCACGATGTCATCGGCCTTGCGACCGGGCTTCTCGATCACCGCGAAATAGACCTGCGCCTTCTTGTCGTCGCGCAGCTCGAGCTGATCCTTGGTCAACCCGGTCGAGCGCAAGAACCCCTCGAGCGCCGCCGCAGGCGCATCGGCCCGCGGCCCCTTGCGTTCTTCCCGCACGGGCTTGCTTTCACCGCTCAGCCCCTCGACCGACAGCACCAGCCGCCGCGGCGTCGAGAACGCCCCCGCGCTGGCATAGGTCAAACCGGCCTCGACCAGCCCGTCCGTCACGATCCGCTTCAGGTCGGCCGCAGCCTTGCCCTGCATCCGCGCGGGGATTTCTTCCGAAAAGAGTTCGATCAGCAGGTCGGGCATGTCACTCGTTTCCTTCGGAGCCGTTCAGTTGCTGCCAGGCATAGGCACGGCCATCGGCAAAGACCGCAACCACGCGGTCCACGCCGGGGTGGATGTTCTCTTGGCCCATGAAGGCCACCGCCTCGCCGCTTTCCAGCGCCGCACCGATGGCGGGCGCGTCGAAACAGCCGAACCACGACGGCGCGGTCAGCGGCGTCGGCGCGGGGTATATCCTGTAGGTCTCGGTCAGCATCGCCAGCGTCATCGGCGTGCGGAAGCAGGCGCGGAACCGGATGGGCGAGCTGTCGCCGTCGATCCCCGTGATCCCCTCGACCAGAATGGGCTCGGGCTGCCCGCTTTCGATGCTGGTCAGTTCGATCTCGTCCCCCGGCGTGAAGCTGGCGTCCTGATAGAACGCATAGACCTGCAACCAGTACATGGCCACGCCCGCAACCAGACCCGTCAGCACAAGGAACCCTCCGACGATCTTGCCATTCACGCCGCCACCCCGCCCGACACGGCAGCCGGCACGGCGCCGCCGGCCTCGGTGGTCACGAAGGCATCGGCGCATTTCTTCGCCAAGGCCCGCACCCGCCCGATATAGGCCTGCCGCTCGGTCACCGAAATCACCCCCCGCGCGTCGAGAAGGTTGAACAGATGGCTCGCCTTGATGCACTGGTCATAGGCGGGATGCGCCATCACGATCCGCCGCCCCGCCTTGTCGGTGGCATCAGCCGCAAGGATACGCTCGCATTCGGCCTCGGCGTCCTTGAAATGCTGGAACAGCATCTCGGTATCGGCCTGATCGAAATTCCAGCGGCTGTATTCCTGTTCCGTCTGGCGGAAGATATCCCCGTATTTCAGCGGAATGGGCGAGGCCGGATCGTTGAACGGCATCTCCATCACATGGTCGATCCCCAGCACATACATCGCCAGACGTTCGAGCCCATAGGTCAGCTCGCCCGATACGGGGCGGCAGTCGTGCCCGCCGACCTGCTGGAAATAGGTGAACTGGCTCACCTCCATCCCGTCGCACCACACCTCCCAGCCAAGGCCCCAGGCCCCCAGCGTCGGGCTTTCCCAGTCATCCTCGACAAAGCGGATGTCATGCAGCCCCATGTCGATGCCGATGGCCCGCAGGCTGCCCAGATACAACTCCTGCAAATTCGGCGGCGAGGGTTTGATGAGGACCTGATACTGGTAGTAATGCTGCAAACGGTTCGGGTTCTCGCCATAGCGCCCGTCCGTCGGGCGGCGCGATGGCTGGACATAAGCCGCGGCCCAGGGTTTCGACCCCAGCGCGCGCAGCGTCGTCGCGGGGTGGAAGGTGCCCGCGCCCACTTCCATGTCATAGGGCTGCAACACCGCGCAGCCCTGCGCCCCCCAATAGGATTGCAGACGCAGGATGATCTCCTGAAAACTGCGCGGCGGAATGACGGTATCGGCCATGCGGGGAACCCTTTTCAAAACCGCCCCCTCCATAGGCAATGGCCCCGCAGGGGTCAATGCCACGCCAAGGCCGCGCAACGCACGAAAGCACGTGCATCCCCGCCCTGCCCTCGCTAGGGTCCGCCCAGCACACACCCGCAACCACACGATGCAAAACGGACCAGCCCGAATGATGCGACAGGCGTTTTCCCTCTTCGTTCTTCTGTTCACCCTCGTCACCGCCGCTTCCGCACAAGATGCACGCTGGATCCAGATCGAAGCCCAGCCCACGCTGGCCGCCGCCGAAGACCGCGCCCGCGCCTGGGAGGGGCTGTTTCAGGACGTGAACGGCTTCTCGACCGGCTCGGGCTGGTATGTCATCGCCCTCGGCCCCTATACCGACGCGCAGGCTGAAGCCCGCCGCGCCGAATTGCGGGGCGAAAACCTGATCCCGGGCGACAGCTTCGTATCCGATGGCGCAAGTTTCGGCCCGATGTTCTGGCCCGTCGGCGCAACCACGCCCGGCGTGCCGGAACCCGACGCCCCCCTTGCCGATGCCCCCGCATCCGATGTCCCCGCACCAGACGCCACGGCACCCGACACAGCGGCAAACCTGACATCGGAACCCGATCAACCCGCCTTCATCGACGAAACCCCGGATGAGGCCCGCGCCTCGGAAGCCGCCCTGTCCCAGACCGACCGCGAAGACCTCCAGCGCGCGCTCATGTGGTTCGGCTTTTACGACAGCACCGTCGACGGCGCCTTCGGGCGCGGCACCCGCGCCTCGATGGCGGCATGGCAAAGCGCGCAATCGCTCGAACCGACGGGCGTTCTGACCACGCGCCAGCGCGCCGACCTGCTTTCGGCCTACCGCGCCGAGGAAACCGCCTTCGGCTTCCAGACCGTCACCGAGAACGAGGCGGGGATCGAAGCCTCCCTGCCGCTCGCGCTGGTGGCCTTTGACCATTACGAACCGCCCTTCGTGCATTTCACCGCCAAGGACGGCGGCGACACCCGCATCATCCTCATCAGCCAACCGGGCGAGGAAGCGGCCCTCGCCGGCCTTTTCGACACGCTGCAAACGCTCCAGATCGTCCCCGCGTCAGGCCCGCGCGCCAATGACGGCAAAAGCTTCACCCTGCGCGGCGAAAGCGCCGACCGCATCACCGAGGCCTATGCCACCACCGCGCGCGGCATGGTCAAGGGCTGGCTGGTCAGCTGGAACCCCGCCACGGCACCGGACATGCAGCGCGTGCTGACCATGCTCAAAACCAGCTTCCGCCCCATCGGCGACCGCGCGCTCGACCCCGGCCTCGTGCCGCTCTCGGCGGGCAGCAAGGCGGGGCTGCTTTCGGGGCTCGAGATCAAGCGCCCGCGCCTGTCGCGCACGGGTTTCTACGTCGATGCCCAAGGCACGGTCCTCACCACCGCCGAGGCCACCGCCCAATGCGGCCGCATCACCCTCGACACCAGAACCGAGGCGCGCGTCCTTGCATCCGATACCGCAAGCGGCCTTGTCCTTCTGAAACCGGCAAGCCCGCTTTCGCCCCCCGCCAGCGCCGCCTTTACCCCCGCCACGGCAGGGGCCGAAATCGCCGTATCGGGCTACAGCTACGAAGACACGCTTCCCGCCCCCGTGCTGACCTATGGCATCCTCGAGGCGACGACGGGTCTCGATGGCGAAGCGACGCTGAACCGGCTGACCCTCGCGGCGCTCGCGGGCGATGCGGGCGGCCCGGTCCTCACCGCTTCGGGGGCCGTCGCGGGCGTGCTGCTGCCAAAGGGCACGGGCGCGCGCCAGCTTCCCGAAGGCGTCGCCTTCGCCGCCCCTGCCAGCGCCATCGCCCCGCTGCTGCAACAGGCAGGCATCACGCCCGCCACCGCCACAGACCAGACCGCCCTGACCCCGCAGGACCTTTCGGCCCGCGCCCAGGGCATGACCGTCCTCGTCTCCTGCTGGGAATGATCCGGCCGTCGCGGGGGGCTGTCTGCCCCCCACGGCGCGTGCCGCGCCTCCTCCCGAGGATATTTGCACGAGCATGAAAGGCCAAAGGCGCGGCACCTGCTTCAGCCTTGCCCAAATACTCAGATCCCGCCCGTGCCGCAAAAGCCGCGGGCAGGGGGCTAGCGCCGCCAGAACCGCGGCAGGACCAGCACGAAGATCGCAAGCAGGCCAAGCCGCCCCAGCAGCATCGCCAGCGTCATGATCCACTTTCCCGCATCGGGCAGGTCGACATAGGTTCCGGTCCGCGCCACGATCGACCCGAAGCCGTAGCCGATGTTTCCCAAGGCCGACCAGACCGAGAACAGCGCCGATTGCGTATCAAGCCCGATCAGCGTCATCGCGACCGTCAGCACCCCCAGCGTCAGCACATAGCCTGTGACGTAAAGGATCAGCGCATCCATCACATCCGGCTCGACCGTGCGCCCGTCGTATTTCACCGGACTGACCCGCCCCGGCGACACGATCTGCCGCACCTGCTGCACCAGCGCCGCCGCGACGAGTTGCGCGCGGAACACCGTCAACCCCGCCGCGGATGACCCCGAACAGGCCCCGATCACCCCGATCACGAAGGCCACGACCAGCATGTAGCCGCCCCATGTCGGGAAAGAGCCGCTGAAAAAACCGGTCGAGGAGATGATCGAGACAAGGTTGAACAGGCTTTCCCGCAAGGCAGGCTCGAATGCCATGTCCGAGGTGAGCCAGCGCCACAGGGTCACCGTGCCCACGGCACAGCCGATGATCTTCAGATAGGCCCGCACCTGACTGTCGCGCCACAAAGGCCCCGTCTGCCCGTTCACAAGCTGGACATAGCGCACATAGGGCAGCGACCCCAGCACCATGAACAGCGCACCGAAATACTCGCCCGCCCCCTGATAGGCGGTAAAGGACACGTCGCGCGGCGAGAACCCTCCGGTGGCGATCGAGGCCATCGCGTTCACCGCCGCATCGAGCGGTGTCATCCCGATGATGGAATAGGTCACCCCCGCGATCACGATCAACCCGATGTAGACCCCCAGCAACTGCCTGGCGAGGTCGGTCGCCCGTGGCAGCACCTTGCCAAAGGTGTCGAACCCTTCGGTGCGGAAGAACTGCATCCCCCCCACCCGCATCACCGGCAGGAAGATCATGGCGACAAAGGCGATCCCCAGCCCCCCCGCCGCGTTCAGCAATCCCCGCCACAGGTTCATCCCCGCAGGCAGGCTGTCCAGCCCGTAGATCACCGTGGCCCCCGTGGTGGTGATCCCCGAGACCGCCTCGAAATAGGCTTCGGTGAAATGCAGCCTCGGCGCGCCCAGCATGAAGGGCAGCGCGCCAAAGGCCGGCACGACGAACCAGATGGCCGCCGTCAGCAGATAGGCCGAGCGCAGGTCGAACGCCCCCCGCGTCGCATTCGCGGACGAGATCGCCAGAAGCACCCCGACCCCCGCCGTCACCAGCGCCGCCTGCAGAATATCGTCGGCATTGCCGTTCTGGGCGTTCCAGTCCACGAAAGCCGGCAAAAGCATCAACCCGGCCAGAACCATCAGGATCCAGCCGAGGACATAGGCGATGGGGCGTATATCGACCATGCGTTCGGGCTACACCGCAGGCAGTGGCGCGGTCAACGCTCCGGCTGCAAATCGGCGCCCCGTCGGTCAGCCGACATGGAACAGCGTCGAGAACAGCCGCGGGTCGAGGCTCTCGGCCGCAAAGGTCGGCCCCTCGGTCAGCACCGAAACGGCGTCATGGCTGTGCAGGCTTTCCTGATGGCTGGCGATGATGCGGAAATCGCCGATCCGCGCATCCCCTTTCAGCGCCTGGCAGAAGGACCGCGCCGCATCCTCGACAAAGATCGGATTGGCCGCGTTCAGCTCGGCAAAGGCCTGCTCGTCCTCGCGCTTGACCATCACCTGCGTTTCCGTAGGCACCGCCGCGCGCGCCAGTTCGATCAGATCCTCGAACCACAGCCGGTTGCCCGGATTGACCACCACCGAAATCCGCGCCACCGAGCGCTGCGAATGCGGCGTCGCCAGCTGCCCCCGCGTGCGGCGGGCATGTTCCGACAGTTCCAGCGAGCAGGGGCAGGTCGACGAATAGACGAAGTCGAGATGCATGATCTTCTTGCGCACCCCGGCCACGTCGACCAGCTCCAGCGCGATGTCGTAATACTGCCAGCCCGACAGGCCCGACCGCAGCGAGTCAACCTTCACCGGAAAGGAAAAGCGCATCTGGATGCGCGCATCGAAGCTTTCCAGATCGCGCTTGTAGTCCTCGAGCGCGTGTTCGATCACCTGAAAGCTGAAATCGCGTTCGGCATGGGCATAGAAAGACCGCATGATGCGGCTCATGTTGATGCCCTTCTTCTCGGCCTCGAGCGAAACGGTGCCCGTCACGCTGGTTTCCAGCGTCAGCTCGCCCGCGTCGCGGGTGCGGTAGCGGATCGGCAGGCGGAAGTTCGAGATGCCGACATGCTGGATCACCTGCTTCTCGCCACGGATCAGGCTGCTCGGTCCGTTCTGCAAATCGGGCAGCCCCGCCTTGTAGGCGTCGTCCACCACGAAATCCTCGGGATAGGCGCGGCTCATCGCGGGATAGCCCTCGCCCGGCAGCAGATAGCCCACCGCCGCGTCGAGTTTGGCAATATCCGTGTCCGACGCCTTGCCCGCCCAACGCCGCAGCACGGCCAGGGCCGCCTCGGCCTCCTCGCGGCTGGGCTGACGGTCAAGCTCGGGGGTGTGGATATTCATCGCAGTCGCCTTTCGGTTCCGGCACGACCCTCGGGTCCGCCTTCAATGTCAGCAGGTTATACGCGCGGCTCCTCCGCCCGGATCACAGCAAGGCGCAGATTCCCTGCGCCTTGCCTGCTTCCTACATAATGCGCCGCCCCGCGAAATTCCAGAACAGCGCAAACAGACATCTTCCCTGCCAAAAGCGAACTTGGCAGCCTTTGGTTAATCAAAGGTTACTCGCCCGTGGCCTGCAAGGCCTGCATCAGGTCCTCGATCAGATCTCCCGCATCCTCCAGCCCGACCGACAGCCGGATCAGCCCCGGCGTGATGCCGAGCTGCGCCTTCGTCTCGGGCGACAGGCGCTGGTGCGTCGTGGTGGCCGGATGGGTGGCAATCGTCTTGGCATCGCCCAGATTGTTGGAAATCTTGGCAATCTTCAAAGCGTTCATGAAGCGGAACGCCGCCTCCTTGCCCGCCTTGATGTCGAATGTCACCAGCGTGCCGCCCGACCCCATCTGCGCCATCGCAAGGCCATGCTGCGGATGGCTTTCCAGCCCCGGATAGATCACCCGCCCCAGACGCGCATCGCCCTCGAGCGCGCGGGCGATGGTCAGAGCCGAATCGGCCATCGCACGGCAGCGCAGATCCAGCGTCGCCATGCCGTTCAGCATGATCCAGCTGGTGAACGGGCTCATCGACCCGCCGGTATGCTTCATATAGGGTTCCAGCACCTTGCGGATGTATTCCTTCGTGCCGCAGACCACGCCGCCCAGCGCGCGGCCCTGCCCGTCGATGTGCTTGGTCGTGGAATAGACGATCACATCCGCGCCCTGATCCACCGCGCGCGAGAAGATCGGCGTCGCAAAGACGTTGTCCACGATCACCAGCGCACCCGCCGCATGGGCGATTTCCGCCACCGAGCGGATATCGACCAGTTCGAGCGTCGGGTTCGACATCGACTCGAAGAACACGGCCTTGGTCCCCGGCGTCACCGCCGCGCGCCATTGCTCCAGATCGGCACCGTCGACGAAGGTCACCTTCACGCCATAGCGCGTCAGCACGTCCTCGAGGATGTAAAGACACGACCCGAACAGCGCCCGCGACGAGACGACATGGTCCCCCGCCCGCAGCATCGAGGTCAGCGCGCCGTTGACCGCCGCCATGCCGCTTGCGGTGGCAAAGGCGTCCTCGGTCCCCTCAAGCCCCGCGATGCGCTCCTCGAACATGCGGGTGGTCGGGTTGCCGTAGCGCGCATAGATGAACTCGTCATCGCCCGCCTTGATGAACCGCGCCTCGGCGCTTTCGGCGCTTTCATAGGCGAAACCCTGCGTCAGGAAGATCGCTTCCGCCATCTCGCCATACTGGCTGCGTCGGCTGCCTTCATGCACCAGCTTCGTGCGCGTTTTCCATTCGGTCATCGTCATGGCCTCCGGCCAAAGAAAAGCCCCGGAAACCCAAAGGCCCCGGGGCGCATCTGCCCTGAAACCTCTTTAGCGGAATGTTTAACGTGGCCCGCAATCCGGTAACAAAGCGCCACGAAGGGCGGCATACGCCTTTGTGATGGGCGGGTCAACTTGCCTCTGCCGCCGATTTCGCCATGATCGCGCCAAATCCACAGGAGTCGCCATGACCGCCCCGATCGAGCTGTATTACTGGCCCACGCCCAACGGCAAGAAAATCACCATCGCGCTGGAAGAGATGGGCCTGCCCTACACCATCCACCCCGTCAACATCGGCGCGGGCGACCAGTTCAAACCCGAATTCCTCGCCATCGCGCCGAACAACCGCATGCCCGCGATCACCGATCCCGAAGGCCCCGACGGCAACCCCGTCTCGATCTTCGAATCCGGCGCGATCCTGCAATATCTGGCCCGCAAGACCGGCCTGTTCTCCGGCGCGACCGAACGCGACCGCATCGCGGTCGAGCAGTGGCTGATGTGGCAGATGGGCGGCGTCGGCCCGATGGCGGGGCAAGCGCACCACTTCCTGACCTATGCCCCCTCGATGGACCCGCCCCACGATCTTCCCTACGCCAAAGACCGCTACAAGCGCGAGGTGGGCCGCCTTTACGGCGTCCTCGACAAGCAGCTTGCCAAACACCGCTACGCCGCAGGCGATTTCCTCTCGATCGCCGATTTCGCCATCTGGCCTTGGGCGATGGGCTGGCAGGGCCAGCAGCAGACCCTCGACGACAAGCCGAATTTCAAGCGCTGGCTTGACGAGCTTGCCGCTCGCCCCGCCTTCGTCAAGGGCGCCGCCGTGGGGGCCGAGTTGCGCAGCGCCACCACGACCGACCGCAAGGCGCAGGAAATCCTGTTCAAACGCTGACCCGAATGTCGCCCGCGACATTTGCGAAAGCCTCCCTGCGACCGTGACCCGCAGGCGAAAGGGCGGCCAACTCCCGCCGCTCTTTTCGCCTGTCGGGCGAATCCCCTTGCTATCCCGCCACAAAGGGCGCATGCCTTGTGGGCTTATTCGATCTTTCGACCTTCTGTCTCCCCTCGGGCTTCAGACGCGACCTTGATGACCCTGAGCCGAGCCATCGCATGCTGCGGGTGGCATTCTTAAGACAGGAGATCTCACGATGGCCAACGGCACCGTGAAATGGTTCAACGCCACCAAAGGCTTCGGCTTTATCGCACCGGAAGGCGGCCAGAAGGACGTTTTCGTCCACATCAGCGCTCTCGAGCGTGCCGGCCTGCGCGGTCTGAATGACGGCCAAGCCGTCACCTTCGACCTCGAGCGTGACCGCAACGGCCGCGAATCCGCGACCAACCTCGCTCTGGCATAATCCGCCACGGCATAGAATACGGAAAGGGCGGCCCTCGGGCCGCCCTTTTCCATTCCGGCCACGCGCTTCCTGCGGCCCCCTTCCCCGACGGTTCCCCTGCAACGGATCACCGCCGCAAGGCACCTGTTGCCTGGCAGGCACCCGATGCCGGCGCCGAAATCCTTGCGCCCTGTCTCAGCCCTTTTCGTCTTCCTCGATGCCGTAGCGGTTCAAGACCCCGCTCTGGCTCATGAAGAACAGGAACAGCGCCGCCGTCAGCCCGAAGGTCTTGAAATTCACCCAGACCTCGGTCGAGAAGCTGCGCCAGATCACCTCGTTCGCCACCGCCAGCGCAAAGAAGAACGCGCAAAGCCGCCGCGTCAGGATCATCCAGCCCTCGGGCTTCAGGGGAAGCGCCTCTTCCATCACCAGCTTCAGATAGCTCTGCCCCCGCAGCAGGCCGAAGCCCAGCATCCCCCCGAACAAAAGGTAGATCATCGTCGGCTTCATCTTGAAGAACCGCTCGTCCTTCAGCCAGACCGACAGCCCGCCAAAGACCACGACCAGCACCACCGTCGCGACCTGCATCTTCGACAGCTTGCCCGTCAGCGCCCACAGGATGCCCGTGGTGATGACCATCAGCGGAATGAACAGCGCCGTCATCACCAGAAAGCCGCTGTAATCCGACCCGAACAACGTCACCGTCTGGTCGCGCAACTTCATGTATCCGGCAAAGAACAGGACCACCGGCCCCAGTTCCAGCGCCAGTTTCAGCATCGGGTTGATCTTCTTGCCTTGCTGCCCGTCCATCGCCTGCCCCTTGCGCATCCTGCGGCGCACCCTCGCCCGAAACCCGCCCCGCTTTCAAGCAGGGCGCGTTCACGTTCTCATTCCTGCCCGACAAGGGCCTTGGCGAAATCCTCGGGATCAAAGGGCGCCAGATCGTCGATCTGCTCGCCCACCCCGATGGCATGGATCGGCAGCCCGAACCTGTCCGCAAGCGAGACCAGCACGCCCCCCTTGGCCGTGCCGTCAAGCTTGGTCATCACCAGCCCCGTGACATCCGCGATCTTGCGGAAAATCTCGACCTGGCTCACCGCGTTCTGCCCCGTGGTCGCGTCAAGCACCAAAAGGGTATTGTGCGGCGCGCTCGGGTCTTTCTTGCGCAGCACGCGGACGATCTTGGCCAGCTCCTCCATCAGGTCGGCACGGTTCTGCAACCGCCCCGCCGTATCGATCAGCAACAGGTCCGCCCCCTCGGACTGCGCCTTGGTCAGGGCGTCAAAGGCAAGGCTGGCGGGGTCGCTGCCTTCGGGTGCGGTCAGCACCGGCACGCCCGCGCGCTGCCCCCAGACCTGCAACTGCTCGACCGCGGCGGCGCGGAACGTGTCGCCGGCGGCAATCACCACCGATTTTCCCGCCGCCTTGAACTGGCTCGCCAGCTTCCCGATCGTCGTGGTCTTGCCCGATCCGTTCACGCCCACCACCAGCACGACCTGCGGCTTGTGCGCATAAAGCGGCAAGGGCCGCGCCACGGGCTCCATGATCCGCGCGATCTCTCCGGCCAGCGCCGCGCGCAACTCGCGCGTGCTGATGCGCTTGCCGAAACGGCCCTCGGCGATATTGGCCGTGACCCGCCCTGCGGTCTCGACCCCCATATCCGCGCCGATCAGCACATCCTCAAGGCTTTCGAGCATCGCGTCATCGACCAGCCTGCGCGGCTCGTCGCTGCCGAAGATCCGCCCGAGCAACCCCGGCTTGGCCTCGGGCTCCGCCACCGCCTGCGCAGCGGCCCCGTTGGCGGCGGCATCATCCGCCACCAAGGCCTCCAGCCCTTCACCGATCTTGTCCGAAGACCGGAACATCCGGTCGCGCAGTTTCTTCAGGAATGACATGCCGAAGCGATCCTTGTGGCCCTTCCTTCACCTAGTCGCTTCCCGCCCGAAACGAAAGACCCGACGCAGCCACGCCCTTTGCGGGTGCGCCCTTAGCCCGCGCGCCGCCCCTCGCCCATGACCCCCGCGCCCTTTGCCCGTGCGCCGCCGCTCGACCAGCCCGTCCCGCACGCGCCCGCCCCCCGGCCTTCGCCCGCGCGCCACCCCTCGACCGCCCGTCCCTCGCCACCCCTCCCCCGCGCCCTTCGCCCGTGCGACACCCCTCGACCAGCCCGTCCCGCGCCACCCCTCCCCCGCGCCCTTGGCCCATGCGCCACCCCTCGACCGCCCGTCCCTCGCCACCCCTCCCCCGCGCCCTTTGCCCGCGCGCCCCTCCCTCG
>NZ_JACLQD010000011.1:0-2500 GCF_014243445.1 Paragemmobacter straminiformis
TGGTTGCGGGGGCAGGATTTGAACCTGCGGCCTTCAGGTTATGAGCCTGACGAGCTACCGGGCTGCTCCACCCCGCGTCCGTTGTGTTTCCCGAGGGCTTATTGTTTTTGCGATCGGGGTATATTGCATCGTTAGAGGGAGGATTTTCGTTTCTTTCTAGGTTTGGCGGTGACCTACTCTCCCACGTCTTGAGACGGAGTACCATTGGCGCGACGGCACTTAACGGCCGGGTTCGGGATGGGACCGGGTGTTTTGCTCGTGCTATGACCACCAAACCGAGGAAGAAACGCGGGTTGGACTTGGAGCGTTGCTCTGTTTTCCAACCCGTTATCATCAGTTTTTCTTGTTCCAAGTCTGTGTTGCTTTTGACTGTTCCAGGGCTTGGCGTATTGCCTTGCTGTTTCTGGATCAAATCAAGCCTATCGAGCAATTAGTACCGGTCAGCTGAATGCATTGCTGCACTTACACCTCCGGCCTATCGACGTGGTGGTCTTCCACGGCTCTCAAGGGAGACCTTGTTTTGAAGGGGGCTTCCCGCTTAGATGCCTTCAGCGGTTATCCTGTCCGAACATAGCTACCCAGCACTACCGTTGGCACGATAACTGGTCCACCAGTGGTTCGTTCACCCCGGTCCTCTCGTACTAGGGGCAACTCTTCTCAAGTCTCCTACACCCACGGCAGATAGGGACCGAACTGTCTCACGACGTTCTAAACCCAGCTCACGTACCTCTTTAAATGGCGAACAGCCATACCCTTGGGACCTGCTCCAGCCCCAGGATGAGATGAGCCGACATCGAGGTGCCAAACGATGCCGTCGATATGGACTCTTGGGCATCATCAGCCTGTTATCCCCAGCGTACCTTTTATCCGTTGAGCGATGGCCCTCCCACTTGGGACCACCGGATCACTATGACCGACTTTCGTCTCTGCTCGTCTTGTCAGACTTGCAGTCAGGCAGGCTTCTGCCATTGCACTCAACGACCGATTTCCGACCGGTCTGAGCCTACCTTCGCGCGCCTCCGTTACTGTTTGGGAGGCGACCGCCCCAGTCAAACTCCCCACCATGCAGGGTCCCGGATCCGGATGACGGACCGCGGTTAGACATCAAGAGTGCGAAGGGTGGTATCTCAAGGGAGGCTCCACGAGGACTGGCGTCCCCGCTTCGATGCCTACCACCTATCCTGCACATCACAATCCTGATGCCAGTGCAAAGCTGGAGTAAAGGTGCATGGGGTCTTTCCGTCTAACCGCGGGAAGTGTGCATCTTGACACACAGTTCAATTTCGCTGAGTCCACGTTAGAGACAGCGGGGAGATCGTTACGCCATTCGTGCAGGTCGGAACTTACCCGACAAGGAATTTCGCTACCTTAGGACCGTTATAGTTACGGCCGCCGTTTACTGGGGCTTCAATTCAGAGCTTGCACCCCTCCTTTTAACCTTCCAGCACCGGGCAGGCGTCAGACCCTATACGTCGCCTTACGGCTTCGCAGAGCCCTGTGTTTTAAGTAAACAGTCGCCACCCCCTAGTTTGTGCCCCCCGCCCGCACTTGCGTACAGACGGGGCCTCCTTCTCGCGAACTTACGGAGGCATTTTGCCGAGTTCCTTTAACGTGGTTCTCTCAAGCGCCTTGGTATTCTCTACCAGTCCACCTGTGTCGGTTTAGGGTACGGTCTGATGGAGGGCTATTTCCAGGGACCTCTAAGCAGCCCACCCAATCCGATAAGGGCAAACTACCGTCGAGATCCGTCACTTCCTCCTGGCCCACGAATATTAACGTGGTTCCCATCGACTACGCCTTTCGGCCTCGCCTTAGGGGCCGGCTTACCCTGCTCAGATTAGCTTTAAGCAGGAACCCTTGGACTTTCGGCGACAGGGTCTCTCACCCTGTTTGTCGCTACTCATGTCAACATTCTCGCTTCTGATCTCTCCACCAGTTGCCTCACGGCCTGGCTTCACAGAAAGCTCCTTGCCTCCAATGCATCGCAAGCGATGCAAGAGAGGCATTGAGCTATATCACAGAACGCTCCGCTACCACGCACATCGCTGTGCATCCTGAGCTTCGGCTCGTGGCTTGAGCCCCGTTACATCTTCGCCGCAGGACAGCTTATCTAGACCAGTGAGCTGTTACGCTATCTTTAAAGGATGGCTGCTTCTAAGCCAACCTCCTGGTTGTTTTGGCCGTCCCACATGCTTTCCCACTTAGCCACGAATTAGGGGCCTTAGCTGCAGGTCAGGGTTGTTTCCCTCTTCACGACGGACGTTAGCACCCGCCGTGTGTCTCCCGGATAGTACTCTGCGGTATTCGGAGTTTGCTTAGGCTCAGTAAGGCTGTGGGCCCCCATCACCCATGCAGTGCTCTACCCCCGCAGGTATTCGTCCGAGGCGCTACCTAAATAGCTTTCGCGGAGAACCAGCTATCTCCAGATTTGATTGGCCTTTCACCCCTAGCCACACGTCATCCAGACCCTTTTCAACGGGTGTTGGTTCGGACCTCCAGC
>NZ_JACLQD010000012.1 GCF_014243445.1 Paragemmobacter straminiformis
GGGATGGTCTGCTGTTCGGGTCCTGCGATGAAGAGGACGGCGACGACCTCGTCGAAGGATGTGACGAAGGCGAAGAGCGCGCCCGAGACGACGCCGGGGGTGATCAGCGGCAGCACCACCTTGAAGAAGGTGCGCGAGGGCGAGGCGCCGAGCGAGGCACCCGCGCGGATCAGCGACTGGTCGAAGCCCGAGAGCGTCGCGGTCACGGTGATGATGACGAAGGGGATGCCCAGCGTGGCATGGGCCATCACAAGGCCCGTGTAGGTCGAGGTCAGCCGCCCGCAAGAGAAGCCCAGCACCGAGCAGGGGTTCGAGTAGAAGAAGAACAGCCCCGTCGCGATGATGATGATCGGCACGATCATGGGCGAGATCAGGATGGCCATCACGGCGCGGCGCCAGGGCATCTCGGGGCGCGACAGGCCAAGCGCTGCCAGCGTGCCGAGGAAGGTCGCCAGAAGCGTCGACCAGAAGCCGACGATGACCGAGTTCTTCGCCGCCTTCACCCAGGTCGATTCATGCCAGACCATGCTCCACCACGCCGCGTCGCGCGGGCCCTCGGGCGTGGTCATCCCCACGGTCAGCAGCGAATCGTACCAGCGCATCGAGAAGCCCGCCGGATCGAAGCTCAGCATCTCCTTGGTGAAGGTGAAGTAGGGCTCGACGTTGAACGACAGCGGGATCACGATCAGGATCGGCGCGATCAGGAACAGGAAGATCGCCGCGCAGATCACCAGATAGGTCCGGTGCCAAAGCCGCTCCAGCGGGCTTGCATAGACGGGCAGGGCCATGTTGCGCCTCCTCAGCCGAGTTTCAGGTTGTCGATGCCGATCAGGCGGTCGTAAAGCCAGTAAAGCACCAGCACCCCCGCCAGCAGCATCGCGGCCAGTGCCGCCGCCAGCGACCAGTTGGAATTGGCCATGTGGAACTGGATCAGGTTCGAGATCAGCTGCCCGTCCGCCCCGCCCACCAGCGCGGGCGTGATGTAATAGCCCACCGCAAGGATAAAGACCAAAAGCGCCCCCGCCCCGATGCCGGGCAGCGTCTGCGGCAGGTAGATGCGCCGGAAGGTCGTCCAGCTCGTAGCACCCAGGCTGCGTGCCGCACGGGCATAGCTCGGCGGGATCACCCGCATCACCGAATAGAGCGGCAGGATCATGAAGGGCAAAAGCACATGCGTCATCACGATGATCGTGCCGGTCTGGTTGTACATCATCGCCAGACGGTTCTCGTCGGCCAGCAGCCCGCCGCGCACCAGAAGGTCGTTGACCACCCCCTGCCCCTGCAACAGCACCATCCAGCTTGTCGTCCGCACCAGAAGCGAGGTCCAGAAGGGCAGAAGCACAAGGATCATCAAAAGGTTCGCCCGCCGCGCCGGCAGCGTGGCCAGCAGATGCGCCACCGGAAAGGCCAGCAACAGGCAGATCACCGTGATCATCCCCGACAGGAAGAAGGTCTTGCCGAAGAGCCACAGATAGATGCGCTGGTTCTCGGCCACCTGCACCACCGACCCCTCCGCGTCGCGCTTGCGGTCGGCGGCGATCAGGTAGAAGTCGGCCGTATAGGCGCCCGAGGCGCTGCGCATCGCCTGCCAGACCGCCGGCTCGCCCCATTTCGGGTCGACGGCAAGGAAGGCCGCCTGATAGGGCGGGGCCAGATCGTCGGCCTTGCGCGCGGTCTTGGTGAACAGGCTGCGGGTTTCCGGAAGGGTATAGTTCACCCGCGTCCCCGCCTCGCCCGCCGTCTTGTTGGCCTTCATCGTCTTGAAGTCGGCGGCCAGCGCGGCAAAGGCGGCCTCGTCCGGCGGCGTGCCGGCTTCGGTCGCGGCGAACCATGCCGCCAGTTCCGGCGCATTGGCCGACAGGCCGTCATGATAGACCGAGCGGTGCAGCATCTGCAAAATCGGCAGGATGAAGGTCAGCACCACAAAGAGCAGCAAAGGCGCCACCAGCAGGAAGGCGCGGCGCTTGGCGCGGGCCTGCGCCGCCACCAGCGCCGCCTTCAGCGGGCGGCCATCGGCGGTGGTCAGAAGCGCGGGGCTTGCTTGGGGGGCGGCGGTCGCATCGGCCATCGGCATCGTCTCGCATGTCAGGGAAGGGAAAGCCCCCTCCGCAGCGGCAGGGCAGGGAACGGCAGCGCCGTTCCGCAGGAAGAACATGGCAGGCCCCGGCTGGAAACGGCAGGGCCAGAGGGGAAAGCGCGGGGAAAGCGCAGGGAAGGCGCGGGGAAAGCGGGGGGCGGGCAGGCCGCCCCCCGACCGGCGATCAGTTCGACGCCAGCCAGGCGTTGAAGCGCTCGTTCAGTTCCGCGTTGCGGTCGACCCAGAAGTCAGACGAGGTCAGCAGCGAGTTCGTCAGGTTCTCGGGCGCGGTCGGCAGGTGCGGCGCCATCACCGTCTTGCCGTCCTTGTAGACCAGCTCTTCCAGCATCGCCGACTTGCGCGCGGGGCCGTAAGAGATCTGCGAGGCCTGCGCGCGCAGACCTTCGGTCGAGGTCGCGTATTTGATGAAGTCGAGCGCGAGGTCCTTGTTCGGCGCGCCCTTCGGCACGACATACATCTCGTTCTCGTAGATCTGGCCGTCCCAGACGATCTCGAAGGGCTTGCCCTCGTCCACCGCCGCGGCAAAGATCCGCCCGTTATAGGCCGTCGTCATCGCCACTTCGCCATCCGCCAGAAGCTGCGGTGCCTGCGCGCCCGCTTCCCACCAGACGACGTCCTTCTTGATCGTGTCCAGCTTGGCAAAGGCACGGTCCACGCCCTCGGGCGTGCCCAGAACGGTGTAGACATCCGCAGGCGCCACGCCATCGGCCATCAGCGCCAGTTCCAGAACCGCCTTCGGACCCTTCTTCAGCCCGCGCTTGCCGGGGAACTTCTCGAGGTCGAAGAAGTCCGCAACCTTGGTCGGCTTCTCGCCGGTGAACTTCGAGCTGTCATAGGCGAAGACGTTCGCCCAGATGTCGGTCGACACGGCGCAATCGGTCACGGCGCCGGGCAGGAAGTCATCGGCCGCCGCCGTGCCGTCGGCACCCGCGGGCAGGCTGTTGATGTCGATCGGCTCGAGCAGGCCCTCGTCGCACATGCGGATCGCGTCGGCATATTCCACCGAAGCCACGTCCACCGTGACGTTGCCCGCCTCGACCTGCGCCTTGATCGGCGTCGCGGGGTTGTCGCTGTCGACCATCACGGCCTTGTTGCCGGTCTTCTCAGACCACGGCTTCACATGCGCCTCGGTCTGCGCGGCGCCGTAGGCCCCGCCCCAGGACATGACCGTCACATCGGCATGCGCCGCAAAGGCCAGACCGCTCAGCGCGGTCGAAAGGATTAGCAGTTTCTTCATTCATCAGCTCCCATGTTGATGATTTCTTCTTCTTGTGGTCGACACCGACAGAACCGGCCTTCGCCCCCGCTCCCGGTCTTGCGCCGGCGCGCGGGGGTGTTCCCTCACACCGCTCCCGTCATACCGGATCCAGCGCGCGCGCATCCGCAGGCGCCCAGCCGATCCGGATCTTCTCGCCGGGGCTCAGCACCCGGCTGCCCAGCGTGTTGCGGCTCTTGATGACAAAGTCGTCATGCCCCGCAACCTTCAGCACCGTGCGGAAGAGATCCCCCATGTAGATCACCTCCACCACCTCCGCCTCGATCAGATGCGCGTCCGGCGGCAGCAATTCGGCCTTGGTCTCGACCCGCTCGGGACGGATCGACACCAGCGTCCTCTGACCCTTGGTCGTCACGTTCACAGGCGTCGCGTCGATCAGCTCGCCCGTCGGCAGCCGCACCAGCGCGCGGCCCCCCGCGATGTCCTCGACAACGCCTTCCAGACGGTTGTTCTCGCCGATGAAGCCCGCGACAAAGCTGTTCTCGGGGCGCTCGTAAAGGTCCGAAGGCGGTGCGAGCTGCTGGATCCGCCCGTCGTTGAACACCGCGATCCGGTCCGACATGGTCAGCGCCTCGCCCTGATCGTGCGTGACGTAAACCACCGTGATCCCGAGCGAATCGTGCAAATGCTTGATCTCGAACTGCATATGCTCGCGCAATTGCTTGTCGAGCGCGCCCAAGGGCTCGTCCATCAGAACCAGCTTGGGGTCGAAGACCAAGGCCCGCGCCAGCGCGATGCGCTGCTGCTGCCCGCCCGACAACTGCGCCGGACGGCGGTTGGCAAAGGCCCCCATCTGCACCATGTCGAGCGCGCGCTTGATCTTCGCCTCGCGCTCCGACTTGCCCATCCCCCGCACCTCGAGCGGAAAGGCCAGATTCTCGCCAACCGTCATATGCGGGAAAAGCGCGTAGTTCTGGAACACCATCCCGATCCCCCGCTTGTGCGGCGGAACCGTGTTGATCGGACGGCCGTCCAGCAAAATCTCGCCATTCGTCGCCGTCTCGAAACCCGCCAACATCATCAGACAGGTCGTCTTGCCAGAACCCGAAGGCCCCAACATCGTCAGAAACTCACCCTTCCCGATCGACAGATTCAAATCCTTAACGACTAGCGATACGCCGTCGTAGCTCTTCTGGACATGGTCGAA
>NZ_JACLQD010000013.1 GCF_014243445.1 Paragemmobacter straminiformis
TCACAGCTTCTCGATCATCTCCGGCACGGCGGCGAAGATGTCTGCGACCAGCCCGTAATCGGCGACCTGGAAGATCGGGGCTTCCTCGTCCTTGTTGATGGCGACGATGATCTTGCTGTCCTTCATCCCCGCAAGGTGCTGGATCGCGCCGGAAATCCCCAGCGCGATGTAAAGCGTGGGTGCCACGACCTTGCCGGTTTGGCCCACCTGCCAGTCGTTCGGCGCATAGCCGCTGTCGACCGCCGCGCGCGAAGCACCCACAGCCGCGCCCAGCTTGTCGGCAAGCCGTTCCACCAGCGCGAAGTTCTCTTGGCTTCCAAGCCCACGCCCGCCCGACACGACAATCCCGGCCGAGGTCAGTTCGGGACGGTCACTCGTCGCCACCTTGTCCTCGACCCATGCCGAAAGCGACCCGTCAGCGGCGATGGCGAGTTGTTCGACCGCAGCCGAACCGCCCGTGCCGACAGCCGTAAAGCCGGCGGTCCGCACCGTCAGCACCTTCTTCGCATCCGACGACTTCACCGTCTGGATCGCGTTGCCCGCATAGATCGGGCGCTCGAAAGTGTCGGCGTCGATCACCGCGGTCACGTCCGAGATCACCATCACATCAAGCAGGGCCGCCACGCGCGGCATCACGTTCTTGCAGAACGCGGTCGCAGCCCCCGCGATGTGGGAATACCCACCCGCAAGCGCCACGATCAGCCCTGCGGTCGCCTCGGCCATGCCGTGGCAATAGGCGTGGTCCTCGGCGAACAGTACCTTGGACACGCCCGACAGCGTGGCCGCCTCGGCAGCGGCGGCATCGCCGCCCGTGCCTGCCACCAGCACATGCACCTCGCCCAGCGAGGCCACTGCGGCCAGCGTCTTGGCCACGGCATCGGTTGCCAGCGCGCCGTCATTCACATCGGCAAGAAGAAGAACGGCCATCAGATCACCCCCGCTTCGTCTTTGAGTTTCGCGATCAGTTCCGCAACCGACCCCACCTTCACCCCCGCCTTGCGGCCCGCAGGTTCCACCGTCTTGATGACGCTCAGGCGCGGCGTGACGTCCACGCCGTAATCGGCGGGCGTCTTCATCGCCAAGGGCTTGGCCTTGGCCTTCATGATGTTGGGCAAGGACGCATAGCGCGGCTCGTTCAGGCGCAGGTCGACCGTGACGATGGTCGGCATCTTCACCTTGATGGTCTGAAGGCCCCCGTCCACTTCGCGCGTGATCACGGCATGCTCGCCCTCGACCGACAGTTCGCTGGCAAAGGTCGCCTGCGACCAGCCCAGCAGCGCCGAGAGCATCTGCCCCGTGGCGTTCATGTCATTGTCGATGGCCTGCTTGCCGCAAAGCACCAGACCCGGACCCTCTTCCTTGACCACGGCCGCCAGCAGCTTGGCCACGGAAAGGGGTTCGATGTCGGTATGCAC
>NZ_JACLQD010000014.1 GCF_014243445.1 Paragemmobacter straminiformis
GCGAGCATGGGGAAGAGGGTCAGGATTTCGTCTTTTGCCTCTTCGGCGAGGGCGCCCCAGCCTTGCTGTCCGGGGTGGAAGGATTCCGACGGTGCGCCTTCGGCATAGACGATCTCGTGCGTGTCGAAGAGCATGTGGAAGTAGTCCACCGTGCCGCCCTCGACCGGACGGATCGTCGTGTCGTTCACCAGCATCCGCGCCGCGACGAGGACTTCGGCATCCTCGAACAGCAGTTCGGCATGCCAGCCCGTCAGCAGCATCCGGTGCTGCGGGCTGACGCGCAACTCGCGCGCGTTGCCCAGCACCCCGGCCGCGATCGCGACGGGGGCGAACCGGCCCGTCGCCGCCACCGTGGTCGACCCGATCCAGCGGATCGGCTGGTAGCCGTGGTCCATCGTCAGCACCAGATCGTCGGGGCCAAGCTCCTCGATCGGCCGCTCGCCCGTCGCCGTCATGATCCGCGTGCCACGGGTGAAGCAGACGATGCCCGTATTCTCGAGCGAGAACAGCTTGGCATCGACTGCGGCACCGCCGTTCTGGATCCGCAACCCGTCCGCCTGCTGCAACACCCCGTCCGCCTGGTCGGCCTTCATCCAGGCCAGCGGATTGGTGAAGGTGTTGTTCGGATTGGCCGCGTTCCACAGCTTCAGGTTGGCGTCGTTGTAATAGCCCGACAGGTCGACAAAGTCGTTGTCGGCCCGTGGCGCGGTATCGCTGCCCTGGATGCCGGTCACCGCGTCGAAGTCGGTGATCAGATCGGCCCCCGCCGCCACGAAGGCATCGGCTCCGGCGCCGCCGGTCAGGCTGTCGTTGCCCGCCCCGCCGTCGAGGCTGTCAGCCCCCGCGCCCCCGTCGAGCAGGTCGTTGCCCGCATCGCCCGAGAGCGAGTCGTTGGCAAGGCCGCCGGCCAGACTGTCGCCCCCCTCGCCACCGGCGAGCGTGTCGTTGTCGTCGCCCCCCGCCAGCGTATCGGCCCCAAGGCCGCCCGTCAGGCTGTCGGCCCCCGCATCGCCCAAGAGGCTGTCGTTGCCGTCGCCGCCATCAAGCCGGTCATTGGCATCGCCCCCCGCCAGCGTGTCGGCCCCAAGCCCCCCCGCCAGACTGTCGGCCCCCGCGTCGCCCGAAAGACTGTCGTCATTCGCGCCGCCGTCCAGCGTATCGGCCCCCGCGCCCCCGGCCAGCGTGTCGTTGCCGTCATTGCCCGAGAGCGAGTCGTTGCCCGCATCGCCCGCAAGGCTGTCGGCCCCGAGGCCCCCGGCCAGCGTGTCGTTGCCATCACCGCCCGCAACCGTATCGGCCCCGTCGCCGCCGTCGAGCAGGTCGTCGCCGACATTGCCCGACAGGCTGTCGTCGCCCGCGCCGCCCTGCACCGTGTCGGCGCCCTGCCCCG
>NZ_JACLQD010000015.1 GCF_014243445.1 Paragemmobacter straminiformis
ATCGACCGTGTCGTTGCCCGCGCCTGCGGCCACCACATCATCGGCACCGTCGGCCCCGTCGATCTGGTCGCCCTGCGCATCGACATAGGGCGTGCCCCCCGGTCCGCTGGTGGGCGTCATGCTGTCGCCTGCGGCGGTGCCGTCGACCGTGCCGTTCGGGCTGACCAGAACCTGCTCGATCTCGGAGAAGTTCACCGTGACCGTCTGGCCCGCGCCATTGGTATAGGTCACCGTGCCGCTTTCCGATTTGCCGGTCAGCGGATCGGGGTTGGAATAGGTGACCACGACATTGGTCAGACCCGTCAGGTCAAGCACGTCGCCGATGCGGCCGCCGGGGTTGTTGGACGGATCGCTCAGGTCCTCGACCGTCTCGCCACCCTGCAGGGTGATGGTGCCCGCCGCCGTGGTCGGATCGAAGCGGAACTCGTCGTCGCCCGACCCGCCATAGGCCACATCCCCCGCGCCAAGCAGGAAGTCGTCGTCGCCGTTGCCGCCCGCAAGCGTATCGGCCCCGTCGCCGCCCGACAGGCTGTCTGAACCGTCACCCCCGTCGAGGCTGTCATTGCCGGCACCGCCCGAAAGCGTGTCGTTGCCAAGGCCGCCGTTCAGCGTGTCGTCGCCCGCGCCGCCGTCGAGGCTGTCATTGCCGTCGCCGCCCGCCACGCTGTCGTTGCCGTCACCGCCTGCGACCGTGTCGTCGCCCGCGCCGCCGTCGACCGTGTCGTTGCCCGCGCCGCCGTCGAGGCTGTCGTTGCCATCGCCGCCCGCCACGCTGTCGTTGCCGTCACCGCCCGCGACCGTGTCGTCGCCCGTGCCGCCGTCGACCGTGTCATTGCCCGCGCCGCCCCCGACCGAGTCATTGCCCGACCCGCCCGCGACCGAGTCATTGCCCGCGCCGCCGTCGACCGTGTCGTCACCCGTGCCGCCCAGCGCCGTGTCATTGCCGTCACCGCCCGCGACCGAGTCGTTGCCCGCCCCGCCGTCGATGGCGTCATTGCCGCCCGAACCGATGACCGTGTCATTGCCCGACCCCAGCAGCACCTTCTCGATCTCGCCGAAGCCCAGCGTCCCCGAGGCGCCGGACAAGGTGCCCGACTCGGGCGTCGCCAGCGTCAGCGTCACGCTCTCGGTCAGCGCCGAGCCGTCGAGCGTGTCACCCGTCGTCTCGCCCGTCTCGCCGCCCAGAATGCTGTCGGCACCGAAGCCGGAGGCCAGAACGAACAGATCGTCCCCGCCACCGCCCAGCAGCGTGTCGTTCCCGACACCCCCCTTCAGCGTGTCAGCCCCGTCCCCACCGTCAACAACATCATTCCCGCTGCCCCCATCAACACTGTCAGAACCGATCCCGCCGTATAGCTGGTCGTT
>NZ_JACLQD010000016.1 GCF_014243445.1 Paragemmobacter straminiformis
TCAGACAGGTCGTCTTGCCAGAACCCGAAGGCCCCAACATCGTCAGAAACTCACCCTTCCCGATCGACAGATTCAAATCCTTAACGACTAGCGATACGCCGTCGTAGCTCTTCTGGACATGGTCGAACTGGACGAAATTTTCGGTCGTGCGAGAGGCGTCGAAAGGCATCGGGGAACCTTTGGCTAGGAAAGGGAAAGAAAGGTGCCGCCGACAGGGAGCATAAGCGGCGACACCTCGGGCCAGTCCGGTTCGTCCTTACTGGGCGGCCTTGCGCTTGCCTTTGACGATGAGGTGTTCGGGTCCGTAGGGGAAGCCGGTGATGTTGCGGTTTCCGCCTTCGGTGATGACGAGGATGTCATGCTCGCGGTAGCCGCCCGCGCCCGCCATGTGGTTGGGGATGGTGATCATCGGTTCCATCGACACGACCATGCCGGGTTCCAGGACGGTGTCGCAATCCTCGCGCAGTTCCAGCCCCGCCTCGCGGCCGTAGTAGTGGCAAAGCACGCCGAAGGAATGGCCGTAGCCGAAGCTGCGGTATT
>NZ_JACLQD010000001.1 GCF_014243445.1 Paragemmobacter straminiformis
CGCCCGTCCCTCGCCTCCCGTCCCTCCCTCCCCCTCGCACCGCGTCGCGCCCTCCCCCGCCCCTCGCGCCCTTCGATAGGACGCCGTCCCTCGCCCCCCTCCCCCTCACCCACCCCCACACAACCAACCCCGCCGATCCCCGTTGCCCCGCACCGATCCGCTGCTATCCTTGTCGCGTCATGAGTGCCAAACCCCTCCCCCTTGCCGCCTTTGCCGTGGCGACGCTGCTTCCCGCCGCCCTCCTCGGCCTCGGGGCGACACTCGGCGGCCTCTGGCTCGGGGCGGCCCTTTTCTGGATGTGCGCGCTTTCGCTGCTGCTCGACCAACTCCTGCCGCTGGTCGAAGCCGATGCCCCCGAAGGGGCCGAGTTTCCGGCCGCCGATCCGCTTCTCGCAGGTCTCGCCCTCTCGGCCCTTGCCCTTCTCGTGCTGGCCACCCATGCGGCCACCTCGGGCAGCCTGACCCTGCCGCAAAAGGCGGCACTCCTCATAGCCACCGGCCTCTGGCTCGGCCAGATCGCCCATCCCGCCGCGCATGAGCTGATTCACCGCAGCGACCGGCGTCTCTTCCGCCTCGGCGTGCTCGTCTACTCGGCCCTGCTCATCGGCCATCACGCCTCGTCCCACCGCCTTGTCCACCACCGCCACGTCGCCACCGCCCAAGACCCCGCCACCGCCCGCCGGGGCGAGGGCTTCTGGCGCTTTCTGCTGCGCGCGGGCTGGCAGGGGTTCCGTCAGGGCCTGCGGGCCGAATCCGCCCGCCCGCACCGCCTGCACCCCTATCTCGCCTATCTCGGCCTCGCCGCCCTCGCCCTCGGCGTCGCGGCAGCGGTCGGCGGCGCTGCGGGCGTCGCCGTCTGGACCGCCCTCGCCCTGCACGCCCAGATGCAGATCCACCTGTCCGATTACGTCCAGCACTACGGCCTCACCCGCAGCGTCGCCGCAGATGGCCACCCCGAACCCGTCGGCCCCGCGCACAGCTGGAACACCGCGCACTGGTTCTCCTCGGCGCTGCTGCTGAACGCCCCGCGCCATTCCGACCACCACGCCCATCCGCAGCGCCCCTACCCCGCGCTGCGCCTGCCGCCCGACGCCCCGCGACTGCCCTGGCCCTTGCCCCTTGCCGCCCTGATCGCACTGGTTCCGCCGCTCTGGCGCCGCCTCATGCGGCCCCACCTTTCGCGCATCCGCCCACCGCAATGACTGGTCATCGCCCCGCCTTTCTGGCATTTTCCCGCCAGTTGACCGGAGCTGCCATGACCCTTCGCCCCCTCGCCTTCACCGTCGCACTGGGACTGTCCGGCACCGCCTTCGCCGCTCCCGCCGCCGACGTGCCCATGACGGCCGAGGAATTCTCCGCCTATGCCACCGGCAAGACCCTCTCCTATGCCCAGGGCGGCGAGGTCTGGGGCTCGGAACAATACCTCCCCGACCGCCACGTCGTCTGGACCTTCTCGGGCGAGGAATGCCAATACGGCCAATGGTTCGAGGATGACGGCGCGATCTGCTTCGTCTACGACAAGGACCCCACCCCGCAATGCTGGCGCTTCTTCCGCGAGGCGCGGGGCCTGCGGGCCGAATTCCTTGACGATCCGGTCAACACCAACCTGTCCGAGGTGAGCCAAAGCCCGAAGCCGCTCGCCTGCCCCGGCCCCGACCTCGGCGCATAGGCCAGCCCCCCGGCACCCTCGCCCTGCGGCCCCGTTTCAGCCTTGCGGAAATACTCCACGGGGGGGGCCATCGGTTCCCCGAACCGATGGACGGGGGGCGTGAAGCCCCCCCCCCTTTCGCGCGGCTCAGAACAGCGACCCCTGCCCCCCGTCGCCGCCCGCCTTGCCCTTGCCTGCGGCCAGCCTCACCCGCCCGTCCGCGAATTCGATCTCCAGCACCGCCGCCCGTTCCGCGGCGGCCTTTCCGGTGACGACCGCGCCATCCCCGCGCACCACGGCAAAGCCGCGCCGCAAGGTCTCGGCATAGCCCAGCGTCACCCGCGTCCGGTCCAGCGCATCCAGCCGTTGCTCCAGCGCCGCAAAGCGCGCGGCAGGCGCCGCCTCAAGCCGCGCGGCCAGCGGGACCAGCCGGTCCCTGCCCTCGCGGGTCTTGCGCAGGGCATCCCCGATCACCCGCGCCAGCGACGGCAGCAACCGCGCGCCCAAAGCCTCAAGCCGCGCGGCCCTCCGCTCGGCCCAGCGCTCGCCCGCAACCCCGAGCCGCTGCGCCGCCTCGGCCAGATCGCGCCGCCGGTGCATGACCAGCCCCAGCAGCAACTCGGGCCGCACCAACCCCGCCCGCGCCTCGAACCGCTGCCGCTTGCGCGCCGCGGCCATGCCCAGCCCCGCGCCCAGTCGCCCCGCCCACAGGTCCAGCCGCTGCGCGGCCCCGCCCGTCAGCGCCTCGAGCCGCGGCAAGGCCCGTCCCAGATCGCGCAACCGCTGCCCGCGCAGCCCCACGCCCGAGACCGCCGCCCGCATCGCCCGCGCGCCCAGCCCGTCGACCGCCGCCAGCAGTTCCAGCCGCACCGGAACCGCCATCTCCGCCGCCGCCGTGGGGGTGGGCGCGCGGCGGTCGGCGGCATAGTCGATCAGCGTGGTGTCGGTCTCGTGGCCCACGGCGGAAATCAGCGGAATCCGGCTCGCCGCCGCGGCCCGCACCACGATCTCCTCGTTGAAGCCCCACAGATCCTCGAGCGACCCGCCCCCCCGCGCCACGATGATCAGATCGGGCCGCGGCACCGGCCCCCCCGCCTCGATGGCATTGAACCCGCGGATCGCCGCCGCCACCTCGGGCGCGCAGGCCTGCCCCTGCACCGCGACGGGCCAGATCAGCACATGGCGCGGAAAGCGGTCGCGCAGGCGGTGCAGGATATCGCGGATCACCGCACCACTGGGCGAGGTGACCACCCCGATCACCCCCGGCAGGAACGGCAAGGGCTTTTTGCGCGCGGCATCGAACAGCCCCTCGGCGGCCAGCGCCGCGCGGCGCTTCTCGAGCATCGCCATCAGGGCACCCGCCCCCGCAGGGGCCACATCCTCGACGATCAGCTGGTATTTCGACTGCCCCGGAAAGGTGGTCATCCGCCCCGTGGCGACAACCTCCATTCCCTCCTCGGGGCGCACCTGCATTCGGGAAAGCTGCCCCTTCCAGCTGATCGCCGCGATCACGCTGCGGTCGTCCTTGAGGTCGAAATACAGATGCCCCGAGGCCGGACGCGACACCCGCCCCACCTCGCCCCGCACGCGGACAAGGCCGAACTCGCCCTCGATCACCCGCTTCACCGCGCCGGAGAGTTCCGACACGGTATATTCCGGCTGGTTTCCCTGCGGCGCGGGGGCGGGGTCTTCGAACAGATCCATTGCGTCGGTCTCCGGCTTGTGCGCGAATGTTAAGTCGCCCGCAGGCAAAGGAAAACCGCAAAGCGGTTTCTGACGCAGAAACCGCGCCGGAATTTGACGCAAATTCCGCGCCCCGCCCCGCGCGCCCCCGCCCGCGACAAGGGCGCACCCGATTTCCGCTGCCACCCGATTTCCGCGTCAGAAATCGTCGCGAAATCCGCGTCAGATTTCGCCCCCGCCACCCGCCCCGCGCCCCCCGGCCCGCGAAAAATGCGCAGCCGATTTCCACAGCCCACCCGATTTCTACGTCAGAAATCGTCGCGAAATCCGCGCCAGATTTCGCCCCCGCCGCCCGCCCCGCGCCCCCCGGCCCGCGACAAAGGCGCAGCCGATTTCCGCAGCCCACCCGATTTCTGCGCCAGAAACCGTCGCGAAATCCGCGTCAGACTTCGCCCCCGCCGCCCGCCCCGCGCCCCCCGCCCCGCGACAAGGGCGCAGCCGATTTCCGCAGCCCACCCGATTTCTGCGCCAGAAACCGTCGCGAAATCTGCGCCAGATTTCGCCCCCGCCGCCCGCCCCGCGCCCCCCGCCCCGCGACAAGGGCGCACCCGATTTCCACAGCGCAGCCGATTTCTGCGTCAGAAATCGTCGCGAAATCTGCGCCAGATTTCGCCCGCCCCGCCCGCCCCGCGCCCCCCGGCCCGCGACAAGGGCGCACCCGATTTCCGCAGCCCGCCCGATTTCTGCGTCAGAAATCGTCGCGAAATCTGCGCCAGATTTCGCCCCCGCCGCCCGCCCCGCGCTTGCACCGATGCCCCGCCCCCCCTATAGCCCACCCAACCAGCAAGGGGGGCAGCGCCCATGAACATCCTCATCCTCGGCAGCGGCGGGCGCGAACACGCCCTTGCATGGGCCGTCAAACAGAACCCCAAGACCGACCGCCTCATCGTCGCCCCCGGCAATGCGGGCATCGCCCAGCTTGCCGAATGCGCCGAGATCGACATCCTTTCGGGCGCGACCGTGGTCACCTTCTGCGAAGAGAACGCCATCGACTTCGTGATCGTCGGCCCCGAAGCCCCCCTTGCCGCAGGCGTGGCCGATGCCACCCGCGCCGCTGGCATCCTGACCTTCGGACCTTCGGCCGAGGCCGCAAAGCTCGAAGCCTCAAAATCCTTCACCAAGGAAATCTGCGACGCCTGCGCCGCCCCGACCGCCGCCTATGCCCGCTTCACCGCCCCCGCCCCCGCCCGCGCCTATGTGCAGGCGCAGGGCGCGCCCATCGTGGTGAAAGCCGACGGCCTTGCCGCGGGCAAGGGCGTGATCGTGGCAATGACGATCGACGAGGCGCTTGCCGCCATCGACGACATGTTCGGCGGCGAATTCGGCGCCGCAGGGGCCGAAGTGGTGATCGAGGAATTCATGACGGGCGAGGAAGCCTCGTTCTTCATCCTCACCGACGGCACCCATGCCCTGCCCATCGGCACGGCGCAGGACCACAAGCGCGTGGGCGACGGCGACACGGGGCCGAACACCGGCGGCATGGGCGCCTATTCCCCCGCCCCCGTCCTGTCGGATGCCATCGCCACACGCGCCATGCAGGAAATCGTCCTGCCCACCATCCGCGAAATGGCCCGCCGTGGCACGCCCTACCAAGGCGTCCTCTACGCCGGATTGATGATCGAGAACGGACAAGGCCGCCTTGTCGAATACAACGCCCGCTTCGGCGACCCCGAATGCCAGGTGCTGATGATGCGCCTCGGCGCGCAGGCCCTCGACCTGCTGCTCGCCTGCGCCGAAGGCCGGCTGGACGAGGCGCAGGTGACCTGGGCCGAAGACCACGCCCTGACCGTTGTCATGGCCGCGCGCGGCTACCCCGCCGCCTATGTCAAGGGAACCGAGATCAGGGGGCTCGACGCCCTGCCCGAAACCTCGTCGCAGATGGTGTTCCACGCCGGAACCCGCGCCGAAGGCGGCAAGACCCTCGCCACGGGGGGCCGCGTCCTCAACGTCACCGCCCGAGGCGCCACATTGGCCGAGGCGCAGGCCCGCGCCTATGCGATGGTCGATGCCATCGACTGGCCCGAAGGCTTCTGCCGCCGCGACATCGGCTGGCGCGCGCTCTGACGGTGCGGTCGTGGCGGGGCTGACCGCAGCAGGGGGGCGTGGCCCGACGCTTCTGGCCCTCGCCCTCGCAGCGCTTGCCCTGCTAAGCCTCGCGCCCCGCCTGCCCCATGCAGAACTGTGGCAATACGACGAATGGTACAGCGCCGAGCGGGTCCACGGCATCCTGCAAGGCGACTGGCTCACCTTGCGCGAAAACGGCCTGCCGGTGTTCAAGAAGCCGCCGCTGCAATACTGGCTTTCGGCGGGCCTCGTCCATCTGGGGCTGTCCGACAGGCTCGCCCTGCGCCTGCCCTCGCTTCTTGCCGCGCTGGGCACGCTGGCGCTGACCGCGCATCTGGCCCGCCGCCTTTCGCCCCATCCGCTTGCTGCCCCCGTGGCACTGGTGCTTGTGCTGTCCTCGACACTGTTCTGGATTTCGGCCAGTTCGGCCATGCTCGATGCAGGCGCGGCCTTCCTGCTGACTGCGGCCATCGCCGCACTCTTCGCGGCGTGGCAGACCCCCCGTTACTGGTGGCTCGTGGCGCTCGCCCTCGGCCTTGGCGCGCTGCAAAAGGCGCCCGTCGCGGCCCTCGCCCTGCCGCTTGCCGCGCTGATGCTCGCAACGGGCGGCCGCCCCGCGCGCTGCGGCAAACACGCCCTCGCGCTGATCCCCGCCCTCGCCCTGCTTGCGCTCTGGCCCCTCGTCACCCTTGCGCTGCACGGGCCGGATGCGCTGCGCGTCGCCTATCTGCGCGAAACCCTCCTGCGCTTCACGCCAGCCCCCGCCGACTGGTCGCGCCACCTGCGCTGGACGACATGGGCCGCAAAGGACGGCGTCCTGCTGTGGACCACCCTCGTCCTCGCCCCGCTTGCCCTTGCCGCCCTTTCCCTTGCCCGCGCCCCCTTCGTCCCCGCCCTCGGCCAGCGCCGCCCGCAGGCCCGCGCCACGGCATTGCTGGTGCTGGTGTTCTTCGCCGCCCTCACCGCGGCACGAGGCGAGGTGTTCGACCGCTACCTCGTGCAAATCCTGCCCCTCGCCGCCGCCGGCACCGCCGCCCTCCTCTGCGCCCTGCCGCGCAACAGCGGCCCCCTCGCCGCCGCGATCCTGACCATCGCAAGCGGCGGGCCGTTGAAATCGCCCCATGACGCCGGCCTGACCGAGGCGGGAATAGCCCCCTTCCGCCCGCTGCTCGCGCATTTCCACGCCCGCCTGACGCCCGCCGAACAGCCCGTGGTCTGCGGCTGGGAGAAATCCGACCAGATCATCTTCCCCGCCGCGCTCTGGCTGCTCGGCTCGGGCAACCGGCCCTTCCGCCGCATCTGGAGCGCCGCCGAACTGCCCAAGGCCCTCGCCATCGCGAACCTGACACCCCCGCTGCGCGGCCTCTGCCTTGATACGGAATACGCGGCCCTATCCCGCGCCCTGCCCCTGACCGTCGCCGAACGCGACGCAGGCTGGGTCCACTGGACCTACCCCTGACCGCCCGCACCACCCGCGAAAAACTTTCCTCCGAAAGTTTTTCCGCCCCCGCCCGCACGGCGGCAGCCCGATCCGCCCTTGCACGCCTCGGCTGCCCCGCATAAGAAGCGCGCGAATTATGGCCTTGGCGGGGGGGACGCATGCCGCTTCTCGTGATGAAATTCGGCGGCACCTCGGTGGCCGACCTTGCGCGCATCAAGAACGCCGCGGCCAAGGTCAAGCGCGAGGTCGAGCGCGGCTATGACGTGATCGTCATCGTCTCGGCCATGTCGGGCAAGACCAACGAACTCGTCGGCTGGGTCGAGGCGACCTCGCCCCTCTACGACGCGCGCGAATATGACGCGGTGGTCTCCTCGGGCGAGAATGTGACCGCAGGCCTCATGGCGCTGACCTTGCAGGAAATGGAGGTCCCCGCCCGTTCGTGGCAGGGCTGGCAGGTTCCGATCCTGACCACCTCGGCCCATGCCTCGGCGCGCTTCATCGACATTCCCCGCGCCAACATCGACGCGAAATTCGCCGAAGGCTTCAAGGTCGCGGTCGTCGCGGGCTTTCAGGGCGTCAGCCCCGAAGGCCGCATCACCACGCTAGGCCGCGGCGGTTCCGACACCACCGCCGTCGCCTTCGCCGCCGCCTTCGGCGCCGAACGCTGCGACATCTACACCGATGTCGACGGCGTCTACACCACCGACCCGCGCATCACCGACAAGGCCCGCAAACTTCCGAAGATCGCCTTCGAGGAGATGCTGGAACTCGCCTCGCTGGGTGCCAAGGTGCTGCAAACCCGCTCGGTCGAGCTTGCCATGCGCTACAAGGTGCGGCTGCGCGTTCTGTCCTCGTTCGAGGACACCGACGAAAACTCTGGAACCCTGGTCTGTGACGAGGATGAAATCATGGAATCGAAAGTCGTCTCGGGCGTCGCCTATTCGCGCGACGAAGCCAAAATGACCCTTGTGACCGTCGAAGACCGCCCCGGCGTCGCCTCGGCCATCTTCGGCCCGCTGGCCGAGGCAGGGGTGAACGTGGACATGATCGTCCAGAACATCTCGGAAAAGAACTACGCGGGCCATTCGGGTGCCGTTACCGACATGACCTTCTCGGTCCCCACCAATCAGGTGGCGCGGGCGAAAAAGGCGATGGAAGACGCCCAGGCCGCAGGCATGATCAAATACGACGACCTCAACGTCGACACCGATGTCGCCAAGGTATCGGTCGTGGGCATCGGCATGCGGAGCCACGCAGGCGTTGCCGCCAAGATGTTCGCGGCCCTCGCGGCCGAGAACATCAACATCAAGGTCATCGCCACCTCCGAGATCAAGATTTCCGTCCTGATCGACCGCAAATACATGGAACTGGCCGTGCAGGCGCTGCACGACGCCTTCGAACTGGACAAGGCCGGAGCCTGAGGCTTCCGCCTCACCGCGTGAACCAAGGGGCGTGCAGCGATGCGCGCCCCTTGCCTTTTGCGGCAAGGCCGAACGCCCGCGCACAATCCGGCCCCGGTCCACCCTGCCCGACCCTACCCTTGCGGCAAGGCGTCCCCCGGGGCCACGGGCGGGTGGCGTCCCTGCGCCGCGTGGCACGGGCTGCCGCCCTTACCGCTCCCGACCTGCCGCCCCGCGCCCGCGCCTTTTCCCGACCGGCGGCTTAACCATCCCCGTTTCCCTTCCCGCCCCTTTATGATCTAACGCAGCTAAACCCCCAACCATCGGGCGGAGCATGATGCCGGAACGGACAGAAAGCGACAGCCGCAAGCTCTTGCGCCGCCTGCGCGACACACTCGCCATTCCCGGTCAGGGTCAGGACCGGCTGAACCGCATCACCCACCTCATCGCCGACAGCATGGGAACCGAGGTCTGCTCGATCTACCTGTTCCGCGACCCCGAAACGCTCGAACTCTGCGCCACCGAGGGTCTGCGCCCCGAATCCGTCCACCAGACGCGCATGAAACTGGGCGAAGGGCTCGTCGGCCGCGTCGCCCGCACCGGCCTTCCCGTCAACACCGCCAACGCCCCCTCGGAAAAGGGCTTCCGCTACATGCCCGAAACGGGAGAGGAGATTTACTCCTCCTTCCTCGGCGTGCCGATCCAGCGCGTGGGCGAGAAACTCGGCGTCCTCGTCGTCCAGTCCCGCACCGCCCGCCAGTTCACCGAAGACGAGATCTACGCCCTCGAAGTCGTGGCGATGGTGCTGGCCGAAATGACCGAGCTTGGCCTCTTCGCGGGCGATGTCGACGGGATGCGCGCGCTGCACAAGCAACCCGTGATGATCCGTGGCGGCACGGGGCAAGAGGGTGCTGCCGAAGGCCGCGTCTGGCTGCACGAAGCCCGCGTCGTGGTGACGAATCCCGTGGCCGACGACCCGCTGACCGAAATCGAACGCATCCGCGCGGCGGTGGGGCAACTGCGGGTCTCGGTCGATGATCTTCTGGCCGCCGAAAGCCTCGACAAGGACCAGAAACAGGTTCTCGAAGCCTATCGCATGTTCGCCCATTCCCGTGGCTGGCTGCGGCGGATGGAGGATGACATCGCCCTCGGCCTCTCGGCCGAAGCCGCGGTCGAAAAGGAACAATCCGCCACCCGCGCCCGCCTCGAACAGGTGCCCGACGCCTACCTGCGCGAACGTCTGCACGACCTTGACGACCTGTCGAACCGCCTGTTGCGCATCCTGACGGGCCAGGGCCACGACACAGGCGCCGAAATGCCGGAAAATCCGGTGCTGGTCGCGCGCAACATCGGCCCTGCCGAGCTTCTGGAATATGGCCGCAAGCTCAAGGGCGTGGTGCTCGAGGAAGGCTCGGTCGGCAGCCACGCCGCCATCGTCGCCCGCGCGCTGGCCATTCCGCTCGTCATCCACGCCGACCGCATCGTGACCGAGGCGCTGAACGGCGACCCGATCCTCGTCGATGGCGATCAGGGCATCGTCCACCTCCGCCCCGAGGAAACCGTGGCCCGCGCCTTCCGCGACAAGATCGCGATGCAAGCCGCCGCCCAGCAACGCTATTCCAGCCTGCGCGGCCTGCCCGCCCAGTCGAAATGCGGCACCGTCACCAGCCTGATGATGAACGCGGGCCTCATGGCCGACCTGCCCAGCCTCGACGGCTCGGGGGCCGAAGGCGTGGGCCTCTTCCGGACCGAGCTGCAATTCCTCGTCCGCAACAAGATGCCCCAGCGCGCCGAACTCGCCGCCCTCTACGCCCGCGTGATGGACGCGGCCAAAGGCAAGCGCGTCGCCTTCCGCACCCTCGACATCGGCTCCGACAAGGTGCTGCCCTACATGAAGCCGCAGGACGAACCCAACCCCGCGATGGGCTGGCGCGCGATCCGCGTGGGGCTCGACAAGCCGGGCGTGCTTCGGATGCAGTTGCAGGCGCTGATCCGCGCCGCCAAGGGGCGTCCGCTGTCGGTCATGTTCCCCTTCATCACCGAATACGGCGAATTCGTCACCGCCCGCGATGTCGTCATGGCCGAACTCGACCGCGAAGCCGCGATGGGCCACCCCGTGCCCGAAACGGTCGAGGTGGGGGCCATGCTCGAAACCCCCAGCCTTGCCTATGCGCCCAAGGCCTTCTTCGACCTGACCGATTTCGTCTCGATCGGCGGCAACGACCTGAAGCAGTTCTTCTTCGCCGCCGACCGCGAGAATGAACGCGTGCGCCGCCGTTACGACACGCTCAACGTCTCGTTCCTGCGCTTTCTCGACCATATCATCGCCCGCTGCGCCGCCTCGGGAACGCCGCTCTCCTTCTGCGGCGAGGATGCGGGCCGCCCGGTCGAGGCGCTGGCCTTCGCGGCGCGCGGCTTGCGCACGCTGTCCATGCGCCCCGCCTCGATCGGCCCGATCAAGGCGCTCTTGCGCCGCGTCGATCTGGCCGAAGCCAATGCCGTCATCGACAGGGCGATGGCCGAGGGCCACGAAACCATCCGCCCCGCCTTGATGGACTGGCTGGCCGACCAGCCCGAATAACCCCGCCACCCCGCGCAGGTGCCACGCATCGGGGCAAGGCGCCCCCGACCGACCAAAGGCTCCCGCCCTTCCCCTTGCAGACATCGGGGCGCATCTCGCTTCGGGAATCGGGGCGGCTAGCACAGCCGAAACAGCCGTCAGACCACCGTTGCACCCCGACCCGCCCGCACAGCCACCCGCCGCTGGCAGGCACGGCGGCGGCCGCAAAACGCGGTCGGGACGAACCGCTGTCAGGGCGGGCCGCTGTCAGGGCGGGCCGCCCCGATTTTTCGCAGAAAAATCGTGCCCCGCCTCAGAACGGCAGGTCGTCGGCCTGATCGGCATCGACAACGAAACCCGCCACCACGCGCTTGACGCCGGCCTTGCTGAAATCGACCTCCAGCTTGTCGCCCTCGATCCCGATCACGATGCCATAGCCGAATTTCTGGTGGAACACGCGGTCCCCTTCGGCAAAGGCCGATACGGCGGTGGCGTCGATCACGATGCCCCGCGCCTCGCGCGGCTGGGCCACGGGACGGGTCGCCGCACGGTCCTGCATCCGCCGCCAACCGGGCGAGTTGTAGACATCCGCCTTGCCCACGCGGTCGTCAAAGGACGTGCTGCCATAGCTCACCGCCGCCGCGCCGAAACCGCCGCCATACAGCCCCGGCGGCGTCAGCACCTCGACATGGGCGGCGGGCAATTCGTCGATGAAGCGGCTTGGCAACTGGCTTTGCCACTGGCCATAGACGCGGCGGTTCGACGCAAAGGAGATCGTGCAGACCTCCTCGGCCCGCGTGATGCCCACATAGGCCAGACGCCGCTCCTCCTCCAACCCCTTCAACCCGCTTTCATCCATGCTGCGCTGGCTCGGGAACAGCCCGTCCTCCCAGCCCGGCAGAAACACCACCGGAAACTCCAGTCCCTTGGCCGCATGCAGCGTCATGATCGACACCTTTTCCAGCGCCTCTTCGGACTCGTTCTCCATGATCAACGAGACATGTTCGAGGAACCCTTGCAGATTGTCGAACTGCTCCAGCGCCTTGACCAGTTCCTTGAGGTTCTCGAGCCGCCCCGGAGCCTCGGGCGTCTTGTCGTTCTGCCACATCGCCGTGTAGCCCGATTCCTCGAGAATCACCTCGGCCAGCCGCACATGGTCCATCGGCTTCGGCGCGGCCCCGATCTCTTCGACCAGCGCGTCATCCTCACCGCCCACCACCCGCGCAGCGCCCAGCGTCAGCGCATGCCAGCGGTCGATCCCCTCGACAAAGGCGCGCAGTTGCCCAGCCCCCTTGCCGCCGATCCCGCCGCTTGCAACCAGCTCCCGCGCGCCCTCGTGCAAGCTGACACCCGCCATCCGCGCCGTCCGCTGGATATCGGCCTGCGCCTTGTCGCCCAGCCCCCGCTTGGGCAGGTTGACCACCCGCTCAAAGGCCAGATCGTCCTCGGGGCTGACCGCCAGCCGGAAATAGGCCATCGCATCGCGGATTTCCTGCCGCTCGTAGAATCGCGGCCCCCCGATCACGCGATAGGGCAGGCCGATGGTCAGGAAGCGGTCCTCGAAGGCCCGCATCTGGTGCGACGCACGGACAAGAATCGCCTGATCCTCCAGCCCGTATGTCCCCATCCCGCGCGTGCCGCGTTGCAGCGCCTCGATCTCTTCCCCGATCCAGCGCGCTTCTTCCTCGCCATCCCAATGGCCGATCAGCCGCACCTTCTCGCCCGCCTGCGCCTCGGTCCACAGCGTCTTGCCAAGCCGCCCCGCATTGGCCGAAATCACCCCGCTCGCGGCGGCAAGGATATGGGGCGTGCTGCGGTAATTCTGCTCAAGCTTGATCACCACAGCGCCGGGAAAATCCTTTTCGAACCGCAGGATATTGCCCACCTCGGCCCCGCGCCAGCCATAGATCGACTGGTCGTCGTCGCCCACGCAGCAGATGTTGCGATGGCCCTGCGCCAGCAGGCGCAGCCAAAGGTACTGGCAAACGTTGGTGTCCTGATATTCGTCGACAAGGATGTATCTGAACCAGCGCTGATACTGCGCCAGCACATCGCCATGCGTCTGGAAGATCGTCACGCAGTGCAAGAGCAGGTCGCCGAAATCCGTGGCGTTCAGCGTCCGCAGCCGCTCCTGATATTGCGCGTAAAGCTCGGTCCCGCGGTTGTTGTAGCCTGCCGCCTCGCCCGACGGCACGCGCTCGGGCGTGAGGGCGCGGTTCTTCCATCCGTCGATCATTCCGGCCAGCATCCGCGCGGGCCAGCGTTTCTCGTCGATGTTCGCGGCCACGATCAACTGCTTGAGCAACCTGATCTGGTCATCTGTATCCAGAATCGTGAAGTTCGACTTCAACCCCACCAGTTCCGCATGCCGCCGCAGGATCTTGACCGACAGGCTGTGAAAGGTGCCCATCCACGGCATCCCCTCGACCACCTCGCCCAAAAGGCGCCCGACCCGCTCCTTCATCTCGCGCGCCGCCTTGTTGGTGAAGGTCACGGCCAGAATCTCGTTCGGCCTTGCCCGACCCATCCGCATCAGATGCACGATCCGCGCGGTCAGCGCCTTGGTCTTGCCCGTCCCCGCCCCCGCCAGCATCAGCACAGGGCCGTCCATCGCCTCGACCGCGCGGCGCTGTTCGGGGTTCAGATCGTCCATATAGCGCGCCGGCCGCGCCGCGACGGCCCGCTGCGACAGGGGAATGGCCGCAGCCTCGAAAGCGTCGTTTTCGTCGTACTGGCTCATACAGCCAGTCTAGCGGCATCCGGCCCAAAGGAAAAGGGCGATGTTCCCCAAATGTTCGCCGCTCCGCCCTCGCCCGCGCGTCAAGATCGCTCAAGAACGCACCTGCGCACCTTGTCGCAGCGCCCGAGTGTCGCATTTCCTTCACTTGGCAGCGCATACGCCCCTTGCGCTGCGCTGCAGCAACAATAGAGTGCCCTGCAATTTCCGTTGCCAATCCGCCAAAGGACATGCCCATGCCCGAATTCCGCAAGATCCTTGTCGCCAACCGCGGCGAGATCGCCATCCGTGTCATGCGTGCCGCGAACGAGATGGGCAAGAAGACCGTCGCCGTCTTCGCGGAAGAGGACAAGCTGTCGCTGCACCGCTTCAAGGCGGACGAGGCCTACCGCATCGGCGAGGGGCTCTCGCCCGTGGGCGCCTACCTCTCCATCCCCGAAATCATCCGCGTGGCCAAGATGGCCGGGGCCGACGCCATCCACCCCGGCTACGGCCTCCTTTCCGAAAACCCCGATTTCGTCGAAGCTTGCGACAACGCGGGCATCACCTTCATCGGCCCCCGCGCCGAAACCATGCGCGCCCTCGGTGACAAGGCCTCGGCCCGCCGCGTGGCGATGGAGGCGGGCGTGCCCGTCATCCCCGCGACCGAAGTTCTGGGCGACGACATGGCGCTCATCAAGAAACAGGCCGCCGAAGTCGGCTACCCGCTGATGCTGAAAGCGTCATGGGGCGGCGGCGGTCGCGGCATGCGCCCGATCCTGTCGGAATCCGAACTCGAGGCCAAGGTCCGCGAAGGCCGGCGCGAGGCCGAGGCCGCCTTCGGCAACGGCGAGGGCTATCTGGAAAAGATGATCCAGCGCGCCCGCCACGTCGAGGTGCAGATCCTCGGCGACAAGCACGGCAACATCTACCACCTGTGGGAACGCGACTGCACCGTGCAGCGCCGCAACCAGAAGGTCGTCGAACGCGCCCCCGCCCCCTACCTCACCCCCGAACAGCGGGCCGAGGTCTGCGAAATGGGCCGCCGCATCTGCGCCCATGTGAATTACGAATGCGCCGGCACCGTCGAATTCCTGATGGATATGGATTCGGGCAAGTTCTACTTCATCGAGGTGAACCCCCGCGTGCAGGTCGAACACACCGTCACCGAAGAGGTGACCGGCATCGACATCGTGCAGGCCCAGATCCTGATCGAAGAGGGCAAGACGCTGGCCGAAGCCACCGGCATCGCCAGCCAGGACGGCGTGCAACTCAACGGCCACGCCCTGCAATGCCGCGTGACGACCGAGGACCCGCTCAACAACTTCATCCCCGACTATGGCCGCCTCACCGCCTATCGTTCGGCCACGGGCAACGGCATCCGCCTCGATGGCGGCACGGCCTATGCGGGCGGCGTCATCACCCGCTATTACGATTCGCTTCTGGTAAAGGTCACCGCCCACGCCCAGACGCCCGAAAAGGCCATCGCCCGCATGGACCGCGCCCTGCGCGAATTCCGCATCCGCGGGGTGGCGACGAACATCGATTTCGTCATCAACCTGCTCAAGCACCCGACGTTCCTCGATGACACCTACACCACCAAGTTCATCGACACGACGCCCGACCTTTTCGTGTTCAAAAAGCGCCGCGACCGCGCCACCAAGATCCTGACCTACATCGCCGACATCACGGTGAACGGTCACCCCGAAACCGCAGGCCGCCCGAAACCGCCGGCCGAGGCGCGCCCGCCCAAACCGCCGAAACTGCTGACCGAACAGCCCGGCACAGGCACGCGCAACCTTCTCGAACAAAAAGGCCCGCAGGCCGTCGCCGACTGGATGAAGGCACAGAAAAAGGTCCTGCTGACCGACACCACCATGCGCGACGGCCACCAGTCGCTGCTGGCGACGCGCATGCGCTCGGTCGACATGATCCGCGTGGCACCCGCCTATGCCGCCAACCTGCCGCAACTGTTCTCGGTCGAATGCTGGGGCGGGGCGACGTTTGACGTCGCCTATCGCTTCTTGCAGGAATGCCCGTGGCAACGCCTGCGCGACCTGCGCGCGGCCATGCCCAATGTCATGACCCAGATGCTGCTGCGCGCCTCGAACGGGGTGGGCTACACCAATTACCCCGACAACGTGGTCAAGGCCTTCGTCAAACAGGCCGCGACCACCGGCGTCGATGTGTTCCGCGTCTTCGACAGCCTGAACTGGGTCGAGAACATGCGCGTCGCGATGGATGCTGTGATCGAGGCGAACAAGGTCTGCGAAGGCACGATCTGCTACACCGGTGACATCCTCGACCCCGCCCGCGCCAAATACGACCTGAAATATTACGTCGACCGCGCCAAAGAGCTGAAGGCCGCAGGCGCGCATGTCCTCGGCCTCAAGGACATGGCGGGCCTGCTGAAACCCGCAGGCGCGCGGCTTCTGGTCAAGACGCTCAAGCAGGAAGTCGGCCTGCCGATCCACTTCCACACCCATGACACCTCGGGCGCGGGTGCGGCCACCATCCTTGCCGCCTGCGACGCGGGCGTCGACGCCGTGGATGCCGCGATGGACGCCTTCTCGGGCGGCACCTCGCAGCCCTGCCTCGGCTCCATCGTCGAGGCGCTCCGCCATACCGACCGCGACACCGGCCTCGACATCGCCGCCATCCGCGACATCTCGAACTACTGGGAGGCCGTGCGCCGCCAGTATCTCGCCTTCGAATCCGGCCTGCCCGCCCCCGCGTCCGAAGTCTACCTGCACGAAATGCCCGGCGGCCAGTTCACCAACCTCAAGGCGCAGGCCCGCTCGCTCGGTCTCGAAGAGCGTTGGCCCGAAGTGGCACAGGCCTATGCCGACGCCAACCAGATGTTCGGCGACATCGTCAAGGTCACGCCCTCGTCGAAAGTCGTGGGCGACATGGCGCTGATGATGGTGGCACAGGGCCTGACCCGCGCGCAGGTCGAAGACCCCGCCACCGATGTGGCCTTCCCCGACTCGGTCGTCGACATGATGAAGGGCAATCTCGGCCATCCCCACGGCGGCTGGCCCGCGGGCATCCAGAAAAAGGTGCTCAAGGGCGACACGCCCCTCACCGACCGCCCCGGCAAGACCCTGCCCCCCGTCGATCTCGAGGAAACCCGCGCCAAGCTCTCGGCCGAACTCAACGGCTACACCGTGGATGACGAGGACCTGAACGGCTACCTCATGTATCCCAAGGTGTTCCTCGACTACATGGGCCGCCACCGCCTTTACGGCCCCGTCCGCGCCCTGCCGACCAAGACCTTCTTCTACGGCATGGAACCGGGCGAAGAGATCACCCCCGAAATCGACCCCGGCAAGCAGCTCGTCATCCGCCTGCAAGCCGTGGGCGAGACGACCGAGGACGGCGACGTCAAGGTGTTCTTCGAACTCAACGGCCAGCCCCGCGTGATCCGCGTGCCGAACCGCGCCATCAAGGCCAAGGCCGCAGTCAAGCCCAAGGCGGCCGAGGGCAACCCCGCCCATGTCGGCGCGCCCATGCCCGGCTCCATCGCATCCGTGGCCGTCTCGGTCGGCCAGAAGGTCCGCGCGGGCGACCTGCTTTTGACCATCGAGGCGATGAAGATGGAAACCGGCCTCCACGCCGACCGCGAGGCGACCGTCAAGGCGCTGCACGTCCATCCCGGCAGCCAGATCGAGGCCAAGGACCTGCTCGTCGAACTGGAATGACCTTGCCCTGACCCTTATGCACGCCACCACCTGACGGCCCGCCCCACGGCGGGCAGTTTGGCATGCTGCAACCGGAACGCCGGGGGGCTGTCTGCCCCCCACGAAGGGCCGCGTGCCGCGCCCCTTCTCCCCCCGAGGATATTTGGACGAGCATGAAAGCAGCGCCCCGCGCGAATTGCGTCCAGAGAGGCAAGAACATCCCCGCAGGGGTTTTGCGGGCGGCCCCTACCGCTTCTTGACGAACTCGGTCAGAATCACGATCCGCTGCCCTTCGACACGACCCTCGATCTGCGCCGCATTGTCGGACACCAACGCGATCCCGCGCACCGCCGTGCCGCGCTTGGCGGTGAAATTCGCGCCCTTGACCACAAGGTCCTTGATCAGCACCACCGTATCGCCCTGCGCCAGAACCGCGCCGTTGCTGTCCTTGTGGACCACGCCCGCCGCAGCCTCGGTCCAGCCCTGCACCTCGTCCGACAGCATCATCCCCGCCCGCGCCTCGGCGGCCCAATCGGCATCCAGCGTGCCAAGCTTGCGCCAGACGGCCAGTTGCACCGCAGGCACCCCCGACCAAGCCGCGCCCTCGAGGCAGCGCCAGTGGCTTTCCCCCACGGTTTCGTCGCCGCGACAGGCCGCGCAAAGCGCCACCTCGCCCGCAGGCGGCACATCGACCGCTTCCAGCCCCTCGGCCACGCCGCAGAATTCGCAAACCCCGCCCGACCGCGCGATCAGTTCCCCGTCCATTCCGTCACCTTTCGACAAACTCCCCCTCCCCCTACGCCCCCCGCAGGGAAAAGACAAAGCCGCCGCGATTTTTCGCCAAAGCCGCTTTTCCCCCCTTGCGGTGCGCGCGCCTCTTTTATACATCCCCCCTCGTCCAGACGGTGCGGGCGTAGCTCAGGGGTAGAGCATAACCTTGCCAAGGTTAGGGTCGTGAGTTCGAATCTCATCGCCCGCTCCAATGGACCAGCCAAGCGGCCACCCCCCCGGGTGGCCGTTTCGCATTGCGCCCCCCCGCTTTCCTTCCGCCCCGATCCGCGCCACTCTCTGCCGCACCGAAGCCAAGGCCGCGCCATGTATGTCCCGCCCCATTTCCACGAGATCGACCCGACCGAGATCGCCGCCGTCATCGCGGCCTTTCCTCTCGCCTGCCTCGTGGCCCAGACACCCCTCGGGCTGATCGCCAACCACATCCCCCTGCTTGCCGCCCCCGATGGCACGCTGGTCGGCCACGTGGCGCTTGCCAACGACCTGCACCGCCTGATCCCCGACGGGGCCGAGGTGCTGGCGATCTTCCGCGCCGAAGACGCCTATATCTCGCCCAACACCTACCCCTCCAAGGCCGAGCATCACCGCCACGTGCCGACATGGAACTATCAGGCCGTGCATATGGCGGGCCGCATCGCCTTCCAGCACGACAGCCACAGCAAACGCGCCGCCGTCGGCCTGCTCACCCGTCTGCACGAACGCCGCGTGAACGGCGCGGACGCATGGCGCATGGCCGATGCGCCGCCCGACTACATGGAGACGATGCTGGAAAACATTGTCGCCTTCCGCATCACGGTCGCGCAGACGCTTGCGAAATCGAAACTCGGCCAGAACCGCGACGACCGCGACCTGCACGGCGCGGTCGAGGGGCTGCGCCGCCAGGGCCGGAACGACATCGCGGACAAGATGGCCAAGGCCCGCACGCGCAAGGGCTGACCCGCCCCGACACCGCCTGCCACAGCGCTGATTTCCCGCAGAAAAATCTCGCCGCCCCGCCACTGCGGCCCGCCCGCCCCGCCAGTTCCCGCGCCGGATTCGCCGCCGGATCACCCACAGCGTCCTCTGCGCGGCGGCGCGCAAATTTCCCCTTGCACCCCGCCCGCTCTCGCACTATCACCCGCCCCACGGAGTGCGGGCGTAGCTCAGGGGTAGAGCATAACCTTGCCAAGGTTAGGGTCGTGAGTTCGAATCTCATCGCCCGCTCCAATCGACCAAAGGGCGCCTTCGGGCGCCCTTCGTCATTTCCGCCCCCTTCCCAACACCGCCCCCCGCGCCTATAACGCCCCCGTCAGACAGGAGCGCCGCATGCGTACCGCCGAAATCCACCGCACGACCGCCGAAACCGAAATCGCCGTCACCGTCAACCTCGACGGCACGGGCGCCTACGACAACCACACCGGCGTCGGCTTCTTCGACCACATGCTGGACCAGCTCGCCCGCCACTCGCTCATCGACATCACGGTGAAAGCCGATGGCGATCTGCACATCGACGACCACCACACGGTCGAGGATTGCGGCATCGCGCTGGGACAGGCGCTGGTAAAGGCACTCGGCGACAAAAAGGGCATCCGCCGCTACGGCCACTTCAACCTCGCGATGGACGATGCGCAGGTGGCCTCGGCGCTTGACCTTTCGGCGCGGCCCTTCCTCGTCTGGAACGTGGCCTTCCCGACGCAGAAGATCGGCAGTTTCGATACCGAACTGGTGCGCGAATTCTTCCAGGCGCTGGCGACCCACGGCGGCATCACGCTGCATGTCGATCTGGTTCACGGGGTGAACAGCCACCACATCGCAGAGGCCGCCTACAAATCGGTGGCCCGCGCCCTGCGTCAGGCGGTCGAACCCGACCCGCGCATGGCAGGCGTGCTGCCCTCGACCAAGGGCGCGCTCTGACCCCGCGCCTGCGCGCCCCCGCGCAGGCCTGTTTCTCCGAAGAAATCTGCACGGATCTCCCGCGATCCCTGCCACCAGCCGGACCCGTAGCGCCATGCCCCTGACCGTCCTCGTCGATTACGACAGCGGCAACCTCCACTCGGCCGAGAAAGCCTTCCAGCGCATGGCCGCCGAAACCGGCGCGGGCGATGTCCGCGTCACCTCCGACCCCGACCTGGTGGCCAAGGCCGACCGCATCGTCCTTCCCGGCGACGGCGCCTTTCCCGCCTGCCGCAAGGCGCTGGGCAATTATGGCGGGCTGTTCGACGCGATTTCCCAAGGCGTCACCGCAGGCAAACCCTTCCTCGGCATCTGTGTGGGCATGCAGATGCTCGCCACATGGGGCCGCGAATACGAAGACACCGCAGGGTTCGGCTGGATCGGGGGCGAGGTCGTCCGCATCACCCCCGCCGACCCTGCGCTAAAGGTGCCGCATATGGGCTGGAACGATCTGGTGATCGACCGCCCCCACCCCGTGCTTGCCGGCATCGCCACGGGCGACCACGCCTATTTCGTGCATTCCTACCACTTCAAGGTGGCCGACCCCGCCCACCTTCTGGCCCACGCCGATTACGCAGGCCCCATCACCGCGATCGTCGGGCGCGACAATATCATCGGCACCCAGTTCCACCCCGAGAAAAGCCAGACCCTCGGCCTGCGCCTCATCGCCAATTTCCTCGGCTGGCGGCCCTAGGCTTCCGCCCCACCGCCACCAGCCCCAGGGCGATCAGCGCAAATCCCGCCAGATGGCGCGGCTCGGGCATCTGCCCCAGAAAGGCAATGCCCAGTCCCGTCGCACTGACCGGAATAAGGAACGTCACCAGCGACAGCCGCATCGCCCCGGCCGAGGCGAGGATGCCGAAGAACAGCACATAGGCCAGCACCGTCGACAAAAGCCCCAACCCCGCCATCGCGGCCCAGACCTTCGCCTCCGGCAGGGGAAACGGCACCGCAAAGGCCAGCATCACCGGCAAGACCACCACCGCCGCACTGGCGCATTGCCCGAAGGCCACCTGCATCGGCCCGACCCCCAGCCGCTTGAACCGCCGCGCCCAGACCCCCGCCACCCCGTATGAGCAGGCCGCCCCCAGACAGGCGATCTTGGCCCAAAGCGTGCCATCCAGCCCCCGCCCCCACATCATCACGGCCACGCCCGCAAGGCCCGCCACCAGCCCGAACAGCCGCGCCGGCGTGATCCGGTCATCCGTGGTGAACAGATGCAGGGCGACCAGCGTGAACAAAGGCGTGGTCGCGTTCAATATCGCAGCCAGCCCCCCGCTGATCTGCCCCTGCGCCAGCGCGAAAAGCGTAAAGGGAATGGCGTTGTTCAGCACCCCCATCCCCGCCAGCGCCGCCCAGACCGCCCGCCCCCGCGGCAGGCCCTGCCCCGAGACACGGATGACCCCCGCCAGCCCCAGCGCCCCCATGACCACCCGCAGCCAGACGATGGCCAAGGGCGGCAATCCCGCCAGCGCGATCTCGACGAAAAAGAACGACCCGCCCCAAAGCAGCGACAAAAGCCCCAGCCGCAGCCAATCCACCCGCGCCATAGGCGTCTCCCCCTGTTGCGGATCACCGCGTCCACCCGGCCGCCTGCCGCCGCCGCCTGCCCCCGCCGTCTGTCCCCGCCTTCTGCCAGCCCCGCACCGCAAGCGCGACCCGAAACCTGCCGCTTTGCAACCCTACGCCCCCAGCCTCACGCCCCCAGCGCGCAGCCCCGGCCTGCCGCGCAGCGCGCCCCCCGCCTTCATCCTTGCCCAAATACTCTCGGGGGGGGGCGGCTCGCCTGCGAGCCGCGGGGGGCAGACAGCCCCCCGCCCGGCCCGCCAAGCGCGCCACCTCGCAGACCCGCCGCCCCGCGCCTGCGGCAGGCGCGGCGGCAGCCGCTATTTCACCCGTGTCCAGGTCCCGCCATCGCGGCAGATGAACAGCACGCAGCCCTCGACCGCCAGACTGTCCCCCGTCAGCGTCATCTTCGAGGCATAGACCTTGTCGCGATCCGGCGACCAGACCTTGCCGCCGTCATAGAAGCCGCCGCCCTCGGCCACCATGTCCCAGATGATCTGCTTGCCGATCTCGGGCGCGTCATCGATTGCGGCCCCCGTCTCGTCAAAGGCCCTGACCAGCACGCCACAGAACGCCGCCCCGCAGGGCTTCACCTCGATATGCCCGTAATGCCCGTTGTCGTCGGGAATGGTCTGCCAGACCCCCTCGACCGGATCGGTGGCATAGGCCGCCCCCGCCATCAGCCAGACCGCAATTCCCGCACCCAGAACCCGCATCGCCGCCCTCCTGCCAAATCCCTGCGCCAACTCTGCCCGAACCGCCCGCACGATCAAGCCCCGACCACTCGGCCCCAACCCGCAAGCCCCGACCACCCGGCCCCACCCCGCAAGCCCCGCCCCGCCCTGCGGCGGCGTTCCGCCCTTGCGAGGCCCGTTTCCCCGTGGCAAAGCACCGCGCATCACAGCAGAACGGACCGCGGCCATGATCCTTTACCCCGCCATCGACCTCAAAGACGGCCAATGCGTCCGCCTCCTGCGCGGCGAGATGTCCGCCGCCACCGTCTTCGGTGACGATCCCGCCGCACAGGCGCTGAAATTCGAAGCGGCGGGCTGCCAGTGGCTCCACCTCGTCGACCTCAACGGCGCTTTCGCCGGAACCCCCGTCAACGGCGCGGCAGTCGAGGCGATCCTGAAATCCGTCAGCGTGCCCACCCAGCTCGGCGGCGGCATCCGCGACATGGCAACCATCGCCATGTGGCTGGAAAAGGGCCTCTCCCGCGTCATCCTCGGCACCGTCGCCGTGGAAAACCCCGACCTCGTGCGCGAGGCCGCCCGCAGCTTCCCCGGACAGGTCGCCGTCGGCATCGACGCCCGCCGCGGTTTCGTTGCCACCAAGGGATGGGCCACCGAAACCACCGTTCAGGCAACCGACCTCGCCCGCAGCTTCGAGGACGCGGGTGTCGCCGCCATCATCTACACCGACATCGACCGCGACGGCGCGATGCAAGGCCCGAACATCGAGGCGACCGAGGCCCTCGCCCGCGCCGTCACCATCCCCGTGATCGCATCCGGCGGCGTGTCCCGCATGGAAGACCTCGTCGCATTGCGCGACACCGGCATCATCGCAGGCGCCATCTCGGGCCGCGCCCTCTATGACGGCGCGATCGACCTCGCGGCGGCCATCGCGGCGCTCAGGGGCTAAGGCAGACCCGACCCCCGCGACAGCCGGCAAGTCGCAACGCGCAAAACGCACGGCGCAACGCGCAAGGCCCTCAATTCCAGGGCGTCGGCCCGTCAAGCAGACGCTGGCCGAAGACGTTCTCGCGGTGCCAGCGCAGGTTTTCCGGATGCGGCCAGTCGCGCTCGTCCTTCGGTCGCCACAACTTGCCCCCGGGCAGGATCAAACGGTCGACAACCTCGCCCGGCACCTTGTTGCGCGAGACAAGCACCGTCCAATCCTCGGCAACCGACAATAGCCCGCGGTCGAACATCCAATGCAGCGTCCCCGACAAGGCCAGACCGTTCCTGACCGAGTCGCTTCCCCGATGCTCGACAGGGCGGATATGCGCGGCCTGCACCTCGGGCCGCCCCCCGCCATTGCGCAACCGCAGTCCCGATATGGCGCAGCGATAGTCATAGGCCTCGCGCACCTTGCGGCGAAAGGCGATGTCGCGATAGGCGCGGCTGGTCAGCCGTTCGATCAGCGGCCGCTCGAAAGGGGCCGCCCCCTCGTCGATCTCTCCGGTCGCGGAATACCGCCGCGCCTCGCGCTCGGGCAGGTCCACCGGCAGACCGGCCCCGACGATGGCTGCGAATTCCGCCTCGGGCAGCCTGCGCACCGCAAGTTGCTGCGCCCCGCCCTTCTTGACCTGCCCCGTTTGCGTCATCAGACCGGCTTCCCATGCCCGCCCCCCGACCAGTCGCGGCACCTCGTGGTCAAAGGGCAGAAAGCTGCCCGCCTCGATCAAGGCCAGAAACCGGCCCTCGACCCGTGGCTTGGGGATCACCTGCGCGATCTTTGCCACCGCGAAATAGCCGCGCGGTCCCGCCTTGACCGGCTCGTAATAGACGACCCAATCCCCCACCGCCTCCCGAACCGCCTTCAGGTAGGCGCGCGGGAAATCATAGACGCGATCCGGCTCGTCCTCGTAGATCGAGCCTGCCTTGTGCAAGAGAACCAGTTTCACCATAGGCCCAGGAAACCGCGCCCCGGCCCTGATTGGCAAGCCCTTTCATGGCCTGCCCCCTTGCCTTTCGCCCCCCCGCGCGGCATTCAGTCCCCATGCTCAAGATCCGTCTCATCCCCTGTCTCGATGTCGCCGATGGCCGCGTGGTCAAGGGCGTGAATTTCGTCGATCTGCGCGATGCGGGCGATCCGGTCGAAGCGGCCCGCGCCTATGACGCGGCGGGGGCGGACGAGCTGTGCTTCCTCGACATCCACGCCACGCATGAAAACCGTGGCACGATGTTCGACCTCGTCACCCGCACCGCCGAGCAATGCTTCATGCCGCTCACCGTCGGCGGCGGCGTCCGCACCCCCGAGGATGTGCGCGCCCTGCTGCTGGCAGGGGCCGACAAGGTCTCGTTCAACTCTGCCGCCGTGGCCGACCCCGACGTGGTGGCCCGCAGCGCCGACCGGTTCGGCTCGCAATGCATCGTCGTCGCCATCGACGCCAAGACCGTCGCGCCGGGCAAATGGGAAATCTTCACCCACGGCGGGCGCAAGGCCACGGGCATCGACGCGGTTGAATTCGCCCGCACCGTCGCCGCCAAGGGGGCGGGGGAAATCCTGCTCACCTCGATGGACCGCGACGGCACCAAGGGCGGCTACAACCTGCCCCTCACCCGCGCCATCTCCGATGCCGTCCCCGTTCCCGTCATCGCATCGGGCGGCGTCGGCACGCTCGACCACCTCGTCGAGGGCGTGACCCAAGGCGGCGCCTCTGCCGTCCTCGCCGCCTCGATCTTCCATTTCGGCACCTTCACCATTGGGCAGGCCAAGGCCCACATGGCCGCCGCCGGCATCCCGATGAGGCTTTCATGACCACGCTCGACCGCCTCGCCGCGACCATCGCCGCCCGCAAGGGCGCCGATCCCGAAAGCAGCTGGACCGCCAAGCTTCTGGCCAAAGGCCCCGAGAAATGCGCCGAGAAATTCGGCGAAGAGGCCGTCGAAGCCATCATCGAAGCGGTCAAGGGCGACCGCGCCCGCCTGACCAGCGAAGCGGCGGATGTCCTTTACCACCTTCTCGTCATGCTCGCCGCCCGCGACGTGACACTGGCCGAGGTGCTGGCCGAACTCGACCGCCGCGAGGGCGTGTCGGGCATCGCGGAAAAGGCCGGACGCGGCTGAATTCGCCCGCCGCCCCGCCTCCGCCCGCGACCGCCCCGCCTCTGCCCGCCCGCGACCGCCTACGCCCGCCCGCCTCAGGCGGCCTTGCGTGCGATCACCAGCCCCAGCGCGATCTGCCCCGCCTCGGCCATCGCGATCATGTTCTGCGACTTCTCCTTGGCCGTGCTGCCCTGCAACAAGTGCAGCCCAAGCGGCGACGGCGTCCCCCCCGACGAAAGCTCTGCCACTCTGGCGCGGTGGTGCTGCAACACGATGGGCGTGCGGTCCTGTTCGACCAGAACCGTGAACCCCGCCGCCGCCAGCAACGCGCGCAACGCCTCGGCCGTGACCAGATGGCTCGTCGCGGGCGTATCGGCCCAGGGCACGGGAAAGCGCATCCCCGCCTCGCGGCCTTTCAGCACGTCATAGATCACCAGCGTGCCCCCCTTTTGCAGCACGCGGAACGCCTCGCGGTATTTCGTCGCGCGGTCGGCGATGTTCATGCCGACATGAAAGGTCAGCGCCGCGGAAAACGCGCCATCGTCAAAGGGCAGCGCCAGCGCACTGCCCAGCACGAAATCGGCCCTGCCCGACAGGCCCGTCCTTTCGGTGAACTCGCGCGCCAGCGCCACATATTCCGGCGTCAGGTCAAGCCCCGTCACACGGCAGCCCGTCTCGCTGGCCAGATAGCGCACCAGCCCGCCCAGACCGCAGCCGATGTCCAGCACGCGGTCCTCGGCAGACAGCCCCGCGCGCGCCACGATATCGGCCGTCGCCATCCGCCCGCCCATGTGGAATTCGTCGACCGGCGCCAGATCGGCAGGCTCCAGCCTGTCCGCATCCAGCCCCGCGCGGCGGATCGCATCGAAGATGCGCTCCCGCAAATCGCCGCCCCCGTAATGCTCCGCAACCGCGCGTTCGCTCGCATCACCCATCGGCACCTCCCTTGGTCGGCACAAGCCCAGCCTAGCAGAAACCGACCGGTCGGGCGAGTCTGCCCTGACCCACCCGCCCCGCACGGCGTGGGGGGCTACCCCCGCTGCCCCCAGCCGTCACGAAAGACCAGCCCCTCCAGCGGCAGGCGCTTGGCCCAGCCCTTCGCCTCAAGCTCGGGCCGGTCGTAAAGCGCATCGACATAGCCCAGACACAGCCACGCCACCGGCACCACCCCCTCGGGCAGGCCCAGAATGTCGCGCAGATCGCCCTCGCGGAAAATGCTCACCCATCCCACGCCGATCCCCTCGGCCCGCGCGGCCAGCCACAGGTTCTGCACCGCGCAGACCGTGGAATACAGGTCCATCTCCGGCGCATGGGTCCGCCCCAGAACCACCGGCCCGCCGCGATTGCGGTCGCAGGTGATGCACAGGCTGACGGGCGCCTGCAAAATGCCTTCCAGCTTCAGCGCCGAATAAAGCGGGCGGCGGTCGTCGGAAAACATCGCCGCCGCCTCGGCATTGGCGGCCGCAAAGGCCCCTTGCACCTGCCGCTTCACCGCAGCACTGCGCACCACGATGAAATTCCACGGCTGCATGAACCCGACCGAAGGCGCATGATGCGCGGCCGTCAAAAGCCGCCCCAGCACCTCGTCCCCGACCGGGCGCGCGGTGAACTGCGACCGCACATCCCTGCGCGAGAAGATGGCGCGATAGACCGCCGCCCGTTCCTCGTCGGAAAAGGCACCGGCCGCGACCGGAGTGGCATGGGTGGACATGTAGAATCCCCTTTCGTCGAAACGGGCACCCCGCCGGCCTTCGGGCTGCCCTGTTTCGTCTGGCCGGTCTTCTGACTTGGCTTCGCGCGGAACTTGCGCCTTCCCGACCCTGCGGCCCGTGGCATCTGCAAGCCCCATCCACCTTACAGCGTTGGGCACGTCGCGGCATCGCACCGCGTTCCCGATTATCCCGCAGCAAACCTGCCACGGGCACCAGACCGTCCCACCCTAGGCACGGCGCGCGCGCACCGCAACCGCCATCCCGCGCGCTGCAACCGGCATCCCCCTCGGCGCGGCCCCTAGGCGCGACGGTGCGTCGCCGCGGTGCGCGCCACTTCCTCGTAGATGCCCGACAACAGGTTCAAGGTCCGCGTCGCCTCGGCCAGACGGCCCGCGAAACCGGGCAGGTTCTCGATCGCGGTCATCAGCAACCGCCGGCGCAAGGCGCCGTAATCCTCGGTCACGCGCAGCCCTTCTTCGGTCACCTCATAGGTCACCCCCGACCGCCCCGCCCCCTTGCGCAGGATCAGCCCCGCCCCCAGCAGCTTGCGCAGCGAATACTGGATATTGGGCACATCATCCCGATTGGTCAGCCGCGCCAGATCCTTGATCGTCTTGGGCCGGTCGTTCATGCGGATGATATGCAGCAGCGCATTCTCCGGCCCCGTCGCCGCCAGATCGCAGACCGAAGCCAGACATTCCGACTGCCAGCGCCCGAATCCCTCAAAGGCCCGCATCAGCGCGAATTCCAGTTCCGTCGTGTCCACCTCGGCATCGCTCTGCGCGAGATGCCAAAGGTAATCCAGACCGGTTTCCTTGCCAGCGGCTTGATCGGACTGCGATTTCTGCGCCATGCGGGGCCTCCTCGGATGTCGCCACCATCCCCGCTCAAACCTGTTGACGCAATGGGGTTTTAAGATAGAGTTTCAAACATAAAATACTTACAACATTCAACAGGGATGGCAAAAATGTCTGACGCACCGATGCTCTCGGGCGACCGCTTCCGCTTGGGCACCTTCTCGACCAACTGCTCCTCGGGCATGACGCCCACACAGGCGGCCGACCGCTGGGTCAACTCGTGGGACAACAACCTGACACTCGCCAAGATGCTGGACGAGGCGGGGATCGACTTCATGCTGCCCATCGCGCGCTGGATCGGCTACGGCGGGCCGACCGATTTCCACGGCGGCGTCCTCGAAACCATGACATGGGCGGCGGGCCTTCTGGCCTCGACCAAGAACATCACCGTCTTTGCCACCATCCACGCATCGGCCAACCATCCGGTCGTCGTCGCCAAGCAAATCGCCACCATCGACCAGATCGGCAAGGGCCGCGCGGGGCTGAACATCGTCGCGGGCTGGAACAAGCCCGAATACGAAGCCCTCGGCCTCACCCTGCCCGACGACCACGAAACCCGCTACGGCTATGCGCAGGAATGGTATGACCTGATCCGCAAGATCTGGTCCTCCGACACGCATTTCGACTGGGACAAGACATATTTCAAAGGGATCAAGGGCCTCAAGGGCGACCCCGCCCCGATGCGCGGCTCGGTTCCGGTCATCAATGCCGCAGGTTCGCCGCAGGGCCGCGAATTCGCCACCGACAACGCGAACTTCCTCTTCACCCCCGCCATCGACCTTGCGCGCTCCAAAGACGAGATCGCGGCCCTCAAGGCGCAGGCCGCCGCCAAGAACCGCAAGGTCGGCGTGCTGACCTTCAGCCATGTCGTCTGCCGCCCGACCGAGAAAGAGGCGCAGGATTACGTCCGCTACATCGTCGACGAAAACGCCGACTGGGAGGCGACCGACAACCTCATCCGCCTGCAACTCGCCCACGCCCTCTCGTTCCCGCATGACCTGCTGACCCAGATCCGCTACGGCTTTGCCCTTGGCCACGGCGGCTTCCCCCTCATCGGCACGCCCGATCAGGTGGCCGCAGGTCTGATCCGCCTGCACGAGACGGGCTTCGCCGGCACGACCCTCTCCTTCGTGGACTACGTCAAGGAATTCCCCTACTTCCGCGACGAAGTCCTGCCGCGTCTGGCCAAGGCCGGCATCCGCTGACCGATCACGGGGTGACACCATGACCGAACCATCCGCCAAGGACTTCCGCGACGCGATGCGCGCCCTTGTGGGCAATGTCAGCGTCATCACGGTCGGCGCGGGCGAACAGGCTTCGGGACTGGTCGTCACCTCGGCCATATCGCTATCGGCCGAACCCGCGTTGCTTCTGGCCTGCGTCAACCGCAGCGCCTCGAGCCATCCTCTGCTCGTCGAATACGGCTGCTTCGGCTGGTCCTCTCTCGGGGCCGCGCATCAGGCCGTGGCCGAACGGTTCTCGGGCTTCGGCGGGATCAAGGGCCCCGCCCGCTATGACGGGGCCGGATGGGAGACCGCGGTCACAGGGGCGCGTCTGCTGCAAGGCGCGCCCGCCGCCTTTGACTGCAACGTCGAGGAGATGATCGAACGCGCGACCCACAGCATCGTCATCGGTCGCGTCCGCGCCATCCGCACCACGGCCGGTGCCGGGGCGCTGACCTACTGGAACGGCCAGTACCGCGCCCTCACCGACTGACCTCCCGCCCCGCCGCGCCTATAGGCCAAGGCGCGGAATCTCGATCGCGGGGCAACGGTCCATGACCACGGCCACCCCTTCGGCCCGCGCCCGCGCGGCGGCGTCGGCGTCGACCACACCCAGTTGCATCCAGATCGCCGTCAGCCCCGGCAGCACGCGCAAGGCCTCGTCCACCACCGCCCCCGCCTCTTCGCTGCGGCGGAAGATGTCGACCATATCCACCGGCACGTCGATCTCGGCCAGAGACGCCCGCACCACCTCGCCCAGCGCGACCTGCCCCGCCTGCCCCGGATTGACCGGAATCACGCGATAGCCCCGCCGGTGCAGGAATGCCGCCACCCCGTGGCTCGCCCGCTCGGGCTTGGGCGACCAGCCGACCACGGCGATCACCTTCGCCCGCGCCAGCACATCGCGGATCACCGCATCCTCATCCATGACGGCCTCCAGAATAAAAAGGCGCCCGAACCAATCGGTCGGGCGCCAGTCGCGGAACGAGGGACAGTGAATGGAAGGAATGGGAGTTCCGGGCCCACCCCTCTGCTGTGACATAGAAACCGCAACGGCGGATTAAAGTTCCCATCAAGAGAATGTTACCGCCCGAAAACCCCGATCCGCGCCCCGATCCGGCAAACGGCACGTTTCCCCGCGAAAGGCCGCAAAAGTTTTCCAAAACTTTTGCCACCCGCCCCAAGCCGTCAGCCCCGCACCGAGGCCGCATAAAGCCCCACCGCCGCCGCGTTCGACACGTTCAGCGACCCGAACGCGCCGGCAAAGGGAATCCGCGCGATCACATCGCAGGTCTCGCGCGTCCGCTCGCGCAGCCCCGGCCCTTCGGCCCCCAGCACCAGCGCCACCGCGCGGCTGCCCGCCTGCGCCAGCGCATCGGCCAGCTCGACCGTGCCATCCCCGTCCAGCCCGATCAGCACATAGCCCATCTCGCGCAGCTCGCCCATCGCATCGGCAAGGTTCGTCACCCGCAGATAGGGCTGCCGCTCCAGCGCCCCGCTTGCCGTCTTGGCCAGCGCCCCCGTCTCGGGCGCGGAATGGTGGCGCGGCGCGATCACGGCCCGCGCGCCGAAGACCTCGGCCGAACGCAGCACTGCCCCCACGTTATGCGGGTCCGTCACGCGGTCAAGGCAGACGACAAGCGGCTTGCCCGCCCCCGAAATCGCGACATCGGCCAGCTTGCCCCAGTTGAGCGGCCGCACCTCGAGCGCCGCCCCCTGATGCACCGACCCCTCGTCGATCGGCACGTCGAATTTCCGCGGGTCCGCGATTTCCGGCTCCATCCCGCTTGTCGCGATCGCCTCGGCCAGACGGTCCGCCGCATTGCGCGTCACCACCAGCCGCAGCTTCTCGCGCGCGGGGTTGACGAGGGCGTCGCGCACGGCATGAATCCCGAACAGCCAGACCGTTTCCCGCGCCTCGGCCCGCTTGCCGCGCTCCTTGTCGACCACCCAAGCCGGTTTCTTCTGTGTCATCGCCGCGACCCTTCGCATATCCCCTCCCTCCATGCCGCGAGCCACCCCCAAGTTGCAAGCCGCTTTTGGGTCGCGAAATTCCCCCTTTCCGCCTTGACGCCCCTTTTCCCCTCGGCTATCCCCCGCCTCGCGTCGGGCGACGAGCTGCAAGGTGCGGCAGCGGACTGTAACTCCGCCGGGGAGACCCACGCCTGGTTCGATTCCAGGGTCGCCCACCATCCCTTCCTCTGCTAGGGATGGTGGCATGACGCAAGACGCCTCCTTCCGCTTCACCCATGCCATCACCCGCCGCCCGCCGGGCAGCGTGGCAAACGGCCTGCGCGCCATCGACACGGGCGCACCCGATCCCGCCCTTGTCGCGCAACACCACGCCGCCTATGTCGCGGCCCTGCGCGCGACCGGTGCCACGGTGATCGAGCTGCCCGCGCTCGACGCCTACCCCGATTCCCTCTTTGTCGAGGACACCGCCCTCTGCCTGCCCCAAGGCGCCGTCATCATGCGCCCCGGCGCCCCCTCGCGGCTGGGCGAAGCCGCCGAGATGGAACCCCACCTCCGCGCCCTCTATTCCCGCATCCACCGCATCGAGGCCCCCGCCACCATCGAGGGCGGCGACATCCTCGTGACGGGGCGCGAAATCCTCGTCGGCACCTCGGCCCGCACCAATGCCGCCGGCATCGCGGCGCTTGATGCCATCACCTCGCGCTGGGGCCACCGCCTACGTCAGGTCCACACGCCCCCCGGTGTCCTGCATTTCAAGACCGACTGCGCGCTGCTCGATGCCGGAACGATCCTGTCGACCGAACGCCTCGCGGCCTCGGGCTGCTTTGCGGGCTACCGCGTGATCCATACGGCGCCGGGCGAAGAGGCCGCCGCCAACGTCATCCGCTTCAACGACGCGGTCCTGATGCCCGCAGGTTTCCCCGCCACGGCGCAACGCCTGCGCGACGCGGGCTATGGCGTCACCGAACTTCCCAACAGCGAATGCGCCAAGCTCGACGGCGGCATGTCCTGCCTCTCGTTGCGATTCACCCCGTCCTAAGTGCCCCATGTTCAACATCCTCGCCATCGCCCAGTCGGGGCGGCTGCAATACGAAGCCATCCTCCTTGCCGCCTCGCTCCGCGCGCATGATCCCGCGTTCAAGGGGCGTCTGTTCCTGGCCACCCCGAACCCCGGCCCCCTCTGGGACCATGACCCCCGCATCACCGACGCGGCCACCCTGTCGCTGCTGGCCGATCTCGGCGCGGAACTCCTGCCCTTCGACAGCCGGCATTTCGGGTCGTCCTACCCCTATGGCAACAAGATCGAGGCCATCACCCACCTGCCGGAAGAACCCTTCCTCTTCCTCGACACCGACACGCTGGTCACAGGCCCGCTTTCCGCGCTGCCCTTCGATTTCGCCCGCCCCTCCGCCTCGATGAAGCGCGAGGGCACATGGCCCCAGCCCGACCTCTACGGTCCGGGCTACACCGATATCTGGAAATCGCTCTACGACCGCTTCGGCCTCGACTTCGCCGCCAGCCTCGACCTGTCGCAGCCCGACGAATACTGGCAGCGCTACCTCTACTTCAACGCCGGCTGGTTCTTTCACGAAAGCCCCCGCCGCTTCGGCAAGACCTTCCTGCGCTTCGCCAGCGAGATCGCCGCCCATCCCGGCGCGGCGCTGGCCTGCCAAAGCCTCGACCCGTGGCTCGACCAGATCGCGCTGCCCCTCGTCATCCACGCGCTGGGCGGAGGCCGCCCCCCCGCCAGCCTCGGGGCGCTCGACACGACGCACAGCTGCCACTGGCGGCTGATGCCGCTGCTCTATGCCCGCGAATCCGACGATGTGGTGGCAAAGCTCGAAGCCCTCGCCCACCGCCCCGAAATCGCCGCCGTGCTGCGCGGCTACCCGCCCTTCAAGCGCATGATCTATCAGCAGAAAGGGGCCGAGGTCCGCGCCCTTTTCGACCGCGCCAACCTGCCGCGCAAGGAACAGGCCATGCGCAACACGATCAAACGCGCGGGTCTCTGGACGCGCTAGGCCCGACCCCGACCCGGGCGGTGCTGCCCCGCCGTTGCGGCGGGGGGCTTTGCGCCCCCCGCACCCCCCGCAGGATATTTGGGGCAAGAGGAAGACGGACCCGATCCGCGCCTTGCAGCCCCCGCTCGGGCAGGCTTCCGGTCTGCCGCGCAAAAAGCGTGCATCGGCTGTGCATCCCGCCCCGTAAACGGGGTGTCAATGCGCGAAAACGCCTTCCATCGTCGGAAATCCCTTGAACTCCAACGGGTTGCCCGAAGGATCGCGGAAGAACATCGTCCATTGCTCGCCCGGCTCGCCCGCGAACCTGACCGAAGGCTCCAGCTCGAACGCCACCCCCGCCGCCCCGACCCTGTCGGCCAGCGCCCGCCAGTCGGGCAGCATCAGCACCACCCCGAAATGCGGCATCGGCACCAGATGCGCCCCCACCTTCCCAGTGCGCGCATTGGCAAAAGGCTCGCCCAGATGCAGGCTCAGCTGATGGCCGAAGAAGTCGAAATCCACCCAGGTCGGCGCCGACCGCCCTTCTGCGCAGCCAAGGATTCCGCCATAGAATCCACGGGCTTCGTCAAGGTCCCTCACATGAAGGGCAAGATGGAACGGCGTCAGCATCGGCAAGTCTCCTCTCGTCGCGCGCAGAAGGCTACACGCGCCAGAACCCCGCGCAAGGGAAACCCGTTCTCTGCCGCCACCCTTTGGCAAAGGCCCCGTTCCCTTCCCGCCACCCGCTGCGGCAGACCCTTCCCACAGGGCCGCGCCTGCCCTAGTCTGACGGCGAATATTAACCGAGGTGAACCCATGACCACCGAACGCCCCCTTGCCTTCGACACCCTCGCCATCCACGCCGGCACCGCCCCCGACCCTGCAACCGGCGCGCGGCAAGTGCCGATCTACCAGACCACGGCCTATGTGTTCCGCGATGCCGATCACGCCGCGAAACTGTTCAATCTTCAAGAGGTTGGCTATATCTATTCGCGCCTGACCAACCCCACCGTCTCGGCGCTGGCGAACCGCGTCTGCGCGCTCGAAGGCGGTGCGGGGGCGATCTGCTGCTCCTCGGGTCACGCGGCCCAGATCATGGCGCTGTTCCCGCTGATGGGTCCGGGGCGCAACATCATCGCCTCGACCCGCCTTTACGGCGGCACGGTCACCCAGTTCAGCCAGACGATCAAACGCTTCGGCTGGTCGGCGAAATTTGTCGATTTCGACGACCTCGCAGCGCTCGAGGCCGCCATCGACGGCGACACCCGCGCCGTGTTCTGCGAGACCATCGCCAACCCCGGCGGCTATATCACCGACCTTGACGCCGTGGCAGCCGTGGCTGACCGCGCCGGCATCCCGCTCATCGTCGACAACACCACCGCCACCCCCTACCTCTGCCGCCCGATCGAGCATGGCGCCACCCTCGTCGTCCATTCCGCCACGAAATACCTGACCGGAAACGGCACGGTGACGGGCGGCGTGGTGGTGGATTCGGGCAAGTTCGACTGGTCCGCCTCTGACAAGTTCCCCTCGCTCTCGCAGCCCGAACCGGCCTACCACGGCCTGACCTTCCACCCCACTCTGGGTGCGATGGCCTATACGTTCCACTCCATCGCCATCGGTCTGCGCGACCTTGGCATGACCATGAACCCGCAGGGCGCGCATTACACGCTGATGGGGATCGAGACCCTTGGCCTGCGCATGCAGCGCCATGTCGAAAACGCGGGCAAGGTGGCGGAATGGCTTGAGAAACACCCCAAGGTAAAGGCCGTCACCTATGCGGGCCTGCCCTCCTCGCCCTATGCCGACCGCGTGCCGCGCATCACACCCAAGGGGGCGGGGGCGCTGTTCACCTTCCAGCTCAAAGGCGGCTACGACGCCTGCGTCAAGCTCATCGACAGCCTCAAGCTCTTCAGCCATGTGGCCAACCTCGGCGACACGCGCAGCCTGGTGATCCACTCGGCCTCGACCACGCACCGCCAGCTGACCGAAGAGCAGCAGATCAAGGCCGGAGCCGCCCCCGACGTGGTGCGCCTGTCGATCGGGATCGAAGATGTCTCGGACATCATCGCCGATCTCGAACAGGCGCTGGCGCAGGTCTGACACCAAAGCAAAAGGGGGGCGAAAGCCCCCCTTTTCGTCCCTTCCATCGGGCTTACTGGACGATTTCGAAGGTGATCGTGACGCTTGTCGTCAATCCCACCTCGCCCGCCGCGACCGGCACGGCATCGGCCGCCGCCTCGGCCATGCGATACATCGGCATCGGACCGGGGTTGTAGCCGCCGCTTTCGGCCATCGACACGATACGCCCCAGCTTGGCCCCTGCGGCCCCCACCAGCAACTCGGCCCGTTTCCTTGCCGCGTTCACCGCATCGACCCGCGCTTTGTCGAGCGCGGGTTCGGGATCGTTCAGGCCAAAGCTGATCCCGTTCAGCGTATTCGCCCCGTCGGTGATGGCCGCGTCCAGCACCTGCCCCACCGTGTCAAGCTTGCGCACCCGCACCGTCACCTGGTTCATCGCGATATAGCCCACGATCTTCGGAGCCTGCGTGCCATCGTTCTGCTGCCAGTTCGGGTTCAGCGACAGGTTCGAGGTCTGCACATCGCGATCCTCGATCCCCGCAGCCTTCAGCCGCTCCATCACCGCCGTCAGCGCGGTGGAATTGGCCTCCATCGCCTCGCCCGCCGTCACGCCCTGCGTGGTGACGCCCAGCGACACGGTGGCAAGATCGGGGGCCGCGACAACATTTCCCTCGCCCGTCACCGTGATCGTGGCGGGCTGGACGGTTTCCTCCGCCAGAACGGGGGCTGCAAAAGGCAACAGGACGGCCAGACAAAGGGCAGGGATATAGCGCATTTCGGTCACTCCTTGATCGGCTGCACATTGGCGCGCCACAGGTGTTGCGGACAAGCGGTTTGACTGCCTTTTCCTTCCCTTCGGCGAAAAGCTGCTGTAACAGGATTCCGACCCCCGGCGCCACGTTTCCGCAATCCCAGAACCTGTGCTAGACCCGCGTAATGAAACCAAGTTTTGCCCTGAACTTCACGGATGACAGCGTCTCCCTGCTGCACAGGACCAAGCGCGGCTGGCTCGAAGTCGGGCGCACGGCCTATGACACGCCCGACCTGCCCGAAGCGCTGGCCTACATGCGGGCGACCGCCCTCGGCCTCTCGCCGCAGGGCGTGACGACCAAGCTGGTCATCCCCCCCTCGCAGGTGCGCTATTTCACCATCGCTGCCCCCGGCCCGGACGAGGCTGCGCGCCGCGCACAGATCGCCGCCGCACTCGACGGGCGCACCCCCTATGCGACCGAGGATCTTGCCTTCGACTGGTCGGGCAGCGGGCCGGAAGTCACCGTCGCAGTCGTCGCCCGCGAAACGCTGGCCGAGGCCGAGGCTTTCGCCAGCGAACACCGTTTCGCCCCCCTGTCTTTCGTCACCCGCCCTCCGGCCGAGGGCGAAGGCGCATCCTTCGGGGCCGAGCCGTGGTTCGGCCTGACAGCGCATGCATCCCGCGTGCTGTCGGGCGGCGAAACCGTCGAGCGTGACGCCGAGCCCCTCAACATCCTGTCCCGCGCCCTGCCGCAGGCCAAGGCCCCCGAACCCAGGCCCGCAGAATCCGGGCCTGCAGAAACCGGGCCCGCCGAAACGGAAACCGTCGCGGCAGACCCGCTGCCCGAACCCGAGCCGGAACCCGAGCCGACGCCAGAGCCGGAGCCGACGCCGGAACCCGCGCCTGAACAGGAGCCGGAACCCGAACCGCTGCCCGAACCGCTGCCCGAACCCGTTCCGGCACCCGAACTGCCCGAAGCGGAACCCGAATTGCCCGAGGCGGAACCCCTCGGCATCCCGCAGCCCGATATCTCGCCCGAACCGGCCCCCGAACCCGAACCCGAACCTGCCGGAATGCCGGGCTTCGATCCGCCTGACGACCCCGTCGTCATGGCGGACAAGGCCGCCTCCGCGCCCTCCGACAGCGCCTCAACGCCCGAAGACCGCGCCGATAGCGACGAAGCCCCGATGGCCCTCGACGTCGAAGAGGATGACCCCATCGTCAAATCGCCGCTCGCAGCGCCCGCAAAGCGGCCCGAGACGGCGCAGGTCACGGCAAACACGCTTTTGCCGGTCGAAGACGATGTGGCTCCGGTTCCGATGGGGGGCTTCACCAGCCGCCGCACGCCCGCCCTTGCAGGGGCCACCGCCGCCGCTGCGGCAGGCATCGCCCGCCGTCTCGGGGCCGCCTCGCGCATGGGGGCCGCGGGCGCCAAGGCCCGCGCCGTGCCGCGCCCCAAGGCAAGCCCGAAACTGGGCTATCCCGAAATTCCCGATGCAGGCGCGCCGCAGCGGCCCTCACCCGCAGCGGCTCCGGCCGTAGCTGCGGCACAGCAGCCCCCCGCTGCACTCGCCGCAGCGCCGCGCATCGCCGCCCCGCCCGCTGCCGCCCCGCCCACCGTCGCCCCGTCCACCGTCGCCGGAGCAGCGCCTGCCGTGACCAAGCCCGTCGCCCGCCCCGCGACGGCCCGCAGCACGCCGAAATCCTTCGGCACGGCACAGGGCAAGGCCGGTGGCAAACCGCGCTACCTCGGCCTCATCCTGACGGGCCTGCTGCTTGTCATGCTCGCTCTGGCGGCGGCGATCTCGTCCTTCTACGTCGCCCGCAACGACGCCACCCCGCCCGAACCGGCAACCGCCCTCGCCTCTGCCGACAGCACGGGCAGCGCCGATCCGGCAGCGCAAGGTCTTGCGGGCGAAACCGATCCCACGATCACCGACGAAATGCTTGCCGACGGTCAGGACCCTGACACGCTGGCCGATCCGTCGGGTGCCGATGTCACGGCCGCCGACCTCGGCGTTCCCGAAACCGCAGCCCCCGCCCCCGCAGCCCAAAGCGCCATCCCCGCGATGCAATCGGCCACGGCAGGCACAGCCCGGGGCGGGGACGAGATTTTCCTTTCGGCCTCCGACATGGCACCCGCGCCCGTCGATGCCGCAGCCCTGCCCCTGCCCGAAGCGCGCGGAGACCCCGCGCCCGATGCGCCGCTGCCACCGCCCGCCTTCGGCACGGTCTACCAGTTCGACGCCAACGGCCTCATCCGCCCAACGCCCGAGGGGATCACCACGCCCGAGGGCGTTCTTCTTGTGGCGGGCAAGCCTCCGGTCGTTCCGCCCGCGCGCCCTGCCGGTCTTGCGCCCGCCGCACCCACGCCCGAGGCAACGACCGCCCCCGATGCCGCGACAGGCGGCCAGACCGGCCTTGTCCCCGCCGATCCGGCGCTGCGCGGCAAACGCCCGCTCGCCCGCCCCGCGACCATCGTCGCCCTTCCGGCCGCGCCCGAAGCCGCCCCCGATGCCGCCGCCACCCAACCTGACAGCCGCCTTGCGGGTCTGCGCCCGCTGGCGCGCCCTGCATCCATCGCCCCCGCCCAGCCGCAAGACGGCACCCTTGCCCTTGTCGCACCCGATGGCGCGATCACCCCTCTCGGCGGTCTGACCCTCTCGCCGCGCCCCGCCGCCCGCCCCGATGCGATGGCAAACGCGGTCGCCGCCGCCGTCGCCGCCGCAGCCAGCGCCCCCATCCCCGACACCCCCATCATCGACGACGGCAACGTCACCCCCGAGACCGAACAGGAACCCGAAGTCGCCTCTGCCGCGCCCTCGATCCCGACAAAGGCCAACGTCGCCAAGGAAGCCACGGTCAAGAACGCGATCAACCTCGGCAAGCTCGCCCTCATCGGGGTCTATGGCACGCAGTCGAACCGCTATGCCCTCGTCCGGCAGGCCAATGGCCGCATCGTCAAGGTCAGCGCCGGAGACCGGATCGACGGGGGCCGCGTCGCTGCCGTAACCGACAGCGAAGTGCGCTACGAAAAGCGCGGGCAAATCCTCGTTCTCTCGATGCCGCGCGGCTAGTCCGCGTCCCGACACAGACCAGACACCGGCCCGCGACAGGGCAGACAGGACAGAATGGAAGGCATACTGCTTCAGGCCAGCATGTATCTGGGCGCCGCCGTGCTGATCGTGCCGCTTGCGGTGCGCTTCGGTCTCGGCTCGGTGCTGGGATATCTGGCGGCGGGCATCCTCGTCGGTCCGGTCCTCGGCATCGCCGGCACCGAATCCAAGGATTTGCAGCATTTCGCCGAATTCGGCGTCGTGCTGATGCTGTTCCTCATCGGGCTCGAACTCGAACCCAAAACCCTGTGGAACATGCGCCACAAGCTCATCGGCCTCGGCGGTGCGCAGGTGGTGCTGACAACGCTTGCCATCGCGGCGGCGCTCATGCTGCTCGGCCTCGTCTGGCAGGTGGCGCTGACGCTGGGTCTGGTGATGTCGCTGTCCTCGACCGCCATCGTGCTGCAAACCCTGACCGAAAAGAACCTGATGCGCACGGCGGGGGGGCGGTCATCCTTTTCCGTCCTGCTCACGCAGGATATCGCCGTCGTGCCGATGCTGGCCTTCCTGCCGCTGCTGGCCCTTCCGGCGATCACCTCGACCGGCCCCACGGCGCAGCAATTCGGCATCACCAATGCCACCGACACCGCCGCAATCCCCGAAAACGCCGCCGAACCGCTGCTGACGCTGGTCGACAAACTGCCCAACTGGGCCGCCACCGCACTGACGCTTGCCATCGTCGCGGGCATCGTGCTGGCGGGGCATTTCCTGACCCGCCCCGTGTTCCGCTTCGTCCACGCCGCGCGCCTGCCCGAGATGTCGACCTTCATCTCGCTGCTCATCGTGTTCGGCATCGCCTTCTCGATGATGCTCGTCGGCCTGTCGCCCGCGCTCGGCACCTTCGTCGCGGGGGTCGTCCTCGCCAACTCGGAATTCCGCCACCAGATCGAGGCCGACATCAAACCCTTCAAGGGCCTGCTGCTCGGCCTGTTCTTCATGACGGTGGGCATCGGGATCGACACCCGCACCCTGCTTGACGAACCGGTCACCGTTCTGGGCCTGACGCTCGGGCTTATCGCGATCAAGGCCACCGTGCTCTTCGGCCTGTCGCTGGTGTTCCGCATGCGCGGACAAGACCGCATCCTCTTCAGCCTCGGCCTTGCACAGGCGGGTGAATTCGGCTTCGTCCTCGTGTCCTTCGCGCGCCAGCAGGGCATCTTCTCGGCCAGCCGCGGCGAGATGGCGCTTCTGGTCATCAGCCTGTCCATGCTGCTGACCCCGCTGCTGTTCTTCGGCTTCGAGCACCTCTCCCAGCGCCTGCGCGCCCGCACCCCCGAACGCGCCCCCGACGAGATCGACGAGAAAGGCCGCGTCATCATCGCGGGCATCGGCCGTTTCGGTCAGGTGGTCAACCGCCTCGTCCGCATGTCGGGCCTCTCCACCGTCGTCCTCGACGCCGATGCGGGCACCATCGAAACCATGCGCCGCTTCGGGGTAAAGGGTTTCTTCGGCGACCCGACGCGCCCCGAACTCCTCGAAGCGGCAGGCCTCGCGGATGCCGCCGTTCTGGTCGTCGCGGTCGATGATGCCGACAACGCCACCAAGATCGTGCGCTTCGCCCGCAGCCAGCGCCCCGACCTGCACATTGTCGCCCGCGCCCGCGACCGCGTGCATGTCTACGAACTCTATCAGGCCGGCGCGTCCGACATCGTGCGCGAGACCTTCGACTCGAGCATCCGCGCAGGCCGCTACGTGCTTGAAAACATGGGATTCACCGAATACGAGGCCGCCAAGCTGTCGCAAACCTATTTCAAGGTCGACCGTGGCGCGATGCGCGATCTGGCGCAGCTCTGGGTCCCGGGCCAGCCGGTCCACCTCAACGATGCCTACGTCGAACGCGCCAAGCAGCTTGACCGCGATCTCGAAACCGCCCTCATCGAAGAGCTGTACGAGGTCGAGCCGATGCAGGCCGATTCCTCGTCGGATCCGGTCCCTGCCCCCGAAACGCCGCCGTCAAGCGCCTGAAACGCCCGCCTCGGCAAAGGTCGCCATGCCCGAATGGCAGGCAATCGCGCCCTTCAGCACGCCGATGGCCAGCGCCGCCCCCGACCCTTCGCCAAGCCGCAGCCCAAGGTTCAGCAGCGGCTCCTTGCCCAGCGCGGAAAGCAACTTGCCATGCGCGCCCTCGGCGCTCAGATGGCCCGCCACGCAATGGTCCAGCGCCCCCGCCACCGTCTTTTCCAGCACCGCCGCCGATGCGGTGCAGATAAACCCGTCCAGAATGACCGGAATACGCAAGGCCCGCGCCCGCGCGATCGCGCCCGCCATCGCGGCAAGCTCGCGCCCGCCAAGGCAGCGCATCACCTCGAGCGCATCGCCAAGAACCGCCGCATGCAGCGCCAGCCCCGCATCGACCACCCGCGCCTTGCGGGCCAGCCCCGCATCGTCCACGCCGGTCCCGCGCCCTACCCAAGACGCTCCGCCTCCGCCGAACAGCGCCGCCGCCAGCGCCGCCGCCGGGGTGGTGTTGCCGATCCCCATCTCGCCCACCACCACTAGGTCGGCCCCCGCGTCGACTGCGTTCCAACCCGTGGCAAGGGCGGCCACCACCTCGGCCTCGTCCATCGCGGCACCTCGGGTGAAATCGGCCGTCGGACGGTCCAGCTCCAGCGCATGCACCGACATCGACGCCCCGAAGGCTTTCGACAGCTGGTTGATCGCCGCCCCGCCCGCGTGGAAATTGCCGACCATCTGCACCGTCACCTCGGCCGGAAAGGCCGAAACGCCCTGCGCCACCACCCCGTGATTGCCCGCAAAGACAATGACCTGCGGCCGGTCGCAATGCGGCTTGTCCGTGCCCTGCCACCCTCCGGCCCAGATCGCCAGATCCTCCAGCCGGCCCAAAGCCCCCGGCGGCTTGGTCAACTGCCCGTTGCGCGCCGCAGCCCCCGCCAGCGCGGCCGCATCGACCATCGGCATCGCCTGCAACACAGCGCGGAATTCGGAAAGCGAGGCGAAGGAAGCGGTCATGTCGGTCTCTTTCAATGATAGGCCAATGCTGCTTGCGCATTGAAGCCTTGGTCCTGCTTGGCTACCTAAGGCACAGGGCAAAGGCCAGTCGGGAAAGGACACATCCATGCGACCCAGCGACACGGATCCCGCCCGCCTTGCGCTGCAAGACCTCGTCTCGGCCTTCGGCCTGCTCACCCGCCTGCCCGTGCCGCAGGGCTGGCCGATGCGCGGCGCCGCATCTGCATGGGCCTGGCCCGTCGTCGGCCTTGCCGTGGCGCTGGTCGCCGCCGCCGCAGGCTCGCTCGCCCTCGCCCTCGGCCTGCCCGCAGGGGTCGCCGCAGCGGTGACCCTCGCCGCCTCGGCCCTCGTGACGGGGGCGATGCACGAAGACGGCCTTGCCGACACGACCGACGGCCTCTTCGGGGGCTGGAGCCGCGAACGCCGGCTCGAGATCATGAAAGACAGCGCCATCGGCAGCTACGGCACGCTGGCCCTCGTCTTCACCGCCCTCACCCGCTGGTCCGCGCTGACCGCCCTCATGGCTGCCGGGGCGCATTGGGCGGGCCTCGTCGCCGCCGCAGCCCTTGGCCGCGCCGCTATGGCGGTGGTGATGCAGGCCCTGCCCAATGCCCGCGACACCGGCCTTTCGTCCAGCGTGGGCCGCCCCGGCCCCCGCATCGCCGCAGCCTCGGCAGCCATCGCCCTCGTGATTGCCGCCCTCGCGACCGGCACGGCCAGCTTCGCCATCGTCCCGACCGCCGCCCTCGCAGCGCTTGCCGTGGCACTTCTCGCCCGCGCCCGCATCGGCGGACAGACCGGCGACATCCTCGGCGCGACCCAGTTCCTTGCCGAAACCGCCGCCCTCGCCACCGCGGCAGCCCTGCTCGTGTAAGACCGCCGCCCGCTTCCTCTTGCCGCAAATATCCTCGGGGGGGTCCGGGGGGCAGAATGCCCCCCGGCCTTTGGCCCCAAAGCAAAGGGCCGCAGGGTTTCCCCCGCGGCCCGAGCATTCAATTCAATTCAATTCAACGCAAGATCAGGCCGCGCGGCCGGTCAGCACCGAACCCACGGTTTTCTGCGCGCCCGCCTCGTCCACGCCCGACACGGCAGCGACTTCGCGGGTCAGGCGCTCCAGCGCCGCTTCGTAAAGCTGGCGCTCGGAATAGCTCTGCTCGCGCTGGTCGTCGGTGCGGTGCAGGTCGCGCACCACTTCCGCGATGGACAGCAGATCGCCCGAGTTGATCTTCTGTTCATATTCCTGCGCACGGCGCGACCACATCGCCCGCTTGACCCGCGCCTTGCCCTTCAGCGTGTCGAGCGCCTTGGTCACGATATCGGGCGACGAAAGCTGCCGCATCCCGATCTCGGTCGCCTTGTGCGTCGGCACGCGCAGGGTCATCTTGTCCTTCTCGAACGAGATCACGAACAGCTCGAGATGCAGACCCGCAATCTCCTGTTCCTCGATCGAGATGATCCGGCCCACGCCATGCGCGGGGTAAACGACGAACTCGTTCGGGCGAAAATCAGGCTTCTTCGACTTGGTCATTCAACGTTCCCTCAGGGGACCCCCGATCCGGCGACAAAGAAACCGACCGGACCCTTGCGAACCCCGGCAGAACGGTCAGTTTGTCACAGGAAAACCCCACTCAGGCGAGCAGCACTGAGTCAGGCATCAGGCTTCCGTGCTAGTTTGTGCAGAGTGTATACCACAAAAACACCGTGATTCCAACTGCGCCGAACGGTTTGCGTTCTGCCGGATGCCTTGAAATTACGCATTTATCCACAGCCATGTCACAGACGCATGACAGTCATGCCGAATCATCGGCACATCTTTTTCACAGGCGTTAACCGTGACGCGGCGGGGTCAGTTCCCCTCGCCGGCCGCTTCCGAGAAGTATTTGGCCAGTTTGCCCGTCTCGCCATCCTTGGCCTCGGCGTCGGGCAGCGGGTCTTTCTTCACGGTGATGACCGGCCACATTTCCGAATATTTCCGGTTGAACGACACCCATTCGTCCATATCCGGCTCGGTATCGGGGCGGATCGCATCGGCGGGGCATTCGGGCTCGCACACGCCGCAGTCGATGCATTCATCCGGATGGATGACCAGCATGTTCTCGCCCTCGTAGAAGCAGTCCACCGGACACACCTCGACGCAATCGGTGTATTTGCAGGCGATGCAATTGTCGGTCACCACATAGGTCATGGCCGTCTCCTTCGAATGTCGGTCGCCTGACTAAGCCGCTTTGGCGGATCATTCAAGCGGGGCAATCGTCTCATCTTCGCCCTGTTGCGCGTCGAGATCGTCATAAAGCCGCTGCGCCTCGTCGGCAGGCCCGCGCCGGTAGCCCAGCGCCGTGACGCGGATCACGCGGATGCGGTTGGCCTGCGGAAAGGTCAGCACATCCCCGACGCCCACCCCGTGCCCCGGCTTGCGCGTCGGCTGGCCGTTGATGCGCAGATGCCCGCCCTCGGCCAGATCGGCGGCCAAGGCGCGGGACTTGAAGAACCGCGCCTGCCATAGCCATTTGTCCACCCGCAAGCTGGGGCGTTGGGCAGGGTTGGGCCTTGCCGAGGGTCCGGCCAAATCAGCTCCGGTTTTTCAACGCTGCCAGAACGGCAAAAGGGTTGTCCGGATCGATCGGCTTTTCGGCGCGCGGCGGGCGGGCCTCGAAAGACTTCGCCCCCTGCGGCTTTCCGCCACGCTCGCCCCGGTCTCCACCACGGTCACCACGGTCGCCCGGCTTGCCGCCCTTGGGCTTGTTGCCCTTGTAGCCGCCGCCCTTGCCCTCGCCGCCCCGCTCGCCACCACGGTCGCGGCGCTCGCCCTGCGGACGTTCGCCCTTCGGACGCTCGGCCCCCGCCTCGCCGGCAGGCTTTTCGCCCTCGGCGGGCTTCGGACCGCGCGGCGCACCCCGTTCGGGCCGCGGCCCGCGCTCGGGCCGCTGGAAGCGCGGCTTGGGTGCCCAGGTAAAGGTATAATAGGCTTCCATCTCGACCGGAGCCGCCTCGGCGCCCTCCTCCGCGACGGGTTCGGGTTCCGGCGGCGGAGCCAGCACCGACACCTCCTCGGGGATCGGCGCGGTCGATTGCGGCGCGTCAAGCTTGGCCGGCTCGACGACCTTGGCCTTGGGCCGCTCGGCCTTTTCACCCTTGTAGCCCAGCCCCGCCATCAAGTCGGCAAACTGGTCCAGCGTCATGCCGGTGATCGACAGCATCTCGGGTGCCGCCTCGAAGCCCGCGCGGCTGTCCTTGGCGCGCAGCAGATCGGCCAGACGCTCCAGCATGTCGATGCGGATCGCACGGCTTCCGGCGGGATGATAGCCCGACAGAGTGTAATGCTGCTTCGGCACCTCGGTGATGTTCGGAATCGTCACCAGACCGGGCGGCGGGCTTTCGGGGAATTCGTCCAGATTGTTCCACAGCGACCACAGCACCAGCCGCAACCGGGTCGGCGCGGGCTTGAGCAGCGCGGGCAGGAAGACCGTGAACTGGCCGAACCGCACGCCATGCTTGCGCAACGCGCCCCGCGCTTCCTGATCGAGTTGCTTGACTTCCTCGTTCACCGCATCGCGCGGCAAAACCCCCAGCGCCTCGACCAGCCTAAAGGCGAAGCCGCGGGCAAGCCCCGTCAGCGCCTCGTCACGGCTCATCGCGGTCAGCGGCTCGAACAGCGCGGCTGTCTTGCGGTCGATGAAATGCTGCAAGCGGCGCTTCACCTTCTCGGCCACATCCGGCCCCGCCTCGTCATCGACGAAGGCATCGACCGATGCGCGCAGCACCTCGGGGCCTTTCACCAGCTTGCCGACGGCCGTGGTTCCCCACATCAGCCCGCCCTGCTCGGTGAAATCCAGTTCCGTGTCGGGCGCGTTGTAGAAACGGTCCGCCCGCAGGTGGAACTCGGGCTTCAGCGCCTGCACCGCCGCCTGACGCAGCGTCCGCGCCTCGTCGGGTGACGAGGACGCGTCCTGATGGAAACGGAACCCCTCGAGACGGCCGACGAACTCGCCTTCGACCGTCACTTCACCCTTGTCATTCACCTCGGCCACGAGGGTCTCCTTCTGCTTCAACCGCCGCATCAGCACGCTCGTGCGCCGGTCAACAAATCTTTGCGTCAGACGTGCGTGCAGCGCATCCGACAGGCGGTCTTCTACAGCGCGAGTCTCGTCGCGCCAATGCATTTCGTCATCGACCCACCCTTTGCGCTGCGCCACATAGGTCCAGGTGCGGATATAGGCCAACCGTTTCGAGATCGCGTCGATGTCGCCATCCGTCTTGTCGATCCTCGAAACCGCCTTGGCAAGCCAGTCGCTCGGAACGCGCCCTTTCTTCAGGAACTCGTACAGACGCGCAAGCAGACTTGCGTGTTCCATGCCCGAAGACGACCGGAAATCCGGCACGCGGCACACATCCCACAGCAGGCGCACATCCGCCGGACCCTTCAGACGGTCGCGCACCTCGGGCATTTCCGAAAGGGCCTTCAGCGCCAGAACGTCATCGGCATCGCGCGCGCGCGACAGCCAGTCGTTGCTCGTCGGCGCCTCGAGCGACCGCACCAGCCGCTCGACCGTGCCGAACTCCAGCCCCTCGTTGCGCCATTGCAGCTTCTTGACGGGGGCGAAGCGGTGGTTCTCGATGGCCTCGACCAGATCCTCGTCAAGGGGCCGCGCCTCGCCCGTCACCCCGAAGGTGCCGTTCTCGGTATGCCGCCCCGCCCGCCCCGCGATCTGCGCCAGCTCTTGCGGATAAAGCGCCCGCATCCGCCGCCCGTCGAACTTGGCCGTGCTGGAAAAGGCGACGTGATGGATATCGAGGTTCAGCCCCATCCCGATGGCATCGGTGGCCACCAGATAATCCACATCGCCATTCTGGTACAAAGCCACCTGCGCATTGCGCGTGCGGGGCGACAGCGCCCCCATGACCACGGCACAGCCGCCCTTCTGGCGGCGGATCAGCTCGGCGATGGCATAGACGTTTTCAACCGAAAAGCCCACGATCGCGCTGCGTGCAGGCATCCGGCTTATCTTTTTCGAACCTGTGTAGGTCAGCGTCGACAGACGGTCGCGCTTCATGAACTGCACACCCGGCACCAGCGCCGCTATCGCGGGGCGCATGGTGTCCGATCCCAGAAACAGCGTCTCGTGCAGCCCCCGCGCCCGCAGCAGACGGTCGGTGAACACATGCCCCCGCTCGGGGTCGGCGCAGAGCTGGATCTCGTCCACCGCCACGAAATCGGCACCGATCTCGAGCGGCATCGCCTCGACCGTGCAGACCCAGTATTGCGCCCGCTCGGGCACGATCCGCTCTTCCCCCGTCACCAGCGCCACGACCGAAGGCCCCCGCTGGGCCACGCAACGGTCATAGACCTCGCGCGCAAGCAGACGCAGCGGCAGGCCGATCACCCCCGTCCGGTGTGCCAGCATCCGGGTGATGGCGTAATGCGTCTTGCCGGTGTTCGTCGGCCCGAGGACCGCCGTAACCCGTGAGGTCGTGCCCATATCGTCTCTCTGTCAGAGGTCCTGCCCGGCTGCCTCGGCCTCAAGCCGTTGGACAGAATCCAATACCCCGCTCAGGTGGGGATGTATAGCCAAGGCCGCCTTGTAGACCTCGAGCGCCTTCTTGGGCTGGTCGAGTTGCTCGAAGATCATCCCGAGGCCCGCAAGCGCCCCGAAATGCCGCGGGTTCAGCGTCAGCACATGGGCGATGTCCTGCACGGCGGGGCCAAGCTCGCCCATCTGGTAATAGGCCGTGGCCCGTGCGTTCCAGCCTTCGGCGAAATCCGGCGCATGGTCGGTCAGCGCGGTCAGATGTTCGATCGCCGCAGGCAAATCCCCCTCGGCCATCGCCTTGCGCCCGCGCTCCAGCAGCAGGTCCATCGCGGGCGAGCCGGACTTGGACCATTCGTTCCAGATTTCCTGCTCGATCCGCCCCGACGCCTGCGCGTCCGACGTTTTCAGCTCGTCAAACAGCTTGTCCAAAGCCGCATCGTCCGCGAAAACCGGCCATGCCAGCGCGAAAACGGCCAGAACTGCCGCAACGAGACGATTGTGAAATGGCATCCGCGCTTCCATAACTGCATAGGTAACGCAACCGCGCCGAAACGCCAGACGTTCTGCGGTCACGACAAAGCGAGAAGGACCGACCCCATGAGCCACGTCATAGACGCCGCCGTCACGGCACTCGCGGCCAAGCTCTCGGGTCCGCTCGACGGCGTGGCGAAATTCGTGATCGAGGGCGAAGGCGCGGTCATGATCGACGGGGCGACCGTCCGCGCGGGTGACGACCCCGCCGATGTGACCCTGACCGCCAGCACCGACACCTTCCGCGCCATCCTCGACGGCAGCCTGAACCCGACCACCGCCTTCATGACGGGCAAGCTCTCGGTCGATGGCAGCATGGGCCTTGCGATGAAACTCGGCTCGGTGCTGGGATGACAGCCGCCGCCCGCGCCAACGCCTCCCCCTCGCCCGCGCCCTACTATGCCGAGGTGGCCGACGGCCCCGCGGCGGGCCACGCGTTCTGGGTGCAGGCGCCGGGCGCGCGCATCCGCATCGGCATATGGCCCGAAGGGTCAAAGGGCACCGTCCTGCTGTTGCCCGGCCGCACCGAATATGTCGAGAAATACGGCCGCGCCGCCGAAGACCTGCGCCGGCGCGGCTATGCCTCGGTGGCCATCGACTGGCGCGGGCAGGGGCTTGCCGACCGCCCCGAGATCGACCGCATGGTCGGCCATGTCGCGCATTTCGACGAATACCAGCACGACCTCGACGCGGCCCTTGCCTTTGCGGCAAGCCTCGATCTGCCGCAGCCCTTCTACATGCTGGCCCATTCGATGGGCGGCTGCATCGGCCTGCGCGCACTGATGCGCGGGCTTCCCTTCAAGGCGGCGGCGTTTTCCGCCCCCATGTGGGGCATCAGCCTGTCGTCATGGATGCGCCCGCTTGCCCATGCGGTCACCACTCTGGCCGGTCCCTTCGGTCAGGCCCTGCGCTACGCGCCGATGACCAACCGCTTCAGCTATGTCCTGACCGCCCCGATGGCCGGAAACGTGCTGACCACCGATCCCGACATGTGGCACTACATGCACCGCCAACTCGTGGCGCACCCCGACCTCGCGCTTGGCGGGCCCAGCCTCGGCTGGGTCAACGCGGCCTTGCGCGAATGCGGCGCGCTCTCGAACCTGCCCGCCCCCGCCACGGCCTGCCTCACCGCCCTCGGCACCGCCGAACGGGTCGTCGACGTGGCACCGATCCACGAGCGGATGGCCGGTTGGCGCACAGGCCGCCTCGACCTTTACCAAGGGGCCGAGCACGAGGTCATCATGGAAACCGGAACCCATCGGACCCGCTTTTTCGACAGCGCGGCCGCCCTTTTCGACAGCCACCGCTGAAGCGAAGCCCTTCAAGGGACTTTGCGGAAATCTTGCCCGGCCTTGCGCCCGGACCCGCCGTGACGGGCGTCAGATGTTGATCTGGGCGAAGCCGTCGCGCAGCGCCTTGGACCATGCCTCCGACATGGCGCGGAACTGCTCGTCCCCCGCCTCGATCCGCCGCGTCTGCGACACCCGCAGCGCGTCGCGCTCGATCACGGCCAGATCGAGCGGCATCCCCACCGACAGGTTCGACCGCAAGGTCGAATCCATCGACAGCAGCACCGCCTTCTTGGCATCCGCAAGGCTGGTCGTGGGCTTCACCACACGGTCCAGAATCGGCTTGCCGTATTTATGCTCGCCGATCTGCAAGAAGGGCGTGTCCTCGGTCGCCTCGATGAAATTCCCCTCGGGATAGATCAGGAACAGCCGCATCGCGCCGCCCTTCCTTTGCCCCGCGACGATCATGCTGGCCGAAGCGCCCTGGTTCATCGCGCTCAGCTTTTCGTCCACATCGGCGCGCACCTGCGCCAGCGTGCTGCCGACCATCTCGGCCACCTTCAGCAAGGTCGGCGCCTTCAGGATCGAGGTTTCGGGCGTGCTCTCGGGGTCTTCCACCGCCTCGCGCAAGCGCGCCATCGTGGTCTGCGTCACCGACAGGCTGCCCGCCGTCATGATCGCGATCACCCGCTCGCCGGGATCTTCAAAGGTGAACATCTTGCGATAGGTCGAGATATTGTCGAGCCCCGCATTGGTGCGCGTATCCGACAGCAAGACCATGCCGTCCCGCAGCAGCAAGCCCACGCAATAGGTCATCTCCGGCCCCCTTCGCTCCGTTCCCGCGCAGACCCTATTGCTGCACCTGCCGGACCGCAACGGCCACATCCAAACTTTCCGCCCCGCCGCCCCGCGCCGTGCCGCGGATGGGGGCGGCATCCACCGCGTCGAACCCCGATCCAAGCCGGATGTAGCGGTCATCGGGGCAGCAGCGGTTCGATGCGTCGAACCCGATCCAGCCCAGCCCGCCCACGAAGATTTCGGCCCAGGCATGCGCCGCCTCCGGCGCGCCCTCGCCACTGGCGAACAGATAGCCCGAGACATAGCGCGCCGGCAGCCCCAGATGCCGCGCACAGGCGATCAGCGCCTGCGTATGGTCCTGACAGACGCCCTGCCCCTGCGCCAGCGCCTCGGCGGCCGTGGTCCGCGCATGGGTGGCCCCCGGCACATAGGCGATGGCATCCGACACCAGCGCCGAAAGCCTGTGCGCCTGCGCCAGATCGCCCGCCTCGTCGCGGGCCTGTTCGGCCAGCGCCGCCAGCGCCGCATCCGCCTGCGTGGCCAGCGTGTCGCACAGATAGACCTCGGCCGGCACGCTTTCGCGGTGGCCGCGCAACACGCCCGCCAGATCGACCGTCTCGACCGTGCCCGCCACGCGCACCGTGATCTCGCTCACCGGTCCGCGCACGGTCCAGCCCTGCACGCGGTCGCCCGCCCCGTCGCGGAACGCCCCGCCCTGCACGCCGTCGCTCACCGTCACGCTCCAGTCGCGCAGCTTCTGCCCGTCAAAGGCGCTCGGCACCAGCCGGTGGCTCTGCACCACCCCCCGCACGGGGCGGTCGTAGCGATAGGTGGTCACATGATCGACCGACAGCAGCATCAGCGCATATCCCCGCTCAGATAGGTTTCATGGATCACCGACCCCAGCGCCGCCGTCTGCTTGATGAAGCGCGTCAGGAAATCATGCAGCCCTTCCTCGAAGATGTCGTCCACCTTGGTCTCCTCGAGCGCCGCCCGCATCGCCCGCGCCTGCGCCTGCGCGTCGGTCGTCGCCCCGTATAGCTTTGCCAGCCGGTCCAGATGCCCCGAAAGGCCCTCGGCACAGGTGATCAGCGACCTGGGGCATTGCGAGTTCAGGATCAGGAAATGCGCGATCTTCGCCGCCGTGATCTCGCCGCCATAGGCCCAGTGGAACGCCCGGTGCGACGACATCGCCCGCAGCAGCGTCGACCATTGGTAATTGTCCAACCCCGAGCCGACGAAATCGAGCCGCGGCAGCAGGACGTAATATTTCACATCCATCAGACGCGCCGTGTTGTCCGCCCGTTCCAGCAGATAGCCGAGGTTCAGGAAATCCCATCCGTCATTGCGCAGCAGCGTGGCGTCGATCGCGCCCCGCACCATCGCGGCATGGCGCATGGTCCATTCGGTCAGGCGGCTCAACTCCAGCTCGCTGCGCGGCATCCGCTCCAGCGCCCGCAACTCCTGAAAGGCCGAATTGAGCGCGTCCCAGACCTGCGCCGTCAGCGCCGTCCGCACGATCCGCCCGTTCTCGCGCGCCGCCGTGATGCAGGCCGCGACCGAGGACGGGTTGTCATGGTCGAAGAACAGGAAACTTTCGATGTTCCGCTGCACGGGGTCGCCGTATTTCTTGGCAAAGGCATCGGCATTGCCCCCCGCCTGCAACAGGCTGTCCCATTCGTTGCGGTATCCCGCCGCACTCGGCAAAAGCGCGATCCGCGCCCCCACCTCGAGCAGCCGCGCCGCGGTTTCCGCCCGTTCCATATAGCGGGCGATCCAGAAAAGGTTGTCAGCGGTCCGGCTCAGCATGTCATCACTCCGCCAGCACCCAGGTATCCTTGACGCCCCCGCCCTGCGACGAGTTCACGACCAGCGACCCCTCCTTCAGCGCCACCCGCGTCAGCCCGCCCGGCACCAGTTCGATCCGCTCGCCCACCAGACAATAGGGCCGCAGGTCCACATGGCGCGGGGCCACCCCTTCGGCCACGAAGGTCGGCGTGGTCGAAAGCGCCAGCGTCGGCTGGGCGATGTAGTTTCCGGGGTCCGCCATGATCCGGTGACGGAAGCTTTCCACCTGCTCCCTGCTCGACTTCGGCCCCACCAGCATCCCGTAGCCACCCGATCCATGCACCTCCTTGACCACCAGATCGCCAAGGTTCGACAGCACATATTTCAGATCGTCCTCCTTGCCGCATTGCCATGTGGGCACGTTGTTGAGCAGCGGCTCCTCGCCCAGATAGAAGCGGATCATCTCGGGCACGAAGGTATAGACTGCCTTGTCATCGGCCACGCCCGCGCCGGGGGCCGAACAGATCGACACCCCGCCCGAGCGGTAGACATCCATCAACCCCGGCACGCCCAGCATGGAATCGGGCCTGAAACACAAAGGGTCGATGAAGGCATCGTCGATCCGGCGGTAGACCACATCCACGCGCCGCGGCCCCTCGGTCGTGCGCATGTAAAGGAACGGCCCCTGCACGAACAGATCCTGCCCCTCGACCAGTTCGATCCCCATCAGATCGGCAAGGAAGGAATGCTCGTAATAGGCGCTGTTGAAATGCCCCGGCGTCAGCAGGACGACAGTCGGCTCACCCTCGCATTTCTCGGGCGCGACCGATGCCAGCGTGCGGCGCAGCAGTTCGGGATAGCGGTCGACGGGTTCGATCCGGTTCTCGCGGAACAGATCGGGGAACATCCGCATCATGATCTCGCGGTTTTCCAGCATGTAGGACACACCCGACGGCGTGCGGCAATTGTCCTCGAGGACGAAGAAATCGTCCGGCCCTGTGCGGACAAGGTCCACCCCCACGATATGGCTGTATACCCCCTTCGGCGGCTTTATCCCCGCCACGGCCTTTTCATAGGCCTCGTTCTGGTAGACCAGCTTCGACGGAATCCGCCCCGCCCGCACGATCTCGCCCCGCCCGTAGATATCGACCAGAAAGGCGTTGAGCGCCCGCGCCCGCTGCTTGATGCCCTTCTCCAGCTTGCCCCATTCGGCCGAGGTAAAGACCCGCGGGAACATGTCGAACGGGATCAGCCGGTCCGGATCGCCCCCCTCGCCATAGACGGCAAAGGTGATCCCGATGCGGCGGAACAGCGCCTCGGCCTCGGCCTGCTTGAGGCTGCGCAATTCGGCAGGCATGGCCCGCATCCAGTCTTCCAGCCGCGCATAGGGCACCCGCACGCCGCCGCCCTGATACATCTCGTTGAAATAATCCGTCACCCGCAGCCCCCGCACCCGTCGTTGACCCGATCTAATCAGCCGAAACCGGCATGGGAAAGCGAAAGCGGACCGCCAAGCGGCTGCGACGGAAGCATTCGCCTATTTTTTGTGCATCACCCCCGGCACCCCCGGCGCGGCGCGCATGGCATGACCGCTCCGTCCCGCAGCGCGTCCCACCCGCGAAAGGGGGGCCGTCTGCCCCCCTCCGGCGCGTTCCGCGCCGCCCCCCGAGGATATTTTTGCGAGCATGAAAGCAGCAAGGGCCACAGTGGCCACGGTCAAAAAGCGGCAGACCGGCCTTTGCCCGCCACCGCACGTAGCCCGCCCCGTTTGGCCTTTTCCCCTGCGCGCACTACACTTGCCCGCATGACAGCGCTTCTCACCTTCACCGACCGCGGCATCTACTGCCCTGACGGAGATTTCTTCATCGACCCGTGGCGCCCCGTGCCGCGCGCGCTGGTCACGCACGGCCATTCCGACCACGCCCGCCGTGGCCACGGCCAGTATCTCTGCACCCATCAGGCGCTCCCCGTCATCCGCCACCGGCTGGGCGAGATCACCGCCTCCGGCATCGCCTATGGCGAAAGGCGGCGCATCGGCGGCGTCACCGTCAGCTTCCACCCCGCGGGCCATGTCCCCGGATCGGCCCAGATCAGGGTCGAGCGGGCGGGCGAGGTCTGGGTCGTCTCGGGCGACTACAAGACCGAAGCCGACGGTCTGGCCGAAGCCTTCGACCCCGTGCCGTGCCACGCCTTCATCACCGAATGCACCTTCGGCCTGCCCGTGTTCCGCTGGCAGCCACAGGCGCAGGTCATGGCCGGGATCGGCGCATGGTGGGCTGCCAATGCCGCCCTCGGCCGCCCCTCGATCATCGGGGCCTACAGCTTCGGCAAGGCCCAGCGCCTGATGGCGGGCCTGACACCGCAAGGGCCGATCCTCACCCACGGCGCTGTCGAAGATGTCACCACGATCCTGCGCAGCCAAGGCTATGCCCTGCCCGAAACCACCCGCGTCACCCCCGGCATCGACGCCAGATCCCACCCCGGCGCGCTGGTCATAGCGCCCCCCTCCGCCTTAGGCTCCGTCTGGGCACGGCGCTTCCAGAACGCGGACGAGGCCTTTGCCTCGGGCTGGATGGCCCTGCGCGGCATCCGCCGCCGCCGCGCCCTCGGCACGGGCTTCACCGTCTCCGACCACGCCGACTGGGACGGGCTCAACACCGCCATCCGCGCCACGGGCTGCGAACGCGTCTTCGTCACCCACGGCTACACCGGCCCCTTCCGCCGCTGGCTCGCCGAACAGGGCTATGACGCGGGCATCGTCGAAACCGCCTATGGCGACGAAGAAGAGGAAACCGCCCCCGTAGCCGAGGCCCACCCGTGACCGCCCCCCGTCTCGCCTGCATGAAGCCCCCCCTGTTCCTCTTGCCCCAAATATCCTCGGGAGGGGTCCGGGGAGGGCAGACAGCCCGCCCCGGCCTTTGCGCAAGGGTCCCGCGATGAAAGCCTTCGCCACCCTCTTTGCCGCCCTCGACGGCACGACCAAGACCGGCGCGAAACTCGCGGCCCTGACCCATTACTTCCAGACCGCCCCCGAAGCCGACCGCCTTTGGACCATCGCCCTCCTGTCGGGCCGCCGCCCCAAGCGCAGCGTCAACGCGACCGAACTGCGCCTCTGGGCGGCCGAGGCCGCGCACCTCCCCCTCTGGCTTTTTGAAGAGGCCTATGCCGTCACCGGCGACCTTGCCGAAACCATCGCCCATATCCTGCCGCCCCCCGCCACCGCCAGCGACCGCAGCCTGACCGCGACCATCACCTTCCTCGCCTCCCTCACCGGCCACCCTCCCGAGGCGCGCCGCGCCGCCATCTTTGCTGCATGGAACGAACTGGTCCCGACCGAGCGTTTCCTCTTCAACAAACTCCTGACCGGCGGCTTCCGCATGGGCGTCTCCCAAGGGCTGATGACGCGGGCGCTGGCCACGGCCACGGGGCAGGACGAAGCCACCCTCGCCCACCGCCTGATGGGCGACTGGTCGCCGCAGACCACCACCTTCGCCGCCCTCACCGCAGGCGCGGGCGACACGGGCACGGGCGACACGGGCGCAGGCTCGCGCCCCTATCCCTTCGCCCTTGCGGCCCAGCTTGAAGGCGGCCCCGAAACGCTTGGCGATCCCGCCGACTGGCGCGCCGAATGGAAATGGGATGGCATCCGCGGCCAGCTCGTCCACCGCGCAGGGGCCTTCGCCCTCTGGTCGCGGGGCGAGGAACTGGTGACCGACCGCTTTCCCGAATTCGCCCCCCTCGCGGATTTCCTGCCCCAAGGCACAGTGGTCGACGGCGAAATCCTCGCATGGGGGTCAAACCGCCCCCTTCCCTTCGCGCAACTTCAACCCCGCATCGGCCGCAAGACCGTGCCGAAGAAACTGCTGACCGAGGCCCCCGCCCGCCTCCTCGCCTATGACCTCCTGGAGGAAAACGGCCAGGACCTCCGCCCCCTGCCCTATGACACCCGCCGCGCCCGCCTCGCCGCCCTACTGGCAGACCTCCCCCCAACCCTCCCCATCGCCCTCTCTCTCGACGTCCCCTTCACCGACTGGGCCAGCCTCAGCGAAACCCGCGCCACCTCGCGCAGTGAAATGGCCGAGGGGATCATGCTCAAACGCGCCGCCTCGCCCTATCACGTGGGGCGCAAGCGCGGCGACTGGTGGAAATGGAAGCTCGACCCGTGGTCGGTCGATGCGGTGATGATCTACGCCCAATCCGGCCACGGCCGCCGCGCGGGCCTGTTCACCGACTTCACCTTTGCGTTGCGCGACGGCAACGACCTTGTCCCCTTCACCAAGGCCTATTCCGGCCTGACCGATGCCGAATTTGCCGAAATCACCCGCTGGGTCGGCAAGAACACGCTCGAACGCTTCGGCCCCGTCCGCCGCGTCACCCCCGAACTGGTGTTCGAAATCGCCTTCGAGGGCATCCAGAAAAGCCCCCGCCACAAATCGGGGCTGGCGCTGCGCTTCCCCCGCATGGCCCGCTGGCGGCGTGACAAGGGCGTGGACGGGATCGACACCTTGGCCAGCCTGCATGCGCTTTTGACCGCCACCTCGGGCTGAACCGGCAGAAGCGGGGGGTTTCACACCCCCCGCACCCCCCGTGGGATATTTGTCCGAGTATGAAAGGCGGCAGGGCGTTGAGCAGATTTCGCCCCTGTGACTTGCACCTTCCCGCCCCAGCCCCCTAGATACATCCCAGCACGTTAGATGAGGTTTGCCGAATGACGCTTCCCCTTCCCCGCCCCGTTTTCGACGCCAACGCCGCAGGCGGAGCCTTTGGCAAGCTTCCCGACTGGGACCTGACCGACCTTTACCCCGCCACGGACGCGCCCGAATTCACCCGCGACATGGGCTGGCTTGAAACGGCCTGCGCCGGTTTCGCCGCCCGATACGAAGGCAAACTCGCCAGCCTCGACGCAGCCGCCCTTCTCGCCTGCGTCAAGGAATACGAACAGATCGACGTGATCGCGGGCCGCATCATGTCCTTCGCGGGCCTGCGCTACTACCAGAACACGATGGACAGCGAGCGCGCCAAGTTCATGGCCGACGCGCAGGACAAGATCACCACCTTCACCACGCCGCTCGTGTTCTTCACGCTGGAATTCAACCGCCTCGACGAAGCCCACCTTGCAGGGCTGCTGGCGCAGAACGCCGACCTTGCCCGCTACAAGCCGGTGTTCGACCGCATGCGCGCCATGCGCCCCTACCAGCTGTCGGACGAGCTTGAGAAGTTCCTCCACGACCAGTCCACCGTCGGCTCGGCCGCATGGAACCGGCTCTTCGATGAAACCATGGCCGGCCTCATGTTCAGGGTCGCGGGCGAAGACGAGGAGCTGAACCTCGAAGCCACCCTCAACCTGCTCACCGACACCGACCGCAGCAAGCGCGAAGCCGCCGCCCGCGCGCTGGCCGAGGTGTTCGACAAGCACATCAAACTCTTCGCCCGCGTCCACAACACGCTGGCCAAAGAGAAAGAGATCGAGGACCGCTGGCGCAAGATGCCGAACCCGCAGACCGCGCGGCACCTTTCCAACCACGTCGAACCCGAGGTTGTCGAAGCCCTGCGCAATGCCGTGGTCGCGGCCTATCCCAAACTCTCGCACCGCTACTACCGACTGAAAGCGAAATGGATGGGGCTGGACAAGCTGCAAATCTGGGACCGCAACGCCCCCCTGCCCATCGAAAATCCGAAAACCGTCGACTGGGACACCGCCCGCAGCATGGTGATGGACGCTTACGGCGCCTTTGCCCCCGAAATGGCCGACCTTGCCAAGCCCTTCTTCGAAAAGGGCTGGATCGACGCAGGCGTGAAACCCGGCAAAGCCCCCGGCGCCTTTGCCCATCCGACCGTCACCACCGTCCACCCCTATGTCATGCTCAACTACCTGGGCAAACCGCGCGATGTGATGACGCTGGCCCATGAACTCGGCCACGGCGTGCATCAGGTCCTCGCCGCAGGCCAGGGCGAACTCCTTTCCTCCACCCCCCTCACCCTTGCCGAAACCGCATCCGTCTTCGGCGAGATGCTGACCTTCCGCAAACTCCTCGACAACGCCAAAACCCCCGCCGAGCGCAAGACCCTCCTCGCCGGCAAGGTCGAGGACATGATCAACACGGTCGTGCGCCAGATCGCTTTCTACGATTTCGAATGCAAACTCCACGCCGCACGGGCGACAGGGGAACTCACCCCCGACGACATCAACGCCCTGTGGATGAGCGTTCAGGCCCAATCCCTCGGCGATGCCTTCGACTTCATGGACGGGTATGAGACTTTCTGGGCCTATATCCCGCATTTCGTCCACTCGCCCTTCTACGTCTATGCCTATGCCTTCGGCGACGGCCTCGTGAACGCGCTCTATGCCGCCTATGCCGATGGCCTGCCCGACTTCCAGACCAAATACTTCGACATGCTGAAAGCGGGCGGCTCGAAACACCACAAGGACCTTCTCGCCCCCTTCGGCCTCGACGCCTCGGACCCGAAGTTCTGGGACAAGGGCCTGTCCATGATCGCGGGTTTCATCGACGAACTCGAGGCGATGGAAGACTGACACAGCAAAAAGGCGCGGGATACCCCCCGCGCCCTTTCAGCCTTGCAAGAAATACTCCGGGGGGGATCGGCCATGGGCCGATCGGGGGGCTGGCCCCCCTCCTCGCCGGGTCAGGCAAATACCCCGCCCCAAGAAGGGGCGGGATTTTTCGCAGAAAAATCGCCCTAAAGCGAAATCTCCCGCGCCGTGGCAAAGGCCGCGTCGATCATCTTCTGCGTGCCGATGGTGAACTCCAGCGGGCAGGGATAGGCGGCACCCGTCCGCAGCGAACGCCCGAAATTCTCGACCTGCAACTTGTAATGGTTCGCCGCGGGCCAACGCTCGCTCGTCACCGTCTGCCCGTTGTGCAACTCGATCCGCGCCTCGGCAAAAAGGTTCGCGTTGAACGGCCCGTTCGCCACCTTGAGCAAGCCCTTGTCGCCGTGGAACGTCACCTCCTGCCGGTTCTGCAACCGCATCGAGGTCATGGCGGTATAGGTCGCGCGTCCCAGCGGCCCTTGCAGGATCGCATCGACCTCGGCCCAGACATCGACGCCATTCTCGCGGATCATCCGGCAGGACAGGTCCACCGCCTCGGCCCCCGTCACGAAGCGCGCCGATCCATAGGTGTAGACCCCGATGTCGCGGATACCGCCGCCGCCCGTATCGGGGCGGTTGCGGATGTTTTCCGGCTCATCCTCGTTGTTGTAGCTGAAAAAGGCATCCACATGCTTCAGCTTGCCGATGGCCCCGCCCTGCACCAGTTCGCGCGCGCGGATCCATTGCGGATGGTGCACGATCATATAGGCCTCGGCCACCAGCAGCCCCGATTTGTCCCGCGCCGCGATCAACTGGTCGATCTCTGCGGCGGTCATCGAAATCGGCTTCTCGGTCAGCACATGCTTGCCCGCCGCCACCGCCTTCAGCGTCCATTCCACATGCACGTGGTTCGGCAGCGGAATATAGACCGCGTCGATCGTCGGGTCGGCCAGCAACTCGGCATAGCTCATCTGTTTCAGCGAGGGGCAGAAATCCCAGCCTTCCGCCGCTCCGGGCTTCGAGGTGCCAAGCGCCACCAACTCGGCATTGTCGGCCATATGGATGGCGGGCGCCATCTGCTCGCGTGCGAATTTGGCGTTGCCAAGCACGCCCCAACGGACGGTTTTCATCGCGGTTTCCTCCCAAGGATTGTGATGCGGACGCTATTGCCAAGCGCCGGCGGGCGCAAGCGCGGCCACGCCATGCCCTTGCGCGGGGTCCGGCACGACGGGCGGGCCCGATGCCCGCCGCCGCTCAGTCCTTGCGCAGGCGCAACAGGGTCATCATGCGGAAAGGCGGCAGATAGGCTTCCTCGACCAGCGTGACGCCCTTGGTGCCCAGAACCACCTCGCGGCGGAAATCCGAATGCCAGCCGATCAGGTTCGCCAAGGGGGCCGCCCAGTCCTCGAGCGTCGCAAGCAGGCCCTTGTCCGACGGGTCGCGCGCGAAATGGTTCACCACCAGCAAGGTGCCGCCGGGGCGCAGCACGCGCACCATCTCGGCCATCACCCGTTCGGGTTCGGGCACCACCGACATGATATGCATCGCCGCCACGGAATCGAAGCTGCCATCGGCAAAATCCATCCGCCGCGCATCCATCTCGCGCAGCGCCGCCACATGGCCAAGCCCAAGTTCGGCCACCTTTTCGCGCGCCTTCTCAAGCATCTCGGCCGAAGCGTCGATCCCCGTCACCTCGACACCCGCGCCATAGTGCTGCAAGGCCAGCCCCGTGCCGACCCCGACTTCCAGCACCCGCCCCCCCAGACCGTTCAGCACCGAAACCGCACGCCGCCGCCCGACGCCCGTGACCCGCCCGAAGGTCAGGTCATAGACAGGCGCCCAAAGCGCGTATGATTTCCGAACGGCCTGAATATCCATCAATGCGCCTTTCTTTCCGCGACTTCACGCCGCCACAGGAACCCGATCGCCACCAGATAGGCCACAGCCAGCCCCAGCAGCGTCACCCAAGGATAGGTCAGCAGCGCGGCAACCACCGCCGCCCCGCCAACCAGATAATACTTCGCGTTCTCGGCATAGACCGTCACCCGCTTGAGCGAGGGCGTGCGGATGCGGCTGATCATCAAAGCCCCCATCGCCACCATCCAGATCGCGATGGCCGCCCCGGGCACCTTCAGCCCGCCATACCAGCAGAACGACAGATACATCGGCGCCAGCACCAGCATCGCCCCCGCAGGGCTGGGAACGCCGATAAAGGTGGTGCGTTCCGCAGGCTCGGCCCCGACCGCGGCCTTGTTGCCCACGTTGAACCGCGCCAGCCGCAACATGCAGCAGATGGCATAGATCAAAGCCGCGATCCAGCCGAGCGACGCCTCCCCCTTCAGCCCCCAGAAATAGAGAACCATCGCCGGGGTGACGCCGAAATTGACGAAATCGCCAAGGCTGTCCAGTTCGGCCCCGATGGCGCTTTCCGATTTCAGGATCCGCGCCAGACGCCCGTCAAGCGCATCGAGCGCCGCCGCCAGCCCGATCAGCGCAATCGCCGTGGCATAGCGCCCGTCGACCGCGAAGCGGATCGCCGTCAGCCCCGAACACAGGCCAAGGATCGACACGAGGTTCGGCAAAAGCTGGAGGATATGCAGCTTGCGGCGCGGCGTCGGCGCGTTGTGGGGCGCGTCCATTCCCGTCACTCCATCCGCGCCATGCGCTGCGGCGTCTCCTGTCCCAGCACCGCGATCACGGTTTCGCCCGCCACGCAGTTCTGGCCCAGCGCCACCTGCGGCTGCACGCCATCGGGCAGGTAGATGTCAAGCCGCGACCCGAAGCGGATCAGCCCGAACCGCTCGCCCGTGCGCAACTCCTGCCCCTTGACGGCGAAGCAGACGATCCGCCGCGCCACCAGCCCGGCAATCTGCACCACCGCGATCGAGCGGCCATCGGCCATGTCGATCCGCAGCGAATTGCGCTCGTTGTCGATCGAGGCCTTGTCCATCGCCGCATTCAGGAACTTGCCCGGACGATAGGCGATTTCCGCCACACGCCCCGCGATCGGCGCGCGGTTCACATGGCAGTTGAATACCGACATGAAAACCGACACCCGCATCAGCGCCTCGGGGCCCATGCCAAGCTCTTCCGGCGGCACGGCCCGCTCGATCAGCGACACCACCCCGTCGGCGGGCGAGACCATCAGCCCCGCATTCAGCGGCACGGCGCGTTTCGGATCGCGAAAGAAGTAATAGCACCAGACCGTCAGCCCGACGCCAACCCAGCCCAGCGGCTCCCAGACCCAGAACAGGACCAGCGTCACGGCGGCGAAAGCCGCGACAAAGGGATAACCCTCGCGGTGCATCGGCTTCAGGAAAGTCTCAAGCATCGTCATCGGCATCACTCCGGGTTCGGGCGTCGTAACGGCTGCCCCCCGAACGGGCAACCGGAAACGACGCTTCATCACGAAAAAACGTCAGACACGGCGGCCCGACGGGTTCACGGGGTTAGATAATGCAATCCCGCCCCCGCAACCACCCCGACAAACCGCCCCGCCCCGCTGCCTCCCGCCAAAGGGGGGCCGTCTGCCCCCCTCGCGCCCCTGGCGCTCACCCCCCGAGAGTATTTGGGCAAAGGTGACGCACAAAAAAGAAAAGGCGCAGGCCGGAAAGCCGCGCCTTTGCCCATTAGCGCTTGCCAAAATAGGCGGGGTGGGTCGGGCGGCGGAGGGGCTGGCCCCCCGTCTTTGCCGGGGCAAGGGGCAGGCTCAGCCCGGAACGACCATGCCCTTGCCCTTGGCCAGTTCGCGCATCCGCACCTGCAGCTTTTCAAAGGCGCGCACCTCGATCTGGCGGATGCGCTCGCGGCTCACGCCATAGCTTTCCGACAGTTCTTCCAGCGTGACGGGCGTGTCGGCCAGACGGCGCTGCATCAGGATGTCGCGCTCGCGCTCGTTCAGCACCGAAAAGGCCTGCGTCAGCAGGGCGCGCCGCGTGTCAAGCTCGTCGCGCTCGGCATAGGCGCCCGCCTGATCGCTGTCCTCGTCCTCCAGCCAGTCCTGCCACTGGGTCGACCCGTCGCCATCGGACCCGACCGTCGCATTCAGCGAGGCATCTGCCCCGGCCATGCGGCGGTTCATGTCGATGACTTCCTCTTCCGTCACCGACAGGTCCTTGGCGATCTGCGCGACATTCTCGGGGCGCAGGTCACCCTCCTCGAGAGCGCCAAGCTTGGCCTTGGCCTTGCGCAGGTTGAAGAACAGCTTTTTCTGCGCGCTGGTGGTGCCCAGTTTCACAAGGCTCCACGACCGCAGGATGTATTCCTGGATCGACGCGCGGATCCACCACATGGCATAGGTCGCAAGCCGGAAGCCGCGCTCGGGATCGAAGCGCTTGACGGCCTGCATCAGACCGACATTCGCCTCCGAGATCACCTCGGCCTGCGGCAGGCCATAGCCGCGATAGCCCATCGCGATCTTGGCGGCGAGCCGCAGGTGGCTTGTGACCAGCTGGTGTGCCGCGCCCGCGTCCTCGTGGTCGACCCAGCGCTTGGCCAGCATGTATTCCTCTTCCGGTTCCAGCAGGGGAAACTTGCGGATCTCCTGCAGGTAGCGGTTCAGCCCCTGTTCCGGACTCGGCGCCGGAAGGTTGGTATAGGTGCTCATGTCGTGCCCCCTCTCTGTCCCCCGGTCTTTTCTAAGCCCCGGCGGGATCGGCTAAGTTAGGAAAGCCCGGCGTCGCTTGCAAGACCGCCGCGCATTCCAGATTTTAACGCAAGATGGTGACCATTCCGTTGCGACCCAAGGCCCGCTTCGGTGCGCTCACGCACATGTCAGCGATTGTTTCAGCATCCGCCGGCGCTGTTTGCGCCGGACATGTGCACAGATGCGCGGCACATGCGCCGACCCAACGCCCGACTCTGCCTGCCGTTCCCCCCGAACGCCCGCCCCAGACCGCCCGCGCCCGTCTGACGGCGCCCGACTGGCAGACCGCCTTCACACGCCTGCCCGCAGCGCCTCGACCAGTGCCGCCAGATCGTCGGGCAGAGGGGCCTCGAATTCCATCCGCGCGCCCGTCACCGGATGGTCGAAGCCAAGCGAGGCCGCATGCAGCGCCTGCCGCGCAAAGGCGTTGCCCAGGGCCGCCGCCGCATCGCCCACCGCCTTGGGAGACAACCGCCGCTTGCCGCCATAGGTCTGGTCGCCCAAAAGGCCGTGCCCCGCATGGGCCATATGCACCCTGATCTGGTGCGTCCGCCCCGTTTCCAGCCAGCATTCCACCAGCGCGGCCCCGCCCATCGCCTGCCGCCCGCCATAGCTTTCCAGAACCCGCGCCCGCGTCACCGCATGCCGCCCGGCCCCGTCCCAGACGACCGCCTGCCGCTGGCGGTCGGTCTTATGCCGCGCAAGGCCCGTGGCGATCCGGACGATGCCGCCGGTCTCGAAGGTCACCCCCTTCATCCCGCGCAGGCGCGGGTCGGCGGCATCGGGCGTGCCGTGGACAAGCGCGATGTAATGGCGCGTGACCGAATGGTCCTCGAACTGCCGGGCAAGGCCGTGATGCGCGCGGTCGGTCTTGGCCACGACCAGCAACCCCGTCGTGTCCTTGTCGATCCGGTGCACGATGCCCGGCCGCCTCTCTCCGCCGATCCCCGACAAGCTGTCGCCGCAATGATGCAGAAGCGCATTGACCAGCGTGCCATGCGGCGTGCCGGGGGCGGGATGCACCACCATCCCCGCCGGCTTGTCGATCACCACCAGATCCGCATCCTCGTAGATGACCGCCAGCGGAATATCCTCGGGCAGGGCGTCATATTCCTCGGCCGGCGCGAGGATGAGGGTGAACACCTCCCCCTCGGCCACCTTCGTCTTGGGATCGGTGACCGCGACGCCCTCGCGCAGCACGTCCCCCTCGGCGATCATCTTCATCAACCGCGACCGCGACAGCGCCGCTTCCTCTGGCACCTCGCGCGCCAGCGCCTTATCAAGACGGTCAGGCGGGTTTTCCCCGATCACCACGGTCAAACGGGCATCCGTCTCGGAAAGGGCTGGCATGGACGACGCTCCGCAGGTTACCGGTCTGACGCCGGGTCTGAAATTTCTCAAGGCGCTCGTGATCCTTCTGATGATCACGATGATCGGGGGTGTCATAACCATCGTGGCCGTGCTTGTCACCCGCATGCCGGACGGCAACACCATTCCGCTTCCCGAAAACCTGACCTTGCCCGACGGGGCGCAGGCCGCATCCTTCACCCTCGGCACCGATTACATGGTCATCACCACGACCGACGGGCGCATTCTGGTCTTTGGCCGCGACGGCACCTTCCGCAAAAGCGTGCCGCTGGACTGACGCGCAAGGGGGGCTGTCCGCCCCCCGCCGCCGCGGCATCGCCTCGCCGCCTCCCCCCGAGGATATTTGGACGAGCATGAAAGGGCCAAGGGCGCGCCTCCGCCCTTTCAGCCTTGCACAAATACTCTCGGGGGGCGCGGGGGGCAGACGGCCCCCCGCTCCGCCGGCCGCCGGTGCCGCCCCGCGATCAGACCTTGCCCCTTCCCCCCCCGAAACGCCGGAAACCGACCCGGCCACGCCGCATCGGGGCTGGACCTCGCGCGCCCTTGCCGCCACCCTTGCCGCGACCAACAGGAGAAGCGACATGATCGGCGACCTCGGCGCGGAAGATGCAACCGAACTGGCAAACTGGGTCGCGCGCGGCGATGTCAGCCCCTCGGAACTGCTTGACGCAGCCCTTGCCGCCACCGCCAAACGCAACCCCGTGATCAATGCGGTCGTGCTGGTCCAGGAAGAAACCGCCCGCAAATCCATTGCCGACGGCCTGCCGCACGGCCCGTTCCGCGGCGTGCCCTTCCTGCTGAAGGACCTCGGGGCAGAGGCCATCGATTTTCCCAGCCACAACGGCTCGCGGCTGCTGGCCAACACGCGATACGCCCGCGATTCGGCCATCTTCGAACGGATGCGCGCCACCGGCGTCGTCACCTTCGGCCGCACCACCAGCCCCGAGATGGGCATCGGTGCCGCAACCGAATCCGCCGTCTACGGCGGGCCGACGCGCAATCCGTGGAACCTCGACCACACCTCGGGCGGCTCGTCAGGGGGCGCGGGGGCGGCGGTTGCGGCGGGCATCGTGGCCTTCGCCCATGGATCGGACGGGGGCGGCTCGGTCCGCATCCCCGCCTCGAGCTGCGGGCTTTTCGGCTTCAAACCCACCCGCGCCCGCCTGCCCGACGGCCCCTATGCCGGCGAGGGCTGGGCCGGCATGGCCATCGACGGCTTCCTGACCCGCTCGGTCCGCGACACGGCCACCATGCTCGACGCCTGCATGGGCCCCGACCTCGGCGCGCCCTATGTCGCCCCGCCCCTGCTGCGCAGCCATGCCGATGCCATCAGCCGCCCGCCGCGCCGCCTGCGCGTGATGCTCTGCGACACCACCTTCACCGGCACCGCCATCGACCCGCAGGTCGCTTCCGCCGTCCGCGCCGCAGGCAAACTGCTCGAGGACCTCGGCCACCATGTCACCCCCGGCTGCCCCAAGGCCGACGTGCCGATGATGATGCGCGCATGGACCGACATCGTCGGCATCGGCACCGCCCTTTCCGTCCGCTCCGCGCTCGGGGGCCGCGACGCGGCCGCGCTTGTCGAGGGCGTCTCGCGCGGGGCGCTGGCCCATGCCGAAACCCTCCACCCCACGCGCTACCTGCAAGCCGTGGGCGAAATCCACGACTTCGGCCGCCAGATGGCCCGCGCCATCGAGGGGTTCGACATCATCCTGTCGGCAACCCTGGCCGAACCGCCCGCGCTGGTGGGCCGCTTCTCGCACAAGACCGATGATTACGTCGCCTTCCGCATGGGGCCGGACGGGGTATTCCCCTATTCCCCCTTCTGCGCCGTTTTCAACGCCTCGGGCCAACCCGCGGCCTCGGTTCCCTTGGGCCAATCCGACACGGGCCTGCCCATCGGCATCCACCTTGCGGCACCTTTCGGACAGGACGAAACCCTCATCGCCCTATGCGCAGAACTTGAGCGCGCAACCCCCTGGGCCGCCCGACGTGCGCCTATGGCGGGGTGAACGCGCGTATAACGCTTGCATTACGGCGAATCGACGGTCCTAATATGATCAAAAATACGGGGAGACCGCCGCTTTGACCGCAGCGACGCAAAGCATGATCGAGGCCCGCCACACGGTGAAGGCTTTCGGTCAGGGTGACCACATCGTCCGCGCCCTCGACGATGTCTCGATCACCATAAACAAAGGTGAATTCTTTACCCTGCTCGGGCCTTCCGGCTGCGGCAAGACCACGCTCTTGCGCCTGATCGCCGGGTTCGAGATGCCGACCGCGGGGCACATCCTGCTCGACGGGGTCGACATCACCGACCTGCCGCCGAACCGGCGGCCCGTGAACACCGTGTTCCAGAGCTACGCGCTCTTCCCCCACCTCACCGTGGCGCAGAACATCGGTTTCGGCCTCGAAATGCAGGGCCGCCCCAGGGCCGAGGTGGCAAAGACCACCGCCGAGATGCTCGCCCTCGTGAAACTCGAGCCGATGGCCAACCGCAAGACCAGCCAGCTTTCCGGCGGCCAGCAACAGCGCGTGGCGCTTGCCCGCGCGCTGGCGCCGAAGCCCAAGGTGCTGCTGCTCGACGAACCCCTGTCCGCGCTCGACCTCAAACTGCGCAAAGAGATGCAGGTGGAACTCAAACGCCTGCAACAGGAAACCGGCATCACCTTCGTCTTCGTCACCCACGATCAGGAAGAGGCCCTCACCATGTCCGACCGCATCGGCGTGATGAGTGCGGGCAAACTGCAACAGGTGGGCAGCCCGAAAGACATCTACACGCGGCCCGTCAACCGCTTCGTTGCAAGCTTCATCGGCGAGACGAACTTCCTGCCCGCCACCCCCGTTGCGGGCGGGCTGCAACTCGGCTGCGGCGCGGTGGTCGAGGGGCTGACGACGGCGAAACCCTCGGTCACCCTGACGATCCGCCCCGAACAGATCCGCATCACCCCCGCCGATGACGCGGGCGCGATCCCCGCCACCGTCACCTCGCTCGTCTATTTCGGAACCGACACGCATTGCCACATGGCGCTGTCCGACGGGGCCGAGGTCGTCGTCCGCGTCCAGTCCCCCGCCTCGGGCGAAGCGGGCGTCAGAACGGGCGACAGCGTCGGCCTGCGCTTCCAGCCCGCCGCGGCCCAAGTGCTGGAGGACTGACCTTGGCAAGCGAAGCCGAAACCCGCCAAGTCGCCGCCTCGACCCGCGCAGGCTGGCTGCTCTCGACCCCGGCGCTGGTGCTTCTGGCCTTTGGCGCCATCGGCCCGCTCCTGATCGTCGTGGTCTATTCCTTCCTGCTGCCGGGCAAATACGGCAACGTGGAATGGGGCTTCAGCCTCGATGCATGGCGCGGCATCCTCTTCACCCGCGACATCTTCGACGACACCCTCGTCCTTGCCGACGCGCATCTGTCGATCTTCTGGCGTTCGGTCAAACTCTCGACCCTGACGACTCTTTTCACCTTTGCCGTGGGCTTTCCCACCGCATGGTTCATCGCCACGCGCCCGCAGAAGCAACGCGCCTTCTGGCTGTTCCTCATCACCATCCCCTTCTGGACCAACCTGCTGATCCGCACCTTCGCGATCAACGAGATCATCCGCTCCGAAGGGCTGTTGAACACGCTGCTGCTGTGGCTTGGCGTGATCGACCGGCCGCTCGAGATCATCTACACCGATTTCGCGGTCTTCGTCGGCATGACCTATGTCTACCTGCCGCTCATGGTGCTGCCGCTCTTTGCCGCCATCGACCGTTTCGACATGCGCCTTCTGGAAGCGGGCTACGACCTGTATGCGAGCCGCTGGCAGGTGCTGCGCCGCATCATCCTGCCCATCGTCAAACCGGGCATCATCGCAGGCTCGATCCTCGTTTTCGTGCCTGCACTGGGGGCTTACGTCACGCCGCGCATCCTTGGCGGCGGCAAGCAGATGATGATCGGCAACTTCATCGAACTGCAATTCGGTCAGGGCCGCAACTGGCCGCTCGGCGCCTCGCTTTCGGTGACGCTGCTCGTCATCGTGACCGCCGCCCTGCTGGTCTATGTCCGCTTCGCCAACCGCGACCGCGAGGTGAACCATGGCTGACCGCGGTTTCTCCGTCTCGCGCCTGCCGGGCTTCACCCCCACCGCGATGCTTGTTTTCGTGGCGCTTTACCTGCCCATCCTCATGCTTGTGGCCTTTTCCTTCAACGCGGGCAAATCCGTCGCCTCGTTCGAGGGCTTTACCCTGCAATGGTTCGTCAAGGCATGGGCCAACGACCATGTGAAAGACGCGACCCTGCGCTCGCTCGTCATTGCGGTCGTCGCGGCCAGCGTGGCCACCGTGGTCGCCACCGCCGCGGCACTTGGCACCACGCGCAGGAAAGCGTTCAAGGGCCAGACCTTCATCTATGTCGTCATCAACCAGCCGCTGATGGTGCCCGAAATCGTCACCGCCGTGGCCCTGCTGATCTTCTTTGCCCAGATCAAGGTGCTGACCGGCTATCAGGGCTTGGGCTACCTTGTCACCGCCCATGCGGCCTTCTGCATTCCCTTTGCCTATCTGCCCATCCGCGCGCGGCTCGAAGGCATGGACCTCACGCTCGAATCCGCCGCGGCCGACCTTTATGCCAGCCCGTGGCAGACCTTCCGCTTCGTCACCCTGCCGCTTCTGCTGCCGGGCATGATCGCGGGCTTCATGCTGGCCTTCGTCACCTCGCTTGACGATGTGGTCATCACCCTCTTCGTCAAATCCGCCGGTCAGGACACGCTGCCCACCTATATGCTGGGCCAGATCCGCCGCCAGATCACGACCGAGGTCTACGCCATTTCCACGGTGCTGCTGGGACTTACGGTCGTGCTTCTGACCGCCTTCTTCCTGCTGACCCGCAAGAAAGACTGACAACGACACTCTGCCAATAAGAAACCAACGGGAGCCTGAGACCATGAAAAGACTGCTGACAGCCACGGCGATGCTTCTCGCCACCGCCGCGATGGCGCAAGCCGAGGGAGAGCTGCAACTCTTCAACTGGGGCGACTACACCAGCCCCGAACTGCTTGCGAAATTCGAGAAAGAGACGGGGATCAAGGTCACCGTCACCGATTACGACAGCAACGACACGGCCCTTGCCAAGATCGAGGCGGGCGGCCACGGCTTCGACCTCGTGGTGCCGTCGGCCAACTACGTGCCGATCTACGTCGAAAAGGGCCTCGTGCAGGAACTCGACCTGTCCAAGCTGCCCCACCACGGCAACATCGCCCCCGAATGGGTCAATGTCGACTACGATCCGGGCCGCAAATACTCGGTTCCGTGGCAGTGGGGCCTGACCGGCATGGCCGTCAACCAGACCGTCTATTCCGGCGACATCAACACCTCGGCCATCTTCCTCGACCCGCCGCCCGAACTGGTCGGCAAGGTCAACGTGACCCCCGAGATGAACGACATCATCTCGCTCACCACCATGTATCTGGGCGGCGAGCTTTGCTCGGAAGACCCCGAGCTGATGAAGAAGGTCCGCGACAAGCTGCTGGAAGCCAAGCCGAAATGGGTGTCGATGGACTACGGCATGACCGAGAAGATGGCGACCAACGACGTCATGGCCTCGGTCTACTGGAACGGCGCCATCTTCCGCTCGCGCCTGCAGAACCCCGATGTGAAATTCGGCTTCCCGAAAGAGGGTTTCCCGATCTTCATGGATCAGGTCATGCTGCTTGCCGACGCGCAGAACGTGGAAGAGGCGTATAAATTCCTCGACTTCATCGAACTGCCGGAAAACGCCGCGCTGATTTCCGGCTTCGCGCGCTACGCCAACGGCATCTCGGGCTCGGGCGAATTCATGCCCGCCGACATGAAGGACGCGCCCGAAATCAACATCCCCGAAGAGTTCAAGTCGAAGGGCGTGTTCCTCAAGACCTGCACCGGCAAGGCGCAGGACTACATCACCGCCATCTGGACCGAACTCCAGAAGTGATGACCAACGCCGGAGGGGGCCAGCCCCCTCCGGACCTCCCCCGGAGTATTTGGGCAAGGATGAACATGCAGGATCTGTGCGGGCTTTCCGCCTCTGACCTCGCGCGGCTGATAGCGGGGCGAGAGGTGAAACCCTCCGAACTGATGGAAGCCACCCTGGCCCGCATCGCTGCGGTGAACCCTTCGGTCAACGCCATCGTCTCGATGCCCGATGCCGATGCGCTGATGGATCAGGCCCGCGCCGCCGATGATGCGGCGCCCGCAGGCTGGCTGCACGGCATCCCGATGGCGGTCAAGGACCTGTTGGCCGTCAAGGGCATCCGCACCACATGGGGCTCGCCGCTCTATGCCGGGCACATCCCGCAAGCCGACGATCTTCTGGCCGCCCGCATGCGCGCGGCGGGGGCGATCTTCATCGGCAAGACCAATACGCCCGAATGGGGCCACGGCTCGCACAGCTTCAACCCCGTCTTCGGCGCGACGCGCAACCCCTATGAGCTGTCGCGCAGCGCGGGCGGGTCCTCGGGCGGGGCCGCGGCGGCGCTTGCCACGCGCATGGTGGCGGTGGCAGACGGCTCGGACATGATGGGATCGCTGCGCAACCCCGCCGCCTTCTGCAACGTCTACGGCTTCCGCCCCAGCTACGGCCTTGTCCCTGCCGATGCCGAGGGCGACACCTACCTCGCCACACTCGCCACCGAAGGCCCGATGGCCCGCAACGTCGAGGACATCGCCCGCCTTCTGGCCGTGCAAGCGGGCGAAAACCCCGCCGTGCCCTTCGGCCGCCCTGCCGAACCCTTTGCCGACAGGCTGCACAGCGACCTGCGCGGCAAGCGCATCGCATGGCTTGGCGACTGGGGCGGCGCCTACCGGTGCGAGGACGGCATCCTGCCGCTCTGCGAAACGGCGCTTGCAACCTTTGCCGACCTCGGCGCCACGGTCGAGGCGCTTACCCCGCCCTTCCCCGCCGAAAAGCTGTGGTTCGCCTGGACCACGCTGCGCGCCATGCTCAACTCGAACGGCAAGCGCGCGCTTTACGACGATCCGGCCAAGCGCGCGCAGCTCAAGCCCGAAACCCTGTGGGAGATCGAGCAGGGCCTCGGCCTTTCTGCCGACGCGGTCTTTGCCGCCTCGGAAATCCGCTCGCGCTGGTATGCCCATGCCGCGCGCCTTTTCGACCGCTATGACGCCCTTGTCATGCCGACGGCGCAGGTCTGGCCCTTCCCCGTCGAATGGCGCTGGCCGCAATCCATCAACGGCCATCCGATGGACACCTATCACCGCTGGATGGAGGTGGTCATTCCCGTCTCGCTTCTTGGCCTGCCCGCGCTGAACATCCCCGCGGGCTTCGGGCAGAACGGCCTGCCGATGGGCATGCAGCTCGTCACCCGTTTCGGCACCGACGCGGCCTGCCTTGCGCTTGGCCACAGCTACCACATGGCGACCGACTGGCCGAACCGCCGCCCGCCCGTCCTCTAGCAGCCCGACCTTTAGAGACCCGTCCTACAGATCGTAGCGGAACAGTTCGTCATAGCGCGCCCCCTTGGGCGACAGATGCGACTGGAACAGGCAGAAATGGTCCACCTGCCAAGGATCGGTCGCGAACCCTCCGCCCAGCGCCACGGCGCGTTCCAGCCGCATCGCCTCGTCCGGAGGCGGCGGGGCAAAGCGCCCCAGCGTCACATGCGGCACGAACTTGCGCGCCGCGCAGTCGATCCCGGCCACCTGCGCCGCCCGCTCCAGCTTGGCCTGCAGGCGCACCAGCGGCCCGGACGCCGCCACCCCGGCCCAGGCGGCCTTGGGCTTGGCCCCGCCGAACAGCCCCAACCCCTGCAAGCGCAGCTCGAACGGCGGCACCCGCACCTCGGCAAAGCGTTCATGCGCGGCCTCGAGCGCCCAATCCTGCACCTCGCCCAGAAACACCAGCGTCAGGTGGAACCCCTCGGGCTCGACCGACTTGGGCAAAGGCAGCAGGAACTGCTGCACCCGCAGCGCAGACATCACCGCCTCGGGCAGGGGCAGCGCCAGAAACACCCGCATCATCGCCGTGCCAATGCCTCCAGCCGCGCCTTCACCTCGTCGCGCAACATGCCCTCGCGCGCGGGGTCAAGCAAGGTCTCCATCATCGCGGCCCCGGGCAGCGCCCGCCCGCCGCCGTTCCACGACAGGCCGCGCAGCACGGCGCAGGCCGCCTCGGGCAGGCGCAGCGGCAGCTCGAACCCCGCCAGCACGCCCCAAAGCGCCGTCCAGCAGCGCCCGACCGACCACGGGTTATAGCCGCCCCCGCCCAGCAGCAGGAACCGCTCGGCCAGCGGCAACAGCCCGCGCAACACCCCGATATAGGCGCGGTTCGACAGGCACAGCCGCGACAGCGGATCCTCGAGCAGACTGTCGGCCCCTGCCTGCAACACGATGACATCGGGCCGGAACGCCGCCACGCGCGGCAGGATCAACTCCTCGCGCACCGCCCGCATTTCCGTATCGTTGAACCCCTTCGGCACCGGCAGGTTGAAGGCATTGCCCCCCGCATCCTCGGCAAGTGCCCCCGTAAAGGGCCAGCGCGCCTCCTCATGGACCGAGATCATCAGCACATCGTCGCGCCCCGCAAAGACCGGCTCCACCCCGTCGGCGTGATGCGCGTCGATATCGACATAGGCCACCCGCAACCCCGCCCGCAGAAAGGACAATATCCCCAGCACCGGATCGTTCAGATAACAGAAACCGTTGGCGCGGTCGGGCATCCCGTGATGCGTCCCGCCGCCCGGCACGTAAATGCGCCCCGCCCCCTGCGCCAACATGTCGGCAGCCAGCAGCACGCCCCCCGCCCCCGTCGCGGGCCGCGAATAGATCTGCGGAAAAACCGGGTTCGACGCCGTCCCGATCTGGTGGCGCGCCCGCGTTCCGGCATCGACAGCGCCCTCCGCCTCGGCCCGCAGAAGGGCTGCGATATACTCGGGCGTGTGAAAGGCGGTCAAAGCGGCAGGTTTCGCCTTGGGGCTGGTGCGATAGCGCCCGTCAAGCCAGCCCAGCGCGCGCGCCAGATCCATCACCACCGGCACGCGCGGAATACGCAGCGGATGCGCCCCGCCATAGGACGAGCCGCGATAGACCTCGGCGCCGATGAACAGCGCCTCGCCGCCTGTCACGGCAGCAGCGCCTCGATCTTGCGCGTCACGGCACTTGCATTGGGCCGCATCAGGCTGCCCCATGTCGCCACGACCCCGCCTTGCCCGTCCAGCAACACCTTGTTGAAATTCCAGTTCGGCTCGAAGCCGTGATCGGCCTTGAGCATGGCATAGAACGGATGCGCCTCGGGTCCGGTGACATGGGTGATGTCGGTCATCGGAATGGTCAGGTCGAAGTTGGTCGCGCAATACTCCTTGACCGCCTTGCCATCGCCCAGCTCCTGGTTGAAATCGTCCGACGGCACCGCCAGCACGACAAGCCCCTTGGCGCCATATTCATCCTGCAAGGCCTGCAAATCGTCGAACTGCGGCGCGAACCCGCAAAGCGAGGCGGTGTTGACCACCAGCACCGGCTTGCCCCTGTAATCGTCCAGATCGATCTTTCCCCCGTCGATCGAGGGGAAGCTGTATCCGGCCAGCGCAGGAACCGGCAGCAGTGCTGCGGCGCTGACAAGGGCGGCGGCAAAGGCTTTGGCAAGGGTGCGCATGTCTGTCTCCGGGTTCATCTCTGTTGCTAGATAAGCCCCGAACCGCCGCCGTCAAACGCCAAAGCTGCGACAAACGTGGCCGCAGCGGCACAGCTTTGCCCTCTTCGCGCCGCTCAAGCGGAAATGATCACGGCCAAGGCTGGAAATAGCGCCCCGGCCAGCGCATAATATCCACCAGAGCAGGCATGCCCTTTGCACATATAGATCGCCAAGATCAAAACGGGGCCGAATGAAACGGACAACCGAAGCCAGCCTACAAGGGGCCGAACAGGCCCCGCGCAGCCAGTACGGCGCGATCTGCTGGCGCATGCACCGTGGCCATGTCGAAGTGCTGCTGATCACCTCGCGCGATACGGGGCGCTGGGTCATTCCCAAGGGCTGGCCCATCGACGGCCTCGCCCCCGCCGCCTCTGCCGCGCGCGAGGCGTGGGAGGAAGCGGGCGTCCACGGCGAACCCGACCCCGAGGCGCTTGGCCTTTACACCTATGACAAGGTGCTCAACCCCGACGCCTCGCTGCCCTGCGCGGTCGTCGTCTTTCCGCTGCGGGTAGAGGAACTGGCCGCCAAGTTCCCCGAACGCAAAGAGCGTCGCCGCAAATGGTTCGCCGCCGCCAAGGCCGCCAAGAAGGTCGCCGAACCGGAATTGCGCAACCTGTTCAAGACCCTTGCCGAAGACCCTTCCCTCCTCTCGGGCGCGGCGGTTGCCCCGGCTTGATTTTCCGCCCATGATGCCTAGCTGTCATCGGTCCCTCTCATCGCAAGCAGCCGCACCGGAATGATCCGCTTCTCGCTCAAATGCCCCTCCGACCACGGCTTCGAAAGCTGGTTCCAGTCGGGCGCGGCCTTTGAAACGCTGCGCGCGGCGGGCCATGTCGCCTGCCCCGTCTGCGGCAGCACCGGCGTCGAAAAATCGCTGATGGCCCCCAGCGTGCGCCCCGCCCGCAACGCGGCGGGCAAGCCCGACCTCTCGACCCCCGAAACCGATGCGGAAAAGGCGCTGGCCGAACTGCGCCGCAAGGTTGAAGAGACGTCGGAATATGTCGGCCTCGATTTCGTGACCGAGGCCCGCCGCATGCACGAAGGCGCGGTCCCCGAACGCGCGATCTACGGCGAAGCCCGCCTCGACGAGGCGAAGAAACTCGTGGAAGACGGCGTCCCCGTCGCACCGCTGCCCTTCATGCCGCAGCGCCGCACCAACTGATCCGGTCACATTCCGTTAACCACTTTCCCCGACTTCGGTGCCTTTCCGTCGCAAACCCGCCCGAATCCCGGGCCACCTTTCCGGCAGGGGCATGTTGCCCCCCTGTGTAAGTGGTGCCCCGTCCTTGTCCGGGGAATGTGTGTGTGTGGAGCCTGCCCGAAATGACCGTTGTCCCCCCTCCTTCCGTCTCGCTGCTCGACCTTGCCGAGCGGATCTTCCATGAAACCGAACTCGCCTGTTTCGTCGCGGGCAGTTGCATCGACACCGTGTCGGGCGAAATCGCGGTCGAAGAGATCACCGCAGGCACGCTCGTGCTTACCGCCGATCACGGCCCGCAGCCCGTGCGGCGGGTTCTGTCGAAAACGGTGTCCGGCCGGGGCGCGCTTGCGCCCGTCTGCTTCGACGCCGGAGTGCTGGGCAATCATCGCCCGCTTCTCGTCTCGCCCAACCACCGCATGATGGTCTGGGGCTGGCGGGCCGAAATCCTGACGGGCGAGCCCGAAGTGCTGGTGCCGGCCGATCTTCTTGCCCAAGGCAGCGACCGCATCCGGTCAAGGCCGATGGACAGCGTGACCTATTACCACCTGCTCTTCGACCGGCACGAAATCATCTTTTCACAGGGCGCGCCGAGCGAAAGCTACCAGCCCTTCGGTCAGGACGCCGAAGAGCGCGCGCCCGCCGTGATGGCCGAACTGCGCGCGCTTTTCCCCGAACTCGTTCCCGAACTGCTGCGCGCGGCCCCTGCCCGTCCCTGCATGGCACCGCACGAGGCCGCCTTGCTGCGGCTTTAGATCTGCTTTTCGGGCATCTGCACCCGCAGGCCGTCCAACGCATCGGAAACCTTGAGCTGGCAGGTCAGACGCGACCGGGCCGGATCGGGGTTCCATGCAAAGTCGAGCATGTCCTCCTCCATGCTGTCCTTCTTGGGCAGCCGGTCCACCCATGCGGGGTCGACATAGACATGGCAGGTCGAACAGGCGCAGGCGCCGCCGCAATCGGCCTCGATCCCCGGCACGCCATTGTCGCGCGCGCCTTCCATCACGGTCAGCCCGTTGGCCACGTCGATGACGTGTTCCTTGCCGCCGAATTCCACATAGGTGATCTTGGCCATCGTCCACATTCCCTGAAAAGATACGTCCTTTGCCCACGACATAGGCGAATTGCAGGGCTTTTGCCATAGGTCGGCAAGAACTGTCGCGACATCGTGGCCTTGCACGGCTGCGCTTCGCGCGGCTGGGGTGTCAGGGCGGCAGGCGGCAACGTCATCCGCTTCCGGCGGATGAAAGTCTCACGCTCCTAACGGGCAACTTGCCGCCCCCCCCTGCATGGCTTCCCCCTGCATGGCCGCCCATACCCCTCCCGCATACCCCTCCCGCATACCCCTCCCGCATACCCCCTTGCCTCCGTTCGCAAATGTTCTACATTTGTTCACCATGCAACCTGTCGCCCCCCGCTTCCGCAGCGTCACCGAAATCTGGCAAACGCCCGCGCGGCCGCCGAACACATGGCCGCGCCCGCCCTCGGCGCTCGTGGCCGAACGGCTCGACGAACCGCCCGCGGGCGCCCGGGTCTGCGTGGCGGGCCTCGTCCTCGTCCGCCAGCGCCCCGGCACCGCCAAGGGCGTGATCTTCCTCACGCTCGAGGATGAGACCGGCACCTGCAACGTCGTCGTCTGGGCCAAGCTCTACGAACGCCACCGCCGCGCCGTGATCGCGGGGCGCATGCTGCGCGTCACCGGCCGCCTGCAACGCGAGGCGGGGGTGGTCCACATCGTCGCCGAACAGATCGAGGATATCTCGCATATGCTCGACACCCTCCTGCGCCCGGATTTCCGCCATGACGGCACAAGGGCGGGCGACCAGCCCTGACCCTTTGCGCAAGCCCCGCCTTGCCGCTATGCTGCGCCAAAGGTCCGGACAACGGGCAGCACAGGCAGGGGCATCCATGACATTCCACCACAGGACCGGCGCGGCGCTGCTTGCTGCCCTTGCGCTTTCCGCCTGCCTGCAACGCCCGCCCGTCCCCGAAACCCCGAAACAGGCCGATCTCTCCGCCGAAATCGTCACCACCCGCGACGACACGGCCCCCACCGGCCCCGATGGCGCCTGCTGGGCCACCGACTCAAGCCCCGCCGTGATCGAGACCGTCACCGAACAGGTGCAGGTCACCCCCGAAGAACGCGCCGAGGATGGCAGCATCACAGCCCCCGCCTCTTACCGCACCAAGACCCATACCCGCATGCTGCGCGACCGTCAGGTCATCTGGTTCCGCGCGCCCTGCCCGATCGACATGACCCCCGATTTCATCGCCACCCTGCAACGCGCGCTCAAGGCACGCGGCTACTACCTTGCCCCCCTGACCGGCACGCTCGACGCCGCGACCGTCGATGCGATCCGCCGCTTCCAGACCGAACGCGGCCTTGCCAGCCGCCAGCTCTCGCTGGCCGCCGCGCGCGAACTGGGCATCGTCCCGACCGAGCTGGACGCGCTGTGATCTGGGCCACCCGCGCCCGCGCCCGCATCGCCGACCTCTGGGCCAACCAGACCGACGGCGCGCATGATCTGGGCCACCTCGACCGCGTCTGGCGCGCCTGCCGCCTGATCGCGATGGACGAAGCCGCCGACCTCGACATCCTCGCCGCCGCCGCCTATTTCCACGACGCGGTCAACCTGCCCAAGGATGCGCCCGACCGCGCCACCGCCTCGCGCCAAAGCGCCGATCTGGCCGTGGCCGAACTGGCTGCAATGGGCTTTCCGCCCGCGAAACTCGCGGCCCTGCACCACGCCATCCTTGCCCACAGCTTTTCGGCCAACATCCCCCCCGAAACGCCCGAGGCGAAAATCCTGCAAGACGCCGACCGCCTCGAAGCCCTTGGCGCCATCGGCATCGCCCGCATGTTCCTGATCTCGGGGCAAATGGGCGGCGGCCTGTTCGACGCCGCGGACCCGATGGCCCTGAACCGCCCGCTCGACGACCGCCGCTACGCGCTCGACCATATCGCGGTCAAGCTGACCCGCATCGCCGAAACCATGCAGACCGCGACAGGCCGCGCCATCGCTGCCGAGCGTCTGGAATGGATGGAAAGCTTCCGCACGCGGCTGTTGTCCGAAATCGGCTGACAGCGGTTCCCGACACAAGACCCTGAACCGGCGCGAATGCCGCCCCGCTCTGGCGTAAGCAAAAAAGGCGGGGCCCAAGCAAAAAAGGCGGGGCGCAAGCAAAAAGGGCGGCAGGTTCCCCCGCCGCCCCCTTGCCTGCAAGGCTTGCGCCTTACTTGATCTCGTCCACCGACAGCGCCACGAAGCGCGGGTCACCGCCACGGCGCACCAGCAGCAGCAACGACTTGCGCCCCGCGTCCTTGGCTTCCTTCAGCCGGTCCTGCAAGTCCTGCAGACGCACCACCTTTTGCTGGCCCGCCTCGGTGATCACGTCGCCTTGCCGCAACCCCTTGCCAAAGGCTTCCGACTCTTCGCTCACCTTGGTCACGACCAGCCCTTCGGTGCCGACCGGCAGGCCCAGTTGCTGGGCCGCATCCGCCGTCACCGGCTCGAGCGTCAGGCCAAGCAGTTCGACCGATTGCGGCTCGGCAGGCTTTTCGGCCACCGCAGGCACCGCCTCGTCGGCCTCGGCCTCTTCGCGGCGGCCCAGCGTGACCGACAGCGTCTCGGTCTTGCCCTCGCGCAAAATGATCACCGGCACCGCCGAACCGACAGGGCTGTCCGCCACTTGCCGCGTCAGGTCGCGCACCGTGCCGATCTCCTTGCCGTCAAAGGTGGTGATCACGTCGCCCGCCTGCAATCCGGCCTCTTTCGCCGGGCCTTCCGGAACGTCGGTGACCAATGCGCCTTTCGACGCCGCAAGCCCCATCGCCTCGGCCACATCCGGCGTCACGTCCTGGATGCGCACACCCAGCCAGCCGCGCCGCGTCTCGCCGAATTGCTTGAGCTGCGCCACGACCTTGTCGACCACGTTCGACGCCATCGAGAAGCCGATCCCGATCGACCCGCCATTGGGCGACAGGATCGCCGTATTCACCCCGATCACCTGCCCGTCCATGTTGAACAACGGCCCGCCCGAGTTGCCGCGGTTGATCGCGGCATCGGTCTGGATGTAATCGTCATAGGTGCCCTGCAACTCGCGGCCACGGGCCGAGACGATCCCGGCAGAAACCGAGAAGCCCTGCCCCAGCGGGTTGCCCATCGCCACGACCCAGTCACCCACGCGCATCAGGTCCGAATTGCCGAACTGCACGAAAGGCAGGGGCTTTTCCGACTTCACCTTCAAAAGCGCGATATCGGTCTTGGGGTCGGTCCCGACCAGCTCGGCCTTGAGCTTCTCGCCCGAGAAGAACTCGATCGAAATGTCGTCGGCCCCCTCGATCACGTGGTTGTTGGTGACGATATAGCCGTCCTCGCTGATCACGAAGCCCGAACCAAGCGCCTCGGACCGGCGCGGTTCGGCAGGGGCGCCGTCGCCGCCCTGCCCGTTGCGATCCTGAAAATCCTTGAAGAACTCTTCAAAGGGTGACCCTTCGGGCACCATCGGCCCGCCCTCGGTCGAGGCGGCGACCACCGAGGTCGTGGTGATGTTCACCACGCTGGGGCTGATCTGTTCGGCCAGATCGGCAAAACTTTCCGGCGCCCCGCGGGCGGCGGCGACATCGGCCTGACCAAGGCCGAGCGACAGGCCAAGCGTCGCAGCCATTGCCAACCGCGACAGGCCACGGGCAGGGTTTGCCCTCTTGATATGGGATTGGACCAGAGACTGCACTCCGAACTCCTTTTCGTTTCCAGTGACCGCAAGGCAACAAACACCCTGCGGCCGAGCACAGTGCGGATCATCGCCCAACGCGGGCCGAACGCAATGCAAACCCGGTCGCGCCGCGTCAAAGCCATGTGATGCCAAGGCACCGATTGTTACAATCCGCCCGCCAGCCACAGCAATCCGACACCCGAGGCCAGCACCGCCAGCCCGATGGCCCGCCTCTGGTCACGGCTCAGCGCCGCAAGGGTGGCAAGCAAACGCTCCATGCGCAAAGGGGCCAGCGCCATGGCCAGCCCCTCGATCACCAGCACAGCCCCAAGGCCATGCAGCAGCGCCGTCATTGCCCCTCGGCAGGCGCGGGTTTCGCCGCATCCGCCCCCACGTCCGACCGCAGATAGTTGAAGAACTCGCTGTCCGGGTTCATCACGATCGAGGTGTTGTTCGACTGCAAGGCCCGCTCGTAGCTCGTCAACGAACGGGTAAAGGCGAAGAACTCGGGGTCCTGCCCGAATGCCTCGGCATAGATTCGGTTGCGTTCGGCATCGGCCTCGCCGCGCACCACTTCCGCCTGCCGCCGCGCGTCCGAGGTCAGCTCGACCACCGTCCGGTCGGCACTCGCCCGCACCCGCTGCGCCGCTTCGCCACCGCGCGCGATCTCGTCCGCCGCCTCGCGCTCGCGCTCGGCCCGCATACGGGCAAAGGTCGCCTCGAGGTTCTGCTCGGGCAGGTCCGTCCGCGTCAGCCGCACGTCGACCACGTCGATGCCCAGCGATGCCCCCTCGCGCCGCGCGATATCGCGGATCTGGTTCATCAGCGACGACCGGTCCTCGGACAGCACGCGGTTGCTTTCCACCGCGCCCAGCACCTGCGGGATGGCATCGTTCAGAATGCCCTCAAGCCGCGTCATGGCCTGCCCCACGCCATTGGCGCCCACCGCCTCGCGGAAACGGACCGGATCGACGACCCGCCAGCGCGCAAAGGCATCGACCACAAGGCGGCGGTCATCGCTCATCGTCACTTCGATGGGCCGCGTCGGCAAGGACAGGATACGGTCGTCATAGCGCACCACGTCCTGAATCAGCGGCAGCTTGAAACCGACACCCGGTTCGTCGCGCACCTGCTTCACCTGTCCGAACTGCAACACCAGCACCTTTTCACGCTCGTCCACGATGAACACCGACGAAAGGCCCAGCGCCGCCACAATCGCGATTCCGGGAAGAATGAATGCAGCTTTCATCAGTTGCTCCCCACGCTGTTGACCGCCGCCGCAGGCGCACCCGCCGGACGGTTCAGCTCGTTCAGCGGCAGGAAGGGCACCACGCCCCCGCCCCCGCCTTCGCCCGATCCGACGCCGTCGAGGATCACCTTGTTCATCCCGCCAAGCACCTTTTCCATCGTTTCCAGATACATCCGCTTGCGCGTCACCTCCGGTGCCTTCACATATTCGGCATAGACCGACAGGAAGCGGCTCGCCTCGCCCTGGGCGTTGTTCACCACCTCGGCGCGGTAGGCTTCCGAGTTTTCAAGCAACCGCGCCGCCTCGCCGCGCGCGCCCGCCGTCACCTTGTTGGCATAGGCATCGGCCTCTTTCTCGAGCCGGTCGCGTTCCTGCTGCGCGGCCTGCACCGCGCGGAAGGCATCGATCACCTCGCTCGGCGGGGCCGCCTGCTGCAGGTTGACCCGCACCACGTTGATCCCGGCATTGTAGCTGTCGAGCGTCTTTTGCACATTCGCCCGCAAATCCGACGCAATCGCCCCGCGATCCCGGTTCAGAATGGGCGACAGCTCGGACCGCGCGATGATATCGCGCATGGCCGATTCCGACACCGCGCGGATCGTGTCCTCGGGGTCGGCAAGGTTGAACAGGTATTTCGACGGGTCGGAAATGTTCCAGACCACCTGAAACCCGATATCCACGATGTTCTGGTCACGCGTCAGCATCAGCCCCGCAGCGGTCGGGTCGGTGCTGGACCGCCCCACTTCCGTCTGCCGCTCGCCCGTGACCTGCACGATTTCCGCCGTCACGAAAGGCCAGGGCGCAAAGTTCAGCCCCGATTCCCCGATGGTGGAAAACTCGCCAAGGAACAGCTCGACCGACCGTTCTTCCGGCTTCACCGTGTAGAACGACATAAAGGACCACAGCGCCAGAACACCCAAAGCGCCCAGCGCGACCCCCTGCCGCGACAGGACCGGCCCGCCGCCCGAAGGCCCGCGCCCGCCGCCACCGCCGTTAAAGCCGCCACGGCCACGCCCGCCCATCAGAACGCGAAGCTGCTCCTGCCCCTTCTTCATCAGGTCTTCGATTTCGGGAATCTGCGGCCCGCCCTCGGGTCTGCGGCCGCCGTTTCTCCGGTCATCGCCACGCCCGCCATTCCGGTCATCATCGCCCGGGCCGCCACCGCCGCCCCAGGGACCTCCGCTACCTGCCATCTACCTTACCCTTTTGCCTGTCGTCGGGTCTAAACTGTGTATCACCCGCCGAATTTCAAGAAGCCAACCGCAATACGTCGGGCCTCAGCCCCGCCGAACGGGCTTCCTCATCGTCACCAGTTCTTCCGCCATCGTCGGATGCACGGCGAGCGTGCGGTCGAAATCCTCTTTCGTCGCCCCCATCCCGATGGGAATAGCGGCAAGCTGGATCAACTCGCCCGCCTCGGGCGCCACGATATGGCAGCCCAGAACCCTGCGCGTCTCGGCGCTGACGACCAGCTTCATCATCACCCGGTCCTGCCGGCCCGCGAACAGCGATTTCATCGGACGGAACGAGGTGGCGTAAACCTCGATCGGCCCCGCCGCCCGCGCCGCCTCCTCGGTCAACCCGACCGAGCCAAGCTCGGGCTGCGTGAACACCGCCGAAGGGATCAGCCCGTGGTCGAACCGCGTGGGCCGCGCGCCAAAGACCGTATCGGCAAAGGCATGCCCCTCGCGGATCGCGACGGGGGTCAGGTTGACGCGGTTGGTCACATCGCCCACGGCAAAGATCGACGGAACGGCGGTCTGCGACCACGCGTCCACCACGATCTCGCCCTGCCGCCCGAAGGCAACGCCCAATTCCTCAAGACCCAAGCCGCGCGCATTCGGCACCCGCCCCGTGGCGTAAAGCACCAGATCGAACTCCTGCGCGGTTCCGTCGGTGGCCACGGCGACAATCCCGCCCGCGCTTTTCTCCAGCCGGATCACATCGGTTCCGCAGTGAACGCCGATACCGCGCGCCAGCATGGCATTGGCCACATGCCCGCGCGCCTCGTCGTCGAAACCGCGCAGGATCTGCGCGCCGCGATAATACTGGCTGACATTCACCCCCAGCCCGTGCAGGATGCAGGCGAATTCGCTGGCAATATAGCCGCCGCCCACCACAAGGGCCCGCTTGGGCAATTCGTCCAGATGGAAGATCTCGTTCGAGGTGATCGCCAGCTCGCGCCCCGGAATATCGGGCACGAAAGGCCATCCCCCCGTGGCGATCAGGATGTGCTTTGCCGAAAAGCGCGTGCCGTCGGCCAGCTCCACGCAATGCGGGTCCACCACCCGCGCGCGGGCATCATGCACCGTCACACCCGCGTTTTTCAGCGTGTTGCGATAGGCCCCTTCCAGCCGGTCCAACTCGCGCTCGAGTGCGGCACGGAACAGCGGCCAGTCGAAGCGCCCGCCCTGCACATCCCATCCATAGGCCCGCGCATCCTCGATCGCCTCCGGAAACCCCGAGGCAAAGACCATCAGCTTTTTGGGCACGCACCCTCGGATGACACAGGTGCCGCCCATGCGGCTTTCCTCGGCCAGCCCGACCTTTGCCCCCCAGTCGCCCGCAGCGACCCGCGCCGCCCGAACCCCGCCCGAGCCGCCGCCGATGACGAAAAGATCGTAATCGAAGCTCATTCCATATCCGCGAAAATGTTGTCGCTGGGTTTGAACTCGACGAAATCGTCGCGCTCCGATCCTTGGTTGATGTCGCGCACCGTCACCCGCCCGTCGCCATGGCCGATCACCACGATGTCGCAGATGTCGATGAAAAGGCCATTCTCGACCACGCCCGGAATCTGGTTCAGCACCAGCGCCAATTGCCGCGGATTGCCGATCCGCTTCAGATGCAGGTCGATGATGTAATTGCTCTCGTCCGTGATCAGCGGCTTCGCCCCGTTCATCCGCAGGCTGCAATCGCGGTTCATCACGTCGAGGCTGACCAGCGTCTCCTCGATCAGCGCCTTGGTGGTCTGCCAGCCAAAGGGGATCACCTCCACCGGAAGCGGGAATGCGCCCAGCTGCGCCACTTCCTTGGCCGCATCGGCAATCACGATCATCTGGTCCGATGCGGTGGCGACGATCTTCTCCTGCAACAGGGCCGCCCCGCCCCCTTTTATCAGCGCAAGATTGGGGTCGAACTCGTCCGCCCCGTCGATGGTCAGGTCAAGCCACTTGGCCTCGTCCAGCGTGGTGATCGGAACCCCCACCTGCCGCGCCAGCTCCGCCGTGCGGCTCGACGTCGGCACGCCCACCACCTTCAAACCCTCCTCGCGGATGCGCTCGGCCAGGCACCGCACCATCCAGGCCGCCGTCGATCCGGTGCCGAGACCGACCTTCATTCCGGTCTCGATGAACTCGGTCGCACGCTTGGCGGCAACGAATTTGGCCTTGTCGATGGGCGAGAGATCGGCGGGCATGGCGGCTCCTCGGATGGTCACGGCCCACTTATAGGCAAAGCCCCGTCAGGGTGTAAGCAGGAATTGCCGCGCCAAAGCGGCGCAATCCCCGCTTTCCGCCCGACCCGCCCCGCCGAACCCGCCCCGCCCCCGAAGATCGCCACCGCGCAGCGCCAACCTCAGGCCCCGCACCCGCGCCCCCCTCCGCGCCCCCGTCCCACCCCGATTTTTCTGCGAAAAATCCCGCCCCCCTCCCACCGCCGCCCGGAAACAAGCCCCGCAAGCCAAATCCCCCCGTTCAGCCTTGCCCAAATACTCACCACGCAACGCCCCAAACCGCGCGCCACCAGCCACCCGCCCCCTTGCCCCGACACACCGCAAGCCAAATCCCCCCGTTCAGCCTTGCCCAAATACTCACCACGCAACGCCACACCCCGTCACGCCGCCAGCCATCTTGCCAGCCACCCCGTCACCCCCCCCCCGAATTTTCGCAGAAAATTCGTCTGGCGCAGACCGGGCCCGAGGCGTCATCCCGCCGACAGCGCCGCCCGAAGGGCCTGGACCTCTTCCACCGTCAAGCGCCCGTCCCCGTCGAGGTCGAAAGCCATGTAGCGTTCCGCCCCCTGCCCTGCCCGCAGGGTCGCTGCGGCCTCGGCCACGGCGCGCATCTCGGCCCCGCTCACCACCCCGTCGGCATCGCCGTCAGCGGCGGCGAATCCCGCAAGCAGCCGCGCCCGCGCATCGGCCCCTTGCACCGCCGCCCGCGCCTCGGCCTCGGCCCGGGCCACGGCCCCGTCATTGTCCAGATCGCTTTGCACAAAGGGCGCCAGCGCCCGCGCCCGCCGCTCGGCGCGGTCGATGGCATCGGCCTGTTCGGCCTCTTCGCGCCGCAGGGCCCCGCCCTTCCCGTAGCCGAAGATCAGCGCCATCGCACCCGCGGCGAAACGGTCCGGATCGGCCCGCAGCCGCTTCAGCTGCGCCTCGGGCAGGCCGGCCAGAACCCGCGCCACCCCATCCTCTTGCGCCACGGCCTGAAACGGCAAGACCGCCAGAACCGACACCCAGAGCCATCGCCGCATCGTCACCTCCGTGAAAACCCTGCCGCGATCCTGCCGCATGATTGGTTAACACCCCGTGAATCGCCCCCCGCGACCCGCTTTGGCAAAATTCGCATCAACCATGTCGCTTTTCGCCCTTGCCGGACCCCGCCATATGCCCACTTTGTCGCAGGCAGGCGCGGATGGTCACGCGCGGGGGGTCTTGCGATGTTCCTTTCGGTTTTCGACATGTTCAAGGTGGGCGTCGGCCCCTCATCGAGCCATACGATGGGGCCGATGGTGGCCGGCGCGCGGTTCCTCGAGCTGCTCCGCGCCTCGCCGTTCCACCCGCGCGGCCTGCGCGCCTCGCTGCACGGCTCGCTCGCCTTCACCGGCGTGGGCCACGCGACCGACCGCGCCACGATCCTCGGCCTTGCGGGGTTCGAACCCGCCACCTATGACGCCGAAAAGGCCGAAGCCACCCTCGCCGCGATCAAGGCGACCGGATCCATCACCCCCCCCGGCCTGCCCGAACTGCATTTCGACCCCTCGGCCGACCTTCTGTTCGACTACGGCCCCGCCCTGCCGGGCCATGCCAACGGCATGATCCTCAAGGCGACCGACGCGCAGGGCGACGTGATCCTCGAGGAAACCTACTACTCCATCGGCGGCGGTTTCGTGCTGACCGCGGGCGAGATGGCCGAGGCCGGCGGCTCGAAGGCCAAGGCCCGCGCCGATGTCCCCTACCCGTTCGACTCCGCCGACGAGATGATGGCGATGGCCAAGGCCTCGGGCCTTTCCATCGCGCAGATGAAACGCGCGAACGAGCTGAAATTCCGCAGCGCCTCCGATCTCGACCGCGGGATGGAGCGCATCTGGCAGGTGATGAACGACTGCATCACCCGCGGGATGGCGGGAACGGGCATCCTTCCCGGCGGCCTGAAAGTGCGCCGCCGCGCCAAGGGCATCCATGACGCCCTGATCGCCGAACGCGGGCTGAACATGACCGCCCCGCATACGATCAACGACTGGATGTCGCTTTACGCGATGGCCGTGAACGAAGAGAACGCCGCCGGCGGCCAGGTCGTCACCGCCCCCACCAACGGTGCTGCGGGCGTGGTTCCGGCGGTCATCCGCTACTGGCTCGACCATGTGCCGGGCGCCTCGGCCTCGCGCGTGGGGGAATTCCTGCTCACGGCCTCGGCCATCGGCGGGCTGGTCAAGCACAATGCCTCGATCTCGGGCGCGGAATGCGGCTGTCAGGCCGAGGTCGGATCGGCCGCCGCCATGGCTGCGGCGGGCCTTGCGGCGGTGCTGGGCGGCACGGTGGAACAGGTGGAAAACGCCGCCGAAATCGCGCTGGAACACCACCTCGGCATGACCTGCGATCCGGTCAAGGGGCTGGTGCAGGTGCCCTGCATCGAACGCAATGGCCTTGGCGCGATCAAGGCGGTCTCGGCCGCCTCGCTTGCCCTGCGCGGCGACGGCATCCACCTCGTCAGCCTCGATGTCTGCATCGAGACGATGCGGCAGACCGGCCGCGACATGCACGAGAAGTACAAGGAAACCTCGCTCGGCGGCCTTGCGGTCAACGTGCCCAACTGCTGATCCGGCAGGACCGGGGCGCTGCCCCGGACCCCGGAGTATTTGGGCAAGGATGAAGCCGGGGCGGCAGGGCTAGTCGTCCGCGAACAGCACACCCGTCTCGGCCACCGCCGCGTGCAGCGCGAACTCGCCCGCCATATGGCTGTGCAGCGCGGCAAGCAGATCGGGCGCCACCTCGGGCAAAGCCGCGCGCGGCACGGGCGAGACGTTCTTTTGCGGCAGATGCAACCGCTGTCCGACGCGATCGGCAAGGAAATCCATCATCAGATCCAGCCTGTCATAGTCGAACAACACATCCACTCCTGCCCGCGCGCCGGTCCAGCCGACAAAGCGGTCCTGCGCGCCGACGCGGGCGAAATCGGGCACGGGGTCGGAGAGCACCGCGCGCAGGAAATCCTCGAAACCCATGCCTTGGGTGCTGCGCGCCTCGCCCGCGGGGTTGCGCTGGCGGTAGCGGTACCAGCTGTCCAGACGCGCCAGGGGCGCGCGGACCACGGCAAAGACCTCGACCGGGCCGCCGACACGTTCTTCCACCAGCTTGCGCCATTTGCGGTCAAAGGGCGCAATCCCCGCATGGCGCGCGTTCGGGTCGTTCTGCCATTCCCCCGACAACGCGCGCGGGCGCAGCATGGCCCGCACCGATTGCGTGGCCGTCTTGGGATTGGCAAGAAACACCAGCCGCGACGCTTCAAGCACCAGCAAAAGAACGGCCCCCACTCGTTGTTCCACACCTCGCCCAGCAAGGGCACCGCAAGGTTAGGCCAAGGCGCGGCGGTTGAAAAGCCGCGATCCGCGCGGCGATGGCGGCAAAGCCCCGCATCCCTGTCGCTTTCGGAATGGACGCATGCCGCCCCGCCCGCTAGGGCGACAGTATGACATCCGCACCCGCCCCGACCCGCCCCGCCGCCCGCGCCTCTGCCAGCGCCCCGGCCAGCACCACGGCCAGCACCACCGACCGCATCCTTCCCGGTGTGGCGCTGATGCTTTCCTTCTGCGTTCTGGCACCGCTCCTCGACGTCTCGTCGAAACTCGCGGCCGAGGCGGGGATGCCCGTGGGCCAGATCACCACCGCCCGCTTCATCGTGCAGGGCGCGCTGATGCTTCCGGTGCTTCTGGTCATGCGCCTGCCCTGGCGCATCCCGTCGCGCGTGGCGGGGCTTGTCCTGCTGCGCGCCTTCTTCCTGATGCTGTCGACCTTCTCCTTCGTCTCGGGGATCGCGGTGATGCCGCTGGCCGATGCGCTGGCCATCGCCTTCGTCGAACCCTTCGTGCTGCTCATCCTCGGCTACCTGATCTTCGGCGACGAGGTCGGCCCCCGCCGCATCATGGCCAGCATCGTGGGCTTTGCGGGCGCGCTTCTGGTCATCCAGCCCTCGCTTGCCGCCTTCGGCCTCGTGGCGCTCTGGCCGCTCGGCACGGCCTTTGCCTTTGCCTTCTACATGCTGGTCACCCGCGCCATGTCGACCATGATCCACCCCGTCGCCATGCAGCTGCACACCTCGGTTGCAGGGATGGCGCTCTGCCTGCCGGTGATGGTGTTCTTCGACGGGTCGGGGATCGCGCCGCTCGATCCGGTCATGCCTGCGGGCATCAACTGGCTCTGGCTCTTCGGCGTGGGCTTCTGGGCGGCGGTGTCGCATATGTGCATGACCTACGCGCTGAAATTCGCGCCCTCGGCGACCCTTGCCCCGCTGCACTACACCGAGATCATCGCCTCGGTCATCCTCGGCTACCTGATCTTCTCCGATTTCCCCAACGCGCTGACATGGGCGGGGATCGCGGTCATCACCTCGTCGGGTCTCTATATCATCCACCGCGAGCGCAGCACCGCCGCCCTCAAGCAGCGCGAGGCGTCCATTCCGGTCGAAGTGCCGTAAGCGCCGCGCCAAGCCGTCCGCGCGGCAGGATCACCAGCATCCCCGCCCCGTCCATCTCGAGCCGCACGCGGGACGAGACCACGCGGTTCGAGGTGCCGATCATCCCGTCGGGCGCAAAGCCGATGCCGTCGATGGGCCATTCCAGCCCCGCGCTGCGCCCCGTCACCTCGCGCATCGGAAACAGCGACAGCCGGTCGCCCACCCGCAACCGCAGATCAAGCCGCGCGGGCGCGTGGAACACCACGTCACGCGGCCCGATCAGCAGGCAGACCCGCTCGGCCTGCCGCACCATCCCGTTCAGCACCGCAAGCCCGTGGTCGATCCGCGCCCCCGCAAAGCCCAGCGCCAGCACGAAGGGCGCATCGACCGACCGCAGCGCCTTGTCGAAATCCGTCGTCGCCTGTTCGGCGATCACATGCTGCCGCCCGGCCGGAATGACGCCCCGCGCATGGGCCGAGATCGAATCGAAATCCCCGACCACCGCCTCGGGCATCAGACCTGCCGCCAGCACCCGGTCCGCGCCGCCATCGGCCGCAACGATCCGCGGCGCGATGCGCAGCGCCAGCGCCAGTTCCGCCTTGGAAACCGGCCCCCCGCCCACCAGCGTGATCCCATCTCGGGATTGGACAATAGGCCGATTCATGGTGATACTGTCTCTCGAATAAGGCAGGTGGGCTGGGCTTGGGCCATAATCAATCCTTCAAATCACCCCAGTCTGTCCATGAAAAGGATCGGCCGGTCAGGTGATGTGAAGCGGCGAAGTTGGTGGAAGGCAAGCATCCGATGATCGGTGCGAGTAAGATCCTCACGGTCTCCTACGGGACCTTCTCTTGTACGTTGGAAGGGTTTGACGACCCTTTCAACACGATGCGTGCCATTGCCGAGTATTTCCGCGACCTTGCCGCAGAAGACCGCTATTTCGGCGCCGAACCGCCCACGCCCGATGCCGCAATGCTGCACCGCATCGCCGAACGCGAGGTGCAGCGCCGCGTCGATGCCAAGGTGCAGGAAAACGGCATCGTGCTGCGCGCCACCGGTGACAGCACCGCCGCACCCGCCGAACGGCCCGCCGTCGCCCCCGCCGTCGCAGAAGCCCCCGCTGTGGTCGCCGCCGCAGCGCCCGCTATGGTCGCTGCCGCAGCCCCCGCTATGGTCGCTGCCGCTCCGGCCCCGTCGGTCGCCGCCGTCGCTTCCCCCGCCGCACAACCCGCCGCCGACGCCGCGCCCGCTTCCGCAGCACCCGAATCCATCGCGGAACGCCTGCTGCGCCTGCGCTCCGAAGTCGCCGCGCAACAGGAAAGCCCCGCCGTTCCCGTGCCCGGCCCTGCCAGCCGCGAAACCGTCGTCCTTCCCGACTATGTCGAGGATGCGATCGACACGGCCGGCACCGCCGCCGCCGCACAGGCCGCCTTCATGGCCGATGCCGATGCCGAACCCCGGCCCGTCACCGCCGACACGGTCGACGCGCCCCCCCCCGCGCATCCGGCCGCCGCCGAAGCACCCGCCGCAGATACCCCCGTCGCCGCTGAGGCCGAGGCCGAAGCCGACCAGTCCCCCGTCGCCGCTGAGGCCGGGGCCGAAGCCGACCAGCCCCTCGTCGCCGCCATCCTCGCCAGCCTCGACCCGCTGCCCGAAGACCGCGCCGCCGAAACTGCCGACCTGCCCGAAGACGCCGCCGAAGACGACCTTCCCGAATCCGGCGACCTGCCCGAATCCCTCGTCGCGGCCCTTGCCGGACAATCGGGGCACATGCTCGACTTTGCCGAGGATCTCGACGCCGAGGCCCCCGCCCCGTCCACCTTCGCCGAAGCGGAAGCCGAAACCGAAACCGCAAGCGCCGCCAAAGTCACCTCCGACGACGAAGACGACCTCGACGACATCTTCGCCGAAGCCGACCTTGCCGACGAGGCCGACGAACCCTCCCTCGCCGCCCTGCAACCGGATTTCGAGGACGACACCCCCGCACCGGCCCTGACCGCCGCCAAAGCCGAAGCGCCGCTCGAACTGCGCCCCGGTGCCGCCGACAAGCTGCAACGCGCCCGTGCGCGCGTCATCCGCATCCGCCGCTCGGATATCTCCGATGCCGCGCCCGCCGACACCGCGCCCGCCGCCGCCCCGCTTTCGCCCGAGGCCGAGCTTGATCTCGAACGCGAACTCGCCGGTCTCGACGCGCAAGACACTCCCGCACAGGACACCGCCGCACAGGACACCGCCGCACAGGACACCTCCGCACTGGGCGCCCGCGCTTCGGCCAACCCCTTCGGCGACGACCCGTCAGCCGAGGATGCGGTCAGCCGCCTCATGGCGCAGGCCGATACCGAAATGGAAGGCGAAGAGACCAAGCGCCGCCGTTCTGCCATCGCGCATCTGAAAGCGGCGGTCGCCCAGACCGTCGCCGAACGCCGCGCGGGCGAAACCAAGCCCAGCCCCGAACCCTCGCGGATCGCGCGCTATCGCAACGATCTGGCAATGGTCGTCCGCTCCGCCCTTCCGGGTGGCACGCCCACCCCGCCGAAACCGGCAGGAGAGCGCCCCGCCCCCCTCGTCCTCGTCTCGGAACAACGCATCGACCGGCCCCGCCCGCCGGGCGGGCCGATCCCTGCCGCCGCCACGACATCGGCCCCCGCCATCGCCCAGCCCGTCCGCCCGCGCCGCGTCAGCAGCTCGGGCTCTGGCCTTGCCATGCAGGCGCAGGCCTATGACGCGGGCGACATCGACGATCTGGACCTCGACCTCGACCTCGAAGATGCCCTCGCCGACGACATCGCCGCCGAAGGCCAGCCCGAAGGACTCGTCGACCCGCAGGGCGCAAAGCACGCGTTCCGCGACTTTGCCGAAAGCCTCGGCGCGACTTCGATGCGCGACATGATGGAGGCCGCCGCCGCCTACCTGACCTGCGTGCTGAACCGCCCGCACTTCACCCGCCCGCAACTGATGCGGCAGATGTCCGACATGATTCCGCAGATCGAGACTCTGCGCGAAGATGCCCTGCGCGTCTTCGGCACGCTTCTGCGCGACGGCCACCTCGTCAAGGTCCGTCGCGGCCAGTTCACGCTGACCGAAGCATCGCCCTTCCATGCAAGGGCCAAAGACCTTTCGTGACACAGGCGCGGGGCTGCCACCCGCATCCTGACGGAAAAGGCGGACGGGTCACCCCGTCCGCCTTTTCTCATTTCCGCGTCCCGTTCTCCGGCGCGTCGGGGTCGGCCTGACCTATCCCCTTGAACACGAATTTGAACGGCAGCGCCCAGACCACGCCCAAAGCGACATAGACCAGCAATTCCACCCAGATCGACGGACGCTCGAACAGGCTCACCGCCTTGACCGCCACCACGATGTAGAGCGGCAAACCCACCAGCAGGATCAGCAGCGAAAGCCGCCGCCGCGTCTTGTAACCCAATGCCATTCCGCTTTCCTTTCGATGCCCGCCGCAGATAGCGCGGCAGGCCCGCGCATCAATTCGCGCCCGATCTGTCGGTGTCCGATCCGTCGGCGCCCGATCAGTCCGCGCCCGATCAGTCCGCGCCCGATCAATCCGCGAAAGGATCGGTCACAAGGATCGTGTCATCCCGCTCGGGGCTGGTCGACAGCATCGCCACCGGGCACTGGATCAGTTCCTCGATCCGCCGCACATATTTGATCGCGGCACCCGGCAGGTCGGCCCAGGACCGCGCACCTGCGGTCGACTCCTGCCAGCCTTCCATCTCCTCGTAGATCGGCTTGACCCGCGCCTGAAGGTTGGCCGCCGTCGGCAGGTAATCCAGCTTCTGCCCGTCCAGCTCGTAGCCCACGCAGATCTTCAGCGTCTCGAACCCGTCCAGCACGTCAAGCTTGGTCAGCGCGATCCCCGAAACCCCGCTCGTCGCGCAGGTCTGGCGCACCAGCACCGCATCGAACCAGCCGCAGCGCCGCTTGCGCCCGGTCACGGTGCCGAATTCATGCCCCCGCTCGCCCAGACGCTCGCCATCGGCGTCGAACAGCTCGGTCGGAAACGGCCCCTCGCCCACGCGCGTCGTATAGGCCTTCACGATCCCCAGCACGAAATCCACCGCCGTCGGCCCCAGCCCCGTGCCCGTGGCGGCCATGCCCGCAAGCGTGTTGGAACTGGTGACATAGGGATAGGTGCCGAAATCCACGTCGAGCAGCGACCCTTGCGCCCCCTCGAACAAGATGCGCTTTCCGGCGCGGCGGGCGTCGTGCATCACCTTCCACACGGGCTTGGCATAGGGCAGGATCTTCGGCGCGACCTCTAAAAGCTGCGCCTTCAGCGCCACCGGATCGACCGGACCAAGGCCCAGCCCCGCCCGCAGCGCGTTATGATGGCCAAGCAACCGCCCGATGCGCAGATCCAGCGTCGCCTCGTCGGCAAGGTCGGCCACACGGATCGTGCGCCGCCCCACCTTGTCCTCATAGGCCGGCCCGATGCCGCGCCCCGTGGTGCCGATCTTGGCCACCCCCGTCTGGCCTTCGCGCGCACGGTCCAGCTCGCCATGCACCGGCAGGATCAGCGGCGTGTTCTCGGCAATCATCAGGTTGTCGGGATCGACCGTCACACCCTGCCCGCGCAGCTTCTCGATCTCCGACAGCAGCGCCCAGGGGTCCAGCACCACCCCGTTGCCGATGACGGAAAGCTTGCCCCCGCGCACGATCCCCGAAGGCAGCAGCGACAGCTTGTAGACATTGCCGTCGATCACCAGCGTATGGCCCGCATTGTGCCCGCCCTGGAAGCGCGCGATCACATCGGCCCGCTCCGAGAGCCAATCGACGATCTTGCCCTTCCCCTCGTCGCCCCACTGGGCGCCCACGACGACGACATTGGCCATGAAGGATTCCTTTCAAGGGTTCGCTGAAACCGTGCGTCCTATAGCCGCCCGCCCCCGCAAGGGAAAGGCAAAACCGCCGCCCGCCGCACGGGCGCGCCGCAGCCCGCCCCGCCCGCGCCCTTCCCCCTATCACTCCCCCCGTTCCTCTTGCCCCAAATATCCTCGGGGGGTGAATTGCCGCCTGCGGCAAGAGGGGGGGGCGAGCCCCCCCTTTCCCCGCTAGGGGCTTGCACCCCTGCCCCCTTCCGCCTAGATAGGCGCGTCAGTTCCGAGCAAAAAGCGGCCCAATGGAAAACGTCATCCTCACGATCCACCTGATCCTCGCCCTTCTCCTGATCGGCGTGGTGCTGTTGCAGCGGTCGGAAGGTGGCGGTCTGGGCATGGGCGGCGGTGGCGGCGGCAATTCCGTCATGACCGGACGCGGTGCCGCCAGCGCGCTTGCGAAACTGACATGGGTCTTTGCCGTCTGCTTCATCGCAACCTCGGTCACGCTGACCGTCCTCGCCGCGCAGAAAGCGGGGTCCGGCTCGGTCCTCGATCAGGCCGGCATCGACGCGCCTGCCGCACCCGCCCCGACCGACGCGCCGCTCGGCACCGACCTGCTGCCCCCGCAACCCGCCGACGCTCCGCTCGCCCCGCCCCCGGCGAACAGCAACTAAACCACCATTCATTGGGTAGCTTTTCCGGCCAGGGACTGCATCTAGCGGTCAGGTTGCGCGCGGCCGAAAGCTGCGTTACAGCTTGTCTCCCGTGATGATGCGATTCCCGCGCCCCGAATCGCCGCTCGATCGCACCGATTGAACCAACACGGGAGTTTACCGATGGCACGCTATATCTTCATCACAGGCGGCGTCGTCTCCTCCCTCGGCAAGGGTCTCGCCTCCGCCGCCCTCGGTGCGCTCTTGCAGGCCCGCGGCTACACCGTCCGCCTGCGCAAACTCGACCCCTACCTCAACGTCGACCCCGGCACGATGTCGCCCTTCGAACATGGCGAGGTTTTCGTCACCGACGACGGCGCCGAAACCGACCTCGACCTTGGCCATTACGAACGCTTCACCGGCGTCTCGGCCCGCCAGACCGACAGCATCTCCTCCGGCCGCATCTATTCCAACGTGCTGGAGAAAGAGCGCCGCGGCGACTACCTCGGCAAGACGATCCAGGTCATTCCCCACGTCACCAACGAGATCAAGAACTTCCTCCGCATCGGCGATGACGAGGTCGATTTCATGCTCTGCGAAATCGGCGGCACCGTGGGCGACATCGAGGGTCTGCCCTTCTTCGAGGCGATCCGCCAGTTTATCCACGAACGCCCGCGCGGCCAGTCGATCCTGATGCACCTGACGCTGCTGCCCTATCTGGCGGCCTCGGGCGAGCTGAAAACGAAACCCACCCAGCACTCGGTGAAAGAGCTGCAATCCATCGGCCTCGCCCCCGATGTGCTGGTCTGCCGATCCGAACACCCGATCCCGGACCGCGAGCGGGAAAAGATCGCCCTCTTCTGCAACGTCCGCAAGGACTCGGTCATTCCTGCCTATGACCTGAAAACCATCTACGAAGCGCCCCTTGCCTATCACCGCGCGGGCCTTGACCAGGCGGTGCTTGACGCCTTCGGCATCACCCCCGCGCCCAAGCCCAACCTCGCCCGCTGGGAAGACGTGATGGACCGCCTGACCCATGCCGAAGGCACGGTCCGCGTCGCCATCGTCGGCAAATACACCCAGCTCGAAGACGCCTACAAATCCATCGCCGAGGCGCTGACCCACGGCGGCATGGCCAACCGCACCCGCGTCAAGGCCGAATGGATCGACGCCGAAATCTTCGAACGCGAAGACCCCGCCCCCTATCTGGAAAACTTCCACGCCATCCTCGTCCCCGGCGGCTTTGGCGAACGCGGCACCGAAGGCAAGATCAAGGCCGCGCAATTCGCCCGCGAAAAGAAGATCCCCTATCTCGGCATCTGCCTCGGCATGCAGATGGCCGTGATCGAAAGCGCGCGCAACCTTGTGGGCATGAAGAACGCAGGCTCCGAGGAATTCGACGTCGAGGCGGGCGAGAAACGCTTTACCCCCGTGGTCTACCACCTCAAGGAATGGGTGCAGGGCAACCATGTCGTCGCCCGCAAGCTGTCTGACGACAAGGGCGGCACGATGCGGCTGGGCGCCTATACAGCCAGCCTGACCCCCGGCTCCAAAGTGGCCGGCGTCTATGGCACGACCACCATCGAGGAACGCCACCGCCACCGCTACGAGGTGGACATCCAATACCGCGACAAGCTGGAAAATTGCGGGCTGATCTTCTCGGGCATGTCCCCCGACGGCCGCCTGCCCGAGATCGTCGAGGTCAAGGATCACCCGTGGTTCATCGGTGTCCAGTTCCACCCCGAGCTGAAGTCGAAACCCTTCGCCCCCCACCCGCTGTTCGCCGATTTCGTCCGCGCCGCGGTCGAGGTGAGCCGTCTGGTCTAAGCGAAATCTGACGCAGATTTCGCGCCGTTTCCTGACGCAGGAAACGGTGCCGACCGGCGGTCGCCTGTTGAAGACACCACCAGACCGACCCGACGGTCGAACCGCGGAATTTGCGTCAAATTCCGCCGCGATTTCTGCGACAGAAATCGCCCTTCGCCCCGCTCGGAACGCGGTCACCGGGCTTTGCTCCCCCGTGGTCAACACGCCGTAGAAAGCGCAAAAGGCGGCCCCACCGGACCGCCTTCCCTGCAATTCCCGATCTTTGGCGCAGCCGAGGGGTTCAGCCCAGCGACGACAGCACCACGGGCTGCACCTGATGCCAGCCCTCCCAGATCATGCGCAGCGCCACATAGAAGATGATGGCAAGCCCGACATAGGCGATCCAGCGGTGCTTGTTCAGCAAGCGCGCCACGAAACTCGCGGCCAGACCCATCAGCGCGATGGACAGGATCAGCCCCACCACCAGCACCGTGGGATGTTCCCGCGCCGCCCCCGCCACTGCCAGCACGTTGTCGAGGCTCATCGACACATCGGCCACGACGATCTGGATCGCCGCCTGCCGGAAGGTTTTCTTCGGCCCGCCGCCCACCGTGCCATCGGCGTTCAGATCGGTGCCCGTCAGCGCCTCTTCGGCGGCATTGTCGTTGCCATGCCCCTCGCGCAGCTCGCGCCACATCTTCCAGCAGACCCACAGAAGCAGGATGCCCCCCGCCAGCAGCAGGCCCGTCATCGCCATCAGATAGGTCGTCACCGTGGCAAAGATGATCCGCAGCACGGTCGCCGCGATGATGCCGACCAGAATGGCCTTGGTGCGCATCTCCTTGGGCAGACCTGCCGCCGCAAGGCCGATGACGATGGCATTGTCGCCCGCCAGAACAAGGTCGATGGCGATGACCTGCGCCAAGGCGGTCAATCCGGCGAGCGTAAAGATTTCCATAAGACCCTCATCCAAGCTTCCGCAGCATCCCTACGCAATGACCGCGCTTTCGGCAACCGCCTGGACGACATGGGGCGCGCCACCCCGCCCCGCAACCCCGCCGCTTCGGGTTCGGCCCGCCGCATCCACGGTGGCGGAATGTCCTGACAAAGGCTTAAGCCCGCTTGCCCCGCGTCTGCATCCCCTGTGCATCCGCGCCCCATAACAGACAGCTAACGCCAACCGCCGCCCAAGCCCGCTTGATCCAACGCCCGCAACAGGTTAGCCAAGCGGCATGCTCTCCTACCAGCACATCTACCACGCCGGGAATCTGGCCGATGTCCAGAAGCACGCGCTTCTGGCCTTCATGCTCGATTACATGACCCGCAAGGACAAGCCGCTCAGCTACATCGAAACCCACGCAGGCCGCGGCGTCTATGACCTGACCGCCCCCGAGGCCGCAAAGACGGGCGAGGCGGCGGCCGGAATTTCCCTTCTGGAACAGCGGTTTCCGCCCGACCACCCCTACCGGCAGCGCCTTGCCCAGACCCGCGCGCTCTTTGGCCCGAACGCCTATCCCGGCTCGCCCCTCGTCGCGGCGCTCGGCTTGCGCGAAACCGATGCGATCCATCTGGCCGAATTGCACCCGCAGGAACACGCCGCCCTGACCCGCGCGATGGGCCAGTGGGGCCTGCACATCGAAAAGCGCGACGGTCTCGAAATGGCCCTTGCCCTCACCCCGCCCACCCCGCGCCGCGGGCTGCTGCTGATCGACCCCTCCTACGAGGTCAAGACCGACTACCAGACCCTTCCCAAACTCGTCGGCCAGATCGCCCGCAAATGGAACGTCGGCACGATTGCCCTTTGGTATCCAATACTTGTCGACGGCCCCCATACCCCCATGCTGCGCGAGCTGATGGCCGCCCACCCCGACAGTTTCCGCCACGAACTCCGCTTCCCCCCCGTCCGCGACGGGCACAAGATGATCGGCACCGGCATGTGGATCCTCAACCCGCCCTACGGGATCGAGGCCGAAGCCGCCGCCCTTTCCGCGCTCTACAAGACCCTCTGATCCCGCAGGCGTGACCCGCCACGGCTTGCCCCGCCCCGAAGCGCGGCCTATCCTCGGGCCATGTTCGAACATCTCCTGCGCGGCCTTCTGGCCCCCGCCCCGTCCCGCCTGCCCGAACCCGATGCCCGCCTTGCCTTGGCGGCGCTGCTCGTGCGCATCGCCAAAACCGATGGTCTCTATTCGGCCGAAGAGGTCGAGAACATCGACCGTATCCTGATGGCCCGCCACCACCTCGGCCCGTTCGAGGCCGCGCGCCTGCGCTCGGACGCCGAAACGCTCGAGGCGGAAGCCCCCGATACCGTCCGCTTCACCCGCGCCATCAAGGCCGCGACCGACCTCGAGGACCGCTCCGCCCTGATGCAGGCCATGTGGTCCGTCGCCCTGTCCGATGGCCTGCGCGACGCCGAGGAAGACCGGCTGTTGCGCATGGTCGCCTCGCTTCTCGGCCTTTCCGATGTGGAATCGAACCTTGCCCGCAAAAGGGCCGAGCGCGCATGATCGCCGCCCTTCCCATGTATGACCGCGCGGAAAACCGTGCGGCGACAGACCGTTACTGGTCGCTCATCCGTGCAGGCCTGATCGCGCGCGGCATCGACGCACCGCAATTCCTGCGCCGGGACGATGCCGAGTTGATGCCGCAATGGACCGACCCTTCCCTGCTGCTGTCGCAGACCTGCGGCTTTCCCTTCCGCGCGAAACTGCACGGTCGGGTCCAGCTTGTCGGCACCCCCGATTTCGGGGTCGGGGGCTGCCCGCCGGGCTATTACCGTTCGGTCCTGATCGCGCGCCGCGACGACCCGCGCCGCACCCTCGCCGATTTCGACGGCGCCGCCCTTGCCTACAACGACGCCATGTCACAATCGGGCTGGGCCGCACCGCAGACCCACGCGGCCAAGCTTGGCCTCACCCTTCGCGCAGGCGTGCAAACCGGCTCGCACGCGGCCTCGCTTGCTGCCGTTGCGACAGGCCGCGCCGATCTTGCGGCGCTCGACGCCGTGACCTGGTCCCTGCTGGCCGAACACGATCCGCAAGCCGCCGCGGTCCACGGCATTGCCCTGACCGACCCGACCCCCGGCCTGCCCTACATCACGGCGGCAGGCCGCGACTCGGCCGGCATCTTCGAGGCCATTGCCGGGGCCATCGGCCAGCTTGACGCAACGCAAACCAGCGCCCTGCGTCTTAGGGGAATCGTTTACATTCCGGCCGAAACTTATCTCGCGGTGCCAACTCCCCCCGCGCCCGATGCGCTTGCACCGGAAAAATGATCAAATTCCGCCGGACTCGGCCCCAAACCCGCGCAAAGCGCGTTGCAAAGCGTCCGAACCTGCGCCTTACTCGACTGTCATAAAAAGCAACATCCAGACCTAAGTGCCAGACGCAACCGCCGACACACCCGTTATCCGCATCCGCAACCTGCACAAGAGCTATGGCCCGCTCGAAGTGCTGAAGGGTGTAGACCTGACCGCGCCGCGTGGTCATGTCGTGTCCCTCATCGGCTCGTCGGGGTCGGGGAAGTCGACGCTGCTGCGCTGCTGCAACCTGCTCGAGGAAAGCCAGGAAGGCGATATCGAGTTCGAGGGCGAAGCCGTCCGCTGGCGCGGGCAGGGGCTGAACCGCCACCCCTCCGACCGCGCGCAGGTCACGCGGATGCGCACCAACCTGTCGATGGTTTTCCAGCAGTTCAACCTGTGGTCCCACATGACGATCCTGCAAAACGTCATGGAAGCCCCGGTCACCGTGCTGAAACGCGATCCGGCCGAGGTTGAAGCCGCCGCGCGCAAATACCTTGCCAAGGTCGGCATCGCCGACAAGGCCGATGCCTGGCCCGCGCAGCTTTCGGGCGGCCAGCAGCAACGCGCCGCCATCGCCCGTGCGCTGTGCATGGAACCCCGCGCCCTGTTGTTCGACGAACCCACCTCGGCGCTGGATCCGGAACTCGAGCAGGAAGTTGTAAAAGTCATCAAGGCGCTTGCCGAAGAAGGGCGCACGATGATCCTTGTGACGCATGACATGAAACTCGCCGCCGATGTGTCGGACCATGTGGTCTTCCTGCATCGCGGCAAGATCGAAGAAGAGGGTCCGCCGGACCGTTTGTTCGGCAACCCGCAGACCGACCGTCTGCGCGGTTTCCTCTCGGCCACCTCGGCCTGAAACCTACGACCAAGACCAAAACGAAGGGGAGCTACCACATGAAGAAACTTATGCTTGCGACAGCCCTTGTCGCCCTGTCCGGCATGGCCGCCAGCGCGCAAGACACTGTCCGCATCGCCACCGAAGGGCTGTACCCGCCCTACAACCTCGTCAATGACGCGGGCAAACTCGACGGCTTCGAAGTCGACCTCGGCACCGAAATCTGCAAGCGCGCGGCACTGACCTGCGAATTCGTGCAGAACGACTGGGATTCGATGATGCCCAACCTGAACTCGGGCAACTTCGACGTCATCATGGCGGGCATGTCGATCACCGAAGAGCGCAAGGCCGACCGCCTCTTCACCCAGAACTACTACCCGCCGGCCACCTCGTACTACGTGGCAGCCAGCGCCGATGTCGATCTGAAAGCCGGCGTCGTCGCCGCGCAGACCGCCACGATCCAGGCGTCGCATGTGGCCGAATCCGGCGCGCAGCTTCTGGAATTCAAGACGCCCGACGAAACCGTCGCCGCCGTCCGCAATGGCGAAGCCGATGCCGTTCTGGCCGACAGCGAATTCCTCGACCCTGTCGTGGCCCAGTCGAACGGCGAGCTTCAGATCGTCGACAAGGTCCAGCTTGGCGGCGGCGTGGGCGCGGCCTTCCGCCAGTCCGACACCGAACTGGCCGGCAAGTTCGACAAGGCCATCGGCGAAATGAAGGCCGACGGTTCGCTGAACGAGCTGATCACCAAGTGGTTCAAGGACAAAGCCGTCCTGTTCTGATGATCTTTCGGGAAACCGGCCCCGCGCCGGTTTCCCCTTTTTCCCGTCACCCTTTCCCCCGTAACCCAGGCCCGAGGTGCGATGTTTTCCCAATGCGCAGACCCCTCGACCCTGTCGGGGTTCAACTGGATGCTGTGCTACCTGACATCGGGCAAGCACCTTCTGTTCTATTACAGCTTCGGCACCGTCCTGATCCTTCTGGCCGTCACCGCCCCCGTGGCGCTTGGCTTCGGTTTCATGGGGGCCATCGCCGCGCGGTCGCACAGCCGCGCGCTCTCGCTGCTGGGCAAGGCCTATATGCTGATGGTGCGCGGCATCCCCGATATCATCTTCTTCATGTTCTTCGTGATCGCCCTCGATCAGGCGTTCGAGACGGGTCTGCACTATATCCGCTGCCCCGACTGGACCGAACCGATCCGCACGGGCCTTGAATTCAAGGTCTGTCCTGAAGCGAAAATCCCGCCCAATTCCGCCCCGCAGATCTTTCACCAGATCTACGGCTTCGCCTTGGCCGTGGTGACCTTTGCCATCGTCTTCGGCGCTTTCACCGCCAACGTCCTTTACGGCGCGATGAACGCCGTCCCCCGCGCCCAGCTCGAAACCGCCGAGGCCTATGGCCTGTCCAACCGTCAGGTGTTCCGCCGCATCCTCGTGCCGCAGATGTGGGTCTATGCCCTGCCCGGCCTGTCCAACCTGTGGCTGATTCTCATCAAGGCCACGCCGCTGCTGTTCCTGCTCGGCGTCAACGACATCGTCTACTGGGCGCAGGAACTGGGCGGGTCCAAGACCGACAGCTACGCCTACCCGCATGACGACTGGCGGCTGTGGTATTTCCTGTTCCTTCTGGCCTTCTACCTTGCCTTCACCCGCGTCTCGGAAATCGTGCTGGGCCGCCTGACGGCACGCCTGTCGCACGGGCAGGCCACGATGGCGGGCGAAGCGATGCGAAAGGCCGCCGCATGACGATGACCTGCGCCGAGACCATCGCCGCCTATGCTTTCCGCTCGATCGGTCTGGGCGAGCGGATGCTGCCCAAGACCGGCTTCACGCTGTGCGAGCAGTTCACCCTCATCGGCTCGGGCCTGATCTGGAACATCTACTACGGCGCGCTTGCGCTTTTTGCGGGGTTCTTTCTGGCCAACGCTCTGGCACTGGCAAAATCCGCCCGCAGCCCCTGGCTGCGCAAACCGGCCGAGTGGTTCATCTTCACCTTCCGCGGCTCGCCGTTGTTCATCCAGTTTTTCCTTGGATATCAGGCCTTTGTGCTGCTTCCCAAATCCGGCATCGACCTGCTCGGGGTAACGATCCACACAGATTGGTTAACAAAAGCCTGGTGTGGCGCGCTGGTCGTGCTGTTCCTCAACACGGCCGCCTATTCGGCCGAAATCTTCTACGGCGCGCTGCGCTCTGTGCCAAAAGGCGATCTCGAAGCCGCCGACGCCTATGGCATCACCGGCTTCAAACGCTTCCGCCGCATCCTCTGGCCCACCATGCTGCGCTTGGGCTGGCCTGCCTACACGAACGAGGCGATCTTCCTGTTCCACGCCACGACACTGGTGTTCTTTTCCAGTTTCCCCGCGTTCCGCCAACAGGGCGACGCGCTCTACTACGCCAGCTATTTCGCCGACAAGACCTACAACCCCTTCATCCCCTACCCCATCGTGGGCTTTTACTTCATCTGCCTGACGCTGACCCTGACCTTTGCCTTCAACGCCGTGAACAAGCGGTTGAACCGCCATCTGCCATCGAACCAACGCGCAAGAATTCGCTTGCGTCCTCAACTGATCCGATAGTAGCCTAGATTTGATCAAATTCCTCGGGCGTCTTGCCCGGGTCCGCCCAAGGGGTGGCAGTGCGGCATGGGGCTGCATGGGAATAGGGTCGAACACAAAGGGAAGGACCGGGGCCGGGCACATCGCTCCCCCGCCTTATGAACGATGATGAAAGATTGGCTGAGAAAGCACCCGGACGTGCGGACCATCCGCGTGGCCGCTGCCGACTTGAACGGACAGGCGCGCGGCAAACGCGTGCCCGCCCGCTTCGCTGAAAACGTGACGAAGAACGGAACCCGTTTCCCGTTCTCGGTCCTGAACCTCGACATCTGGGGCGAGGATATCGACGACAGCCCGCTGGTGTTCGAACAGGGCGATCAGGACGGGGTTCTCAAACCCACCGAACGCGGCTTCATGCCCATGCCCTGGCTCGAGGCGCCCACCGCGCTGCTGCCGATCTGGATGTTCCGCGAAAACGGCACCCCGTATGAGGGCGACCCCCGCCACGCCTTGCGCGCCGTGGTCGAGAAGTTCAAGGAACGCGGTCTGACCCCCGTGGTCGCGATGGAGCTTGAATTCTTCCTGATCGACGACTCGGGCAAGACCATGCAGGTCCCCGCCTCGCCCCGGTCGGGCAAGCGCCGCAAGGCCGCCGAAACGCTTTCGATCCGCGCGCTCGACGCCTTCGACACCTTCTTCACCGACCTCTACGATGCCTGCGAGGCGATGGACATTCCCGCCGACACCACCACCTCGGAAACCGGCCTCGGCCAGTTCGAGGTGAACCTGATGCATTGCGACGACGCGCTGCGCGCCGCCGACGACGCATGGTTCTTCAAGATGCTGGTCAAAGGTCTGGCCCGCCGCCACGGCTTTGCCGCCAGCTTCATGGCCAAGCCCTATCCGGAATACTCCGGCTCGGGCCTGCACACCCATTTCAGCCTGATCGACGAAGACGGTCGCAACGTCTTTGACAGCGGCGGCCCCAAGGGCACGGCGACCTTGCGCTCGGCGGTGGCGGGGTGCCTCAATGCCATGCACGATTCCGCGCTGATCTTCGCGCCGCACCAGAACAGCTACGAACGCCTCGTTCCGGGGAAACATGCGCCCACCTCGATCTGCTGGGGCTACGAGAACCGCACCGCCGCCATCCGCATCCCTGCCGGCAACCCCGGCGCACGGCGGATCGAGCATCGCGTGGCGGGCGGCGACGTGAACCCCTATCTCATGCTTGCGGCCATCCTCGGCGCGGCACTCGACGGGATCACGCAGGCGATGGAACCCCCCGCCCCGATCACCGGCAACGCCTATGCGATCGAGGATCTGCCCCAGATTCCCGACAGCTGGGAAGCCGCGATCGACGCGCTCGAGCAAAGCCCGATCGTGCCGCGCTTCATCCACCCCGAGCTGATCAAGAACCTGATCCACACCAAACGGCAGGAACTGCACTACATCGGGGAACTCACGGAAACCGAACGGGTCGAGCTTTACCTCGACACGGTCTGACGGGCCCTGAATTTTCGCAGAAAATTCGTTGGGCCCGACCAAGGGGGCAACGATTTTTCTGCGAAAAATCAGCCCCCTTGCCGAAAGTGCAGCGCAGACACTACCTTTCTTCTATCGGCAATCAGGCAAACCCATGCTCATCGGCATCCTGCAGACTGGCCTCGCCCCCGAAATGCTCGCCCCCGAGATGGGCGATTATCCCGACATGTTCGCACGCCTGCTGGGCGGGCATGGTTTCACCTTCCGCACCTGGCGCGTGGTCGAGGGGGAATTTCCCGCCTCGGTCCATGATGCCGACGGCTGGCTCATCACCGGCTCGCGCCACGGGGTCTATGAAGACCACGCATGGATCCCGCCGCTCGAGCAATTCATCCGCGACAGTTTCGCGGCCCATGTGCCGGTGGTGGGAATCTGCTTTGGTCACCAGATCGTGGCGCAAGCCATGGGCGGCAAGGTCGAACGCTACGCGGGCGGTTGGGCCGTCGGCGCGCAGGACTACGATTTCGACGGCGAGACGCTGACCCTGAACGCATGGCACCGCGATCAGGTGGTCGAGGTGCCAAAGGGCGCCAAGGTCATTGCCAGCAACGATTTCTGCACCAACGCGGCACTGCTTTATGACGACCGCGCCTTCACGGTGCAGGCCCATCCCGAATTCCGCCCCGAATTCGTCGATGGGCTGATGAAGACACGGGGCAAAGGCGTCGTCCCGGACGAGGTGATGGCCAAGGCCGCAACCCGCCTGACCGACCCCTTGCAAGACAAAAGCATCGCGGCCCGCATCGCCGCCTTTTTCAAGGAACCCCGCGCCTGAACCCCTTCCGGCGCGGCAACCCCGAACCATAGTGTGACCCATGTCCAACTGGACCGACAAACTGCCCGAAGCCGCCCGCGACTGGATCGCCGGACGCCGCGTGGACGAGGTGGAATGCATCATCGGCGATATCGCCGGCGTGGCGCGTGGCAAGGCCATGCCCGCCTCCAAATTCGCCAAGCAGGCCAACTATTTCCTGCCGAATTCCATCTTCCTGCAAACCATCACCGGCGAATGGGCCGATAACCCCACGGGTGCCTTCACCGAACCCGACATGATCCTCGTGCCCGATTTCAGCACGGCGACGGCGGCCCCCTGGACCGCCGACATCACGCTGCAAATCATCCACGACGCCGAAGACCAGCAGGGCCGCCCCGTTCCGACCGCCCCGCGCAACGTCCTCAGACGCATCGTCGAGCTTTACAACGCCGAAGGCTGGCAACCCATCGTCGCCCCCGAGATGGAGTTCTTCCTTGTCGCGCGCAACATCGACCCCAACATGCCGATCATCCCGCCCATGGGCCGCTCGGGCCGCCGCGCGGCGGGCAAACAGGCCTATTCCATGTCGGCGGTCGACGAATACGGCAAGGTCATCGACGACATCTACGACTTTGCCGAAGCGCAGGGCTTCGAGATCGACGGCATCCTTCAGGAAGGCGGCGCGGGACAGGTCGAGATCAACCTTGCCCACGGCGACCCCGTGGCGCTGGCGGACGAGATCTTCTTCTTCAAACGCCTGATCCGCGAAGCCGCCCTGCGCCATGACTGTTTCGCCACCTTCATGGCAAAGCCGATCGAGGGCGAACCCGGATCGGCCATGCATATTCACCACTCGGTGGTCGATACCAAAACCGGAAAGAACATCTTTTCCGACAAGAAGGGCGGCGAAACCCCCGCATTCCTGCATTTCATCGCCGGTATGCAAAAGCATCTTCCCGGCGCGGTGGCGCTGCTTGCGCCCTATGTCAACAGCTACCGCCGCTACGTGCCGGACTTCGCGGCGCCGATCAACCTCGAATGGGGGCGCGACAACCGCACCACGGGCCTGCGCGTGCCGATCTCGCCGCCCGAGGCGCGGCGGCTTGAAAACCGCCTCGCTGGGATGGATTGCAACCCCTATCTCGGCATCGCCGCCAGCCTTGCCTGCGGCTATCTCGGTCTCAAGGCGCAACAGATGCCCAAGCCCGAATGCACGGGCGATGCCTATATGAACGAAACCGACCTGCCCTATAACCTCGGCGATGCGCTTGACCTGCTCGAAGAGGACAGCGCCCTGCGCGACATCCTCGGCGTCGAGTTCTGCGAGGTCTACACCAGCGTGAAGCGGAACGAATACAAAGAGTTCCTGCAAGTCATCAGCCCGTGGGAGCGGGAGCATCTTCTGCTGAACGTATGAACCTGCTGCACGTCAATGATCGGGCGGGGGAATACCCCGCCTCATACTATGCCGCGACCCGCGCGCCGCTCGGCCCGTTCGCCCCGTTGCAAGGGGCGGTCCGGGCCGATGTCTGCGTCGTGGGGGCGGGATATACCGGCCTGTCGGCAGCCTTGCATCTGGCGCAGCGCGGGCTGTCGGTCGTGGTGGTCGAGGCGCATCGCGTGGGCTTCGGCGCATCGGGACGCAACGGCGGGCAGGTCGGCTCGGGGCAGCGCAACGATCAGGACGATCTGGAGCGCGTGGTCGGTGCCGCGAACGCCCGACACCTGTGGGATTTGGCGGAAGAGGCGAAAGGGATGGTCAAATCCCTGATCGCCGATCACGCCATGCCGCTGCGCTTCCATCCCGGCATCGCCCATGCCTGCTGGACACAATCGCAGGTGCGCCATGCCCGGGACTACGCCGAGAAGCTGCGCCGCGACTACGGCTACGACGAAATCGAACCGCTCGACCGCGAGGCCATCGGGCGGCTCATCCCCTCGGGTGTCTTTGCAGGCGGCGACATCGACCGCGGCGCGGGCCATGTGCATCCGCTCAACTACGCCATCGGCCTTGCACAGGCCGCCGTGGCGGCGGGGGCCACGATCTTCGAGCGGTCCGAGGTCACGCGGATCCACCACGGCGCAAAGGCGCAGGTGCTGACCGCCCAAGGCAGCGTCACGGCCGACCATGTGATCCTTGCCGCGAACGGCTATCTTGGCGGGCTGGAACCACAGGTCGCAGCCCGCGTCATGCCGATCAACAACTTCATCGTGGCGACCGAACCCCTTGGCGACCGCGCGGCAGGCGTCTTGTCCGAACCCGTGGCCGTGGCCGACACGCGCTTTGTGGTGAATTACTGGCGCCTGTCCGATGACAACCGCCTGCTTTTCGGCGGGGGAGAAAGCTATGGCTGGCGCTTTCCCGATATCGTCAAGACCGTGATGCCCGCCCTGACCGACATTTACCCCGATCTGCGGGGCGTAAGGATCGACCGCGCATGGGGCGGCACGCTTGCCATCACCATGACCCGCAACCCCTGTTTCCTGCGTGTTGCACCGAATGTCCTCTCTGCCTCGGGTTACTCGGGCCACGGGGTGGCGATGGCGACGCTGGCCGGACGTGTCCTTGCCGAGGCCGTGGCCGGACAGGCCGGCCGCTTCGACCTGATGGCCAGCCTGCCCACCCCCCGCTTTCCGGGCGGTGTCGCCTTGCGCTGGCCGCTCTTGGTGCTGGCGATGACATGGTATTCGCTGCGCGACCGGCTGGGCCTCTGAACGGCAAAAACCGCCGACTTCCCGCGCGTCATCAACATGTCACTGGAAAACCCGCGCTGCAGCATTTACAGGTTTCCGGAATGTCAGTTTCAGGAAAGCTGTAGATGGCACCCGACGGTCAAGCCTCCCTCGCCCCCAATGTCTATGACGCAGACCCCATCCCCGATGCCGCGCGGGACGAGATCGACCGTCTGCTCTCGACCGGCGACCTGTTCCGCTACACCGCCGCGTCCGGATCACCCGTCGCCCTTCTCGAGGCCGAATTTGCCGATCTTCTGGGGTCGCGTTACGCGCTTGCCGTGTCGTCCTGCTCGGCGGCGCTGTTTCTCTCGCTCAAGGCGCTGGACCTGCCGCGTGGCGCGCGGGTGCTCATCCCCGCCTTCACCTTCGCCGCTGTGCCCTCGGCGGTCGTCCACGCCGATTGCACCCCCGTTCTGGTCGAGGTCGGCAGCAACTATCGCGTCGATCTGGCCGATTTCGAAGCAAAGCTCGATGGCGCGCATGCCGTCCTCATCAGCCATATGCGCGGCCATACCAGCGACATGGACGCGATCATGGCGCTGTGCGATGCGCGCGGCCTTCCGGTGGTAGAGGATGCGGCCCACAGCCTTGGGACCGTCTGGGGCGGGAGAAAGATCGGCACGATCGGCAAGGTCGGCTGCTTCTCGTTCCAGTCCTACAAACTGGTCAACGCGGGCGAAGGCGGGATCATGGTGACGGATGACCCCGAAATCGCCGCCCGTGCGATCATCATGTCAGGGGCCTACGAGCAGAACTGGAAGAAACATCCCGGTTTGCAGAACAGTTTCGGCCACTGGCAAAACCGGCTGCCGCTTTATAACCTGCGGATGCAGAACCTGTCGGCGGCGGTGATCCGCCCGCAACTGCCCGAAATCGCGGGCCGCGTGGCGCAGGGCCGCGCCAACCATGACTGGGTGGCCGACCGGCTGAACGCCAGCCCGTGGCTGTCCGTCCCCCCTGCCCTGCCGCCCGAAGAACGCGCGCCCGACTCCATCCAGTTCAACCTGCAAGGCGATTGGACCGACGCGCAGGCACTGGCCTTTCAGGCCGCAGCCAAGGCGCGGGGCGTGACGGTTCAGGTCTTCGGCCTGTCCGAAGGCAATGCGCGGGCCTATTGGAACTGGCAATTCCTGCCCGACCTGCCCGACCTGCCGCAGACCCGCGCGATGCTGATGCGCGCCTGCGACGTGCGCCTGCCCGCGCGGCTGACGGAAACCGAACTGGCCTATATCGCCGACGCGATCCTGACAGCGGTGCGCGACGTCATGGGGTAAAAGGGGGCTGTCTGCCCCCTCTTGGCCTGCGGCCAATTCACCCCCGAGGATATTTCGGGCAAGAGGAAGCGGGGGAAGGCCCTAGAGGACACGCAGCGCGGGGGCCATCCACGGCCATTCGCGCAAGGCGGGGGCCACGACCTGATCCTGCACCTGCGCCTTCAGCCTTTCAGCGACTTGCGCCGGAATGTCCCGCAAGACCCCGGCCCGTGCCGACAGCGACAGCGACCGGTTCAGCGGTTCGACCGGCAGCGGTTCGACCGTGACCGCATCGCGGAAGCGCGACGCATGGTGCAGCGCAAGCGGGGTCAGGATCGTCCAGCCCGCGCCCGCCGCCACCATCGCAAGGATGGCGTTGTAGCTGTCCAGCTCGAAGCGCGTGGCAAGCCTTTGCCCGTGCCGCGCCAGATGCGCCGCGATCTGCCGCCCCATCAGATGACGCGACGTGTACTGGATAAAGGGCAAACCCTCGCGCGGGGCCGCTTCGGGCCGGATGGCGACGAAAGGCTCGGCCAGCAGCGGATGCACCTCGCGCCATCCCGCCTCGGCCCCGTGATCGGCACTGTCGGCGGCCACCACGATATCGAGCGCGCGGCTTTCCAGCTGTTCCAACAGGCGATGGCTCGCCCCGGTTTCAAGCAGGAAGCGGCACCCCTTGAGAGCGCCCGACAGGCCGTCGAGCAGGCGCGGCGTCACTTCGGCGTCGAAATCCTCGATCATGCCCAGTCGCAGCGTCGTCAGCCCCGACAGATCGGCCATCGCCAGATCGGCCCGCGCCTCGGCCTCGGCGTTCAGGATGGTCTGGGCGTGGCCGCGGAACATCCGCCCTGCCGGCGTCATCCCCATGGGCCTTGCGCCACGGTCCAGCAAGACCGCCCCCAACGCCGCCTCGAGCGAGGCGAGCTGCTGGCTGACCGCAGAGGGGCTGACGCCAAGCCGCCGCGCGGCTGCGGAAATCGCGCCCTCTTCGGCAGCGGCCAGAAAGACCTCGATCCCCCAAAGCGTGACGCGGCCCTGACCTTCGGACACGGCGGTATCCGCTTACAGCTTGGACAGTTTCTTCTGCAATTCGGCCAACTGTCGCTTGATCTGGGCGATGTCGTCCTCTTTTCCGGGGGTCGCCTCGTCCGTGCCATCCTCGCGCGCGGGGCCGGATGCGCTCCACCCCGGCAGGCCGCCCATGAAGGCCTTCATGAACACTTCCTGCTGCTGGCGCATCGCTTCGAACCCCGGCATGGCGGCCATCGGGTTCGGGATGGTCGACAGGTTTTCGAGCATCTTCGACTGCCCTTCGCGCAGCATCTCGAAGCTGGCCGACAGGAACTGCGGCACGACCGATTGCATTTCGGTGGTGTAAGAGCGGACAAGATCGGTCAACACGTTGATCGGAAGGACGTTCTCGCCCTTGGATTCATGTTCGGCCACGATCTGGAGCAGGTATTGGCGCGTCAGGTCATCACCGGATTTGAGGTCGATGATCTGCACCTCGCGCCCGGCACGGATGAAACCTGCGATGTCTTCCAGCGTCACGTAATCGGACGTCTCGGTGTTATAAAGGCGGCGGCTCGCATAGCGCTTGATCAGCAGCGGCTTGTCAGTCTCGGCCATCGGCCAGCCCTCCCCGGCGAAAGCATTTCGCAGCCGCAATGGCTGCAGTGCAGAAGAAAAGCTTAAGACAAGGATATTGAAAAAGAAAGGGCGGGCACAAGGCCCGCCCGAAGACGCCGACAGACAGGGAGGATGCCGTCGGCGTAGATTTTTCCGGCGAATTACTTCGCGGCAGCGGCGGCCTTCTTGGCAACCGTGGTCACGTCGGCAGTGGCTTTCTTGACGGCAGCGGTGGCGTCTTCCGAAAAGTCCTTGCCGGCAGCCAGAACCAGTTCAACGGTTTCCATCTGCACTTTTTTCGCGACTTCGGCGAAAGCGGCGAGGTTCTCGGCGGCCATTTCAGCAGCCGACGAAGCGAAGTCGGTCACCGATTTCGAGTAGTCGGTCACTTCCGATTTGGCTTTCGAGACGTCGCCCAGCTTGGCGATGGTGTCTTTGGCCCATTTCGAGGTGATCTCGGTCGACTTTTCAGCGGCTTCGAGAGCGACTTTCGACAGTTTCTCGGCCATTGCGGCCTGGGTCTTGAACGCGTTCTGCAGCGCCGAAGCGTCGACGGGGAACGAGGCCATCATGTCTTGCATGACTTTGGTGAAATCGGTTGCTTTGTTGGTCATGATCTTCGCTCCTGGCGTTCCGGACGATCCGGCGGGGTTACGTGTTTCCTGAGCCAAGATATACATGCTGCGGTGCAGCATTTCAAGTTTTATTCTGCATCGCAGCATAAATTCCGCAACCGCAGGCTGTGCGGAGGAAATCCCCGCACAGGTTCAAGCACTTGGTCAGGCCGCGGGCGCGGCAGTGACATAGGTTCCCGGAGCGGGGCACAGCACTTCGGCCCCCGAATCACCCGGAACCCGCGGCTTGATCTGCTTGCCCGACCGCTCGGACAGCCAGTCTTTCCAGCGCGGCCACCAGCTTCCCTGATGAAAACGCGCCCCCGCCTTCCACGCCTCGGGTTCACCGGCCACGGGGGCGTCGTTGGTGTAATGGCCGTATTTGCCCTTGGACGGCGGGTTGATGATCCCGGCGATATGGCCGCTTTCCGAAAGGATGAAGGTCTTGTCCTTCGATCCCATCTTCTTCACCCCGTTGAAGCTGCCGCGCCAATGGGCGATGTGATCGGTCTCGCAGGCGATGGCGCAAAGCGGAAGCGTCACGTCCGAGAGCGAGACCTTCTTGCCAAAGACAGTAAATCCCCCGGTGGCGAATTCGTCGCGCTGGCACAGGCCACGCAGGTATTCGACCGCCATCTTGGCCGGAAGGTTGGTGCCGTCGCCGTTCCAGTAAAGCAGGTCGAAAGCGGGCGGCGCCTCGCCCAGCATGTAGCTTTTGATGGCGGGCTGGTAGATCAGGTCGTTCGAGCGCAGGTAGCTGAAGGTCCGGCTCATGAAAAGCCGGGACAGGATGCCGTCGTGCTTCGACTGCCGCTCGATCCCGTCGACGAAATCGTCGTTCAGGAACACCCCGACCTCGCCCGGATCGGAAAAGTCGGTGAGCGTGGTGAACAGCGTGGCCGATTTGACCGACCTGTCGCCCGCCTTTTGCAGATGCGCCAGCGTCAGCGACAGCGTGGTGCCCGCGATGCAATAGCCCACGGCGTTGATCTGCTTCTCGCCGGTGATGCGCCGCACCTCGGCCATCGCCTGGATGAAGCCGTCGCGGATGTAGTCATCCATGCCCACATCGGCATAGCTGGCATCGGGGTTGACCCACGAGACCACGAACAGCGTGAAACCCTGATCCACGATCCATTTGATCAGCGAATTGGCGGGCTTCAGGTCCATGATGTAGAATTTGTTGATCCACGGCGGAAAGATCAGCAGCGGTGTCTGGTAGACCGTTTCGGTCGTGGGTGCGTATTGGATCAGCTCGAACATGCGGTTGCGGTAGACGACCGATCCGGGCGTGGTGGCGATGTTCCGGCCGACGTGGAAGGCTTCCTTGTCGGCCAGCGTGACCAAGACCTCGCCATTGTTGGCCTCGATGTCGTGGACAAGGTTCTCGAGCCCTTTGACAAGGCTTTCGCCATCGGTCGCCACGGCCTTTTCCAGCGCATCGGGGTTGGTCGCCAGAAAATTCGTGGGCGAGAACATGTCGACGATCTGCTTGGTGAAATACTCCACCCGCTTGCGGTCGGCCTCGTCCAGGGTTTCCAGATCGCCCACTGCGGCCGAGACCGCCTCGGCGTTGATCAGATATTGCTGCTTTATGTAGTTGAAGAACGGGTGCGTCTCCCACAGCGGATTGGCAAAGCGCCGGTCCTTGGGGGTATTGTCCTCGGGGGCCTTCAGCTCGCCGCTCGCCAGCGCCTGCTGGGCCTCGACATAATGCCGCAGGCTTTTTCCCCAGTAGCCGATCTGATGTTCCAGAATCTTGGCCGGATTTTGCATCATCTCGGCCAGATAGGCCGCCGCCGCCTTGACGTAGACATCGTTCGACGGCCCGTCCAGCGCCTTGTCATGCGCCTTCTTCTGCGTCATCGCCGCGACAAGCCGCTGCGTAAGCTGTTCAACACGGAGGAGATTTTCGTTCAACCGCTGAAGCTTGGCGCCTGCGTCATTCTCTTGCGTTGTCATGCCGCCAATTCCCCCGTATCCTCGCACCTGCAGCATACCGCCGGCACCCTGTCGGGGAAAGCTGCGATTTCGAAGGAGGTTCGCCTTCGGCCAAGGAGACGCACGTGCGGTACATGTACACCTACGACCTGATGGAAACGGCCCGCAACACCAATGAGTGGCTGGGCGCGACCGCAAGGGCGATGGCCTCTTATCCCGCGTTTGCCTTGTCGATGAACCCGGTCCTGCCGCTGATGGCCGCTTGGGGAGAGGTGACGGAACGCGCCTTTTCCCGCATGGTCGTCAAACCCGACTGGGGCATCCGCTCGATCGTCGGCCCCGACGGGCAGGACCATCTGGTCGATATCGTTCCCGAAGTGGAAAAGCCCTTCGGCAGCCTGATCAAATTCTCGGTCCGCCGCCGTGCGCCGATGGCGCGCAAGGTGCTGCTGGTCGCGCCCATGTCGGGCCACTACGCCACGCTTCTGCGCTCGACCGTGGCAAGCCTGTTGCCCGATGCCGACGTCTATGTGACCGACTGGCACAATGCCCGCGACATTCCGGTGTCGGCCGGCAAATTCGATGTCGAGGACTATACGCTCTACCTCGTCGATTTCATGCGCGCGCTGGGGCCTGACACCCATGTCATCGCCGTCTGCCAGCCCGCGCCGCTGACCCTTGCCGCGACCGCCTATCTGGCCGCCGAGGATCCGGCAGCACAGCCGCGCAGCCTGACACTGATCGGCGGGCCGATCGATCCCGACGCCGCCGCGACCGACGTGACCGATTTCGGCCGCCGCATCACGATGGGCCAGTTGGAACAGATCGCCATCCAGCGCGTCGGCTTCAAGCACAAGGGTGCGGGGCGCTTGGTCTATCCGGGCCTGTTGCAGCTTCAAAGCTTCATGTCGATGAACGCCGACCGCCATTCCAAGGCGTTTTCCGAACAGATCATGCGCGTCTCGCGCGGCGAGGCTTCGGACCATGACGCCCATAACCGCTTTTACGACGAATACCTTGCCGTGATGGACATGACGGCCGAGTTCTACCTTTCGACCGTCGAGCGCATCTTCAAGAACCGTGAAATCGCGCTGAACGCCTTTGTCGTCAACGGCAAACGGGTCGACATCGGCGCGATCACCAATGTTGCGGTGATGACGGTCGAGGGCGCGAATGATGACATCTCGGCCCCCGGCCAATGCGTCGCGGCGCTGAAAATGCTGACCGGCCTGCCCGAGGAGAAAAAGGCCAACCACCTCGAACCCGGCGCGGGCCACTATGGCATCTTCGCGGGCAAAAGCTGGCGTCTGAACATCCGTCCGCTGGTGCTCGGGTTCATCGACGCGCATTCGGGCGCGCCGGTTCCGGCTGGCAAGAGGGTCAAACTGGCTTCCGTTTGACCTGACGCAGCATCAGGGGTCCGTTCAGGAACTCTTCCAAGGCTGCCGTCACGGCTTCGGGCTGCTCCAGCATGGGCAGGTGGCCCGCCTCGGCAATGGTGACCAGCTTGCCATAGGGAAACAGCGCCGCCGTGAAATCCTGCCGCCGCACGGGGGCGATGGGGTCATGCTCGCCCGCGATGACCAAGGCCGGAAGCATTGCCCGCCGGATGGTCTTTTGCTGGTCCGGCCTGCGCTGCAGGGCGCGGGACTGGCGCATGAAGACCCCCTCGCCCAAGGTCAGGCCCATATCCTGCAACAGGGCCATGATCTCGGGCCGCCACGGGTTCGGGACAAAGCTTTCCGCCGGAAACTCGCCCGCGATCGCCTCTTTCAGCCGCCCCGATTTCGCGGCGACGATCCGCGCCTCACGCGCGGCGGCGATGGCGGGTGCCTCGGCCAAGGGGTCGGTCGCGATCAGCGCCACCCGCGTCACGCGGTCCATGTCGCGGCGCAGGATATCGAGTGCCACCGCACCCCCCAACCCGTGCCCCACCAGAGCGAATTTCGCAGGGGCCGTGGCAAGCACCGCTTCGGACATCTGCTCGACCGTTTCGCCCTGTGCGGGCGTGGCGATATGCACGGCGTGCTTCGCCCCCAGATGCACGATCTGCGGCAGAAACACCCGCGCGTCAGACAGGATGCCGGGGATGAACAGGACGGGATCGGTCACGCTTGCACCTGCGCCAGCACGTCGGCCAAGGCGTCGGTCACCATGTCCAGACAGTCTGGCGTCGAGAAGCGGTGGTCTGCCCCCTTGACCAGCACCAGCCGCGCATCGGCGCAGGTGATATGGTCAAGCAGCCGCAGCGCCACGGCGGGCGGCACATCGGTATCCGCCGTGCCCTGCAATATCCTGACCGGAAAGGGCAATCCGAGAGGGCTGCGCAGCACGAGATGGTTGCGCCCGTCCTCGATCAGCCGCCGTGTCAGGATATAGGGGTCGGGCGAATAGTCCGAAGGCCGCGCCACGCGACCCGTTGACGCCAGTTCCTGCCGCTCGGCCTGCGTGAAGCCGGCCCACATGCTGTCCTCGGTGAAATCGGGGGCCGGAGCGATGCCGACGAAACCCGCCACACGTTCGGGCAGGGCGCGGGCGGTCAGCAGGGAAATCCATCCCCCCATGCTCGACCCCACAAGAACCTGCGGCCCTGCGGTCAGGGCCGTGATCGCGGCAAGCGCGTCCTGCGCCCAATCGCCGATGCAGCCGTCAAGGAAATCGCCGCTGCTTTCGCCGTGGCCCGAATAGTCGAAGCGCAGGAAGGCCCGTCCCTGTGCCTGCGCCCATGCTTCAAGATGCACGGCCTTGGTGCCGCCCATGTCGGATTTGAACCCGCCAAGGAACACGACCCCCGGCCCCCTCCCCGCGCTTTGATGATAGGCGATGCGCCTGCCTTGCGGTGTCGTCAGATACTGGGTCATGCGCGTCTCCTGCCTTGCACCCTTTTACCCGCCCCGCCGCGCCATGCCAGTGTCTTTGCGCCCTTTCGCACGGTTGACTTTCCCCATGCGTTTCTGCACGTAAGCGCCAATACCAACCCGCAACCGGGCGTTCCGTGGGCGCCAAACCGACGAGGAGCATGGCCATGAGCCAGATTTCCCTGACCTTTCCCGATGGCAATGTGCGGCAGTATGCGGCGGGCGTGACCCCTGCCGAAGTGGCGGCCAGCATTGCGCCGTCCTTGGCCAAGGCCGCGATTTCCGCGCAGGTCGATGGCGCGCATTGGGACCTGCAATGGCCCATCACGGCGGACGCCAAGGTTGCGATCAACACCTTGAAAGACGACAAGGCCGCGCTGGAACTGATCCGGCACGACTGCGCCCATATCATGGCCCGCGCCGTGCAGGACATCTGGCCGGATGTAAAGGTCACCATCGGACCGGTGCGCGACTATGGCTGGTTCTACGATTTCGACCGCGCCGAACCGTTCACGCCCGAAGACCTTGGCCAGATCGAGGCGCGGATGAAGCAGATCATCAACGCCCGTGATCCGGTGAAAACCGAAATCTGGGACCGCGCCCGCGCCATCGCCTATTACGAAGAGCGCGGCGAGCCTTACAAGATCGAACTCATCAACCGCATTCCGGGCGATGAACCGCTGCGGATGTATTGGCACGGACCGTGGCAAGACCTGTGCCGCGGCCCGCATCTGGCCCATACGGGGCAGGTTCCGGCCGATGCCTTCAAGCTGATGAACGTGGCCGGAGCCTACTGGCTGGGCGATTCCACCCGCCCCATGCTGCAACGCATCTATGGCGTCGCCTTCAAGAACCGCGATGACCTCAAGGCCCATCTGACCATGCTGGAAGAGGCCGCAAAGCGCGACCACCGCAAGCTGGGCCGCGAGATGGGCCTGTTCCACATGCAGGAAGAGGCGCCCGGTCAGGTGTTCTGGCACCCCAACGGCTGGACCATCTACACCACGCTTCAGGACTATATGCGCCGCCAGCAGCGCCGCGACGGCTATGTCGAGGTGAACACCCCGCAGGTGGTGAACCGCAACCTCTGGGAAGCCAGTGGCCATTGGGAGAACTACCGCGAGAACATGTTCATCGTCGAGGTGGACGAGGAAGGCGCGCGGGAAAAGGTCATCAATGCGCTCAAGCCGATGAACTGCCCCTGCCATGTGCAGATCTTCAACGTGGGCCTGAAATCCTATCGTGACCTGCCGCTGCGGATGGCGGAATTCGGGTCCTGCGCGCGCTATGAACCCAGTGGCGCGCTACACGGGATCATGCGGGTGCGGGGCTTTACCCAAGACGACGCGCATATCTTCTGCACCCTCGATCAGGTCGAGTCGGAGTCGAAGAAGTTCATTGAATTCCTTGCGAAAATCTACTCGGACCTCGGCTTTGACAAATGGCGGGTCAAGCTGTCGACGCGGCCCGAAAAGCGGGTCGGGTCGGACGAGATCTGGGACAAGATGGAAGCGGCGTTGGCCAATGCCTGCACCGCGGCGGGCTATCCGTTCGAGCTGTTCCCCGGCGAGGGGGCGTTCTATGCGCCCAAGCTGGAATTCGTGCTGACCGATGCCATCGGCCGCGACTGGCAGTGCGGGACGCTGCAACTTGACCCGAACCTGCCCGAACGGCTGGATGCGTCCTATATCGGCGAGGACGGGGCCAAGCACCGTCCCTTCATGCTGCACCGCGCCTGTCTCGGGTCATTCGAGCGGTTCATCGGCATTCTGATCGAGAACCACGCGGGCAAGCTGCCCTTCTGGCTGGCCCCGCGTCAGGTGGTCGTGGCCTCGATCGTGTCGGATGCCGACCCCTTCGTCCACGAGGTGGTGGCCGCGCTGACCAAGGCGGGTGTCCGGGCGGAAGCCGATGTTCGCAATGAGAAAATCAACTACAAGGTCCGCGAACATTCGGTCGGCAAGGTGCCGGTGATCCTTGCCGTCGGGATGAAAGAGGTCGAGGAGCGCACCGTTTCGGTCCGTCGGCTGGGCGAGACCCAGACCAGCACCGCGACGCTTGATGCCATCGTGGCCGAACTGGTGGCGGCCGCCTTGCCGCCCGATCTGCGTTAACGGTTCTGTTTACCTTTGCTTAAGAAAAGCGCCCTGCGGGGCGCTTTTTGCTAATGCGCGTCGGGTTCGCGCGCGGCCAGCGCCAAGGCCCCCCCGAGCAGGCAGAAACCGATGGGGAACATGGTAAAGACGTTGAAACCGAAGGCCAGATAGACCGCGAGGGCCGAGGCGAAGAGTAGCACGGCCGCCGCCATGTTGCGCGACCGCGCCATCGCACCGCCCGCTATGGCAAGGATCGGGGCAAGGAAACTGGCCGCGCGGATCAACCCCGGATTGTCGACCTGCGTTGCAAGCGTTCCGATTTCGCCATGTTGTTCGATGAACTGGGTGTAACCGAAGCCGAAGAAACCGACAATCATCGCCCAGATCCCGCCGATGATCCCCAGAACCAATGCCGCGTTCCGCATGGTTTTTGCCCTTTTCCCTTGGTTTTCCGTGGCTTGAGGGCCGCCGGATTCGCACTTGATTTTACAATAGGCTTTGGCATGATTTTGACCAGTGACGACTGCTTTCCTGCCGCCTACCCCCTATCCGGTTGCCGCAGCATTGAAAGACTAGGGCGCACGGCCTGTTGGCATGTCGCCAGCAGGGGGGACGCAAAGGGAGATGCGGAATGCCGACAGGCACCGTTAAGTGGTTCAACTCGACCAAGGGTTATGGCTTCATCGCGCCGGACGATGGCGGAAAGGATATCTTCGTCCACATCTCGGCGGTCGAGCGGGCGGGCCTCAAGGGTCTGAACGACAACCAGAAAATCGGCTATTCGCTGCAATCCGGCCGTGACGGCCGTGAATCGGCAAGCGACCTGCAACTGCTCTGACGGGGCGGCACCGCGCAGATTTCGCCGCGCTGACGGGACGCACCCGACAGCGCGGTAAAACGCTTTATTTCAACAGCTTGGCCTGAACCGCATCGTCCCAGCCGATGTACCACGCGTCACCATCGCGGATGATCGGGCGTTTCATCACCGTCGGCTGCGAGGAAATCTGCGCTTCGGGTTCCGACATCTTCAGGAAATCGGAAAACCCGCGATAGGTGGTCGAGGTCTTGTTGATCGCGCGGTCACCGAATTCTGTAACGATATCAGCAATTTCCTGCGTCGAAAGCGGGGTGGCGCGGATGTCGCGGAAGGTCACGTCATGGCCTGCCGCTTCCAGCGCCTTGAGCGCCTTTTTGCAGGTGTCGCAGGTCGAGATGCCAAGCAGGATCATTTACGTCTCCGAAAGGGGCGCGGATGCACAGGGCGTGCATATCGATGCACGGCCGCATTAGGAAAGCCGTAACGCTTCTAGCCGATCATGCGCGCCGCGTTAACCCCTGCCCAGGCCGAAAGCGCGGTCAGGATCGCGCCCCAGGTGACGTCGGTCGCCACCATCTGCCAGTGCCAATCCTTCATGATGGCGTAGCTGGTGAATTCGTAGGTGCCGTAGGCCATCGCCCCGATCACCGCCGCCGGAACGACAAGCGGCGCGCCCGATTTCAGCGCGGGGATGGAGACGAGGTAAAGCAGCCCCGCCACATAGGCGAGGTAGAACACCGCCGCCGGACCCATGCGCGGGCTTTCCAGCATCAGGGGGCCGATGTGGGTGGTGAACAGGGGCTTCATCACGAAGGTCAGCATGATGCCGTCGAGGATGAGGAAGGTGGCGGTGGTCACAAGGTACAGGACGATGAGTTGCATGGGTGTCTCCCTTTGGAAGGAAGCTAGCACGGGGCGCGGGAGTGGAAAGGGGGCGTTAACCATTGGGGGTGTATGGGGGTGGACAGGTGCGGGAGCGATATGGGATACGTATAGCGTATGATTGTAGGCTTTGCGGATCGGGAGACCGAAAGGCTGTTCCGAAGGCAGCGCGTGCCGCGGTTTCAGGCGGTGGAACGGGCGGCGCTTCGGAAGCTGGCGATGCTGGATGCGGCGCTGCGGGTCGAAGACCTGACCGCACCACCCGGCAACCGGCTTGAGGCGTTGCGGGGCGACCGTTCGGGCCAATGGTCCATCCGCGTCAACGATCAGTGGCGCATCTGTTTCGTCTGGAGGGACGGTCATGCTGAAGCGGTTGAGCTTGCCGACTACCACTGACAGGCTTGCCCCCGTCCATCCGGGCGAAGTGCTGGCCGAGGAATTCCTTGCCCCCAAGCGGCTAAGTGCGGCGGCGCTGGCGCGGCATATCGGGGTGCCCGCGAACCGCATATCCGAGATCGTGGCGGGGCGGCGGGCGATAACCGGCGACACGGCGCTGCGTCTTGCGACGGCGTTTGGCACGACGGCCGAGTTCTGGATGGGGTTGCAGATGCGCTGGGAGTTGGAGGTGGCGCGGGACGCCCCGGCTTTGCCGATTCTACCGTTGGGGTAGATGTCGGGGGCGTCAGTTCGCACCCCCCTTTCCCGTTCGCGCAGGGCTTGGGGTGCGCACCTTTTTTCCGAAATGCCGGGGATGTGTGGTGCGCAGCAAGTGCGCACCCTACGGGCGGTTTAACCCCTGATCCATTCGCGCAACACACACCCCGGCCCGCTTTCGCGCAGGCGGTGTTCGTAGATCACCCGCCATTCCCCCTCATCGAAGGCGGGGAAGAAGGCGTCGGCGTCGGGGATGGCAAGATCTACCTCGGTCACCAGCAGGCGGTCGGCCAAGGTGAGCATGGCGCGGTAGATCGCCTCGCCGCCGATGCCGTAAAGCCTTGCATAGCCTGCGGCGCGGGCGGTGGCGATGGCGGCCTCGGGCGATGGGGCTGTGTGGTCGCAGAGCGCTGCATCGCGGGTGACGACGATGTTCAGGCGGTTTTTCAAGGGCTTGAAGGGCAGGCTTTCCCATGTGCGCCGCCCCATGATGACAGCCCCCCCCGTGGTTTCGCGCTGGAAGGCGGCGAGGTCCTCGGGCGCGTGCCAGGGGATTTCGTTCCCCTTGCCGATAGCTCCGTTACGGGCGCGGGCGACGACGAGGGTAAGCATCAGACCGCCCCCGTCATACCGCCACCGGCGCCTTGATCGCGGGATGGGGGTCGTATCCGGTGATCTCGAAATCATCGAACCGGAAATCGAAGATCGACGGCACGTCGCGCGTGATGCGCAAGGTCGGCAGCGGGCGCAGCGGGCGGGAAAGCTGGGTTTCCACCTGTTCCATGTGGTTGGAATAGATATGCGCATCGCCGATGGAATGGACGAAATCGCCGGGTTCGTAGCCCGTGACATGGGCGAGCATCACCGCAAGCAGCGCGTAGGAGGCGATGTTGAACGGCACGCCAAGGAACATGTCGGCGCTGCGCTGGTAAAGTTGCAGGTGCAGCTTGCCGCCCAGAATGCGGACCTGCCACATCGTATGGCAGGGCGGCAGCGCCATATGCGGCACGTCGGGCGGGTTCCATGCCGAGACGATCAGGCGGCGGCTGTCGGGGGATTTGCGGATCATCTCGACCAGCGTGGCGATCTGGTCCACCCCGCCGAAATCGCGCCACTGGTGGCCATAGACGGGGCCGAGATCGCCGTTTTCATCGGCCCATTCGTCCCAGATGCTGACGCCGTTCTCCTTGAGATACCGGATGTTCGTATCGCCTGCGAGGAACCAGAGCAGTTCGTGTATGATGGATTTGAGGTGCAGTTTCTTGGTCGTCACCAGCGGGAAGCCATCGGCCAGCGGGTAGCGGGCTTGCAGGCCGAAATACGAGATCGTCCCCGTGCCGGTGCGGTCGGACGAGGGCGTGCCAAGGGTCAGGACGGTGCGGAGCGCGTCGTGATATTGCTGCATGGGAACCTCTGGCGGGGGACGAGTCGGGCGCTACCATATCTTGCGATGGAAATGGGGCTTTCGCCATGTGTAATGTGGCAGCCGGACGGAATTGAAGGAGCGGACGATGGGACTGAAATATCTGCATACGATGGTGAGGGTGAAGGATCTGGACGCCTCGCTTGCCTTTTACCGGCTTCTGGGGCTGGAGGAGACGCGGCGCTATGACAACGAGGGCGGGCGGTTCACGCTGGTCTTCATGGCGCCCCCCGGCCAGCCGGAATGCCCTGTGGAGCTGACCTATAACTGGGATGGCGATGACGGGTTGCCGAGCGACAGCCGGCATTTCGGGCATCTGGCCTATGAGGTGGACGACATCTACGCCACCTGCGCGCATCTGGCGGCCAATGGCGTGGTGATCAACCGTCCCCCGCGCGACGGGCGGATGGCCTTTGTCCGCTCGCCCGACAATGTGTCGATCGAGCTGTTGCAGAAGGGCACGGCGCTGCCGCTGGCCGAGCCGTGGAAATCGGCGCCGAGCGTCGGGCATTGGTAACCTGCGCGGGGGGCCGGCCCCCCGCACCCCCCCCGCCTCGCACGCCCCGGAGTATTTGACCAAGGATGAAGGGGTCAGAAGCGCCAGCGGGTGAGGATATCGGGGCCGCAGGTTTCGGTGGTCACGAGGCGTGGGCGCGGGGCTTCGGCAAGGGCGGTCAGGCCGAGGGGGCCCAAGACAGGGATGCCTTCGGAGCCGATCAGCGCGCCGGCGCTGAAAAGCGCGAGTTCGTCGACGAGGTTTGCGCGGATCAGGGCTGCGGCAAAGCGGCCTCCCGCTTCGATCAGGATGCGGGTAAGACCCTGATCGGCCAGATGGTGAAAGGCGGCGGAGAGGTCGATATGCGGGCCGTTTGCCGAAATCCCGGAAAGACGGGCGCCTGTGGCCTGCCATGCCTGCCGCGCCGTGTCGGGTGCTGCTGCGGTGTGGAGAAGCCAGACGGGGGTTTCGCGCGCCGTGCGGCCTAGGCGGCTGTCGGGGCGGTGTTTCAGTTGTGAGTCGAGCAGGACGCGCAGCGGCTGGTGGCTGGAGCCGAGATCGCGCACCGTCAGGTCGGGATCGTCGGCCAAGGCGGTGGCGCTGGAGGTCAGCACGGCGTCATGCGTCATCCGCATCAGATGCACGGCGCGGCGGGCGACCGGACCGGTGATCCAGCGGCTTTCGCCGCTGGCCGTGGCGATGCGCCCGTCAAGCGTGGCGGCGAGTTTCAGGGTGACGAAGGGCAGCCCTTGGGTCACGCGCTTCAGGAAACCGGCTTGCAGGGCGCGGGCTTCGGCCTCGCAGACGCCTTCGGTTACGGCGATCCCTGCCGCGCGCAGCAGGGCATGGCCGCGCCCCGAGACGCGGGGGTCGGGGTCGGTCTGGGCCGAGACTACGCGGGCGATGCCCGCCGCGATCAGCGCTTCGGCGCAGGGGCTGGTCTTGCCGTGATGGGAACAGGGTTCAAGCGTCACATAGGCCGTGGCGCCGCGCGCGGCATCGCCCGCCTGCGCCAAGGCCATGCGTTCGGCATGGGGCCGCCCGCCCGCCTGCGTGTGGCCGCGCCCGACGACGCGCCCCCCCGCGACGATCACGCAGCCCACCGCCGGATTGGGCCAGGTGCGCCCGAGCCCCCGCGCCGCAAGCGCGAGGGCGTGTTTCATATGGTCGAGGTCGCTCACTCGTCCGAGGCGGTATTGGGGCGCAGTTCGGAGACGAACTTGTCGAAATCATCCGCCGCCTGGAAGTTCTTGTAAACGCTGGCGAAGCGCACGTAGCCCACGGTGTCGATGCGGGCCAGCGACTCCATCACGATTTCGCCGATCACCTTCGAGGGGATGTCGGTTTCGCCCAAGGATTCCAGACGCCGCACGATGCCGGAAATCATCTGGTCGATGCGCTCGGGGTCGATGGGGCGTTTCTGCATCGCGATGCGGATCGAGCGTTCGAGTTTGGAACGGTCGAAATCCTCGCGCTTGCCCGATGATTTGATGACGACGAGGTCGCGCAGTTGCACGCGCTCGTAGGTGGTGAAGCGCCCGCCGCATGCGGGGCAGAAGCGGCGGCGACGGATCGAGACGTGATCCTCGGCCGGACGCGAGTCTTTCACCTGGGTGTCGATATTGCCGCAGAACGGGCAGCGCATTGGCCACCTCCCCTTGCTTGTTGGTTGTTTGCCTGCCTCGGTAACACACGATCGTCGGGGTATGCCCCGATCTGGCCCAAACTATAGGGGGAAGGCAGAGGTTTCGGCTAGGGGGAAGGTTAATGCCGCAGGATATGGGGTGCGCGGGTGTGGCGAAGCGGACTCAGGTCAGTAGTGATAACGGCATTGGACGATGATCAGCGTTTCGCCCTCGACGCGGTAGACGAGGCGGTGTTCGCGGTCGATCCGGCGAGACCAATGGCCTGCGAAGTCACCCCTGAGCGGCTCGGGCTTGCCTGTGCCGTCAAACGGGTGGCGTCGGCATTCTTCGATCAAACGATTGAGCTTTCGCAGGGTTGCGCGATCTGTGTCGATCCAATGTTGGTAATGATCCCAGGCTACGCCGTGGAATTCGACCCTCATTCGGTTTCATACCGCAGGAGTTCTTCCATCGTCTTGACCACGACTTTGCCTTCGCGGCCTTCGCGGATCGCCCTGTCGAGTGCTGCCTTGTTGGCGGGCGAGGCGGTGAGATAGGTCGTCTCGTCCATGCTGGACCAGTCTTCCAGACTGACCATGACGACGGGCCGCCCACCCGCACGGGTGACGATGACGGGTTCATGGTCATCGTTCACGCGGTCCATGACAGCGGAGAGATTGGCGCGGAGTTCGGTGGAGGTGAGGGTTTTCATGAGTGGGAATGTACGTGAGGGTGTACATTATTGCAAGCCTTAGGTGAAGCTTGCAACGGCAAGCTCAGATCGGCACGATCGGATTACGCTCAAAGCGAAACAGACAAACGTGAGTAGCAAGAGTTTTGTAAACGCTGAGGGTATGCAATGGTTGATACAGGGGCGCACTTGCTGCGCACCTTGGGGGGCGGAATGGTGCGCAGCGCGTGCGCACCCTACGGAAAAGCGCCCCGCGGGGCGCTTTTCGCTTATTGGTCGAGGAAGCTGCGCAGTTTGCGGCTTCTGCTCGGATGCTTCAGCTTGCGTAGCGCCTTGGCCTCGATCTGGCGGATGCGTTCGCGGGTCACGCTGAATTGCTGGCCCACCTCTTCCAGCGTGTGGTCGGTGTTCATGCCGATGCCGAAGCGCATGCGCAGCACGCGTTCCTCGCGCGGGGTAAGGCTGGCCAGAACGCGGGTGGTGGTTTCCTTGAGATTCTCCTGAATGGCCGAATCCAGCGGCAGGATCGCGTTCTTGTCCTCGATGAAGTCGCCGAGCTGGCTGTCCTCTTCGTCGCCGATGGGCGTTTCCAAGGAAATCGGTTCCTTGGCGATCTTCATCACCTTGCGGACCTTTTCGAGCGGCATTTGCAGCTTTTCTGCCAGTTCCTCGGGCGTGGGTTCGCGGCCGATCTCGTGCAGCATCTGGCGGCCCGTGCGCACGAGCTTGTTGATCGTTTCGATCATATGGACCGGAATACGGATCGTGCGGGCCTGATCGGCGATGGAGCGGGTGATGGCCTGACGGATCCACCATGTCGCATAGGTCGAGAATTTGTAGCCGCGGCGGTATTCGAATTTGTCCACGGCCTTCATCAGGCCGATGTTGCCCTCTTGGATGAGGTCAAGGAATTGCAGGCCGCGGTTGGTGTATTTCTTGGCGATGGAGATGACGAGGCGCAGGTTGGCTTCGACCATTTCCTTCTTGGCTTGCCGCGCTTCTTTCTCGCCCTTTTGCACCTGATTGACGATGCGGCGGAATTCGGAAATGTCGACGCCGATGTATTGGCCGACCTGCGCCATTTCGGCACGCAGTTCCTCGACCTTGTCGCGCGATTTCTCGAACAGGGTCTGCCAGCCGCGACCGCCCTTGGCGGCCATGCGGTCGGCCCAGTTGGGGTCAAGCTCGTAGCCCTGATATTCGTCGATGAATTCGCGGCGGTTGATGCGGGCGGCATCGGCCAGTTTGACCATGTTCGAGTTGATCGCCATGATCTTGCGGTTGATGCCGTAAAGCTGGTCGATCAGGGCTTCGATCCGGTTGTTGTGCAGGTGAAGTTCGTTCACCAGCACCACGATCTCCGAGCGCAGCTTCTGGTAGGCCGCTTCGTCCACCGCCGAGAAGTTCGACTTTTCCGACAGCGTGGCCGACATGCGCAGGTCTTGCATCTCGGCAAGCTTCACATAGTCGCGGGCGATGATTTCCAGCGTTTCCAGCACTTTGGGCTTCAACGCGGCTTCCATCGCGGCAAGCGACATGTTCGAGGCTTCGTCATCCTCGTCGTCGTCCTCGGCGCGCGACAGCGGGTTGCCGTCGGCGTCAAGCTCGGGTTCGTCGCTGGCTGCGCGGCGCGGGGCGGCGGGGTCGATCTCGACCCCCTCGATTTCCGGCCCGTCCATTTCGTCATCGCCGTCGAGCGAGCGGCCGAAGGTGGCCTCGAGGTCGATCACGTCGCGCAGGAGGATGTCTTCGGACAGAAGTTCGTCGCGCCAGATGGTGATGGCCTGAAAGGTCAGCGGGCTTTCGCACAAGCCCAGAATCATGGTGTTGCGGCCGGCCTCGATGCGCTTGGCGATGGCGATCTCGCCCTCGCGGCTCAGCAACTCGACCGAGCCCATCTCGCGCAGGTACATGCGCACGGGGTCGTCGGTGCGGTCGAGCGTTTCGGTGGTGGCCCCCACGACGGCGACTTCGCGCGAGGTGGTCTCGGTGGTGACAAGCTCGCCCACCACTTCGCCCTCTTCGGCCTCGTCATCCTCGATGATGTTGATGCCCATTTCCGACAGCATCGACATCACGTCCTCGATCTGTTCGGACGACACCTGTTCGGGCGGCAGCACGGTGTTGAGCTGTTCGTAGGTGATGTAGCCCCGCTCGCGCGCGTCGGCGATCATCTTCTTGACGGCGGTCTGGCTCATATCGAGCGAGACGTCGGCTTCCTGCTCTTCGGGCTTCGCGTCATCGGTGTCTTTGAGGGCCATGAGTGCTCCTGAAGATGCGGTCGAGGGGGGCGCGGCTGGGGTCGCAAAGGCTATATGGGGCGGGCCGGAACGAATCAAAAGGGCCCAACGCGAATCAATAACGCGAATCAGGCGGGGGGGAAGGGGCGGCGGGGTGATTCTTTGCGCCTGTGCGGCGGAAAGGGCGGGTTTCAATCGCGGTGGCGCGGCTTTTCGAAGCGGATGCTGCCAAGGATGCGGCGCGATTCCTCGAGTTCGTCCTTGTCGAGCGCCACGCCATTGGCGGCGATGACCGATTCGCCCGACTTGTCCTGCGGGCCGCGCTGCGCCTCGGCGCGGGCCTCGGTCGCCTTGCGCAGGCGCCATGTCAGGCCTTCGTCCACCACGCCCTCGATATCCTGCGCGGCCTCCTCGATCTCGCGCAGGCGGCCGCGTTCGGCGGTCAGCAGGAACAGGTCTTGCGCCACGGCGAACTCGGCCTTGTCGAGATCGTCGCGGTCGTGGATGGCGGGGGCGTTGCGCACATGGGGGTGGGAAAAGATGGTCTCGACGGCTTCGGGGCGCTGGCTTTCGATCACCGCGCGGGGGTCGGGCGCGTCGACGTGGATCAGCAGCAGGTCGCGCAGATGGGCATGGCCGGGGCCGACGAACTCGCAGCGGTCGAGGGCGGATTCGAAACGGGCGATCAGGCGCGGATGCGTCATCAGCGTGGCAAGGATCACGGCCTCGCGCAGGGCCTCTTCCAGCATGTCGCTTTGCGCCAGAAGCGAGGCGCGGGTCGTGGGCATGGGCGAGACGGGCTGCGGCGGGGCGAACCGCCCCCCTGCCCCCGCGACGCGCGGCGTCCAGGGCTTGAAGGGCCGCGCGTCACGGCCAAAGAGGGTCAGGCGCAGGGCCTTGATATCCTCGCCGTAGTGGCCGCGGATCGAGGGATCGGCGATCTTGGACAGCGCCGCGCGCAGTTTCTTGTCGAGCGCCGCCTTGCGTTCGGGGCTGTCGAAAACCTTGCCTTCGGTTTCGCGCCGCCACAGCAGGTTGACCATCGGCTGCGCCTCGTCGAGGACCTTTTGCATGGCGGCGGGGCCCTGGGCCTTGATCAGGTCGTCTGGGTCCTGCCCCTGCGGCAGCACGGCAAAGCGCAGGCCCTTGCCCGCTTCCAGAAGCGGCAGGGCAAGGTCGATCACGCGCAGCGCGGCGCGGATGCCGGCGGTGTCGCCATCGAGCGCGATCACGGGCTCGTCGCTGATGCGCCACAGAAGGCGAAGCTGGTCCTCGGTCACCGCCGTGCCGAGCGGGGCCACGGTGGCGCGGAAGCCCGCCTCGGAAAGGGCGATGACGTCCATGTAGCCTTCGGCCACGATCAGCGGCAGGCCCTTGCCCGCAGCCTCGCGCGCGGGGGCCTGATTGTAGAGGTTGCGGCCCTTGTCGAACAGTTCGGTTTCCGGACCGTTGAGGTATTTGGCCCGTGCATTCGGGTCCATCGAGCGCCCGCCAAGGCTGATGGCGCGGCCGCGACCGTCGCGGATGGGAAAGATGATGCGGCCGCGGAAGCGGTCATAGGGTGCGCCGTTGTCCTCGGGCTTTGCGCAAACGCCGCTGTCGACGATCAGGTCGGGCGCGATGCCCTTTTGCGTCAGCGCGTGGAACAGGGCCTGACGCTGGTCGGGGGCATAGCCGATTTCCCAGCGGTCCTGCGCTGCGGGCGACATGCGGCGCTTTTCGAGATAGGCGCGGGCCTCGGCGGCGGCGGCGGTTTTGAGTTGCAGGCGGAACCACTTGACCGCCTCTTCCATCACCTCGGCCAACTGGCTGCGGCGGTCGGCTTTCTGCACCGCCTGCGGGTCGCGTGCGGGCATCTGCATTCCCGCCTCGCGTGCGAGGATTTCGACCGCCTCCATGAACGAGACGTTGTCGCTTTCCTTGACGAAGCCCACCGCGTCGCCCTTGGCGTGGCAGCCGAAGCAGTAATAGAACCCCTTGCGGTCATCGACATGGAACGAGGCCGACTTTTCCTGATGGAAGGGGCAAGGTGCCCACCAGTCGCCCTTGGCCATGTTCGACTTGCGCAGGTCCCACGTGACCTTGCGGCCCACCACTTGGCTAAGCGGCACGCGGGTGCGGAGTTCGTCGATGAATCCGGGCGGCAGGGACATGGGTTCTATATCGGCCCGCGCTCCGGCCTTGTCAAAGGGCGAAAGGGGGGCGCTGCCCCCCTCGGGACGCGTGCCGCGCCCCCACCCCCCGGAGTATTTCCGGCAAGGATGAAAGGCAGGGTTTCAGCCTTGCCCAAATACTCTGGGGTGAGCCGCTTGCGGCGAGGGGCGAAGCCCCTGCCCTGTCAGGACATCGCGTCCAGACGGGCGGCCTGGGTTTGCAGGGCCTCGGCCAGTTCGTGCCAGGCGGTGCGGGCCATCGAGCGGAAGACCATGACCTCGTAAGTGGCGGTATCGCTGCGGGTCAGGATCATCTGCATGTGGTTCAGCCCCGAGCGCGCGACCGCGCCCACGGCAAAGGCCGTGTCGCGCAGGTCGAGCGGGACAAGCCGCGCCAGCGTCTCGCGCGCGAGCGGGCCCGAGAGGGTCAGCACCGCCCAGCCGTCGCTCTGGTCGGTAACGGCTGCGGCCCCGTCCAGAGTGGCGGCCAATCCGGGGGCCATTTCGGGGGCGGCAGGCCCGACCAGAAAGGCCTGTTCGCGGCCGGTCCAGACCAGCCGCATCGCGCCGTTCACGCTTTGGCGGTTGGGATCGGGAAAGGTCAGGCCGAAGGGCCGCAGCGCGGCCGCCACGGCCTTTGCCCCGCCCGGAAAGGGCAGGATGGCGGTGATCTGCGTCATGGGCGCCTCGGCCAGCGTGGTGGCGGCCAGCGTCAGGGGCGCATGGCCCGCGAGGGCGGATTTGGCGATGAGTTCAGCCACGGAGTTTCACCCCCTCCTTGTCGTGGAACACGGGATCGCAGACCTCGCACAACAGGTCGATCCCGCGCAGATGGTCGACGAGCCGGATGCGTTCGCCGATGCGGGCGCGGCCGTTTTTCAGGAAGCCGAGTCCGAGCCATGATTTCAGCACGGGCGAATAGCCGACCGAGGTGACGTAGCCCTGATCCGTCTCGCGCTTCACCTGTTCGCCGGGGGTGAAAAGATGCGCCCCCGCCGAAAGGGCGGCATCGGTCACGGGTTTCAGGCCCACGAGCTGCTCGCGTTCGGCCCCGACCATGCCGGGACGGGCGGCGGCGGCCTTGCCGATGCAGTCCTTCTTGGCCGAGACCATCTTTTCGAGGCCGATGTCGAAGGCCGTGGTGCGGCCGTGGATTTCGGCATGGGTGATGAAGCCCTTTTCGATGCGCAGGACGTTCAGCGCCTCCATGCCGTAGGGGCCGCCGCCCATCGTTTCGGCGCGGGCGAGAAGGTCGCGGAACAGCGCCTCGCCATAGCGGGTGGGCACGGCGAGTTCGTAGCCCTGTTCGCCGCTGAACGAGATGCGGAAGAGGCGGGCGGCAACACCGCCCAGCGTGACGGGGGCGACGCCCATGAAGGGCAGGTCGGGCATGTCGCCAAGGGTGGCGAGCAGCTCGCGCGCCTTTGGTCCCGCGATGGCGAATTGCGCCCATGTCTCGGTGACCGAGATGAAGCGCACATCCCAATCGGCGCAAAAGGCCTGATGCACGAAATCGAGGTGGCGCATCACCAGCCCCGCGGCGGCGGTGGTGGTGGTCATCAGGTAGTGGTTTTCGCCCAGCCGTGCGGTGGTGCCATCGTCCAGCACATGCCCGTCCTCGCGCAGCATCAGCCCGTAGCGGACACGGCCCGTGGGCAGGGTGGAGAAGGTGTTGGTATAGACGAGGTCGAGGAAGCGCGCCGCGTCCTTGCCCTGTATGTCGATCTTGCCGAGCGTCGAGACATCGGCCACGCCCACCGAGGCGCGCACCATCATGACCTCGCGGTCGCAGGACTCGCGCCAGGTCGTCTCGCCGGGTTTGGGGAAGTAGCCGGGGCGATACCACAGCCCCGCCTCGATCATCGGCGCGCCACGGTCGCGGCTGGCCTGATCCGAGGTCATGTAACGCTGCGGGGCAAAGCCCGCGCCGCGGCCCCCTGCCCCCATCGCGGCGATGGAGACGGGCGTGTAGGGCGGGCGGAAGGTGGTGGTGCCGGTTTGCGGAATGCCGCGCCCCGTGGCATCGGCCAGCACGGCGAGCGCGCCCACGTTCGAGTTCTTGCCCTGATCGGGGGCCATGCCTTGGGTCGTGTAGCGTTTCATATGCTCGACCGAGGCGAAGTTTTCCTGCGCCGAGAGCTTCACGTCCTTGGTGGTCACGTCATTGGCGAAGTCGAGCCACTGGCGGCCCGACACGTCGGGTGTCTGCCAGAAGGGGGTGATGGCATAGGGCGCATCCTCGGCCTGCGGCAGGTCGATGTCGGGTGCGGTCTTGCCAAGGGCCGCGAGGGCGGCGCGGGCGGCCCCGGCGCCTTCGGCCAGACAGGCGGCGGTGCTGAAGGTGCCGTTGCAGGCCCCGGCCGGGGTCAGGCGCGGCACCGCCTTGGGGGCTGGGACGAAGGCTGCGATATCCTCGCGCCAGACGGGGCGGCCGTTGAGGTGGCAGGTCAGGTGAACGGTCGGGTTCCAGCCGCCCGACATGGCGAGGCAGTCGGTCTCGATCCGCGAGGTGCCGCCGGAATGCGACACGGTGATCGAGGTCAGCCCCTTGCGGCCCGTGGTCGAAAGGATGGTGGCGTCAAGGTAGACGGGGCATTCCTCGACCGCGCTCGCATCGGGGCGGGTGTCGAGGATGGCCGCGACCTTGACCCCTGCCGCCATGAGCTGGCGCGCGGTGGCGCGGGCGGAATCGTTGTTGGCGACCAGCGTCACGCGCTTGCCCGCCGCCACGCCGAAGCGGTTGAGATAGGCGCGCACGGCACCCGCCATCATGATGCCGGGGCGGTCGTTGTCGGGAAAGGCGAGCGGGCGTTCCAGCGCCCCGGCGGCCAGCACGGTCTGGCCCGCCACGATGCGCCAGAAGCATTCGCGCGGCAGATGCGGCGCGGGGCTGCGGTGCAGCGAGACACGCTCGAGCGCGCCGAAGGTGCCGTCGTCATAGGCCCCTGTCACGCTGGTGCGGGGCATGAGGCGCACGTTGGGCAGGGCGGAAAGCTCGGCCAGCACGCCCTCGACCCAGTCGGCCGCGGGCTTGCCGCCCACCTCGCCGCCATCGGCCAGCAGGCGGCCGCCCATGCGGAAATCCTCGTCGGCAAGGATCACATCGGCCCCCGCGCGCGCCGCCGTCAGCGCGGCGGCAAGGCCGGTCGGCCCCGCGCCGATGACCAGCAGGTCGCAAAAGGCCCAGGCCTTTTCGTAATGGCCTTCGTCATGCTTGCGCGACAGGCTTCCCAGCCCCGCGGCGCGGCGGATGACCGGTTCGTAGAGCTTTTCCCAGAAGGGGCGCGGCCACATGAAGGTCTTGTAATAGAACCCCGCCGAGAGGAAGGGCGAGACATAGTCGTTCACTCCCATCACATCGAAGGCGAGCGAGGGGAAACGGTTCTGGCTGCGCGCCCGCAGCCCGTCGAACAGTTCCTGCACCGTGGCGCGGGTGTTCGGGGTCTGCTGGTGCTGGCTTTCGAGGATTTCGACCATCGCGTTCGGCTCTTCCGAGCCTGCGGTCAGAACGCCGCGCGGGCGGTGGTACTTGAAGCTGCGCCCGACCAGCCTGATGCCGTTGGCCAGCAAGGCCGAGGCCAGCGTATCGCCCTTGAAGCCCGAATAGATGCGCCCGTCGAAGCTGAAGCGCACCGGTTTGCTGCGGTCGATCTGGCCCTTGCCCCCGAGTCTCATTTCGCACCGCCTTTCGCGGGGGCGGCGACGGCGTCGACCGCATGGATCTCGTGCGTGACGGTGTTGCGCGTCACGCGCAGCCACGAGGAACAGCCCATGTCGTGATACCACAGGTCATGCGTGATCCCCGCAGGGTTGTCGCGCAGGTGCAGATAGGCGTCCCATGCCTGCGGCCCGTCGCCTTCGGCGGGGCGGTTCAGGTAATCGTCGGACCCGTAATAGTAGAATTCGCGCCGGTCGCGCGGTCCGCAAAGGGGGCAGGTCAGGCGCATGGCATAGCCTTGTGGTTCGTCGTTACGGTTGGAGAGAGGGGCGCTGCCCCTCGCCCGCTGGCGGGCTCACCCCGGAGTATTTGGGCAAGGCTGAAGCGATGCGGCTTCATCCTTGGAAAAATACTCTCGCCGAAGGCATCCGGCAGTGTGGCAGGGCGCTGGCGGTTCATGGTCAATGCAGGTTGTGCTGCGATCCCGTGCCTTCCTCGTCGAGGATATGGCCGGTCTCGAAGCGGTTCAGCTTGAAGCGGGCGGCGACGGGGTGGGACTCACCGGTCGCCATGAGATGCGCCATGCACCAACCGCTCGCGGGCACGGCCTTGAAGCCGCCGTAGTTCCAGCCGCAATCGACGAAGAGGCCGTCGATATGCGTCTTGTCGATGATGGGCGAGCCGTCGGGCGACATGTCCATGATCCCGCCCCATGAGCGCAGCACCTTGGCCCGTCCGATCATCGGCATGAGGGTCATGCCCGCTTCCATCACATGTTCCACCATCGGCAGGTTGCCGCGGCTTGCGTAGGAGGCGTAGAAATCGAGGTCGCCACCAAAGACCAGACCGCCCTTGTCGGACTGGCTGATGTAGAAGTGGCCCATGCCGAAGCTGATGACATGGTCGATGACGGGCTTAAGCCCCTCGGTCACGAAGGCTTGCAGGATGTGGCTTTCGATGGGCAGGCGCATTCCGGCCATCGCGGCCACCTGTGACGAGCGGCCCGCGACGACCATGCCGACCTTTTTGGCCCGGATCGCGCCGCGCGTGGTCTGCACGCCGGTGACGCGCCCGTTCTCGATGTCGATCCCCGTCACCTCGCAATTCTGGATCAGGTCGACGCCGCGCCGGTCGGCGCCGCGCGCGTAGCCCCAGGCCACGGCATCATGCCGCGCCGTGCCGCCGCGCGGGTGCAGAAGGCCGCCGTAGATGGGAAAGCGGGTCTGTTCGAAATCGAGGTAGGGCAGATGTTCGCGCACGCCTTCGCGGTCGAGAAGGATGGCGTCGTCGCCCTGGTTGACCATCATGTTGCCGCGCCGCGCGAAGGCATCGCGCTGGCCGTCGGAATGGAACAGGTTGATCAGCCCGCGCTGCGAATGCATCACGTTGTAATTCAGTTCGGATTCGAGCCCTTCCCACAGCTTCATGGAATGGCTGTAGAATTCGCTGTTGCCTTGCAGGAAGTAGTTGGCGCGGACGATGGTGGTGTTGCGCCCGATGTTGCCCGAGCCGAGATAGCCCTTTTCCAGCACGGCGATGTTGGTCAGGCCGTGGTTCCTGGCAAGGTAATAGGCAGTGGACAGGCCGTGCCCGCCGCCGCCGATGATGATGGCGTCATATTCGGCCTTGGGGGCGGGGTCGCGCCATGCGGGTTTCCAGCCTTTGTTGCCGAAAAGCCCTTCCTTGATGACCTTGAAGCCTGAATAGCGCATCGCGTCCCGTCCCGTTCGTGGCCCGTTCGTGGCCCGATCTCAGCCCGCGCCCGACCCGACCGAGTCAAAGCGCGTCGGGGCGGAGGATGCAACCCCCGCCCCGTAAAGCCATTGCCGGATGCGACAGGATGGTGTCGCTTTAGCGATCTGCGACGTCAGAGCACGAGCTTGGCGTAGATCATGCGGAAGTTCTGCTCCATGCCCGCGCCGCTGCAATAGGACATGGTCACGCCCGAGGTGGTCGAGATCGTCCCGCCCGAGACGAAGGCCGCGCCTTTCACCCCCAGCGCCGAGGCGGAAAAGGCGATGTCCTTCACCGCGAGCAGCTGCGCGCCATAGACTTCGAGGCCCGAGGCAAAGCTCATCCCGCCCATCGTCAGGATCTGCGCGCCGCCGCCCGTGCCGCAGTTGTCATTCTTGCCGAGGACGATGCCGTTCGGCCCGTCGATGGATTTGACATCGGTGTTCGTGGTGGCGATCACCGCATCCTCGACCTTGGCCCCGTTCGAGAAGGTGATCGGGCAATTCGTCGTCACGACCGTCTTGGTCACCACGAAATCCGAGCCGATGGTCATTTTCTGGTTGCCCGTGCAGGTGACCGTATACATCCGCCCCTGCTGGAACGAATTCTTCTTGACCGACGAGGGGTTGACCGAGATCGGGGTGCGGTTGGTGATGTAGGACGGCACGTAGAGCGTGTTGCCCGCGTTCAGCCCGTCGATGATCGTGGTGATCCGGCTGAGGATGCGGATGTCGTAGCGGTTCGACGACAGCGCCGCTTCGAGGCCGGGGCTTGAGGAAAAGCCCGAGTTCGGCATCTGCACCAGTGTCTTGTCGGGCATCGAGACCTTGACGCCGGTTTCGAAGTAATTGCCCGAGCTGACTTTGACGACCGAGTTGGAATGGATGCAGAAGCCGTTCTTGAAGGTGTTGTTGGACTGGATGTCGACCATGCCCTGCGCGACGAAGCCTTCGCGCAGGCAATCGGGGTCATAGCCCAGCATGATCGAGCGGCGGGTGAGGTCGAGCTGTTTGGTCCCGCGGAAGCGCATCAGGAAGGTGCGGACCGGATTGGAATTGGCCGCCGTGCGGCGCAGCGTGACCTGAACGGCCTCGGTCGATCCGGCGACGGGGGTGAAGGTGCGCGAGACAGAGTTCCACGTGCCGAACTGGATATCGGCCGCGCTGAGGACGGTGCCGAAGGTGGCCGAGGGCATGTTGCGGGTGGCGATGTTCACGGCGGTCGTCTTGGCATCGGCCTCGACCTGCGTCGAGCGGGCGATCATCGCGGCATGGGCGGCGCTGTCGGCCACGGCCTGCAACTGCACCTGAAGCGTCGAGGCGCGTTCGAGGTCGATCGCAAAGCCCGCAAGGCCGACGCAGATGGCCATGAAGAACACCGCCAAGGCCGTGCCGCTGCCATCCTCGCGGAGGAGGAAGCGGCGCAGAAGCGGGTGGCGGCGCGACAGGGAAAGGGCGGGACGGTCGGACATCACACTCAGATCTCCTTCATCTGCTGCAGGACGACGCGGACGTTCATGGTGCGCATCATCGGGATGACCCCTGTTGCCACGAGGTCGCGCGCGGGCATGGTGACGGTCGTGGTGATGATGCCGTTGTCCAGAACCGAGGTGGCGGTGGCATTCGGGCTGGTCGCGCGGACGACGCCGAGGATATAGGCGACCGTCGCCGGACCGTCGGCGAACTTGCCCACGGCGAACTGGCGGTTGGCATCCTGCACGACCCGCAGCACCTGGCTTTGCTTGGCGTAGATCAGCGCGGTGTCGGCGCACATGCTGAGGACGACGACGAAGATGGGCAGCCAGAACAGCGCCTCGATGGTGAAGCTGCCCTTGTCATCGCGAAGAAAGCCGCGCAAGCGCGACTTCAGGGAAAAGACCCGGCTCGACATGGGAAAGACTCCGTTAGCATTCCTTAACAAACCTCAGGAATGCTTCCGGAATCCGGCAAAAGTTCGCCCGACCAAAGTCGGCAATGTGTCCACGCCAAAGTATGGGGGATCAGAGCCCCTTGGAGCGGTAGGTCGCGGCCACCCGCCCGATCGAGACGATATAGGCCGCGACGCGCAGGTCCTCGACATCCTCGCGCCCGTGCCAGACCGCCCGCATCGCCTGATAGGCGGTGCGCATCGTGTCATCGAGGCCCGAGCGGACGAGGGCGAGTTCGTCCGACCCCGTCAGGAAACGCTCCTTGAAATCGGCGGTCAGCGTCCAGCCGAGGTTCTGGTCGGCCGAGAGGCGTTCGAGTTCCTCGACCAGAAGGCGCGAGCGCGATTCCTCGGCCCGGCGCTGCATGCGGCCGAAGCGGATGTGGGACAGGTTCTTGACCCATTCGAAATAGCTGACCGTCACCCCGCCCGCATTGGCATACATGTCGGGGATGATGACGCAGCCTTTCTTGCGCAGGATTTCGTCGGCGCCATAGGTGACGGGGCCGTTGGCGGCTTCGATGATGAGCGGCGCGGTGATGCGGTCGGCGTTGGACAGGTTGATGACCCCTTCGAGTGCGGCGGGGATCAGCATGTCGCAGGGACGTTCCAGCACGGCGGCGCCGTCTTCGGTGAAGCTGGCACCCGCGTAGCCTTTGAGCAGGCCACCCGTGGCGTTCATGTGCTGGCGCACGGCTTCGACGTTCAGGCCCGCCTCGTCGATCAGCGCGCCGTCGCGTTCGATGATGGCGGTGATCTTCACACCGTCCTCTTCCGACAGGAATTTGGCTGCGTGATAGCCCACGTTGCCCAAGCCCTGCACCACGGCCCGCTTGCCCGACAGCCCGCCCGCGAGATTGGCCTTGGCCACATCCTCGGGGTGGCGGAAAAACTCGCGCAGCGCGTATTGCACGCCGCGCCCCGTGGCCTCGACCCGGCCCTGAATGCCGCCCGCATGGGGCGGTTTTCCGGTGACGCAGGCCTTGGCGTTGATGTCGGTGGTGTTCATCCGCGCGTATTGGTCGGCGATCCATGCCATTTCCCGCTCGCCCGTGCCCATGTCGGGGGCGGGGACGTTCTGGGCGGGGTGGATCAGGTCGCGCTTGATGAGTTCATAAGCGAAGCGGCGGGTGATCTGTTCGAGTTCGTGTTCGTCCCATGCGCGGGGGTCGATGCAGAGCCCGCCCTTGGACCCGCCGAAGGGGGTTTCGACAAGGGCGCATTTATAGGTCATCAGGGCGGCCAGGGCCTCGACCTCGTCCTGATGCACGGACAGGGCGTAGCGGATGCCGCCCTTGACGGGTTCCATATGTTCGGAATGGACCGAGCGGTAGCCCGTGAAGGTTTCGATCTTGCCGCGCAGGCGCACCCCGAAGCGGACGGTATAGGTGGAGTTGCAGACGCGGATCTTCTGTTCAAGCCCTGCGGGAAGGTCCATCAGCCGCACGGCGCGGTTGAACATGAGATCGACGGATTCGCGAAAGCTCGGTTCCTTGGCGGTCATGGCGCTTGTCCCTTTCCTGTCCGGCCCGTTACGGGGGCGATGTAAACACGAAAACCGCATGGTCCCTAGAGCAATACGGCAGGCTGCGCCGGAGTTGGGCAGGCAGATCGCCGGGCTTTCCGGCAAAGCGCCGGAGGCCGTGGCGGCGTTTACGCTTCGGGCGAAACCGTGACCCGCCTTGCCCGCCTGCCCCGACAGCCCCGCACAGCCGCCGCAAAAGCGGCCAAATCGCCCGGTAGACCCGAAGCGTAACCCCGGAGTCGGGGGTGTTTGTTCCGTCCCGCGATCCGGGCGGATTGGTGCGAGTGGATGCGATGGTACGAGTGAGAAATCTGTTCGGGGCGGTCCGGCGCCTGCGCGAGAACATCCTGCGCGAAGACGGGGCGATGACCTACCCCTCGTTGGTGTTTCTGGGCCTTGCGGTCTTGGCGGGCGGGGTGTCGGTCGATGTCATCCGGCACGAGGCGACCCGATCCAAGGTGCAGCAGGCGCTGGATTCCTGCACCGAGACCGCCGCGACGACCGAAGCCTACAGCTCGACCAGCCAGTCCATCGCGACCACGATCAACGATTGCATGGCGCGTGCGGGGGTGTCGGGCCTGATCAATCCGGTCACGGTGTCCTACAATGCGGGTCTGATCACGGCCTCGGTCACGGGGACGCAACAGAATTTCTTCATGAACATGGTGCAGAAAAGCACCCTGACCTTTGCGGGCGGATCGGTGGCGCGGATCGCGGCACCGCAGTTCACCACCGAAGTCGCCCTGGCCTACGAGGCGACGAACTACATTAGCACCAGCGGGCTGGCCGATACGGTCAAGGGCGGAATGACCGATTTCGTCGACCGCTTCTTCCAAAGCGACGCGGTCGGGCGCAACACGCTGGCGCTGGTGCCCTATAACAGCGGGGTCAACCTGCAACCGGCCCTGCTTGCGCGCTACAACGTCGTGAACGTGGCGAACCTTGCCAATTCCAACTGCCTCGACCTTGACGCGGCGGAATTCGGCAAGGCCGACATGTCGCGGTCAAAGGCGTTCAACACGATCACGCCCGTCGACCTGTTCACCGCGACAAGCACGTCGATCCTGCCGTCGCCCTATTCGAAGCCCACCTCGACCTCGGGGACGCGGTCCGGCCCGTCGACGACCTGCCCGCCCTATGCGGCCACGGTGTTGCGCCTGCCCGCGAATGACGCCACCGCCATCAAGGCGAACATCTCGACGGCGGATTTCCGGGGCGGCACGCGCTGGGACCACGGCATGAACTGGGCTGCGGCGATCCTCGACCCCTCGGCGCAGAACGCGATTTCGGCGCTGATGCCGCAGGCCCTGTCGGACCGGCCGCTGGCCTATGGCACGACCAACACGCGCAAGGTGATCGTCTTCGTGAACAGCTTCGGGTCGGGCGACGACCCGCTGACGGGTGATGCGGTCTTGCTGACCCCGGCATTCAACGTGGCAGCACCGGGCGGATCGGGGCCGCTGTCGCCCGTCTACCAGTCGAAGAACGCGACGGACACCTTCTATTCGATCTATGTCCCGACCGCGAGCACGGCCAACAAATACTGGCGGCCCGACAACGGAACATGGGAGGCGGGACCCTATACGCCCCCCTCGGCCACCCAGAGCGCGCGGCAGCTGAGCTGGGCAGAGCTGTGGTCGAACGTGCGCGCGACATGGGTGGCATGGCAGCTTTACGGACGCTCGGGCGGGACGACGACGGCCACGATGAATGCGGCCTATACGGCGGCGCTGAACAGCATGAAGGCCACGCTGCCCTTCGCCACGCAGTCGAGCCAGTTCCTTGCGGAATGCACGGCCGCCAAGGCCAAGGGGGTCGTGGTCTATACGGTGCTTCTCGATCCGCCCAATGGCCGCGCCGCAGGCCCGATGGCGTCTTGCGCGACATCCTCGGCCCATGCCTTCACCACCAGCTCGGCGAATTTCCGGGCGACGATGACCGCCATCGCCGCGGCGATCCGTGCGCAGGAGACCCCGACGTGAGCAGGATGCACAGCTTTGCCAGACCGGGCCGCCGCTTCCGGCGCAGCGAGACGGGGGCCGCGACGATCGACTTTCTGCTGATCCTGCCGGTGATCTTCGGGATGATGTGCCTTGCCGTGGAAACCGGCGTGGCCACGACACAGGCAGCCCTGCTTGACCGGGCGCTGGACCGCACGGCGCGGTCGCTGCGCTATGGCGAGTTGGCCGACCGGTCGCTTGCGGGGATCCGCGCCAACATCTGCGCCAACATGGCGGGCATGGCCGATTGCGCGACCAAGCTCAAGGTGCAGGTCGTGGCCATCCCGCGGGCGATGACGAACCTGCCGGGATCGCCCACCTGCGCCGATCAGGGCAGCGCGCCCCGGCCCGCGACCAGCCTGATCGCGCAGAACCAGAACAGTTTCGCGCTGCTGCGGGTCTGCATTCCCGTCACCGTGCTGGGCACCGACCTTGCCCGCACCCCGGGGACCGGAACCGAAAGCGCGGGCACCTTCGACATCAGTTCGGAAACCATCATCGCGGTGACAGGATGACAGGCAAGATTTCGCGCTTCGACCCGCGCCAGCGTCTGGGCGGCTTTCTGAGTGGCGAGGGCGGCAGCGCCATCGTCGAAGGTGTCGTCTGGCTGCCGGTGCTGCTGTTCGCATGGCTGACAGTCTTTGGCTTCTGGGATGTCTACCGCGAGCGCGCCACGGTGCAGAAGGCGACCTTCGTCGCCGCCGATCTGCTCTCGCGCGAGATGGTGCCGGTGGATACGGCCTATCTTGACGGGTTGGGTCGCCTGATCGACCGGCTGTCGGACAAGAACATGACGGTGACGAAGCGCTATACGCTTTACCGCCGCAACGGGAGCAACGATTCGGAACTGTCGGTGATCTGGTCCTATGCCCCGAATGCCGGCACGCCGCGCGACGGGGCGCAGTTGCAGTCGATCGCCTCGAGCCTGCCCAAGATCCGGCAGGGAGAGACGGCGATCCTTGTGGAAACCTCGGCCACCTATGCCAAGACGCTGACGCGGCCCTTCGAGAGCCTTGTGCTTGGCGGGACGATGGAGACGCGCGTCGTGCTGCGCCCGCGCTTCTTTCCGACGGTGTGCCTGAACGCTGTGTCGTGCTAGGATGCGATCTGTGCGCGCCTGCACAATATCACTGCGACGCGGCCCGCCGGGTGGCGTTGCCAGACGGGGGTGGGGCCACTAGCTAAGGGGCAGCCCTGAAGCAAGGAGTGTCCCGATGTCGATCCGCCCCGTCACCTATGAAGCCCGCGCCATGCCGACGATGGAGGGCGCAGGCGTCCACCTGCACCGCGCCTTCGGCTTCCAGAACCCCGAACAGATGGACCCGTTCCTGCTGTTCGACGATTTCCGCAACGAGGACCCGCGCGACTATGTGCGCGGCTTCCCGTGGCACCCGCATCGCGGGATCGAGACGATCACCTATGTTCTGGCGGGTGCGGTCGAGCATGGCGACAGCCTCGGCAACCGCGGCACGCTCAAGGGCGGGGATGTGCAGTGGATGACCGCAGGCTCGGGCATCCTGCACCAGGAGATGCCCAAGGGGAACGCCAAGGGCCAGATGCACGGCTTCCAGCTTTGGGCCAACCTGCCCAAGCACCTGAAGATGACCGCCCCGCGCTATCAGGACGTGAAGTCGAACGACATTCCCGAGATCATGGATGATGACGGGACGGTGGTGAAGGTGATCGTGGGGTCGTTCTGGGGCAAGACCGGCCCCGTCGACGGCATCGCCGCCGATCCGCAATACCTCGACATCTTCGTGCCGCCGGAACGGAAGAAAACCTTCAAGGTCGACACGCGGCGCAACGCCTTTGCCTATGTTTTCGACGGCAAGGCGAGTTTCCGCGATGCCGCCCGTCCGCGCGGGGTGCTTCTGGAGAAAGAGGTGCAGGGACAGGAGGTCAACATCCGCGACATGTCGGGCGACCGGACGCTGGTGCAATTCGGCGCGGGCGACGAGGTGACGGTGCAGGCGGGGCCGGATGGCGTGCGCTTCCTGCTGATTTCCGGCGCGCCGATCCAGGAACCCGTGGCATGGCACGGGCCGATCGTGATGAACACGCAGGCCGAATTGCAGCAGGCTTTCGCCGAACTGCGCAACGGCACCTTCATCAAGCCCGCGCATTGAGCGGAGCCTGACGCAAATCCCCCCGCCCGCCGCTGCGCGGGCGGGGGCAAATCCCGCTTCTGGCGCTGCCGCGCGACAAATCCCGCTTCTGGCGCTGCCGCGCGACAGGGGCTAGACTGCATGCGACCCAGCCATAGGCCCGCCATGCGCCCTGCCCCGTTCCCTGCCCTGTTATTTGCCCTGTCCCTTGCCCTGCTTTCGGGTTGCGCCCATGCGGGGGCCAAGACCGTAGCGCCGGGCGGGCCGCCCCCGCGCCTTTTGCCGCTGGAAGAGATCCTGCCCGCCCCGATCGCGCGCACCTCGGCGCAAAGCGCCGATGCGCTTGACGCGAGGGGGGCCGCGCTGAGGGCGCAGCACTGAGGGCGAGCAACAAACCGTCCCGCCCTGCCCTTCGCCGCGTTGCAGTGGCTTTCGCAAACGGCTAACAGGTCGGGGTTTGCAGCACGCCGATGGAGAAACCCATGCCCAGCCCCCTTCGCCTTGGTCTTGCAGGTCTGGGAACCGTCGGCATCGGGGTGGTCAAGATCGTGCAGCGCCACGCCGACCTGATCGCGGCGCGGGCGGGACGGCCTGTGGTGATCACCGCCGTCTCGGCGCGCGACAAGACGAAGAAACGCGATGCCGACCTGTCGGGCTATGCCTGGGAGGTGGACCCCGTCGCCCTTGCCAAACGCGACGATGTGGATGTGTTCGTCGAGGTGATGGGCGGGTCCGAGGGGGCGGCAAAGGATGCCACCGAAGCCGCGATTGCCTCGGGCAAGGATGTCGTCACCGCCAACAAGGCGCTGCTGGCGCATTACGGCCAGTCGCTTGCCGAAGCGGCCGAGGCCAAGGGCCGCGTGATCCGCTTCGAGGCCGCCGTTGCGGGTGGCATTCCCGTCATCAAGGCCCTGACCGAAGGGCTGGCCGCGAACCAGATGCGCCGCGTGATGGGCGTGATGAACGGCACCTGCAACTATATCCTGACGCGGATGCAGAACGCGGGGCTGCCCTATGACGTGGTCTTCGAGGAGGCGCGCCAGCTTGGCTATCTCGAGGCCGATCCGAACCTTGACGTGGGGGGGATCGATGCGGGACACAAGCTGTCGCTTCTGGCCGCCATCGCCTTTGGCACCCGCGTCAGCTTCGACAATGTCGAACTCGAGGGGATCGGCAACGTCTCGATCGACGATATCCGCATGGCCGACGACATGGGCTATCACATCAAGCTGCTCGGCGTGGCGCAGATGACGGGGCGCGGGCTGGAACAGCGCATGACGCCCTGCCTTGTTCCCGCCGACAGCCCCTTGGGCCAGTTGCAGGGCGGGACCAACATGGTCGTGCTGGAAGGCGACTCGGTCGGGCAGATCGTGCTGCGCGGGCCGGGCGCGGGCGAAGGGCCGACGGCAAGCGCCGTTATGGGCGATGTGATCGACATCGCGCGCGGCTTCCGCATGCCGACCTTTGGCCGGCCCGCGACCGGGCTTGTCGCGGCGACGCCCGCGAAATCGGCAACGCCTGCGCCCTATTACCTGCGGATGACGCTGCTCGACAAACCCGGCGCGCTGGCAAAGGTGGCGACCTGTCTGGGGGATGCGGGCATCTCCATCGACCAGATGCGCCAGATCAACCAGCCCGGCGAGGATGACCACGCCGTCGTGCTGATCGTCACGCACAAGGCCGCCCCCGCCGACATCGCCCATGCGCTGGGCGCGATCCCCGCAACAGGGGTGTTGCAGGGCAAGGCCGTGGCGATCCGCATCGAAGCGGTGTGATGTTCAGCCACGCCACGCTTGGCACCAATGCCTTCGGGCAGGCGCTGGCGTTCTGGCGGGCGGTGATGGCGGCGCTGGGCCACCGCGAACGCTTTGTCGACCTGTCGCGCCCCTGGGCCGGGTGGGAGCCTGCGGGCGGCGGGCGGCCCCTGTTCCTGCTGACCGCCCCCCATGACGGCAAGGCCGCCACCGCCGGAAACGGCGCGATGCTGGCCTTTACCTGCGCCAGCCGCGCGCAGGTCCGCGCCGCCCATGCCGCCGGGCTGCAGGCGGGCGGGCGCGACGAGGGCGCCCCCGCCCTGCGCCCCGAATATCACCCCGCCTATTACGGCGCCTATCTGCGCGACCCCGACGGCAACAAGATCGGCTTTGCCTGTCACGACGCGGAATAGCCGCCGCCCCGTTGCGCCCCCGCCGGTTCCGTGCTGATCTGGCGGGCATGACGGACAGCGCATGACCACCAGACCCTATCGCAACGCCGCATGGCTGCTGATGTTGCCCGCCGCCCTTCTGATGGCGGTGGTGGGCGTCGTGCCGCTTGTCGCGGTGTTCAACTATTCGCTGCACGACATCTTTTCGCTGCGCGACGTGCTTTGGGTCGGGGCCGAATGGTATGGCGAGATCGTCACCTCGCCGCGCTTTCACGCAAGCCTGCTGCGCAGCCTGATGTTCTCGGCCGTGGTGCTGGCGGTGCAGGTTCCGCTGGGGGTGGGCATCGCGCTGGTGCTGCGGCGGACGGGGCGCTGGGCGGTGCTGGGGCTGATGCTGGTGGCCCTGCCCCTTGTGGTGCCGTGGAACCTGATCGGGCCGATGTGGCTGGGGCTGGTGAACGCGGAAACGGGGCTGGTCGGGCAGGCGCTGGGGGCGCTGGGCATCGGGTTCGACTGGAAGTTCACCGCGCTGCATACATGGATCTTGCTGGTGGCGATGGATACCTGGCACTGGATCGGGCTGGTGGTGATCCTGTCCTATGCGGGCCTGTCGGGCGTGGCGCCGGAAGCTTACCGCGCCGCCGCCATCGACGGGGCCTCGCGGCTTGCGGTGTTCCGCTTCATCGAGGTGCCACGGCTGGCGCCTGCGCTGGGCATCGTGCTTTTGCTGCGCTTCGTCGACAGTTTCATGATCTATACCGAGGCCTTTGCCATCAACGCGGGCGGGCCCGACATGGCCACGCATTTCCTTGCCATCGATCTGGGCGAGGAGATCAAGGCCTTCAACTACGGCTCGGCGGCGGCGCGGTCGATGGTGTATTTCCTGATCGTCATCACGGTGATCTGGGCCTTTGCCCGCCTTCGCGCGGCGGGGGGGCGGGAATGAGGGCGCTGCGGGCGGGCCTTCCGGCGGCGGTGCTGATGCTGCTGGCGCTGTTCATCCTGCTGCCGCTGGCGCAGACCTTTCTGCTGAGCTTCCTTGCCACCCTGCCGCATGAGGGGGTGGAAAAGGGGACATGGGGGCTGGTCAATTATCGCAACGTGCTGGCGACGCCGGCGCTTGTCGCGTCGATCGGCAATTCGGCGGTCTATGTCACGCTGAACGTGGCGCTTTGCCTTGGCGCCGCCCTGCCCGCCGCCTATGCGCTGTCGCGCTACGAATTTCTGGGCGACCGGCATTTCCTGTTCCTGCTGCTCGCCTTTCGCGCCACCCCGCCGGTGGTGCTGTCCTTGCCGATCTTCATCCTGTTCTCGCGCTTCGGCCTGGTGAACAGCCCTGTCGGCATCGCGCTGGTGCATTGCCTGTTCAACCTGCCCATCGCGATCTGGATTCTGGAAACCTTCATCTCGGCCGTCCCGCGCGCGCTGGACGAGACGGCCTTTCTGGACGGCCATTCGCTGTGCTCGTTCTTCCTGCGCCACCTGATCCCCGCCATCGCGCCGGGGATCGGCGTGGCCGCCTTTTTCTGCTTCCTGTTCAGCTGGGTCGAAGTGGTCTTTGCCCGCATCCTGACGGTGACGGCGGGCAAGCCGATCACGATGGCGATCAACGCGCTTTTCACCTTTCAGACCGATGTCGGCCTTGTCATGGCGATGACCGTCGTCTCGCTGCTGCCGGGGCTGGGGATGATCTGGTTCGTGCGCAACCACATCGCGCGCGGCTTTGCGCTGCGGGCATAGCAAAGGCGCAAAGCGACAGCCGCCGGGGCGCTGCAAAATCTGCGATCTGCGGGGAAGGAACCAGTGGCAGCCCGTAGGGGAGTCGAACCCCTCTTACCTGGTTGAAAACCAGGTGTCCTAACCGATAGACGAACGGGCCGCGGTTGGTGGAGCGGTGTCTAATGGCGGCTGGTCCGCTTCGCAAGAGGGAAAATGAACGCCGGCGCGGGGATTTGGACGCTCAGGCCCGCGCCGCATCTTCCAGCCGCAACTGCACCTTGGTCCGCCCGTTATAGGTGTTCAGCTCGAGCCGTCCGGCAAGGTGGAAACGGCTGTGTCCGCCCTCGGCCAAGGCGGGGCCGAGGGCGGTGTCGAAGGCCCCGAAGGCTACGCCTTCGAGGCTGCCGCCCATGCCGTCGCCGATTTGCAGCCGCAGATGGCTTTCCCCGATCCGCCGCGCGCTGACCGCCATATCGGCAAAGGCAAAGCGCGGCGCGGGCGAGGATGCGCCGTAAGGCCCCGCCTCTTCCAGCTTTTCGACAAGGGCAAGGTCCGCCGCGCCCGGCATCAGCAAGCCGTCAAGCCGCAGGTCGGCGGGTCCGCCCGCCCCCGCGCCCTGCTTGGCCAGAAGCTCGGACAGGCGCGCCATCGCGGCCTCGAGCCTGTCCTCGGCCACGGTCAGGCCCGCCGCCATGCGGTGCCCGCCGCCCTTGAGCAGCAGGCCCTCTTCGGCCAGCCGGTGGATCGACGCGCCAAGGTCCACCCCCGAAACCGACCGGCCCGAGCCCTTGCCGATCCCGTCCTCGAAGCCGATGACCACGGCGGGGCGGTTCGTGGCCTCTTTCAGGCGGCTTGCGACGATGCCGACCACGCCGGGATGCCAGCCGGGCGCTGCGGCCCAGACCAGCGGGGCGTCGAGGCCCCGCGCCTCGGCCTGCGCCATCGCCTCGTCGCGGACGCGGGATTCGATCTCGCGGCGTTCGGTGTTCAACTCGTCCAGCCGCTGGGCGAGGGCCTTTGCCTCGGGCTCATCGGTGCAGCACAGAAGCCGCGCGCCAAGATCGGCCTGCCCGATGCGCCCGCCCGCGTTGATGCGCGGACCCAGCAGGAAGCCCAGCGAATGGCAGGTGGGGGCCGTGTCGAGCCGCGCGATATCGGCCAGCACGCGCAGGCCCACGCGGTCGCGCCGCGCCATCACGCGCAGCCCCTGCCGGACCAGCGCGCGGTTCACGCCCAGAAGCGGGGCCACATCGGCAACGGTCGCCAGCGCCACCAGATCGAGCATCGCCATCAGGTCGGGCCCGGCGACAGCCTCGGCCCGCAACTGGCGGTTCGCCTCGACCAGCATCAGAAAGACCACCGAGGCGGCGCAAAGATGGCCAAGGGTGCCGTCCTCGTCCTGCCGGTTGGGGTTCACCACGGCAAGGGCGGGCGGCAGGGTCGGGCCGCCCAGATGGTGGTCAAGCACCACGACATCGGCCCCTGCCGCCACGGCGGCCGCGATCGGGTCTTGCGAGAGGGTGCCGCAATCGACGCAGACGATCAGATCATGCGCCCGCGCCAGCGCCTGCATGGCCGGCACGTTGGGGCCGTAGCCTTCGTCGATCCGGTCGGGGATGTAGAGCGTGGCGTCATGCCCCATCGCCCGCAGCCACAGGATGAGAAGCGCCGCCGAAGTGCCGCCGTCCACATCGTAATCGGCGAAAACCGCGATGCGCTGGCGGTCGCGCAGCGCGCGCAGGAAACGGGCGGCGGCAGGCCCCATGTCGCGCAGGGCAAGCGGATCGGGCAAGAGGTCGCGCAAGGCGGGGGCAAGATAGGCCGCGGCCTCGGCCGGGGCGACGCCGCGCTTCACCAGCGTATGGCACAGGGCGAGCGGCAGGCGCGTGACCTGCGCCATCGCCTCGGCCAGACGCCCCTCCTCGGCCGTGGGGCCGACCCAGCGGCGCCCGGTCAGCGAGGCTTCGACATTCAGGAAAGCGCGTTGCGTCATGCCCCTTGGGATGCCGCAAAGCCGCGCGCGTCGCAAGCGGGAATGGTGCCTGCGCCCCGCCCCGCCCCCCCCTCGTCACGCGACAAGGCGCCGCCCGACCCGTCGGGCAGGGATGCGCGCCCGTGGCTTCATCCTTGCCCAAATACTCAAAGCTCCGCCTGCGCCGGGCGCAGCACCGGCAAGATGGGACAGCGCGGCTTGGCACCCGCCGTTGCGGCGTGAGTATTTGGGCAAGGCTGAAGCGGCAGGGTCGGGCACGGCCCCCCGCCCGCGCATCACGCGCGGGGGCGGGGGGGTGGGGGGCCCTTGGAGGTGCCGCCTATTTGGCGGGGCTGCGATAGCTCATCCGGCGGACCGAGCCGGTTTTCGAGCGCATCAGGATGGTTTCGGTGGTGATCCAGCCCGGTTCGCGCTTGATGCCTGCCAGAAGCGAGCCGTCGGTCACGCCGGTCGCGGCGAAGATCACGTCGCTGCGCACCAGATCGTCGCGGGTGTAGACGCGGTCGAAATTGGTGATGCCGGCCTTGCGGGCGCGGGCGCGTTCGTCATCGTTGCGGAACAGGAGCTTGCCGAAGAACTGCCCGCCCATGCATTTCAGCGCCGCCGCAGCCAGCACCCCTTCGGGCGCGCCGCCCGAGCCCATGTACATGTCGATCCCCGTCACCTCGGGTTCGGCGCAATGCATGACGCCCGCCACGTCGCCATCGGTGATCAGCCGGATCGCCGCCCCTGTCGCGCGCAGTTCGGCGATCATCGCCTCGTGGCGGGGACGTTCCAGAACGCAGACGGTGATGTCCTCGGTCGAGCAGCCCTTGGCGGCGGCCAGCGCGTTGACGCGTTCGGCGGGGGTCATCGCAAGCGTCACGGTGCCGGTCTTGAAGCCCGGGCCGATGGCGAGTTTTTCCATGTAGACATCGGGCGCGTGCAGCAGCGTGCCGCGCGGAGCCATCGCGATCACGGTCAATGCGTTGGGCATGTCCTTGGCCGTCAGGGTCGTGCCTTCCAGCGGGTCGAGCGCGATGTCGACGGCGGGCCCCTGCCCGGTGCCGACCTCTTCCCCGATGTAGAGCATCGGCGCCTCGTCGCGTTCGCCTTCGCCGATCACCACGACGCCGGCGATTTCCAGCAGGTTCAACTGGTCGCGCATGGCATTGACCGCCGCCTGATCGGCGGCCTTCTCGTCGCCGCGCCCGATCAGGCGGGCCGAGGCCAGCGCCGCCGCCTCGGACACGCGGGCAAGGCCCAGCGAGAGAAGACGGTCTTGGAATTCCTGCTTGTCGGCCATGATCGGGTGCAATCCTTTGCGGCGTTACGGTTAGGAAAGCCCTTAGCCAAGGGGCAAGGGTCGGGCAAGGATGGTGGCGCTAACAGTGGCGATCCGTCCTGAAACCGCTTGAAGAAACGGCGTCAGGCGGGGGTGCGTTCCGCTTGGGGTAGGGAATTGCCCGCAGAACGAGGATCAGGAAAAGGCTCCGGTGGAGCGTTTTCCTGATCCGCCGGTAGGTCTGCGTGCGGCCCGCCGGGTTGTGCGCCTTGGCGCGCAGCCCGAGGGGGCGGGCTGCGCGCGGACCGTGGCTTTGGGCCACGGTCCCATCCAGAGGTTGCGCTTGGGACAGTTGCGGGCGCTACCGCCCCAATTCCATCCCGCAGTCCCTTACCACCTCGGCGATCTGGCCAAGCTGTGCGGCAAGCGCCGATCCCTTGCGCCAGACCATGCCGACGCGGCGGGCCGGTTCCACCCCCGCGAAACGGGCGACCGAAACGGCGGCCGAGCGGGTTTCCACCGCCACCGCCATTTCGGGGATCAGCGTCACGCCGATGCCCGCCCCCACCATCTGCACCAGTGTCGAGAGCGAGCTTCCGTCGAGAAGCTCGCGCGGCAGGCTCGAGGTGGCGCGGCAGAAGGACAGGGCCTGATCGCGGAAGCAATGCCCCTCTTCCAGCAGCAAAAGCCGCATCTCGCGCAGGCGGTCGGGGTCGGGCACGGGAAGGGCGGCATCGGCGGCGGGGCGGACAAGGACGAAGCGTTCGGTGAAAAGTGCGACCTCGGTCAGCCAGGGTTCCGAGACAGGCAGGGCGAGGATGGCGCAATCGAGCCGCCCTTCCCCGAGTTCGGCCAGCAGCTTCGGCGTCACCGTCTCGCGCACATGGATGTCGAGGTCGGCGTTGCGCTGCGTCAGCGCGCCGATGAAGGCGGGCAGAAGATAGGGCGCGATGGTCGGAATCACCCCGATCCTGAGCCGCCCCATCAGCCGCCCCTGCGAGGCGCGGGCAAGATCGCCCAGCTCGTCCACCGCGCGCAGGATATCGCGGGCGCGGGTCAGCAATTCCTCGCCAAAGCCGGTCAGCCGCACCTGCCGCGCCGAGCGTTCGAACAGCGGCGCGCCCAGCGATTCCTCGAGGTCCTTGATCTGCATCGACAGGGCAGGCTGCGAGATGGCGCACAGATCGGCGGCGCGGCCGAAATGGCCCTGCCGGGCGAGCGCGTCGAAGTAGCGGAGTTGCTTGAGGGTCAGGTTCATAAGGGCAAGTTATCGGGTCAATCAGAAAATACAAGTTCCTCTAATCGTTCAGACTTGCTATCACCGCCGCAGCAAGGCGGGCGTCTTTCGCCCCCTTTCCCAAATCATGCGACAGATGGAGAGCACGCGATGGATGGCGACGATCTTGGAAACGTTGGCAAATGCCCGGTCATGCACGGCGCGCCGAAACATGCGAGCCATGCGAACCGCTCGAACCGCGACTGGTGGCCGAACCAGCTGAACCTGAAGATCCTGCACCAGAACGCCCCCGCCGGTAACCCGATGGGGCCGGATTTCGACTATGCGACCGAGTTCGGGAAACTCGACTACGCGGCGCTCAAGGCCGATCTGGTGGCGCTGATGACCGACAGCCAGGACTGGTGGCCTGCCGACTGGGGCCATTACGGCGGCTTGTTCGTGCGGATGGCATGGCACAGCGCGGGCACCTATCGCACCGGAGACGGGCGCGGGGGTGCCGGGTCGGGCACGCAGCGTTTCGCGCCGCTGAATTCGTGGCCGGACAACGGCAACCTCGACAAGGCGCGGCGTCTGCTGTGGCCGATCAAGAAGAAATACGGCAACCGCATCTCGTGGGCCGACCTGATGATCCTTGCGGGCAATGTCGCGATGGAATCGATGGGGTTCAAGACATTCGGCTTCGGCGGCGGGCGCGCCGATGTGTGGGAGCCGGAAGAGGACATCTACTGGGGCGCCGAGGCCGAGTGGCTGGCGACCAGCGACAAGGCGAACAGCCGCTATTCGGGCGACCGCGAGCTGGAAAACCCGCTGGCGGCCGTGCAGATGGGGCTTATCTACGTCAACCCGCAGGGGCCGGACGGCAACCCCGATCCGGTGGCCAGCGGCCGTGACGTGCGCGAGACCTTTGCCCGCATGGCGATGAACGACGAGGAAACCGTGGCGCTGGTCGCGGGGGGCCACACCTTCGGCAAGGCGCATGGCAACGGGCCTGCAACCGCCGTGGGACCGGAGCCCGAAGCCGCCCCGATCGAGGCGATGGGTCTGGGCTGGCTGTCAAGCCACGGCACGGGCAAGGGGCATGACACGATCACCAGCGGCTTCGAGGGTGCGTGGAAACCCAATCCGACCAAGTGGGACATGGGCTATTTCGACATGCTCTTCGGTTACGAATGGGAACTGGTCGAAACCCCTGCCGGTGCGAAACAGTGGCGGGCGATGAACGTCAAGCCCGAGCATATGATCCCCGACGCGCATGACCCGTCGAAATCCTATGCCCCGATGATGACGACCGCCGACCTGTCGCTGCGCTTCGATCCGATCTACGAGCCGATCTCGCGCCGCTACCATGCCGACCCCGAGCTGTTCGCCGATGCCTATGCCCGCGCATGGTTCAAGCTGACCCACCGCGACATGGGGCCGAAGGCGCTGTATCTGGGGCCGGAAGTGCCGTCGGAAGACCTGATCTGGCAGGATCCGCTGCCCGCGCGTGACCACGACCTGATCGACGCCGCCGATATCGCGGCGCTCAAGGCCGAGATCGCCGCCTCGGGGCTGTCGGTGTCCGAGCTGGTCGGGACGGCGTGGGCCTCGGCCTCGACCTTCCGCGGGTCGGACAAGCGGGGGGGCGCGAACGGCGCCCGCGTCCGCCTTGCGCCGCAGAAGGACTGGGCGGTGAACCAGCCGGCGCAGCTGGCCAAGGTTCTGGCCAAGCTGGAAGCGATTCAGGCGGCGTTCAACGCCAAGGCGGGCAAGAAGCGCGTGTCGCTGGCCGATCTGATCGTGCTGGCGGGCAATGCCGGTGTGGAACAGGCGGCAAAGGCTGCGGGCCATGCGGTTGCCGTGCCCTTTACCCCCGGCCGTGTCGATGCAAGCCAAGAGCAGACCGACGCCGAAAGCTTTGCCGTGCTTGAACCCACGGCGGACGGGTTCCGCAACTATCTGCAATCGGCCTATACCGTTTCGGCCGAAGAGCTGCTGGTCGACCGCGCGCAGCTTCTGACGCTGAGCGCGCCCGAGATGACCGTTCTGGTGGGTGGCCTGCGCGTGCTGGGGGCGAACGTGGGCAACAGCCACGGCGTCTTTACCCAGCGGGTCGGCGCGCTGACCACCGATTTCTTCGACACGATCGTCGACATGTCGGTGCAATGGGTGCCCACGGGGGCCAACAGCTACGAAGGCCGCGACCGCGCTTCGGGTGCCGTCAAATGGACCGCAAGCCGCGTCGATCTGGTTTTCGGGTCGAACTCGCAGTTGCGCGCGCTGTCCGAGGTCTATGCGCAGGACGATGCCAAGGGGAAATTCGTGGCGGATTTCGTCAAGGCATGGGTCAAGGTGATGGAGCTGGACCGCTTCGACGTCTGACCGTCGCAAGCAGGATCGGGGGCGCGGGGGGAAACCCCTGCGCCCCTTTTCATTTTGCCCCGAACGGGTCGCAGGGCGAGCGTGCAGAAGGACGAAAGGCCATAGGTCGAAGGTTTTACAGGACAAATAGGCTGCAAGACGAACTTTTTGCAGGCCGAACGACCGAAAGGAAAAGAGATTGCAGGACGAACTGCAGCCCGGATCAGGCCAGCGCCATGATCGCGCGCCATTCCATGCGCAGGCGCAGCCAGTCGCGCAGAAGCTGCGGTTCTGCCTGACCATCGCGGATCGCCTGCACCAACCGCCTGCCCCGCGAGGAGCGCGGATCGACCACGACGCCATTCTCGACCAGCGGGTTGCCCTTGTTCGCCACGAAGAACGCCTCGAGCCGCGTGGCCTGTTCCAGACGGCGCGCGCGCGATGCGGCGGCGGCCCTGTCGCGGTCGGCGGGAGGCGCCCCCCCGAGATCGCGGAACACGCTTTCCAGCGCCGCCGCCATCGGGGCCGAAAGCGTGACGCTGCCCAGACGGATATAGCCCGACGCCCCCGCCCCGCCGCCGGATGCGGCATCGAGCAGGCTGCGCAGCACCTCGGCGGAATGCACATCAAGCCGCGCGGTGCCATCGGGCTGCGGCAGGAAGGCAAAATCGAGATGGCGGTGGTGATAGCTGCGGGGGTTGGCAGGCGGCATGGTGTCCTCGGCGGATGCAGCCGCAGATTGTCGGTTTGCGGCGCCGTGACAACCACGGGTATCGGCCGATTTCGCTGGCCTTGGTGCGGGATACGGACGGATGACAGGCCCGCGCATGGCAATTGGTCGGCCCGATCGGCAGTTGCGGCGCGAGCGCGCCCCGTCCGCGCCCCCCGTCCGCGCGCCCCGGCAAGCGGGCCGTTCCGCAGGGGTGAGGCCCGTTCAGTCGCCGTCTGCGAGCCGCCGCGCGGAGCGCGCCCCGCTGGCTAGGCGGTTCGTGCAAGCGGCGGCCCGGATTCGAGTTGCGCCCCGATCCGGTGCAGCGCGTCAAGCAGCAGGTCGATATCCTCGATCCGCGTGCGGTGGTTGCAAAAGGCCACACGCAGCGCGTAGCGGCCCCGCAGGGTGGTGCCCGAGGGGGCGGCGATCCCCGCCTCTTGCAGGCGCAACAGCAGTTCGCGGTTCAGCGCATCGACCGCATCCGCGTCGCCCGTTTCCGGTTCGTAGCGGAAGCAGACGACACTGGTTGCGGCGGGGGCCATCAGGGTCAGCTTCGGGTCGGCCCCGACCTTGGCGGCAAGGGCGCGGGCCTGGGCAAGGTTGCGGTCGATCAACTGCCCGAAACGCGCCACCCCGTGATGCCTGAGCATCATCCATAGCTTCAGCGCCCGGAAACTGCGCGTGGTTTCCAGCGTGTAATTGTGCAGGAACTCGCCCGCCGCCAGCCCGCGCTGGGACCGGGCAAGGTATTCGGCCTCTTCCGAAAAGGTCGAGAAGTGGAGTGTCCGGTCGCGGATCACCACGCAGCCCGCGTCGAACGGCGCGTGCATCCATTTGTGCAGGTCCATCGCCAGCGAATCCGCCTGCTCCATCCCGCGCACCAGCGCGGCACCCTGCGGCGCGATGGCCAGAAGCGCGCCGATGCAGCCATCGACATGCAGCCAGATCCCCTCGGCCTTGCAAAAGGCGGCGATGGCGGCCAGATCGTCGACCGATCCGGTGTTGGTGCTGCCTGCCGTGGCAATGACGCAGGCCGGCTTCACCCCCGCCGCGCGGTCATCGGCGACCATGCGGCGCAGGGCGGCAAGCTCCATGCGGAAGGCGGCATCGGTCGGCACGCGGCGCAGCGCACGATGCCCGAGGCCAAGCACGTTCATCGCCTTGTCATGGCAGTTATGCACCTGATCCGAGGCGTAGAAGGCCAAGGGCTGCGGCATCGCGGCAAGGCCCTGTTCGCGCAGGTCCGCCCCCGCCATCGCATTGCGGGCCGCCGTCAGGCCGATCAGGTTCGCGGCAGACCCGCCCGAGACCAAGGCCGCACTCGCCGCTTCGGGAAAGCCCACCATCTGCCGGATCCAGTCGGTCACCTGCATGTCGACCGCCGCCGCCGCCGTATCGCCGCCGCCAAGGTTCGATCCGTCGACGGCTGCCAGAAAATCGGCCAAGGCTCCGGTCAGGTCGCCCGCCCCCATGTACCAGCTCCAGAAACGCGGATGCTGGTTGCCCATCGCGTGGGGGATCACGTCGCGCATCACCTGTGCGTAGATTTCGGCCAGAGGCTGCGGCGTCATCGGCAGGGCTTGGCGGAAGCCCTGCCGAAGGGGTTCGGGCATCGGGGTCCAGACCGGACCGTCGCGCAGCGCGGCGATGCGCGCCACGGCGTCATCGACGGCCCTGTGGGCCACGGCCAGAAATTCGCTCCAGTCGGCGGGATCGAGCGATGACGCATCGGCCGGGGGTAGGTCGGTCGGGGAAAGGTTGTCCATGCTGCCCTCGCTTGGCCCTCAGGCCGGTTGATACCCCGGGGTCGAGCGCGAAATCTCCACCTCGTCGGCGTCCATATCCTCGGCGATGGCCTCGAACAGGGGGGTGGTCAGGTAACGCTCGGCGGTGTCGGGCAGCATGGCCAGAATGACCGTGCCTTGCGCGGCCTTTTCGGCGATGCCCATCGCGACGGCGAAACTCGCCCCGCCCGAGACGCCGGTCATGATGCCCTCGCGCCGTGCCAGTTTGCGCGCCCAGTCCATGCCCGCCGCCCCTGCCACGGGCACAAGCTCGTCATAGCCGTGGTTGTCGATGGCCTCTTGCAGCACGTTGGGAATGAAATCGGGCGTCCAGCCCTGGATCGGATGCGGCTCGAAGGCGGGATGGCTTTTGGCGGGCGCGCCCCCTGCCCCGCGTTCCTGCGGCGTGCCGCTGCCGACAAGCCGGGCGTTGGCGGGTTCGGCAAGGATGATCTTCGTTTCGGGCCGCTCGCGCCGCAGCACGCGGGACATGCCCGTCACGGTGCCGCCCGTGCCATAGCCGGTCACCACATAATCCAGCCGGTCACCCGCGAAATCGGCGATGATCTCGCGCGCGGTGGTGGATTCGTGGATGTCGGCATTGGCCCCTGTCTCGAATTGCCGCGCAAGGAACCAGCCGTGTTTTTCGGCCAGTTCCACGGCCTTCATATACATGCCCGTTCCCTTTTGCGCCCGCGGGGTCAGCACAACCTTGGCCCCGAGAAAGCGCATCAGCTTGCGCCGCTCGACCGAAAAGCTGTCGGCCATCGTCACCACAAGGGGGTAGCCCTTTTGCGCGCAGACCATCGCAAGCCCGATGCCGGTGTTGCCGCTGGTCGCCTCGACCACGGTCTGGCCGGGCTTCAGCTTGCCCGTGCGTTCCGCCGCTTCGATGATGTTCAGCGCCAAGCGGTCCTTGACCGAGGCGGCGGGGTTGAAAAACTCGGCCTTGACGTAAAGCCGCACCCCTTCGGGGCCGAGGTGGTTGACCCTGATCGCGGGCGTGTTGCCGACCGTTTCGAGGATGCTGTCGTAAAGCCGCCCGCGTCCGGCGGTGGTTCTGATGCCTTGGACGTCCATCTCGCGCTCCCTTTGACTGGATTTGGACAAGGTTAACAATTCTTGGGGGACGGTGCTTGATCGTGTTATGAAGAAATCATGAAGGCCTTCGCCTTTTTTCCGGGACAAGCGCAGATGACGTGGCATTTCGGAACATTCCGGCTTGATCCGGACCGGCACGAGTTGACGCGGGCAGGCGCGGCGCTGCGGGTCGAGCCGCAGGTCTTTGCGCTGATCGTGCATCTGGTCCGCAACCGCGACCGCATGGTGGCCAAGGACGAGCTTGCCCAAGCGGTCTGGCCCGGCGGCGCGGTTTCGGATGCCAGCATTGCAAGCCGCGTGCGGTCTGCCCGCGCGGCCCTTGGCGATGACGGCGACCGGCAAGAGGTGATCCGCACGCTGCACGGGCTTGGCTTTCGCTTTGTCGCCCCCGTGACCGAGGCCGTGACGGGGGCCGCGACGGGCGGGGCGACGGGGGCCGCAACGGGCGGGATGACGGGCGGGGTGACGGGCGGGATGACGGGCGCCCTGCAAGACGAGGCGGGGGCGGGCAGGCCCGTTGCTGCGGCCGCGCGCAGCCTGCTTGCGCCTTTGCCGCCCCCCGGCGCGGCCGGCGCGGCGCGGCTGGGCCGCCCGTCCATCGCCATCCTGCCCCTGCGGCTGCTGTCGGGCGACGAGGCCTTTGGCATTCTGGCCGAAGCCATCCCGCACGAGATCATCCTTGCCCTGTCGCGCCTGCGCTGGATCGCGGTGACGGCGCGGGGGTCGTCGTTCCGCTTCCGGCAGGCCGAACCCGATCTCGATCTGGTGGCCACCTCGCTGGGCGTGCGCTACGTGCTGTCGGGGCTGCTCGAAGGGGCGGGGCGCAACCTGTCGGTCACGCTGCACCTGACCGATTGCGAGAATGGCGAGGTGATCTGGGCCGACCGCGTCAGCACCACGCCCGATGCGCTGGACGCGTTGCGCGGCATGGTGGTGTCGCGCATCGTCGCCGCACTCGAGGTGCATATTCCCGAAAACGAGGCCCGCATCGCCCTGTCGCGCGGATCGCAGGACTATGACGCATGGGCGAACTATCACCTTGGCCTGCGCCATCTTTACCGCTTCACCGCCCCAGACAATGCCATAGCGCGGGGCTATTTCGAACGGGCGACCGCCCTTGACCCCGCCTTTGCGCGGGCCGAGGCGGGGCTGTCCTTTACCGCATTCATCGACGCGTTCCTGCGGCTTGCGCCCGATATCGCCGCCGCCCGCCGCGCCGCGCGCGACCATGCCGAACGCGGGCTGGAACTTGACCCGATGGACCCTTTCGTCAACTTCGTGATGGGGCGGGCGCATTGGCTGGTGGGCGATGTCGAAAGCGCAAGGCACTGGCTGTCGCGCGCCACCACGATCAACCCGAACTATGCGCAGGGGTTCTATGCCTCGGCCTTCACCTCGATGCTGATCGGCGATGCAACCGCCTGCGAGAGCGAGGTGGTCGCGGCACTCGACCTGTCGCCGGTCGATCCGCTGCTTTACGGCATGTATGGCGTGCGGTCGCAGATGCTGATGCAGCAGGGCGATTTCGCCGCCGCCGCCCGCTGGGGCGAAAAGGCCGCGCTGACGCCCGGCGCGCACCATCTGATCGCGATGATCGCCGCCGCTGCCTGCGGACTTGCGGGCGCGGAGGCGCAGGCCCGCCGCTGGGCCACCGCCGCCCGCGCCAAGCGGCAGGACGCAACCCTTGCCGATTTCATGCAGGCCTTTCCGATCCGCGACGACAGCGCACGGCAGGCCATCACCGGGGCGTTGCGGCGTCAGGGGTTCTGATCGGCCGCGATGCGGATGATTGACGTACCTCATCCGCCGTCAGATACTGCACGGCCAGAGGTGAATCCGTGTCCCGACCAACCGTCAACGATATTGCCCGCGAAGCGGGGGTCAGCCTTGCGACCGTGGACCGTGTGCTGAACGCGCGGCCCGGCGTGCGGGAAAAGACCATCCATGCGGTCAACGATGCCATCGCACGGCTGGGCTATATCCGCGACATGGCGGCGGCGAACCTTGCGCGGTCGCGCAGTTACCGCATGGCCGTGCTGCTGCCCGACGGTGACAGCCAGTTCGTGCAGACCCTTGCCGATGCGATGCAAGAGGCCGCGCAGCAGGCCGCCACCAACCGCACCGAAATGCAGCTTGTGCGCTACCCGCCCGAGGACACCCACGCGCTTGCCGCGCTGCTGGCGGGGCTGGCCGACGAGGGGATTGCGGGCGTGGCGGTGATGGCCCCCGAAACCCCCGTGCTGCGCGATGCCGTGCGCGGGCTGCGGCAAAGGGCCATTCCGGTCGTGGCGCTGGTGTCAGACCTGCCCAACGCGGGCTGCGACCATTTCATCGGGGTCGATTCCCGCGCGGCGGGGCGGACGGCGGGGCTGCTTATGGGGCGCTTCACCGGCAACGGGCCAAGACGCATCGCGGTCGTCGCGGAATCGATGCTGCTGCGCGACGCCATCGAACGCCGCCGCGGCTTTGACGAGGTTTTGCTGGCCGACTTTCCCGAGGCCGAGGCGCTGCCCACGCTGGAAACCCACGGCGCGCCCGAGGCGCTTGCCGCGGGCCTGCGCGAATTGCTGTCGGCGGGGCAGATCGGCGGGGTCTATCTGCTCGGCTCGGGCCACCGCGCGCTGACGGCGGCCCTGGGCGAGATGGGGCTGCTGGGCAAGGTCGTCGTGATCGGGCACGAGCTGACACGCCACAGCCGCGCCGCGCTGACGGCGGGGCAGCTGCACGCCGTGATCGCGCAGAATCCGGGGCATCTGGCGCGATCCACCTTGCGCGTTCTGCGCGCCAAGGCAGACCGTGCGCCGATCGACGAAGGGCAGGAACAGCTTCGCATCGAAATCGTGCTGCACGAAAACCTGCCGCCCGAACCGGTCGAACCCGCCCGAACCAGCCATTAAAATGTTTTGAAACAGACGCTTATTGGTCGCATCATTTTCTGAGGCACGTACCTCAAAAATCATTGGACAGACTCGGCGCAAGCTGTTTATCGTGATCCCCACAAGAAGGCCTGACGGGGGCATGCCCCGATCCGGCCCGCGCTTTCACACGAAAAACCGGGAGGAATAGAGATGAAGACAAGGCTTCTGGCCGCTACGGCGGTTGCGGCGCTGGCTCAGGCCGGTGCGGCTTCGGCACAGTCGAACGAACTCACCCTCTGCTGGGCGGCCTGGGATCCGGCGAACGCCCTTGTGGAACTGTCCAAGGATTTCGAGACCCAGTCGGGCATCAAGATGAATTTCGAATTCGTCCCGTGGCCGAATTTCGCGGACCGGATGCTCAACGAACTCAACTCGGGCGGGCAGCTGTGCGATCTACTGATCGGGGACAGCCAGTGGATCGGCGGCGGGGCCGAGAACGGGCATTACCTGAAACTGAACGAGTTCTTCGATGCCAACGGCATCAGCATGGACGATTTCGCCCCCGCCACGGTCTATGCCTATTCGACATGGCCCAAGGGCACGCCGAACTATTACGCCCTTCCGGCGATGGGCGATGCGAACGGCTGGTTCTACCGCAAGGACTGGTTCGCGCGGCCCGAGATCCAGGCCGATTTCAAGGCCAAGTATGGCCGCGACCTTGCCGAGCCCAAGACCCAGCAGGAACTGCTTGAAATCGCGCAGTTCTTCCAGGGGCGCGAGATCGACGGGCAAAAGGTCTACGGCGCCTCGATCTTCACCGAGCGCGGGTCCGAAGGCATCACCATGGGCGCGACCAGCTCGCTTTACGCCTTCGGCTTCAAATACGAGAACACCCCCGGCAAGTATGACATGGAGGGGGCCGTGAACTCGGCCGATGCCGTGGCTGGGCTCGAGTTCTACAAGGAGCTTTACAAGACCGCGACGCCTCCGGGCTATGACAACGCCTATATGGAACAGTCGCTCGACGCGTTCAAATCGGGTCAGGTGGCGATGGCGATGAACTGGTTCGCCTTCTTCCCCGGCCTTTATGCCGACCCGAACACCGGCGGCGACAAGATCGACTTCTTCGTGAACCCCGGCCAGAAGGTTCAGGCCTCGACGCTGGGCGGACAGGGGATTTCGGTCGTCAACTACTCGGACAACATCGACGGCGCGCTGCAATACATCAAATGGTTCGCCCAACCCGATGTGCAGAAGAAATGGTGGTCGATGGGCGGCTATAGCTGCCACAAGGCCGTGCTGGACGATCCGGGCTTTGCCGCCTCGGCCCCGTTTGCGGGTGACTTCCTGCAGGCGATGGCAGGGGTGCAGGACTTCTGGCAGGAACCGGCCTATGCCTCGTTGCTGCTGGCGATGCAGGAGCGGCTGCACAACTATGTGGTTGCCGACCAGGGCACCGCGCAAGAGGCGCTTGACGGTCTGATCAAGGATTGGACCGAAGTGTTCGAGGACGAAGGCAAACTCTGACCCCTGGCGCGCGCCCCGGACCTGCGGGGCGCGTGACAGCCTGAACAACCCCTTCCCCGCCCGCGGGGAAGGGGGCCAAGGCCCCAACCCTGCGGCCACCCTGCCCTGCCCGTTCCGCCCAGACCGTTCTGCCCAGCCCGTTCCGCACCCCGCATTGCCGCCCCGCATCGAAGCCCGCATCGAAGGATGCCCCATGCCCAACCCCATCGAAGCCGCAGCCAGTGCAACGCCCCGTGCCGTCGCCCGCCGCATCCGCGGCCTTTCGGACCGGACCATTGCCTGGCTTTTCGTGGCGCCCACCATCTTCCTGCTGCTGGCGATCAACATCTTTCCGCTGATCTGGACAGTGCGGCTTTCCTTTACCAACTTTGCCGCCAACAAGCCCAATGCCGAGGTGAAGTGGGTCGGCCTGCGGAACTATATCCGCATCCTGACCGATGACGGCATCTGGGCCAACATGCAGACGACCGCGCATTTCCTGCTGTGGACGCTGTTCTTCCAGGTGGTGCTGGGCTTCACCCTTGCCTGGCTGATCAACCGCAAATTCAAGGGCAACGACCTTCTGACCACGCTGATCGTGCTGCCGATGATGCTGTCGCCCGCCGTGGTCGGCAACTTCTGGACCTTTCTTTACCAGCCCCAGATCGGTCTGGTGAATTACGTGGTCGAAGTCGTCACCGGCACGCCCGCGTCGAGCTTCTCGATGCTGGGGCCGGGCGGTCTGGCGAAATGGTCCATCGTGATCGTCGATACATGGATGTGGACGCCCTTCGTGATGCTGATCTGTCTGGCCGGGCTGCGGTCGATCCCCGATTACATCTACGAGGCGGCCGAGGTCGACCGCGCCAGCAAATGGCGGCAGTTCTGGACGCTGACGGTGCCGATGGTGCTGCCCTTCCTGATGCTGGCCGTGCTGTTCCGCGGCATCGAGAATTTCAAGATGTTCGACATGGTCGTGCTGCTTACGGGCGGCGGGCCGGGGAACGAGACGCTGCTCGCCTCGATCGACCTCAAGCGCGAGGCGTTCGAGAAGTGGCGCACGGGCTATTCCTCGGCCTATGCGATCATCCTGTTCGTGACCGTCTTCGGCCTTGCCTCGATCTATGTCAAAGCCCTGAACAAGGTGAAGGAAAGATGAGCGCCTATTCCATCACCGAACCGACCCGCCGGTCGAAATGGGTCGCGGCCCTGCTGGTGACGCTTTACACCGTCATCACCTTGCTGCCGCTGGTCTGGATCATCTCGACCGGGTTCAAATCGGGTCAGGATTCGATCAGCTACCCGCCCAAGGTGGTGTTCCAGCCCTCGCTCGAGGGATATGTGAACCTGTTCACCACGCGCACCCGCGTCTCGTCGGACGAGTTCGGGAACCTGCCCCCGCCGGCCACATGGTATGACGAGATCGTCCGCGATCAGGGCATGGTGATCGCGGGGCCAAGCCGCTTTGGCGAGCGGTTCCTCAATTCGGTCATCATCGGCTTCGGGTCGACCTTCTTGTCGATCGTGCTGGGCACGCTGGCCGCCTATGCCTTCTCGCGGTTCAAGGTGCCGCTGAAGGATGACCTGCTGTTCTTCATCCTGTCGACGCGGATGATGCCGCCCATCGCGGTCGCGATCCCGATCTTCCTGATGTATCGCAGCCTTGGCCTGTCGGACACGCATCTGGGCATGATCCTGCTTTATACGGCGGTGAACATCAGCCTTGCCGTCTGGCTGCTGAAAGGCTTCATCGACGAGATCCCGCGCGAATACGAAGAGGCCGCGCTGATCGACGGCTACACGCGCTTTCAGGCCTTCCGCAAGGTGGTGCTGCCGCAGGCGGCGACGGGGATCGCCTCGACCGCCATCTTCTGCCTGATCTTCGCGTGGAACGAATATGCCTTTGCCGTGCTGCTGACATCGGGCACGGCGCAGACCGCACCGCCCTTCATTCCCACGATCATCGGCGTGGGCGGTCAGGACTGGCCCGCGGTGGCTGCGGGGGCGACGATCTTCCTGCTGCCGGTGATGATCTTCACCATCCTGCTGCGCAAGCATCTGTTGCGCGGGATCACATTCGGCGCGGTGCGGAAATGAGCGTGCAATCCTTCGGCCAAGACTTGCGGGATCGATCCTTCTGCGAAGGATCGGCAACGCGCGGGGGTCGATCCTTCGCAAAAGGATCGGGGCGCGATTTTTCGCGGAAAGATCGGGGGGCGGCAGCGTGAGCAAGTTCATCAACGGTCTTTTCCGCCTGCGCCGCGGCCCGTGGGAGGCGCTGGCCACCGCCCTGATCGCGCTGGGGGTCTTCATGCTGATGCAACCCTTTGCGCTTGCGCTTTACACCTGGTCCTTCCTCGTCACGCTGGCGGGAACGGTCATGTTCATCATCGTCTCGCATTTTCCGGAATAGTCATGGCCGAAATCGTCATCCGCGACCTTCGCAAGGAATTCGGCAGCTTCACTGCGGTGAAAGGGTCGTCCTTCACCATCCGTGACGGCGAATTCTTCATGCTGCTCGGCCCTTCGGGCTGCGGCAAGACCACGACGCTGCGCATGATCGCGGGGCTGGAGTTGCCCACCAGCGGCCAGATCCTGATCGACGGCGAGGATGTGAGCCAGCGCCCCGCCAGCCAGCGCGACATCGCGATGGTGTTCCAGATGTTCGCGCTTTACCCGCATATGAACGTGCGCAAGAACATCAGCTATCCGCTGGTGAGCCAGGGCGTGCCCCGCGCGCAGGTGCAGGCCAAGGTGGCCGAGGTGGCGCGCATTCTGGGCATCGAAAGCATCCTCGACAAGCCCGTGGGCGGGCTGTCGGGCGGCGACAGGCAGCGCGTGGCGCTGGGGCGGGCCATCGTGCGCAACCCCAAGGCCTTCATGATGGACGAACCCCTTGGCGCGCTGGATGCCGAATTCCGCGAGCATATGGCCGAGGAATTGCGCGCCCTGCACGACCGGATGAAGGCGACCACCGTCTATGTCACGCATGACCAGCTGGAAGCCATGCAGATGGGCGACAAGATCGTGGTGATGAACCACGGCGTGGTCGAGCAGTTCGGAACTCCGCAAGACATCTACGACCATCCGGCGACGATGTTCGTGGCCGATTTCATCGGCTCTCCGGCGATGAATTTCCTGCGCTTCGAGGGCAAGGTGATCCCCGGCGACCAGAGCGTGGCGCTTGGCGACACGCCGGTCGCCCTGCCCGAGGTGCAGGAAAGCGCCTTCGGGCCGCTGGTGCTGGGCGTGCGGCCCGAGCATGTGTCGCTGACCGATGGCGGGGCCTATCGCGGCGGGATCATCGCGGCGGAATACCTTGGCACGACGCAGATCGTCACGCTGGCAACCCCGCATGGCACGATCAAGGCGCGGGTGCCTTCGGGTCAGGTGGCGCGGGTGGGCGAGCAGCTCGGCCTGTCCTTCCGCGCGGGGTCGCTGTCGCTTTTCGATGCGGCGTCGGGCCGCGCGCTGCGCACGGCGGCGAATGCGGGGGTGCATCATGGCTGAGGTATCGCTGGTCGGCCTGACCAAATCCTATGGCACGAACCGCGCGCTGGCGGATGTGAGCATGACCATTCCCGACGGCGCCTTCGTGGTGCTGCTTGGCCCGACGGGGGCGGGCAAGACCACCACGTTGCGGCTGATCGCGGGGCTTGACCGTCCAGACGCGGGCGATATCCGCATCGCAGGGGCCCCGGTCACCGCCGACACGCCCGCCCAGCGCGATGTGGCGATGGTGTTCCAGCAATATTCGCTCTACCCGCATCTGACCGTGCGCGAGAACCTCGCCTTTCCGCTGCGCTCGCCGGTGCTGAACTGGCCCGAGGCCGAGATCACCCGCAAGGTGGGAGAGGTGGCCGAGGTGCTGCGCATCGCCCACAAGCTTGACAACAAGGCGACACAGCTTTCGGGCGGCGAGATGCAGCGCGTGTCCATCGGGCGGGCGCTGGTGCGCAACCCGCGCATCTACCTGATGGACGAACCGCTCTCGTCGCTCGACGCCAAGCTGCGCGCCGATCTGCGGATCGAGCTGAAGCGCATCCATGCCGAGCTGGGCGCGACCTTCCTTTACGTCACGCATGACCAGATCGAGGCGATGACGATGGCGACCCATGTCGGCGTGCTGGACGCGGGCCGTCTTGTGCAGTTCGGCACCCCGCGCGAGATCTACGAGAACCCCGTCTCGGCCTATGTCGCCAGCCGTCTGGGCCAGCCGCGCATCAACCTTTTGCCCGCCGATGCCTTCGGCCCCGCCCCGGCGGGCGCGGTGCAGATCGGCCTGCGGCCGGAACATGTGCGCATCGGAGAGGGCCAGCCCGCCACCGTGCGCCGCGTCGAGCGGCTTGGCGACCAGACGCGCCTGCACCTGACGATGGGCCCGCACGAGATCGTCACCCTGACCGACCCGCACACCGCCCTTGCGGCGGGCGCGCAGATTTCCATCCGTCCCGACACCCCGCTTTGGTTCGACGCCAGCGGCAACCGCACCTGAGGAGACGCCATGAAGCAGTTCATGAACAGCAAGGAGACGCTTGTCACCGAGGCGATCGACGGGCTTTTGCGCACATCGGGCGGCACGCTCGCGCGGCTCGACGGCTATCCGCATATCAAGGTCGTCGTGCGCAGCGACTGGGACAAGGCCAAGGTGGCGCTGGTCTCGGGCGGGGGATCGGGGCACGAACCGTCGCACGCGGGGTTCGTCGGGCGCGGCATGCTGACGGCGGCGGTCTGCGGCGACGTCTTTGCCAGCCCCTCGGTCGATGCCGTTCTGGCGGGGATTCTGGCCGTGACGGGCAAGGCGGGCTGCCTGCTGATCGTCAAGAACTACACGGGCGACAGGCTGAACTTCGGCCTTGCCGCCGAACGGGCGCGGGCCTTCGGGCTGAAGGTGTCGATGGTGATCGTCGATGACGACGTGGCCCTGCCCGACCTGCCGCAGGCGCGCGGCGTGGCGGGGACGCTGTTCGTGCACAAGATCGCCGGGGCGCTGGCCGAGGGGGGGGCGGATCTCGACACCGTCACCGCCGCCGCGCAAGCCGCGATCAGGGGGGCGATTTCCATCGGCATGTCGCTTGATACCTGCACCGTTCCGGGCAGCCCGAAAGAGGACCGCATCGGCGCGGGCAAGGCCGAGCTGGGCCTTGGCATCCACGGTGAGGCCGGGGTCGAGCAGGTCGATTTCGCGGGCGCCCGTGCGGCGATGGGCATGGTGACCGAACGGCTTGGCCCCCATATGGGCGCGGGCGAGCATGTGGCGCTTTTGAACAACCTTGGTGCGACCACCCCGCTCGAGATGAGCATTCTGGCCGAGGAACTGGCCCGTTCGCCCATCGGCGCGCGCATCCGCTGGATGATCGGGCCTGCGGCGCTGATGACCTCGCTCGACATGCACGGCTTTTCCGTCTCGCTGCTTCCGGTCGATGCGGCGCAGGTGGCGGCGCTGGCCGCACCCGTCGGGCCGCATGCCTGGCCGGGCCTTGCCGAACTGGCCGCCGTGCAGGTGCGCCCCCTGCCCGACGGGCTGGCCCCGATCCAGCCGGTGCCTTCGGCGCATCCGGCGCGGCGGGCGCTGCTGGAACGCTGCTGCGACGCGCTGATCGCCTGCGAAGCGGACCTGAACGCGCTCGATGCGAAATCGGGCGATGGCGATACGGGCAGCACGCTGGCAGGGGCGGCGCGGGCGCTCAAGGCGGCGCTCGACCGGTTGCCGCTGGCCGATCCGACGCAGCTTTACCGCGCCATCGGCAACGAGTTGAGCCAGACGATGGGCGGATCCTCGGGCGTGCTGCTGGCGATTTTCTTCGCGGCGGCGGGCGATGCCTCGGCATCGGGAAAGACGCTGACGGGGGCGCTGCTGGCGGGTCTTGACCGCGTGATGCAGGTGGGCGGTGCCGCGCCGGGCCACCGGACGATGATCGACGCGCTGGCCCCTGCGCTGGCGGCCTTGCCGCAAGGGCTGGCCGCCGCCGCCGCCGCCGCCCGCGCGGGGGCCGACGGCACGGCAGGCATGACGCGGGCCAAGGCGGGGCGGGCCTCGTACCTGTCGGCCGACAAGCTTGCCGGGTTCAACGATCCGGGGGCCGAGGGCGTGGCGCGGCTGTTCCGGACCCTTGCCACGGGATAGCCGCCCCTCTGGCACCGCTTGCCCCGCTTGCGGCTTTCCCCTGCCCCCCTTGCCAGTCGGGGGGCAATCCTGAACAGTCGGGCGACCGGCGGGGGGAACCATGACGATCCTGAAACTGCGCATCCTGTTCGACGAGGCGATGATCGGGCCGGGCAAGGCCGAATTGCTGGGCCTGATCCGCGACACGGGGTCGATCTCGGCCGCGGGGCGGGCGATGGGGATGAGCTACAAGCGCGCGTGGATGCTGGTCGAGGAGATGAACGCGGCCTTTGCCGAACCGCTGGTCTTTAGCGCGCGTGGCGGGCAGGGCGGCGGCGGCGCGCGGCTGACGGCGACGGGCGAAACCGTGCTGGCGCTCTACGCCGAGATCCTGACCCTTGCCGCCACCGCCGCCGCGACCCCGCTTGCCGCACTCGAGGGCCTGCTGCGCCCGCGCGGGCAAAGCGATAGCGCCGACGGGAAATAACGCTTGCCAAAGGTGCCACGCTCCGCTTGTTATGTTTTCACGAACATAACGAACGGGTTTCCCATGCGCCCCATGCGCCCTACCCTCCTTGCCTCTGGCCTGATGCTGGCTCTGTTGACCGTCACCCCCGCCCGCGCCGAGGAGGTGGTGGTCTTTGCCGCAGCCTCGCTCAAGACCGCGCTCGATGCGGTGGCCGCCGATTTTCAGGCCCAGACGGGTGACACGGTGACGATCAGCTACGCCGGGTCCAACGCGCTGGCCAAACAGATCCTCGAGGGCGCGCCCGCCGACATCTTCGTTTCCGCCGCGACGAACTGGATGGACGAGGTCGAGAAGGCCGGATTGCTGCGCCCCGACACGCGCCGCGACCTGCTTGGCAACAGCCTTGTTCTGGTCGCGCATGGCAGCGATGCGCCAGCCGTCGAGATCGGGCCGGGGCTGAACCTTGCGGCCCTGCTGGGCGATGGCAAGCTGTCGATGGGCATGGTCGATTCGGTCCCTGCGGGGCAATACGGCAAGCAATCGCTGGAATCGCTGGGCCTCTGGCCTTCGGTCGAAGGCGCGGTCGCGCAATCCGAGAACGTGCGCGCCGCCCTTGCGCTGGTCGCGGCGGGCGAGGCGCCCTTGGGCATCGTCTATGCCACGGATGCGGTGGCCGAACACGGCGTCAGCGTCATCGGCACCTTTCCCGAAGACAGCCACAAGCCGATCCTTTACCCTGCCGCCCTGCTTGCCAGCGCCGCCGATGCCGCCGACACGGCCTTTTTCGAGGCGTTGTCCTCGGATGCGGCGCGTGCGACGTTCACCGCGCAGGGCTTTACCCTGCCCCGCTGAGCCGCCCGCAAAGGAGCGCCATGTTCGACCCGCTGACAGCCGAGGAGTGGCGCGCCGTGGCCCTGTCGCTGCGCGTCTCGTTCTGGGCGACGGCGGTCAGCCTGCCCTTGGGCATCCTTGTCGCCTATGCGCTGGCGCGCTGGCGCTTCTGGGGGCGCGAGGTGCTGAACGGGCTGGTCCACCTGCCGCTGATCCTGCCGCCCGTGGTGACGGGCTATCTGCTGCTTGTCACCTTCGGGCGCAGGGGCAGCGTCGGGGCCTATCTTGACCAGTGGTTCGGCATCGTCTTTGCCTTTCGCTGGACGGGGGCGGCGCTGGCTGCGGCGATCATGGCCTTTCCGCTGATGGTCCGCGCCATCCGCCTTGCCATCGAGGCGGTGGACCCGAGGCTGGAACAGGCGGCCTCGACCCTTGGCGCGGGGCGGGTCTGGGTCTTTGCCACGGTGACCCTGCCGCTGATCCTGCCCGGCATCCTTGCCGGGGCGATCCTTGCCTTTGCCAAGGCGATGGGGGAATTCGGCGCGACGATCACCTTTGTGTCGAACATTCCGGGCCAGACGCAAACCCTGCCCTCGGCCATCTATGCGGCACTTCAGGTGCCGGGGGGCGAGACGCAGGCGCTGCGCCTGGTGCTGGTGTCGATCACCGTGGCGATGGCGGCGCTGCTGGTTTCGGAATGGGTCAGCCGCAAGGTGGCAAAACGGATTTCCGGCGCATGAGCCTGAGCGTCGATCTTCACCACCGGTTCGACGGTTTCACCCTGTCGGCCCGCTTTGACGTTCCGCAGGGGGTGACGGTTCTTTTCGGCAAATCGGGGGCGGGGAAATCCACGGTGATTTCCGCCGTGGCGGGCCTGTTGCGGCCGGATCGCGGGCGCATCCTGCTTGACGGGGTGACGCTGCTTGACACCGATGCGCGGATTGCCCTGCCGCCGCACCGCCGCCGCATCGGCTATGTGTTTCAGGACGGCAGGCTGTTTCCGCATCTGACCGTTCGGCAGAACCTGCTTTACGGGCGCTGGTTCGCCCCGTCTTCGGCGGGGCCTGCCGACCGCCCTGCCTTTGACCGCATCGTCGATCTGCTGGGCATCGCGCCCTTGTTGCACCGCCGCCCCGGATTGCTGTCGGGGGGCGAGAAGAGCCGCGTTGCCATCGGGCGGGCGATCCTGTCGAACCCGCGCCTCTTGCTGATGGACGAGCCGCTCGCCGCGCTGGACGAGGCGCGCAAGGCCGAGATCCTGCCCTATCTGGAACGGCTGCGCGACGAGTTGCGCCTGCCCATCCTTTACGTCAGCCATTCGCTGGCCGAGGTCGCGCGGCTTGCCACCACGGTTGTCCTGCTCGATGCGGGCAAGGTGCTTGCCACCGGACCCGCGGCCGAGGTGCTGGCCGACCCTTCGGTCGCGCCGCTGGTCGGGCTGCGCAACGCGGGGGCGATCCTGACCGCCCGCCTTGCCGCGCATGAAGCCGATGGCCTGTCGCGGCTGGACAGCTCGGCCGGGCCGATCCTGCTGCCGCGTCTGTCGCAGCCGCTGGGGTCCGTGCTGCGGTTGCGGATACTGGCGCAGGACGTGATGATCGCGACCGAAGCCCCCAAGGGGATTTCGGCGCTGAACATCCTGCCCTGCCGCATCAGCGCCATCCATATCGGCGACGGGCCGGGGGCCATCGTGCAGCTTGCCGCCGGAGAGGACATGCTGATCGCCCGCATCACGCGCCGTTCGGTGCAAAGCCTGAAGCTTACGCAGGGGGCCGCCGTGTTCGCCGTGCTGAAGGCCGTGTCGGTGGCACAGGAAAACGTGGGTTTCGGCCAGCCCTAGCGTGGGTCGGGCGCGGGTTTGGTGCGGGTTTGGCGCGGGCCGCTCTAGCCGCGCGACCATTTCAGCCAGACGGTCGGGCGCATCTGGTCGGCGGCCAGAAAGGTCCGCGCGGAAAAGACCGGAACCGTGCCGCCCTGAACCGGTGACAGCCCCCAATCCGGCTCGAGCGAGGTCGCATCCAGACTGCCCGCCCAGACGCCCGCCTGAAGGGCAGGCAGATACCGGTCGCCCGCGTCGTCAAAGCCGCGCTGCCGCGCCATCGCCCGCAACAGCGCCACCGCCTCGGCATCGAGGTCGGCCAGCAGGCCGCGCCCCAAGGTCACGGCACTGCGTTCGACCAGACGCTCGATCGCGTGGCGGCAAAAGCTGGCGCGCGTGATCGTGACAAGAACCTGCCCCCTGTCGCAGCGCAGGCCGATCCGCGAATAGACCAGCGCCTCTTCGGCAAAGACCTCTTCCGCCTCTTTCCGCGTCCGCACCTCGCGGTGGTTGCGGGTGTAAAGGGTGATCCGGCTGCCATCGGGCGCACGTTCGGCCCGCACCACCCCGCGCGCGGCGGCAGAGCGCGCGGCCATGCGCTGCATCGCCTTGGCATTGGGGCGCATTCCCGCCGCCGCCGCAAAGAGGGTGCAAAGCGCCGCCTCGTCGCGCTGCGCATCGGCCATCGCCTGCCTCGCCAACCCCCGCTTGAGCGAGGCGCGGATCGAGGCGGCCGTGGCGAAATCATTGTGCTGGATCTGCATCGGAACGTCCTTTCATGGGGGCGGAATGAAAAGCTTTCGTCTCTGCTCCGACTTTATCTGCTATGGGTGGCAGAAGCTGTCACGGATCGTTAACATGTCCTTCACCAAGGCTTTCGACCTGCTCCGCCTCGCCGAAATGGCGACGGCGCGCTATTCCGGCGTCGGGCTTGCCGACATCGAAGAGGAATTCGGCGTCGACCGGCGCACCGCGCAGCGGATGACCAAGATGCTGGAAGAGGTGTTTTCCAACTGCACCACCCGCACCGATGACGAGCGGCGCAAATACTGGAAGCTCGACAGCAACGCCGCGCGGCTGATGCTGGCGCAGGGCATCCGCGACAGCGAGCTTGCGGCCATCGAAATCAGCATCCGCCGCGCCGAACGCGACGGCGCCACGAACGAGGTGCGGGCGCTGCGTTCGCTGCGCGACCGGCTTCTGGCCAATATGGCCCGCCCCCATGCCCGCCGCGCCGAAAGCGATGCCGAAGCGGTGCTCGAGGCTTACGGCTTCGCCTCGCGCCCCGGCCCGCGCGTGCGCACCGAGGCCATGATCCTCGACACGGTCGCCGCCGCGCTCAAGGGGCCGCATCTGCTGACCATCGTCTATGCGGGCGGCAGCAAGCCGGGCGGGGCCGAACGGGTGGTCGAACCCTACGGGATGCTTCTGGGCACGCGCCGCTATCTGGTGGCCAAGGTCACGGGGGGCAACGGGCGGTTGCAGCACTTCCGCCTTGACCGGATCACCGGGGCGCGGCTGGAAGCCAGCTCTTTTGCCCGCGACCCCGACTTCAACCTCGAGGCCCATGCCGCCCGCGCCTTTGGCAGCTACCACGCCGAAGAGGAATATGCCGAAACCGTCTGGCGCTTTTCGCCCAAGGCCGCCCCCGTCGCGCGCGAGTTCATCTTTCACCCGCTGCAACAGGTGACCGAGGACGCAGACGGCAGCCTTACCGTGCGCTTTGCCGCCTCGGGCCATCTGGAAATGGCATGGCACCTTTACCTCTGGGGCGATGCGGTCGAGGTTCTGGCCCCCGACCGGCTGCGCCGGATGGTGCAGGGCTTCCAGCGCAGCGACTTTCCGGCCCTGCCCTAGGCTGTCACCACGGGTGGCCACCGGACGGGGGTTTCATGCGCCAAAGCCGCAGGTCTTCCCACATCCGCAGGGGCAGATCGCGGAACACGCGCCGCACATAGCGGCCCCCCAGCCTGTCGCCGATCAGGTCCGCGACCAGCCCGAGCGCGACGGCGGAAGGCTCGCGCCCGAAGTGCCGGGAAAAGCCTAGGATCGCCGGGTCCTGCGCCAGATGCCGGACAAGTGCTGCCTGCGGGCCGGACAGGTCGGACAGGTCGCCTGCAAGCAGCCGGTCGCCCAGAACATCCCAGCGCAGCGTCGCGAAAAGGTCGCGGATCTCCTCGGGCGGCAGGGGTGCGGCGGGCGGCGGCCCGAAGCTTTGGACGGCGTCATGGTCGAACCGCCCGCGCCCGCCCCCTTCGGAGGCTTGGGAAAAATGGCCGCTCGGGCGCGGCATGGGCCGGATGCTTTCGGAGCGGAGGGACAGCGAACGCCCCATCCTGTCGGGCAGATCATAGGATTCGTACGCGACATCCATCGAGCAAGCGATATCGGCGCGTTCCTGCATCATCACGCGCGCGCCGGACTGCATCAGCGGCACCTTGCGTTGCTGCGCCATGCCTTCGACGGCCACCCCCGCCACATCGACAAGGATCAGGCTGGTGCGATGGGTGCAAAGCCCGTGGGCGCGGGCCAGGGCCTCGGCCCCGTCTGCGGGAAAGAGCGGCAGCGAGAGGGCGGCGGCGTAACGCCCGATGGCATCGCAAGGGCGCAGTTCCATCGCGTCGGACCATTCCGCCACGATCTCGACCCCGCCGCGCAGCGCCACGATCCGCGTGGCCGCGCCATCTTCCAGCGTCCCCGTGACCGCCGCGCCCTTGCGGCGCAGGGCTGACAGGGCCAGCGACAGGCTTGCCGCCACATCATCGCCCGCCGCATAGAAAAGCTGCCCCCCCGTCATGGCGCACAACTGGCCGATGTTGGCGTCAAGACTGCCCGCCCCGACAAGGATCGCGCTGACCCGCGCCTTGGAAGCCGCGAGTTCGTCAACCGTATGCGCCCAGGTCTGGCCATCGGTCAGCACCAGAATGTCGCTTGCCCCCGACCGCAGCACCGCCCTTACGGCCTCTGCCAGTTCGGTGCCGCCATCGGGCGGTGCCAGCGCCTGCACCAGCCCCGCCGCCGCCGGCCCCGTGGCGGCCCCCAGCGGGGTGCAGCGCGTCCCGAATTGCCACAGCGCGATGCGGTCTGCCGCCCTGACGCGGCCAAGTTCCAGCCGCAAGCCGTCGCGCATCGCCTCCCACAGGGTCAGGCCGCGCGGGCCGCTGGCGCGGCTGTCGGTCGATCCCGAGCGATCCACCAGCACCGCAAGATCGAGCCTATCCGGCCCGCCCGCAGCGGCATGGCCACCAAGGGGCCGCAGGTCAAGCCGCACCTGCCGCCCGTCGGCGGCGATGCCGTGGTGCAGCCCGAAGCCGCCGCCCTGCACCTGCAACTCGATGGCCGCATCAAGCGCGATCTCGACCGCCTCGCCCAGCGCCTGCCCGCGCAGCATGGCCTGCCCCGCGTCGACCGTCACCGAAAGCCGCGCCATGTGGCGAAGCTGCGCGCTTGCCGTCAAGTCATCGACCGGCGCAAGCGGCGAGGCACCGTAAAGCTGGCCCACCGTGACCGGCAGGCGCATCCACGGCCCGCCGACAGCGGGCGACAGCGGCATGACCGCCGTCAGTTCGACCTCGACCTCGGCCCCGGCCGCCAGATTGCCGACCGACAGCGCGTGAACCCCGCGCAGCACTTCCTCGTGCAGGACGGCCAGCTTTCCCGCGTCGAGCGCGCCTTCGTAATCGTCGCGGGCTTCATGCTTGGGCTTTGCCACCGCTTGCAGCACGCGGCCATCCACCACCGCGCGCAGCCCCGTCACCACCGCGTCGAAGCCGACGGGCAGGGTCAGGACCGCTTCGATGGGCAGCGCCTCGGCGTTGCGGAAGCGGCGGCGCGTCGTGACGGTTGCCAAGCCCGCCACGACCGCCACCGAAATCGCGGTATCGACCAGCGGCACGGGCGCGGGTTGCCCGTCCCGAAACACCGTCAATCCGTCGTGGACCGTGCCGAGCGCATGGCCGAATGCCGTAATGTCCATTCCCTAATCCTTTGCAACATAGGCCCTCAGTGCCGCTTCGACGGCGTTCAGGACCGCTTCGATGTCGATCGCTTCCGGTGCAATTCCCGGATCCACCCGCAATTCGACGCCCCCCGCCTGAAGGATCGGCACGGCATCGTCGAAGGCCATCAGGACCTTGATCGAGCCGGGCTTCATCCCCATCCGGTGCAGCGCCAGATACCGCTGGCCTTGCAGGACATGCGTCTCGTCATAGCCATCCGCCGCGCGTCCGGTCTTGGCCGCCGGGGGAAGTATCCCCTCGGCGATCAGGAAGCGGATCTGTCGCGCCGGAACGCCAAGACGTTCGGCAAGGTCATTCAAGGTCATGTCGGGCTCCAACGAGACATGAAGTATGTCGCGTTTCTTGGTCTTTCAAGAGAACGTGACAAAATATTTGTCTTGATCGTCGCAGCCGTGCAAGCCTTAACTAATCGGGGGATGCGACAGATTCTGGCACCCTTGGCATCTATTCATTAACCAAGGGCAGAATCGCCCCTTTGCCACAGCCCATTTCAGGAGGCACCCTTGCCCCCCTTCCGCTTCATCCATTCCGCCGACCTGCACCTTGGCCGCCGTTTCGGCACCTTTCCCGAAGACCTGCGCGGCCGTCTGGTCGAGGCGCGGCATTATTCCATCACCGGCCTTGCCCTTGCGGCGCAGGCCTTCGACGCCCGCCACATCCTGCTGGCCGGAGATGTCTTTGACAGCGAAACCCCGACCGATCCGGTCTGGCGTCAGGCCCTGACCGCGATGGGCGCCGACCCCGCGCTGCACTGGTGGATCATCCCCGGCAACCATGACAGCCTTGCAGCCGAGGCGCTTTGGTCGCGCATCCGCCAGCAGGCCCCCGCCAATGTGCATCTGCTTGACGACATCGAACCCGTCGAGATCGAGGCGGGCGTGTTCCTGCTGCCCGCCCCCGCGCCGCGCCGCTATCCGGGCCGCGACCTGACCGCGCATATGCCCGCCGTGGAAACCGACCCGCGCGCGCTGCGGATCGGGCTGGCCCACGGGTCGATCCAGAACTTCTCCGAAGAGGGCGCGCGCGCCGAGGACACCATCCCCCCCGACCGCGCCACGACGGCGCGTCTCGATTACCTTGCGCTGGGGGATTGGCACGGCCATGTCCGCGTGGGCGAGCGCACGTGGTATTCCGGCACGCCGGAACGCGATGCCTTTACCCATGACGGGCGCGGGTCTTGCATCGGCGTTACCCTGACCGCTCCGGGCGCGCTGCCGCAGGTCGAGACGATCCCGATCGGGCAGTTTCACTGGAGCGACGAGATCCTGCCCCTGCTGCCCGGACAGGATGCCGCCGCCGCCCTTGCCGCATTGCTGCCGCCTGACCGCGCCGCGCGCCGCGACCATCTGATGCGCATCGGCGTGCAGGGCCGCGCCACGCTGTCGGAACGCTCGGCCCTTGCCGAAGCGGCGGCTGCGGTCGAGGCCGACTTCGCCTTTTTCGCGCTTGACCTGTCGGGCCTTGCGACCGAGATCGAGGCGACCGACCTTGACCAGATCGACCGCGCGGGCGCGCTGCGCCTTGCCGCCGACCAGTTGCGGCAGCGCGCCGACGACAGCGCCCTTGACGGCGAAAGCCGCCGCACCGCCGCCGCCGCCCTCAACCGCCTATACGGCTATCTGCGCGAGGATCGGGCATGAAACTCGTCTCCATCGAACTTTCGGACATGCGCCGCTTTGTCACCCCCGCCCGCATCGACGCGATCGGGCCGGGGCTGAACGTGCTGAGCGCGCCCAACGAATTCGGCAAATCGACCCTGTTCGACGCATTGCAGGCGCTGTTCTTCCAACCCCACCGCTCGCGCTCGCGCGAGATCACGGGGTTGAAGCCGCATGTCGGCGGCGCGCCGCAGATCACCGTCGAGGTCGACTTGCCCGAGGGCCGCCACACCCTGTCGAAACGCTGGCTGACCAAGCCGCAAGCCACCGTGCATCGCGGCACCACCCTTGTCGCGCAGGCGGACGAGGCCGAGGCCTTCATCTCGCGCCTTGTGCAGTCGGATGGCGAGGGCGGGCCGGCGGGGCTTTTGTGGGTGCGTCAGGGCCTGACACGGCTCGAGGGCGAATCCGAGACAGCGAAAGAGCGCGAAACCGCCAAGGCGGCGCGGCGCAACCTGATGACCTCGGTCGCGGGCGAGGTGGAAAGCCTGACGGGGGGCCGCCGCATGGACCGCGCCCTGTCGCGCACGCGCGAGGATCTGGCGCGCTACCTGACCAATACGGGCCGCCCCCTCAAGGGGGGGCCGCTGGCCGAGGCGGAAGCGGCGGTGAACGACCTTGCCACCCGCAAGGCCGAACTGGAGTCCACGGCCCGCCAGTTGTCGGACGCGCTGACCCGTCGCCGCGAGGTGGCGAAACTGCTGGCCAGCCTGACCGACCCGCAAGAGGTCGAAACCCGCCAGACCCGTCTGGCCGAAGCCACCCGCCGCCTTGACGAGGCCAAGCGCCATGCCGAAACGCTCGGGGCCGCCGCAAGCGCCCTGCGCGGGGCGACGCTTGAGGAAAAGGCGCTTGCCGACAGGCTGGCCGCCCTGCAGCGCGCGCAGGCCGACCGCGACCTTGCCGCCGCCGCCCTGACCACGGCGCAAGCCGCCGCCGGGGCGGCACGGCAAGCAACGGGCGTGGCCGAAGCCGCACTTGCCCCCCTTGCCGCCGCATTGGCCGCCGCCCGCGCCGGGCGCAGCGCCGCCGATGCCGTGCTGAACGAGGCCCTGCGCGCCGAGGCCGCCCGCTCTGCCGCCGCGCGCCGCGCCGAACTGGCACGGCGCATCGCCGAGGTGCAGGACCTGACCGCGCGCCGCGCCCCCCTTGCCCGCGCCGCAGCCACAGGGCCCACGGCACGGGACCTGACCGATCTGCAAGCCCTGCAACACGAGGTCGAGGTGCAGCGCGCCCTGCGCGACCGCAGCGCCCCGCAGATCCGCTTCCACCACACGGGCGACCGCCGCGTCACCCGCGACGGCACCGCTTTGGGCGACGACACGCTTCCCGTCGTGCAGGAAACCCGCTTCGACATGCCCGGCTTGGGCCATTTCATCCTGTCCCCCGGTGCGGGCAAGGACAGCGCCGCGCTCGACCGCGCCGAAACCGCGCTGTCGGCGGCCCTGTCGCGGCTGAACCTGTCCGATCTTGCCGCAGCGCAGGCCCTTGCCGCCGCGCGCGGAGATGCGGCAGCCGCCCTGCGCGACATCGACGCCGCCCTGCTTGCCGCCGCCCCCGACGGGCTTGCGGCGCTTGAAGCAGACTTGGCCGCCCTGCCCGCCCAGATCACGGCCCGCCCCGATCTTCCGGCGGTCGACGTGGCGCAGGCCGCGGCCCAGACCGCCGCCGCCGCGCTTGACCTTGCCCAGACCGCGCATGATGCCGCCCGGGCCGAGGCCGAGCGTCTGCGTCTTGCCGATGCCAGCGCCAGCGTCACCGCCAAGGCCGCGCAAACCGCGCTTTCCGTTGCGGAACAGGCGCTTGCCGGGTTGGGCGACAGCTCGCAAGCGGGCCTTGCCGCCGATCTGGCCGCGGCGGCGCAGCGTCTGGCCCTTGTCCGCGAGCGGCATGATGCCCTGCTGGCCGATGCGCCCGACCTGACCGCCGCCGAAGCCGCCCTTACCCGCGCGCGCTCGGTCACCGACAGCGCCGCGACCGAGGTCCAGCGGTTGCAGACCGAACGCGCCTCGCTCGACACGCTGATCGACCTGCGGTCAGGCGCGGGGGTGATGGAGGAACTGGCCGACACCGCCGCGCGCCTTGTCGCGGCGGAAACCACGCTGGCCCATATCCGCTTCGAGGTGGCGGTGTTGCAGGAGCTTGCCCGCAGCCTCGAATCCGCGCGCGATCAGGCCCGCGACCGCTATTTCGAACCCGTCCTGACCGAACTGCGCCCGCTTCTGCGCGCGCTTTGGCCCGATGCCGAACTGCGTTTCGACGGCGAAAGCCTGCTGCCCACCGCGCTTGTGCGCGACGGGCGCGAAGAGCCGCTGTCGATCCTGTCGGGCGGCACGCAGGAACAGATCGCGCTGCTGGTCCGGCTGGCCTTTGCCCGCCTGCTCGCGGCACGCGGCACCCACGCCCCGATCATCTTCGACGACGCGCTGGTCTATACCGACGACGACCGGATCGAGAAAATGTTCGACTCGCTGCACGCGATGGCGGGCGACCAGCAGATCATCGTCCTGAGCTGCCGCCAGAGGGCCTTCAGGGATCTGGGCGGGACGGCGTTGCAGGTTGTCCACGCCCGGCACCCGCTGGGATGACAACGATCGTTACGGGCATATGAACAACACGGTGCAGTATCGCCTGTTCGACACCGCCGTGAACGGCTTTGTTGTCGCGGAATGTGGCTTTTCTGCTGCGCGGTCGGATATCCGCATCTCAAATGTGCGCCGCACGGGGGGCGGTTGATCGCGATTTCAACGATCCGCGCGCTGAAGGGGTGGCCCGGCTGCGCCCGTGCAGCCGCTGCCAAGGCAGGGGTCATGCCGCTGATCCGCAGCCTTGCCGTGGAATGGGGACCGGAGGGCATTCTGTGCAACAGGGTCGCTCCCGGTCCGATTGGCGGCACCGAAGGCGTCAAGCGGCTGCATGAAGAAACCGGCCAGTCCACCGCCCAGTCCATTGGCCAGTCCATTGGGCTACCGGCGGGGCGTCCCGGGCGGGCCGAGGATGTGGCGCAAGCCGCGCTTTACCTGTGCTAGCTGGCGGACAGATAGGCCGCCACTTCGGATCGCAGATCGCGCAGCCTTGCGTTTATCGCTTTCGCAGCGGTTGCGGCGTCTGCGACCTCGCCCGCGCGCGCATCTGCTTCCAGTTTCGCGCAAAGGTCGCCCGTCACCCCGTCTCCGAGATCGCGGCAAGAGGATTTGAGCGTGTGCGCGATGCGGTGCAGGGCCTTTACGTCCATCGCAGCGGCAGCGGTGGTCAATTGATCGGACAGGCTGCCCACCTCGTCAACGAAGCTTTGCAGGATGTCGGCGATCACGAGATCGTCGTCGCCGACGGCATCGCGCATCCGCTGGATCGCTTCGCGGGTCAATCCCATCGCCGCCTCCCTCAGGTTCCCGACGGACGCGGCGCCGTCCGGCGTGTTGCGGCGGCCCGCAAGGCGCGGACCAATTCGCCGATCTCGATAGGTTTGCTCACGTAATCGTCCAATCCGGCCTGTAGATACTTCTCGCGGTCGCCGGCGATGGCATTGGCAGTCAGGGCCACGAAACAGGGCTGGTCGGTTCCGGCCGTCTGCCCCCTGATCTTCGCGGTCGCCTCGATCCCGTCCATGTCGGGCATTTCGATATCCATCAGGATCACGTCAAAGCTGGTCCCTGCTGCAAGCGCGACGGCCTCTTCCCCGCTCGCGGCGAGCATGGGCTCGAAACCCAGTTTCCTCAGGGCCGCCGCGCAGAATTTCCGGTTCGTCGGATGGTCGTCGACAACCAGTATCCGCATCGGAAACTCGTCTGCGAGCCGCTGGTCCGGATGCGGGGCAGCCAAGGCGGCAGCGGGCTTTGCCGCAAGAGCATCGGACCGCAACGCCGATCCGATCACCTCGAGAAGCGCCGAAGGCTTGATCGGCTTCGACAGCAGCCCTGCGAATTCGCCGGCCTCGTCCAGCACGCCGATTTGCGAACGGCTGACATGCAGCGAGCTGGACAGGACCAGTGGCACCATGCGCCCCTGCGGCAGCGCCCTGATCCTGCGGGCCAGTTCGATGCCATCGGTTCGCGGCATCTGCATATCGAGTATGACGATATCGGGCTGTGGCCCGTCGGCAAGCATCCGCAGGGCGGTTTCCGCATCCGGCGCCTCGATCGGTGTCATCCCGAAGGTGCGCAGATGAAGGCCCAGCACCCTGCGGTTGGTGGCATTGTCATCGACGACCATCGCCGTCCGGCCGCCGATCTGCACGGCTGCGGTTGCGCTGTCGCCTTCCGCCGGCGTCTCTTCGGCCAGGCCCAGGGGAAGATCGAAGAAGAACTCGGTGCCGTGCCCGACCTCGGAACGAACCGAAATCTCGCCTCCCATCAATTCGACCAGCCGCTTGGAAATCGCCAGCCCCAACCCCGTCCCGCCATAGCGGCGCGTGGTCGATGCATCGACCTGGCTGAACGATTTGAACAGGCGGTCGAGCCGGTCCGCAGGAATGCCGATCCCTGTGTCGAGGATCTGGAACCGCACGGTCAACTTCCCCGCATCCATCGGCTTGGCCAGGGATACGCGCAGGAAAACCTCGCCTGTCTCGGTGAATTTCACGGCGTTGTTGGTCAGGTTCAGGATGACCTGACGCAATCGCAACGGGTCGCCGACGACCCACCTCGGCTGGTCCGGATCAATCCAGTAGACCAGTTCCAGATCCTTTTCGACGGCCCGCACGCTGATGACGTCAAGCGTTCCCTCGACCGTGGTGAAAAGATCGAAGGGTATCTGCTCGACATCGAAGGCACCGGCCTCGATCTTCGAGAAATCGAGGATGTCGTTGATGACCGACAGCAGCGCTTCGGAGCTTTGGGCGATGGTGCTGCAATAGTCCCGCTGTTCGGCGTCGAGCTTCGTGGCGGACAAAAGCTGCGTCATGCCGATGATGCCGTTCATCGGCGTCCGGATTTCGTGGCTCATCGTGGCGAGGAAATGCGACTTCGCCTCGTTCGCCGCCTCGGCCGCCGTCATGGCGGCGCGAAGCCGGTCCTCGCTTTCGACCGCGTCCGTGATATCGGTCAGGGCAAAGACGACGGCAAGATCGATGCCCGACCCCGAAAGTGGTGCGGCATTCATCGACAGGATCCGGCGCTGGCCATCGGGCCAGAGGATCGTCAGACGCCGGTCCTGCTGGGCAGTCTGGCCGCCCGAAGCGCGGCTTACGGGAAAATCATCGGGCAGGATGGGCTTGCCGTTCAGGTCGGACACCTCGCCTGTCGCCAAAAGGGCGTGCAGCGATGCCCCTGCGGTCACGGGCCGCCCCAAGACCCGCTCCGCTCCGGCATTGGCAAAGACGACCCGCCCCATCCCGTCCACCGCCACGATGCCGGATACCGACGTTTCCATGATCTTCGCCAGCGTGTCGCGTTCGCGCGCAAGGGCCGCTTCCATCGCCTTGGCCGCCGTGATGTCGAGGTTCACGCCGCTTGTCCTGACGGGCTTGCCGCTTGCATCCCATTCGGTCGCCTGCGTGCGGGTCAACACCCAGACCCAATGCCCTTCCCTGTGACGCAGACGGATTTCCGTTTCGATCTGCCATTGACCGGCGGCAAAGGCCTGCGCCTCTTGGCGGTTGAGAAGGTCGATGTCGTCGGGATGAACCAGGGCGATCCAGCGATCCAGCGTCAGCGGATTGAGATCGGCCGCGCGGTATCCGAGGATTTCGGCCCAGCGCTCGCTGATTTCGGTCCGGCCGGTGCGCATGTCATGTTCCCAGGTGCCGACCCGCGCGCCGTCGATCAGCCGTGCCAAGCGCCGCTCTGCCCTGATCTGGGCCGAAATGTCCGCCCCTCCCCCGTGCGCCGGGCCAGCGGTGGCCGCTTCCGTCCCGCTGGCCGAAGCCTCTTCCTGTGCCGGTGGCCTGACCTGCGGCAGCACGAATTGCCTCAACCATCCCTTGCGGCGCGATTTCGGAATGAACTGCACCTCCATGTCGGCGGCCTCGCTTTTCGGCCCCACCACCAGCAACCCGACGAAGATGAACCCAAGCGCGATCCACGCACCGTTCGTCATATGCTCGCCAAGCAGCAGCATGCTCCAGAAGATACCTGCCAGCGTCGTCACATAGGCGGCCTGACTGGCAAAGACCGCCCCAGCGACAAGCACCAGCAGGACGTAAAAGACATAGTTGAACGTATCGACAAGGGTATTGACCAGTATCAGCCAGAAGGCCGGGCCAAGATCGGGGGGCAAGGCGAACAGTTGCCCCTGCGCCAAGGCGATGGGCAGGGTCAGCGCGGCGGAGAGAAGATACATCACGCCCAAGCCGCCGATCGGGCTCATGGTGCTTTGGGGTTCGCGCGCGGCGATGACGATGTCTGTCGCGGCCCAGATGACGGGAATCGAGATCGCGAACAGCACCCAAAGCGATGCGTTCATGCCGTCACCCGTCTCGCGCACCGCGATCAGCACCACCGCTCCGGTAAGCCCGATCAGCAGGCCCATGAACCGCCGCCACGAAGCCTCCTCCATCCGCAGGACGGCGGCGAAAAGAAAGACACACAGCCCCTGAAAGGCAAGGATGATGGACAGGATGATCCCGCTGACCCGCCCCGACGCCTCGAACAGAAAGATCGATCCCACCACGTTCAGAACGGCCCAGACGAAAAGAAAGGAAAGGGTCTGGCGCGTCAGACGTCCCATCTTGCCCTGCAAGGCCGCAAAACCGATGCAGAGGAACCCCGGAAGCAGATCGCCCCAGAAGGACAGACCCGTCGCCATCGGTATCTGCTGGAACAGCAGGGCCGACATCGGGGCCATCATCCCGCCGATGACCCCTGCGAGGATGAGAAGAACGAACCCCTGCGATGTTCTCACGCTTCTGAGCAGCGCACGCTCGCGGTCATAGACCTGAAGCGCCATTTCCGAAAACACGCGGGCCAGACGGCCGACCGAGTCATCGCGCCCGGCCACGGCACCCAGACCGAGGTTCTTCGGGTGGAACGCCTTTTCCTCCATCATCGCTGCCGCCGCCGAGACACGTTCGACCTGCGCGAGGTAGTCGAGTTCCGCATCCCGCAAGCGCTTCTTCTCGATGCAGGCCTCGACCCGCGCGCGGAAGATCGCCGCGCTGAAATCCTTGGGAAGAAAGTCGGCGGCCCCCAGTTCTATGGCCCGCGCGACACTGTCCATGTCGCCGTCCATCCCCGAAATCACCAGAACGGGTATGGCCGACAGCCGCGTATCCGCCCGCATCGCCTCGAGCACCCCGAACCCGTCGAGCCCCGGCATCATGATATCGAGAAGGACAAGATCGACATCGTTGTGGCGCAAGAACTCCAGCGCCGCCTCGCCATCGGGCATCTCGGTCCAATGGTGCCCGAGGTTCCGGACCGCCATCGCCATCTTGCGCCGGCTGCCAGCGCTGTCGTCCACGACAAGCACGTGGCTGTTGAAGGCATCGCTGCTGGCAGTAGCGGTCAATTCAGATCCTACTCTGTCAAATCGGCTCCCTTCGGGTGCCCCTTACACGTCTCCGATTTTGCCGGACCCGGCATTGAAACCGCTGCGCGCGGTGGATTGGGGCATCTTGGGCGTGTCGGGGGTCACGCCGGCAGCGAACCGCACAGGGGCTACGGGAGACGGGGCTGCGCGCCGCAAAGACGGTCCTGCGGCGACGGGCGCGCTGTCGTCAAAGATCAGGACACAGGTCGAAAGCGACATTGAAATCCCGCGAAATCAATCAAAGAAATCTCTGCGGCGACGCCTTGCACCGCCAATGGAAGGACAGGAAAGATCGAATAACTGTGCGAAAGATGAACAACTTTGGCGCGAATCGTCAATTCTTATAAATGAACCCCTGTCCAGCCCACGGCCGCCGCCATTCCTTGCCCGCCGCCGCCCTTCCTTGCCCGCAGCAGTCCGGCACAGGAACAGCGAACGGCGCCGCGCTTCTGCACGTAAACCAAGAAGCAAAGCCAAGCGATGAACGCCATTCACGGGCCGTCAGCGACCGGGGAACAAGGCGGGCGGCAACAATCGGTCCGACCTTTGCCACCCTTGCCGGTTCGATCTGACCCCCCTCACCCGCCACGGGGCCATGTTCACGGCGTAGAACGGGCATCCGCCCCCAGCCGATAGCGGCCTTGCGTCATGTATCCCGCAAGGAAATCTACAAAGGCACGGATTCTTGGCTCGTGCCTCAGACGCTCGGTCGTGACGATCCACAGCGGCGTCGTTTCGGTGACCGGCGGCACGAAGCATCGGACAAGGCCGGACGCCGCCGCGACCGTGTCCGACATCAGCCCGACGCCAAGGCCGTTGCGCAGCCCCGAGAGCAGTCCGGGCACGTCGTGGTAGCGCAGGACGATCGCTTCCTCGGGCACGGCCTGATCCATCCACAGCGCCAGCGGAGAATTGCGGAACCCCGCCGAAAGGCTGATCACCGGATGCCGCGCAAGGTCGCTGGCCGAACGCGGCACATCATTCGCGGCGGCATAGCCTTGCGAACAGTAGATCGACCACGCCTCGATAAGCACCCGCCGCGCGACAAGGCCCGGCAGGTCGGGCCGCGGACCCGTGCGCAACGCGACATCCGCCTCCCCCGCGAGCAGGTCCAGCTTCTCCTCGGTTGCGAACAGTTCGACCGAGATGTCGGGACAGGTCTGCCGGAAGTCGCGGATCGCGGCAGACATGAAGGTTTGCCCGAACGCGACCGGCGCCGTGATCCTGACCTGTCCCGTCAGCCCCCGGCGGAATTGCCGTGCGGCGGAAAGGGCCTCGGCCGTCGCAAGGACAATCGCTTCGGCCCGGGGCACCAGATGTTCACCGGCAGGTGTCAGCACGTAACCCGAAGGACGCCGCTCGAACAGCTCCACGGCGATGGCCCTTTCGAGGGCGTCGATCCGCCGCGAGACGGTGCTTTGGCTGACCGACAGCACCCGCGATGCCGCCAAGGTCGAACCCTGCCGCGCGACAGCGAGGAAGATGTGCCAGTCGGTCGCTTCCATGTCCACCGTTATGCAGTTTCGGGTAACGCTTCGGCAAGAGTGGTGTTTGAACCGATGCGCGGCCTGCGCGATACCTTTGAGAACACTCCAAAGGAGATCGACCCATGCACCTTTACGCCGACCCACTTTCAACGAGTTGCCGACCCGTATTGATGATGATCGCGGATCAGTCCCTTGCTGTCGAGATCATCCCCGTGAACCTGCATCTCAATGAGACGGCCGAGCCTGATTTCCTTGCCATCAACCCGAACGGAACTTTGCCCGTCCTGCGGGATGGTGATCTGGTGCTGACCGAAAGCAGCGCCATCCTGAAACATCTCGCCCTGCGCTTCGATCTTGCGGTCTACCCGACGGACCCGCGCGCGCAGATTCTGGTGGATGAGATGGTCTCGTGGTTCAGCACGAATTTCTGGGCCTATCACTGCATCCTCGGGACCTATCCGCGCATGTTGCCCGCTTTGGGATGGTTGAACCCGATCACCCTGAACGAGATTTCCATGCTCGCGGCTCACGGCTCGGCGCGATACCTGACGGTTCTCGACCGTCGTCTGGCGCAGGGCGGCCCCTTTGTCTGCGGCCCCGATCTGACGATTGCAGACTATACGGGAATCGCCAAGGTGACCTTGGCCGACTATGTGGACTTCGACTTTTCGCCCTATCCCGCCGTTTCCAGATGGTGTGCCCGCATGCGCGAGCGTGACGGCTGGACCGCCGCCTTTGCCGGGTTCACCGGCCTTGTAGACGCCGCGCGGCAGCAACGCAGCGCCACGGTCGCCTGACCGGCTTTCGCGTCTTTCATCAAACACCCGCCGCTCCGGGACCGCCTGTCCCGCGGGCCCCGACCTTCTGCGCCCTAAACACACAAGCGAGAACCAAGAATGACGCCGTTTGACATTGCCCGAGCCTTGCACATAACCACCGCCATCCTTTGGGTCGGCGGCGGCATCAGCCTTGCGGTGGGTGCCGAAGTCCTCAGCCGCAAACGCGGTCCGGCAGCCATGTTTTCCGTGGTGGAACTGGTCGCCCTGCTGGGGCCCGGCTACTTTGTCCCGATTTCGATGCTCACCCTGCTGACCGGCGGCATCGCGGCATGGACAGGAACCGGCTTTGCGCAGCTTTGGATCGTGCTTGGCCTGACCGGCGCGGCGGTCACTTTTCTTGTCGGGCTTCTGGTGATCAAACCCCGCACCGAAGAGATCGCGCGCCTCAGGCTTGAAAATCCGGACCACCCCGAGATCATCCTGCCCCGGATCAAAAGCCTGATGGCCATCGCACGGTTCGACCATCTGGTCCTGCTGTTGGTGATTGCGATCATGACCCTCAAACCGACGCCTTACGACCGGGACCTTCTGGCTGGCTTGGCAGCCCTTCTTCTGCTGGGAGTGGCGGCGACCGTCAGGCACCTGCGGCCTGTCCGACGCGCCGCCCCGGTCTGACCTTTGCCGCCAAAGCTCGACACCCCTCGCGTCCTCCACCCCCGCAAACCCGCCAACAAAGGAGACCACCATGCTTATCGCCCATGTTCGCTTTCCGGTCGCGCCGGAACACCGGCACATCGCGACCGAGGCGCTTGTCGCCAGTGTCGAGACTGTCCGCGCCATGCCCGGCTGTATCGCCTTTCATCCCGTCCACGACCCGATCGATGCCGGAATTCTGGGCGTGGTCCATGAATGGCAGACCGAAGCCGATTTCGCGGCCTACACCGCCTCTGATGCCTTCAGGACGTTCGGTGAGAAGATCCGCCCGCTGATGACGGGAACGCCGGTCAGCCGTCGGTTCCGGTCGGACCTGATCGAAGTGGTGAACTGAACGGGTTTTCCACCAGACCCGAAGCCCACGGGCCAGCCGGTGCCGGGCGAGGTGCCGGCGTTGCAGCGAAGCCGCATAGCCATGCGCGCGCCCTGTCTTGACCCTGCGGCGCAAGGCCATGGTGACCGGATCGGTCAAGGCGCGACCCCGGGCAGGTCGTACCAGTCGGGCTTCGATTGCTCCCACAGGTTCCTGATGATCCGCTTGCCGGTCGGTCCCTCGATCAACCCGGCTGAAACCAGCCAGCGTCCGGCCGCTGTGATCTCCTTCACGACCCGCGCCCCGCAGGTCCCGCAAAAGGCGCGGCGCGACGCGTCCGAGGATTGGTACCAGACCAGCGCCTCCTCTCCGGTCACGGCAATGTCAGCCCGTGCCACCGCCACGAAAGCGTTGAAATTGCCGTGCATCTTCTGGCAGTCGTCGCAATGGCAGGCCAAAACCCCGACAGCACTGGCGGGCAGGCGCAGGTGGATACGACCGCAATGGCACCTTGCCCCAAGGATATCGGTCATCGGTCAGCCCTCCACCGCTGAAAATGCCCAATTGCGACCCTTGCCCCGGAACAGGGCCTGATTGATCCAGACCATGCCGAAGGGTTCCAGCAATCGCGCCTTGGTAAGGCTGCCCGCGTCCATCGCGGCAAAGCCGAGGTCGGACAAAAGTTCTGCCACCCGGGCCTTGGCACCATCATCGTCTCCGGCCATGAGCATGACCGGGCGCAGGGGCAGATGGTCGTTGCGGGCCATGATCTCGGCCCCGACCTGATTCAGGGTCTTGACCACATGTGCCGTTGGAAGCCAGCCCTGCACGATTTCGCCGCCCGAGGTGCTGTAACCGGTCGTCAGGCCCAAGGCGCCATCAACCATCCCGAGCGGGTTCATGCAGTCGATGACGGTCTTTCCCGCGAGCGTCCCCAAAGCCTTGACGGCACTTTCGGCCTCGCTCCACGGCAGGGCCAGAATGACAAGATCGGCCGCTGCGGCTGCCGTCGCGGGCAACATGGGCGCGGCATCCGTTTCAGCCGCCAGCGCGACGATATGCGCCGCCTTCGGGTCACGTGTGCCCAAGCTCACAGCGTGGCCCTTGCCCTTCAATCCCAGGGCGATGGCGCGGCCGACATTGCCGGTGCCGATGATCGCGATACGCATCACACTTTCCCCTTGCTTGATTCACAAGGTCAGGGATATGCGGGAAATGAAAGAATATATAATGAATAAGCGTCATGTCTGAGTTAAGCATATCTGAACTCCGCAGGCTGGACCTGACCTTGCTACTGGTCTTTCTGGGACTGCTGCGGCACCGCAAGGCGCTGGACGTCGCGACGGAACTCGGCCTTACCCAATCGGCCATAAGCCAGTCGCTGAAACGGCTGCGCGACATTTTCGGGGACGAGCTGTTCCTGCGGCGTCCGCACGGGATGGAGCCCACGGCCACCGCCCTTGCCCTCGAGGCGCCGGTTGCCTGCGCCGTCGATGCCTTGCGGGGCGCGCTGGGTGGCGCACGCAGCTTTGACGCCGCGACGGGGACTGGCCTTGTCCGCATCGCCGCGCTTGATGCCGAGCAGGCCGTCCTGATCCCGCCGCTCGCGGCCCGTCTGCGCCAGCTTGCGCCCGGACTGACGCTGTCTGTCCTGCCGCTGGGGCGCGGAGCCGCAATGGACGCCTTGGCAGAAGGCCGGGCCGATCTTGCGTTGGGCTTTGTCTGGGACCTGCCCGAAACGATTTCGGCTGAGCCGGTCTACGAAGAGTCCTTTCTGGTCGCGGGCCGCCCCGAAGCTTTGCCAAAGGCCCCGCAGATCGGCATCGATGACTACTGCGCCGCCGACCATGTCCTGATTTCGCCCGGAGGCGATTTGCGCGGGGTGGTGGACGACCAATTGGCCGCCATGGGCCGAACCCGCCGTGTGATCCTGGGTCTGCCGGCCTTTCTGCCCGCCCTTGCCGCCGCGGCCGAGACGGCCGCCCTCGTCACCCTGCCCGCCCGCGTCGCACGTGCCTTTGCCGCAGGCTTCGGCCTCGTCACCGCCGAACCGCCCATTCCCGTGCGCAGGTTTCCGGTATCGGTGTTCTGGCATCGGCGAAACGACGCCGACCCGAGAACGATCTGGATCAGAGGGCAGATAGGCGAGATATCCGTCACCCACCGGTAGGCGTGCCATCCAGTGACCCCGGCCCGATCAACCGCTGCGATCAAGGCTTGGATGCGTGGCCCAAGGCAAACCCCTTGGCTGAACGCCCTGCACCGATCCGCAGACAAACTCCGGCAGCAAAATGCCGTCGCATGATGCGGTGTCGACGTCCGCTCCGGGCCGTCAACTTCCGTCCCGGTGAAAAGGGCGGGAAGCGCAGGCGCCATTGCAGGTCCTGACACCCTGCGCCTTCCCCACCGCAACCAGCCATTAGCCCAACTAATGCCTAACCGAAGATCATTCTCCTTTGCGCCGTTCCGCGCGGGGCCTTAGCCCTGTGCAAAAGGCAACCGTCGTGGCCCCGAACCGCCGCGACACCGCAGCAGAGGAGAGCCGCGCATGGGCGTCCGTTTCAGGTTGGAGGGCATCTATACGCCCGTGATCACGCCCTTCTTCGCGGATGGCTCGATCGACTTCGACTCTTTGGCAGAACTGGTGGACCGTCTGGCCGAAGCAGGCGTTCATGGCCTGATCTCGGGCGGTTCGACCGGCGAGAACTATGCCGAGACGATCGAGGAACGGCTGCAAATCGCCCGCTTCGTGGTTGACCGCGCCAAGGGCCGGATGCCCGTTTTCGTCGGCACGGGGGCGATGCGCACGCCCGATTCCATCGCGCTAGCCACCGGCGCGCGCGAGATGAAGGCCGACGGCATCCTGCTGGGCACCCCGCCCTATTCTGTTCCGACGGAACGCGAGAACGCGCTGAACGCGCTGGCCATCGACCGCGCCGCCGACCTGCCGATCATCCTTTACAACTACCCCGGACGGATGAGCGTCGAGATGGGGCGCGAATTCCTTGACCGCGTGGGGCGGTCGAAGAACGTGATCGGCATCAAGGAAAGCAGTGGCGACATCAACCGCGTCCACCTTCTGGCCCGCGATTACCCCCATATCCAGATGTCCTGCGGCATGGACGACCAGGCGCTCGAATTCTTCGCATGGGGCGCGCAAAGCTGGATCTGCGGCGGGTCGAACTTTCTGCCTGAAGAACACATCGCGCTGTGGGAAACCTGCGTGGTCAAGGGCGACTTTGCCAAGGGCCGCCGCATCATGTCAGCCATGCTGCCGCTGATGGCCGTGCTGGAACAGGGCGGCAAGTTCATCCAGTGCATCAAGCACGGGGTCGAGGTGACGGGGCTGAAGGCAGGCCCGATGCGCCCGCCGCTGAAAGGCCTGAACAAGGAAGAGAAGCGCGAGCTTGAGCAGGTGATCCGCACGCTCAAGACCACCGTCCAAGCGATCCTGAAAGGGAACTGAGCCATGTCCGACCTGCTGACGCATGAAGAATACCAAGCCATCGCCGCCGCGCTGGACCTGCCGCAGAACGCATGGATCGACGGCAGCTACCGCCCCGCCATCTCGGGCAAGACCTTTCAGACGGTGAACCCCGCAACAGGCGCGGTGCTTGGCACGGTCGCCGCCTGCGCCGCCGCCGATGTCGACCTTGCCGTGGCGAAAGCGCGCGAGGCTTTCGAGGACGGCCGCTGGTCGCGCCTGCATCCCGCCGCGCGCAAGGATGTTCTGGTGCGTCTGGCCAAGCTGATGGAGCGCAACGCCCGTGAATTGGCGGTGATGGAAAGCCTCGACAGCGGCAAGACCATCTACGACTGCGAACAGGTCGACGTGCCGGAGTCGATCCATGTCATCAAGTGGCATGGCGAGTTGATCGACAAGATCTACGATCAGGTCTCGCCCGCATCCAACGACCACATCGCCATGATCGTCCGCGAAGCCGTGGGCGTCGTCGGCCTTGTGCTGCCGTGGAACTTCCCGCTTCTGATGCTGGCATGGAAGATCGGCCCCGCGCTGGCGGCTGGCTGCTCGGTGGTGGTGAAGCCTGCGGCCGAAACCTCGCTCACCGCCCTGCGTCTGGCAGAACTCGCCGCCGAGGCGGGCTTGCCGCGCGGCGTGCTGAACGTGGTGACGGGCGGCGGGGCCGAGGTGGGCGAACCGCTGGGGCGCCACCCCGATGTCGATATGGTCTCCTTCACCGGATCGACGGTGACGGGCCGCCGCTTCCTGCATTACTCGGCGGACAGCAACCTAAAGGAAGTGGTCCTCGAACTCGGTGGCAAGAACCCCTGCATCGTTCTCGACGATGCCGAAGACCTAGATGCCGTGGCCGCGCATGTCGTCAACGGGGCTTTCTGGAACATGGGGCAGAACTGCTCGGCCGCTTCGCGGCTGATCGTGCAGCGCGGCATCAAGGACCGGCTTCTGGCCAAGATCACCGAACATGCCCGCGAATGGGTGGTGGGCGACCCGCTGAACCCCGAGGTCCGCGTGGGCGCGCTGGTGTCGAAAGCGCATTTCGCCAAGGTGTCCGGCTACCTGACCGCCGCCGCCAAGGAATCCGTCGTGATGGGCGGCAAGATCGTGGCCGAAGGCTTCATCGAACCGACCGTGGTCGAGGTTGCCAGCAACGCCTCGGTTCTGGCGCGGGAAGAAATCTTCGGGCCGATCCTGACGGTGGTCGCGGTGAACAGCTTCGAGGAAGCCATCGCGGTCGCCAATGACACCGACTACGGCCTTGCCGCCTCGATCTTCACGGCCAACGGCAAGCGGGCGCTGCGCGGGGCGCGGATGCTGCGGGCGGGCACGGTGACGGTGAACAGCTTTGGCGAGGGCGACATCACCACGCCCTTCGGCGGCTACAAACAATCGGGCTTCGGCGGGCGTGACAATTCCATTCACGCGCATGACCAGTATACACAGTTGAAAACCATCTGGCTCGACCTGACCGATACCAGCGACAGCGCAATCGACTGAGGGCACAATGTCACTTCGCAAGGTTGCCCGACTGCCCGTGCATACCGGTCCGGCGGGATGGAATGCCATCCTGCCGCCCGCCCCCCCCTTCCCCGTGCAGCAGGGCGATGCGACCTGCGACATCGCCATCGTTGGCGCGGGCTTTGCAGGGCTTTCCGCTGCCCGTCACCTCTTGATGACGGACCCGTCGCTTTCGGTCTGCGTGCTCGACGCAGGACGCGTGGCCGAAAGCTCGGCAGGCCGCAATTCCGGCTTCATGATCGATTTGCCGCATGAACTCACCAGTTCCGACTATGCCGGAGCGGGCGAGGCGCATGACCGCACGCTGACCCGCCTCAACCGTCAGGCCATCGACTTTGCCGAAGATGTCACCCGCGAATACGCCCTGCCTGCGGGCTATTTCCAGCGCTGGGGCAAGATCAACGGCGCGGCCTCGGGCGTGGGTGAACAGGCCAACCGCACCTATGCCGAACACCTGTCGGCCCTGACCGAGCCGCACGAAATCTATGACGCGCAGACCATGCGCGAGGTGACGGGGACCAGCTATTACTCCAGCGGCCTCTACACCCCCGGCACCGCGCTGATCCAGCCTGCGGGCTATATCCGCGGCCTTGCGGCGGGCCTCGCCGCACGCGGCGTGACGATCTTCGAATCCTCGCCCGTCACCGCCTATGACAGCAAGGGCGCGGCTTGGGTGCTGACCACACCCAAAGGCCGCGTGAAAGCGTCCCGCGTGATCCTTGCCAACAACGGCCATCTCGAAAGCTTCGGCTTCAAGCGCGGCCAGCTTATGCACATCATGCTCAACGCCTGCATGACCGGGGAAATCCCCGACGACCTGCTGCGCGGTCTGGGCGGGCAAGAGACATGGGGCCTGACACCTTCGGACCCAATGGGCTCGACCGTGCGGCGCATTTCCACGGCGCAGGGCGGCAACCGCATCGTCATCCGGCAGGGCAGCTATTACCGCCCGAACATGGAAACCAGCAGCGCCGATCTGGCCCGCGTCACCGCCAAGATGCGCGCCAAGTTCGACGCCCGCTTCCCCTCCCTGCGCGGCGTGAAATTCGAGACCGCTTGGTCGGGCCACCTTTGCCTGACCAAGAACGCCGTCTCGGTCATGCGCGAGCTGGAACCGGGCCTTTACGCGGCCTGCGTCCAGAACGGCCTCGGCACCACGCGGGGCACGCTGACGGGCATCGGGGCTGCCGACCTCGCCCTTGGGCGCACCAGCGACATCACCCGTTTCTTCCTTGCCGAAGCCGAACCCGTTCGCCTGCCGCCGCATCCATTCGACACCATCGGCGCGAACGCCTATCTTCGCTGGAAGGAATGGCAGGCAAGGGCCGAATGATGAGACCGGTTCGCCGCAGACACCTTCCCTCGCTCGGCGCGCTTGCGACATTCGAGGTCGCGGCGAAACACCTCAGCTTCACGCTGGCGGCCAAGGAACTCAACATCACGCAAGGCGCGGTCAGCCAGCAGATCCGCATCCTTGAAAAGGCGCTGGAACTGCCGCTTTTCGTGCGCAAACACAACGCGCTGGAACTGACGGCGGCGGGCAGCGACCTTTACACCGCCGTCTCGGCGGGCCTTGATACCATCAGCGAGGGCGTGGGCCTGTTGCAACCCGACGGGCAGCCCGAAACCGTGACCGTCTCGGCGACCGATGGCATGGCGGTCTATTGGCTGAAACCCCTGATCGAAAGCTTCCGCGCCGAACATCCGCAGATCGGCTTCACCGTCCTCGCCTCGGACGAGGACAACGCGCTTCGCAACTATTCCGGCGTCGATATCGCGCTTCTCTGCGGCAACGAACGCAGCGAGGTGGGCGAGGAGCTTCATTTCCTGTTCCCCGAAGCGGCCCAACCCGTCTGCTCGCCCGAATATCTGGCGAAACACGGCCCCTTTCCCGATGCGCAAAGCCTGAACCGCGCAAACCTCCTCCACCTGCACGAACGGCACTGGAGCGCGGACGCCATCGGCTGGCAGCCGCTCGGCTGGGAGGAATGGTTCCGCGCCCAAGGCGCACGTTGGGAACGAGGGCCATCCAGCCTGTCGACGAACAAGGTCGCCCTGCTGATCGAGGCCACATTGGCGGGCGAAGGCATCATGCTTGGCTGGCAGCACATGGTGGAAAAGCCGCTGGCCGAAGGCCGCCTCGTATTTGCCCATCCCGCGCCCATCACGGCCGGGCGCGGCAACTTCCTGCGCTGCGCGACCGCCTCGCTCCAGCGCCCTGCGGTGGCGCGTTTCGTCGATCACCTGCTGCAATCTCTCAAGCACTGAAAGCGGGACGGTCCCGACCGGAATTCGCACGGATTCGCCAACCCGATCAATGCCTTGACCTTTCGCACCTGCCATTAGGCAGGCTAATGCAAAACCCTGCAAAATTCTCGTTTGCGGCATACTGGCCTAATACGGGATACCGATGACAGGCAAGGCCTGACGGCCTATCCACGGTGCGCCCGCCGACTGCGCCCCGACAGACCGGAGACCGTGCGCGGCGCACACTCCCACCAGACAGATCGCCGGCATCCGGCGGAGGGCGCGAGCGCGCCACCCGTCCGTATGTGCACACGGTGGCACGAACCCCAACACATCCGGAGGATCCCATGCGGAATTTCATGAAAGCTCTTGGCGCGACCGCGATCGCTGCCACCCTGGCCGTTCCCGCCTTTGCGCAGGACGACAAGACCATCACCATCGGCACGATGGGTTGGGAAGACCTGACCCCCATCGCCGGCATCACCAAGAAGGTGCTGGAAGACAAGGGCTACACCGTCGAGGTCGAGGAATTCTCGGAATGGGGCATCGCCTTCGCCGCGCTGACCAATGGCGATGTGGACATCATGGCCAGCCAGACCGATTACGTTGCCCATGACTACTGGGTGAAGAACATGGACAAGCTGGAAAAGATCTCGCCCGTGTCCCACGGCCTCTATCAGGCCATCGCCGTGCCCTCCTATGTGTCGATCAACAGCATGGACGAGCTGGCGGCCAACAAGGACATGTTCGGCGGCAAGATCATCGGCATCGAGCCGGGTTCGGGCCTGATGCGTGACGCCGCCGCTGCGGTGGAAGCCTATGGCACCGACATGGAACTGGTCGAAGGGTCGACCGCCGCCATGACCGCCGCGCTCGACTCGGCCATGTCGCGCAACGAACCCATCGCCGTGACGATCTGGGAACCGTCGTGGATGATGCAGAAATATGACGTGAAGTTCCTCGCCGATCCGAAGGGCGTCTTCCCCGCCGCGCAGTCCTACTACTTAATCGGCACCAAGGGCTTTTCGGAAGCGAACCCCGCCGTCCGCGAACAACTCGCCTCGATCTACATCCCGCTCGCCGACATCACCGCCATCAACGGCGCGATGAACGAGGGCAAGACGATGGAAGAGGCCGTGGCCGACTGGACCGCAGCGCACGCCGACCTGATCTCGCGCTGGGAAGCCATCAAGTCCGAATGATCCATCGGGCCGGTCCGTCACAAGGGGCCGGCCCTTTCCTTTCCTGCCAGATGGGACCGCGCCAATGACCAGCCCCGCCACCGCCAACGACGCCCCGCTGCCCGAAACTGCGCTGCCCGAAGCTGCGCTGCCCGAAACTGCGCTGCCCGAAACTCCGCTGATCGAATGCCGTTCGGTCTGGAAAGTCTTCGGAGACCGCTCGCGCGATGCCATCGCCGCGATCCGCGCCAAGGGCCTTGGCAAGCGCGAAGTCCTGTCGGAATTCGGCTGCGTGGTCGGCGTGCATGACGCCAGCTTCACCGTCGGCAAGGGCGAGATCTTCTGCATCATGGGCCTGTCGGGCAGCGGCAAGTCCACCCTGATCCGCCTGCTCAACCGCCTGATCGACCCCTCGCTGGGCGAGGTTCTGGTCAAGGGCCGCGCCATCAACGGCCTTGGTGCGCAGGATTTGCGCGAGCTTCGCGCCCATACCATCGGCATGGTGTTCCAGAACGTGGCCCTCAGTCCACTGCCGTGTTTTTGACTTCGCGTTTCTTCTGGAAAATCCTTACGGTCACACAAAGACTGTCCCTGCAGTCGGAGTCGGCCAATGTGCCGGTGTGACCTTTCAAAGTGTAGGGGGGTAACGACATTCGGACAAACACATCACACCCCGAAAAGCGCGGTAAGGGGTTGATTGATGGCGATAAAATGGATGGAGGGCCTCGGAGGGTGGTGAAATTTGGGGGGTGGAAATGTTGGGAAAGTGCAGCGAGGGGCTGCAGTTTCTGACGTTCTGCGCGCGTTTTGGACGCATCGGGGCGACATTGGCTAACATGTTGATCGGAAAGGCGCTTGACCGTCACGACGCGGGTCAGTCGGTCGGAACAGTTCAACGCGGTGCGCGGAACGTTCATCAGCCCCGCCAACGACTGGCAGCCCGACGATTTCCCCGCGATCCAGAGCGGCGTCTATCTGGCCGAGGACAAGGGTGACCTGAAGTTCCTCGACGTCGAACTGCCGATGACGACGTCCGCCACGATGGCGCAGCGGCTTGCGAAGATCTTACTCGAGTCGGCGCGCCGCCAGATCACCGTGAATCTGCCCGGCAAGCTGAGCGCGTGGCGCGTCGGCGCGGGAGAGGTGGTGCCGGTGACGATGGCGCGGCGCGGCTGGACCGAGAAGCCGTTCGAAGTGCGGTCGATCGGCACGCAGATCGAGGATGCGGACGGCGTGCCGGTCTTGGTGCCGGACCTTTTGCTGCGCGAGACCTCGCCCCTGATCTGGGACTGGTCGGCGACCGAGGAACAGATCTACGCCGCCGCGCCGCGCACCGCCCTGCCGTCGGCGTTCGACATCGCGGCCCCTGGCATGCCCGAGGTGAGCGAGTCGCTCTATGTCACCCGCGACGGGACGGGCGTGAAGGCCGCGGTGCGGCTGGAATGGGTCGCCTCGGCTTCGCCCTATGTGGCGCAATACGTGATCGAGGCGCGCGAGGCAGGGGGTGTCTGGCGCGAGATCGGGCGGACGGCGAACACGTCGCTGGAAGCACAGGACTGGACGCCGGGGCTGTGGGAGTTCCGCGTGGCCGCGCTTTCGACCCTTGGCGTGGCGTCTGACTGGGCCGTGCGGGCGCAAGAGGTGTTCGGCGTGTCCGCACCGCCGTCGGCCTTGTCGGATGTGACGCTGCAGACGGCGGGGGGGCTCGCCATCCTGAAATGGGCTCGGTCGACCGATGCGGATGTGCGGATCGGCGGGAACATCGTGATCCGGCATTCGACCGATCCGGCCCCGACGTGGCAGTCGTCCTATTCGATGGACCGCGTGGCGGGTGACCAGTCGCTGGCCGTGATCCCGCTGAAGCCGGGCAGCTATCTGCTGCGGGCCGAGGATAGCAGCGGGCAGGTCGGGCCGGTTTCGGTGGTTGCGACGGGTGGCGCGCAGGCGGTAGCTTTCGCCTCGGTCACGGTGGCGCAGGCCGATCCCGCCTTTGCCGGAACCTTTGCGGGTGCTGCCGTGATCGACGGGTATCTGACGCTGCCCGGCGGAACGATGTGGGATGACCTCGGCTTGGTCGATTCCATCGCGAACATCGACTACGCGGGCGGCGTGGTGCCGTCGGGCATGTTCACCTTTGGCTCCGGTTTTGACCTTGGCGCCGTTCGCAACGTGCGGCTGCGGTCGGATATCGGCATGGCGGCGTTTCAGGCCTTTGCCATGTGGGACGACCGCGTGGGCGAGATCGACGGCTGGGGCGATATCGACGGCGTCGATGGGGCCGAGGTCGATGTCGTGATGGAATACCGCGAGACCGATGATGACCCTGCGGCCGCGCTGGTCTGGACCGAGTGGTCCCGCGTGGACAGTTCCGAAATCCGCGCCCGAGCCGTGCAGGCTCGGGCCATCCTTTCAACCAACGATGCGGCATTCACGGTTCGTGTGGACCGGCTGCGTCTCTATGCCGACGAGGTGATCTGACGTGGCACAAAGCACTATTCTGTCCCTTGCGAACTCGCTCAGCTCGGCCTTTCGGGCGAACCTGAACGGGGTTCTTGCTGCGCTGTTCAGCACGAACTCTGGCGCGGCCTTCCCGACCGTCACCGCGCCGGGGATGCTGCATGTCAACACGACCGGCGGTGGTCAGGTCCTATGGATGCGCAACGCGGCCGACAACGCTTGGGTGCAGGTGTCCTTCGGCGCGGGCGATTTCCTTTCGCTCGGGGCGCTGTCGCTGGGCGTGCCGGTCACCAAGACCGCGAACTTCTCGGTCGCGTTGGGCGAAAACCATCTGATCAACAACAAGGCCGGCAGTGCCTGCGTCGTCACCTTGCCGAGCGCGGTCACTTTTGCAGGCCGGATGCTCGCGTTTCTGAACCGTCAAGCACAGACGGTGGTTTCGGCATCTGCGAACGTGGTACCGCAGGGTGGTGGCGCGGCGGGGACGGCGATCCTGCCTGCGGTGATCGGGTCGCAGGCGGTGCTGGTGAGCGACGGGGCGAACTGGCTGGTGCTGGAATCTGGTGCGCTGTTGACGGCATTCGGGCAGGCGCTTGGCACGGCAGCGGATGCGGCGGCGGCGCTTGTCTTGTTGGGCGTGACCGCCCCTGGCGCTGCGCCGCTCTTTGCCCCACGCGCTTGGGTCAATTTCAACGGCACAGTCGGGTCCGGCACCTATGCTCAGACCGGCACGACGATTACCGTCACGATCACGGCGCATGGGTTGGTCACGGGGGATAGCGTGCCCCTGACCTTCACCACCGGCACGGCGGCGAGCGGGACGTATACGGTCACGGTCACGGGGGCGAACACGTTCACGGTGACGAGCGGGACGAGTGCGACGACGAGCGGGAGTGTCACAAGAGGGGTCTATATCCGTGCCGCGGGCAACGTGTCCTCGGTCGTTAGGAATGCCGTCGGGGATTACAACGTCAACTTCGGCACAGCCATGCCGGACGCGGGCTATGCAACGCTCGCCACACGGGATTGGGCGAGCACGGTAGCTAACCAGCCGATTGCCTGCGTCTACGACCAGACAGCGGCAACTGTGCGTATTCTTACATTCCTGTCGAATGCTTCGAACTTCTCTGATCCGACAAGCGTTTATGTCGCAATCTTCCGCTGAGGGGCGTCATGCAAACTATCATCATCAAAACTGAAGCGGGTGGCGTGGCAATCCTGACCCCTGCGCCGGATACGGGGCTGAGTGCCGAGGCGCTGGCTGCAAAAGACATTCCGGCAGCCGTGGCGTGGCGCATCTTGGCCGAAGGGGAAGCGCCAGATGCTCCGCTAGACGCATGGCGCTGGACGGACGCGGGGCCGCTCGGGGTGGGGGCGCTAGTGGCACCCGTCCCCGCCCTCACCCCCGCCCAATGGTCATTCTTCCTCGACCTGACCGGTTTCCGCGCAACGGTCGAATCCGCGCTTTCCGCGCTACCCAAGAGTACGCTGGAGCAGCGCGCGGTCTGGGCGGGGATGAAGGCGGCGGTCTATTCGAGCCAGTCCTACCGGCTGGACGTGACCCTGCAGCTGGCCGCGCAGGTCCGCGCGATGGGCATCGCATCGGTTCCGGCAGATGCCGAGATTTCCGCAGCTTGGCCTATGGCTGCCGCGTTCAACGGCGCTGAAAGCCTGCTTGAGACATGAAGGCCGGAGGGCGGTTTCCCGCCCTCCGGCACCGGGGCCAGCCGGCAAGCACACCCCCCGTCGACCCCGATACCCTCAAGGCCGCTCCGCCCGTCTCAGGGGCTGGACCAGAGGTTACGATTCGGATGAACAAACCCTTAACCGACGTGCGTTGCTGCGATTGCGGACGTCTGCTATTCAAGATGGAAGACGGGGCGCTGCGTGGTGCCCTGTCGATCAAGTGCCCGCGCTGTCGGGCCTATAACTCCCTACGGCCCGCGAGCCCCGTTCCTGACCGCCCCGAGCGCGCCGGAAAGGACCTGCTTTGTGGCTGTTCATCCCACCCAACTACCTAAAGACCTTCGCGGCCTCAGCCTTTGCGCCGGGGTCGGAGGGCTTGACCTCGGGCTGCACATCGCCGAGCCCGGATACCGCACTGTGGGTTTCGTCGAGCGGAACGCAGGTGCTGCAGCCACTCTCGTGGCACGGATGGCGGACGCGTCCCTGGCTCCGGCTCTTGTCTGGGACGATCTGCGATCCTTTGACGGCCGAGCGTGGCGCGGCCGCGTTCATATCGTCTCTGCCGGTTACCCGTGCCAGCCGTTCAGCTTCGCGGGGCGGCGCAAGGGCGAGGATGACCCCCGCCACCTCTGGCCCGAGGTCGCGCGGATCGTCAGCGAAGTTGCCCCCGAATGGTGCTTCTTCGAGAACGTCGCAGGCCATCTGTCCCTCGGTTTCCGAGACGTCTGCGGAGACCTTCAACGCATGGGCTACAGGGTTGCAGCGGGCGTCGTATCAGCGGCGGAAGTCGGCGGGTCGCACATCCGCGACCGGCTGTTCATTCTGGCCCACGCCGACCGCGAAGCTGAACGCCAACCGCGCCTGCGTGGTGCTGAGCCCAGCGGGGCTGGCCTTTCGCAACGACCTGAACCAGACGGGCAAGCAGATCTCGATCAAGCCCGCGGCTGGGGCATGGACGCTTCTGTGGGACATGCTGATGGCGGCGGGGTGGAAGGCTGGGAGCCCGGTCTCTTCCCACCCCTGCCGGGTCGTTTTGCTGAATGGCGAGAAACACTCGACCGGCGCCCTGACCTTAAACCCTGCGTTCACCGACTGGCTGATGGGATGGCCGGATGGGTGGACCGATCCGTCGCAGCCGGTAACGGGGTTGTCCCGCTGGCTGCAGCGCACGCGTGGCGGATGTTGAGGGGGGAGTTGGAGGGGTAATTGCCTGCACGGCTGATCGGAGGTAGGGTTCGGGAATGAGGCCCCCGAGCCCTTACCAGATCGCCGTCGAGCGGCATGGACAAGGGCAGATCATGTCGACCCAAAACCTGACACCCGTCGATCCCGTGCTTCCCGTTGCGCCTTGGATGGGCGGAAAGCGAAACCTCGCCAAGCGCATCTGCTCCATCCTCGACCGAGTGCCGTGCGAAACCTATGCCGAGCCCTTTGTGGGCATGGGCGGAATTTTCCTGCGCCGTGCCTCTCGGCCGAGGGCGGAAGTGATCAATGATGCCGGTCGCGATGTCGCGAACCTGTTCCGCATCCTGCAACGGCATTATCCGCAGTTCCTCGACGTGCTGAAATTTCAGCTGACCACCCGCGTTGAATTCAACCGGCTGGTCGACACCAATCCTGACACGCTGACCGATCTCGAACGTGCGGCGCGGTTTCTCTACCTCCAGCGCACCGCGTTCGGCGGCAAGGTCAGCGGTCGGAATTTCGGGGTGTCGATCGGCCGCCCCGCACGGTTCAACCTGACCACGCTCGAACCCATGCTGGAGGACCTGCACAGCCGCCTGTCGGGGGTCATCATCGAATGCTTGGACTTCGAGGCGTTCATCCTGCGCTACGACAGCGAGGGGACGCTCTTCTACCTCGATCCACCCTATTGGGGCACCGAGGGGGTCTACGGCAAGACGCTCTTCGCCCGTCAGGATTTCGCGCGGCTGTCGGATGTCCTGACAGGGATCAAGGGGCGTTTCCTCAAGTCGATCAACGACGTCCCCGAAGTGCGGGAAATTTTCGGCTGGGCGACGATGGAGGAGGTGAGCACGTCGTACACCATCGGCAAGCAGGCGGAGAGCCGGGGAGAGCGGGGGGAGTTGCTTATCGGCAGGGTATGAAGGTGAGCCGCCATAGCCCACGTCTGGTCGGGGCCAGCACCAATTCTTTGCCGCTTCAATACAACTTTTCGCAGACGAATCGTCGCGCTGTTACTATTCCTGCGGGTGTCAGGATTTCAGGAAGAGTGTGATGCAATCTGTAAAGCGCGTGATTGAATACCGTAAAGCCCTTTGGGTAGCCGAAAAACCCCTTAATCTTCAGGTTCTCGTAGAGGAAGCTTGGCAGACCTTACCATTATCTACACAGCGCGTTGTCCTGAAGAAGGATCAGACTTCAACGATGGGCATGGAGCTTCGGGCGGTCGGAGCAGCGGTCGGTTTTCAAGGTTGCCGTTACGTTGACCGCCAGTCGGTTGGTGTGGTTCCGATGAGTGGTTCCCGCTCGCCAGTCCTTACCGAGCAGCAGCCTGCGCCGGGGGAGAACTTCCTTAGTTCGGACTTCTTCGTTCTGGTCAGCGGCAACGACGTCATCACTTTGAACGCTGGGCGGAATGCGGCTACAGCAAAATTCTACCTGCATGGCCTCTTCCCGATGGCAGGCATGTCGAACGAAAGCACGCAGTTTGACCTTGTGCAGCAGGCGTCGCCCGATGTGGTTCGCAAAATTCAGGTCGGTGGCGGTGTAGAAAGCATCCAGTTCGACATGAGCATCACAGAGGCGACCGCCAGTCTTATTGAAGACGAAGGGAAACCGGTAGGCATCAATGACCGGATTGCCTCTGGCCTGTCTAAAGTGATGGACATGATCTCGAAGCCGGTCGATCGCCGAGCGATCAAGGACAGTTCGGGGTCGCTGCGTCTGCAATTGCGCTTACCCAAAGGCGAACTTCAGCCGGTCCAACAAGCGGCTGACCGTCTTGCTGTAGATATCGTTGAAGACGACGACGCCGACGACTATGTCATCGTGCTTCGAAACGGTGAAACGATACGCCCTCGACACATGTCCACAAGGAAGTCCGTCCCATTGAAACGGTCTGCTAACTCATTTGTTGCAGACGATGTATACGCGGAAATGCAGGATTTCCTTAGGGACGTGCGGGCGAGTGGTCTTGCCGAGGTGTAAGCGATGCGGACGAAGCGGAGGAAGAGAGAGTTCGACTGGCAGCTGATTGCCGGCCTTCTGCTTCTGATCGCCATTTCCGCAGTCGGGTCAGTATTCTTGCAGCCATTGCTCGCTGGCAAGACCGATGCGATCAATACGATCGTTACAGTTTTTTCGATCCTGGCGGGGTTCCTCGTGGCGGTGATCACCTTCATCGGCGAGCCGAGCAATCAGTCTTGGCAGGAACAGCAGCTTTCCCGCCGGGATGTTGTTGCGCGTCTTTCCAGGCATCTGTGGCTTTTCTATTTCTATCTCGCCACCCTCGGCCTTGCGATGGCGATGTATGTTGTGCCGGAAGGCTTTCCTGCCCTGACGATGTGGCTCCAGCGTCTATTCGCCTTCTTTGCAATCTTCGTGTTCGGGGCGTCTTTTGCCCTCCCAAGGTCATTGCTGAAGCTTCAGCTGGAAAAGTATGACAGGGGCCTACAGGAAAAGCTTCCACCGGTTTTGAAACGGCCGGACAGCGACAGCTAAACGGTCTCGGAGCATATGTGTGCCTCGCTACCTACGGCGATGCGTGGCGTCGATATCGGTCCATCGAATAACTATCGCCGCCGCATTCGATGGCTCTTTCTGAGCGAGGTGAACCGTGGGCGATACACTCGCTTCCTCCGCCCGTCGGCGCTTCGATAGAACGATCAGTGCTTGAATAAGCGTCTTCCGAGGATTGCGGGTTGTGTCAGGCAAGTCGTCACCGGAAAAATTCTCGACGCACCCATCGTCCGAAAAATTCTTGTCCGGATGATGTCGCGGTTTTGTCCGGAAGCTGCCGCGCCGCTACACGGTCGCCGTGGTCTTTCAGATTCTTCAGTTTCACGCAGATGCTCATGATGTACCCGCCATGTACCTCGGTGTGTACCCTCGGCCTCGGCAAGCGCCTGCAATCGTTGATTTTATTGGGATTTACCAGAAGTTAAGTGGTGCCCAGAGCCGGAATCGAACCAGCGACACGCGGATTTTCAATCCTCGGTCAGGCTGCTTGACGCGCCCTTGAAACGCTCATTAAAACATAATATTTATCGTTCATAAACAGAGGCTTGGTCGAAAAATTCTTGCTGCACGTAGCTGCATGCGGATGCAGGGAAATGTAACCCAAGGTAAGCGTTCTGTAACCCAGATGTAACCCAGAGAGGACCATTTTGGCGCAAAGGATCACCGCACTCTCTGACGCAGCGCTGCGCAGCCTCAAGCCGACGGGGGAGCGCTACGAAGTTATCGACAAGGTCATGCAGGGCCTCGTGGGACGAGTGTCAGCATCGGGCCGGGTCATGTTTGTCCTGCGCGCGAGAAACGCTGCTGGAAAGATGCAGACGGTCACGCTGGGGGCCTACCCCGACCTTACGCTGAAATCAGCCAGGGATGCAGCGAACCGCACAAAGCTAGAGATGAAGTCGGGCCGCGACATCAATGGAGAGAAGAAGCTAGTCCGAGAGACTACCCTCATGGAGCAGGACAAAACCACGCTGCGCGCGGTTGTCCTTGAATACGAACAGCGGTTTTCGGCAAGCAAGTCTTCTTGGCGGGCTAGAGGGCCGAAAACCGAACGCAGTGGCGCCCGGCAGGTCATCGAGCGTGTCTATGCCGATCTTCTCGACAAGCCGATTACCAAGCTCTCAGACGAAGATTTCGCTGCATCCATCTCGAACTATCGGCGGCTCCGCCCTTCAGATGGTCGAACAACGGCAAACGGTCAGGCTTCGCGGGCGCGCGCCTATCTTAGCCCCGTCCTTGACTGGGTAGCTGGGCGGAAGTCCTTCCAGAAACTTGGCGCCTCACGGACGCAGAGGCTTCCCGTCGCTTCGCTGATGACCACGCATGATCCGGCCTCGGACGATCCGACGATTACGGGCAAGCGCACGAGGGTGCTTACCGAAGCGGAACTGAAAGCAGTGCTTCCCTTTCTCGTCTATCCCGCACCTGAGCTCGAAACCCTGCGTCTTGGACGTCACCTCGATTTTCGTCCGATTGCGATGCGTTTCATGCTGCTCACTGCCGCGCGGCTGGACGAGGTTTGTTCGATGAGATGGCAGGACATCGACCGGACGAACAGCGTCTGGCGAAAACCAGCCGTGAAATCGACCAGGGGCGGACCTCGTGGGCAAGCGCTGCCGCTGCCGGAACCAGTTATGGCGCTGTTGAGAGAGTTACCGGGCTGGAAAGCTGCAAAGCCTGACCAGTTGGTGTTTCCGAACGGCGCCGGCACCGGCCCGTTGGATAACTGGACGCGCTTTCAGAAGGCGCTTCACATAGCGAGCGGAACGACCGACTGGCATCGTCACGATCTGCGTCGGACGGCCGCGACGATCATGCACTCCTTGAAAGTCCCGGCTTCAACGATCGAACAAATTCTGGCGCATACTGACCCGCTTCGGGGAGATAACGTGGGCGCATCGGCTTCGCATTATATCCAGCTTGGCCGCGTGCTGAAGAACGCGCGCGATCCGCAAGAAGAGGCGCTGTCCACGCTGGCAGAGGCGCTAGCCTATATCGAGACGACGGATACGAGAGAAGGCTAGCAAATCGTTCACTGTCTGCTTCTTGTGTAGCGACGCGGGACGATTGCAGGCTCTGTTGTGGGCGTAGACACCTCTCCGAGAGATCGAAATCAAACATCGACAATATCATTCGCCTCCGATCTCTTTTCATATATAGATCATTGAACTAGGGGCAGACAAAGATCGACAGAAATGATCGAAACACCCGGACGCATCGAGCCTTGCCTGTTTGAAGAACGGGTTCCGGCGAAACTGGCTGACCTGGCGGTCGAGCTGCAACGCGCGGCTGACGCTCTCGGTCGCGGACTGCATCCTGACAGCGCCGCCGAGTTGGCGGACCTCGTCCGCGTCATGAACTGCTATTACTCGAACCTGATTGAAGGGCACAACACTCACCCGCGTGACATCGAGGCAGCGCTGGCAGGGGCTGAGCTTGCCGAAGAGACCCGCCCTCTTGCACTGGAAGCGCGGGCGCATGTCATTGTGCAGCGCGAGATCGACCGGCGTTTTCGCGAGGGTCGCCTTGGGTCACCGACCGACCCTGCCTTCCTCGCATGGGTGCATGAGGCGTTCTATCGCGAAATGCCGCCCGAGTTCCGCTTCGTCACCTACCCCGATGGGCGCAGCGAAGAGATCGTGCCCGGTCGCTTCCGTGCCGAGGGCGATGCCGAGGTCGTCGTGGGCCGGCATCAGCCGCCGTCCTCGCATCGCGTCGACGCCTTCCTTGCACATTTCGCAAAACGGTTCCGCACGGCGGAGGCTTCGGCCAGCCGGCGCATCATCGCCATCGCGGCGGCGCACCACCGGCTGAACTTCATTCACCCCTTCCCGGACGGCAACGGGCGCGTCAGCCGCCTGATGTCGCACGCCATGGCCCTGCAAGCCGAGATCGGCGGACAGGGCCTGTGGTCCGTCTCACGCGGACTGGCGAGGGGCCTGGAAGAGCGTGGCGAGTATATGCGGATGATGGACATGGCCGACAGTCCGCGGCGCGGTGATCGTGACGGGAGAGGCAACCTGTCCGAGGCTGCGCTGGAGACCTTCACCGGCTGGTTCATGGAAGTGATGCTCGACCAGATCCGCTTCTCCACGCGGTTGTTCGACGTGGCGGGTCTTGAAGACCGCTACCGCCGACTGGTGTCGGATGTGACCGGCGACAAGCGCGCGCCTGACCTTATCTCTGCCGTTTTGCGCCATGGTCGGCTGGACCGTGGCGATGCCGCATTGGTGCTACGCGTGTCGGCAGTAACAGCGCGCAAGACGCTTGGTGATCTAGTGCGTCTGGGGTTCCTTACCTCGGACAGCCCCAAAACTCCGGTTCGATTGGCGTTTCCGCTGGATTTCCGCGAGCGGTTGTTTCCAAACCTGTTCGCGGAAGCGCCGTTGGGGTGATCCTTGGATGCTGAGTAATGACCTAGCAGTGGTCATTCATCCAATCGCAACCGGAACCGGTAGTTAAGTTGATACGGCCCACTTAGCGTAGGTCGATCAATCGGCCCGCCGGGGAGCCCACCACAAAGTTGGGGGAAAACCTCAGCTTGCTATTTCAGGACGTTGAAGCCTTTCTGTATGACCTGTGCCATCAGGGTGCGACGTGCTTCCAAGAAATGGTCGTAAGCCATAGACTCCCATCCTTCTGGAAGAGCGTGGTCTTGCATCATTTGGTCTGCAACAGCAGCATCCAACCTTGCGAGCACCTTAGGGACATAGACGCTTGGAGCATCGTCACTGATGCTAATGTTATCAGGCCACTCAAGAAGGGCGAAGTTCGCCATCTGGTTTATGTGCCTTATATCCACGATTCCGCTCCCTTCTAGGTATGCTCTGGGGAAAAGATGATGTCTCTCTAGCGGTTTCTTTTTCGTCTGGAGGGATGGATCAATCAGGTCGCGGACCGTCTTGTGGGAATATAGGACGCGCGCACCCAGCAAATTCTGTGAAGCGATATAGCAAAAAAGCTCCGGATTTCGTGCTGACGAACTGTCGAGTTTTGCGGGCAGGGTAATATTCCAGAAGTCATTGGGTAGGTTACTCTCGATAATGTCATTGAGGACTTTGCAGAATTCTTCTGCTGTGGTGATTGATCTTAGGCGCGCAAGATCCCCGTCCATCACCGTCTCAGGTGAACTAGTGTAGCGGCCGGTGAGCGACGTTGCGAAGAACCACCGGCCGATGAGTTTTTGCAAGATGTGTTCATCCACACCATGGCGTTTGCGCCCAAGCAAATAGAATGCGTATGCATAGAGCAATGCATTGTTCGACGAAATCATCTCCGAACTGCGAAAACCCGCTCCCACGATGGCACTAAGAAACTGGTGCCAATTTGTGAGATTAAGAACTTCGGCTTGCGCGTTCTTCAGCACTTCGAATTGGGCTTCACGCTTCGCATCTGAGAAGTCGCCCGTCTCAGCATCTTTGCCTCTGAGAATTTGATAGACACTCTTGAGGCGCCCTCGCCCGAAACCGAATGCAATTGAAACGCGCAGCAGCTGGTCAGGATCTGGGTCAATAAGATGGTTGAACGACGATGCCTTCCCATCGATTTTCGCACCCGTGCGCGCGGAGTGACAAAATGTTTCAAGGGCGCGACGACCTACTTCCCAAAATACAGATAGCAATGTGAGGATAAAGTCTGCTTGGTTCAACGGCACGCCTTTGCTGTTGATCCGCACAAAGATGTCGGCAACCTGCTCCTCGTCGACCGATGACGCGATCTCTAGAGCAGTGAAGGGGTATTTTCTCAAGTCGAAGAGCCGGTCGAGATTGTGGGCTATCGCCTCCTCTTGGTCTTCAGGCAGGTCAATTTTCTCTTTGATGCGGCGCAGATAATCCTTCACAAGTGTGTAGGAAGATTTGCCGCTTGCCCAAAGGTCCGAGATATTCGGTATCCACTCTACATCCCGCCGGATAGCAGCATCCGTAACTTCAAATTTTCCATCCCGTGGCCTGAACGCAATCTCGATCTGGCGTTCCTTGAAATTTGCATCGAGCACTTTTTGGCCGCGAAAAACAGCGTAGAGTGAGGTCAGACGCTGTTGTCCATCGACCACCAATCGCGAAGCCTTCTTGAACTGCTTCGCACCCACGCCGATCTGCTTCACACCGGTCTCGGACTCGCTTTCCCAGAACAGGAAGTAGCCAACCGGAAATCCGCGATACATCGAGTCGAACAGGTCGCGCACCTTGGCATTCGTCCACACGAACGGACGCTGAATGTCTGGCAGGGCGATGTCGCCGAGATCAATGAAATGAAGAAGGCCATCCAGATCGTATTCCACGCGCTTGAACAGGGTCTTTAATTCGCTCATCTCAAATCTCCAGCGGGGGTAGCGCACGGACGATCTTCATCGTCTCGAGGCTGACGGTGATCACGCGGCGCAGCAGGTCGAAGGGGTAGCGCGGATCGCCGACGGTTTCGTTGGCATAGTCGTTGGCGTCGTTGATGATGCCGCTGTCCTTGTCCTGCTTGACCGCTTGACGCTCCATCACCCAGTCGATGGCGGACTTGCCATTGACGATATAGTCATAGGCGTCCAGCGGGATGTCGGTGATCGTGATGTTGGGGTTGTAGTGGATCACCGAGCGGTCTTTGTTCTTGCCGAAGGTCATCTTTTCGACCCTGAAGAACTTCACGGGATCGTCGATCGAGGCTAGTGACAAGTCGCCCTGTTTAACAGTGACTGGATAGGGCTCGACGGTCTCGTAGCCGACATGCAGGTCGCCAAGGGCGCGACCGGCCCTAACGAAGGCCCAGAAGTCGGTGGCCTGTTTCACGCAGGGGATGCGGGGCAGTTCCTTGGTCAGGTTGTCAGCGAAGCGGCGGCGATAGTCTTCGGAGTGCAGGAGGCCGTAGGTATAGTAGAAGATGTCGTCCTTGGTGATAGCCTCACCAGGGTAGGCCGCCTTGAAGTGGGCGAGGCCCGCGTCGGTGATGCCGTGGCGGATGCGGTAGATTGGCTTGTCGTCTTCGATCAAAGAGAACAGGTCGTCACCTGCGTCGGTATCGGCGCGGTCGTAGAGGGTGAGCGGGAAGCACTGATACCCGCCCATCGCGGGTGCGAGGTTCAGATCTGCGATGGTGTCGAGCAGGAAAGCAGAGAACCCTTTGTCCCCTCCCCTCCCAGGAACACAGATGATGCGGTTCGGTAGTCTGTTGTTCGGAAACAGCAGCGGTATCTGCCCCTGCCGGTGATTGAACATCTTCTCGCGGTAGAGCCACGTCCTCAAAAAGGGGCGGTAAGTGGCAGCAACCGCAGCGTCGGGGTTGAATATCGCTGGTGTTCCTCGCTGAAAGTCCGTCGTCAGGCTGCTTGTCCAGCTTAGCCGGCGGGGATTATCTTGCGGGTCGTTGATCGTGCCATCGCGACGCAACTGAAGTTGACGATTATACTCGTCCACATGACCGCGCATGTTCTCGAGCAATCGCCGCTTGGACGAGTTCCAGCACCAAACATCGCGTGCTGTTTCGAGCCCGCGCGAATATGTCTCGAACAAGACAGCTGTAGTCTTGTCCTTCTTGTCGCCGATACTGATGAACTTGCCCACACTGTCGTCGCGCTGCTTCAGCCAGTCGCCGTGATCGTCAGGCACGACCTGCTGCCAGCCGACTTTGGCACCGAGGCCACGAAGACTACGAAAGTCCTTGATAATCTTCAGCTTATCTTCGCGGCTCAGGTAGTCGCCGATGTCGTGGTAGAAGACCTGCCCCTGCTTCGCAGCCGCGGGGTTCTTCACGAACAGCGTGATGACAATAGGCGCTCGGCTACCTGCGCCGAAGATCTTGCCGCCCTCGCGCCGGGACGTCTCGCCGCTGGTGCGCTGGTTGCCCCGCAAGTGGAAGACGTAGATCGACGAGAACTCATCGACCATCGACTTGCGCATCCCGTCGGCGGTGTTCGCATCGATCCAGCCGCCGTTCGTGACGTAGGCCATGACCCCGCTCTCCCCCAGCCGATCCGCGCCCCAACGGATCGCACGAATGTAGCTGTCGTAGAGAGCGTTCTTGTTCGTCGCGGTGGACCGTGCGGCGTAGGTATCGGCGATGCGACTATCGAGATGCGGGTAATCGATGAACTGCGACACAGCATAGGGCGGGTTGCCCATGATGACGCGGATGTCGAGCTCCTGCTGCCGGCGCCTACGTTCGGAGTTGTCCGGCATCACCAGCGCCAGCTCGTCCTGGCCTTCGGACATCGCGAAGGTGTCTGTCAGGAGGATGCCGTTAAACGGCGTGTATTCGCCACCAGAGAGGCCGTGGTAGACGCTCTCTATGTTGATGGCCGCGATGTAGTAGGCCAGCAGCACGATCTCATTCGCATGAAGCTCGTGGCGGAATTTGTGCTCTAGCTCCTCGGGCGCGATCAGACCGGACTGCAAGAGGCGCGTGATGAAGGTGCCGGTGCCAGTGAAGGGGTCGATGATGTGCACGCCCTTCGACCCGAGGGTCTGGCCGAACTCGTCCTCCAGCACGTCGTTGACCGAGCGGATGATGAAATCGACGATCTCGATCGGGGTATAGACGATGCCCAGCTTGTCGCGGGTGCCCTTGAAGGCGACGCCGAAGAAGTTGTCGTAGAGTTGGCGGACCAGCTCCTGCTTCGCGGCCGGGTCTGTAATACCCTGCGCCTTATTGCGGACGCTGGCGTAGAAGTCGTCGAGGTCGCGGGTCTCCTTCTCGAGGTGCTCACCCTCAAGGGCGTCCAACACTCCTTGGATGGCGCGGGAGACCGGGTTCTCCTGTGTGAAGGCATGGCCTTCGAAGAGGGCATCAAAGACCGGCCGGGTGATGATGTGCTGGGCCAGCATCTCCACCGCTTCCTGCTCGGTGATGCCGCTGTTCAGATCATCGCGAATCTCGGCAAGAAACGCGTCGAAGGCTTGGCGCGCGGGACTGTCTTTGACTGAGAGGATCGCCTCAAGCCGAGTGATGTGGGCGAGCGCGATGTCGCGCAGGCTGCTGGCCCAGCGGTCCCAATATTCACGATCGCCGCACTTCTTGACGATCTTCGCCATGATCGCCCGGCTGAAGTCGTCGAGCACCACGCCGGGCAGCTCCGGTTCGCGGTCGTCTTCGATAACGAAATCGTCGTCCGAAGAATCTCGACCGGGAGCAGTGATCCCGGAGCGTTTTGCTGCGGTCTTGGTCGGGAGCTTCTCGACCGTCGCGGTTACAGCCTTCAGCTCGACACTGTCCATGCCGATAATCTGGATCTTGTCCGACACATCCTGACCGAGCGAGGCTTGGTTGATTGTCGCGTCGAAACGCTCATCATGCGCGCGAAGCGCGTTCAGAAGTTGCCAGACGATGCGATACTTCTCGTTATCATTCAGCGCTTCTTCGGGCGACTTGTCCGCCGGGACACCGATGGGAAGGATCACGTAACCCATGCGCTTGCCCGGCGCCCGCCGCATCACGCGCCCGACAGATTGCACGACGTCGATCTGTGATTTCCGAGGATGCAGGAACATGATCGCGTCGAGAGCCGGCACGTCGACGCCCTCGGACAAACAGCGAGCGTTCGTAAGGATACGACAGGTGTTGTCGTCGCTTTCGGCCTTCAACCAATCAAGCAGTTCGCCGCGTGTCTTGGCGTTGAACGTGCCATCAACATGATTGATCTCGCAGCGCAGCTGATGATCGACGAGATCGCCCTCGCGCTCTTTGACTTCGGCGTTGGCGAGATAATCCGTAACAACCGCAGCGAATTCGTCCTGGACGAGCTTTGACGATGCAATGTCGCGACAAAATGCCAACGCACGACGCATGGGCTGCGTGTCAGCACCGACATCCGACAGGATGTCCATCTTAGTGAGCGCTTTATAGCACCCCAAGATGCGGGTCGCATCATCGAGCACGAGCCCGCTGGTTGGATCGGCCATACGGGTCTGCATAGACCGCGCCACGAGGCCCTCGTCCATCGCAAGGACGATCACCTTGTAGTCAGTTAGCAACCCTTCTTGCACAGCCCAACCGAAACCGCGGTAGAACAGGGTTGGGCCGAATACCGCTTCATCGTCCATCGTCGCGAGTGTGACACCAAGGTCGCCGGCCTTAGATTTGGCGGCATCCCCAAAGATGCGGGGCGTTGCGGTCATGTAGATCCGCTTCTTCCCGCCAACTACATCATCGCGGTGAACCTTGACGAAGTTACTCTCTTCCTGACCGTCAATCGTCGCGCCCGTGGTGCGATGGGCTTCATCGCAGATGATCAGGTCGAAGCGGCTCATACCATGAACGTGCTGGGCGTCTGATATGGTCTGGATCGACTGATAGGTCGCGAAAATCACTGTCATCTTGCCGGGCGCGGTAACAGACAGGCCCTTTGCCAAGGACGAAGCATCTGTCGTAGCGGGGAAAGCGAGATCGAGCGTGGTTATTTCTGCGACGTCGTCCTTCCCGACCCTACGCCGACCAACCTGCGTGTCTGAGCACACGGCGAACGAGCGGAGAGGCACTTCGCTGTCCGTGGTCCACTCCCGCACGGTCTGCGCCATCAACGCGAGGGAGGGCACAAGAAAGAGAATGGCACCATGTGCGCCGACGACCTCTTCTGCGATCTTCAGCGCTGTGAACGTCTTACCTGTTCCGCAGGCCATGATGATCTTGCCACGGTCATGTTGCGTGAGCCCGGCTTTGACTGCGGCAAGGGCATCAGCTTGGTGGGGTCTCAACTCCTTCTTCGGCTCAAGGACGATTTCACTCTTCGACGCAAAAATCGACCACTGGATCGCGGATGCGCGCATCTCGACCAGTCCGATCCGGAAGACTGGGATTACCTGACCGTCGAGCATGGCTTCCGCGTTTTCGCTCCACGCCACTTCGGTAGAGTCCATGACCACACGGCGGACAAACAACGGCTTAGATGAAGCGGACAGAAAAGAGTCGATGTCCGCTTTCGCGATCTTGTGATCGGCCGCGTAGAATTTGCACTGGATCGCAGCGTAACCGCTGCCGTCGCGCAGACGCGCAACCAAATCGATGCCGATGTCCTTGCCGTCGATCCCGTTCGTCTTTGCCCAGTCAACCCAGGTCTGAACAGCGTCATACTGAGCGGCTTGCACGGGATCATGAAGTAGGAAAGCAGAGCAGAGGCGCTCGAAGTAGGTCCCCTTCTCTCGCTCGGTCAGTGCCACGTTGCGGTAGCTTTCGAGCAAGGCGTCGAGAGTAAGGGTCATGAAAAACCTGTAAGAATGATCAGGGCGACCCTACGAAGCAACTAAACCCAGATCAACTTTTTCTCGCAAAGGATGTGTCGGAACGAAACGCTAAGTGATCAAAGAAGGGGTTTCTTTGAGACATGACGAGATGTGTCCCTGCACCGCCTCCTTCTCGTCCTTGGCTACTCTCCCACGCTTGAGCTGCAGTCACTCGCTGACCGGTTGGCGCTCTTGGATTATGTCATGCGTTTGCCTGCCATCGGAGCCGCGGACGCAGGGGTCGGAAATGGATGCTCAAAGGTATTCGTGATCGCGATAGCCGAAGCATCGGACCGATTGCTCGTCCCCGTCAGGCAAGCACTCGGCTGCACCGTAAGCTAGTGAGCAGACGATCAAAAGTAAGCGCGCCGACCTACGGGAAGTCAAAGGCTCTGAGGAAGACACATCGGCGTTGGTAAATTAAGACTCTGAGTTGCATTTTACAAAGAAGTGCTGCATATTTACAGCCACCTGAGAAACGAAGCGATGCTGTTTTTCCAACAGCCGCGCTAAATCTTTGCAGAATCATTGATGCTCCTGAATTGAAAATATGACCTCACGCTGCGATATTTGTAATCGACTAGGCGACGTTGAACTCACTTCGAGTGGCTGTGCGCCGATAACGTATTCTGCATGCGCTGAATGCCGAGATCGCAGCGCAGAGAATGTTGATGTTGCAGCTACTTGGTTTCAGATGGAGGCAGGAACTGATGCGGCAGATGCATATCTCGCCAGGTTAGTTATATGGCTTGACGATAAATACAGCGGCGAAGCAGAGCTAAGGGCCTATATAATTTCCAATGCATCGACTGTTCAGGAGGAGTCTGATACAAGCGATCATCTGATCGATGTTCCTATGAAAAATTAGTTTGTTCAACATTGTATGGATGGCAGGTTTCAAGGTTTTCCACACTTATGCTTTATTGCGGCTTTCTGGTCAGAAGGATTGGGGATGAGCGACAATATATACCTGACAGAAGCAGCGGTCCTGCGCCTTTTATCTCAACCCGAAGCAAAGGCTCTTTCGCAAGAGGAGTTTCGTGATGTCGAAGACCTAGTTTGGACGGCTTTAAGCGGCGACAACCATATGAATATTACGACAGCCAAGCGGCGGATTGCACGGATCGTTAACCTGGTGGACGAAAGTAAACAGGCCGGCCTGCGGCAAGTGCTGCTGTCAGCACTAGACATCTCGACAAGGGATCACAATTAAAAGGGACACCCTGCTCGGGCGTTAATTAAAGCTTGATATACTTCTGAAATTGATAAACTTTTCGAGATAATCCGGATCGCCCAACAGCGAAGACGCATAGGAGAGGTCACTCACGACAATTGCTGGCAATGAAGCGAATACATCCTGCGAACTCCCTAAGCTGTCCAGATCGATATGCTGATAGACGAAGCCAGGTGCAAAGCTGTTGATTGGCGCGGCGCGATCCATGCGTGTTCCCATCTTTTTGGGCAACAGGCTCTCCTCTCTCTCATGCAAAGCAGTGATAAACCCGCCCTTCTCCACTTCGGGCGCGAAGAGCCATCGATAGCCGTCCGTTTCGTCGATCGCTTTACGGAGTTGGCTGATTTTTTTGCGCGCACTTTCTTTTGGTGGAATATTGAAATGCGCAAAGAGAATGAAGCGGCGATACTGATCGCCCTGCACTTGAACTCCAAGCGACAGGCTGCCACCGGAAACCGCGCGGCTTATACTCGCTTCGACCATCGGCATCGCGCGCGAGTATCCGGACCCGAATTCGACCTCAAAGGTCGTCGACCTGAAATTCCTGCCGACCTCCGCTCGAATTGAGTCAAGCAAGAAAGATGCCTGCATCTTTCCGATCATATCGATCAATCGAAGATCGCTCAGAACCTGATGGATTTCATCCTGTCTAGGCGTCCGCGTTTTCAAAAGCCAGCTCTCTCTTGGCAGGCCATCACCTTGCAAGGATGCATCAACCAGCTTCGACAGATTGCAGACCAATTCGCCATAAAGTCGGATGATGATCACGTCCTCATCGGAGACGGCTGATCTGTCTACCCAGTCCAATACATTTGAACCAAGCGATTTATAATCGAAATCCAGCCACCCCGATTTCTCCTTCACGGACTTGGCAGCTGGCACGAGCGAGAGCAATATCTTATCGGTCGGAGCATTGCCAAGGTCTCCTTTCAATTTCTCGTCATAGCTCAAAAGCTGTTCCGCCCTCGGGATATCCTTTACTTTATTTTCCAGAACGATGTTATGCTTCAGGCCGCTGTCTGCAATCGCTTCAATCAGAAGATCAAGATTCTTACGCTCCCTGTGCACCGCCGATATGTTGGATACCGAAAAGGAAAGTGGCAATACCGCATTCAGGCTGGCGGGATATTTCCAGAACAGCCAGGCGAGAAAGTTTGAATGAAAAAGCTCTCGTGAACTCAATGACATATGAAAAATCGGATTTTCATCGAGCGCTTTCTGAATTTCGACAAGGTTCAACTGTTCCATTCTGCTCCTTTCGGCGAAGGTTCGGAAAATCCACTTTTGACCGCTTGGTCCGATGAACTCTTCAAAGCTTCGAATTCCTGTTTTCATTCATGCCGGTCAGTCGCCAGTTCCTTTGCCTATGGTGCTGCAAATTCTTTCGACCACTGGCAGCTTCTGGATTTCAGATGCGAACATGCTGACCGGCTTCCTCCATCGGCATCAGGCTGATGGTGCCCTCTTCCATCCAGTGCACGGCGACCCCGATCACGGGCTTGCCCGGAAAGGCAATCTCAAGCGCTTCGGCATAGGCGGACAGCTGGAACCAGTAGGATGCGAAGCGCAGGGCGGGATCGGGGGCCTTGCCTGTCTTGTGGTCGATGACCAACAGTCCCCTCGGACCCACGGCCACCGCGTCGACGATACCGAGCGTTTCGGTGCCATCGGGGTGAATGACATGGATGGGAAGCTCCAGCAGCAGATCGGGACAACCAAGGCGGCCTGCCCATGTCCGCAGGGCTTCGACCTGTTGCGAGATCGCGGCAAGCGTGGCCTCGGGCAGACCCGTCGCAGCGGGCAGCCGATGCGCCAGATCGGGACGCAGGGCAAGGGTTCGGAACGCTTGGTGCCATGCCGTGCCGCGTTCCGTTGCCGACATCGCGGTGCCCGAAGCATGCGGAGTGCCGATCCGCTCGGTTTGCAAGGCGCGGGGCAGGGGCGATCCCGACTGCATCAAGGACGGGCGGCGGCGGAAGGGCAGATCGCTCACAGCCAGCGCCTCGGGTGCCAAAGCGCCGAAGCGGTGATAAGGGCGGGCTGCGGTCGTAGCAGGCAAGGGCGCCGTATCGGCAGGGTCGCGATAGACCTCGGCAGGGAAACTTCGCGGGCCCACCTTCAGACCATCGTCCAGAGACAATTCCGCATCCCGCGCAAGAAGGCCGAGGAAAGTCGTCTTCTCGTCGTCGAGCGCCTTGTCGATCCATTCGAGGATCAGACGGTCACGCGCACGGGTCAGCGCCACATAGATCAGGTTCCGCGCCTCGTCCTCCGCCGCCGCTTGGCGGTCGGCGATGAAACGGTCCCGAATCTCGGGCACGACGCATTTCGGGGTGTGGATCAGCCGCGCATGGTCCAGCACATGCGAGAGGTCGCTGAAGTCGTCAAAGACGGCGCGGGTGGTGTGGGGCCGCTCTGCGATCACCCCGTCGAGTTCGCAGACCACGGTCACGGGCCATTCGCGCCCCTTGCTGGCGTGCCATGTGACGATCTCGATCCCCGGGGCGGCATCGCTGCCCGGATCGGGATGTCGGTCAAAATCCCGCTCGTCGCGCTGCGCTTCGAGCCATGCAAGGAAGACATTTGCCCCGCGCCCATAAAGGCCTGCGGCAGACAGCGTGTCAGGTTCGGCCGCGTCGAAATCGGCGGCGAGGGTTTCGAGCTTCGCCAGATCGGCAAGCGCTTGGACCGGGTCCGGCAGTGACTCCGCCCAAGGGCGCAAAAGCGCGGTGACGCGCAGGGTCAGATCGGCAACCGGAACGCCGTTTGCCGCCCCGGACAGCGCAAGAATGGGGGCAAGCGCCGGATGGTCCAGCAACGTGCCCTCCGCCAGCAGGGTCAGCGCGGTTTGCGGATCAAGGCACGCCGGACCGAAGCCCAGAACCACCAGCGCCGCATGCGCGTCGGACGGGTCTGCGGCAAGGCACAGCGCATAGCGGGCCACCATGACCACCTGCGCGTCGAGCCAGCCTTCGGCCGCGATACGGACCGGCAGGCCAAGGGCGCGCAGGGCGTCCGCATAGCGGGCGGCTTCCTTGTGGCGGCGGCAGAGGATGGCGATATCGGCGGGCTCCACGGGACGGTGCAGGCCGGTCTTCCGGTCGGTCACGACCTCGCCCCCGCCCAGCATCGCCGCGATGCGCGCGGCGACATGGGCGGGCGGTTTGGGGGCGGTTTTGGTCCCGCGCGAGGCCGAAAGCCGGATCACCTCGATCGCCGGATGCCCGGTTTCGGCGCGGTCAGGGATCAGCGGGTGATACCCGCTGCCAAAGAGACCCGGCCCGATCGCGTTGACGAAGTCCATGATGCGCGGATCGCTGCGCCAGTTCTTCGGAAGCGGATCGACGGCTTCGGGGTGAACAGCTTCGAGCGCCTTGCTCAGGCGCGGGTCCGCCCCCTGAAAGCCCATGATGGACTGCTTGACATCTCCCACCAGCAAGGTGCGCGGGGCGCGTTCGGCAAGCCGCCAGAGCAGCGCGAATTGCACGGGGCTGGTGTCCTGGAATTCGTCGATGATGACGCAGTCGACCTCGTTCAGCACGGCCTGCAACACATCGGGGCGGCTGCGCAGGATGGCTTCCGCCTGCACGATCATGTCGTTGAAATCGATGACGCCAAGGCTGCGCTTGCGCTCGGCATAGGCTTGCATGATCTCCTGCGCGCCGTGGATCAGGGCGGTGAAGTTGGTCTTGGCATCCTCGCGCGGGCCGGGATGGGTCAGGATCGCCCCGGCGGCGGTCATGACCTCGGCGGCAAGGTCATCGTAGCCGGGCGGGGTTGGACAGCCGCGCTTGGTCTGGCGCAGGCTTCGCAGCGCGTTCCAAGTCGCCCAATCCCAATCCAGTCGCCCGACTTCCTGCGCATGGCGCAGGGTGGCAAGGTCGGCGCGGAAGTCCTTCGCCGGCCCTTTCTTCAGATCGTCATGCAGCGCCCCTTTCGGAAAAGCGTCAAGCATCGCCTCGACCGCCCCCGCCAGCCTGTCACGGGCGGGGACGGGATCGGCCATCACATGGCCCCAGACCTCGTCGATCCGCTCGCAGGCGATGGTGGCGAGGGCGGGGTTCATCCCCGCCTCCCCCAATCCGCGCAACAGGGCGATCATCTCCAGCACCCTTGCGCGGAATCCCTCCTCCGAGCCCTTGTCCCACGAAGGCGCATGGCCATAGCGCTCGGGATCGGCTGCGACCGCTTCGAGCGCCGCGCATTGCGAGATCGTCTGACGGATCAGGATGTCCTGTTCGGCCTGCTGCAATTGACGCGGCGCAGGGGTCAGCCCCGCTGCAAAGGAATGTTCGGTCAGGATGCGCATGCCGAGCGAATGGATGGTCGAGACATAGGCGCGTTCCAGATCGAAGGCCGCCTCGATCATGCCCTCCTCCAGCAGGCTTTCGCGGATGCGCCCAAGCAGTTCGGCCGCGGCGGCTTCGGTGAAGGTGACGGCGAGGATGCGGTCGGGACGCACCTTTTTCGCCTTCACCCATTCGGTGAGGCGGGTCTGGATGTGATGGGTCTTGCCCGCACCGGCTCCGGCGGGAACGATGGACAACGGGCGGTTCATGCGGCCTCTCCTTCGTCATCATCGCCGGGCCCGATCGTCTGGCCCGCGATCGTCCACGCACGGACAAGGGGGCTGGCGTCGAAGGCATAGGGGGTCAGGTGCGCCTTCTTGGTCAGGAAACCTTCGTCCTTGTCCCCGTTCAGGCGCAGCCGCCCCGCCCCCGCCTCGGCGATACGCTGCTGCAAAAGTGGAAGCGATTGCGCGGCGATGGCCTGCGACAGGTCCTCGACCCGCGACGAGCCGCCGTTGCGGCCCCTCGCCCCGCTGCGGAGCACCGTTCCGTCGTTGAGCGTGTGGTAGGCGATGGCGACGTGGTCCCGGTCCAACCCCATCGTCTCGGGACTGGCCCCTGCGGTCGGACGGCGGAGCATGTCGCGGTAAAGGGCGACCTGCAAATCCCAGCCCGCCTTCATCCGGTCGCGGCGGCTGCGGGCCGAGGATTTCTTGTGATCGACGATCACGGTCTGCCCATCGGGAAGCCGCAGCAGGCTGTCGGCGCGGCCGCTGATATGGATGCCATGCGCCTCGCCCGCCAGCGTCACCTCGTTGGCGACGATCTCGGCACCTTCCTCGGTCAGTATGGAAAGCCAGACCCGCGCCGCGCGCAAGCAGTCACGGCACAGCGTGTCGCGCTCCATCTTCCATTCCGGCGCGGCAAGGAACGGGGCCGTCTGCCGGACCCCTTCGGCAAAGTGCTGACCGACAAGCGCCTCCAGAGCGTCGGCATCGGGCAATGGCGCCTTGGCCGGGAACACCATTTCCAGAACATGATGGGCCAATGTGCCCTTGAGCAGGATGTCCAGCGTTTCGGGCTGCCACGGGCAATCCTCGGCCCCCATCTCTCCCAGCAGCCATGCAAGCGGGCTGACCATCAGCGTTTCAAGACGCGAGGGCGATTGCGGCAGCGGAACGCCATCCTCGGCCTTCCGCAAGCCAAGCAGGTCGCGCGACAGCTCGATCATCCCGTCTTCCGGCAGGTCGGGCCGGGTCTTCGCGGCGGGCGCGATGGCGGACAGGGTCACGGGCGCTTGCGGGAACGGCAGACGGGACGGGTCCTGGGCAAGCTCCGCCTCCTTGCGTCCGAAGCGGCGGGCGATCAACGCGCGGGTCATCGGAGCGGCCAGCGCCTTGCCCATCCCGTCGAGCCGCGGCGTCAGGAAGGTGATCCCTTCGGACGCAGCGCCGATCTGGCGCTGGAACAGGGCCATCCCGCGTGCCATCGCCAGCGCCGCTCCCGGCAGCGACAGGCCGAGATACCGACGGATCGCGCGAAGTTCGCTGTCCATGAACAGAGAGGAGGGTCCTGCCGCCCTTGGATAATGCCCGGCGCTGAACCCCGTGACGATCAGGTGGCGGCACCCGCGCCACGGCAATTCGCCCTCGTCGACAAGGCTCACACCGTCGAGGTGCCGCAGCGTCTCACCCGCGATCCGCCCCCCCGCACGGGCGATCCGCTGGAGGTATGGCCAGTCGATGTTTCCCGATCCCGCCTCGGCAGCGATGCGGCGGAGCAGGGCACGGGCCTCGTCACGCATCCCCTCTGCCCCGGCGGGCGCGATCAGGCGTTCGGCAAGGTGGTTCAGCTTGAAGCCGAGTTGCGCCGCCGTGCTTGCACCGCCCGTCAGCGTCTCCCACAGCTCCGCCCCCGCGCCCGTCAGGCGCGCGGCAATGCGTGAGCGGTAGCGCCCGCGCATGAGGTCGCGGGCAATGGCAGCCCCGTTCGCCGCCCCCCAGGGCATGAGCGGCAGCATGGCAAGGCTCGCCAAGGCCATCGCAGGCGCGGGGCTTTGCAGGACCCGCAGCGCGAGCGAGGCAAGCTCGCCCGCGACATCGCGGCGGGCCGGGCCTTCCTGTCCCGTCAACCGCAAACCCTGCGCGTCGAAGGCTTCGGCCAGATGGGCGCGCGCCACGGGGTCGGCAATGGCAAGGACGGCGATGTCGGATTGCCGCGCAACGCGCCCCTCGTCCAGCATCCGCCGCGCCAAGGCGGCTGCGAAGCGCGCCTCGTGCAGACTGTCGCGCAGATCGTAGAAGGCGAGCGACGGGTCGAGACTGGCAGGCTCGGCCACGGCAAGACCCCGTTGCAGCGCCGAGAGCGCGCCATCTTCCGCGCCCCGTGGCTGACGCGCCTGCCACGCGGCAAAAGCTTCGTCAGAGGCCGGGCCATGATGCGCAAGCAACCGCGCTTCCACGGCATCTTCGGTGGCGGTCGCGTGGGGATCGGGGTCAAAAGGCAAAAGGCGCAGCGGCACCAGCGCCTGATCCGCCGGGGCCGAAAGCACATGGCGCAGCGCGCAAAGGTCGTCCGGCACCGTTCCCCGCCGCTGCCAGACCGAAAGCAGCGCCGAAAGGTGCAGGCGCGCGCGGCCCTCGGGCAGGGCTGCCAGATCGATGTCCTGCGGGCCGGCATGCGGGCAGGCATGGATCACATCTACCAAGGCACGCTCGACCGCCCGCGCCACCCCTTCGGGATCAACGCCGAAGCTCTGCGCCCAAGGATGCGCCGGATCGTCCAGCGCCGTGCTGGCATCCCATCCTGCGGACTTCGGGACCAGATAGACCTCGGCCAGAAGCGACGGGGTCACCGGAAAGCAGGCCCCGCTCTGCGGGTCGACGTAAATCAGCGGCTGCAGACGCATCGGGAATACCTTCGTTCAATATCGGCAGGCTGACGGACAGGGGGCCGCCCCGTCAATCGGCAAAGGCTCAGTTGAGGATGCAGCAGGCCGGGTCGTCCTTCCATTTCAGCCAGACCGTGGGGCGCATCTCTTCGGGCGAAAGGAAGGTGCGGATGGAATAAAGCGGCACGGCGCCGTCCGGGGTCAGGCAAGCAAGGCCGCAACCGTCCTCGAGGGCGCAGCGGTCGATGCTGCCCGCCCAGACCCCCTGTTTCAGCGCGCCGAAGAACGTGTCGCCATCGTCCACGATCCCCTTATTCTGCCAAAGGCGGCGCAGCAGGCGCACGGCTTCCGCATCGATCACCGGCAAAAGCGGCCGGTCGAGCGCGACATCGCTGCGCTCGACGCAGCGTTCCAGCGCATGCAGGCAGAAACTGACCTGCACGAGCGCATAGGAGGTTGCCTGTTTCCCCGGCCGGATCACGAGGCGCGTGTAAAAGAGCGAGGGCTCCGAAAAGACCTCGACCGACTGGGCCTGCGTCACCACCTCGCGCCGGTTGCGCAGGACGACTACGACCCCGCCGCCATCGGCCGCGATCGCCGCCTTGACGACACCGGACAGGCGGGACAGCCGCGCTTGGCTCCGCTCCAGCGCCTTTCGGTTCGGGTGCATGGCACGTGTCGCCGCAACCACGCTGGCAAGGTCGGGGTCCGCCGCTGCCGCCTGCGTAAAGGCCGCGCGGGCAAGGCCCCGCTTGAGCGAGGCGCGGATCGACGGGGAATAGGCAAAGACGGTCTGGGAAAGATCCATGGAAATCTCCTCTTTGGCGCGGCTGCGGAAAGGATTCGTCAACACGTCCAAATTGCGCGATAACCATGTCAAATCCTGTCGTGGAGACTGCCCGTGTCGTTCCAGAAGGCTGTGGATCTGCTGCGTCTGGCCGAAATGGCGGCCTCGCGTCATCGCGGGGTGGGATTGCAAGAGATCGTCGAGGTATTTGGCTGCGACCACCGCACCGCGCAGCGCATGACCAAGGCGCTCGAGGACTGCTTCCCCAACGTTCAGACCGTGACCGATGACCAGCGGAAGAAATACTGGTCCCTGCGCGGCAGCGATGCCCGCCTGATGCTGAGCCAAGGCATCCGCGACAGCGAATTGACCGCGCTGGAAATGGGCATCCGCCGCGCCGAACGCGACGGGGCGACGACCGAGGTGGCGGCGCTGACCTCGCTCAAGGACCGCCTGCTTGCGACCATGCCGAAAAGTCACGCAAGGCGGGCGGAAACCGATGCCGAGGCGGTGCTCGAAGCCTATGGTTTCGCGTCACGCCCCGGACCCAGGGTCGAGGTCGCGGCGCTCCTGCTCGCAACCGTGGCCGAGGCTCTGAAAGGGCCGAACCTCCTGACGCTGGTCTATGATGGCGGCAGTCGCTCCGGGCAGGACCGCACCGTGGAACCCTATGGCCTGCTTCTGGGCATAAGGCGCTATCTTGTCGCGCGCGAGGTGGGCCAAACGCGGCTGCAGCACTTCCGCCTCGACCGGATCAGGACGGCGCGGCTTGAGGCGTCGTCCTTCGTGCGCGATCCGGATTTCTCGCTCGACGATCACGCCGCGCGTGCCTTCGGCAGTTACCACGACGACCGCGAATACGGCGAGGTGGTCTGGCGTTTCAACCGCGAGGCGGCGCCAACCGCGCGGGAATTCACCTTCCACCCGCGCCAAGAGATGGTCGAAGAACCCGACGGGCGTCTCACCGTCCGCTTCCATGCGGGCGGTCATCTGGAGATGGCCTGGCACCTCTACCAATGGGGCGATGCGGTCGAGGTTCTCGCACCCGAAACCTTGCGCGAGATGGTGGACGCGCACCGAAGGGCAGATTTCGCCGCCATGCCGTGACCACAGTCATGTGTCAAGGATCGCTCCAATGACCCTCTCAAGTTGACCGATCCATTCGATCTCCAGTTTGACTAGATCAGCGTTCGCCATGTCCCGCATGGCCTTCAAGGCGGCATGGCGACCATAAATGGGCCGCCCTTTCTCATCCTTCTCGGTGTATAGGGCATGTGCAGGGTATGAGCGCGTTTCACCCAACCCTTTCCCGAGATGACGCGTATGCTCCGCCCTTAGCCACAGCTGAGCGGCCACGTTTGGTGCCTTCTCAAACATGATCGGTATCCGTTCGCCGCTCCTAGAGATGAGAATGTAGCGGGCAGCGAGTTTGGATTGGTGGCCTGCTGGATGTTCAATACACAGTCGATCGAGCAGGGCCAGACAGGCGGCTTTAAACTCCGCTCGGTTGGCGCCGCTCATGCCTTGCCCATCCCAAGCAGATTACTGACACGCTGCCGGATAAGCTTTTCGCGGGCGGCTACGAATTCGGGAAGCCGCAACACGTCGCACATATCGAGCCGTTCAGGGATCATGTGCTGGTCGTAGAAATCGACTCGGCGACCGGTGATCCAGGACCGGAACGGAAGCGCACCCTTCTCGATATTTTCGTCCGACCGGAGCAACTGAAGATTTCCCAGCCGGTTGACCGAATTCAGGATGTCCTGAATGTGATGCTCTGCCAGGTTCCGACCGCGCAGCACGCTTTTCTGCGCTTCGGCTTGCGGGATGATGTGGTCGATGTGCCAGGTGGAGCCTGACCAATCGATGCCGTGATAGAGCAGCGAAAGGGCAAGGAAAGTCCGTGGTTTGCCGTATTCCCATTCGAGCATCGTCTCGATGGCATGCGCGTCGACTTGCGCGATGCGGCCGCTTCTTGCAACGGCATCAAACAGTTTCTGGGCCGGAAAACTCCGCTCACGCGCGATGCGCAGGTGATCGCGGATGGTGTTGCGAGTCAGGGTGATAGTCTGGTCCGAATTGCCCGAAAAGGCGCCGACGATCAGACTGTTCAGAAGCCAGTAGTGCATTTCCGCCCCGTTCGCGCGCTCGAATTCGCTCGATCCGCGAAAATCGAAATCCGGCGTGTTGTAGAGATAGTAGGTCAGCGGCAGCACGGCGTTCAACGAGCCGAGATTGTCGGCGACGAGACCGTGGCGGTTGAGCAGACGGAACGTGTTTTCGATTGCACGTTTGATCTCAGACCAGTTCCGCTCGATTTCCGCGATCGTGTCCGAGGTAAAGTTCCGCACGTTGTAGGTCACATCGAAATCGCAAAGGACGAGGCTGGCCTTGAGAACAAAATCCTTCGTCACCTTGTTCGGTGCGCCCAAACCGCGGTTCACGTAATCGACGAAGCCGAGGATGTCTTCGCGCGCCGAGCCGGACGACCATTTCGAGGTGATCATCGACATCAGCAGATCGGCCTTTGACAGCTTGGTGCCGCCATCGTTCGCACGGACGAAGATGTCCAGGACTCGATCCGGCGACTGGTCTGTTTCAGTGTAGAAGTTGATCGCCTGATCTTGCCAGATGACCCGATGAAGCTGCCTTATCGTATCTTCGGCAAGCTGGCGCTCGACGCTTCCGACCTTTTCGCTCAGTTCGGATTTGATCCGGGCGATCAGCGCTTCAAGACGATCTTCGGTTTCATAATCGAGGATGGTCCCGACCTTGAACCAGTGATGGCGCGCCGTGTTCGCCGGGCGACGGTCGTGGAAGGAAAGTCCGTAGGTTACGCCAAGGTCGCTGTCATCCTCTTCGTCGGCCCCGTCAGCGTCTTTCAAAAGATCGATGAAGAGTGTCTTCGCCGACCATGCCGACGCATTGCTGACGCGCGCGCCTTTGGCTTTTTCGAGGAACGTTCCGCGCAATCCGATCAAGAGCGACGTTAAACGCTGTTGGCCGTCCAAGACGAGCACGACGGACCGACCTTCCGCCGAGGTGATTTCGTTCCGGATATCCGGCTTATAATGCTCGAGGAATTTGTAGCAGCGCACTTCGGCCTTGGTGGCTTCGTCGACCGCCCAGAACATGAAGCTGCTGATCGGATAACCTTTCATCAGCGAGTCGAAGAGCGCGATCACCTGGTTTGACGACCACACGAAGGGACGCTGGATCGCCGGAAGGAAATGGGTGCGGTTCACGTCGTTGATGAGCGAACCGATCGTGGAGGATGCATAAGCCATATTTGTCTATCCATGCGTGTCAGTAAAATCGGGGTCTGGGGATCGATGCAGCACGAGATTTGCTAGGCGCGCATGCTGGCCCTTGAGGCGTAAAGATAAGCGGTAACTTATGTAGCGATTTCAAATGGTAACCTCTCAAGTGCCGCGCTGATCGCGATCACTATCGCGCATAACACGAACAACTGTTCGTGGTCGCCTGTCAATCCTTGCGGCACCGACTACCCGCATGGAACGGGTGAATTCACAACTTGTCGGTGCCTTTGCATCGGTGCTTTCAGATGCACGCACCGAAGCTGGGCTGTCGCAAGAAAGCCTCGCCGAACGCGCGAACATCTCGACACGCCACGTGAGCTATCTGGAAACAGGTGCGCGGCAGCCGACATTGACGATCCTCCACGCACTCAGCATCGGTCTCGATTTACCGCTGAGTGAAATACTTCACCGAGTCGAATTGCGTCTGAAAAAGTAAATCACGGCTTACTTCCTAAAACAGTCCAAAGAGCGGGTTATCCCTGAATGCTTGATCGGTGCTGTCGACTTCATCCGGAGGAACCCTTCCACGCGGATTTCGATCGACAGCGTCTGCTGACGGCATCGAAGCGTGAATAATTTCGCCTGACTTCGGAGCCGGATGCTGTTTGAAGCTTCTGCTCGATGATTTCCGACTTTTTGCGAAATCGTCATCGCCGTCGTCGGCCGCACGTCGCTCATGCAGGATTTCCATGGCGCGCGCCCGGCGATCACGAACCGACGCGGCGTTCCACATTCGCCCCCATCCGGAACGCAACCCGCGCGCGTTCAGGATTTCCGCGAACTCACGGTGTTTGAGCATCTCGAAGTGCGGATCAAGCTCCAAGATATCTGCGATCTGCTCTGCTATCTCTTCGGATCTGATCTTCCGAGAAACCCGCGAGTGTTCGCCCGCCTTCTTACTCGGACGCGATAACCGCGCAGACTTAGCCATCGCTTTCGAAGTTGCATCGCGGGTGACTTCGGCCTGGTCCTCTCCGGCACGAAACGCTTCGCCGAGCTTCTTGCGAGACAAGAAACACTGATCCTTGAGCGAGTAGATTTTTGCACCACTGGCTCGGAGGGTCTTCAAGCCGAAATGCCTGTTCCGGAAAAGGCGCGTAGGTTCTGTCACGATAATGAAAGCGTCTTCGCGAGCCGCAAGAGCCAACGCATCACCCAAACCAGGACGGTGCACGAGGCTATCCTTCCCGACAGCTGATGCCACATCGTCATAGATGCCTAGAAGCTCCCAGCCGTTGTCTCGGGCTGCCTGCCGGATGCGTGCTGTCTGTCGTTCTAGGCTGTCGTCGCGCTCGACCTGTAGATTTGTGGAGACGCGAGTGTAGCCGACAGCTTTCTCTCTAAGATTCATATACTTGGTCATGGTGCTTGCCAGATTGTGAGGGCTGGAGAAATACAGACGCAGGGAACGGCCCTGCGCCTGTTTGGGCGAGTAGATCCTCACCGTTCGTCAAACGGGATCAGTGGTGCCATACTTCGAGAAGGTGCGAAGCACTTTGATAGCGGTCACTTCAGACGGTTCCCGGCCTGCAGGCGCTGCACCGCACCTGCCGCCGCTGCGAACGACAATGTGACCGTCGCACTTTGCAAAGCACCCAACCTGCAGCGCATCCGAGTCAATGAAGTGAAAAGGTTCCTTGCCGAACGCGCGACGCCCATCGCACAGCTCGGCTGCTGCAAAAAGGCTATGCGCAAGTTTCAAAAACTCGTCCGCATAGTTCCGGAGGTTCGCAGATGCGGCTTCGCCAGTCTCGTCAAGAAGATACTGGAAGAAACGATCGGGGTCATCAGGGTGGGAAAGCATGTCAATCGCTTCGCGCAACGACTTGTAGTCAATACTGACAACACCAAAGACGTCGTTTGCGGACTCCCAGAAAGCGTCTTCAAAAGCCTTTCTCTCGGAGTGGGTTTCTTCCAAGGCCCGAAAGATGTTACTCATATCGTCGTGCATTTGGTCGTTCCTCTTTTGTTGATCAGGGGCACTCTGGCTGCCGGACAGGTGCAACTGTCCGGCAGTTATCGTTCCTACCCGCGAGTGCTTCGGGCAGGGTCTTCCTGCAAAGCAGGGAAGGTCAGGAGTGTTTGTGAAATGTGCTTCGGACGCCTATATCGTCGATCAGGATTATGCAGCGCTATCCGTAGTTTCAGCCTGCTGTTCCAAACGGATCAATGCCTGCACGGCTCGCCCAACGAACAACGATTCTTCCGCGCCGAAATACCTTGCCAGTCTTCTCAGCACGTTGACGTCAATCTCTACCGGCCGGCCAGAGACGAGTCCGGCCATCCAATCTTGGTCTACGATCAGACTATCAGCGAGCGGCGCAGGATCGTTACCAGTTGCCGACATAATTTTCGCAAGGGCGTCTACGAAGGGGAGCGTGTGCAACCAGGTTGACATGTTCTCGCCAAGCGATTGATCGGTAGGTTTCGTGGGAGCATGAGAACGCGTCGGCACGAAGCCTCGACGACGCGAGAGCCAAACGAGCGCGTCGTGTTCCGGAAGCACACCATTTTCATCTTTTCCGGCGTCTGCGCGGTAGTTCGCCTCCAGTTTAAAGCCTTCTTTGCTGAGAGATGTGCGCACAGCGGGAACTGTCATGTTCGACAGCAAGGAGAGTTCGCGAACGGACAACCCAGCGTGATACTTGGGATTAGAAAGCTTCCATCTCGCGACGAACGTTTCAAACATCCGCAAAAGCGGCTGATCATTCGGCCTGTAAAGCGGAGACGGCTCGCCCTCTGCATCCGCTTGGGGGTATCCGCCACTCAGGATGCCGCAGCAGACCTCGTGGTAGTCCTCGCCGGTAGCCAGATGCCATGCCTCGGTTTGATAGGCGTAGCCGTAGGCGTGGCGGGCAATCCTGTGCAGGCTGTGCCGCGACAGATCGATCGCATCCGCGACTTCATCAAGATCTTCGGTATCCAGTCCCGCGAACAGGTAAAACATCTTCGGTTCCCAAGGCCCGAACGTTTGGAGGATCGAAAGCTGGCACAGGACGGCCTTGCGAACTTGAGCCTCTATCTCTTCCCACGCGTAAGGGGCGTTTTCGTTGGTCATCGCACAATCTCCAATCTGATATGACTGTTATAGTCATATCATATTCCGATTCGCAAGCCGCTTTTGTGCAATCGATATTATATCAATATCATCGTTTCGGCTTGCCACAGGTTCCTTGGAAGCCTCGTAACCGTCACGCAACCCCTGTCACGTTGGACTGACCATTTTCACAGGCCGGTTGCGTTTGCCTCTGAGGAGGATTTGCCCACCGAAACGTGGCTGGGCCGGAAGGCATCCCCTTCGCTCTGCTCGCCTTTTTCTAGGACTTCGGATTCCCCATGCGACCCGTTCCCCTGCGGAAGTCTAGCCATTCCTAATCGGTCCGCTCAGTCGGAACAGGCACGTCGGGTTTGAACCTGCGCCGCCAGATCCCGCTGAAATACGGCACAGACGAAAGCAGTTGGACCGCTACGGGACCGGAAGCAGCTGGAGAATATGCAGAGGCAGACCGGGATCGCCGCCCCCGCAAGTCGGGCATCGCTGCAGGTCGAAGAGCACTGGGTCCGCACCATAGCGGTTCATGCAGTGTTTGCAGCGCATGACGGCAAGCTGTTGGCTGCTGTCCAGACCAGCAATTGCGACGAGGGCGACCAGTTGCTGTGCTTGGTCATTGAAATTTCCTAGCTCAACCATCTTCGGCTCGTTGTGGGCAGCTTTCTTCGGGAGCGATCGCCGGATTTCGCTAGGGACAGTCGTGCGAGAGTGTCCGAGTATCCAACCCTCCCAGCGGACAGTATCATCGTCATAAGGGCAACCGTCTTCGCGATGACCATCCGCAACTTCGATCATCGCCAGCAGACCGACGATAGCATCGAACTGGTCCTCCCCAACCCCGTTAGCGGAGAACCCTGCGGAGATCGCGCGGGTGAGGTTCTCGTCGGCTTCATGCCCGCGTCTATCGATGACAGCCCGCAGGTGTCTCCCCGCATGCGCGCGACCCTCTGGCTTCCTCTTGCTCCAGAGGGGAGCCCTCGGGATGCCCAGTTGCCCATAGGCATCTCCCGGGTAGGTTTCTGCTACAACGACGGGCTTGTGTCCGAGGAGACTGTCGAGCCGGCCGTCGAACGGCCAGAGAGCGACCTGGCCTGACGTGCGCAGCAACTCCCGCCAGCCGGAGATTGCCGCCTTGCCGACCTGGTTTCCGCCGAGGGTCCAAAAGACGCTGCATGCATCCCCGCGGGACGCGGTTCGTCTGTCGCACTGTCGCAGCAAATCCGTGGCCGAAGACGCCCCGAGCCCCTCAAGCAGATGCCTAAGCTCCGTTCCGCCCGGGCGCATCGGATAGAATGGTCGGTGCTGTGTTATCTCGTGGGGATGCTCACAAACGTCGAACCACTTCGCCCACTTTCCCTCCCCAAGCAGACCCAGCAGGCTGCGATAGTCGGCAATGTCGACTTTCTGCCCGTAGGCTACCGGCAGGCCAATGGGGAAATCGAAACCGACGAAGATCGGCTGCCCGTCGGTCGAGCTTCTTGCGAGGCGCTCGAAAAGGTCATGCGTCGTGCCCACTGGCTCTGGTGGGAAAATACGCCAGTGATCGCCACTTCTCGTCGCAACGGCCATCCAGCGCTTCTTCCTTTCCACGCTCCAGTCGCAGTGCGCGATCAATCCTAGGCGGCCAGCCATCTAGGGCTCCTGCCCAAGCAGGCCAATCTTAATGAAGGCTGCTTCAGCCTCGGCGGTCAGCCGATAGCTGACCCGACCCGTGGCTGTGTCCCTCGTAAACAGGAGGTCGGACATGCGCTCTGACCCGAGCAGAAACTTCCGAAAGAAGCCTAGGCGCTCATAGATCATATGTCCAAGGATCAGGCCGACATCGCCTTTCCCACGAAACCCGACAAGGTCTTGGTAGCTAACCTCTGGGTTCTCATAAATGCGGAGAGTCAGCGCCTTCTCCTCAGGGTTAGCTGGGGCAATGCTGAAGGCCATCTCGATGGCTTCAACGAGGTTCAGATCGGCGGCTTTCTCGGACCAGCTTGCGTGCCGCTCGGCTTGCGAAGCGTCAAGCTCGAAAGCCCCGCGCAGCTGTAGTTCACTATCTATCGCCGCAGCGAGATCAGTCAGCCGGTTTGCCACGGCGCGCGTCCGCAGAGCGCGGAGATCTTTTGATGATGTCGACGTAACGCGCGAGATCGCTTTGGCTACGTTTTCGGCGGAAAATGCACTCATCGTTGAAACCTCGGCTATCATGCTGAAATTATCGATTCTTAATCCCAAAGCTTTCAAGGTGGGAATTTCTATTCATGAAGCAAGCAGCACGTCGCCGCGAACTGGCACCGTTCGCAGATGGATGAAGCAGGAGCGAATACTGCAAGTGCCGATGAGCTTGCGCCAATAAGAGCCGAGCTGGAGCGGATGTTGGGAAAGTGCCTTCTTCAGCTGCAAGCTTACGAATTGCTCATGAAGGCGATAGCAAGTGATCATGCCACCTCCTTTGCCAAAGACGATACGGGGACAACGGTGCGAGGTTCGCGCGCAAATTTCGAACGCAAGACCTTGGGCGAAGTCGTTGGCCACGTTGTCGGAGGGTATTTCGCTTCCGAGGGCGCCGAGATGGCAGACAGACCGGACATCTACCCTGATTTTGGACCGGTTCTGAGCGTGCGCGTGCAAATCACCGTCTCGGACGACGAATTCAGCGAAATGAAGGCCCGGCTGAAAGAGTTCGTGGCCTTGCGGAACACTTTGGTTCACCAATTTCTGGCCATGCATGATTTGTCGAGCGTTGCAGGCTGCCGCGCTGCGCTTCTGGTCCTGGAGACAACGTCGACCCAGATTGATCAGCACATCACTGAAGCCAGAACGTGGTTACAAAGTCTGGTCGAAACCAAGAAATACGCCGCCGAGGTGTTTGACCCAGAAGCTTTTGTTTTGTGGCTGAACGAACGGCGGAAGGCATCCGACGCATGAACGCCGGCTCGGTCTCAGTTTTTCTGCGATTTTCGCTGTTCGCAGTCGCTATCTTCGCGGTGCCGCTGGCGGTATGGCGATACGCATTCCAAGCGACCGACTGGAGCGCCGTGGCGCTGTTGCCGCTTGGTTATGTCATCTTTCGTGCGAACTATGCGCTCACCCTGCCGGCGATGCGCGCCGAACTCCGCTTGGTTCTGAACGAGACATCGGTTCTTTCGCGATGGGTGACGGGCAAGATCTACGTGGGGGCGGCTTCGGCCCTATTCGCGCTGACTTCGATCGTGCTTCTGGCTTGGCAAGCGTTGGTCCTCTCGTCCGCGGAGGCGATGCTGCTCGTCGGGCTCTTGGTCTCGACCTCTCTTGTCTATGCACTGATGCGCGGTTTCTTCGGTTGGCATCTTAACGAGCCCTTCGCGAAGCCGATTTCGACCAAGCTCGCGACTGCGGTGGCGACAGTCCCGTTCTTCTTCGCGCTGGCCTACACCACGTTCAATTTCTCGGGACAGCCGGGTTCGCTGGCAGATGCTACATTGCTCGAGGCAATCCGGATCGGGCTTGCCGACCTTCCAGACCGCGCGGGTTGGATCACGCAGTTCATGGCGCTGCCCTACGGATACGAGGCTGCCAAGCTGTGGGTCGTGGTGAGCTTGAAGGATTATCCCGTCGTCGCGTGGATGTTCAGTCTGGATGCCGCATTGTTCAGCTTCGTTCTCGCCCGAGCGTCGGTCGTCGTTGCCGCATGGTTGCCGTCCGTAAAGCCTCCAAAGCGCGACAAGACGGCAACCGCCGTGGGATGGTTCTGGGGAGTGATCGGCGGCTCGTGCTGTCTTTATCTAGGCTTGGTCCTGGCCGGTGCATTGGGCCGGGATGAAACCCTCCCGAGGGATGAACAGCCCACCTTTCTCTATGAAGCGCTGAGCGAGGCGAACCAAGCGGCTGTGGAGGCGGTGAAGGCGCAGATCGGTCCAGCGTTGGATACGATTTATGAACCTGTCTACAGAGCGGTTCCTGCTTATGCCGAGTTTCATTACAGCGTGCCGGGAGAATACATCGAACTTACCGAAGCTGCGATCGGCGCTCTCGCGGACAGCATGACTGCTAGGCTTTATGTTGGCTTCGAAAAAAGGCTGGGCGCGCTGACACAGAAATTGGACGAGGATTTCGCCGCAGCGTTTTCGTCCCGTCTCAGCGCTGACGCTGTTGGTGCCGAAAGTGGCTCCTTCCTTTTCGAAGATATCGCTCAAACCGCGATACGGGATGCCGAAGCGCGCGTTGCGGTCGCTGCTCCCATTGCAGGAGGAACTCTCGTCTTAGGCGGCAAGGCCGTCGAACTTGCCGTCGTCGTTATCGCCAAGAAGCTGGGTGCCAAGGCGCTGCTTAAGGCGGGATCGAAATGGGGCATGACGGCGGCTGGCGCGGGAAGTGGCGCCATGCTTTGCGCTTGGAGCGGGCCCGTTGCAGCACTCTGCGGTGCGACGGGCGCAGTCATCGTTTGGGTCGGCACAGACATGTTGGCAATTAGGTTGGACGAAGCATTCAACCGAGCAGAGTTTGAAGCCGAACTCAGAATCCTCATCGACGATGATAAGGCGGACCTGAAGCGGAACCTCGAGCTTGCGCTCGATCAGAAAGCCCTTGCTGTCCAGTCGGCGAACAACGTCATCGTGCAAGACTTTACACTGAAGCAGCTTACCTCGCCTGAATACGGAGTGCTGTGTGAGCAGAGCAAAGCTTTAGCCGCTTCGTATTCAGCCTACATCAGTGGGCCGGATTTCGGTGACGAGGCAAAGGCGGCGGAGTTGCGGAAGGCAGCATTGCAACTCGATCTTTTCGCCGCCCGCGACCTGAGGACGGAGGTGATGTCGAACTTGCCTTCGCCCCTTCCTAGGATCGTCACAAAGCTTCTGGTAACCGGTGTGATCCCTGCTGATTTCTCCTCCGACCGCGACGTCTCAGGTATGGCGATGATCAACGGGCGGCGGTTCGATTTTGAGCGGACGCCGTCGTCCGCTGCTACTGGATTCACCTTGGTCAGGGACGAAGCGTTCCCGATGGCTATTGGATCTGGATTGACGATCTCGGTGGCCGTGCAACAACACAACTATCTCGGAAACAGCTTCTTTAGCGGGACAGGGCAGTTCGACGCTGCCTCCGTGGCGGCGGCGACCGATCGGGCGCAAACCAAGCTTCAGGTCCCACTGGAATTCGCGACCAAGCCGCAGGATACGCCCGTCTGGAACAGCAGTCCCTATCCGGGAAACACAGCGAAGGTCACACTCGAGACTGCCTTTGTTAAGCCCCCGGAACTGACAGCCAAACTTCCATGCCTTCAATGAAGCCCCCTTCGTCCTTGATATCCGCGCTTTGTTGATCCGCGTCCGTCAGACGATTTCGAGATCGTCAGCCTCAAGGTAACCGCCGCCGCTCCAATGATAGACGCATGGTGCGTCGGGGTAATCCAGACAGGCGGCTTTCGGGCTTTCGATACAAGGCGCGCCGAGCATCTTGTAATGACCAACGAGAACGGGCGGTTCGTCGTCGCGATAGAAGTCAAGATCGCCGAAAGACTCGATGTCCTCGTCGGGCAACTCATCCGGCTTCGGGATCGAAAGGGATGCGCGTCTCCAAGTCCGCGCATGCGACCGCCACCAGGCAATGCGTGCATGGTGCCGCTTGTGCCCACCCTTGTCGTGGAAGCTGATCCCGGGCGGAAGCGCCAGCTCGGGACCGGTGAGCAGAAGGTTGACCGCCCTCGCGAATTCTGTGGTCTTGGCAGCGACCTCTTCGAGATCTTCTTCTTTCAACCTTCCGTCCGGACGCCGCTCGCCAACGGTCTTGATCGCTGACCGGTTCCAGCAAGCGTGCACCAACCGCAACCCGTCCATCTCGAGCCAAAGCGGCAGCTCCAAAAACCACGATGTCCAGTCGAGTGCGTCCCTCGTCGCCACCCCAAAGGCGTCACAGAAACTCTCATGCTGCTTCGCGTTTTTTGGCTCGCGCGAGCGCAGCGGCTTTTCGTTTTCGCCCGAGCCAGCGGTGCGGTGGAAAAGGATGGCGTTGAGTTCGTGGTTGCCCATGATCGCTACGGCCCGGCCATCCTCGATCCGCCGGCGGACGATCCTCAGCACCTCCCTGTCGTCGGGCTTGGCGACGCTATGTCCGGCGTCGATCAAATCGCCGAGCAAAGCAACGCGGCCGTCACCCGCAGCCGCGAGGCCGCGGTAAAGGCGGTCGGGATCGGCATGTATATCGGGAATGACCGTTAGAGGCGTCATGTTGGGCCTGAATGAAGAGTGTAGATCTGTGGTGCCGAGGGTTTCACCATCTGTTTGTCTGGACAACCGAGAACGATGGTTGGGAGCCAACTTTAGCGATGCATCCGACTCACCAGCCGCTCACCGGTGCGCTCCAAAACTCGGCCGCTACCCTCGTAGCGCTTGACCTGTTCGAGCGCACCAGCGGTCGCCCACGAAGCCTGGCAGCTGTTCCTATCAGCGAGGGACATCTCACGTCTTGAAGGGTTCAAATGCGATGACAGGATGCTGCAGTGGTCGGACAGCAGCGACCCTACTTCAGCCTGCTAGATGACCGAAGTGGCCAATGAGGGGAACATTTAGGGCGGGCAGGACGGCGCGAACAACACCGCGGTGCTCTCCGCAGCTATATCCGCTTCCAGCTTTACTGGTAGAATTACATAGCCCAGCGATCTTTGCCTAGTCATGTGGTATCACTTCGAGCGTAGATGATAGTGGCGCGAAGCGCCAATTCCTTGGCTCCTTAGCAATGCATAAACTGCATGGCTGAGTGGTTGACAGAAGGCGAGATTTTGAAACAGCTCCGAACCTGTTCGCCACGGTTACGGAGTCCCTTATTTTATTGACTCAGACTGGTTTACATCCGTCCAAAGTGTGAACCTACGAGGCGGCTGGACCCGCGTCCGGCCCTTCGGTGTCACCCTGTCTGACCCAGCTGTGTCAACCGAGCGTAAACCGTCTGGTTGTCATACGTGGCGACCTTCTCGCGTCTGGGATTGATCTGCGCGCATGGCTCGCTGCCGGCGGGGCGTTCGGTCAGCCTAACCTCCGCCAAAGCAGCGTTTTCGCGGAACGGTTCAGGTCTCTTGAAGAAAGAGCTTCAGCACCCGCCGGATCGTGCGTGCAGGCGCGGGGTCAGTATTGGGTGACGAGTCACGGATGATCTTGATCCACTCCTTTTCGTTTTCCGTCATCGTGTCGCCCAGCAACTCGGAAAGGAGCTTCAGCATTTCCGGGCCGAAGCTCTGCTCGACCGCAAGCCGCATAACGAACGCCGGATCGGCTTCGAGTGCTTTTGCAAGTGCAGGCACGCGGTCCAGTGCCAGCTTGGCGTTGCCCATCTTGAGCATGGTAATGAAGTTGGCATTCCTGAAACCGGCTTCGCGGGCGATGTCGGCCTGGGTCTTGTGGTGCAGTTCTTCGATGCGCCGGTCGATGAACTGCGCGAGTTGGGAGGAAGCGTAGGGGGTCGTGGTCATGCTGAAATCCTTGAAGACCGTGCACGTTACTGTGCGATGTTTCAAAGATAGCGAGCGAGCAGATGGGGAATTCGTGGGACGTGGGTGGCAGATCAAAGGCTGCAACGAATAGGCCCACAGCGGACATGTTAAGGCCCGCAGAGTCTTCTCGCTAATGGCCTGCGCGATCAGCTTTGTTCTACGGGATTCACCACTTGCCTGTGCCGTGAAACCGCTGCCATTAGACGTTGTTCAAAAGTCGCGCTCAAACACAGAACCACAAGTCCGATAACGCACAAAACGACCAGCGTAGACCGCTGCTCGTAACTGATGACCGTCAACGTCAAGAGTCCGCCACATAAGGCGACGCTCAGCCAGCGAAGCAATTGGATTTCGTGATCAGAGGCTATAGGAATATCTATCGTTTGGACGTCGTTTGCCATTGCCTACTCCCAAGATTGTCATGGGAGGGTGCAACAAACATGCCAAGAACCGCTTAACGAGCCACCTACTGACAGTAGCTTGGAAGCGGAAGCGTCGATTGCGCCTCCGACGTTTCGAGCGACGCGTAACGACCCGTTGAAAAGTGCGTGCAATCGCGACCCAAACCAGCTGTGACGACAGCACCCGCAATGTCTGTCCCGTTCGCAAAGCAAACTCCGACGTCACGGTTGTAGGTGTGCTCGTCGCTTAGCCAGCACTCCACTCCGGCACCGAGGAAGTTCTTCTCAACGAAAGCCTTGGCAAGTCTACCGGCATCTTCCGATCTCTCAGGTGCGTGAAGGCCCTCAAGCCGAATTCGCTCTTGGCCAACAAGGATAGTGTCACCGTCTATCACGCGGGTTATAGAGCCACGGACAATCGAGTAACCCTGCGCATCATAAGCCGCTGCATCAGGAAGCTGGTCGGTTGAGGCTTTGGGTAAATCTGACAACAGAGGCACATCCACGGAAATATCTTCCGTTCCAAGATTTTCCGGAGGCTCGGCCACCAGCCGTTCCATGGTCAGGTCTTCCATCGTTTTGACGTCCAGCGCGAAAACAACCCGCCGCGACAACGTGCGATCTTCCTTGCCTTCGCTGTCCGTTACTGGACGGGACGAGGAATATCCTACAGCGGCCAGCCTAGACTGGGCCCACTGCTCCAGCGGGCTTCCAACGGTGTAATCGAGGCATCGCCGGAATACATTTGCCGCGCGTCTTTGGCTCAAATCGAGGTTGTTTCTAAATGCTACTGCGGGCGTCGCAGACGCCCATTCTGAAGATGCATGACCTTCGATCTGGATGTTGCGAAGAGACCCGTCAAATTCCTGCAGGGACTGAAGCCACGGCACACAGAAACGCGACAGGACTTCGTCGAACTGAGGACGGATAGCGTCTTTACCTGGATCGAAGAGAACACTTTCTGGGAAAACAACGTCCCCATTATCGAGTATCTGCCCTCCCATTTGCGCGATGAGGTCGCCGGCTCGCTCACGGATGGCGTCGGCAATCCTCCTCCCCGAGGTGACCTGTGCTTTGCGAATCTGATCTACAGATTGGACCAGAGTCTTGAGTTCTTCGGGGGCGACACCAAGTGCGGCATATTCGGCGAGTTCTTCTGATAATGCCCCTGCGTCGGCCGCTTCAAATGCCAGGCGCTTCACCTGCTCAGGAGTCAAACCAGTTTCTTCATACTGGTTAAGCTTATGTGCATCCTCCAAAAGATCCTGCGGCGACGCATGGGCGACCTCGACCAGCGAAGCAAACTCTTCAACTTGTGTGAGGTCGGCCAGCTTGCGTTGGGCGTCTTGGGGCAACTTCGCAGAAGCCTCGGCAATCGACTTGATCGTTGCTTCATCGAGAAGTCTAATCCGGTCAAGCATCTCAGCAACTGGCAGTTCAGGATATTGCTGCAAGACTCGCAACGCGTCTCGGACCCTATCTTGCCCTCCAGCCTCGGCGACGAGTTCCTGGAAAGTCTTTAAATCGGTCAAATCGCGACCGAGACCTTCAAGCTGCTTTTGATAGATAGTCGCGGCAACCCTTTGGTTCGGGGTAAACTGGTCGTAAAAGACCAGCGCATCTCGTGTGCTCTCGCGCCAGAGGCCGAGCAAGAGCAACAGAACGAAACAGATCAGCATAAAAGCTTCCGCCGCGGTCAGACCCATGATCGTCCCGCGTCTGAAATTTGCTTCACGCGGTTGCGGCGCCTGCATTCGGTAATTCCTGCTTTCCTGACAATTATAGCGTCTGCGGGACGTCCGCCCTTGATGCCAGCGAAGCCTGCAGCCGGCCGATCTGGTCTAAAATCTGCCGTTGTATTTCCGAGTTCGCGTTCTGATGGCTTTGCAGTTGTTTCGTGTAGAGCTCGATCGCAGAGGTCACATTGGAAAGGCTGCCAGCTACCTCGCGCTGATCGATTTGCGCTTGTGAAGCCAGCACACGAAGAGCATCCGCCCGACTTTGAAGTTCGGCCACGAGTCCTCCCAGCTTGAGGGAAAGGTCGGCAACACTCTTTTCCAACGCAGCGGCAGCAGGATCTACACTAGTGGTCACTTTGGTGATGGAACCGATGAACGATGCGGTCGAGCTTTCAATTGCTTTCAATGAGGTGTTCGCGAGGTTTTCGCTGTTTTTGGCGACGGCGTTCGCTGTTCCTTCAAGTTGCGCTACGGCTGTTTGCGACAAACTCGAGAGGGTTCTGCTTACTTCGGCTACTTGGGTCTCGACCTGTCGGCTAAACTCCAAAATTTGGGCTGTTGTTGTTTGGAGGGCTTCCTTAACCGTGGCCAGCATCCTAGACGTCTCATCCTTGACCGCAGAACTGGATGCATCGATGGCGGTCGCCAAGTCAGCTTGTGCTTTCGTCCGTGAAATCTCGGACGACGACACTGCCAACGTTGCATTTTCTGTCACTTCGTTCGTCATTTTGATGAGCTGTGCTCCGACCGGTTTAAGCGCCCCCTTGAATGAAGCAAGCATCTCATCGTGGAGTGACTGTGCTGCGAACGCATTGGACTTTGCGAGTTCCGCATGATGCTCGTTGAGCGATTGTCGGATCTCAACGCCGAGATATTTTATGCCACGAATCGTATCAGCAAGTTCTGCTCGAAACTGGCGCATAGCGTCGTTAAGCGTCAATCTCGCCTCGCGGTCGCGCGCTACGAGATCCATACGGAACTGCAGGAACATCACGCGCACAGCCACGCCAACGATTGTGGAACTAAGCGCAATGCCAAATCCCGCGATGACCTGGGCGATGAACTCGACCTTCGCGTCGTTTCCGCTGAGTTCATATAGGGTGAACGAAAGCGAAGTCAGAGTAAGAACGAAGCCTAAATAGTAGGCGTTGTCCCCGACCTGATCACTTTCCAGCTGAACTCTCGGCAAGAAGTAAGCGAGTAGCGCGTAAATTAAAATAACCGCAGCTGAGAACGCTGCAGGCACCCAGACATCAAAATGGTAGAGCTTGAGCGTCAGACTCCCGGCAATCCCAACAACAAATGCAGCAGCCAACAAGAACTTGTCTGTCGAGTCGGAACTTGTCGACTGATATGTCGATTTAACTCGGTAATCGGCCATATCAGAGATCCCCCACTCGCTCGTATCTGATCTTCGATGCACCTTGAGCGTCGAAATACCGCGCCCAGAAATCCTCAAGTTCAGGTTGGAAGCCCTCAAGAATGGGGATCTGCATCAGCTTCACCTCGAACCCTGACAGGCTCCGAGCGAGACGCTGATCTCCGCCGGCTGAGCTAAACGACGTCCAATTACCGCCTTCGTAAAAGCTTAGCTCTCCACTGTGCTGCGCGAGATTAGAGAAGATTACTAAAATCTTGTTTTCTCCGACACTCGCTGTGTCCGGAATTCGTGAAAGAAATGTCTGCAAGTCTTCCATGATCGGCGACGAAGGAGCCTCAGAAACGACCATCAGGGACCTCAACATCGAGTCGAGAGGAGCCTTGAATCCATCCTTGTAGGCTTGGTCAACCGCCGCGATGTTCTGTATCAGGCCGTTCGCCTCGTTGGCAGAAGGAGGTTTACATATCGAGAGATACTCTTGCTGCACTACAGCCTCATCTGGGGAGATGACGCCCAAACTGATGCGCGTGCCAGCAGCTGCCGCTTCCACGAGATCCTCGATCTTTGTCTGTGCAAAGGAAAGCTGTCGGATCGTAACAGGGTCCGTCTTGTCCACGAGGATCGCTAGCTGCCCCGTCGGTCCGCTCAAAGGACAAAGCGTTTGTGCGTCCAGCTTGGTGACATTCTGGGCTTGGAAATAGAAGTAACCTATACCTCCACCTAGCGTCACTGTCCCGACGAAAAGAAGAACAATGAGGGCTATCGTCGAGCCCGAGGTTCTCGACGAACGGCCAAGCTTCTTTCTTCTCATTGATTGTCTCCACCCGACCTACGTTCGGACTCGAAAAGGTCGCCATTTTCTTCCGCAGCCCTAGTCGGTGCGCCACTCGGATTAGTTGGAACAGTCCCTTCGTCAGCGGTCGTCGTTTTCTTCCGAGGCGATGCCGACCTCTTCTTGGTGGCAGCAGCTTTTGGAGCCGGCTTCTTGACTTGGTCGTTGCTTTCTTCGCTACGCTTAGCCGGCTCAGGCTCAGGCTCAGGGTTATCCGACACTGGTGTGGAATCGGCAGGGAAGAGCTCGTCCAAATCTTCAATCGATCTTGTGAACCGATGGCTGTCTTCGCCAGAGCGCTGCTCAATGCGTCCAGCCTTGATATCCTGCACGGTCGGAAAAGCCTGAAGTGACCTCTTCTGGGCTTTTGTCAATTTCTCTACGCCTACGTTGACCAGATCTTCCATTTTTCTGATCTCAACTTCGACGAATTCGACATTCAGGCTCTCCAGCTTTCTATCGGTGACATCAGCATCCCCGAAGGAGAAAACTTCGTTGAAGTATTCCGGTGGAGGCTCTTTGCGGCTTGCCAGGTTTGCCTCGCGGTAAACGGCAAGCAACTGGTTCGCCGCCCCGTTGGTAGTGCGCAAGAAAACCCTCAGCCCGTCAAGCATAGCTCCCCTAGAGTCAAGCGCATCCACCGCCGATCTCAAGTTCGCACGCCTCGTATCAACTTCGGAACGGAGTTCTTGAACAAGGTCTTTAAACTCCTTATCCATCGAAGCGTGGGCCTCACCATAGCTGTGCGCGTAATCATCGATAGCACGCTCGACGGAGTCCCAAAGAGCATTATAGCCAGGAAGCGGATCAGCCGAATAATAACCTTTCAAAAAGCTTGAGAGCGTTACGATTAAACCAATCAAAAACAGCATCCAAGAGTCAAGTGACGACAACTCGAGCGGCTTTGCAATCAAAGTAGAAATCGCGAGCTTCATCGCATCGTTCCATGAATTTGCTTCGAGAGCGTCACGAAAATGCGCAACAGCGAAGTTGATCGTAAGCGAAACAATTATCCATATAAAAATACTACCAAAACCCAGGAGCGCACTGCTAAGGCCCTTTAGGTTTTTATGACGCGCGTAAAAGCCTGCCAAGTATCCAATAAAGACGTTGATCGCCGAAATCATACCGGCCTGAAGCACTCCCCCTACCAAGCCGAGTTCATTCCTCTTCGCAAAAAACTGCGCGTTCAGAATGCTTTCTAGCAACAGCATGAATGTCACGAATAAAACTGTCAAAAGCATGTTGGAGTGCGCGGCGGGTGGCCCGACGACGCCATGCCGCAAACGAAACGCATCCAACTTTTGCTGGCTTTCCTTCACACGTATCAGTGCGGTCTCGAGTTGGTTTCTATAGTCTCCTTCCAACCGTTCAAGCCCGTGCGCAGCATCAGCGATCTTAAGCTTGATATTCGACGTATCTGAACGCGCCTCCGAGACGCGTCCTTTGTAAGTGCGCAGCTCGTCATCAAAGTTGTTAAGAGCTTCTTTCCGAAGCGATTCCACCTCGGCGACTGCATCCAACTCAGCCTTTGTCATCGTCTTTTTGTCTGCGCTAGGAATTTCCTTCCCACCATCATCCGCGCCACGCCTAGCCAATCGGAGGCGCTTTGCCACCAGGTCGACGTCAACGTTTGGAAACCTCTCCAAGGATGGGTCGAAACGGTTACCGCTACCGCGAAGAAAACCTAGCACCCTGACCTCGTCATTCTGCTTCTCGGGCCTTTATAGCTACACCAGCAACACAGGTATGGGCAACATCCGAAGGTTAGCCCCGAAGCAGCCGCACTAATGTATCTACCCGTTTCACCGGTTTCGTCTAGGATCGGATATTTTCAGCTTGACTTGGAAGATCTTGGTTTTCGTCGAGGTTGCGTAAGAAATTGTTTATCGATTTCAAACGATGGGGCCTGGGTAGGCTCGCCTTGCTTCACCAGAAGTCTTGGATCGCGAATGGATATTGGTGATCGAACGAGGCGCCCCAAAAACTGGTGAACTCGTCACCGCCCGAACAGCTTCCCGGCTGCAAGGCGTCCTGCTTCCCAGATCCCAGACGCACCACGGGACAGTTCCCGCGACAGTGAACCGCTAGTTTCGGCACCGGTGATCCTTCGACGGTTGCGTTGTGTTGCCAAGGCATCCGACGCGCCATTCGCTATCGCTGCGGTCAGTTGATCCAAGTTCCAGATCTGACCTTCGGCGACGATGGGAATCGCCTCGCGGCAGGACAGGTCGGCGCAGATCGCGGCGCTGACAGCTGCGATTGTGGTCTGCGCCTCAATTGGCAGAAGGTGTTCGGGATAGGGCCAGTCTGGAAGCAGCTGGTCCACCGCGTTCGCAACGACTGTTATGGGCGGCACCCGTCGCAGCGGGCGCGTCGCGAAGGCTGCATCGACCATCTGCAAAAGCTCGACATCCGGCGCGCGTGCGGGACGGTTGGCCCGTAAAATCCAAAGGACTTGGTCGCATTCCAAAACCTGCGAAAGCAGCGACTGGGCTGTTTCGTCCGTTCCGTCGATCCCCCTGCTGTCGATCACGGAATAGGTCATTCCTTCAATTTCTATCGTATGGCGCGTCAGACCGGGGGTCGTGGGAGCCATATCGGTTTCGGCGATGGCGCTTCCCGCTAGGCGGTTGATCAGCGTGGATTTTCCTGCCGAGACCTGACCGATCACCAGCAAGCGTATCGGCTCGTCCGGTTGTGCGAGCATCTGTTTGTCAAGGTCGGCAGACCCGAGTTCGATCTCAAGCAACTCCTCATCTGTAAAGCGCAAATGGCCTGCGTGCAGGTCGACCGCCGCGCGCGCGACCTCTTCCAGGAGGATCTGCTGGACGATGGCCACGCTGAAATTCCTGAACTCACCGCCGTCGCCACTACTGGTCACGGCCGCCTGGATCTCCTGCAGGATGGCGGCGGGCGGGTTGGAGAGCAAACGCTTCGCACGCCATGCCCATCCCAATGCGGTCGCGCCGTGCGTGAACCAAGCCTTGTTTTCCCATGTCCATAGGATCGTCTTCAGGCTGACGCGGTCGGAAAACGGCACCATGTCATGCAGGTTTCGGCGCAGGCGGATCAGCACGCGGTCGGCCAGCAACAAGGCTTCGGGGATCGAGAAATCCAATGCCCCCTTCTGACCCGCAGACAGCCTCTGTGCCGCCTGCTCTACCAGTTCCAGAGCAAGCGGGCGCAGGTCGTTCCAAGGGCGGGGCTCCCTTGGAATCCCTGCGCATAGGCTTTGAAAAACCGCCAGTTCGCGTGCGGTCCATTCGGGGTTAGCAGTGACGATTGGCGAATGGTCGCCATCGACAGGTGTGGCAACCCGCTGTTGCCGCATGCGACCTAGCAAGAGAAGGGTAAGCCGGAGCAGAAGGATCAGACCAAGCGTGATCCCGACGAAGGGCACTAGCCAGTCATGCTCGGCCAGCCAGAGAATTCCCAGAACCACCAGCGCCAGCCAAGGCAGGGCGTAGATGATCACAGCCAGAAGGGCCGGGCTACGCGCGACACGTTTCAGAATCTTGTCAACCGGCAGCATCGTCGCCGTCCTTGATCTCGGCCTGCGAGAAAGCGGCGAGGTATCGATCCCGAAGCGCCTGCTCGTCCACGGTGTGTCCTGCCTTTGTATGATACATCCAGTAGGCTGCGGCCCGCCCCACCCCATAGGTCGATGCAAATCCATAGCCTGCCGTAAGGACGGGCACAGCCGTCTGGCCCACCACCGGAATCAGCCCCGCAAGGCTGCGACCGGCGATGCCGATCAGCGCGCCGCCCACGACGCCTGTCCCAAGAGCCGAGAGGAAGGCCACCAGCCTGCTACGATCCCACGGCAGGCCGTATCCGTTCGCCAGTGCTGTCACCAAGGCCAGTTGCAGGGCAGGGGCGGTCGCTGCCCCCACCACGGGCAAGGCACCAGACGCCGTAGCCATGCCCGCGTAACGCAGGACGGTCGCACGGTGAGCCAGAAAAGCGGCTTCTTCTGCGTTGCCTGCCTTTTGCCGGTCCATCAGCATCGCGACAGAGGGCAGGGTCGTGGCCAAGGCTTGTTTCAGATGGGAAAGATTGGCCTTCGACGGTGAGGACAGATCCAGTTCCAGCCATGGCAGCGTCGTCTTTGCTGCCTTCTCGAACAAAGTCTGGTTCGCCGATCTGATCCGCCCGCGCTCGGCCGCGTCTGGCACCCGGTCTTCGGCGGTGTGCAGGATGACAACGGGAATATCGGGTTTCTTGCGGACAACCTTGGCCAGCGCATCGGCAACGTTGCCCTGCACCGGATCGTCGAGGCGTGACAGCACGAGGATCATTTGCGACACGTCGCCGTTGGACGCCAGATCCTGTTCCGGTCGATAGCCCGCCTCACCCAAGCCGCGCGTATCGAGGAAGCGCAGCACGGGATCTTCCGGGGGGAAGTCGTAAGCGTCCGCCGTGCGCGTGCAGGGAACGAAGCCATTGCCGATCTCGGCGGCATTCCGGCCAGTCATGGCCTGAACGAGCGATGACTTTCCGGCCCCGGTCTTTCCCAGCAACCACAGGACCGGGACCGACCGATCCGACGGCGATGGTGCATCCGCAGTCTGACCATCACTTCCCCAAAGCGCTGCCACCCCATCCGTCACGGTGGACCAAAGATAAGAGGGGGCGGCCGCCACATAGTCCAGCGCGGAACGGGCGGTTTCGGTCCAGCCGCCCGCCGCCTTCTGGAAGATCCGGTCCGTCCGCGCGATGGCCGCAAGTTCAGCATCGTGTAGAATACCATCCGCCGCCGCGATTTCGGTCAGGAAGGAAAGAAGCTCGACCTTCAGAGAATCGAAATTGCAGTCGGGGTTGTCGCGTTTGTAGACCGCCAAGGCCTCTGCAATCTCGTCTACGCTGCGGCCCTCGGCGCTGTGTTCAATCACCGGCAAGGCGGCGGCAACATAGGCCGGATCGAGACCCCACTCTGCGACGAAGTAATCCGCGATTGCCGCACGCTCGGCATCGTCTACCTCTTCCGCCTCGCGCGCCACCCGGATGGCCAGAGACGCCATCAGGTCGAAGAGAGCCGCCCCCAGCACGTCGATGGGCGTATTGATGAAGGCTGGCACCTTCTGGACCCGTGTGCCTTCGTAGCTTCGGAAAAGTCGGAGGACGCCGTAGCAAGCCGCGCCACTGGCGACGGCAGCACCGACGACCCAGCCAACCGGCGTGACCGCAGCACCGATACCAAGGGCGGCAAGCCAGCCGCCGCCGAAGAAAGTTCCTGCGACTGCCGACGAACTCGCTGCCAGGCCGCCCGCCGTTGCGGCGGTTCCGATCTGCCAGAGATCGCCGACCATCCGCGCGGTCTGCAGGGACGCAAAAGCATCCTCGCCAATCCCGAGCTTCGCCTTGAACTTCAGCGGCTCGGCAACGACGCGATCCACACCTTCGAAACGACGGGTTTCGTCGGGAATTGCCGAAGCCAAGATTAGGCCTTCACGGCGGCAAGTTGCGCCTGAAGGGCTGCAACCTTGGTTGACCAAGCGGAGGACCGGAAATCGGACAATGCCCCCATCGTCAGGCCTGTCGCCAGCATGATCGGACCGACGAAAGCCGCAAGCAAAGGTCCCACCAGCGGAATGGTCCCGACAATCAGGGTAACGATGGAAGCGACTGCGACACCGAAAAGGATCCCCGGGAATGTCGTAACGATCTCGATTGCGACCGAAAGGATCTTGCGACCGATAGCAACGACAGTTGATCCAACCGTCCAGGTGACATTTGCCAGATCGCGAAGCAAGGCTTTGAAATCCGCCGATACATCAAGTTGATCGATGTGGGCGGTCAGTTTCCGCAGGGGAAGCGACAGGTTCAATTCTTTCAAAATCTCTGCGTTTTCCGAATTCTCGTGGTGTGTCTGTGACATTAGAGCATTCCGTGTGAATAACGCATTTAAACGGGCACATCTGTTCTCGCCAAGAGAAATGTCCGCCTCGGCCAGCCGTTGGCCTTCAGGTTAAGGGTGAGGACTGTGTGGAGCACCTCGCCATTCATGCTCTTAAACGGGCCCGCCGTTGCCATGAACCTGGATCGTCGGTCAAAATCATCACCAACATTTTGACGAGTTATCAGAATCTCCATGGCTCAGACCACAGGCAAGGGTGAACGCCCTGCTTCTATTGACACTTGTGGGAAGCGTTGGGACCACGGAACCAAGGGGCCGCTAGGCCGCTGGACTGCCTTGCTACAAAACGTTCGCCCAAGAAATTTCCCTTTTTGAATGTGAGCAATTTTCCTTTTGTGTGAAGCCTCCTCGAGAGAAGGAACTCTTGTCGCGCCAGCAAGAGCCATCGCGCAGGATGACCCGGCTCGCCGACAATCGTTCGAGGGCTGAAACGAGTTCAGAAGCGTCGTAATTGTGTCCGCGGCTTTCAAACGCCACACTAGCTGTCAGTTCGTGAAGCAGTTCCCGCATACTAGGACTTGCGACCAGCTCTCAAAGTAGGAGCTCGCATCAGAGACCCAGTCAAATATATGGTTTTGGACACACCATATAAGGGTCAAAGGGGCAAGCGCGCTTATAGCCTATTCTGTTGCGGAACTATGGTCAGTGCCATAACGTGTAGATAGTATTCCTCATAACTAACTGGCCTTCATGCCTTTCTTCGGTTTCTTGCGCTCAAAGGCTGGGGACAAGGCCCCCTTGTTGGAGCGCTGTCTTTCCGTCGATCTGGAGGTCGACCCGAAGACAGCCACGATTTTCGATCTTGCTGCTGTCCGCCATGGGTCAAGCCCTCCAGTTGTTGCGGTGCTGGCCAGACTCGCGCAATCGCTCGACCGGCTCGAAGCGGCGCTCGAAGACGCGGATCATATCATCGGCCACAACATCCTTCGCCACGACATCGAACACCTGCTGGCCGCCCGCCCGAGGCTTCGTGCCAAGATGACGGCGCCCATCGACACGCTGTGGCTGAACCCGCTGGCCTTTCCGCGCAATCCCTACCACCACCTCGTGAAGCATTATCAGGACGGGCGCTTGCAGGCGGGGCATGTGAACGACCCCGAACTGGATGCGCGGCTGGTCTTCGAAGTGCTGGACAACCAGATCGCGGCACTCAAGGCCCAGCCCCCCGATACCCTCTTGGCGTGGCACCATCTCGTGACACGGACGGACCGCTCCGAAGGGTTCGACGCGGTGTTCCGCGAGGTCCGCAGAGCATCGGCTCCCGATGAGGCGACCGCCCTGTCGGCGATCCGAAGGCTGCTAGACGCGCAAGCCTGCGGGGCGCAGGTCGATACAGCACTGGACGGGCTGCGAGACAGGCAAATGGCCTGGCCAATGGCCTATGCTTTGGCGTGGATCTCCGTCTCTGGCGGGGAATCCGTTATGCCGCCTTGGGTGCGGGCCTCGTTCCCGCAGGCGGCGCTGATCGTGCGTGCGCTGCGCGACACGAATTGCGGCAAGCCTTCGTGCCAATGGTGCGCGACCATGAACGACCCCAAGGGTGCGCTGAAGAAGTGGTTCGGCTTTCCGGCCTTCCGCCCCGAACCGACCGACGCCACGGGCCGCCCGCTGCAAGAGGTGATCGTCGAGAAAAGCATGGCGCATGGCCATGTGCTTGGCATTCTTCCGACCGGCACGGGGAAATCGGTCTGCTATCAGGTTCCCGCCCTCAGCCTTTATGAAAAGACCGGCGCGTTGACGGTCGTGATCTCGCCGCTCGTTGCCCTGATGGCCGATCAGGTTCAGGGGATGGAGCGCGCGGGCATTTCCTCGGCCGTCACGATCAACGGGATGCTGTCGATGCCTGAGCGGCAAGAGGCGCTGGATCGCGTCCGGCTGGGTCAGGCGGCTATCCTGCTGATCTCGCCCGAGCAGTTACGCTCGGTCTCGGTCCGGTCGGTATTGAAGCAGCGCGAGGTCGGGCTTTGGGTGCTGGACGAGGCGCATTGCGTCTCGAAATGGGGTCACGACTTCCGGCCCGATTATCGCTACATTGGGCGCTTCATCCGGGAATTTTCGGGGGATGCGCCAATCGCGCCCGTGCTATGCCTGACTGCCACGGCAAAGCCCGAGGTCGTGCGCGACATCACCGATCATTTCCGTGATCGGCTCGGTGTCGAGCTGGGCCTTTTCGACGGCGGGGCGACGCGGACGAACCTGACGTTCTCCGTCTTGCCGACAGGCCGTGAAAGCAAGCTGGGCGACATCCTAAAAGCGATCGAGGATCATTTGCCCGAGGGGCGCTCGGGCGCTGTGGTCTATTGTGCAAGCCGGAAAGCAACTGAAAGGATTGCAGAACATCTGAAAAGTCAGGGACTGGCCGCAGCCCACTTTCATGCAGGACTGACTGCCGAAGAAAAACGGACCGTGCAGGAAGCCTTTCGCATCGGCGACTTGCGGGTCATTGCGGCGACCAACGCCTTCGGGATGGGAATCGACAAGCCCGATATCCGGCTTGTCGTCCATGCCGACATTCCCGGTTCGCTCGAAAACTACCTGCAAGAGGCGGGGCGCGCCGGACGCGACCGACAGCCCGCCGACTGCGTGCTGCTTTACCATACCGACGATGTCGAACGGCAATTTACGTTGACCGCCCGCTCGCATCTGAAACGGCACGAGATCGGTGCGATCCTGAAAGCACTGCGCCGGATCGACGAACAGGGCCGCAACGGTGGCAAGGTGGTTGCGACCACGGGCGAGATCGTGCGCGAGGAGAAGGACCGCGAATTCGTCCGCGACAGCGCGACAGATGACACACGGGTCAAGACGGCGGTGTCTTGGCTGGAGGAGGCGACGCTCGTCGCCCGCGAAGAGAACCGGGTGCAGGTGTTTCCGTCATCGCTGCGCGTCCGCACTCTGGCCGAAGCGGAAACCCTGCTGAACAAGCCCCATATCACCAGCACGCGGCGCAAGCAGCTTCTGGACATCGTGCGCCACCTGATGAACGTGCCCGCCGATCAGGGCGTCTCGACCGATGAACTCACCGGGATCGCGGGCCTGACCCACCGCGGGCTCGCCAAGGCGATGGCCGATCTCGAAACGCTCGGCGTGGCTAAGAATGACATCGCCATCACGGTTCAAGTCCATATCGGGATCGAGAACGCCTCGCGCCAACGCTTCGCGGCGGCCAGCGCGCTGGAACGCGGGCTGATCGGCACGATGCGCGAACTCTCACCCGAAGCCGATGCCCATGGCGGCGGCCATCTCGACCTGACCCTCGCCAGCCAAAGACTGCGCGAAACGGGGAACGCCAGCGCGGGCCCCCACATCCTCGAACGCCTCCTCCGCAGCATCGAACGCGACGGGCGCGACGAGGATGGCGGCCAAGGCAACATCCGGCTGCGCAAACTCTCGGCCAAGACGCTCGAGGTCACTTTGCAACGTTCGTGGCGGGTGGTCGAACAGACGGCGGCCCTGCGCTGGACGGCAGCGGAACGGTTGCTGGAATTCCTCATTTCCAAGACGCCGCCCGGCAGCCGCGGCAAGGATATTCAGGTCGAGACGACACTCGGCGACCTCATCGCCACGCTGAATGGCGATGCGGTGATCCGGGCTGCGGGCATCAAGGACATGACCAAGCTGATGGAGCGTGGCCTCCTATGGCTGCACGAACAAGAGGTCCTGACGCTGGGCAAGGGGCTGACCGTGTTCCGCTCGGCCATGACGATCCACCTCAACCCCGAACGGGGCCAGTTCGCGGCCAAGGACTTCCTGCCCCTGCAAGAGCATTACCGCGAACAGACCGTTCAAACCCATGTCATGGCCGCCTATGCCGACAAGGGGCTGGACAACATCGCCGAGGCGCAGCGACTGGCGCAGGATTACTTCGCCTTGGATCAGGACCGCTTCCTGCGCCGCTGGCTGCCCGGAAAAAGCGTCGAGATCCGCCGCCAGACCACCGGCAAGGCGTGGAAACAGATCGTCGATGACCTCGGCAACCCTGCCCAACAGGACATCGTTGCCGATGACCGCGAGGAGACCAACGTCCTCGTGCTCGCCGGTCCGGGATCGGGCAAGACGCGGGTGCTGGTGCACCGCATCGCCTATCTGCTGCGCGTCCGGCGCGAGGACCCGCGGGGTATCCTCGTCCTGACCTACAACCGCCACGCCGCCGCCGAGATCAAGGCCCGCCTGCGCGGTCTGGTGGGTGAGGATGCCGCTTGGGTCACCGTCTCGACCTGCCACGCACTTGCGATGCGTCTGGTGGGGGCAAGTTTTGCCGGTGCCGCGACCGAGACGCGCGACTTCGACGCCGTCCTGCAAGACGCCGTGCGCCTGATCAACGGCGAAGGTCTCAGCCGAGCCGAAGCCGAAGCACAACGCGAGGCGCTGATCCAGGGCTACCGCTGGATTCTTGTTGACGAGTATCAGGATATCGGCCCCGACGAATACGCGCTGATCGCTGCCGTTGCGGGGCGTTCGCTGGAAGACCCCGACCAGCGGCTCAGCCTCTTTGCGGTGGGGGATGACGACCAGAACATCTACGCCTTCAGCGGTGCGTCGATTTCGTTCATCCGCCAGTTCGAACAGGATTACCGCGCCAAGCCGAAATTCCTGACCGAGAATTACCGCTCGACCCGCTACATCATCGACGCGGCCAATCAGGTCATCGAACCGGCGCAGGGCCGAATGAAGGCGGGCCACCCGATCACCGTGGACAAGGTTCGCAGCCTGCATCCCGGCGGCGGGGTCATGGCGACCTATGACCCCGTGGGGCGTGGCCGTGTGCAATTCCTCGACGTGGCGGGCGATGATGTCGCTCAAGGCGTCGCGGCGGTGGATGAACTGGTGCGCCTGTCGCATCTGGACCCGAACTTCGCATGGTCGCGCACGGCCATCATCTCGCGCGACTGGAAGCGGCTCGCCCCCGTGCGGGCCTATGCCGAAAAGCTGGGCCTGCCGGTCGAGATGGCCAATGAAAAGCTGCCCAGCGTCTGGCGCATGCGCGAGATGCAGCGACTGGTGACGGGCCTGCGCGAGCAGCCTTCGGTGATGTTGACGATCCAGAATATCCTCGAAGTCCTGAACCGCCACCGCCCGACCCGCTGGACCGACCTGATCGCTGAAGGCATTGCCGACCTCGCCCGCGACCTTGGCACCAAGACGATCCCCGTGCCGGACGCGATAGAATGGCTCGCCGAATGGGCACGCGATGTCAGGGGCGCGCAGCGCGGGTTGCTCCTGCTGACCGCGCACCGCTCCAAAGGTCTGGAATTCGACCATGTCGTCATCTTGAACGGCGGCTGGCAGGCACTCTCGCAGGGCGAGGACGGCGAGGCCCCCCGCCGCCTCTTCTACGTCGCCATGACCCGCGCACGCCGCAGCCTAGCCGTCGTCACCAGCGGTGCCCATGCCTTCGTGCGGGCCGATAGCGAAAGCGAGCTCTTGCGCAGGGTCGAGCCACCCCGACCGGCTGATCTGCCAGAACCGGACCAATACCAGCTGCCAGACATGGGAGTGGTCGACCTTTCCTACGCAGGCCGAGTTGCAGACTCGAGCCCGTCGCTGGCGGCTATTGTGGCGACCGAAGTGGACGCACCCGTGACCCTCGACCATCGAGAGGGCAAATGGATGATCCTTGACACGAAGGGGCGGGTCCTCGGGCGTATGGCGTCGAACTGGGACCCTCCGCGGGGAACTCAACTTGTCTCAGGAAAGGTGGGTGCCATCGTCCGCTGGACCAAGGCCGACAATGAGGAGGCGTTTCAGACCTACATCAAGCGCGGGGAGTGGGAGACGGTTCTTCCCGAGCTGGTGTTTCGATAGAGCGTTGGTGCCTTAAAGTTGGGTCGCCTTTGGTCGGAAGAACTTGGGCGTTCGCGGAGGTCTTAACATCGGCAGTTTCGGCCCAAAGCAGCCGTTCCTAAATGGCACCTGATCATGCCAGCCTGCAGGCCCGACGGAAAATTGCCCTTCGGTCGGTGGGGTTTAGTAAGACAAACCTCGTTCCGGATATGTTCCAACCGAGGGTATTGCACATTCCTCGTGGTGCGCAAATATCATGGGCTCGGGCGACGACCCCGACACAACATTTTGAAATTGGTAATCAGAGTTTGACTGACCATGCATCACTTTGATGTTCCATCCCTCAGGCTTGCCAATCTTTCGGACGGTGACTTTCGCGAGTTGGTTGCGCGTCTGTGCGAGGCTGAGCGGGAGCGACAGGGCGGGCATCGCAACGAAGTCCATTGGGGTGGGAGCCAGACGACACCAGATGGTGGCCTAGATGTGGTCGTCGAAGCGATAGGTCCATTCATCCCCATGGGTGCTCTTCAACGGCGACATGTCGGCATCCAGGTCAAGAAAGAGGATTTGCGAGGTGCAAAGATCGGTTCGGAAATGCGGCCAAATGGACGCGTGCGGACGTTGCTTTCCGACCTGGCAGCGAACGCAGGATCCTATTTGATCGTAAGCGCTTCTGCGAACTGTGCGAAAGGAACGATGATCGCCAAAAGAGAGTCTGCAATGCGCCAGGCCATTGCTGATGATCCGAATGCAGACAGGCTTCATGTCGGTTACATGGACCAGAACGCAGTCGCGCGATGGGTCAGCGCGCACCCATCGGTCGCCGCATGGTTGCGAGAGCGTCTTGATTTGCCGACCTTGCGCGGTTGGAAATCATATGGGCGCTGGTCATCCACGCCCCATGGCCACGACGATGAATTGATTTGTGGAGATGGTCTGGTCGTCCGATTTCCGGATGGCACCGAAGTCCGACACATGCCTGACGCTCTCAATGCGATGTGCACGCTCGTCAAAGATGGCAGAAAGGCCCTGAGAATTGCCGGCCTTTCTGGGGTCGGGAAGAGCCGCATTGCGCAAGCACTCTTTGAAGACTGGCCTGTCGAGTCGCCTTTGTCGCGATCATTCGCACTCTATGCCGACTTCGGCGACGATCCGGAGCCGAGCCCCAAGGAAATGCTTCGGCAACTGATCGAGTCCGGTAAGCCACATGTCTTGATCGTGGACAATTGCCCACCTGAGGCTCACACCGCGCTGGCGGAGGAATTGAGCAGAAAGAGCGGCTCGGTCAGGCTCATCACCATTGAGTATGACGTTCAGCTGGACAGGCCCACGGAGACCGATGTCGTTCGGATCGACACAGAGGGTAGTGAAATCCTGCGTTCATTGCTGCGACGAAGGCATCCATCTCTCAGCGACGTTGATGCTTTGCGTCTGGCTGATCTTGCGCAGGGTAATGCCAGGCTAGGATTGGCTCTGGCGGCAGCGATGCCGATGACCGGCTCACTTTCCTCATTCGAGGATACGCAACTCTTCAACCGACTGTTTTGGCAGCGTGGAAAGATCGATCCGCTTCTGGAGGAGTCGGCAGGGGTTTTGTCCTTGGTCTATTCCTTCGACGTCGAAGGAGTAGAAAAGCCGGATGAATTGGCGATCCTAGCCCGACTGATCAATGTCCCGCGGAACTCCCTTTTTCGGCAGGTCGCGGTCTTGCAGAAGCGCGGCCTTGCGCAAGCTCGTGGTCGATGGCGAGCAATCTTGCCTCACGCGCTTGCAAATCGCTTGGCCAAAGAGAGCTTGGCATCGATTCCTCGAATGGACCTTCTTGATGCATTTGCGTCATCGAAGCGTCTTCGCCGCTCCTTCGCGAGACGGCTCTCATATCTGCATGATGCAGACGAAGCCATTCGGATTGTGGAGGATTGGACGAAGGACGGGGGCCCGCTTGCAGGGGCAGCGGCCTCATTGGATCTGCTGGACATCGTCGGCCATCTTGTCCCTCATCATACTCTTGGCATCGTTGATGCTTTGATCTCGGCCGGTTCTCCGCGGTCCTGGGATTCCTTCAGAGCAGATCCAGTCACGCGTGTTTTGATGCGGATCGCTCGTGATGAGGCCTTTTTCGCTCCTGTCTGTGATAGACTTGTGGCGATCATCCGTGCCTTTCCCGAAGCCAAGAAGAACGCCGAGAATGCACTTGGGGCGCTGTTTCAACTCCATCTCTCCGGGACAAAAGCCAAGACTCTAGTTCGTCAAGCGGTCGCAAAGGCACATCTGACCCATCCCGATGAAACGGTCCGGAAGATCGGTGTCGAGATGGTCAGATCAGCCCTGATTACCGAGCATTTTTCGTCACATGGCTTCCTTCATGATGACGCGCTTCCAGAGCCGTATGGGTGGTGGCCGAAGAACGATGAGGCCATAGCGTGGTATGCATCTTGGTATGACCTGGCAGTCGGCTCGGCTCTGAACGGTCATCCCTCCATCAGGGTCATGCTGCGAGCTGTCCTCGCATCGCGCGCCGGAGGCATCTGGCGAAGGGTTCCCTCGTTGCGCCCCGCAGTTGTTGCCGGGGTGAAACGTCTCCATGAGGCGAAGGAGTTCCACGAAGGTCGGGCAGCCCTCATAGCGTTCATCAGTCTGAGCCGTCGCCGAAGGGAGGCATTCCCTCAAGAGGATGTAGAAGCCCTGACAGAGCTGATCACAGCAATGGAGCCAAGCGATCTTCCCGGTAAAGTGCGCCATGAATTGGCCCGCGCCGCAAAACATGATCTCGATTACGATCATGATGACCACGCCAGAGCTAGGGCCGAGAAGGAAAGCCGGCTTGTCGATGTAGGCAGGGAACTGGGTGTCGATATCGACACTTTGAAAAAGGTCGCTCCGGAACTTCTGAGTTCACCCGGAACCATTTACCATATCGGACACGGTATTGCTCAGGGTGCCCATGACTGGAAGGCCGTCTGGGAGATTCTCTGTGAGGAATACTCCGGCCTCGGAGATGCGGCCAAGCAACCAGGCATTTTGGCAACGTTCTTGCACGAGATTGATCCAAAGGATCCCATCGTCGCCGATAGGCTACGGCAGGACGCACGAACGCTTGCTGGGGTTCGCAAGATCTTTGGCATGTTGTTACCAAATGGAGAAATGTCGCAGGCGCAGCTCGAGGAAGTGCTGAGGCTCGCGGGCGATCCATCATGCGAACCGTTCTATCTGTCACGTCTTTTGTGGGAGAGGGATCGGAGTCTCCCGGACGATTTCAAGGCCTCGCTCCTGAGGGTTCTGAGTGCTCGCCCCGATGGACTGACCTGTGCGATGAACGCGCTGAACCATCTTGCAATGGATGATGACGGCATCGCTTGGTCAGATAGTTTGGCAGATGCCGCCACCGGAGCGGTCATTTCTCTTGTTGAAACTGGCGAGACGAATACGAACAGGGAATATGAGGTAGCCCGCGTTGCACGTCGCTGCCTTGAAGGTGATGACGGGACACGTGCCCAGGCGATCCTTGCGGCGGTTGCCAATCGGTCGAATAGACGTCGTCTGTATTGGCCGGACTTCCGACAAGTTCTGGGAGTTATCGCCGAGCTGCATTCCGCTGAGTTTCTTGATTGGATGACGACCGAGCCTCAGTTTGAAGCTTTTCTGGATCTCCACGATGGCTATGAGCACTCACCCATGTGCCAGATCCCGCCCGAAAAGCTCGTCGCCTGGTGTGGAGATGATCCAGAGCGCTGGGAAAAGGTGTCTGCAACCTTGCCGCCGTTCGCGTTCAACCAGTCAAATATGGAAGAAGTCCCTCAAATGACCGAAACGGCACGTGTCTTTTTTTCTTCTGCTCCAGTCTCCGAAACCGTAATTCGTGCCTTCATCGAGAGAGTCAGCCCAATGAGCTGGTCCGGCAGCAGGGCCACAGTCATGGAGCGTCGACTTGAAGCTCTTCTGCAATTGCGCATTGATTGCGACGAACAGGTTCGAGCTATCATCGACCACGCGTCGGTCGCCATAAGCGCAGATATCGAAGCTGAACGTGCGCGGGAGGCCCTCCGCGACAGGGAGCGCGATCAGCGTTTTGAGCACTGACCATCATGTCGCGCGCGTGCGAAGTCTAGACGAGGACATGAGGGAGACAGAAGCCTAGCGTGTAGACCCTCGCCCGTGTCATGGGCTGATGAAGTGGCCTGCCCCGATTCCGATCGGGGTAGGCTCAAAAAGCCGCCCGGATTTTTGCGCAGGGTGAGGGCGAAAGGCAACTTACCGCCAATTGCGACGCTGGCCTCCGCTCTTTACGAAGTTTTTTCTTTCGCGCGGCGTTGAGACCTTCTGCTAGCTCGGACAGCTCGGACAGCTCGGACAGCTCGGACAGCTCGGACAGAGCAGTTCCGCCGCCCGAGATGTCCGAGCAAGGTTTTTCACTTGATCCTACCTCAACTTGATCCGTTGCTTGATGATCGTATAGTAGCGCTGGCGGCCACGTCGAGGATCAGATGCCTTTCGCATCAGATTCTCCCCCTCACCCGGCAGGAGGATGCCTCCTTCCCGCAGGACCATCGCGGCTGCACGCCCCGCAGCGTCGGGGAACAGCATATGCCATGTCTCGGTCGGCAGGTAGATGAGCCTGTCATCCTCCCAAGCAGCAGGCATCACTCCCTCGTCCGGTTCAGAGCCAAACCTGACAACTGCGTTCGAGCCGTTCAGGCAGAATTCCGAGATCTTCGAGAGAAGAGGCTCCATCGCATCGATCATGCTGTCAGTCCGCGTTTCATGCCACGCGATGAATGCCTGTTTTGCAGCCAGCGTGGCCTCTCCGCAGTTCCATCCAGTGATGCCGTGAGTCGTCGCGAGCTCGCCTGCGATGGCGATCACTGCGAAGCGGTCGGCGGCACGACCGACAACGCCGGAAATCCCTGCCTCAACATTCGAGCGGAAGCTTTCGGACAAGCGCTGAACCAGGCTGCGGATCTCATCACGCTTGTTTGAGCGTGCAATGAGTTCGCGCACGAACGCCACTGCAGCCGTTCCATGCTGGACTCGGGTGGCCCTTTTCAGGCGGTCAGCAAAGGCAGCGGCGTCGGGTGCGCCGTGCAGTTCATCAAAGGCCCCGAACCGCTGGCCATCTGCGGTCACATCGAGCAAGCGGACCATCTGGCCGGCCATCTGCCTCTTTCCGCCTTCGGCCAATTTAGTCGCAATGGAAATTTCGCCAGTCGACAGGACACTCACACGCCAGCGCTTCGTAGCGCCCATGTCCTGCGAGGCTGTCATCCGCGTTTTTCCGACACCGTTCGCGAGGCAGTAGAGGACGTCGTTCAGATGACGCCCATCCACCTCGCCCAACTCGTCCAAGGGCAGGAACGTGCCATTCAGAGACGCTGCCAGGACCTCGAGACCATTCGACGTCGCACGCCAGCTACAGGTCGCGTCAGGGCTACCCCAAACTGACGTTGCAACACGAAGAGCCGTAGATTTTCCCTGCGACGAGGCCCCCTTCAGATGCAGCCCACCGCCAAGGTCGAGGTCAAGGAAATCGAGGAGCACTCCAGCAAGGGCAGTCGAAACCGCCAGGATCAAGATATCATTTCCCTTACAGAGGGCCCCGACTTCTGCGCGCCACTCATCAAGGGTCCCCTGCTCAACGTGTGCCGAAGAACTAGGTGAAGTGGTGAGGTTCATGGGCAGAACATCGAGATTGCCAACGACTTTCCCGGTTCCAAAGACAAAGGCTTTCCCATCTTGACCGACCCAGCCGACCGACGACGTGCTCGTCTGGCAGCGCGCCGGTTGCCACTTGAGAAGCAAACGCTGCAATGCTTTTTTGCTCGAGGGGTCCGTTTGCGTCCTGAGGCCGGCATCGATCAACCGACGCAGCATGGCGGTCCACTTCGAAGTGAGATCTGCGTCGGTAAGCGGGAGATAGTGGATCATGCCGTCGCGATCCGTCACCTCGACAAGGCGCCCCCACCCGTTTCCGAGAAGGTCGCGAAACGTCGAGGTCACAATTAACTTAGAACAAAGCCAAACCTTCGATCCATTAGACCCGATATACTCGACTCCTGCCGACGTCATCTCGAAGCCAACGGGGAGACCGAGGGACTCCGCGGCGGGCCAGACCGGGACGATTGCAGTGCTGTTCGACGACGCGCTCATCATGCCACCTCGGCAAGCTGATGTGACGCGCCAAAGAAGCCGGACTCGCTGAGATCAAGCTCGATATTGAAGCCGGCTTTCAGATCGGCCTCATAGGCTTCGATCTCGTCAATCCTCCAGCGGGCTGCGCTACCACCCGGATGATAAGGCTTCGGGAAAGTGCCCTTCCGGCACCAGCGCCAGATGGTGTCAACCGAAACGCTGAAGCGTGCAGCGACCTGTTCGACCGGAATGTAGAGGGATTGGTGGTTCAGAGGCTTGTTCATGGCACATCCTTTGAGAGAAAGAGGATGCCAGTTTAGGCTGGCCTACGAGAATAGCGGTCGGATCGTTGGGATGCGCAGAGATCAGCCTGAAAAGTTAAGCGCTCGCTTACCTAGACCCCACAGCGCGGCATTTCAGCAACACGCTGTCCGTCGGGGCAAGCTCCGCTGCGAACGATCGCGTTAGACAGGAACATGACGATTCACCTCGTCTGCCTCACCTTCCGCGCCACGTAACCCAGATGTAACCCAGCACGGCAAACGGCAGCCACGCTTGCAGCGCACTCTGGCGTTATTCTATCGATTTCAAGGATTTAAGTGGTGCCCAGAGCCGGAATCGAACCAGCGACACGCGGATTTTCAATCCGCTGCTCTACCAACTGAGCTATCTGGGCACCGTTCCCGTGGGGTGCTGCCCTCGGGTGGGCGGGTGATACGTCAGGGCGCGGGGGCTGGCAAGGGGGGGCGGCGAAAAAAACGACGGGGGCGGGCGAGAGTTTGCGGGACACGAAATCTTTTGCGCGGCGCGTGGCGGCGGGTCGGGATTTCGATGCGGCGGCAGTGCTTTGCCGCAGGCGCGGCGGGGGCAGGCACGGCCCTTGGCCTGCCACGCGCTGGCGAGGATGTCACCAAAACGCGCGGACACGGGGCCGCGACGGCTTTCATTCACCGCGCCGGACAGGATGGCGCGCCATGTCTGGCCTGCGGCCTCGACTCCCTGCTCCTGTCGCTGCATAACGGATAGCCGGTCTTCGGAGTTCGGGGCCCTGCCTCTTGATCGGAATCCGCAAGGCTTTGCCTTCGGGCCTCAACCGTGAAACCCTTGCGTTCGGGTCGCAGTGCGTCGGCCTCAGTCTTTGAAAGACTGCCTCGGGCCCCGGTCTTCATGTCTAAACCGACAGACCTCAACCTTCGGACGCTCGCCTTCGGGACCGCGTCGCAAGGCCCCACTCTTGGCGTCCCGCCCTTCGTGTCCCGACCTTCAGACCCTCGCCTTCGTGTCCCAGTTTTCAGGCGTCAGTATTGGAGCCCCCGTTTTCAGGCCCCGACTCTCGGGTCTCACCCTTCGGAACCGCGCCTTCGGGCCCAAGTGCTCGGGCCTCAGCCTTGGAGACCCAGTCTTCCGACCCAAGTCTTCGGGACCCAACCCTCGGGACTCATCCTCCGGGACCGCGTCGCAAGGCCCCACTCTTGGCGTCCCGCCCTTCGTGTCCCGACCTTCAGACCCTCGCCTTCGTGTCCCAGTTTTCAGACTTCAGCCTTGAAGACCCGGTTCTCAAACCCCAACCCCCGGGTCTCACACTTCAGACCCTCGCCTTCGGCCCCCGGTTCTCAGACGTCAGCCTTGGAGACCCAGTCTTCCAACCCCAACCCTCGTGCCTTACCCTTCGGGACCACGTCTTCCGACCTCAGCCTTTGTTTGCCAACCCTCGGCCCTCACCCCCCATACCCTCGCCCTGGGGTGCCGGTGGACAGTCCCCAGCCTTTGAACGCCAACCATCAGGCCACAGCCTTTGAGACCTCGTCTCATCCCCCACCCTTCGGCTCCCGATCTTCAGGCCCATGGCTTCCGATCTCGGCCTTGGAGACCCGACCCCCAGCCCGACCCCCTGCCCCGCCCCCCGGCCCTCAGACCCCAGCCCGAATCCCCTCTCCCGCCAAATGCGCCACGCTTGCCCGCGCCCTGCGTCGGGCGCGTGCCTGTGCTGCGGTGCGGGGGGGGTGATCGCGCGCGCCCCTCGGGGGTGGCCGTTCAGTTCAGCCGCGTCGGGTGCTCTTCGCCGCCGTCGTCGGGGCGGTCGTCCTGCGCTTCCTCTTCGGTCACCGGAATGGCGTAGCTGCCCTTGAGCCACCGCCCCAGATCCACATCGGCGCAGCGGCGCGAGCAGAAGGGTTTGTATTTCGGGTCGCTGTCCTTGCGGCAGATCGGGCAGGTCACGGCATAACCTCGGCCAGCGGCAGGCGGTCGCGCTTGCGGGTCAGCTCGAACAGCCCCAGCGCGGTCCATCCGGCAAGGTTCGTCTCGGCGGCCTCGTGCTTGAAGGCGGCGCGGATCACCTGGTCAAGGATGGCGCGGTCCTTCTTGGGCAAGGGCGCGAAATCTACGACAATCTGCCCGCCAAGGCCGCGCAGGCGCAACTGGCGCGGCAGGTCGCGGGCGGCGGCGATATTGACCTTGAGCGATGCGGCAGGGCTGGTGTCCGGCCCCGTGTTCACATCGACCGCGACCAGCGCGCGCGTCGGCTCGATCATCATGTGACCGCCCCCCGCAAGCCCCACGCGCGGCGCGCGCAGCGCGTCGATCATCTCGAGCACGCCGTGATCGGCAAAACCGCCCTCGACCACCTCGTCGGGGGCCGGATCGGCCCAGTCGCGCCAGGCGGCCTCATGCGCGCCGGGGCCGTCGACCAGCAGTTCGGGCGGCCCGTCAAGGTCGGCCAGAACCGCCTCGGCAAGGGTGCGGACGGCGGTGATGTCGTCCATCACCTCTTCGGCCTCGGCCTCGGCGCTGGCCGATCGCAGGATCAGCCCCATGTCCTCGGCGGCACCCGCCATCGCCTCGGCGGCAAGGGCCGAAAGGTCGGCCCGCACCTCCTCGTCGCGGATCCGGCGCGAGACGTTCAGCCCCGGCGCACCGGGGGTGATGATGGCATGGCGCGATTTGAACAGAAGCCGCGCGGTGACCGGCACGGCCTTGCCCGCCTCGGTCGGCCCCGTGACCTGCACCAGCAGGCGCTGGCCGGGTGCGATGCCGGAAATCTGGCGCAGAAAGCCCGAACCGCCGGGAAGCTTGACGAAAATCCCCCCCTGCCCTTTCACGGGCCGGTCGGCCACGGCGCGAAAGATCGCTCCGGGCAGGATCACATCGCCCTCGGGGTCGATCAGCAGGTCTTCGAGCTGCCCGTCCACCACCAGCGCGGCGGCGGCGCGGCCCGCGATTTCGTCGATCAGGACAACGCGGCCCTTCATGTCATGCTCCAGACTGGATAGCCCGCCGCTTGCAACAGGGCGGCGGTTTCGGCCAAGGGCAGCCCGACGATGCCGGTGAAACTGCCCGAAATCCACGGGATAAAGGCCCCTGCGGCCCCTTGGATCGCATAGCCTCCGGCCTTGCCCTGCCATTCGTTGCTGGCAAGATAGGCGTTCAGCTCGGCATCCGACAGGCGCTTCATCTTGACCGCGCTGACACAATCGCGCGTCCAGACCCTGTCGCCGCGTCTGACGGCCACGGCGGTGATCACCTGATGCCGCCGCCCGCCCAGCGCGACAAGGAATTCCGCCGCCTCGGCCGCATCGCGCGGCTTGCCAAGGATGCGGCGCCCCAGCGCCACGGTGGTATCGGCGCAAAGCACGATGTCATCCGGCCCTGCCGCCACCGCCGCCGCCTTTTCACGGGCCAGCCGCGCGCAATAGGGGCGCGGCAATTCGGCCCGTTTCGGCTCTTCGTCGATATCGGGGGGAAGAACGGCGTCAGGCACCAGGCCCAGTTGCGCCAAAAGTTCCTTTCGGCGCGGGCTGCCGGATCCGAGGATCAGCTTCACTTGAAGCGATAGTTGATGCGGCCTTTCGACAGGTCGTAGGGGGTCATTTCGACCTGCACCTTGTCGCCTGCCAGAACGCGGATGCGGTTCTTGCGCATCTTGCCTGCCATCACCGCGATCAATTCATGGCCGTTGTCCAGCTCGACCCTGAATGTCGCATTCGGCAGGAGTTCCTTCACGACGCCCGGGAATTCGAGGATGTCTTCCTTAGCCATGGTCTCTCCAAATAGGATTACGGCCCGCAGGCAGCACCCACAGGCTTCGGGCTGTGCTAATGCGCCTGTCGGGGCGGATTTTCAAGGGAAAAGTAAGCGCCTCGCCCGCATTTGCGGGCCAAAGGTGCGGCGGGCGGCAGGGGCGGCGGCCTGTCGGGGCAGCCTAGAGGGGCAGCCCCAACCCCTCGGCCAGAAGATGCGCGATGCAGCGGCGGCCATAGAGCGCGTTCATATGGCTGTGGTCGCCCCTTGCATCGGGGGCGGCCGGATCGACGGCCCCGCCCCCCGCCGCCAGACAGGCCGGACGGGTCAGCCCCGTCGGGGCGGAAAGGTCGGCGGGCGGGGCAAGAAAGCCGAACCCCCGCGCCGCCGCCGCCCGCACAAGTTCCGCGCGGTAGCTGTCAAGAAAGACCTGCAAGGCCGCCGTATGGGCCTGCGCCCCGCGCCACGGCGCATAAAGCCTGTGGCCGCTGGCAAGGCAGGTCTCGGCATAGACCGGACGGCCAAAGACGATGGGGCGGTAACGCAGGGCAGGCACGGCGACCCATGCCTCGGCCACCCCCTCGGCGGCCTGTGCAAGTGCGGCCGTCACGAAGCCCGCGCCATAGGCCGGACGCCCGGCCCCCGCGTCCCCGACCGGATAGGGATCGCCCAAAGCCGCAAGTTCGGCGGCCCGTTCGGGGTGCCAGGCCACGCCGATCCAGACCGCATGGTCATAGGCCGACAGATCGCATTCGACCCGCCCGTTGATCCCGGCCACCCTTTCGCGTTCTGCCGGCGTGACGTTGCGGCGCGGCGCGAACAGGCCCGTCGCGCGCAAACGGTATCGGGCATGGATCTTCTCGGGCAGGCTGAAGAAATCCATCTCGATGTCGGGAAATTCGGCGTACAGACCCTCCCAAGCCTCGCGCCACGCGCCGACATGGGAATTGCCAAAGGCAAGGATGCGCATCACCCCGCCTCCGCCGGTCCGGCGAAGCGGTTCAGCAAGGCCTCCTCGCAGCGCAGGTCAAACGCCGCGTCCTCGGCCCGGTCCTGTGCCTGTTCCCGCGCCCGCGCCCGTTCCGTCGCCGCGCTGTCAACTGCGGCGGTCCCCTCAAGCCCATAGGCCGCGCGCAGCGTTGCCATCACCGTGGCCACCCCCTCTTCGGTCACGTCGCGCAGATTGTCGGCAAAGAACCGCCCCCGCGCCGATTGCGATGTCACGATCTCGTACGAAGGGAAGTAATCCACCCCCTCGTCCTCTTGCACGATCTCGTCGCAGGCGGCGCGCAGGATGGCTTTCGACCGGATCGTCGCCACCTCGACATGATCGCCGCTTGCCGTCGCCGCAAGGGGGACCGGCGAGACGGTGACCAGAAAGCGCAAGGCCGGATTGACCGCCCGCGCCAGCGCCATGAAATCGCGGAAAGCCGCCACGGTTTCGGCAACGGTGTAGTTGTGGAACATGTGGCGGTCGGGGTCATAGGCGCCGCCCAGCACCCCCGGTGCCATCGGGTAGACCGTGGCGCTGGCGCGGTGCAGGAAGGCTTCGGTCAAGCCGAAGGTAAAGACGAACACATCCGCCGCCTCCCACGCCTTGCGGATGCACCCGAGGTGGCGCTGCCGGTGCCAGACCACCTCGGCCTCGCTGGCATGGCCCCCGGGTTCGACCGACGGGCGCTGCGAATCGACAAAGCGCGGCCCGAGGGGCCAGACCCCTTCGGCGGGCTGGAAACCGTCCCAGACCTCGCGCGCAAGCTGCGCCAGATGTGCTGCCGTGTAGATATTGCCATGCCGGGCCGAGAACAGGCGGTAGCCGTGGTCCCTTGCAATGGCGTCGGGCACGAAATCGGGCACGGGTTCGGCGTCGATCACCTGCACCCCCGCCGCCCGCAGCGCCCGCCCGACATGCTGGGCAAAGCACGACCCCGCCGTGGCAACCCGCGTCTGCGCGTCGATGGCAAAGCGCGGGCGGAACAGCCCCGACGCGGCAAAGGATGCCCGCGCCTCGACCCCCGTTTTCCAGAACGCGCGCCGCTCGAGCTTTTGATAAGGCGAACGGGCCATCCCGACACTCCAACCGACACGCCCTGTTATCGGCGGGCAAAGGGGGCGGCGTCAAACCCGATATTGAAGCCCGCGAGGGCCGCGCCCGGCGTCAGACCTTGCGCATCCAGAACTGCAAGGGCTTCACCGTCTCGCCCTCCTCGCCCACATCCTTCCACGAGAATTCGGCCACGACGCCCGCAAGCGGCGCATAGCCGCGCCCCTGCCAGAAAGCGTCGTTGGTGCGATAGGTCGCAGGCCGCAGCGGGTGGTCCTCAGGCCGCATCACCGAACAAAAGGCCACATGGCTGCGCCCCAGCGCCCGCGCATGGTCCTCGCGCAGGTCAAAGAAGCGATGCCCGATCCCCTTGCCGCGATATTCCGGCAGCAGCACCGACTCCGCCCCGTAGAGAATATGCTCCAACGCCACCCCGCGCCCCGCGAAGGGTGCGGCGAAAGCCTCGGCATGGTCCTCCATCGGGGTCGAGGTTGAGGCCCCCACCAGCACATCGCCAAAGAACGCCCCGACCAGCAGGGCATCCGCGCTGTCGCGATATGTCTGAAGATACTCGCGCTCGTATTCCAGCGATCCGTCATACAGATAGGGCCAGTCGCGGAACACCGCGATGCGCAGCCGCGCCACATCGTCGAGTGCGGCTTCAAGCGCCGCCCCCCGCAAGGCGCGCACCGCAATTCCGTCGGGCAGATCGCGGCTCATGCGGAAACCTGCCGGATCCAGTCGTTCAGGTTGTAGAACGTCGTCACCCGCACGATCTTGCCGCCGCTGATTTCGAAGAACCCGCCCGCGGGCAGTACATAGATTTGCCCCTTGGCCTCGGGCAGGCCCGGATCGGTTTGCAGATATTCGCCATGCACCACGAATTCCGCCGCACCGCGCGTGCCTTCGGCATTGGCAAAGATCACCAGATCCTTCAATTCCTCGCGGTAGCTGACACCCATATGCCCGCAGAATTCCGCAAAGCGCGCGCGGCCGCGCCGGATGCCGCCCTCGTTCACGCGATGCTCGACATCCTCGGCCACGCAATCGAGCATTCCCTTTGCATCGCCCGCGTTGAAGGCAGCGTAGTAACGGGCGATCAGCGCCTCGGCGGCTTGGCGGGTCATGGCGTGTTTCCTTCTTCCGGTTCGGGGCCTTCCGCCTCGCTCGGCGGTCCGAAGCGTTGCAACATGCGGTCGCGGATCTGGTCGCGCGCCTGACGATAGGCGGCAAGCTTGGCCTCGCGCCCCTCGCCCAGCCCCGTCGGGTCGAGGATGGGCCAGTATTCCACGTCGAGGTGATAATACCGTGTCAGTTCCAGCGCCATGCGCTGGCTGGCGGGCGACAGGGCGACGATCAGGTCGAATTGCGACAGATCATCCCCCCATTCCTGCATTTCCTCAAAGGACCGCGAGCGGTGGCGCGAAAGCTCGATGCCCAGCTCCTGACAGACGGCGATAGAGAAGCCGTCCACCTCCATGTCATTGCGCACTCCGGCCGACTGGACATAGGCGCGCTGGCCGTAAAGCTTTTTCATCAACCCCTCGGCCATCGGCGACCGCACGGCGTTGTGGTCACAGCAAAACAGCACCGAGGTGGGGAAAGCTGCGGTCAATCCGGTCAGCCCCAATGCAGAACGCAAATCAGGGTGAACAGGCGGCGGGCGGTGTCGATGTCGACATCGGCCTTCCCCTCGAGCCGCTCCTGCAACACCCGCGCGCCTTCGTTGTGGATCCCGCGCCGCGCCATGTCGATGGCCTCGATCTGGCTGGGGGGCAGGCGCTTGACCGCCTCGAAATAGCTTTCGCAGATCTGGAAGTAGTCTTTCACCACCTGCCGGAACGGGCCAAGGCTCAGATGGAACTCGCCCACCTTGGTTTCGTCCTCGGTGGCGATGTCAAAGACCAGCCGCCCCTCGCGGATGGCAAGGCCAAGCCGATAGGGGCCAAGCGGCACCTCACGCCCCTCGCGCCGCGGCAGGGCAAAGGAATTCTCCTCCAGAAGATCGAAGACCGCGACCCGCCGCTCCTGCTCGATTTCCGGCGTCGGGCGGGCAAGGCCCCGCTCGTCGATCTCGATATGGCAGATACGGTTGGTCATAGCGCGCCCTTTTCACCCCGAAAGCGTGATGCCCGAGAGGCGGCAGCAGCGCAAGGGTGTTGGGGCAGCCCCGCAGGGAACTACGGAGCGGGAAAGGCTTCGGGAAAGCGTTTCCGACCCTCGCCCCTATGTTCGCGCGCGGACCGTGGCTTTGGCCACGGGCCAATCCCGACCGTTGCGCAAAGTCATTTCACACAGGAAAAGCGCCGCGCGCCCCGCGATGCCCCCACCCCCCGCCTCAGCGGTCGTTCAACCGGTCCAACCTTGCCCGCACGCTCAGGCCATGCGCCTGCAAACTCTCGCTCACCGCCAGCCGTTCGGCGCTTGGCCCGATGGCGCGCAATGCCTCGGGCGTCATCCGCGCCATCGTCGTTTTCTTCATGAAATCAAGCACATTGAGTCCCGATGAAAACCGCGCCGACCGCGCCGTGGGCAGCACATGGTTCGGCCCGCCCACATAGTCGCCAATCGCCTCGGGCGTCCATGCGCCAAGGAAAATCGCCCCCGCATGGGGGATTTTCGCGGCCAGCGCCTCGGGGTCGTCCACCATGATCTCCAGATGCTCGGCCGCGATGCGGTTGGCCAAGGCCGCCGCCTCGTCCAGATCGCGCACCACGATCACCGCGCCATTGTCGCGCCACGAGGCCCCCGCAATCGCCCGCCGCTCCAGCGTTTCCAGCCGCTTGGCCACGGCCGCCGCCACCGCCTGCCCGAAAGCGGCATCCGTGGTGATCAGAATGGCCTGCGCGCTTTCGTCGTGCTCGGCCTGGCTCAGCAGGTCGAGCGCCACCCAATCGGCGTCATTGTCGCCATCCGCGATCACCAGCACCTCGGACGGGCCCGCGATCATGTCGATGCCCACGCGGCCGAACACCCGCCGCTTGGCCGCCGCCACATAGGCGTTGCCCGGTCCGGTGATCTTGTCGACCGGCGCGATGGTCGCCGTGCCATAGGCCAGCGCCGCAATCGCCTGCGCGCCGCCCACGCGGTAGACCGTATCCACCCCCGCAATCCGCGCCGCAAGCAACACCAAAGGGTTCACCACGCCCCCGGGGGTCGGGCAGGTCACCACCAGCCGCTCCACCCCCGCGACCTTGGCCGGAATGGCATTCATCAGCACCGAGGACGGGTAAGACGCCAGCCCCCCCGGCACATAAAGCCCCGCCGCCGAAACCGGCGTCCAGCGCCAGCCAAGGGTTGCCCCCGCCGCATCGGTCCAGCTTGCATCCTCGGGCAGCTGGCGCGCGTGATAGGCGCGGATGCGCTCTGCGGCCAGTTCCAGCGCCGCGCGGTCCTCGGGCGATACCTTGGCAATCTCGGCCTCGATCTCGGCGGGGGAAAAGGCCAGCCGGTCGGCGGTCAGCGCCATGCGGTCGAACCGCGCGGTCAGCTCCAGCACCGCCGCATCGCCCCGCGCGCGGACATCCGCGATGATGGCGGCCACGGCCTGATCGACATCCTCGGCCTCTTCCCGCTTCATCCCCAGAAGGGCGGCGAAATCGGCCTCGAAACCGGCATCGGCGGTCGACAGGAAAAAGGTCATGGCGGACGTCTCCTTCAGCTTGCGCCTCCCTTAACGCCGAAGGCGCACCCCCTCAACCCGCGTCATCGCCGCGCCCCGCCCAGACCGCAGGGATGATCCCGCGCAGCGCATTGCCGACCCAAAGCCGCACATGGGGCAGATCGGCGGCCAGCAACACCTCTTCCGGCAGGGCGAGTTCGGCCCGCAGCACCCCCGGCAGCAGCCCGCAGGCAAGGGGCGGCGTGCGCATCCCCGCGCCACGGTCGAAGAAAACCGTCGTGATCGTCCCGTCGCAGACCTCGCCCCGCTCGTTCAGGAACACCACCTCGTCCAGCCCCTCGGGCAGGGCCGCCCGCGCCGCGTCATAGGCCGCCCGCTCGGTCGATTTGACCGCAAGCCACGGATCGTCCGACCGCAGCCGCCCCTCCGCCAGCCCCAGCCGCCATTCGGCCTTGGCCGGGGGCAGGGCGGCGACCGTCACCTCGGCATCGCCCGCAGCCCCCAGCGTCAGCCGCACGCGCAGCGGCCCCGTTCCGACCGCCGCCGCCAAAGCCCCGCGCAGCGCGGCCCCGTCGAAAGGGTAGCCCAAGGCGGCCGCCCCCTGCGCCAGCCGCGCCAGATGCAGCGGCAGCCGCGGAAACCGCGCCCCGTCCCACAAGAGCGTCTCGATCAGGCGGACGCCTGCCCCAGCCCCTCGGCGTAACGCGCTTTCCACAAGGCCTCCTCCCATTCGCCGCCTTCGGTCGAATCATAGACCACCCCGCCGCCGACATTCAGCCGCACGCGACCGTCGGGCTGCAAGGACAGCGTGCGGATCGCCACGTTCCACGCGGCATCGCCATCGGGGGCCATCCAGCCCATCGCCCCGCAATAGACCCCGCGCGCCCCGCGCTCGACCTCGCGGATGATCTCCATCGCGCGGATCTTCGGCGCGCCCGTCACCGATCCGCAGGGAAACAGCGCCGCCATCAATCCGGCGACATCCGCCCCCCCGCGCAACCGCCCCGTCACGGTCGAGGACATCTGGTGCACGGTCGAGAACGCCTCGACCGCGTAAAGCTCGGGCACCCTGACCGACCCCACCTCGGACAGGCGCGAGATGTCGTTGCGCAGCAGATCGACGATCATCAGGTTTTCCGCCCGCGCCTTTTCCGACGCGCCCAGTTCGGCCGCAATCGCCGCATCGCGCACGGGATCGGGATCGCGCGGCGCGGTCCCCTTCATCGGGCGCGCCGAAATCACCCCGCCCCGAACCCGAAAGAACAGCTCGGGCGAGCGCGAGATCACCACGGGCCCCGCGCCAAGGTCGCAGAACATGCCGTATCCCACCACCTGCCGCGCCCTCAACGCCGCGTAAAGGCCCAGCGGCGACCCTGCGGCAAGCCGCGCGGCCATCGGGAAGGTCAGGTTGATCTGGTAGCAATCGCCCGCCGCGATATAGTCGGCCACCCGCCGGAACGCGGCGCCATAGGCCTGCCGCGACACAAGCGGGCGCGGCGGTGTCAGGCTCACGCCCTCCGCCTCGGCCGCCGCGCGCGCAAGCACGGCCCCCGCATCCTGCGGCGCATCATAGACGCCCAGCGCCACCAAAGGCCCCGCGCGCCGCTTCGGCATCAGCCGCCGCAAGCGCGGTTCAAGCGCATAGCCCGCCTCATAGGCGACATATCCCGCCAGCCAGCCACCCGCACGGCGCAGCGCCTCGGCCCGCTCGAGCGCCGGACGCACCTGATCGGCCCGCCAGGCAAGAACCGTCTCGCGCGGGGTCTCGAACAGTGCAGGGCGCCCCTCGGGGCCATGCTCGCAAAGGATCACCGAACTCTCCTCGGGCGGCGATGCGGGGGGCCGCCTCTGGCACGCCCCGGTCAGGCGCGGCAGATAGCACGCGGCAGGGGGGGCGAACAGTCCACCCGCGACACTTCGCCCCGCCGATCCGCCAGCCCCCGCGCAACGGCGCGCCTGACCTCGCGTCATCCCTCCCGCATCCCCGCCCCCCGCACCCGCCCCGCACCCGCACCCCCGCCCCGCACCCGCACCCCGCGTGATCCGCCCGTCAGCGCGGCGCAATCCGCCCGCCCGTTTCGAGCCAGCCCCGACAGGCCCCGACATGGGCAAACCCCCCTCCCGCCGCGCAAGGCCGCCCGAAATCTGCACAATCCGCCCCGCAGCGCCCGATTTCCGGCCGCCGCAATCCTGAAAAGATTGTTTCAATGCTTGCCGGATTGAAGAAATCCGAGTCTAATCATCTCCACGAGAAGCGGGTCAGAACCGCTCCGGTGAGTGACCAGTCAGAACAAAGACGACACACACGAAAACGAACAACAACGGGGAAGAACATGGCATCGGACAATTACACCGATCATGAGAAACACGAGGACATGAAGGTCCTCCACGGGATGGGCTACGCGCAGGAACTCTCGCGCTCGATGTCGAAGTTCTCGAACTTCGCCATCTCCTTCTCGATCATCTGCATCCTGTCGGGCGGCATCAACTCCTTCGCACAGGCGATTTCGTCTGTCGGCGGCGCTGGGGCGGGCATCGGCTGGATCGTGGGCTGCCTGCTTTCGGGCATGTTCGCGCTGTCCATGGCCCAGGTCGCCTCGGCCTTTCCGACGGCGGGCGGGCTTTACCACTGGGCCTCGATCCTCGGAAACCGTTTCTGGGGCTGGCTTACCGCATGGCTCAACCTTCTGGGCCTGATCACGGTGCTTGGCGCCATCAACATCGGCACGGCCTATTTCTTCGCGGGCACCTTCGGCAGCTTCGTCGGCTTTTCGGGAAGTGACGGCCAGGTCGTGATCTTCGTCGCGGTGATCACCATCATCCAGGCGCTGTTCAACCACCTCGGCATCAAGGTCACGACGATGCTGACCGACATGTCGGGCTATCTGATCTTCGCCGCGACCGCTGTTCTGGTGCTGGCCTGCCTCTATTTCGCTCCGGCGCTCGATGTCTCGCGCCTGTGGACCTTTACCAACTACTCCGGCGACGCGGGCGGCGGCGTGTTCCCGCAATCGGACAACATGCTCTACCTCTTCCTGCTCTGCCTTCTGCTGCCGGTCTACACGATCACCGGCTATGATGCCTCGGCCCATACCTCCGAGGAAACCAAGAACGCCGCCATGTCCGTGCCGCAAGGCATCGTCAGCGCCGTGTTCTGGTCGTCGATCGTCGGCTGGGTGATGATCTGCGCGATCACCCTTGCGATCCCGGACATGACCACCGCCGCCACGCAAGGCTGGGGTATGTTCTTCGCCACGATGGATGCGATCCTTCCCGTCGGCCTCAAGTTCGTCCTCTACCTTGCCATCTTCATCGCCCAGCTGCTCTGCGGTCTGGCCACGGTGACCTCGGCCAGCCGGATGCTCTTTGCCTTCTCGCGCGATGACGGCGTGCCGCTCTTCTCCAAGCCCTTGTCGACCGTCAGCCCGAAGTACCGCACGCCCGTCAACGCGATCTGGACGGCAACGGTGCTTTGCATCCTCTACGTGGTGCTGGCGATGACGATCAAGGTCGGTGAAACCTCGATCTACGTGATCGTGGTGAACTCGACCCTCGTGTTCCTGTTCCTCTCCTTCACCATTCCGCTGATCGCCGGTGTCTTTGCCTATGGCACCGCCAAATGGCCGAACCCCGGCCCGTGGAGCCTTGGTGGCGGTGTCTACAAACTGGTCACGATTCTGGCCGTGGTCGGCATGGGGGTGATCCTGTTCATCGCCGTCGCCCCGCCGAACGAACGTGTGCTTTATGTGGTGCTGGGCTTCGTCGCCCTCGCGCTGGTGCTTTGGGTCGCGGTGGAAAACCGCCGTTTCGAAGGCCCGCCGACGGGTGACCGCATCGCAGCCCGCAAGGCCGCCATCGCTGCCGCCGAAGCCGCCGTGGGCGAAAAGGCCTGACGACAGCCGAAGGTCAAGTCAAAGGGCCAGGGGGAAACCTCTGGCCCCTTTCTTTTGCAAAGCGGAATTTGACGCAAATTCCGCGACGGTTTCCGGCGCAGAAACCGGACCACGCCAACCCGCGGCGCAACCGGAATTTGCGTCAAATTCCGGCGCGATTTCTGCGTCAGAAATCGCCCGGCAGGGCCGGATGCTCGAGGGGGGCGCCACTATCCCTTGCGCGGCGCAGTCGAACCCCCTAAACCCCCGTCAATTTGCGATTAGCACGAATCCACCACCCGCCGCATATCGCAGCGGGATGGCACATGCGGGACAGAGAAATGCCGAAAAGAACCGATATCTCCTCGATCATGATCATCGGCGCCGGTCCCATCGTCATCGGGCAAGCCTGCGAATTCGACTACTCGGGCGCACAGGCCTGCAAGGCCCTGCGCGAGGAAGGCTACCGCGTCATCCTCGTCAACTCGAACCCCGCGACGATCATGACCGATCCGGGTCTGGCCGACGCCACCTACATCGAACCGATCACCCCCGAGGTCGTCGCCAAGATCATCGAGAAAGAGCGCCCCGACGCGCTTTTGCCCACGATGGGCGGGCAGACCGGCCTGAACACCGCGCTGGCCCTTGCCGACCTTGGCGTGCTGGACAAATTCGGGGTCGAGCTGATCGGGGCCAACCGTCAGGCCATCGAAATGGCCGAAGACCGCAAACTCTTCCGCGAGGCGATGGACCGCATCGGCCTCGAGAACCCCAAGGCGACCATCATCGCCGCCCCGAAACTCGCCAGCGGCAAATACGACATCGCCGCCGGCATCCGCGAGGCGATCGAGGCGCTGGAATACGTGGGCCTGCCCGCCATCATCCGCCCCGCCTTCACCCTTGGCGGCACCGGCGGCGGCGTGGCCTACAACCGCGACGATTACGAAGCCATCGTGCGCTCGGGGCTCGAAGCCTCGCCCATGGCGCAGGTGCTGATCGACGAATCCCTCCTCGGCTGGAAGGAATTCGAGATGGAGGTGGTGCGCGACCGCAAGGACAACGCCATCATTGTCTGCGCCATCGAGAACATCGACCCGATGGGCGTGCATACCGGCGACAGCATCACCGTGGCCCCGGCCCTGACGCTGACCGACAAAGAATACCAGATCATGCGCAACGGCTCGATTGCCGTGCTGCGCGAGATCGGCGTGGAAACCGGCGGCTCAAACGTGCAATGGGCGATCAACCCCGTCGACGGCCGCATGGTCGTGATCGAGATGAACCCGCGCGTGTCGCGCTCCTCGGCGCTGGCCTCCAAGGCCACGGGCTTCCCGATCGCCAAGATCGCGGCCAAACTTGCCGTCGGCTACACGCTGGACGAACTCGACAACGACATCACCAAGGTCACGCCCGCCTCGTTCGAGCCGTCCATCGACTATGTCGTGACCAAGATCCCGCGCTTCGCCTTCGAGAAATTCCCCGGCTCCGAACCGAACCTGACCACCGCGATGAAATCGGTGGGCGAGGTCATGGCCATCGGCCGCACCATCCACGAATCCCTGCAAAAAGCCCTCGCCTCGCTCGAAACCGGCCTTTCCGGCTTTGACGAGATCGCCATTGCCGGCGTTTCCGCCTCGGGCGCGCCCGACAAGGCCGCCGTCATCAAGGCGCTGTCCCAGCAAACCCCCGACCGGCTTCGCACCATCGCCCAAGCCATGCGCCACGGCCTTTCGGATGACGAGATCCAGGCCGCCACCGCCTTCGATCCGTGGTTCCTGTCGCGCATCCGCGAAATCATCGACATCGAGGCCGAGGTCCGCAAATCCGGCCTGCCGCTCGACGCGGCCGGCATCCGCCGCCTCAAGATGTACGGCTTCACCGACGCCCGCCTTGCCAAACTCACCGGACGGGACGAGGCGCAGGTCCGCCGCGCCCGCCGCAACCTTGGCGTGACGGCCGTGTTCAAGCGCATCGACACCTGCGCCGCCGAATTCGAGGCCCAGACCCCCTATATGTATTCCACCTACGAATCCCCCGTCATGGGCGATGTGGAATGCGAGGCGCGCCCCTCGAACGCCAAGAAGGTCGTCATCCTCGGCGGTGGCCCGAACCGCATCGGACAGGGGATCGAATTCGACTATTGCTGCGTCCACGCCTGCTACGCCCTGACGGCGGCGGGCTACGAGACCATCATGGTCAACTGCAACCCCGAGACGGTCTCGACCGACTACGACACCTCGGACCGGCTTTACTTCGAGCCGCTCACCCTTGAACATGTGCTGGAAATCCTGCGCGTCGAACAGGACAACGGCACGCTGCACGGTGTGATCGTGCAATTCGGCGGCCAGACACCGCTGAAACTGGCGCAGGCCCTTGCGAACGAGGGCATCCCGATCCTTGGCACCACGCCCGATGCCATCGACCTTGCCGAAGACCGCGAACGCTTTCAGGGCCTGCTGCAATCGCTCGGCCTGAAACAGCCGCACAACGGCACCGCCCGTTCCCGCGACGAGGCCTTCGCCGTGGCCAAGGACGTCGGCTACCCGCTGGTGATCCGCCCCTCCTTCGTCCTCGGCGGCCGCGCGATGGAGATCGTCCGCTCCGACGAACAGCTCGAGCGTTACATCACCACCGCCGTGCAGGTCTCGGGTGACAGCCCCGTGCTGCTCGACAGCTATCTGTCGGGCGCGATCGAGGTCGATGTCGACGCGCTTTGCGACGGCACCGACGTCCATGTCGCGGGCATCATGGAACATATCGAGGAAGCGGGCGTCCATTCGGGCGACAGCGCCTGCTGCCTGCCGCCGCACTCGCTTTCGGCCGAAACCATCGCCGAATTGAAGCGCCAGACGGTCATCATGGCCAAGGCGCTGAACGTCGTGGGCCTGATGAACGTGCAATTCGCCATCAAGGACGGCACGATCTACGTCCTCGAGGTGAACCCCCGCGCCTCGCGCACCGTGCCTTTCGTGGCGAAAGCGACCGACAGCGCCATCGCCTCCATCGCGGCGCGGCTTATGGCGGGCGAGAAGCTGGCGAACTTCCCGCTTCGCGCCGCCTATCCCGCAGGCGTCGGCCCCGACAGCCCGCTGCCCCTTGCCGATCCGAACACCCTTGCCGACCCGATCACCCCGTGGTTCAGCGTCAAGGAAGCCGTCCTGCCCTTTGCCCGCTTCCCCGGCGTCGACCCGCTGCTTGGCCCCGAGATGCGCTCGACGGGCGAGGTGATGGGCTGGGACCGCAGCTTCGCTCTCGCCTTCCTCAAGGCGCAGATGGGCGCGGGCACCATGCTGCCCGAAACGGGCCGCGTCTTCCTGTCGGTCAAGGACATGGACAAGACCGAGGCGCTGGCCAATGCCGCCCGCGACCTTCTGTCGATGGGCTTCGAGATCGTCGCCACCAAAGGCACCGGCGACTGGCTCAAATCCCAGGGCATCAAGGCCGAGGCCGTGAACAAGGTCTACGAGGGCCGCCCGAACATCGTCGACCGGCTGAAGAACAGCGACATCGCGCTGGTCCTGAACACGACCGAGGGCACGCAGGCCATCAGCGACAGCCGCGACATCCGCCGCGTGGCCCTGATGGACAAGATCCCCTACTTCACCACCGCCGCAGCCTCGATCGCCGCCGTCGCCGCGATGAAGGCACGGGGCGAAGGCTACGGGGTGCGCACGCTTCAGGGCTGACAGCCCCGCGCAGGCGGCACATGGCGCGGGGGGCTTTCCGCCCCCCACGGCTCGCAAGGGCGAGCCTCCCCCCGAGGATATTTGGGCGAGCATGAAAGCAGCCCCGACACGGGCTTCGCGCGGGGCCATCGGGCAGGGCAAGGCGGGTCGCCGCTGTCCGGCCTGCTTGCGTTAGGCCACCCCTTGCAGGCCAGCCCTTGCCGGCCAGCGCAGGCGGCACCGCAGAAGGACAGGTCCGCATTACGCGGGCGGCACGGGGCGGCCTCGCCTATCCCTCCTCCAGACGCCGCAAGCGCCGCGCTTCCTCGGCCCGCGCGGCCTCTTCCGCCGCCACCGCCTCGGGCCTCGGCCCGCCGCCTTCCAGCGCGCGCACCAGCGCCCCCCAGACCGGCCGCTCTCCGGCGAATTGCCCTTGGGCGCGCAGGAACCACGGGTCGGTCTCGCCCCCCCTGACCACACCCGCAAGACGCGCATGCATGAACGAGCGCAGCACCTCGTTCATGCGCGGCCCATGCCCCGGCCCCATCGACTTGAAAAAGCGCACCACATCCTCGTCGATGCCCACGGTCATCCGCACCTTGGCCTTGGGGTGGCGGCGCGAAGCGATCTCGTGCCATTCCTCGGGCACGCGGCTTGTCGCCTCGATCGTGTGGTGCAGGTCCCATTCCAGCCGCCGCATCGCATCGGCCATATAGTGGTAATGCTCGGCCCGGCGGCCCTTGAGCTTTTTCAGATCGACCATCCCGCCCCCGCTTCTGCCCGCTGGAAAGCCTGCCATCACAAGGTGAAGACGGCCTTAAGCCAGCGTTTCGCGCCTCTGCATGGCCTGTGCATCCACGCCCCTTTGCAAAGCATTGCTTGACAGACGGGCCGAAAACCCCCATCTGCCCCTCACGCCCGCCCTCCGCTGCCGCGTGAGCAGCCCCCTGATGGGGAGACCGACCGGGCCAAAGGTTCCCACCTTCACGCAGGGGTTCCGCGCGATTTGCCTCGCGCCCGACCTGCAACCGGCCGCAGATCTGTGGCCCCCTTGGCCCATGAAGCATGGGCAGGAAAGACATATATATGACCACCTTCGCCGAACTCGGCCTTTCGACCAAGCTTCTGAAAGCCTTGGAGAAAACCAACCTCAAGGAACCGACGCCCATTCAGGCGCAGTCCATCCCCCATATCATGAAGGGTCGCGACCTGATGGGTCTGGCCCAGACCGGAACGGGCAAGACCGCCGCCTTCGGCCTGCCGCTTCTGCACCGCATCCTCGACATCGGCCACCCCCCGGCCCCGCGCACCGTGCGCGCCCTGATCCTTGCGCCCACGCGCGAGCTGGTCACGCAAATCCATGACAACCTTACCGTTTTCACCAAAGGCACCCCCGCCAAGGTGATCATGGTCGTGGGCGGCGCCTCGCTGAACCGTCAGGCGATGAACCTCGCCCGCGGTGCCGATGTGCTTGTGGCCACCCCCGGCCGCCTGATCGACCTGCTGGAACGCGGCGACGTCGACCTGCAAGCCACCGGCTATCTGGTGCTGGACGAGGCCGACCACATGCTCGACATGGGCTTCATCCACGCGCTGCGCCGCATCGCCAAGCATATTCCGGTCAAGCGCCAGACCCTGCTCTTTTCGGCCACCATGCCGAAGGACATCGAGGAAATCGCCGACACCTACCTGCGCGACCCGATCCGCGTTCAGGTCGCCCCTCCGGGCAAGCCGATCGAAAAGATCGTGCAGGGCGTCCATTTCATTCCCAACGGCGACAAAGCGCGGCTTTTGGAGGAATACCTCAAAAAGCACCCGACCGAACAGGCGCTGGTCTTTGGCCGCACCAAGCATGGCTCTGAAAAGCTTGCCAAATTGCTGGCGGCATGGGGCTTCAAGGTCGGCTCCATCCACGGCAACAAAAGCCAGAACCAGCGCGACCGCACCCTGACCGAATTCCGCACGGGCGAGCTTGACGTTCTGGTCGCAACCGACGTGGCCGCCCGTGGCATCGACATTCCGGGTGTCCGCCACGTCTACAACTTCGACCTGCCCAACGTGCCGGAAAACTACGTCCACCGCATCGGCCGCACCGCCCGCGCAGGGGCCGAAGGCACCGCCGTGGCCTTCTGCGCGCCGGCCGAGATGGACGAACTCCGTGCCGTGGAAAAGGTGATGAAAAAGGCGATTCCGGTGATCGGCGGCGCGCCGTGGTCGGCGGAAATGGTCGCAGCCGCCCCCAAGCCCGGCCAGAACCGCGGCCAGCGCCCCGCAGGCGGCCGCCCCGGCCAGTCCAAGGCGCAGGGTCAGGCGCAGAAATCCTTCGCCCCGCGCGGCGATGGCAAACCGCAGGGCAAGCCGCAAGGCAAACCCCAGGGCGCCAAACCCGCCCGCCCGATGGGCGGCGGCCAAAGCCCCAGCCGCCCCGCAAGCGGTGCCAAGCACAGCCGTCCGCAGCAAAACCGCCGCCCGGCCTGACACCCAGGCCTGATACCCCGGCCAAAGGCGAAGCTGCAATTGCTTCACCCTTGCCGAAATACTCTCGGGGGGCGCGGGGGGCAGACAGCCCTCTGTTCCCCGCTTTCGGCCCTTCCACGGCTGGCGTCGATGCGCTAATCCGCCGCCATGGCAAAGCTCTACTTCCATTATTCGACCATGAACGCGGGCAAATCGACCCTGCTGCTTCAGGCCGCGCATAACTATCGCGAAGGCGGCATGGCGACCTATCTGGTCACCGCGCAATTCGACAACCGCGCAGGACAGGGCCGCATCGCAAGCCGCATCGGCATCGGCGAGGATGCCGACACCTTCGCCGCGACCGACGACATGTTCGCCAAGATCGCGGCCCGCCTCGCCCTCGGCCCCGTCGCCTGCGTCTTCATCGACGAGGCGCAATTCCTGTCCAAGGAGCAGGTCTGGCAACTTGCCCGCGCGGTCGACGATCTGAAGACCCCCGTCATGTGCTACGGCCTGCGCGTCGACTTCCAGGGCAACCTTTTCCCAGGATCGGCCGCCCTCTTGGCATGGGCCGACGAAATGCGCGAGGTCCGCACCATCTGCCACTGCGGCAAGAAGGCGACCATGGTCATCCGTCGCGGCCCCGACGGGCGGGCGCTGACAGCGGGCGAGCAGGTGGTGATCGGAGGCAACGAGACCTATGTCAGCCTCTGCCGCAAACACTGGCGCGAGGCGGTCGGCGACTGACCGGATTCCTTCGAAGGAAGGCGCAAAAATCTTTGAAGATTTTTGCCTGTCCTGACAGGTGGCACCGCCTGACCTTGGGGAAAGGGGGGCCGTCTGCCCCCCTCGCCGCGGGGCGGCTCACCCCCCGAGGATATTTTCGCTTGTGTGAAAGCGCGAAGGCGAAAGGGCCTCAGGCCGCCGCCGCCTCGCGTCCCTGCAGGGCGATCATCGACCCTGCGGCGACGATCAGCGCCATGCCGACCACCGCAAGCGGCGCGAGCCCCGTGCCCCAAAGCATCCATGTCCAGAAGGCCGAAGCGGGCAGGATCACATATTCCAGCACGCTTGCTTTCGAGGCATCGGTGATCTGGTAGGCGCGGATCATCATGACCACGCCGACAAGCGACCCCGACGCCTGCACGAAGGTCCAGAAATAGAAGACACCTCCGGGCCAGACCGGCCCGCGTTGCAGGAAGCCCGCGGTGCCTTCGGGCACGGCCAGCGGCATCACCGCCAGCACCGCCATCCCGATGGCGCCAAGCACGCCCAGCGCCACGAAGAAGCCGGCGACCAGCGTCGCTGCACTTTCCTCGGCGCACCATTCCCGCGTGGCGATATTGCCCATCGCATACATCGCCCCCGCCAGCACCGGCAGCACCGCAGGCAGCGACGCCCCCGCCATCGCCTCGGGCCCGAGGACAAGGATCACCCCCGCAAAGCCCAGCACCACGGCCAGCACCTGCACCGGTCCGATCTTCTGCCCATAGACAAAGCGCGAGATCAGCAGAACCCAGATGGGCGCCGAGAACAGCCCCGCCGCCACCAGCGCCACGTCAAGAAAGGCGAGCGCCCCGAAATAGATCAGCATCGCAAGGCCATGAATCGCCGACCGCGCCGCCACCCCGCCCCAACGGACGGGCCGCACGCGGAAGCCCGCCGCATAGGAGGCAATTGCCAAAAGGACCATCGCCATGCAGGTCCGCGTAAAGTGGAACTGCCACAGCCCGACCTCGGACGCGATCACCTTGACGTAATTGTCGGTGAATCCGATCACCATCGCATAGACGAGGATCAGTCCGGCGGCGGCCAGCGTTCTGTCGGGTTTCGTCATCATCACGCCTTCTTGCAACTCTCGCATCTGACGAGAACCCTGCTAACCTTGTGCCTGCACGTCTGAAAGCGACATGGGCGCGGTTTGCTTGGGAGGTATTGGAAATGGGTTGGCTGGCCGATGAAACGGGTCTGGAAAAATGCGCGGCAAACTACACGCCGCTGACGCCGCTCTCGTTTCTGAAACGCGCGGCGGACATCCACGCGGACCGCACCGCCGTGGTGTGGAAATCGACGCGCCTCAGCTATGCCGACTATGCCGAACAGGTCTCGCGCATGGCCTCGGCCCTTGGCCGCCACGGCATCGCGGCGGGCGATGTGGTGGCCACGCTCATCCCCAACATCCCCCCGCAGGCGGTGGCGCATTTCGGGGTGCCTGCGGCGGGCGCGATCCTGAACACGATCAACACCCGCCTCGATGCCGATACCGTGGCCTATATCTTCGGTCATGCGGGGGCCAAGATCGTGCTCTGCGACACGGCCTTCCTGCCGCTGGCGCAAGAGGCGATCAAGCGCATGGAAGGCCCGGCCCCGCAGATCGTCGAGGTGGTGGACCACGGCTTTACCGCCTCGGGGCAATACCTGACCTATGACGCGCTTCTGGCGCAGGGCGACCCTGCGGCGGATTGGGTGATGCCCGGGGATGAATGGGAATCCATCGCCATAAACTACACCTCGGGCACCACGGGGCGGCCCAAGGGCGTGGTCTACCACCATCGCGGGGCGTATTTGTCGGCCACGGCCAATATCCTGTCCTGGCGCATGGTGCTGCACCCCGTCTATCTGACCATCGTGCCGCTGTTCCATTGCAACGGCTGGACCCACACATGGATGACGCCAATCCTTGCCGGAACCCTTGTCTGCTGCCGCGACATCACGGCCAAAGCCATCTATGACGCCATCGCGGATGAAGGCGTCACGCATTTCGGCGGTGCGCCCATCGTGCTGAACACCGTGATCAACGCCCCCGAGGCCGACCGCCGCCCCTTTGACCATATCGTCGAGGTCTTTACCGCAGGCGCCCCCCCGCCCGCCGCCACCCTTGCAGCCTTCGAGCCCTTGGGCTTCAACGTGACGCAGGTCTACGGCCTGACCGAAACCTACGGCCCCGCCACCGAATGCACATGGCGGCCCGAATGGGACAGCGCGACCAAGGACGACCGCGCCGCCTACAAGGCCCGCACCGGCGTCGCCATGCCCATGCTGGAAGGGGCCGAGGTGCATGACACGAACGGCAATCCCGTTCCCCGCGACGGCCAGCACCTTGGCGAAATCGCCATGCGCGGCAACATGGTGATGAAGGGCTATTACAAGAACCCCAAGGCCACAGCCGAGGCGTTCAAGGGCGGCTGGTTCCGTTCCGGCGACATCGCCTTCCAGCACCCCGACGGCTATATCAAGATCACCGACCGCGCCAAGGACATCATCATTTCCGGCGGCGAGAACGTGAGTTCCGTCGAAGTCGAAGGCGCGCTCATGCACCACCCTGCCGTCAGCCTTTGCGCCGTGGTCGCCAAGCCTGACGCGAAGTGGGGCGAGGTGCCCTGCGCCTTTGTCGAGCTGAAAGCGGGGGCGATAGCAACCGAGGCCGAGCTGATCGCCCATTGCCGCGCGCGGCTTGCGGGCTTCAAGACCCCGAAGCATATCGTCTTTGCCGAACTGCCCAAGACCTCGACCGGCAAGATCCAGAAATTCGAACTGCGCGCCGTGGCGAAACTGATGGATTCGGCCTGAAAATCGGCGATACAGCCTGCCTTGGCAAAGGGTTCTGTAATGAGTGCTTCCTTGTGGCGACGTCTGCGCTGCGGTATCGTTTCAACATCTCTTAACGAAGCGTCAGGCCCACCGCCCCGCATGACCGCCCTCGCAAAATACCAGAGGCTGGAAAGCCCCGGCCTTTGGCGTGACGCGCCCGATGCCCAGCGGCGCGAGGTGATCGTCGCCTTCCGCGATGCCACGCTTGTGCTGACCGATCCGCGCACCGAACGGCCCGTCACGCATTGGTCGCTGCCCGCGCTGATCCGCCAGAACCCCGGCCTGCTTCCGGCGCTTTATGCCCCCGGTCCGGATGCCGACGAGACGCTGGAAATCGACGATGCCGACATGATCGGCGCGCTCGAGACCGTGCTGGGCGTGGTCCGGCGCAAGACACCGCGTCCGGGGCGGCTGCGGGGCACCCTGCTTGGCGCGGCGACTCTGGCGATCCTTGCCGTGGGGGTGGTTTTCGTTCCCGACGCGCTGCTGCGGCACACGGCCGGCATGTTGCCCTTTGTCACCCGCGCAGCCATCGGTCAGGCGGCGCTGGCCGATGTGATCCGCCTGACGGGTAAACCCTGCACCTCGCCGCTGGGCGACCGTGCGCTGTCGCTTCTGTCCGAACGGCTGTTCGGCGGGGCGGGCACCACGCTTCTGGTCATGCGGCAGGGGGTGAACGGCGCGGTGCATCTGCCCGGCAACATCGTGCTTCTCGGCCGCGACACGCTTCAGGCCCCGCTGCCCGAAGCGCCCGCAGGCTACGCCCTTGCCGAGGCCACGGCCGCCGCCACCGCCGACCCGATGCTGCCGATCCTTGGCCATGCGGGGCTGTCCGCGACGGTCCGGCTGCTCACCACGGGGGCGCTGCCCGATACGGCGCTTGCGGGCTACGGCGAGGTGCTGCTCAAATCGCCACCCGTGCCGCTGCCGGCCGAAGCCCTGCTTGCCGCGTTCCAGAAAGCCGCCGTATCCTCGGCCCCCTATGCCTATGCCCTTGATCCAAGCGGAGAATCCACCCTGTCGCTGATCGAGGCCGACCCCTATCGCGGCGGCAGCCCCCGCGCGCTGCTCAACGCCGCCGATTGGGACAGCCTGCGGGCGATCTGCGACGCGACATGAAAAAGCCCCCCGTTGATCGGGGGGCTGTCACCATGAACGCGCCGTCCTGCCCGACGATCTCACCTATCTGACAAAAGCATCTCCGAAGCCCGAGGCCCGCGCGATCTGCAACGCTGCGGCAAGGTCGCCCCCCGAGGCGAAGGGGCCTGCCATCACCACCGTCATCCCGCGCGACCGGCCTTGCGCCACGGGCAGACCCGCCGAAGCAAGCCGCGCCACGGCACCCGCCGCATTGGCAGGCACGCCGAAGCTGCCGACCTGCACGAAACGGCCCGCAACCGCCACGGGTGCCGATTTGGACGAGAGCGAAAGCCCGCCACCCTGATCGCCGCCGCCCTCATAGCCGCCCGTCATCGCCGCCCGCGCTGCCATACGCCGCGCGCGGGGGGTATCCCCCACCAGCTTGGCCGGAACCTTGCGCGTCCAGACCTGATCCTGCATCGCCTGCCCCTGCGCGGTGCCAACGCCGCGCAACGGGTTCAGGCGGTCATCCTTCCATGCCGCCGTATAGCCTTGGGGCGCGGCCACCGTGGCCGAGGCCACGCGCAGATCACGCACCGCGCGCCCCTGCGCCGAAGGCTGACCCAAGGCCGCCGATGCGGCACGCACCGGCGCGTCGGCCGACCCCTCCCCAAGCGGGCCTTCCCCAAGCGGCCCCCCCTCGAAGGCGGCACCGACTCCGCCACCGGCAAAGGTGGGCGACCGCAACCCGCGCAACTGCCCGTCACCGGGGGCGCAGACCAGCACCGTTCCGCCATTGGTCAGCGGCAGACGCTTCAGCGACGGGGCCGAGGCCGGGCAGCTCACCCGTCCCGCCGATGCCGCGACCGAAGCCCCCGGCGCCACCGTGACCATCAGGGCCGATGCCGGACGCGGCGCGGCCAAGGGTGCGGCCGCCTGCACCATCGGCGCGGGCATCGCGGTCGGGATCGGCTTGCCGACCCGTGCGGGCGGCGGCACATAGCTCGATTCGGGAACAGCCTCGGCCATGCGCTGCGGCTGGCGCAGCGGGGCCGGTTCGGGCGCGGGGGTCGCCTGCGCGACAGCGACGCTGCCCTTGCCGCCAAAGGTGGGCGGATAGCCGCACAGGACCTTGCGGTTCGAACCGACGCGCGGCACCCAGTTGATATTGCCGCCCAGCCCCGCCCTCAGGAAGACGCAGCCGCGGCTGTCGATATATTGCATCCCCGTGAATCCGGCGGGCGGAAGCTCTTTCGGCCCCCCCACCTGCGACACGGTCTGGGCTTGGGCAAAGGGTGCCCCCAGAACGGCGGCCAGTGCGGCCACCGTTACAAACTTGATAAACATGAACTACCCCCAAGTAGCGTAGGGGAAATCATGCGATATCGACAGGCCCGAGTAAAGCGAAAGCTGGCTTATTTTGTGCCGAACATGCGGTCACCCGCATCCCCTAGTCCCGGAACAATATATCCATGGTCATTCAGATGCCGGTCTACCGCCGCTGTGACGATGGGCACATCGGGATGCGCCTCTTTCATCCGCGCAACCCCCTCGGGTGCGGCCAGAAGGCACAGGAACCGGATGTTCTTCGCCCCCTTCGACTTGATCAGGTCGATCGCCGCCACGCTGGAATTGCCCGTGGCAAGCATCGGATCGACCACGATGGTCACGCGGTCCTCAAGCTGCTCGGGCAGTTTGCAGTAATATTGCACCGGTTGCAGCGTCTCGGGGTCGCGATACAGCCCCACGAACCCGACCCGCGCCGCCGGAATCAGCTCGAGTATCCCGTCGAGCAATCCGTTGCCCGCCCGCAGGATCGACACCAGCGCCAGTTTCTTGCCCTCGATCATCGGGGCGTCCATCTCTTCCAGCGGTGTCTCGATGCGCTTGGTCGTCATCGGCAGCCCGCGCGTCACCTCGTAGGCAAGCAAAAGGCTGATCTCGCGCAACAACTGCCGGAACGAGGCGGTCGAAGTGTCCTTTTCCCGCATCAGGGTCAGCTTGTGCTGCACCAGCGGGTGCGAAACGACGGTCAGATGGTCCAGCATGGCACGCCCCTATAGCTTCTTGGCAATCCTCTCGCGGGTATCGGCGTCACAAAAGGCGGCGTCAAGCGAGGCGCGCGCGATCCCCTCGAAAACCCCTTCGTCCCAGTCGAAGGCGCGGTTCAGCATCTCGTATTCCCGCGCCATCGTGGTGTGAAAGAACGGCGGATCGTCGGTCGAGACCGTCACCTTGACCCCGCGCTCGTAAAGCTGGCTGATCGGATGCTTGCGCCAGCCGTCATAAATGCCCAGCGCGATGTTCGATCCGGGACAGACTTCGAGAACGATGCCCGCTTCCGCGATTTCATCGACCAGCGCCAGGTCCTCGATGGCCCGCACCCCGTGCCCGATGCGCTCGACGCCCAGATCGCGGATCGCATCGCGCACCGAGTCGGGTCCGCCCCATTCGCCCGCATGGGCAGTCAGCCGCAAACCCGCCTCGCGGGCGCAGTCGAATGACCAACGGAAGTCCTTGGGCGCACCGATCTTCTCATCCCCCGCGATGCCGAACCCGACGATCCAGTCCCCCGCCGTTTCCGCCGCACAGCGCGCCGTCTCGCGCGCCTTGTCGGGGCCGAAATGCCGGATGCAGGTGATGATGCCGCGCAGGGTGATGCCGAAATCGCGCTCGGCCTTGTCGCCCGCCTCGCGGATGGCGTGCAGGTATTCGCGCCATGCCCCCACATCCCGCCCTCCGCAGAAATCGGGCGACAGGAAGGTTTCGGAATAGACAACGCCGCTTGCGGCACTTTCCTCAAGCACCGCAAGCGTCAGGCGGTGGTAATCCTCGGGCTTGACCAGCACGCTTGTCGCCGCCTCGTAGACCTTCAGGAAATCCCAGAAGTCCTTGTATTTGTAGTGCCCCCCGGCATCGAAGATGCCGCCGATATCGCGTTTTTTCTCTTTCGCCAGTCCGGCGATGAAAGCGGGCGGGGCCGCCCCTTCCAGATGCAGGTGCAGTTCCACCTTGGGCAAAGAGGCAACGCTCACAGGAAACTCCTCCCCTTCTCGATCCGCAGGCCCAGATGGGCCGCAACGCTTGCCCCCACATCGACAAAGTCGCACAGCCCGATCTCGCCCGCCCCGACACCCGCGCAGACGACAGGCACCCGCTCGCGCGTGTGTTCCGTGCCGCGCCACGTCGGATCATTGCCGTGATCGGCGGTAAAGATCGCCAGATCCCCCGCCCGCAACCGCGCCAGAAACCCGCCCAGACGGGCATCGAACCATTCAAGCTGCCGCGCATAGCCCGACACATCGCGCCGGTGTCCGAAATTGCTGTCGAATTCGACAAAGTTGGCAAAGGTCAAGGAACCTTCCTCGGCCACATCGACCAAGCGGTCGAGATGTTCGAAAAGGGCAGCATCATCCTTGCCCTTCCACAGCGTGCTGATCCCGCGATGGCTGAAGATGTCGCCGATCTTGCCGATGGCATGGGTCGCCCGCCCCGCCCCCGCGACCACATCGAGCAAAGTCGGCGCAGGCGGCGGAATCGCGAAATCGCGCCGGTTTCCCGTGCGGTGGAAATCGCCCTCCGTCCCGACAAAGGGCCGCGCGATCGCCCGCCCCACCTTCATCGCATGCAGGCGCGGCGCGATATCGGCGCAAAGCTTCACCAACCGCTCCAGCCCGAACACCTCTTCATGCGCGGCGATCTGAAAGACCGAATCCGCGCTCGTGTAGCAGATGGGCCAGCCCGTCCGCAGATGCTGCGCGCCGAACCGGTCGATGATCTCGGTCCCCGAGGCATGGCAATTGCCAAGAATCCCGCTCACCCCTGCCAAGCGGCAGACCTCGGCCACCAGATCGGCGGGAAAGGCCGGAACCCTGTCGGGAAAATAGGTCCAGTCCCACGGCACCGGCACCCCCGCCAGCTCCCAATGGCCCGACGGCGTGTCCTTGCCGCGCGACACCTCGGTCGCAGCCCCCCAGCGCCCCTTGGGCACCGCCGCCAGCCGTGGCGCGGCGGCACCTGTGGCAAGCCGGATCGCCGCACCCAGCCCCAGCGCGTCGAGGTTCGGCATCCGCAGCGGCCCCGACCGCCCCTCCTCGGCCCGCCCCGCCGCACATTCGGCAGCGATATGGCCCAGCGTGTTCGCGCCTTCGTCGCCAAAGGCCGCCGCATCCGGCGCGCCGCCGCAGCCCACGGAATCCATCACAACCAGAAAGGCCCGCATCACTGCACCCGCTTCAAGACAAGGGGCGGCTCGTCGGGTTCCGACGTTCCGATCCGGTAGGCCGCCCTGACGGCCGCCACGGCCCGATCCGCCGCCGCCTCGTCCGCCGCATGCACCATGCACAGCGGCACACCCCGCGCCACCCCCTCGCCCAGTCCGGCAAGGTCCGACAACCCGACCGAAGGGTTCACGCGATCCCCCTCGCGCAGACGGCCGCCGCCCAGATGGACCACCGCCTCGCCCAGCGCCCGCCCGTCGATGGCGACGACGAAACCGTCGCTCTCGCAATCGACCTCGCGCATGACGGGGGCCGAAGGCAGGCGGTCCGGCCAGCGGTCGACGAAATCGGCAGGGCCGCCCTGTGCCGCAACCATGCGGCCGAAATATTCCGCCGCCTGCCCGCTTTCCAGCGCGTCGATGATGCGCCCGGCCCCGTCCTCGGCATCGGCGGCAAGCCCGCCCAGCGCCAGCGCCTCGCCCCCCAAGGCCGCGGTCAGATCCCACAGCGCCGCGTTGATGCTGGTGCCCGTCAGCGTCTCCATCACCTCGATCACCTCCAGCGCATTGCCCGCCGCCGTGGCAAGCGGCTGGCTCATATCGGTGATCAGCGCGCTGGTCATGCACCCCGCCCCCTGCGCGGTGGACACCAGCGCCCGCGCCAGGGCCTCGGCCTTCTCGAGCGTATCCATGAAGGCGCCCGAGCCGCATTTCACATCGAGCACCAGCGCCTCGAGCCCCGCCGACAGCTTCTTGGACAGGATCGACGCGGTGATGAGGTCGATGCTCTCGACCGTCGAGGTGACGTCGCGTATCGCATAAAGCCGCTTGTCCGCAGGCGCGATCTCGGCATTGGCGGCCACGATGGCGCAACGCACCTCGACCATCTGCGCGCGCAGCTGCGCCTCGCCCAGCCCCACGCGGAACCCGGGGATGGATTCGAGCTTGTCGAGCGTCCCCCCCGTATGCCCGAGGCCCCGCCCCGAGATCATCGGCACATAGGCCCCGCAGGCGGCCAGCGCGGGGGCAAGCAGCAGCGACACGCAATCCCCGATGCCGCCCGTGGAATGCTTGTCCACCACGGGACCGTTCAGGTCCCATTCCAGCACCTTGCCGGAATCGCGCATCCCCTTGGTCAGGGCCACGCGCCCCTCCTCGCCCAGACCCTTCAGCAGCACCGCCATCGCAAAGGCGCCGGCCTGGGCATCGGTCACCGTGCCATCGGCCAATCCGGCGGCGAACCAGCGCAATTCCTCGGCCGAAGGCTTGGCCCCGTCGCGCAGCCCCGCGATGATCGCCCGCGCGTCCACCTCAGGTCCGGTCCATATGGGCGGCGGTAAAGACACCGGGCAGCAGATCGGCCACGGTCATCACCTTCTGCTTGCCATCGGTGGTGCACAGGGTCACCCGCACGTCCTGCGCGGCGAATTCCGCGATCTTCTGCCGGCAGCCGCCACAGGGCGGCACCGGATCGGGGCTGTCGGCGATCACGCAGACCTCGGCGATCCGCGTCTCTCCGGCGGCAATCATCGCGGCAATCGCCCCCGCCTCGGCGCAGGTGCCTTCGGGATAGGCGACATTCTCGACATTGCAGCCCACATGCACCTCGCCCCCGACCCCGCGGATCGCCGCCCCGACCTTGAAGCGCGAATAGGGTGCATAGGCGCGGTCGCGAACGGCGGTGGCAGCGGCAAGCAGCGTCATGGTCTCGTCCTTCCAGCAATTTCCGTCAATTTGCGACCGCTGCCCCCCATATGCAAGGCGCGCGAATTTTCTGCGAAAATTCAGGGGGGCTTTCCGCCCCCCTCGCGGCGCGGCCGCTCACCCCCCGAGGATATTTGGGGCAAGAGGAAGGGGCCAAGGGCTTTCCCTTTCATCCTTGTCCAAATACTCGCGGGGGGAGAAGCCTGCCGGTTCAACGAACCGTCAGGCGCGGGGGGGCGGCAGCCCCCCTGAATTTTCGCAGAAAATCCGTCAGACCGCCGTGGTCGGGGGATTGCCCGGCAAGGTCACCTCGAGCAGTTCCAGATCGGCCGAGGGCTGCGCGTATCGCGTGGCCATTCCCGGCGGGATGACGAAGGCATCGCCCCGCGACAGGGTGAAGGGCTCCTTGCCCTCGCCTTCCAGCACCATCGTGCCGCCCATGACAAAGGTGAAAAGAATATCCCCCCCGTGTTTCGTCCAGACCGTCTCTGCGCCGTCGGGCCGCGCCACCATGACCGAGGCGACGCCCCTGGTGTTGGCATGGATCGTCGTATCCCGCGCCACGAATCCGGGCAGGCGGAAGGGTTTGAACGCGCCCTTAGCCCCGACATCGTAGACGAAGCGCTGCCCCTGCCATTCGCGCTCGGGGCGCAGATGCGGGGTAGGCAGGGTCATCTCGTGGTCGATCTCGGTGACATGTTCGGCCGGAACGCCGATCTCGATCACCTCGATCCCGTCACTGGCATGCAGCACGCGGTGGCGGATTTCGGGCGGCTGGATGAAGCAATCCCCCGCCGTCAGCCGGATCGGGGCGCCCTGATCCTCATAGACCACATCGACCCAGCCGTTGATGCAGAAGATGAGCTGGAACCCCACCTTGTGGAAATGCACCATGTCGGGCACCGGCCCGCCGTCGGGGATGCGGATATGGCTTGCGATCATCGCCCCGCCAAGGCGCGAGGGGACAAGGTCGCGGTACTGCATCCCCGCCCGCCCGATCACCCAGGGCGCCTGATCCGCCAGCCGCCGCACGACAAAGGCATGTTCCGTCGCCGGCAGCACCATCGGCGGGTTCGCCTCGTCGATCTCGACCCGCGTGCCGTTCGGGGCCACCAGCACCCGCGCGCCGTCTGCAAAGGTGTCGGGGTCGTCGGTCAGGATGCGGATCGTCCCCGCAGGCTCTGCCGCGCCCTTCTGGATGCGGATGCGCAGGCCATGCCCCGACAGCACCGCCACCTCGGGGTTGTCGGCGGGGTAGATCATGTCCAGCCGGAAGCCGAGCGTCTTGGTCCAGAACGGCAGATCGTCGCGCAGTTCGGCCGTCGGCAGGCGGATTTCGGCACGGGTTTCGGTCTTTTTTTCCAGCATGGCGCGTCTCCGGTTTTGCGGGCCAAGATGATGCGGCAGAAGGGGTATTTGCAAGCCACCCCGAAAACTCTTATTCGGGAAGCGGGACTTGACGCCCGGCGTGACAGCGGAAAAACTCGTTTAACGTTAAACAATATCCGGAGACGGCAGCGATGGATGACGGAAAGCCGACAAGCGCACGGCAGGCGGCGCTGGATTACCACGAATTCCCGAAGCCCGGGAAACTCGAGATCCGCGCCACCAAGCCGCTTGCCAACGGACGCGACCTGTCCCGCGCCTATTCCCCCGGCGTCGCCGAAGCCTGCCTCGAGATCAAGGCCGACCCCGCCACCGCCTCGCGCTACACAAGCCGCGGCAACCTTGTCGCCGTGGTGACGAACGGCACTGCCGTCCTCGGCCTTGGCAACATCGGCGCGCTGGCCTCCAAGCCGGTGATGGAGGGCAAAGCCGTCCTCTTCAAGAAATTCGCCAATATCGACTGCTTCGACATCGAGCTGAACGAACCCGACCCCGAAAAGCTGGCCGCCATCGTCTGCGCCCTCGAACCCACCTTCGGCGCGATCAACCTCGAAGACATCAAGGCGCCCGACTGTTTCATCGTCGAGAAGCTCTGCCGCGAGCGGATGAACATTCCCGTCTTTCACGACGACCAGCACGGCACCGCCATCGTCGTGGGGGCTGCCGCCACCAACGCGCTGATCGTCGCGGGCAAAAGGTTCGAGGATATCAAGGTCGTCTCCACCGGCGGCGGGGCTGCGGGCATCGCCTGCCTCAACATGCTGCTGAAACTGGGCGTGAAGCGCGAGAATGTCTGGCTTTGCGACCTTGCGGGCCTTGTCTACGAAGGCCGCAACGAACAGATGACCGCGCAGAAAGAGGAATATGCGCAAAAGACCGACCTGCGCAGCCTCGATCAGGTGATCGACGGCGCCGACCTCTTCCTCGGCCTCTCCGGCCCCGGCGTCCTCACCCCCGCGATGGTGGCCAGAATGGCCAAGCGCCCCATCGTCTTTGCCCTTGCCAACCCCTCGCCCGAAATCCTGCCCGACGATGTCCGCTCGGTCGCGCCCGATGCGATCATCGCCACGGGGCGGTCGGATTTTCCCAATCAGGTCAACAACGTCCTCTGCTTTCCCTTCATCTTCCGTGGCGCGCTCGACGTGGGGGCCACGGTCATCAACAAGCAGATGGAACTGGCCTGCATCGAAGGCATCGCGGCCCTTGCCCGCGCCACCACCAGCGCCGAGGCCGCCGCTGCCTATTCGGGCGAGAAGCTCTCGTTCGGGGCCGATTATCTGATCCCGAAACCCTTCGACCCGCGCCTGATCGGCGTGGTCGCCACCGCTGTCGCCCGCGCCGCGATGGAAACCGGCGTCGCCACCCGCCCCATCGCGGATATCGAGGCCTACAAACGCCAGCTTGACGGGTCGGTCTTCAAATCGGCCATGATCATGCGCCCCGTGTTCGAGGCGTCGAAAGTCAGCGCCCGCCGCATCGTCTTTGCCGAGGGCGAGGACGAGCGCGTCCTGCGCGCGGCCCATGCGATGATGGAGGAGACCAACGACGTCCCGATCCTGATCGGCCGTCCCGAAGTGGTCGAGATGCGCTGCGAACGGGCGGGCCTGCCGATCCGTCCGGGCGTCGACATCCACCTTGTGAACCCCGAGAACGACCCGCGCTACCGCGATTACTGGGGCACCTATCACGAGCTTATGGCCCGCCGCGGCGTGACGCCCGACATCGCCCGCGCCGTGATGCGCACCAACTCCACCGCCATCGGCGCGATCATGGTCCATCGGGGCGAGGCCGACAGCATGATCTGCGGCACCTTCGGCCAGTATCTCTGGCACCTTGGCTATGTGCGGCAGGTCCTTGCCCGTGGCGGCCTGCACCCCGTGGGGGCGCTGTCGCTGATGATCCTCGAGGATGGCCCGCTTTTCGTGGCCGACACGCAGGTCCACCCCGAACCCACCCCGCAGCAGATCATGGAAACCGTGATGGGCGCCGCCCGCCACGTGCGCCGCTTCGGGCTTGAACCGAAGATCGCGCTTTGCACGCAAAGCCAGTTCGGCAACATGGAGAACGCCGCCGCCCTGCGGATGCGCGCCGCGCTCGAACTGCTCGACGCGCGCGAACCCGACTTCTGCTACGAGGGCGAGATGAACGTGGACTCGGCACTCGACCAGCAGCTGCGCGACCGTCTCTTGCCGCACAGCCGGATGGAGGGGGCGGCCAACGTCCTCGTCTTCGCCTCGACCGATGCGGCGGCGGCCACGCGCAACATCCTCAAGATGAAGGCGAACGGGCTCGAGGTCGGGCCGATCCTGATGGGCATGGGCAACAAGGCGCATATCGTGACGCCCTCGATCACCGCGCGCGGTCTTCTGAACATCTCGGCGCTGGCCGGAACGCCGGTGACGCATTACGGCTGAGCGGGCGCTTCACCACCAAAAGAGCGACCGCTTATCTTAAGTCACCCCGCAGCAACAAATGCGCGGTGACGCCGCCTTGCAAAGAAGTTTAGCCCTGCCGTCCTGACTGCGCCGTCGCGCCGTCATTGATCTTGCAGGAAAATCCATGACCACCCGACTGACCCAGATCGCCGCGACAGCAGCGGCGACCCTTCTTCTTTCCACCTCGGCCCATGCGGGCGCACCCGAACAGACCGCCCCCGAAACCGCGCTTGCCATGCCGGCGGCCCCGCGCGCCCTTTCGCCCTTTGACGGGGCCTGGGTCGGCCTGTCCATGGGAAAGGGCTACAGCGCCGTCGGGGTCAGGGCCGGTGTCGGCCTGAACGATACGGAATTGAACATCCTGTCGCTGTCCTATCCCGACAGCGGCGCCAGCGGCGCGGTCTTCGGGGCCGAGGCGGGCTATGGCCGCAGCTTCGGAAACGGCTGGTACTGGGGCGCGCAGATCGACCATCTGGTGACCGACCTCGAAGCCAATGCCGACCTCGGCATCCACATCCGCAACCCGGGTAACGTCGGCCCGCCCGCGATCGACGGTGATTTCGGCTACAGCGTCCGCGTCAAATCCATGACCTCGGCCTTGGGGCGCATCGGCTACAAGATCAACGACAGTTCCATGATCTACGGCCTTGGCGGCCTGACGGTCGGCCGGATCGATGCCTCGCTCGTCGGCATCAATCCCGCGAATTCCATGCACAGCTTCGTGCTTCCCGCCGTGACCCTCGGGCTTGGCATCGAGACGATGGTCGCGGAAAAGACCTCGCTCAAGTTCGAATACCGCAGCACCAACTTCGGCTCGGAAACGCTGGACTACATCGACGCGGGCGGGGGTTTTCCGGTGAATTTCCATTCCTCGGTCAGCAGCCGGGCGGATTCGGTCCGCGTCGTGCTGGTCCACCGCTTCTGACAGCCGGACGCGACAAAGACGGCACCGGGGCGGGGCAAAGTTTGCAAACTTTGCCCCGCTTCGCTTTCAAAGGCGAACTGGCGCGCCCTTTGCAAAACTTTGCAGCCCGTTCTGCGCCTTTTCTGCAAACATAATGCCGCACCCCCTGCCGCACCCCCGCAACAGCGTTGCGCGAAAGCCCCCCGCCCTTGTAACAAACCGCAACTCGTGGAGGAGGGCATACCGTGGCATACCGTGAGATCTACGCAAAGTGGAAGGCCGACCCCGAAGCCTACTGGCTCGAAGCCGCAGGCGCGATCGACTGGGTAAAGCGCCCCGCCACCGCACTGAACGCCAGCCGCGCGCCGCTTTACGAATGGTTCACCGATGCCCGCGTCAACACCTGCTGGAACGCGGTAGACCGCCATGTCCTTGCCGGACGCGGCAAGCAGGCGGCCATCATCCATGACAGCCCCGTGACGGGAACCAAGCATGTCATCACCTATGCCGAACTGCTCGACCGCGTCTCGCGCCTTGCAGGGGCGCTGAAAGCGCGCGGCGTGGGCAAGGGCGACCGTGTCATCATCTACATGCCGATGGTCCCCGAGGCGCTGGAAGCCATGCTTGCCTGCGGCCGCATCGGCGCGATCCATTCGGTGGTTTTCGGCGGTTTCGCCGCAGCCGAACTCGCCGTGCGCATCGACGATTGCAAACCCAAGGCGATTCTCGCCGCCTCATGCGGGATCGAACCGAACCGCGTGGTGCATTACAAACCGCTTCTCGACGGCGCGATCGACCTTGCCAGCCACAAGCCCGATTTCTGCGTCATCCTGCAACGCGAGCAGGAAGTGGCGAAACTGGTCGAAGGCCGCGACCTTGCGTGGCATGCCTTCCAGTACGGCGTGGATCCCGCCCCCTGCGAACCGGTCGAGGGCAACCACCCCGCCTATATCCTTTATACCTCGGGCACGACCGGCGCGCCCAAGGGCGTGGTCCGCCCGACGGCAGGCCACCTTGTCGCGCTGGCATGGACCATGCGGGCGATCTACGATTGCGGCGCGGGCGATGTGTTCTGGGCCGCCTCCGACGTGGGCTGGGTCGTGGGCCACAGCTACATCTGCTACGCCCCGCTCATCGCGGGCTGCACCACCATCGTCTACGAGGGCAAGCCCGTCGGCACCCCCGACGCGGGCGCCTTCTGGCGCGTGATCGAGGAACACAGGGTCCGCGCCTTCTTCACCGCGCCCACGGCGCTGCGCGCGATCAAGCGCGACGACCCCGAGGGCAAGCTGGTCAAGGATTACGACCTCTCCCGCCTCAAGGCGCTTTACCTTGCCGGCGAACGCGCCGACCCCGATACGATCCACTGGGCGCAGCGGCACCTGAACGTGCCGGTCGTCGACCATTGGTGGCAAACCGAAACCGGCTATGCCATCGCGGCGAACCCCCTGGGGATCGAACATCTGCCGGTCAAGGTCGGCAGCCCCTCGGTCGCCATGCCCGGCTTCGACGTGCAGGTGCTGGACGAAGGCGGCCATCCCCTTCCCGCAGGCCAGCTCGGCGCCATCGCGATCAAGCTTCCCCTGCCCCCCGGCACCCTGCCGACATTGTGGAACGCCGAAGAGCGGTTCCGGAAATCCTACCTGTCGCACTTCCCCGGCTTCTACGAAACCGGCGACGCGGGCTATATCGACGAGGACGGCTATCTCTACATCATGGCCCGCACCGATGACGTCATCAACGTCGCGGGCCACCGCCTTTCCACCGGCGCGATGGAGGAGGTGCTGGCCAACCACCCCGAGGTTGCCGAATGCGCCGTGATCGGCGTGTCCGATGCGCTCAAGGGCCAGTCGCCGCTGGGGTTCCTGTGCCTGAACAAGGGCTGCACCACCCCGCACGACCAGATCATCCGCGACTGCGTGCAACTGATGCGCGACAAGATCGGCCCCGTGGCCGATTTCAAGCGCGCCGTGGTGATCGACCGCCTGCCCAAGACCCGCTCGGGCAAGATCCTGCGCGGCACGATGGTCAAGCTTGCCGATGGCGAGGCATTCAAGATGCCCGCCACCATCGACGACCCCGCCATCCTTGACGAAATCCGCGCGGCGCTTCAGGGGATCGGGCTGGCCAAGGGCTAGGCGCGCCCTGCCCGCAACGCACTGGACCGCACCCCGCCCTGCGCGTAACCTTGCAGGCATGAGCCTCGCCGCGAACCCGCCCCCCTGCCCCTGGGCCGCCGCCGCCCCCCTGATCGGGGATGGCGCGGCGCTGCGCGGCATCCTCGACCTTGCCGGCCCCGAGACCGGGCAGCGTATCCTCGTGCAGATGGAACTCGACCTCGCCGCCACGCTCTCGGCCCTGCAAGAGGCCGTGGTGAGCGGCGATTTCCGCACGATCCGCGCGCAAAGCCATGTGCTGGTCTCGATCGTCGGCACGATCGGCGCGATGCGGCTCCATGCGGCCGCGCGCCGCCTGAACGAAAGCGCCCATGCCGAAGATGCGGCGCGCGTCGCCTTCGAAACCGCCGAACTTGCCCGCGACGGGGCCGCCCTCGCACGGGCAATAGGGCGCATCAGGGCGCAAGCATGACGACACCCCTGCTGCTGATCGAGGACACGCCGTCGCTCCAGATGGTCTACCGTTCGGTGCTGACCTCGGCGGGCCATGCGGTGCGCGTCGCTGCCACCGCCGCCGACGGCCTTGCCGCCTTTACCGAGGTGAAGCCCTCGGTCGTCCTGCTCGACCTCGTTCTGCCCGACCGCGACGGGCTGGACCTGATGGCCGACATGCTGGCCCAGCGGCCCGAGGTGCATGTGATCGTCATCACCGCCAACGGCTCGATCAACAAGGCGGTCGAGGCGATGCGCGCGGGGGCGCATGATTTCCTTGTCAAACCCTTCGACGAGACCCGCTTTCTCGGCGCGGTCGACAATGCCCTGACCGGACGCCCCCCCGCCGGACGCGCCGCACGCCCCGCGCCGCGCCCGCGCGCCGCCCCGGCCACGGCAAGCCCCGCCTCGGATGCCTTCATCGGCGCGTCCGAGGCGATGGAGCGCATCCATGCCAAAATCCGGTCGGTCGCCCGCTCGATGGCAACGGTGTTCATCACCGGCGAAAGCGGCACAGGCAAGGAACTCTGCGCGCTGGCGGTCCATGACAATTCGGCCCGCGCCTCGGGGCCCTTCATCGCGCTGAACTGCGGCGCGATCCCGCAGGACCTGCTGGAATCCGAGGTTTTCGGCCATGTGAAGGGCAGCTTCACGGGGGCGATCTCGGACAAGCCGGGGGCGGCGGCGGCGGCAGATGGCGGCACGCTGTTTCTGGACGAGATCTGCGAAATGGCCCCCGCGCTGCAAACGAAACTGCTGCGCTTCCTGCAAACCTCGACCGTGCAGCCCGTCGGGGCGACGCGGCCGCGCAAGGTGAATGTCCGCATCGTCTGCGCCACCAACCAGGACCCGCTCGAGGCCGTCCGCCGCGGCCGGTTCCGCGAGGATCTATACTACCGCCTCTTCGTCGTGCCGATCCACATGCCCCCGCTGCGCGAGCGGGGCGAGGATGTGATCGAAATCGCCCGCGCCGCCCTTCAGCGTTTCTCGGCCGAGGAAGGCCGCAACTTCACCGGCTTCTCGCCCGAGGTCGAAACCCTCTTTCTCCGCCATCCCTGGCCGGGCAACGTGCGCCAACTGCTCAACGTCATCCGCCATGTCGTGGTGCTGAACGACGGCGGCCTCGTCACACCCGCCATGTTGCCCGAAAGCCTGCCGCGCGGGCTTGAAGCCGCCGCCCCCGAACCAGAAAGGGACCACGCCGCCGCAGCCGACCCGACGCGGCTTGGCGACCTGATCGGCCGCCCCCTCGCCGAGGTGGAGCGCCTGCTGATCGAAGCGACCCTCGCGCGGTGCAACGGATCGGTGCCAAAGGCGGCGCGGATGCTCGAACTCTCGCCCTCGACGCTGTATCGCAAGATCGAAGGCTGGAAGGACGCCTAGCGCGGCCCCGCTTCCGGCTCGGCCATTGGTCGGCGGCACAAGGGACGGCGGCACAAGGGACGGGGGCCACCAGCGCAGAACGGGTCAGGTGCCGCGCGCCGCATCCGGCGCAAAGGGGGGCTGTCTGCCCCCCTCACCCCCCGAGGATATTTTCACGAGTATGAAAGCCGCGAGGCGGTGGCTTTGCCCCTTCGCACTCGGGCAAATATCCTCGGGGGAGTCGCCGCAAGGCGATGGGGGCGGAAAGCCCCCCCTCTACGCTGGCCCCCTGCGCTGGCCCCGAACAGGCACGACCCTGCGGGCAGGGTCAGACGAATTGTTCGTTGATCAAGCGCTCTTCCAGACCGTGCCCCGGATCGAAAAGGATGCGGTGGCGCACGTCCGGGTCGGAACAGACCTCGACGCTCGCCACCTCGCGCACCGAGCCGCGGCTGTCGGCATCGGCCATGACGGGGCGTTTCTCGGCCTCGAGCACCTCGAAGCGCACCACCGCCGTCTTGGGCAGCAGCGCCCCGCGCCAGCGGCGGGGGCGAAAGGCCGCCATCGCCGTCAGCGCCAGCACATCCGACCCGATGGGCAGGATCGGACCATGCGCCGAGTAGTTGTAGGCGGTCGATCCCGCAGGGGTTGCGACCAGCGCGCCGTCGCAGACCAGCTCTTCCATCCGCACGCGGCCATCGACGCTGATGCGCAATTTCGCCGCCTGCGGCCCCGCCCGCAGCAGCGACACCTCGTTGATCGCAAGCGCCCGCGTCTCGACCCCGTCGACACCCACCGCCGTCATCCGCAGCGGGTTGATCACCGCCTCCTCGGCCATGTCCAGCCGCTCGGGCAGGTCGCCGGGCTGGTAGGCGTTCATCAAAAAGCCCACCGTGCCGCAATTCATGCCGTAGACCGGCAGGGCAAGGCGTTCGGTATCGTGCAGCGTCTGCAACATGAAGCCGTCGCCGCCCAGCGCCACCACCACATCGGCCTGCCCCAGCGGGGCCTGCCCGTAGCGCGCCGTCAGCACGCGCAGCGCCTCTTGCCCCGCCGCCGAATTGCTCGCCGTAAAGGTGATCCGCGCAAAGCCCATCGGCCCCGTCCCCCCATATCCGACCCGCACCTTGCGAAGCGCGGGCGGCAAACTCAAGCCCCATCGGCCCGCCTGCGGCGCTTTCCGAAACCCGCCGCCGGTTTCCGATACGTCGCTTTATTTCGCAGCGACCCCCATTGGAGTCGTTTTCTTGCCTTTCCGCATGGCGGCCCTTGCACTAGATAGGCGCCAAGCGCGCATTTCCAGCTTTCCGCCCCGAGAGGAGCCCTTCATGAACGCCCCCCACCGCGACACCGGATTTTTCACCGAAAGCCTGACCACCCGCGACCCCGAGCTTTTCGGCGCGATCACGCAGGAACTCGGCCGCCAGCGGCACGAGATCGAACTGATCGCCTCGGAAAACATCGTCAGCCGCGCGGTGATGGAAGCCCAGGGCTCGGTGATGACCAACAAATATGCCGAAGGCTATCCGGGCAAGCGGTACTACGGTGGCTGCCAGTATGTGGACATCGCCGAAAACCTCGCCATCGAGCGGGCCTGCAAGCTTTTCGGTTGCGATTTCGCCAATGTGCAGCCGAATTCGGGGTCGCAGGCCAACCAGGGCGTGTTCCAGGCGCTGATCCAGCCGGGCGATACCATCCTCGGCATGTCGCTCGACGCGGGCGGTCACCTGACCCACGGCGCTGCCCCCAACCAGTCGGGCAAGTGGTTCAAGGCCGTGCAATACGGCGTGCGCAAGCAGGACCTCGAACTGAACTACGATCAGGTCGCGGAACTGGCGGCCGAGCACAAGCCCAAGCTGATCATCGCGGGCGGGTCGGCCATTCCGCGCATCATCGACTTCAAGCGCATGCGCGAAATCGCGGATTCGGTCGGGGCCTACCTGCTGGTCGACATGGCGCATTTTGCCGGTCTGGTGGCGGCGGGCCTTTACCCCTCGCCCTTCCCGCATGCCCATGTGGCGACCACCACCACGCACAAGACGCTGCGCGGCCCGCGGGGCGGCATGATCCTCACGAATGACGAGACCATCGCCAAAAAGGTCAATTCGGCCATCTTCCCGGGCATCCAGGGCGGCCCCCTGATGCATGTGATCGCCGCCAAGGCCGTCGCCTTCGGCGAGGCGCTGCAACCCGGCTTCAAGACCTATCAGCAACAGGTCATCAAGAACGCGCAGGCGCTGGCGGACGAGTTGATGAAAGGCGGCCTCGACATCGTGACCGGCGGCACCGACACGCATCTGATGCTGGTCGACCTGCGTCCGAAGTCGGTCAAGGGCAACGCGACCGAAAAGGCATTGGGCCGCGCGCATATCACCTGCAACAAGAACGGCATCCCCTTCGACACCGAAAAGCCGACGATCACCAGCGGGGTCCGTCTTGGCACCCCCGCCGGCACGACCCGCGGCTTCGGCGAGGAAGAGTTCCGCCAGATCGGCCGCTGGATCACCGAAGTCGTCGACGGCCTTGCCGCGAATGGCGAAGAGGGCAACGATGCCGTTGAAGCCAAGGTCAAGGCCGAGGTCGAGGCGCTTTGCCAGCGCTTCCCGATCTATCCGGGCCTCTGATCGCTTTCGCACCGGACCGGAAAGGCGCGCTCGCGACGGGCGCGCCTTTTTCCTTGCGTCGCCTTTCCTTGCGTCGGCCGTGGCGGCGGGTGGCCTCTGCCCCCCTGCCGCCGCGACCGCCCGCCCACTTGACGCCCCCGCCCCCTTGACGCCCCCGCCCCGCCCCGCTTCACTCGTCAGCACCTTTACCCGCCATTGCCGAGTGCCCCATGACCCTGCCCCAAGCCACCAGCCGCATCGAACGGACCTTGGGCGACTGGGCGCGCTGCCGCCTGCCGCTGCCGCTTGCCGAATTCGCCATGTTCGTGCTGAAGCAGGGTTGGGCCTGTCTTTTCGGCGGTCTCATGCTGGCGGCCATCCTTGCCAGCAAGGCGGTCTGGCACCCCGACTGGCCGCTTGCCCGCTATGACGCGCTTTTCCTTTTCGCGCTGCTCGCGCAGGCCGCCTTCCTGCGCTTCCGGCTCGAGACATGGGACGAGGCGCGGGTGATCCTTCTGTTCCACCTGACCGGCACGGCGATGGAGTGGTTCAAGGTCCATGCCGGATCATGGTCCTATCCCGAAGCCGCGTTTTTCAAGCTGATGGGCGTGCCGCTGTTTTCGGGCTTCATGTATGCCGCCGTGGGCAGCTACATGGCCCGCGTGATCCGGCTTTTCGACATGCGCTTCACGCCCTATCCGCCCTTTGCGGCCAGTGTGCTGCTGGCAGGGGCGATCTACGCGAACTTCTTCACCCACCATTTCCTGCCCGACCTGCGCGTGGTCCTTTTCGCGGCCACCATCGCGCTTTACGGCCGCACCCGTGTGTGGTTCCGCATCTCGGGGCCGCATATCTGGATGCCGCTGCCGCTGGCGGCGGCCTTGTCCAGCCTTGCGCTCTGGGTGGCGGAAAACATCGGCACGGCCACGGGCACATGGCTTTATTCGGGGCAGATCGCGGGGCAGGCGGTCAGCTTTTCCAAGCTCGGCGCGTGGTATCTGCTGCTTTACGTCTCGTTCGTGACCGTCACGCTGGTCAGCCGCGCCGCCCTTGGCGGGCCTGCTCCCGCCCCAGCACCCGCCTCTCGCCCGGCTGGAAGCCCGAAGCAAAGCGCCCTATAAGCGGCCCCATGCTTGCCCTGACCCGCCACCCCGCCGCCACCCCGACCGATGCGCCGCCGCTGGTCATCGCGCATGGCCTTTTCGGCACGGGCCGCAACTGGGGGGTCATCGCGCGCCGTCTGGCCGATATCCGCGACGTCTGCACCGTCGACATGCGCAACCACGGCGACAGCCCGCGCAGCACGACCCACGGCTACCCCGACCTTGCCGCCGATCTGGCCGAAGTCGCCCGCCACATCGGCGCGCCGATCGACCTTTTGGGCCATTCGATGGGCGGCAAGGCGGCGATGCAGCTTGCGCTGACCGAACCCGCCCTGATCCGCCGCCTGATCGTGGCCGATATCGCGCCTGTCGCCTATGCCCATGACCAGACCCGCCATATCGACGCGATGCGCGCGCTGGACCTGACCGGCCTCTCCACACGGGCCGAGGCCGACCGCCGCCTGTCCGCCCATATCGACGACGCGGGCCTTCGCGCCTTTTTCCTGCAATCGCTCGACCTCAAGGCCGCAGGCGGGCCGCGCTGGCGGCTCAACTTCGACACGCTGGCCGCCGAGATGCCCAAGATCGTCGGCTGGCCCGAAACATCCGGCCGGTTCGACCATCCGGCCCTGTTCCTGACGGGGTCGGAAAGCCATTACGTCAAAGCCGAATACCGCGACAAGATCCGCTCCCTGTTCCCCAAGGCGCGCTTTGCGAGGATTGCCGGAGCGGGCCACTGGCTCCACGCCGAAAAGCCGCGCGAATTCGAGGAAACGGTCAGGGTATTCCTGACCGCCCCCGAGTCCGCACCCGCACCCGTCACGGCCTGAAGCCCGCCCTCAGCCGGGGCGCTTCATCCGCAAAAGAGCGCCATCCTTCAGGATGAACTGGTGCCACAGCGCTGCCAGCACATGGACCGCGATCAGCACGATCAGCACGGGCTTCACCAGCGTATGCAGGTCGGCGATATCCTCGCTTGCGCCGAACCACGCGGCCAGACCGACCAAAGGCGCCACGATCAGAATGGCGTAAAAGGCCCAATGCCCGATCTTGGCGGCCAAGGCTTGCAGCCCCTCGCCCTCGTCCGGCACGCCGCGCGACAGGCGCTGGCCCAGACGCCACACCATCAGCAGGCCGATCAACAGGCCGGCTACGATATGCGCCACCGCCTGCAACGTGTAGCCCGATGCTCCATCCTCGACGCGCGCATCGAAGCCGCCGCTGATGCCTTCACCAAAGACAAGTTGCAGGATCACCAGCACCGCGACGATCCAGTGCAGGCGGATTTGAAGAATACTGTAGCCAAGCGGTTTGCCAGACATGGGCTGTCACCTTTCGATCCGTGGTCAATGGGGCCAGCATGGACCCGCTGCGCTGCGGCGTAAAGCCCGCAGCACCAGGGCGCGGGCCATCAGCCGCCGCAGGGCAGGCCGCCACCGTCCGGCCCGCTGCGCCACGAAAGGGCGCCCGATCCGCGCGATCCGCCTTGATCCCTGTCAAACCCGCGTCAGAAAAGGATGTCGTCCAGATCGTCGCCCGCAGCCACGGGCGCCGTGGGCACTGCCGCCGCCACCGCCAAGGCCGCACCCTCCACGCCCGAAGCCAGCGCACCGCCGACGATGCGGTCGTGCAAGTCGCGCTCGGATTGCATGGTATAGCCCTTGCGCAAGGCCAGCATCCGCGCCGCGCCCTCGGCATCCAGCGGCGGCCTCGGGCCAAGCATCGCCCGCCGCGCCGCAAGCGCCGCATCGACGAAGGCCATCTCGCGCAGCAGAAGCTGGAAGCGCAGCAGGTGCTGCTCGGCCTGCCGCAGCCGCAAGGGCAGGCTTTGCCCCGCCGCGTCGAACAGGCGCGCGGCATCGCCACGCCCTTGCCCGATATCGGCCATCACCGCCCCCAGACTGCCCGCATCGGCAAAGAAACCCTGCAAGGCCGCATCCAGCCCCGCGATCCGGTCGCCGCCCAGCCCATCCGCCAGCGCGGCCGTGCGGCCAAGCACCTCTTGCAGCCGCAGCACGATGGCGTCGCTTTCGTCGGTCAGCGTGCGCAGCCATTGCGCAAGCTCGCGCAGCGCTCGCCCCTCTTCGCCCAGCTTGGCGCAGATCAGCACCGCATTCAGCCCCGACAGCCGCACCTGATGCCCGATCTGGCGCAGCGCCGTTTCGTGCTTCAGGATCGTGCCGAGCCGCTCGCGCAGATCGACCGCGCGCTGCCGCATCTCGTCCAGCCGGCCGCGCACGCGGTCGAGCGCGCCGTCGAAAGCCTCGACACCCCCGGTCGAGGCCGCGGGGGCAAGATAGAAGCTCCGCGCCTTGGCGACCGTCTGCTCTGCCTCGGCGCGCACCGACTCGGCTGTCCTGACCGACACGGCGATTTCGGCCCCCGCCGTCTCGACCGCATGGGCGACCAGCGCCTGCGTCAGTTCCAGCAAAAGCGCCTCGTCACGGTCGCCGCTGCGGGCCTCGGCCAGAATGCCGCGCACCGCCTCGAGCCGCTGGCGCGTGGCATCGCCCGATTGCAGGCCGATCACCAGACGCGCCACATCGGCGTCGATCATCTCCATCTGCCCCGCAAGGGCCGCGTTCGTGCGCGCCAGTTCGCCCTGCCGCGACAGCACCCCTTCGGCCACCCGTCCGAAACGGCCCAGCGCGGGCAGGACGCGGTGGCCCAGCTCCTCGCGCAGTTCCTGCGTCACCTCTTCCATCGCCGCCATGTCCGCGCCGATCACCGACATCGCCTCGCGCACCTCGGCCAGAATGCCCTCGGCCTCGGCGGCCATGACGGCAAGGCGTTCGATGAAGGCCGTCACCTGCGGGCGCGGCGGGATCAGCCCGTTGCCCTGGATGCGCGCGTTGATCGAGACGTTGGCGATGGTGCGCACCACGCGGTCCAGATCGGCCACCTCGACCCTGACGCCGCGCACCGCCAGCCGCAACGAGTCGCTGGCCGCAAGAAAGCTGTCAAATCCCGCCTGCACCTGCCCGACATGGTCGCGCGTGCCGTCGATCAGCGCGGCAAGCCTGTCGCCGTTCTCGGGGCCGAAGGTCACGCGCAAGCGGTCGAACTGCCCGCCCAGCAGCCGCAGCAGATCGACCGAGGCGACCAGATCGTCGCCCGCCGCCAGATAGCTTGCCTCGGTCCGGCGCAGCACCTCGCGCAGCACCTCGTCGGCGTCACCGAACCCCGCAGCGGCCACAGACCCGGCCACCGCTCCCCGCGCCATGATGGTCATCCCGTCGCTCCCAACCGTTGCCTGCGGGCAAAGCCCATGATCGCCGCCGCCATCCGTTCGAGCGACAGCGTCTGCACCGCGCTGCCCATCTCGACCGCCTCGCGCGGCATGCCGTAGACGACGCAACTGGCCTCGTCCTGCGCGATGGTGGGCGCGCCCATCGCCTTCATCTCGCCCATGCAGCGCGCACCGTCATCGCCCATGCCGGTCAGGATGATCCCCAGCGCATTGGACCCCGCCTGCACCGCGGCCGAGCGGAACAGCACATCGACCGAAGGCCGGTGCCGGCTGACCTGCGCGCCGCCGACCACATGCGCCCGATAGCTGGCACCGACACGGCGCAGCATCAGATGCTGGTCCCCCTGCGCGATCACCACCTGCCCCTGCGTCAGCGGCGCGCCGTCGACGGCTTCGGTGATGTTCACCGCGCAAAGCGAATTCAGGCGCTTGGCAAACGCCGCCGTAAAGCCGGGCGGCATATGCTGCACGATGGCGATGGCGGGCGCATCGGCGGGCAGCATTTCCAGAACCACCCGCAGCGCCTCGGTTCCGCCGGTCGAGGCGCCGATGCAGACGATGGGCTCCGTGCGCGGCACCGCCCGCCCGATCACCGGCGGCGGCAGGATCTCGTTCGCCGTCAGCTTCGGCCCCGGCGGGGCAATGCGCACCGGCGCGGGACGCTGCGGCCGCCGCCCGAGGCGGCTTTGCACCGCCGCATGGATCGCGTCGCAAATCCGCACCGTGGCCTCTTGCCGCGACGCCTCGTTCTGCGGCGAGGGTTTCAGGATCACTTCCACCGCCCCCGCCTCGAGCGCCTCGAAACTTTTCTCGGACCCGAACTCGGTATGGCTGGAACAGACCACCACGGGCATAGGCCGTTGCTCCATGATCCGCTTGAGAAAGGTGATCCCGTCCATCCCCGGCAATTCGAGGTCGAGCAGGATCACATCCGGCAATTCGGCCTTCATCAACCGCACGGCGGCAAAGGCATCGCCCGCCGCCCCCATCACGCTCAGGCCCGGATCGCCCTCGACGATCTTGCGCAGCATCGTCCGGGCCGAGGTGGAATCGTCCACGATCAGCACCTTGATCTGCTCGGGCCCCTTGCCGGATTTGTGCGGTGTCAGCATGGCTCAGACTTTCTGGAAAATCGTGGGGCGCACTTGTTTCAGCCCATCCATCCGCACGACCATGCTTTCGGCATGGCCCACGACCAGATAGCCACCGGGGGCGACGTGGCTTGCCAGCCGCGCCACGACCCGTTCCTGATCGGGTCCGTCGAAATAGATCAGCACGTTGCGCAGGAAGATCAGGTCCACGTCGCGGTCAACGGGATAGGTCTCGTCCATCAGGTTCAGGTGGCGGAACCGCACATGGCGGCGCAGTTCCGGCACCACGCGCACCTTGCCCGCCACGCTCGGATGGCGCGACGACATGAAGTAGCGCTTCACCAGATCGGGCGGCACGGTCGACAGTTGGTCCGCGCCATAGACCGCCTCTGCCCCGCGTTCGAGCATGCGCTGCGAGATGTCGGTGGCCAGCACCGCGAAATCGAACATCGCCCCGCGCCGCTGCGCCTCGGCCAGCACCATCGCCGAGGTATAGGCCTCGGCCCCTTCCGAAGCCGCCGCACTCCACAGCTTGAAGCGCGGCTTGCGCGCGCCCTTGGCCTGCGCCAGCCGCTTGGGCAAGGCCTCGTTCACCAGAAAGTCGAAATGGTCGGACTCGCGGAAGAAGCTGGTCGTATTGGTCGTGATCAGGTCGATCACGATCCGCAACTCCTCTTCCATCCCCTGCCCTTCGAGCAACTGGCCCAGATAGGCTTCCATATCGCTCAGCCCGAAGGCCAGCACCCGCTTGCGCAGCCGCTGCTCGATCATCACCACCTTGCTTTGCGGCAGGCTGATCCCGGTCAACGACCGGATCAACTCGCGGAAGCGGTCACTGTAGCTTGTGCCGCCGGCTGTCATCGTATTCATCACACTGGTCCCAAATCACACGACGCCCTGAAACTCGGGCAGGTCCACCCGCTCGAAAAGACGGTCGAGGTCGAGAACGCTGACGACCTCGCCCTTCAACCGCCCGATTCCGGCAATGGCGCTGCCCGACCAGCGCAGCAGATCGGCCTCGGCCATCGGCTTCACCAGTCCGCCGTCCAGTTGCGTCACCTCGATCACGCGGTCGGTCTTGACCCCGATGATCGCCCGCCCGCCGCGATGCGCGACCCAGACGACAAGAATGCGCGTCTGGCCCGTGTCCTCGCCCACGCCCCGCCCCAAAAGGCGGCGCAGGTCGACCACCGGTATATTGGCCCCGCGCAGGTCGATGATCCCCAAAAGGTGATCGGGCGCGTTGGGCATCACCGCCACCGGCCGCAGGTCGAGGATCTCCTGAACCCGGATCACCTCGACCGCGTAAAGGGCGGCATCGGCGACAAAGGTCACCACATCGCCCATGGCAGACCCCTCCACCGCAGCGCCCCGGTCGTCGGGGGCGCCGCTGCCTTCGATTGCGGCATCCAGCATGGTTGCCCCCTTACGCCGCGTCGCGGCGTTTGAAGTTGGCGTCGTTCTCGTCACCGTCTCCGGCAAGGTCGAAATCGAAGCCGCCGTCATTGCGCAGGGGCTTGCGCGGCAGCGCAGGCTGGCGCGCCGCCGCGACCGAGGCGGCAGGCCGCATCCGGCCATTGCCGATGATCACGCCATTCGCGCCCGCATCGTCGATCTTGAAGAACTCGACCGCCGCGGCCAGCGCGTCCGACTGGCTTGCCAGCTCGGTTGCGCTGGACGACATCTCTTCCGACGCGCTGGTGTTCTGCTGCGTCACCTTGTCAAGCTGCTGGATCGACATGCTGATCTGCGCCGAACCCGTCGCAAGCTCGCGGCTGGCTGCCGAAATCTCGGTCACAAGGGCGCTGGTCTTTTCGATGTCGGGCACAAGGCCCAGCAGCATTTCGCCCGCGCTTGCCGCCGTCCGCACGGTGCTTGCCGACAGCGACGAGATTTCCGCCGCCGCCGTCTGGCTGCGTTCGGCCAGCTTGCGCACCTCGGCCGCCACCACCGCAAAGCCGCGGCCATGCTCGCCCGCCCGCGCCGCTTCCACGGCGGCGTTCAGCGCCAGCAGGTCGGTCTGACGCGCGATTTCCTGCACGATCATGATCCGGTCGGCGATGGTCTGCATCGCATCCACCGCATCGGCCACGGCCTTGCCGCTGGTGCGGGCATCTTCCGCCGATTTCAGCGCCATCCGCTCGGTGATCTGGGCATTGTCGGCGCTTTGCTTGATGTTGGCCGACATTTCCTCGACCGAGGCGCTGGCCTCTTCCGTCGATGCCGCCTGCTCGGTCGCGCCCTGGCTCAGCTGTTCCGAGGTGGCCGCCATCTGCGCCGAACCCGACGCCACGTTGCGCACGGCCATCGACACATTGCCCACGACCTCGCGCAGTTTCAGCACCATCTCGTTGACGGTCTCCTGAAGCTGCGCCACCTCGTCATTGCCCTTGGTGGCCATCGTCCGGCGCAGATCGCCCGAAGCAACCGCCGTCGCCAGTTCGATGCACTGCTTCATCCGGCCCGAAATCGACAGCACGACGAAAGCCGCCGAAACCGACCCGACCAGAAGCGAGGCGACCAGCATCCCGATCAGCATCACACGGGCATTGGCATATTCCTCGTTTACAAGGGCAACAGCCGCATTCGACTCCTCATGCACGGCATTGCGCAGGGCCTCGATCGCATCGTTGTTCTCGACCTCGTAGGCCAGCGCATCGCCCAGCAGCAGATCGTTCGCCGCAGCCGATTGACCCGACGCGTTCAGCTTCAGGATGCGGTCCGCCAGTTCGGCGTTCTTTTCATGTTCGACGATATAGGCGTCCAGCAGCGGAATCTGCTCGGGCGGCAGCGTGTCGCGCATCACCTGCAAATCCTTGTCGATCTGCGCGTGGATCGCCTCGCGGTCCGCCATCATCCGCGCAGGGCGGCCGGCATCGGGCACCGACGGATCGACAAGGCTTTCGCGCAGGTTGACCTGCAACAGCAGTTCCTGCGTGATCAGGTCCTCGGCCGTCAGCATCCGCAGCACGTCCGATGCGACCAGTTCCGTGATGGAATCATTCGACGCCTTGAGGTCCCGCAAGGCCATCACCGCCGAGATACCGCTCAGCAGGAAGACAAAGGCGAAGATCGCCCCCAACTTGGTTTTGATCGTGAATTTCATTACTGTCACCCTTGGTTTATTCGTCGTCGATCAGGCCGCAGCCGCTTGCGAGGTCTGGGCAGAGAAGATGGCGGGAAGATCGGGCAGCAGCACGAAGCCCTCCGCTCCCTTGTAAAGTCCGATGAGGTATTCGGGCGGCCACAGGCTCGCCGTTTCCGGCACCCGTTCGATGCGCAGGGTCTCGATGGTCGTGACCTCGTGGACGGCATCGGCCTGAATGGCGACCAGCGCAGGTTCGCCGTCGAGCGGGATTTCCAGCACCAGAATGCGGCTGCGGTCATCCACTCCGGCCTCGGGAATGCCAAGCGCGATCTTCAGGTTCGCCAGCGGCACCACCGACCCGCGCACGTTCACCACATGCGGCACGAAGGCCCCCGCCCCCGGCACCCGCGTCACGGGCAACGGGTCAAGGATCTCGCGCAGCACATCGGCCGGAACCGCCAGCGTCTGGCTGCCCAGCGCAAGCGTGACAAGGGTCAGATGTTCGGTCTTCCGAAGCGATGCGAGTTTCATGCCGCCACCTCTGCAAATGCCATGCCTTGCGTCGCCGCACCGCGCCCGAGGCCGATCAGGTGGCCCACGTCGAGGATCAGCGCCACCGACCCGTCGCCAAGGATCGTCGCCCCCGAAACCGCCCGCACTCCGGCATGCAGCTTCGACATCTGCTTGATGACGGTCTGGTTGGTCCCGACGATCCGGTCGACCACGATGCCCACCCGCGTCTCGCCCGAGCTGACGATCACCACGTTCTGTTCGCCCGGGGCCGAACCCGCGCAGTCGAACAGCGACCGCAGGCGCAGGAAGGGCACGAACTTGCCACGGATATCCAGAAAATCGCCCGAGCGTTTCGGCTCGGCGCGGTCTTTCGGCAGGGCCACGATCTCTTGCACCATCGCCATCGGCAGGGTGTATTTCTCGCCCGCCACCTCGATCAGCAGACCTTCGATGATGGCCAGCGTCAGCGGCAGGCGCAGCGTCACCGATGTGCCCGACCCCAGTTTCGAGTCGATCTCGATGCTGCCGCGCAGCCCTTCGATGGTGCGGCGGACCACATCCATCCCGACACCACGGCCCGACAGCTCGGTCACCTCGGTCGCGGTGGAAAAGCCCGGCTCGAAGACCAGCGCAAAGGTCTGCGCCTCGGTCAGCACGGCCTCGGGCGCGATGATCCCCTGCGACACCGCCTTGGCGCGGATGCGCGCGGGGTCCATGCCGCGCCCGTCGTCCCGCACGCGGATCAGCACCTCGGCCCCGGCATGCTGGGCCGAAAGCTCGATGATCCCCGTGCCGGACTTGCCCTTGGCGGCCCGCTCGTCCTGCGTCTCCATCCCGTGGTCGATGGCGTTGCGCAGCACATGCACCAAGGGGTCGGCCAGCTTTTCGATCACCGTCTTGTCAAGTTCGGTATCCTCGCCCAGCACGTTGAAGGCGACGGGCTTGCCCAGACTGTCCGACAGCCCCGAAATCAGCCGCCGGAAACGCCCGACCAGCGACCGCATCGGCACCATGCGCATCGTCATCGTCGCATCGCGCAATCCCGCCGCCAGCCGCGTGATCTGCTCGGCGGTGGTCATCAGCGCCGGATCGCGGCTCTGGCGGGCAAGCTCGGTCAGCCGCGCCTCGACGATGACCAGCTCTCCCACGGCATCCATCAGCGCATCCAGCCGCTCGGCCGGAACGCGGATCGTCGCCGCAGCCGCCGCCACCGCCGCAGGCACCGCCTCGGCCGCCGGCACCGCTTGAAGCACGGGGGCCACGGCGGGGGTTGCGGCGGGCGCCGCAACGGGGGTCGCAACGGGGGCCACGACAGCAGCATCCTCGACCGCAGGCAGCTCGGTTCCAGCCGCGCCCAGCTCAAAGTCGAAGCCGCCGCTCTCGGGCCAGTCGCGCGTCAGCTTCCATTCGGCATCGGTGAACAGGAACACGTCCTCGACCTGCGCCTCGGTCACCGAACCAGGCAGCACCATGCGCCAGACGATATGGCAGGCATCCGGTTCAAGCAGGTCAAGCGGCGGCACATCGGCCAGATCGGCCACGATCGCCCCGGCCCCCAGCGCCCGCAACTCGCCAAGGACGACCTCGGGCCGCGCGCCAAGGCCCAGCGCCTCGCCCAGCAGCCGGAATTCCAGCGTCAGCGACGCGGCGGCCTGCGGGGCCACCCCGCCCACCGCCGCCACGGCGGCAGCCACGGGCGCGGCCTCGGCCACCGGACAGCCCAAAGCGGCCAGCCCCGACAGGATCGCATCGCGCCGCCCCTCGGGGTCGGCCACGCCATCGACCAGCCCCGGAATCTCGTCCCGCGCCGCCAGCGCAAGGCGGATCAGCTCGGCGCTCACCGGCACCTCGCCCGCGCGGACCTTGTCGAACAGCGTCTCGAACCTGTGGATAAAGGCCGCAAGCTCGACAAAGCCGAACATCGCGCCGCTGCCCTTGACCGTGTGCAGGTCGCGGAACACCTGATTGACCAGCCCCATATCCTGCGGCGCGGCCTTCAGATCCAGCAACCCCCGCTCGAGACTGTCGAGCAAATCGCGCAATTCCTCGCGGAACACGCCTGCCAATTCGTCGTCCACCATTACCCCAGCACCTTCTTCATGACCGCCAGCAACTTGTCTTGCGTAAAGGGCTTGAGCATCCAGCCCAGCGCCCCCGCCTCGCGCGCCTGCGCCTTCAGCCCCTCGTCCCCATCCGTCGACAGCACGACAATCGGCACGCCGCGCCCCATCGGGTGCTGGCGCAGCGCGCGGATCATGCCCAGACCGTCAAGGTTCGGCATGTTCTGGTCGGTGATGATCGCATCGACATGCGCGCTGGTGGCCTTGGCCAGACCATCCTGCCCGTCCACCGCTTCCAGAACGGCGTAACCCGCCTCCTGCAACGTCATGGCAATCATCTTCCGGATCGACGGGCTGTCATCCACCGTCAGGATGGTCTTGGTCATAGGCTTTGCCCTTTGTTGGAATCTTGTGCTGAAAGGCCGCTCACCGGCAGGCCAAAGGGCGGCAGGGCCAGGGCCTGCGCGGCGCTCCAGACGGCGCTGCCCTCGGGCATGTGCAAATGCAGCCGCCGCCCCGTGCGGTCGGCAAGGGCGCTGGCCGAGATGAGGACTTGCAATATGCCGGTATCGACCTGCTCGACGGCCGCGAGGTCCAGCGTCACATCCCCCGCGTCAAGCGCCCCGGTCAGCTCTGCCGCCAGTTCGCGCGCATCCGAATGCCGCAGAACGCCCGTCTTTGCCGTGGTTTTCATGTAATCCTGCCCCCGTTTAAGCCACAGCCGCCACTCCGTTCCACACGCAGGGCGGCGACTTATGCACAAACGGCGCGATGCGGCGCGCTGTTAGGCGGGCGGGCGCAGAAAACAGGTCCCGAAATGAGAAAGCCGCCCGAAACCGGACGACTCTTTCGCATAGGACGCAGGGGCCGGACGAACCGGCCCCCGCATGGAAAGCCAAGGATCAGTAGGGGTTGCCGACCAGCGCGGTCACAAGGCCCGAACCGATTTCAGCCGGATCGCCCATCTGGCCCGAGATGTTGGCGGTCATAGCGCCCGAACCCAGCGCACCGATGGCGGTGGTGCCGACGTTGCCGACCGTGGTGTTCACGTTCGCCAGCGCAAGGTTGACCGACCCGTCGATCGCGCCCGAGTTGACCGAGATGTTCTGCATCGCGACCGGGTTCAGGATCGAACCGTACTGTTCGGCCGACATTCCGGCGGTGGTGCTCAGGCCGGTTGCGGTCGACTCGGCTTTGGCCAGCAGGCCCGAAGCGTCGAAGGTCGCGGTCATGTTGCCCGACTGCAGCGAACCGATGGCGGTGGTCGACAGGTTGCCCAGCGTCAGCGTCAGCGGGTTAAGCACGTTCAGCAACGAGGCCGGAACGTCCGAACCGTAGACGCTGGCGTTCACCTGGCTGTACGACCCGAAGCCGTTCGGGCCGCCGAGGCCGTCGATGATGTCGGCGAAGTCCGACGTGGTGCGCTCGGTGTCGATGTTGATCGAACCGTTCACGTCGTTCAGGTTCTGCGCGACGTTCGACAGGCTCGCCGACAGCTCGGTCGCATCGTTGAGGATGCCCGAAAGCAGCGAGTCCGACGATGCCGGATCGGCGGCAAAGGCCGAACCGCCGAAAGCGACGCCAGCCACGAAGGCGGTAGTGGAGAGAAACTTTTGCATCTGTGTCTTCCTGTATCACGGTCCCGCCCCCCAAGCGGTCCGCTTTTCTATCGGGGGGTATCGGGGGCCCCAATCGCACCGGATCGCTCCGGCGGAATTCTTTTGTCAGCCTCCGCTTTTCGGCAGGAACATCACGCTGCCCTGTGACGGGCTGGGCGCCACGAACATCTCGGTCGGCGGCTGGATGCGCATCACGCTCGGCATCGACGCGGGCTGAAGTGTCGGCGTCGGTGTCGGGGTCGGGGTCGGCTTCGCTGCAAGCAGCGGTCCGGCGGGCGCGGGTGCTGCGGGCGCAGGCTCGGCCTCGGATGTCTTGCGCTCGGCTTCGGCGGGCGCGGGCGGGGTCAGCTTTTCGGCCTGCGCGGCATTTGCCGCCTCGCGGCCCGCTGCTGCGGCAACGCGCATCGCCTCTTGCACGACGACGGCCGTCACGTCGCCCTCTTCGCCGTCCAATCCCAGCCGCGCCGCCTCTTGCAGCAGTTTCAGCGCAAGATTGGCCATCTGGATCGCCTCGGCGGCCAGTTTCATCCGGTCGATGGCGTTCTCGGCGGTCTGCGACTTCTTCGCCGTCTGGATGGCGCGCGTCGCGGTCTTGGTCGCCTCCTTGCCCAAAAGCGAGGCATCGCCGCGCGGACTGCGCGGTTGCTCTCCCTTGGGGTCGGGCTGCCCGCCCTGCGGCGCGCTTTCCTGCGGCGGCGCGGGCAGCATTCCCGGCGGCACGGGCTGGCCCGGCGCCTGCCCCTGCGGCGGAACAGCCGGCGGCGGCAGCGCCCGCTCGACCGGCACGTTCAGGTCGTTGCCCGTCTGCCCCGACACCTCGTAGACCGAGGTGTCCGCCGTCCCGTTATGCTCGACCGCCCCCGCGCCGCCCGGCACCAGCCCGCGGCATTGCGCATAGACGCCGGGGTTCATCACCTGACCCAGCAGCTCGAACGTCGCCAGCGACACCATCTGGCGCAGCGCGAAATTCATCGCCTCGCGCTCCATGCCGCCCGCATCCAGCGACACCAGCGTATCGCCAAAGAACTGCGTGCCGCTGAAGCCCGCTTCCGACATGTAAATCTGCTTCTGCAACGGGATCGACGCCACGACCCGCCCCGTGAAGGCATCGACCATCGACAGGTCCAGACCCACCATGATCCGGCTTTGCCGCTTTTTCGGCCCGAAGCCCGCAACCGACACCTCGTAGCCGCCGCCCGGTATGTAATCGAGGCTGTTGATGCTGCCCGAGATGTAGAAATTCACCGGCACCTGGCTTTTGATGTCACGGATGCCCCATGTCGCTTCGATGACCGAGACGTTGACCTGGCTGCGGTTCACCACCGTCACGCCCGACCGGAACAGCGCCGATTGCACCATGTCGCCCGCGCCTTGGGTCACCATCTTGCCCGAGCCGCCGTCGTTGTAGGTTTCCTTGCCCGTGTTGTCGGTCACCGTGCCGACGGCGAAAACCACGTTGCGCTTGATCTTGCCGCGCAGGCAGCCCAGCGCGGAATCGAAAGCGGTCACGATGTCTTCGATCGGCGGGCCCTGCACCAGATTGGCGCGCTCCCACGGTTTTTCCGTTGCCCCCGGAACGGCGGTGCAGCCAGCCACGGCCAGGGCCGCCGCCCATGAGACCGCTTTCGCCGCAGCGCCCCGCATCAGTTGCATGTCTGCCCCTGCGCGCTTGACGCCATGCTGATGTCGATCCCGAAGGACGCATCGAGGTTCGGCGTCCCCTGCTCCATCGTGGTCATCGTGCCGTCGATGCATCCCGTGCTGTCGGCGCGGATGGTCGAGTCGACGGTGTTGCCGTCGCCCGTCACGTCGATGTTGGTCGTGCCGGTGTTCAGCGCGCCCACCGCATAGCTCGACTGCGTCGAATCCCCGACCTGAAAGGCCGAGTCATTCGTCGCCCCCGCGCCGACCGACACTTCCTGATAGTTCTGCCGGTTGTCATAGGTGTTGATCGTGGTCACGCGTCCGGCATTGCGCGCGGCCAGCATGGCCTGCGCCTGCTGCAACAGAAGCGTCCGTTCCGCGACCGACGAAAATCCCCAGCCCCCGCCCCAGTTCTGGCCGGGGCTCGACCACTCCTGCGCCATCGCGGCACCGCCGCCCAGCAGGGAAACCGCAATCATGACGGCCCGCAGGCCCGCGCATTTCGTTGTCCGTTTCGTCGTCATCTTCATCTTCCAGCCGGCATTCGCCGCGCAGATCCGCTTCGGCTCACATGCCGCGTATTCAGTAGGTCGCACTCACCGACACACCGTTCGGACCGGCCGAGGCCGAGAAACTGCCCGAAGACGAGGTCGTCGAACTCGAGGACGAGCCTCCGCCCGCGCTGGACGACGAGGAACTGCCCCCGCCCGCCGTGGCGCTGCTGCTGGTGCCGCCCCCCGCGCTTGCCCCCGACGCGCTGCCCCCGCCCGCCGTCGTGGCCGATGTGCCCGTCCCCGAGGCCGAAGCCGATGACGCCGTCCCGCCCGATGTCGTGCTGGCCGAGGACGAGCCGCCACCGGCACTTGCCGAAGACGAGCTGCCCGTATTCGTGCCCGGAGGCGTCGAGGGCGACGGCGGGGTCGAAGGCGTGGGCCGCGTCGACGGCGAAGGCGGCGTCTGCGGATCGACCGCGCCGATCCCCGCAACCTGCGGCGCGACCAAAGGCGCGCATTTCATCGCCGCAGGGCGCGAATACTTCTCGTCAAGGATCAAACCCTGCTCTTCCGCCCAGCAATAGACGTTCTCGTATTGCGGCTGCGGCGGCGTGCATGCCACCAGAACGATCGCCGTTGCCGGAAGCAGCGCCATGCCGCCAAGTCTTGTGCCGATCCGGTTCATTGGAAACCCTTTGGACAAATGGATATTTCTCCAATTCCGGATAACATTGCACCCACAGGCAACCAATTTGTCTTAACGCTGCATTGCCACGCCACAGGGTGCCGTTAATATCTTAGGTATCGGTCACCATCCGTATCGCTCCGGTTTCCCTTCAAAACCCTTCTTGTCCCTTCAAAATATGAATGGCAGAAATAATAAAAGCCGGACGCATCGCATCCGGCTTCATAAAATCAGCTCTGCCTATTTTAACGAAAGCGCGCTCAAAGATGTCCGTTCTGTTTCAGCCAGCAGGTCAGGATCGACCTTATCGCCTGCGGCCGGCTCACATCATCGTCGAGCGAGGCGCGGTACCGCTCGAGTGCTGCCAGTTGCCTTGCGTTCAGATGGACCCCGACAAGAAAGCGCTTGCGGTCCACCGCGTCGCCCCATCCGGCAGCGCCGGAATAGTCAACCTGCCCCGCAGCCCCCAGCGCCTGCTCTTGCAAGGGCGTATCGCCGTTCCGGATATCCATGTCCCGTCCTCCGTCGAAGTCTGCCGCAGTATGGGCCAGCACGAAAGATTGTGTAGCTGGCCTTGGGGCTGTAACGGGTGTCGCTGCGGTCTGCGGCACCCGCCTTACGATGCCCGCCCCGCCGCCCGCGCCTCAGGCCAGACCGCTGGCGATCGACTTCATCGCGATCTGCGTGCGGTTGGTGACATTCATCTTGGCGCACAGCGAACGCACGTGCATTTTCACTGTGATTTCAGTCAATCCCAGCTCGCGCGCGACGTCCTTGTTGGTCTTTCCCTGACAGATATGCCGCAGCACATCCATCTCGCGCGGCGAGATGTTGGTCGCTTGCGCCCGCCGCTCGGGCCGCGCCCAGGTGGCGCTCAGCACGCTCGGAATATAGATCTCGCCGGAATCGACGAAGCGGATCGCGTTGGCCATCGACTTGGCGGAAAGCGTTTTCGGGATGAAGCCGGAAATCCCCATTTCCAGCGCCTGAAAAATCGCCTCTTGCCGCACCTGCCCCGAGAACAGCACGACCCGGCCGCCCTTGTTGGCCTTCACCGCCGTCTCGATCCCCTGCAACCCGTGCATCCCCGGCATGTCGAGGTCGAGCAGGATCACGTCGAACGGCCCCTCGGCTTCGATCGCCTCGACCACGGTCTGAAGGCTGTCCGCCCGCGCCACGGTGAACCCGCCGTCGCTTTGCAGAAAAAGATCGATCATATCCACGAGCAGCGCATGGTCGTCGGCTATCAGTATTGATATCTTCGATTTGTCCGGCATGTTATATTTCCCCCTGCCTTGCAGTGGGCGGAAAAGGACAGCAATTCAACTTTCCGACAAGTCTACAAATCCAGCGCGAAAGATATTTAACGGCAGACCTCGGGCGGGGGTATGTGCGTCAGCGTGAGTTATTCCGCGCCTAGCCCTTATCCAAGGTATAAACCTACAGACCTTATTTCCCGAACGACACCGATGCGCATTTGCGCCCGCAACGCCCCGCCCGTTACAACGGGGGGTAAGGCGTGCCTTGACCTGCCCGCCTCTCGTACTGCCGTAACGGAAAGCCTTACCCCCGACCGCGGTCGGGGGTTTTTTCATATACGCCGCCAGCGGCCACGCCACGCCCGCCGTCACAGGCATCGAAACATTCGGGAAAAATCTGGTGGAGCAGAGGGGGATCGAACCCCTGACCTCGTCATTGCGAACGACGCGCTCTCCCAACTGAGCTACTGCCCCCACGGGCGGGCTTCTCGCGCATCGGCGCGGGATTGTCAAGCGAGCGCCCCGCCCCCGATCACGCCCGCAGCCAGCTCCGGCTCAGGCCCGCGCGGCCATATGGCCCTGCACGAAAGCCACGATATCGGCCGCCGGACGCGCACCCGCCAGTCGCGCCACCTCGCGCCCGCGCCGATACAGCACCAGCGCCGGAATCCCGCGAATCTGCGCCCGTTGCGAAATCGCCGGATGGTCCTCGGTGTTCAGCTTCGCCAGCCGCACCTGCGGGGCCAAACTCTTGGCCGCCTTGGCGAATTCCGGCGCCATCATCCGGCACGGCCCGCACCACGGCGCCCAGTAATCCACCAGCAGCGGCAATTCGTCGTCGCGCACCGCCTTGTCATGCGACAACCCGTCAAGTTCATGCACGCGCCCGTCGGCCAGCGCCTCGCCGCAGCTGCCGCATTTCGGCCCGCCCGCCAGCCGCTCGCGCGGGACGCGGTTCGTCTGCCCGCAGGTGGCGCAAACCAGTTTCACCGTCTCAGCCATGATCGCCTCACATTCTATTTGCCGAATATGAGAATCGCGGACGCGCCCTGCAAGGGGGTCACATCAGATCCGCCTCTTCGCCTGCGACATCCACACCCAGCGCCTCGAGCCCCGCTTCTAGGTTCTCGGCCAGATGCGGCATGCCCATCAGATACTGGTCGGTCGGCACCGTCGCCTCGGCATAGGCGGTTTCGACCGCCTCGGCATAGGCATCGGCCTCGAACGCCCCGCGCCCGACCCATGCGATGGCGGTCAGATGCGCCTTTTCATCGTCGTTCAAGCCGTTGATAAAGGCGTGCAACTGCTTTTCGCCCGCCGCCTCTTCGCGCATCAGGAAAATCACCTGAACCACCTTGTCCGAGCTGATCTCGATCATCGCACATCTCCTTGAGCTGCCGCGATGCTCACCCCGCAGCCGTTGCACCGCAAGCCCTTAACGACTGTTACAGCCAATCGTGAAGCGGTCAGACCAGCGCAAAGACCGCGCCATAGGCCACAGGCCCCGCCAGCGTCGCCAGCACCACCGACCGTCGCCAGCCCCAGACCGCCAGCACCGTGACCACGCCCGCCAGCAGCGGCAGCCTTGCCTCCCCGACCATCGGAAGCACCGAGGCGACCACCAGCGTCGCGATAGCCGCAGGCCCCGTCGCGGCCAGAAACCGCGCCATCGGCCCGCCGGCCCGCCCCTCGCCCAGACCAAAGCGAAAGGGGCCATAGCGAAAGGCGTAATTGGCAAAGCCCACGATCAGCGCCAGCGCCAGAACCTCGATCCTCATTTGCGCACCAGCCCCGCCAAAGCACCCGCCACCATACCGCCAAGGATCCCGACCGTGGGCGAGACAGCCAGCGTCCCCGCCACCGTCGCCACCCCGGCCACCCCGATCACCGGCACCGCCGCGCGGGTCAGGATCGACAGCAGCAGCGCCAGAAACAGCGCGGGCAGCATGAAGCCCAGCCCCGCCTCGACGGCCGGATAGTCCTGCAAGGCACCGCCTCCCGCCAGCGTGCCGACCGCCGTGCCCGAAACCCAGGCGGCATAGGCGCCGATCCCGATCCCGAACATGAAAGGCTCCGAAAAGCGCCGCCCCCGCGCCACCTCGCCAAGGGCCGCGCCGAACACCTCGTCCGTCAGGCCCCAGGCCCAACCCCAGGCCAGACGCCGCGCCCCGTCGGCCCCCGCCGCACGCATCAGCGCAGGCCCGTAAAGCACATGCCGCAGGTTCATCGCGACCAGCGTGAACGCCGCCACCAGCAAGGGGGCACCCGAGGCGACAAGCGCCAGCGCCAGAAACTGCGACGCCCCCGCATAGATCACGACCGACAGCATGACCGCCTCGGCCCCCGAAAAGCCCGCCTTGGTCGCGGCCACGCCAAAGGCGAAGGCGATGGGAAAATAGCCCAGTGCGATGGGCAGGGCGGTGACAAGGCCACTCGCAAAACCGGACTTGTCTTGGCTCAAGGAACGCTCCACCCGAAACACCCGCCAAGACCTAGCCGCCCCGCAGGGCAAAGGGCAAGCCTCCCCCGACAGGGCGCAGCCGAAAGATGGGCCATTGCCGAAAGCTGGGCGCAGCCGAAAGATGAAGCCTTCGTAACCCCGCCGTGCAACGCGTCTGCATCGGCTGTGCATTCCGGCTGATGAACAGGGTCTTGCCAGCCGCGCCGCCCCCCTGCGCCAAATCTTGTCCGGCAGGGCAAGTGCCACGCGGTCCGGCGCCGCTTCGACACCTCGCCCGACCGTGGCCACCATCGCCGGAACGCGCGGCCAGAACGCGCGGCCAGAACCAAGCGGAATCAATCGGTTAAACCGTCTCCACCCGGGCCTCGGGCAACAGCCGATCCACATCCTCGGCGCGGCACAGCTCGGTCGCCGCCGACATGACCGCCGCCGCAGCCGCCGCCACACCCTTGGCAAGCGCCTCGGCCTCGGTCCCGCCCTGCGCCAGCGTCAGCACATAGCCGCCCACAAAGGAATCCCCCGCCCCGACCTTCGACCGCACCGCGACCTTCGGTGCCTTGGCAAAGATCCGCAGCCCCTCGCCCGCCAGAACCGACCCGTCCGAGCCGCGCGCGACGATCACCTTTCTGGCCACGCCACGCGCCACCAGCTCTCCCGCGAAATCGGCTGTATCGGCACGGGTCGCAAGCGCGCGTCCCGCCAGCGCCTCGGCCTCTTCGCCATCCATCCGCAGCACTTCCAGCCCCGGCACGGGGTGTTCCACCGCCCGCGTCAGGGCCGCGCCGCTTGTGTCCATCACCACCCGCATCCCCGCCATCGCCGATGCCAGCCTGGCCGGAAAATCCACAGGAACTCCGGGGGGTTGGCTGCCCGAGATCACCGAGAATCCCCCCGGTTTTCCCGCCGCCCGCAGCAGCATGAAGACCCGCTCCTGATCCTCGTCATGCCAGACAGGGCCGGGCAGCATGAAGCGGTATTGCCGCCCCGTCGCCGCCTCGTTCACCGTCAGGCTCTGCCGCGTCTCGCCCGGTCCGGTGATGCCAAGGAACATCACCCCCTCGCGCCGGATCAGCTCGGCCAGACGGTCGCCGGTCAGCCCGCCCAGCGCAACCAGCGCAAGGCTTTCCCCGCCCAGCAGATGCACCGCGCGGCTGACATTCAGCCCCCCGCCACCGGGGTCGAGCTGCGGGTCCGAACAGCGCAGCTTTTCATCGGGACGCATCACCGCGACCTCGGTCGCCATGTCCAGCGCCGGATTCAGCGTCAGCGTCAGGATCGGCGCCTGCTGCCGGAAACCGCCCTTTTCACCCGTTGCCATCGCCGCCTCCCGCACCCGCCGCCCTTTGCGTTATGATAGCGGTAACAAACCCCATGCTACAACCCGCGCAACGGCGCACAGATGCCCTGCGCCCATCGGCATTTGCGGAAACGGGAAAACGGGTTACCTGATCGGCACAGAATTCAAACGCTCCCGTTCAGGAAAGAAGACCCGACATGACCGTCAAACTCGCAATCGTCTACTACTCCACCTACGGCACCAACCACAAAATGGCCGAAATCGCCGCCGAAGCCGCCCGCGCCGCCGGTGCCGAGGTCAAGGTCCTCCGCATCGCCGAAACCGCCCCGGCCGAGGTGGTGAACAGCCAGGACGCGTGGAAAGCCGCCGCCGAGAACCAGTCCTCGGTTCCGGTCGCCACCCCGGCCGACATGGAATGGGCCGACGCCTACATCTTCTCGACGCCCACCCGCTTCGGCAGCGCCACCTCGCAGATGCGGTCCTTCATCGACACGCTGGGCGGCCAGTGGTTCACCGGCAAGCTGGCGAACAAGGCGATCTCGGCCATGACCTCGGCCCAGAACGTGCATGGCGGCCAGGAAGCCACGATCCTCGGCCTCTACACCACCTTCCTGCACTGGGGCGCCATCATCGCAGCCCCCGGCTACACCGATGCCGCGATCTTCGGCGCGGGCGGCAACCCCTACGGCTACAGCCACACCCAGGGCGCCGAATTCGACGAGAAAGTCGTGGCCGCCATCAGCCATCAGGCCAAGCGCACCGTGGAAATCGCGGCCAAGCTCAAGGCCTGATCGCCAAGCGGGGGGCGCTCACCCGCCCCCCCTTCTTTCCGGATACCGACCGCCCGCTTCCTCTTGCCCCAAATATCCACAGGGGGTGAATGGCCGCGAAGCGGACAGAGGGGGCGCGTGCGCCCCCTTTTGCTTTGGGTCGGCCAAACTGGTTAACCGAACATGAACTGGTAACTTGCCGGAACATAGCGGAAGCCCTCGCCCGCCGCCTCGACGAAGCCGATCCCCGGAAAGGGCATGTGATAGCCCGCAAAGGCGATCCGGTCCGCTGCCAGCATCCCCAGCACCTTGCGCCGCGTTGCCGCCGCCTGCGCCTTGTCCTGATCGAAGCGCACCTCCCAATCGGGATGGGCCAGCGACCAGACGTAATGGTTCGCCGTATCGGCCAGCACCGCCAGTTGCTGCCCGCCACTTTCAAGACGATAGGCGAAATGCCCCGCCGTATGGCCCGGAGCGGCCATCGCCGTGATCCCCGACACCACCGCCCCGCCGTCGTCGAGGAAGCTGAACCTGTCGTTCAGGGGCTTCACATTGGCCTCGAACCCCTCGTTCCCCGCCTTGGACCAGTCGTTATGCTCGGCAGCGCCGGTGACGTAGCGCGCCTTGGCAAAGGTCGGGTTCGCCCCGCCCAGCCCGCCGATATGGTCGCCGTGCATATGGGTCAGCACCACGATGTCCACCTGATCGGGCTGCACCCCCGCCGCGGCCAATGCGGCCGTGATCCCCTCGGGGTTCAGGCCGGTGTCGAACAGCACCAGCTCGGCCCCCGTGTTCACCAGAACGGGCGCGAAACTGTTGAAAGTCCTGTCATCGGGAATGAAGTTCGCAGCCGAGACGGCGGCGAATTCCTCGGCTGCGACGTTCATGCCAAAGGTCTCTTGCGGCTTGTCGCCCGCCCGCGATCCGGCCAGCAGCGTGGTCACCTCGAAGGCCCCGACCTTGGCGCGGTGGAAAAGCGGCAGCGCCGGTCCCTGCATAGGCACCGATGCCGCAGCTGCCCCTGTCATCAGGGCGGGCGCAAAGGGCAGAACGGCACCGGCGATCATCGCCTGACGGCGCGAGAGGTTGGGTCTTGTCATGGGCGAATGTCCTTCTGATCAAAAACTATCAAAAGGATAGGACACCCCCCGCAACCGCCCAATCACGCCTTCGTCAGTCGCGTTCCCACCACGGATCGATGGCCGAGATGTCGTCATCCGACCAGCCGAAATGATGCGCCAGTTCATGGACCAGCACATGGGTCACCATGTCGCCAAGTCCCACATCCCCCCTCTCGCACCACTCGTCAAGGATCGGCCGCCGGAACAGCCAGATCGTGTCGGGCTGGGCGGGTTGGTCCATCACCGATTTCTCGGTCAGCGGCACCCCGTCATAAAGCCCCGTCAACTCGAAAGGATCGGTCAGGCCCATCTCTTCGAGCAGCTCGTCGGATGCGAAATCCACCACCCGCAGCGCCACCAGCCCCGCCGCCGCACGGTAGGGCGCGGGCAAGGCGGCGATGGCGTCCTGCGCCAGTTCCTCGATCAGGCCCAGGTCGGGCGCGGTAAACCCGTCCCATGTCGGCGCGTCTTCGGTTTCAGCCATCTCATCCCCCGTTCCAACCCCACAGATATGGACAAAACCCCGCGCCTGTGAAAGAGCAACGCGGTCATTGGAGGCCAAGATGTCCACCGTCACCACCCGTTTCGCCCCCTCGCCCACCGGTTACATCCATGTGGGCAACCTGCGCACCGCGCTGATGAACTACCTGATCGCCCGCAAATCGGGCGGCACCTTCATCCTGCGTCTGGACGACACCGATCAGGAACGGTCCAAGCAGGAATATGCCGACGGGATCATGGCCGACCTCGACTGGCTCGGCATCCATTGGGATCGCGTGGAAAAGCAGTCGCTCCGCATGGACCGCTACCGCGAGGCGGCCGAGGAGCTGAAGGCCAAAGGCCGCTTCTACGAATGTTTCGAAAGCCCCGTGGAACTGGACCTCAAGCGCAAGAAGCAGCTCAACATGGGCAAGCCGCCGGTCTATGACCGCGCCTCGCTCAAGCTGACCGATGCCGAGAAGGCCGCCTTCAGGGCCGAAGGGCGCGACGGCTACTGGCGCTTCCTTCTGAACCAGAACCGCATCGAATGGAACGACGGCATCCTGGGGCCGATCTCGATCGACGCGGCCTCTGTCTCGGACCCGGTGCTGATCCGCGCGGATGGTCAGGTGCTTTACACCTTTGCCTCCTCGGTCGATGACATCGACATGGGCGTCACCTTCATCGTGCGCGGCGCGGACCATGTGACCAATACGGCCACGCAGATCCAGATCATGGAAGCGATGGGCGGCACCCCGCCCAGCTTTGCCCACCATTCGCTGCTGACGGGGGCCAAGGGCGAGGAGCTGTCCAAGCGCCTCGGCACCCTGTCCTTGCGCGACCTGCGCGCCCAAGGGGTCGAGCCGATGGCGCTTCTGTCGCTGATGGCCCGCCTCGGGTCGTCGAAACCCGTGGAACTCGCCACCTCGATGGACGACCTGATCGCGGGCTTCGACGTGGGCAGCTTCGGTTCGGCCCCCACGAAATTCGACGCCGAAGACCTGTTCCCGCTGACGCGCGCGCATGTGCAGTCGCTGCCGCTGTCGGCCGTGGCCGACAAGGTCGCAGCCCTTGGCGTCGCCCCGGCCGAGGCCGAGGACTTCTGGCACATCGCCAAGGCCAACATCACCACGCTGGCCGACCTGAAGGAATGGTCCGACCTGTTCCAGAACGGGGCCGAACCGCTGGTCGATGCGGAAGATGCCGATTTCGTCAGACAGGCGCTGTCGATGCTGCCCGCAAAGCCCTGGACCAAGGCCACCTGGGGCGAATGGACCGAGGCGGTCAAAGCCGCCACTGGCCGCAAGGGCAAAGGGCTCTACATGCCGTTGCGCAAGGCGCTGACGGGCCGCGCGAACGGGCCGGAAATGGCCGATGTCATGCCGCTGCTGAAAACCGTCCGCACAAGCTGACCGCGAAGAGGCGGGGGTTTCACACCCCCGCACCCCCGTGGGATATTTGAAAAAAGAAGAAGGGATGATGCCCTTCGGGGGAACGTCATGTCCACAGCCCATCAGGCGAAATTCGTCCAAGGCAACCTTTTGCGGCATATCGCGGTCATGTCGCTGTCCTCGTCGGTCGGGCTGATGGCGATCTTCGTCGTCGACCTGATCAACATGGTCTACATCTCGTGGCTGGGCGATCCGGTGAAAACCGCCGCCATCGGCTATGCGGGCGCGGTGCTGTTCTTCACCACCGCTTTCGGCATCGGCCTGTCGGTCGGGGTCTCGGCCCGCGTAGCCCGCGCCATCGGCGAACGCGACCTGCCGCTGGCGCGCGAACGCTCGACCTCGGGGCTGCTGCTGGGCGCGGGCTTCGGCGTGGTCTTTGCCGCGCTTGTCTGGGCCGCCCTGCCCGCAATCGTCGGGGTTCTGGGGGCCGAGGGGCGGACCGCCGCCGAAACGCTGTGGTATCTGCAACTGATGACCCCGCTCCAGCCGCTGCTGATGATCGGCATCGTCGGCACGGGAATCCTGCGGGCGCATGGCGATGCGCGGCGCTCGATGATGGTGACGGTCTGGGGCGCGGTGGTTCTGGCGGCGCTCGACCCTGTGCTGATCCTCTGGGCCGATCTGGGCCTGACAGGTGCGGCGCTGGCGGGATGGGGCTCGCGGCTTGCGATCCTTGTCATGGCGCTCTGGCCGATCTGGCGGCACTACGGCGGCTTTGCCCCCGTCACCCTTCGCAGCCTGCGCGAGGCTGCGGGACCGCTCATGTCGATCTCGGGTCCCGCGATCCTGACCCAGCTTGCCACCCCCGTCGGGCAAGCCGTCATCACCCGCATGGTCGCAAGCTATGGCGAGGCGGCCGTGGCCGGCATGGCCATCGCCGGACGCCTGACGCCCGTCGCCTTCGGCATCATTTTCGCGCTGTCGGGTGCGGTCGGCCCGATCTTCGGCCAGAACCTCGGCGCGGGCCGGATCGACCGCGTGCGCCGGGCCTTCCGCGACGCGCTGCTTTTCGCGGGCATGGTGATCGTCGGCATGTCGGCGCTGCTTTTCGCCGCGCGCGGCCCCATCGGGGACGTGTTCCACGCCGAGGGGCTGACCCGCGATCTGGTCTATCTGTTCTGCGGCCCGCTGAGCCTGCTCTTTTTCTTCAACGCCATGATTTTCGTGGCGAATGCGCTGTGCAACAACCTTGGCGCCGCCTTCCAGTCGACGATGGTGAACTGGGGCCGCCATACGCTCGGGACGGTGCCTTTCGCCCTTTGGCTGGGCAGCTATTGGGGCGCGCAGGGCATTCTGATCGGGCAGGCCGCAGGCGGAATCCTGTTCGGCTTCCTTGCCGTCTGGCTGGCCTATCGCGTCATCGCCCGCACCGAACGCACCCGCGCCGGAACCCCCACGGGCCTGACCGCCTGACGCACGGCATACCGTGGTATTCAATTTCCCTCTTGCCAGACGAGGCAAGGTCGGGCTACCCAAGGTCCGTCAGGTTCGGGAGAATCCGGCACTGCGGGGCGACCCGTGGCGTCGGTGCCGAAGGAGCAACCGCCCCGGTAAACTCTCAGGCGCAAGGGACCGTTTCTGACAACGTACTCTGGAGAGTGGCCGTCAGGCCCGCCGAAGGGATAACGATCTCAGGCGCCCGAAGCGGGCAAGGACAGAGGGGGCATCGAGGGACAGGGATCGGCCTGTCTTGAAGATGCCGCGCGATAACGACAGCGGCGCAAGCATGGGGAGAGGGCATTTGTCCGATCTGTTGCGTCTGGGACTGCATGACCTGCATGTCTCACTCGGGGGCAAGATGGTCCCCTTTGCGGGCTATGACATGCCCGTGCAATATCCTGCCGGAGTGATGAAGGAACACATCCACACCCGCACCGCGGCGGGTCTGTTCGATGTGAGCCACATGGGGCAGGTGATCCTGCACCCCAAGGGCAGCATGGCCGACCTTGCACTGGTCTTCGAGGCGCTGATGCCGGTCGATGTGCTGGGTCTGGCACAGGGACGGCAACGCTATGGCCTGTTCACCAATGACGCGGGCGGCATCCTTGACGACCTGATGTTCGCCAACCGCGGCGACCACCTTTTCGTCGTCGTCAACGCCGCCTGCAAACACGCCGACGTGGCCCATATGCGCGCGCATCTGTCCGCCGTGGCCGAGGTCGAGTTCATCGAGAACCGCGCCCTTCTGGCGCTTCAGGGTCCGCAGGCGGGCGATGTTCTGGCCCGACTGATCCCCGAAACCGCCGCCATGCGCTTCATGGATGTGGCCCGCCCCCTGTGGCAAGGGACCGAGCTTTGGGTATCGCGCTCGGGCTACACGGGCGAGGACGGGTTCGAAATCTCGGTCCCCGAGGCGCGGGCCGAAGCCTTCGCCAAGGCGCTGCTGGCCGAACCCGAAGTGCTTCCCATCGGCCTCGGCGCGCGCGACTCGCTGCGGCTTGAGGCGGGGCTTTGCCTTTACGGCCATGACATCGACACCACCACCAGCCCCGTCGAAGCGGGCCTGACATGGGCGATCCAGAAAGCCCGCCGCGCGGGCGGCGACCGTGCGGGCGGCTTCCCCGGAGCGCCGCGCATCCTGTCCGAACTCGCAACCGGCCCCGCCCGCCTGCGCGTCGGCCTGCGCCCCGATGGCCGCGCCCCGATGCGCGAAGGCACCGCCATCTTCTCGGACAAGGACGAGAGCATCGGCACCATCACCTCGGGCGGTTTCGGCCCCTCGGTCGAAGCCCCCGTTGCAATGGGCTACGTCTCGGCCCCAAATGCCGCAACGGGGACCACCCTGTTGGGCGAGCTGCGGGGCAAGCGCCTTCCGGTCACCGTAACCGACCTGCCTTTCCATCCGACATCCTACAAGCGTTAGGGAAAAGATCATGAAATACACCGAAGAACATGAATGGCTGCGCGTCGAAGGCGATCTGGTCGTCGTCGGCATCACCGAACATGCCGCGACCCAGCTTGGCGATGTGGTTTTCGTCGAACTGCCCGAGACCGAAACCATGGTCGCCGCGGGAGACGAGGCCGTGGTGATCGAAAGCGTCAAGGCGGCCTCCGACATCCTTGCCCCCGTCGATGGCGAGATCGTCGAGGTGAACTCGAAACTCGTCGACAACCCCGGCCTCGTGAACGACGACCCCACCGGTTCGGCGTGGTTCTTCAAGATGAAGATCGACGACCTGTCGGTGCTCGACCAGTTCATGGACGAGGACGAATACAACGACCTGATCGCCTGACGATCGGAAAAGCCGGTTCCTGCAAGGACATTTGCAAGATCCCCAAAAGGATTTTGCGGGCGCGGACTGCGCCCGCATCCCCCCGCACCGGAGCAGCGCCATGGCCTTCACGCCCGTCGACTACAACCCCTACGACTTTGCAAACCGCCGCCACATCGGCCCCTCCCCGTCAGAGATGGACGAGATGCTCGCCGCCGTCGGCGTAAGCTCGCTCGACGAGCTGATCGACCAGACCGTGCCGAAATCGATCCGCCAATCTGTCCCCCTCGGCTGGGCGCCCCTATCCGAGCATGACCTTCTGGCGCGGATGCGGACCGTCGCCGCGCGCAACAAGGTGATGACCAGCCTGATCGGCCAGGGCTATTACGGCACCGTCACGCCCCCTGCGATCCAGCGCAACATCCTTGAAAATCCGGCGTGGTATACGGCCTATACCCCCTACCAGCCCGAAATCGCCCAAGGCCGTCTCGAGGCGCTGCTGAACTACCAGACCCTCATCGCAGACCTGACCGGGCTTCCCGTGGCCAATGCCTCGCTGCTCGACGAGGCGACCGCCGCCGCCGAAGCGATGGCGATGGCCGAGCGCGTGGCGAAATCAAAGGCCCGCGGTTTCTTCGTCGACCATGGCTGCCATCCGCAAACCATCGGCGTCATCAAGACCCGCGCCATGCCGCTGGGCATCGAGATCATCGTGGGCGATCCGGCCAAGATGGAGCCGGAAAAGGTCTTTGGCGCGATCTTCCAATATCCCGGCACCTACGGCCATGTCACCGATTTCACCGCCGAAATCGCGGCGCTGCACGCGGCCAAGGCGGTTGCCATCGTGGCGACCGACCTTCTGGCGTTGACCCTGCTGAAAGAGCCGGGCGCGATGGGGGCCGATATCGCCATCGGCTCGAGCCAGCGTTTCGGCGTGCCGATGGGCTACGGCGGCCCGCATGCGGCCTTCATGTCCTGCAAGGATGACATGAAGCGCGCCATGCCCGGCCGCATCGTCGGCGTCTCGATCGACGCGCGCGGGAACAAGGCCTACCGCCTTTCGCTGCAAACCCGCGAACAGCACATCCGTCGGGAAAAGGCGACCTCGAACGTCTGCACCGCGCAGGCGCTTCTGGCTGTCATGGCCTCGTTCTACGCCGTGTTCCACGGGCCAAAGGGGCTGCGGGCGATTGCCGAACGCGTGCATTTCCTGACCAACCGCCTTGCCCGCGCGCTGAAAGCCGCAGGGGCCAAGGTCTCGCCCAAGGCGTTTTTCGACACGATCACCGTCGAGGTGGGCGTGGGACAGGCCGGCATCCTTGCCGCCGCACGGGCCGAAGGGTTGAACTTCCGCAAGGTCGGCACCGACCGCGTCGGCATCAGCCTTGACGAGACGACCGACGAAAAGGTGCTGATCCGCGTGCTGCGCGCCTTTGGCATCGACGGTGTCCCGCCGCACCGCGCCACGCTGGGCTTTCCCGAAGCGATGCTGCGCGAGACGGACTATCTGACCCACCCCGTCTTTCACATGAACCGCGCCGAATCCGAGATGATGCGCTACATGCGCCGCCTGTCGGACCGCGACCTTGCGCTCGACCGTGCCATGATCCCGCTGGGGTCCTGCACGATGAAGCTGAACGCGGCGGCGGAAATGATGCCGATCACATGGCCCGAATTCGGCAGCCTCCACCCCTTTGCCCCCGCCGATCAGGCCCTCGGCTACCGCGAAGCGATCGAGGACCTGACCGCCAAGCTGTGCGAAGTCACGGGATATGACGCCTTCTCCATGCAGCCCAACAGCGGCGCGCAGGGCGAATATGCGGGGCTTCTGACCATCCAGGCCTATCACCGCGCCCGTGGCGAGGGGCATCGCAACATCTGCCTGATCCCCGTTTCCGCCCACGGCACCAACCCCGCCTCGGCCCAGATGGCGGGGATGCATGTGGTGGTGGTGAAATCCGCCCCCAACGGCGACGTCGACCTTGACGACTTCCGCGCCAAGGCGGCCGAAGCGGGCGGAAACCTTGCCGCCTGCATGATCACCTACCCCTCGACCCACGGCGTCTTCGAGGAAACCGTGCGCGACATCTGCCGCATCACCCACGACCATGGCGGTCAGGTCTATCTTGACGGGGCCAACATGAACGCCCTTGTCGGCCTTGTGAAACCGGGCGAGATCGGGTCGGACGTGTCGCACCTCAACCTGCACAAGACCTTTGCCATTCCGCATGGCGGCGGCGGTCCGGGCATGGGGCCGATCGGGGTGAAAGCCCACCTTGCTCCCTATCTGCCGGGGCACGAGGAATCGGGCACCGACGGCGCGGTCAGCGCCGCACCTTACGGGTCGGCCTCGATCCTGCTGATCTCGTGGGCCTATTGCCTGATGATGGGCGGCTCGGGCCTGACGCAGGCAACCCGCGTGGCAATCCTGAACGCCAATTACATCGCGGCACGGCTGCAATCGTCCTACCCGGTCCTGTTCATGGGCAATCGGGGGCGCGTGGCGCATGAATGCATCCTCGACACCCGTCCCTTTGCCGAATTCGGCGTGACGGTGGATGACATCGCAAAGCGGCTGATCGACAACGGCTTCCACGCGCCGACCATGTCATGGCCGGTCGCGGGAACGCTGATGGTGGAACCGACCGAATCCGAAACCAAGGCCGAGATCGACCGTTTCATCACCGCCCTTCTGGCCATCCGCGCCGAGATCGCCGCCGTCGAGAAGGGCGAGATCTCGTCCGAGGACAGCCCGCTGCGCCACGCCCCCCACACGGTCGAGGACCTCGTGGCAGACTGGACTCGCAAATACCCGCGCGAGCAGGGCTGCTTCCCGCCCGGAGCCTTCCGCGTCGACAAATACTGGCCCCCCGTGGGCCGCGTCGACAACGTCTATGGCGACCGCAACCTGATCTGCACCTGCCCGCCGCTCGAGGCCTATGCCGAAGCGGCCGAATAGGGACAGGCAGGTTGGTCGCACCGGGGATCGGGCGCGTCGCGGCGCGCCCGGTTGCCGCCGAACCCGACCCGCGCGCCCCTGCCCGCCCCTGCTGGCCGCGCCGCTTGGCAGCGGGGCCGATGCGGCTTAGACAGGGTGCGAACGCGAAAGGGGCAGCATGACGCCGGACAGCGAAAAAAGCCCGAAACCTTCGGCCGAGGGGTTGGCCGCCGCTGCGGGGGCCGCATCGAAGCGCGGCTTGCCGCCGGTGCATCTGTGGAATCCGCCCTTTTGCGGCGACATCGACATGCGCATCGCCCGCGACGGCATCTGGTTCTATCAGGGCACGCCCATCGGGCGCCCGGGCATGGTCAAGCTGTTCTCCGGCATCCTGAAACGGGAAGGAGACCGGTATTTCCTTGTCACTCCCGTCGAAAAGGTCGGCATCACGGTCGATGACGCGCCTTTTCTTGCGGTCGATTTCACCGCCGAAGGTGCGGGCCGCGATCAGGTGCTGCGCTTTGTCACGCAGGTCGGAGACGAGGTGGCGGCAGGTGCCGAAAACCCAATCAGGGTTGAACGGAACGGCGCCGATGGCGAACCCTCGCCCTATGTCCACATCCGCGCGGGGCTGGATGCGCTGATCGACCGCAAGTCGTTTTACCGGCTGATCGAGCTGGGCGTCCACGAGATGCACGAGGGAAAAAGCTGGTTTGGCCTCTGGTCCTCGGGCAGGTTCTTTCCGGTGATTCCTTCGAGTGACCTGACCTGATGCCCCGTTACGCCGCAAATGTGACCATGCTCTTCACCGAGGTGCCGACGCTCGCGCGTCCGGACCTCGCACGCGAGGCGGGATTCGACGGGGTCGAGGTGCTGTTCCCCTATGACCACCCGCTGAAAGACTGGCAGGCCGCGCTGACCGGAATGCCCGTGGCGCTGATCAACACGCCGCCGGGCGACTGGGCGGCGGGCGACCGGGGCTATGCGGCCGTTCCGGGGGCCGTGGGCGATTTCCGCCAAAGCTTCCTGCGCGGGGCCGAGGTGGCGACGCAGCTCGGGGCCGCGCGGCTGCATGTGATGGCGGGCGTGGCCAAGGGCGAACAGGCGGAAGCCACCTATCGCGACAACCTTGCATGGGCCGCCGAACAGGCCCCCGAGCTGACGCTGTGCATCGAACCGCTGAATGCCGACGACATGCCGGGCTATTTCCTGAACGACTTCGACCAGGCCGCGCGGATCGTCGACGACCTTGGCCTTGCCAGTCTCGGCATCCAGTTCGACCTGTGGCACGCGGCCCGCATCCACGGTGATGCCGATGCCGTCTGGGCGCGGCACAAAAGCCGCGTCAATCACATCCAGATCGCCGGTTTTCCGTCCCGGAACGAACCCGGCGGCGGCGGTTTCGACCTGACCGGCCTTTGCACCGAACTCGACGAAACCGGCTGGTCCGGCTGGGTCGCCGCCGAATATCTGCCCGTCCGCGCCACGGTTCACGGGCTGATGTGGCTGAACGCGCTGAAAAGCCGCGCGCGTCTGATCGGGGCCTAGCCTCCGAAGGGCTTGCCCCTGCCGCGCTCTGGGGTAAAATGCCCGCCACCGCTTAGCAGGAAAGACCGTGCCCATGACCGTCGACGCGCCCGAGACCCAGATCGTCACCACCTGGAAGGTCGCCTGCGACGGGGGAGAAGGCGCGCTTGGCCATCCGCGCGTCTGGCTGGCGATCCCGCAGGACACGGGCTTTGTCGAATGCGGCTATTGCGACAAGCGCTACGTGATCGACCGCGACCACGCCCACGACGACCACTGATCGCGCGGGCCGCGCGCGGCGCTTGGCAAGCCTCTGCCGATTGCGCCGGATCAAGGACGGATCGCATTAATCTGTGCTACCATCGGCTCCGCAATCTAGCGGAGAGCGATCATGGCAAAACCGACCGATCCCAGTCAAGCAGACCCGACCGAACCGGCCAAGGGCGTGATGCAGGCGCAGGTGCGCATGATGGACGCCGTGCTGAAGCAGAATATCGAGGCGCTGGATTTCCTGAAAACCCGCTTCGAGAAAGACCGCGCCATGTTGGGCGAACTGGCCGCCGCCCCCGATGCCACGGCGGCGGGTGCGGTGCTTTCGGGGTTCTGGCAGCGTCTCGCCTCGGATTACATGCAAGAGGCGGGGCGGCTGTCATCGCTGATGCAGGCCACCGCGCAAGAGATCGGCGAAGGCACGCAGGACGAAATCCGCAGCGCGCTGGGTCGCAAGACGGGCAAATAGCCGGCCCGACAGGGCGCGCGCCCTGCTAGCTGACAGGGATGTCGACCGGACCGCAGCGCATCCGCGCCTCGGCCTTCGGGCGGCCGTCGGCGAAATAGTCGACCACATGTTCGCCTGACCAGCTTTGCACCAGATCCCCGCCGTTCGACAGCCCGCGCCCGATGGCGGTGCCGGTGTAGTAATCCTGATAGGAGTAGAACACCGAAACCGTCATGCCATCGGAACAGGTCACATCCGCCTGACCAAGGCCAAGGGCGTTCCGGGTCACCCATGTTCCGCTGCAAGCCACCCCGTCATCGGTCTTACCCGACAACCACCCCTCGCCACGGCCAAAGGCGCGGCCGTTGAACCAGCGGCCCTCGGTTCCGATGCAGGCCAGAATACGCGAACAACTGCCGGAATCATCGGTCACAAGACAGACGGTTCCCTTTGCGTCGTCGGCACCCGGGGCCGCGCTGTTTTCGGCGGCCGCACCCAAGGGCAACACCGCGACAAGACAGGCCAGAACACCACCGGAACGCACATCGGCCACCCTTGCGCAACACATCCCGCAACCATAGGGCGATCCACGTCCCCGATCAACATGCCCGCTCCCTGCATCCGCCCTTTGCCGCCCCGCCGCCCCGTGCCATAACGCGCTGAACCAATCGGAGACGCCGCGCATGACCTTCGGCAAGGGCTGCCACCTTCACCTGATCGACGGATCGGCCTTCATCTTCCGCGCCTATCACGCGCTTCCGCCGCTCACACGCAAATCCGACGGCCTGCCCGTCGGCGCGGTGGCGGGCTTTTGCAACCTGCTCTGGGGCGAACTGACCACCACCCGCAGCCAAGAGGCACCCACCCATCTTGCGGTGATCTTCGACGCGGGTTCCATCACCTTCCGCAACGAGATCTACCCCGAATACAAGGCCAACCGCCCCGAACTGCCCGAAGACCTCCGCCCGCAATTCGCCTTTACCCGCGAAGCCACGCGCGCCTTCAACGTGCCCTGCATCGAGATCGACGGCTACGAGGCCGACGACATCATCGCCACCCTGTCCCGCCGCGCCCGCGAGGCCGGGGGGACGGTGACGATCATCTCCTCCGACAAGGACCTGATGCAACTGGTGGGCAACGGGGTCGACATGCTCGACCCGATGAAGAACAAGCGGATCGGGTTGGACGAGGTGTTCGAGAAATTCGGCGTCGCCCCCGACCGCGTGGTCGATGTGCAGGCGCTGGCCGGAGATTCGGTCGACAACGTGCCGGGCGCGCCGGGGATCGGGATCAAGACCGCCGCCCTGCTGATCAACGAATTCGGCAGCCTCGAATCCCTGCTGGAACGGGCAGGCGAAATCCCCCAGCCCAAGCGGCGCGAGGCGCTGGTGAACAACGCCGATCTGATCCGCATTTCCAAGCGTCTCGTCGCGCTCGATGCCGATATGCCGCTCGACGTCGGGCTGGAAACGCTCGAACTGAAAGAGCCGGACCCCGACACGATCCTCGGCTTTCTCAACGCGATGGAATTCCGCACCCTGACCCGCCGTGTGGCCGAGAAGCTGAAGGTCGAGGCCCCCGCGCTCGACGCCGACAAGGGCACCGAGGTGCAGACGCAGGCCACGCAGGCGGCGACGGCCCCCTTCGTCCATGACGCCTATGAAGCCGTGCGCGATGCGGCGGCCTTGCAGGCATGGGTCGCCCGCATCCGCGAGCGCGGCTACGTGGCGGTCGATACCGAAACCACCAGCCTTGACGAAATGCGCGCCGACCTTGTCGGCATCTCGCTGGCGACCGAGGCGGGGCTGGCCTGCTACATCCCGCTGGGCCACCGCACCGGCACCGACGATCTGTTCGGCACCGCCCAGCGCGCCGAAGGGCAGATGGCCGAGGCCGAGGCGCTGGCGATCCTGAAACCCGTTCTGGAAGACCCCGCGATCCTCAAGATCGGGCAGAACATGAAGTATGACGCCAAGATCTTCGCCCGCCGTGGCGTGCATGTGGCGCCGATCGACGACACGATGCTCATGTCCTATGCCATGCATGCGGGGCTGCACAATCACGGCATGGATGCGCTGTCGGAAACCTACCTCGGCCATGTGCCGATCCCGATCAAATCGCTGCTCGGGTCGGGCAAGGCACAGGTGACATTCGACCGCGTCCCTGTGGATCAGGCGGTGCGCTATGCCGCCGAAGATGCCGATGTGACGCTGCGGCTGTGGCAGCTTTTCAAGCCGATGCTGCACAAGGCGCGGGTGACGACCGTCTACGAAACGCTCGAACGCCCGCTGGTCCCCGTGCTTGCCGATATGGAGATGGCGGGAATCCAGGTCGACCGCGATACGCTGTCGCGCATGTCCAACGCCTTTGCGCAAAAGATGGCGGGCCTCGAGGCCGAGATCCAGGAGATCGCGGGCGAGCCCTTCAACGTCGGCAGCCCCAAGCAATTGGGCGAGGTTCTGTTCGACCGGCTTCAGGTGCCGGGGGGCGAAAAGGGCAAGACCGGGGCCTATGCCACGGGGGCCGACATCCTCGAGGACATCACCACGCTGCAAGATGCCCATCCGCAGGCGGCACGGCTTGCCGCGCGCGTGCTTGACTGGCGGCAGCTGTCCAAGCTGAAATCCACCTATACCGACGCGCTGCAAGACCACATCAACCCCGAAACGGGCCGCGTCCACACCAGCTATTCGATCACGGGTGCCGTGACGGGGCGACTGTCGTCGAACGACCCGAACCTTCAGAACATCCCCGTCCGCAGCGAAGAGGGCCGCCGCATCCGCGAGGCCTTTGTCGCCCCAAGGGGCCGCGTTCTGGTCAGCCTCGACTACAGCCAGATCGAGCTGCGCATCCTTGCCCATGTCGCCGATATCTCCGAATTGCAGCAGGCCTTCCGGCAGGGGGTGGACATCCACGCCCTGACAGCCTCGGAAATGTTCAACGTGCCGCTGGACCAGATGACCAGCGACATCCGCCGCAAGGCCAAGGCGATCAACTTCGGCGTGATCTACGGCATCTCGGGCTTCGGCCTTGCCCGCAACCTGCGCATCCCTCGGGCCGAGGCGCAGGGCTTCATCGACCGCTACTTCGAACGCTTCCCCGGCATCAGGACCTATATGTCCGAAACCGTCAAATCCGCGCAGGCCGCGGGCTATGTGCAGACGCTGTTCGGTCGGAAAATCAACACGCCCGAAATCAACGCCAAGGGGCCGACCGCAGGCTTTGCCAAGCGGGCGGCGATCAACGCGCCCATCCAGGGCACCGCCGCCGATGTGATCCGCCGCGCCATGATCCGCATGCCCGCCGCCATCGCGGACCTGCCCGCGACGATGCTCTTGCAGGTGCATGACGAATTGCTCTTCGAGGTGGACGAGGACGCCGCAGCCACCCTTGTCGCCCGCGCCAAGGATGTGATGGAAGGGGCCGCAGCGCCCGCCGTGCATTTCAAGGTGCCGCTGATCGTCGAGGCGGGCCAGGGCCAGACATGGGCGGCCGCGCATTGACCCGCGCGCCCGTCCCCCTGACCTTTGCCACGCCCGAAGAATGGAACTTCTGGCTCTCGCAGCGCCATGACAAGGCCGCCGATGTCTGGCTGCGCCTTGCAAAAAAGGCCACCGGCACCGCCTCGATCGACTGGGAACAGGCCATCGAGGAGGCCATCGTCTGGGGCTGGATCGACGCGCAGAAAAAGCCCGACGGGCTGCACCACATATTGCACCGCTTCACCCCGCGCCGTGCGGGCAGCCCGTGGACGGCCAAGGCCCGCGCCACGGCCGAAAAGCTGATCGCGGGCGGCTGGATGGAAGACCCCGGCCTTGCCGAAGTCGCCCGCGCCCGCGCCGATGGCCGCTGGGAGGCCGCCTATGCCGGCGATAAGACCGCCGAAATCCCCGATGATTTCCTCACCGCGCTTGACGCCGCACCCGAAGCCGCCGCCACCGCCTTCAACGCCCTCTCTGCCAAGGCCCGCGCGGCACTGGCCTTCCGGCTGTCGACCGCCAAGACCCCGTCGGCCCGCAGCCGCCGCATTGCCGAATACATCGAAACCCTGACGAAAAGCGGCGACTGACCGCTTCAGCCTTGTCCAAATACTCGCGGGGGGTGCGGGGGCGGCAGGCCCCCGCCGCAAGGGCCGTCCCTAGGCCCGTTCGATGCGAAGCTGAAAACAGTTGTTCCGCGCCGAACGGACATGAACGCAAGCCACATCCCCGCGCCCCAGCAGCTCTGCCGCCCGCGCGGGAATGGACTGCGTCGGCACCACCGCGCCCGTGCCATAGACGATGCGCTCGTCCGGCCCGTATCCCCTGACGATGTAATCGGGCGAGGAGAGAACCTCGGGCATCCCTTCCCCGCCCCCCGCTTCGCAGGGCGCGGCACATAGAAAGATCGGCCCCGTCTCGGCATAGGGTTGAAGACTGCCGAAAGGCCGATGCGCCAGCACCAGCATCCCGGCGCCTGCGGGGATCATGCGCAGGCAATGGCGGCACGGGTTGCCGCCCCCGTCGCTGACCCGCCGCTCGGGCGGCAGGCCATAGGCATCGGGACCGCCTGCCTGATAGGCCCGGACGATGTCGGTGGGGATGGGAAGAAATCGCAAGGTCATGGCATCCTCGGACAAAAGACACCGCAACCTTGCAGGCCCCCGCCCCCGGCGCGACCCGTTTCCTGCGCAAACCTTTCTGCCTTCGCACCACGGCGGCTTGCCGCGGCGCGGGGGGTCAGCCCTTTTCGACCATCCGGCCCAGCGGGCGTCCGGCAAGGATATGCAGGTGGTAATGCGGCACTTCCTGCCCGCCATGCCCACCCGCGTTGGTGATGGCACGGTAGCCCGGCCCGCCCGAAGCAAGGCTTGCCCCGATCAGCGCACAGACCGATGCGGCTGTGCGGTGGAAATCGACGATCTCGGCCTCGGACGCCTCGGCTGCGAAATGGTCAAATGTGGCATAAGGCCCCTTGGGAATCACCAGCACATGGTCGGGCGCTTGCGGGGCGATATCGCGGAAAGCCAGCGTATGCGCGGTCTCCAGCACGGTGTTGTTCGGAATCTCGCCACGCAGGATGCGGGCGAAGATATTCGTCGGGTCGTAATCATGCGGCATGATCGGGTCCGTCAATCGGTGAAAAGATGTGGCGTCGCCGCGATCTGGCGCGCCTTGTCCAGCGGAATACCAAGAAACGCCGCCAGCGGCACGGTGTTTTCCTCGACGCCTGCGCTTTCGCGGATGCGGTGATATCCCGCAAAGCCCGCGTCGCGGATCCGGTCGCTTTCGAAACGCACGTCGAAGCGGATCGTCGGCAGCAACCTGTCGAGCGTTTCCTTGGGCGTCGCCTCGCCCGCAAGCCCGACGCGCCGCGCGTGGCCGACCATGTAGTCATCGGTGAAATCGCATTCGATTTCCAGCAACCGCACCGTGGCGCGGTCATTGTAGAAATCCTGCATCAGGTCGATGTTGGCCGGATCGATGCAGAACAGCAGCTTGTCCGTCTTCCAATAGTCGAACAGCATCCGCACCAGCGCGCGCCGGTGCCGCGTGCGCTTCTCGACCGTGGTCTGGATGCCGCCAAGGTCGGGCAGCGGCGTCCCCGCCTCGTTGAACAGATAATCCACCGCCGGCAGGTCCGTCACCTCGCGCAACCGCTGGGCAAGGCGCTTGGCGACATGCCATTTCTTGCAGGTCAGCATAAGCAAGGTCCGCTCGCGCCCGACCGAGGCCTCGCGCTCCCAGAAGCGCGGCGCGAACCGCCGCCCGATCCGGCCACGGCCCGTCAGGAAGCCGAACAGGCTGCGCCCCTCGTTCGAGATCGAGAACCGCACTCCGCGTGCGGCGTAAAGCTGGCCCAGACGCTCTTTCAGCTCCTTCGCATCCGGCGAGATCTTGCGCGCGAACAGATAATCCTGGCTGAGCAGCAGGTCGTAATGGTCGTTGTAGAACGTCAGCGGCATGCCGTAATCGGTGAACATCAGAAAGGTCGGCGTGCGCGAGCGGATCTCGCTTTCGGGCACCAGATGGCGCACCAGCGTCTGGAAGAAGGTCTCGTCCGGAATCCAGGTCGTGCGGAAGAAGCGCATCACATCCTTGCGGGCGGCGCAGAAATCGAGGATCGCCTCGACCGTGCGGCGCCGCAGGCACCACCACTGGCTGCCGATCTGGATTTGCAGGTCCGGCGGGATGGCCCGGTCAAGCCGCAGCTTCCTCTGCAACCGCATCGAGGCGTAGAACAGCGACTTCTGGCTGCGCTCGTTGAACCAGTGGCGATAGATCAACCGCTCTTCCTTGATCCCCGTCTTGATCCAGTCCGAGTTGAAGAAATCGAAGCTTTCGATGTAGTCGGCTTCTTCCCTGTCGACGAAATCATGCGCGTATTCCGCCGATTTGATCGGCATGCAATCGCCCGAGAGCATGTAGAAATGCGTGGCGCGCGGAAAGGCATCGACCGCGGCCCGCACCGCATGCAGGGTGGCGGCCACAAGGCTCCATTCTCCCCAGCCGCATTTCTCGCGCCGCTTGGCAAAGGTCACGTCGGGATTGTCGGCCAGCGCCTTGCGGATGCGGTCATAGGCGTCGCGCGGGGCGCGGGCGTCGAAATGGATCGACACGCAATCCCCCGCCGCCGTCAGGCGCTCGGCCTGCGCGATGATCCCTTCGGGGTCTTTGTGACACAAGAGGATATAGGCGATCTTGGCCATGCAGACCCACGACTGACAAGGGAACGGTGTGCCGCAGCGAACCACAGCTTGCGACAAATAACGTCAACAGTGATTGAAAAGACAGCCTTTCTTTGCTTCTTTAGCCACGAAAGATAAGGGCAGCGCGCAATTCGCCGTATAAGCCCGGTGGGTAGGAGGCAGTTTCATGGGTTTTCCGGGCACTTGGATGACCGAAAGCGAAAGCGTGGTCTATCGCGTGGTTCCGAAATGCGCCTGCTCGACCATCGGGCAGATCATGTTCTATTCCGACCACGGCAAGTTCTTCGATGGCGATATCCACGACTCGACCAAGGGCCTGCACAAATGGGCGCAGGAGAACAGCCAGCCGTTGATCGAGGCGAATGTCAAAGGTCACAAATCCTACGCCTTCACCTGCGTCCGCAACCCCTACACCCGCATCCTGTCGTCGTTCTTCGACAAGATCTGCGGCGTGCAGCGCAACGGCAAACGCTACCGCGGCAACCTCGTGCCGATGCTGGTGCAGAAATACGGGGTCGAGGTCGGCGGCGATGACGGCAAGGAAGAGTTCGACCAGATCGCCAGCTTCCGCCGCTTCCTGCTATTCGCGCGCGACACCATCCGCTTCCGCAAGCCGATGGACCCCGACATCCACTGGTCGGCCATGTCGGGCCATATCTCGACCTTCATCGTCAACGGCGGGCGCTACGACCACATCTTCTTCACCGAAAAGTTCGATGCCGGCATGCAGGCCGTACTCGACAACATGAAGGTCAAGCACAAGGTCGACCTCGCCCTGATCCCGCGCTTCAACGAAAGCGAAGGGCACGGCCCCAAGCGTCTGCACCCGGTCGAGGATTATTTCGACGACCTGTCGCGCCACCTGATGTGGGAAATCTACAAGCGCGATTTCCAGCTGTTCAAATACGACTTCGACAATCCCGCCAACAAGATGCCGCTGGCCGAGGTCGATCTAGACGAGGTTCACGCCAAGCTGGGCGACTAGCGGCAGCCACCGGCTCCCGCCTCACTGGCCCCGCGTCACTTGTCCGGCGTCACTGGCCCCGCGACACTGGCAAGTCCGCCGCCGCGCCCTAGAACAGGGCAATGACTTTATCCCCTACCCGCCCCGCCTATGTTCCCTCGCGCGCGCTCGTCATCGGGGCGTCGGGGGGCATCGGCTCTGCCCTGACCGCCGCCCTGCGCGACCGGGGCAGCGACGTCACCGCCCTCTCGCGCCGGACAGACGGGCTCGACCTCACCGACGAGTCCAGCATCGCCGCAGCCCTCTCGCCACTTGTCGCGCCCTATGACCTGATCTTCCTCGCCACGGGCGCGCTGGAACTTCACGGAAACCGCCCCGAAAAGTCCCTGCGCGCGCTGGACCCTGCCGCCCTTGCCGCACAATTCGCGCTGAACGCCATCGGTCCGGCGCTTGTCCTCAAACACGCGCTGCGGCTGCTGCCGCGCGACCGGCCCGCGCATGTCGCGGCCCTCTCGGCCCGCGTCGGCTCGATCGGCGACAACCGGCTTGGCGGCTGGTATGGCTATCGCGCGGCCAAGGCGGCGCTGAACCAGCTGGTCCACACCGCCGCTGTGGAAATCGCCCGCAGCCATCCCCTCGCGGTCCTTTGCACCTTGCACCCCGGCACGGTGGAAACCCCGCTCACCCGCGCCTATGCCGCAGGCCATCCGACCGTCTCTGCCGCGACCGCCGCCGCCAACCTGCTTGCCGTTCTCGGCGCCCTTACTCCCGCCGACACGGGCGGTTTCTTCGACTGGCAGGGAAAGGCCATCCCGTGGTGACCCCGCTTCCTCTTGCCCCAAATATCCCCGGGAGGGTCCGGGAGGGCAGGCAGCCCTCCCGGCGGTTCGGCCAAAGCCCCGGATGGACGCCATGCGCCTGATCCTCGTCCTTGGCGACCAGCTCACCGAAACGCTCTCGGCGCTGCGCCATGCCGACCCCGCGACCGACCTTGTCGTGATGGCCGAAGTGATGGCCGAGGGCCGCTATGTGCCGCACCACCCGCAAAAAATCGCGCTGGTGCTGTCGGCCATGCGCCATTTCGCGCAAACCCTGCGCGGGGCGGGCTGGCGCGTGGCCTACAGCCGCCTCGATGATCCAGACAACAGCCAGTCCATCCCCGGCGAGTTGCTGCGCCGTGCCGCGGCGACAGGGGCGACCGCGGTGATCGCCACCACCCCCGGCGAATGGCGGCTGATCCATGCGCTCGAGGCCACTCCCCTGCGCGTGACCCTGCTGCCGGACGACCGCTTCCTGTGTTCCGCATCCGAATTCGCCGCCTGGGCCGAGGGGCGCAAGCAGCTGCGGATGGAGTTCTTCTACCGCGAGATGCGGCGCAAGACGGGGCTGATGATGGAGGGCGACAGCCCCGCAGGCGGGCAGTGGAATTTCGACCACGACAACCGCAAACCGGCCAAGCCCGACCTCTTGCGCCCGCGCCCGCCGCGTTTTGCGCCCGATGCGGTGACCGATGAGGTTCTGGCGCTGGTCGAAACCCGCTTTCCCGGCCATTTCGGCAGGCTGCGCCCCTTTGGATGGGGCGTCACCCGCGCCGACGCGCTGGCAGCACTCGACCATTTCGCCAGCCACGCCCTGCCGCGTTTCGGCGACGAACAGGATGCGATGCTGCAAGATGACCCGACGCTCAGCCATGCGCTGATCTCGCCCTATCTCAACCTTGGCCTGCTGACCCCGCTCGAGGTCTGCCAAAGGGTCAGCGCCGAATGGCAGGCCGGACGCGTGCCGGTCAATGCCGCCGAAGGCTTCATCCGCCAGATCATCGGCTGGCGCGAATTCGTGCGCGGTATCTATTTCCTGCAAGGGCCGGACTACACCGCCCGCAACACCCTTGGCCATGACCGCGCGCTGCCCCCGCTTTACTGGGGGGCCAACACAAAGATGAACTGCCTGTCCCGCGCCGTGGGGCAGACAGGCGACATGGCCTATGCCCACCATATCCAGCGGCTGATGGTGACGGGCAATTTCGCGCTTCTGGCGGGGGTCGATCCCGCGCGGGTGCATGAATGGTATCTGGCGGTCTATATCGACGCCTTCGAATGGGTCGAAGCCCCAAACACCATCGGCATGTCGCAATGGGCCGATGGCGGCGTGGTCGGCTCGAAGCCCTATGTCTCGTCGGGGGCCTATATCGACCGGATGTCCGACTATTGCGGCGGCTGCGCCTATAGGGTGAAAGAGAAGTCCGGCCCCGATGCCTGCCCGTTCAATCTGCTTTACTGGCATTTCCTGACACGCCACCGCGACCGCTTCGCCGGCAATCCGCGCATGGCGCAGATGTATCGCACATGGGACAAGATGGACGCTGCGCACCGGACACGGGTTCTGGCCGAGGGCGACGCCTTCCTTGCGCGCCTGTCGGCGGGCGATCCGGTCTGAGCGGAACGCCCTGCCCCGCGCATCAATTCGCGGGCGCGTCCGAGGGGGATGCGGCGGGGGATGCCGCAGGTTCCGCAGGTTGCGCGGGTTCGGCGGGAACCGCCGCCTCGGGCTGGGCGATCAATATGCCGTTGAGCCACTCGCCCGTCGCCACCTCGCCGCTTTTGTAGGACAGCGTTCCCTTGCCCTGCCGCTTGCCTTTGACAAAGCTGCCCTCGTAGCGGTCGCCCCCGGCATAGACGGCGACGCCCTGCCCCTCGATCGCGCCCGCGACCCAGTCGCCGGTATAGGTGAAGCCGTCGGGCATGGTCAGCTGCCCCTTGCCCTGCCGCGTGCCGCCCCTGAATTCCCCCGCATAGACCGTCCCGTCGGGATAGACCGCGCGGCCGAATCCCTCGCGCGCGCCCGCCGTCCATTGTCCGCGATAGCTGTAGCCGTCGGCAAAGGTGATCGCGCCGATGCCATCGGGTTTGGCCGCCCTGAAGCGGCCTTCGTAGACCGATCCGTCGGCATAGCTGGCCTTGCCCTGCCCTTCGATCTGGCCCGCCTTCCAGTCGCCCTCATAGCTTGATCCGTCGGCATAGGTGATCTTGCCGCGCCCGTCGGGGCGGTCCTTGGCCAATGCGCCCGCATAGACGGACCCGTCGGGATAGGTCAGTCTGCCCTGCCCTTCAAGGTGGCCGTCCTTCCAGATGCCGTCAAAGACATACCCGTCCTTGGCGCGGAACACGCCTTTGCCGTTGCGCTTGTCGGCCGCGAAAGCGCCTTCGTAAACATCGCCCGAGGCATAGGTCAGCTTGCCCGCGCCCTGTTTCTGGCCATCGGCAAAGGCGCCTTCGTAGACATCGCCATTGGCCTGCGTCAGCTTGCCCTGACCGTTGATCTGCCCGCCCTTCCAGTCGCCGACATAGGTCAGCCCCTCGGGCAGGGTCAGCGTGCCGCGGCCTTCGCGCAGTCCGGCCTTCAGGCTGCCCTGATAGACCGCGCCGTCGGGATAGGTGATCTTGCCCTGCCCCTCTTTCTCGCCCGCGACCCAGTCCCCTTCGTAGCGATAGCCGCCCTTGGCTTCCATGATGCCCCGGCCCTGCTGCTTGCCGTCGACGAAAGCGCCGGTATAGACCGATCCGTCGGCATAGCTGGCCACGCCCGCGCCGGTGATCTTGCCGCCGGTCCAGTCGCCCTCGTAGGTCGATCCGTCGGCATAGGTGATCTTGCCCTTGCCCTCGGGTTTGCCCTTGGCGAAGCGGCCGACATAGACCGACCCGTTGGGATAGCGGGCCTTGCCCTGACCGCTGATCTCGCCCGCGACCCATTCGCCCGAGTATTCGAAGCCGTTCACCAGCCGGTATGTGCCGGTGCCGTCCTGCAAACCGTCCTTGAAGGTGCCTTCGTAGACCGAGCCGTCGTCATATTGCTTGGTGACGACCTCGCCCGCCTCTTGCGCGCCAAGCGGAGCGCCGAAGGCGACGCACAGACCGATCAGCCCCGCCGCTTGCCACTGCCGCTTCATGCCTTGCCCCATATCCATGCCCTTCGGTCGCGGGTTTTCCCGATCCGCGATCTTTGCGGCAAAGCCTAACCGCCGCCCAACCCGCCGACAAGCGCCGCGCATTGCGGCCGGCGGGTGGCGCGCGCGTGGTTTGGGCGCGCAGGGTTAGGGGCGGTGAACCTTTCCCTCGGCGGTGCTTCTGCTAGAACGAAGCCCAGACCCGCGCAAAGGACCGTTTCCGCATGGCCGATACCTTCCGCCTGACACTGGCGCAGTTGAACCCGACCGTGGGGGCGATTGCCGCCAATATCGCGCAGGCCCGTGCCGTCTGGCAGCAGGCCAAGGCCGCAGGCAGCGACATGGTCGCCCTGACCGAGATGTTCGTGACCGGATACCAGACGCAAGACCTGATCCTGAAACCCGCTTTCGTGCGCGATGCGATGGCGGCTGTGGCAACCCTTGCCTCCGATTGCGCCGACGGCCCCGCGATGGGCATCGGCGGGCCCTGCCTGCAGGCGGGCAAGCTTTACAACGCCTATTACATCCTTCAGGGCGGCAAGGTGACGGCGACGGTGCTGAAACACCATCTGCCCAATGATGGCGTCTTCGACGAAAAGCGCCTGTTCACCCCCGCCGATGTGCATGGCCCCTATGTGGTCAACGGCGTCCGCATCGGCACCCCGATCTGCGAGGACAGCTGGCACCCCGATGTGGCCGAAACGCTGGCCGAGACCGGGGCCGAGATCCTGCTTGTCCCCAACGGCTCGCCCTATCATCGCGGCAAGCCCGACCTGCGCCTGAACCTCATGGTGTCGCGCGTGGTCGAAACGGGGCTGCCGCTCGTCTACCTCAACATGACCGGCGGGCAGGACGATCAGGTTTTCGACGGCTGTTCGATGGTTCTGAATGCGGGGGGCGGGTTGGCGGTGCAATTGCCGCAATTCGACGATTGCATCGAACATGTCACCTTTCACCGCACGGCGCAGGGCTGGCAGGCCGATCACGGAACCCGCGCGCCGGTTCCGCCCGTGGCCGAAGCCGATTACCGCGCCATGACCATCGGCCTGCACGACTACCTTGCGAAATCCGGCTTCTCCAAGGTGGTTCTGGGCCTGTCGGGAGGGATCGACTCGGCCCTTGTCGCCACCATCGCCGCCGATGCCTTCGGCCCCGAAAACGTGCATTGCGTCATGCTGCCGTCGCGCTTCACCTCGCAAGCCTCGCTTGACGATGCCGAAGCCGTGGCCCGCGCCTTGGGCTGCAGGCTCGACACGATCCCGATCACGGGGCCGCAAGCGGCGGTGGGCGACGCCCTTGCCCCGCTGTTTGCCGGAACCGAACCGGGCATCACCGAGGAAAACATCCAAAGCCGCCTGCGCGGGCTGCTGCTCATGGCGCTGTCGAACAAATTCGGCGCGATGCTGCTGACCACGGGCAACAAGTCCGAGGTCGCGGTGGGCTATTGCACGATCTACGGCGACATGAACGGCGGCTTCAACCCGATCAAGGACCTGTGGAAAACCCGCGTCTTCGACACCTGCCGCTGGCGCAACGCCAACCACCGCCCGTGGATGAAGGCCCCCGCGGGCGAGGTGATCCCGCCCCGCGTGATCGACAAGCCGCCATCGGCGGAACTGCGCGAGAACCAGCGCGACGACGACAGCCTGCCCCCCTATCCGGTGCTGGACGCGATTCTCGAAGGGCTGGTGGAAAAGGAGCTTTCGGTGGCCGAAATCGTGGCGCAGGGCCATGACCGCGCCACTGTGAAACGGGTCGAACAGCTGCTTTTCACCAGCGAATGGAAGCGCTTCCAATCCGCCCCCGGCGTGCGGCTGACGCAAAAGGCCTTCTGGCTCGACCGCCGCTACCCGATGGTCAACCGCTGGCGCGACATGGGGTAGGCGGGACTTCTCCGCCTCTCTCACGATCATTTGTGCCCCGCCGCTTTTTGTCATTTGTGCCGCGGGACATACTTCGGTCTAATGCAGCGACAGGATAGCAAAGCGGAGCCAAGCCATGTCCGACGCCGACGACCTCGTGACCCGGATCGAAGTCTTGGGCGACCGCCTCGGACAGGCCAAGGCCTCGATCAACCGCCGCTTCATCGGGCAGGAAAAGGTTGTCGACCTCGTGCTGGCGGCGATGCTGTGCGGGGGCCACGCCCTGCTGGTGGGCCTGCCGGGCCTTGGCAAGACGCGGCTGGTCGATACGCTCTCGACCGTGATGGGCCTGCGCGGCAACCGCATCCAGTTCACGCCCGATCTGATGCCCGCCGATATCCTCGGCTCCGAAGTGCTGGAAACCGCCGAGGGCGGCAGCCGCGCCTTCCGCTTCATCGAGGGGCCGATCTTCTGCCAGTTGCTGATGGCCGACGAAATCAACCGCGCCAGCCCCCGAACGCAATCGGCGCTGCTGCAAGCGATGCAGGAACGCGAGGTGACGATCGCAGGCCAGCACCGCCCGCTTGGCCGCCCCTTCCACGTTCTGGCGACGCAGAACCCGATCGAGCAGGAAGGCACCTACCCCCTGCCCGAAGCGCAGCTTGACCGTTTCCTCGTGCAGGTCGATGTCGAATACCCCACCCGCGAGACCGAGCGCGACATCCTCATCGCCACGACCGGCGCCACCGAGGACGAGGCGCATCAGGTCTTTACCGCGCAAGAGCTGCTCGACGCGCAGGCCATCTTGCGGCGGATGCCCGTGGGCGATCAGGTGGTCGAAGCCATCCTTGACCTTGTCCGCGCCTGCCGCCCCGGCGAGGCCGAGGGGCGCGATCTCGCGGGGTCGCTGTCATGGGGCCCCGGACCGCGTGCGGCGCAGGCGCTGATGCTGACGGTCCGCGCCCGCGCGCTGCTGGACGGGCGGCTTGCGCCCTCGGTCGCGGATGTCGCGGCGCTGGCGCGGCCCGTGCTGACGCATCGCATGGCGCTGTCCTTCGCCGCCCGCGCCCGTGGCGACAGCCTTGCCGGATTGATCGAACGCACGGCCACCCGCACGCTGGGGCTTGCAGCCGCGTGATCCCTGACCCCGACCTTCGCGCCCGTTTGCAGACCGATGCCGAAACCCTCGGCCAATCGCTGCCGCCCCTGCTGGCCGAGGCCGAGTTGCTCGCCTCGACCATCATGATGGGCGAACACGGGCGCAGGCGGGCGGGTCAGGGCGACGAATTCTGGCAATACCGCCCCGCCCATCCCGGTGACAGCGCCCGCATGATCGACTGGCGCCGCTCGGCCCGGTCGGACACGACCTTCGTGCGCGAACGCGAATGGCAGGCGGCGCAGTCGGTGACACTCTGGGTCGATGCCTCGCGGGCGATGGCCTTTCGCAGCGAGCGCAGCACCGTGACCAAGGCCGAACGCGCCCGCCTTCTGGCGCTGGCGGCGGCGGTGCTGCTGCTGCGCGGCGGCGAAAGGGTCGGCCTGTCGGGGGGCGATACGCCTCCGCGCTCGGGCAAGACGCAACTGCTGACGCTGGTGCGCGCGCTGTCATCGCCCGACGGCGCGCAGGAATACGGAGCCCCCGATGCCGACGGGATCGTCAGCCACGGGCGGGCCATCTTCCTGTCGGATTTCCTTGGCCGGATCGAGGGTGTCGAAACCGCGCTGGCCCGTGCCTCGGACCGCGGCGCGCGCGGGGTGCTGGTGCAGGTGCTGGACCCCGCGGAAGAGGATTTTCCCTTTGACGGGCGCACCATCTTTGAATCGATGGGCGGCAGCATCAGCCATGAAACCCTGCGGGCGGGTGACCTGCGGGCGCGCTATCTCGACCGTCTGGCCGAACGCAAGGACCGTCTGCAAAGCCTTGCCCGCGCTGTGGGATGGCATTTCCACTGCCACCACACGGGCGACGCCCCGTTGCCCGCGCTTTTGTGGCTGTACCGCGCGATCGAGGGGGGCCGCTAGATGTGGATGCTTGGCCCCGTGGGCTTTACGGCGCCCGTGCTGCTGCTGGGGCTGATCGCGCTTCCGGTCCTGTGGTTCCTGTTGCGCGCCGTGCCACCCGCGCCGATCCGCCGCCGCTTTCCCGGCGTGGCGCTGCTTTTGGGCCTGACCGACGATCAGGTCGAAACCGACCGCACGCCGTGGTGGCTGCTGCTGCTTCGCATGCTCGCCATCGCCGCCGCCATCATCGCCTTTGCCGGACCTGTGCTGCACCCCGAACAGCGCAAGGCCGGAAACGGGCCGCTGCTCATCGTCTTCGACGCATCCTGGGCCGATGCCCGCGACTGGCCGCGCCGGATCGACCGCGCCACCCAACTGCTTGACGAGGCAGGGCGCAGCGGCCGCCCCGTCGCCGTGATCCGCCTGACCGATGCGCCCGCGCAGGTCGATTTCCAAAGCGCCGATGCATGGGCGGGCCGGCTGGCCGCACTGTCGCCGCAGCCGTGGCTGCCCGCGCAGAACGCCGCATGGGCCGCGATGCTGCCTGCCGGAAACTTCGACAGTTTCTGGCTGTCCGACGGCCTTGACCACCCCGGCCGCGCGGCGCTTGCCGCATCGCTTGCGGACCGTGGCGCGCTGACGGTCTTTGCCAGCCCCCGCCCCGTTCTGGCGCTTTATCCCGCAGGCTTTGCCGATGGCGCGGTGCAGCTTGCCGCCACCCGCCTGCCCGCCGGCGAACCGGCCGAGGTCGAGGTCATCGCCCGTGGCCCCGACCCGTCGGGCATCGACCGCGAACTTGCCCGCGCGACGCTGTCCTTCGGCCTTGGCGCGGCGCGGGCCGAGGCGGCGCTGTCGCTGCCGCCGGAACTGCGCAACCGGATCAACCGTTTCGAGATCGCGGGAATGCGCTCGGCCGGGGCGGTCAGCCTGACCGACGACAGCCTGAAGCGGCGCAAGATCGCCCTGATCGGCGGACGCGAGGACCGCGAGGGGCTGCGGCTGCTCTCGCCCACGCATTACATCCGGCAGGCGGTGGAACCCGTGGCCGACCTGATCGACGGCACCCTGACCGATGCGCTTCTGGCCAGCCCCGATGTCATCATACTGGCCGATGTCGCCAAGCTGACGCAGACGGAACAGGACGGCTTGCTCGACTGGCTCGACAAGGGGGGCATGCTCTTGCGCTTTGCCGGGCCGACGCTGGCGGCATCCGACATCAGCCGCAGCGCCGAGGACCCGCTTCTGCCCGTGCGCCTGCGTGAAGGCGGCCGCACCGTCGGCGGCGCCATGAGCTGGGGCGAGCCAAAGACCCTTGCCCCCTTTGCCGAAGCCTCGCCCTTCCACGGTCTGGCCGTGCCGGCGGATGTGACGGTATCGTCGCAAGTGCTGGCCCAGCCCGACCCCGATCTGGCGCAACGCACCATCGCCGCACTGGCCGACGGCACGCCGCTGGTCACGCGCAAGGCCGTGGGTCAGGGGCAGGTGGTGCTGTTCCATGTCACGGCCAATGCCGAATGGTCCACCCTGCCGCTTTCGGGCCTCTTCGTGCAGATGCTCGAACGGCTGGCGGTTTCGACCCGCCCCGCGGCACCGCAAGCCGCGGACCTTGCCGGACAGACATGGGTTGCCGAAACCCTGCTCGATGCCTACGGCCAGAAGATCGACGCCGACACCAAGGCAGGCGTCGCGGGCGAGGCGCTGGCCGCCGCCATCGCCGCCGGACCGGACCCCGACTTCCGCCCCGGCCTCTACGCCGGATCCGACCGCCGCGTCGCACTGAATGCCGTGGGTGAAAAGGCAGGGTTCACCCTTGCCACATGGGCAGCCGGAACCGTGATCGAGGGGCTCGACGCCGCCAAGGAACAGGCGCTGAAGGGAAGTTTCCTGTCACTCGCCCTTGCGCTCTTGCTGCTCGACATCCTTGCCGCCCTTGCCCTGTCGGGCCGCCTGCCGCGCATCGCGCGGGGTGCGGCGGTGGTCGCCATGCTTGGCCTGCTGCCGCAGGGCGTCAGGGCGCAGGACGATGCCGCCGCCATCCGCGCGACCGAGGCCGTGGTGCTGGCCCATGTGATCACCGGCGACAGCGCCGTCGACGACGTGGCCGAGGCAGGGCTTACCGGCCTTGGCGAAAGGCTGTGGGAGCGCACCTCGGTCGAACCCGAAGCGCCGGTCGGGGTGGATATCGAGAAAGACGATCTCGTGTTCTTTCCCTTCCTCTACTGGCCGGTGACGACCAGCCAACCCCTGCCTTCGGCCAAGGCCTATGCCAAGCTGAACGACTACCTGCGCACCGGCGGGATGATCCTGTTCGACACGCGCGACACCGACATGACGCGCGGCGGCGGCACCTCGGCCGAGGCCGAAGCCCTGCAACGGATCGCGGCGGGGCTCGACATCCCCCCGCTCGAGCCGCTGCCGAAAGACCATGTCCTGACCCGCACCTTCTATCTTTTGCAGGATTTTCCCGGCCGCTACGACGGCGGCATCGTCTGGGTCGAAGCCGCCCCCCCCGATGCCGAACAGGTCGAAGGCATGCCCTTCCGCAACCTGAACGACGGGGTTACCCCCGTGGTGATCGGCGGCAACGACTGGGCAAGCGCATGGGCGGTCGATGATATGGGCGTGTCGATGTTCCCCGTCGGGCGCGGCTTTACGGGCGAGCGCCAGCGCGAGATGGCGAACCGTTTCGGCATCAACCTCATCATGCATGTGCTGACCGGCAACTATAAATCCGATCAGGTCCATGTGCCTGCGCTTCTGGAAAGGTTGGGGCAATGACCTTCGGCGCGGCTTCGGTTCTTTTCGACCCGCTGGTCGGCTGGCCCGTGCTTTACGCCTTGGCGGGGATTGCGGTCCTCGGGCTTGGCCTCGCGGTCTGGCGCGGGCTGGCGGGGGCTTGGCTGCGGGTGCTGACCGCGCTGGTCCTGCTTGCCGCCATCGCCAACCCGTCGCTGCAACAAGAGGACCGCACGCCCCTGTCCGATATCGTGCTGCTCGTCGTCGACGAAAGCGCGAGCCAGTCGCTCTCGGACCGGCAGGTCCAGACCGCCGAGGCCATCGCCCGCGTCACGCAGGCCGTGGCAGCCCTGCCCAACACCGAACTGCGCGTGCTGCGCTTTCAGGACGGGGCCGAGGATGCGGGGTCCCTCGCCATGACCGCCCTGGCCGAGGCTTTGGCCGAAGAGCCGCGGGCAAGGGTGGCAGGCGCGATCCTGATTTCCGATGGCCGGGTGCATGACCTCGACCTTGCCCCTGCCTTGCCCGCACCGCTGCATCTGCTGCTGACGGGCCACGCCACCGACTGGGACCGCCGCCTGATCGTCAAGAACGCGCCCGCCTTCGCCATCCTCAACGAAGAGGTGATGCTGACCCTGCGGATCGAGGATGAAGGCAAGGCACCCGAAGGGGCCGAGGCCGATCTGACCATCGCCATCGACGATGCCGCACCGCAGACCTATCGCATTCCCGTCGGGCAGGACATCGACCTGCCGGTGAAGCTGCCGCATGGCGGAATGAACGTGCTGCAATTCTCGACCCCCGCGCAGACGGACGAATTGACCGACCGCAACAACGCCGCCGTGGTGCAGATCAACGGCGTGCGCGACCGCCTGCGCGTGCTGCTCGTCTCGGGCGAGCCGCATGCGGGCGAACGGGTCTGGCGCAACCTGCTGAAATCCGATGCAAGCGTCGATCTCGTCCACTTCACCATCCTGCGCCCGCCGGAAAAGCAGGACGGCATCCCCGTCTCGGAGCTTTCGCTCATCGCCTTTCCCACGCGCGAACTCTTCGTGGAAAAGATCAAGGAATTCGACCTCATCATCTTTGACCGCTACCGGATGCGGGGCATCCTGCCCATGTCCTATCTGGAGAACGTGGCGAATTACGTGAAAGAGGGCGGCACCGTGCTGGTCGCCGCAGGGCCTGAATTCGGTGCCGTCGACAGCCTCTGGCGGTCTCCGCTGGCCGAGGTGCTGCCGGTGGAACCCACCTCGCAGGTGATCGAACAGGGCTTCCGCCCGAAGCTGACCGAGCTTGGCAAACAGCATCCCGTGACCGAGGGACTCGAGGCGCTGGCGCCCAAGGGCGGCTGGGGCCGCTGGTTCCGGCTGGTCGATGTGAAACCCATCGCGGGACAGGTCGTCATGTCCGGCCCCGGCGACCGCCCGCTTCTGGTGCTGAACCGCGTGGGCGAGGGACGGGTTGCGGTGCTGGCATCGGATCAGGCCTGGCTTTGGGGTCGCGGCTTCGAGGGGGGCGGGCCGCAGCTCGAACTGTTGCGGCGGCTGGCCCACTGGATGCTGAAAGAGCCGGAACTGGAAGAAGAGGCGCTGACGGCAACGGTCAACGGCGCGGTCTCGGCCCAGACGCTGACGATCACCCGCCGCACCATCGCGCCCACGCCCCCCGGACCGCTGACGATCACCGCACCCGATGGCAGCAAGACCGAGATCACCCTGCCCGAAACCGGACCGGGCCGCTACGCCACCGACTGGACCGCGCCTGTGATGGGCCTTTACCGTCTGGAACAGGGCGATCTGACGCGCGTGGTGGCGGTCGGCCCCTCGGCCCCGAAAGAGTTCGAACAGACCATCGCCAGCGGCGACCCGCTTGCCCCCGTCATCGCCCCCACCAACGGCGGCGTGCAGCGGATCGAGGCGGGCGTGCCCGAAATCCGCACCGTGCGCGAGGGGCGTCCGGCCTCGGGGCGCGGCTGGATCGGCATCACCCCGCGCGGGGCCTACGTGACCGAGGATATTTCGGTGGCGCCGGTCTTGCCGGGATGGGTCTGGTTGCTTCTGGCGGCCGCCCTCGCCCTTGCCGCATGGCTGGTCGAGGGGCGCAAGGGCACGGCCCGCCGCACCGCCTGACGCGGGGCCCGAAGGTCAAAGCCCCAGCATGACCTGCCGCGAATGCGACCAGAACTCGCGCCGCAGCAAGACACCCGCAGCCGCGACCGAGGTCACGACCAGAACCCAAGGCCCCAGCAGCCAACCCAGCGCAGCCAGCGCGAAGTAGATCGACCGCAGGCCGCGGTTGAAGCTGCGCGCGGCGGTGATGTTGATCTCGCCCGCCTGCGCGGCGCGCGGCAGGGCGGCGGGGTTGGTGATGTCATTGGGCACCGCCGCCATCAGGATCGAGCAATAGCCGAAAAGGCGATGCGCCCAGATGAACTTGAGCAGCGCATTGGCAAGAAAGGCGAGGATCAGGATGATCTTGACCTCGAGCAGCACCGCCACCGCCTGCAACGACAGGTCCGAGGCGAGCGACTCGAGCCGCTGGGTATTGCCGATCAGCGCCACCCCGCCCCCGATGGCGATCATGCTGGCCGAAGCGAAAAAGGCCGTGCCCTGCCGCAGGGAATCAAGGATCGTCGCGTCGAAGATGCGCGGCTGACGGGTGACGAATTCGACCATCCAATCCCTGCGGTGCCGCTCCATCAGGACAGACACCGAAGGCCGGTTCGCCGGCGGATGCTCGCTCAGCCACCCGCTTGCGAAGAACAGCGCCATCAGCACGGCAAGCCCGATGCCGTCGAGTATGGTAAAGGGGCCAAGGTGCAGCATACTGTCCATGCCCACAGGATTAGCACGGGCGCACGCCTTGTCATCTGTCGAAATTGGTTATATCACCTTACCAATCCCGCAATATGAGGTGCCGCAATGGACATGCCCCTTCCCGATCCTTCGGTGCTGTCGCGGCGGGCGCGCATCTGGGACAGGCTTGCCGCCGCCCTGCCCGCCGATGCGCTGATCACCGACCCGACCGAAACGCGCGCCTATGAATGCGATGCCCTCACCGCCTATCGCTGCCTGCCGCTGGCGGTCACCCTGCCGCGCAGCACCGAAGAGGCGGCAGCGATCCTGCGGATTTGCAGCGAGGAAGGGGTCAAGGTCATCCCGCGCGGGGCGGGAACCTCGCTTGCCGGCGGCTCGCTTCCCACGGCCGATGCGGTGATCCTTGGCGTGGCGCGGATGAACGCGGTGCTGGAAACCGATTACGACAACCGCTTCATCCGCGTGCAATCGGGGCGCACCAACCTGTCGGTCACGGGCGCGGTCGAGGCGGACGGCTTTTTCTACGCCCCCGACCCGTCAAGCCAGCTGGCCTGCGCCATCGCGGGCAACATCGGCATGAACTCGGGCGGGGCGCATTGCCTGAAATACGGCGTCACCACCAACAACCTTCTGGGCGTCACGCTGGTGACGATGGCGGGCGAGGTGCTGACCATCGGCGGCCCCTACCTTGACGCGGGCGGGCTGGACCTGCTGGGCGTGATCTGCGGCTCCGAAGGGCAACTGGGCGTGGTCACCGAGGCGTGGCTGCGCATCCTGCCCAAGCCCGAAGGCGCGCGCCCCGTGCTGATGGGCTTTGCCTCGAACGAGGTGGCGGGGGCCTGCGTATCCGACATCATCAAGGGCGGGCTTCTGCCCGTCGCCATCGAATTCATGGACCGCCCCTGCATCGTCGCCACCGAAGCCTTCGCCCATGCGGGCTACCCCGATTGCGAGGCGCTTCTGATCGTCGAGGTCGAGGGCAGTCCCGCCGAGATCGACGACCAGTTGGCCCGCATCAAGACCATCGCCACGCGCCACAACCCCGTCGCCTACCGCGAGGCCGCGACCGAGGACGAGGCGAAACGCATCTGGCTTGGCCGCAAGTCGGCCTTTGGCGCGATGGGGCAGATGGGCGATTACATCTGCCTCGATGGCACGATCCCGGTCTCGGAACTTGCCCATGTGCTGCGGCGCATCGGCGAGTTGACCGCCAGCTACGGCCTGCGGGTCGCGAATGTGTTCCATGCGGGCGACGGCAACATGCACCCGCTCATCATCTTCGACGCCAACAAGGCGGGCGATCTGGAACTGGCCGAGGCGCTGGGGGCCGACATCCTGCGACTTTGCGTCGAGGTGGGCGGCTGCCTGACGGGCGAGCATGGCGTGGGCGTGGAAAAGCGCGACCTGATGCATGTGCAGTTCAGCGCGGCGGATATGGAGGCGCAGCTGCGGGTGAAGGATGTGTTCGACCCCGCATGGCTGCTGAACCCGGCCAAGGTGTTCCCGCTGGACGTGACCGCATCGCGCCGCGCGGCCTGACCCGTCGCGGCGGGGGGTTTCACACCCCCCGCACCCCCCGTGGGATATTTGAGGCAAGAGGAAAGGGCCAAGATGCGACCCGCAACCGAGGCAGAACTGGCCGGGATCATCGAAGGGGCCGAGGGGCCGCTTGCCATCACTGGCGGCGGCACAAGGCGATTGGGCACGGCACGGGGCGCAAGGCTTGAAACCGGCGGTCTGTCGGGCATCAGCCTTTACGAACCGGGCGCGCTGACGCTGGTGGTCAAGGCGGGAACGCCACTGGCCGAGGTCGAGGCCACGCTCGATGCCGAAGGCCAGCGCCTGCCCTTCGAGGCCCCCGATCTGCGCGGCCTGCTGGGCCGCACGGGGCAAAGCACCATCGGCGGCGTGGTGGCCACCAATGCCAGCGGCCCGCGCCGCGTGCAGGCGGGGGCCTGCCGCGACAGCCTGATCGGGGTGCGGTTCGTCGACGGGACGGGCACCGTCATCCGCAACGGCGGGCGGGTGATGAAGAACGTCACGGGCTATGATCTGGTCAAGCTGGTGGCCGGTTCGCGCGGCGCCTTGGGCGTGCTGACGGAAGTGGCCTTCAAGCTGCTTCCCAAACCCGAAACCCGGACGAGCCTGCGGATCGACGGGCTGTCCGATGCGGCGGCGGTGGCGGCGATGGCCTCGGCGCTGACCTCGCCCTTCGATGTCACGGGGGCGGCGCATTGGCCCGGGCGCGGCACTTTCCTGCGGATCGAGGGGTTCGCCGCATCGGTCGCCTATCGCCGTGCGGAACTGCAACGGCGGCTTGCGGGCTTTGGCGCGGTGGATGTGGCCGTGGACGACCCCTGGCCCGCGATCCGCGATGTGGCCCCCTTTCACGATGCGGCGGGCGATGTGTGGCGGCTGTCCACCGTGCCATCGGAAGCGGCGGCTTTGGCGGCGCGGGCCGGGGCCGATCAGGTTCTTTACGACTGGGGCGGCGGGCTGGTCTGGCTGCGCCTTGCCGAAGGCACCGACCTGCGGGCGCGGCTCGGCCCGTTTCAGGGCCATGCCACGCTTGTCCGCTCGGCAAGCGCGCTGCAAAGGTTCCAGCCCGAACCCGCACCCATCGCCGCGCTGACGAAAGGTCTGCGCGCCAAATTCGACCCGCGCGGCCTGTTTTCGGTGGAAATCTGACATGCAAACGACCTTTACCCCGGAACAGCTTGCCGACCCCTCGACCGCACGGTCGAACGAGATCTTGCGGGCCTGCGTGCATTGCGGCTTTTGCACCGCGACCTGCCCGACCTATCAGGTGCTGGGCGACGAGCTGGACAGCCCGCGCGGGCGCATCTACCTCATCAAGGAGATGCTCGAGAGCGGCCGCCCCGCCGATGCCCGCACCGTCAAGCATATCGACCGCTGTCTGGGGTGCCTTGCCTGCATGACGACATGCCCCTCGGGCGTGCATTACATGCATCTGGTCGATCACGCGCGCGCCCATATCGAGGCGACCTACCGCCGCCCCTTGGGCGAGAGGATGCTGCGCTGGATGCTGGCCAAGACCCTGCCCTACCCCATGCGCTTCCGGCTTGCGCTGGCTTTGGCAAAGCTGGGCCGTCCCTTTGCGGGGCTGATGCCCGATGCCCGCCTGCGCGCCATGCTGGCGATGGTGCCTGCCCGCATCCCCCCCGTCAGCCGCAACGACGACGCGCAAAGCTTCGCCCCCACCGCGCCGAAACGGCTGCGCGTGGCGCTGATGACGGGCTGCGCGCAAAGGGCGCTGAACACCGACATCAACGATGCCACCCTTCGCCTGCTGCGCCGTCTGGGCTGCGAGATCGTCATTCCCCAAGGCATGGGCTGCTGCGGCGCGCTGACCCATCACATGGGGCGCGAAGGGGAAAGCCACGCTTTTGCCGCCGCCAACATCCGCGCCTTTCTCGGGGCCGGAGAGCTTGACGCCATCGTCATCAACACCAGCGGGTGCGGCACCACGGTCAAGGATTACGGCCATATGTTCCGCAGCGATCCGCTGGCCGCCGATGCGGCAAGGGTGGCGGCGCTGGCGGTGGATGTGACCGAACTTCTGGCCCGGCTCGACCTGCCGCAGGGCGCGGCCAAGGGGCTGCGCGTCGCCTATCATGCCGCCTGTTCGCTACAACACGGCCAACAGATCAAATCCACGCCGAAAGACCTGTTGAAGCGCGCGGGTTTCGAGGTGGTCGAACCCGCCGACAGCCACCTCTGCTGCGGCTCGGCCGGCACCTACAACCTGCTGCAACCCGCGATTTCGGCCGAGTTGAAAGCGCGCAAGGTGCAGACGCTCGAGGCGCGGAAACCCGATGTGATCGCTGCGGGAAACATCGGCTGCATGATGCAGATCGGCTCGGGCACGGCGGTTCCCGTGGTGCATACGGTCGAGCTGCTCGATTGGGCGACAGGCGGGCCGAAGCCCAGGGCGCTGGAATGACCGCCACATTTTCGCCCCAATCCGTTTCTACCCAAGCGCGATGACATCCCTGCCCTGGGCCTTGATCGCCTGCCTTTCCCTGCCCGTCGCGGCGGGGGCGCAAGAGTTGCGCTCGCTCGCCTCGGTCGATCAGGGGCGCGGCTGGGATGCGGTGGGGCGGATCAACATCGGCCCGAACGGCTTTTGCACCGGCACGCTGATCGAGGATGATCTGGTGCTGACCGCCGCGCATTGCCTTTACGACAAGGCGACGGGGCGGCGGGTCGACGCCTCGGAACTGACCTTCCTTGCCGGATGGCGCAACGGTCGGGCCGAAGCCTATCGCAACGTCACCCGCGCGATGGCGCATCCCGATTACCGGCCCGACGCCAAGCCGCTCGACAGCGTGGGCAGCGACCTTGCGCTTTTGCGGCTCGATCATCCGATCCGCCTGCCGCAGGTGCAGCCCTTTGCCACCGATGCCGCCCCCGAAGCGGGTGACGAGGTGGGCATCGTCTCATACGCGCAGGACCGGTCCGAGGCCCCCTCGCTTCAGGAACTGTGCAAGATCATCGCCCGCAGGCCCGATGTGCTGGTGCTGTCCTGCGCCGTCGACTTCGGCGCTTCGGGCGCTCCGGTCTTTACCGTGCAGGACGGGCTGGTTTCGGTCGTCTCGGTCGTCTCGGCCAAGGCCGAGGTCGAGGGGCAACCCGTCTCGCTGGCCGTGCCCTTGGCCGAGGCGCTGGCAACGCTGGAAGACGAGATGGACGCAGGCAGCCCCGCCACCCCCGGCGTGCGGGTGCTGTCGAACGGGTCGGGCGGCGCGAAATTCGTCAAGGTCGTGCCGACCGAGTCCCCTTGAAAGCCGGTTTTCCTCTTCCCAAATGAAGCCTGTCGCGGGGTGCCATAACGGGCCTTTCGGCATCAACCGCCCGTCCGCCTGGCGGAGGGCTTCACATAGCATCGCTCGATGGAGGATGACCCATGCGTAACCTTGATTTCGCACCGCTTTACCGTGCAACCGTCGGCTTCGACCGGATCGCCGACCTGATGGACCGCGCGCTGACCGCCGATGTGGCCCAGCCGACCTATCCGCCCTACAACATCGAAAAGACCGCCGACGACGGCTACCGCATCTCGATCGCGGTCGCGGGCTTCACGCCCGAGGAACTGAACGTCGAGGTCAAGGATGGCACCCTGCTCGTCGCCGCCCGCAAGTCGGACGAGGCCGAGAGCAAGACCTACCTGCATCGTGGCATCGCGACCCGCGCCTTCGAGCGCCGCTTCGCGCTGGCCGATCATGTCCGCGTGACGGGGGCCACGCATGAACACGGCATGCTTCACATCGACCTTGTCCGCGAAACGCCCGAGGCGCTGAAACCCCGCCGGATCGAGATTTCGCGCGCGGGCGAAACCAAGGCGCTGGAAGCAAAGCCGAACTGACCGGATCGGCCCGTTCGCGGCGCGGGCCACCCTACCGGCAGCGCCGCTGCGGCCCTGTGCCTCGCTTGCACGACACAAGAAAAAGGGGCGCATTCCTGCGCCCCTTTGCGTTTCCGGCCCCCTTGGGGGAAGGGCCACCGGAAACCGGCTGTCCGGGGCCACAGTCCGGCCCCGGCGCCGCTGGTCATCGGGCTGTCAGAAGATCAGCCCATCATAGATGCCAAAGGCCCCTTCGCGCGATGCCAGACGGCCCGCCTGCCCCATGTCGGAAGCATAGGCCGAAACCGCGTTATAGGTGCCCGGACCGAAAGAGCCGTCGATCCCGCCGTAGTAATAGCCCTGCGCGGCAAGGCGGCGCTGGATGGCGCGGCGTTCCGACAGGCTGTAGCTGTTGAAAGCCTGCGCGGCGGCGGTGCGGTAGACGCTGGTCGCATAGGTCGGGCGCGGTTGGTAGACCGGCTCTTCGTAGCGGGGCTCCTCGTAGTAGCGCGGCTGGTGGTAGACGACGCGCGGCGGCTGCTGGTAGACGGGGGGCTGCTGGTAGACGGGCGGTTGCTGGTAGACGGGCCGGTTGCGCGGCGGCAGGACGCCATAGTCCCGCAGGACCGTGCCAAGCACGATGGTGCCGACAACGCCCTTCAGAACGTCCTGTTCGCGCTGGTCCCACGCCTTGGCGGGAAGGGCAGCCCCGAGCGCAAGGGAAAGCGCGGTCAGGGCGGTGATGGCGGTGTTCTTGACAGTGGGCAGCATGTCAAACTCCTGTTGCATGTCGGGGGCGGTCATTCGCCTTGACAGCAACATGCGACTGCCCGCCCCGCTAGGCAAAGTCAGGGGTTTGATATGGGATAACATCCGCGATTCCAAAGGCTTGCGCAGATGCGAAAAGGGGGCCTCGCGGCCCCCTTCCATTGCGGTGACACCCCGGTCAGACGCTGAGGCAGATGTATTTCATCTCGAGGTAATCTTCCATCCCGTGATGGCTGCCCTCGCGCCCCAGACCCGACTGCTTGACCCCGCCGAAGGGCGCGACCTCGGTCGAGATCAGGCCGGTGTTGACGCCGACCATCCCGTATTCCAGCGCCTCTTGCACGCGGGTGATGCGGCCGATGTCGCGGGCGAAGAAATACGAGGCAAGGCCGAAGATCGTGTCATTGGCCAAAGCCACCACTTCCTCTTCCGTCTCGAACTTGAACAGCGGTGCAAGCGGGCCAAAGGTCTCTTCGTTCGTGACAAGCATCTCGGGGGTCACGCCGGTCATGATCGTCGGTTCAAAGAAAGACCCGCCCAGCGCATGGCGCTTGCCGCCGGTTTCGATCTTTGCCCCCTTGGCCAGCGCGTCGGCGATATGCTCCTCGACCTTGATCACGGCCTTGTCGTTGATCAGCGGCCCGAAGGTCACATCCTCGGACAGGCCATCGCCCACCTTGGTCTTGGCCACGGCCTCGCCCAGTTTCTTGGCAAAGGCGTCATAGACACCGGCCTGCACATAGATGCGGTTGGCGCAGACGCAGGTCTGGCCATTGTTGCGGAACTTCGAGATCATCGCCCCCGCAACGGCGGCATCCAGATCGGCATCGTCGAACACGATGAAGGGCGCGTTGCCGCCCAGCTCCATCGAGCATTTCATCACCTGATCGGCCGCCTGCCGCAGCAGGATGCGGCCCACCTCGGTCGAGCCGGTAAAGGTCAGCTTACGCACGGCGTGGTTCTCGCAGAACTCCTTGCCGATGTCCGACGAGCGGATCGAGGTGATGACCGCGAAGATGCCCGCAGGCAGGCCCGCGCGTTCGCCCAGCACCGCCATCGCCAGCGCCGAAAGCGGCGTCTCGGCCGCGGGGCGGGCGACGAAACCGCAGCCTGCCGCCAGCGCGGGGCCGACCTTGCGGGCGATCATCGCATTGGGGAAGTTCCACGGGGTGATCGAGCCGACCACGCCGATGGGCTGCTTGATGACCGTGATGCGCTTGTCGCGCTGGTGGCCGGGAATGGTCTCGCCATAGACGCGCTTGGCCTCTTCGCCGAACCATTCGATGAACGAGGCACCATAGGCGATCTCGCCCTTGGCCTCGGCCAGCGGCTTGCCCATCTCGGCGGTCAGGATCTTTCCCAGATCGTCCTGATTGGCCATCATCAGGTCATACCACTTGCGCAGCACGGCGGCGCGTTCCTTGCCGGTGCGGGCGGCCCAGTCCTTCATCGCGGTCTGGGCGGCGGCAATGGCGCGGGCGGTCTCGGCGCGGCCAAGGTTGGGCAGGTGGCAGATCACGTCGCCCCGCGCGGGGTTCGTCACGGGAAAGGTGGTGCCATCATCGGCATCGATCCATTGGCCCGCGACATAGGCCTTGGTCACAAGCAGGGACGGGTCTTTCAAAAGCGACGCAAGGTTGGTGACGGAATCGAGCATGTGGACCTCCAGCATTTCGGGTTAAGGATGGATTGCACCGCAAGACGGGTCTTGTCCAGTTGCAGGATCGCGCGCGTCGGAAATTTGATCAAAAATGGCGGGATTCACCCATGTCGCTCGATGATGATTACGCCAATGGCGCCTATATCAAGGGGGGCGACGCCTATTACCCCCGCTGGCAGCGCCAGTCGCAGGCCTTCCGCGAGGCGATGGGGCCAAGGGCGCAGCTTGGCCTTGCCTATGGCACAGGCCCGCGTCAGGCGATGGACCTGTTCCTGCCCGACACTGCGCCCAAAGGGGTGCTGGTCTTCGTGCATGGCGGCTACTGGATCGAAGGCCATCGGGACCTGTGGTCGCATCTGGCCGCAGGGGCCACGGCGCGGGGCTGGGCCTGCGCCCTGCCGTCCTATACCCTCGCCCCTGCCGCGCATATCCGCGACATGACGGCCGAGATCGCGGCGGCGGTGGCTTTGGCGGGGCAAAGGATCCGTGGCCCCGTGGTGGTGACAGGCCATTCCGCAGGCGGGCATCTGGCGGCACGGATGGGCTGCGCCGACATTGCCGCGAATGTCGTGCGGGTCGTGCCGATCTCGCCGCTGTCCGACCTCGCCCCGCTGATGCAGACGTCGATGAATGCCGACCTGCGGCTGGACGAAGCCGAATGCGCCGCCGAATCCCCCGCCCGCCTGCACCTGCGCAGCGGGACCGGGGCGCACATCTGGGTCGGCACGCAAGAGCGCCCGGCGTTTCTGTGGCATGCGCGGCTTTTGTCGGAACGCTGGGGCTGCCCCTGGACGCCCGAGGCAGGGCGGCACCATTTCGACATCATCGACGGGCTGTCCGACCCGATGTCGCCGCTGATGCGGGCCTGTCTGGACGGGCTGGGCTAGGGTCAAATCCGTTGGAACGGATTTGCCGCCCTCAACTCGACGCGTGCATCCGCTCGATATAGGCGCGCATCTCTTCGGCCTCGTGGCGCGCATCGCGCAGCCCATCCATCGCGGCGCGCAACTCGGCCTCGGTCTGGGCGATCTGGTTCAATAGCTCGGCCTCGCGCTGTTCCAGATAGAGGATCGCCTGGTCCCGCGTCTCCTCGGCCTCGTGCAGCGATTGGGCCAGACGGTCCATCTCGGCCACATCGCCGCCCGCGACACGGGTGAAACGGTGCAGCAGCCAATAGGCGAACCACCCCATGGCAAAGGCGGCCAGCAGGATGATTGCGGTCGCGGCGATGAATTCGGTGCGGTTCATGGTGTCACTCTTCTGCGCACATCAGTTATTCGCGGGGCGCGGCTTCGGACGCAAGGTCTTTTCCTGCGGCGCGATGGACGGGCTGGTGTCCGATGAAAAATCTGGCCCTTCCGCCACGGTCCCTGCCGGGGCGGCTTCGGCTGCCGCAGCGCCGGTTGCGGGCGCAGGCGACGGGCCAGCCGGGGCCGCCGCGATCAGGTTGAACTCGATCCGGCGGTTGGCCTCGCGGCCCTCTTCGGTTTCGTTGTCGGCGATGGGCTTTTCTTCGCCATAGCCGACCGCCTTCATCGTCGCCACATCCACGCCCTGCTGGGCCATCGCCACCAGCACGGCTTTGGCGCGGTCTTCCGACAGACGCTTGTTGCCGCCCTCGGACCCCTGGCTGTCGGTATGGCCCGCCACCTCGATCGGAACGCCGGGGCATTTCTTCAAAAGCACCGCAAGCGCGGTGACCAGACCTTCCGAGGCTTCGGAAATCTTCGCCTCGCCCGGTTCGAAACCGATCTTCTGCACGCGCAGAAGCGTGCCGATGTCGGCAAGGCAGGCTTCGGGCGTGGCGGGGGTGCCCAGTGCCTGCACCACGGTGCCACGGATCACCGGACCCGAGGTTGCCGCAACCGCGCCACCCTGCGGTGCCACGGGGGCCGGTTCCTCGCCGATCAGATGGAATTCGATCCGGCGGTTCGCCTCGCGTCCGGCATCGGTGGCGTTATCGGCGATGGGGCGCTCCTCGCCATAGCCGATGGCGGACATTTCCGACACATCGACGCGGCGGCCCTGCAACGCCACCAGCACCGCCTCGGCCCGTGCCTGCGACAGGGCCTTGTTGCCCTCCTCGCTGCCTTGCGCGTCGGTATGGCCTGAAATCTCCATCGGCAGCGCCTTGCACTGTTCAAGCGCGCTCGCCATCGCCGTCATCAGCCCCGCCGCCGATCCGTCGATCTCGGCCGATCCCGGCTCGAAGGTGATCTTCTGCTTGGCAACCAGCGCATTGACGCGTTCCACGCATTCCTGCGGCGTGGGCAGGGCCGCCAGCGGATCGAGCTTTTCGTCATAGCGGACCGAGACCTTGAACGCCTTGCCCTGCCCCAGCTTGTTCGACAGGATCTGGCTGATGCGGTCCTTGGCCCCCTGCATGCCGGTGACGCCCGACACCTCGACCGTATCGGCGCGGACCGACAGCTTGCCTTCGTGCAGTTGCGACAGCGCCTCAAGCCCCGCCAGCACGCGCACGGGCCAGCCCTCGGGCAAGTCGGGGTCGTTGCGGGTGGCGATGTAGACCTTTGACGAACCGAACTGCGCCTTGGCGAAATTGTCCACGGCCTTGCGCTGCATCGCATCGGTCACACGGCCACGCAATTCGACCTTGCCCGTATCGGCCAGAACGGCGGTGAATTCCGCCGGACCAGCGGGGGCGGCATCGGCCTTTTTCGGCAATTTGGCGTCGAGCGAGAACACATCGGGCAGCGCCGTCTGCAATTCGCCCACCACACGGTCGAACACATCCTGCGGCGTATCCTCGACCGCGACCAGCGAGACATCGGCATCCGAAAAGGTGATCGTCCCCGCCCCGAGGGCCGCGACGGCGGCAATCCCCGCCTCGGCCGCCTCGGCCCAGCTTGGCGTGGGCACGCCAAGGCCGACGATGCAGCCCGCCTTGCCCTCGACCCCGGCTTTGGCGGCGGCGGCAAGAATGCGGTTGCGGGCGGCTTCGGTATCGGCAGAGCAGGCATCGAACCGCGCGCCCTCGGCGTCCTTGACGAAGCGCAGGGTAAAGGGCGTCAGAACGGGGCGCGGCGCGGAAATATCGATGCTGATCTTCAGACCCGCTGGCTTGTTGCGGGCAAGCTCTGCCTCGAGACTGCGCTTCTCGGCCTCGCTGGCGGCGATGGCGGTGACCGAAACCCCGTCGGCGGCGACCGAGATCTTCGACCTTGGCAACAGCTTCAGCGCGGCGATGCCAAAGTCGAAAGCCGGCTGCCAGCCCGCAGGGGCCGGAAAGGACGAGCTTTCCAGCATGTCGGTCACCGGGATCTCTCCGGCGATGTCCGAGGCCGCCGTGGACAGCACGACCTTGGCCCCGCCCGATGGCAACAGGCCGATCAACTGGATGCCGTCATCGTTGCGCAGCATCTCGATGGAAAAGCGCGGCGCTTCGAGTTCGCGCGCGGGCGTCACCTTGAGCCGGTCGCGGATCCGGCTGGAATCGATCTGGCTGCCCACGATGTTGAGAAGGCGGAACCGCGCAGCCTCGGTCGGGGCGGTGCCGGTGATATGCACCAGCATCCCGTCGGGTTCGATGGTCGCCCAGTCGATGCCCTGCGCTGCCAGCCGCTCGGTCAGGGCGCGCTGCGACAGCGCCTCGACCGCAAGCGACGCGCCCCAACTGACCAGCACCGCCAGCAGCCCGGCAAAGGCAAAGGCCATGACGGCCAGCGCGCCTTGCGAAAACCGTGAAAAAAACTGGGCAAATCGGGGCATAGGGCGGCTTTCGCTATTCTTGGGGCGGCGATTCCCGCGTCCCCGCGATGCTTACGGCCCCCGCCCGCGCCGATCAATCAAACCAGTGCCGAAGCGGCAAGAAACAGCGCAACGATCAGCCCCGCGTCACGGTTCGACCGGAAGATCCGCATGCACAGCCCCGCATCGTCGGTGTCAAGCCGCCGCATCTGCCAGACCATATGCCAGCCAAAGGCCCAGACCCCCAGCAACGCGACCAGCAGGGCCACGGGCGACCCTGCGGGCAGCAGCGCCGCCATCACCGCCCCCGCCATCAGCACGACCGAGGCGACCAGAAACCCCGCCAGCCAGCGCCCCGTCGCCTGTCCGAACAGCCGCGCGGTCGATTTCACGCCGATCAGCGCGTCATCCTCTTTGTCCTGATGGGCATAGATCGTGTCATAGAACAGCGTCCATGCGATGCCCGACGCATAAAGCAACCCAGCCGCCCAGCCGACGCGGCCGGAATGCGCCGCCCACAGCAGAACCGCGCCCCAGTTGAAGGCCAGCCCCAGAAACACCTGCGGCCACCATGTGAAACGCTTGGCAAAGGGATAGATCGCCACCAGCCCCAGCGAGGCGATGCCAAGCCCCACCGCCAGCCAGTTGTAGCTGAACAGGATCAGCGCCGCCGCAAGCGCCTGCACCACCATCCAGATCGCGGCCTGTTTCGGCGTGACCTGCCCCGAGGGCAGCGGGCGGCTGCGCGTGCGGGCCACGGCGGCGTCGAAATCTCGGTCGGCAAGGTCATTCCAAGTGCAACCCGCCCCCCGCATCAGAAAGGCCCCGAGGGCACAGGACAGGGCAAGCCACGCATCCCAAGGTGCAAAGCCGCCGTCTTGCGCTGCGGCCAGCGCGATGGCCCACCAGCACGGGAAGAGCAAAAGCCAGGTCCCGATGGGCCGGTCCGCGCGGCTCAGCCGCAGATAGGGGCGCGTCGCGGCGGGGGCGAAACGGTCGACCCAGTTGCCCTTGGGCGCATCGGCGACACGTCCTGCATCCGGACCCGCATCGGGGGCCGCATCTGGGCCAGCCTCTGGCATATCGGTCGCTCTCGCCATAGGGTGCCGCTCATGTCTGATGCAAAGATACGCCTCTATGTAGAGCAGCCCTTGGCCGATGGGCAAGCCGTGGTCCTGTCGCAGGATCAGGCGCACTACCTCTTTTCCGTCATGCGCCTTGCACGGGGGGATGCGGTGCTTGTGTTCAACGGCCATGACGGCGAATGGCGCGCCGAGGTGGCCGAGGCCGGCAAGCGCGGCGGCATCCTGACCTGCACGGGCCAGACGCGGCCGCTGCAACTGCCGCCCGACCTCTGGCTTCTCTTCGCGCCGATCAAAAAGGCCCGCACCGATTTCATCGTCGAAAAGGCCGCCGAAATGGGGGCCGCGCGGATCGTTCCCGTGCAGACGCGCCACACCAATTCAGAACGCATCCGTCAGGATCGTCTGCAAGCCCACGCCGTCGAAGCCGCCGAGCAATGCGGCGGAACCTTCGTGCCCGAGGTGGCCGAACTCGTCGCACTCGACCGCCTGCTTGCCACTTGGCCCAAGGATCGCCGCATCCTGTGGTGCGACGAAACCAAGGTCGGCGCGCAGGTGGCGCTTTCAGGCGCGGAACCCGGACCCTGGGCCATCCTCATCGGCCCCGAGGGCGGCTTTTCCGGGGCCGAGCAAATCCGCCTGCGCGCCATGCCGCAGGTGCTGCCCGTCAGCCTTGGCCCGCGCATCCTGCGCGCCGATACGGCGGCGGTGGCCGCACTTGCGCTGTGGCAGGCCACGCTGGGGGATTGGCGGTGATCCGCCCCGAAGTGCTGCAAGCCCTCAACCGCTGGCGCGAGGTCATCGCCTCGGGCGGGGTGGCGCTGGCGGGCCTCTGGATCGCGTGGCAGGGCGGCTATGTCCTGCTGCCCTTCGGTCTTTGCGTCATCGCCCTCGCCGCAGCCCTTGCCTTGCAGGCCCTGCGCCGCCTGCGCTTTGCCCAAGCCCCCGCCACCCCCGGCGTGGTCGAGGTGGACGAAGCCCAGATCGCCTATCTGTCACCCGATGGCGGCGGCTTCGTCGGGCTGCCCGATCTGGTCGAGATCCGCCTGCTGACCCTGCGCGGCAAACGCTTCTGGCGGTTGCGGCAGGCCGACGGTCAGGCGCTGCTGGTTCCGGTCGATGCGATGGGGGCCGACCAGCTTTTCGACGCCTTCGCCGCCCTGCCGAACATGGACAGCGCCGCCCTGCTGGCCGCGCTGGAAACCAAGGCCTCGGGCAACGCCCTGCCCGCGCTGGACGGGATGTCGCATCCCGTCTGGCACCGCCCCGGCGCGGGGCTTGCCCGCCGCTGAACCGCCCGCCCGCGCCTTACGTCTTGCCTGCCCCCTCTTGACTTGCCCGCCGCCGCGAAGCACCTCTGTCATCCTGAACGAAACCGTCAACTTTCCCGGAGCGCCCTTCATGTCGATACCCCAATCCGGTGGCGGAGTGATCGAGCATTTCGGGCAATTGGCCGAGATGATGGAAGCGGGCAACAAGCCCAAATCCGAATGGCGCATCGGGACCGAGCATGAAAAATTCGGCTGGCTGACCGACAGCCGCCGCCCCCTGCCCTATGCGGGCGCGGCCTCGATCAGCACGCTGTTCACCGAACTTTCGTCGCGCTACGGCTGGACCCCCGTGCGCGAGGGTGAAAACACCATCGGCCTTACGCGCAACGGGGCCAACATCAGCCTCGAACCGGGCGGGCAGTTCGAACTCTCGGGTGCGGCCGTGGCCAACATGAACGAAACCGCCGCCGAATTGCAGACCCATTTCGACGAGGTGCGCTCGATCGCGGACCCGCTGGGAATCAGGTTCATGGGGATCGGGGCCGCGCCGGAATGGGGCCATTCCGACATGCCGGTCATGCCCAAAGGGCGCTACCGGCTGATGACCGATTACATGGGCCGCGTCGGCACGCATGGCACGCAGATGATGTACCGCACCTCGACCGTGCAGGTGAACCTCGACTATGCGTCCGAAGCCGACATGGTCAAGAAACTGCGCGTCTCGCTGGCGCTGCAACCGGTGGCGACGGCGCTCTTCGCCTCGTCTCCCTTCTTCGACGGCAAGCTGAACGGCCACAAATCATGGCGCTCGCGCATCTGGCGCGGCCTGGACAACAGCCGCACGGGCATGCTGCCCTTCGCCTTTGACGAGGGGTTCGGCTTTCAGGCCTATGTGGATTGGGTGCTGGATGTGCCGATGTATTTCGTCTACCGCGACGGCAAATACATCAACGCGCTCGGCCAGTCCTTCCGCGACTTCCTCAAGGGCGAACTGCCCGCCATGCCGGGTGAAAAGCCCACGCTGTCGGATTGGGCAGACCATATGACGACGGTTTTCCCCGAAGCGCGGGTCAAGAAATACATCGAGATGCGCGGGGCTGATTGCGGCGATCAGGCCCATATCAACGCCCTGCCCGCCTTCTGGGTCGGGCTGATGTATGACCAGACCGCACTCGATGCTGCGTGGGATCTGGTCAAGGGCTTCGACGCCGAAACCCGCGAGGGGCTGCGGGTCGCGGCTTCGGTCGATGCGCTTCAGGGGGCTGCGAACGGTGTCAAACTGCTCGACCTTGCCCGCGCTGCCGTGGCGCTGTCGCATGCGGGGCTTGCCGCGCGGGGCATGGACGAGGAACGCTTCCTCGCCCCCCTGATGCAGTCGATTGCCACGGGCCAGACACAGGCCGACCGCTGGCTTGCGCTGTATAATGGCGCATGGGGCAAAAGCCTGACCCCGATCTACGAAGCGGCCAGCCTGTAACGCGTTTTCTGGCGCAGAAAACGCGCCGGAATTTGACGCAAATTCCGGTCCCACCGCTGGACACCGTTTTTTGCGTCAAAAAACGCCGCGAAATCTGCGTCAGATTTCGCCGCCCCGCCAAAGCAAAAGGCCCGCAGATCGCTCTGCGGGCCTTTTCGATTTTCCTGAAGCACAGCCTCAGTGCAGCTTGGCATCGACCTGCGCGATGGCGGCGTCGATCGACGCGGCAGCGCCCTCGGCCGTCATCTGCTTGGCAAGCACATCGCCCGCCGCAGCCACGGCGACCGTGATCGCCTGATCCTTCACCGCACGGATCGCCGACTGTTCGGCCGAGGTGATCTGGTCCTCGGCAGCGGCAACGCGGCGCGCGATCGACAGTTTCAGATCGGCCTTGGCCTGCGCCGCGGCAGCCATCGCCTCGTCCTTGGCGGAAGCGATGATGCGCTCGGACTGTTCGATCACTTCCTTCTGCTTCTTCTCATAGGAAGCGAGCAGTGCCTTGGCCTCTTCCCGCAGGGCGCGGGCTTCTTCCAACTCGGCCTTGATCTGCACGGCGCGTGCATCGAGCAAGCCGCCGATCTTCGCCGGAACCTTTGCGTAAATCAGGATGCCGATGAAGAGCAGAAACGCCAGCAGCACCACGAAGTTGGTGTTGTGCAGCGACAGGAACGGCCCACCCGCCGCGAAAGCGGGCGAAGCGGTCAGCGCCAAAAGGGCAATCAGCTTTTTCATCGCATCAGCCTTTCAGACGGGCGGCAACCGCCGCGTTCACGCTTGCCGCATCGGCCTTGCCCCCGAGGGCCGAGACCAGTTCCTTGGCGGTGTCCTTGGCGACTGCGGTCACAGCCTCGATGGCACCGGCACGGATTTCGGCGATACGCTTTTCCGATTCCGCAGCCTTGGCCGAGATTTCGACATCCGCCTTGGCCGTTGCCTTGTCGAGGTCCTTCTGGATCTCGGCACGGGCTTCCGCGACGATCTTGGCCGCTTCCACGCGGGCACGGGCCAGCGCGTCGTTATAGGCCTGTTCGGCGGCCACGGCCTTTTGCTTCAGCTCTTCGGCTGCGGCGAGGTCGTTGGTCATCGTTCCCTTGCGCTCGGCCAGAACGGCACCGATGCGCGGAAGCGAAATCCGCGTCAGGATGAAATAGATCACGACAAGCGTGACCACGAGCCAGAAGATCTGGTTCGGGAAGGTCGAGAAATCGAGCTGGGGCATCCCAGCCGAACCCGCCTCATGTGCGGCGCCGGCTACTTCGGCCGCCGTTGTTTCGGTCGCCATGTCGTCCTCCGTCGGCCCCTTGAACTTTGAAGGGGGGCGCGGGCAAGCACCCGCGCACCCCTCTCGTCAGGATGCGAAACGGATCAGACCGCGAACATCAGCAGAAGCGCGACGAGGAACGAGAAGATCCCCAGAGCTTCGGCGAAGGCCAGACCGATGAACAGCGTGGCGGTTTGCGAACCGGCAGCCGACGGGTTGCGCAGGGCACCCGCAAGGAAGTTGCCCGCAACGGCGCCAACGCCGATGGCGGCTGCGCCCGAACCGATGGCGGCAAGACCGGCACCGATGAATTTGCCCAAAGCGGCTGCAGCGACGAGTTCCATTTGTATCTCCTTGACGATGGATATTCGCGATGTTGGTAGAACTGACAGGCGGCTGGCCTTAGTGGCCCGGATGCAGCGCATCCTTGAGGTAGACGCAGGTCAGGATGGTAAAGACGTAGGCCTGGATAAAGGCCACCAGCACCTCGAGCCCGTAGATGGCGGTGATCGCCAGAACGGAAACGGGGGTCACAACGACGCCGATGGTCGAAATCAGGATCATCGGGGCAAAGGCGGCAAAGACCTTCATCACCGCGTGGCCGGCCATGATGTTGCCCGCAAGACGGATCGAGTGGCTGACAGGACGCACGAAGTAGGAAATCAGCTCGATCACCGCGATGATCGGACGCAGCACCAGCGGCGCATCCTTCATCCAGAACAGGCCGAGGAAATGCGCGCCATGCAGCACGAAGCCCAGCAGCGTCACGGCGATGAACACGCCAAAGCCAAGGATCGCGGTGACGGCGATATGCGAGGTGGTGGTGAACGACCCGGGGATCAGCCCGAGGAAGTTCGAGAAGAGGATGAACAGGAAGACGGTGAAGATATAGGGGAAGTACTTCACGCCGTCATGGCCGGTAACGTCCTCGACCATCTTGTAGACGAAGCCGTAGGCAAGCTCCGCCACCGATTGCACACGGCTCGGGATCACGGCGCGGCCGCGCGTGCCCAGCACGAAAAGGCCGATCACGCAAAGCACCGCAAGCGCCATCCACAGCGTCACGTTGGTGGGCGTATACCACTGGATCGGGCCTTCGCCGAACAGCGGATGGATCTTGAACTGGTCCAACGGGTGGAACGCAAGTCCGCCTTCGCTATGAGCTTCGCCTGCCACGTCAGTCTTCCTCTCGCTTGGCAGCCGCCGCCGCCGTCCGTTCCTGCACTTCTTGCGCCGACCGCAGCATGGTTTTCACCCCCGCCGCCAATCCCGCCAGTATGAACAGCACCAGAAAGATCGGAATGGTCCCGAAAAGGGTATCCAGCCCGTATCCGATGCCGAAGCCGATCGCGAGACCGGCCACAAGCTCTATGACCATGCGCCATGCCAGCTGGGCCTGCGAATAGTCTTCCTTCTGGTGGGTCCGGCGCGGTCCTTCGACCACCGCCTTCGCCGCTTCGATCCGTTTCTCGAGTGCCGCGAGGCGCTCTTGATCGGGTTCTTCCGCCACGGCGCGCCCCTCCATCAGTCGGGCGGAAACTACGGAGCGAAGGGGGCCAAGTCAAGCCGCGAATCCGGCGCGCAAATGCGGCGCAACACACTGGAATATATGGGATTTATCTGACGAAGCCGAAAGGTCGCAGCCCGCGCCCGCATCCTCCGGCACAGGCTGCGCCGGCTTTGGCATATTCAACCATCCGGTTGACGATCGGCGCCCGTGGCCCCAAGGTCACCCGATGGCCGCCACGCTCGACACCATCTTTTCCGCCCTTGCCGACCCGACGCGCCGGGCGATCCTGACCATGCTGCTCGAAGATGACATGGCGGTCACCGATGTGGCCGAACCCTTCCGCATGTCGCTGGCCGCGATTTCCAAACATCTTGCCGTGCTGGCCGATGCGGGGCTGATCGCGCAGGAAAAGCGCGGCCGGGTGAAATGGTGCAAGCTGGAACCCGACGCCCTGCGCGCGGCCTCGATCTGGATGCGCGGCTTTGGCCAGTTCGATCCGCTCGATCTGGATGATTTCGAACGTTTCCTGCAAGCCGAGCTGTCAGACCCGCCCGCCGACGGCATGCCATGACGGGGTGGCCATGACGGGGTGGCCATGACGGGGTGGCCATGACGGGGTGGCCATGAAGGCGGGGGGCCAGCCCCCCGCGCCCCCCGGGATATTTGACCGAGTATGAAAGGGTGAAGCGCGCACCTTCCCTTTCACCTTTGCGCAAATACTCTCGGGGGGTGCGGGGGGCAGACGGCCCCCCGCCGCTTCAGCCGAACCAGCCCTTGTAGGTTTCGCGCAACAGGTTCTTCTGCACCTTGCCCATCGTGTTCCTTGGCAGCGCCTCGACCACCACGGCCGCCTTGGGCTGTTTGAAACGGGCCAGCGCGGGGGCGATTTCGGCAAGCACCCCCGCGGCATCGAGCGCCACGCCCTTTTGCGCGACAAGCACGGCAAAGACCGCCTCGCCGAAATCGCGGTGCGGCAGGCCGATCACCGCGCTTTCCAGCACGCCGGTCGCCGCGTCGAGCAGCAGCTCGACCTCTTTGGGATAGACGTTGTAGCCGCCCGTGATGATCAGATCCTTGGCGCGCCCGACGATGGTGACATAGCCGTCCGCATCGCGCGTGCCGATGTCACCGGTGATGAACCAGCCATCGGGGCGCAATTCCTCGGCGGTCTTTTCCGGCATCTGCCAATAGCCGCGGAACACGTTGGGGCCGCGCACCTCGATCATCCCCGTCTCGCCCGTGGCAACCCCGGCCCCGTCGGCCATGATGCGCAGCTCCACCCCCGGCAGGGGCAGGCCCACGGTTCCGGCGCGGCGCTCGCCGTCATAGGGGTTCGAGGTGTTCATGTTCGTCTCGGTCATGCCGTAGCGTTCAAGGATGCGATGCCCCGTCCGCGCCTGCCAAGCGTCATGGGTTTCCGACAAAAGCGGGGCCGAGCCTGAAACGAAAAGCCGCATATGCGCGACAAGGGCCGCATCGAGCGCGGGGGCGTCGAGCAGCCGGGTGTAGAAGGTCGGCACCCCCATCAGCACCGTCGCGCGCGGCAGCATCCCGATGACCTGAGACGCATCGAACCCCGCCAGCCAGATCATCGACGCGCCCGACAGAAGCGCCACGTTCGACGCGACGAAAAGCCCGTGGGTGTGAAAGATCGGCAGGGCATGCAGCAAGACATCCCTTGGCGTGAAGCGCCATTCCCCGACCAGCACTTCGGCATTGGACAGAAGATTGGCATGGCTCAGCATCGCGCCCTTGGACCGCCCTGTCGTGCCCGAGGTGTAGAGCAGCGCCGCAAGATCGTCGGGCGCGCAACCGGCAGGGCGCAGGGTTTCCGCCGCGCCCTCGGCCAGATCGCGCAGGCTGCCCGCGCCGGTCGCCTCCATCGTCAGCAGGTCGGCCCCGTGGCGGGCGGCGGTTGCGGCCAGTTCCAGCGCGCGGGCGGCATCGCAGACAAAGACGCGGGGACGGGCGTCGCCCAGAAAATAATCCACCTCTGCCGCTGTGTAGGCCGTGTTCAGCGGCAGGAACACCGCCCCCAGCGCCACGGCGGCGGCGTAAAGCGCCAGCGCCTCGGGCGTCTTGGGCACCTGCGCTGCGATGCGGTCGCCCTTTTGCACGCCCATGCCGGACAGGGCATTGGCCTGCCGCGCCATCAGCCGGAAAAAACCGTCGCGCGACAGCGTGCTGCCATCGGCGCGGATCAGCAGCGGTTTCGCATCGCCCGCAAGGGGGGCGAAAAGCGCGTCGAACAGGGGATTTGCCATGCCAAGCTCGCATTCAGGGGTTTGCGCTGTTCTGGCACAGGGGCAACCGACCCTCAACCCGCCCGTCAGCCCGGCCGGGCAAAAGGGACGATTCCGCAGCAAACCCGCAGAATCACCGAGTTTCAGCCCAAATCCCGCCTAGGTTGCAGCGCCTTCTTTCCCGATGTGGAGCGGCAAGGGAACGGAGGGCGGCGTATGAAACTGGGGCTTGCCTTGTTGGCGCGGCTCACCCTGTTCCGGCACCGCCGCGAACAGGTCGACCCGCATTTCGCCCAGCGCCTGCAGCGCATCGGCGCGCGCGAGGGCCTGCGCGCCGTGCAGGCCGGTCCGTTCAGAAATCCGCACGCACGCCCGGCAGTTTGATCTCGGCCACCAGATCGCGCAATTCCTGACGCGCGGCGATGTTGGACATGTTCAGCTGGTCCACCCCCGTTTCGCGCAGGTCGAGCAGTGTCAGACCGCGCGGGAACAGTTCGCGGAAGATGACCCGCTCGGAAAAGCCCGGTGCCACGCGAAAGCCGATGCGGCGGGCCAGTTCTTCCAAAGCCGCGCCGACCTTTTTCTTGTTGTGCATCTGCTGCGCGCCAAGGCGGTTGCGCACGACGATCCAGTCGATCGGCTTCAACCCCGCCTGCGCACGGCTTTGCCGCGCCGCCCAGACCATTTCGGCATAGATCGACGGCCCCTTCACCTTGCCGGTTTCGGGATCGACCCGCGCCAGAAGGTCGAAATCGACGAAACTGTCGTTTAGCGGGGTGATCAGCGTATCGGCCAGCGTATGGGCGACCTGGCTCAGCCGCGTGTGCGAACCGGGGCAGTCGATCACGATGAAATCCGACACGGGCTCCAAGGCGTTCATCGCGGCGGCAAGGCGGGCGTCAAAGGGGTTTTCGCCGGGCTGAAGCGTCGCGGCATCCACCTCGGGCAGGTCGCGGTAGTCGGGGGTCGGCAGGGTCAGCCCCATGCGCGCCAGATAGGCCCTGCGGTTTTCGATATAGCGCCCGAAACTCTTTTGCCGCAGGTCGAGGTCGAGCGCGCCGACCCGATAGCCAAGCCGCGCCAGCGCCGTCGCAACATGCATGCAGGTCGTGGATTTGCCCGACCCGCCCTTCTCGTTTCCGACGACGATGATATGCGCCATGACCAGTACTTTCCCCAAAGGCAGCGAACGCGCCGTTCATGGCAAGGTCGGGCGTAAAGGGAAAGGGGGCAAGTCCAGATTTTCGGCCGGCTGTCTGCCACGGGTCGCGTTTTCCGGCGCGGGGAACGCCCGGGAAATTGACGCGCATTCCCGCATTCAGCCGCTGCCGCCGCGTTCCGCGCCGGATTTCACAGCCCCGCCGGATGCGAAAAGGGCGCGCCTTGCGGCACGCCCCTTCCCTGTCGATGCGATCGGGATCAGAAACCCAGACCGGCGTATTTGTTCTTGAACTTCGACACGCGGCCGCCGGTGTCCATCAGCTTGGCCGATTGACCGGTCCATGCGGGGTGCGCCAGCGGGTCGATGTCGAGCGCCATCTGGTCGCCCTCTTTGCCCCAGGTCGATTTGGTCTGGAACACGGTGCCATCGGTCATCTTGACGTTGATGACGTGGTATTCGGGGTGAATGCCTTTTTTCATCTGACAGACCTCACTCGGCTTTTTCTTTGTAGTTCGTGACTTCGGCGATACGCGCCGATTTGCCACGACGGGTGCGCAGGTAGTACAGCTTGGCGCGACGGACGCGGCCACGACGCACGACTTCGATCGAGTCGATGTTGGTCGAATACAGCGGGAACACGCGCTCCACACCTTCGCCGAACGAGATTTTGCGGACCGTGAACGAGGCCGAGATGGTCATGCCGCCCTTGCGGCCGATCACGACGCCTTCGTAGTTCTGCACGCGGGAACGCGAGCCTTCGGTCACTTTGTAGCCGACACGCACGGTGTCACCGGCCTTGAAATCCGGGATGGTCTTGCCGAGGGCGGCGATCTGCTCGGCCTCGATCTGCGCGATCAGGTTCATGCGCAATCCTTTCCTTGTCCACGGTTTGCCCGTGAAAGTGATGCCGCCCCAGAGCTCTCGGTCCTCATCGGGTCCGCCAAGTGGCGCCCGCCAGAGATCAGGCCTGCTTACCGTTGTCGCCGCCCCTGTGCCCGTGATCCTGCCGAGGGGGGCAGTAGGCAAAGGGAATCGGGTCCGACGGGTGAAATCCACCCCGGACGGGCGGCGTATAGGGGGAACGGAGGGGCGGGTCAAGCAGGCCCGACGCTGCGGCCGCATTCCGGCCGCCGGGGGTTTCACACCCCCGGACCCCCGTGGGATATTTGAACGAGCATGAAAGCGGAAGGGGCAAGGCAGGTCTGGCGCTTCGCCGCTTGTGAAGCGCCCCGCCGCAATGCGAGACTGCGTGGCGGCACCCCCGCCCGAAAGCCGAAGATGAGCCTTGCCCCGCCCCGTCCCGCGCTTGTCGCGCCGCGCGCCCTGAAGGGTGTGGCGCTGGTGGCGGGGGCGACGCTGCTTTTTGCGGTGGCGGATGTGCTGGGCAAATACCTGATGACGCGCCATCCCGTTCCGGTGGTGCAGGCGGGGCGCTATCTGGTCAACACGCTGCTGCTTCTTGCCGCATTCTATCCGCGCCACGGCAAGCTGCTGTGGCGCACGGGGCGGCCCGCGATGGTGACGGGGCGGGCGGTCTTTCTGGCGGCCTCGAGCCTGACGATGGGGTTTGCGCTGCAACGCATGCCCGTGGGCGAGACCGTGGCCGTCATCTACCTTGCCCCGTTTCTGGTGATGGTTCTGGCAGGCCCCCTGCTGGGCGAAACCGTGTCCCCTGCGGCCTGGGTCGGGGCAGGAATGGCCTTTCTGGGGGTGCTTCTGGTGGTGCGTCCGGGCACGGGGCTCGATCCGGTCGGGGTTGTCTTTGCCCTGACCAATGCGGCGCTGTCGACGGGGTATCACCTGATGACGCGGGTTCTGATACGCAGCGAAAGCACGATGGCCATGCTGTTCCATGTGGCGCTGACCGGATTTGCGATCTTTGCCGTGCTTGCCCTGCCCGCCCTGTCCGGCTTTGCACCGTCGCTGACCGACCTGCTGCTGATCGGGGCGCTTGGCCTGCTGGCCACGGTGGGCCATTTCCTGTTCACCGCCGCCTACCGCGAGGCCCCCGCCTCGCTGCTCGCGCCGGTGAATTACCTGCACCTCGTCTGGGCGACGCTGCTTGGCTGGGGGGTATTCGCGCATATGCCCGATGCGATCAGCCTGTGCGGCATGGCGCTTGTCGTCGTGGCCGGCGGGGCCGTCGCGCTGCGGGCCAGTCGCACGGGCTAGGGCTTTTTCGCAGTCGCGGCCGCGATCAGATCGGGGCGCCGCGCCTCGGTCAGGCGAAGCGCCTCGGCCCGCCGCCATTTGGCAATCTCGCCGTGGTTGCCCGACATCAGCACGGGCGGAATCTCGCGCCCCTCCCAGACTGCGGGCCGCGTGAATTGCGGATGCTCCAGCAACCCGTCCGAGAAGCTTTCCTCCTCGGTCGAGGCATGGTTGCCAAGGACGCCGGGGATAAGCCGCACGGTGGCGTCGATCATGGCCTGCGCGGCGATTTCGCCCCCTGTCAGGACAAAGTCGCCAAGGCTGACCTCCTCGATCTCCCACTGGTCCAGCACCCGCTGGTCCACACCTTCGAAACGGCCGCACAGAAGGGTGATGCCCTCGGCTGCGGCCCATCTGCGGGCGGTGGCCTGATCAAAGGGCTTGCCGCGCGGGGAAAGATACAGCACCGGCCAGCGGGCGCGGTCTTTCGGCGTGCCGATAGCGGCCTGCCGCAAGGCGCGGTCGACCACATCGGCGCGCAGCACCATGCCGGCCCCCCCGCCTGCGGGCGTGTCGTCGACGTTGCGGTGCTTGCCCTCGCCAAAGGGGCGCAGGTCGATGGGGTCAAGCGCCCAAAGCCCCATATCCATCGCCTTGCCCGTCAGCGACAGGCCCAGCGTGCCGGGAAAGGCGTCGGGAAACAGCGTGATGATCTTCGCCCGCCACGCGCCCTTGGCGACAAGCGGTTCCTCCATCAGGTCGCGCGGGCGCGCGGTGGCGCTGATCGAAATCCGCCCGTGCGAACGGCGCGGCGGCGCTTCGGGCGCGTCGCCGGTCATTCCAGACCTTCCGGCAGGTCGGCCACAATCCGCCCGGCCTTGAGGTCGACGGTCGGCACCACCGCCAGCGTAAAGGGAATGAGCAACTGCCCCTTCACCCCTTCGCCCGCGATTTCGAGCATGTCGCCCGCCCCGTGATTGTGCACGGCCAGAACCTTGCCAAGCACCGCCCCGCCCGTGTCCTGCACGGTCAGGCCGATCAGGTCGGCATGGTAGAATTCGTCATCGGGCAGCGAAGGCAGCCGGTCGCGGTCGGCGTAAAGGCTGGTGCCTTTCAGCGCGTCGGCCTGTTCCTTGGTCGCCACCCCGGCCAAGCGCGCACCCAATCCGCCCGAAACATGGGCGCGGGTCAGCTTGACGGTAAAGGATTTGCTGCCGTCCTCGGTCCAGAGCGGGCCGTAGGAGGCGATGTCTTCGGGGTCAGAGCAGAAGCTTTTCAGCCGCACCTCGCCCGCAACGCCGAAAGACCCGGCGATGGCGCCGACGCAAACGCGGTCAGGTGTCATGGGGGGCCTCCTGCGGGGAAAGTCGGGGCCACCCGCAAGGGGCGGCCCCGGATCGGATCACTCGGTCGCCGCAGCGGCGGCACGCGCGGCTTTCTTGGCGGCACGTTCGGTCATCATCTTGCCCGGAACGGCGGCTTTCGGGTTCGAGCGGACTTTCTTCTCGACAACGCCAGCGGCTTCCAGCATCCGCGACACGCGGTCGGTCGGCTGCGCGCCCTGACCCAGCCAATGCTTGATCCGGTCAAGGTCCATCTTGATGCGGTTCTCGTCGTCCTTGGCGAGCAGCGGGTTATAGGTGCCCAGCTTTTCGAGGAAGCGGCCATCGCGGGGCATACGGCTGTCAGAGGCGACGATCGAGTAGAACGGACGCTTCTTCGAGCCACCACGGGCCAGACGGATTTTCATAGCCATAGTCTTAGTCTCCTTCGGTTTTCGCAGGATGCGCAGTCGCTGCGCACCTTTTTGGGGTTATTTCTGTAGTTTCTCGTGATGCCTGATGACTTCGCTGATGATGAAGTTCAGGAATTTCTTGGCAAATTCGGGGTCGAGGTCGGCTTCCTGCGCCAGACGTTCCAGCCGCTCGATCTGCCGCGCCTCGCGTGCGGGGTCGCTGGGGGGCAGGTCATGCGTGGCTTTCAGCTTGCCCACCGCCTGCGTGCGTTTGAACCGCTCGGCCAGCGTATAGACAAGGATCGCGTCAAGCCGGTCGATGCTGTCGCGATGATCCTTCAACAGTTCGGCGGCACGGGTGACGGCATCGGTCATCTGGTCATGCGGGGTCATTGCAAAGCCTCCGGCGCGGGATGGCGGAACACAAGGCAGGGCGGCGTGCCGATGGACTGCGCCGAGGCGTCGAGCGAAGCCCCCAGCCGCAGCGCCAAGGCGCGCGAACGGGCATTGCCCTCGGCGACGTAGGATACCGCCGTGGTCCAGCCAAGGCTGCGATAGGCCCAGTCGCGCGCGGCAAGTGCGGCCTCATAGGCCAGCCCCTTGCCTTCGGCCTGCGCGTTCCACACCGACCAGCCGATTTCGCGTTCGGGCCAGGTTTCCGGAAACCACGGGCCGGTCATGCCAAGCGGGGTCGGGTCGGTCTTGGCCTGCCAGACGAACATCCCGAAGCCCCGCACCGCCCAATGGCCAATCAGGTGGCAGAACCCGCGCCAGGTGTTCGACAGGTCATACTCTCCCGTGCGGATGAACCGGCCACGATCCGAGGCCAGCATGGCATCGAACGCAGGCCAATCGCCGGCCTCTGGCGCACGCAGCACCAGCCGTTCGGTCGTCAGCACGGGAACACCGGACAGGGAGATCATTTCTTCTTCATCAACCCCGACAGGCTCGGCGGCAGCGAAAGCCCGCCGCGCGGCATTCCGGGGAAGCCACCGCCCTGCCCCATGCTCTGCTTCATGCCTTTTGCGGCTTCTTCCAACTCGGCGGGCGACATCTTCGACGGGTCGGGCAGACCGCCCTTGCCCATCATCTGCTTGAGCGCCTGCTTCATCATGCCGCCCTTGCCCATCTTCTTCATCATGTCGGCCATCTGCTTGTGCTGCTTGAGCAGACGGTTCAGGTCCGACACGTCAAGGCCCGCGCCCGCCGCGATGCGCTTCTTGCGGCTGGCCTGCAGCAGGTCGGGATTGGCCCGCTCGCGCTTGGTCATCGACTGGATCAGCGCGATCTGGCGCTTGAGCATCTTGTCATCAAGGCCCGCTTCCGCGGCGGCGGCCTGCATCTTGCCCATGCCGGGCAACATGCCCATCAGGCCCTGCATGCCCCCCATCTTGATCATCTGCTCAAGCTGCATCCGCAGGTCGTTCATGTTGAACAGACCCTTGGCGAAGCGCTTGGCCATCCGCTCGGCCTGTTCGGCCTCGAATGTCTCTTGCGCCTTCTCGACCAGCGCGACGATGTCGCCCATGCCCAGAATGCGGCCCGCGACGCGCTCGGCCTCAAAGGTTTCCAGCGCGTCCATCTTCTCGCCAAGGCCGACGAAGCGGATGGGCTTGCCCGTGATCGCCCGCATCGACAGCGCCGCACCGCCGCGCCCGTCGCCGTCCATCCGCGTCAGGACCACACCGGAAATGCCGACCTTGCCGTCGAATTCGGCGGCCACGTTCACCGCGTCCTGACCGGTCAGACCGTCGACGACAAGCAGCGTCTCGCGCGGGGCGGCGATGTCGCGCACCGCCTGCACCTCGTCCATCAGCACTTCGTCGATATGCAGGCGACCCGCGGTATCGAGGAACAGCACATCATAGCCGCCAAGGTTGGCTTGCGTCTTTGCCCGCTTGGCGATCTGCACGGCGCTTTCGCCCTTGACGATGGGCAGGCTGTCGACGCCGACCTGCGCCGCCAGAATGGCAAGCTGCTCCATCGCGGCGGGGCGGTTGGTGTCGAGCGAGGCAAGAAGAACCCGCTTGCCGTTCCGGTCCTTGAGCCGCTTTGCCAGCTTTGCCGTCGTCGTGGTTTTCCCCGACCCCTGCAAACCGACCATCAGGATCGTCGCGGGCGGGTTGTCGATCTTCAGCGCATCGGGTTCGCCATCGCCGGCAAGCACGCGGATCAGCTCGTCATGGACGATCTTGACGACCATCTGCCCCGGCGTGATCGACTTTGTGACGGCAACGCCCGTCGCCTTGTCCTGCACCCGCTTGATGAAATCGCGCGCCACCGGCAACGAGACGTCGGCTTCAAGCAGCGCCACCCGCACTTCGCGCAGGGCGGTGATGACATCGGCCTCGGTCAGCGCGCCCGCCTTTGTCAGACGGTCGAATACGCCACCAAGGCGTTCTGACAGGCTTTCGAACATCGGCGCACCTCATGCGGCGGGACAGGGATGGCCCCGATATGGGGCCGGCGGACAGCGTGACCAAGACCCAATGCGCTGCGACACCTGCGGGCGCAACGCGCTGGCAGATGGCGATCCCGGCATGGGCCAAGGGACCGGAAGCGTTTGGCCTCCGGGGAATTGATGCAGCCCCTACGCCCAAGCGGCGGCAGAGTCAAGCAATGCAGGCCCATCCGGCGCGGGCAAAGGGCCTTGCGCGCAGAATCCGCACCTGTCGCGCCGGTCTCCCCCTTGCGCCTGCGCCGCGCTTCTGGCCCAATGCGCCCGACCTGTTCATGGACGCACAGCATGGCCATCGACACCTGGGACGAAATCCGCACCGCCTTTCAGGTCGCCCGCCTTGGCACCGTTTCCGGCGCGGCCGAGGTGCTTGGCGTTCACCATGCCACCGTCATCCGCCACATCGACGCGCTGGAAAAGCGGCTCGGCACGCGGCTCTTCCAGCGCCACGCGCGCGGCTACACCCCGACCGAGGCGGGAAACGACCTGTTGACCGTCGCCCAGACGACCGACGAGCAGTTCGCCCAGCTTGCCAACCGGATCAAGGGTCTGGGCGAAACCGTCGCGGGCGAGCTGGTGGTCACCTCGATCGTCGGCGTGGCCGACCTGCTGATGCCGATCCTCAAGGAATTCCAGATCCAGCACCCCGCCGTCATCCTGCGCTTCCTGACCGACATGCGCGTATTCCGGCTCGACTATGGCGAGGCGCATGTCGCGATCCGCGCCGGGTCCGCCCCCGAAGAGCCGGACAATGTGGTCCAGCCCCTCGCCCGCCTGCGCACCGGCCTCTATGCCGCCCGCGCCTATGTCGAACGCCACGGGCTGCCCGCCTCCGAGGCCGAATTTTCCGCCCACCGTTTCGCGGTCACCGACAGCGTCGACAGCCGCGCGCCCTTCAACCGCTGGCTGCGCGGCCTTGTCCCGCCGCAGGCGCTGACCTACCGCGCCACGGAACCGGCGGCGCTTGAATCGGCCATCCGCGCCGGTCTGGGCATCGGCTTTCTCGCGGCCTTCCGCGCGCAGAACGACCCCGATCTGGTCGAGGTTCTTCCCCCCCGCCCCGAATGGGAGGCCCCGCTCTGGATCGTCACCCATGTCGATCTGCATCGCACCCGCAAGGTGCAGGCCTTCCTCAACGTGCTGAAGGAAGCGGCGAAGGGTTGGACCTTGTGACCGGCAGCACAGGCGCGACGCTGACCCAACCGCAGCGCGGACATCTGGCGATGCTCGCCTTCTCGGCGCTGGTCGCGGGCTCTTTCAGCCTCGGCTCGATGGCCGCCCCCTTCATCGCGCCGATGGCGCTGACCTCGGTGCGCTTTCTGCTGGCGGGCATGATCGTGGGGGCCGTCGCTTGGGCGGCGGGCGGGTTGCGGCGTAAGATGCTTGCTGCCCCGTGGCGCTATCTCGTCCTCGGGGCGCTGATGGCGATCTATTTCGTCGCCATGTTCCAGGGGCTGAAAACCGCGCCCCCCGTATCATCCTCGGCGGTTTTCACCCTGACCCCGGCGATGGCGGCGGGCTTCGGCTGGTTCACGCTGCGCCAGCGCGTCACGCCCCGCATGGGGCTGGCGCTCGGCGTCGGCGGCGTCGGTGCGCTTTGGGTGATCTTCCGCGCCGACCTGCAAGCCCTGCTCAATTTCCACATCGGCAAGGGCGAGTTCATCTTCTTCTGGGGCTGCATCGCCCATGCGCTCTACGCCGCCCTCGTGCGCAAGCTGAACCGCGGCGAAAGCCCGGTCGCCTTCACCTTCGGCATGATGGTGGCAGGCTGGCTTTTGCTCACCACGCTCGGCTGGGGGGATCTGCGGGCGACCGACTGGGCCGCCCTGCCCGCCATCGTCTGGATCACGCTGCTCTACATCGCCATCGCGGCAAGTGCGGCGACCTTCGTGCTGCTGCAATACGCCACGCTGCGCCTGCCTGCCGCCAAGGTCATGGCCTATACCTACCTTGTCCCGTCCTGGGTGATCGGCTGGGAAATCGCCCTTGGCCGTGGCGCGCCGCCCCCCGCCATCCTGATCGGCGTGGCGCTTTCGGTCACGGCGCTGGCCCTGCTCCTCAAGAACGAACACTGACCCCGCGATCCGTGGCGCAAAGGCCGCCCCCCCACCCACACAGGCACCGTCAGACGGCGCCCTCGTCCTCGATGTTCAGGACCGTCCCGCAGGCCTTGCAATGCACCGCGTCGAAATCGTGCCGCCGCAAGCCGCAGGTCGGGCATTTGTGGTCCACCTTTGGCGGGCGGACCAGAACCTGTATCAGCCGGATGAACAGCGACACGCCGAAGATCATCACCAGCACCGAAAGCAAACGCCCGTCCGTGCCGGTCAGGGTGATGTCGCCAAAGCCCGTGGTCGTCAGCGTGGTGACCGTGAAATACAGCGCATCGGCGTAATTGGTGACATCGCCGTTCCGCCCGACCTGGGTTTCATACACCACCGCCGTCACCACAAAGACAAAGACGGCAAGGTTCAGCCCCGCCAGAACGCTTTGCTCGTTGCGCCGGAAAAACCGCGAATCCTGCCGCAGGCGGTTCAGCATGGCGTAGGACCGCGTCAGCCGGAACACCCGCGCCACCCGCAGGAAGGCCAGCCCCTCGCCCGCAAGCGGCGCCAGAAGCGAGGCGATGACGACGATATCCGCAATCCCCGCAAGGCTGAAGATCTCGGATTTCCGGTCGCGCACCACCCAGATCCGCAGCCCGAACTCCAGCCCGATGGCGATGCCAAGCAGCACGTCCACCGCCTCGACCCAAGGGGCGCGGGCGATGAACGAGGTCGCGACGACGAAAGCCACCGTCAGCAGGTCAAAGACCAGAAGCGCATAGCGAAAGCGCATCGCGCCGCGCGACGTACCTTCGTAAAGCGCCTCCAGCCGCGCCCTCACCGGATTTCTTCGGGCAAAAGGGCGGCGGGCAGGTTCTGGTAGCTGACAGGGCGCAGCCAGCGGCGGATCGCCAGCGTGCCCACGCTCGTCGCGCCGAAATTGGTCGATGCCGGATAGGGCCCGCCATGCACCATGGCCTCGCAGACCTCGACCCCCGTCGGGAAGCCGTTGGCAAGGATCCGTCCCGCCTTGCGCTCAAGGATCGGCATCAGCCGCTGCGCAAGGGCCGTATCGCCCGCGTCCATCTGCAAGGTGCAGGTCAGTTGCCCCTCAAGCCCCTTGGCGATCTCGATCACCTGCGCCTCGTCCCTTGTGCGGACGATCAGGCCAAGCGGGCCAAAGACCTCATGCCCAAGCGAGGCATCGGCAAGCCATTTCTCGCCCGACACCTCGAACACATAGGGCGCGGCGTTGCGACGGTCGCACATGTTCGTCAGCACGGCCCGCACGCCTGCGGTGGAAGCGATGCGCTCGGCCCCCTGCCGGAAGGCCGCAGCAATCCCGTCGGTCAGCATGACCTGCGGGCCGATGGCACCGACCGCCGTCTGCGCGGCGGCGACGAAGGCATCGCCCGCAGCCCCCTCGGGCACCAGAACCAGTCCGGGATTGGTGCAGAACTGCCCCGCCCCCATGGTCAGCGATCCGGCCCATCCCTGCGCGATGGCCTCGCCCCGCGCCGCAAGCGCGGCAGGCAGCAGGAACACAGGGTTCACCGAACCCAGTTCGCCAAAGAACGGAATCGGCACGGGGCGCTTGGCGCACAGGTCGAACAGCGCCCGTCCCCCGCCCAGCGATCCGGTGAAGCCGACGGCCGTGACCAGCGGATGCTGCACCAGCGCGGCCCCCAGATCATTGCCCACGCCCTGCACCAGCGAAAACACCCCCGGATGCAGCCCGCAGGCCCTGATTGCGGCGTCGATGGCCTGCGCCACGATCTCTCCGGTCCCCGGATGGGCCGGATGGCCCTTGACCACCACGGTGCAGCCCGCCGCCAGAGCCGAAGCCGTATCCCCCCCCGCGGTCGAGAAGGCGAGCGGGAAGTTCGACGCCCCGAACACCGCCACAGGCCCGAGCGGCCGCTGCATCATCCGGATATCGGGGCGCGGCAGGGGCTTGCGGTCGGGCAAGGCCGCGTCGTGGCGGGCATCAAGAAAACCGGTCTGGCGGATATGGCTTGCGAACAGGCGCAACTGCCCCGTGGTGCGCCCGCGCTCGCCTTCCAGCCGCGCCGTGGGCAGGCCCGTCTCGGCACTGCCGATGGCGGTCAACTCGGCCCCGCGCGCCTCGATCTCATCGGCGATACGGTCAAGAAAGGCGGCCCGCGCCTCGCGCGTCAGCGCCGCATAGGACCAGAAGGCATCTTCCGCCGCACGCACCGCACGGTCGACTTCCGCGACCGAAGCATTGGCAAACTCGGCCCCCTCGCCGCTTGCGGGCGATGACCGGAAGGTCGCAGGCCCCGCGACCCATTCCCCCGCAATCAGATGTTTTCCGCTCAGCATGGCCCGACCCTCTCGTCAATTCCGCGTTCCGGCCGACATGCCAGTTTCCCGGGCCAAGGTCAAAGGGCGCGGCAGGGGTCTAGATCACGGGCAAGGGAAAGCTGACCTGCATCCGCACCCCCGCACCGGTCGAACCCGCCCCCGAGATGCGGGTGATCTCTCCCCCGATCTGGTGCACCAGCGCGTCGATGATCGCCGCCCCCGACCGGCGCGGCGGCGGATCGGGCAGGCCCACCCCGTCGTCCGAGACTTCCATGACCCCCGTCTCGCCCGTGCGGTTCAGACTGACGCGGATCGTTCCCGCCGCGCGGTCGCGAAAGGCGTGCTTGACCGCATTCGTCAAAAGCTCTGCCGCGATCAGCGCAAGCGGTGTCGTGGTCTCGGGCCCCAGCACGATTCCGGGTTCCGCCTCGCAGATCACCGAAATCCCCTTTTCGCGCGGCACGATGGCGGGGCTGGCCGCGATTTCCTGCAAGGTTTCCGAAAAATCGACATGCACCCCGTCGGCTGCGCGATACATCAGGTCATGCACGCGGCTGATGGCGCCGATGCGCGTCTTCAACTCGTTCCCGTCGATCCCCGCCTTGCCGCGCATCTGCATGTTGATCAGCGACACGATCAGCGACAGGTTGTTCTTCACCCTGTGGTTCGTCTCGCGCATCAGGTGGATGCGTTCGTCGGCCAGTTTCTCGGCCGCCTCGACCCGCCGCCGCGCGATTTCAAGCGCGAAACGCTGCGCCATGCGCTGGCGCAGACGACCCGCCGAAAGCGCCGAAAACAGGCCGATGATCGCAAGCAACCCCCAGACCGGCATGGCGCGATTGGTCCAGGCCGCAAAGACCGTGGCCGTGGGGGTTCCGAAATTCACGTAAAGCGGCAGCCCGTCCAGCTTGCGATAGGCATAGAGCCGCTTGATCCGGTCCGATGCGGCAACGGTGACCATCGATCCTGCCGGACTTTGCTTGATCGCCTCGCGGATCGCGGCCGAGGGGGGAAGCATCATCGGGTCCGAAGGGATGTTCCGGATCAGCAGTTTTCCGTCCGCGCGCATGATCGAGGCCGCATCCCCCTGTCCGGGGGCGATTCCGGTCAGGAAGTCGGCGACAATCCGCGACTCGACCGCCGAGACGATCATCATCTTCCGCGCGCCCGCCGGGCGCTGCAACGGCGTGGCGATGACAAAGGAATCCTGCCCGTCCGGTTCAAGCCTGACGCGGTCGATGAAGAACTCCGCCCCGCCGGCGATGGCGGAAATATAGTCGCGCGGTTCGCTCTGCCCCGAAACCGGGAACATCCGGCTCGATGCGACATAGCCTGCATCGACATCGATCACCGCGATGCCCAGCATCGTCGAGGTTCCCGCTTCGATCCCGCGCAGAAAATCGTGGAACTCGCGGCTGCGCAGAAAGGCGTCGTCGCGCCCGTCGGCCCGCACGCGCACCGAGGAATGCACGATCGACTGCGTCTGGATCAGCCGCTCGATGTATTGGCCGATCAGGGCGGAATTGTCCGTCGCGTGGCGGCGCGTCGTCTCGACCTCGCCCTGCCATGCCAGCAGCCCCCAGATCACGGCCCCGACCAGCGGCAACAGCACGCTGCCAAGCCTGATGGCAATAAAGGCACGTCTCTCGTCGCGCGACGCTTTCTGCACGGCGGGAACCCTTTGATAACGCTGGGGGGGCGGGAAACGCGGGCCTGACCTGAACCGATGCAACCCTGAACGGAACAGACGGCCACTCGCGCCACCTGACGATAGTGTAGGGCACTTCCGACACGCCGGTCAATCGCCGCTGCGGCGCGGCAAAGCGGCTGCCCTGTCAGGCGTTTTGCATCAGCCCCTGCCCGAACGGCCCCTATCCGCGCGGCCCCTAGCCCAGCGCATAGCCCGCGCCGCGCACGGTGCGGATCGGGTCGGGCAACCCGTCCTGCATCAGCGCCTTGCGCAGACGGCCCACATGCACGTCGACGGTGCGGGTATCGACATAGATGTCGCGCCCCCAGACCCGGTCGAGCAGTTGCTCGCGGCTCCAGACCTTGCCGGTCTTTTCCAGAAATGCCGCCAGCAGGCGAAACTCGGTCGGGCCGAGTTTCAGCACCCCGTCGCCGCGAAACACCCGGTGCGTTTCCGGATCAAGCCGGATGTCGCCCCATTCAAGCACCACCCCCGCGGTCGAGGGGCGCACGCGGCGGATCTGCGCCCGCGCCCGCGCCATAAGCTCGACCATCGAATAGGGCTTGATCACATAGTCATCCGCCCCCGTCTCGAGCCCGCGCACGCGGTCCACCTCTTCGGCGCGGGCCGACAGCATTATGACCGGAATCCCCCGCGTCTCGGGGCGCATCTTCAGGCGGCGGCACACTTCGATCCCCGACACCTTGGGCATCATCCAGTCAAGGATGATCATGTCGGGTGCATCCTCGTCGACCAGCAGCAAGGCATCCTCGCCATTGTCCGACTGGATCACATCGAAGCCCTCGGCCTCGAGGTTGTAGGCCAGAACCTCGCGCTGCGACGGCTCATCCTCGACCAGCAGGACGCGGGGATGATGCAGCGGCGATTTTCCGGCCAGACGGGTCATTCGCGCGTCCCGACGCCCTGCACCACCTCGGCCTTGGGCCGCTCGTCGCCGGGCATGGACCCCGAGACAAGATAGATCACCTGTTCCGCGATCCCCGTGGCATGGTCGCCCACGCGTTCGATGTTCTTTGCGATGAAATGCAGATGCATCGCCGCGGTGATGTTGCGCGGGTCTTCCATCATATGCGTCAGCAATTCGCGGAACAGCGCGTTGTACATCTGGTCGACCTCGTGGTCGCGCTGGCGGATATCCTCGGCGGCCACGGCATCGCGGGCGATATAGGCGTCAAGCGCGTCCTTCAGCAGCACGACCACGGTTTTCGCCATGCGCTTGACCGATCCGGTCGAGGTCGCAAGCGGCTGCATCTGCGACAGCACGGCGGCGCGCTTGGCAAGGTTCTTGGCGTAATCCCCCGCCCGCTCCAATGCGGCGGCAATGCGCATCACGGTCAGCACCGTGCGCAGGTCGGTCGCGGCGGGCGAGCGCAGCGCGATCAGGCGGGCGCATTCGGTCTGGATGTCCTGTTCCAGCGCGTCGATGGCCTTGTCGCCCGCACGCACACGCTGGGCCAGTTCCTCGTCACGGTTGTCAAGCGCATCGGCCGCGTCAAGAAGCGCCGCTTCGACAAGCCCGCCCATGCGCATCACATGGGCCTGCACGGCCTCGAGATCGCGGTCGAACGCGGAAAGGATGTGGTTCTGTGCCATGTCTGTCCCCTTAACCGATCCGGCCGGTGATGTAGGATTCCGTCCGCGGATCGCGCGGGCTGGTAAAGATCGTCCCCGTCTCGCCATATTCGACAAGGCTGCCAAGATGGAAGAACGCCGTGCGCTGGCTGACGCGCGCGGCCTGCTGCATCGAATGGGTCACGATCACCACCGAAAACTGCGCCCGCAACTCGTCGATCAGCTCTTCGACCTGCGCCGTGGCGATCGGGTCGAGCGCCGAGCAGGGCTCGTCCATCAAAAGCACCTCGGGCGAGGTCGCAACCGCCCGCGCGATGCAAAGCCGCTGCTGCTGCCCGCCCGAAAGCCCGGTGCCGGGGGCGGCAAGACGGTCTTTCACCTCGTTCCACAGCGCCGCCTTGCGCAGCGAGCTTTCGACGACCTCGTCGAGTTCCGCCTTGCTCCGCGTCAGCCCGTGGATCTTGGGGCCGTAAGCCACGTTGTCATAGATCGACTTGGGGAACGGGTTCGGCTTCTGGAACACCATGCCCACCTTGGCGCGCAACTGCACCGGATCGACGCGCGGATCATAGATGTCCTGCCCGTCCATCTCGATCTTGCCCGTCACGCGGGCCGAAGCCACCGTGTCGTTCATCCGGTTCAGGCAGCGCAGAAAGGTCGACTTGCCGCAGCCCGAGGGGCCGATGAAGGCTGTCACGGTCTTGTCGAGGATATCGACATCCACATCCTTCAGCGCATGGTTGGTTCCATAGTGGACCTGCACCCCGCGGGCGGACATCTTGGCCTTTTCGGTCACGGCTCTCTCCGTCAATCGCATGTCGTTCATATCGGTCCCCATTACCAGCGGCGCTCGAAGCGGCGACGCAGGATGATCGCCACGGCATTCATCGTCAGCAGGAACAGCATCAGCACGATGATCGCACCCGAAGCCCGTTCCGCAAAGGCCGGATCGGCGCGCTGCGTCCAGCTGTACACTTGCACCGGCAGCGCCGAGGCAGGGTCGAAGAACCCCTCGGGCGGTGCGGCGGGATAGTCTTTCACGAAAGCGACCATGCCGATCAGCAGCAGGGGCGCGCTTTCGCCCAAGGCCCGCGCAAGGCCGAGGATCGTGCCGGTCAGGATGCCGGGCATGGCAAGCGGCAGCACGTGGTGGAAGATCGCCTGCATCTTCGACGCGCCCACACCCAGCGCCGCATCCCGCACGCCCTGCGGCACCGATTTCAGGCTGGCCCGCGTGGCGATGATGATGGTCGGCAGCGTCATCAGCGTCAGCACCAGCCCCCCCACGACAGGGGCCGATTGCGGCAGGCCGAGGAAGTTGATGAACAGCGCCAGCGCAAGGATGCCGAAAACGATGGACGGCACGGCGGCAAGGTTGGCGATGTTGATCTCGATCAGGTCGGTCCAGCGGTTCTTGGGCGCCAGCTCCTCGAGGTAGATCGACGCCGCCACCCCGATGGGCAAAGACAGCACCAGCACGATCACCATCATATAGGCCGACCCAAGGATCGCCACGCCAAGCCCCGCGCTTTCGGGGCGCAGCTCGGACGCATCGGGATTGGTCAGGAATTTCCAGTTGAAGCTGGTCACGATCAGCCCCGCATCGGCCATCCGCTGCGCGAGTTCAAGTTGCTCGGGGCTGATATTGGCATCGCGCTTGGCACTTTCCAGCGTGACGCGGCCCTTGAAATAGCCGTCCACGCGGCCATTCGCCATCGCCTCGAAGGTCTGCGTCGTGCCGACCAGCGCGGGGTCGGCCAGCACCCGCTCGCGCAGGTCGGCGGCGGCCTCTTTCGACAAAAGGCCCATCAGTTCCTTGGGTTTCAGCCCGCCGGTATCGACGCCCGCCTGATCCAGCATGTCCTGCAACGCTTCCTGGATCAGCTTGCCGTAGCCCACGGTCGTAACCTTGGCCATCGCCGCCGGGTCGCGCTTGCCCGATTTGTCGAGCTTCTTCTCGTCCAGCGGAATGGTCAGGGCCACGCTGGTCTGCTGAAAGGCCGACAGACCGTTGCCCAGCACCGAGGACAGCAGCACCAGCAGCGCCAGAAGGCCCAGACCCACGGCCGAAAGCCCGATCATCCGGAACCGCCGCTCGGCCGCGTTGCGCGCCTTGGTCCGCGCATCCGGCGCAAGAAGCGAGGTCACATGTCCGGTTGCGTCACTCATTCATACTGCTCCCGGTATTTGCGGACGATGTAGAGGGCCAGCACGTTCAACCCCAGCGTAAAGACAAAGAGCGTCAGACCCAGCGCAAAGGCGACCAGCGTCTCGGGGCTGGCGAATTCGGTGTCGCCGGTCAGCTGGCTCACGATCTTGACGGTGACGGTCGTCATCGCCTCGAAGGGGTTCAGGCTCAGCTTCGCCGCCGCCCCCGCGCCCAGCACGACGATCATCGTCTCGCCGATGGCGCGGCTAGCGGCCATCAGGATCGCGCCGACGATACCGGGCAAGGCGGCGGGGAAAACCACCTGCTTCACCGTCTCGGACTGCGTGGCCCCCAGCCCGTAAGACCCGTCGCGCAGCGCCTGCGGCACGGCGTTGATGATGTCATCCGACAAGGACGAGACATAGGGGATCAGCATGATGCCCATCACCACACCGGCGGTCATCACGCTTGATGAGGAATCGCCGATCCCCATCGGGCGCGCCAGCCAGTCGCGCAGGAACGGACCCACCGTCATCAGCGCGAAAAGCCCGTATACGATCGACGGAATACCGGCGAGGATCTCGAGCGCCGGTTTCGCCACCGACCGCAGGCGCGGCCCGGCGTATTCCGACAGGTAGATCGCCGCCATAAGGCCCACCGGCACCGCGACCAAAAGCGCGATGGCCGACACGTAAAGCGTGCCCCAGAGCAGCGGCCAGATGCCAAGCGACGACCCGCCGCCGAATTTCGGTGCCCATGTCAGCGACAGGAAGAAATCCTTCGCCGGATAAAGCCGGAAGAAATGCCAGCTTTCGAACACAAGGCTCAGGATGATGCCGACGGTCGTCAGCACCGCAACCGAGGACGCAGCCACCAGCAGCACGCGGATGAACTGTTCGACGACGTTGCGGGCGCGGAACTCGGGCGTCACGCGCATCGCAGCCAGCAGGAACCCCGCCACCGCCAGCGCCAGCGCCGCGACCGCAAGCCATGCGCGGCCCGTGGCCACCTCGGCGCGGTAGACCGCAGCGGCCTCGGCCACATGCGGGTTGATATCGGCGGCAAGGGCCACCCCGGCATCGGCCAGCCGCGTTTTCAGCGCGGTGGTATCGGTGACCAGCTTGGCGAATTCCGCCTCGGGCAGGCCGCGCTCCGCCAGCACATCCATGCCCGAAGCGATCCGGCGCACATCCGACATCACCAGATCGCGGCTCGACCCGTCGGCGATATCCTCGGGCAGGATCATGCCCGTCACCTGCGCCTCGATCAGCACGGGCTGCACCAGCAGCCAGACCAGCATCAGGGCAAAGGCCGGAACCGCCGTGAACAGCGCAACGCCCATTCCGTAATAGGCGGGCAGCGAATGCAGGTTCCGCGTATCGCCCTTGACCGAGGCGATGGCTTTTTGCCGCCCCACGACAAAGCCGAGGGCGGCAAGAACCAGAAGCAGCAGCGAAAGAAGACCGACGGTCATGTCACATCCTGCAAAGCAAAGGACGGGGGCGGCAGATGTGCCGCCCCCCGTTTCAACTTATTCCAGCGGCCCCATGACCGTCTCGGCGGCCACGGCGGCCTGCGTCGCGGCCAGCTCCGGATCGGGGACCAGACCGTATTGGGTCAACTCGCCCTCGGGTCCGACCATATCGTCCGAAACGAAGAACTCGATGTATTCCTTAAGGCCGGGGATCACGCCGATATGCTGCTTTTTCACATACATGAACAGCGGGCGCGACACGGGGTATTCCCCGCTCGACACCGTCTCGACCGAAGGCGTCACACCCGAAACGGTGGCCACTTTCAGCTTGTCGGTGTTGTTTTCGTAGAAGGACAGACCAAACACGCCGATCGCGGTCGGGTTCGCCTCAAGCCGTGCCAGCGTCTCGGTATAGTCGCCGTCGATGTCGACCGAAGCGCCATCGGTGCGGGTTTCGAAGCAGGCGGCCTCGGCCTCTTTCTTCTTGGCCTCGTCATCGGCGCCGGTCGAAGCGGCAAGGTAAAGGTCATAGGCGCCGTTGGCCTTGCAGCCTTCGAGCAGAACCTTGAGGTCGAACACCTCGCGCGTGCCGTGCTTGGTGCCGGGGATGAAGGCAAGGATATCCTGCGCCGGAAGGGCCGCGTTCACATCGGACCACTGCTTTGCGGCATTGGCGGCCAAAGCGCCGTCCTTGGCCACGTTCTTGCCCAGCGCAAGGAACACATCCGAAGGGGTCAGGGCGAAATCGGCCCCGTCCACGGCGCTGGCAAAGACGATCCCGTCATAGCCGATGCGGATTTCCATGATATCGGTGACGCCGTTCTTGGCGCATTCGTCGATGTCCGACTGCTTGATCCGGCTGGACGAGTTGGCGACGTCGATGGTGTTTTCGCCCACGCCTTCGCACAGTTTCTTGCGGCCAGCACCCGAACCGCCGCCTTCGACGACGGGGGTCGGGAAGTCGAAGTTCTCGCCGAAGGCTTCGGCAACGATGGTGGCATAGGGCAGCACGGTCGAGGAACCGGCGACTTGCAGGTTGTCGCGGGCTTCGGCGGCGCCGGCCGCAGCCAGCACGGCCAGGGCCGAAACGGTGAATTTCAGGACGGTCATGGATCTCTCCTTCTAGGGCGACCGCAATCTCTCGCGGCTTCGCCATCTGCCTAGCGGGGGTCTATGACGCCTACGTAATAGGTTTATGACAGTTTTGTTGCAAAAGGCCCCGCGCCCCTTGGGCCGGAACGGGCGGGCCTTTGCACGTTTTGCGCCTAACGCCTTGTTCTGGCGACCTAATCCCGCACCAAGGCTTGGGCAAGCCGCGCCGACGCGGCCACGCCGTCGATCAGCACAAGCCCGGTTTTGTCACGAAGCGCGGGCAAAAGCGGGGCCATTCCCGCGCATCCCAGCACCGCCGCACCGATTCCGTCCTGCGATTCGGCGGCTGCGATCTCGGCGGCCAGCCGTGCGACCGTCGCGGGGCTGCCCTCGTCCACCTCGAGCACCCGCAACCCCGAGGCGCGGACCGCAGCGCATATCCCGCCAAAGCCGTAGCCCTCGATGTTGCCTGCGATCACCGGCACCGAAACCGCCAGCGTGGTGACCACCGAAAAGCGGTGCCCCAGCAAGGCGGCCATATGGAACGCCGCCTGCCCGATGCCGATCACGGGGCAATGCGCAGCCCTGCGGATTTCGGCCAGCCCCGTGTCGTCGAAACAGGCGATCACGATGCAACCCACGCCTTCGCGCCGCGCGGCGGGCAACAGCGCCAGCACCCCTGCCACCGCCGCCGCGCCATCCTCGGGCCCCTGTATCGCGGGCGGCCCGTCATGGTTGGTCCAGCCGATCACCTCGGCCTGCGGCACCGCCGCGCGGGCCACCGCGACCACGCCTTCGGTCATCGAAACCGTGGCATTGGGGTTGATGTACAAAAGCCGCATCACACAGCCTTGCCCGCATCCGACCCGTGCCGCGCCCGCCTGCGGTTCATCACCCAGACCGAGACGAGGAAGGCCGCGATGACCACAAAGGAAAAGGCCGTCGTCAGCGTGCCCAGCGCAAAGATCACCGGCGTCGTGACATTCGTCGTCATCCCGTAAATCTCGAGCGGCAGCGTGTTGTAGGACCCCGAGGTCAGCAGCATCCGCGCGAATTCGTCGTAAGACAGGGTAAAGCCGAACAGCGCCACCCCCATCAGCGAGGGCGCGATGATCGGCAGCACCACATGCCGCACCACCTGCCACGCGCTGGCCCCCTGGTCGCGGGCGGCCTCTTCATAGGCGGGGTTGAAGCGGTTGAAGACCGCGAACATCACCAAAAGCCCGAAAGGCAGCGTCCATGTCAACTGCGCCCCGAACCCCGATGTCGCCCAGTGGATCGGCACCCCCGCCTGCGTGAACACCAGCCCCACCCCGAGCGAGATCAGGATTGACGGGATCACCAGCGCCGTGATCACCAGATAGAACAGCACCGCCGACCCCCTGAACCGCTTGCGGAACGCCAGCCCCCCCATGACCGACACGACGATGGTCGTGACCATCACCATCAGCCCCAGCGCGAACGAGCGGCGGAAACTGCCCCAGATATCGCCCACGGCCTGCGTCTCGAACAGTTCGTGAAACCAGTTCAGCGACACCCCCTGCATCGGAAATGTCAGCCCGCCCCCCGGGCCCTGAAAGCTCAGGATGCCGATGGTGATCGTGGGGCCGTAAAGGAACAGGACGTAAAGCCCGAAGAAGGTGGCAAGGACGTAAAAGCTGCGCGGTCTCGGTTCCATCTCACAACTCCTTGCGGATATCGACAAGCCGCAGCAGCAGGCCCACCACCATCAGCACCGTGACAAGCAGCACCACCGCCGTGGCCGAGGCCGAGGGGTATTGCAGCAGCCCCACATCGTTGGAAATCAGCCGCCCCACATTGGCCGACTGCGACCCCGACATGAAACGCACGGTGACGAAATCGCCCATCACCAGCGTCAGGACAAAGATCGTCCCGATCATGATGCCGGGTTTCGTCAGCGGGATGATCACATTCCACAGGATCTGCGCGCCCGAAGCGCCCGCATCCCGCGCCGCCTCGATCAGGCTGCGGTCGATCCGCATCATCGTGTTCAGGATCGGGATGACCATGAAGATCGTGTTGATATGGACAAAGGCAAGGATCACCGAAAAGTCGGAAAACAGCAGCCATTCCAGCGGCTGGTCGATCACGCCCATCGACAAAAGCGTGGAATTGGCAATTCCGTTGCGGCCCAGAAACGGAATCCAGCTGATCATGCGGATCACGTTCGACGTCCAGAAAGGCACGGTGCAAATCAGCGCCAGCGCGATCTGCCATGTCAGGGTGCGCACGTGGAAGGCAAGGAAATAGGCCACCGTAAAGCCGACCCCCAGCGTCAGCGCCCATGTGATCAGCGCATAGCGGAAGGTGTTCCAGAACACGTCATAGGTGACCGCCGAGCCGAAGAGGAATTCATAATTCTCGAAACTGAAGGCCGGCACGATCGAGAATTCGGTCGCCTGCCAGAAACTGACCACCGCAATCATGACGACCGGCAGGATCAGGAACACCGCCAGCACCAGCACAAGGGGCGCGGCCAGCAACCAGCCCGTCACATCGGCAGATTTGAGAAGTCTTTGCACGGCGCTCTCCGGCACTTGTCGGGAAAGGCCCCCCGCAAGACGGGGGGCGCAGGCTTTGCCAGGGGCGCAACGCAAGGATTTTCCTGAAAATCCTTGCGCCGCACCGCCACCGCTCAGGCGGCGATGAACTCGTTCCACTTGCGGACCATGTACTGGTTCTCGTCCATGACCGAATTCCAGCAGGCCACCTTGCCCATGCGGTCATAAAAGGCCCCGCCGTCGCGCGTGTCGCCCGCACCTGCCAGCTTGTCGCCGAAGGGGTTGGTGATGTCGCCCGCAGCGGCCTTGCCTTCGAACCAGTAGCCCCATTCGTCGGCGGTCATGAACTCTTTCGAGGTTTCCGGCACCGCCGAGTAATAGCCCTGACGCATCAGGAAACCGCCGACCCAGCCCGAGAGATACCAGTTGATGTATTCATAGGCCGCATCCAGCGCCACGCCCGACAGGTTGGCCGACAGCCCGATGCCGCCACCCCACGAGCGGTAGCCCTCTTTCAGCGGCTGGTAGACGCAAGGGATACCCTTGGATTTGACGGCGGTGATCGCGGGCGACCACATCGACTGGATCACCACCTCGCCCGAGGCCATCAGGTTCACGGATTCGTCGAACGACTTCCAGAAGGCGCGGAACTGTCCCGCCTTCTTGGCCTCGGTAAAGATCGCCATCGTCTTGTCGATCTCCTCCTTGGTCATGTTGCCCTTGTCGCCATACTGGATGGCGCCCATCGCCTCGCAGACCATCGCGGCGTCCATGATGCCGATGGACGAGATGTCGAGGATCGAGGCCTTGCCCTTGAACTCGGGGTTCAACAGCTCGGTCCAGCTTTCGATGGGGCGGCCGATCAGGTCGGGGCGGATGCCCAGCGTGTCGGCGTTGTAGATCGTGGGGATCAGCGTCATCCAGCCCGATTCCTCGGCCACGAAATCCGTGCCGCCCGGCCCCGAGGTGAAGCCCACCGTATGCGGAGCCGTGCCTTGGGCGATGGTCGATTCCGGCGTCAGCTTGCCGTTGCGGAAGATGCCCACGATCTTGTCGTAATTGGCGATCTTCTTGGTATCCATCGCCTGCAGGTTTCCGGTCGGCCAGACCTTCTTGCAGATCCAGTATTCGATATCGGCAATGTCGAAACTGTCGGGCTGGGTCGCGGCGCGCTGCGTCACGGCGTCGGAATCGAGCGCCGTCATTTCCAGCGTGAAGCCAAGGTCCTCTTTCACCTTGGCCGCCACCTCGTTCAGGTTGGAAACGCCCGTGCCGAACTGGCGCAGCGTGATGTCCTTGATGTCCTGCGCCCAGATCATCGGCGCGGGAAAGGCCGAAGCGGCAAGGGCGGCAGCGCCCCCCTTCAGCAGGCTGCGGCGGCTGTAATGGTTCTTTTTCATTGCATTCGTTCCTCTGACTGTTGGTTTCTTTTTCGGGCTTTCAGGCGGAAAGGCGGTGCAACCGCCCTTCGTCCCAGGCAAGGCGCACGGCATCGCCGGGGGATTTCGGATCCGCGAAGAACTGCTCTTCGGGAATAAGGGCGAGAATGTCCTGATCGCCCGCCGCGCGGGCCGTCAGCGCGACATGCGCACCCTGGAACTCGACCGAGGTCACGACCGCCTCGGCCCCCTGCGCGGCAAGGCGCACGGCATCGGCGCGGATGGCGAAACGCCCCTGCGGCAGGGCCAGCACATTGTGCCCGCCCATGAAGCGCGCCACGAATTCGGTCTGCGGCGCGTTGAACACATCGCGCGCGCTGCCCGCCTGTTCGATCCGGGCGCTGTTCATCACCACGATCTCGTCGGCCAGCGCCAGCGCCTCGTCCTGCCCGTGGGTGACGTGGATGAAGGAAATCCCCAACTCGCGTTGCAGCCGCTTCAACTCGGCCCGCATCCGGATACGCAGGAACGGGTCGAGCGCGGACAAGGGTTCGTCCAAAAGCAGCACCTGCGGATCGGTGATCAGCGCCCGCGCCAGCGCCACGCGCTGCTGCTGCCCGCCCGAAAGCTGCGCCGGAAGCCGCGCGGCAAGCGCCGTCATATCGACCAGCTCCAGCATCTCGCCCGCACGGCGCATCCGCGCGGCCTTGTCCACGCCCTTCATCTTCAGCGAGAAGGCCACGTTCTCGGCCACCGACAGATGCGGAAACAGCGCATAGCTCTGGAACATCATCGCCGTGCCGCGCTGCGCGGGCGGCAGCGCCGACACATCCTTGCCCGACAAAAGGATCGAGCCTTCGGTAATCGCCTCATGCCCCGCGATCATCCGCAGGGTCGAGGATTTGCCGCAGCCCGATGGTCCCAACAGGCAGACATAGCTGCCAGCACGGAACAGATGGCTCACATCCGCCACCGCCACCGCGCCGCCCGCGTACCGCTTCGTCACATGGACGAGTTCAAGGTCATGTCCGCCGCGCATGTCGTCTCCGTCTGGTGCCTTGGGTCCAGTCGAGCGGGCGAAACGCGGCGAAGGGCAGGAAAAACCGCATGGCGGATATGGCGAAACGTCAACTGCCCGCTTTTTGGGCGGCTGTATCCGGTGTGCCGCATAAATTGTCGGCTAAATTGTATACAATAAGCCAGCCGATCCACCACAACACCGCACACCCTTGCAGCTTTTCGTCGAAACCCCCAAGAATCGGGTCAAAGGAGAGCGGTATGGATGACGCGAGCCGCGCGATGGAGGGCAACAGCGAGACGGTGGCAGGCCGCCTTGCGCTGGCCATCCACGAACACCGCCTCGCCCCCGGCACCAAGCTGGTCGAGGACGAGGTGGGCGAGATCTTCGGCGTCTCGCGCACCGTCGTCCGCGCGGCGCTGCAACAGCTTGCGCATGACCGGCTCGTCACGCTCAAGCGCAACCGGGGCGCCAGCGTCGCCCAACCCACCATCCGCGAGGCGCGCGAGGTGTTCGAGGCCCGCGCCCTGCTCGAACCGCGCACCGCCCGCTCGGCCGCAGCCCGCACCACCCCCGCCGATATCGCCCGCCTGCAAAGCCATATCGACGAAGAGCATGATGCCCTTCACGCAGGCGATGCGGGCCGCGCCCTGCGGCTTTCGGGCCTGTTCCACATCGAAATCGCCCGTATCGCCGATCAGGACACGATCTGCGCCTTTGTCACGCAACTCGTGGCGCGCTCGTCGCTCATCATCGCGCTCTACTGGCAGCGGCGGAACGCGCTGTGCGAAAGCCACGCCCACCACGCCCTGCTCCGCGCCCTCGCCGACCATGATGGCGACAGCGCCGAAGAGCTGATGAAAGGCCATCTGCTCGACCTCGTCTCCTCGCTCGACCTGCGCAACCTGCCCGGCCCGCCCCGCACCCTTGCCGAGGCTTTGGGCCGCTGATCGCCCCGCAGCTTCGGCGGCAGCTTGTGTCACAAGGGCGCGAGGCGCGGGCAATTTCCGCCGCAGCCCTTTGCCACATGGAAAATCAGCCCCATGTCGCGACGGAGAAGATGCGGCGTTGCGTATAACCCGCAAAGGCCGCAGCTTGGCCGTGACCTTGTGACGGATATCCGATGACCGACGACAGCACCGACATCTCCCGCCTGATCGCAGGCACGGGCAAATCCCGCAGCCCGTGGCTTTGGGGCGCCGCGATCGCGGCCGTGCTGGCCCTTGGCGGGGCGGGCTGGTGGATGACCGCCCGCAACAGCGTGGCAACCGTCAGCTACGACACCGCCGCCGTCACCCGGGGCGCCCTGACCGTGACCGTCACCGCCACAGGCACCGTGCAGCCGACGACCAAGGTCGATCTGTCGTCCGAACTCTCCGGCACGCTGGTCGCCGTGGGCGTGGACTACAACGACAAGGTGACCAAGGGGCAGGAACTCGCCCGCCTCGACGACACCAAGACCCGCGCGCAGGTCGCCAATGCCGAAGCCTCGGTCGCCGCCGCCCGCGCCCGCGTCACGCAGGCCGAAGCCACCGCGACCGAGAACGCCGCCACCTACGATCTGGCCAAGCAGTTGGAAAAGCGCGGCGTCACCGCGCGGCGCGACTTCATCTCGACCGATGCCGAATACCGCCGCTCGCAAGCCGCCGTCGACATCGCCCGCGCCGACCTCACCGTGGCCGAGGCCAATCTCGAACTCGCCCGCGCCGATCTGGAAAACTCGGTGATCCGCGCGCCCATCGACGGCATCGTGCTGTCGCGCACCGCCGAGGTGGGGCAGATCGTGGCCTCGTCTCTCAACGCGCCCGTCCTTTTCACCCTCGCGGGCGATCTCGCCAAGATGGACCTTCAGGTGGATATTGACGAGGCCGACATCGGCCGCATCGCCACCGGAAACGAAGCCACCTTCACCGTCGACGCCTTCCCCGGCCGCAGCTTTCCCGCCCGCATCGCGCAGGTGCGCTACGCCCCCGAAACCACCGACAACGTGGTGACCTACAAGGCCGTCCTGACGGTCGAAAACCCCGATGGCCTGCTGCGCCCCGGCATGACCGCCACCGCCGCCATCACCGTGGCATCGGTCGATGACAGCCTGATCATCCCCAACGCGGCCCTGCGCTATGCCCCGCCGCAGACCGCCTCGGCCAGCCGTGGCGGCAGCGGCCTGCTCGGTCTCATCATGCCCCGCCGCGGACCGGGCGGCCCTTCGGCCACGGCAGACGGAAAATCCGTCTGGGTCCTGCGCGACGGCACCCCCGTCAACATCCCCGTCACCCCCGGCGAAACCGACGGCCGCCAGACCGCCATCACCGCCGACGGCCTGACCCAAGGCGATGCGGTGATCACCGACCAGAGCGTGGCGCAATGACCCCGTTGATCGAACTGCGCAACGTCACGCGAAGCTATGGCAAGGGCGAGGCCGAGGTGCGCGCCCTCGACGGGGTGAACCTGACCATCGCAGCGGGCGAATTCGTCGCCATCATGGGCCCGTCCGGATCGGGCAAATCGACGGCGATGAACATCATCGGCTGCCTCGACCGCCCGAGCAGCGGGCAATTCCTGTTCAAAGGGGCCGAGTTGCAGGGCCTGAACAACGACCAGCGCGCGCTGATCCGGCGCAATTACCTTGGCTTCGTGTTTCAGGGCTTCAACCTTTTGCCCCGCACGACGGCACTGGAAAACGTCGAACTGCCGCTGATCTACAAGGGCATCGCGCCCGAAGCCCGCCTTTCCGTCGCCCGCGCCGCCCTTGCCAAGGTGGGCTTGCAGGGCCGCGAGGGCCACGACCCCTCCCAGCTTTCGGGCGGCCAGCAGCAGCGCGTCGCCATCGCCCGCGCCCTTGCGGGCAACCCCAGCGTGATCCTCGCCGACGAACCCACCGGCAACCTCGACAGCCACCGCAGCCACGAGATCATGCTGCTCCTGCAAGCCCTCAACCGTGACGAGGGCATCACCATCGTCATGGTCACGCACGAGATGGACATCGCCGCCTATGCGAACCGCCTTGTCGTCTTTACCGACGGGCTGATCACCGGCGACAGCCCCGTCAAGGTCGCCGCCTGATGCTGTGGGAAACCGTCCGCCTCGCCTTTCGGGCGATCATCCGCAACAAGCTGCGCTCTTTTCTGACCGTGCTTGGCGTGGTGATCGGCGTCGCCGCCGTCATCGCTATGGTCACCGTGGGCCAAGGCTCCTCGGCGCAGGTCTCGGCCAATGTCGCAAGCCTCGGCACCAATGTCCTCGTCCTGCGTCCCGGCCGGCAGACGATGGGCCCCGGCCCGCGCGAGGATGCGCCCCAGTTCACCCTGCGCGATGCCGAGGCGCTTTCGGACCTGACCGTTGCCGCCGCCGTCGCCCCCACCACCACCACCGCCGCCACCGTGGTCTTCGGCGGCGCGAACCGTTCGACCCAGATCACCGGATCGACCGCCGGTTACCTTGCCGCCTCGAACTGGCAACTCGCCAAGGGCCGCAGCTTTTCCGAGGCCGAGGAACGCGGCGGCGCGGCGGTCTGCATCATCGGGGAAACCGTGCGCCAGTCGCTCTTTGGCGCGGGCGATCCGGTCGGGCAGGCGATCCGCGTCAAATCCGTCTCCTGCACCGTGATCGGCCTGTTCTCGCCCAAGGGCGCGGGGTCGTTCGGGCAGGATCAGGACGACATCGTCCTGATGCCGATCCGCGCCGTGCAGAAACGGCTGGAAGGCAAGGATGACGTCGAGCGCATCACCGTCGCCCTGAAGAAATCGGTCACCGCCGAACGCGGCACCCGCGACATCCAGAACCTGATGCGCGACCGCCGCCGCATCGGCATCGGCAAGGATGACGACTTCTCGGTCACCAACATGGCCGAAATCGCCTCGATGCTCACCTCGATCAACTCGGTGCTGACGGGGCTTCTGTCCTCGGTCGCCGCCGTATCGCTGCTGGTGGGCGGGATCGGCATCATGAACATCATGCTGGTCTCGGTCACCGAACGCACCCGTGAAATCGGCATCCGTCTGGCGGTGGGCGCGACCTCGGGTCAGGTGCTGACGCAATTCCTGGTCGAGGCGGTGGTGCTGTCCGTCCTCGGCGGGGTGATCGGCATCGCGCTCGGTCTCGCGCTGGCCTATGGCGCCTCGCAATTCATGACGATTCCCTTCGCGCCGCAGGTTTCGGTCGTGGCGCTGGCCTTCTGCTTCTCGGCCTTCATCGGGGTGGTCTTCGGCTTCTTCCCCGCCCGCCGCGCGGCCAAACTCGACCCCATCGACGCGCTGCGCCACCAATAGGCTAGCCGCGCAGCCGCGCCAGAACCGCATCGAGCGCCGCCGCAAGCGCGTCATGCCCGCCGCGCTCGACCAGCACGCGATGCGCCATCTCGTTCAGACCGCCCCTTGTGGAATGCTCCTCGCGCAGCCGCCCGAGCGCCGAGGGATCGGCGCGCAGCACATCGCCCAGCGACCCGAACAGCGCCCGCAGATAGGTGTCCGCATCCGCGGCGGCCACACCTTGCGCCACCATCCAGCCCTGCGCCGCCTCGACCAGCCCGAAATAGCTGCCCATCAGCGCGCTGCCCGTGGCATAGGTGTCGAAATCCGGCAGATGCGCGACCTCGATCACCCCGCCAAGGCTGCGGAACAGCGCGGCCATCGCGGGATCGGGCGGGAAAATCGGCGTCACCCCCTGCCCCGTGGCGACAAAGGGCAAAGGCACCGCCCGCACCACCGATGCCACCGGAACCCGCGCCAGTTCCGCCACCCGCCCCACCGGCAGGCCCGCGACCAGCGACAGCACCCTTTGGCCGGGCCGGAAGGTCAGCGCGGCGATCACCGCTTCGGCCACCTGCGGGCGGATCGCCAGCACCACGCAATCGGCGGCATCGACCACCGCCTGATTGCTGGCCGCCACCGTCACGCCGGAAAACCGCGCCGCAAGCTCGGCCGCCACCGCCGCCCCGCGCGGCGACAGCACGACGGGCCAATCCCGCAAGGCCCCGCCCCGCATCCCTGCAACCATCGCCGCGGTGATCGTGCCTGTCCCGACGAAGCCCAGCACCGTCTCAGACATGCCGCGTCAACCCGCCATCGACCCGCAGGCTTTGTCCGGTGATGTAGCTCGACTCCTCGGTCAGCAGGAAGGCCGCCGCCTTGGCCTGCTCCTCGACCCTGCCGATCCGCTTCATCGCGGCCAGCTCGCCATATTTCGCCACATCGAGACTGTCGGTGAACCCCGGCAACAGGCAGTTCATGCGGATGTTCTTCGGCCCGTAGCGGTCGGCGTATAGCTTGGCAAAGGACGACACCCCCGCGCGATAGACGCAGGATGCCGGAAACCACAGCGACGGCTCGAAAGCCGCATAGGTCGTGACGTTCACGATGGACCCGCCGCCCTGCGCCTCCATGACCGGCGTGACCAGCCGCGCCATCCGCACGACCGATTTGACGATCATGTCATTGGCCAGATCCCAGTTCTCGTCGGTGATCTCGAGCAGATCGCCCTTGGGCGGGTGGCCGGTATGGTTCAGCACCGCATCGATCCGGCCATACGAGGCCATCGCCAGATCGACAATTCCCTTAAGGTCGTCGGCGCTTTGCGCAACACCCCGCCGCGCCACACCGCCAAGCTCGCGCGCCAGCGTCTCGCAATTCTCCGAAGGCGACATCAGCGCAAGCCTGTAGCCGCGCGCGTGCATCTCGCGCGCCACCGCCGCGCCGATGCCCCGCCCGCCACCCGTGACCAGACAAACCTTATCCATTTCCGTCTCCCGCGCGCCGCGCAAATCATAGGGCGACTGCCGCCCTGCCCGCGCCAAGATGCCTGTGGCGGGCGGCAACGGAAAGCCCCTAACGCAGCGGTCGGGCCTTCGCCTATGCGGCGGGGCGGTCGCCCTGCCATGCGGCCTGCAACAGGGCGCGCAGCGCGGCCTTGTCCAGCGGGCGCGGGTTCCAATAGGCATTCCGCGTGGCAATCTCGGCCGCCTTGTCCAGGTCGGCTTCCGCCATGCCCAGATCGCGCAACGCGAGCGGCGCCTTCATCGCCACGGCGAAATCGTAAAGCCCATCGCCCGCGCTGGCGGCCCCGAAAAGTGCTGCCACCGGCGCCAGTTCGGCCGCCGCCGCTTGCTGGTTATAGGCGATGGCATGGGGCAGGATCACCGCATGGGTTTCGGCATGCGGCAGATCGAAACTGCCGCCCAGCGTGTGGCACAGCTTGTGATGCAGCGCCATGCCGACCTGCCCCAGCACGGTGCCGCAAAGCCACGCGCCGTAAAGCGTCTCGCCCCGCGCGGCCAGATCGTCGGGATTGTCCATCACGCGCGGCAGCGCATCGCGGAACGCCCGTATCCCCTCGATCGCCATAAGCGACGAAATCGGCGAGCGGTTCTGCGCGTAAAGCCCTTCGGCGGCATGGGCCATCGCGTTCAGCGCGCTTGTCACCGTCATGCCGACCGGCAGGCTGCGCACCAGTTCGGCGTCATACAAGATCACCTCGGGCTGCACCTTGGCCGAGGTGAGCGTGGTCTTCAGCCCGTTCTCGGTCTGGCCCAGAATGGCGGTCGCCTCCGATCCGGCATAGGTCGTCGGCACCACGATCTGCGGCAGGTCGCTGCGCAGGGCGATGGCCTTGCCCAGCCCCGTCGTCGACCCGCCCCCCACCGAAACCACGCAATCGGCCCGAAGCGCGCGCGCCAGTTCCGTCGCCTCCTCGCTGATGGCGACAGGCGTGTGCATCGCGGCCTTGGAGAATACGCCCACCGCCCGCGCCCCCAGACGCGCGGCGAATTCCGCGCCGGTATCGGCCTGTTGCGGGGTCGTCAGAACCAGCGCACGGCCCAGCCCCATCCGCTCCATCTCTTCCCCGACAGCATGGCGGACACCCGCCCCGAACCGCACGCGCACGGCGGCGCTGTTGGCCGAAAACTCCGGCTGGAACAAAGACATGCCCGCTCTCCTGTTCAGTTTGGATCAGACCCGTTCCAGCGCGATGGCAATGCCCTGTCCCACGCCGATGCACATGGTCGACAGCGACCGCCGCCCCCCCGTCAGCGCCAGTTGCAGCGCCGCCGTTCCGGTGATGCGCGCGCCCGACATGCCCAAGGGATGGCCCAGCGCGATGGCCCCGCCATTGGGGTTCACCCGCGCGTCGTCATCCGCGATGCCCAGTTGGCGCAGCGTTGCCAGACCCTGGCTCGCGAAAGCCTCGTTCAACTCGATCACGTCAAAATCGGCCTGCGTCAGACCAAGCCGCGCCATCAGCTTGGCGCTGGCAGGGGCAGGCCCGATTCCCATGATGCGCGGCGGAACGCCGGCGACGGCCCCGCCAAGCACCCGCGCGACCGGTGTCAGCCCGTGCCGCTTGGCCGCCGCTTCCGATGCAAGGATCAGCGCCGCCGCCCCGTCATTCACGCCACTGGCATTGCCCGCCGTGACCGTGCCGCCCTTGCGGAAGGGCGTGCCAAGCTTGGCCAGCGCCTCGATCGTCGTCGCGCGCGGATGTTCGTCCTGCGCCACGACGACCGCCTCGCCCTTGCGCTGCGGAATGGTGACCGGCGTGATCTCGCGCGCCAGCCGCCCGTTGGCCTGCGCCTCCGAGGCCTTCGCCTGCGACCGCAGGGCAAAGGCGTCCTGATCGGCGCGGCTGATGCCGAAATCCTCGGCCACGTTCTCGGCCGTCTCGGGCATGGAATCGGTGCCGTAGGCCGCCTGCATCAGCGGGTTGACGAAACGCCAGCCGATGGTGGTGTCGTAGATCTCGGCGTTGCGCGAAAAGGCCGCGTCGGCCTTGGGCATGACAAAGGGCGCGCGGCTCATGCTTTCCACCCCACCCGCGATCATCAACCCGGCCTCGCCCGCCCTGATCGTGCGCGCGGCGGTCAGGATCGCATCCATCCCCGACCCGCACAGACGGTTGATCGTCGTCCCCGTGACCCCGACGGGCAGCCCCGCCAGCAGCGCCGACATGCGGGCCACGTCGCGGTTGTCCTCGCCCGCCTGATTGGCGCAACCGAAGATCACATCGTCCACCGCCTCCCAGTCGAGGGCGGCATGCCGCGCCATCAGCGCCCGCAGCGGCACGGCGCCCAGATCATCGGCGCGGACCGAGGAAAGCGAACCGCCGAAACGGCCGATGGGCGTGCGGATATAGTCACAGATGAAAACGTCGGTCATCGTCGGTTCCGTTCAAAGGCTGGGCGCGACCAGATCGGCCACAGGCTGCGGGGCATGAAGCGTCGCCCCCGTCATGGATTGCAACTCGTCAAAGGACAGTCCGGCCAGCTTCTCGCGCAGCACGAAGTGCCCGCTCTCGATATCGATCACCGCGTGGCTCGTATAGATGCGCGTCACGCAGCCGACCCCTGTCAGCGGCAGGGAACAGCGCTGCACCAGCTTGGGCTTGCCGTCCTTGGTCACGTGATCGGTGATCACCGCCACCCGCTTCGCCCCATGCACAAGGTCCATCGCCCCGCCCACGGCAGGCACGCCCTTGGGGCCTGTCGACCAATTCGCCAGATCGCCGGTCTCGGCCACCTCGTAGGCCCCAAGAATCGCCACGTCGAGATGCCCGCCACGCACCATCGCAAAGCTGTCGGCATGGTGGAAAAACGCCGTTCCGGGCTTGATCGTCACGGCTTTCTTGCCCGCGTTGATCAGATCCCAGTCCTCGCTCCCCGCCGCCGGAGCCTCGCCAAAGCCGAGGATGCCGTTTTCGGTGTGAAAGATCGCCTGCCGTCCGGGGGGCTGGAACTTGGCCACCATTTCGGGAAAGCCGATGCCGAGGTTGACATAAGCGCCGTCCTCGATGTCCTGCGCCGCGCGCCATGCGATCTGTGTGGCGGAAAGTTTCATGCCGCAGCCTCCGGATAGACCGCGCCCATGCGGTTCAGAGTTTCTTCCTGCGCGGGCTTCGCCACCTCGACCACGCCCTGCACGAAGATGCCGGGGGTGATCACCGCCTCGGGGTCGATCTCGCCGGGGGCGACGATCCGCGAGACCTGCACGATGGTCGTCGCCGCCGCCATGCACATCAGCGGGTTGAAATTCCGCGCCGCCATCCGGTAGGTCAGATTGCCCAGACGGTCGCCCAGATGCGCCTTGACCAATGCGACATCGGCCTTGAGCCAGCGTTCCTGCACATAGGACCGCCCGTCGAACACCTCGACCGGCTTTCCCTGTGCCAGATCGGTGCCAAAGCTCGTCGGCGTGTAAAACGCCGGAATCCCCGCCCCGCCCGCACGGATGCGTTCGGCCAGCGTGCCCTGCGGCACCAGTTCAAGCTCGATCTTTCCGGCAAGGTATCGCTCGGTAAAGACCACCGGATCGGCCGACCGCGGAAAAGAGCAGATCAGCTTTCGCACCATGCCCTGTTCGATCAGCGCCGCCAGCCCGACATGGCCATTGCCCGCGTTGTTGTTCACCACCGTCAGATCGCGCGGGTGGCCCGTGGCGACGAAGCGGTCGATCAGCGCGTGTATCAGCTCGATCGGCGCACCCGAACCGCCGAAGCCGCCGATCATCACCGTCGCGCCATCCTTGATGCCCGCCACGGCGGTCGCAAGGTCGGGAAGAGTCTTGTCCATCGGAAACCCCCTCAATCTGCGGCAAGGGATAGGCCACGGACGGGGCTTCCGTCCACCTCATTTGTGCGATATATCATCTTTGTTCACATATCGCACAAAACGGGGCGACGGATGATTTCGGAACGCGATACGATGTCGGGCCTCGCCAAGGGGCTTGCCGTGATCGAAACCTTCGCCGCCGACCGGCCGCGCCAGTCGATCAGCCAGGTGGCCGAGGCAAGCGGCCTCGACCGCGCCACGGCGCGGCGCTGCCTGCTCACCCTCGCCCAGCAAGGCTATGCCGATTACGACGGCAAGTTCTTCACCCTGACCCCGCGCGTGCTGCGCCTTGGCAGCGCCTGCCTTGCGACGATGCCCTTGCCGCAGATCGTGCAACCCCTGCTCGACCGCCTGTCGGACGAGATTGGCGAAAGCTCCTCGGTCTCGATCCTCGACGGCGGGGAAATCGTCTATGTGGCGCGGGCGGCGCAGCGCAAGGTCATGTCCATCGCGCTCATGCCCGGCTCGCGGCTTCCGGCCTATTGCACCTCGATGGGGCGCGTCCTGCTCGCAGGCCTGCCCGAAGCCGAGGCCCGCGCCCTGCTTGGCACGGCCCCGCTGCCCGCCCGCACGCAGCACACGCTGACCGAACCCGCCGCGATCCTGCGGGAATTGGAACAGGCCCGCGCGCAGGGCTACGCCTGCATCGACCAAGAGGTCGAAACCGGCCTGCGCTCGCTCGCCGTGCCGCTGGCCGACAGACGCGGCAAAACCGTCGCCGCGCTGAATGTCGGCTTTCCTGCGGGACCGGAACAGATGTCCGACGCCACCGCCCGCCTGCTGCCCCACCTGCAAAACGTCGCCCGCGAACTGCGCGGCAGCCTCGGCTGACCGCAGGGCTGAACCCCCCGCCCACGGCGATTTCCACCACCAAAGGCGGCAGCCTGCATCTGCACAGGCGTAGGGATTTTGAGGAAATGGCGGACCCGGAGCGATTCGAACGCCCGACCCTCAGATTCGTAGTCTGATGCTCTATCCAGCTGAGCTACGGGTCCGTCTTGGGGCAGCGTTTAGCCCCGCCTCGCGGGGGTTGCAAGGGATAAAATCACGCCTGATCACTCTCTCCGCCCAAGACCCGTTTCGGCAGGTGGATCATGAACTCGGTCCCCTCGGCATCGCTGCGGGCAAGCTCGAGCCGCCCGCCATGCCCGCGCACCAGTTCGGACGCGATGGCAAGCCCCAGCCCCGTGCCCCCCTTGCGCGCCCCGCCCTGAAAGGCGGAAAACAGGTGTTCGCGGGCCTTCGGCGGCAGGCCCGGCCCCGTATCACCGACACGGATCCACCATTCGGATTCGTCCTCGCCCCCCGCGATTTCGATGGTTCCGGGCTGGCCGACGGCCTCGATCGCCTGCCGCGCATTGCGCAGCAGATTGCCCAGCACGCGGTGCAGCTGTTCGCCATCGGCGCGGATCACCAACCCCGCAGGCACGTCGATCACGCATGAGACGAGGCCGGGTTCGGCGCCCAGCCCCTCGCCCCCCAGCCCTTCCCCCTCGACCACCTCTTCGGCCAGCACCCGCAGGGGCAGCCGCTTCAGCTGCGGCGGCGGCTCCTCGGCCTTGCCGAAGGCCAGCGTCGATTCGCACAAGGACACCGCGCGCGAGATCGACCCCACCAGCTTGGGCGCCGCCCGCGCCACCGCCGGATCGGCGCTGATCTCCAGACGGTCGGCGAAAAGCTGCGCCGTGGTCAGGATGTTGCGCAGATCGTGGCTGATCTTGGCCACCGCCCCGCCCAATTGCGCCAGCCGTTCCTTTTGCCGCAAGGCCCCCGTCAGTTGCGTCTGCATCTGCGCCAGCGCCTCTTCCGCCACCCGCAATTCCACCACCCCGGCCGAGGGCGTGATCACCCGCCGCGCATCCTCGGGCGCTTCGGCATAGGCCGACATATGGCGCACCACGCGACGGATCGGGGCCACCAGCAGCCGCTGCACCGCCAGAAACAGCAAAAAGGCCGTCACCGCCGAAATCAATGCCGACAGGAACAGGATGCGCAGCCCGTATTCCGCCATCGCCTTGCGCAGCGGCCCCGTCTCCATCGTGATCTCGATCAGCAAACCCGCGTCCTGCACCGGATTGCCGATCACGCGGATCACACGGTTCTCGCGGTCGACAAGCACCTGTGCCGCATCGCGGATCAGCTCCCAAGGCCCCGCCTGCCGCAGGTCATATGTGGCGCTGATCGGCTGCGGAATCGGCGAGGACAGCGCCAGTTGCCGCACCTCGTCGCGCCGCAGCACCACGTTGAACACCTCGGCATTCTTCAGAAGCTCGGTTTCCAGCGAGGCGCTGACCTTGGCATCGTCCGTCGCCAGCAGCGCGAGCGAGGCGATCTGCGCCTTCTCCAGCCGCAGCAAAAGATAGTCGGCACGGAAACGGGCGACCGAGGGCACGAAGATCAGCACTTCGGCCAGCATGACGAAGGCCATCGTCAGCAGCAGGAACCGCCCCGACAGCGTGTTCAGAAAGCCGCGCCCCCGCAGTTCCACCGATGCCCTACCCCGCCAAAGCCGTGGTCGCACATGCCACCACCCTCATAGGGTGCAGCCTTAGCAAAGAGTTGCACGGAAAGACAGACGTAAGCCCCGCCCTAGGGCAGGCGCTGCACCAGCCCCACAAGGCGCCGCAGCAAGGGGTTGGCGAACAGTTTCGGCGCGAAATAGGCCCCCGCCGCGCGCTTTGCCAGTTCCGCCAGCGTCGGATAGGGCAGCACCACGCCCGCCAGCGCCGAAACCTTCAGCCGCTGCGAAACCGCCAGCGCCAGCGGGGCGATCACCTCGCCCGCCCCGGCACCCACGACCGTCGCGCCGATGACGCGCCCGCGCACCACCAGCAGCTTGGCAAAACCCTCGGTCTGGCCCGCCGTGATCGCGCGGTCATTGCCCGCATAGTCGGCCCGCGCCACCGTCAGGGCAGCGCCATGCGCCTTGCGCGCCTCGGCCTCGGTCGGCCCCACCTGCGCCAGTTCGGGGTCGGCGAATGTCACGCGCGGAATGTGGTCGCCCCGCGCCCTCGCAGGCAGGCCCAGCACCGCCTGCCGGATCACCACGCCCGCCTGATAGGCCGCCAGATGGGTAAACTGCCCCTTCCCCGCCGCGTCTCCGATCGCATAGACCCGCCGGTTGCTGACCGACCGCAACCCCGCCCCGACGGCAACGCCGCCCTTGTCATGCACCACGCCCCCCGCCAGCAGGTCAAGCCGCCCCAGCGCCGCCTGCCGCCCCGCCGCCACCAAGAGATGCGTCCCCGTCAGTGTCCGCCCGTCCGACAGCACCGCCTCGACCCCCGGCGCAACCGCGCGCAGCCGCACGATGCCCGCGCCCTCGACGATCTCGACCCCCTCGGCCCGCAAGCGCCCCGCCACCACCGCCGCCGCCTCGGCATCCTCGCGCCCGAGGCAGCGCCCCGCCTCGATCACCGTCACCGCACAGCCCAGCCGCCGATGCGCCTGCGCCATCTCGATCCCGATCGGCCCGCCCCCCAGCACCAGCAGATGCGCGGGCCGCTCGCGGCTCTGGAACAGCGTCTCGTTCGTCATCATCGGCACCGTGTCGATGCCCGGAATATCCGGCACCACCGCCCGCGACCCCGTGGCGATGACGAAGCGTCGCGCCTGCACCGTCACCTCGCCCACCACGATCTCGCGCGCCGAGGTGAACCGCGCCCAGCCCCGCAGCACCCGGCAGCCCAGCCCCTCGAACCGCTCGGCGCTGTCATGGTGGGCGATCTGCCCGATCACATCGGCCACGCGGTCCTTGACCGCCCCGAAATCGACCGTAGGCTCGACCGCTGCCATGCCATAGGCCGCAGCCCCCCGCATCGCCTGCGCCACATGGGCCGAGGCGATCATCGCCTTCGACGGCACGCAACCCGTGTTCAGACAGTCTCCGCCCATGTGGTCGCCCTCGACCAGCACGACGCGCGCGCCCATCTGCACCGCCCCCGCCGCCACCGACAACCCGCCCGACCCCGCGCCGATCACGCAGATATCCGTCCTGATCCGTTCCATCCCTACCCCTTACCTTGCCGCCGGTTCCGCCATGTCCGAATCACGATGGGCAGGATGCCCAGCACCACCAACCCCGCCACCGGCCCCGCCACCGCCGGGCGCAGAAAGACCGACAGATCCGGCATCCCGCCCACCTCGAACACCTCGCCCAGCCCCGACCCGACCGAGGTCAACACCAGCGCCCCCGGCAAAATCCCCAGAACGGTCGTCACCGCGAATTTCGGGAACGAGATGTTCAGCAGCGCCGGCAACAGGTTCGCCACGAAAAACGGCACGACGGGGGTGACCCGCATCAGGAACAGCACTTCCCATTCATTCGCCGCCAGCGCCGCCCGCACCCGCGCCACGCGCCCGCCCTGCGCCGCGATCCTCGCCTCGAGCCCCGCGCCAAAGCCCGCGCGCACCGCCAGAAACAGCGCCATCGCGCCCAGACTGGCCGCGAACAGGTTGAACAGAACCCCCGGAAACAGCCCGAACAGGAAGCCGCCCGTCAGGGTGGCCATCGTGGCACCGGGCAGGCTGAAGGCGACGATGCCGACATAGGCCAGCACGAACCCCGCCACGCAGGCCGCGTAATGCGCATCGCGAAAGGCCAGCAATCCGGCCCTGTGCCGGGCAAGCGCCTCGAATCCCAGCGCATCGCGGAACCAGATGCCGCCGACCAGCGCCACCGCCAGAAGCACCAGGGCGGGAATCACACGCCAGGGGCGCGGCGCTTGGGCAGGATCGGGCGGCAAAGGCATGCGTGTCATGGCGCTCAGGATGGCCCTTTCCCGCCCATTGCGCCAGATGTGTCACCAAGGCTTGACCATGCCGCGCAGGCCGCAGGCCCGCGATGCGTTTTCTTGCCCGAAATCCGCATCCCTTGCGTTGACTTGGGCCGCGACCGACCGTAAAGGACGGTTCTCGAATAAAGCGGCGCTCGAATCCGTTCGGATTTGCGTTGCGTTGACAATACGGAGAGCCGCAATGAAGCGCACTTACCAACCGTCGAACCTGGTCCGCAAGCGCCGCCACGGGTTCCGCGCCCGCATGGCGACCAAAGGGGGCCGTCTTGTGCTGGCCGCCCGCCGCGCCAAGGGCCGCAAGCGCCTGTCCGCCTGATTTCGCGAACCGGCCCCGCGGGGCCACAATGCGGATGACGTCATGACACCGCCGGAGGAAACGGGCCAAGGCATCAGCGCCGATGCGCCCGGGGTTCCCCCGGCGGTTTCGCTTTGCCCTCTCGAAACACTTCGCAACCGCCCGGATTTCCTGCGCGCCGCCTCGGCGCGGCGTCAGGGCACGGGCGGCTTCCTGCTGCAAGCCCGCGATCGCCACGATGCCAGCGCCGCAGTGCGCGTCGGCTTCACCGCCTCGAAAAAGATCGGCAACGCGGTTTTCCGCAACCGCGCCAAGCGCCGCCTGCGCGAAGTGGCCCGCGCCCTTCTGCCCGCACGGGCCAGACCGGGCTGGGACTATGTCCTCGTCGCCCGCCCGCATGCCACCGTCAGCCGCGATTTCACCGACCTTCTGGCCGATCTGGAAACCGCCCTGCGCTCGGTCCACCGCGAGGGCGGGGCGTGACCCCGCTCGCCCGCGCCCTTGCCCTGCCGGTTCGGGCCTACCGCCTGATCCTGTCGCCCTGGGTGGGTCACGGCTGCCGCTTCCAACCCACCTGCTCGGCCTATGCCCTCGAGGCGCTCGAACGTCACGGCGGGCTGAAAGGCGGCGCCCTCACCCTGCACCGCCTCTGCCGCTGCCACCCTTGGGGCGGTCACGGCTATGATCCGGTCCCCGGATCGGACCCCGCGCACGACCGCGCCAAGGGCTGATCGCCCCCCCCTTCACCTTTGCCCAAATACTCCGGGGTCCGGGGCCGCGCCCCGGCGGGTTCCGCCACGCCCCGGCCCGAAGCGGGGCGGGAATTTTCGCAGAAAATTCGTCCCTCCGAAAATCCGGCCCCGCCCGAATCCGGCCCGTTCAGCGTTTCTCGAAGCTGATCGAGACATCCCCCACATCGACGCCCCAGCGCTTCATATAGGCGCGGTTGAACAGGTGCCGCTCGTCCTGCAACCACATCCAGTCGTCAAAGCCGACCCGCGTCACGCCGGTCTCGCCCCCGGCGCTCGGCACGGGCAGGTCGATGGTGTAGCGCCAGTTGAACCGGTCGCCCTTCTCCTGGCCCTTGGCAACGCCGATCACACCGGGCGCCGTCCCCTCCCAGGCCTGATCCGCCGTCACGGGGCCAACCTTGCGCAGGGTCCAGACGCGCTGCTCCGTCGATCCGTCCTCATAGACGAAATCCTCGACCAGCCGCAGCCGCTCGCCGTCCCAGTCGCCCGCGATCTGCACGGTGAATGACCGCCGCACCGTGCCGAAGACATCCTGAAACTGCCCGCGCGCCACAAGCCGCCCGTCGAAAAACCGCTCAAGCGCGAAATCGCGCTCCGTCATCGCCGCATCGGTAAGCGCGGGTTTGCCCGTGCATCCCGCCAGAACCGCCATTCCCGCCAAAAGTCCCGCCAGCACCAGACGCATCGCATGCACTCCTCTTTCCCCTTATACGCAAAGACCCGCCCGCCGGATTGCCCAAAGCGCCGCGCTCTGGCATATCGGCCCCCTGCCCCCCGCCAGAAAGCCGCGCCATGCTGGACGATTCCGACGACATCTCCGACGACATCCACCCGCTGTTCCACGGCGCGCCCTCCTCGACCGAATTCAAGAAACTGCGCAAACGCATCGTCCGGCAGGTGCGCGAAGCGATCGAGACCTATGGCATGATCCAGCGCGACGCCAAATGGCTGGTGTGCCTGTCGGGCGGCAAGGACAGCTACACCCTGCTTGCCGTGCTGCACGAGCTGAAATGGCGCGGCCTCCTTCCGGTCGAGCTGCTCGCCTGCAACCTCGACCAGGGCCAGCCCGGCTTTCCCGCCACCGTCCTGCCCGAGTTTCTGACCCGCATGGGCGTTCCGCACCGGATCGAATATCAGGACACCTATTCCATCGTCGTCGACAAGGTGCCGCAGGGCCGCACCTATTGCGCGCTCTGCTCGCGGCTGCGGCGCGGCAACCTCTACCGCATCGCGCGGGAAGAGGGCTGCTCGGCGGTCGTCCTCGGCCATCACCGCGACGACATCCTCGAAACCTTCTTCATGAACCTGTTCCACGGCGGCCGGCTGGCCTCGATGCCGCCGAAACTGGTGAACGAGGACGGCGACCTCATGCTCTTCCGCCCCCTCGCCTTTGTGGCCGAAGAGGATTGCGACAGATTCGCCCGCGCCATGAACTACCCGATCATCCCCTGCGACCTCTGCGGCAGTCAGGAAGGGCTGCAACGCGTGCAGGTCAAGAAACTGCTCGACGACTGGGAAAGCCGCAGCCCCGGCCGCCGTCAGGTGATGTTCCGCGCGCTGATGAACGTGCGCCCGTCGCATCTGGCCGACCCGAACCTTTTCGATTTCCTCAACCTCGCCACGGGTGCCGCGCCTGAAGGTCCCGACGACGGCCTGCCGCCGCAATTGCGCTAGGCCGTGGAAAGGGGGGCTGTCCGCCCCCCTTGAACCCCCCGAGGATATTTGGACGAGCATGAAAGGCGCAGGCTCGGGAATAACCCAAGCGTGACCCGCCGGATGCGCGGCAGAAAGCCCAAAGCCCTTGACCTTTGGCCCCCCTTCTGTTGAAGCACCGCAGACCCAATTTCACGAATGGCGGCGGTCCCGATGGACGATCAGAACAAGAACCTTCTCCTTGCAACCGTGCTGAGCTTCCTTGTGATCCTCGGCTGGTTCTTCTTCTTCCCGCCGGCAGATCCGGCGGTGGACCCCAACGCCCCGCTGACGGCCGTGACCGAGGCCGAGGCCCCCGCCCCCGCCGCCACGGGTGCGGCGACAGCCCCGGCCACCACCGAGGTGGCAGAACCCCTGCCCGAAGCGCCCCGTCTGACCGTCGACACCCCGCGTCTGGCCGGTTCGATCTCGTTGCTGGGCGGGCGGATCGACGATCTGTCGCTGAAAACCTATCGCGAAACGCTCGACCCCGCCTCGCCGATGGTGCGGCTTCTGTCGCCCGTGGGTCAGGAACATCCCTATTACGCGGTATTCGGCTGGGGCCCCGGCCAGGGCACCGCGGCCGAAGACCTGCCGAACGCCAAGACCGAATGGAAGATCGCCAAGGGCGGCACCCTTTCGCCCGACCAGCCCGTCACACTGACCTGGGCGAATGGCAAAGGCCTGACCTTCACGCGCGAAATCTCGGTCGATGACCGTTTCATGTTCACCGTCACCGACACGGTCGCGAACACGGGCACGGCCGCCGCCTCGCTGTTCCCCTATGGCATCGTCGCCCGCCACGGCAAACCCGCCGGCCTGCAGGGCTTTTACCTGCTGCACGAAGGCGTCGTGGGCCGCACCGACGGCAAACTGACCGAACAGAAATACAAGGACATCGAAAAGCTTCCCGCCGTCGAACGCGAAGGCGCGCAGGCCGAGGTTCTGGATGCCACGGCCGATGGCTGGATCGGCTTTACCGACAAATACTGGATGACCACGCTGATCCCCGAACAGGGCCAGCCCTTCACCGCCGTCACCAAATTCGTCCCCTCCGCCAGCATCTACCAGACCGAGACGCGCCACCCCGTCCAGACCGTCGAGGCCGGTGCCACCATCACCTCGACCACCCGGCTGTTTGCCGGTGCCAAGGAATGGGAAACGATCAAATCCTATCAGGACGACTCGAACGTCCCGGGCTTCATCGACTCCATCGACTGGGGCTGGTTCTTCTTCTTCACCAAGCCGATCTTCACCGTCCTGCATTTCCTGCACGGCTTCATCGGCAACATGGGTCTTGCGATCATCGCCCTGACCTTCGTGCTGAAACTGCTCGTCCTGCCCCTGGCCTACAAATCCTACGTCTCGATGGCCAAGATGAAAGAGCTGCAACCCGAACTCGAGGCGCTGAAAGAGCGCGTGGGCGAGGACAAGCAGAAACTCCAGCGCGAGATGATGCAGCTTTACAAAGAGAAAAAGGTCAATCCGGCGGCGGGCTGCCTGCCCATCCTGATCCAGATCCCGATCTTCTTCTCGCTCTACAAGGTGATCTTCGTCACCATCGAACTGCGCCACGCGCCGTTCTTCGGCTGGCTCAACGACCTGTCGGCCCCCGATCCGTCGTCGCTTTACAACCTCTTCGGCCTGCTGCCCTGGGCCGCGCCGGCGCATCCCTCGCTGATGGCGACGATCTTCATCGGCGCGCTGCCGATCCTGCTCGGCATCACCATGTGGCTGCAGCAAAAGCTGAACCCCGCGCCCGCCGATCCGGTGCAGCAGCAGATCTTCAGCTACATGCCCTGGATCTTCATGTTCATGCTGGGCGGCTTCGCATCGGGCCTCGTGGTCTACTGGATCACGAACAACCTGATCACCTTTACCCAGCAATACCTGATCATGCGCAGCCACGGCCACAAGCCCGACATCTTCGGCAACATCAAGTCGAGCTTCCGCAAGAAGCCCGCCGCCGCCGTGGCCGCCAACAAGCCGACCGCGCCCAAGGGCAAGGCCAAGAAATGACGGGCGGGCGGCTGACAGACATCTGTCGCCACCCGATCAAGGGACACGGACGCGAAGACCTCGCGTCCGTTCTCCTTTCTGCGGGCGCGTGCCTGCCGTGGGACCGGCACTGGGCCGTGGCGCACGAGGCGGCCAAGCTGGTTCCGGGCTGGAACCCTTGCGTCAACTTCGCCCGCGCGGCCAAGGCCCCGATGCTCATGGCGATCACCTCTCGCCTTGACGAGGCGACAGGCACCGTCACGCTTCACCACCCCGACCGCGGCAGCCTGACCTTCCGCCCCGACGATGCCGCCGACCTGCCCCGCTTCCTTGACTGGGTCGCACCGCTGAACCCCGCGAACCGCGCCCAACCCGCACAGATCGTCACCGCAGGGCGCGGCATGACCGACAGCGACTTCCCCTCGGTCGCCATCCTCAACCGCGCCTCTCTGGCCGATCTCTCGGCCCGCATGGGGCATGACCTCTCCATCCACCGCTGGCGCGGCAACCTCTGGCTCGACGGGGCGCCCGCGTGGAGCGAATGGGACTGGATCGGCCGCAGCATCCGCATCGGCGGCGCCACGCTGACCATCCGCGAACGCATCACCCGCTGCTCGGCCACCACGGTCGAACCCGACACGGGCGTCAGCAACGCCGACACCCTTTCCGCGCTTGAATCCCACTTCGGCCATCAGGATTTCGGCCTTTACGCGACCGTCACCACGGGCGGCACCATCGCCGTCGGTGACGCATGGAGCCTGACATGAGCCTGCAATTCACCCTCGCCCCCGAACCCGAGCACGAGGCGCGGGAAAAAGGGCGCCTGCTCTTTGCCGGCCCCGTGACCTTTGTCAAAGGCGTGGTCGCCATGTCGGGCCTGCCCCCAGCCGACCGGATCGAGGTCTGCTTCGCGGGCCGCTCGAACGTGGGCAAATCCTCGCTCATCAACGCGCTGACGGGGCGCAAGACACTGGCCCGCGCGTCGAACACGCCGGGACGGACGCAAGAGATCAACTATTTCGCGCTGGGTGACGGGCGGGCGCAGCCCGAAAAATACCTCGTCGACCTGCCCGGCTACGGCTATGCCGAGGCTCCGGTGGCCATCGTCGCGAAATGGCAGGCGCTGCTCAAGCAATACCTCTCGGGCCGCCAGACCCTGCGCCGCGCCTTCGTGCTGGTCGACACGCGCCACGGCGTGAAATCGGTCGATGACGAGATCATGCAGCTTCTTGACCGTTCTGCCGTGGCCTTTCAGGTCGTGCTGACCAAGGCCGACAAGGTGAGCATGGCCGAACGCCTCGCCACCATCGAACAGGTCAAGGGCGCGCTGGCCAAGCACCCCGCCGCCTACCCCGAGCTTGTGGTGACAAGTTCGGAAAAAGGCGACGGGATCGAGACGCTACGTGCGATCGTGGCGGGCTTGGAGTGAGGGCGTAGGGTGCGCACTCGCTGCGCACCACGTCCCGTCGCCCAAAGGTGCGCAGCAAGTGCGCACCCTACGGCTGGCTGATTGCGGCCGTAAGCCATTTCGGCATGGCGCGTGAACGCCGCGCTATTCTGGCCGCGCGGGAAAAGTTGGCGGGCCGACCAGAGGCCACCGGAACACTGGTTTCCGGCACGGCTCGCCCGGCCAAAGCGATGGCTGGAACCATGCTAGCCCAGACCCCAAAACGCGGCTCATCCCGTTACGGTCAAGTCGCGGCCAAACACTATGCAAAACGGGTCGCCGTAGACGAGTCGTGACCCTTTCGGGTCACGAATCCATCTTCAACGCCGAGATGAACGCCTCTTGCGGGATCTCCACCTTGCCGAACTGGCGCATGCGCTTCTTGCCGGCCTTCTGCTTGTCCAAGAGCTTGCGTTTGCGCGTGGCGTCGCCGCCGTAGCACTTGGCCGTCACGTCCTTGCGCATGGCGCTCAGCGTCTCGCGGGCGATCACGCGGCCGCCGATGGCCGCCTGGATCGGAATCTTGAACATGTGGCGCGGGATCAGCTCTTTCAGCTTTTCCACCATCGCCCGCCCCCGCGTCTCGGCGCGGTCGCGGTGGACCATCATCGACAGCGCGTCGACCGGCTCCTCGTTCACAAGGATCGACATCTTCACAAGGAAATCCTCGCGGTATTCGCTGATCTGGTAGTCGAAGCTGGCGTAACCCTTGCTGACCGATTTCAGGCGGTCGTAAAAGTCGAACACCACCTCGGCCAGCGGCAGGTCATAGACCACCATCGCGCGGTTGCCCGCATAGCTCAGATCAAGCTGGATGCCGCGACGGTCCTGACACAGCTTCAGGATATCGCCAAGGTATTCGTCCGGCACCATGATGGTGGCCTTGATGCGCGGCTCGGTGATGTGGTCGATATAGGTCAGATCGGGCATGTCGGCGGGGTTGTGCAGGTCGCGCACCTCGCCATCCTTCATATGCAGCTTGAACACGACCGAAGGCGCGGTGGTGATCAGGTCGAGGTCATATTCCCGCTCCAGACGGTCGCGGATCACCTCGAGGTGCAGAAGACCAAGGAACCCGCAGCGGAAACCGAAGCCAAGCGCGGCGCTGGTCTCCATTTCCGAACTGAACGAGGCGTCGTTCAGCGACAGCTTCTCGATGGCATCGCGCAGCGGCTCGAAATCCGCCGCATCGACGGGGAACAGGCCGCAGAACACCACGGGCTGCGCGGGCTTGAACCCCGGCAGCGGTTCCTCGCAGCCCTTGCGCTCATGCGTGATCGTGTCGCCGACCCGCGTGTCGCGCACCTGCTTGATCGAGGCGGTGAAAATCCCGATCTCGCCCGGCCCAAGCTCGGCGATATCGACCATCTGCGGCTTCAGCACGGCCAGCTTGTCGATGCCGTAGACGGCATTGGTCTGCATCATGCGCACGCGGTCGCCCTTGCGGACCACCCCGTCCATCACGCGGATCATCACGACCACGCCCAGATAGGCGTCATACCAGCTGTCCACCAGCATCGCCTTGAGCGGCGCGTCGGCGTCGCCCTTGGGCGCAGGCAACCGCGTGACGATGGCCTCCAGCACATCGGGAATGCCAAGACCCGACTTTGCCGAAATGGCGATGGCGTCCGACGCGTCCAGCCCGATCACGTCTTCGATGTTCTGCTTCACCCGCTCCGGCTCGGCCGCCGGCAGGTCGATCTTGTTCAGCACCGGCACGATCTCGTGCCCCGCGTCCAGCGCCTGGTAGACGTTGGCCAGCGTCTGCGCCTCGACACCCTGCGACGCATCGACAACCAGAAGCGAGCCTTCCACCGCGCGCATCGACCGGCTCACCTCATAGGCAAAGTCGACGTGGCCGGGGGTGTCGATCAGGTTCAGGATATAGGTCTTGCCATCCTTGGCCGGATATTCGATCCGCACCGTGTTGGCCTTGATCGTGATACCCCGCTCGCGCTCGATATCCATGCTGTCCAGCATCTGCGCCTTCATGTCGCGCGCGGCGACCGTGCCCGTCATCTGGATCAGACGGTCGGCAAGTGTGGATTTCCCGTGGTCGATATGGGCCACGATCGCGAAATTGCGGATGAGATCAAGCTGGGTCATGGCGCGGCATATAGCCTGTAACCCAAGGGTCGGGAAGGGGTAGCAATGCGCCCGCGCCGCGCTGGTGCCCGAAATCCCTGCCAGCGGCAGGCAAAGCCCGCGCCTTGCCCTTCACGCTTGCCCAAATACTCTCGGGGGGCGGCGCGGCCCGCCGCGCCCGGGGGGCAGACAGCCCCCCGCCACTCCCGATCCGGCACGAAACGGGGGCACATCTGGTAGCCCGCCCCGCCGCGACCACCAAGACCTGCGCCACCTGCGCGGATTGTCGCGCAAAGCACGGGGGTCATTGAAAAAACCACTTCGAATCAGCATAATCGGCGCACAAAAATGACCGTGGGCGGCCGATCACCCCGCATCCGGCAAGAGGCAGAACAGATGACCAGACATACCCTCTGCGCGGCGCTTGCCGTGCTGGCACTTCCTTTCATGGCCGCCGCCGCGGCCGCCGGCCCGATCGAGCGCGCCTGCCTGTCGTCGGGGCGCGATGCGGCGAACCGCTCGGTCTGCTCCTGCATCCAGCAAGTCGCCGACATGACGCTGCGCGGCGCCGACCAGCGCAAGGCGGCGGTGTTCTTCCGCAACCCCGACAAGGCGCAAGACACCTTCATGTCGAAGCGCGACGCCGACGATGCCTTCTGGGAACGCTACAAGAACTTCGGCGACACCGCCGAGGCCTATTGCGCAGGCTAGCAAACCGCCACGAAGCCCGCAGATGAAAACGGCGCCCCGCAGGGCGCCGTTTCGCATTCCGCAAGATCGCGCGGTGCGTCAGGCGGCACGGAGGGCGGTCAGTCCGACGCGCCCTTCTTGGTCATATGGCCGGAATGCTCGGTCATATCCATCTCGCCCGCCTTGCGACCGTTGTCGACGACGACCGGAAGCGTCAACTCGGCACCATCGGCGAATTCAAGCACCAGATCGAACTGGTCGCCATCCGCCAGCGCCCGTTTCAGGCCCATCAGCATGACATGGTCGCCCCCACGGGCGAATTCATGCATCTCGCCCGAAGGCAGGGCAACACCGCCTTCGATCTTGCCCATGACCATCACGCCATCGGCGCCTTCGGTATGGCTGTGCAGCTCGGCCTTGTCGGCAATGTCGGTATGGGCCCCGACAATGGTGCGATCCACATCCGTGTTGTTGTGGATCATGAAGAAAACCGCGCCCGAGCCATTGCCGATACGGGCATAGGCATCATGGACATGCATCTCTTCGGGGTGGGTTTGCGCCGTCGCCGCAAGGGGAAGAACCGCCAGTGCGGCGGCGGCGATCAGGGAACGGAAGCTCATGTCTTTGGTCCTTTGTGGAATGTTTCGCGGTGACGGGATCACAGCGAAACAGGCGGACCACGCGCCGAGGGCACCGGCGCCCCCGCCCCCGCATCCGGCAGGGGCATGGCGCAGACCTGCGGCTCCGACCGCGTGACGGGCCGCTGAACCTGCGGTGCCACTCCGGCCACGATGCCGGCGCTTGCCGCGGTGCAGACGGGGCAATGATGCGGCCGGGAAATCGGCGCGCCCGTGGCGTCAAGCGTGATCTCGGCCGTGCCGGACCCCGCGCAAACGACCAGTTCGGTCGCCCCCGCCATCTGCGACCGCGCAACGGCCGCCGTGACCGACGTCAGCGACAGAAGGACGGCAAGGAAAAGGGAAACGAAGGCCCGCAGCATGATGCATCCGGCCTAGCGGATCGGAACCGAAAGCGAAAGAGGACAGATGCGCGCAAGCGAAAGGCCCCGCCACGGATGCACCGGACGGGGCCAGATTTCATGCCACAAGGCAGATCAGGCGGTGGCCTGAACCTTGGCAATCTCTTTCTTGATCGCACGGGCGCGGTCCGACAGCTCGTCGTCCTTCGCCTTGGCGAGGAACGCATCCAGCCCGCCACGGTGATCGACCGTCCGCAGACCGGCGGCCGAAACGCGCAGCTTGAACGACTGGCCAAGCGCATCCGAGATGAGCGTGACATCGTTCAGGTTCGGCAAGAAGCGCCGACGCGATTTGTTGTTGGCGTGGCTGACCGTGTTACCGGACATCGGGCCCTTGCCCGTCAGTTCGCAGACGCGCGACATCGTCGTGATCCTTCGTGTGTAAACGGGACAGCCCCCCGAGTCTCCCCGAGGCGTCCGAATTCGATTGGGGGCTAGTAAGGCGAAAGCCGGGGGACGTCAAGCGATCAAGCCGCAGGGCCGGCAGGCAGTGCGGGATTTTTCGCAGAAAAATCGTGGCCCCGACAGCGATTTTTCTGCGAAAAATCCCGACAGCCCCCCGATGGCCCGCTTTGCACCGCGCGGGCACGGGGGGCCGCCCCCCCAGCGGCTTGCAGCGATTCCCCCCGCGATGTTTCGCGCCGCAAAACGCCTAAGCCAGACTTGCCAGCATTTCGGCCGCAGCAGCTTCGGGCGTCAGGCTGCCCGCGACGACCATTGCCCCAAGGGCGTCAAGCCTGTCCCGGGCCGAACCGTGGTGCAGCGCGGCAAGCAGCCCCTGACGCACCTCCTCCTCGAACCAGTGGCGCGCCTGTCCGGCGCGGCGACTGTCCCAATGCCCCGTCTCGCGCCGCCATGCGGCAAGGCTTTGCATCTCGGCCCAGGCGGCCCCGAGACCCGCGCCCGTCGTGGCCGAGACGCACAGCGCCTTGGGAAAGCCCTGCGGGTCTTGCGGGCGGCGGCGCAGCAATTGCAGCGCCCCCGCGTAATCGGCCATCGTACGCCGCGCGGCGGGTTCCAGCCCGCCATCGGCCTTGTTCACAAGGATGATGTCGGCCATCTCCATGATCCCGCGCTTGACGCCCTGCAACTCGTCCCCCCCCGCAGGGGCCAGAAGCAGGATGAACAGATCGCACAATTCCGCCACCACGGTTTCCGACTGCCCGACCCCGACGGTCTCGATCAGCACCACGTCGAATCCCGCCGCCTCGCACAGCGCCACGGCCTCGCGGGTGCGCCGCGCCACGCCGCCCATCTGCGCCTGGCTGGGCGAGGGGCGGATGAACGCGCGCGGATCGCGGCTGAGTTGCTCCATCCGTGTCTTGTCGCCAAGGATCGACCCGCCCGACCGCGCCGAGGACGGATCGACCGCCAGAACCGCCACGCGCAGGCCCTGCGCCGTCAGCATCAGCCCGAAACTTTCGATGAAGGTGGATTTGCCGACCCCCGGCGTGCCCGAAAGCCCGATCCGCAGCGCCTGCCGCCCCGCCGCGTCGCTGCCCGGCCCGCGCAGGCGGCCCAAAAGCGCAAGCGCCGCCTGCCGGTGATCGGCCCGCCCGCTTTCGACCAGCGTGATCGCCCGTGCAAGCGCCCTGCGGTCGCCTGCGGCAACCCCTGCGGCCAGATCGGCGCCTTCCGTCCTGTCGGCCATTCCCCCTCCAAGCGGGCGGCCCTGTGCGGCCCCCGAAGGACCGCGCGCCCGTTCACAGGGTTGTGCCACCGCGCCGCGACATATTCCAGTGGGCGCGTCTGCGTCAGACCAGACGCGTCTTGCCGTCCTCGTCGCGTTGCAGGCCGATATCCGACAGCAGATGCGGCGACAGCCCGTCAAGCCGTTCCACGGCCATATGCAGATGCCGCGCCTCGTCGCGGTCCTGCCTCCAGCGGGCAAGCTGGGCCAAGGACGGCAGCCGCAGCTGCGGCATGGAGACTTCGAGGCCGAATTTGCCCTGAACACCGATGAACGCCATGACACCCTCCCTGCTTGCAGCCCGCGACGGGGCCGATGCCTGACCTTGCGTCACCGCCCCGGATCGCGCTGTTCCTTGGGGCACAGGGCCGTAAAGGTTTCTTACCCGGGCAGGCATCTCGCAGGCGTGCCAAGGGCGGGCGTGCCACAGGCGGGCTTGCAAGGGGCAGGCGTGTAACGGGCGGACATGTCAGGCGCGGGCACATCAAGTGCAGGCGTCACGCGGGCAGGCGCGCCAAGGGCGGGCGTGACACGGGCGGGCGTTTTGGCTGCGGCCACGGTTCCCTCTGCCCGCAAGCGCGGCGATAAGGGGGCATGCGCGACTCAGGCCCTCTGCCCATCGACGAAGCCCTTCCCGACCTGCGCGCCGCCCTCGGGCAGCGCGGCATGGCGGTGCTTCAGGCGCCCCCCGGCGCGGGCAAGACCACGCGCGTTCCGCTCGACCTTCTGGCCTCGGGTCTGGTGCAGGGCCGCATCCTGATGCTCGAGCCCCGCCGCCTCGCCGCCCGCGCCAGCGCCGAGCGCATGGCCGAGACCTTGGGCGAAGCCATCGGCCAGACCGTCGGCTACCGCATCAGGGGCGAATCCAAAGTCACCGCCGCCACGCGGATCGAGGTGGTGACCGAAGGCATCCTCACCCGCATGCTGCAATCCGACCCCGAACTTTCCGGCATCGGCGCGGTGATCTTCGACGAATTCCACGAACGCTCGCTCAACGCCGACCTCGGCCTTGCGCTCTGCCTCGAGGTGCGCTCCGCCCTGCGCCCCGACCTTGCGCTTCTGGTGATGTCGGCGACACTCGACGCCGACCCCGTGGCGCGGCTGATGGGCGATGCCCCCACCGTAACCTCGGCGGGCCGCGCCTATCCGGTCGAAACCCGCTGGCTGCCCCGCCCCGTCGATGCCTCGATGCGCTTCGAGGGGGCGGTGACCGGCCTGATCTTGCAAGCACTGGCGGAAACGACCGAAGGCGGCCTCCTCGTCTTTCTGCCGGGCGAGGGCGAAATCCGCCGCGTCGATGCCGCACTGGCAGGGCGCTTGCCGCAAGGCGTGGTGACGCGGCAACTTTTCGGCGCGATGGATTTCGCCGCCCAGCGCGCGGCACTCGCCCCCGTTGCGGGGCGCAAGATCGTGCTTGCCACCTCGATTGCCGAAACCTCGCTCACCCTGCCCGATATCCGCGTGGTGGTCGATGCAGGCCGCGCCCGCCGCGCCCGTTTCGACGCCGCCTCCGGCATGTCGCGCCTTGTCACCGAACGCGTGACACGGGCCGAGGCCGAACAGCGCCGCGGCCGTGCCGGACGGGTGGCCACGGGCACCTGCTACCGCATGTGGACCAAGGGCGAGGAAGGCGGCCTCGCCCCGCATCCCCCGGCCGAGATCGAAGCCGCCGACCTGACCGCGCTCGCCCTCGAACTGGCGCTGTGGGGCAGCGCCGACCTGCCCTTCCTGACCCCGCCGCATCCCGGCGTGCTGGCCGAGGCGCGGGCGCTGCTGACGGGCCTTGGCGCGCTTGACGAAGCGGGGCGCATCACCGCCCACGGGCGCCAGCTTGCCGCCCTGCCGCTGCATCCGCGTCTGGCCCATATGCTCGCCGTGGCCGGCCCCGCCGCCGCCCCGCTTGCCGCCCTTCTGGCCGAACGCGACCCGTTGCGCGGTGCGCCCCCCGACCTGATGCTGCGCCTGAAAGCCATCGACCGCCCCCCGCCCGAAGCGCATCGCCCCACCATCGAGCGCATCCGCGACGAAGCCCGCAGGCTGGCCAAAGCCGCCGGTCCCGCACGGGCCGACCTGTCGGCGGGGCAGATGGCCGCCCTCGCCTATCCCGACCGTATCGGGCTGCGCCGCAAGGGCGATGCCCCGCGCTGGGTGCTTTCGGGCGGCAAGGGGGCGGCGATGGCCGCAGGCACGCCCCTTGCTGCCGCGCGCCTGATCGTCGCGACCGACCTCGATGGCGACCAGCGCGAGGCGACGGTCCGGCAGGCCGTAGCGATCACCGAAGCCGAACTGCGCGCCCTTTTCTCCGACCGCATCCACTGGCACGACCTGTGCGAATGGTCCCGCCGCGAGGGGCGGGTTCTCGCCCGCCGGCAAGAGCGTTTCGGCGCCCTCGTTCTCGACGACCGCCCCTGGCCCGATGCCCCGCCCGAGGCGACAGCCCGCGCCGCCCTCGACGGCCTTCGCCAGATCGGCCTGCCCTTCACCCCTGCCGCCCGCCGCCTGCGCGCGCGCATCGAACTCGCCCGCGGCGGCGGGGCCGACTGGCCCGATTGCCGCGACGAGGCGCTGTTTGCCAGCCTCGAGGACTGGCTCCTCCCCCATCTCAAGGCCCCCAGAACCGAAGCCGACCTGCGCGCGCTCGACCTGACCGAACCCCTCCGCGCCCGCCTGACATGGGAGCAAACCCAAACCCTCGACCAGCTCGCCCCCTCGCATTTCGAAACCCCGCTCGGCCGCCGCGTGCCGATCGACTACGACGGCGACGCCCCCGCGATCGAGGTGCGCTTGCAGGAAATGTTCGGGCTGGCCCGCCACCCCACCGTCGGCGCGAACCGGCTGCCGCTGCGCATCACGCTCCTGTCTCCCGGCCAGCGGCCTGTGCAAGTGACGATGGACCTGCCCGGCTTCTGGGCGAACTCCTACGCCGACGTGCGCAAGGACATGCGCGGCCAATACCCGCGCCACCCCTGGCCCGAAGACCCCACCCGGGCCGAGCCGACCCTCCGCGCCAAGCCGCGCGGGACCTAGGGCACAGGCGGCGCGCGCCCATCCCCTCCCGCGCCCGCTCCCGCGCCAAACCAACCGAAACGCGCTGAAACATCCTGTCAGCGCCGCCCCCCTTTTCCGGAACCGTTTTCAGCCTTAGACACAGCCCGTTCGCAAAAGACGACAAGGGGCAGGCAGATGACCGACGACATCACCAAAGCACGGCGTGGCCGTTGGGCCGTGGCGGCGATGTTCCTTGCCAACGGCTTCACGATGGGCGCTTGGGCCCCGCAGATCCCGCTTCTGCTGCCGCGCCATGACATCAGCGAATTCACCCTCGGCCTCCTGATCCTCGTCCTTGGCCTCGGGGCGGTCGGCTCGATGCTGTTCTCGGGCCGCCTCATCGCCCGCTACGGCAACCGCGCCGTCCTGCGCGGCTTCGCCCTCGCGGTCGTCCCCGTCCTGCCCGCCGTGGTCTTTGCGCCCGATATCCCGATCCTCGCGCTGATGATGGCCGCCCTCGGCGCGCTCATCGGCTGCATGGATGTGTCGATGAACGCCAATGCCGTCGATGTCGAACGCCGTCTGGGCCGGGCGATCATGTCCTCCTCCCACGGGTTCTGGAGCCTTGGCGGCTTCTTCGGCGGCGCCTTGGGCAGCTGGATCATCAAGCATTGGGGGGCCGAGGCGCAGGCGCTCTGGGCCGCAAGCGTGGCGGCGGTTCTGGTCCTCGGGGCCATGCCCTTCCTGCTGGGCGAAACGGCGGCGCAAAAGGCCGCGACCGCCGGGCACCCCAAAAGCGGGCTTCTGCCGCGCGATCCCGCGATCTGGCTGCTTGGCCTGCTCGCGCTCTTCTCGATGGTGCCCGAAGGCGCGGTCCTCGACTGGGCGGCACTTTACCTGTCCGAGGAACTCGGCGCCGACCTCTCCCGCTCGGGCCTCGCCTTCGCCTTCTTCTCGGGGGCGATGGCGGTGATGCGCTTTGCCGGCGACGGGGTGCGCAACCGCTTCGGCGCGGTGCAGACGCTGCGCGTCTCGGCCCTGATCGCGGCGGCGGGCATGCTCGGCGGCGCGCTGGCCCCGACCGATGTGATCGCCATCGCCAGCTTCACCCTCGCGGGCCTTGGCGTGGCCAATATGGTGCCGATCATGTTTTCGGCCGCCGGAAACCACCCCGGCCTGTCGCCGGGCGCAGGGATCGCTGCGGTCACGATGATGGGCTACGCCGGCATCCTCGTCGCGCCCTCGACCATCGGTTTCGTTGCGGAACATGTCGGCTTCCGCTTCACCTACGGAACGCTTGCGATCCTTCTCGTGATCGTCGCGGCCCTTGCCGGACGGACGGCGGCGGCAGACGGGGCCAGACCGGTTCCGGCCTGACGCCCCCCCGAAAAACACGCTGACGCGGCACCCCCTGCCGCGTCACGCCGCAAGAACGCCTTCCACCTGATCGGCTGTCACCAGCCGCGCGAAATCCGCACCCAGCAGCGACAGCGTCACCCGCAGCACCACATCGGCCCCAAGCCGCCCGCCATCATGCGCGGGCAGATCGAAGGCCAGCAAGGCATCCCCCGGCAAAACCACCTCGAACCCGAGGTCCGACGCCGCCCGCACCGTCGAGGTCACGCAAAAGGCCGCAACCGCCCCGATCACCACGATCCGCCCGACCCCCGCCCCGCGCAACAGCGCCTCGAGCCCCGTTCCCGCAAAGGCCGACGACCGCGACTTCCACAACACCGCCTCGCCCGCCAATGGCAGCGCGCAAGGCATCGCGGCCCCCGCCGGAAGGCCGCGCCGGAACGGCGTGCCCTCCTCGTCATGATGCACATGCACCACGGGCCAGCCCTTGGCGCGGAACAGCGCCAGCAGCGCCGCCACATGCGCCTCGACTTGCGGATTGGCCTGCTCCCGCCCTGCGGCGATGCGCTCGGCCATACCCATCTGCATGTCGATGCAGACCAGCGCGGTCGCCATCTCAGGCCCCCATGTAATCGCCCTTGCCCACCTCGACCCCGTTGTGGCGCAAGATGTTATAGGCGGTGGCAATGTGGAAGTAGAACTGCGGCAAGGAGTAGAAGTTCAGAAAGGTCTCGCCCGTCATCACCATGTCGTTGCCCCGCACCTTGATGGTGATGTTGCGCGTCTCGGCCCCCGCATAAAGCGATGCGTCGAACGACGCGATATACCCCCGCGCCGCCGCGATCCGGCCCTGCAATTCGGCGAAACTGGTTTCGGTGTCGGGAAAGCTCTTCGGCTCCTCGCCCGCAAGGCGGGCCGCCGCACGGGCCGCGAAATCGCAGGACAGCTGCACCTGCTTGACGAAAGGGAACATGTCCGGAAACAGCCGGAAGGTCAGCATCGCCTCGGGCTTGATGTTCTTGGCGACGCAATGCGCCTCGGCCTTGGTCAGGATGCCCGACAGCGCCCCGAGGAAACGGTCGTATACGGCGATGGAACGGTGATGCATGGCGTCTGGCCCCTTGTATTGCGGAAGGATCGATCACGGATCGACGGATCCCGGACCGACAGGTCCCGGATCGGGGGCCACCGTCCTCCCGCCCCCTGCCGCTGTCAATGCCCCGTTTGCCCGCCACGGCAGCCGCGCCGCCCCGTTGCGCCTTGCCACCGCATCCTGCACGATGGCGCATGACCGATGATCCCCTCGCCCTCGCCATCCGCACGGGCCTTCCGCCCGAACTCCTCGACCTGCTCCACGCGCATCCCCGCGCGGGCTGGCCGGACCATCCGCAGTTCCACGGCCTCGTCTCCTTCTGGCTTGACCGGCACATGGGCTTTCGCCACCTCATGGCCCGCATCCGCACCGAGACGCAAAGCCTGATCGACGGCACCGCCGACCCCGACAGCTTCCCGCAGCGCCTCGTCCCGCTCGGCCGCCGTCTCGTCGACGAATTGATCGGCCACCACCGGATCGAGGATGACGCCTATTTCCCCGAACTCGCCGCCCTCGAACCCCGCCTCGCGCATGGCTTCGAGATTCTCGACACCGACCACCACGCGCTCGATGCCCTGCTCGACAGTTTCGTGACCGATGCCAACACCCTGCTGCAAAGCCCCGACAGGCGCGCGCAGGCAGGACGCTTCCACGACAGCCTCTCGCCCTTCACCGCCCAGCTCGAACGGCATCTGGCCGACGAGGAAGACCTGATCCTGCCCGTCATCCTGAAACACCGCTTCGGCTGACCGCGCAAAAGCCGCACCTTCGCCGCCGCCCGCCGCCGCCAGCCGCAACCCCGAAGGCAAGCGCAGGCAAAGACCCTCGCCGCCTTCACATTCGCGCAAATATCCTCGGGGGGTGAGCCGCCCCCAAGGGCGGCGAGGGGGGCGGAAAGCCCCCCTGAACCCGCGCGCCTTGGCGCGCTTGTCGCCTGCGGCCGCAAGGCCGCTCCGCCTGGTCCGCGGTCACAGGCCGAGACACCAGCGCATCACCGCCTTTTGCGCATGCAGGCGGTTCTCCGCCTCGTCGAAAATCACCGAATGCGGCCCGTCCATCACCGCACTCGTCGCCTCGTCGTTGCGATGCGCGGGCAGGCAATGCATGAACAGGCTGTCGGGCTTGGCGCGCGACATGAGCTGCTCGTTCACCTGATAGGGCCGCAACTGGTTGTGGCGGCGCTCCTTGGCGCTTTCGGGATCATGCATCGACACCCATGTGTCCGTGACCACCAGATCCGCCCCCTCGACCGCCACGAAAGGATCACGGGCGATCACCACCTTCGACCCCTTCTCGCGGGCGAATTGCACGAAGCGATCCTCGGGATCCAGCGTTTCCGGCCCCGTAAAGGTGAAATCGAAGCCGAATTGCCCCGCCGCATGCAGGAACGAGGCGCAGACGTTGTTGCCATCGCCGCACCAGACCACCTTCTTGCCGCCGATGGGGCCGCGATGTTCCTCATAGGTCATCACATCGGCCATGATCTGGCAGGGATGGGTGCGGTTGGTCAGCCCGTTGATCACCGGCACCGTGGCATGTTCCGCCATCTCGAGCAGCGTCGCCTCTTCGAAGGTGCGGATCATGATCAGATCGACATAGCGGCTCAGCACCCGCGCCGTATCGGCAATGGTCTCGCCGTGGCCAAGCTGCATCTCCTTGCCCGACAGCACCATCGTCTCACCGCCCATCTGGCGCACGCCGACGTCGAACGAGACCCGCGTGCGGGTCGAGGGCTTTTCGAAGATCAGCGCCACCATCCGCCCCTTGAGCGGCGTGTCGTCGTCGGGCGACCCCTTCGGCCGGCCGTTCCGCGCGGCCTTCATCGCATGGGCAGAATCGATCATGCCGCGCAATTCGGTCGCATCGGTCTTGTGGATGTCGAGGAAGTGTTTCATTTCATTCATCTTTCCGGCGGAAGCACCGGGGGCATTCTGCCCCCGGACCCCCTGAGAGTATTTGGGCAAGGGTGACAATCAGACCGTTCGATCGCAGCCCGCTCCGATGCACGCGTTCCACGATGGCCAGCATGTCAAAGCGCCTGTTCCACGGCCACCGCCGCACGGTCGAGCCGGGCCAGAGCCTCGGCGATGTCCTCGTCGGCGATGTTCAGCGCGGGCAAAAGGCGCAGCACATTGTCGGCGGCAGGCACCGTCAGCAGATGCTCGGCATAGGCGGCCTTGACCACGTCGGTATTGGCGGCCCGGCACTTCAGGCCAAGGATCAGCCCCTGCCCGCGCACGGCTTCGAACACCTGCGGATGGGCGGCGACCAGACCTTCCAGCCCCTGCCGGAACCGTGCGCCCTTGCGGCCCACACCGGCAAGGAAGGCGTCGTCGGCCACGATCTCGACCACCTTGGCCCCCACCGCGCAGCCCAAGGGGTTGCCGCCATAGGTCGAACCATGCGTGCCCGCGACCATACCGCTTGCCGCGTTTTCCGTGGCCAGCACCGCCCCCAGCGGAAAGCCGCCGCCGATGCCCTTGGCGACCATCATGATATCGGGCGTCACACCGGCCCATTCATGGGCGAACAGCTTGCCCGTCCGCCCCATGCCGCATTGCACCTCGTCAAAGATCAGCAACGCACCCACGCTGTCGGCCAGATCGCGCAGCCCCTTCAGGCAGGCGTCGGGCAGCACGCGGATACCGCCCTCGCCCTGCACCGGTTCGATCATGATCGCCGCCGTCCTGCCCGTCACCGCGGCGCGCAGCGCCTCGTGGTCACCGAATTTCAGATGGGTGAAGCCCGGCATCAACGGGCCGAAGCCCTTGACCATCTTCTCGGACCCCGCCGCCGCGATGGCACCGGTCGAGCGGCCGTGAAACGCGCCCTCGAAGGTGATGATCTCGACCCGCTCGGGCTCGCCTTTGTCATACCAGTATTTCCGCGCCATCTTGATGGCGAGTTCGGCAGCCTCGGTCCCCGAATTGGTGAAGAACACCGTATCGGCAAAGCTGTTCTCGACCAGCAGGTCGGCCAACCGCTCCTGTTCGGGAATGCGATACAGGTTCGAGACATGCCACAGCTTGGCCGCCTGTTCGGTCAGCGTCGCCACCAGCGCCGGATGGGCATGGCCCAGCGCATTCACCGCGATCCCCGCCCCCAGATCGAGATATCGGCTGCCATCCTCGGCCGTCAGCCACGAGCCTTCGCCCTTGACGAAGGCAATGGGGGCACGGTTGTAGGTCGGCAGGACGTGAGGGATCATGGGGCATTGTCCTTGAAAGCGAAGCCATAGCCGTAAAGGCTGGCCTTGGGAGGTGTCAACGGAAGGAAAGGGTTCGCCCGGACGACTCGGGCAGGGGATTGCAGGAAAAATGCCGGAAGGGCGCGGCGCGGTCAGCGTCGGCGTCGGGGCAGCGCAAAGGGGGCGTTTCCTGCGGTCATGGCGTCGCCATAGCGAAACGCAGCCGATAAGTCCACCGTCAAGTCGGGGTTTTCCGCCTCGGCGCTTGATCTTCCGCCCCCCCGCCTGTATCCCGCCCGCTTGTATCCCGCGACGGCCCGTCTAGAATGGGGTCTTGTCGCATGAAACCACGGGGAATGCCGATGTCCTGGACCGACGAGCGCGTCGAGACGCTCAAGCGCATGTGGGCCGAAGGCCAAAGCGCCAGCCAGATCGCCAAAGAACTTGGCGGCGTGACCCGCAACGCGGTGATCGGCAAGGTGCATCGCCTTGGCCTGTCCAACCGCGTCGCCGGCGGCAAGGACGAGGACGAGGTGGAAATCCCCGCCGCCCCCGCCGCTGCCGCACGGCCCGACCCGCGCCCCGAACCCGCGCCCCGCGCCGAAGCGCCCGCGCCCCGCGCGGCCCCCGAACGCCCCGCCGCCGCTGCCCCCAGCGCCGCGCCCGCCGCCTCGGCCCCCGGCAATGTCACGCCGCTGCCGCTGCGCAAGGCCATCGTGCCCGCAGGCCAACCCCTGCCGCCGCAGCCCTCGGCCAACGAGATCAGCCCCGAAGCGCTGGCCTCGGTGCGCGAGGTCGAAAAGCGCGCCCGCAAGCTCACGCTCATGGAACTCACCGAACGCACCTGCAAATGGCCGATCGGCGACCCCGCGACCGATGACTTCTGGTTCTGCGGCCTGCCCTCGCTGCCCGGCAAACCCTATTGCGAGGCCCATGTCGGCGTCGCCTTCCAGCCGATGAGCGCGCGGCGCGACCGCCGCCGCTAGGGCCGGATCGCATCAGGCCAAAACGATGCCCCCTGCCGGATCGGCAGGGGCACCCTGCACGGGCGGGGCGCCACGATCCGACCGCGCACCCCCCGAACCGGCACGCCCACCGCAGGCCCCCTTGCCAGCGCCAGCAACAGCGCGCGCGCGGCGTCGGCTTTGCCGATCCTCAGGCCACGCCAGCCCCCCTTGACCGCCTCCCGTTCCCGCAGTCACGATGGGGCGAAAGGAAGGGGCCCGCCCATGCACCAGATGATCTTCGTCAACCTGCCCGTATCCGACCTGCCGCGGTCCATCCGCTTTTACGAATCCCTCGGTTTCACCCTCGAGCCGCGCTTCACCGACGATCAGGCCGCCTGCATCGTGATCTCTGACGCGATCTTCCTGATGCTGCTGACCCACGCGCGTTTCGACTATTTCTCGGCCCTGCCCCGCTCGGATCCGGCAAAATCCTCGGCCGCCCTGCTCGCCCTGTCGCGCGACAGCCGCGCCGCCGTCGATACCATCACCGAAGCCGCCCTTGCCCACGGCGGAACCGAACCCAAAGCCGCCATCGACTACGGCTTCATGTACAGCCGCACCTTCCTCGACCCCGATGGCAACGTGTTCGAACCGATGTGGATGGACATGGAACAGGCCGAAAAGGCCGCCACCGCCGTCGACTATCCGGAATGATCGGGAAGGGTTTCGGTGGAGCGGGCGGCGGGAATCGAACCCGCGTCTCTTGCTTGGAAGGCAAGGGTCTTACCATTACACAACGCCCGCGCTGACGCCTATCTAGCCAGCGATAAGACCGAGTGCAAGACACTCAGGCCAAAATCGGCGCGATCAGCTGCGCACCTTCCGCGCGGTTGGAATTGACCGCCACATCCACCCGATGGCAGCGCAACACGCCCTCGGCGCTCGGCTTCATCAGGACCGCCGCCCCGTGCCCTGCCTCGCCCAGCCACAACGGCCAGTCGCGCGCTTCCAGCACCACGGCCTCGCGGTGGTGCAGCCCCGCCATCCCCGGCCCCGCATCGGTCGAGACGATGGCCACGGTGTCGATCTCGCCCCAGCGCTGCCACAGCCCCGCAAAGGCCAGCGGCGCACCGTCGCTGCGGGTGAAATACCACGGCAGCTTGGCCTTGCCTTCGGTCTGCCATTCGAAGAACCCGCTTGCAGGCACGATACAGCGCCGCGCGCGCACCGCCTCGCGGAAGGCGGGCTTCACCGCCACGGTATCGGACCGCGCGTTGATGATGAGCGGCCCGTCCGCAGGCGTCTTGTACCAACCCGGAATGAACCCCCAGCGCATCGCCCGCAGCCGCCGCGCCCCGCCCTCGCTCGTCACCACGGCGACGGGCGTCGTGGGACAGACGTTGTAGCGCGGCACCGGCGGCAGGTCGTTTCCGGGCAGCGCGTCGAACAACGCCGCAAGCGCCTCGTTCGGATGGGTGATGGTGAAACGTCCGCACATCGCGCGAACATAGGCGCGTCAGGCCCCTGCGCCAAGCCGTCCCCCTCGCAGCCCATTGACCGACCGCGCGGCGCGGTGCATGAACCGCCCATGCTGATCTACAAGATCTTCCGTCGCCCCGAATGGGATGCCTTCCGCGCCGCAGGTGAAACCGCAGGCGCGCCGGTCGATCTGGCCGATGGCTTCATCCATTTCTCGACCTCGGCACAGGTCGCGGAAACGGCGGCCAAATGGTTCGCCACCGAAAGCGACCTTGTCCTCGTCGCCTTCAACAGCGACACCCTCGGGCCCGCGCTCAAATGGGAAGCCTCGCGCGGCGGGGCACTGTTCCCGCATCTCTACCGCCCCCTCCGCCTGGCCGAGGTCGTCTGGGACAAATCCCTCCCCCTCGGGGCCACCGGACATATCTTCCCCGAGGGCGTATGGTGACCCTCGTCGAACGCGCCGCCCTCGCGGCCCTGCACCGGCTTGATCCCGAAACCGCCCACGGCCTGTCGCTCGCCGCGCTGCAATCGGGCCTTGCCCCGCTGTCCGGCCCCGTCACCTCGCCCCGCCTTGCTGCCACGCTCGCGGGAATGGCGCTGCAAAACCCCGTGGGCCTCGCCGCGGGCTACGACAAGAACGCGACCGCCGTGGCACCGCTGTCGCGCGCGGGCTTCGGCTTCATCGAGGTCGGCGCCGCCACCCCCCGCCCGCAGGCAGGCAACCCCAAACCCCGCCTGTTCCGCCTGACGGAAGACCGCGCCGCGATCAACCGCTTCGGCTTCAACAACGACGGGATGGAGGCGATCGCCGCCCGCCTTGCCGCCCGCACGCGCGGCGCGGTTCCAGTGGGCCTCAACCTCGGGGCCAACAAGGACAGCACCGACCGCGCCGCCGATTTCTCCCGCGTCCTCGCCCTCTGCGGCCCGCATGTCGATTTCGCCACCGTCAACGTCTCCTCGCCCAACACCGAGAAACTGCGCGACCTTCAGGGCCGCGCCGCCCTTGGCGCCCTGCTCGCGGGCGTGATGGACACGCGCGCCGCCCTCGCACGGCCGATCCCCGTCTTTCTCAAGATCGCCCCCGACCTGACCGACCAGGACCTCGTCGATGTGGCCGAAGTCGCCCTCGCCTCGGGCATCGCGGGCATCATCGCCACCAACACCACCCTCGCGCGCGACGGGCTGAAAAGCCGCCACCGGACCGAGGCGGGCGGCCTCTCCGGCGCGCCCCTGTTCGAGAAATCCACCCGCACCCTCGCCCGCCTCTCGCACCTGACCGAAGGCAGGGTCCCCCTCGTCGGCGTGGGCGGCATCGGCTCGGCGGAACAGGCCTATGCCAAGATCCGCGCAGGCGCCACGGCCGTGCAATTCTACACCGCGATGGTCTATCAGGGCCTCTCCCTCGCCGCCGAAATCGCCCGCGGCCTCGACAGCCTCCTTGCCCGCGACGGCTTCACGACCGTGGCCGAAGCCACAGGCACGGACCGCGCCCGCTGGCTCTGACCCGTTCAGCCTTGCGGAAATACTCCGCAGGGGGTGACGGGGCAAAGCCCCGAGGGGGGCGCGAAGCCCCCCTGATTTTTCGCAGAAAAATCGTCCCGAACGTGGCGTCAGAACGCCTTGAAGGTCATCGTCGTCAGGGTGCGCACGATGTCCGGAATGTCGAACAGCCGACCCGAGAGGTAATGCCCCACATCCTCCTCGTCGGGGATATAGACCTTGGCGATCAGGTCATATTCCCCGCTGGTCGAGAACAGCTCGCTCACCACCTCGCGGTCATAGATGGCATCGGCAACCTCGTAGGTCTTGCCGGGGGTGCAGCGGAACTGGACGAAAACGCAGCGCATGGAAGCCTCCTGATCTTGGCCAGACCCTAGCGAAACCCCGGCCCCGCCGCAATTTTCTTTGAAGAAAATTGCAAAATCCCTGCAAGGATTTTGCTCACTCCTCGCCCGACAGCGCCAGCGCCACCGGCCCCTTGCGCAGGTCGTCGACCCCCAGCGCCTCTTTCGGGCGGCCCAAGCGGTAGCGCGTGACCCAAAGCAGCCGCTTCTCGGCCCGCGTGATGGCGACATAGGCCAGACGCTTCCACAGCGGCACCCCCGCCTCCGAGCGCCCCGCCTGTGCCGCGGCATAGATGTCGGGGGCAAAGACCTGCACATCCTCCCACTGCGAGCCTTGCGCCTTGTGGATCGTCACCGCCGCCCCGTGCAGAAAGGCCGCCCCCATCTTCGCCGCCGAAGGGATGAAGGGCTCCACCTCGTCGGGCTTCTCGATCTTGATGATGCTGGCGGCCGAGACTTGCGGATCTTCCGCCCCGACCACATGCAGCCGCGCGAAACCGTCCTTGCTGCCGGGTCCAAGGTAGATGACCTGCGCCCCCTTGATCAGCCCCCGCGCCTCGAGGTCGATGCGCTTCTTGCGATGCTTCAGCGGCAATTCGATACCGTCGCAGATCAGCGGCTCGCCCGGCAGCAGCGCATCCTCGGGCGCGCCGTATGCCCCCCGAAAGGCCGAGATCAGCCGGATGCGCGTGGCATTGCGCCAGACCAGCACGGGGCTGCGCGCCATCAGGTCCGCGTCCACCCGCTCGGCCAGCACCACCCGCCCGTCGGACGCCGCCGCCTGTTCCACCATCCGCTCGAAGCGGTCGAAACTCAGCGCCTCGTCCCCCAGCGCATGGGCCAGATCGAGGATTGGGTTGTCCTGCGTCTGGCGGTGTATCCGGCTCAGCACCAGCTTGCGCGACCCGCCCAGCCGGTCAAAGACCATCTCGCCCGAAAGGCCCACGGGGGCCAGCTGCGCGGGGTCTCCGAACAGCACGAGCGTCGGGAATATCTCGCGCAGATCCTCGAGCGCCTTCTCGTCCAGCATCGAGCTTTCGTCGATGAATCCCACATCCAGCGGCTCTTCGCGCCGCTTCCAGCCCTTGATGAAATCCGACCCCTTCAGCCCCGCCGCCGCCAGCGCACCGGGGATCGAGGCGACCTGCTGGTAAAAGCCCAGCGCGCGGTCGAGCGCCAGATCGGTCAAACCCTCGACCACCGGCCGCTCGCCGTTTCCGGCCAGCCATTCCGCGATGCGCTCGTATTCCGGATCGTAAAGCGGGGTGTAAAGGATGCGGTGGATCGTCGTCGCCGGAACCCCGCGCAAGCGCAGCACCGAGGCCGCCTTGTTAGTCGGCGCCAGCACCGCCAGCGTGCGCCGGTCCTTGCGGCGCTTGCCCTCGTAATCGCCCGAAACCACGTCGACACCGGCCGCGACCAGCGCCTTGGTCAGGCTGGCCAAAAGCATGGTCTTGCCCGACCCCGCCTTGCCCACCACCGCCAGCACCGAAGGCTTGCCCTCGGCCCGCGGCGTCAGCTCGCCCGAGGCAAGGTCGATCCCGTTGAGGTAAAGCTCGGCCGCCACGCGGTCCCAGGCTTCGGCCTGATCGTCGGAAAAGGTAAGGGCGGGCACGTTCATGCCGGCCAGCATAAAGGCCCGCGCGGCAAGATGACAGGGGCTGCGGCCCGATGCCCGCCCCAAGGGGGGCCGCCTGCCCCCCTTGACCCCCCCGGGAGTATTTTCACAAGGCTGAAACGGCGCGGGTCAGTTCATCCGCCCCGACGGCGTATCCCCGTCTCCGGCAGGCGCGTGGCCGGCGATCTCGTCGCGGGCGACCGCGATCAGCTCTTCGGTCTTGCGGGCGATGTCGGGAAGGTCGTTCTGCTCGGCATAGGCCCGCAGGTCGGCGAGCACGTCGAATATCCACTCGTGACCCATGACCTGACCCGCAAAAACCACAACCAACCGTACCGGATCAGCATAACACTCCACCAAGGGGTGAGAGTATCACCCCGAAACGCGACAATCGGTTTCCGGAACGGAAACGAAAACGCCGCCCGAAGCGGGCGGCGTCTTGCGGGGTTGCGGTCAGGCTCAGGCCGGGCGGCTGGCTTCCAGCGTATCCTCGAACGTGCGCAGCCCGGGGCGCGGGGCCTGCACAAGAACGGCCATATTGCCCGGTTTGTGCTGGTTTTTCAGCATCTTCATATGGGCCTGCGGAATTTCGGCCCAGGGAAAGACCTCGGACATGCAGGGGTCAAGCCGGCGCTCGATCATCAGACGGTTCGCCGCACTTGCCTGTTTCAGATGGGCGAAATGGCTGCCTTGCAGGCGCTTCTGGTGCATCCACATGTAGCGCACGTCGAAGGTGCAGTTGAAGCCCGTGGTGCCCGCGCAGATCACCACCATGCCCCCTTTCTTGCACACGAGGGACGAGACGGGAAAGGTCGCCTCGCCCGGATGTTCGAAGACCATGTCGACGTTCACGCCCTTTCCGGTGATGTCCCAGATCGCCTTGCCGAACTTGCGCGCTTCCTTCAGCCAGTCGTTGTATTCGGGCGTGTTGACCTTGGGCAATTGCCCCCAGCATTTGAAATCGTTGCGGTTGATGACCCCCTTGGCGCCAAGGCCCATGACGAAATCGCGCTTGGATTCGTCCGAGATCACGCCGATCGCATTGGCCCCCGCCGTGTTGATAAGCTGGATCGCGTAGACGCCAAGCCCGCCCGATGCGCCCCAGACCAGCACGTTCTGGCCCGGCTTCAGGTCATGCGGCTCGTGTCCGAAAAGCATCCGGTAGGCTGTGGCCAGCGTCAGCGTGTAGCAGGCCGATTCCTCCCATGTCAGGTGCTTGGGCCGCGGCATCAGCTGCTGGGCCTGAACCCGCGTGAACTGGGCAAAGGATCCGTCCGGCGTCTCGTATCCCCAGATCCGCTGGCTGGGCGAGAACATCGGATCGCCGCCGTTGCATTCCTCGTCGTCGCCATCGTCCTGGTTGCAGTGGATCACGACCTCGTCGCCCACCTTCCAGCGCGTGACCTTGTCGCCCACCGCCCAGACGATGCCCGCCGCATCCGACCCTGCGATGTGATAGGGCTGCTTGTGGCCGTCAAAGGGGCTGATCGGCTGTCCCAGACCGGCCCAGACGCCGTTGTAATTGACCCCCGCCGCCATCACCATGACCAGCACCTCGTGGCTGTCGATGGCCCATGTGTCGACCACTTCCACCTGAAAGGCCTGCGTCGGCTCGCCATGCCGCTCGCGCCGGATCGCCCAGGAATACATCTGCTTCGGCACATGGCCCAAGGGCGGCATCTCGCCCAGTTCGTACAGGTCCTTCACCTCGGCGTCATAACGGTGCGTGTCCAATGCCATCGGGGCCTCCATGCCATGCCGCGCCGCAGAATCGGGGCGGGTCGAGACAGAGATAAAGGATGAAAGCGCAATATTGCAATAGATGAAGCGCCGTTTTTGTAATTTTATGTCTGCCGCGTTGCGGCATCCGCCCGCTCCAGCCGCTGCAGGACTGGGGCTGCGTAAAAGGCCACCAGCCCCTCCTTGCCCGCCCGCACCTGCAAATCCGGCCCGATCATGCCGCGCCGCTGCAAATGGCGCAGCGCCCTGCGCAGGGTTTCGTCCAGACCGCCCGGATGCAACCGCAAGGACGCGCCGTCAGCCTCGAGCCGTCGGACCAGATCGGCCACCCGCGCGGCCAAAGCCCCCGCATCCCCCGCGCCCAGCGCCGCGGCGACCAGAGGCACGGGCAGCACCGGCACCGACCGCACGATGCGCGCCATCATCTCGGCCCCCAGCGCCGCGACCGGATCACCCCCGGCATCGCCCCCGGCACCGGCACCGGATTCGGCCATGAAGGCGCGCAAGGACACCGGCGCGCCGAATCCCGCAGCCGTGGCCCCGAAACCGGGAAAATTGCCCCGCAGCATCCGCCACAGCATCCGCGCCGAAAATGCAGCCGCCCCCACCACCGTGGGCCGGAAACGCCGCTGCCCCGTATCGGCCGCCTCGACTAGCACGCGGTCCTCGAGCACGCGGTCATAGGCCAGCCCGACCGGCACGAACAGCACGTCGCGCCCCGCCGGATCGAAGCCCGCGACGAAATAGGACAAAAGCCCCAGCCGCGCCGCGCCCACCTTTCCGTCAAGGCTCAGCCCGCCCTCGGGAAAGATCGCCTGCGCCACCCCTTCCGAGGCCGCCATCTGCACATAGCGCGCCAGAACCCGCCGGTAGAGCGTGTTGCGCGACCCGCGGCGGATGAAATAGGCCCCCATGCCGCGGATCAGACGGCTCAGCGGCCAGACCCGCGCCCATTCGCCCACGGCATAGGAAATCGCCTGCCGGTCGGCGATCAGCCATGTGACCAGCACGTAATCCATGTTGCTGCGGTGGTTCATCACGAAGACCACGGTCGCGTCGCGGTCGATCCGGTCGAGCGTTTCCGACACCGATCCGATGCGCACCTCGTAAAAGGCCCGGGTGATCCAGCGGGCCAATTGCACGGCAAAGCCGAAATACATGGTCGCCGAAAAGGCGGGCACGATCTCGGCGGCATAGTCGCGCGCCTGCTCGGCGGCGACATTGGGGGGAATCCCGGCCTCGGCCGCCTGTTCCGCCACGGCCTGCATCACCTTGGGGTCATAGGCCAGCCGCAAGATCATGTCGTGACGCCGCGCCAGCTTGAAGGGCGCTATGGGCCGTTCCAGCCGCGCGTTCAGCCGCGCGACCGCCTGCTCCATCCGGCGGCGGAAGAACCAGCGCACCGAAGGCACCAAAATCCGGTCAAGCGCCGCGATGGCCGACAGGACCACCACAAGGATGACCAGCCAAAGCGGAAGTTCGACCGTCGCATTCATGCAGCCACGCTGCCCGCAGCGCGGTCCGCTGTCAAAGCGTCAGTTCAGCGTGACGGATTTCTGCGTGCAGACATCGACATCCTGCACCACCGTCTCGTCGCCATCGTCAAAGACCGCGCGCAGGTCGAAGACGCAATTGCCCGACCCGTTGTCGAAGTTCACCGACAGGCTTGCCCCCGGCGCCAGCGTCTGGCCGCCCAGAAGATTCTCTTCCCACGACACATCACCATCGGCCGAGCCGTAGAAGCCGACGATGCCGAAGCCGGTCGCGTTGACCACATCGAAAACCGCATCCTGCGCCGCCACAGGGGCAGCCATCAGAACCGAAACGACACCAAGCGCAAGCGAAACGCGCATCGATCAAAGGCCCTTCGACCCTCGGCCCCCCTTGTTGTGCCGCAGCGCGGCAGGAGCCTTCGCCGTGAATATAGGTGCGGGATACCGAGTTGTTAAGAGGGTCCTCCCACGATCTGCATCGGCCAAGGCAAGGGGGGCTTTCCGCCCCCCTCGGCCCTGCGGGCCTCACCCCCCGAGGATATTTGGGGCAAGAGGAAGGGAAAGCCGCCCTGTCCTTTTCACACAGCGCGCGGCACATCGGCCCGCCGGGGGCCACCGATGCCGCGCCGCGGAATGCCGCAACGCGGCGAATTGACAAGGAACGATTATGTCCTCTATTACCGTCCTGACGTAAGAAAATTGCCGAGAGCGCGCAGGAGTCCCCCATGACCGCCAAGAAAGACAGCCCCTGGCTCTTCCGCACCTATGCCGGCCATTCCACGGCCACCGCCTCGAACGCGCTCTACCGCACCAACCTTGCCAAGGGGCAGACGGGCCTGTCGGTCGCCTTCGACCTGCCCACCCAGACCGGCTATGACAGCGACCACGAACTCGCGCGGGGCGAGGTGGGCAAGGTCGGCGTGCCCGTGGCGCATCTGGGCGACATGCGCATGCTGTTCGACGCGATCCCGCTCGAGGCGATGAACACCTCGATGACGATCAACGCCACCGCCCCGTGGCTGCTGTCCCTTTACATCGCCGTGGCCGAAGAACAGGGGGCCGACATCGCGGCCCTGCAAGGCACCGTGCAGAATGACATCATCAAGGAATATCTCTCGCGCGGGACCTATATCTGCCCGCCTGCGCCCTCCTTACGCATGATCACCGATGTCGCGGCCTATACGCAGAAACACCTGCCGAAATGGAACCCGATGAACGTCTGCTCCTACCATCTGCAAGAGGCGGGGGCGACGCCCGAACAGGAACTTGCCTTTGCCCTCGCCACCGCCTGCGCCGTGCTGGACGACCTGAAAACCAAGGTCCCCGCCGCAGACTTCCCCGCGATGGTGGGCCGCATCTCGTTCTTCGTGAACGCGGGCATCCGCTTCGTCACCGAACTGTGCAAGATGCGCGCCTTTGTCGACCTATGGGACGAGCTTTGCGCCACCCGCTACGGCATCACCGACGAGAAATTCCGCCGCTTCCGTTATGGCGTGCAGGTGAACTCGCTCGGTCTCACCGAACAGCAGCCCGAAAACAACGTCTACCGCATCCTGATCGAGATGCTCGCCGTGACGCTGTCGAAAAAGGCCCGCGCCCGCGCCGTGCAACTGCCCGCCTGGAACGAGGCGCTTGGCCTGCCCCGCCCGTGGGACCAGCAATGGTCGCTGCGGATGCAGCAGATCCTCGCCTATGAAACCGACCTTCTGGAATACGACGATCTTTTCGACGGCAACCCCGCCATCGACCGCAAGGTCGAAGCCCTCAAGCAAGGCGCGCGCGAGGAACTGGCGCAGATCGACGCGATGGGCGGGGCGGTCGCGGCCATCGATTACATGAAATCCCGTCTTGTCGAATCGAACTCCGACCGTCTTGCCAAGATCGAGTCGAAAGAAACCACCGTCGTCGGCGTCAACCGCTGGACCGAGGCCGCGCCCTCTCCCCTTACCGCAGGCGATGGCGCGGTCATGCAGGCCGATCCGCAGGCCGAGGCCGACCAGATCGCCCGCCTGACCGCATGGCGCGAAGCCCGCAACCCGCAGGCCGTGGAAAAGTCGCTCGCCGCCTTGCGCCAGGCCGCCGCCACGGGGGCCAACATCATGCCCGCCTCCATCGCCGCCGCCAAGGCGGGGGTGACCACCGGCGAATGGGGCGCCGTGATCCGTCAGGCCTTTGGCGAATACCGCGCCCCCACCGGCGTTTCCTCTGCCCCCTCGAACCGGACCGAGGGGCTAGAGCCGATCCGCGACGCCGTGGCGACCCTTTCGGCCAAACTCGGCCGCCCGCTCACCTTCCTCATGGGCAAACCCGGCCTTGACGGCCATTCCAACGGAGCCGAGCAAATCGCCGCCCGCGCCCGCGACTGCGGCATGGCGATCCATTACGACGGCATCCGCCTGACCCCTTCAGAAATCGTGGCCTCTGCCGCCGAAAAGCGCGCCCATGTCATCGGCCTGTCGATCCTCTCCGGCTCGCACCTGCCGCTGATCACCGAAACCCTCGACCGCCTGCGCGCGGCGGGCCTGTCGGACATCCCCGTCGTCGTGGGCGGCATCATCCCCGACGAGGATGCCGCCAAACTCCGCGCGATGGGCGTCGCCGCCGTCTACACCCCCAAGGACTTCGAGCTGAACCGCATCATGCTCGACATCGTCACGCTGGTCGACCGTCAGGCCATCGCCGCCGAGTAAAGGCCAGTCGCGCAGGCGCACCCGACAGGGCGTAGGGTGCGCAGGTGCTACGCACCTTCCACCGCCTTCTGACGAAACCTCGTCATTTCCCCGCCTTGCGTTTGACCCAAATCAAGGCCCGATCCGTGCCACGGGCGCAGGGTTCCCCCAAGCAACATAGCCAAAGGGACCCCCATGTTCGACCGTATCCGCGCCTTCCTCGACCGCTGGCATGACCTGAAATCCGTCGACGCCCTGTCCGACCGCGAGCTTGACGATCTTGGCATGTCGCGCGCCCAGATTGCTGAATTCATCGCCATCCCCGCCGATGTGCCCGACCGCATCGCCCGCATGGCCGCCGTATTCGGCATCCCCGAAGCCGAGCTTCAGGCCAGGCGCGCCGATTACCTCGAACTGCTGTCCACCTGCCACCACTGCCCCGACCGCGCCGCCTGCACGCTTGCCCTGCACAAGGGCGACATCCGCAGCCCCGCGGACGCCGCCTTCTGCCCCAACGCCGAAATCTACGCCGGCCGCAGCCCGCTCGCGGCCTGACCGGAACGGGAGGGTCCTCCCCTCTCCCGACCCTGCCCCCCCGCACCCGTGATGGAACGGGGCGGGGGGGGTTCGTGTTACTCCTGTGTCTCAACAAGGAGGACACGACCGATGCTCCGCTTGCTTACCCTTTCCGCACTGCTTCTCGCCGGTGCCGCCCATGCCCAGGACCAGATGGCGGTCACCGCATGGACCGACCTGAACCTGCGCGCAGGCCCCGGCCCGGTCTATCCCATCGTCGCGGTCATCCCCGCACAAACCGCCGTCAGCGTCGGCGGCTGTCTGGCCGAGCAAAGCTGGTGTCAGGTCACCTTCGACGGCCAGACCGGCTGGGCCTCGGGCGATTATCTGACCGTCGTGGAAAACAACGCCCCCGTGGCGATCTACCCCAACCGCGACCGCTTCAAGCTCAAGACCACGACCTATGACGGCGACACCGCAGGCAATGCCACAGCAGGCGGCGCAATCGGGGCCGTTGCGGGCGCGCTCATCGCGGGGCCCATCGGCGCGGCCGTGGGCGGTGCGGTCGGCGCGGCCAGCGGGGCTGCGTCCACGCCCGAAACGACGGTCACAACCTATGTGCGCGACAACCCCGTCGATCCGATCTACCTCGAGGGCGAGGTCGTGACAGGCGCAAGCCTGCCCGAAACCGTGACCTTGCGGCCCGTGCCGGAAACCACCTACTCCTACGCCTATATCAACGGCGTTCCGGTTCTTGTCGAAAACGGCCAGCGCCGCATCATCTACATCGTGCGCTGACCTGCCCGGACGGGGCGGGCCAACCGCCCGCCCCGAACCGCAAGGATGCCATGCCCCTCTTGCTGCTTTTTCTGCTCCTCGGCACGCTGGCCTATATGTGGCTCGCGCGCCGCAACGCGACGCTGACCCGGCATTGCCGCTGGCGGCTTGACCGCACGACAGGCCCCACGGCATGGCGCTGTGCCGCCTGCGGGGCAGAAACCACCGCCCCGCAAGGAAAATCCCCGCGCGACTGCCTGCGCCCCTAGGCGAAAGCCGCCGTCAGCGCGATCTCGACCATATCGCCGAAACTCCGCTCGCGCTGGTCGGCGGGCAGGGCCTCGCCCGTCAGGATGTGGTCCGAGATCGTCAGCACCGCCAGCGCCCGCCGCCCGTAACGCGCGGCAAGGGTGTAAAGCTCGGCCGCCTCCATCTCGATGGCCAGCGTGCCATGCCGCTGCAACTGGTCCGACAGGTCCTGCCGCTCGTCATAGAAGGTGTCGCTGGAATAGACCCCGCCCACATGCGTGGTGATCCCCTTTGCCACCGCGGCCCCATGCGCCGCCGCCAGCAGCCCGAAATCGGCCACGGGCGCAAAGCTCAATTCGCGGAAGATCGACCGCGACGGGCTGCCCAGTGTCGTCGTCGCCTGCGCCAAGACCAGATCGCGCACCTTCAGATGCGGCTGCAACGCCCCCGCCGACCCGATGCGGATCAGCGTCTGCGCGCCGAAATCGCGGATCAACTCGTTGGCATAGATCGAAATCGACGGCATCCCCATGCCCGACCCGTGGATGGTCACGGGCTTGCCGCGCCATGTGCCGGTATAGCCCAGCATCCCCCGCACCTCGTTCACCAGACGCGGGTTTTCAAGAAAGGTCTCCGCCGCCCAGCGCGCGCGATAGGGGTCTCCCGGCAGCAGCACCGTCTCGGCAATGTCGCCCGCCCTTGCCCCGATATGAACCGTCATCCCCGCCTCCCTGCGTTTCGCGCCAAACTAGGGCCAAGGCGTCACAAGGGAAAGGGGGCCTTGCCGCCGGAAATGCGCCGCGCTTGCCAGACCGGACCCAAAGCCCCGCCATGCAAAAGGGCCGGAGAAATCCCCGGCCCTGTTCCGCATCAGCGCAGCCGCCCTCAGACCACGCGGTCGACCATCATCCGCTTGATCTCGGCAATCGCCTTGGCGGGGTTCAGCCCCTTGGGGCAGGTCTTGGCGCAGTTCATGATCGTGTGGCACCGATACAACTTGAACGGGTCCTCCAGCGCATCCAGACGCTCGGGCGTGGCCTCGTCGCGGCTGTCGATGATCCAGCGATAGGCATGCAGCAATGCTGCCGGCCCCAGATACTTGTCGCCATTCCACCAGTACGACGGGCATGACGTGCTGCACGACGCGCACATGACGCATTCATAAAGCCCGTCCAGCTTCTTGCGATCCTCGATCGACTGCCGCCATTCCTTGGCGGGGCGGTTCGTCTTTGTCTCGAGCCAGGGCATGATGCTCGCATGCTGGGCGTAGAAATGCGTCAGATCGGGGATCAGGTCCTTGATCACCGGCAGGTGCGGCAAGGGGTAGATCTTCACATCGCCGCGCACCTCGTCGAGGCCATAGATGCAAGCCAGCGTGTTGATCCCGTCGATGTTCATCGCGCAAGACCCGCAAATCCCCTCGCGGCAGGACCGGCGGAAGGTCAGCGTCGGGTCGATCTCGTTCTTGATCTTGATCAGCGCGTCCAGAACCATCGGGCCGCAGCTGTCCATATCGACGAAATAGGTGTCGACGCGCGGGTTCTCGCCGTCATCGGGGCTCCAGCGATAGATCTGGAACTTGCGCACGTTCTTGCCCGCAGGCTTCGGCCATGTCTTGCCCGTGCGGATTTTCGAATTCTTCGGCAGCGTGAACTGGACCATAGGCTTATCCCTTCCATTCCGGGAATGAGTAGAGCGGCCGGCTCGGAGGCTGGCCTGATTTCTGGTAGACGCAGGCGTCAAAGACCGCCGCAGGGTCGCGCCCGCCAAGGTAGTCCGACGTCACCGTCACATCGACCGAGGCCGACATCCGCCCGTCCGATCCGACGCCAACCCCGACCTCGCCGCGCGGGCCCGCCGCAAGACGCGCCCGCTCGAAACATTGCCGTTCCGCCTGCTCGACCGTGACCGGCCCGCACGCGGCCAGTGTCAGCAAAGAAAGGCCAAGCGCCAGCCCCCGCATCATCATATCACCGGCGCGGCGATGCCCGCCGCCCTGAAACAGGCCTGCGTCGGGGCGCGGCCCGCGATCGTGCGGATCAGCGCCTCGGTCGAAGACCCCGCCACCGTGCCCACATCGCGCACCAGCGTCTGGATTTCCGCCGCATCGGCATTCTGCACGATGCATCGTGTCGCAGCCCCGTTGCCGACCACGGGCGAGACGACCGTCTCGGCAGTGCGTCGCCCCACCTTGTCGGCCACATCTTCGGGCGAACAGGCCGCCAAAAGACCAAGGGCAAGAACGGGCATCAGTTTCAGGCAAGACATGGGCAAACCTCCGGTCAGGACCAATCCCGACCAGCCTGCACCGGAACGGATCGGGGCCGCAGCCCCGCCCCTTCCGCGCCCCGCCGAAGCGGCATCTTCCCGCCGAAGGCCCATCAGAACTTGCGCTCCGCGGGGGCGATCTTCTTCAGGCTGATCCCGCCTTGGGCTTCGGTCGTCAGCGGGTCCACATGCACCGCGCGATAGCCCAGCGTGACCTTGTCGCCATCGACCCATGCCAGCGAATGCTTGCGCCAGTTGGCATCGTCGCGCTGCGGGTGGTCCTCATGCGCATGCGCGCCCCGGCTTTCGGTGCGGGCATGCGCGCCATAGATCGTGGCCAGCGCGTTGGGCATCAGGTTGGTCAGTTCCAGCGTTTCCATAAGATCGCTGTTCCACACAAGGCTGCGGTCCGTGACCTTCAGGTCCGCGACCTTGCCCGCAATCGCGGTCATCTTCGCCTCGCCCTCGGCCAGCGTCTTTTCGGTGCGGAACACCGCCGCGTCGGCCTGCATCGTGCGCTGCATCTCGAGCCGCAGCTCGGCGGTGGGCGTGGCGCCCGCCGCATGGCGCAAACCGTCGAACCGGCCCAGCGCCTTGTCCACCTCGGCCCTGTTCACGGGGGCCACGGCTTCCTTGGGGTTCACAATCTGCCCGGCCCGGATGGCCGCGGCCCGGCCGAACACCACAAGGTCGATCAGGCTGTTCGACCCCAGCCGGTTCGCGCCATGCACCGAGGCACAGCCCGCCTCGCCCACGGCCATCAGGCCGGGGAACACGGCATCCGGATTGTCGGCGGTCGGGTTCAGCACTTCGCCCCAATAATTCGTCGGAATCCCGCCCATGTTGTAGTGAACCGTCGGCAGCACCGGGATCGGCTCTTTCGTCAGGTCCACACCCGCGAAAATCCGCGCCGATTCCGAAATGCCGGGCAGCCGCAGGTCCAGCGTTTCCTTGGGCAAATGGTTAAGGTGCAGGTGGATATGGTCGCCATTGGCCCCCACGCCCCGCCCTTCGCGGATTTCCAGCGTCATGCAGCGGCTGACATAGTCGCGCGGCGCGAGGTCCTTGTAGTGCGGCGCATAGCGTTCCATGAACCGCTCGCCATTGGCGTTGGTCAGATAGCCCCCCTCGCCCCGCGCCCCTTCGGTGATAAGGCACCCCGACCCGTAGATGCCGGTCGGGTGGAACTGCACGAATTCCATGTCCTGAAGCGGCAGACCCGCCCGCGCCACCATGCCGCCGCCATCGCCGGTGCAGGTATGGGCCGAGGTCGCGCTGAAATAGGCGCGGCCATAGCCGCCCGTCGCCAGCACCACCATCTTGGCGTTGAATACATGGATCGTGCCGTCATCCAGCTTCCACGCCACGACACCCGTGCAACGCCCTTCGGTCATGATCAGGTCAAGCGCGAAATACTCGATGAAGAATTCCGCGTTGTTCTTCAGGCTTTGCCCGTAAAGCGTATGCAGGATCGCATGCCCCGTGCGGTCGGCCGCGGCACAGGTGCGCTGCACCGGCGGGCCTTCGCCATATTCGGTCGTATGGCCGCCGAACGGGCGCTGGTAGATCTTGCCCTCTTCGGTGCGCGAGAACGGCACGCCGTAATGCTCCAGCTCGTAGACCGCCTTGGGGGCCTCGCGCGCCAGATATTCCATCGCATCCGTGTCACCCAGCCAGTCCGACCCCTTGACGGTGTCGTACATGTGCCATTGCCACGAATCCGGCCCCATGTTGCCCAGCGAGGCCGCAATCCCCCCCTGCGCCGCAACCGTGTGGCTGCGCGTCGGGAACACCTTGGTCACGCAGGCCGTGCGCAAGCCCTGCTCGGCCATGCCCAGCGTCGCCCGCAGCCCTGCGCCACCGGCACCCACCACGACCACATCATAGTCGTGAACCTCATACGGATAAGCCGTCATGTCGAACCCTTCAAAGAGCGATCTTGACCAGGGCGTAAAGCCCCGTGGCCGTGATCACATAGGAAAGCGAATGCGCCAGAATGACCAGGCCGCGCCGCGTGGACCCGTGGCTGTAATCCTCGATCATCATCGTGGCCCCCTTGGCAAAGTGCCGCATCGAGACGAACAGCACCAAGCCCGTCAGAATGGCCGGAAAAGGCCGCGCAAAGGTGGCAACCACGGCCTCGTGGCTTTGCCCCAGCGCATGGCCGAAGATGTAAAGCCAAGTCGGCACAAGGAAAGCCAGCGCCACGGCGCTCGCGCTCATATACCAGTGATGCTCGGTCCCGGTATGTGCGGCACCCTTGCCCACGGCCCGTTTGCGGTCGGTCAGATAACGCATGATGCCCTCAGACGATCAGAACGGTCAGGATGGTCAGCACGACCGATCCGATGATGCAGCCCCAGCCCAGTTTTTCCGCCGTGGGAATGTCCAGACCATGCCCCGCGTCAAAATAGAGGTGCCGCAGACCGGCAAGGTAGTGGTACCACAGCGCCCAGGCCGAAAGCGTGAACACCAGATCCCCGAACCAGCTTGTCGCCACCGCATCGGCCACGGCGAAATACTCGGGCGACACCGCCGCCGCCAAAAGCCACCACACCGCCAGCATCGTGCCGACGATCAGCCCGTTCCCCGTGATCCGCGTCAGGATCGAGGTGATCGAGGTGAGTTGCGGACGATAAATCTGCAAATGTGGGGAAAGCGGTCTCTCGACCCGCTTCGCTTCAGCCATTTCGGTTCCCTCCGTCGCTGTCAGCCGGCAAGGCCGGTCCGCGCTTCGATCTCATTGCGTGAATGAATAGCGCTTTTTCCGGCCGAGTCACGCTTCACAACGCCGCAGCGCGGCGATGTTCGCGCTAAACCCCGAAGTTTTTTCAATTTGTGATCACAGGTTTCAAAACTGTGATCACTAAACGCCAAACCGTCGGAACCGCGCCAGCCGCCACGGTTTCTGACGCAGAAACCGGCACGGAATTTGGCGCAAATTCCGCCCGCACCGACCTGCCGCCGATTTTTGCGTCAAAAATCGCACCGGAATTTGCGTCAAATTCCGCGCCCCGTCACAGCGGAACCAGCGCCCAGTAATCAAGGTCAAGCAGAACCTCGGGCGCATACTTCCCGTCCGCCCCCTTATGGGCAAAGGGGGCCGCGCCGTCCTTTACCGCCACCAGCCGCAACCGCAATGCGCCCACGCCCTTGGCCCCCGTCTCGGCACGGTCAAGCACTTCCGACCACGCCCGCACCGTATCGCCCGCAAAGCACGGGTTCGCATGCGCCCCCGCATTCAGCGCCACGATCATCTGCGCATTGGCAAGGCCGTTGAAACTCAGCGCCCGCGCAAGGCTGATGACATGCCCGCCATAGATCAGCCGCCGCCCGTCCTCGCGCTGGGTCACATCGAAATGCACCTTGGACGTATTCTGCCACAGACGCGTGGCAAGCATATGCTCGGCATCCTCGATCGTGACCCCGTCCACATGGTCGATCTTCTCGCCAACCGCATAGTCGCCCCAGCGATGCCGCTCGCCCGCCAGCGCGAAATCATAGGCCGAAAAATCCAGCCCCTCGGGCACCACCAGCGATGCGGGATCGACCACCGCCGCCAGTTCCGGCACCACCGCCTCGGGCGCGGGGGCCGAAAGGTCGCGCTTCTTCACCATCACCCAGCGCACATAGTCCAGCACCACCACCCCGTGCTGGTTGAACCCGCGACTGCGCACATAGACGACGCCGGACTTGCCGTTGGAGTTCTCCTTCAACCCGATCACAACCGATTCCGACCGCAGCGTATCCCCCGCCCAGACCGGGGCCAGCCACCGCCCCTCGGCATAGCCAAGGTTCGCCACCGCGTTCAGGCTGATATCCGGCACCGTCTTGCCAAAGACCGTATGAAAGGCGATCAGGTCATCCATCGGCGCCGCAGGCAGCCCGCAGGTCCGCGCAAAGGCATCGCTGGAATAGACCGCCCCCCGCGCCGGATAAAGCGCATGGTAAAGCGCCCGCTCTCCGCCCGACAGCGTGCGCGGCACCGCATGGACGATGGTCTCGCCCAGACGGTAATCCTCGAAGAAGCGGCCTGCGTTGGTTTTCATGATTGCGTGAATCCTTTTCTAACGCGCCCGTGCATGCGTCTGCATCACCTGTGCATTCCGCCCGGCCCCCCCGTTCCACCCCCTTCGGGGCGGAACGGTAAAGGCAGCGCACTTACTGCTCGCCCAGTTTCAGGTCGGGCGAATAGTCCCCCGGAACCTCTTTCACCACGGCCTGTCCGCAGCGCATCACGCCCTTGGCGGCGTCATAGGCATAGGTGGGGCCGCCATGCAGCTCCCACCCCTTGCTCAGCGCCAACGAGACCTTGTGGCAAAAGGCAGACGTGTCGTCCTCTGACAGAAAACGATACAGTTTCATAAGGTTACCCCCAAGGCTGCACGCCAAGCCAGTTGTGGATCATCATCACGATCCCCACCACGACCAATGCGCCGACCACCGCCATCACCTCTTTCGATGCAGGCACCGGCGGGTTCTTCGTCCATTGCGGTTCCGCGCGGTTGATCAGGATCACCGATCCCACCGCCCAGGCCAGCAATCCGCCGAACAGCAGGACCGAGGCAAGGTCGCCGTTAACCAGCAAATGCGCGACCGCCCAGGTCTTAACGGCTGTCAGTTGCGGATGCCGGATCTTCCGCGTGATCGCGGTTTTCAGTCCAGACGCGGCGTAAAGATAAAACGCCAGCAACATCAGCGTGTTGTTGATGTGGATCATAAAGGCCGGCGGATACCACAGGTCCACCTGATCGACCCCGCGATAGCCGAGAATCATGCAAACGACCCCGACAATCGTTACCGCCCCCAGAACCGCCTTGCCGCCGTTCCCCATCCGCGCCCGCGCCTCGGGCGCCAGACGTTTCAGAAAATGGGCGCCCGTCCACAGCACCAAACCCAGTATGATCAACAGCACGGCAATACTCCCTTGAACCCGTCAGTTGCCGCGCACCCTGCCCCTATTCGGCCAAGGCCGCAATCGCCTCGGCCTTTGCCAGCACCGCTTCGGCCCCGGCAACGTGCAGATTTTCAACGATCTTGCCGTCAAGAACCGCCACGCCCTGCCCTGCGGCCCGCGCTTCGGCATAGGCTGCGATCTGGCGCCGCGCCAAGGTTACCTCATCCGGCGAAGGGGCGAAAATCTCATTGGCGACAGGCAGTTGCAACGGATGGACCAGCGTCTTGCCGTCAAACCCCATATCCCGCCCCTGCTCGCATTCCGCCCGCAGCCCCGCCTCGTCCTTGAAGGCATTGTAGACCCCGTCCACGATCACCCGCCCCTCGGCTTTTGCCGCCAACAGGCATAGGCCCAAGGCCGGCTGCAACGGCATCCGGTCGGCGCGGAAACGGCTTCCCAACTCTTTTGCAAGATCATTGGTCCCCATGACCATCCCCTCAAGCCGCCCATGCCCTGCAATCGCACCCGCGTTCAGCATCCCCTTCGCCGTCTCGAGCATCGCCCAAAGCGGTTTGCCGGTCAGCGCGGCCACGGCATCCAGATCGGCGGGTCCGTCAACCTTCGGCACGAGAATCGCGTCCACCCCGGCAAGCGCGCCGAAATGCAGGGCATCCCCGCGCCCCCACTCGGTGTCGAATCCGTTGATCCGCACGATCCGCAGGCGCGGCCCGTAATCGACCTCGGCCAGAAACCGCGACAGCGTGGCCCGTGCGGCAACCTTCTCGTCCGGCGCCACCGCATCCTCGAGATCGAAGATGATCGCATCCGCCGCCAACTCCCGCGCCTTTTCCAAGGCACGCTCTTTCGAGGCCGGAATATACAGAACAGACCGGAACGGGCGTGACATGTCGGACTCCTCCAAGCAATATTCTTTCGCCTGAAGACACCATTTCGTCACTTTCGGCAAGCCCAATTTTGCCGCAGCGCAGCAAAACCTAGCCGATCAAGCCAATTCCCCGGCTCGCATCCCAGATCAGCTTGAGAGAGATCGCCAGCAGCGCCCATGTCACCAGCCGGAAAAAGAACACCTCGGGCAAGACCTTGACCAGCCGCACCCCGGCAAGAACCGCCAAACCCGCGACCGGCATCAGCAAGACCGCTACATGCAGGTTCTCGGCGGAGAATTGCCCCAACATATAGTAGGGGATCAGCTTTATTGCATTCACATAGGCGAACAGGATGGTCGACGTGCCCGCGAAGACCATTTTCCGCAGCCCCAAAGGAAGCGTATAGACCTGATAGGGCGGCCCCCCCGAATGGCTGACGAAGCTGACGAAGCCGGTGATGATTCCCCAGAACATCCCCGGCCCGACCTGCGCGGGTCGCGGCTCCGAGTCGAGCTTCGGCCGCAGGATCATGTTCAGCGCAAAGACGAAACCGATCAGGCCGACCAGCATCGTCACCCATTCCTCCGACACGATCCGCGCCGTCAGATACCCCGCGACCACCCCGATCGTCGTAGCCGGCACCAGGATCGCCAGCACCCGCTTGTCAAACTCGCGCCGATAGGCCCAAAGTCCGACCATGTCCGAGACGACATAGACCGGCAAAAGCAGTCCCGCCGCCGTCACCGGCGAAATCACCAGCGCCAGAACCGGCACGCCAAGCATGCTGACGATGGGCAATCCACCCTTGGACAGGCCGACAAGAATCGCGGCCAGTCCCGCCACCGCCCAGAACACCAGCCCTTCCATCGACGCCTCCGAAACCCTGCCCCGCGGCCTTTAGCGCAAACAAGTGCGGCATACCACCTTTTGCCGCATGCAATGGCATACCGAGACGCTTGCCAGACGGCTTTTGCAAGCGTAGGCACACTGCGAACCAATCCACACGGGAGATGAACCCATGGCACGACCCAAGATCGCCCTCATCGGCGCCGGTCAGATCGGCGGCACGCTTGCCCATCTGGCCGCCATCAAGGAACTCGGCGACGTCATCCTTTTCGACATCGCCGAAGGCACGCCCCAGGGCAAGTCGCTCGACATCGCCCAATCCGGTCCGTCCGAAGGGTTCGACGCCGTGATGAAGGGCACCAACAGCTATGCCGACATCGCAGGCGCCGATGTCTGCATCGTCACCGCTGGCGTGCCGCGCAAGCCGGGCATGTCGCGCGACGACCTTCTGGGCATCAACCTCAAGGTCATGAAGTCGGTCGGCGAAGGCATCAAGGCCCACGCCCCCAACGCCTTCGTCATCTGCATCACCAACCCGCTCGACGCGATGGTCTGGGCCTTGCGCGAATTCTCGGGCCTGCCGCACCACATGGTCGTCGGCATGGCGGGCGTCCTCGACTCGGCCCGCTTCCGCCACTTCCTCTCGGTCGAATTCGGTGTGTCGATGCGTGACGTCACCGCCTTCGTCCTTGGCGGCCACGGCGACACGATGGTTCCGCTGGCCCGTTATTCCACCGTCGCCGGCATCCCGCTTCCCGACCTGGTCAAGATGGGCTGGACCACGCAGGAAAAGCTAGACGCCATCATCCAGCGCACCCGTGACGGCGGGGCCGAGATCGTCGGCCTGCTCAAGACCGGCTCGGCCTTCTACGCGCCCGCCACCAGCGCCATCGAAATGGCCGAAGCCTTCCTCAAGGACCAGAAACGCGTCCTGCCCTGCGCAGCCTATGTGAAGGGCGCTTACGGCCTCGACGGTCTTTACGTCGGCGTTCCCACCGTGATCGGCGCGGGCGGGATCGAGCGGGTCGTTGCGATCAACCTCGACCCTGCGGAACAGGCGATGATGGACAAGTCCGTCGACGCCGTGAAAGGCCTTGTGGCCGCCTGCAAGGGCATCGACCCCTCGCTGGCGTGAAGACACCGGCCCATCGACCAAAAGGCGCGCTCCGGCGCGCCTTTTTCTTTGCCCGACGCTGCGCCGCAAATGAAAAAGGGCGCCCCGCAGGACGCCCTTTCCCCGAATTCAAAACGCCTCACGCCTCGTCAGGCAAGACCCGCACCGCGCCCTTGTCGGCGCTTGAAGCGAACAGCGCATAGGCTTTCAACGCCTGCGACACCTTGCGCGACCGCGGCTTGGCGGGCTTCCATCCCAAGCGGTCCTGCTCGGCCCGGCGCGCGGTCATCTCGGCTTCGGAAATCCGCAGGTTGATCGTGCGGTTCGGGATGTCGATGTCGATCACGTCCCCCTCGCGCACAAGGCCGATCGCCCCGCCCGATGCCGCTTCCGGCGAGGCATGGCCGATCGACAGGCCCGATGTTCCGCCCGAGAAGCGGCCATCGGTCAGCAGGGCGCAGACCTTTCCAAGACCTTTCGATTTCAGGTAGCTGGTCGGATAGAGCATCTCCTGCATCCCCGGTCCGCCCTTGGGCCCTTCGTAGCGGATCACCACGACATCGCCCGCCTTGACCTCGTTGTTCAAAATCCCTGCAACGGCGGCGTTCTGGGATTCATAAACCTTGGCCGGACCCGAAAAGACAAAGATCGACTCGTCCACGCCCGCCGTTTTCACGATGCAGCCGTCCAGCGCGATATTGCCCTTCAGCACCGCCAGACCGCCCTCTTTGGTAAAGGCGTGTTCGACCGAACGGATCACGCCATGCTCGCGGTCGAGGTCGAGTTCCTTGTAACGCTTGTCCTGGCTGAAGGCCGTGGCCGAGCGCACATTGCCCGGAGCCGCCTTGAAGAAATGGCGCACGTTTTCATGGTTGGTGCGGCTGATGTCCCAATGGTCAAGCGCCGCACCCATCGTGGGCGAATGCACCGTGACGCAATCGCGGTTCAAAAGGCCCCCTGCATCCAGCTGGCCAAGGATCGACATGATCCCGCCTGCGCGGTGGACATCTTCCATATGCACGTCCTGCTTTGCGGGCGCGACCTTGCACAGGCAGGGCACCTTGCGCGACAGCGCGTCGATGTCGTCCTGGTCAAAGTCTATCCCGCCCTCATGGGCTGCGGCCAGAATGTGCAGGATGGTGTTGGTCGACCCGCCCATCGCGATATCCAGCGCCATCGCGTTCTCGAACGCCTTCTTGTTCGCCACGTTGCGCGGCAGGATGCTGTCGTCATTCTGCTCGTAATAGCGCTTGGCAAGATCGACGATCAGGTGACCCGCTTCGACGAACAGGCGCTTGCGGTCCGCGTGGGTGGCAAGGGTCGAGCCGTTGCCCGGCAAAGACAGGCCCAAGGCCTCGGTCAGGCAGTTCATCGAATTGGCGGTGAACATGCCCGAGCAAGATCCGCAGGTCGGGCAGGCCGCCTTTTCGATCTCTTCCACTTCGGCGTCGGAATAGCTTTCGTCGGCGGCAACGACCATCGCATCGACGAGGTCGAGCGCGATTTCCTTGCCCTTGATCACGGCCTTTCCCGCTTCCATCGGCCCGCCCGAGACGAAGACGACCGGAATGTTCAGCCGCATGGCGGCCATCAGCATGCCGGGGGTGATCTTGTCGCAGTTGGAAATGCAGACCATCGCATCGGCGCAATGGGCGTTGACCATGTATTCCACGCTGTCGGCGATGATCTCGCGCGAGGGCAGCGAATAGAGCATGCCGTCATGGCCCATGGCGATACCGTCGTCGACCGCGATGGTGTTGAACTCTTTCGCAACGCCCCCCGCGGCCTCGACCTCGCGCGCGACCATCTGGCCGAGGTCCTTGAGGTGAACATGGCCCGGAACGAATTGGGTGAAGCTGTTGACGATGGCGATGATCGGTTTGCCGAAATCGCCGTCTTTCATCCCCGTGGCCCGCCAGAGGCCGCGTGCCCCCGCCATGTTGCGGCCGTGGGTGGTGGTTCTGGAACGATAGACGGGCATCGGGGTTTCCTCCGGTCAAAGGGTCGCCGCAGCGGCAATCCGCATGTGGCATTGCGCATCGCAAGGGTCAAGGGACAGGGCTAGAGAAGCCCGCGCGCCGAAAGGTTTTTCATCAGGGCGCCTGCACCGAAACGCCATTCCGGCGCCTCGGTTGAAAGCCGCACGGTGTTGACCAGCCGTCCCAGTTCAGGGGCGGCGATGGTCACCACGTCGCCAAGGTGGTGGGTGAAGCCCTGCCCCGGCCCGTCACGGTCCTGCACAGGGGCGAACATCGTGCCGCAATACAGCACGAAACCATCGGGATATTGATGGTGCCGCCCCCGCGCCTGCGCCACAAGGTCCGCAGGATCGCGGCTGATTTCGGCCATCGACGACCGCCCCGACAGCGTGAACCCGTCTTCGCCGGCAACCGTGAGCGTGAGTTCCAGTTTACGCGCCGTGTCCAGCGTGAAGTCACCGTCGAAAATGCGGATGAACGGGCCGACGCTGGCTGCCGCGTTGTTGTCCTTGGCCTTGCCAAGGAGCAGCGCCGAGCGGCCTTCGACATCGCGCAGGTTCACGTCATTGCCCAGCGTCACCCCGACGATGCGCCCCGTGCTGTCGACCACCATGACCACTTCGGGTTCGGGGTTGTTCCATTTGCTGATCGGATGCAGCCCCACGCTGGCGCCATAGCCGACTGCCGCCATCGGCTGGGCCTTGGTGAAAACTTCGGCATCCGGACCGATCCCCACCTCGAGGTATTGCGACCAGAGCCCCTCGGCCTGCAACAGGCGCTTTACCTCGGCTGCCTGTTCCGACCCCGGAACAAGATTGCGCAACGAGTCGCCGATCGCTCCGGCCACCTTTGCCCGAATGGCATCGGCGCGGCTTGCGTCGCCTGCGGCGCGTTCCTCGATCACGCGTTCGATCATCGAGCGGGCAAAGGTGACGCCGCAGGCTTTGACCGCTTGCAGGTCGTTGGGCGACAGAAGGTGCGTCACCTCGGCCACGGGTTCGACGGAAGCGGCGGCGATGTCGTCGAGCGCGCCGATATCCTCGCCCGCGATTGCGGCAACAAATCCTGCGATATCAGGCTGTTCCAGCAGGTCGCGCATCGTGGGGGCCGCCTTGGTGGTGATGTCGACCACCCGCCCGGCCCGCAGCGTCACGACCGAAGGGCCGATGCCAGCGCGCCAGACGCGCCCGAGAAACAGCCCTTTTTCCGGCAATCCTACCATATCCGCCCCCCCGAAAATCCCTGTGGCGCAACTTGGCGGGCGGCGCGGGCGAGGGCAAGCCCTAGACCTGCTTCTGCACCAGATGGCCGCCGCCGATATCGACCAGTTCCACGCGTTCCGGCCCGTGACCGATGGCGTGGACAGGGCTTGGCACCTCGCCCGCCAGACGCAGGCTTGCGGCCCGCTGGTGGGTGGGGTCGGGCACGGGCACCGCGTCGATCAGGCGGCGGGTGTAGGAATGTTGTGGATTTCCAAAAACTTGCGCCCGCGTTCCCAGTTCGACGATCTGGCCCAGATACATCACCGCCACGCGGTCCGAGATGTTTTCGACAACCGCCATATCGTGACTGATGAACAGGAAGGCGATACCGAATTCCTGTTGCAGGGCGCGCAAGAGATCAAGCACCCGCGCCTGCACCGAGACGTCGAGCGCCGAGACGCTTTCATCGGCGATGATCAGTGCGGGGTTCAGCGCCAATGCACGGGCGATGCAGACGCGTTGGCGCTGTCCGCCCGAAAACTCGTGCGGGTAACGGTCAAGCCCGTCCGCCGACAGACCGACCCGCGCCATCAGGTCCGCCGCCCGCGCCCGCTGTTCCGCCGCCGTGCCGACGCCGTGGATCACCAGCGGTTCCGCGATCAGCGCGCCCACGGTCATGCGCGGGTCGAGAGCGGCCATCGGGTCCTGAAACACCATCTGCACGCGGCGGCGCAGCGCCTTTTGGCCCGCGGCATCCAGCCCCTCCAACGCCTGTCCGCCCACCTCGATCCGGCCCGCATGGGGCACGAGGCCGACGATGGCCTTGGCGATGGTCGATTTGCCACATCCGGATTCTCCGACAAGGGCGAAGGTCTCGCCCCGCCGGATGTCGAAGCTGACATGTTCCACGGCGTGGACGTTCTGGGTGACCCGCCCCAGCAATCCACCGCGCAGCGGGAAACGCACGACCACATCGCGCAGGCTGGCGATGGTGTCGCCCGTCACTTCGGCGCGCGCGGCGCCTGCGCCCATGCGCGGCACGGCAGCGAGAAGGTCGCGCGTGTATTGCGCGGCGGGGCGGGCGAAAAGGTCGGCGGTTGTCGCCTCTTCGACCATCGCGCCGTCTTTCATGACGATCACGCGGTCGGCCATTTCGGCGACCACGCCCATGTCATGGGTGATAAGGATGATGGCCGTGCCCATGTCGCGCTGAAGGTCGCGCAACAGGTCCAGAACCTCGCGCTGCACGGTGACGTCGAGCGCGGTCGTGGGTTCGTCCGCGATCAGCACCTCGGGGCGCAGGGCAAGGGCCATCGCGATCATCACGCGCTGGCGCATCCCGCCGGAAAGTTCGTGCGGATACTGGGTCATGCGCCGTTCGGGCTGCGACAGGCGCACGGCTTGCAGCGCCTGCACGGCACGGGCGCGCGCCTCGGAGCGCCCCACGGGTTCATGGGCGCGGATGGCTTCGACCAGTTGCGCCCCGACCGTAAGCACGGGGTTAAGGCTGGTCATCGGTTCCTGAAAGATCATCGCGATCCGGTCGCCACGCAGGGCGCGCATCCTGCTTTCGGGCAGGCTGGTCAGTTCGGTCGCGCCCAAGCGAACGCTACCGCCCGTCACCCGCACCGCAGGGGGCGGCAAAAGGCCCATGATCGCAAGCGAGGTGATCGACTTGCCGGACCCGCTTTCGCCCGCAATCGCCAGCATCTCGCCGCGCCGCAGGGTAAAGGAAAGATCCCGCACAAGCGGCTTCAGCCCGTTTTCGGTGCGAACCGAGACACAGAGGCCATCGACCGCCAGCACGGGGGCATCCGGGGCCGCGACAGCCCCGGATATGTCTTGCATCGCGGTCATTCGAACACGCAGCGCGGGAAGTAGAAGCTGACCACCCAGTTCGGCATATCGACGATTTCCGAAATCCGCAGGTCGCCGCAGGTCGACACCAGCATATAGGCATCGACCGCCGCCATGCCGCGCGTGGCGCAAAGGAAGTCGACCATATTGGCCACCGCATCTCGGCTTGCCGCCATAAGATCGGGGCCGATGCCCGTCGTCACCTCGTAGCCCTTGGCATCCAGATGGCGGGTGACGGGGCCAGAGGTGGTAAAGCGCGGTGTCTTGAGGTTCGCGCCTTTCACGAGGTCGAGTGTCAGGACCACATCCATCGGGGATTCGATGGCGGTGCCGCACACCTCGCCATCGCCTTGGGCGGCATGGGTGTCGCCCACGCTGAACAGGGCGCCCGCGACTTCGACGGGCAGGTAAAGCACCGTGCCCGCATTCAGATCGCGGATGTCGAGGTTGCCGCCCACGCGGCGCGGCGGGACGACCGAATGCAGCCCCTTTTCCGCCAGCGCGTTGCCGATGGTTCCGGCAAAGGGTTTCAGCGGCACGCGGGCCACATCGGACCACAGAGCCGGGGCCATGCTGGCGGGGTCGTATTTCCACACTTTCAGCGCGGGTTCGGTGAACTGGTCGGCAAGCAGGCCGAAGCCGGGGATATTGGCCGTCCAGCCGAAACCCGCGCCGTCGAATGCACGGGGGGCGAAGCTTTCGATCGTCACCTTGACCGCATCACCGGGTTGCGCACCCTCGATGTAGATCGGACCCGAGACGGGGTTGATCTTGCCGAAGTCGAGGCTGACCACATCGGCCACGGTCGACGACGGGCCAAGCTGGCCCGCCGAAGAATCGTTGCAGTGAAACAGGATCGTCGATCCGGGTTCGGCGCGCACGACGGGGGCAAAGGAATTGTCCCAGCCGAAATGGTGCTGCGCGCCGTGGATCGTGTAGTTGCAGTCCTTGCACATTTACTGCTTCACCCAGACGTAGTCGTAGTTGACCGGAATCGAGACCGGGTCGACGTAAAGCGCGTCCTCGCCGCCCATGCGGTCGGATTTCATGGTGTAGCGTTCTTCGTTGAACACCGGCACCCAAGGCGCCTGTTCCATCACGCCCATGTAGACATCGGACCAGAGTTTCAGGCGGTCTTCGGCCTTGGCGGGGTCGGCCATGCTGTCGGCTTCGGTCGCTTTGGCGTCAAGCGCCTCGTCGCAGAATTTGGACCAGTTCCAGCCACCGTCACCGGCACCGGCGCAACCAAGGATCGGGCCGTAGAAGTTCGACGGATCGGGGAAGTCCGCGATCCACGCCATGCCGCCCGACCAGACCATCGGCGCGGTGCCTGCGCCGCCGGCCTCGATCACGTTGGCCTGTGCCAGCGACTGGATGTTGGCCTTGATCCCGATGGCCGCAAGATCCTGCTGGATGGCCTGGGCGATACGGGGGTTCGGGTCGGTGTTCATGACGTAAAGCTCGGTTTCGAACCCGTCCGCCAGACCGGCATCGGCCAGCAGTTTCTTGGCCGCTTCCACGTCATAGGCGTAGCCTGCGTAATCCTTGGTGTAGCCCGGCATCGAGGGCGGCAAGGGCTGCGTGGCAGGCACGGCGCGGCCGTTGATGATCTGGACGATGCGGTCCTTGTTGATCGCCATGTTCACGGCCTTGCGCACCTCGACCTTGTCGAAGGGCGGGGTCTTGACGTTCAGCGTGATGTAGCCCGTCTGCAACTGGCCGCCGATGACGACATGCGCGGCCTGGGCGGGGTCGCCCATCACCTCTTGGAATTTCGCGGGGGGGATGCCGTCGCCGGGGACGTCGACTTCGCCGTTCTGCAGGCGCAGCAGGGCGACGACGGGTTCCTGACCGACCTCGAACACGACCGAGTCGAGGAAGGGCACGCCCGGACGCCAGTAGTCGGCGTTCTTCTCGAAGACCAGCCGTTGGCCAAGCGTCCATTCTGCCAGTTTGTAAGCGCCCGTGCCGACCGGCTGCTTGCCGAAATCGGCCCCTGCGGCATCGACGGCCTCTTTCGGCACGACCGAGGCGAAGTTCAGCGCCATGACATGCAGGAAGGTGGCGTCGGGGCGCGACAGGGTGATCTTGACGGTCAGCGGATCGACCACTTCCACGCCCGACAGCCCGTCGGGTCCGGCCTTGTCGAAGCCTGCGATCGAGCCGAAGAAGCCCGCACCCGGCGATTGGGTGGCGGGGTCGGTCACGCGGCCGAGCGAGTATTTCACGTCTTCCGCCGTCATCTCGCGGCCGTTGTGGAATTTGACGCCAGCGCGGAGTTTGAAGGTGTAGGTCAGGCCGTCTTCCGAGATTTCGTAGCTTTCGGCCAGACCGGGGCGCAGCTGGGTGGTGCCGGGGACATAGTCCATCAGCCCGTCGAAGAGCGATTTGATCATCGACCAGTTCTGCCAGTCATAGCCGATGGCAGGGTCGAGGGTTGCCACGTCGTCCTTGTAGGTCACGGTGATCGAGCCGCCGGCCTTGGCTGCCGGATCGGGGGTGTAGTCCTGTGCGGCGACGGGCAAGGCCAAGGTCAGGGCCAGGGCGGTCGAGGTGAGCCATTTCTTCATGTTTTTCTCTCTCCTGTTGGTGGGCCAGAAACGGGGATGCGCTACCGGAGCCGGATGCGCGGATCGACGAAGGGGGCCAGAACATCGGCCAAAAGGTTACCCAGAACGATGGCGCAGGCCGAAACCAGCGTGACACCCATGATGATCGGGATGTCGACGCGCTGGATCGCCTGCCACGCAAGCTGGCCGATGCCGGGCCAGCCGAAGACGGATTCCACGACGACGATGCCGCCCATGAAGATGCCGATATCGATGCCGATCATGGCGATGATGGGCAGAACGGCATTGGGCAGGGCGTGGCGGAAGATGACGCGGCTGCGGGTCAGCCCCTTGGCGCGGGCGGTGCGGATGAAGTCGGCGCGCAGGACGTCGATCATGCTTGACCGCATCATGCGGCTGTACCAGCCGGAGCCGAGGATGCCCAAGGTCACCGCAGGCAGCACCAGATGCCGCCATGTGCCGTAGCCGCCGATGGGGAACCAGCCGAGTTTGACGGCAAAGACGTAAAGAAGCAGCAGGCTGACCACGAATTGCGGGGCCGAGACGGTCACGAACGAGGCCATCATCAGCGCCTGATCGGCAAGCCGGCCGCGCAACAGGGCGGCGGCGATGCCCATGCCGAGGCCAAGCGCCAGCTCGCAGGCGATGCCCGCCAGCATCAGTTGCAGCGTGGCCGGAAGGCGCGAGGCGATGAGTTCGGCGACTTCGGTCTTTTGCAGGTAGCTGCGTCCCAGATCACCCTGCGCCAGACCGGCGAGATAGCGCCCGTATTGCACGACGAAGGGCTGGTCGAGGCCCAGTTGCCGGCGGATGTTTTCAACCGTTTCCGCAGTGGCCGAACGGCCCGCGATCTGGCGCACCGGATCGGCGGGCAGGACGTAGAGCAGGAAAAAGGTGATGAAGCTGACACCCAGCAGGATCAGGACCGCCTGCACGATGCGCCGGACAAGATAGGCTGCCATCAGTCGCGCCCCCGTTGCGTCGGGTCGAGCACATCGCGCAGCGCATCGCCCACAAGGTTGAAGGCAAGCGCGAGCAGGATGATCGCGGCCCCGGGAATGAACACAAGCCAAGGGGCGGCCTGAAAATAGGTCTGGTTCTCGAAGATGATGTTGCCCCAGCTTGGTGTCGGGGGCTGCACGCCAACGCCCAGAAAGGACAGGGTCGCTTCAAGAAGAACCGTCGTCGAGATGCCGAGCGTGCCCCAGACGATGATCGTGGGCACCAGATGCGGCAGGATGTGGCGGAAGAGGATGCGCCCCGTGCCCGCGCCCAGCGTCCGCTCGGCTGCGATGAAGTCGCGTGTCGCAAGCGAGGTCGTTTCGGTATAGATCACCCGCGCCGTCTGCACCCAGTTCACCAGCGCGATCACAAGGGCCACGATCCAGAGCGAGGGCTGGAAGATCGCGGCAAGGCATATCGCCAGCAAAAGCGCGGGAAAGGCCATCATCAGGTCGGTGAACCGCATCAGGGCCGATCCGACCCAGCCGCGGAAATAGCCCGCGACGATACCGACCGCCGTGCCGATCAGCAGCGCCATCCCGTTCGCCACCACGCCGATGACAAGCGAGGTCTGCGCGCCGTAAAGGATGCGGGTGAAAAGATCGCGGCCCAGCAGATCGGTGCCGAAGATGAAGGTGGCATTCGGTGGCAGGGGAGCGCCCTCGATGGTCAGACCGTCGAAAAGCTGTTCGTCGGGCTGGAACGGCGCGATCCACGGCGCGAGAATGGCCCCCGCCACGACCAGCACGATCAGCGCAAGGCCAAGCAGCGCCATCTTGCGCTGCATCAGCCGTGCCATCGGCCCCGCCGGGCGCAGGTCAGCCACGGTTCTGTCGCTCATCCGGCCCTCCGTCCAAACCGGCCACGACGCGGGCGGCGGCATCCTCGAAAGTCACGCGCCAAGCCATCGCCATCTGGCGCAACTGGGCATAGGCCTCGGCTTCGGTCTTGCCCTTGGCGGCAAGGGCTGCGACCGCCCGCACCACGGTTTGCCGCTCGTCCAGCCGCCGGCGCAGGCCTGCAATCTCGACCGAAAGCGCGCGCTGCGCGTCAAAGGCATCGCGGGCGATGAGCAGCGCGGAATATCCCCCGTTGTCACCGACGGGCTTCAAAAGCTGCGCATGTGCGCCCGCACGCAAGGCCCATTCGATGCGCCCCGGAGCCTCGGACCCGATCAGCGCGATCATCGGCATGGGGGATTCGCCGGGCGACCACGGGAATTGTTCGTCATGGCCCATGTCGGCGTCGAAAAAGACGAAATCCGCGCCCAGCGCCTCGGCCCCCAGTTCGGGCCAGACCTGCGCCACGCGCAGGCCGATGGCGGCAAGCTGGCGTGTCAACGCCTGCACAGTGGGGTGCGGGCGATGCAGGATCACCGCCTGCGCGCCACCAAGGTTCTGGATGCGGATCGGCCGTCTCATGACACCACCCGCAACGAGGGGGCGGGGGCGACGCGCCCGCGGGTCAGGTAGGGGTCGCCCGCCACCGCGGATTGCGCGCGGACCACCTGAAACGCGCCGCCGCGCACCTGCGCGATCAGCACCGGCAGGCGGGTATGATGCGTCTTTTCATCGACCACCGAGGCCGCACCGGACAAAAGCGAGGGAAGGCCCGCGTTCTCGATCCCTTCGCGGCCGTGCAACAGCCGCGCGAGTTCGCGCACCGCCGCAAAGGCCGCCGCTTCGTGCGACGAGCCGAAATTGCCGCCCGGCCAATCCTGCGCCCCGCGAAAGTAGGGGCCTGCGGCAACCAGCCCTTCGGCGGCCTGCCCAAGGGCGGGAAATTCGCATTCGGTCAGGTTGCAGGACAGGACCGGACAGTTCTGCGCGGTGAAATGCGCATCTTCGCGGCCAAGCGCGCGATAGGCGGCAAGAAATTCGTAGGACGAGGGGCCGATCAGCGAATTCACGATGAAATCGGGGCGGGCGAAGCGGATTTCGTCAATCATGCGGCCCACTTCGCGCGAGCCGATGGGAAGGTAGCGTTCGCCAAGAACCTCGCCACCCGCTTGCGTCACCACCTCGCGGGCAAGGCGGTTCATCTCCCAGCCCCAGATATAGTTCGAGCCGGTCAGATAGGTGCGGCGCCCGTGGGCAGGCATCACCCAGTCAAGCAGCGGTAGAAGATGCTGGTTCGGGCAGGCGTGGGTATAGACGACGTGATCCGAGGCCTCGAACCCTTCGTAGGGGACCGTATACCACAGCGTCCCGCCCAGCTTTTCCAGAACGGGGATCACCTCTTTGCGGCTCCAGCTTGTCACGCAGCCGATGACATGGCGGGCAGAGGTGTCGCGCAGGATTTCTTCGCACAGGGGGCCGTAAAGATCGACGTTCCCGCCGGGATCACGTTCGACCGGGACGAAGGAGATGTCGAGCGCGGGGTCGGCGTTGACCTGCGCGATGGCGGAAAGGGCACCCGAACGGCAGGCCTCGGCGATCAGCGTATAGCTGCCCGACCGCGAATAGAGCAGGCCCAGTTCGATCCGCCGTTTCATTCCGCCCCCGTTTGCCACCCCCGAAAAGCAACGGGCCCCGATGCGGGAAGCGCAAAACTTCCTGCATCATGGGGCCCGTGTGCCGCTCGGCGTCTCGCCAATGTCGGACAGACACTAGGCGCAAGTCGTCGCGGGTCAAGGGGCTGCGCGCGTTCCGGCGCCGTGCCAGATGGCGATGGCGTAAATTTTGGGCAATCGGGCGGGTGCCGGACCCTCTAGCCCCGCACCAGCCGCAGCAGAACCCGCACGGCCGCCGCCATGTCCTGCACCGAGACCCATTCGAGCGGGCCGTGGATTTCCTGCATTCCGGTGAAGATGTTCGGCGTGGGAACGCCCATCTCGGTCAGCCGCGAGCCGTCGGTGCCGCCACGGATCGGGACGGAAACCGGCTCGATCCCCTCGGCAAGGCAGGCGGCGCGGGCGCGTTCGACGGGGGTCATGTCCTTTTCCAGCCAATAGCGCATGTTGCGGTATTGCTTCTTGATCTCGACCGTCACCTCGGCGCGCGGTTCGCCCGCCTGCACGGCGGCGCAGACCTGACGCAAGAGCGCACCTTTGGCTTCCAGCCCGTCGAGTTCGAAATCGCGCAGGATGAAGCGCAGCTCGGCCCCGGCTGCCGTTCCGGTCATTTCGTAAAGGTGGATAAAGCCCTCGCGGCCTTCGGTCACTTCCGGAACCAGCGTGCCCTGCGGCAGGGTGGTCACGATCCTCGCCGCCAGATGCAGGGCGTTGACGAGCTTGCCCTTGGCATAGCCCGGATGGGCCGAGACGCCGGTGATCCTGACCACCGCGCCATCGGCCGAGAAGCTTTCGTATTCGATCTCGCCCACCATGCCGCCGTCGAGCGTATAGGCGAAGTCGGCGGCCAGATCGGCGGGCAGGCGTTTGTCGACGCCGCGCCCGATCTCTTCGTCAGGGGTAAAGGCAAGGCGGAGGGTGGGGTGGGGGATGTCGGGGTTGGCCAGCAGGTGGCGGGCCAGCGTCATGATGATCGCGACGCCTGCCTTGTCATCGGCCCCGAGCAGCGTGGTTCCGCTGGCGGTGATGATGTCATGGCCCAGCTTGTCGGCCAGATGCCGGGAATTGGCGGGCGAAAGCAGCAGGCCCGGCGCATCGGCAAAGGTGATGTCGCCGCCGTTGTAGCCGCGATGGACGACGGGTTTGACGCCCGTCGCGTTGAATTGCGGGGCGGTGTCGACATGGGCGAGCAGGCCGATGGTCGGCCCGGCGGCGGTGGCCGGAACGGTCGCAAGCACCGCGCCGTAGTCGGTCACGCGCACATCGGATGCGCCGATGCCTTCCAGTTCCGCCGCCAGAAGGCGCGACAGGTTCAGCTGGATCGCCGTGCTGGGTGCTGCGGTCGAGCGTTCGTCGCTTTGCGTGTCGATGGCGGCGTAGCGCACCAGACGGTCTTCAAGTTCCCGGTCGAACATCGCCTATCCTTTCCGGCGCAGCACATAGATATCCATGATCCAACCATGCTCTGCCCGCAGCCGCTCGCGCAAGGGCGGGATGGTGGCGGCCATTTCGGCAAGCGGGCCTTGGGCAAGAACCTCTTCGGCCATGCCGACATAGGCACCCCACCAGATATGCACACCCGCAGGCGGAAGGGTCAGGAAAGAGCATTCGCCGTCGAGCATGACGACCAGCGTCCCGATGCCCTCGGGCCAGCCGTGGTCGCGCAGCTGGCGGCCCGTGGTGACGGTGAAGGGGGCGCCCACCTCGTTGACGGGGATGGCGTGGCCTGCGGTGAGAACCTGAACCGAGGTCACGGCGGGAATGACCGTGACCTTTGGCTGCGGGGCAAGCCGCGCCGCGATGCGCAGCGTGCTGTCGTAAAGCGAGGGATCCCCCCAGACGAGCAGGGCGACACGACGGATTTTCTGCGAAAATTCCCGCCCCGCGCCCGCCCGTGCGATGGCCGCCACCCATTCGGTGGCGATGGCATCGTGCCACGCCTCGACCCCCGCAAGGTAGCCTGTGGAGACATCGCGCTTGGGCATGTCGAATTCCGCCACGGCCACGCGGGGCGCATGTTCGGCCAGCATGGCGTGGCGCAAACCGGCAAGGTCGGATTTGTCCGGCCCCTTTTTCGGGATCAGGATCAGGTCGGCCTGCCGCATCGCCTTGATCGCCTGCAGCGTCAGATGGTCGGGGTTTCCCGTGCCGATGCCGATCAGGAACAGCTCTTCCATCCGTCTCTCCTTTGCGGAACGGGGGCCAGACCGGCCCCCGCCCCTTTTGCGACATGCCGTCTTATACGCCGTCGCCGCGCGACCAGAAATGACCCGCGATCCAGCCAAGCGCCGCCCATGCGAGCAGACCGACGCCCAGCACCCGCGCCGCGAAGGCCGCGGCGAGTTCGGGCGGGGCCACGCCGAAGTAATCCCCGAGCGTGGGCGCGCCGATCACATGCGGCAGGGCAAGCGCCGCCCCGGCAAGGACGAAAGCCCAGGGCTTGCGGCCATAGCCGAGCAGCAGGAAGCCCGCCGCCGTCAGCCCTGCCGTGGCCCACCACCAGACCTGTCGCGCGCCAAGATCGGCCGCGACGCTGCCCGGAAGTTCCGGCGGCAGGCCCAGAGCGGGGGCAAGCTGGAAGGCGGCGTATCCGCCAAGCCCCCAAAGCAGGCCCTGCAACGGACCGACGCGCTGCCCCATCGCCGTCGCCGCTCCGAAGCCTGCAACAAGGATGAAGGCGTAGGCCACGTAGATCAGAACGGTGAAGGCGACGGTCAGCAGGTCACGCTTTATATCCGGCCCCGTGCCATGACCGGCTGTGCCATGTTCATGGGCGGAATGGTCGTGCCCCGCTTCTGCCTCTGCGTCCGGCGCAGCCTGTGCCACAGCGGCCCCGTCTGCTGCCCCTTCTGCGGCCGCGTCTGCTGCCGTGCCGTGGTCGTGGGCATGTCCTGCGGGGGCGGCGAAATGGACCCTTTCGCCCGACTCGAACTGTTCGCCCGCGAGAATCAGGGGTTGCACAAACCAAAAGTGCAACAGGGCGGCAATCAGCCCTGCTGCACATCCGGCGAACACCGCGCCGGAGACCATGCGTTGAAACATGGTTCTATCTGGTCAGAAGCTCAGTGGCAGGGGAAGCCGGTCGCATGACGCATGTCATGCGCGGCGTCGTGCAGCGTGGCCGACTGGGCATGGCCTGCCACGAACATCAGGGTCACGCCGATCGCCATCACGGCCATGATCGAACCGGCAGCCTGTGCCAGCGAACCCGAAAGCGTCTTTACCGAGGTCATCGTCTTCATCTCATCATCTCCCGACCGTCACACCCGACGGCGTATGTTTCACTCGCACAAGGTCGGTCTCCTGGCTCGCGGGTCGCGGCAGCCTTCGCCTTCCCATCCGTTGCCGGCTATGCCGGTTCCAGACAGTGGCATCCGAAGGCCGCTCGCCGCTTACAGTCGCGGGGGCGGCTGGGGCTGGGGGCGCCTCGGTTGGTCCGCCCTTCCCCATTCCCGTTTCAGTCCCGGTGCTTTGCACCATGCGGGACACCTTGTCGTTACATCTGTCACAGCAATGGGCGGAACGGTCAAGATGCTTTGCGCCACATCAGGGCGCGTCCGCGACCTAGGCGGGGATCCGCGCCACAGCCTTTGTGCGCAGCGCACCCAAGGGGCGGGCGTCGGCAAAGTTCCCGTCGGGCGAGGCGGCATAGAGCCGGGCAAAGGTGACCAGATCCGGCAGGTCGGATTCGGCCACGTCTCCGAACAGGTAAGCGGTCTTGCCAGTGTCGCGGAAAGACACCGTGGACGGGCGCGTGCAGCCCGACATGCATTCGACCAGGCCGACCGTGGCTGCGCTGCCGAGTGCGGCCTGAAGCGTTTCGGCAAAGCCGGACCGGCCCAAGGCGCAGGTCGAGCAGAGCGTGACCTTCATGCGTCCTCTCCGGCCAAGGGACCGTAGAGGATCAGGCCCGGAAGAAGCCCCGGCCCCTGTGCCAGATGCGATGCCAGCCCCTCGATCGTCGTGCGGGTCAGTTTCTGGTCGGGGTGACCCACGGCTTCGGCCAGCAGGGCGGGCGTATCGGCGGGCAAGCCATGCGCCATCAGTTGCGCGCACATGGCCCCGAAGGTGCGTTTGCCCATGAAGACCACGGTCGTTGCCATCGGGTCGGCCAAGGCCGCCCAGTTGAGGTCGGCGGGCAAACCGCCCGTCACATCGGCCCCTGTCAGGAACTGCACCCGCCGCGCCGTCAGACGCCGCGTCAGCGGAATGCCCGCAGCGGCAGCGGCGGCACTGGCCGAGGTCACGCCGGGGATGATCTCGTAGGGGATGCCCGCCGCGTCGAGCGCGGTGGTTTCCTCTTCCAGCCGCCCGAACAGCCCGCAATCGCCCGATTTCAGCCGCACGACGCGCGCGCCCGTCGCCGCATAGTCGACCAGAAGGCGGCTGACATGGTCTTGCTTGGGCGAGGCACGGCCCGCCCGCTTGCCCACGCCGACCAGATCGGCACCCGCCCGCGCATGCGACAGGACCGGACCCGACGACAGGTCGTCGAACAGCACCGCATCGGCGGCCTGCAACCGCGCCACGGCTTTCAGCGTAAGCAATTCGGGGTCGCCCGGACCCGAGGAGACAAAGGAAACGAAGCCCGTCATGTGGCCTCCGCAATCAGATGGAAAAAGGTGCCGGTGGCCCGGCCGCCGCCCGGAAAACCGCGCCACGACCCGGTTTCCGCGACATCTGCCCCCGTGGCATCGACCACGCGGGCAAGCGGCGCATTGGGTTGCGACAGGATCGTGGCGTAGTGGAATTCATGCCCGCGCAGACGTGCGCCCGCCGCATGGGCGGGCATGGGAACAAGCGTTTCGGCAAGGCGATAGCCCAGATGCATCCGCCGCTTCTCGAAGCTGGTTTCAAGCCCCAGAAGCCCCGCCATTTCGTGGCGCGTGCCATCTGCGGCAACGATCCCCTGCCCCATCGCCATGTAGCCCCCGCATTCGCCATGCACGGGGCGGGTTTCGGCAAAACCGGTCAGGCCCTTGCGGAACCGGCCTGCGGCTGCAAGCCGTCCGGCGTGGAGTTCGGGGTAGCCCCCCGGCAGCCAGCACGCGCCTGCGCTGTCGTCCGGCGCCTCGTCGGCCAGCGGCGAGAAGGGCAGGATGGTTGTCCCCGCCCTGCGCCAGCCTTCGAGCAGATGCGGATAGACGAAGGAGAAGGCCGCGTCGCGTGCCAAGGCGATGCGTTCGGCGGGCGGCGGCACGGAAAGGGCGGCACCTGCGGCCCGCGTCGGGGCAGATGCCGATTGCAACGCGTCAAGGTCGATGTGTGTGGCGACGAATTCGCCGGCCTCGGCCATGATGGCGGCCAGTCTTGGCAATTCCTCGGCCTGGACCAGACCGAGGTGGCGTTCGGGCAGGGTGATCGAGGATTTGCGCGGCAAGGCCCCGAAGACGCGGATGCCCGCGCGGTCCATCCCGTCGCGCACCAGCGCCTCGTGGCGGGGCGAGGCGACCTTGTTCAGCACCACGCCCGCGATCCGCACATCGGCCCGCATCGCGGCAAAGCCCAGCGCCACGGCGGCGGCCGATTGCGCCTGCCCGCCCACATCGAGCACCAGAACCACGGGCCAGCCCATCAGCGCCGCGATGTCGGCCGAAGCGCCCGTTCCCGCCTCGCCCGGCTTGGCGACACCGTCGAAAAGGCCCATCGAGCCCTCGGCGATCACCAGATCGGCCCCTTTGGCCACCTGCGCCAGCCCTGCCAGACGGTCGGCCCCCATCGCCCATGCGTCGAGGTTCACCGAAACCCGCCCCGCCGCCGCCGTATGGAAAGCGGGGTCGATGTAGTCAGGCCCGCTTTTGAACGGTTGCACCACGACCCCGCGCGCGCGGAAGGCGGCAAGCAGGCCCAGCGTCAGCGTGGTCTTGCCGGTTCCCGAGGCGGGGGCCGAGATGAGCAGGCCGCGAGGCAGCATCAGACACTGTCCGGAAAGCGCGGGTGCGTGCCGACGGGACGGTAGCGGCGGTCGTAATCGCCCGCATAGAGGCGGCTTTCGGCAAAATCCTCGGCCCCGATGGCGCGGCCGACCATGATGAGGGCCGTGCGCTCCATTTCCCCCGCAATCGCGGTTTCCAGCGTTTCGAGGGTGGCGCGCACGATCCTTTGGTCGGGCCATGTCGCCCGCCAGACCACCGCGACAGGGCAATCGGCGCCGTAATGCGGGGTCAGTTCGGCGATCACCTTGTCGAGGATGTGGATCGACAGGTGGATGCAGAGCGTCGCACCCGTGGCGGCAAAGGCCCCGAGGTTCTCGCTTTCCGCCATGGCGGTTGCCCGGCCCGAGGTGCGGGTCAGGACGACGGATTGCGCCACTCCGGGCAGGGTCAGTTCCGCGCCCAGGGCCGCTGCGGCGGCTGCAAAGGACGGAACCCCCGGCGTCACGTCATAGGCAATGCCCATGTCACGCAGGCGGCGCAACTGTTCGCCCATCGCGGACCAGACCGAAAGGTCGCCCGAATGCAGCCGCGCCACATCCTGCCCCGCTTTGTCGGCCGCCGCGATTTCGGCCATGATCTCGTCAAGCGACAGCGAGGCCGTGTTCACGATCCGCGCGCCTGCGGGGCAATGCTGCAACAAAGCCTCGGGGACCAGAGAGCCTGCGTAAAGGCAGACGGGCGAGGCGGCGATGAGATCGCGGCCGCGAATGGTGATAAGGTCGGCAGCCCCCGGCCCCGCCCCGATGAAATGAACCGTCATGCCCCGTCTCCTTCCGCTATCGCCGCCGTTGCCATGCCGTTGGGTGTCACCACCCGCGCCACGACAAGCCGCGCTTTCGCCCCCGCTGCCCGCAAGGCCGCCGCTTCCGCGACCGACCCCGTGCCGAAGGCTTCCTTCACACGCGCCGACCGGGTCGGCGTTTCCGTTCCCGACACATCCACGGCCCGCACCGCCAATCCTGTCCGCGCGGCCAGCGCCGCCATCACCGCAGCGTCCGCCTTGCGTATATCGGTCGCCAGCACATCCGCTTTCCCCGCAAGCGCAAGTGCCGCCATCAGGTCCTCGACCGTGGCGGCTGCGCGAAAGCCCAAGCCTGCCACCCTCATCGCACGACGCTCCACTGCACCACGGGGCGCGCGGCCTGCCAGTCGCGCATACGCCCAAGGGTGCCTGCCTGCGCGATATCATAGCGGGCAAGGCTGCCGCCATGCGCGGCGTGCAGGCCGTAAAGCAAGGACTCGCTTTCCAGCGTCACGGCATTCATCACCACCCGGACGCCGGCGGGCAAGGCCGACCAGAGCCGAGCCATCAGGTCCGCATCGGCACCGCCCCCGACAAAGACGGCATCGGGCCGGGGAAGCGAGGCAAGCGCATCGCCCCATGCAGCCTGATGCACCGTCAGGCGGTGGTCGATGCCGAACCAGCCGGCATTCGCCACGATATTGGCCGCACGTTCGGGCCGCGCCTCGACCGCATGGGCAAACCCGCCGGCAAGGCACCATTCGACCGAGATCGACCCCGACCCCGCGCCAAGATCCCACAGCGTCTCGCCCCGTCGCGGGGCCAGAGCCGAAAGCGTCAGCGCACGGACGGGGCGCTTGGTGATCTGGCCGTCACTTTGGAACATATCGTCCGGCAAGCCGCCCGAACGCGGCAGGCCGTTGCCCTTTGCCACGATGGCGACGGCCACGGGGGCCGTGATACCGGTCACGTCAAATCCTGCGGCGGTGGTCGTGGCAATGCGCGCGCGCGGGCCGCCCAGAGCCTGCAACACGGTCAGATCCGAAGCCCCGAACCCCGCGCCGACCAGCCATTCGGCCAGTTCGGCAGGGGCCTTGCCGTCGCGCAGCAGGCAGATCGCCCGCGACCCTTCGGCCAGCACCCCGCGCAGGCGCGCATAGGGGGCCGCGTGCAGGCCCAGACAATCCACCGACTCGATCCGCCAGCCAAGGCGCGCGGCGGCGAGCGCAAAGGTCGATGGCGCCGGATGCGCCACCCATTCGCCCGCCACCAGATGCGCGGAAAGACTGCCCCCCGCGCCGAACCAGAACGGGTCGCCCGAGGCCAGAACCACCACGCGCCGCCCCCGCAGGGCAAGCACGGGTGCCACATCGAAGGGCACGGGCCATGCGCGGCCACGGTCTGCGGCGTTCACCAGTGCAAGATGGCGCGGCCCGCCGAAGATCACCTCGGCCGCGTCGATTGCGGCGCGGCTTGCATCGGCCAGCCCTGCCAGTCCATCTTCGCCCAGACCGATGATCGAAAGCCAGACCTCAGCCATGACGCGCATCCTTCTTCTCGGCGGCACGACCGAGGCTTCCGCCCTTGCCGCCGAACTGGCGCGTTGCGGGGTGGATGCCGTCTTTTCCTATGCGGGCCGCACCGCGGCACCCGTGGCGCAGCCGCTGCCCACGCGCACCGGCGGGTTCGGCGGGGCCGACGGGCTTGCAGCCTATCTTGGCGCCGAAGGCATAAGCCATGTGATCGACGCCACCCATCCCTTTGCCGCCGGAATGAGCCGGAACGCCATAGCCGCATGCAGGGATACACACACCCCGCTTCTGGCGTTCGAACGTCCGGTCTGGATGGCCGGTCAGGGCGACCGCTGGAGCCATGTTGCCGACACCGAGGCCGCTGTCGCCGCCCTGCCCGACAGCCCTGCCCGCGTGTTTCTTGCCATCGGGAAGCAGACGCTGCATGCCTTTGCCGCCAAGCCGCAGCATCATTACCTGCTGCGTCTTGTGGATCCGCCCGAAGCGCCGCTGCCGCTGCCGCTGGCCAGCGTGATCCTTGCCAAGGGCCCCTTCAGCGCAGAAGGCGACGAAGCCTTGCTGCGGGCCCATGCCATCACCCATGTCGTCGCCAAGAACGCCGGCGGCAGCGGAGCCGAGGCGAAGCTGCACGCCGCCCGCGCCCTTGGCCTGCCCGTGATCCTGATCGACCGACCGCACCTTCCCCCCCGCGCAAGGGCGGAAAGCGTGGCCGAGGTGATGGCGTGGATTGCCGGTCATCCCGCCCGCCTTGGCGTATAGACCCAGCTGCCCACCCGGCGCGTGGCGGAATTGCCGACGATCACGACGGTCCGCATATCGGCCATTTCGGGCGTGGCCTCGCCCAGTGTCACGGTCACGATCCGCTCGTCCGGCGTGGTCACGGCGCGGGCAAAGGTGATGAGGCGATCGGGGCCGCACACCTCGCGCAGCACATCGAGCGCGCGGGCGAACTGGTGCGGGCGCGAGGCGGAGCGGGGGTTGTAGAAGGCCATCGCGAAATCGGCCTCACCTGCCAGACGCAGGCGCTTTTCGACCAGCTCCCACGGCTTCATGTTGTCCGACAGGTTGATGGCGCAGAAATCATGGCCCAAGGGCGCGCCCGCATGGGCCGCCGCCGCCAGCATCGCCGTGATGCCCGGAAGGATACGGATTTCGGGCAGGTCGCCCGCGAATGCCTCTGCCGCCTCGAACACCGCGCTTGCCATCGCGAACACGCCCGGATCGCCCGAGGAGACGACGACCACACGCTTGCCATCGGCGGCCATCCGGAGGGCCAGCGCGGCGCGGTCCATCTCGACACGGTTGTCCGAAGGGTGCAGCGTCAGCCCCGGGCGCGGGGCGACCCGTGCGACATAGGGAATATAGCCCACGACATCGGTCGCCTGCGCCAAGGCCTCGCGCACCTCGGCCGTGACCATCCCCTCGTCGCCGGGACCAAGTCCGGCGACCGCGACCCAGCCCTTCGTTCCCAAGCCCTTCATTCGACGGCCTCCAGTTCCGGCCTGCGCCCGTGCCCGTGGACAAGGACGATGGCGAAATAGGGAACGTCCGAGACATCGACATCGACCAGCCGCGCGATGCGCTGGTCGGGCATGGTTCCGCGTTCGACGAGCCATGCCTGATCGAGCCGCCCTGCCGCATCGAGCGCCGCCCGCACCTTGGGCAGGTTGCGGCCCGTCTTCATCACCACAAGCGCGTCGGCGGCCTGCATGTGATGCACAAGATCGGCCTCGGGCAGCGTGCCCATCAGCACGGTCAGCACATCGTCGCCCCAAGTGATCGGCGTGCCCGTGGCGGTCCAACAGCCGGTCATCCCCGTGATGCCGGGGATGACCTCGACCACGGCGCGGCCTTGCAGGCGGGTGTAGAGGTGCATGAAGGAGCCGTAGAAGAAGGGGTCTCCCTCGCACAGGACGACGACATCGGCGCTTTGCGCCACTTGTGCCAGACGGTCGGCCCAATCGTCGTAGAACCGTGCCAAAGCGTCGCGGTATTCCGGCCCGTCGAAGGGCAGTTCGGTCGTGACGGGGTATTCCATCGCATATTCGGTGACGCCCGCCGCCAGCATTCCCTGCACGATCCGCCGTGCCTGACCCTGACGCCCCTTTTTGCGGAAATAGGCGACATGGGCCGCGCTGCGGATGGCCCTGTCGGACCGGACCGACATCAGGTCGGGGTCGCCCGGCCCGAGACCTGTGCAGATGATCTTGCCCATCGTCATTCCTTCCGGCTGGCGAGCGCGTTGACCGCCGCCACGGTGATGGCCGACCCGCCAAGCCTGCCGCGCACGATCATCGACGGGACGGGGCGGTCCTGCATCAGCGCGTCCTTGCTTTCCGCCGCCCCGATGAAGCCCACGGGGCAACCGATGATCGCGGCAGGGCGCGGGCAGGCGGGGTCTTCGAGCATGTTCAGAAGGTGGAACAGCGCTGTCGGCGCGTTGCCGATGGCGACCACCGCCCCCGCGAGATGCGGGCGCCACAATTCGAGCGCCGCAGCCGAGCGGGTGTTGCCCATCTCGGCGGCCATCGCGGGAACGCGGGGGTCTTGCAGGGTGCAGATGATCTCGTTCCTTGCGGGCAGGCGGGGGCGGGTGATTCCTTCGCTGATCATCCGCGCATCGCACAGGACCGGCGCGCCCGCTTCCAGTGCGGCGCGTGCGGCGATGGCCATTCCTTCGGTGAATTCGACAAAGGCCTCAAGCCCCACCATGCCGGCGGCATGGATCATCCGCACCACCACCACTTCCTCTTCGGGGGTGAATCGCCCGAGGTCCGCTTCGGCGCGGATGGTGGCAAAGGAGCGCAGGTAGATTTCCGCGCCATCGGTGATGTAGCTATGGGGCATTGGACGTCTCGGTCAAAAGCTCTGGCTGGGCCAGCAATTCATCGGCCGTCAGCGACCGCGCGGCCACATCCGCCGCCGTGCCGTTCCGGACCAGATCGAAGCCCGCAGCGGTTGCGGTCAGCGTCAGCGGAGCCGCGGACGGGTGGGCGCAGCCCTTGGCGCAGCCCGAGAGGTGCAAAAGCGCCCCTTCGGGCAGCTTGGGGGCCAGGGCCCGCGCCAGATCACGCACGGGCGCAAGCGCCTGCAGACATGCGGGCGCACCCGTGCAGGCCACCACGCGCAGCAACGGATCGTCGGCGTGGGTGACAAGCCCGGCAAGGGCAGGCATCGCGCGCGCGCCCTCGACCAGCAGCATCCGCCACGGCGTCACGCGCATGTCGCCAAAGCCTGCAAGGGCCGCAAGGGTTTCGGCGCGCATCTGGCCGAATTCGAACCCGACCAAGGCACCCTGAGCAACCAGTCGCGGCCGCTGCAAGATGTCAGGTGCCACGGACATCGGCGCGGCCATGAACCGCGCGGGCGGCAGGGCGCCGCGCGCCACAAGCGCCGCCATCCGGCCCCGCCCGCCCGTCACCCCGCCCGCATCGACGAACCAGCGCGCCAGATCGAGTGCTGCGTCCACCGCCGTGCCGACAGTGACCGCAGCACCCGTTCGCATGCCTTCGGCGCGCACGATCAGACCGCCCGCCCCCTGCTCGACACGGATATCCGCCGCCGCCCCGCGCAGAACGGGCGTGGCACCCGTATCGACCGCATAGCCGAATTTGCCGGGGAGGACGGGGAAGTCACGAAGCCGCGCGACAAGTTCGGCCGCGATGTCCTGCGCCCCGTCGCCTGCGTTCCAGAAGGGCGTGACCTGAATGTTGCGCATCGCTTCGGTCTGGCTGTCGGCGTCGATCAGCCCCAAATCCGCAAGGCCCGCGATCAGCGCCGGATGCCCCGCTTCGGTCACGCCGCGCAGCTGCACGTTGCCCCGTGCCGACAGGTCGATGAGACCATTGCCGAAGTCCTGCGAGAGCGCGGCGATCCGCAGGGCCATCGCCGCCGGCAAGCGCCCGCCGTGCAGGCGCACCCGCACGACCAGCCCGTCGCCCGACAGCATCGGGCGCAGCGCCCCCGGACACCAACCCTGCACGACGGGTCCGCTCATCCCCGCTCCTCCAGTGCCGCAGCAATCGAATTCCGCCGTGTCACCCAAAGACCCGCCTCGCGCAAGGCGGCAAAACGCGCACGCAGGGCCGCCAGCGCCTGCGGGTTCTCGCGCTCCATGAAGTCGACCAGATCGTCACGACCCAAGGTCGCCTCGTGATAGAGATCGAAGAGATGCGCCGGAACCGCCCGCGTGAGATGGGCATAGGCGGCAAGGTTGTCCAAGGTGGCCGTCACCTCGGCCGCGCCCCTGAAGCCGTGGCGCATCATGCCCGTGGCCCAATCGGGGTTCGCCGCCCGCGCCCGCACCACGCGGCCGATCTCTTCCGAGACGGTCCGCGCCCGTGGCGCATCGGTGGTGGCATCCATGTGATAAAGCGCAGGGGCAGCGCCGCCCAAGGCCACCTTTGCCGCCGCAACACCGCCTTCGTGTGCGGCATAATCGGGGGCCATCAGCACATCGGTTTCCACCATGTCCTGCACATGGGCAAAGGCATCGGCCCGCAGGACGCGGGCTTCAAGGGCGGCGCGCGCCTCATGCGCCTCGCCCTTGGCATCGACGGCCCAGCTCGAGGCCGAAAGCCATGCCTCGCCCGCCGCCGCGCGCCCCGTGTCCGAGTAATCCTCGAGCGCGCCGGCCATGCCCATGCCGTAAAGGCCGGGTTTCGGGCCGAACACCCGATGGCCGCGCGTGACATAGGGGTTGTCCTCGGGCGCTTCGTCGCGTGCGGCCAAAGCCTCGGCCCCTGCTTCGAACAGCTGCGCGAGGCCGGGGAAAACATCGCGGAACAGGCCCGATACGCGCAGCGTCACGTCGATACGGGGGCGGCCCAGCAGCGCCAGCGGGACCACCTCGAAGCCCGACACGCGTTCGGAGCCTTCGTCCCAACGCGGTGACAGGCCCGCAAGATGCAGCGCCATCGCCACCTCTTCGCCCGCCGTCCGCATCGTGGCCGACCCCCAAAGGTCGAGGATCAGCCCCTTGGGCCAATCGCCCTTGTCCTGCAAATGCCGCCGCAGCAGTTCTTCGGCCAGTTTGACCCCTTGGGCATGGGCCGCGCGGGACGGCACGGCGCGGGGGTCGACGGAATAGAGGTTCCGTCCGGTCGGCAGCACGTCGACCCGTCCGCGCCACGGCGACCCTGCGGGACCGGAATCGACCCGGCGCCCTGCAAGCGCGTCGCTCAGGCCCGCGCTTTCTCCGGCCGCCGTGCCGTAGATGTGCAGCCCGTCGCCATACTGGCTTTCCTTGATGTCGCAGACGAAACGGTCGATCCGCGTGATCGCCTCGGCCGCGCTTGCCGCCGCGTCGAGGCCAAGGTCGTCTTCCACGCCCGAGGCCCTTGCCTCGTCGCGGATGGCGGCGATCAGGCGGTCGCGGCGCGACGGGTCAAGCCCGTCGGCGGTGGAATATTCATCAAGCAGCCGTTCCAGCCGCAACAAGCCTTCGGGCACCCTGGACAGCGCAAGGGGGGGCGGCAGATGGCCCAAGGTCACCGCGCCGATCCTGCGTTTGGCCTGCGCGGCCTCGCCGGGGTCGTTGACGATGAAGGGGTAGATCACGGGCAAGGCACCGATCAGCGCCTCGGGCCAGCAGGCGTCGGACAGGGCGACCGACTTGCCCGGCAACCATTCGAGCGTGCCATGCGCACCGACATGCACAAGCGCGTGCAGGCCCTGCGCCCTGAGCCAGAGGTAGAAGGCGACATAGCCGTGGCGCGGTGTGCGGCTGAGGTCGTGGTATTCGCCCTCACGTCCCCGCACCTCGCCCCGTTCGGGCTGCAAGGCCACGAGGGCCGAGCCTGCCCGCAGCGCGGCGAAGCGGAACACCCCGCCAAGGCAGGCCGGATCGTCCTGCGGCGCGCCCCAGGCGGCAGCCAGATCATCGCGAAGGCTTTGCGGCAGGCCAGCCAGAGCCGCCTGATATTCGGCAAGCGGCCAGTCGATATGCGCGCCCGCCAGCCGATGGCCAAGGTCGTCCACCGGCGCGACGCGATAGCCCTCGGCCGCCAGCGAGGCGAGCATTCCGTTCACCGAGGCCAACGCGTCGAGGCCGACGGCATGGGCAATCTGGTCCGGCCGACCCGGATAGGTCGACAGCACAAAGGCGAGGCACCGCCCGGACGCCTGCGCTGTCGCAAGCCTGTGCCATGCGGCCACGCGGTCGGCCACCAGAGCCACGCGCCCCGCATCGGCCCGATGCGCGAAACGCGAGAATTGCAGATCGGGGTCGCGCTTGAGCGGGGATTTGAACGATACGACGCCTGCGAAAAGCCGGCCGTCCACCTCGGGCAGCACGACATGCATCGCGAGGTCGGCCGGAGACAGGCCCCGCGCCGATCCGGCCCAGTCGCGCCGCCGCGCCGTGGACAGGGCGACCTGGAACACAGGCCCCCCCGCCGCATCGAGCGGCGACGTCCCGTCCGGCCCGCGCCCCGAAAAGGCCGTGGCATTGACCACGGCGACGGGCTTCAGCGCCGCGAAAGCCCCGGCCAGAAACGCCGCAGCCCCCCCGGCCTTGAGCGAGGGGACAAACAGGCCCGAAACCGCAAAGCCCCGCGCGCGCAGGGCCGAAAAGAGGGCGTCCACGGGGGCGGTGTCGGCACTGGTCAGGTAGCTGCGGTAAAAGACGACCGCCACCGCAGGGGCTTGCGCAGCCTCGGGCCCTTTTACCACGCCCGCATCGGGCAGGTACCAGCCGCAATCGGGCACGGTCTTGTCACCCGGCACCGGCCCCGCATAAAGCCCCGCCGCCAGCGCAAGTTGCGCCAGCGCCGCCTGCGCCGCCACGGCCCCCCCCGCATCGCAAAGCGCCATCAGCCTGCGCAGGGTCGAAACCGGCAGGGTCGAGGCGGCGTCAAGTGCCGCATCCTCGCGCCCGTCCGCAGGCAGCACGGCAAGCGCGATCCCTTTTCTGCGGCACAGGTCCTGAACCGAGGCGATGCCATAGGGCCAGTAGCTTTCGCCCCCGATCAACCGGATCAGGATGCCCTTGGCCCCCGAGAGCGTCCTTTCGACATAGGTGTCGACCGACAGCGGGTGGCGCAGCGCCACGAGGTTGACCAGACGCACGCTCGGCAATCCGGCCTTGCCCCGATGCCATCCTGCCGCGAAAGCGCCAAGGTCACTGTCGGAAAAGGACATCACCACCAGATCGGCAGGGTCTTGCCCTACGTCGAACGGGGTGTCCGTCTCCTCGAGCCCGTGGCTTTCGCGAAAGACGACATGCATCGCAGATCAGGCCCCCAGAACGGCGGCGATGGCGGCGGCGTCGATATCGTCATGCTCGGCGATCACGACAAGCTGCCCCTTGCGCGGGTTTGCACCCCAAGGGCGGTCATACTGATAGCGCACCCGTTCCCCCACGGCCTGCACCAGCATCCGCATCGGTTTTCCGCTGACGGCGACGTAGCCCTTCACGCGCAGGATGTTCTGTTCGCGCGCAAGGCGCTGGATGGCGGCGACCAGCACCTCGGGGTCGGACACTTCCGGCAGATCGATCACGACGCTGTCGAAATCCTCGTGCTCGTGGTCGTCGGCGCCGTCATGGTGGCTGGGACGCGCGGCCAGATCATCCTCGGCCCTGGCGTTCAGGCCAAGGATCACCCGCGGGTCGATGATGCCATCGGTCATCGCGATGATCGGCAGGCGGCGCGGGGATTCGGCCTCGATCACCAACCGCGCGGCGGCCAGACCGGCCTCGCCCGCAAGATCCGCCTTGGAAAGCAGCACGATGTCGGCGCAGGAAATCTGGTCCTCGAACACCTCGGACAGGGGCGTCTCGTGGTCGATGCTGTCATCGGCCTCGCGCTGGGCCTGCACGGCGGCTTCGTCCGGCGCGAAACGGCCTGCCGCGACGGCTTCGGCATCGGCCAAGGTCACCACGCCATCGACGGTGATGCGCGAGCGGATCGCGGGCCAGTCGAAGGCCTTGAGCAAGGGCTTGGGCAGGGCCAATCCCGAGGTTTCGATCAGGATGTGGTCGGGCCGGACCGGCAGCGCCATCAATGCCTCGATCGTGGGGATGAAATCGTCGGCCACGGTGCAGCAGATGCAGCCATTGGCAAGTTCGACGATGTTCTCGACGGGGCAATTGTCATCGGCGCAGGATTTAAGGATATCGCCATCCACCCCGACAGTGCCGAATTCGTTGACAAGGATCGCCAGACGCTTGCCCTGGGGGTTCATCATCAGATGCCGGATCAGCGTGGTCTTGCCTGCACCCAGAAAGCCGGTGATCACGGTAACGGGGATTTTTGACAGATCGGACATTCAGCTCTCCATTGGCGGAATTCGGGCAAGGCTTTGCTTGCGGAAGATGACGGGCCGCTCGCGCCAGGGCACGATGCCATCGGCGGTGGCGGCATAGGCACCGGCACCGGCAAGGATATCGGCGGCATCGGCCTCGGTCAGGCGGCCATAGACGTAAGACCACTTCCCCGCGGCAGACAAGGCGACCGAGCAGCCCTGATTGCAGGCGGAAAGGCATTCGACCGGAACGATCCGCACGCCTGCGGGCGCGCCCGCACCCGTCAGGGCGGCGTGGAGCCTTGCGCCCGGGGCCACGGCCCCCTCGGGCAGCGGCTCTCCGGCCTTGCAGGTGATACAGACATGCAGAACAGCGCCCATCGGTCGTCCATCGCTTGGCGCGGGCGGGGCGACCTGACGACAGGGCAGGCCAAGGCGCACCCCTGATCGTCGGCTGCGGCACACCCCGTCCGCCCGGTTCAATCCTCTCGCGCTGGCAGGTCTCCCGGCTTGCGGATTCAGGGTCTCCCCAACGCTCCGTCCGCCTTCCCGCCCCCTTTCGGGAACAGTGGCACGGGACGGACCTTTCCGGTCACGGTCGCGGGGGCGGCTGCGCTTCGGTCCTGCGCCCCGTTGGGTCGCAAAACCTGTCGCATTCCCTCTTGGCCTGCCGTAGGACAGGCACCAACGCATCCCGTCACCTGTGGCAGATGCCAAGCCAGAGTCAAGGACAAGGACCGTCACCATGAGCGACGACCGCGACATCCCCGAAGCAGGCACCCCCGAGGCCGAGGCCCGCCATGCGATGAAGATGGCCAAGAAGAAGGCCGCCCGCGACAAGATCATGGCCACCAAATCGGGCGAAAAGGGTCTGGTCATCGTCCACACCGGCGCGGGCAAGGGCAAGTCGTCCTCGGGCTTCGGCATGATCCTGCGCTGCATCGCCCACGGCATGCCCTGCGCGGTGGTGCAGTTCATCAAGGGCGCATGGGACACGGGCGAACGCCGCCTGATCGAAGGACATTTCTCGGACCTCTGCCAGTTCCACGCGATGGGCGAGGGCTTCACCTGGGAAACGCAGGACCGTGCCCGCGATATCGAAATGGCGCGCAAGGGCTGGGAAAAGGCCAAGGAGCTGATCCTGAAGCCCGACATCCGCCTTGTGCTGCTCGACGAGATCAACATCGCGCTGCGCTATGATTACCTTGACGTGAACGAGGTCGTGGCCTTCCTGCGCGACGAGAAGCCGCCGCTGACCCATGTCGTCCTGACAGGGCGCAACGCGGGCGAGGCGCTGATCGAAGCCGCCGATCTGGTCACCGAGATGACGCTGGTGAAACATCCCTTCCGATCGGGCATCAAGGCCCAGCCGGGCGTGGAGTTCTGAGCCGGGGCGGGGGGCCAGCCCCCCGCACCCCCCGGGATATTTGGGCGAGTATGAAAGGCGCAAGGTAGGAAAGTGTTAAGGTTTACCTGCCAAGGTAACACTGCGGTACAGGGAGGGATCCCGATGACCGCCGAGTGTGAAAGCACCGCACCTCCCCCGCACATGCGGCCCGAGGTGCGGTGTGACTGCAATTTCATACTCGTCCCAAATATCCTCGCCGAAGGCTCCCGCCCCTTCCGCCATGCCGCCCTTTCAGAACCTGCCCCTGATTTTTCGCAGAAAAATCGCCGCTCCGGAAAGGCCGCGACATGCCCGCTTTGATGATACAGGGCGCAGGCTCGAACGTCGGGAAATCGCTTCTCGTCGCGGGTCTTTGCCGGGCGGCGCGGCTGCGCGGGCTGGGGGTCGCGCCGTTCAAGCCGCAGAACATGTCAAACAACGCCGCCGTGACGGTGGACGGGGGCGAGATCGGGCGGGCGCAGGCCCTGCAAGCGCGGGCCTGCGGGCAGGACCCGCATACGGATATGAACCCCGTGCTGCTGAAGCCGGAATCCGAGGTGGGCAGCCAGGTCGTCGTGCAGGGGCGCCGCATCGCCACAGTCAGGGCGCGGGATTATGCCGCACTCAAACCCTCGCTCATGGCCCCCGTTCTCGAGAGTTTCAACCGCCTGTGCGCCGCCCATGATCTGGTGATCGTCGAAGGCGCGGGAAGCCCTGCCGAGGTCAACCTGCGCGGGGGAGACATTGCCAATATGGGCTTTGCCCGCGCCGCCGATGTTCCGGTGGTGCTGGTCGGCGATATCGACCGTGGCGGGGTGATCGCCCAGATCGTCGGGACCAAGGCTGTCCTCGACCCGGACGACGCCGCGATGGTTGCGGGCTTTCTCATCAACAAATTCCGCGGGGATGTCAGCCTGTTCGACGACGGCTACAGGCTTATCGAAAGCCTCACCCGATGGCGGGGCTTCGGCACGCTGCCCTTCTTTCCCGATGCCTTCCGCCTTCCGGCCGAGGACGCACTCGACATTCCGGCCCGCACGGGGAACGGCAGTTTCCGCATTGCGGTGCCGGTCTTCTCGCGCATCGCCAATTTCGACGACCTCGACCCGCTGGCGCAAGAACCTTCTGTCTCGATTGCGATGGTCCGCGCGGGCGAGGCGATCCCGCCTTGCGATCTGGTCATCCTGCCGGGGTCCAAGTCGACACGCGCCGATCTTGCCTATCTGCGCGCCCAAGGCTGGGACATCGACATCGCCGCCCATATCCGGCGCGGCGGGCATGTGCTGGGCATCTGCGGCGGCTATCAGATGCTTGGCGCGACCGTCGATGACCCCGAGGGCATCGAAGGTCCGGCGGGCGCAACGGCCGGCCTTGGCCATCTGGAGGTTGCCACCACCATGCAAGGCGACAAACGGCTGACGCGCACGGTGGCCACGCATGTTCCCACGGGGCTGACGCTCGAGGGCTACGAGATCCATATCGGGCGAACCTCGGGGCCGGATTGCAGCCGCCCCTTTGCCATGATCGGCGGCGCGGCTGACGGGGCCATTTCGGCCAATGGCCGCATCATGGGCAGCTATCTGCACGGGCTGTTCGCCAGCGACCGGTTCCGCAGCGCCTTTCTTGCCGCACTCGGGGCGGCGCCTTCGGGGCTAAACTATGGAAAGGGCGTCGAAGACACGCTCGACGCCCTTGCAGCCCATATGGAACGGCATATCGACGTGGCGGGGCTGCTCGCCCTTGCCCGCTAGGGTCAGCTTCCGGCGCCGGGAAGGATACCACCCACCATCAGCGCCACCCAGCGCTGCGGATTGCGCGGGTCTTGCATCCGCAGGAAGGTGTAGCCGGTTTCGTCCCACCGCTTCACCGCCCCGCGCAGGTTGTCGAGCACCAGGTCGGCACCATCGGCATGCAGGACCAGAACCGCATGGGACTTGCCGCCGCGGTCAAGCACCGAAGCCAGCAGCAGGCGGTCGGGCGAGATGCCCGCCTCGATCAGGGCTTTCTTCTTGAAGAGCGCATAGTCCTCGCAGTCGCCGCCGCGTGCCGTGGGCAGCGCCCATTTCTCGGCAAGGTGGTACTGCTGCATGTCGCTGACCGGATGGATGCGCGCATTGGCCTTGCGGTTGATCGACACGACCAGTTCCATCTGCGCCGCGCCGAGAGGAGCCGAGGAGGTTCCCGCAGCGCAGGCCCAGCCGTAGGTGGCGCAGAGGCCCGTCGCACCGCCGGGGGCCGAAACCACGGCCCGCATCGGCAGAACCCCGCCCGGCGAGGTCGAGTCGATGGCCTTTGCACCCGAGGTGAAAGCAGCAAGCGACAGTGCGGCGGCGAGGATGATCTTGGCGATACGCATGGCAATATCCTTTCGGCACAAGAACTTGCGTTCCTGCGGGGTCCGGAGCGCATTCTCCGGTTTCGTCTTTCTGGCGGTCTTGCCGGGGCTACCGTTGCCAATGGCCTTGCGGCGAGGTCGGTTCGTCCGGGTCGATCAGTCGGGCGGGTCTGTCGTTCCGCCTGAAATTGTTTTTAGACGCGGAGCCCCGCAAAGTCCTTGTGGCATCCGGCGGATTTCGGACAGCCAAGGTCTGCACCCCGTCACAACGGATGATGCCGCCATACCCATACCCCCATACTTCCGTCATGGAACCGTCGGTCCGGCTGCGTCATTCTGTGCCAGAACCGCCCGTCCGCGCCCCGCGCGCTTGGCCGCGTAAAGCGCCGCATCCGCTGCGGCGAGCAGGCTTTCGGCGCTTACCCCTGCCTGACGGTCGAAGAGCGCAAGGCCAAGCGATGCCGCGACCCGGCATTGCGCGCCGCCGTAGGCTATGGGTTCCGCCATCCGCAGGGCGAGGCGGTCGGCCACGGATTGCAACCGCGCGGCATCGGGAACCGAGGGCAGGACCAGCACGAATTCGTCGCCACCGATCCGCGCCACCGTATCGCCCGCCCGCGTTTCCGCCGCCAGAACCTGTGCCGCCTGCGCCAGGACATGGTCGCCTGCGGCATGGCCGAGCGTGTCGTTCACCGCCTTGAAATGGTCGAGGTCGACATGGATCAAGCCAAAGCGCCGCCCGCCCGCGATCAGCCCGTCAAGTGCGGCCATCAGCGCGCGGCGGTTGCCGATGCCGGTCAGGGCATCGCTTTGGGCTTCGGTCTCGGCGCGGAGGCGGGCGCCTTCGATGCGGGCATTCAGGCGGCGCAGCTCGTCGGTGACGGCTGTCTTGGCCTCGACCAGATAGAGAAGTTCGACCGTCAGTTCCGTGGCGGCAAAGTCGGCATCGGTAAGGGCATAGCGGCGCACGGCTTCGACCACGCCAAGCCCGAAGGACAGGTCAAGCAGCGCGCCACCCGCTCCATCGGGAATGGCAAGGCCGCGCAGCACCGTGCCATCGGCGGCACGCAACCGCAAACGCCGCGCCGCGAGGATCGAGGCGATATCGCGGCCCTCAGGCGGACCTTCGGGCGGGAAAGCCTCGGCAAAGGTTTTTGCCGTGCCGAGGACACGCGCCAAGGTTGGACCCATCGCCGTGATGCGGCCCTGCGCGTCGAGCCGCAGCAGCATGGGCATCAGGGCGGACAGGGCCGCAAGATCGACCTCAACCCGCAAGTGCAAACCCCCGTCCTTCGGCAAAATCCGACTCGACCAGCCGCAGGGTGATGGCGTTCGCCTCGCGGGTCAGGACGACAAGGGTGCCGTAATCGTCGGCCATCGCGCGGATCAATCCTGCGATCACCGCCGCAAAGCCGGACAGGCCCGCGCCGACAGAAAGATGCCAGACGCCGCCCCCGGACCGAACCGTCAGGCGAGGAAGGTCGAGATCGGCAACGGCAAGGCGGACACGGTCGGGCAGATCCTCCAAGGCAAGAAGGAATGCGACGAAATCGGCCCCGCCAAAGCGCAAGAGCCGCCGGATCGCCGCCGAGGAAGGGTGCGAGACGAGGTAGGTTCCCAGATCCTCGAGCAGGGCCTCCGGCTCGTGCCGCGTGACCTGTGCGGCGGCGGAAAGCAGCGCGTCGGTCAGCGCGTCGTCATAGGGGCGCAACGCCTCGAACCCGGTTTCGGCCAGACCGCCAGGCAAGCCCGCGCTGCGCGCGATGGCCCGCCATGCCGCATCGCCAAAACTGTCGCGCAGAAAACACTGCAGCGCCCTGTTGCAAAGCCCGTGCATCACCCGACCCCATAGTCCCCGGAGTCAGGCTGCGCGATTCGGCTTAACGGCAGGTTACGGGCGGGCGTCGCGGATCAGGGTCAGGATATGCTTGGCCGCTTCGGGAATGTTCGTGCCCGGCCCGAAGATCGCCTTGACGCCGTGGTCGAAGAGGAACTGGTAATCCTGCTGCGGAATGACGCCGCCGCAGATGACCAGAATATCGTCGGCCCCTGCGGCCTTGAGCGCCTCGACCAGTTTGGGGGCAAGGGTCTTGTGCCCTGCGGCCTGACTGGAGATGCCGATGACATGCACGTCGTTGTCGATGGCGTCCTGCGCGGCCTCTTCCGGTGTCTGGAACAGGGGGCCCACATCGACATCGAAGCCGATATCGGCGAAGGCGGTGGCGATGACCTTGGCGCCACGGTCGTGGCCGTCCTGCCCCATCTTCACCACCAGCATCCGCGGGCGGCGGCCTTCTTCCTGCGCAAAGGCTTCCACATCCTGCTGGATCTGGGCAAATCCCTGATCCCCTTCGTAGGCCGCGCCATAGACCCCTGCGAGGGTTTTCACTTCGGCCCTGTGCCGTCCGAACACCTTTTCCATGGCCGTGCTGATCTCTCCAACTGTGGCCCGCGCGCGGGCGGCATCGACGGCGGCTTCGAGCAGGTTGCCCCCTTCCGTGGCACGGCGGGTCAACTCGTCCAGCGTGGCCTGACAGGCGGCTTCATCCCGCGCGGCGCGGGTCGATTTCAGCCGTGCGATCTGGGCATCGCGCACGGCGACGTTGTCGATATCGAGGATGTCGATGGGGTCTTGCTTGTCGAGCTTGTACTTGTTGACGCCGACGATCACCTCGTCGCCACGGTCGATGGCCGCTTGCCGTTTGGCGGCCGATTCCTCGATGCGCAATTTGGGCATGCCGCTGGCGACCGCCTTGGTCATGCCGCCCATTTCTTCGACCTCGTCCATCAGCGCCCAGGCCTTTTCGGCAAGCTCGTTGGTGAGGCTTTCGACATAGTAGGACCCGGCGAGCGGATCGACGACCTTGGTGATGCCGGTTTCCTCTTGCAGGATCAGCTGCGTGTTGCGCGCGATGCGGGCGGCGAAATCGGTGGGCAGGGCAATCGCCTCGTCCAGCGCGTTGGTGTGCAGCGATTGCGTGCCGCCAAGCACGGCCGCAAGCGCCTCGTAGGCGGTGCGGACCACGTTGTTGTAGGGATCCTGCTCTTGCAGGGACACGCCGCTGGTCTGGCAATGGGTGCGCAGCATGAGGCTCGAGGTCTTTTTCGCGCCGAAGCCTTCCATGATGCGGTGCCAGAGCATCCTTGCCGCGCGCAGCTTTGCGGCCTCCATGAAGAAGTTCATGCCGATGGCGAAGAAGAACGACAGACGCCCCGCGAATTCGTCGACATCCATGCCCCGTTCCAGCGCGGCGCGCACGTATTCGCGCCCGTCTGCCAGCGTGAAGGCAAGCTCTTGCACAAGGTTCGCGCCCGCTTCCTGCATGTGATAGCCGGAAATCGAGATCGAGTTGAACTTGGGCATCTCCTTGGCGGTGAATTCGATGATGTCCGCAATGATCCGCATGCTGGGTTCGGGCGGATAGATGTAGGTGTTGCGCACCATGAATTCCTTGAGGATGTCGTTCTGGATCGTCCCCGAAAGGGCGGCCCGCGACACGCCCTGCTCCTCGCCCGTGACGATGAAGTTGGCGAGGATCGGGATCACCGCGCCGTTCATCGTCATCGACACGGAAACCTTGTCGAGCGGGATGCCGTCGAACAGCACCTTCATATCCTCGACCGAGTCGATGGCGACGCCCGCCTTGCCGACATCGCCCACCACGCGGGGGTGGTCGCTGTCATAGCCGCGGTGGGTGGCAAGGTCGAATGCGACCGAAACCCCCTGCTGGCCCGCGGCCAGCGCCTTGCGGTAAAAGGCGTTGCTTTCCTCGGCGGTGGAAAAGCCCGCGTATTGGCGGATGGTCCAGGGCCGGCCCGCGTACATCGTGGCGCGGACGCCGCGGGTAAAGGGGGCCACGCCCGGCACCTCGCCCATCTGCGGCAGGCCCGCGACGTCCTCGGCGGTGTAAAGCGGCTTGACGGGGATGCCTTCCAGCGTGTCCCAGACCAGCGTTTCCGGCGCGGCGCCCTTGAGTTCCTTGGCAGCCAGTGCCCGCCATGTTGCAATCTTGTCCGACATGGTTCCGCATCCTTCACATCTTGGCCGGTGTGACACCGGCGGTCTTGGGTTTCGCGGCGACAGGCTTATATGTTCGCCTATGGCCCACCGCATGAAACCGCTTTACGTCCTAGTCCTTACGGCACTGCTTCCGCTTTCGTCCGCAGCGCAGGAGGTGGCTGAATTCCGGTCCCTGCCCGCGTCGGATGTGGTGGTGGCCGATCTTATGTTCGCCAAACGCGGGGTCGTGGTTTTTGCCGACTCGGCAAATGACCCGAATTTCGTCCGCCAGATGGAGCTGATCGCGCGCGACCCCAAGGCGCTGGCAGAGCGTGACGTGGTCGTGATCACCGACACCGACCCCGCCGCCAAGACGGCGTTGCGCCAGAAACTGCGCCCGCGCGGGTTCAGCCTTGTCCTGCTGGACAAGGACTGGCAGCCCGAATTGCGCAAACCGCTGCCTTGGGACGTGCGCGAGATTTCGCACGCCATCGACAAGTTTCCGCTGCGCCGGCAGGAAATGAACGAGCGGCCCGCAGCGGCAGGCGGATAGGGCGCAACGCCCATCGCTTTGCGGCAAGGGATAGAGACCGCTTTGGGCAGGGGCGGGTTCACTCGAACTCCATGATGACATCGTCGACCCGCAGGCTTGCGCCTGCCGTGGCGTTGATCTTCTTGACCACGCCCTTGCGTTCGGCCTTGAGGATGTTTTCCATCTTCATCGCCTCGACCGTCGCCAGCGCCTGCCCTTCCTGAACCTCGTCGCCCTCTTCGACGGCGATCTTCACGATCAGGCCGGGCATCGGGCACAGCAGGAAACGCGAGGTGTCGGGGGGCAGTTTTTCCGGCATCATCAGCGCCAGTTCGTGTTGGCGCGGGGTGCGGACGTGGCATTTCAGATCGGCGCCACGCAGGCGCAGGCGGAAGCCGCCGGGCACCTTGCCGACCTTCATCACCAAGGGTGTGCCATCGACGACGAGCCGCGCCAGCGCCTGACCGGGCGTCCAGTCCGAGGCCACGCGCAGGGCCGCGCCATCGGCAAAGGTGACGGTCGAGCCGTCGCGGTCGGCGGCGATGGTCAGCGCCATCGACTGGCCTTGCACGGCGACGACCCAGTCATCGCCCACGCGGCGCTGGTGGTTGTCCATCGTGCCGGTGATCTTGGTGCGGCGGATTTCCGCGACGCGGTTCATCGCCGCCGCCGCCGCCGCGACACGCCGCAGCGTGGCATCGTCAAGCGTGGCGCCCTGAAAGCCTTCGGGATATTCCTCGGCGATGAAGGCGGTCGTGATGTTGCCCGACACAAAGCGCGGATGGTCCATCACCGCCCCGACGAAGGGCAGGTTGTGGCCGATCCCCTCGACCTCGAACGTATCCAGCGCAAGGCGCATTTCCTCGATGGCATCGGCGCGGGTTGCGCCCCATGTGCAGAGCTTGGCGATCATCGGGTCGTAATACATGCTGATCTCGCCGCCCTCGAACACGCCGGTGTCGTTGCGCACGATCCCGCCGCGCGGGGTGGTGCCTTCGACCGGCGGGCGGTAGCGCGTCAGCCGCCCGATCGAGGGCAGGAAGTTCCGGTACGGGTCTTCGGCATAGAGACGGCTTTCCATCGCCCAGCCGTTGATCTTCAGGTCGCTCTGCTTGAAGGGCAGCGGCTCGCCATTCGCCACGCGGATCATCTGCTCGACAAGGTCAACGCCGGTGATCAGTTCGGTCACAGGATGTTCGACCTGAAGCCGGGTGTTCATTTCGAGGAAGTAGAAGTTGCGGTTTCCGTCGACGATGAATTCCACGGTTCCTGCACTGGTGTAGCCCACGGCCTTTGCCAGCGCGCAGGCCTGTTCGCCCATCGCCTTGCGCGTCGCCTCGTCAAGGAAGGGCGAGGGCGCCTCTTCGATCACCTTCTGGTTCCGGCGCTGGATCGAGCATTCCCTTTCATGCAGGTAGACACAGTTGCCGTGTTTGTCGGCCAGCACCTGAATTTCGATATGGCGCGGTTGCGTCACGAATTTCTCGATGAAGATACGGTCGTCCCCGAATGAGGCCGTCGCCTCGTTCTTCGATGACTGGAAGCCCTCGCGCGCCTCGGCATCGTTCCATGCGATGCGCATCCCCTTGCCGCCACCGCCGGCCGAAGCCTTGATCATCACGGGATAGCCGATCTGGCCCGAAATCTTCACCGCCTCGTCAGCATCGGCAATCAGGCCCATATAGCCCGGAACGGTGGAGACGCCCGCTTCCTGCGCGATCTTCTTCGAGGTGATCTTGTCGCCCATCGCCTCGATGGCCGGGGACGGAGGACCGACGAACACCACGCCCGCCGCTTCGAGCGCCGCCGCGAAGGCGCGGTTTTCCGACAGGAAGCCATAGCCCGGATGCACCGCCTGCGCGCCGGTCGCCTTGACCGCGGCCATGATCTTGTCGATCACGATATAGGACTGCGCGGCAGGGGCGGCACCAATATGCACCGCTTCATCCGCCATCTTGACGTGCAGGGCGTTCCGGTCGGCATCGGAATAGACCGCCACCGTCTTGATGCCCATCTTGCGGGCCGTCTTGATGACGCGGCAGGCGATTTCGCCGCGGTTGGCGATCAGGATCTTGTCGAACATGGCTCTCCCCCAAAACCGTTCCCGGGCCGGGGAACGGCAGAAATGCAAAAGGCCACCCGGGGATTGCCCCCGGATGGCCCTTGAACGATGGAACGTCCCCGCCCGAAGGCAGGGGTCAGATCAGTAGCAGACGCCCGCGTCGTCGGCCAAAGCACCAGCGCCAGCGCCGATTGCCGCGCCGGTGAGGGCGTTCTTGTCGAGAATGTCGGCCGCGAGCGCGCCGGTGACGGCACCGATGGCCGCACGGCCACCATCACCCGTGCCGCAGCGGATGCCGGACTGGCCGGGGGCGCAGGCGGCAAGGCCGAGAGCGGTGACGGAAAGAAGGGCGAAAGGAAGGATGCGCATTTAAGACTGCCTCGTGCTTGGGTTATTCTTGCAGCGCAGTCTATCGCAAGGCGAGGGCGGGGAAAGCGAAAAGACGCATTCCGCAGGTTCACGGCCCGCCGATCGGCAAAACAACGCCCATCGGCAAAAAGACGCCCGACCCGCGACGGGTCAGGCGCAAGGCATTGGGAAGGGCAGACATCGGGACCGCCCCGCAAGGGGGCGCATTCCACAATGACATCAGTGTCCATCACTTCCGGCGCCCGCGCCAAATCACAATTCGCCCGTGCCGCGCCTTGCGCGACGAATTGCCGAAATGCGAATGTTGCGGGCGGGATCATGCCTATTCGTCCTCGTCCCAGTCTTCGTCAAAGGCCACGGGCGGGGCATCGGGGGCGAAAACCTCGGGGAACGAGGCTTCGGCCCGCTTCACGTCGATGCGCAACAACGCCTCGTAGCTTTCGGGATCGAAGGGGTCTTCGGCGGGCACGACCTCGCGCCCGAAAAGCCAGCCGAGGCGACCCGCGTCGAGATTGCCGCGTTCGAAGGGTTCGTCGCCGAAACAGGCCCAGAGCGCCGCCATGAACCCCTGATCGGCCATGCGGTCGGCGTGCTTGCGGTCCTTGTAGCGTTCGCGCCGGACGATCTTGGTCGGACCGTCCTTCTTGTTGGCGCGGCGGATGGTGAACTGGAAATCCGTCCCCGGAAGGCGGCCGGGAAAGCCGCGATGCTTCAACATGTCATGCCCCTTTGGATGCCAAGGGGCGCGTGATGCAGCATCGGCAGCCCAGCGTCAAACGAAACACCGGACAGAATAAGGGCGGGCCGGGGACATGCGCCCCCGTTGGCCCGCCCCAGTGACTTACTTGTACTTGCCGGTGTAGGTCGGTTCGGTCGAGACAGCTGCGTCATCGACGTAAACGACTTCTTCCTTCTTCGCCGCACAACCGGCGACAAAGGCAACCATGCACAGTGCAAAAACGATTTTGCTCGTCGACATCCTCTACTCCTATTTTCTTGGAGGGTCATTGCGGATGAAACACCATCCGCCCGCCCCCATTGCGAGGTATAGGCCGCTTGGGCACGACCCGCAGCCACCTTATCGGAAATCATCCGCAAAGGACACGGAAACTCGCCCAAGTTGTCGGCCTGTGGCACAGCTACATCACGAAGCCCATGAGCGGCAACGGAAAACGAAACGGGACGGGCTGTCATCAGAACATCTCCCATTCGCATTTCCCGCCTTCGACCCGATAGGATTCGAAGAACTGGACGGCTTCGGGTGCGCTGTCGCCAAAGTCCAGCGCGCGGTCTGAAAGCGAGATCACCACCGCCTCGGGCTGGGGGCCGAATTCGCTGAGGCGTGGCAGGGCGAAATTCTCGCACAGCCAGATCATGTCGGTTTCGGCGGTATCGAAATCGACCGCTCCGGCGATGTCGGGGGCCAGAAAGCGGAAGCGCGTGACCATGCCATCCGGTCCGGCGACGTTCCAGATCACATCCTGCAAGGTCACGGGCTGGCCCGAAGGCACCTTGACCGCCACGCCCCCGCCTGCAACGACCTGCGGTCCCTCTTGGCCAGCGGCAAGCCCCGCGCAAAGCGCGGCGGGCAGCAGGGACAAGGGAAAGGCAGGGGCGCGGTGCATCACGTCACATCACAGCGGGATATTGTCGTGCTTCTTCCACGGGTTCGCCAGTTTCTTGGTGCGAAGGCTGGCAAAGGCCCGCGCCACGCGGCGGCGGGTGGAATGGGGCATGATCACTTCGTCGATGAAGCCTTTTTCCGCCGCAACGAAGGGGTTGGCGAAGCGGTCCTCGTAATCCTTGACCCGTGCCGCGATCTTATCCTTGTCGCCGAGTTCGCTGCGATAGAGGATCTCGACCGCGCCCTTGGCCCCCATCACGGCGACCTCTGCCGTGGGCCAGGCATAGTTGAAATCGCCGCGCAGATGCTTTGACGACATGACGACATAGGCCCCGCCATAGGTCTTGCGCGTCAGCACCGTGACCTTGGGCACGGTCGCCTCGCCATAGGCGAACAGCAGTTTCGCGCCGTGCTTGATGACACCGCCGTATTCCTGCGTGGTTCCGGGCAGGAAGCCCGGCACGTCGACCAAAGTCAGAATGGGAATCTCGAAGGCATCGCAGAAACGGACGAAGCGCGCGGCCTTGCGCGACGCGTCGATGTCGAGGCATCCGGCCAGAACCATCGGCTGGTTCGCCACCACGCCGACGGACTGCCCCTCGAGCCGGATGAAACCGGTGATGATGTTTGCCGCGAAATCCTTCTGGATCTCGAAGAAGTCGCCCTCGTCGGCGATCTTCAGTATCAGTTCCTTCATGTCATAGGGCTGGTTCGGATTGTCCGGCACAAGGGTATCGAGCGACATTTCCACGCGCGCCGGATCGTCGAAGAAGGGGCGCACGGGCGCCTTTTCGCGGTTGTTGAGCGGCAGGAAGTCGATCAGGCGCCGGGTTTCGGCGAGGGCTTCGACATCGTTCTCGAAGGCACCGTCCGCGACGCTCGACTTCTTGGTGTGGGTCGATGCCCCGCCGAGTTCTTCGGCGGTGACATGTTCGTTCGTGACGGTCTTGACCACATCCGGCCCCGTCACGAACATGTAGGAACTGTCCTTGACCATGAAGATGAAGTCGGTCATCGCGGGCGAATAGACCGCCCCGCCCGCACAGGGGCCCATGATCAGCGAAATCTGCGGCACCACGCCGGATGCAAGGATGTTGCGCTGGAACACCTCGCCATAGGCGGCAAGGGACGAGACGCCCTCTTGAATGCGCGCGCCGCCCGAATCGTTGATGCCGATCACCGGTGCGCCGTTCTGGATCGCCATGTCCATGATCTTGCAGATCTTGGCCCCGTGGGTTTCCGAAACCGACCCGCCCAGCACGGTGAAATCCTGCGCAAAGACATAGACCATGCGGCCGTTGACCGTGCCCCAGCCGGTGACCACGCCGTCGCCGGGGGTTTTGCTTTCCTCCATGCCGAAATCGGTGCAGCGGTGCTGCACGAACATGTCGAATTCCTCGAAGCTGCCTTCGTCGAGCAGCAATTCGATCCGCTCGCGGGCGGTCAGCTTGCCCTTGGCGTGCTGTGCCGCCACGCGCTTCTCGCCGCCGCCCGCCCGCGCCACGGCGCGGCGGTCTTCCAGCTCTTGCAAGATGTCTTTCATGACGGAACTCCCCCCGATTTCGGCGGACCATAGCGGTATGTAACAGGGGCGCAAAACGGAACCTCGCATATTTGCAAATTATTGGCAGATCACCCGAAGCGAAACGCAAAGTTGCAAATAATGTCGCCAGCGCCCCGCAAGCGCGCTAAACCCCTGCAACGTCGCGCAAAGGTGCCCCATGCCCACGATTCCCACACCGATCCTGACCATCGGCCTGCTTCTGGCCTCGAACATCTTCATGACCTTCGCGTGGTATGGTCACCTGCGGTTCAAGGCCGCACCCCTGTATCTTGTCATCCTCGTCTCTTGGGGCATCGCCTTTTTCGAATACGTGTTGCAGGTTCCCGCCAACCGCTACGGGCACGGAACCTTTAGCGCCGCGCAGCTGAAGACCATTCAAGAGGTGATCACCCTTTCGGTCTTTGCCGTCTTTTCGGTGCTCTACCTAAAGGAGCCCCTGGGCTGGAACCACGCGCTCGGCTTTGCCTTCATCGCCTTGGGGGCGTTCTTCATCTTTCACAAATGGGGCTAAGGTGGACTTCTGCCCGACCCGCACCTAAGACCAATCCATGCAAAGCCGCTTTCTCGACCGCCGCACCGCGCCGCATATCGCCACGCTGATCCTGCTTGCGGGGCTTTCGGCGCTAACCATGAACATCTTCCTGCCGTCGCTTCCGGGAATGGCGGCCTATTTCGGCGCGCCCTATGCGCTGATGCAGCTTTCGGTGGCGCTTTACCTTGCGCTTTCGGCGGTGCTGCAAATCGTGATCGGCCCGATTTCGGACCGCTACGGCAGGCGCAAGGTCATCATCGGGGCGTTGATCCTGTTCCTGATCGCCACGGCGGGCACCCTGCTTTCGCCCAATGCGACGGTGTTTCTGGTGTTCCGCATGGCGCAGGCAGTGATCGCGGCGGGCATGGTGCTGTCGCGGGCCGTGGTGCGCGACATGGTGCCCGATGCGCAGGCGGCCAGCATGATCGGCTATGTGACGATGGGGATGAGCATCGTGCCGATGATCGGCCCCGTGATCGGAGGCGTGCTGGACGAGGCTTTTGGCTGGCACGCGAATTTCGCGCTGCTGCTTGTGCTTGGCCTTGTGACGCTGGCGCTGTGCTGGGCCGATCTGGGAGAGACCGCCACCTTGCGCCGCGTGTCCTTGATGGACCAGATCCGCAGCTATCCTGCCTTGCTGAAGTCGCAGCGCTTCTGGGGCTATGTGCTTTGCGCGAGCTTCGCCTCGGGCTGTTTCTTCGCCTATCTGGGCGGGGCGCCCTATGTCGGCAATACGGTGTTCGGCCTGTCGTCTTCGCATATCGGCGTGCTGTTCGCGATTACCGCCGTGGGCTATGCGGGCGGGAATTTCGTCGCGGGCCGGTATTCGGTGCGGCTGGGCATGAACCGGATGATCCTGATCGGCTCGTCGCTGACGCTGGCGGGATTGGGATTGCTGACGGTGCTGACCCTGGCGGGGCTGCATTCGGCGCTGGTGTTCTTTGGCTGCACCATCTTTGTCGGCGCGGGAAACGGGATGACGCTGCCCAACGCCAATGCGGGAATGCTGTCGATCCGGCCAGAGCTTGCGGGCACGGCATCGGGGCTGGGCGGGGCGATACAGGTTGGCGGCGGCGCGGCGCTGGCTGCCCTTGCCGGCGCGCTGCTGGGGCCGGGTTCGTCGGAATTGCCGCTGGTGCTGCTGATGCTGGCCTCGGCGCTGGCATCATTGGGTGCGATTTTCTGGGTGATCCGCCGCGCACGGGCGATCGGGCTGCCGACGTGACAGACGGGCCGCCGCCGCGACCGAGAAGAACCTTGACCGCCCCGCAAATCCCACCGACTTTGCAACCTGACGCAGCGATGTTTGCAAAGGGACGGGCATGGCCACGCAGAAGCTTTACGCCGGAGCCAAGCTCCGCGAAATCCGCGCCCGCCTTGCCCTGACGCAAAAGACCTTTGCCGACAAACTGGGCGTTTCGCTGCCCTATCTGAACCAGATGGAGAACAACCATCGCCCCGTTTCAGCCTCGGTCGTGCTGGCGCTGGCGCAGGAATTCGGGCTCGACGTCACCGAATTGACCGTGGGAGAATCGGAACGGCTGGTCAGCGACATGCGCGAGGCACTGGCCGACCCCGTCTTTGCCAAGACCACGCCACCGCTGGCGGACCTGCGGCTTGCGGCCTCGAACGCCCCTGCCCTTGCGCGCGCCTTCCTCGACCTGCATCGGGCTTACCGGCAGACGCATGAACGCCTCGCCTCGCTGGACGAGGCGCTTGGCCGCGATGACGCCGCCTTGCGCGCCAGCCCTTGGGAAGAGGTGCGCGACTTCTTTCACTATTGCGACAATTACATCGACGCCATCGACCGCGCGGCCGAGCATTTTGCCACTTCGGCCGCTTCGCGCGACATCACCCGCACCGCGACCGAGGCGCTGGAAAAGCGCGGGATCACGCTGGCGTTTTCCGAAAACCCCGATTTGCGCCACTACGATCCCGCCACGCGCCGTCTGACCCTTTCGGATCGCAGCGCAGGCCCGACACAGCGGTTCCAGCTTCTGATGCAGGTGGCGCTGCTCACGCAGAACGAATTGCTTGACGCCACGCTTGACCTTGCGCGGTTCACCACGCCCGAGGCGCGGGATATCGCCAAGATCGGACTGGCCAATTACTTTGCCGGCGCAGCCCTTCTGCCCTATCGCGCCTTTCAGGCCGCCGCCCTTGAAACGCGCCACGATCTCGAACGTCTGGCCGACCTTTTCGGTGCGTCGATCGAACAGGTCGCGCACCGGCTGTCGACGCTGCAACGCCCCGGTGCCAAGGGCATCCCCTTCTTCTTCGTCCGCGTCGATCAGGCGGGAACGATCACCAAGCGGCACTCGGCCACGCGCCTGCAATTCGCCCGCTTCGGCGGGGCCTGCCCGCTGTGGAATGTCCACCGCGCCTTTGAGACGCCGGGGCAGTTCCTGCGCCAGCTTGCCGAAACCCCCGATGGCGTGCGCTATCTTTGCCTTGCGCGCGATGTGTCAAAACCCGGCGGGGCCTACCATGCCCCCGTCAAACGCTTTGCCATCGGTCTGGGCTGCGAGGTGCAGCACGCCCCTGCGATGGTCTATTCCGACGGGCTCGACCTCAAGGGCCGGTTCGAGCCTATCGGCATTTCCTGCCGTATCTGCGAAAGGCGCGATTGCCATCAACGCTCGGTCCCGCCGCTGGAGCGCCGGTTGAGGGTGGACCCCGACCGTCGCGGCCTGCTGCCTTACGAAATCGCCGAATGAAGAAAGCGGGCGCATCGGCGGCCCGCTTTCCTTTGGCTTGAATATCCTTGGGAGGGGGGCCCCCCGGCGCGGTGTCAGCCCGCGGTCAGCGCGTGCCAGATGTCGTCCTTCAGCCGCATCCGCTTTTGCCGCAAGCTGCCTTCATGTTCCGGCGTTACGGGTTCGACCAGCGTTTCGGCGCGATGCACGGCGCGGTTCACCTCGTGGTAGTCCTCGACCATCTTGGCGAAATGTGCGTCCTTGGCCTTGAGCGCGTGGATCGCTGCGGCCTTTTCGGGGAAATCCTCGTAAAGGTCATGGGGCGTGTTGGACATGGCGCAATCTCCTTCTTTACCTTGCGCCCCGAAGATACCGGACCCCGACGCCGGCAACATTGACCTCGGTCAACTATCTTGACGCTTTGCGGAATCCGGCGGCCCTTGCCTGCGCCTCGGAACAGAACCACCGCTCGCCCTTTGACTCGTTTATGCGGGTGGCGGCGTAGTCGGCCTGTCCGGCCATGTGGTAGACGCGCCCCTTGGTGCCGATGTTGCCCTTGATCGTGCAAGAGGGGTCGGGCGCATCCTGCGCCGTGCCGTGGCGATAGTCTTCGGGCGTGACCATCTGGCCGCCCCAGATGCCCAGACGTCGCGCCTTGGCTTCGGCCTCGGCGGCGACGTAGCGGTGCGAATAGCGCAGGTAGGCGGTTGCCGTGCCCTGCCTGACCAGTTGCTCGCCAAGATCGACGCCCTTTGCCGCGCAGATCGAGACGGCCCGGCCATAGCGGTCGCGGTCCTGCACCTCGCATTCCAGCCGCGCGCGTCCGGCCAGATCGGCCAGAGCCTGCGCCGCCGCCTGCCCGCAGGGCCAGGGCTTGCCGTTCCGGTCGCAGGTCTGGTCATGTTCGGGGGCATCGATCCCGAAGAGGCGCACATGTTTTGACCCGATTTCCAGCGTATCGCCGTCAATCACCCGCGCGCGGCCGACGATGGTTTCGGCAAATGCGGGAAAGCCGCACAGGATCAGAACGAGAAGTGAACGAATGATTAATGCCATCCCCCTTCATCGCGGGGAATGGCGCCATGCTCAAGGGCGGAACGAAATCTTCGTTAACGCTGCGCCACGCGCCAGTTCGGGTTGATCCACGGTTCCAGATTCGAGGCGGGAAGCGGCGTGCGGCCCAAAAGGTGGTCTGCCGCCTTTTCCCCCACCATGATGGACGGGGCATTCAGGTTGCCATTCGTCACCTGCGGAAAGATCGAGCTGTCGGCCACGCGCAGGCCGTCGACGCCAATCACGCGGCATTCGGAATCGACCACGGCCATCGGATCGTCGCGCCGCCCCATCCGCGCCGTGCCGCAGGGATGATAGGCGCTTTCGACATGTTCGCGGATGAAATCGTCAAGCTGGGCGTCGGTCTGCACGGCGGCACCGGGCTGGATTTCGTGCTTCATGTAGGGGGCAAAGGCCTCTTGCCCGAAGATCTCGCGCGTCAGGCGGATGCAGCGACGGAAGTCTTCCCAGTCGGACGGGTCGGACATGTAGTTGAACAGGATTTTCGGGGCGTCCGCCGGATCGCCCGAACGCAGGGTGACCGCTCCGCGCGATTTCGACCGCATCGGGCCGACATGGGCCTGAAAGCCGTGGCCTTCGGCTGCCGCCTTGCCGTCATAGCGCACGGCGATCGGCAGGAAGTGATACTGGATGTCGGGGTATTCGACGCCCGCCTGCGAGCGGATGAAGGCGCAGGCTTCGAACTGGTTGGACGCCCCCAGCCCCTTTCCGGTGAACAGCCATTGCGCCCCGATGCGCGCCTTGCCCCACAGGTTCCAGTGCTTGAACAGGGTGATCGGCTGGCTCGCGGCGAATTGCAGGTAAAGCTCCAGATGATCCTGAAGGTTCGCGCCCACGCCCCGACGGTCGGCCACGACGGCGATTCCGTTCGCGCGAAGATGCGCCGCATCGCCGATGCCCGACAGCATCAGGATTTTTGGCGTGTTGATCGACGAGGCCGCGACGACGACCTCGCGGCTGGCGGAAATCACCTCGATCTTGCCGCCGCGCTCGACCTCGACCCCCGTGGCGCGGCCGTTCTCGATCACGACACGGCGGGCAAAGGCGCGGATGGTGGTGACGTTGCCGCGCTTCATCGCGGGTTTCAGGTAGGCATTGGCCGCCGACCAGCGCTGGCCGCGGTAGATCGTGGCCTCCATCGGGCCGAAGCCCTCTTGCTGTTGGCCGTTGTAATCGGCGGTGACCGGATAGCCCGCCTGTTCGCCCGCCTTGATGAAGGCCGAGAACAGCGGGTTCGACCTTGGCCCCCGCGTCACATGCAGCGGGCCGTTGGCCCCGCGAAAGGCGCGGTCGCCGCCGTCGGTGTGACCGTGCCATTGTTCCATCCGCTGGAAATAGGGCAGCACATCGGCATAGGCCCAACCGTTCGCGCCCATCTCGGCCCAGGTGTCGAAATCGCGGGCGTGGCCGCGCACATAGACCATCCCGTTGATCGAGGACGACCCGCCGATCACCTTGCCGCGCGGCGTGGCCAGCACGCGCCCGCCCAGATGCGGTTCGGGTTCGGTGTGGAAGCCCCAGTCGTAGCGCGCCATGTTCATCGGATAGGACAGGGCCGCAGGCATCTGGATGAACGGCCCCGCATCGGTGCCGCCATGTTCGATGACGATGACGCGCGCGCCCGCCTCGCCCAGCCGGTAGGCCATTGCCGAACCAGCCGAGCCCGCACCGATGATGACGAATTCCGCGTTCATTTCCAAACCCTTATACGATCAATACGGCGCGTCGACGGGGCCCATGCCCACATAGACCGACTTCACTTGTGAATAATGCTCGATGGCCGCATGCCCGTTCTCGCGCCCGACGCCCGACCGCTTCGACCCGCCAAAGGGGCTTTCGACCGGCGTCAGGTTATAGGCGTTGATCCATGTGGTTCCGGCCTGCAACTGGCCCACGACCCGATGCGCGCGGGCCAGATCGGCGGTGAAGACCCCGGCCGCAAGCCCGAACTCGGTGTCGTTGGCGCGGGCGATCACCTCGTCCTCGGTGTCGAAATCGAGAACCGCCATGACGGGGCCGAACACCTCTTCCCGCGCCAGTGTCATGGCATCGGTCACATCGGCAAAGACGGTGGGTTGCACGTAATAGCCGGTGTTCAGCGCCGCGCGCGACCCGCCGCAGACCAGACGGGCGCCCTCGCCCTTGGCGGTTTCGATGTAGCCCAAGACCTTGTCGAGCTGTGTTTGCGAAACAAGCGGGCCCATCTGCGTGGCCTCGTCCAGCGGGTCGCCAAGGACGATTTTCGCCGTCCGCTCGGCCAGACGCGCAAGGAAGCGGTCCTTGATGCCCTTTTGGACGAAAACGCGCGTGCCGTTGGAACAGACCTGCCCCGCCGAATAGAAGTTGCCCAGCATGGCCGCGCCGATGGCATCCTCGACGCTGGCATCGTCGAACACGACGAGCGGCGACTTGCCGCCCAGTTCCATCGTGACATGGCGCACGCCTGCGGCGGCGGCGGCATAGACCTTTTGCCCCGTGGGGACCGACCCCGTCAGTGAGACCTTGGCCACGCGCGGATCTGTCACCAGCGCGCCGCCCACGGCCCCGCGTCCCTGCACCACGTTGAACAGACCGGCGGGAAGCCCCGCCTCGTGGAAGATCTCGGCCAGTTTCAGCGCGCCAAGCGGCGTCACCTCGGACGGTTTGAACACCATCGCGTTGCCCATCGCCAAGGCGGGGGCGGATTTCCAGCAGGCGATCTGGCTGGGATAGTTCCAGGCGCCGATGCCGACGCAGACGCCCAGCGCCTCGCGCAGGGTATAGACGAAATCGCGGCCCAGAGGGATGGTCTGGCCCGTGACGGTCGGGGCAAGCCCCGCGAACCATTCAAGGCTGTCGGCACCGCTTGGCCAATCGGCGACCAGCGTTTCCTGAATCGGCTTGCCGGTGTCGAGCGTTTCGAGACGCGCGAGTTCGGGGTTGCGGTCGCGGATGATGTCGGCGGCGCGGCGCAGGATGCGGGCGCGCTCGACAGGCTTGAGCGCGGCCCAGGCCCCCTGCGCTGCCGTGGCACCGGCAAGGGCCGCTTCGATCACGGCCGGCGTGGCCTCGTGGACGATGGCGACGACTTCGCCCGTGGCGGGGTAGATCACCTCGATCGGCGCGCCGGAAGCGTCTTCGACATAGGCTCCATTGACGAAATGGCTGGCTACGGGTCGCGCCTTCATGCGGGTCGTCCTTCGAGTTGGGCATCGAGATAGGCAAGCGCCGTCGCGACCGCGGCAGCGCCGTCGGGCAGGCCGGATTTCAGCACTTCGCGCAGGTAAAGTCCGTCGATCAACGCGCCGAGACCTTCGGCGATCTCTTCGGCGCGGTCACCGCTGAGCGGGCGCAGGCAGACAAGCAGATTCGACCGGAGCCGCCGCTGGTAGACTGCAAGCAACCGCTTTGCCTCGGGAACGGTCTGCGCCAGCACGTAGAAGTTGAGCCATGCACCGACCACCTCGCGCCGGAAGTTTCCGGCGGTGAACGAGGCCGCGAGAATCGCCCGCAGGCGTTGCTCGGGCCCTTGGGCCACGGCCAGCGCGCCACGCACCTCGGCCCCGTAAAGCGTCAGGACGTGGCGCATGGCGGCCAGAAAGATATCGTCCTTCGAGCCGAAATAGTGGTGTGCCAAGGCGCTGGACATGCCCGCGCGCTTAGCGATCTGGCTGACCGTGACATCAAGCGAACCGACGCGACCGATCTCGGTGATCGTCGCTTTGACCAGCGCGGCCTTTCGGATAGGCTCCATCCCAATCTTCGGCATTCGGTGCGGCCCCAAGAAAAAACTTGCCAAACCGAATAAGCGTGAAGTTTATTAACTCGTCAATCAACAAAAACCGACAGGGAGTCCGCCATGTTCAAATCCACCCTCCTCGCCAGCGTCGCCACGCTGGCCCTGGCCGGTGCCGCAGCCGCTGAGGGTTGCGACAAGGTCACCTTCTCGGATGTCGGCTGGACCGACATCACCTCGACCACGGCCGCGGCGTCGGTCGTGCTGAAAGCGCTGGGATACGAGACGGAAACGAAAATCCTTTCGGTTCCGGTCACCTATACCGGCCTGTCGCAGGGCGACATCGACGTTTTCCTTGGAAACTGGATGCCGTCGATGGAGGCCGATATCGCCCCCTACCGCGATGACGGCAGCGTCGAAACCGTGCGCGCCAACCTTGAAGGCGCCAAGTATACGCTGGCCGTGAACGAGGCCGCCGCCGCCCTTGGCATCAAGGACTTCAAGGATATCGCCGCCCACAAGGACGAGCTGAAAGGCCAGATCTACGGGATCGAGCCGGGCAATGACGGCAACCGTCTGATTCTCGACATGATCGACAACGGTCCCTTCGGCCTTGACGGGTTCGAGATCGTCGAAAGCTCGGAACAGGGGATGCTGGCCGAAGTCGCCAAACATGACAGCGCGGGCGAGCCGATCGTCTTTCTCGGCTGGGAACCCCATCCGATGAACGCCAACTTCAAGATGTCCTATCTGACGGGCGGTGACGATTACTTTGGCCCGAACCTCGGCGGGGCCACGATCTACACCAACACCCGCAAGGGCTATGTCGCGGAATGCCCGAACACGGGCAAATTCCTGTCGAACCTGTCGTTCACCCTTCAGATGGAGAACGAGATCATGGGCGCGATCCTTGACGATGGCGAAGATCCGGAGGCCGCCGCCAAGGCATGGCTTGCCGCCAATCCCGCCGCCATCGAGCCGTGGCTCGAGGGTGTGACCACCAAGGACGGTGGCGATGCGAAAGCTGCCGTGACGGCCGCACTGCAGTAAACCGCGCCTTTGCGGAAACAGGGCGGGGGGCCTATGCCGCCCCCCGCACCCCCCGCAGAGTATTTTCCGCAAGGATGAAAGGGAGCGGCCGCGCATGGAGTGGCTTACCGATTACAAGATTCCTGTCGGCAAGACCGCGAAGCATATCTTCGACTGGTTCAAGGAACATGCCGGGCCCTTCTTCGACTTTCTCTCGATGCTGCTCGACGGCATGATCGCGGGCATCCTCTGGGTTTTGCAGACCCCGCCGCCGCTTTTGGTGATTGCGGTTTTCATCGCCCTGACGTGGTTTCTGCAACGGTCGTGGAAAACCTGTCTGGGCATCCTGCTCGGCTTTCTCTTCATCCTGAACCAGGGCTATTGGGAGGAAACGACCGAAAGCCTGACGCTGATCCTTTCGGCCTGCGTCGTCTGCATGGGGCTTGGCGTGCCGATCGGCATCGCCGCCGCGCACCGCCCGCGCCTCTATCGCGCGATGGTGCCGGTGCTTGACCTGATGCAAACCCTGCCGACCTTTGTCTACCTGATCCCCGCCATCGTGTTCTTTGGCCTTGGCATGGTGCCGGGGCTGATCGCCACCGTGATCTTTGTCCTTCCCGCGCCGATCCGCCTGACGCATCTGGGCATTTCGACCACGCCGCAACCGTTGCTGGAAGCGGCGACCGCATTCGGTGCCACGCCAAGCCAGCGGTTGTGGAAGGTCGAGCTTCCCTATGCCTTTCCGCAGATCATGGCAGGGCTGAACCAGACGATCATGCTGTCGCTGTCGATGGTCGTCATCGCGGCGCTCGTCGGGGCGAACGGTCTTGGCGTGCCGGTGGTGCGGGCGCTCAATTCGGTCAACACGGCGCTCGGCTTCGAATCGGGCTTCATCATCGTCGTCGTTGCCATCCTTCTTGACCGTATGCTGCGGGTGACCCGATGACGGCTGTAGAATTCGACCGCGTTTCCATCGTTTTCGGTGACAATCCCGATCGCGCGCTGCCGCTGATGGACCAGGGCATGTCCCGTGCCGAAGTGCAGGAAAAAACGGGGCAGGTGCTGGGCGTCCATGACTGTTCGCTAACCGTGGCCGAGGGCGAGATCCTTGTCCTCATGGGGTTGTCCGGTTCGGGCAAATCCACGCTTTTGCGGGGCGTCAATGCGCTGAACCCCGTGGTGCGGGGCGAGGTGCGGGTGAGCGACGGCAACAAGATGGTGTCGGTCACCAAGGCCGACCCCGAAACCCTGCGCAAGCTGCGGCTTTCGCGGATCGCGATGGTGTTTCAGGCCTTTGGCCTGCTGCCGTGGCGCAGCGTGCGCGAGAATGTAGGGCTGGGGCTGGAGCTTGCGGGCCAGACCCCTGCGCAGCGCAAGGCGCGCGTGGACGAACAGCTCGCGCTTGTGAACCTGTCGCAATGGGCCGAACGCAAGGTGGGCGAATTGTCGGGCGGCATGCAGCAGCGCGTCGGACTGGCCCGCGCCTTTGTCACCCAGGCGCCGATTCTGCTGATGGACGAACCCTTTTCGGCGCTCGACCCGCTGATCCGCGCAAGGTTGCAGGACGAGTTGCTGGACCTTCAGGCCAAGCTGAAACGCACGATCATCTTCGTGAGCCACGATCTGGACGAAGCCTTCAAGATCGGCAACCGGATCGCGCTGATGGAGGGGGGCCGCATCGTCCAGTGCGGCACCGCGCGCGAGATCATCGCCAATCCCGTTTCGGATTACGTGGCCGATTTCGTCGCCCATATGAACCCGCTCGGCGTGCTGACCGCCCGCGACGTGATGCAGGCGGGAACCAGCGGGGCCAGCCGGTCGGTCGACATCGACACGCCGGTGAAAGAGGTGATGTCCCACCTGACGAATGGCGTCACCGAACTTGCCGTGACCGATGGCGGCAAGCCCGCAGGCCATATCCGTGCCGAAACGGTGATGGCAAAGCTGCTGAACCCGCGCGGAACCTCGGCCCTGTAAGCGGGAACGCCCCGCCCAAAGGGGATGTGGAACACGCACAGGCAGGCAATGCCCCGCATGGTGCGCAAGCCTTGCGCACCCTTGCCGCCGGAATATCAAGAAAGCTGCGCGGCCTATGCCTTCTTGGCGACCTTCGGCTTCGCTGCCGCTTTCGGCTTCGCCGTGGCTTTCGGTTTGGACTCGGCTTTCGGCTTGGCCGCAGCCTTCGGCTTTGCGGTGGCCTTCTTCGGCGCGGCCTTCTTGCCGCCCTTGCCTGCCTTCTCGGCGACCAAGGCCAAGGCTTCCTCAAGCGTGACAGCTTCGGGGGTCAATTCCTTGGGCAGGGTCGCGTTGACCTTGGCCCATTTGACATAGGGCCCGTAGCGCCCCGGCATGACCTGAACCTCGCCGCCATCGGGATGCTCGCCCAACACGCGCAGGGGGCCAGCGGGGGCCGCCGTGCCGCGCCCGCGTGTGGCCTTGTTCGCCAGCACTTCGACCGCGCGGTTCATGCCGATGGTAAACACCTCGTCCACATCGGCAATGTTCGCATAGGTCGCGCCGTGTTTCACATAGGGGCCGAAGCGTCCGATCCCCGCCTCGACCAGCTCGCCCGTTTCGGGGTGCGGGCCGATGGGGCGCGGAAGGTCGAGAAGCTGCAAGGCCCGATCAAGCGTGATGCTTTCCGGCGACCATCCCTTGGGCAAGCTGGCGCGCGGCGGTTTGGGGGCGGCCTCGGTCGCCTCGCCGCGCTGGACATAGGGGCCGAAACGCCCCGATTTCAGGCTGATTTCCAAACCGTTCGCATCAACCCCGAGGACCGAGTCGCCCGCAGCCCCGCCGTTTTCGTCGCTGCCGCCGATGGGGCGGGTGTAGCGGCATTCGGGGTAGTTGCCGCAGCCGATGAAGGCCCCGCCCGAGCGCGCGGTCTTGAGATGCAGCCGCCCCGTCCCGCAGGTCGGGCAAGACCGCGGATCGGACCCGTCGGCACGCGCGGGGTAAAGATGGGGCCCGAGGAATTCGTCGATCTTGTCGAGAACCTCGCCGATCCGCAGATCGGCGGTTTCGGCGATGGCGGCCGAAAAATCGCGCCAGAAGCGTGACAGCACTTCCTTGTAATCGCGCTCGCCGGCCGAGACGTCATCGAGCTGCGCTTCGAGGTCGGCGGTGAAATCATATTCGACGTAGCGGCGGAAATAGTTCGTCAGGAAGGCGGTGACGAGACGGCCCTTGTCCTCGGGGATCAGGCGGTTCTTGTCTTTCCTGACGTATTCGCGGTCCTGGATCGTGCCGATGATGCTGGCATAGGTCGAGGGGCGGCCGATCCCCAGCTCTTCCATCCGTTTCACGAGGGTCGCTTCGGTATAGCGCGGCGGCGGCTGGGTGAAGTGCTGCTCGGGTGCGACCTTGCGCTTGTCGACAGCTTCGCCCTGCATGATCTGCGGCAGGCGGCCGCCTTCGTCTTCGTCATCGACGACCACTTCGTCGCGGCTTTCGTCATAGACCGCCATGAACCCGTCGAACAGCACCACCTGCCCCGTGGCGCGCAGGCCCACTTCGGCATCGGCGCTGGCGATTTCGACCGTGGTGCGTTCCATCCGGGCCGAAGCCATCTGGCAGGCGATGGTCCGCTTCCAGATCAGGTCGTAAAGCTTGCGCTGATCCGCCTCGGCCAGACGCAGGTCGTCGGCGCTGGCGGCCATATCGGTCGGGCGGATGCATTCATGCGCTTCCTGCGCGTTCTTGGCCTTGTTCTTGTACATGCGCGGGGCGTCGGGCACGTAGGTCGCGCCGAAGCGGCGCTTGATCTCGGCGCGCGCCGCCGTCACGGCCTCGGGGGCCATGTCGATGCCGTCTGTCCGCATATAGGTGATGTGCCCCGCCTCGTAGAGGCGCTGCGCGGCGTTCATCGTGGCCTTGGCCCCCATGCCGTATTTGCGGCTGGCTTCCTGTTGCAGGGTCGAGGTCATGAAGGGCGGATAGGGATTGCGGGTCGCAGGCTTGGCCTCGACGCTTGCCACCTTCAGCGTGCGCGATGTGACAGCCTGAACCGCCAATTCCGCCGCCGTGGCGGTGGGAATGTCGAACTTCTGCAATTTCTTGCCGCCAAGGACGGTCAGCTGCGCTTCGAATTCCTGCCCGCGCGGTGTCGTCAGAACGGCCTTGACGGTCCAGTATTCCTGCGCGCGGAAGGCTTCGATCTCCATCTCGCGCTCGACGATCAGCCGCAGGCAGACCGATTGCACCCGCCCCGCGGATTTCGCCCCCGGCAGCTTGCGCCACAGAACGGGCGACAGGTTGAAGCCGACAAGATAGTCAAGGGCGCGGCGGGCGAGGTAGGCTTCCACCAGCGGCAGGTCAACGTCGCGCGGTTCCTGCATCGCCTTGGTCACCGCATCCTTGGTGATGGCGTTGAAGGTGACGCGGCGGACGGTCTTGCCCTTTTTCAGCGACGAGGCCAGCGCCTCTTGCAGGTGCCACGAGATCGCCTCGCCCTCGCGGTCGGGGTCGGTGGCAAGGATCAGCGTATCGTCGGTTTTCAGCGCCTCGGTGATCGCGCGGACGTGCTTTTTCGACTCGGCCGCGACCTCCCACTCCATGCGGAAGTCGTTTTCCGTATCGACCGAACCATCCTTGGCCGGAAGGTCGCGGACATGGCCGTAGCTTGCCAGAACGACGTAACCGGGGCCGAGATATTTGTTGATCGTCTTGGCCTTTGCGGGAGACTCGACAACGACGACTGCCATGAAAATCCTGCCCTTTCGGCCCCGTGAATAGCGCGGCAACATGTGGGCGATGGGCGCGGCTGTCAATCGGCGGCTTTCCCGACCGTCATGGCGGGCGCGGAAGCTTTGCCCGAAATCGCGCAGACGCTGCGATTTTTCTGCGAAAAATCAAATGCCTGCCCCCGGCCACCGGCCAAAACCCCGGCGAACGCCGCATATAGCCGCAGCCCGACCGCCCCCCTTGGTCTGCCAGGGGTCGCTGCCCGCCAGCGCAGCCCGACCCGCCGCTAGACGCTGCGCGCCAAAAGCCCGCCCGCCTGCCGCGTGATCGCGCCGTCGAGTTCCAGCGCGACGAGTTCGGGCGCCACCTGTGCGGCAGGCAGGGCCAGATCGCGGATCAGCTGGTCCTCGGCCATCGGGCTTGGCCCCAGCCGCGCGAGGATCTGCCCGTGCAGTTCGGCCAGTTGCGACAGGGGCCGCGCCACGGGCACCGGACCGGGCAGCGGACGGGCCAGCGGCGGGCGGGCATCGACCTCGTCCCCGAAGTTGCGCTGCTGCTGCACGCCCAGCGCCTCGAGCACGTCGGCCGCACCGCGCACCAGCGTCGCGCCGTCGCGGATCAACATGTTGCAGCCGGCGGCGCGGGCGTCGAAGGGATGGCCCGGCACCGCCATGACCTCGCGCCCCAGTTCGAGCGCCTCGCGCGCGGTGATGAGCGAGCCTGACCGGGCCGCAGCCTCGACCACCACCACCGCCCGCGAAAGCCCTGCCACCACGCGGTTGCGTTGCGGGAAATGCCGCGCCTGCGGTTGCAGGCCCATCGGTTGTTCCGACACGAGGCACCCCCGTTCCGCAATCGCCGCCGCCAGATGCGCGTTCTCTTCGGGGTAGACGACATCGACGCCCCCCGCCATCACGGCCACCGTTCCCCCGTCGAGGGCGGCCAGATGCGCCTCGGCGTCGATGCCGCGGGCAAGTCCCGATGCCACGACCTGCCCTCCCTCGCCCAGCGTGACGGCCAGCCGCTTCGCCATCCGCAGCCCGAGCGACGAGGCGTTGCGCGCCCCCACCATCGCCACCATCGGGCGCGACAGCAGCGCCGCGTCGCCGCGCGCCCAAAGAACGGGGGGCGCGTCGGGCAGTTGCGCCAGAAGCGGCGGATAGGCCGCATCGCCGTGGCAAAGCATCGTAGCCCCGGCGATGCGCGCCTGACGCATCTCGTGCTCGGCCACCTCGACCGGACAGGGGCTGTAATCCTGCACGCCCGCGGCGCGCGCCACCTCGGGCAAGGCCGAAAGCGCCGCGGCCGCACTTCCATGTTCCTCGACCAGCCGGTGAAATGTCACCGCCCCGACGCGGCGCGACCGGATCAGCCGCAATCTTTCCAAAGCGTCGCGCGCCATTTCATCCTCCGGGCCATTGCGACTCGCATCCTTGCGGCGCAGGGTTAAAATTCGGTGAATCGCACCTCAGCGGCCAAAAGGTCGCGAATGGGCCAGCGCGGGCGACAAAATGGACCAGCCCCGCCTGTGCCTTCGTGATTGAAGCCGGACACAAAGTTTGATCAAATGCCGCCAAACCCGATCCGTCCGGCTCAGACGGGTCAGAACAGGAGCTTGCTATGCTGAACGTCGAAGTCGCCCGCCGCCGTGATGACGCCATTTCCCGTGGCGTCGGGATGATGACCCAGATCTATGCCGACCGCGCGCTGAACTCGGAAATCTGGGATATCGAAGGCAACCGCTACATCGACTTTGCCGCAGGCATTGCGGTTGTGAACACCGGCCATTGCCACCCCAAGGTCATGGCCGCCGTCACCGCGCAGATGGCGAAATTCACCCACACCTGCCATCAGGTGCTGCCCTATGAAAACTACATCCGTCTTGCCGAGCGGCTGAACGCCATCGTTCCGGGCGACTTCCAGAAAAAGACGATCTTCGTCACCACCGGCGCCGAGGCCTGCGAGAACGCGATCAAGATCGCCCGCATCGCCACAGGCCGCAACGCCGTGATCGCATTCGGCGGCGGCTTCCACGGCCGGACCTTCATGGGCATGTCGCTGACCGGCAAGGTCGAACCTTACAAGAAGGGCTTCGGCGCGATGATGCCCGATGTCTTCCACGTGCCTTTCCCGATGGGCCCGCATGGCATTTCGACCGAAGATTCGATGAAGGGCATCGAAAAGCTGTTCAAGGCCGACCTCGACCCGAACCGCGTTGCCGCCATCATCTTCGAACCGGTGCAGGGCGAGGGTGGCTTCTACGAGGCGCCGACCGACCTCGTCCGTGCCCTGCGCGCGCTTTGCGACAAGCACGGCATCGTCATGATCGCCGACGAGGTGCAGACAGGCTTTGCCCGCACGGGCAACCTCTTTGCCATGCAGATGCACGGCGTCGCGGCCGACCTGACGACGATGGCCAAGGGGCTTGCAGGCGGCTTGCCGCTTGCCGCCGTCACCGGCAAGGCCGAGCTGATGGATGCGGCCAATCCCGGCGGTCTGGGCGGCACCTATGCCGGCAACCCGCTGGGCATCGCCGCCTCGCATGCCGTGCTTGACGTGATCGAGGAAGAAGACCTCTGCGCCCGCGCCAACGAGCTTGGCAGCCGTCTGAAGCAGCGCCTCGAGCAGATCCGCTCGACCACGCCCGAGATCATCGACATCCGCGGTCCGGGCTTCATGGTCGCCGTCGAATTCGCCAATCCGTCGAACCACGAACCCGACGCGGGTTTCACCGGGCGGGTGCGGATGGAAGCGCTCAAGCGCGGGCTGATCCTGCTGACCTGCGGCGTCTATGGCAACGTGATCCGCTTCCTCGCGCCGATCACCATTCCCGATGCCCATTTCGCCGAGGCGATGGACATTCTGGAAGAATCGGTCGCGGCCGCGCGTCAGGGCTAAGCGCATTCCGCAATCCGGGACGGGGGGCTTTCCGCCCCCCGCGTGCCGCGTTCCGCGGCCCTCCCCCCGAGGATATTTGGGGCAAGAGGAAGCGACCGGACCTTTTTGCGCATTCATACTCGTCCAAATATCCTCAGGGGGTGAGGTGCGCAGCACCGAGGGGGCAGAATGCCCCCTGCCGTTCCGCAGCCTGACGAGGGGGCATAAAAGGAGGATGCGTTTGTGCTGGAACGGCCAAGCCCGTTGCGCTAATCGCGCAGCATGGCAGGGACAGGCACGATCACAGAACAGGGCATCACCCTTTCCGGCGCATCCTACGCCGTGGCGGGTCGTCCGATCCTGTCCGGTCTGACCCTTTCGCTCACCGAAGCGCGCATCGGGATCGTCGGGCGAAACGGATCGGGCAAGACCACGCTGTTGCGGCTGATGGCGGGGCTGGTGGCCCCGACCGAGGGCGCGGTGCGCATCGAAGGGGCCGATCCCGCCGACCGCAAGGCGATGTTGCGCCACCTTGGTATCCTGTTCCAGAACCCCGATCACATGATCCTTTTCCCCACCGTCGGGGAAGAACTTGCCTTCGGGCTGCGCCAGATGGGTGAAAGCGCCGAACGCGCGGCGGCTGCCGTTGACGCCCTTTTGGCTGCCGAGGGGCGCGCGCATTGGGCCAAGGCCGCCACCGCCACCCTGTCGCAGGGCCAGCGCCATTACCTGTGCCTTCTGTCGGTCTTGCTGATGCGGCCGCGCACCATCCTGCTTGACGAACCCTTTGCCGGTCTGGACCTGCCCACGCAGGCGCGGCTGGCGCGCCGCTTCGCCACGCTGCCGCAACGTCTGGTCACCATCAGCCACGACCCTGCCGCCGTGGCCACAGCCGACCGCGTGATCTGGCTTGACGCGGGGCGTGTCCGCGCGGACGGCCCGCCTGCCGATGTGCTGCCCGCTTTCACCGCCGAAATGGCGCGGATCGGAGAGGCCGATGCTGACGCTGACCTCGCCGGTTGAAACCCCGCTGCACCGCCTGCCCGCAGGCGCGAAGCTGGCGGGGCTTTGCCTTGCCACGGTGGTGCTGTTCCGGCTGGACAGCCCGGTGCCTCTGGGGGCCTGCCTTGCCATGCTTGCCGTGCTGCACCTAGCGCTCGGCCTGCGGTTCGCATCGACCGCGCTGCGCTTGCTGGTGCCGCTTTGGCCCTTTGTTCTGGTGATCGCGTTCTGGCACCTGTGGCTTGGCGAACCTGCCGCCGGCGCCACGATCCTGCTGCGGCTGGTAACAGCGGTGGCTGCGGCGAACCTTGTCACGATGACGACGCGGCTGTCGGACATGGTCACCGTCATCGAGAAGATCGCCGCGCCCTTGCGCCGCATCGGCCTGTCGCCACGCAGCCTTGCTTTGGCCATCGCGCTGGCGATCCGCTTCCTGCCTGTGCTGTCGCAGCGCATGGGCCAGATTTCCGAAGCCCTGCGCGCCCGTTCCCCCCGACGCGCCGGATACCGCGTGCTGATTCCGGCCTGTCTTGCGGCACTCGATGATGCCGAGCATGTGGCCGAGGCCTTGCGCGCCCGTGGCGGGGCAGGCTAAACCCGCGCAGTCACAACGGAGCCGCCCATGGAACGCACCCTCTCGCATGTTGCCCTTTTCGCCGCGCTCATCGCGGTGCTGGGCTTCGTGCCTGCCGTCACCCTGCCCTTCGGTGTGCCGATCACGGCGCAGAGCCTTGGCATCATGCTCTGCGGCACGGTTCTGGGGGCAAAGCGCGGCGCGCTTGCGGTGCTGCTGTTCCTGTTGCTCGTCGCCGTCGGCCTGCCGCTGCTTTCGGGCGGACGGGGCGGGCTTGGTGTCTTTGCCGGTCCCTCGGTCGGCTTTCTGATCGGGTTCCCCGTCGCCGCTTTCGTGGCAGGGCTGGTGGTCGAGCGTTGGACCGCCCCCGTTGCGCTTGCCGCACTTTCGGGCAGCGTGCTGGGCGGGATCGTGGTGCTTTACGCCTTTGGCATTCCGGGCATGGCGCTGGTGCTTGGCAAATCGATCCCCGAGGCGACGGGTCTTGCCCTTGTCTACCTGCCCGGCGACCTGATCAAATGCGCGCTTGCAGCACTGGTGACCCGTGGCATCGCGCAGATGCGCCCCGGCGCGTTGCTGTCGCGCAGCTGACACAGGGGGGCATGCAGCCCCCCGCGTTTTCCGCCTGCCCCCGCCGCCTACCCCCGCCGCCTACCCTAGCCGCGCAGGACCAGCGCCGTGCCAAGACCGCCCGCCGCGGCAATCGCGGCAAGGCCATACCCCCCCGCCAAATCGTGGAACAAGCGCACCGCCAGGATCGCGCCCGAGGCCCCGATGGGATGACCGCGGGCAAGGGCGCCGCCGCGCAGGTTGACCCGTGCCGCATCCAGCCCCGCGCCTTGCACGCAGGCGATGGCCTGCACGGCATAGGCTTCCATGACCTCGGCCCGCTCAAGGGCAAAAGGCGCAAGGCGCACCGCCGCAAGGGCCGCGCCGATAGCCGCAACGGGGGCGAGGCCCGGCTCATCGGGCGTTCCGCCCAAGGTCAGGCCCGAGACGATCTCGACCGCCCGCGCGGCCCGTGCCGCGATGCGTTCCGAGACCACCAGACACAGCGCCGCACCGTCCGCCGCGACGGCGGCATTGGCGGCGGTGATGCCGCCCGTCACAGGCGTTGCGCGCGCGGCCAAAGCGGGCGTCAGCGCCCTTGTGAAGGCATCGTCCGCCACTCCGGCCAGCGGCAGGATTTCGGCCCGCAAGTTCGCCCGTGCGGCCATCGCCTTGGCATGGCTGGCGACGGCCCAGTCATCCGCCGCCTTGCGGGAAATTCCCAGACGCAGCGCCAGCGCCTCGGCCGCCTGGGCCATGTCGGGGTCGCGGTCGGGCCAAGGGGTAAAGCGCGCCTGTCCATAGGGCGCATCGGCCCCCGGCATCCGCCGTTCGGGACGCTGCGAGGCGCTTTCCGCCCCGCCCGCGACAACGACATCTGCCCCGGCCGCGATCAGGGCGCGCGCCAGAAGCAGCGCGTCCAGCCCGCCCGCACATTGGCGGTCGATGCTCAGCCCCGCGACACGCTCGGGCAGACCCGCCAGCAGGGCCACGCGCCGCGCGGGGTTTCCGCCCTCGCCCAGCGCGTTCGAGACGATCACCTCGTCAACCCCTTCGGGCGCGATGGCAGCATCGGCCAACAGGGCTTGCAGGACAGACGCCCCCAAGGCATCGACCGAAAGCCCCCTGAAGGCCCCGCCCTGCGGCACCACCGCCGTCCGCCGCGCGGCGACAAGGAAAGCCCGCCTCATAGCCCGCACTCGGCGGCAAGGCGGGTGAGGTTGGTCTTGCCCGATGTCAGCATGGGCCAGTCCTTGCGCCAGATCACGGCGCGCGGGGCCTTGAGAGGCCCGAATCTGGCCCGTGCCGCTTGCAGGATCGCCGTTTCCGCGGCGGGGTCGCCCTGCATCACGGCCACCATCACCACGCCCCGCAGCGCATCGCGGCGCGGCAGCACCGCGACCCGCGCCACGCCCGGCAAGGCGGCAAGAAAGGTCTCGATCTCTTCGGGAAAGACGTTCTCGTCGGCGACCGTCACCATGCGCCCGACGCGGCCTGCCAGATGCAGCATGCCCTTTTCCATCCAGCCCGCCTCGCCGACCGAAAGCCAGCCCCGGTTCCAGCGGGCCGTGCCCGGATCATCACCCGCGTAGGACAGGAAGAGATAGGGCGAACGGACCCAGACCTCGCCCACGGCACCATCTTTCAACGCCTCGCCAGCGCGGTTGCGAATGGCGATGCGGACCGAAGGATAGGCGCGCCCGACCGAGTCGACCGCCGTGTCACTGTCGGCAAGGGTTATGAAACTCGCCTCGGCGGCGCCGTAGAATTCGCGCACACCGGCGGTCGGTGCCAGACGCGAAAGCGCTGCGCGCAGGGCCGCGTCAAGCTTCGATCCGCCGACCAGAACCACCCGCAGCGCGCCAAGCTCGGGCCCGCCCGCCTCGACCAGCATGCGCAATTGCGAGGGGGTGGCGTAAAGCACCTCGACCGCTTCGGCGGCCAGCGCGGCCCGCTGCCGGTCGGGCCGCATGCCGCCCATCAGATAGACCGCGCAGCCCATATGCGCCCCCTCGAGCGCACCATAGAGCGAGAGGGAATGCGCAAGCCGTCCCAATACGGCAACGCGCACGGCCGGACCAAGACCGAAGAGCCCCGCGTTCACCGCAAAACTGGCGATCCAGCTTGCCTGTTTGCGCAGAATGCGGCGCGGCCTGCCGGACGAGCCCGAGGTAAGGGTTTCAAAGACCGGGGGGGTCTGGTCAACCGGAGCGGGGGCATCTTCTAGCCCGATGCGGAAGGATTGCCCCTTGGCAGCCCGTGCCAATGCCGAAAGAAGTGCAGCCGCCCCGCCCGTTTCGGGAAGCACCGCCGCGTCGGGCAAGGCGGTGTCGACCCGGCCCACTCCGTCGGCGATCGTGGCCAGCCGATGCAGGCGAAAGCGATCCACGCTTGCCATTGGCCGCCCCCCTGCCCCTTGGGCCCTATTCTTCGCGGAACCGCGCCGAAAGCGCCCGTGCCGATTGCGCCAGCAGCACCATGTCGATCCCGACTGCCGTGAAGGTCGTGCCCCATTCGATGCAGCGCCGCGCGAATTCGAGGTCGGTGGTCAGGATGCCCGCAGGCAGGCCCGCATCGACGATGGCATGGATGGCGCGTTCGACCATCGCCACCACGTCGGGATGGGCCATGTTGCCCACATGCCCCATCGAGGCCGCAAGGTCCGCCGGCCCGATGAACAGCGCGTCCACCCCGTCAACGGCGGCGATCTCGGCGATGCGGTCGACCGCTTCCGCGGTTTCGATCTGCAGGATCAGACAAAGCTCGTCCTCGGCTTTGCGGTGATAGTCCGGCACGGTCTGGAACACCGAGGCGCGCATCATTCCGGCCACGCCCCGCAACCCGCGCGGCGCGTAGCGGATGGCCTCGACCGCGGCCCGCGCCTCGTCCGCGTTCTGGACATAGGGGATCAGCAGGGTCTGCGCGCCGAAATCCAGCAGGCGCTTGATCAGCACCTTGTCATTGCTGGCGGGCCGCACCACGGGGGCGGTGCGATAGGGGGCCATCGCCTGAAGCATCGGCAGGGTGTCGGGAATGTCCGTCAGGGCATGTTCGGTGTCGATCACGACCCAGTCGTAGCCGCAGGTTGCCAGCATTTCGGCGGTCAGGGACCCGGGGATCGAGTTCCACAGGCCGATTTGCTGGCGTCCGTCTTTCAGGGCGGCCTTGAAGCGGTTCTTCGGAAGCATCACTTGCTCACCAGCGTTTTCATCCGGCGCAGCGCCAGCCCGTAGCCTTCGGTGCCGAAACCGGCGATCACCCCTTCGGCTCGAAGGCTCACATAGGAATGATGGCGGAAAGCCTCGCGCCGGTGGACGTTGGAGATATGCACCTCGAGCACCGGCCCCTCGAAGGCGTTGAGCGCATCGAGGATCGCCACCGACGTATGGGTATAGGCCGCGGGGTTGATGATGATGCCCGAGGCTTCGGCCCGCGCCTGATGGATCCAGTCCACCAAGGCGCCTTCGTGGTTGGATTGGTGGAAACGGATGCTCAGGCCCAACTCCTCGGCAAGGGCCGAGCAGGCATCGGCCACATCCTCGAGCGTCTCGCGGCCGTAAATCTCGGGCTGGCGCATGCCGAGCAGGTTGAGGTTCGGACCGTTCAGAATGAATACGGGCTTTGGCACGGGCAAATTCCTGTCACGAAAGTTTCGCGACGATAGCCCCCAAGACGCGAATGCCACAAGGCCCGAAGGGGGATTCCTGCCAAGCATCGCATTCACGAACATGAACCGTTGCGCAAATGCCTGCGGGGCAACCGCGCGGCGCGGAACGGGCGTCGGAGGCTTGGTGCCGATGGGGTGCGCGTGACGCCCCGCCCTGCCGAAAAAAGGCGGGCGCCCGCCGTTTCGTGGTTCCTGCCCATTCCGCGGGAGCCCACCGGGTGCGGAAGGTCGAAGAACCGGCAGGCGCCCAGTCTGCCACAGACTCTCGGGGAGCGTGGATGCCTTAAGCCACTTTCTCCAAAGCCACTTCGGGTGCGATCCCCAAGGCCCGCACCACCTCGCGGGTCAGGTTCGGACGGTTGAGCGTGTAGAAATGCAGGTCCTCGACGCCACCTTCGATCAGGCGCGCGCAAAGGCTGGTGCATTGCGTCAGGGCCAGCAATTCCTCGCGCCCGTCGCGGGCGGCAAGGCGGAACGCCTCGTCCAGTGACGCGGGAACCTGCGTGCCGCAGCGAGCGGCGAACTTCTTCGCGCCCTCCCAGCTGATGATCGGCAGGATGCCCGGAATGACCGGCGCATCGATGCCCGCCTTGGCACAGGCATCGCGGAAGCGGAAGAACGTGTCGGCGTTGAAGAAGAATTGCGTGATGGCGCTGGTTGCCCCCGCGTCGATCTTGCGCTTGAGCCAGGTCACGTCGGCGGTCTTGTCGGCGGCGTCGGGATGCGGTTCGGGATAGGCACCGACGCGGATCTTGAACTTGCCGGTCCTTGCCAGCGCCTCGACCAGCTCGACCGACGAGGCGAAGCCTTCGGGATGGGCTGTGAAGCGGTCAGCCCCCTTGGGCGCATCGCCGCGCAGGGCGACGATTTCGGTCACGCCGGCGGCGGCGTAGCTTTCGGCGATTTCCAGCGTCTCGGCCCTCGTCGCGTCGACGCAGGTCAGATGGGCTGCGACGTTCAGCCCGTAGTTGCGCCCGATCGTGGCCACCGCCTCGTGCGTCAGCTTGCGGGTCGTGCCGCCCGCGCCATAGGTGACCGAGGCGAAGGACGGCTTCAGCGGCGCCAGCATCTGCACCGTCTCCCACAGCCGGAAAGACGCATCAAGCGTCTGGGGCGGGAAGAATTCAAAGCTGATGCGGGGCGTGACGGTCATGGTGGTCTCCTTCGTTGACCCTCTTGTGCCAGATCACCACCTGTGAGACAAATTCATAATATTCACGTTCAACATGAGAATGGCGCATAATCATGCATCTCGAATTCCGCCACCTCCGCACCATCCGCGCCATCCATCAGGCGGGCGGCCTTGCCCGTGCGGCCGATATGCTCAACATGACGCAAAGCGCCCTGTCGCATCAGGTCAAGGGGCTCGAGGATCAGGCAGGGGTGGAGCTTTTCGTGCGCCGCGCCAAGCCGATGCGGCTTTCGGCGGCGGGGTTGCGGATGCTGAAACTCGCCGAACGCATCCTGCCCGAGATCGACGCGCTGGAAGAGGAATTCCGCGCGCTGAAATCCGGCAAGACGGGGCGGCTGCACATCGCCATCGAATGCCACGCCTGTTTCGACTGGCTTTTCGTGGTGCTCGAGTTGTTCCGCCACGCATGGCCCGATGTGGATGTGGACATCCGCGCGGGACTTGCCTTTGACGCCCTGCCCGCGCTGCTGCGCGAGGAGGTGGATCTGGTGATCTCGTCGAACCCGACGGCGCTGGACGGGATCAGCTTCAATCCGCTTTTCGACTATCATCCCACCTTTGTCGCGGCCAAGGACCACCCGCTTGCGGCGAAAGCGGTGATCGAGGCCGAGGATTTCCGGAACGAAATCCTGATCACCTATCCCGTGACGCGCGACAAGCTGGATGTGTTCACCGAACTTCTGACCCCCGCGCGGGTCGAGCCGCGCGGACAGCGGCCCGTGGAACTGACGGCCGTGATCCTGATGCTCGTCGGGTCGAACCGTGGCGTCTCGGTGCTGCCCGACTGGGTGCTGCGCGATGTCCGGTCGAACGCCGACTACATCACCCGCCCGCTCGGGCCGCAGACCATCACGAAACGGCTTTACGCCGCGACACGGGAAGAGGATGCGACGCGCCCCTTCATGGCGCATTTCCTGCGTCTGGCACGGTCGGAACCCGTCAAACTCCAGCGCGGCTGAAAACGCGCAAGGAGCGGGGGTTTCACCCCCGCGCCCCCAGAGTATTTGTCCAAGGATGAAGCGGGGGACGGTGTTTGGCCCAAAGCCGCAGCAGCGCCCTTTGCGCGGCAAAGGCCAGAAGGCCGATCCCGATGCCGCCCGCGACCGACAGGGACGAGAAGAGCCATGCCGGCATGTCCGCGACAAAGGGGGCAAGCAGCAGGTTCGGCACGAAGCGGTGCGTCAGGTAGATCAGGTAGCTTGCCCCCGCCACGGCCAGCACGGGCCGCAGCGCCCAAGCCGGAAGGCGCATCTGCGGCACGAAGAGGAGCAGGGCGATCACCGCAAGGACAGAGCCGTATTTGAGCCATGCCCCGTACCAGTTGCCACCGTAGAGTGCGACGAGCGCCAGCACGGGCGCGGCAAGGGCAAGCACCAGAAGCCGCTGCCGCCCCCGCGCCACACCGACAAGCCAGCCGAGCGCTGCAAGGTAAAGCACCCATGCCAGCGTAAAGATCCGCTGGCCGCCGATATCCCAGACCAGCGGAAAGACGAAGCGCAAGGCCAGCGCCCCGCCTAGGAACCACAGCCCGAAGCGGAACGGATCGCGCCCGATCAGGCGGCGCAGTGGCGGAAGCATCACCAGCACGGCCAGAACCAGCATCATCTGGGCGAAGGCCTCGACGAACCAATAGAGGAACGGCAGCCGGTCGAAGGTTGCGGGCGCGCCGATGCCGAAGTTCGACACCAGCAGCGCCGAACCCCAAGGGATTTGCCCCCAAGCCACGGCGTAACCTGCAAGGATCAGGTAATAGGGGGCCAGCACACGGCCCAAGGGGCGCAGCAGATGGCCCACACGCCCCTCGGCCATCGCCGCACGCTGGAACCGCGCCAGCATCAGGCCGATCAGCACGACCATCACCGCAGCCCCGCCGTAAAGCGGCCAAAGCGTCTCGTGCGTCAGCACGACGGCGAGAACGGCGAGCGCCCGCATGACCAGCGCGGTATCGACGGTCGCAACCTTGGGCACGGGTGCCGTGGCGAGCGCCGCGAGGCGGGCGACGGACATGGCCTCCCACCCTTCGGGCAGATGGCCGAGGCGCGTTTCCAGCACCATCGCCAATTCGACATGGCGCAGGGAATCGCCGCCCAAGGCCGCGAAACTGTCGTCAGGTGATACGATGACAGGGTGGAACACCTGCGCGAAGGCTTGCGCGATATCCGTCGCCGCAACCTCGGGGCCGGACGCGAGGCGGGGGTAATCGATCTTGCCATTCGCAAGGCGGGGCAACGAGGGCATGTGGCGCAGCGAGACATGCCGCGCGGTGAGGCCGGTCAAGCCTGCCACGACGGATGCCACATCCGCCTGCCCTTCGGCTGCCACGCAAAGCCGCGTGTCATCGCCCCAGACAGCGGCGGGAATGCCCCGTTCGGCCAAGGCGGCCTCGACGGCGTCATGCCCGATCCGCAGGCCCGCGATCTTGGACATGCGCCGTGCGCGCCCCGTGATGCGGAACAGGCCGTCCGGCCCGATCTCGGCCAGATCGCCTGTCGCCAAGGCGCCGACCTCGGACCCGCGCGCAAGGTCGGCGCGGTCCGTGGCATAGCCCATCATCACGCCCGGCCCGTCATAGACCAACTCGCCATCGCGCAGCGACAGGCGCCCGCCCGGAACCGCCACGCCGATCACACCGTGCTTTTCGACCCGCGCCGCCTGTTCGGGCGGAAGATAGGCGATCCGCGCCGTGGCTTCGGTTTGACCGTACATTGCCAGAAACCGCCCGCCCCGCGCCGCCATCATCCGGCCGAGTTGGCGCATCCGCGCCACGGGCATCGCCCCCCCCGCCGAGGTGAGAAGGCGAAGATCGGGCAGATCGGCCTGATCGAAGCCAAGCCGCGCCAAGACCTGATGCCCGTGCGGCACGGCGGCAAGGCTGGTGGCCCGCACCGCGCGCAGGGCGGCAAGGAAGCCGGGTTGCAGCAACCCGCCTTCGGCCAGCCAGACCGATGCCCCGACCGACAGGTGGGAATTCAGCACCGAAAGACCGTAGGAATAATGCAGGGGCAGCACGAGCGCCGCCCTTTCGCCCGCCGTCAGCCCCTGAAACGCGGCGATGGCATCGGCGTTCTCTTGCACCGCGCGCGACGACAGCCGCACCGCCTTGCCATGTCCGGTGCTGCCCGATGTCATCATCACCACGGCCAAATCGGGGTGCAACGCGGGTTTGTCGCGCCCGTCGAGGACAAGCCGCCAGCGCCCGCCCTGACGTGCAAAGACGGCGTCGGGCTGGAAACGCGACCGGAAACCGGCCACCGCTTCGGCGTCGGGCAGCAGGGCCACCACATGCCCCGCGCCAAGAGCGCCAAGGTAGGCCGCGACGAAATCGGCCGAGGGTGCAGCCTCGAGCGCCAGAAGCTTGCGCCCGCCGCCCAGCCGCCGTGCAAAACGCCCTGCCCGTTCGGCAAGATCGGCATAGCTGACCTCGCCCGTCGCGGTGACAAGCGCCACAGCCGCCCCGTGAACGGCCAGATCACGGGCGAAGCGCGGGGCGAGGGGCAGAGCCCTGTCTGGGGCGGAACGGGCGTTCATCGGGGCCTCGTACTAAAACCTAGCGTTTCAGTCAACAAATTCTTACCCGCCGCTTTGCCCTGCACATCCGCCTTCCCTCTTTCCTTCCGCCCCGCCCCCGTGTAATCCCCGCCCCTTGACCGAACCCCGCGAAACCGACCGGAGCCTCACATGCAAGGCAGCGCCAACCTCAACCTGATGATCAAGGCCGCCCGCAAGGCTGGCCGCAGCCTCGTGAAAGACTTCCGCGAGGTCGAGAACCTTCAGGTCTCGTCCAAGGGCCCCGGCGATTTCGTCAGCCGCGCCGACCGCGAGGCGGAGCGGATCATCAAGGAAGACCTGCTCGGCGCGCGTCCGACCTATGGTTGGCTGGGCGAGGAGACCGGCGAGACGGAAGGCGCCGATCCGACCCGCCGCTGGATCGTCGACCCGCTGGACGGAACCACCAACTTCCTGCACGGCCTGCCGCATTGGGCTGTCTCGATCGCGCTGGAACACAAGGGCGAGATCGTCTCGGCCGTGGTGTTCGATGCCGCAAAGGACGAGATGTTCTGGGCGGAAAAGGGCGCGGGGGCCTGGTTGAACGACAGCCGCATGCGCGTGTCGGGGCGGCGCAACATGGTGGAAGCGGTTTTCGCGACGGGCGTGCCCTTCGGCGCCAAATCGACCCTGCCTGCCACGATGCAGGACCTTGCCCGCCTGATGCCCGCCTGTGCGGGTGTGCGGCGCTGGGGGGCTGCGGCGCTCGATCTCGCCTATGTCGCGGCTGGCCGTTATGACGGCTATTGGGAACGCGAGTTGAAAGCCTGGGACATCGCTGCCGGTCTGTTGCTGGTGAAAGAGGCGGGCGGCTTTGTTTCGGCCATCCGCGATGGCGACGAACCGCTGGTCAAAGGCTCGGTCATTTGCGGGAACGAAGGGTTGTTCGAACCCTTCCGCAAGATCATCCGCGGCGAGTAAATCCCGCACGCGCGGGGTTTGCACGGGGCCCACACGGGGGGCCATGCGCCCGCCCTGCGCCGCGTTCGGCGGCGCTTTGCGCAGGACAGTCCGATCCGTGAGATGCGGGTCAACGCACTGATCTTGCTTCGCTTTGTCCCGATTTCTATTGCGCCGCGCGTCGGGCCGAATGGCCTGAAGCGGCGCGTCGGGCCGCTTTAACGCCGCCCGCCCCAAGGCCCCCGATCCGAAGGAAGCGGCCGCCGCACCACGCGCGGCAGGCGGCTTTGAACCAAGGGATATTCCGCGACCGGATGGGGCGGCAGGCCGTGGTTGGCAGACCAGAACCCTGTTCCACCCAGCCGCAGGAAAACCGGCACGGCGAGAGCGAGTCCGGCGAGGAAGCCGCCGACATGCGCCCAATAGGCGACGCCGTCTGCATCGGTCGGGGTCATGGCTCCGCTGCCGAGCTGGAGTGCGAACCACACGCCCAGAACCACCCATGCCGGAATGGGGAAGATACGGAAAAATATGATGAAAATGAACAGGACATCCACCCGCGCGCGGGGGTAGAGCAGCAGGTATCCCCCCATCACACCCGCTATGGCGCCAGAGGCCCCGACCATCGGCACGCCCGAGGCGGGGTCGTCGAGAACCTGCGCCAGAGCGGCGGCGATGCCCGAGGCAAGGTAGAAGCCGAGGAAGGGGCCGTGGCCCATCCGGTCTTCGAGGTTGTCACCGAATACGTGCAAAAACAACATGTTACCCAAGAGATGCATCCAGCCGCCGTGCAGGAACATGCTGGTCAGGAAGGTTTCGTATCCTTGGCCATAGGCGATGCGGGCGGGAACGAGGCCCCAGCCCATGAAGAACCGCGCCACGGCCTGATCCGAGGGCAGGCCGAGCCAATAGGACAGGAATATCAGACAGTTAAGCCCGATCAGCAGGCGCGTCACATGGGGGGGTGCGCCCCGAGGGGTTATGGTCGCGGATCGGGAACATGGGGTGCAGGCTTTCCCATCGCGGCGCGGGGGTCAAGGGGTGCCGCGCAGGCGCAGACGGGGCGGTCCGCGCGGATGCACAGGGCATGCACAGTCTGACACGGCCGCATTAACCGCCGCTTTACCCTACCCGGCGGCACAGAGGACGGCGGAGGACGGGCCGAAGGGTGGGACGCAGGACGGGCGGCAGGACGGGTCGGAGGACGCGACGCAGGACGGGCCGAAGGACGGGACGCAGCACGGGACGGAGGACGGACCGCAGGACGGGCCGCAGCACGGGCCGAAGGACGGGACGCAGCATGGGACGCAGCACGGGACGGAGGACCGACCGCAGGACGGGCCGCAGAACGGGCCGAAGGACGGGACGCAGCATGGGACGCAGCACGGGACGGAGGACGGGACGGAGGACGGACCGCAGGACGGGACGCAGCACGGGCCGAAGGACGGGACGCAGGACGGGACGGAGGACGGGACGCAGCACGGGCGGCAGGACGGACCGCAGGACGGGAAACAGAACGCGCCGCAGCACGGGCGGCGGGACGGGACGGAGGACAGGACACAGAACGCGGCGCACGGCTGGCCGCAAAACTCACCACATGCACGGGCCGCAAAACGCGCCGCAGCGGGTATGGCCGCTGCGGCGCGCTTTGCGGGACTAGGCTTCGGACACGGCGACGAGCAGTTGTGCGTTGCCGCCCGATGCCGTGGTGTCGATGCAGACGTGCCGTTCGAGCCGCGCGTGGCCCGCATCGGGCCTGCCCACCAGCGGCAGGATCGGGCCTTGGCGCGCGGCCAGTGCCTGCGCATAGGCGCGCCCCGTTGCCGCGTCACCCCACCAGAGCGCGCCGGAAATCCCGCCGATCCGGGCGAGAACCCCGGGCGCGAGCGAGGGGGCTTCCACCGCCTGCCCGCCAAGGGCGCGCACGGCTTCGGCCTGCTGCACCGCCGCCGCCTCGGACGGGCCGAGGCAGAGAAGCGGCGCCCGCGCTTCGGAGCCGAGACGGTTCGATTCGCCCGTGGGGCCGGGCAGATCCTGACCTTCGGGCTTTGGCACGGCATGGGGGGCGCGCAGGGCGGCCATTACCTCGGCCTCGGCCGCGATGCGGCCGGCGGCAACGGTCACGTCAACCGGGGCCGAGGCGAACCGCGCGAGATAATCCGGCCCGCCCGCTTTCGGCCCCGTGCCGGAAAGCCCCTCGCCGCCGAAGGGCTGGCTGCCCACGACCGCGCCGATCTGGTTGCGGTTGACGTAGATGTTGCCGACCCGCACGCGGCTGACGATGCGCTGGACGCGGTCGTCGATGCGGGTGTGCAGGCCAAAGGTCAGCCCGTAGCCGGTGGCGTTGATCGCATCGACCACGGCGTCGATCTCGGCCGCCCTGAAGCGGGCGACATGCAGGACGGGGCCGAAAATCTCGCCCGGGAGATCGGCGATGCCGCCGACGCGAATGACGGTCGGGCCGACGAAGCAGCCTGCGGGGGCGGGCATCTCGTGCATCACGCGCCCTTCGGCGCGCGCGCGGGCGATATAGGCTGCGATGCCGGCCTGTGCTTCGGCGTCGATCACGGGGCCGACGTCGGTTGCAAGCTGCCACGGATCGCCCAGCGCCAGTTCCTGCATGGCGCCGAAAAGCATCTCTTCCACCGCTTCGGCCACATCCTCTTGCACGTAAAGGCAGCGCAGGGCCGAGCAGCGTTGCCCCGCCGACTGGAAGCTTGAGGCCAGAACGTCGCGCACGGCCTGTTCCGGCAGGGCCGTCGAGTCGACGATCATGGCGTTGAGGCCGCCTGTCTCGGCAATCAGCGGGGCGGTCGGGTCAAGATGTTCGGCCATCGCGCGGCGGATCAGCAGTGCCGTCTCGGTCGATCCGGTGAAGGCCACGCCCTTGACGCGCGGATCGCTTGTCAGGGCGCGCCCGACCACCGCACCGTCGCCGGGCAGGAATTGCAGGGCGGTCGCGGGAACGCCCGCCTTGTGCAGTAGGCCGATTGCCAAGGCCGCGATCAGCGGGGTCTGTTCGGCGGGTTTTGCCAGAACCGCATTGCCTGCGGCCAGCGCCGCCGCGACCTGCCCCGTGAAGATCGCAAGCGGGAAGTTCCACGGCGAGATGCAGGTGAACAGGCCGCGCGCGGGCTGGGACAGCGCCGCAGCGCCCGATGCGTAGTAGCGCAGGAAATCCACCGCCTCGCGCAATTCGCCCACGGCATCGGCGAGGGTCTTGCCTGACTCGCGCGCGAGAAGGGCGAAGATGCGGCCGTATTCGGCTTCATACAGGTCGGCGGCGCGGTTCAGGACGGCGGCGCGTTCGGCGGGGGCGGCCGACCAGGGTTCGGCCAGACGCAGGGCGGTTTCGACATCGGGGGTCGCGGCATCGACGACATGGCCGACCAAGGCGCCTGTCGCGGGGTTGCGGACCTCGTGCCGGATGCCGCCGGCGGTGCGTCCGGCCAGCATCGGCGCGGCCTCGAACAGGGCGGTGGCATGGGGGGTGCGCGCGGTCTCGATCGCGGCGAGGTCGAGCGCGTCGGTCAGGTCCCAGCCTTTGGAATTGGCCCGCGCCCCGAAGAGGCCCGGCCCCGTCTTGATGGCCGCCGAAGGCACGTTCGCCATCGCCTCCATCGCGGTGAGCGGGCAGGTTGCGACGGTTTCGGGCGGGACATCCGCGTTCACGATCTGGTTGACGAAGGACGAGTTCGCGCCGTTTTCAAGCAGACGCCGCACCAGATAGGCCAAGAGATCGCGATGCGCCCCGACGGGGGCGTAGATGCGGCAGCGGGTGGCGTTGTCGGTCAGCACGATGTCGTGCAGGCGTTCGCCCATGCCGTGCAGGCGCTGGAATTCGAAGGCCCGCTTGTCGGTTGCCATGTCGAGGATTGCGGCGACCGTATGGGCGTTGTGGGTGGCGAATTGCGGATAGATGCGGTCGGCCATGCCCAGAAGTTTGCGGGCGTTGGCGATGTAGGAGACGTCGGTCGCCTGCTTGCGGGTGAAAACGGGAAAGCTGGTCAGGCCCAGCACTTGCGCCCGCTTCACCTCGGCGTCCCAATAGGCGCCTTTGACCAGACGCACCATGATCTTGCGGTCAAGACGGTTGGCCAGATCGTAGAGCCAGTCGATCACCGCGCCCGCGCGTCGCCCGTAGGCCTGCACGACCACGCCGAAACCGTCCCAGCCCTTGAGCGCGGGGTCGGACAGCACGGCTTCGATCACCTCGAGCGAGAGGGCGAGGCGGTCGGCTTCCTCGGCGTCGATGTTGAAGCCAAGACCCGCGGCCTTGGCCAATCCGGCGAGGGCGCGGACGCGCGGGACGAGTTCTTCCATGACCCGCGCGCGCTTTGCGACCTCGTATCGCGGATGCAGGGCGGAGAGTTTGACCGAGATGCCCGGATTGGCGCGGATGTCATCGCCCTTGGCGGCGGCGGCGATGGCCGTGATCGCCTTGGAATAGGACAGGTGGTAGCGGCGCGCGTCGGCTTCGGTGCGCGCGGCCTCGCCCAGCATGTCGTAGCTGTAGCTGTAGCCCTTGGCTTCGAGTTCGCTGGCGCGCTTCATCGCCGCCTCGATGGTTTCGCCAAGCACGAACTGGCGGCCCATCTCTTTCATCGCCTGCGCGACAGCGCGGCGGATGACGGGTTCGCCAAGGCGTTTGACGGCGGCGCGCAGGTGGCCCACGACGCTGGGTTCGCGGTCTTCCAGAACCTTGCCCGTCAGCATCAGCGCCCAGGTCGAGGCGTTGACGAGGCTCGAGGCCGATCGGCCGAGGTGACGCCCCCAGTCGGAGGGCGCGATCTTGTCCTCGATCAGGGCATCCATCGTTTCGGCGTCGGGCACGCGCAAGAGCGCCTCGGCCAGACACATGAGGGCGATGCCCTCTTCGGTCGAAAGGCCGTATTCGGCAAGGAACACTTCCATCAGGCCGGGCTTGACGCTGTCGCGGATGCGGCGCACCAGATCGGCCCCTGACGCCGAGATCCGCGCCCGCGCGGCGGTGTCGAGGGCGGCCGCGGCGATCAGGCTTCGGTCCAGTGCGGCCTCGTCGGCGAGGGCGCCGCCCTCGATGATGGTCCACGGTGTCACAGTTGCGTCGCGGGGCATGGTAATATTCCTTTGTTTCGACTATAATAGCGCAGGTTTAACAGGCCGTTCTCCCCAATGCTGCCGTTTGGGCAGCCGGATCGGCCGTTCTTGCGGGGTATCCCATGTCGATCAGCCTGCCGCCCTATCGGTCTGCCGCGCGCATCGAACTTGACCGCTTCGACGAGGCGATCATCCGCACGCTGTCCATGGACGGGCGCATCAGTGCGACCGAACTGGCCCGCAGGATCGGCCTGTCGAAATCGCCCACGCAAGCGCGGATGAAGCGGCTGGAGGATGCGGGGCTGATTACCGGATACCGCGCCCTGCTTGACCCGATCCGGCTGGGGCTGGCCCATGTCGCCTTTGTTGAGGTGCGGCTGTCCGACACCCGCGAGGCGGCGTTGCAGGCCTTCAACAAGGCCGTGCTGGCGGTGCCCGAGGTGGAGCAGTGCCATATGATCGCCAGCCGCTTCGACTATCTGCTGAAGGTGCGCACCGCCGACATTCAGGATTACCGCCGCGTGCTGGCCGAACGCATCAGCGCGCTGCCGCATGTCGCCTCGACCTCGACCTATGTGGCGATGGAGGCGGTGAAGGACCTGTTCTGACCGGCGGCAAGGCGGGCTAAGGCGGAAGGCGGGCCAAGGCGGAAGGCGGGCCACAGCGGAGGGTGGGCCACGGCCGCGCCCCCGCATCGCCTTGGCGGCAAAGGGCACGGGCCTGCCGGTCAGAAGACCTATTTCTTCTTGTCGCCCGCGCCGATCTGGATGCCCTTGGCAAACAGCTCGCCCGCCTTGGCGGGATCGGCCTTTTTCACCTGTTTGGGCTTCTTCACTTCGCGGTTGCTGTGACTTTTTCCTTTGGCCAAGGCATGTTCCTTTCGCCCGCTCGGGGCAATTCGTGGAAGTGTCGCCCTGCCTTGCGCGCCAAGACAGGCGTCGAAACGCATGCAAAGCGGCCATGCCTGCCCCCCGCCTGACGCGGGTGCGCGCGCACCTGCACGCAGGTGCCCAAGGTCTGGTCGTTTCGCGGATTTGCCCAACCACGCGGCGCGAGAGCCGTGCAGGCCCGAAGGGGCACACCCCCTTATACGCCGCGCCCCTGCGGATGGCGAGGACTGCTTGCGATGGCGTCCGTAGACCCGTGGCCTTGACCACCCGAGGCAGGCGTCAGGCGACCGCTGCCGGACCCGCCGCGAAGCCGCGCTTGAGGCGCAGGGCCGGCTTTTCCACCAGCGACCAGGACAGGGCCGCACAGGCCAGTGTGACGGGCAGGGAAAGCGCGATGTTCCCCCACACCGTCAGAACGCCCGCCGAAGCGAAGGCCTGCTGGATCGGGAATGCATAGATGTAGGTGCCATAGGACCAGTCAGCGCCGCGATTGAACCGCGCCAATAGCGGCAGGCGTGCATAGCCGAGGACAAAGGCGCCATAGGCCACACAGATCGTCAGCATCGGCAAGAATAGCTTTGTCGGCAAAAGCAGGGCCGTGAGGGCGACGAGGCCAAGCGCGTAGACCCATGACAGCCGGACATGGTCGCGCCAGACCCAGAAGCACATGCCGATGATGAAGGGGAAGGAAAGCTGCACAAATCGATTGCTGTCGCTGGAGTAGACCATGCCGCCGTATGCCAACAGCATACCCGCCACCGAGGCCGCGAACCGCCGCGGGTTGCGGAGGATTCCGAGCGAGCCGATGGCAGCAACGCAAAGATAGAAATAGACCTCGAATTCCAGCGTCCATAGGGATGCGTTCGTGTCAGGCTCATACGGGTTGTTCTCGAACACTCCGGGCAGGGCGCGGGAGTGCCAGAACATCGACAAGGATGCGTTGGAGTAGATGTAGCGCGGGACCGCAGCCCAGTAATCGCGCGGCGCAGCCGTCGAGATGAAAGACCCGACAAGCGCGCAGACTAGCAACATCACGACCAGTGCAGGCATGATCCGAAGGAAACGCGCGACAAGGAACGAGAGCGGATTGGGCGCAGATTCAAAGCTGCGCGCAATGAAGAAGCCGGAGACCGCAAAGAAGAGCATCACGCCGAGACCGCCAAGCCCCATGCCGTTCAGGAGCAGCGCCACAGGCTCGCGATGGTAGTCGCCGTCTGTCACGGGATAGGCATGTGACACCAGCACCCCAACAGCCGCCAGAAGCCGGATCAGGTTGAAGTTGTTGTCATGACCGGCGCAGCGGTCGGAAATTGAAATCATCGGGGCGCCTGAAGGAATTCTGCAAATGCAAGAAACATTAAGCGCAGCGGGCCGCACGGCAAGGGAAATCCGTTGCACGGCCGATCGGTGGTGCCCGCGGCGAGAGTCGAACTCGCACGGCCTTTCGGCCTAAGGATTTTAAGTCCTCTGTGTCTACCGTTCCACCACGCGGGCAGGCGTGATGGGGGTCGCTACCAAGGTTTCGGCTGCCGGTAAAGCCCGCGACCCTACGCGCGCTTTGCCGCGGCCGAAACTGGCGCTAGGGTCGGGATTGGTTAACGGGGGGTTCCGATGCGCGTTTTGCCGGCTCTGCTTTGCCTGTTGCTTGCGGCCCTTCCGGCTGCGGCGGGCGAGGTCACGCGCGAGATCACCGGCAGCCTTGCCTATGCCCCGCGCATCGCGTTGCCGCCGGATGTGGAAATGGCGGTCGAACTCTCCGGCCCTTCCGGCCCAGTTGCCAGCCTGCGGCAGATGACGCGGGGGGCGCAGGTGCCTTTGCCCTTTGCCCTGGAGGCCCGCGAGGGCGAGGCGCTGACCCTGCGCGCGGCGCTGTTCCTCGACGGTCGTCCGCTCTGGATCACGGGGGAGGTGGCGGTTCCGGCGGGGGACGAAGATCTCGACCTCGGGCGGATTGCTTTGCAGGCGCATGTCGCCATCGGCCCCGACACGCGGCTCGATTGCGGCGGGCAGGAAGTTCGTCTGGGCATCACCGGCGACAGTGCCGTGCTGTCGGCGGGCGGAGCGAGCATCGCGCTGGCGCGCGGGGCGGCGGCGACCGGAACCCGCTTTAGCGACGGGGCCACGCCCGAAACCGCGCTTCGGCTGCAAGCGGGCGGGATCGCCGTGACCTTGCGCGGCAAGACATTGCCCGATTGCACGGCGCTGATCCCCGATGCGCTGCTGCCGCTGACATTGCGCGGCACCGAGCCGTTCTGGGCGCTGACCATAGCACCTGACGGGATGCGCCTCGAGCGGGCCGATGCGGCGGCGCTGGAACTGCCCCTGCCCCCTGTCGAAACCCTGCCCGGGGGCATCGCCTTGCGTGGCGGGGGGCTTGAGGTCACCCTGTCGGCCGCGCCCTGCCACGACGCCATGACCGGCATGCCCTATCCGCTGACGGGGGTTGTGACGCAGGAGGGCAAGACCCTGAACGGCTGCGGTGGTGATCCTGCGTCGCTGCTTGCCGGAGCATGGCGGGCCAGTGAGATCGGCGCCAAACCCCTGCGCGGCGGAGCCGAGGTCACGCTGGTCTTCGCCAAGGACAGGTTCAGCGGGCAGGCCTGCAACCGGTTCGGCGGACCCTTCAGCCTGACCGGAGAGGGGCTGCGCCTTGGCCCTGCCACGGCCACCCGCATGGCCTGCCCTGCCCCGCAGATGGAGGCCGAGACCGCGACCTTTGCCGCCCTTGCCGCCGCCACGGGCTTTGATATCGATGCAGACGGCCAACTTGTCCTTGTCGCCGCCGATGGCGTGCCGCTTCTGAAAGCCCGCAAATGACCTTTCCTGCCGACCGTGCCGAGACGATCATCCGCGAAAGCCTTGCCCATCTTTTGTCGCTGATCGGAAAGAAGGGCCGCTTCGTCTATGCCCACAAGGCTGATGATCCTGCGGCGGCAAGCGAAGGTTACAACATGCTGCGCCATTGCGGCACGTTGTGGTTTATGCTGCGGGCGGTGGCAGAGCTGGATGTGACGCTGACGACCGCCGAGACGAAGCGGCTTGCCGCGGCGATCGGCTATGCGGGCGGCAAGATGCAGCGACCGGCATGGATCGCCGGGCCGTCCTATGCGCTGGTGACGAAGGGCATGGTGAAAACCGGGGGGATCGGGCTGTCGCTGGTGATGCTGATCGGGTGGCGCGACCTTGCGGCGCGGCGCCGCCTGCCCGCGCCCGAATTGCCCGCACCGCTGGACGACACCGTCGCGGGGCTGGTGACCTATGGTCTGCATCAGGCCGAGGGGGGCGATTTCATTCACAAACGCAGCATCGAGGACGGCACGCCCACCCCCTTTCGCAGCGACTATTACACGGGCGAGGTGTTGCTTGGGCTGATCTGTGCCGAAGCGCCGCGCGATCTTGTCGGCCCGCTGACGCGGGGTTTGATGGAGCGGGGCTACGGTATCGACATCCAGAGCCACTGGATGGCCTATGCCGCCTGCGAGGCCATCGAGCGCGGGTATGTCGATGCGGCCTTTGGCGAGGCCTATGTGACGCGTCTGGTCGCGCATATGGCCGAACATACCGAATACCGCCTGCGCCGCGCCTCGACCCCCATCGCCTGCCGGACCGAGGCTTTGACGCGGGTGCTGATGCTGGCCAAGGCGCGCGGGGCGGACTGCACGCTTTCGGCGGAAACGCTTGCCACGGCGCGGGCCGAGGCCGAAACCAATCTGGCGCTGCAACTCGACTGGTATCGAAACGGCCAGTTCCTGAAGTCGGACGAGGACGACAAGGTGCAGATCGACTACATCCAGCACAATGCCACGTCCTACCTCAACTGGCTGGCCATCGGCTGATGCCGCAGCGCAGCGATTGACAGTGCCAAAGGGGCGGTCCCATATGTCGGCGGGCACCGCCACGGGGAGGAAACATGAAGAAAATCTATCCGGACGCCAGCGCAGCACTATCGGGTCTGCTGTTCGACGGCATGACCATCGCCAGCGGCGGCTTTGGCCTGTGCGGCATCCCCGAACTGCTGATTGCCGCCATCCGGCAGGCGGGCACGAAGGACCTGACGGTTGCGTCGAACAACGCGGGCGTTGACGGGTTCGGGTTGGGCGTTCTGCTGGAAAGCCGGCAGGTGAAGAAGATGATCTCCTCCTACGTGGGCGAGAACGCCGAATTCATGCGGCAGTATCTGTCGGGCGAGCTGGAGTTGGAATTCAACCCCCAAGGCACGCTTGCCGAACGCATGCGCGCCGGCGGCGCGGGCATCCCCGGTTTCTACACCCGCACCGGCGTCGGCACGGTGATTGCCGAGGGCAAGGAACACAAGGATTTCGACGGCAAGACCTATATCCTTGAACGCGCCATCAATGCCGACCTCTCCATCGTCAAGGCGTGGAAGGCGGACCCTTCGGGCAACCTCGTCTTCCGCAAGACCGCCCGCAACTTCAACCCGCCCGCCGCCACCTGCGGCCGTACTTGCGTGGCCGAGGTCGAGGAGATCGTGCCCTTGGGCAGCCTCGACCCCGACACGATCCACCTGCCCGGCATCTATGTGCATCGCATCGTGCAAGGGCAGCACGAAAAGCGCATCGAACAGCGCACCGTCCGCAAGAAGGAGGCCGTCTGATGTGGGACCGCAACCAGATGGCGGCGCGGGCCGCGCAGGAACTGCAAGACGGCTGGTATGTGAACCTTGGCATCGGGATTCCGACGCTTGTGGCGAATTACATCCCCGAAGGGGTGGAAGTGACCCTGCAATCGGAGAACGGGATGCTCGGCATGGGCCCCTTCCCCTATGAGGGCGAAGAGGATGCCGACCTGATCAACGCAGGCAAGCAGACGATCACCGAACTGCCGCAGACGGCGTTCTTCGACAGCGCCCAAAGCTTCGCCATGATCCGCGGCGGCAAGATCGCGATGGCGATTCTTGGTGCGATGGAGGTGGCCGAGAATGGTGACCTTGCGAACTGGATGATCCCCGGCAAGCTGGTCAAGGGCATGGGCGGGGCGATGGACCTTGTGGCGGGCGTGGGCCGCGTGGTCGTGGTGATGGACCACACCAGCAAGCACGGCGAGTCAAAGGTGCTGAAACGCTGCACCCTGCCGCTGACGGGGCAAGGCGTGGTGAACCGGATCATCACCAACCTTGGCGTTCTGGATGTCGTCGAGGGCGGCCTCAAACTGGTCGAACTTGCCGATGGCGTGACCGAAGCCGAACTGCGGGCCGCGACCGAGGCGACGCTGGTCAACTGAGCGCGGCGCGGGCCCGAGTGACGGTTCCGCGTGGCGGGCGCGCGTGGCATGGATGTTTCGCCCCCTCTTTCCCCGCGGCCGTTCCAAGGCGGGGACGGGGGGGGGCGGCACCCGCGGAAGCGGAAGCTTTTCCTTGCCGCCTTGCGCGCGACCTGCGAGTCTGGGCGCAGACCGGAGCGCCGCCATGACACATACCATCACCCGCGAACATGGCCCCACCAAGGGCCGCTATGTCATAAGCCTTGGCGCGGCCGAGGCGGAGCTGACCTATTCCATCACCTCGCCCAAGCTGATCATCGCGGACCATACCCTTGTGCCGGACGCCTTTCGCGGCACGGGCGCGGGTCTCGCCCTTGTCACGCGCATGGTCGAGGATGCCCGCGCGGAAGGGGTCAAGATCATGCCGCTTTGCCCCTTTGTGAACGCGCAGCGCAAGAAGCACCCCGAATGGGCCGATGCCTTTTCGGTCTGATCAGTCGGAAGCGGAAATCACGCGGAACACGCAAGGGTCGGTGACAAGTTCGGGCGGGCTTTGGCACAGGCCCTGTGCCACCTGCCACGCCGCCAGAACCTTTGGCACGTAGTCGCGCGTTTCGGAATAGGGCGGCACCCCGCGATTGGCTTCGACCGCGCCCTCGCCCGCGTTATAGGCAGCGATGACCATCAGCGGGTCGCGGCCGAAACGCTTCATCAGCCAGTCGAGATAGGCGATCCCGCCCTTGATGTTCTGCACCGGATCGAAGGCATCGGCGACGCCGAAGCGTTGCGCGGTGGCGGGGATGAGTTGCATGAGGCCCTGTGCGCCCGCCCCGCTTTGCGCATCGGCCACGCCGCCGCTTTCGGTCGCCATCACGGCAAGCGCCAAGGCGGGCGAAACCTCGGTTCCGACGGTGGCCTTGAGAAGCTCGACCCCCCAATCCTTGGCCAATTGCTGCATGGCTTGCAGGCGCGGGGCGGCGACGACCTCGCCCTTGGGGCCTTTGCCCAGCGTGGCGAGGGCCAGCGCGAAGCGGCCATCGGCCTTGTCGATGCCCGCAGGCACCGTATCCCAATACCAGCTGTAACGCGCGGCCGCTTGCGGCAGGGGCCCCAAGGGCCGGTCGGGCGCGTCAGGCAGGGGAAGGTCGGGCTTTACCTGCGGCACCTTGGGCAAGAGGGCCAAGAGACGCGCCTGTTCGACCGGATCGATCTGGACGGTGATGCGCTTGCCGGGAAGCGAGTCGCCCACGCGGATGCGTTTGAAGGTGAAATCGGCCTTTGCGGGCGGCTCTTGGGCCGAAAGGACCTGAGCCGCAAGCAGGGTCACACACACCACCCCCAAAGCTGCCCGCCGAAACATCGATTCCCGCCCCTGTTCGCTGGCATTGCCGGTTTACCGACGAATGGGTGCGACTCTCGCAAAGAATCGCGTCTTTGGCCACCCGAAGGCAGGTGAAAGGTGGCGTTTTCGCCCAAGGTGTTAACAAACCGGGCCGATTTTCGTGTTTTCTTTCGAGTGGCGATAAAAATAAACCAGCAAAAGCAATGGCTTGATAATTTTCAGCAAAAAAATCGACCTGCCCAAAAATGCCCCGACGCGCCCCAAATCAGGCCACGTTCAGGGGGCTATATAGGGACATGCCGAACGGGATCGGATGGAACAGAGGCCACCGAAACAGCAACCGCCCGGCATGTAACGAAGTGAAACCGTAACGAGTAAGGAACGACCAAAATGCTGAAACTGAAAAACTTCTTCAAAAACTTCTCGGCCAACGAAGCTGGCGCCGTGACCGTGGACTGGGTTGTCCTCGCCGCTGCCGTCGTCGGTCTGTCGGCTGTGGTCGGCACCACGGTGAAAACCGCGATCAGCACCAAGGCCAACGCGATCTCGACCTCGATCGCTGCTGCCAACTGATATTGGCAAACGGTCCGGGGTGGCTGCGTTCGCATCATGCGACCGACGGGCCACCCCGTGCCGGCTGATCCCAAAATGCTCAGAACCCTCCTTCGGAAGTTTTGCGCCGGCGAAGCGGGGGCAGTTACAGTTGACTGGGTGGTCTTGACCGCCCTTGTCGTCGGACTGTCTGCGGTCGTCGGGACAACGGTGAAAACATCACTCCAGACCAAAGCGAACGCGATCTCGACCTCGATCGCGGCCGCCAGGTGAGAAACTGAGTCGGGGCGAATCCCGCTGGACCCTTCACTACGGTGTTGCGCGGCCCGACTCGTCTTATCGCCCAGAGTGCTGGGATTGAGCCGAAAACCATCCGAAAGATGGCATTTTCGCCAGATTCACACCAGAAAGGACGCCGGACACAGACGAAAGCATGGGTAGTTAAGAATTGTTTCGTTTCCTTTCAAAGGGTTGCGTTAACAATTGCTAAAATCCTTCCGCGGACGGGATATGCCTAAAGCATTCCTAACTGCGGCCACGATTCGAGGGCCATATGAGGCCATACCGAACGGAGATCGGGACGGAACAGAGGCCGGACCGAAGAGACCCGAACGGTTGTGAAAACTCGAAGCAAACCGTGTAAAAAGGATGACGACCATGCTGAAGCTGAAAAACCTGTTCAAAGCCTTCTCGAACAACGAAGCCGGTGCCGTGACTGTTGACTGGGTGGTTCTGACCGCCGCTGTCGTCGGCCTGTCGGCTGTTGTCGGCTCGACCGTGCTGACCGCCATCAACTCGAAGGGCAACGCGATTTCGAGCTCGATCGCCGCGACGAACTGATCCGGCTGGAATTCGTCTAGGGATCCGCGGCCATGTTGAGACCCGACATGGCCGCGATCTCACATCATGACCCGGTCAGGCGGCTTTCGCCGGTCCACGTAACAGTAGCACCGAGAGGACGAAGATGTTTCCGCGCCGCCTCTTAAAGCGCTTCAAGCGCGGGCTCAGTCGGGAAGACGGAGCCGTGACTGCGGACTGGGTCGTCTTGACCGCAGCCGTGGTCGGAATGGCCGCCGCGCTGTTCAGTATCTTGCAGGATCCGGTCAACGGGGCTGCCACTTCCATCTCGAACAAGATTGCGGCCAGCAACTGAGCCGGCCGTTCCAGCGGCCGGTTTTGACGGGTTAACGGTATCATTGCGGTCTTGTTGGACCGGAACAAAGGGTAAAGACAGATGCGTGCGATGTTCGGATTGGTGCTGTTGATCGGCATGGCCCTTGCGGGTTTTGCCGTCTACATGGCCCAGGGCTACATCAACCAGACGGAAAGCGCCCTCACCGCCGAGCGGAGCTTCCGCGAGAAGCTGGGCGAAGTCGTGCCGGTCTATGTCGTGACCGAGCAGCTTGGGTTCGGGGATCCGATCACCAAGGACAACGTGCAACAGATCTACTGGCAGAAAAGCGCCCTTCCTGAAGGCACCTTCAGCGAGGAGGACGCGCTTTTCCCGCCGGAAACGGACAAGCCGCGCTATGCGCTGCGTCCGATGGAAATCAACGAACCCGTCCTTGCCATCAAGGTGACCAAACCGGGCGAACCGGCGGGCCTTGGCAGTGCGCTCCAGCGCGGGATGCGCGCCTTTGCGGTGCGGGTCGACGTGTCGTCGGGCGTGTCGGGCTTTGTCTATCCGGGCAATTCGGTCGACATCTACTGGACGGGCACCACCGAAAAGGGCGACGTCACGCGGATGATCGAAAACAACGTGGCCGTGATCGCCGTGGACCAGTCGGCTTCGGGCGATGCGACCGGCGGGGCGATCGTCGCGCAGACCGTGACCGTCGCCGCGACGCCCGAACAGGTGGCGCGACTGGCCCAGGCGCAGGCGACGGGCCGTCTTGCCCTGTCGCTTGTCGGGTCGGACGATGACAGCGTGTCGGGCGCGGTCGAAGCGGATGCGACCTCGCTTCTTGGCCCGGCCGAACCGGAGAAGGTGGTCACCGCAGCGCCCGTCGCGCAGGTCTGCACCATCAAGACCCGCAAGGGCGCCGAGGTCCTCGAGATCCCGATCCCCTGCACGAACTGAACAGGTTTTCCCTCAACTTGCGGTCGCCCCTGTGGCGGCCGCATTCCCTTTTGGGGTGAATTCGGGGTGGAACCGCGACATATCCACATCAGAAACACCCGCCAAGGTTTTGATTCTTGCAATAAATGCGCCTCTAGGGCACATTCGGTGAAAGATCGGGCGACCAAGACCCGTCAGGCAGTGATCGAAAGGGCAGGTCACAGATGCGTATCGGACTGCTTACCACAGCCGCCATGCTGGGCGTTGCCCTTGCGTGGGCTTTACCCATGCCTGCGGCGGCGGAAACCCTGCGTGTGCTGTCGGGCACCTCGTCCGAGCCCCTGTCTGTGCCGATGAACCGCGCGGTCGTGGTCGAAAGCGACACGCCCTTTGCCGAGCTTTCGATTGCCAACCCCGGGATTGCGGATATCTCGACCCTGTCGGACAAGTCCATTTACGTGCTGGGAAAAACGCCGGGCCGCACGACGCTGACGCTGCTGTCGGCCGAGGGCAAGCTGATCACCAACGTCGAGGTGCAGGTCACCCCCGATATCGGCGAGTTCAAGGAACGGCTCAAGCAGATCCTGCCCGGCGAGAATATCGACGTGCGCACCGCCAATGACGGCATCGTGCTGTCAGGCACCGTGTCGTCGATCACGAAACTCGACAGCGCGATGGAGCTTGCGAACCGCTACGCGCCCGACCGCGTGTCGAATCTGATGACCGTGGGCGGAACGCAGCAGGTCATGCTGAAAGTGCGTTTTGCGGAAATGCAGCGGTCGGTTTCGAAAAACCTGTCCTCGTCGCTGGCCATCGCCGGCACGCGGATCGGCGGACAGACCGGCACCTATCTGGACAACGGCAACACCATCGGCGGCACCAAGACCTTGCGGTCGGATGCGGCGGGCGGTTTCTCGATCGGGGCGGGGATCGGCTCGCTCGAGTTCGAGGTGCTGCTCGAGGCGCTGGAAGCCAAGGGCGTGGTCCGCACGCTGGCCGAACCGAACCTGACCGCCCTTTCCGGACAGCAGGCATCGTTCCTTGCCGGTGGCGAATATCCCGTGCCGGTCGCGGACGACAAGGGCGTGAAGGTCGAATACAAACCCTTCGGCGTGTCGCTGGACTTTATCCCGACCGTGCTTGACGGCGATCTGATGAACCTGCAGCTTGAGGCGACGGTTTCGTCGATCGACAACTCGGTCACGCAGGAATCGGCGGGCATCACGCTCAACGCGTTCAAGACGCGCAAGACCTCGACCACGGTCGAGATGCGCGACGGCGAAAGCTTTGCCATCGCCGGACTGTTGCAGGACGATTTCCGCGACAACAACAGCAGCATTCCGTGGCTGGGCGACGTGCCCGTGCTGGGCGCCCTGTTCCGGTCGACGGCCTATCAGCGCAGCCAGACCGAGCTTGTCATCATCATCACGCCCCATCTGGTCAGCCCGACACGGGGCGAGGCGCTGGCGCTTCCCACCGACCGCATCAAGATTCCGACCGAGCGCGACCTGTTCCTGTTCGGCAAGTTGACGGGCAAGGGCGCGGCAGGCGAAGTCGCACGGCAGGATTTCAGCGGTTCCTACGGTTACACGATGGAGTGAGACGGATGACGAAACCCACGGCACCGCTTCTCTTGATCGTTGCGCTTGGCCTTGCCGCCTGCAACAGCCCCAACCTTGACCGCACGGCGGGCCATGAAGTCGACGAAGGCGGCTTCGGCAATGCGACGGCCAACAACATGCTGGTGCAGACCGGGCAGCGCGACGCGACCTTTGCACTGGGCACGCGCTTTGCCGCCGAGGTTCCGTCGACCATCACCTTTCCGTTCAACAGCGCGGATTTGACGCCCGAGGCGCGCGCGGCGCTGATGCAGCAGGCCGACTGGATACGGCAGTTCCCCGAGCTGCGTTTCTCGGTCTATGGACATACGGATGCGGTGGGGTCGAACGCCTATAACAAGTCGCTCGGCCTGCGCCGCGCCAAGGCGGTGGTCAACTTCTTCGCAAGTCAGGGCATTTCGCCCAGCCGCCTTGAAGCCCTTGTTTCCTATGGCGAAACCCGCCCCGTCATCGCAACGCCCGGCCCCGAGCAACAGAACCGCCGGACGGTGACCGAAGTGTCGGGCTTCGTGAAGAACCATCCCGGCCTGCTGAACGGCAAATATGCCGAAGTGATCTTCCGCGCCTATGTCGCTTCGGCCACGCCGACGGCGGGAACGCCCGCGCCTGCGGGGGCTGCGGCGGGTGCCGCAGGGGCAGCGGCCGCGCCCGCAGCCTCGGGCGGAAGCACGGGCGGCACGGCCACCGGCCCCACGCCCTGACCGGCCCGAAAGGCCGCCGCAAAGCGGCCATCGGGATGGGTTCGCATAGCGAAACGATGGGCGCCGGATTGCGCCCGATGCCGGTCAAACCCAAGTAAAACCAAACAATCACGATTTTTTGGCCCAAGAATCGCCACCATTCCCCCCCAGCCTCGGGCGCTAGGAAACAGGTGCGCGGGCCGTCTCTCGCGCCGGATTCCGGGGCGGACGAATCACGTGCCCCGGTGTCCGTCAGTTGAAAAGGACTTGGGGCGATGAGCACGGCAGTCAGTCTTCAGCCGGAACCGGCAGCACTCGTGGCCTGCACGATCTCGCGGGATGTGCAGAACTTCGATCTTCTGATCGACGACATGGAAATCGAGCTTGGCGAAAGCTGGGGCGACCTTTCCTTTGACGAAGCCCGCGAATATCTGAGCCAGCCCGACGCTGCCGCACTCGAATTCGTTGCCATCGCGGTGAATGCCGATGACGAGGGCGATCTGACCCGCATCACCGACATCATCCGTGCGGCCAAGGAGCGGCAGATCAAGGTCGTGCTGATTGCCGACCAGATCAGCCCTGCGGGGTTGCACCAGTTGTTGCGGCTTGGGGCGGATGATTTCGTGCCCTATCCGCTGCCCGACGGCGCGCTGCACGAGGCCATCGAGCGCATCCGCAAGCCGGCGGCGGTTCCTGCCGCGGCCCCTGCCGCAGCGCAGGCGACGGTCACGCATTTGCACGCCGTGCCGACCGAACCCGTGGTGCAGGCGCCCGCGTTCAAGGCCAAGGGCGACCGCAATGGCGTGGTGCTGCCGGTTCACGGCCTTGCGGGGGGATCGGGGGCTTCGACCTTTGCGGCGAACCTTGCCTGGGAGCTGGCCATCGTCGAGAAGACCAACGCGCCGCGCGTCTGCCTGCTCGACTTCGATTTCCAGTATGGGTCGGTGGCGACCTTTCTTGACCTGCCGCGCAAGGAGGCGGTGTTCGAACTGCTGTCCGACACGGGTGCCGCCGACAGCGATGCCTTTCTGGCCGCGATGCTGACCTATAACGACAAGCTGCATGTTCTGACCGCCCCGGCGGATATGCTGCCGCTTGACATCGTGGCGCCCGAGGACATCGGGCGCATCATCGACATGGCGCAGACGAATTTCGATTTCGTCGTGATCGACATGCCCAAGACCATCGTGGCCTGGACCGAGACGGTCCTGTCGCGCGCGCATGTGTATTTTGCCACGCTCGACCTTGACCTGCGTTCGGCGCAGAACGTGCTGCGACTGGTGCGCGCGCTGAAGGCCGAGACGCTGCCGCATGAAAAGCTGCGCTATGTGCTGAACCGCGCGCCGAAATTCACCGACCTGTCGGGCAAGTCGCGCGTGAAGCGGATGGCCGAAAGCCTTGACATCAAGCTCGAGGTGCAGATTCCGGATGGCGGGGCGCAGGTCACGCAAGCCAATGACCACGGCCAGCCCTTGGCCGATATCGCGCCGAAAAGCCCGGTGCGGCGTGAAATCCAGAAACTCGCAAAATCGCTCTACGACCTGAACAAGGCCGTCGAGACCGGTAAAAGCTGATCCGTAGGCCTGGGGGGGCCAAACCGATGTTCTCACGTTTCAAGAAACCTGACGCGACCGAAGCCAAGCCCCTGCCCGCCGCAGGGGTGCGGCCCGCAGCGCCCGTAGCCCCGCCCGCGGGCCAGCCCAGCGCCGCGCCCCGGCCCGCGCTGGCGGCACGACCGGTGGCGGCGCAGCCTTCGGCCGAGGCCGTGGCCGCGGACAAGGAAAAGAAGCGCAAGGACCGGTTGATGGAGCTCAAGGTCGAGCTTCACAAGAAGCTGCTCGAGAACCTGAACCTCGCGGCGCTGGAACATGCGACCGAAGCCAACCTGAAGGCCGAGATCGCCGACATCGCCTCGGAGGCGCTGACCGAAATGTCGGTCGCGCTGAACAAGGACGACCGCGCGACGCTCAACCAGGAGCTTTATGACGAGGTGATGGGGCTTGGCCCGCTGGAGCCGCTGCTGAAAGACGACAGCGTGTCCGATATCCTTGTGAACGGGCCGCACCGTATTTTCATCGAACGCGGCGGCAAGCTGACGCTGACCGATGTGACGTTCAAGGACGAACGCCACCTGTTGCGGATCATCGACAAGATCGTTTCGGCGGTGGGCCGCCGTGTCGATGAATCGAACCCCTATTGCGACGCCCGCCTTGCCGACGGGTCGCGCTTCAACTGCATGGTTCCGCCCGTGGCGGTGGACGGCAGCCTTGTGTCGATCCGGAAGTTCAAGAAGGAAAAGCTTGCCATTTCGGACCTTGTCCGCTTCGGGGCCTTTACCGAGGAGATGGCCGCCTATCTGCAAGCCGCCGTGTCCTGCCGCCTGAATGTCATCGTCTCGGGAGGGACGGGTTCGGGGAAGACCACCACGCTCAACGCGCTGTCGTCGTTCATCGACAACACCGAACGCGTGCTGACCATCGAGGACACGGCCGAACTTCAATTGCAGCAGGTCCACGTGGGCCGCATGGAAAGCCGCCCCGCCAACGTCGAAGGCAAGGGCGCCGTGACCCAGCGCGACTGTCTGCGCAACGCGCTTCGGATGCGCCCCGACCGGATCATCGTGGGCGAAACGCGCGGCGAGGAAGTCATCGACATGTTGCAGGCCATGAACACGGGCCATGACGGGTCGATGACCACGATCCACGCCAACAGCGCGCGCGACGGGATCAGCCGCCTTGAAAACATGGTGGCGATGGCGGGCATCGAAATGCCGCTGAAGGCCGTGCGCAGCCAGATCGCAAGCGCGGTCAACCTGATCGTGCAGGCCAGCCGCTTGCAGGACGGCTCGCGCCGGATGGTCAGCATCACCGAGATCACGGGGATGGAAGGCGAGGTGATTTCCATGCAGGAAATCTTCCGCTTCGAACGGCTTGGTGTCGAACCCAACGGCAAGATCATCGGCCGTTTCAACGCGACGGGGGTGCGGTCGCACTATTCCGACCGCTTCCGGCAGTGGGGCTATGACCTTCCGGCCTCGATCTATGAACCCATCGTGTGAGTAGCCCATGCAAATCAGTGCCGCACCGCTTATCTACATCCTGATCTTTGTCGCTGTCGTCGTTCTGGTCGAGGGCCTGTACCTGACCGTCTTCGGCAAATCGATCAGCCTGAACAGCCGCGTCAGCCGCCGCCTTGCGCTTCTGGAAAAGAACCAGAACCGCGAACAGGTGCTGGAACAGCTCCGCAAGGAGATGACGCAGCACATGAACGCGCGGGGCATCCCGCTTTACCAGATGCTGGCGTCGAAGGCGCAGAAGGCCAACATCGCCTTTACCCCGCAGCAACTGATCGGGATCATGGGTCTTGTGTCGGTCATGGCGCTGGTGGCGCTGACCTTCGGGACGGGCGCCGCACTGGGCGTGCGGATCCTGCTTTCGGTCGGCTTCGGTGTGGGCGGGGTCTACTTCTGGGTCAACAAGAAGGCCAAGAAGCGCATGTCGATGCTGGAAGAACAGCTTCCCGATGCGGTCGAGCTTATGGTGCGGTCGCTGCGCGTGGGTCACCCCTTTTCGTCGGCCATCGGCATCGTGGCGAAAGAGGTGGCCGACCCGCTGGGTTCGGAGTTCGGCCTTATCGCGGACGAGGCGGCCTATGGCCGCGACGTTTCGGAAAGCCTGCGCGAATTCGCCAAGCGGATGGACAACCAGGACCTTCATTTCCTTGCGGTGGCCGTGACGATCCAGCAGCAATCGGGCGGCAACCTTGCCGAAATCCTTGAAGGTCTGGCCAAGGTCATCCGGTCACGCTTCAAGCTGTTCCGCCGCGTCAAGGCGATCACGGCGGAAGCGAAATTCTCGGGCCTGTTCCTGTCGGGCTTTCCGCTGGGGGTTCTGGCCTGCATCCAGGTGTTCAAACCCGATTTCTACGACCCCGTCATCAACACCGAATACTTCGTTCCGGGTGCGCTTTTCGTCGGCGTCTTTCTTACCATCAACATCCTGTTCATGCGGATGATGGTCAACATCAAGGTCTGAGGCGGTATCGAAATGTCCCTGTTTTCAAGTATTTCCAACAGCCTTACCGACCTATTCGGTCCGCTCGGCCCGCTTCTGGTGCTGGGGGGGATCGGGCTTGTGCTGATCGTGGCGACGCTGCCCTTCATGCTGCGCCGCCCCGAGGACCCGTTCGACAAGCTCAAGCCGAACAAGGCCGCGGCCCCGCGCCGCGTGACCAAGGCCGCCACACCCGATGCCCTGCGGCGCGGGGGCAATATCAAGGCCGACAAGCTTGAACGCTTTGCGCATTTCCTTGAACCGCAGGACAAGGAGCAGATGTCGGCGGCGCGCCAGAAGATGATGCGGGCGGGCTACCGGTCGAAGAACTCGGTCCGGATCTTCCACGCATGGCAATTCGTGCTGGGCATCGGCGCGCTGCTGATCGGCTGCATCTATACCTATACGATGAACCAGATCATTCCGGTCGAAATGAAGAATATGGTCATGTGGACCATTCTTCCCGCCGCCGCCGGATATTACCTGCCGGCCTATTGGGTCGCCCGCCGCCTGCAGACACGGCAACAGCAGATCGTCGAGGGCTTCCCCGATGCGCTGGACATGATGCTTGTCTGCGTCGAGGCGGGGCAATCGCTGGACCAGTCGATCAGCCGGGTCGCCAAGGAGATCGGCGGGGCCTATCCGGCGCTGGCGGAAGAGTTCGACATCGTGGCGCAGGAAACCCGCGCCGGCAAGGAACGCGTCGTCGTGCTGCGCGACATGTCGGACCGCGTGGGCCTGTCGGACATCACCTCGTTCGTCACGACGATGATCCAGTCGGCCAGTTTCGGCACCTCGATCGCGGATGCCTTGCGTGTCTATTCTGCCGAAATGCGTGACAAGCGCGTGATGCGGGCGGAAGAAAAGGCAAACACCTTGCCGACGAAACTTACCCTCGGCACAATGATGTTCACGGTGCCGCCGCTTCTGGTCATCCTGATCGGACCTTCGCTATACGGCATCGCCACTTCGTTCTGATGGTGCCCGCCGCGTGCGATCCTATGTGTTTGGCCTTGTGCTGCTGACCCTGTTGGCCGCCTGTTCCGCAGGCGGCCTGAACCGTTCGGGCGATGCGGGCTTTGCCCCCGGCATCGACAGCCGCCGCGAAGGCGAGGACGGGCTGATCGTGGGCCACCGGCTGATGGCGGCGGGGGAATACGAGCTGGCGCTGCGGGCCTATTACCGCGCCGCGTCGGAACAGGGGCTGAACAGCGATATCCTTTCGGCGCTTGGGTCGGCCAACCTCAAACTCGGCAGGCTGGGACAGGCCGAGCAGCTTTTGCGCCGCGCGCTCGAGGCGGATCCGACCTTTGTGCCGGCGCTGAACAACCTTGGGGTGGTGCTGATGGAAAAGGGGCAGGCCGGCGAGGCGCGCGTGGTCTTCAAGCAAGCCTATGCGCTGGACAGTGGCGATTCCGACTCGATCCGCGAAAATCTGCGACTCGCTATCGCGCAAAGCGAATCCGCGCTTTATGATACCCCCCAAGAAAAGCCCGCCTTCAACCTCGTGCGGCGCGGACAGGGGCGTTACGTCCTTCTCTCGCAGCTATAGGCGCCAAGGACGGGATGAGCAGTAAGGACGCCACCGATGCGCCACACCGCCCTTGCGGCCATTTGCCTTGCAGGCATGGCCCTTCTTGCCGCCTGCCAGCCCTCGGGGAAGGCGGCCTCTGACCGCGCCCTCGCCTCGATCAACGAGGTGGACGACGAGAACCTGAACCAGATCATGCTGACGGTCGCCGATCCGGCCGAAGCGGTGGCCTATTTCACCAAGGTCAGCGCCGAGAAGCCGGATGATCCGGACCTGAAACGCAGCCTTGCGAAATCGCTGATCCGCGCGGGCAAACCGACCGAGGCGGCGACGGTGCTGAAGGCGATCACCGCCACGCCGGCCGCGACCAACGAGGACCGCGTGAACCTTGCCGACGCGATGATCCGCACGAACGACTGGACCGGGGCCAAGGCCGAACTCGACCGCGTGCCGCCCACCTACGAGACCTATGACCGCTACCGCCTCGAGGCGATGGTGGCCGACAGCCAGAAGAACTGGAAAAAGGCCGACAGCTTTTACGAAATCGCCTCGGGGTTGACGACGAAACCTGCGGGGGTGCTGAACAACTGGGGTTTCTCGAAGCTGACCCGTCAGGATTATGCCGGTGCGGAACGGCTGTTCACCGAGGCGCTGACCTTTGATGCCAACATGTTCACCGCCAAGAACAACCTGGTTCTGGCCCGCGGTGCGCAACGAAAGTACGATTTGCCGGTGATTGCCATGACCCAGACCGAACGCGCCGAATTGCTGTACACGCTGGCTTTGACAGCGATCAAACAGGGGGACCTGACCGTGGGCAAGGGCCTGCTTCAGGACGCCATCGAAACCCATCCGCAGTATTTCGAGGCCGCCGAGCGCAGCCTTCAGGCGCTGGGGGGCTGAGCGATGGATATGCCCGTGCTTCCGACGCTGTGGACGGCGCTGTGGTTTCTGCTGCCGGTGGTGCCGATTTCGATCTGGGTGTCGTGGTCCGACCTGCGGTCGATGAAGATCCCGAACAAGGCCGTGCTGGCGACCGCCGCCGCCTATCTTGTGATCGGCCCGATCGCGCTGCCGTTCACGATGTGGCTTTGGGGATGGGCGCTCGGGGCCGGTGTGCTGGTCGCGGGGTTCATCGCCACCTCGGCCGGATTCGTCGGTGCGGGTGACAGCAAATTCGCCGCCGCGATGGCGCCCTTTTTCATCGGGGGCGATGCGCGCTTCATCCTTGCGCTTTTCGCCGGCTGCCTGCTGGCCGCTTTCGCCACGCACCGGATTTTCGGGCGCATCCCCGCCTTTCGCCGCGCGACGGCGGATTGGGAAAGCTGGACGCACAAGGATTTTCCGATGGGGCTGGCGCTGTCGGGCACCTTCGTCTTCTACTTTGTCCTCGCTCTCCTTTTCTCTGCCTGAATTTTTGCACGATCCGGTAGTATCCCGTTAAGCATGATCGCCCCAAACGGACGCATGCCATGAACGCACCTGTCGCACCGCTGACCCCTTCGACCCCCGCGATTCAGGCGCCGCCCGTCCCGCGCACGCTGGCGGAAACCGGTCTTGCACCTGTGATGCTGCGTGACATTCTGCTGAAGACCATGTTCCGCATGAATGCCGAACATGTCTCGACGCTGGCGCGCATCTGCTGCCTGCCTGCGCCGCTGATCCAGGAACTGATCGACGCCGCCCGCGGCCAGAAGCTGATCGAGGCGACCGGCACGCTGCACGCCACATCGGGCAACGAGATGGGCTACCAGTTGACCGAAGCGGGCAAGGCCCGCGCGCTGGATGCGCTGTCGCAGTCGGAATATTATGGGGCGATGCCCGTGCCGCTGGCGGCCTATAAGGAACAGGTCAAACGCCAGTCAATCCGCAACATCACCCTGACGCGGGCGGAACTGCTGCGCGGCATGGGGCATCTAATCCTGCCCGACGACTTGATCGACAACCTTGGTCCCGCCGTCACGTCGGGCCGTTCGATCCTGATGTATGGCCCACCCGGAAACGGGAAATCGTCGATCTCGAACGGCATCCGCGACGCGCTGGGCGACCGCATCCACGTGCCGCGCGCCATCGAATATTCGGGACAGGTGATTACCGTCTATGACCCGATCGTCCATTCCGCGGCCTCGGAAAGCGGGGATGATCCGATGGCGCTGCGCCGTGCCGCGAACCGCTTCGACGCGCGCTATGTGCTGTGCGAACGGCCCACGGTCATCACCGGGGGCGAACTTACGCTCGACATGCTCGACCTGAAATACAACCCGACCGCGCGCACCTATACGGCCCCTTTGCAGCTGAAGGCCACGGGCGGCATCTTCATCGTCGACGACCTTGGCCGTCAGGCCGAACCGCCGCAAAAGCTGGTGAACCGCTGGATCGTCCCGCTCGAGGAATCGCGCGACATCCTTGCGCTGCAATCGGGCGAGAAGTTCACCGTGCCCTTCGATACGCTGGTGATCTTTTCGACCAACTTCCACCCCAACGAAATCTTCGACGGCGCGGCGTTGCGGCGGATCTTCTTCAAGATCAAGATCGACGGGCCCAGTCAGGAAAACTTCCTCAAGATCTTCGCGCTTGTCGCGCGCAAGAAGAAGATTCCGCTGGACGAAGCCAGCCTCGTGCATCTTCTCAAGGTCAAATACCCGACGATCAACAACACCTACGCCAATTACCAGCCGGTCTATCTGATCGACCAGATGATCGCGATCTGCGAGTTCGAGGGCATCCCCTACCAGATGACGCCCGAGTTGATCGACCGCGCCTGGGCCAACATGTTCGTGAAGCAGGAAGCCATCGCAAAGTAGCCAGCCGCGATTTTTCTGCGAAAAATCCGCCCCCGTCCTGTCAGGGCGGTTCGCGCGACAGGCCCGCGCAATCGAGTATTTGGGCAAGGCTGAAACGGACGGCCTGCCCTTTCAGCCTTGCACGAAATACTCCGGGGGGAATCGGCCAACGGCCGATGGGGGGCTGGCCCCCCTTCTTGTTGGCCGGACATCCGCGCGCCCCTTTGGCGGTTGCCTGATCTTTCGCAGAAAAATCGGGGCCGCAGCGGGGTGTCAGAAAAGGCGCAGGCCCGTTTCGGTCACGATGGCATCGAGCTTCTGGTCGTATTCGTCGGTCGGCACCTCGGGCAATTCCTGTGCCGCGAAGGCAAAGCCCACCGCCAAGGTCGGCCTGCGCGACCGCAGCAGGGCGAGCGTGCGGTCATAGAACCCGCCGCCGTAGCCCAGACGGAAGCCCCGCGCGTCGAAGCCGACGAGGGGGACGATGACCACCTCGGGTTCGATCCATGCGCCCTCGGCCGGGACCATCGCCTTGAAGGTGCCCTCGACCAGCGCACAGCCCGGGGACCATTCGCGGAATTTCAGCGGCGTGTCCTTTGCCATGATGACAGGCACGCCCACGGCCCCCTGATGCGCGGCCATTGCGGACATCGGGTCGATTTCGGTCCGCATGGCCATGTATCCGGCCAGCGGCTTGCCGCGATGGGCCGACAGGTAATCGGCCAGAATCTCGGCCGCCTGCCCCTGCCCTGCGGCAAAGGCACCGGCCCGCGCGGCGAAGCACGCCTTGCGCGCCGCGGCCTTCACCTCGTCTATGGTCATAGCAGCACCATCGTCGCCAGCCCCAGAAATGCAAGATAGCCCATCACATCCGTCAGCGTCGTCACGAAAGTGCCAGAGGCCAAGGCCGGATCGAGCCCGAAGCGTTCAAGGGTCAGCGGCACCATGACACCGCCGAAGGCCGCGACGATCTGGTTGGTGATCATCGCGAGGGCCAGCACAAGACCCATCCACGGATCGCCCAGCACCAGCGTGCCGACAAGGCCGAGGATCACCGCAAGGACCACCCCGTTGATGGCGCCCGCCGTCACCTCGCGCAGCACCACGCGCCGCGCGTTGGAACTGGTCAGGTCGCGCGTCGCAAGCGCGCGCACGGCCACCGCCAGCGATTGCGTTCCCGCGATGCCGCCGGTCGAGGCGACGATGGGCATCACCGCCGCCAGAGCCACCAGTGCGGCAATCGTCGCCTCGAACCGCGAGATGACGAAGGCCGAGAGCGAGGCCGTGAACAGGTTCACCACGAGCCAGGGCAAGCGTTGCCGCACGGTGGCGATGGGGCCGTCGAACACGCTTGCCTCTTCGCCGACACCGGCGAGGAGAAGCATGTCCTCCTCGTGTTCCTCGTCCAGCACGTTCATCGCGTCGTCTATGGTGATGACGCCGACGAGACGGTCGTTTTCATCGACCACGGGGCAGGAGATGAGGTGATACTGGTTGAAGATATAGGCGACCTCTTCCTCTTCCTCGGTCGCAACCACGGTGCGGAAGCTGTCTTCGGTGATGTCCTTGAGCCGCACATCGCGCCGCGCGGACAGCAGACGCCCGAGGGTGATGTACCCCAGCGGCTTCATGCGGGGATCGACAAGGATGACGTGGTAGAACTGGTCGGGCAGCGCGGTCGCCTCGCGCAGGAAATCGATGGCGTCGCCCACGGTCCAATGTTCGGGGGCGACCACCACTTCACGCTGCATCAGACGTCCGGCGGAGCCTTCGGGAAAGCTCATCGCCTGTTCGACGGCAACGCGGTCGACCAGTTCCAGCGCGTCGAGGATCTTGCCCTGCGCGGGGGCTTCGAGGTCTTCGAGAATGTCCACGACATCGTCGGTGTCGAGGTCGCGCACGGCCTCGGCCACCACTTCGGGGGGCAGGCTTTCGATCACCTCTTCGCGGATCGTCTCGTCAAGTTCCGACAGCACGTCGCCGTCGATCTCGCCCGACCAGAGTGCCAGCAGCTCGCGCCGCTCGGTGGCGCCGATCTGTTCCAGAAGGTCGGCGATGTCGGCGGCGTGCAGCGGTTCGAGAAGGCGGCTGACGAGGGCGGAGTCGCCCTGATCGACGGCCTCGCGGATCGCTTCGACCCGGGCCTCGTCCAATTCGACTTCTTCTCCGGCTGCCTCGTATTCCGCCATGCCGCCAGCCCCCTATGCGATTACCCCGAACCTAGCGAAAGCTGTTTCACCGAAACAGGGGGCGCGGGGAAATTTACCCATGCGCCAATTAGGCATAGCCTGCAAGCAGGCGTTAACGTGCTTGTGACCGCCGGCGCGACAGGGAAACGAATGATATGGCCGATCTGCTTCTGGGACAGGTTCTCAGCTTTACCGCCGACCCCTTCGTTGCGGGCGAGTCCGCGGCGCGGCACGAAAGCCATGGTGCCGTGCTGGTCGAGGCGGGACGCATCCTTGCAACCGGCCCCGCCGACCGTCTGCGCGCCGCGCATCCGCAGGCCCGCATCCATGACTACGGGCGCGACCTGATCACTGCGGGTTTCATCGACGCCCATGTGCATTATCCGCAAACCGCGATCATCGCCTCGTGGGGGAAGCGGCTGATCGACTGGCTGAACAGCTACACCTTCCCCGAGGAAATGCGGTTCGCCGACGCCGCCTATGCGGCCGAGGTGGCCGAGCGCTACCTGACGCTTGCCACCGCCCACGGCACCACCACGGCCTGCACCTATTGCACCATCCACCCCGAAAGCGTCGACGCCATCTTCACGGCGGCACAGGCCCGCGGGATGCGGATTTATGCGGGCAAGACCTGCATGGACCGCAACGCACCCGACGGCCTGCGCGATACCGCGCAGACGGCCTATGACGAGTCAAAGCGCCTGCTCGGGAAGTGGCACGGGGTGGACCGCCTGTCCTATGTCATCACGCCCCGCTTCTCGCCCACATCGACGCCCGAACAGCTCGGGGCGCTTGGTGCGCTTTGGGGCGAATATCCCGATTGCCTGATGCAGACCCATCTTTCGGAACAGGTGGACGAGATCGCCTGGGTGAAAGACCTGTTTCCGCAATCGCGCGATTATCTCGACACATACGAGGCGCAGGGGCTGCTGCGCGAGGGGGCGCTTTTCGGACATGCGATCCATCTGACGCCGCGCGAAAGGGCGCGACTGGTCGAGGCGGGGGCGAGCCTCGTGCATTGCCCGACCTCGAACACCTTCATCGGATCGGGGTTGTTCGACATGGGGCTTGCGCGCGCGCTTCGCGTGGGATTGGCGACCGATACGGGCGGCGGTTCGAGCTTTTCCATGCTGCACACGATGGCCGCCGCCTACGAGGTCGCGCAGCTGCGCGGGCAGGCGCTGCACCCGGCGCAGTTGATCTGGCTTGCCACGCAAGGGTCTGCCCGCGCGCTGCATGCCGAAGACCGCATCGGCAACATCGCTGCGGGGATGGAGGCGGACCTGACGATCCTGAACCTTGCCTCGACCGCCGCCATCGAACAGGCCACCCGCCGCGCCGGAACCATCTGGGAGGCGCTGTTCCCGACCATCATGATGGGCGACGACCGCGCTATCCGCGCCACATGGATCAACGGCAAACCGTCACGCTAGGCAGAGCCGCCAAGGCGGCACGCCACCCCCGCGCGCCGTGGGCGCGCGACCGGGGGGCTTTCCGCCCCCCTGCGGGCCGCGCAGGGCGCGCCCCTTCCCCCCGAGGATATTTCGACGCGTATGAAAGGCGCTATTCGGCCAATTCCCAGCCGTCGGGGTAGAAGTCGTATTTGAGCGCGAGTTCCGTGGAAAGCCGCTCTTTCTCCCAGATCGCCTCGGGCGTCACGGGAATGGGGCCGAAGCTGGCGATCAGGGTTTCGCCGTCGCTCTCGCGTTTTGTCTTGAACCCCCGGGCGCGGAGGTCTTTTTCAAAGGCCGCCCAATTGGCGTCGGTCTCTTCCAGAAAGAAGACGAAATCGATCACCGAGGTCGCGGGCAAACCCTGCACCCCCTTGAACGAGGCGAAGGTTTCGCGCCGCTGCGCCTCGTAGTTATGTGCCATTGCCTTGCCCCTATGCCATAAGCCGCGCCGCGAGCCGGTTCTGCCGCTCGATCACGCGGGGCAGATCGACCGTGGCCATCTGACCGCCCCTTACCACCTGTCGCCCCTCGACGAACAGGTCCCGCACGCGCATCGGCCCGCAAAAGACCAGCGCCGCGACGGGGTCCCACGATCCCGCCGCCTCGATCCCCGATACGTCCCATATGGCCAGATCGGCCCGCTTGCCGACCTCGAGCGATCCGCAATCGCTGCGGCCAAGAACACGCGCGCCGCCCAGCGTGGCAATCTCCAGCGCCTCGCGCGTGCCCATCGCATCGGCCCCCAGTGCCACGCGTTGCAAAAGCATGGCCTGCCGCGCCTCGGCCATCAGGTTGCCTGCGTCATTGCTGGCCGACCCGTCCACCCCAAGCCCGACCTTGACGCCCGCATCGCGCATCGCCCGCAAAGGCGCGATTCCCGACCCGAGCCGGCAGTTGGAACAGGGGCAATGCGCCACCCCCGTTTTCGTCCGCGCGAAAAGGTCGATCTCGCCCGCGTCCAGTTTTACGCAATGCGCGTGCCAGACATCGTCGCCGGTCCAGCCGAGGTCTTGGGCGTATTGCCCCGGACGGCAGCCGAATTTCGCAAGGGAATAGGCGATGTCCTCGTCATTCTCGGCCAGATGGGTGTGCAGCATCACCCCCTTGTCCCGCGCCAGAACCGCCGCCTCGCGCATCAGGTCGCGGCTGACGGAAAACGGCGAGCAGGGCGCAAGGCCCACCCGCACCATCGCCCCTTCGGCCGGATCGTGGAAGGCGTCCACCACCCGCACCATATCGTGCAGGATATCCGCCTCGCGTTCGACCAGACTGTCGGGCGGCAAGCCCCCGTCGGACTCGCCGATGCTCATGGCGCCCCGCGTGGGATGAAAACGCAAGCCCAGCTCGGCGGCGGCATGGATCGTATCCTCGAGCCGCGCGCCGTTCGGGTAAAGATAGAGATGGTCCGAGGTCAGCGAACAGCCCGAGAGCGCCAGTTCCGCCAACCCCACTTGGGCCGAGGTGAACATCTCTTCCGGCCCGAAGCGCTGCCAGATCGGGTAAAGCGTCTTGAGCCAGCCGAAGAGCAGCGCATCCTGCCCGCCCGGCACCGCCCGCGTAAGGGTCTGATAAAGGTGATGGTGCGTGTTCACCAAACCCGGCGTCACCACGCAGCCCTTGGCCTCGACCACCTCGCCGACGGTCGTCAGCCCCAGACCGACGCCCGCGATCACCCCGTCACGGATCAGCACATCACCGCCCGCCACCTCGTCGCGCGTGGCGTTCATCGTCACCACCTCAGCCGCGCCACGGACCAGAACCTCTGCCATCGGAATACCCCCCCCCCTGTGCCGACCCTTCGGTTGCGCCAAAAGCGGACCCGCGCGACAGAAGGGGGAAGGACTCGTCGCAGGCAGGGCGAGCTTACCGCAAAGCGGCAAGACGCTCAAACCCCTGTTCATCCTTGCGGAAAATACTCCACGGGGGGGAAGGGGTGCGGCAGCACCCCTTGGGGGGCGTGAAGCCCCCCTTTGCCTTGCGCCGGGGGCGCGAGGGCAAGGGCTTGCGCGCTGTCAGGTCAGCCGTTCAGCAGGGCCAGGGCTTCGGCATGGATCGCGCGGTTGGCCGCAGCAAGCACCTGCCCGCCCTCGTGGCAGGGGTTGCCTTGCCAGTCGGTCATGATGCCGCCCGCCGCCTCGATCACGGCGATGGGGGCCTGCACGTCATAGGCCTGCAAGCCCGCCTCGATCACCAGATCGACCATTCCCGCCGCGACAAGCGCGTAGCCGTAGCAGTCGGTGCCATAGCGGGTGAGTTTGGCCTGAGCCGCGACACGCCGGAAGGCCGCGCCTTCGGCTTGGGTGCCGACTTCGGGGAAGGTGGAATAGAGGATCGCTTGCGAAAGCGGCCTGTGGGTGCGCGCGCGCAGCGCCGCCTCGCCCGATGGTCCCACGACCCGCGCGCGGCCTAGCCCCCCCTCGAAGCGTTCGCGGATATAGGGTTGGTCGATGATGCCGTAGACAGGCCCTGCCGCATCGCGGACCGAGATCAGCACGCCCCAAGTCGGGGTGCCGGAAATATAGCCCCGCGTGCCGTCGATGGGGTCAAGCACCCATGTCAGGCCGCTTGTCCCGGCTTTGGGGCCGAATTCCTCGCCCAGAATCCCGTCATGGGGCCTGCGCCGCGCCAGAATGGCGCGCATGCGTTCCTCGGACAGGCGGTCGGCCACGGTGACGGGGTCGAAGCGCGTGCTTTCCTTGTTTTCGGCTGCCAGATCGGTCTTGCGGAAATAGAGAAGCGTCGCCTCGCGTGCCGCATCCGCCAATTCTGCGGCGGTGGCGAAGATGTCTTCCGCCTCGTCTGCCGGGATCCTTGCCATGCCTGCCTCCGCTTGAACCTGCCCTTCCGCCTAAGCGGCGAAAGGGTTCGGGTCAAGTTCCACGGTCAGGCATCGTGGCGGTTCAGGCCGCGTCTCAGGCTGCGTCTCAGGCGGCGTCGCTGAGAACGCGGGCGAGGTCGAAGAGGCGGCGGCGCTGCGCTTCGGGAATGGCGTAGTAGGACCGCACGAGTTCCAGCGCCTCTTTGTCGGCCATGAAGTCGCCTTCGGCGGCCCGTGCCTGTTCGCGCGCGTCATCCAGCCCTTCGAAGAAGAAGCCGATGGTCACGCCCAGCGCATCCGCAACATCCCAGAGACGCGAGGCGGAAACGCGGTTCATGCCGGTTTCATACTTCTGGATCTGCTGGAACTTGATCCCGACCTTGTCGGCCAATTGCTGTTGCGTCATGCCCACCATCCAGCGACGATGCCGGATACGCTTGCCCACATGGGCGTCAACCGGGTGCTTCATAATACTTAACTCCAAACCTGCCTGTCCCTGTCTAACTATAAGCATAATCCATGCCAAACACAGCAAAACGCCGCGCGGACCGAAAAAAAGCGCCGAAGCCGCGGAAACCTATCTTTTCGGATATGTCCGATTATACAGTTGGACAAGAACAGCCCTGCCAAAGCGGGCAATCATCCTGTAGGGTTTCTCGTTTTGGCTGGCTCACCCTTAGCGTGTTTCGCAAATTGCTTTTCATTTTGCATTCATCGGAAGGGATTCTTAGCATAATGCAACGATCTTGGGCGTCATTTCTCCCTCAGCCCGTCGCTTGGCTGCCCCGAAACACGTAGCGAGAGAAAAACATGCAGGCATGGCAAATCGAAACCCTTGGTGCGGAACCGGTTCTGCGCGACCTGCCCTTGCCGGTGCCCGCCAAGGGTCAGGCGCGGGTCAGGATCGCGGCGGCGGGGCTGAACTTTGCCGATCTTCTGATGGCGAAAGGCAGCTATCAGGAACGGCACCCCCTGCCCTTCACGCCCGGTCTAGAATGTGCGGGCGTGGTCGACGCGCTGGGGCCGGACACGACCGGCCCCGCCGTCGGCACGCGGGTGGCCTGCTTTGCGGGGGTCGGCGGGCTGGCCGAGTTCGGCGCCTTTCCGGTCGAGACGCTGACGCCGATACCCGACACGATGTCCTTCGAGACGGCGGCCGGTTTCCAGATCGCCTATGGCACGTCGCATCTGGCGCTTGGCCATCTCGGGCGGCTGCGGGCGGGCGAGACGCTGCTTGTGCTGGGGGCGGCAGGCGGGGTCGGGCTGACGGCGGTCGAGATCGGGGCGCTGATGGGGGCGCGTGTCATTGCCTGCGCCCGTGGCGAGGAGAAACAGGCCATCGCCCGCGCCGCCGGGGCGCAGGAGACGCTCGACAGCGAAACCGCCGATCTGAAAGCCGCGCTCAGGGCAATGGGCGGGGTCGATGTGGTCTATGATCCGGTCGGCGGCGCGGCCTTCGATGCCGCCTTGCGGGCCACGCGCCCCGGCGGGCGACTGCTGACCATCGGCTTCGCCTCGGGCGAGGTGCCGCAGGTTCCTGCCAACCTTTTGCTGGTGAAGAACCTGTCCGTCATCGGCATGTGGTGGGGCGGCTATGCGAAATTCGCCCCGCATATCCTGCAAGACAGCCTGTCGACGCTTTTCGCATGGCAGGCTGCGGGCAAGCTGCGCCCGCATGTCTCGCATCTGCTGCCCTTTGCGGAATTGGCTGTAGGACTCGAGCTGCTGCGCAACCGCAGGGCGACGGGCAAGGTGGTGATCGGCATTCAGCAGCAATAGGCCTGCCGCAACTGCGACAGAAGGGCGGCGGCGGGTTCGCCGCGCAGGGTGGGGGCGGCATAGAGGCAGATGCTTTGCTGGCCCAGATCAGGCAGGGCGCCCCGCGCCTCGATCGGGACGAGTCCCTGCGGCATGGCGTTGGTCAACCGCGCCGAAATGGCAAGGTCGGCGGCGACGGTGGCCTCGATCGCCTGCTCGCTTTCGCCGTCGACGGCCAGTTCCCATGCGATCCCCGCCCCGGTCAGCGCCGCGATGGCCTTTTGCCGGAAGATGCAGCTGTCCTTGAACCCGAGCCGCAAGGGGCGCTTTTGCCAGATCTGCCCGTCATCGGCACCGACCCAGACAAGATCGCGCGTGCCAAGCACTTCGGCCCCGGCGCCGGGCAGGTCTTCGGTGGTGAGGATCACGTCATATTCGCCCCGCGCGAAGCCTTCGCGCAAAAGCAGGGTGAAGCTCGAGGCAAGGCTGACGCGGACACGGGGATAAAGCGCCGCAAGCCGCTTGAGGATGCCCGGAATCGCCGGATAGACGATGTCATGCGGCACGCCGAGGCGCAGCTCGCCCTCGTATCCGGCCGAGGTCAGGCGTGCCATCGCCTCGTCGTTCAGGGCCAGCATCTTGCGGGCGTAGACAAGCAGCTGCTCGCCCTCGGGTGTCAGGGTCAGCTTGCGGGCGGCGCGGGCGAAAAGGCCGAGGTCCAGCGCCTCTTCCAGACGTTTGAGCTGCATGGAGACCGCAGATTGCGTCAGGTTCAGCAGACCCGCCGCCCGTGTCACCCCGCCGCTGTCGGCCACCGCCACGAAGGACCGAAGGGCCACAAGGTCGAGCATCCGCGCCATCATCACACTCCCTGATGAAGAACCGCACAATCATTCGTTTTACGAATAAACCAATCTGGCGCATTCTTCAAGCATCCCGATGGAAATGCCATCGGCCATCACAGAAAGGAATGCGCCATGCTCTCCCTCCGCCTTGGCCTGCTGCGCCTGCCGAACCTCTCGTTGCGCTTTGGCGCATGGCTCGGGCTTGCCCGCAGCCGGGCGCATCTTGCCCGGCTCGACGACCATTTGCTGCGCGATATCGGCCTGACGCAAGAGCAGGCGAAAGCCGAGGTTTCGCGCCCCGTCTGGGACGCGCCCGACCACTGGATCCGCAAGTAGGACCGCGTTCCGTTTTTGGCCCCGCGCGTCTTGAATTCTGTATCTGCCGTCCCGATATTCGACAGCATACGGACTGCGGGGCCAGACAATCCGCAGCCAAGGGTCAATATCGGAGGCTTACATGGCTGACTACCAAACGATCCGCACGGTCGGCGCAGGCGCCCAAGCCGCACAGATCGATGCCGGGCTGCGCGCCCATATGAACAAGGTTTACGGGCTGATGTCCGTGGGCATGCTGCTGACGGGCGGCGTTGCCTGGGCGGTCGGCACCTCGGATGCGCTGCTTGGCATCTTCCGCGATCCGATGACGCTGCAGCCCAATATCCTTGGCTGGGCGATCATGTTCGCGCCGCTTCTGATGGTCTTTGCCTTCGGGGCCGCGATCAACCGCATGTCGGTTTCGGCGGCGCAGCTGTTCTTTTACGCCTTCTCGGCGGTGATGGGCCTGTCGCTCGCGTGGATCTTCAAGGCCTTTACCGGCGTGTCGATCGCGCAGACCTTCCTTGTCACCTCGATCGCCTTCGCCTCGCTGTCGCTTTACGGCTATACCACCAAGCGGGACCTGTCGGGCTTTGGCACCTTCCTGATGATGGGTCTGGTCGGGCTGATCGTGGCATCGATCCTGAACATCTTCATCGCCTCGTCGGCGCTTGCCTTTGCCGTGTCGGTGATCGGCCTGCTGATCTTTGCCGGTCTGACCGCCTATGACACCCAGCGCATCAAGACCGATTACATCGCCCATGCCCAGCATGGTGACACCGAATGGCTAGGCAAATCGGCCGTGATGGGGGCGCTGAACCTTTACATGAACTTCATCAACATCTTCATGTTCCTGCTGCAATTCCTGGGCAACCGCGAATAAGCGGCGCGCCACGGGCAAGGCAAAGGGCCGGTCGCAAGACCGGCCCTTTTGCTTTGCCACCCGAACCACACCAGCCCGTCAGCCCAATCGTCCCGCGTCCCGACCCGCTTTCATACTCGCCGCAAATATCCTCGGGGGAGGCCCGCTTGCGGGCCGTGGGGGCGGAAAGCCCCCGCGCCGCCCTGGCCGGAAAGCGCCGGGTCGCAGGGAGGGCACGAACGCAAAAAGCCGCCCCTGCGGGCGGCTTGCGGCATTGCTGCGAAAGGCAGGATCTTACTTGATCTTGCCTTCCTTGTATTCCACATGCTCGCGCTTGACGGGGTCGTATTTCTTGACCGACATCTTTTCGGTCATGGTGCGGGCGTTCTTCTTGGTCACGTAGAAGTGCCCGGTCCCCGCCGTCGAGTTCAGACGGATCTTGATCGTCGTCGGCTTCGCCATAGTCGTTTCTCCTGCAACGGGGAAACGCATCGCCCCCGCGAAATCTCTTGAAGCCCGCCTTTTACCCACGCGGGGGGCAGAGTCAACCGCAATCCGAAAGGAAAGTGACGACTAGGCGGCCGTGTCGTCATTGCGGGTGAAAACCACCACCTCGCAGGGATATTCGGCGTCGCCGCTGCGGTCGAGCACATCGGTCACGCGGCCAAGCTGCCGGCATGCGTCGCCCATGATCCGGACCACGCCCTCGCGCGTGGCACCAAAGGGATCGAGCGCGTTGGACGCGCGCGGCGCATGGCCCCGTGTGTGGTCGATCAGGATCACCCCGCCCGGCTTCAGGCTTGCAGCCCAGGCGCGGAACGCCTTGGACGGGTCATAGGCATGGTCCCAGCTGTTGGAGTAGACGAAATCGGCCCGCCCGGCCCATTCGGGATTTTCGTCGTGGAAGTCCCATTGCACCGTGTCGGGGAATTCCTTGGCGGTTTCCGAGATGTCGGTGCCGATCACCCGTGCCGACGGCAGGCGTGACATGAACCATTCCTGTTCCTTGCCGCGCCGCACGCCGTGGCACAGGCCGAAGCCCACCGTCCGGCGCGCGGCCAGCCAGTCGGCAAGAAAGACGATGTGCCCCTTTTTGACGAACTGGGCGCGCAGCTTGAGCTTGTTGCCCTCTTCCTGCGTGCGCCGGTAGGTTTCGTAGTCGTCGTAGAGGTGCTGGGTGTAATCCTCGCCCTGCTCGATCCGCGTGCGGGCAAGGGATTCGCTGTTGGCCACAGCCTCTTTGAACATGGATCTGCGCGCGGCGCGTCGTGCCGCCTTTTCGTCTTCGGACATCCGTCACCCCTAACTCTGGACAGGATGCCAATGAATCAGACAAGCCGATGCGAAGCCAGCACAAAGCGTGGCGGCATGCAGCCTTTCGACAACCGCCACGGGCGGCAGGGGGGAAATGCGCGGATGGCCTGTAAGCCGGATTCTGTCCAAGGTCGGGTCTTGCGACCCTTCCTCTGGATGACCATTCCTCTGCCGCTCGTGTTACCACGGCGGTCAAGCTGCCAACCCGGGCCTCTGGGCTGAAGCGTCCCTGCGGAGGTCTCTGCGTGATGCAGACCTTTCCGCGCGAGGCCCCTATTCGGCATTGCTCCGGGTGGGGCTTGCCTTGCCGTCCTTGTTGCCAAGTCCGCGGTGGGCTCTTACCCCACCGTTTCACCTTTCCCCTGCATGCAGGGTAGTCTCTTCTCTGTGGCGCTTTCCCTGGGGTTACCCCCGCCGGGCATTATCCGGCACCCTTGCTTCATGGAGTCCGGACTTTCCTCGAAGGTTGCCCCCCGCGGTCATCCAGCCATCCGCGCGAGGGGCGGCTTACGCCCGCGGCGCCAAGCCGTCAACGCCAAAGCGCCGCGCAAGGTCGGTCGCCATGCCCGCATCGACCCTGTCCAGCGGGCCGAAGGCCTGCGGGCGGAAGCGCAGGCGGAAGGCGTTGAGGAGCAGCGCCTCATCTGCCACGGCATAGCCGAAGGCCCGCGCGGCGGGGGCGAAGAGCGCGGCATCCGCTTCGCCCCCGTCGGGCCAGACGGACAGCCCGCCCAGCGCCAGCCGCCGCCAGTCGAAGCGCGCGCCGGGGTCGGCCTTGCGGGCGGGGGCCATGTCGGAATGGCCGATCACGCGGCAGGCGGGAATGGACCAGCGCGCCATGACCCCGGCCAGCAACCGCTCGAGTGCGGCGATCTGCGGTTCGGCAAAGGGGCTGCGCCCGTCATTGGCAAGTTCGATGCCGATGGAACGGGAATTGACATCGGTCACGCCCGCCCATTCGCCCGCGCCCGCATGCCATGCGCGCAGCCTTTCATCGACCAGCGCTTCGGCCATGCCGGTTTCCGAGATCAGCCAATGGGCCGACACCTCGGCCGACGGGTCGCACAGGCGCGCGCGCGCCTCGGCGCAGGTGGCCATGGCCGTGTAATGGAGGACGATGATGTCGGGCAGCGCCCCCCCGCGCCGTTCCGAGACGTTCGGCGAGGGGTAGCGGGTCACTGGAGGCGGAAGGGGCGCGGGTCCCAGGTGCAGGCGAAACCGTCGCCGTCCGGGTCCAGCCCCTTGCGGTCACGTTCGGGGCCGCCGGCCTCGAGGAAGGCCTGTTGCGCAAGATCGGACGAGCCGTAGCGGGCGCAGGCGACCAGCGGGTCGGTCAGGCGCAGCGACGAGCGGCTGTAGACCTGCGTGCCGGGGTTGTTGGTGGTTTTCAGCGCGTATTCCACGATATTGGCACCCGTCGCCGTGCGCTCGGGGATCGCGGTGGGCTGGATCACCTGATATTGCGCACGGTTGCGCGCCAGACGTTCCTTGTCGCTTTCGATGGTCTCGCGCTGCGACACGGCGTTGAAATCCTGCTCGTCGGAAATGCCGGTGTTGCTATGCACCATCTCGCCCGACTCGGTCTGGATGTTGCTGGGGGCATCGCCGCGCGGGCGGTTCGGATCGAGCGGGCCGGTGTTGGCCGCGGGCTGGGTATAGGTCGGCTGCGGATAGGTCGTGAGCGGCGTGTTCACCGGATCGAGCGGCGCCGTGGTGGCAAAGACCGGCTGGTTCGGGTCTTGCACGCCCGTCGCACGGTCGATGGCGGCAGCGGCGGCATCGGTCGAAAAGGTCGTGGGGGCGGCGCCGATCGGGGCGCCTGCCACGGGCTGGCGCGCGGCCGAGGCCGCCTGCTCGCGCATGTAGCTGTTGTAGTCGCCGAAACCGACGCCCGCGCCCGCGCCCGAATCCGGCACAGGCGGGGAACAGGCCGCCAGCCCGAGAAGGCTTAGGGCAAGAATAGCTTGGGTCCGCATCGGTCTGCCTCGGTTCCGTTTCTTGGCTTGCGCCATTACCACCATTTGCCCGGCTTTGCCACAAAGCCCGCCGCGCGTTCCAGCACATAGGCGTGATTGAGCAGATCGCCTTCTTCCCAGGGCCGCCCGATCAGTTGCAGCCCCATCGGCAAGCCCTTGGCATCCAGACCCACCGGAACCGAAACGCCCGGAAGGCCCGCAAGGTTCACCGTGACGGTGAAAACATCGTTCAGATACATCTCGACCGGATCGGCGCTTGCCATTTCGCCCAGACCGAAGGCGCTGGACGGCGTGGCGGGGGTCAGGATCGCGTCGACCCCGTTGGCGAAGGCAAGTTCGAAGTCGCGCTTGATGAGCGCCCGCACCTTGCGCGCGCGGTTGTAATAGGCGTCGTAGAAGCCCGCCGACAGAACATAGGTGCCGACCATGATGCGGCGCTGCACCTCGGGGCCGAAGCCTTCGGCGCGGGTCTTTTCATACATCTCGGTGATGCCGTCGCCCGCGGAAAGCGTGGCGCGGTGCCCGTAGCGCACGCCGTCATAGCGGGCGAGGTTGGACGAGGCTTCGGCCGGGGCGATCACGTAATAGGCGGGCAGCGCGTATTTCGTGTGCGGCAGCGAGATGTCGACGATTTCGGCGCCGGCATCGCGAAGCATCTCGGCCCCGTTGTGCCACAGCGTCTCGATCTCGGCGGGCATGCCGTCCATGCGGTATTCTTTCGGGATGCCGATCTTCTTGCCACGGATGTCGCCGGTCAGCGCGGCCTCGAAATCAGGCACGGCAAGATCGGCGGAGGTGGAATCCTTCGGGTCGTGCCCCGACATGGCGGCAAGGAAGATCGCCGCGTCCCGCACCGATTTCGTCATCGGGCCGGCCTGATCGAGCGACGAGGCGAAGGCCACCACGCCCCAGCGGCTGACGCGCCCGTAGGTCGGCTTGATGCCGACGATGCCGGTAAAGGCGGCAGGCTGGCGGATCGACCCGCCCGTGTCGGTTCCCGTGGCGCCAAGGCAGAGGTCCGCCGCCACCGCCGCCGCCGACCCGCCCGACGACCCGCCGGGTGTCAGCTTGCGGTCGTCGACCTTCCACGGGTTCACCGCATTGCCGTAGCAGCTCGTCTCGTTCGAGGAGCCCATCGCAAACTCGTCCATGTTGAGCTTGCCCAGCATGACCGCGCCCGCATCGAAAAGCCTGGTGGTCACGGTCGATTCATATTCGGGCCGGAAGCCGCGCAGGATGTTGGATGCGGCCTGCGACGGCACGCCCTTGGTGCAGAACAGGTCCTTGATCCCGAGCGGAATGCCGCACAGATCGGGGGCCGCGCCCGCCTTGAGCCGCGCATCCGCCGCGCGCGCCTGATCCAGCGCGATATCGGGTGTCTTGTGGACGAAAGCGCCCAGCGTGTCGGCGGCGTCGATGGCCGTAAGGCAGGACATGGTCAGATCGACCGCCGAAATCTCGCCCTTGCGCAGCGCGTCGCGCGCCGCGGCGATGGTCCATGTGTTCGCGTTCATTCCACCACCTTCGGCACGGCAAAGAAACCTTCGCGCGCATCGGGCGCGTTCTTGAGGATTTGCGACTGGATGTTGCCATCGGTCACCACATCGGCCCGCCGCTTCAGGCGCATCGGCGTGACCGAGGTCATCGGCTCGATGCCCGTGACGTCGACCTCGTTCAACTGCTCCATGAAGGTCACGATGTCGTTGAGCTGGCCTGCCAGTTTGGGCAGGTCGGCTTCCTCGACGCGGATGCGTGCCAGCTTGGCCACCCGCCGTGCGGTTTCGATGTCGATGGACATGTCGCGCTCCGAATTTTCCTTCGCCCGTTTAGCCCCCGCCCCGCAACCCCGCAAGACCCGCCGCGCCATTCCCTTTCGTGCCGGGCGGGCTAAAACAGTCGTCAGGCATCAAGGAGGATGAAATGCAGATCACCTGGCTCGGCCATTCCGGCTTTCGCATCGAGGTCGAGGGCGCGACGTTGCTGATCGACCCGTGGCTGTCGGGCAACCCCATGTTTCCCGCCGACCGGCGCGCCGAGGCGATCAGGGGCGCAACCCATGTGTTGCTGACCCACGGGCACGGCGACCATTCGGGCGATGTCGCGGCCATCTGCAAGGAGCTGGATGTCCCGCTTGTCGCCATCTACGACCTTGCCGCGCATTTCGAAAAGACCGAAGGGCTGAAGATCGTCGGCTTCAACAAGGGCGGCACGGTCGATCTGGACGGGGCCAAGGTCACGCTGGTCAATGCCTGCCATTCGTCGAGCCTTGGCGCAGTGCCGGTGGGGTCAGAATGCGGCTTCATGATCGCGGGGGGCGGGCATACGGTCTATGTCTCGGGCGATACCGACATCATGGCCGATATGGAGTGGATGGGCGATTACCACAAACCCGATATCGGCATCCTGTCGGCGGGCGGGCATTACACGATGTGCATGGCGCGCGCGACCTATGCCGCGAAACGCTATTTCGATTTCAAGACCGTGATTCCCTGCCACTACCGCACCTTTGGCGCGCTGGAGCAGAACGCGCAGGTGATGCGCGACGGGCTGCCCGGCGTGAAGGTGATCGAACCCGAGGTGATGGTGGCCATCGCCCTGTGATGCGACAGGGGGCGGCGCGGCCGTGGCGGGGGGCTTGCCCCCCCTTGCGGTGCTTGCGCCACGGGCTGCGGCTTGCGGGCCGCCGCCCCGCCCCCCGCGGGGTGTTCCGGCCCTGCGGACAGGCATAATCGCGAAGGGCCGTCGCTCTTTGGGTTGACCTGCCCCCTTTTGTTGCGCGACTTGGGCGCGACAGGACTGGAGGGTTGGAATGGCGAAGCGTGCTTTGGTGACGGGATCGGCGGGTTTCATCGGCTATCACCTGTGCGCCCGCCTGCTTTCCGAGGGTTGGCAGGTCGTCGGACTGGACGGCATGACCACCTATTACGACGTGCGCCTGAAAGCGCGGCGCCATGCGATGCTGTCGCAGAATCCGGGCTTTCGCGCCGTCGAAGGGCTGGTCGAGACCGCAGGTCTGGTGCGCGAGCTGGCCGAGGGGGCGGATGCGATCATCCATCTGGCCGCACAGGCGGGGGTCCGCTATTCGATCGACGCGCCCCGGTCCTATGTCGAGGCGAACCTGATCGGCACCTTCGAGGTGCTCGAGGCCGCGCGGGCGACGAAACCGGCGCATCTGCTGATGGCATCGACCTCGTCCGTCTACGGGGCGAATACCGAAATGCCCTATGCCGAGGTCCACAAGGCCGACAGCCCGATGTCCTTTTATGCCGCGACGAAGAAGGCGACCGAGGCGATGGGCCATTCCTATGCCCATCTTTACGACATTCCGACCACCATGTTCCGGTTCTTTACGGTCTACGGCCCCTGGGGGCGGCCGGACATGGCGCTGTTCAAATTCGTCAAGGCGATCCTGTCGGGCGAGCCGATCGACATCTACAACCACGGCGACATGCGGCGGGATTTCACCTATGTCGATGATCTGGTGACGGGGATCGTCCGGCTGGTCGGCGTGCCTCCGGCGGGCGGGGCGGCGGGGCCGATGGACAGCCTGTCGCCCGTCGCGCCCTTCCGGATCGTGAATATCGGCAACGGTGCGCCGGTGGGGTTGATGGATTTCGTGCTGGCCATCGAGACCGCGCTGGGGCGCAAGGCGGAAAAGCGCTTCCTGCCGATGCAGGCGGGGGACGTGCCGGCGACATGGGCCGATGCCAGCCTGATCGAGGCGCTGACAGGGCCGCTGCCCCGCACCGGAATAGACGAAGGGGTCGCCCGTTTCGTCGCGTGGTATCGGGATTTCTACGGGGTCTAGGGCGCATGAAAACGGTGCGCAGCGAGTGCGCACCCTACCGGAACGCGGGTTGGTCGTTTTTCCATGCAGCTTGGTGGCGGGCGCGGCGTAGGGTGCGCAGGCGTTGCGCACCGTTTCGCGACCGCCGGTTGGGCGTTTTTCCGTGCAGCTTGGCGGCGGGCGCGGCGTAGGGTGCGCAGGCGTTGCGCACCGTTTCGCGACCGCCGGTTGGGCGTTTTTCCGTGCAGCTTGGCGGCGGGTTCGGCGTAGGGTGCGCAGCGAGTGCGCACCGTTTCGCGACCGCCGGTTGGGCGTTTTTCCGTGCAGCTTGGCGGCGTTGCGCACCGTTTCGCGACCGGCGGTGCAACGCCTGCGCGCGCTTCGGGGTCAGTGCAGCGGTCCCTTGGTCACATGGCCCTTGACGTCCGGCTTCGGGTCGCGCCCGAGGAGCATTTGCAGCCCCGCGAAGAGACCGGAGCCGTTCTTCCAGATTTCGGCGCGCGACGGGTCGAAGCGCAGAAGGAGAAGGTTCTTGTCGTCCCTGCCTTGGGGATACCATGCCGCGATGAAGGGGTTCCACAGCCGTTCGACCACGGCCGGATCGCTGTGGGGCGAGATGAGGCCGTGGACGGTGGCGAACAGGGCGTGGTCGCTGGCGGCGAAGGTGAAGAAGGCCGGAGCGGTCGCGGTGACTTTGGCGCCGAGTTCGGTGTCCTTTCCGGTGAAAATCCAGATAGGGCCGTGATCATGTTCGCCTTCGGTGATGGCGGTCATCGGACGCGGGGCGGCGCTGCCCCCTTCGAGCCCGAGCATGACGGTGCGGTCGGAGTGCAGCGCGCGCCAGAAGCCGGCACGGAGTTCACGGTCGTCGGTCATAGGCATCTTCCTTTGGTTGGCAGAGGAAGAAGCCGCCGGGGCGGGATCGGGTTCCCGCCGCGCGTTTACAGCATTCCGGGCACGACCTGATCGGGGGGGCGGTGGCCATCGGCGAAGGTCTTGATGTTGATGATGACCTTTTCGCCCATCTCGACCCGCCCCTCGCGCGTGGCCGACCCCATGTGGGGCAGCAGGACCACGTTGGGCAGCTCGCGCAGGCGGGGGTTTATCTCGGCCCCGCGTTCGTAGACATCAAGCCCCGCTCCAGCGAGTTCGCCCGCCCTGAGCATCCGTGTCAGGGCGTTTTCGTCGATCACCTCGCCGCGCGAGGTGTTCACGATCACGGCCGAAGGTTTCATCAGCTTGAGCCGCCGCGCGTTCATCAGATGGAAGGTCGAGGGCGTGTGCGGGCAGTTCACGCTGATGACATCCATGCGCGACACCATCTGGTCGAGGCTTTCCCAATAGGTGGCCTCGAGTTCGGTCTCGACCTCGGCGCGGACGCGGCGGCGGTTGTGGTAGTGGACCTGCATGCCGAAGGCGCGGGCGCGTTTTGCGACCGCCTGCCCGATGCGCCCCATGCCGAGGATGCCAAGCCGTTTGCCGCCGATCCGCCCGCCCAGCAGCGAAAGCGGCGACCAGCCGTGCCATTCGCCCGATTGCATCAGGGCCAGCCCTTCGGGAATGCGGCGGGTCACCGCCAGCACCAGCGCCATCGCCATGTCGGCGGTATCCTCGGTCAGCACGCCGGGGGTGTTCGAGACGAGAATCCCGCGCGAGCGGGCGGTGCCGACGTCGATATGGTCGACCCCTGCGCCGTAATTGGCGATGAGTTTCAGCTTGTCGCCCGCCTGCGCCAGCAATCCGGCGTCGATCTGGTCGGTGATGGTGGGCACCAGAACATCGGCGCGGCGCAGGGCTGCGGCAAGTTCGTCGCGGGTCATGGCATCGTCGGTGTCGCGCAGGTCGACGTCGAACAATTCCTTCATCCGGGTTTCGACAACTTCGGGCAACCGTCGCGTCACGACAACACTCAGCCTCGATGCGGGCATGAGCTTCCTCCCTTGCACTTCCAAATCGCGTTCATGAATGGCAAAGTGGCGGGAAGCGGGGAAAGGCACAAGTCCCCGCCGCAAGGCACAGGCCGCAAGAGCCTGGCAAACATGGCAGGCCGCCGGATCGAACCGGCGCGGGGCTTCGGGCACAGGCGGACAGAATGAGAATTATGCAGGCAGTGGCGCTTGTGGTGACACTCGGCTTGATCGGGGTGGCCGCCGCGGAAGAGCTTGGCAGCAAGCGTCCGGCACCGCGCCCCGAAAGCCTGACGGCGACCGGCGAGAGCGCGGCCCCGCTTCCCTCGGCCGAGGCAGGGGCGGCCAAACCCGCGCCCGCCCTTGCCGCGCCCAAGCCCCAGCCCGCCGTGGCGAAACCGCGCGTTCCGCCGCGCGATCCGACGCGGGGGACCGTCACCAACCTGCCCCTGCCGCGCTATGTCAGCCTGAAGGGGAACGAGGGCAACGCCCGGCGCGGCCCCGGCCTGACGCACCGGATCGACTGGGTGTTCACCCGTGCCGGAATGCCGCTGCGGATCACCGCCGAATACGAACACTGGCGCCGGGTGGAAGATGCCGAAGGTGCGGGCGGCTGGGTGCATTACTCGCTGCTGTCGGGCGTGCGATCGGCCCTTGTGGCGCAGGATCTGGCCGATTTCCGCGATGGCCCCAGCGACGATGCCGCTGTTCTGTTCCAGGCGGAACGCAATGTCGTCGGCTGGATACAGGAATGCGAGCCGGAGTGGTGCCGTCTGTCCATCGATGGCGAAAAGGGGTGGGTCCGCAAGACCGCGCTTTGGGGTGTCGATGCGGGCGAAGTGATCGAGTGACAGGCCCTGAGGCGAAGCGGGCAAGGCCGGCAGCGGGTGGCTGAGGAACGGGCCGCGCGCGACGGGATTGCGCCGCCCGCGCGCTTTGCGAGACGGTCTCACTTGCCCCCGAGGCCCGCGATGCGCTAGCCCCGAAAGTCTTGACAGGACCAATGTCGGACACAGCGGATGAGCCTTGACCAATCCTCGCGCATGAACCTTTCCGCCGCTTTCGCCTCGGTCGTGGTGGCAAGTGTGCTTGTCATGCTGAAGCTTTGGGCTTTGGGCGAGACCGGCGCGCTGTCTGTCGCGGCCTCGCTTGCCGACAGCGCGATGGACCTGATGATCAGCCTCGGGGCGATGGCGGCGATCTTTTACGCGGCCAAGCCTGCGGACGAGGACCATGCCTTCGGCCATTCCTCGGCCGAGGATCTTGCCGCACTCGGGCAGGCGGTGTTCATCGTCATTTCGGCCAGCGTGATCGCATGGGCGGCGGTTGTGCGGTTGCTCGACCCCGCGCCGGGGCGGATGCAGTCGGAAAGCTCGGGCATGGTGGTGATGACGCTGTCGATCCTGCTGACGCTGGGGCTGGTGCTTTGGCAAGGGCGGGTCGCGGCGCGGACGGGCAACAAGGTCGTCGCGGCGGACCGGTTGCATTATCTGGGCGACCTCTTGCCGAACATCGGGGCCATCGTGTCGCTTTGGGCATCGAAGTCCTTTGGTCTGGCGTCGATCGATTCGGTCGTGGCGCTGGGGGCGGCGGCGATGCTGGTGATGGGGGCCGTGCGGATCGGCAAGGGGGCTTTCGATGCGCTGATGGACCGCCGCGCCGACCCCGACATCGTCGCGGGGATCGGCCGCATCGCGGATGGCTGGCCGGGGGTGCATGGATACCATGACCTGAAAACCCGCACCGCCGGAAGCCGCGTCTTTGTCAACATCCACATCGAGCTTGACGGCGACCAGTCGCTGCGCGAGGCGCATGACATCGGCGCGGGATTGCGGCGCGCGATCCTTGCCGCCTATCCGCAGGCGGATGTGATCGTGCACAAGGATGTGGCCTATCCCGATCCGGACGAGGGAAAGGTCTAGCGCGCCCCGAAACCCCGGCAGCATCCCGCCGGTGCGGGGCACAAGTGGCGTGACAGTTCTTATCCAGTCGTATAATTCATGTGGGATACCGCTTTCCGGACCGCCATGACCGACCACACCGCACATCGACGCCCCTACCGTCGCGAGGCCGAAGAAAAGCGGCGCGACGACCTGATCGCGGCAGCGATCGCCCTTGTCTCCGAGGGCGGGGCCGAGGCGGCGACCGTGCGTGCCATCGCAGACCGCGCGGGGGTGACGCCGGGCCTGATCCGGCATTACTTTGCCACCAAGGACGATCTGACCCAGACCGCCTATCGTCTGGTGATGGAGCGCATGACGCAAAGCGCCGTCGAGGCCCTGTCGGGCGCTGCGCCCGATGACCCCGTGGGGCGGCTTGCGGCCTTTGTCGCCGCGAATTTCCGTGCCCCCGTTCTGGACCCCGTCAATCTTTCGGTCTGGGCGGCCTATCTGCACCGGTCGCGCAACGACCCCACGATCAACGCGGTCCACCAGACCACCTATCTGGCCTATCGTGACCAGTTGCAGACCTTGATCGCCGCCTTGCCCGGCCGCCCGGTTGACGCCGAGAAGGACAGGCGCGACGCCATCTCGTGCAACGCGCTGATCGACGGGCTCTGGATCGAGGGCGCGGCCCTGCCCGACGCCTTTCGCCGTGGCGAGGTGGCGCGGATCGCGCTTGATGCCATCGGCGCGATCCTGCGCCACCCGCTGCCGTCGCCGCCCGATATCTGACGGCGACCGGACCGCCCCCCCTGCCGCCCTCCCCTACCGACACCCTCCTGCCGACCGACCGACCAAAGGAAGCCCCATGCGCTACGCCCCCGTGACAGAACACCTTGCCGGATTGGGCAGCGAGAAATGGGCCGTCCATGTGCGCGCCCGCAAGATGAAGGCCGCGGGCGATGCGGTGATCGAGCTGACCATCGGCGAACCCGACGTGCCGACGCCGCCCGCGCTGATGGAAGCGGCGGCGCAGGCGATGCTTTCGGGGCGCACCGGCTATTCCAACGGGCGGGGCGAGCCTGCGCTGCTGCGCGCGCTGTCGGCCCGTTACAGCGCGCGGCGCGGGCGGACCATCGGGACCGACCAGATCATGTGTTTCCCCGGCACACAGACTACGCTTTACGCCGTGCTGCATGCCCTTTGCGCCGACGGGGACGAGGTGCTGCTGGGCGATCCGATGTATGCCACCTATGAAGGGCTGGTCCGTTCGACGGGGGCGAGGGTCGTGCCCGTGCCGCTGCGCCCCGAAGCGGGGTTCCGCATGCAGGCCGCCGATGTCGAGGCGCGCATCACCCCGCGCACGCGGGTTCTGATGCTGAACTCGCCGCACAACCCGACGGGGGCGGTGCTTGACCACGGCGACCTGCGCGCCCTGTGCGAGGTTGCGGCAAAGCACGATCTGTGGGTGCTTTGCGACGAGGTCTATGAAGAGATGTGTTTTCCCGGCACGACCTTTTGCTCGCCGCTCGACCTGCCCGAATATGCCGAGCGGGTGGTCGTGGCCTCGAGCATCTCGAAATCGCATGCGGCACCCGGATTCCGTTCGGGCTGGTGCGTGGGACCGGCCGAGTTCTGCGCGCGACTGCTGCCGCTTTCGGAAACCATGCTGTTCGGCAACCAGCCCTTCATCGCGGATATGACCGCCGCCGCCGTCTCGGCCCCCTCGCCCGTCGCGGCGGGCATGGTCGAGCGGTTCCAGCGCCGCGCGGCCCTGATGGGGCGGCTGCTCGACGGGGTCGAGGGGCTGCGGGTGCATCAGCCGCAGGCGGGGATGTTCGCGCTGGTCGATGTGCGGGCAACCGGCCTGTCGGGCGACGGGTTCGCCAATGCGTTGCTCGACGCGGCCAAGGTGGCGGTGATGCCCGGCGAAAGTTTTGGCGCCGCGCTTTCGGGCTGGCTGCGTGTCAGCCTGACCCAGCCCGATGCCGTGATCGCCGAAGCCTGCGACCGCATCGCGACCTTTGCCGCGAGCCGCAGGAGTGCCGCATGAGAACCGTCGGACAGGCGCTGGTCGAAGGGTTGCGGCAACGCGGGGTCGAGGTGGTCTTCGGCATTCCGGGTGTGCATACGATCGAACTTTATCGCGGGCTTGCCGGGGGCGGCATCCGCCATGTCACGCCCCGCCACGAACAGGCCGCCGCCTTCATGGCCGACGGCTATGCGCGGGTGTCGGGCAAGCCGGGGGTGGCATTCGTCATCACCGGACCGGGCCTGACCAATGCGCTGACCGCGATGGCGCAGGCGCGGGCGGATTCGGTGCCGATGCTGGTGGTGTCGGGGGTGAACCGTCGCGCCTCGCTGGGCAGGGGAATGGGGCATCTGCACGAATTGCCCGATCAGGCGGGACTGATGGCGCGGCTTTGCCCGACCGAGCGGGTCGAGGACCCTGCCGCGCTTTCGGCGGCGCTCGACCGCGCCTTTGCCCGCATGGCGACGGGGCGTCCGGGTCCGGTGCATATCGAGATACCGACCGATGTGATGGGGCTGGCCTGCCCCGAGCCTGCGCTTGGCGCGGTGGCTGACGCCACGGCCCTGCTGCCCGAGGCGGGCATCGCGCAGGCTGCCGCGATGCTGAACGGCTGCGACCGCGCGGTGATCCTTGCCGGAGGGGGGGCGCGGGGTTGCGATGCGGCGCTGACGGCATTGGCCGAGGCGCTGGACGCGCCGGTCGTGATGACGGTGAACGCACGCGGGATGCTGCACGGGCACGGGCTTGGCGTGCCGGCCTCGCCCTCGCTTGATGCGGTGCGGGGCTTGATCGCGGGGGCGGATCAGGTGCTGGCGCTGGGAACGGAACTTGGCCCGACCGATTACGACATGTACATGCGCGGCGGCCTGCCCGACCTGTCGGGGATGATCCGCGCCGATGTCTGCGCCGATCAGTTGCAGCGCCACCCTTGCGCCCTGCCGGTGCAGGCGACGGTTGCGGCGATGCTGGCTGCGCTGGCCCCGCGCATCACCCCGCGCAAGGGTGACGGGGCCGCCCGCGCGCGGGCCGCACGGGGGGCGGCGCGGGCGGAACTGGCGGGGCTGCACCCGTCGATGCCCGCCCAGTTGGCGATGGTCGAGGCGATCCGAAGCGCCCTGCCCCAAGCCATAATCGTGGGCGATTCCACCCAGCCGGTCTATGCCGCGAACCTGTTCTACGACCATGACCGCGCGGGCGGCTGGTTCAACGCGGCCACGGGCTATGGCGCGCTCGGCTACGGGCTTGGCGCGGCGATCGGCGCGGCCATCGCCGCCCCCGGCACGCCTGTCGTCTGCCTGATCGGCGACGGCGGCCTGCAATTCGACCCGGCCGAGATGCGTGTGGCGGTCGACGAGAACCTGCCCGTCACCTATGTCGTCTGGAACAACGCCGCCTACCGCGAGATCGCCGAGGCCATGCGTGACGCGCAGACCGAGGTGATCGGCTGCTCGCCCTCGCCGCTGAAACTTGGCCATCTTGCGGCCGCCTGCGATCTTGGCTTCGAGAGCGTCGAGAACGCGCCCGAGGCGCTGGCCGCCGCCCTGACCCGCCCGCATCGCGGGCCGAGGCTGGTCGAAGTGCGCGTGACCGACTGAGCGGCTTTCACACTGGCCCAAATATCCTCGGGGGGTGAGCCGAAGGCGAGGGGGGCCGAGGCCCCCCTTTTCTGTCTGGCGAAACTGGCCGCTTCCATTTGATCAAATTCCGCGCCATAAGCTTGGGCCAAGATTTGACGGGTGATCGTGATGACCAAGACCATCGCTGGCGTAAGGGCCGAACGGCTCGACCGGCTTGCCCTGCGCGAGGCGAAACGCTTTGCGTCGGGGCGTCCGCATTCGGCCGCCGCCATGCTGGCGGGAAGCGGGGTGTTCCTGAACGGCGTGCCGATGCACTGGATGACGGATTGGCCGATGCCGCATCTGCCGCTGGTGGCAAGCGCCAAGGGCGCGCGGATCACCGATATCGACGGATACGAGATCGACGATTTCTGTCTGGGCGACACGGGGTCGATGTTCGGCCATTCTCCGAAAGCGGTGGTCAAGGCCATCCGGCATCAGGCCAAGCACGGGCTGACCTATATGCTGCCCACCGAGGATGCGCTGGAAGCGGGGCGTCTGCTCACGCAGGTGTTCGGGGATTTCCGCTGGCAGATCGCGACGACGGCGACCGATGCCAACCGCTTCGCGCTGCGCGTGGCACGGGCCGTGACGGGGCGGGCCAAGGTGCTGGTGTTCAACGGCTGCTATCACGGCACGGTCGATGACACGATGGTGGAATTGCGGGCCGGCCGGACCGAGCCGCGGGCGGGCCTTGTGGGGCAGGTGCAAGACCTGACCAAGGGCGCGGTGGCCTGCGAGTTCAACGATCTGGCCGGTGTCGAGGCCGCGCTGAAGACGGGCGAGATCGCCGCCGTCCTGACCGAACCCGTGATGACCAATTCCTGCATGGTGCTGCCCGAGGCGGGGTTCCTTGACGGGTTGCGCAGCCTGACGCGGCGCTACGGGGCGCTTCTGGTCATCGACGAGACGCATACGCTTTCGACAGGGCTTGGCGGCTATACCGGCGTGCATGGACTGGCCCCCGATATGTTCGTTGTCGGCAAATGCGTGGCAGGCGGCATGCCCACCGCCGTCTGGGGCATGACGCCCGACATCGCCGCGCGGTTCCAGCGCTATGACGCGGGGCGCGAGGCGGGGCATTCCGGCATGGGGACGACCCTCTCGGCCAATCCGATGCAATTCGCCTGCCTGCGCGCCACCCTGTCCGAGGTGATGACGGCGAAGAATTACGCCCGCATGGACAAGGGGGCCGCGCGACTGGTGGCGGGGCTGACCGCCGCGATCGAAAAGCACAAGGCCCCGTGGCACGCGCTGCGCGTGGGCGCGCGGGTCGAGTTCATCTGCGCCAAGGGACCGCTGAAGAACGGGACCGAAGCCGCCGCCGCGCATCAGCCCGCGATCGAGGCGGCGCTGCACACGGCGCTTTTGAACCGTGGCTGCCTGATCGCGCCCTTCCACAACATGATGCTGGTCAGCCCTGCCACGACCAAGCGCCAGATCGACCGGCTGATCGCCGCCTTCGACGAAATCCTGACCGACCTCTTCGAGTGACCCCATGACCGAAACGACCAGCCCTTCGGGCAGCACCGTGGCCGTGGCCGAAGCCTTCCTTGCCGCGCACCCCGAGATCGAGGCCTTCGACATCGTGCTGCATGACGCAAACGGCATCGGGCGCGGCAAGATCATAAGGCGGCACGAATTGCTGCCCTTCTTCAGAAGCGGGCGGCATCTGCCGATCTCGATCCTCGGCCTTGATATCTGCGGCGAGGATGTCCACGAGACGGGGCTGATCTGGGATCAGGGCGATGGCGATTTGCGGGCATGGCCGATCCCCGGTTCCTTGGTGCCGCTGCATGGCACGAACCCGCCGCGCGGCGAGGTGTTCATGTCGATGTATGACCTGAACGGGGCGAAGATGGGATCGGACCCGCGCCATGCGCTTCAGGCACAGGTCGATGCGATGGCGGCCGAGGGGCTTTATCCCTCGGGGGCGTTCGAGCTTGAATTCTTCCTGCTCGACAACCAGCGCGGACCGGATGGCAAGGTGATGCCCGCCCGCGACGTGCTGGACGGGCGGGCAAGCTTCAAGACCGAGGTTTACAGCGTCGACCATCTGCACGGGATGCTGCCGCTGTTTTCCGACATCTATGCGGCGGCGGCCAAGGCGGGGATCAAGGCCGAGACGATGATTTCGGAATATGCCCCCGGCCAATACGAGCTGACCCTGCACTACCGCACCGATGTGATGCAGGCGGCAGATGATCTGATGCGGCTGAAGCGCATCGTGCGCGGGCAGGCGCGGGCGCATGGGGTGACGGCGTGCTTCATGGCCAAACCGGTCGAGAAATATGCCGGATCGGGCATGCATTTCCATGTCTCGCTCTGTGACGCGGCGGGCAAGAACGTGTTTGTCGAGGCGGTCGAGGGGCAATGGTCCGACACCATCCTGCATGCCTTGGGCGGGCTGCGGGCGACGATGGGGGAATCGATGCTCGTCTTTGCGCCGCATGCCAATTCGTGGCGGCGCTTTGCGGCACAAAGCTATGCGCCGGTCAGCCCGACATGGGGGGTGAACAACCGCTCGGTCGCCTTGCGGATTCCGGCGGGCGACATCAGGGCGCGGCGGATCGAGCATCGTCCGGCCGGAGTGGATGCGAACCCCTATCTGGTGGCCGCGACCGTGCTGGCGGGCATCCGCCACGGCATGGCGCAGAAGATCGATCCGGGGCCGGAGACGACCGGAAACGGCTATGCCGAAGCACAGGACGCGCCGCCGATTCCGGTGGACTGGCGCTCGGCCATCGTGGCCGCCGAAGGGTCGGCTTTCCTGAAAGAGGCGTTGGGGACCGAGATGCACCGCACCTTTACCGCGATCAAGGCCGCCGAATATGCCCGCGTGGCGCGGACCGTGAGCGAGGTGGATTTCGACCTCTATCTGCACACCGTCTGACGGGCAGACCTGACGGGGCAGACGATTTTTCTGCGAAAAATCGGGACCTTGCCTGATGCCCCTGCGCAGCCCGCAGGGTGCAGGGCGCGCATTCCGGGCGGGGGCCATGCTGTGCGTTCTGCCGTGACGCCCTGCAGGTTACGGCACGGGGTCTGACGCGGCGGGGCGGCTGGGAGGGTCGCAAGATCGAGTATTTGGGCAAGGATGAAGGGGCAGGTTCCCTTGCGCTTTCATCCTTGCGCAAAATACTCCGGGGGGAGCGGCCAGGGGCCGCAGGGGGGCTGGCCCCCCTGCCCCGCCGGATGCGGGCGCGACAGGGCAAGGCAGGCGGGATTTTTCGCAGAAAAATCGGGGCTCAGTGCATGCCGGAATCGCGGGCGATCATGGCCGCATGCGTGCGGTTCTTGGCCCCCAGTTTGCGCGACAGCGTCTTGACGTGCAGCTTTACCGTCACCTCTTGCAGATCGAGGTCGCGGGCGATTTCCTTGTTCGACTTCCCTTCGCAGATGCCTTTGAGGACATCGGTCTCGCGGCGGGTCAGGCCGGCCAGAACCTGATCGACCGGGGCTTCCTGCATCAAAAGCGAGATCGGGGCGAAAATCTCGCCCGAGGCCATCGTCTGCACGGCGGCGACCATCGCGCGCGATGCGAGGGTTTTCGGAACGAAACCCGCCGCCCCTGCCGCAAGCGCCGCCTCGGCCAGATCGCGATGCGTGGTGCCGGAGATGATGGCGATGGGCAGGTCGAGCTTTGCCGCACGGGCCGCGGCAAGCGCGCGGGCCAGCCCGTCAAGCCCGTTCATGCCGGGCATGGTGTAGTCGAGAAGCACGATGTCGAACACGGTATCGCCCGCGATGGCCTCGAGTGCGGCATCGAGATCGGGCACGGCGCGCACCTCGGCAAAGCCCTCTGCAAGCAGGAAGGCGGCCAAAGTCTCGCGAACGAGATCGTGGTCATCTGCGAGGAGTACCCGCATCGATTGCGGACTGTCTTTACCGGGAAACACGCGATCATCCCATACCTTTGTCTCCATCATTCGATGCAGAACGGGATGGAACGCAAGCCTCTTGTGATCTATCTTTGTAAAAAGGCGTTGGATCAGTGGGCAGGATCGCAGGAAATGACCCAAGACAGTCGGTCCAGGGCCTCCGATGCCATAGCCTCGTTGCGCCTTGCCGGGGCAATCGTGCTTGTCTCTGTCTGCATGATCGCAATCGGGATGCTGGCGCTTGACGTGAAAGACCGTCTCAAGGCGCTGGAACGGGCCAATTCCGACAATACGCAATGGGTCCTTATGCAATCCGAGGTCGAGGTGCTTCGGTTGCAGGGGGCGATCCTGTCGGCGCTGGCTTCGCCGCCGCCCGCCGACATGCCGGCGGCGCTTGACGAGACGCGGCGCTGGTTCAACGTGCTTTACAGCCGTGTGTCCATGCTCGAGCAAAGCTCGATCTACGCGCCGTTGCTGGGCAAGGCCGATTATCAGGACGACCATCACGTCCTGCGCGCCTTTCTTGACGACAACGTCGCGCTGATCGACAGTTCGGACGACAAGCTTCTGGCCGCGCTGCACGATCTGTCGCTGCGCCTGCCGCCGGTGCGCAATGCGGCACGGCAGTTGACGCTGAAGGCGCTGACCGATTTCGCCGCCGTGTCGGACGCCCAGCGCGAATCCATGTCGGACACGCTGGTGCGGCTGGCGATCATGACGGGTGCCTTGTTCCTGTTGCTGGCCGGTGCGGTGATCGTGCTGTCGCGGCTTTACAAGGTGTCCGAGACCCGCGCGGGCGAGTTGCGCAACACGGGCGCGCGTCTGGCGACGATCATCTCGAATTCCGCCGATGGCATCGTGGTGACGGACAAGTCCGGTGCCATCCTCGAATTCAACCCCGCCGCGCAGGCGATCTTCCTGCGGCGGCGCGACGAGGTGGTCGGGGGCAGCGGTCTGGACCTGCTGTTCGCCGACGGGGCCAACGGCAAGCAGGGCCGCGCGCTGGCCGAGGCCATGGCGAAGATGACCGACGGGCGCGAGCCGCTGCGGATGGAAATCGACGCGCTGCGCGGCGACGGCACGACCTTTCCGGCCGAAATCTCGATCGCGCTGTCGCGCCCTGCGGGCGGCAACCTTGTCGTTTCCTTCGTGCGCGACATCTCGGACCGGCGCAAGGCGCAGCGCGACCTGACCGACGCGCTGGATCGCGCGCTGGCGGGCGAGAAGGCCAAGGCAGAGTTCCTCGCCGTGATGAGCCACGAGATGCGCACGCCGCTGAACGGGCTGATCGGGTCGATGGACCTTTTGGGCCAGACCGGGCTGAACGAGGAACAGCGCGAGTTGCTGTCGGTGATGGAAACCTCGGGCGACATCCTGCTTGGCCATGTCAATTCCGTGCTGGACATCAGCAAGGCCGAGGCGGGGGCGATCCAGATCGTCGAGGACCGCTTCGATCTGGACCGGCTGATCGACGACACCGTGTCGAACCAGACCGGCCTTGCCGCATCGCGCGGCACGACGATCAACGTCGTCCGTGCGAGCGGCCCCTTGGGCGAGGTCACCGGCGATGCGGGGCGGATCCGGCAGATCTTGCTGAACCTTGTCGGCAATGCGGTGAAGTTCACCAAGGACGGGACCATTACCGTCGAGACCGAAATTCTGGCCGAGCGCGATGCGGGGACCGGACGCAATATCTACGAATTCCGCGTGATCGACAGCGGAATCGGCATTTCCGAAGCGAACCTGTCGCGGATCTTCGAGGATTTCGTGACGGTCGATGCCAGCTACGGCCGGTCGCAGGGCGGCACCGGCCTTGGCCTTGGCATCGCGCGGCGGCTGGCGCAGGCGATGGGGGGCAACATCGGAGCCGAAAGCGAGGAAGGCGAAGGCAGCCTGTTCTGGCTGCGCCTGCCCCTTGCCGCGCCCGTGGGCGAGGCACCGGCGGAAGCGTCGCGCGACACGCGTCTGCGCGGTGACCAGCAAGCCCCGCAGGGCAAGCCGCTGAACGTGCTTGTTGTCGAGGACAACGAGATCAACCGCTTCCTGTTGCGCCGCTATCTGGAAGCTGCGGGCCATACGGTGACCGAGGCGGTCGACGGGTTGAACGGGGTCGAAGTGGCGCAAGGCGCGGCCTTTGACGCGATCCTGATGGATATTTCCATGCCGCGTATGGACGGAGTCGAGGCGACCACGCGCATCCGCGCTTCGGGCGGGCCATCGGCCAAGGCGCGCATCCTTGCCCTGACCGCCCATGCCCTGCCCGAAGAGCAGCAGCGGTTCCGCAGCGTCGGCATGGAGACGGGGCTGACCAAACCTGTCGACCGTGTGGCCCTGCTGCGCAGCCTTGCCGCCGGAACGGGGACCGAGATCGCGGTCGAGACCGGCGCCGTGGCCGAGGACGATGTGCTCAATCTGGCGAGCCTGCGGGAACTGGTCGAACAGATCGGGCAGGAGATGGCCGCCACCCTGATCCAGCGGCTGGTCGAAGAGGGCGAGGGCATGGTCGGGCGTATCCTGACGCTTGCCGCCCCGGCGCATGACGCGGAAGTGGCGCGGATCGCGCATCAACTGGCCGGAACCTCGGGCACCTTCGGCACCACCAAGCTGCGCCATGTGCTGAGCGGGATCGAACAGGCGATCAAGCAGGGGGACCGCGACGCCCTGCACAGGAACCGCAGCGCCCTTCCCGAGATCTGGCAGGCGTCGCGGACCGCGCTGGAAGCTCAGGTCGCGCTGATGGAAAGCGTGGCCTGAGCCGCCGCCCTGCGCAAGGCATCGGCGATAAGCGATGGCACGCGCGGGTCAAGACCGACAGGTTCAAGCAAGCGGCCGCGAAACCCCGCCTCGTGCAGGGCTTCGGGAAGGTCGTCGACGACATGCCCGCCCTTTGCGGCGAAGAAGGGCAGGACAAGCGCCCCTTCCGAGAAGCCTGCCGCCGCCTCGGCGATGCGCGGGGACTGGTCGATGAAGGCGGCCTCGACACGGCCAAAGCCCGATGCGGCGATGCGTGCGGCCATCGCATTTGCCACCTTGGCCGGAGCGGGGCTGCGGAACGAGCCATGCGCGGCCAGCAGCAGCTCGGCATCTGCCGGGGCCACGCCTGTCGCTGCCGCCGCCTCATGCGCGAGGGTGACGGTCAGGCGTTGCACGGCGTCGTCGATGCCGAAGGGGTCTAGCACCTGCCACGCGCCTCCGCCCGCTTCGGCCAACCGCTTGGGCAGGTGGTCGCGGGTGAACCAGCCGTCGGCCATGAAAAGCGGATAGGCAAAGCCCCCCGCCGCTTCGCCCGCCGCTGCTTCGCCCCCCGCTGCTTCGCCACTAGCGGCCCCGACCTGCACCGCCCGTGCCACCGCTTCGGCCAAGGCCCCCTCGGTCGCGAGGGTGGCAGAGGCCACATGCCAGTCGGGCATGAGCGCCTGCACGCGGGCGGCGAGGGCGGCGATTTCCGCCTCGGCCGGGGCCGGATCGGAGGGTTGGCCGTGCGAGATGATCAGGGCTGCGGGCATGGGATATCCTTTGTCAGCCCATCTATGCGCGCCGTGGCCCGCGTCAAGTTGCGGCGCGTAGGGCGTGACCGCGTCATGTGCGGGGCGAGGTCAGGCCGGGCAAGGCGCTTTCGGTGACGGTGGCGCGGCAATGCGCGACAAAGGCGGCCACGGTCCGGCGCTGCGCGGCCCCTGCGGCAAGGATCAACCCCATGCGCATCGGCGGCAGATCGGTCTCGATCGGCACAAAGACCAGCCGGCTGCCATCGGGCGCGCGGTCGGACCCGAGACGGATGTTGGCGATGGAATAGCCGAACCCGTTGGCCACCATCGCCCGCATCACGCCCATATCCCGCGTGCGCTCGGCGATGTCGGGTTTCGGGCCTGCGAAGAGCGACAGGAAATAATCGGCACTGTAGGGCAGGTCGAGCAGCACCATCGGATGGGGCGCCAGTTCGGATGCGGTGACGCTGGCACGGGTGGCCAAGGGATGATCCGCCGCCAGCAGGGCATAGGGTGGCAGGGCGAGAAGCGGAACAAAGGTCAGGTCGGGCGGGACCTGCATGTCATAGGACAGCGCCGCGTCAAGACGGGCGTGGCGCAGCGCGTCGATCAGGGCGGCGTGGTCATGTTCGGATTGCCGGAAGTCGACCTGCGGGTAGGCATCGGCAAAGCTGCGGCGCAGGCGGGGCAGGACGACCTGCGCAAAGGTGAGCAGGCAGCCGACCGAGAGCGCCCCGCTCACGGCGCCGGTCAGTTCCGCGGCACGGTCGCCAAGGGCGGCGGCCGCTTGCAGCAGATGGCGCGCCTCGGCCACCAGCTCGCGCCCGCCTTCGGTAAGCGACAGGCCCTGCGCATGGCGGCGGATGAACAGCGGCAGGCCGAATTCGGCCTCGAGCTGGCCGATGGCGGCCGAGATGGAGGGCGACGAGACGTGCAGCCGTTCGGCGGCAAGCGCGACCGAGCCGCTGTCGGCGACCGCGATCAGATATTCGATCTGGCGAAGGGTAAAGCGAAACGGCATGGCCCAAGGCTAGCGCGGCGGGGCGACGGGGGAAAGGGCGCCGATGCGCGGCCTGCGCCCCGAACGCGGGGGCAGAGCGGCGCTATTCGTCGCCGGGCACGCCGTAACTGGGCGCCTCGCGCGGGTCGCGGGCGCGCTGGATATAGGCGGCCATCTGCGGGGCATAGACCTGCCATGCACGGGCGACGGCCTCGATGGGGCAGCCGTCGTCCACCCAGTCGGCGCGCAATTCCGCGCAGGGCCATGTGTCGGCATCGACCATCAGCAGGCCCGCCGAATGGACGGGACCCGCCTCGCCCCCGGCATCGCGTCCGGCGCGCAGGGCGGCGACCAGACGGTCGCCCAGCGCACCGGTGCTTGCCTCGAAGGCGGCGACCATCGCTTGCGGCACGCCGTCATCGGCCAGAAGGTTCCCGCCCGCCACGCAGTCGCGCCCTTCGGCCGTGTTCCAGACCCCGAGGATGCGGGTGCCGGAATGGGTGGCCGTGTTGCCCTTGGCATCGAGACAGAGAAGCTGGCGGTATTCGGCATGTGCCGCCCCCGCCACCACAGCGGCCATCGCCGCCGCCGCACCGGCCCCCTGCCCCATCGCATCAAGCAGCCTTGGCCCGAGGGTCGGGTCGGTGATGTTCTGCGTCGCGGCCACCCCTACCCCGGCCCGCGCATGGGCGCAGCGCGCCGCGACGGCGGGCGAGGACGACGAGATCACCATGCCGAAGCGCCCCGTATCGGCGCAGCGTGCGAGAAGGGAGAAGGTCATGGACGGGCCTTTGTCATCTGTCGGCGCCTTGCGGCTTTCATACTCGCCCAAATATCCTGCAAGGGGGTCCGGGGGACGGCATACGTCCCCCGGCGTCGGGCATAGAACGGATCAGTCGGGGATCAGTCGGGGATCACGGCGGTGGCGTCGATTTCCACCAGCCAGTCGGGACGGGCAAGGGCCACGACGACAAGGCCGGTGCAGACCGGAAACACGCCTTTGATGTATTCGCCCATCGTGCGGTAGACCGCCTCGCGGTGGCGGACATCGGTCAGGTAGACGACGAGCTTGGTCACATGCTCCATCTTGCCGCCGCATTCCTCGACGAGTTGGCGGATGTTCTGCATCACCTTGTGGGTCTGCTCGACGGGATCGTGGCTGTCGATGTTCTTCGCGGTGTCGAGGTCCTGCGGGCATTGGCCGCGCAGGAAGATCATCGTGCCGCGCGCGACGACCGCCTGGCACAGGTCGTTGTCGAGCTTCTGTTCGGGATAGGTGTCTTTGGTGTTGAACTTGCGGTGGCGGGTATGGGCCATGATGTCCTGCGTTGGGTTCCGTCTGAAAGGGCGCGGCGGGGGTTTTGCACCCCCGCACCCCCGCAGAGTATTTGGGCAAAGATGAACGGGGAAGGCGGGGTCAGGCGAGATCGGGCATCATCTGCGCGATGTAGGTGGCGAATTCGAAGTTGGGCCGTTCGAGATGGCTGAGGGGCCCGGGCGAGGAAAGGCCCGCGCAGAGACCGCGATAGACCTTTTCGGTGCAGCCCTTGTCCTCGATGTTCACCTCGTCCAGCAGGGCCTTGACCGTGGCGATGTGGTCGGGCGCCTGCGGGTCGGCCATCCAGTCGGCGCTCATCCCGCCGCCGAACAGCACCTTGACATGGCCGGCTCCGTCGGGCGTCAGGCTGAGGTACCAGAAATACCCCGGTGTCAGGGTGATCAGCAGCGTCGGATAGATCGCGATGAGCCATGTCACGCGGCGCTGGTCGCCGGTCAGCGTGGTGTTCGAGGGATGCGCCAGAGCCAGCGGAACCGTGTCGTTCTTGACGATCCAGTGGTAGTTGAAGGCGGGCGAGCCTTCGGGGCAGGTCATCAGCGCAAGGTCGCAGCTGCCGCCGATGGTGCCGGAATGGCAGGCGGGAAGGTGGTAGCTTTCCATGAAATTCTCGGCCAGCACCTTCCAGTTGGTGGCCCAGCGGAATTCCTCGCGGAAGGTTTCGGTGTAGCTGGACATGTCGAGGTGACCAACAAGGTCTTCGACGCCCTTTAGACGTTCGTGCGGGTCGGGGGCATCGGGGTTCAGCGTCACGAGAACCCAGCCCAGCCAGTCGACGACGCGGATCTGCGGCAGGGCGATCGCCTCTTTGCAGAAGCCTTCGTTCAGGGTCATGGCCGGCGCGCCGCGCAGGGTGCCGTCGAGGTTGTAGGTCCAGGCGTGGTAGGGGCAGACGATGCTGCGGACATGGCCGCGCCCCTGCAAGAGCGTCGACATGCGGTGACGGCAGACGTTGGACATGCCGCGCAAAGCGCCGTCGCGGTCGCGCAGCACGATCACGGGTTCGCCCGCGATCTCCATCGTCAGATAGTCGCCCGGTTCCTTCAGCGCATCGGCGCGGCCCGCGCAAAGCCAGTCCTTGGCGAAGATATGCTCTTGTTCGGCCTTGGCGAATTCGGGCGAGGTATAGACCGATTTCGGCATGGCGAGCGCGCGTTCGAACGGCGTGGCCACGTTGGCGCGCAGCTCGGCGATGGCGGCGGCGGCTTCTTCGGTCAGGGCGGGGTCGTGCTGGGTCATGGGCTTCTTCCGGCGGGTCGTTACGGGTTGCGGCTGGACAACCGGGGCGTGTGTTCGGGGCATTTCACCCGGCGGAACTATGAAGTCAAACCCGTCGGGATGACAGGGGAAAGCGTGTCGCGGTCCAGACACAGGGCGGACCATCGGCCATGCGGGCAGAGGCTTAAAGAACGATGTTCCGCCGCGCGGCTTCGGCAAAACCTAATCAAGCCCAGCGTCGCCCTGCCCCTGCACGATCATATCGGCCAGACGCCGCGCCACGGGCGTCAGGATCGCGCCGCGACGGGTGAGCAGGCCGAAGGGTTCGACCGTGATGCCAAGGTCGAGCGGCAAGATGACATAGGGCGCGTCGGGGGCAGAGCCGAAGCGGTCGCAGACGGCACGGGCCAAGGGGGCGATGGCGTTGGATTGCTGGATCAGCGCCAGGGTCAGCAGGAAGGACGGCGTGGCAAGCCGCTGCGGCGGTTGCGGCAGGCCGAGGATGCGCAGGCGGGCCAGCACCTCGCGCGTCAGCAGGGCATCGGGGCCAGGCATGACCCAGTCGTAATCCATCAGCTCGATCGGGTCGATTTTGGCCTGCAAGGCAAGGCGATGGCCGCGGCGCACCATCAGGGCGACGGGTTCGCTGTCGATGGGGTCCGAGAGCGTGAGCTGGCCTTCCATGCCGAGGGGCATCCGCCCGATGGCGAAATCGAGCCGTCCGGCCAGAAGTTGCTGGCCCAGAAGATCGGACGGGGCGACGATGGCTTCGGCCGTGACACCCGGCAGGGCGAGGCGGGCCGTGCGCAGCGCGGGCAGCAGGCGGTCGAGCGCGGGGCCGGTGACAGAGCCGATCCGCACATGGCCCGACCCGCCCGAGGCGATTTCAGCGATCTCGCGTTCGGCGTCGCGCAATTCGGTCACCACGCGGCCGGCGCGGCGGGCAAGGGCTTCGCCCATCGCGGTGAGGGTGATGCCGCGCCCCGTGCGCAGATGCACGGGCTGGCCCGAGATCCGCTCGACCTCGGCCAGCAGGCGCGAGGCGGCGGGCTGGGCGATGGAGAGCCGTTCGGCGGCAAGGCCGATCTGTCCGGTTTCGGCCAAGGCATGGAGCAGCCGCAGATGGCTGAGCTTCAAGCCCCTGCGCAGAAGGGAATCTGTTTCAATCATAACATTTCAGCCATGAATTCATCATGAAGCATTCTTTGACGGATATGCCGCGGATTGGCAACTAAAGCCCCACGTGCCGCGGCGGTTCGCGGCAAGGGAGGAACACAATGAAACTTTCCAGAAGGGCGCTTTTCGCGCTCGCAACTGCCGCTGCCGTGATCGGCGCCCCGTCGCTGTCCTTTGCCCAGGACAAGGGCACCATCGGCATCGCCATGCCGACGAAATCTTCGGCCCGCTGGATTTCCGACGGGGAATCGATGGTCAAGCAGTTCGAGGCCGCCGGCTACGCGACCGACCTGCAATATGCCGAGGACGATATCCCGAACCAGCTTGCCCAGATCGAGAACATGATCACCAAGGGTGTGAAGGTTCTGGTCATCGCGGCCATCGACGGCACCACGCTGTCGAACGCGCTGGCGAACGCGCAGGCCTCGGGCATCAAGGTCATCGCCTATGACCGCCTGATCCGCGATTCGGGCGATGTCGACTATTACGCGACCTTCGACAACTTCAAGGTTGGCGTGCAGCAGGCGGAATCGCTGGTGAAGGGCCTGAAAGAGCGCTTCCCCGATGTGAAACCGTGGAACGTCGAACTTTTCGGCGGCTCGCCGGACGACAACAACGCCTTCTTCTTCTACAACGGCGCGATGTCGGTGTTGCAGCCGATGATCGACGCGGGCGATATCGTCATTCCGTCGGGCCAGACCGGCATGGACGTTGTCGGCACGCTGCGTTGGGACGGTGCGGTCGCACAGGCCCGCATGGACAACCTGCTGTCGGCCAACTACGGCGACAAGGCCCTGCATGGCGCGCTGTCGCCCTATGACGGGCTGTCCATCGGCATCCTGTCGTCGGTCAAGGGCGTGGGCTACGGCTCGGGCGATCTGAAGATGCCGATCGTGACCGGTCAGGACTGCGAGGTTCCGTCGATCAAGTCGATCATCGCGGGCGAGCAGTATTCGTCGATCTTCAAGGACACCCGCAATCTGGCCGGCGTGACCGTGAAGATGGTCGACGCGATCCTGCAAGGCGGCGAGCCCGAGATCAACGACACCACGACCTATGACAACGGCGTCAAGGTGGTTCCGTCCTACCTGCTCGAGCCGCAGCCGGTCGATGCGACCAACTACGAAAAGGTTCTCATCACCGATTCGGGTTACTACACGGCCGACCAGCTGAAGTAAGCTGACCCAAGTCACGGCCCGCCCCCGAGCCTGTCGGGGGCGGGCCTTTCTTCACCGGAGGGATAAATGGCGACGCTTCTGGAAATGCGCGGGATTACCAAGGTCTTTCCGGGCGTGAAGGCGCTGGACCACGTGAACCTGACGGTGGAACAAGGCGAGATTCACGCGATCTGCGGCGAGAACGGCGCGGGAAAATCGACGCTGATGAAGGTTCTGTCGGGGGTTTACCCGCACGGGTCCTATGAGGGCGAGATCATCTATGACGGCGCGCCCCTGCACTGCCGCGGCATCCGCGACAGCGAGGCCAAGGGGATCATCATCATCCATCAGGAACTGGCGCTGGTGCCGCTTTTGTCGATTGCCGAGAACCTGTTCCTTGGCAACGAGGTGGCAAAGCGCGGGGTCATCAACTGGCCGGAGTGCTTCCAGAAAACCGAAAGCCTGCTGAAAAAGGTGGGGCTGTCGGAAGCGCCGACAACGCAGGTCGGCAAGCTGGGCGTGGGAAAGCAGCAGCTGATCGAGATTGCCAAGGCCCTTGCGAAAGATGTGCGCCTGCTGATCCTTGACGAACCCACGGCGGCCTTGCAGGAGAATGACAGCCAGAAGCTGTTGGACCTGCTTTTGGAATTGAAGCGGCAGGGGATCACCTCGATCCTGATTTCGCATAAATTGAACGAGATTTCGCGGGTCGCGGACCGCATCACCATCATCCGCGACGGCACTTCGGTTTCCACGCTGACGACCGATGCCATTTCCGAAGAGCGCATCATCCGCGACATGGTGGGCCGCGACATGGCGCACCGCTACCCCGACCGCACGCCGAAGCTGGGCGAGGTGCTGATGGAGGTCGAGGGCTGGAACGTCTGGCACCCCGAACAGACGGGCCGGCAGATGATAAAGGATGTGTCGATCAACGTCCGCAAGGGCGAGATCGTGGGCATCGCCGGGCTGATGGGCACGGGGCGGACGGAACTGGCGATGAGCCTGTTCGGCCATTCCTACGGGCGCAACATCTCGGGCAGGGTGAAGATGGGGGGCAAGGCCGTCGACACCTCGACCGTGACGCGCGCCATCGCGGCGGGGCTGGCCTATGTGACCGAGGACCGCAAGCAACTGGGACTGGTGCTTGAGGAACCGATCGTGAAGAACATCACGCTGGCCAATCTGGCGGGCGTGGCGACACGGTCGGTCATCAGCCGCGGACGCGAGCAACAGGTGGCCGAGGAATACCGCCGCGCCATGTCGATCCGCACGCCGAGCGTGTTCCAGAAGGTGGTGAACCTGTCGGGCGGCAACCAGCAAAAGGTGGTGCTGTCGAAGTGGCTGTTCACCGATCCGCAGGTGCTTATCCTTGACGAGCCGACGCGCGGGATCGACGTGGGCGCGAAATTCGAGATTTACACGATCATGAACGACCTCGTCGCCCAAGGGCGCGGGGTGGTCATGATCTCGTCGGAGATGCCCGAGCTTCTGGGCATGTGCGACCGTATCTACGTGATGAACGAGGGCCGGATCATGGGCGAACTGACCAAGGCCGAGGCCAGTCAGGAACGGATCATGGCGCTTATCCTGAAGAACGAAACGACAAAGGTGGCATGATGGCAGAGACAACGGCAGCCGGCGGCGGCAAGGGTATCGGCGCGCATCTGGGCGGGCATCTGCGCGAGAACGGGATGCTGATGGCGCTGGTCGCCATCGTTCTGTTCTTTTACGTGATCCTGCAGACCGTGCCGCAGAATCCGGTCGATTTCCTGTCGGCGCAGAACATCACCAACCTGTTCCTGCAAAACTCGTACGTCATCATCATGGCGCTGGGGATGCTGCTGGTGATCGTGGCGGGGCATATCGACCTGTCCATCGGGTCGGTCGTGGGCTTTACGGGTGCTGTCGCGGCGGTGTTGACGGTGAACATGGGCTTGCCGGTCTATGCGGTGATCCCCGTCTGCCTGCTGATCGGGGCCTGCATCGGCGCGGCGCAGGGCTACTGGATCGCCTATTGGCGGATCCCGTCGTTCATCGTGACGCTGGCGGGGATGCTGGTGTTCCGGGGACTGACGCTGTGGCTTTTGAACGGGCAGAACGTCGGCCCCTTCCCCAAGACATTCCAGTCGCTGTCGACCGGGTTCATTCCCGATGCCTTCGGCGTCGACAAGCCGAACGTGACGGCACTGGTCATCATCGCGGTGGCGGCTGCCATCGTGGTCTGGCTGGGCTGGCGCGCGCGCAGCCGCGATCAGGAATTCGGGATCACTCCGGAACCGATGGCGATGTTCGTCGCGCGCAACATCGTGGTGACGGCGGCGCTGATGTTCGTGGGCTACAAGCTTGCCACCTTTCGCGGCCTGCCGAATGTGGTCGTGGTGCTGGGGCTGTTGACGGTGCTTTACGCCTTTTTCACCGAAAGCACGACGACGGGGCGCCGCGTCTATGCGCTGGGCGGAAACGAGAAAGCGGCGAAGCTGTCGGGCATCAACACCGACCGTCTGGTGTTCCTGACCTTTGTCAACATGGGGGTTCTCGCCTCGCTTGCCGGAATGATCGTGGCGGCGCGGTTGAACTCGTCCACGCCCAAGGCGGGGGTGGGGTTCGAGCTTGACGTGATCGCGGCCGTTTTCATCGGCGGGGCGTCGATGACCGGCGGGTCGGGCAAGATCATCGGGGTGGTGGTCGGCGCGCTGATCATGGGGGTGATGAACAACGGCATGTCCATTCTGGGCATCGGCATCGATTACCAGCAGGTGATCAAGGGGCTGGTGCTTCTGGCCGCCGTGATCTTCGACGTTTACAACAAGAACAAGTGAGGGCGTCATGCTGATTTCCCAGATCATCGGGCCCGACGGCAAGACCGCCGTCGTGGTGCGCGAGGGGTCGGAGGCCGCCGTGCTGCGGGCCACACCCAGCACCTATGCGCTGGCGATGGAGGCGGCGGGGTCGCGCCGTCCGGTCGCCGCAGTGGTGGCCGAGCGCGGGCTTGGCGAGGCGGTGGACCTGCCCTCGCTTCTGGCGGCGGGGCGGGTGACGCTGCCGATCACCCATCCCGATCCGGTGCATATGCATCTGACCGGAACGGGGCTGACCCATCTGGGAAGCGCCTCGGCCCGCAATGCGATGCATGCCAAGCTGGAAGGCGCCGAGGTGCTGACCGACAGCATGAAGATGTTCCGCATGGGCCTCGAGGGCGGGCGGCCGCAGGCGGGTGCCGTGGGGGCGCAGCCGGAATGGTTCTACAAGGGCAACGGCACGACCGCCGTGGCCCCCGGCGGGGCGTTGACCATGCCCGGCTTTGCCGAGGACGGCGGCGAGGAACCCGAGATCGCGGGCATCTATGTCATCGCCCCCGATGGCGCGCCCTGCCGTCTGGGCTGGGCCTTGGCGAACGAGTTTTCCGACCATGTGACCGAGCGGGTGAATTACCTGTGGCTGGCGCATTCCAAGCTGCGGCAGGCCTCGTTCGGCCCCGAAATCCTGATCGGGGATCTGCCCGCCGATGTGCAGGGCACCAGCCGCATCCATCGGGGCGGCGCGGTGGTCTGGGAAAAGCCCTTCGTCTCGGGCGAGGCGAACATGTCCCATAGTTTCGCCAACCTTGAACACCACCACTTCAAATATGACATCTTCCGCCACCCCGGCGATGTGCATGTGCATATGTTCGGGACCGCCACGCTAAGCTTTGCCGACGGGTTCGGCACGCAGGCGGGCGATGTTTTCGAGATCGAGGCCGCGCCCTTCGGGCTGCCGCTGAAGAATACGCTTGCCAAGGCCCCCGCCATAGATGGCACCGTGGCCGTGACCGCCCTTTGAAAGGAAGCCCGAAATGACCTTCAAACCCGCCGCATGGCCCCGCAAGTTGCGTTCGCAGGAATGGTTCGGTGGCACGGGCCGCGACCAGATCTACCATCGCGGATGGATGAAGAATCAGGGCTTCCCGCATGACCTGTTCGACGGGCGGCCGGTCATCGGCATCCTGAACACCTGGTCCGAGCTGACGCCCTGCAACGCGCATCTGAACGACCTTGCCCAGCGCGTGAAGCACGGCATCTACGAGGCGGGCGGCTTTCCGGTGGAAGTGCCGGTGTTTTCGGCCAGCGAAAGCGCCTTTCGCCCCACGGCGATGATGTTCCGCAACCTGGCGGCGATGGCGGTCGAGGAAGCGATGCGCGGGCAGCCGATGGATGGCTGCGTGCTGCTGGTCGGATGCGACAAGACCACGCCCAGCCTGCTGATGGCGGCGGCCTCGACCGACCTGCCGTCGATCGTGGTGACGGGCGGGCCGATGCTGAACGGCTATTACAGGGGCGAACGGGTCGGGTCGGGCACGCATCTGTGGAAGTTTTCCGAGGCCGTGAAGGCGGGCGAGATGACGCAAGCCGAGTTTGCCGAGGCCGAGGCGTCGATGAGCCGCTCTCCGGGGTCGTGCAACACGATGGGCACGGCAAGCACGATGGCAAGCATGGCCGAGGCGCTTGGCATGGCGCTGTCGGGCAATGCCGCCATTCCGGCGGTGGACAGCCGCCGCCGCGTGATGGCGCAACTGACCGGGCGGCGCATCGTGCAGATGGTGAAGGACGATCTGAAGCCTTCGGACATCCTGAAGAAAGAGGCCTTCGAGAACGCGATCCGCACCAATGCGGCCATCGGCGGGTCGACCAATGCGGTGATCCACCTGCTTGCCATCGCCGGGCGCGTGGGGGTCGACCTGACGCTGGACGACTGGGACCGCTGCGGGCGCGATGTGCCGACGATCGTGAACCTGATGCCGTCGGGCAAATACCTGATGGAAGAGTTCTTCTACGCCGGCGGCCTGCCCGTGGTCATCAAGCGGCTGGGCGAGGCGGGCTTGCTGCACAAGGACGCGCTGACCGTTTCGGGCGAGACGGCCTGGGATCAGGTCAAGGATGTGCAGAACCACAACCCCGATGTGATCCTGCCTGCCGACAAGGCGCTGACGAAATCGGGCGGGGTTGTCGTGCTGAAGGGCAATCTTGCGCCCAAGGGGGCGGTGTTGAAGCCCAGCGCCGCCACGCCGAGCCTGATGGTGCATCGGGGCCGCGCGGTCGTGTTCGAGGATATCGACGACTACAAGGCCAAGATCAACGACGAGGCTTTGGACATCGACGAAACCTGCGTCATGGTGCTGAAGAACTGCGGGCCAAAGGGCTATCCCGGCATGGCCGAGGTGGGCAACATGGGCCTGCCGCCCAAGGTGCTGCGCAAGGGCATCACCGATATGGTGCGCATTTCCGATGCGCGCATGTCGGGGACGGCCTTTGGCACGGTCTGCCTTCACACCTCGCCCGAAGCGGCTGTTGGCGGGCCGCTCGCCGTGGTGCGGAACGGCGATTTCATCGAACTCGACGTGCCGAACCGCCGCCTGCATCTGGACATTTCCGACGAGGAACTGGCGCAGCGGCTGGCGGCATGGACGCCCACGCATTCCGAGTTCGACTCGGGCTATGGCTGGCTGCACCAGCGGCATGTAGAGGGTGCCGATACGGGCGCGGACCTCGATTTCCTCAAGGGCAGCCGCGGGGCGCCCGTGGGGCGGGATTCGCACTGATGGGGCGGATGAAGGTCGCGCTGGTCGGGATCGGCAAGATCGCGCGGGACCAGCATGTTCCGGCGCTCGCCGCTTCGGGCGATTGGGAATTGGCGGCAACCGTCAGCCGTGCGGGCACGGTCGAGGGGGTCGAGGCCTACACCGACTTTGCCGCGATGCTGGCGGCGCGGCCCGATATTCCGATGGTCTCGCTGTGCCTGCCGCCGATGCCGAGATTTGCCTATGCCGAGGCCGCGCTGAAGGCGGGGCGGCATGTGATGCTGGAAAAGCCGCCGGGGGCGACGCTGGCCGAGGTGCATGCGCTCGAGGCTTTGGCCGCGGCGCAGGGCCTTACGCTTTACGCCACATGGCACAGCCGGATGGCCGAGGCGGTGGCGGCGGCCAAGGCGTGGCTGTCGGATAGGGTGGTGCGCCGCGCGCATATCACCTGGCGCGAGGATGTGCGCAAATGGCACCCCGGTCAGGACTGGGTCTTCGAGCCGGGCGGGATGGGGGTGTTCGATCCCGGGATCAACGCGCTGTCGATCCTGACCGAAATCCTGCCCGCCCCCGTGCATGTGACCGCCGCCACGCTGGAATTCCCCGAAAACCGCGACACGCCGATTGCGGCGCAGATCACCTTTTCGGGCGGGGTCAGCGCCGATTTCGACTGGCGTCAGGAAGGCCCGCAGACATGGGATATCGAGGTCGAGACCGACAAGGGGCCGATGGCCCTGCGGATGGGGGGAAACCGGCTCGAGATCGGCGGGGTCGAGGCAGGGGGCGTCAATTCCATCATGGGGGAATATCCCGCCCTTTATGCGCAGATGGCAGCACTGGTGCGCGCGGGGCGGTCGGATGTCGACCTGTCGCCCATGGTCCATGTGGCCGATGCGCTGACGCTGGGCAAAAGGGTCGTCACGGCCCCGTTCCATTTCTGAAATGAAAGAGGGTCCGGACCTTGCCGTCCGGACCCTATCGACAGGCTCTGCCCATCGTTCATGCCACGGTTTGACCGCCGCGGCCGCCTGCCGCTGGGGACAGCAGGGGGCCGGTTGCCGAAACTCGTAATGCAATCATAAAGCGTGATACTCGAACCGCACTTGTCACTGCGCGCTGGGACTGCTTCGCGCTGGCACGGGCCATGACACGCCGACCCTTGATCCGCCAGAGAGGGACAACTGCCCTGACGCCCTTGGGTTTACCGATTAACCTTACGCAAACAGCAATAACACGACCGTACAACAAGGTGCAGTCAAGTTTGCGTAGTGCGGATTTTCCGAACAGGGGTGCGACAGACAGACGAAGCGAAAAACCTATACTTTGGATCAGTTACCAAGACGGCGGCCGATCCGTGCAAGCGGGGTTCTGCGAATCCTGTTGCCCGTCCGGCGCATGGGGTTAGACTCGGGCAAAGACCAAAGAGGACCGGCGTGGCAGGCATTCGCGACATCGCAGAAAAGGCGGGGGCCTCGATCGCAACCGTGTCGCGGGTGATCAACGGTTCGGGCTATGTCTCGCCGGGGATGCGCGCGCGGATCGAAGCGGTGATCGCCGAATTGCAGTTCCGCCCCAACGCAGGCGCGGCGCTGATGCGGCGTGGGAAAAGCCGGATGGTGGGTGTGCTGCTTCCGGCGCTGGATGTGAAGTTCTTCGGCATCCTCGCGCATGTGATCGAACAGGCGCTGTTCCGGCGCGGCTACCACGCCTTCATCTGCTGCAGTTCCGAAAGCCCCGAGCACGAGGCCGAATACATCGCCGCCATGCTGGCGCAACGGGTGGACGGGGTGATCATCGCCTCGGTCGCCTCGGACGCTGCCGCCGCCGCACGGTTGACGGCGGCCGGCGTTCCCATCGTGGCGGTGGACCGTGCGATTGCGGGGGCGGTGACGGTCAAGGCCGACCATTACGCGGGCGGGCGCCTGATGGCCGGCTATCTGACCGGCTTGGGCCACAGGCGCATCGCGGTCATCGGCGCTCCGGAACATTCGACGCCGGTGCAAGAGCGGCTTGCCGGTGTCCGCGACGCGCTGGCCGGGGCGGGGCTGGAGCCTGTCGCCGTGGCGCTCGGGGCAAAGCATGGCTTCGAGGCCTGCCGCGACCTGCTGCTCGGCCTGCTCGACAGGGGCTTGGCGGCAGATGCGGTGATCGGATTGACCGACCTTGCCGCCCTTGGTGCGATCCACGCGCTGCACGAGCGCGGCATTTCGGTGCCGACGGATGTGTCGGTGATCGGCTTCGACGACATGCCGCTGGCGCGCTACATCATTCCGCAGCTGACCACCGTGGCCCAGCCCATCCGCGAGATCGGCGAGTTGGCGGTGGAACAGATCGTGCGGCTGATGACGGGCGAGGCGCTGAGCGATGCGACGCCCCCTGCCCTGTCGGTCGTGGTGCGCGGCACCACAGCCCCGCGAAAGACCTGAGCGGCTTTCATACTCGGACAAATATCCTCGGGTGGGTCCGGGAGGGCAGACAGCCCTCCCGGGGTCAAAGCAGGGCGACCAGGGGGGGGATGGATTCCGTGGCCGTGGCGCCTTTCAGCGCAGCCGCCGCCGCGCGGTGGCCAAGGCGAAGGCAGGCGTCGGGCTGCCAGCCTTCGTGGATGCCGTAAAGGCAGCCCGCGGCAAAGGCATCGCCCGCGCCGACGGGGCTGACGATGTCTTCGGGCATCACCGGGTCGGGGCGTCGGGTGATGCGGGTGCCGTCGGCGCCGAACCACAGGCCCAGCGCGGGGGTATGCAGGATCACGGCACGGGCGACACCTCCGGCCAAAAGCCGGGCGGCTGCGGCGGCAATGGCGGATTCGTCCGCGGCTCCGGCAATGGCGATGCCCGTGGCGCGGGCGGCTTCGACCTCGTTCAGGAAAAGGTAGTCGATATGGGGCAAGGCCGCTTCGACGGCGGCGCGGAATTCGGCGCGGTCGGTCGAGACAAGATCGACCGCCGTCTCCATCCCCGCCGCCTTGGCGCGGGCAAGCACGCGGCCAGCACCGGTCTGGCCCTGCTCGACAAGATCGAGCTGGCCCAGAAGGTTCAGGTAGCCGAGGTAGAAGATACGCGCCCCACGGGCTGCGGCGGATTCGACGGCGACGTCCTCTTCCGAGAGCAGGTCATTGGTGCCGGGGTGATAGAAAAAGGTCCGGCTGTCACCGGGCAGGTTCATCACATGGGTATGGGCGGTGGGGGCGCGGCCGGTCTGTTTCAGCCCTGCGCGGTCGGCACCTGCCCCCTTGACCGCCGCAAGGACGGTTTCGGCGTGGCGGTCGGTGCCGATCAGGCCCATCGCATAAAGCGGCAGGCCGGTGCGAAAGGCCGAGAGGGCAAGAAGGACGTTTGCGGCGCCGCCGCCGGTTCCCTCGACCTCGTCCCTGATGCGGACGAGGTCGCTTTTCTGCGGCCATGCCTCGATCGTGTGGACGATGTCCACGATCCAGTTTCCGGCACAGGCGATGCCGCGCTTCATGCGTAGGCGACCTTGACCGATTGGCCGGACTTGCCCGCCTGAAGTGCTGCGGTCAGCACGGCGTGGTGGGCGGCGGCCTCGGCCGGGGTGGCGCAGGGGAAGCCCTTGGCATCGCCCCCTGCCAGCTCGTCGACAAAGGCGGCCCACATCTGCTGGATGGCATCGGTAAAGCCGAATTCGAATATGCCGCCCGTGATGGCGGGGAACAGCGGGGTGTAGCCCAGATCCTCGGTGGCCCAAGCCTGCGGCCCGCCTGCCGTGTAATGCATATAGGACCATTGGCGCGGCGATTTGGTGGTGAAGAAGGCCGAGCCGTTCATGCCCAGCACGCGGATGGACCATGTGTTCGCCTCGCCCGGGGCGATGCGCCATGTTTTCAGCACCAAGGGGAACGCGCCGTCTGCATGGGGGACGGTGGCGGTGATGGTGGCGTTGTCCCATGTGTCGCAAGGGACGGTGCCGCCCTTGCCGTCGGGGCGGGTGGGGACGCGTTTGACAAGCGAGGCTGTGACGCTTTCGGGGCGCCAGCCAAGGCGGAGGGGCACGTGCAGGACATGCATGCCCAGATCGCCCATGCAGCCGTATTCGCCGTTCACGCGGGCCATGCGCTTCCAGTTCAGCGGCTTTTGCGGGTTGATGTCCGACGAATGGAGGAAGCACGCTTCCACTTCGAGGATCGGACCGATGGCGCCGGAGGTGACGAAATCAACGACCTTCTGCGCACCGGGGTAGAAGGGCATTTCCGAGGAGCAGCGGACGAGAAGATCGGGTCGGGCGGCGATGGCGGCCATGATGGTGGCGTTCTGCGCGGCATCCATGCCGAAGGGTTTCTCGCCCAAGAGGTGCTTTCCGGCGGCAAGGATCGCGGGGTAAAGCTCGGCATGCAGCACGTGGGGGACGGCGCAGTAGACGGCGTCGATGTCAGGGTTGGCGAGGAGTTCGCGGTAATCGGTCGTCTGCTGCATCGGGCCGAGGTGGTCGGCATACCAGCCCAGAAGCGCGGGGTTGGTGTCGCAGACGGCGACGATGCGGGGCTTGGCCTTCACATCGGTCAGGTGCAGCCAGCGGGCGGCGGCCGAGGCGAATTCGCGGCCCATCAGACCGCAGCCGATGATGCCGAAGCGGATCTCGCGCATGGTCAGATCATCTCCAAGGCGGTTTCGGGTGCGGTGCCTTCGTGGACGATGGCCATCAGCGCGCGGGTCATTCCCGCGGGGTTCGGATGCTGGACCACGTTGCGGCCATAGACGATGCCGCGCGCGCCTTGACGCATCAGCTCGGCGGTGCGCGACAGGATTTCGGCATCGGAGACACGGCCCCCGCCACGGACAAGGACGGGCAGACCTTGGGCGATTTCGATGACGCGGTGGTATTCGGCCACGTTCTCGCAGGGATCGGCCTTGATGATATCGGCGCCAAGTTCGGCGGCCTGCCGGACAAGCGGCAGGATCAGGTCGATGTTGCCGTCGACCATGTAGCCGCCTTTGGAATTGTCTTGCATCACAAGGGGTTCGACCATGAGCGGCATCCCCATGATCTCGCATTCCCGTTTCAGGCTGTTCACGTTGCGGACGCAGGCGCGGTAGACCTCGGGCTGGTTGGGCAGCAGCAGCAGGTTGACCACGACGCAGGCCGCATCGAGGACCACGCCCTGCTCGACAGCGCGGTCGATCACCTCGGAGAAGAGCGACGAGGGGAGCGGGGTGCCGTAGACATTGGCGATGTCAGTGCGCAGCACCAGCGCGGGGCGGGCCTTGCCGGGGATGGCTTGCAGGATCGGCGCGGTGCCGGGGGGAAGCTGGATCGCATCGGGGGCGGCGGCGGCGATGGTCTGGATCGCCTGTTTCATGTTCTCGATCCCGCCGAGGAAGGAGCGTTCGTTGAACATGCCGTGGTCGATCGCCACGTCGAAGCAATTGCCCGAGGGCGAGAAGAGGCGGTTCATGCGGGCGGATTTCATGGGGGCGACCTGTGCTGGAAACGTTTCCAGAAGGTTACTTGCCGCCACCCGCCTTGTCAAAAGCTTTGGTGGAGGGTTTTGCAGAAGGCGGAAATTCAACTGGTATGATGAGTATACATGCGCTAGACCCTTTGCCAAGCCGCCGGACGCGGTTGTTCAGCTTTGCGAAACCCTTGGAGGAAAAAGCACATGGCGAAATCGGTCGCGGTTCTGGGAGCGGGCGGGAAGATGGGTTTCCGTGTTACACGGAAATTCGTTGAAGCCGGGTATGACACCCGCGCGGTGGAGGTGGGCGACATCGGTCGCGCGCGTCTGGCCGAGGTGGGCATTGCGGCGGTCGACCAGACGGCGGGGCTGGACGGGGCCGAGGTGGTGGTTCTGGCCCTGCCCGACAGCCTGATCGGCAAGGTCGCGCACGAGATCGTGCCGAAGCTGGCTGCGGGGACGATGGTCGTGATCCTCGACGCTGCGGCCCCCTATGCGGGGGCGCTGCCGGAACGCGCCGATATCACCTATTTCGTGGGCCATCCCTGCCACCCGCCGCTTTACAACGACGAGACCGACCCCGCAGCACGGGCCGATGTGCATGGCGGCGTGGCCAAGCAGGCCATCGTCTGCGCGCTGATGCAGGGGCCCGAGGCGCATTACGAACTGGGTGCGGAAATCTGCCGAGTGATGTGGTCGCCCGTGATGCGGACGCATCGGGTCACGGTCGAGCAGTTGGCCATTCTGGAACCGGGGCTTTCGGAAATGATCGCCATGCCCTTTGTCGACATGATGGCGGAAGCGGTCGAGGTTTGCGCCGGGACATACGGCATCCCGCGCGAGGCGGCGTTCGACTTCCTGATCGGGCATCTGAATGTGGAAATCGCCATGTGGTTCGGCTATTCGCCCAAGGTGCCGTCGGATGCGGCGCTGCGGGTGATGGCCCATGCGCGGAAATATCTGATCAAGGACACATGGTTGGACGTTCTGTCGCCCCCCGTGGTCAAGGACAGCTGCGAGCTGATCGTGCAGGGCCGCACCGCCTGATGAGCGGGCCGATCCAGAAGCGCAAACTGGGCGAGGAGGTGCGCTTGCGCCTGCTTGCCCAGATCGAGGGCGGCGAATTGCGGCCCGGCGACGCGCTGCCCTCGGAGCGGGAACTGATGGAAAGCCTTGGCGTCGGCCGCCCCGCGATCCGCGAGGCGATGCAGGCGCTGGAGCGGTCGGGGCTGATCGGAATCCGCCACGGGGAACGGGCGCGGGTGGCGGAACCTTCGGTCGGGCGGATGGTCGACCAGATGTCCGAGGCGATGAAACATCTGCTGGTGCATTCCAACGCGAGTCTCGAGAACCTCAAGGATGCGCGGGTGACATTCGAGGTCGAGATGGCCCGGATCGCTGCGCGGCGGCATTCGGGAAGCGACCTTGAACGGTTGCGCGACACGGTGGCGCGGCAAGAGGCGGCGCTGGGTGACGGGGCGGCGTTCCGGCGGCTGGACGGGCAGTTCCACCGCGAGATTGCGGCGATCAGCGGCAATCCGATCTGGTCGGCGCTGTCGGACGGGCTGTTCCGCTGGCTGAACGATTTCCACGTCGATCTGGTGAGCGTGCCGGGGAAAGAGAACCTGACGCTGGCCGAGCATCGCGGCATCATTGCGGCGATTGCCACGGGGGATGCGGCGCGGGCGGCGGCGGCGATGGCGGATCACCTGAACCGCGCGAACGAGATGTATCGGCGCGGCGGCGGCGATTCCGGAATGCACAGGTGATGCAGACACGGGGTGCGCGGCCTTAGGGCTTTGGCAGGTTTCGTGAAGCAGGGATGAAGCACTGGTATGACGACTGGGGGCGGAGCGATGGAATATCAGGTCGGGCGGCTTTCGCTTCTGGTCGTCGAGGGTGATCTGCGGCGCATCTGTTTTGACGGGGTCGAGGTGCTGCGGCGGGTGTCCTATCCGGTGCGCGACGCAAGCTGGGGCACCTTTGCGGTGCGGACGGTTTCGGAAGCGGTCGAGCGGGATGCGGGGCGGTTGCGCTATGAACACCATTTCGCCGCGCGGGATGGCGGCTTTGCGGGGGTGTTTCGCGCCGAGATCGAGGAGGCGCATCTGGTGCTGACGGTCGAGATCGACGCCGCGACGGATATTGCGGTGAACCGCGCGGGGTTCACGCTGCTGCACCCTTTGCGCGGCGTGTCGGGGCAGGCGCTGGCGGTGACGCATGGCGACGGGTCGGTCGAGGCGCTGCGCTGGCCTGCGACGATCTCGCCCGGCCAGCCGGTGTTCGACATTGCGGGACTGGCGCACGAGGTCGCGGGCGTGCGGGTCGCCCTGACGATGGCGGGCGAGGTGTTCGAGATGGAGGACCAGCGCAACTGGACCGATGCGAGTTACAAGACCTATTGCCGCCCGCTTGCCCTGCCCCTGCCCTTTGCGCTTGGCCCCGATGCCCCCGTTCGGCAGCGGGTCGAGCTGCGCCTTGGCGGGCAAGCAGCCAAGGCGGCGGCGGGGGATGCGGCGCAAGAAGGTATCGTGCCCGAGGTCGCCGTGGCGATGGAGGCCGGACTGGCCGAGGCGGTCTTGCCGGGGTTTGCGGTGCAATTGCGGCTGCGGGCGGGGGACAGGGTGCCTGCGCTGGCGGGGCCGGTGCATCTGGAGATCGTGGTTGACGAAGGGTTGGACGGGTTGGCGCCCATCGCCGCCGCCTGCGCGGGGCTGGATGTGGCGCGGGTCACGGTGTTGACCGCGCCTTATCTGAAAAGCCACCAGCCCGAGGGGCCATGGCCCGACGGGCCGACCCCGATGGCGCTGGTGGCGAAAGCGCGGGCGCTGTTTCCCCGTGCCGCCGTGGGCGGGGGGATGTTCACCAATTTCACCGAATTCAACCGCTGCCGCCCCGATCCCGATCTGGTGGATTTCGTGACCTTCGGCGGGACGGCGGTGGTTCATGCCGCCGACGACATGTCGGTGCTGGAGACGCTTGAGGCCTTGCCCGGGGTCTTTGCCTCGGCGCGCGGCATCGCGCGGGGCAAGCCCTTGCATCTTGGGCTTTATTCGATTGGCATGCGGTCAAATCCCTATGCGGCGGATTGTGTGGCCAACCCCGCGCGCGAGCGTCTGGCGATGGTGCGCGACGACCCGAGGCAAGAGACGCGCTTTGCCGCCTGCTTTGCGGCGGGGGTGCTGGCCGGGGCAAGTGCGCAAGGGGTGGCATCGGTCGCGCTGGCAATGTCGGACGGCCCCTTGGCTGCGGGCGGGGCCGGTGGGGTTTGGCCGGTCTATCACGTGCTGCGCTTTGCCCGTGACCTTGCGGGCGCGGCGGCGCGGACCGGGGCGGGCGGGAGCATCCGCATCGAAACGGCGCGGGGGTCCATCATCGCGGTGGTTGAGGGGGCGGTGACGCTGCCCGCCGGTGCGCGCGGGCATGTGCTTTGCGCGGCGACCGAAGCGGCGGCGCGGGCGGCGGACTGGCTTGACGGGCCGCCGCAGGATTTGGGCGGGGTGCGGCTTTCGCGCTTCGATCTGGCTTTTCTGGAGGGACGGGCATGACGCATCGGGGCGTGCTGATCGGCTGCGGGTTCTTTGCCCGCAACCATATGGAGGCCTGGACGCGGCAGGCGGGGGTGAAGATCGTGGGGGTCTGCGACACCGACCCCGCCAAGGCCGAGGCTTTCGCGGCGGCCTACGGGGCCGAGGCGGGCACCGATGCGGCAGAGATGCTGGCGCGGTTGCGGCCCGATTTCGTCGACATCGCCACCACGGTCGGGTCGCACCGGGCGCTGGTCGAACTGGCGGCGCGCCATGCGCGGCTGGTGATCTGCCAGAAGCCCTTTGCCGAGACGCTGGACGACGGCGCGGCGATGGTGGCGGCCTGTGCCGAGCGCGGTGTCGTGCTGACGGTGCACGAGAATTTTCGCTGGCAACGGCCGATCCGCGAGATGAAGGCGCGGATGGACGGGCTGGGCAAGCCCCGCTTCCTGCGGCTGTCGTTCCGGCATGGCTATGACATCTATGCCAACCAGCCCTATCTGGCCGAGGTGCCGGACCTTGCCCTGACCGATGTGGGGCTGCACCTGTTCGACATGGCGCGCCATCTGATGGGCGATGTGGTGCGGGTGGCCTGCGAGGTGCAGCGGCGCAATCCGGCGGTGAAGGGCGAGGACGCCTTTACCGCGCTGCTGCGCCACGCCTCGGGGGCGGTGAGTTCGGTGGAATGCTCGTTTCATTCGGTGCTGGAGCCGGACCCGTTCCCGCAATCGCTGGCGCTGCTGGAGGGGGACGAGGGGTCGCTCGAGCTGACGCAGGGCTATGCGATGCGGCTGCACAAGGGCGGGCGGGTCGAGAGTTTCGACACGGAACCTGCCTGCCCCGACTGGGGGGCGAAGCCGTGGCATCTGATACAGGATTCGGTCGTGGCCTTTCAGGCGCATGTGGCGGCGGTGCTGGACGGGCGGGCCGAGGCGGCGCCTTCGGGGGCGCATAACCTCGGGACATTGCGGCTGACGCTGGCGGCGATACGGGCGGGGCAGACGGGACAAACGGTGGATCTGGCATGACACGCTTCGAGGCGGATTATCTGGTCGAGACGGGCTACGATCTGGCCGTGGCGGCCGAGGCGATGGCGGGCGAGCAATCGTCGGGCACCTTTCTGCCCGTGCCGGGGGAAACGCCCGAGCTGAAGGCGCGGGCGGCGGCGCGGGTCGAGCGGATCGAGGAGATGGGAGAGGTCGCGGCGGCCCTGCCCGGGGCGGGCAAAGGGTCGGGCGTGGTGCGGGCGGCAAAGGTGACGCTGTCATGGCCGCTTGCCAATATCGGGCCGAGCCTGCCGAACCTGCTGGCGACGGTGGCGGGAAACCTGTTCGAGTTGAAGTATTTCAGCGGCCTGCGCCTGCTTGACCTGCGCCTGCCCGTGGAATTCGTGCAGCGCTATGGCGGGCCTGCCTTTGGCGTTTCGGGGACGCGCAGGCTGACCGGGGTGCAGGGGCGGCCGTTGATCGGAACGATCATCAAGCCGTCGGTCGGGCTGTCGGCCGCGGATACGGCGGAAATGGTCGACCTGCTTTGCGCGGCAGGGATCGACTTTATCAAGGATGACGAGTTGCAGTCGGACGGGCCTGCCTGTCCGTTCGGGGACCGCGCCCGCGCGGTGATGGAGGTGATCAACCGCCATGCGGACCGGACGGGGCGCAAGGTCATGTTTGCCTTCAACGTCACGGGCGAGGTGGACGAGATGCAGGCGCGGCACGATCTGGTCGAGACGCTGGGCGGGACTTGCGTGATGGTCTCGCTCAACTCGGTCGGGTTGACGGGGTTCACGGCGCTGAAGCGGGCGGCGCGCCTGCCGATCCATGCGCATCGCAACGGCTGGGGCGCGCTGTCGCGGCATCCGTCGCTGGGGTTCGACTATGTGGCATGGGCCAAGCTGTGGCGCGTGGCGGGGGCGGACCATCTGCATGTGAACGGGATCAGGAACAAGTTCTGCGAAAGCGATGCGTCCTCGATCGCCTCGGCCCGTTCGGTGCTGCGCCCGATGTTCGCAGGGGGGCCGGGTTGCGAGGCGATGCCGGTGTTTTCCAGCGGGCAATCGGCGGCGCAGGCGCATGACACATGGGCGGCGCTGGGGTCTGTCAATCTTATCCATGCGGCGGGGGGCGGGATCATGGCGCATCCGGGCGGGCCTGCGGGGGGTGTGGAAAGCATGCGGGCGGCGTGGGAGGCCGCCGTTGCGGGCGTTCCTCTGGCGGTGGCGGCGCGCGAGAACCGCGCCCTTGCGCAGGCGGTGGGGCTGTTTTCGTGATGCCCTCCACTGATGCGCTGCCCGCCCCCGTTGCGCTGCCCGACCCTGTTGCGCTGCCTGATGGCGTGCTGCTGACATGGTATGGCGATGATTTCACCGGATCGGGCGCGGTGCTGGAGGCGCTGGAATTCGCGGGGTTGCCTGCGGTCCTGTTCCTTGGCCTGCCGTCGCCCGCGCTGATGGCCCGCTTTGCGGGCAAGCGGGCGGTGGGAATTGCGGGCGATGCGCGCAGCCGCGATCCGGCATGGATGGAGGCGCATCTGCCGCCCGTCTTTGCCGCGCTGCGGGCGATGGGCGGGCGGGTGCTGCATTACAAGCTGTGTTCGACCTTTGACAGCGCGCCGCATGTGGGCAGCATCGGCAAGGCCGCCGAACTGGGGATTGGCGACTGGGCGCCGCTGGTGGTGGGCGCGCCGAAGATCGGGCGCTGGCAGATGTTCGGCACCCTGTTCGCGCGCAGCCCGCAAGGCGTGGTGCGGCTGGACCGGCACCCGACGATGGCGGTGCATCCGACGACACCGATGCACGAGGCCGATGTGCGGCGGCATCTGGCGGGGCAGACGGATTTGCCGGTGGGGCTGGTCGATGTGCTGGCCTTGCAGGCGCGGGAGGGCGGGGCCGCCTTGGCCGCGGAACTGGCGGCGGGCGCGCGGATCGTGGCATTCGACGTGCTGGACCAGCAGACATTGGCCGAGGCGGGGCGGGTGATCTGGGCGCGGGCGATGGAGCGGCCGCTTTTCGCGCTGGGCTCGCAGGGGTTGGAAGAGGCGTTGATCGCGCATTGGGACCTGCCGCGCCCCGCGCCACGGCTGGCGGGGCCAGCGGGGCGGATCGCGGTCGTGTCGGGATCATGTTCGCCCGATACGGCGCGGCAGATCGCGGCTGCCGGGGCGGCGGGCTTTGCCGCGCTGCGGTTGGCGGCAGAGCGGGCGGTGGATGCGCGCGGCTGGGCGGAAGAGGTGGCACGGGTCGAGGCGGCGGCACTGGCGGCGCTGGAACGGGGGGAAAGCCCGCTTGTCTATACGGCGAGCGGGCCGGAGGATGCGGCCCTCGGGCGGGTGGCTGCGGCGCGCGCGGCGGCGGGGCTGGATGCGGTGGCGATGACGGCGCGCCTGTCGCAGGGTCTGGGCGGCATTCTGGCGCGTGTGGTGCGCAAGGCGGGGCTGACGCGGGCCGCGATTGCGGGGGGCGACACGTCGAGCCATGCCACGGCGGAACTGGGCTGCGTGGCGCTGACGGCCGAGGCGGCGATTGCGCCTTCGGTTCCGCTGCTGACCGCGCATTTCAACAGCGGGCCTGCGCTGGAACTGGTGCTGAAGGGCGGGCAGATGGGGGATGCGGGGCTGTTCGCGCAGATCCGCGACGGGATCAGGGCCTGACAGGCGGCGACCGGCCCCGGAGGTCTGGGGCCGGTCGCCAGAAGCGCCGCTGCGTCCTGTTCGAGCGAAGGGGATCAGACAGGATCAGGACGGGTAACGCGGCACCAAGGCTTTGGTCAGTTGCGCTTGCGGCTGGTCGAGACGGCCCCCCCGGCCCCGTCCGCGCCATCGCGCAGGCCGCGCGCGGTGGCGATGTCCGACGGGTGCAGGGGTTCGGAAAGCACGGGTTCGGCGCGGAAGCGCGAGCGCATCTCGGCGGGCATGGCGGCCATTGCGAGGGCAAGGGCGGCAAGGCCCAGCAGCAGCGAAGTCATTTGTAGAAATGTCTGGGACTGGGTCACAATCGGCTCCTGTTGGCGGGAGTGGTGGGCACGGGTCCGGCAGAAAGACCGGCCGCGCCCACCGGGGGCAGTGCTGCAATGGGGAAAGGCTGTGCCAAAGGGCCGTGGCGGGCAAACGAAAGTATTGGAATTCCAGTGTTTGGCGGCTAGCGTTCGGGCAAGATTTCTTAACGGCTTTGAAAGGAACTCATGTCGCTGTCCTTCGCGCAGAAGCTCGGCATCACGGCGGTTGTTCTGGGATGTTCCACCCGCAAGGAGCTTTGCGCCCGGTTTCGCGCGCTCAACCCCGCGACAGAGTTCGACCTCGAGCGCAGTTTCAAATGGTTGCAGGGAAAATCGCTGCCCCGTTCGATGACCGTCTACGAGGATTGGGCGCGGCTTCTGGGCACGGGGCGCGGCGGGACGTGGCTTGCGGGCTGTTCGGTCGAGGCTTTCAGCGAAGAGGTCTGCGCCCTGTTTCAGGCCGATGCGCGCGAGGTGCAGGCGCGGACGGCGGCGTTTCTGGGCGAGAAGGCGGCGACGGGGGATGCGCTGGTCGGGGATTTCGTCTGCTATTCCTGGGCGTGGTCGCCCTTTCATCAGGGACTGCTGATCCGTGGCGAGATGGCGCTGCGGCCTGCGGCGCAGGGTAAGGTCGGCGCGGTCTACAGCGAGCAGCTCGACGGGCATCTGGGGGTGTTCCGTGGCAGCGGAACGCGCGCGGGGCGGACCTTGCAGTTGACGCTGTCGGGGGCCGAGGGCGAGCATATGGCGCAATCGCTGCTGGTGTCGGGGCGGCCGAGCGACTGTTTTTGCGGGTTGAGCCAAGGCTTTACCGTGGCCGGAACGATGGAGGAGGTTTCCGTCTGCCGGATCGTGGGGATGCGCCTGCCCGAGGGCGGGACGGTCGAGGGGCTGGCCTATCTGCCGCATCGGGCCGATGCGGTGGCGGCGGATCTGGCGGCCTGCGGCTATGCGGCGGGGATCACCGATGCGCTGGCTGCGGCCGTGATGCGCTTTCTGGACGGCGGGGGCGCGCCGCATCCGCTGAAGGTGCTGGGCGAGGACCTGACCGAGGTTGCCCGCGCCCTTGCGCTGGCGCGCAGCGAAGGCGCGCGGGGGTAGCGGCGGATAAGGGCGGGTGCGGCCTGCGGGGTCAGCCGAGGCCGTGCAGCCATTCCATGCGGGCGGCAAGGTCGGGCGCGCCGAAGGCGAGCGAGCCAAGCACCACGGTTTCGGCCCCTGCCCCGCGCAGCAGCGGCACGGTGGTATCGCGGATGCCGCCATCGGCAGCAAGGACGATGCGGCGTCCGGCGGGCGCGATCAGCGCCTTGGCTTCGGCCAGACGGGTGGTGGCGCGGGGGTCGAGGCCCTGCCCCTTTACCCCGATGGCGGTGCCGAGCAGGGTCAGGACATCGAGCCGTCCGATATGGGGTGCGGCGCGCGACACGGGGGTTTCGACGCGCAGCACCATGCCGGATTTGAGGCCGTATCCCGCGATCAGATCAAGCGCCTTTGACGCATTGGCGTTTTCGGCGTGCAGGCTGATGAGGTCGGCCCCCGCTTCGGCGAATTGTTCGACCTGCGACAGAAGCACGGCGTCGTCGACCATCAGATGCACGTGGATCGGCAGGTCGGAGACATCGCGGATGCGGGCGACGAGGTCGGGAAAGAACAGGAAGGCGGGGGCAAAGACGCCGTCGGCCACGTCGATATGCAGGATATCGGCATGGGGACGGATGCGGGCCATGTCATCGGCCAAGCGGATCAGGTCGGCGGACCAGACCGAAAACTCGGCGATCAGGCGGTGTGTCGGCAGGGCGGCGAGCCAGTCGGAAGCAGGGCGGGGCATGGTCGGTCCTTCAGGTCAGGAAATCGGTAAGGGCGCGGTGCAGGGCCGCGAGATGGGCCGGTTTGTCACTGCCCTTGGGCGGCAGGGTGACATGGGTCGCAGCCGGAATGAGGGCGGCGAGGTCGCGGGACAGGGCGAGCGGGTGGATCGCATCTTCGGCGCAGCCCGCGACAAGGGTGGGCAGGCGCAGGGCGCCGAGGTCGGCGGGGGTGACGCCCGGGCCGTCGCGCGAGATGGTGTTGAGCAGGATCGCCGTGCGCGAGACGGGGGTGCGGTCGAAAAAGCCGCGCAGCGAGTTGAGGTTGTCGGGCGCGGTCGCGGCGAGGGTTTGCGCGGTGTCCGAGGACAGGAAGGCCGCCCGTGCCTCGGCCACGGGAAGGCGGACGAGGGCAAGGCCGACTTCGGCATTGGGTGCCATGTTGGGCGGGGCGGCATCGCAGCCCCAAGCGGGGCGGACGAGAAAGAGGCGCGAGACAAGTTCCGGCCGCGTGACGGCAAGGCGCAGGGCGATGGCCGCCCCCATCGAGATGCCACCGATGGCGACGGGCTGGCCAAGCGTTTCGGCCAGTGCCGCCACATCCTGCGCGAATTTGGCAAGGCCGGGCTGCGGGTCGAAGTCGGATGTGCCGTGGCCGCGACAGTCGAGCGTGAGGCAGCGCAGGCGGGGATCGGCCGGGAAGGCCTCGAAGGTCTGGCGCGCATCGCCGCAGAGGCCGTGCTGGAAGATCACCGGACGGCCCGCGCCGCCCGCATCGTGGACGGTCAGGCGCAGGCCGTCGCGGTGCAGGACCGAAGGCATCAGGCCAGCCCGCGCAGGAAGGCTGCGACGGCGGGCGCTTCGGGCGCGGTCAGGCCGTGGGTGACGAGATCGCCGTGAAAGCCCGCCGCTTTGAGGCAGGCGATGAAATGCGGGAAATCGACCACCCCCTGCCCTGCCGTGGCAAAGCTGCCGTCGGGGTGGCGGTCCTTGGCGTGGGCCATGACGATCCGGTCGGCCAGACGGTCGACCGCATCGGCGATGATGGCGCGGCGGTCAGCATCGGAGGCCGTCTCGAACAGGTTGGCGGGATCGAGGACGATGGCGAGGGCGGGGCTTTGCAAGCTGTCGATCAGGCGGCGCGCGGCGGCGGCGCTGTCGACGACATTTGCAAGCTCGGGTTCGATGCCAAGGCGGATGCCGGCGGATTCGGCCTGTTCGCAGGCCTTGGCCATTTCAGCCAGCAGGTCGCGCCATGCCTCGGGCGTGGCATTGTCGGGGTGGTGCGCCCATTGGTCGGTGGCATGGCGGGTGCCGGTGCAAAGCGTGACCATGCCGGTTCCCATGGCGCGGGCATGGGCGATGAGCAGCGACAGGCGGCGCAGGCCCGCCGCGCGCTGGGCGGGGTCGGGGTGGATCATGTTGTAGGTGCCCGAGACGGCGGCGATGGCGACGCCCGTCGCCTCGGACGCGCGGCGGATGGCGGCGATGTCGGCTTGGGCAAGCGCGTCGGGCATGGCGGGCATGCCCGAGCAGGCCATGTTGTATTGCACCGCCGCATAGCCCGCGTCACGGGCCGCGGCCAGCACGGTCGCGGGGTCGCTGCCTGCGAAGGTTTTGGCAAAGATGCCCAGACGAAGCGGCGCGGGCTGCATCAGACCGGACCCGCCGCCTGATCGATGCGCACGGGCTGGCCGCTGCGGACCGATTGGGCGATGGCGACCATCGCGCGGACCGAGGCGATGCCGTCCTCGATATCGGCGCCTTGCATCGGGGTGCCGTTCAGCACGGTATCGGCGAAGCCTTCGAGCTGGCGGCGGTAGAAGTGACCGTCGGCGCCGAGGACGCGGCGGCTTTCGCCCGCGCTTTCGTGGAAGATGTCGACCTCGGAGGATTTGTAATACCAGGGGTTATAGGTCTTGCCGAGGATGGACCCGTTGGCGCCGTAGATCTGGAAGCCTTCGTGCCAGTCCATGCGGACGGCGACGGTCAGGTCGAGATGGCCGAGCGTGCCGTTTTCGAATGCGACATCGACGAACCAGCAGCGCAGGCCGCCACGGTTGAGCAAGCGCGCGTCGACCGAGGCGATGGGGCCTGCGAAGTAGCGGGCGGTGTCGACCAGATGGCTGCCGTGGGCAAGCATGTAATAGCGGTCGAGGTCGGCTTTGGGGTCGCCTGCGGGTTTGCGGGCGTTGCGGCTGGTGACCATCAGCGGCTGGACGGCATCGGTCATCGGGTAGCGGTGGGTGCTGTCGCAATACCATGCTTTGAGCGCGACCATCTCGCCCATGTCGCCGTCGACGAAGGCCTTGGCCGCCTGCAAACCGGCGTCGAAGCGTTTCATATGGCCGACCTGGAGGATGCACCCCGAGGCGGCGGCGGCGGCGCGGAGGCTTTCGGCCTCTTCCACCGAGGTGGCGAGGGGTTTTTCGCACAGCACATGCTTGCCCGCTTCCAGCGCGCGTTTGGCGGCGGGAACGTGGAAGGCATCGGAGGTGGCGATGATGACGGCCTGAAGGTCGGGGTCGGCCAGCATGGCATCGTAATCGGCAAATTGCCGTTCGGGCGCGTGGGTGGCGGCCATGCGTTCGCGCAGGTCGTCGGCCACGTCGCAGATGGCGTAGAGCGTGGCATTGGCCGCCTTGGTGCAGCTTTCGAAATGCGCGGCCTGCGCGATGGGGCCGCAGCCGAGCACGCCGACGCGGAGAAGGCGGTCTTGTTTCTTGGGCATTCGATCCTCGTCGCCTGTGTCGGTCGTGGTGCGGGGGCGGACCGTGATCCGCCCCGCCTTGGCTTAGCCGCCAACCATGAGCTTGACCACCTCGTCATGGGTGGTGTCGCTGATGCGTCGTTCGCCCGCCATGACGCCGCGCCGCAAGACGACGATGCGGTCGGAGACGGCGAAGATGTCTTGCAGGTTGTGGCTGATGAAGATCACGCCGCGGCCCTGCTCCTTGAGCTGGTGGATCAGGCTGATGACCTTGCGCTGTTCCGGCACGCCGAGGGCGGCGGTGGGTTCGTCCATGATGAGGACCTGCGCGTTCCAGTAGACCGCGCGGCCGATGGCCACGGCCTGCCGCTGCCCGCCGGAAAAGTTCGACACCGGCGCGTCGAGGCGGCTGACGTGGAAATCGAGCAGGGCCATCGTGTCGCGCGCGGCTTCGGCCATTTTCTTGCGGTCGAGGACGGGCAGGAAGCCGAAGGCCTTGGTCATGGGTTCACGGCCAAGGAAGATGTTGGCGCCGATCGACAGGTTGTCGGCAAGGGCGAGGTCCTGATAGATCGTCTCGATGCCGCTTTCGCGGGCTTCCTGCGGCGAGGCGAAGCTGACCTCGCGCCCTTTCAGCAATACCTGGCCCGAGGAGGGGCGGTAGACGCCCGAGATCGCCTTGATCAGCGTGGTCTTGCCTGCGCCGTTGTCGCCGGCAAGGGCCACGACCTCGCCTGCGTTCACATGCATGGACAGGTCGGCAAGCGCCTGCACGGGGCCGAAGTTCTTGGACAGGTGACGGGTTTCGAGAAGCGGCTGGTCACTCACTTTGGCGGCCTCCGGAAATGCGGCGCTGGGCTTGGTCGATCAGGACCGAGATGATGATGACGACCCCGACCGAGATGAATTGCCAGAAGGGTTCGACGTTGATGAACACAAGGCCGTACTGGATGACGGCGATGACGAGCGCCCCCGCCACGGTGCCGAGGATGGTGCCCGAGCCGCCGAAGAGGCTGGCCCCGCCGATCACCACGGCGGCGACCGAGTCGAGCAGAAGCGGTTCGCCCGCCTGTGCCGCACCCGCCGTGAAGCGGGCGGCGTAAAGCACCCCCGCAAGGCCCGCGCAGATGCCCGACAGGACATAGAGGCGCAACAGGTGGCTTTTGATGTCGATGCCCGCGCGGCGGGCGGCCTGTTCATTCGCGCCGATGGCGTAGTTGTGCTGGCCGAAGCGGGTTTGCGACAGGATGTAATGCATGACCAGCACGAAGATGGCCGTGATGATGATGATCCACGGAATGCCGAGGATGCGGCCGTTGCCCAGAAGCGCGAAGAAGCTGTTCTTGACCGGAACCGTGGTGCCGCCTGCCAGAAGGAAGGCCACGCCGCGCGCCACGCCGAACATGCCCAGCGTGCCGATGAAGGGCGGCACCCGCAGGCGCGAGACGAGAAGGCCGTTCACGAAACCGGGGATCATGGCAATGGCGACGGCGACCAGCGTGCCGAAAAGCACGGCCAGCGGCTCTCCCATGGCGGGGGCCGACCAGTTGATGACATGGGCCGCGACCACCGCCGCAAGCCCCATGATGAAGCCCATCGACAGGTCGATCCCGCCCGAGATGATGACGAAGGTCTGACCCGTCGCCAGCAGAAGCGGGGCCACGGCGAAAATGGCGATCGAGGTGATGTTGTAGGGATTGACGATGAAGCTGCCGCCGAATGCGGTGCGGCTCCATGCCTCGAACCCGATGATGAGGGCGGCGAGGAACAGCCACGCGCGCAGGTCGGCGATGCGCTGCACGAGGGTGCGGGACTTGTCGGCATGGTCTGCTGGGGGCGAGACGTGTCCGCTGCTTGCGGGCGGCGCTTCGGTCATTTGGCGGTCCTGTCGGCTGGGATGGCAAACCCCGGAACCGTGGCGGATTGCCGGGCACCGGGGCGCTGGTCTTGGGAGCAAATTGCCCCCGCCGCAGGGGCGGGGGCGGGAGCGATCATTCCGAGTAGACGTATTTCGCGACGTTCGGGTCGGAGACGTTGTTCTTGTCGATGATCGTGAAGCCCGTACCGATGCTGACCGGGATCGAGTTGCCGGTCAGGTGGGCATAGGCCGAGACCACGCCGTAATAGCCGATTTCGGCGGGGTGCTGGGCGATGGCCACATCGACAAGGCCGGTCGAGAGGTTGTCGACGATGGAACCGGGCGCGTCGAAGGCGACGACCTTGACGTTGCCGGTCTGCCCGGCCTGCTGCACGCCGTTGGCGGCACCGAGGGCCGAGAAGAGGTTGGCGCCGAACACGCCCTTGAGGTCGGCTTCGCGGGCCAGAACGCCCTGAAGCTGCGAGGCGGCCTTGTTGGCGTCATTCTCGTTGAACTGGGTTTCCAGAACGGTGACGTTGGGGAATTCCTCGGCCATCGCCTGCTTGAAGCCCGCTTCGCGCTGGTCGGTGGTCGAGATGCCCGGCTTGACGTTCGAGACGTAGACCTTGCCTTCGCCGCCGATGGCCGCCGCGAGGGCGCGGGCCGCGATCTTGCCGCCGAGGACGTTGTCCGAGGCGATGTAGGACAGCGGGAAGTCGGCATCGCCCGCGCCGGTCTGGTACTGGCCGGTGCCGATGAAGGTGTCGACGGTGATGACGGGGATGCCCGCGTCATGCGCCTTGCGCAGCGGCTCGACCAGCTGGGTGGTGTCGGTCGGCGCGATCAGGATAGCGTCGGGGGCGCGGGCGATGACCGCATCGAGCACCGGAACCTGCGTCACGGGGTTGAAGTCGGGCGCGCCCTGGAAAACCAGTTCGACACCCAGCGCATCGGCAGCGGCCTGCGCGCCCTTTTGCATGGTGATGTAGAAGGCGTCGGTGGTCAGGCCGGGAATCAGCGCAATCGTGAATTTCTTGTCCTGCGCCTGCGCTGCACCCATGCCGAGCGAGAGCGACAGGCTGGCCGCAGCAACGGCCCCCAGAATCGAACGACGTTTCATGTTTTCTCCTCCCATTGGGCCGGAATCGCCCTTTTGGGCTTTCGCGCCGGACCCGGTTCACGTGGGGCAAATGAAAGCCGAGAGGCGGCTTGGGTCAAGAGAAATTTTTTGCAGCAATATTTTGCTGCACTTGCGAAAAGGATTTCACAAGCCGCGGGACAGGCCGTCCAGCACCGCCTGGGCGGTTTGCGCATCGGTCACGAGCGCGTTTATCAGACCCGCGCGGGCGGCCCCGATGATGGAAAGGGCCTTGGCCTCGCCCGAGGCCACGCCGATGCACAGCCGCGCACGTCTGAGTTGTTCGGGCGAAACGGCGATCAGGCGGTCGGCCCCCTCCCAGTCGATGGGGCGGCCCTGCGCGTCGAAGTAGTGGCGAATCACGTCGCCCGCCGCATCGACGAGTTGCTGTTCGGAGGGGGTGGCAAGGCTGGCGTCGGGGGCGTTCAGCGCATGTGGCAGGCCCACGCCGACAACGGCGACATCGATGCGGTCCCACAGGGCGACGGCCTCGCGGATGGCGGGATCGGCAAGGAAGATGTCGCGGGTGTCGGGCGAGGGCAGGAAGGGCGCATGGACGAAATAGGCGGTTCCGCCGGCCTGTTCTGCCGCCATTCTGGCGAATTCGTTGATCTGGAAATGGGCGTGGTGCTGCTGCATGCCGCCGGTTGCGGGCACGACAAGCACGCCTGTCATGGGGGGCAGACCCGCCTCGAGGACGGCGCGGATCGCGCGGCCCCAGCCCAGCGCCAGAACGGCGCCGGGGCCGAGGTTGGCGGTTTTCAGCATGGTCCCCAAGGGGGCGGCAAGGGCCACGGCGGCATTGCCTGCCGGGGTTTCGACGACCGAGACGCGGCGCAGGCCAAGTTCGCGTTCGAGTTGAGCGCCCAGCGCATCGGGGACGACGAGGTCTCGCACCTCGATGCGCACGATGCCTTCGGCCCGCGCCCGTTGCAGCAGGCGCGAGATGGTGGCGGTGGACAGGCCGAGCTGCTTGGCGATCTGCACCTGCGGCAGGTCGCCGACATAATGCAGTTTCGCCACCATGTGCATCAGCGCCCGCGTTTCACCGGCGTCGGGAGTGCCTGCCTGAGACAGATTGCAATTCCTTTCTGCAACGTGTTACATCGCTTACCATAGCAGCCCCGCTGTGTCTGACAACGGAAAGTTCCCGCCGGAATGGCACGCGGGGCTTACCCTTGTGCGGGCAAGGGGGCAACCGGCAAGCAAAGGCAGGATGTGATGACCCGAATGACCAGTGCCGAACGGCGCGGCTACCAGCTGATCTGCGGCGACGAGGGCGCGATGATGGTGATCGCCTGCGACCAGCGCGGCGGCATGCGCACGATCCTTGGCGCGACGCCCGAGGAGCAGGCCAAGATCGGCACCGACATTCTGGGCCAGACCAAGATGGACATCGCGGCCTATCTTGCGCGCCATGCGACCGCCGTTCTGGTCGATCCGGTCTGCGCCCTGCCTGCGATGATCGACGAGGGGATGCTGCACCGGTCGACCGCGCTGCTGGTCGGGCTGGACGATTCCGGCTTTGGCCTGACGCCCGAAGGATACCGGATCTCGAAGCTGGTCCCCGGCATCACGGCGCGCAAGGTGCGCGAGTTGGGCGGCACCGGCGCCAAGATCATGGTCTATCTGCGGTCGGACATTCCGGCCGCCAACATCGCCAATATCGCGCTGCTGCAAGAGGTGATCGCGGATTTCGCCGCCGAGGACCTGCTGCTGGTGGTGGAATTCCTGACCTATGCGCTGCCGGGCGAGGACAAGGCCACCCATTCCGCCGCCGTTCCGGCGCTGATCGAGGGCGGGTCGCGCATCTGTCTCGACCTTGGGGCGAAGGTGCTGAAGATCCCCTATCCCGGAACGCCGGAGGCTTGCGCCAATGTCACCGCGATGTGCGCGGGCGTGCCTTGGGCGGTGTTGTCGGCGGGGGTGGACCATGCGACCTTCCTCGGGCAGGTCGAGACGGCGATGGCCAACGGCGCTTCGGGGGTGATCGCGGGGCGGTCGCTGTGGAAGGATTGCATCTCGCTTGACCGCGCAGTGACGAAGGAGCGGCTGACCACGGTCGCGCTGCCGCGGTTGCGGGAAATTCAGGCGGTGATCGGCCGCTACATGCCAAGGGGCTAGGATGCGCGCCACGATCGGCATCGACATCGGCGGGACGAATGTCCGCGCGGCGCGGATCGGCGCGGATGGCGTGGTGCAGGACCGCCGCGCAAGGCCGAGCCTGCGCGACGGCGAGGGCTGTTTGCGCCTGTGCAGGGAAATGGTCGCGGAATTGCGTGACGAAACGGTCGCGGCCATCGGGGTCGGCGTGCCGGGTCAGGTGGATTTCGCAAGCCAGCGGGTGCTTTCGGGGGGGTATGTGGACCTGTCCACCCTGCCCTTTGCCGAACGTCTGGCACAAGAGACGGGCCTGCCTGTCACGTTGGACAACGATGCGAACATGGCCCTGCTGGGCGAGGTGGCGCAGGGGGCCGCCAAGGGGCTGGCGCATGTCGTGCTGCTGACCATCGGCACCGGGATCGGGGGGGCCATCCTTGACCACGGGCGCATTTTGCGCGGGCGCGGGGTGGCGGGGCAGCTGGGCCATCTGACCGTGGTGCCCGAGGGGCGCGACTGCGTCTGCGGCAAGCGGGGCTGCACCGAGACGGAAAGCTCGGGCACGGCCTTCGGACTGCATCTGGCCGAGGCGGGATTGCCTGCGGGCACGCGGGCCGAGGCGTTGCTGGCGCGGGGCGATGCGGTGGCAGAGCGGGTTCTGCACCGCTGGGCCGCGCCGCTGCGCGGGGCCATCGACACGCTGATCGCCACGCTTTCGCCGGAGGCCGTGATCATCGGCGGGGGGGCTGGCGCTGCGATGGTGGCGGCGCTGGGCCGCGTGCCGGCGCGGAGATCGTGGTTTCACGCGCCGGTTCTGGGCGCGGGTCTGGGCGATGATGCGGGCGTGATCGGGGCTGCGGTGGCGGCACGGCCCAAGGGGCGGCGCGCCGTTCTGGTGAACGGGGTGCCCGCTTCGGGAAAATCCGGTGTGGCACAGGCGATCGCGGCGGCGACGGGCTGGCCCATCCTGTCGCTGGATACGGTGAAGAACCCGTTTCTGGTGGAACTTGCCCCCGTGGACCGCTTGATGAACCGGACCTTGGGGCGGGCGGCCTATCGGTCGATCTTTGATCTGACGGCGCAGTTCGCGCCGGATGCCACGGTCATAATTGACGCATGGTTCGGCTTTCAGCCGCCCGAGGTGTTGCAGGCCGGGCTTGCCGCGGCGGGGATCACCGAGGTGCGGCAAATCTGGTGCCACGCCCCGCCCGAGACCATCGGCGCGCGCTATGCGGCGCGGGTCGCCACACGGCCTGCGGGGCATCCGGGGCTGGATTATGTGCCGGAACTGGTCGCGCTGGCGACGCGGGCGCGGCCGCTCGACGGCTATCCGAGCCACGAGGTCGACACGGCCGCGCCGCTGGACAGGGACGCTTTGATGCGGTTTCTGGCCTGACCTTGCGGCAGAATGGCGCTATCGCGCCGAAAGCGCGGCAATGGCCCTTTCCGGCAAGCCTGCAATGCGTCATGAAGAATGACCCGCTGCGCCCGCGGGTGGTGACAAAGGTAAAGCGATGACCGGACCCGAGACTGCGCCCCCGCAAGGGCCGCGCGATGCGATGGCTTGGGTGCGGGTTCTGGCGCGCTATCGCGACCCTTCGACAAAGCGCAGCATTCTGGAGCTGGCGGCGACACTGGTGCCTTTCTTGGCGCTGTGGGGGCTGGCATGGGCGTCAATGTCGGTCAGCCTGTGGCTGACGCTGGCGCTGGCGGTGGCGAACGGTTTCTTTCTGGTGCGGCTGTTCTGCATCCAGCACGATTGCGGCCATGCGGCCTTTTTCCACAGCCGCCGCGCGCAGGACTGGGTGGGGCGCTGCATGGGGGTGTTGACGCTGACGCCCTATGACGTGTGGAAGCGGACCCATTCGATGCACCATGCGCGGCACGGCAACCTCGACCAGCGGGGGATCGGCGATATCCTGACGCTGACGGTGGCCGAGTATCGGGCGCGGGGCTGGTTCGGGCGGTTGATGTACCGGCTGTACCGCAACCCGCTTGTGCTGTTCGTGCTGGGGCCGGCGTGGCTGTTCTTTCTGCAGAACCGGCTGCCGATGGGGCTGATGACGGCGGGGGTGCGCTACTGGATTTCGGCGATGGGGACCAATGCGGCCATTGCCATCGGTCTGGGTCTGATCATCTGGCTGGGCGGGTTCATGCCCGTGCTGCTGATCTATATCCCGACCTCTGTCGTCGCGGGAACGCTGGGGGTCTGGCTGTTCTATGTGCAGCACCAGTTCGAAGAGACGCATTGGGCCAAGGAGGGGGACTGGCAGTTGCACGATGCCGCCCTTGCCGGATCGTCGCACTACGTGTTGCCGCAGCCCCTGCAATGGCTGTCGGCCAATATCGGCATCCACCATGTGCATCATCTCTATTCGCGGGTGCCGTTCTACCGTCTGCCCGAGATCTTGCGCGACCATAAGGAACTGGCCGATGCGCAGCGCCTGACGCCGCTGCAAAGCCTGCGGTCGGTCGGACTGAAACTATGGGACGAGCAGCGGGGGCGGCTGATGTCCTTTGCCGAGGCGCGGCGGCTTTATGACGCGGCCTAGGTGACGGGCGCGGGCTTTGCGCTAGCTTGCCGCGCATGAGCGACGAGATCCGCATCCTTTACAACGACACCTGCCCTGTCTGCCGGTTCGAGATCGACGGCTACAGGCGCTTGGCCGAACGCGGGGCGCTGCCGCTGCGCTTTGACCGGCTGGACGAGGCCGCCGCATGGGGGCTGACGCCGGATGCCGCCGCGCGCCGCCTGCATGTGGTCGAGGACGGGCGGCTTTTGTCGGGGATGGCGGCGTTCCGGGCGATCTGGGCGCGGCTGCCGCATCTGGCATGGGCCGCGCGGGTCACGGGCTGGCCGGTGATCCGGCAGGGGATGGAGTTTGCCTACGACCGGATCGCGGCCCCGGTTCTTTACCGCGCGCATCTGCGCAGGCAGGCCCGAAAGGGGCGGTAACGGTGTATTCCGGCCTGTGCAGACTTGCCCTTTTGCCGCGTTGAGGCTACCTCCCGCCTGTCGCCATACAAGGGTAATCCCATGTCCGATGATCCGAAGACGCTGGTTTCGACCGAATGGCTTGCCGCGCATCTGAAGGACCCTGACCTGCGGGTGCTGGATGCGTCGTGGTATCTGCCCGACGCGGGCCGCAACGCCAAGGCCGAATATGCCGCCGCCCATATTCCCGGTGCGCGCTTCTTCGACATCGACGAGATTTCGGACCAGCGGTCGTCGCTGCCGCATACCGTGCCTCCGGTCGAGAAGTTCATGAGCCGGATGCGGGCGATGGGCGTGGGCGACGGGCATCAGGTGGTGGTCTATGACGGGGCGGGGCTGTTTTCGGCAGCGCGGGTGTGGTGGACGTTCCGGCTGATGGGCAAGATGGATGTGGCCGTGCTGGACGGGGGTTTCCCCAAATGGCGGGCCGAGGGGCGCGAGATCGAGGATATGCCGCCCGTGGTGCGCGACCGGCATATGACGGTGAGCCGCCAGAACCAGCTGGTCAAGGATGTGACGCAGGTGGCCCATGCCTCGAAGCTGCGCGAGGCCGAGATCATCGACGCGCGGTCGGCCGCACGGTTCAAGGGCGAGGCGCCCGAGCCGCGCGCGGGGCTGCGGGGCGGGCATATCCCGGGGTCGAAGAACGTGCCCTTCGGCACGCTGTTGCAGGCGAATGGCACGATGAAGCCCGTGGCCGAGCTGCGCGCCGTGTTCGAGGCGGCGGGGGTGGACCTGACCAAGCCCGCCATCACCACCTGCGGGTCGGGGGTCACGGCGGCGGTGCTGTCGCTGGCGCTGGAACGGATCGGCCACAGGAACCACGCGCTTTATGACGGGTCGTGGTCGGAATGGGGCATGTATGACGATTTGCCCGTGGAAAAGGGATAAGGGATGTTCGACCATTTGAAGCCGCAGCCGCAGGACAAGATCCTGCAACTGATCCAGATGTTCCGCGAAGACCCGCGCACGACCAAGATCGACCTTGGCGTGGGCGTCTACAAGGACGCGACCGGCCTGACCCCCGTGATGCGGGCGGTGAAGGCGGCGGAGAAGAAGCTGTGGGAGGTCGAGACGACCAAGACCTATACGGGGCTTGCGGGCGAGCCTGCCTATAACGCGGCTTTGGCGGGGATGATCCTTGGCGATGCGGTTGGCATGGAGCGCGTGGCCTCGGTCGCGACACCCGGCGGGACGGGGGCGATCCGGCAGGCGCTGGAATTGATCAAGCTGGCGACGCCGGAGGCAACGGTCTGGCTGTCGAACCCGACATGGCCGAACCATCCGTCGATCATCAAATACCTTGGCATGAAGATGGCCGAGTACCGCTATTTCGACGCCGAGACGCGGGGCGTCGATTTCGGCGGGCTGATCGAGGACCTTGGCGCGGTCAAGGCGGGGGATGTGGTGCTGCTGCATGGCTGCTGCCACAACCCGACGGGCGCGAACCTTGATGCGGGCCAGTGGGCGCAGGTGGTCACGCTGCTGGTGGCCCGTGGCGCGGTGCCGCTGGTGGACCTTGCCTATCAGGGGTTCGGCGACGGGCTTGAAGCCGATGCGGCGGCGACGCGGTTGGTGGCTTCGTCTTTCCCCGAGGTGCTGATTGCGGCCTCGTGCAGCAAGAATTTCGGCATTTACCGCGAGCGGACGGGGATTCTGGTCGGGATCGGCGCGGCGGATGGCAAGGGGGTGCTGCAAGGCAACCTCAACTTCCTGAACCGGCAGAACTATAGCTTTCCGCCCGATCACGGGGCGCGGCTGGTGACGATGATCCTTGAGGATGCCGCGCTGAAGGCCGATTGGCAGGCGGAACTGGAAGAGGTGCGGCTGAACATGCTGGGCCTGCGCAAGGCCTTGGCCGACGAGCTGCGCCGCGTGACCAATTCGGACCGTTTCGATTTCGTCGCCACCCATCGCGGCATGTTCAGCCGCCTTGGCCTGACCGAGGCGCAGGTGGTGCGGCTGCGGGAAGAGCATGGCATCTATATGGTGGGCGACAGCCGCATCAACATCGCGGGGCTGAATGCGAGAACGGTGCCGATCCTGGCGGCCGCCATCGCGCAGGTGTCGTGAACGAACCGACCCAAGGCCAAGGCCCGGCGCGACCCGCCGGGCCTTGCGCGTTTCAGAAGGCGGCGCCGTTGACGGCCTTGCGCGGAATGGCGGCAAGGTCGGCCGCGGGCACGCAGCGGATGTTGACGGCGCGCATCGGCTGCCCGTTCTGTTCGCCCTCGGCAAAGGGTTCGGTGCCGCAGGTGGTGCAGAAGCGGTGGGTGATGCGGTGTTTGTAGAACCGGTAGCGGCCCAAGGACGCCTCGCCGCTGTCGAGCGTGAAGGCGGTGGCGGGCACGAAGGTCAGCAACAGCCCCTTGCGGCGGCAGATCGAGCAGTTGCATTCGTAAACTTCGGCCGGCAGGTCAGCCGTCACGGTAAAGGCCACGGCACCGCAATGGCAGGAACCTTGGTAGGGCATCGGCTGCGTCCCCCTGTGGTTGCAGGCGCAGGATAGCGCGATACCGCAGGGGCGCCAAAGAAAAAGGGCCCGCGCAGGGAGGAGTGCGCGGGCCGCTTCAGTTTCGTGCAAGGGGGAGGAGCCTTGCCCGCCGTGTCGCAAGGGGCCGGCGCACCGGCCCCCCGTAACCTCAGCCGTGGTAGGCCGCTTCGCCGTGCGAGGCGAGGTCGAGGCCCTGCCGTTCGGTATCGCCATCGACGCGCAGGCCGACGGTCATATCGACCAGCTTGTAGAGGACGAGCGAGATGATGCCCGACCACAGGATGGTGATGCCGACGGCTTCGATCTGGATCCAGGTCTGGGCCGCGATCGAGTAGTCGTCGCCCTTGACCCCGCCAAGGCTGGCCGCCGAGAAGATGCCGGTGCCGATGGCGCCGATGATGCCGCCCACGCCATGCACGCCGAAGACGTCGAGGCTGTCGTCATACTTGAACATGTTCTTCACCACGGTGACGAAGAAGTAGCACACGCCCGAGGTGATCGTGCCGAGGGCGATTGCCCCCATCGGGCCGACCGTGCCGCAGGCGGGGGTGATGGCGACCAGACCGGCGACCATGCCCGAGGCGGCACCCAGCATCGAGGCCTTGCCGCGCAGCACGCCTTCGAGCAGCGACCAGGCGCAGACGGCGGCGGCGGTGGCGACGAAGGTGTTGATCATGGCAAGGGTGGCACCGCCGTTGGCTTCAAGGTTGGAGCCGACGTTGAAGCCGAACCAGCCGACCCAGAGCATCGACGCGCCGATCATGGTCATGACCATCGAATGCGGGGCCATGTTTTCCTTGCCGAAGCCGACACGCTTGCCGATCACGAGGCAGCCGACGAGGGCCGCGACACCGGCGTTGATATGCACCACGGTCCCGCCGGCGAAGTCGATGGCACCCATCGTGAAGATCAGGCCCGACACGTCCCAGACCATATGGGCCACGGGGAAGTAGACGAAGGTCACCCAAAGCACCGAAAAGAGCAGGATCGCCTTGAATTTCACGCGCTCGGCAAAGGCGCCGATGATCAGGGCGGGGGTGATGGCCGCAAAGGTCATCTGGAAGGTGATGAACAGGTATTCGGGGATCACGTAGCCCGCCGAGAAGGTGGCCGCCATGCTGTCGGGCGTCACGCCTGCAAGGAAAAGCTTGCCGAAGCCGCCCCAGTAGGGCGAGGTGCCGCCGCCGAAGGTGACCGAATAGCCGTAGACGACCCAGAGGATCATGATGACGCTGGCGATCAGCGTCGTCTGCATCAGGATCGACAGCATGTTCTTGGCGCGCACGAGGCCGCCGTAGAACAGGGCAAGGCCCGGCAGGGTCATGAACAGCACGAGCACGCTCGAGGTCATCATCCAGGACACGTCGCCCTTGTCCATCACGGGAGCGGCGTCTTGCGCCAGCGCCGGCAGGCCCGCCATCAGCGCCGCGGCCAGCGCGGTCAGGCCCGAATATTTTGCGAAGTTCTTCATTGGTTCGGTTTCCCCTTCCCGGACACGTTCAAAGCGCGTCGTCATCGGTTTCGCCCGTGCGCACGCGCACGGCGTGCTGGACGTCCAGCACAAAGATCTTGCCGTCACCGATCTTGTCGGTCTTGGCGGTGGTGCGGATGGTTTCGACCACCTGCTCGGCCAGCGCGTCGGAGACGACGATCTCGAGCCGGACTTTCGGCACGAAGTTCACCGCGTATTCCGCGCCGCGATAGATTTCGGTGTGGCCGGATTGCGAGCCGAAGCCCTTGATCTCGGTCACCATCATGCCGCGGACGCCGATCGTGGTGAGCGCCTCGCGCACTTCCTCAAGCTTGAAGGGCTTGATGGCTGCAATGATAAGTTTCACGTCGTTCCCCTTCCGTTGGCCGGGACCGGTGGCCCCGAGCGGTCCTTGACCTGCATCAGGCGGAAGCGGGCGCGGGCATACAAGAAAGGGGCGGGGCGTTCAGGGGCGGGATGCCGCCGAAACTGCCCATTTTTTATACTTTTTGGGCGACTTGTCTAAATAATGAGCGGATCGCGCACCCGAATCGCGGCAGCTTGCCCTTCGCATTCCGGTTGCGGGGGGTTAGATTAACGCAAAACCAGACGCGCGAAGCACGGGCAGCAGACGATGGCATTGACGGGCAAAGGGCGTGGTCCGCTTGTGGCGGACCGGCGCTATTCCTCTGTAAAGACGGCGAAGGCGACGGGCGGTGGGCCGCGCGGCGGCGCGGGCGGTGGTGGTGGTGGCGGCGGCGGTGGTGGTGGCGGCGGTGGGCCGAGAAAGCCCGCGCCCCCGAAACGGGCCCCGCGCAAGGCGCCGCGCAAACGCGGCGTCATCGGGACGCTGGTCTTTGGCCTGCTGGGGTTGATCTGGCGCGTCGTCTGGGGTGTGGGCTGGCGCGTCGGGTTCGTTTCGGCAACGATCCTGTTCTTCGTGGTCATGTATTTCTACGCCCAACTGCCGCCGGTAAGCGCGCTGATCGACGCCCGCGCCAAGGGGTCGGTCACGATGCTGGACCAGGATGGCAAGGTCTTTGCGTGGCGGGGGGAAACCTTTGGCGGGATGATCACCGCCGACACGGTTTCGCCCTATCTGCACGATGCCGTGGTGGCGACCGAGGACAAGCGCTTTTACCGCCATTTCGGCATCAGCCCGCGCGGCATCGCGAGTGCCGTGCGCATCAACCTGTCCGAGGGGCGCGGACCGCTGGAAGGCAACGGCGGGTCGACCATCACGCAGCAGGTGGCAAAGCTGCTGTGCCTTGGCGTGGCCTATGATCCGAAGAAATGGAAATCCGAGGCGGAATACGAAGCCGATTGCCGCAAGGGCGGGATCGTGCGGAAGATCAAGGAAGTGCCTTTCGCGATGGCGATGGAGGCGAAGTATTCCAAGGAAGAAATCCTGACGATCTATTTCAACCGCGCCTATCTGGGCGCGGGGGCGCGCGGCTTCGAGGCGGCGGCGCAGCGGTATTTCGGCAAATCGGCCAACGAGGTGAACCCCGCCGAGGCGGCGATGCTGGCGGGCCTGCTGAAGGCGCCCTCGACCTTTGCGCCGACGAACAACCTCGAACGGGCGCGGGCGCGGGCAAATGTGGTGATCGGGCTGATGGAGGAGCAGGGCTATCTGACCAAGGCCGAGGCCGACGAGGCCCGCGCCAACCCCGCAAAGCTGAGTGCGGCGGCGCAGACGAAATCGGGCGGCTATTTCGCGGATTGGGTGATGGAGACGGCGCCGGCTTTCCTGACCTCGGAAACCACCGAGGACGTGGTGATCAAGACGACGCTCGACCAGCGGATGCAGAAGGCGGCCGAGGATGCGGTGGCCTATGTGTTCGACAGCAAGCTCAAACAGGGGTCGAACGCGCAGACGGCTGTGGTGGTGATGTCGGCCGACGGGGCCGTCAAGGCGATGGTGGGGGGCCGCAAGACGGAAGCGGCAGGGTCGTTCAACCGCGCGACGCAGGCGCTGCGGCAGACGGGGTCGGCCTTCAAGCCCTTTGTCTATGCGGCGGCGCTGGACCTTGGCTGGAGCCCGATGGATTATGTGGAGGATGTGCCGCTGACCATCAACATCCCCGGATCGGGGCCTTGGACACCTTCGAACTACGACAAGGAGTTCAAGGGCATGATCACGCTGGCCCAAGCCTTGCGGGAAAGCCGGAACATTCCGGCGGTCAAGGTTTCGGAAGCGGTGGGGCGCGATCTTGTGCGGCAGGTGGCCCAAGGGTTCGGGATCGAAAGCGATCTGGCCGCCGGCCCCGCGCTGGCGCTTGGCGCTTCGGAAGCGACGCTGATCGAGATGACGGGGGCCTATGCGGGCATATTGAACGGCGGGTCGGCGGTGAAGCCCTACGGGCTGACCGAATTGCGCCTGCAGGGCGAGAATGACCCCTTGATGGGGGCGGCAGGCGGGATCGGCGAGCGGGTGATACAAGAAAAATCGGCCCGCCTGCTGACATGGATGATGACGCAGGTGGTCGAGGGGGGAACCGGTGCGCGGGCGCGTCTGCCCGACCGTCAGGCCGCCGGAAAGACCGGCACGACGCAGGCCGCGCGGGATGCGTGGTTCGTGGGTTTCACTGCCGATTACGTGGTGGGCGTCTGGATGGGCTATGACGACAACACGCCGCTCAAGGGGGTGACGGGGGGCGGCATTCCTGCCGAGATCTGGCACGAGGTGATGATGCGCGTGAACGAGGGCGTGCCGCCAAAGCCCCTGCCGATGATCGTGCCGGAGCCGAAGGCACCGCCCCCGCCGGGGACCGAGGCGCAGCCCTTGCCGCCGGGCGCGCTTGAAGGGGGGATCGACACGGATGGCGATGGCGTGATCGACGCCTGGCCGGTCGACCCGAACGATCCGAATGCCGCGCTTGCCCGCCCGCGCGAGGTGCCGCAGGGCGAACCGGTGCAGCCGCGCCGGAACCGCGCGCAGGAGGACCCCGTCGAGTCGCTGCTCAAGGATTTGCTGGGGATCAACTGAGGGCAAGAAAACCGCCGGAGCCGGGGACATTCGCGCTATGCTGGGCGGAACCGTGACCCGCAGCGGAGGCAGCGCCATGACCACCCCCAAGAACACGATCTGCATCTGGTATGACCGCGAGGCCGAGGCCGCGGCCCGTTTCTATGCCGAGACCTTTCCCGACAGCGCGGTGACGGGCGTGTTCCACGCGCCCGCCGATTACCCTTCGGGCAAGGCGGGCGATGTGCTGACGGTGACCTTTACGGTCGCGGGGGTTCCCTGCCTTGGCCTGAACGGGGGGCCGGCCTTCCGGCAGTCGGAGGCGTTCTCGTTCCAGATCGCGACCGAGGATCAGGCGGAAACCGACCGCTACTGGAACGCGATCACCGGCAATGGCGGGGCGGAAAGCGCCTGCGGCTGGTGCAAGGACCGCTGGGGGCTGAACTGGCAGATCACGCCGCGCGTGCTGACCGAGGCGCTGGCGCAGGGCGGGGCGGTGGCCGAGCGCGCCTTTGCCGCGATGATGCAGATGGGCAAGATCGACGTGGCCGCGATCGAGGCGGCGGTGCGGGGGTAGCGAAGGGGAGCGGGCTGGCGGTGCGGGCCTGCGTGCCCAAGGTGCGCAGCAAGTGCGCACCCTACGATCTGTTGTTCAAGGGCGTTGGGCGACGGGCAGCCGCTTTTACAGGGTCTTGAGCTTGGCGATCAGCTTGTCGATGTCGCCGCCCGCCTGATCGAGCATCGCGCCGATTTCGGTCCGCTCGGAGGCGAGCATGTTCACGCCTTCGATGATGATGTTGAAAAACAGGTTGCGGCCCGATTTGTCCGAGACATGCCAGCGCAGGTCGAAGGGGGCTTCGCCCTTCAGCGTGGCGGTCGAGATCACCTCGTAATAGCTTTTGATCGGCTTGGCGTCGGTGACTTCGATCTTGCCGCCGATGAATTCGCGGAAGCGGCGGCCGTATTTGCGCGAGAGATAGCCCTGATAGGCTTTGGTAAAGGCCGTCATCTGCGCGGGGGTGGCCGAACGCGCGGCAACGCCGAGGGCCGAGCGGGCGATCACCGGCACGTCGGCGTATTTGACGAAGAGCTTTTCGAAATCGCCGAACATCTGGGTTTCGGAGCGGCCGGAGCTGATGATCGAGTTCACGTCGGCCACGGCCTTGTCGATCAGCGCGCGCGCGGTCGCCACGTCGAGTTCGGCAGCGGCGGGCAGCGGCAGGGCGAAGGCAGCCGACACGGCAAGTGCGACCGAGGTGAAGCCGCGGCGCGTCAGGCGAAGGGTGGGATCATTGCGCATAGGGGTCCTCGAAATTGGGGTCGTCGCCGCTGCCGTCTGCGGCACTGCCGGTCTGACCCAGCGCGAACCGCCTGTTTTGCAGATAGAGAAGCCGCGCCTGCGCGTAGCTGTCTGCGCTTTCATATAGGATGGAATCGAAAGTCGAGGAATAGCGTTGCCGATCACCAAGGGTTGAAGCGAACTTGGCGCCGGTCATCCAGTAGGTTTCAGGCGCTTGCAGCACGAGGCGCAGCGGGTTCAGCGCCACGTCGACCAGCGTTCCCGCGAAATCGCGGCCCGTCGAGGGGCCGAGGACCGGCACTTCGATGTAGCGCCCCTCTTTGGCACCCCAGACATGGAGGGTTTCGCCGAAATCGGTCGGCGCGCCGTTCAGGCCGAGTTCGGTCGCGGGATCGAACAGCCCGCCGATGCCGATGGTGGTGTTGACCACGAAACGCGCGGTGTTGCGGATCGCATCGCCCGGATTGGCCTGCAACAGATCGTTGACCACATCGCCGGGGCCGTCGAGGTTCGAGGCGAAATTGGAAACGCCCGCTTCGATGGGCGCGGGCACGACCGAGCCATAGGCCGAGGCCGCCGGGCGCAGCAGGGCCTTGTCGAGCGCGCGGTTGAAAGCGTGGACGCGGCGATTCACATTCTCGTCAGGATCGTTAATGCCCTGCGGCGCGGGTTCGCGGGCGCAAGCCGAAACGAGAAGTGCAAGCACGAGCATGGCTGCGGTGCCGCGGCGGCCCTTGCCGGGATGAACCCAAGAAAACATTGGAACTCTGCGGATCATCTTTCTACTTTCGGCATAGCCCGCGGGCAAAGGATAAGGTTCGTAAAAGCGCCTTGGCCGGGGAAAGACAAGGCATAAGACGCCCGCAAGGGCATGACAACCGACGAAGCGTGTTCTGGCAGATACGCGTTGCGGAAAGCCGCCCAAAGGGCCAGACAATTCCTTTACGACGATAAGGGGTGTTTTGGATGAGTCGAGAGTTTCAACGTGGCCTGAATGAATTGCGCGCCGCGCGGGTCGAGCAGAACGGTCTGCTTGTCGCGGCCTTTGTATTTTCCGTCTTCGTCAATATCCTGATGCTGACCGGACCGCTTTACATGCTGCAGGTCTATGACCGCGTGCTGGGAAGCCGGTCCGAGGCGACATTGGTCGCACTGTCGGCGCTGGTGACGTTTCTTTTCGTGGTCATGGGCATTCTGGACCATGCGCGGGGGCGGGTGCTGGCGCGGGTGGGCGCGCGCATCCAGCAAAGGCTGGAACGGCGGGTGTTCGAGGCCGCTCTCAAGCGGTTGATGGTGGCGCCGGACGATCCGACCGCCCTTGCCGCGCAGAAGGATGTCGAGGCGGTGCAGCGGTTCTGGTCCTCGCCCGCGCTGGTCGCGCTGATCGACATGCCCTGGGCACCGCTGTTTCTGGTGGTGATCTTCGTTTTCAACTGGGTGCTTGGCGTGATGTCGGTGATCGGCGGGATCATCATCGTGGCCATCGCCATCCTGAACCAGACACGGACCAAGGTGCCGCTGGCGCGGGCGACCTCGGCCGGGTTGCATGCCGACCGTGCGGGCGAATTGCTGAAAGGCGAGGCCGAGACGATCCGCGCGCTGGGCATGACGGGTGCCGCGTTCGACCGCTGGCAAAGGGCGCGCGGCGTGGCCGTGGCCGAAGGGATGGCGGCATCCGATGTGGGGGGGGCCTATTCCATCATCTCGCGCACGTTCCGGCTGTTCCTGCAATCTGCGATGCTGGGGCTTGGCGCTTGGCTGGTGCTGCATGGCGAGATGACGCCCGGCGCGATGATCGCGGGGTCGATCCTGATGGGGCGGGCCTTGCAGCCGATCGAGCAGGCGGTTGGGCAATGGTCGGTGGTGACGCGGGCGCGCGACGGATACGGGCGCTTGTCGGAGTTGCTGACGCGGGTGCCGCCCGAACAGCAGCGCACCGCCCTGCCCCGCCCCAAGGCGCAGGTCGAGTTCTCGGGCGTCACCGTGATGCCGCCGGGCGAGCAGGTTCCGGCCTTGCGGATGATGACCTTTACCCTGCCGCCCGGTCAGGCGCTGGGGGTGATCGGGCCTTCGGGCGCGGGCAAGTCGACCGTGGCGCGGGCGATTACCAATGTCTGGCGCATCGCCAGCGGCAAGATCCGGCTGGATGGCGCGACGCTGGACCAATATGACCCCGATGTGCTGGGCGGCTATATCGGCTACCTGCCGCAACGGGTGACGCTGTTCGACGGGACGGTTGCAGAGAACATCTCGCGTCTGGGCAAGCCCGATCCGGCCAAGGTGGTGGAAGCCGCCAAGGCCGCCGCCGCGCATGAGATGATCCTGAAGCTGCCCGAAGGCTATGACACGCGGCTGTCATCGGTGGGCGGGCGGCTGTCGGGCGGGCAGATGCAGCGCATCGGCCTTGCGCGGGCGCTTTACGGCAATCCGGTGCTGCTGATCCTCGACGAGCCGAACTCGAACCTCGACAACGAGGGGTCGCTGGCGGTGAACGCGGCGATCCGCGCGCACAAGGCGGCGGGCGGATCGGCCATGATCATGGCGCACCGTCCGGCGGCGATTCAGGAATGCGACCTGCTTCTGGTGGTGGAAGAGGGCACGCGCCGCGCCTTTGGCCCGCGCGATCAGGTCCTGCGCGAGATGGTGAAGAATTCCAACGAGATCAACCGCGCGGCGACGCCCGGAGGTGTGGTATGAGTATGAACCCCAATTCCCTTCCCCCGGTGCCTCCGACATGGTCGCCCCGCGGCCCGATCCTGCTGGGCGCCGGCGCCCTGGCCGTGCTGCTGGGCGGCTTTGGCCTGTGGAGCGTGACGACCACGATTTCGGGCGCCATCGTGGCGAACGGGCAGATACAGGTCGAGCAGAACCGGCAGGTGGTGCAGCACCCCGATGGCGGGGTGGTCGAGGCGATCAGCGTGACCGAGGGGCAGGCCGTCAAGGCCGGTGACCTGTTGCTGACGCTGGACGGGGCGATGCTGAAATCGGAGTATTCCATCGTCGAGGGGCAGTTGTTCGAGCTTATGGCCCGGCGCGCGCGGCTGGAAGCCGAGCGCGACGATGCCGCCGCCCCCGTGATGCCCGCCGAACTGGTCGAGACCGCGAAGGCCCGCGCCGATGTGGCCGAACTGGTCGACGGTCAGGTGAAGCTGTTCGACGCCCGCCGCGATACCGTGGCGCGGTCGACCGAACAGTTGCAGCGCCGCAGCGACCAGACGCGCGAACAGATCAACGGCATCGACGCGCAGGTGACGGCGATGGCGACGCAGCTCGATCTGGTGCGCAAGGAGCTGGCCGACCAGAAGGCGCTGCTGGAAAAAGGGCTGACGCAGGCCAGCCGCGTTTCGGAATTGCAGCGGCAAGAGGCCGACATGATGGGCCGCGCGGGCGAGCTGACCGCAGCCCGCGCCGAGGCCGAACAGCGGGTGACGGAAGTCGACCTCGAGGTGCTGCGCCTTGCCGCCCAGCGGCGCGAGGATGCCAGCACGCAGCTGCGCGACATCGGCTCGCAAGAGCTGGAACTGGTCGAGCGCCGCCGCGCGCTGAGCGGGCAGATCGAACGGCTTGCCGTGCGCGCGCCGGTGTCGGGTATCGTGCTGGGGCTGGCGGTGACGACGCCGCGCGCCGTGGTGCGGCCGGCGGACCCGCTGCTTTACATCATCCCGCAGGACCGCCCTTTGGTGATCGAGGCGCAGATCCCGCCCATCCACATCGACGAGGTGCGGGTGGGGCAGGAAGTGCGGCTGGTGTTCCCCGCCTTTTCCTCGCGCACGACGCCGGAACTTTTCGGGGTGGTGTCGGTCGTCTCGGCCGATGCGTTCAACGACCAGAAGACGGGGGCGACCTTTTACCGGGCCGAAATCGTGCTTGAAGCCGAGGACATGGTGAAGCTGGGTGACAAGGAATTGCTGCCCGGGATGCCGGTGGAGGCCTTTATCAAGACGGGCGACCGCACGCCGATGGCCTATCTGCTGAAGCCCTTTACCGACTATTTCCAGCGCGCCTTCCGCGAAACCTGACGCGAAAGCGTCGCTTCCGGTGCTTGCGGGGGGCCATGCCTCCCGCTAGCGTCTGGCCGAACCCGAACGGAGGCCCCCATGACCATCGAAGCCCGTCTTGCCGAACTTGGCGTCACCCTGCCCGACGCGCCCGCCCCTGCGGCGAATTACGTACCTTTCGTGGTAGTGGGCACGCTGGTCCATGTGTCGGGCCAGATTTCGCAAGATGCGAACGGGCTGATCAAGGGGCGGCTTGGCGCGGATATGACGGTGGAACAGGGGGCGGCTGCGGCGCAGCGCTGCGCGATCTCGTTGCTGGCGCAGGTCAAGAAGGCCTGCGGCGGCGACCTCTCGCGTCTGGTGCGGGCGGTCAAGCTGACCGGATTCGTCAATTCGACGCCGGATTTCACCGACCAGCCCAAGGTGATCAACGGGGCGTCCGATTTCCTTGTCGCGGCCTTGGGCGATGCCGGCCGGCATGCGCGTTCGGCGGTCTCGGCGGCCTCGTTGCCGCTGGGGGTGGCGGTCGAGATCGAAGGCATCTTCGAGATCCGCTGATGCGCGTGCCCCTGCCCGATGCGTTCCTGCGTGCCCCGCTGGCCCACCGCGCGCTGCATGACGTTGCCGCCGGCCGGCCCGAGAACAGCCGCGCCGCGGTGCGGGCGGCCATCGCGGCGGGTTACGGGATCGAGATCGACCTGCAACTGTCGCGTGACGGGGTGGCGATGGTGTTCCATGACGAGACGCTGGAACGCCTGACCCCGCGCGAGGGGTGGTTGCGCGACCTGACGGCGGCGGAACTGGCCGCCACGCCGCTGACCGGCGGGGACGAGGGGATTCCGACCTTTGCCGAAATCCTGACCATCGTCGCGGGGCGCGTGCCGCTGCTGGTCGAGTTGAAGGACCAGACCCTGCGCATGGCCGAAACCGATGGCAAGCTCGAGGCGGCGACGGCCAGCGCAGTTTCGGGCTATAACGGTCCCGTGGCGCTGATGTCCTTCAACCCGCATTGCATCGCGCATCTGGCCCGTCTTGCGCCGCATCTGCCACGGGGGATCACCACCTCGGCCTATGACCATGACGACTGGGCGCCGCTGCCGCCCGACACCTGCGACCGCCTGCGCCTGATCCCCGATTACGACCGCGTCGAAGCCGGTTTCATCAGCCACGAGGTCGCCGATCTGGCCCGGCCGCTGGTCGCCGGATTGAAGGCGAAGGGGGCGGCGATCCTGTGCTGGACCGTGCGGTCGCCGCAGGTCGAGGCCGAGGCGCGGCGCGTGGCGCAGAATATCACCTTTGAAGGCTACATGGCGGCGATGCCCGCTTGACGCATGGCGATTGCGGGCCACCCTTAGCCCCCTGCCGGCTTTCACACCGGCGCAAATATCCTCGGGGGGGTCCGGGGGGGCAGACAGCCCCCCCGGCCTGTCCGGCAAACCGACGGTATCCATGACCGAGCCCGAACTTCACGACAGCATGACCGAAATTCCCGCCGCCGCATGGGACGCTGTCGCCTGCCCCGAGGCGGCTGACGGCGGGCGGCCGCTCGATCCGTTCACCACGCACCGCTTTCTGGCGGCGCTCGATGTTTCGCATTCGACCGGCAAGGGCACGGGATGGGGGCCGAAGCCGCTGGTGATCCGCGAAGGCGGGCGGCTGATCGGGGCCATGCCGCTTTATGTCAAAAGCCACAGCCAGGGCGAATACATCTTCGACCACGGCTGGGCCGAGGCGCTGGAACGGGCGGGCGGGCGCTATTATCCCAAGTTGCAGATCGCCGTGCCCTTCACCCCCGCCACGGGGCGGCGGTTTCTGGCGGCCCCCGACGCGCCCCATGCCCGCGATGCGCTGGTGGAAACCGCCATCGGGCTGGCGCGGGGGAACCGGCTGTCGTCGCTGCACGCCACCTTTTGCACCGCGGAAGAGGCAGAGACGCTGGCCGCCCGCCACGGCTTGCTGCACCGTGTCACCCAGCAGTTCCACTGGGAAAATCGCGGCTACGCCAGTTTTGACGATTTCCTTGGCGACCTGTCATCGCGCAAGCGCAAGAACATCCGCAAGGAACGCGAGACGGCCCGCGCCTCGGGGCTGACGATCCGGGCGCTGACGGGGGACGAGATCGAGGACCGCCATTGGGACGCGTTCTGGGTGTTCTATCAGGATACCGGCAGCCGGAAATGGGGCACGCCCTACCTGACGCGGGCGTTCTTTGCCGAGATCCACCGCAGCATGCGCAACGATGTGCTGCTGGTGCTGGCCGAACGCGACGGAAAGCCCGTGGCGGGGGCGTTGAACTTCATCGGGCGCGAGACGCTTTACGGCCGCTACTGGGGTTGCACCGAGGATCATGCCTGCCTGCATTTCGAGCTGTGCTACTATCAGGCCATCGATTACGCCATCGCCCACCGGATGCCCCGTGTCGAGGCAGGCGCGCAGGGCGAGCACAAGCTGGCGCGCGGCTATCTGCCGACGCCCGTGCATTCGCTGCACTGGATCGCGGACGAGGGCTTCCGCGAGGCCGTGGCGCGCTATCTGCGGTCGGAACGCCGCGCGGTGGATGAAGAGATCGAGGTGCTGACCGCCTATGGCCCCTTTCGCAACGCCCGATCCGAGGACGGGCAAGAGGGCGAGGGGCAGGACGGGGACTGGCAAGGCGGGGACTGACAGGACGGGGACTGACAGGGCGGGCGTTTTGCGCCACTCTGGCCCCTGATGGAGGTGACGATGACCCTGACGCTTTATTCCCACCCGATGTCGCGCGGCCGCATGGCGCGCTGGATGCTGGAAGAGGTGGGCCAGCCCTACGAGGTGGTCTACCTCGACTATGGAACGTCGATGAAAGCGCCCGGCTATCTGGCGCTGAACCCGATGGGCAAGGTGCCCGCGCTGGTGCATGACGGGCATGTGGTGACCGAATGCGCCGCCGTGATCGCCTATCTGGCCGATGCCTTTCCGCAGGCCGGGCTGATGGCGCCGGACCGCGCCGCATTCTACCGCTGGATGTTCTTTGGCGCGGGCCCCTTCGAGGCGGCGGTGACAAACCGCGCGCTGGGCGTCGAGGTGCCGCCGGAAAAGGCGGGCTTCGTGGGCTATGGCGGGTTCGACCGGGTTCTCGACACGCTCGACGCCACGCTGTCGGCGCGGGACTGGCTGGCGGGCGACGGGTTCTCGGCGGCGGACCTTTATGTCGGATCGCAGCTTGGCTACGGGCTGGTGTTCGGAACCCTTCCGGCGCGGGCGTCGTTCACGGCCTATTGGAACCGGATCAAGGACCGCCCCGCCCGTCTGCGCGCCTCGGCGCTGGACGATGCGGCGCTGGCGAAAGCAAAACAGAATGGCTGAGAAACTGACGGACCGCGCGGCACTGGAGCCCTTGCTGGCCAATGGCTGGCACAGTGTCGAGGGGCGGGATGCGATCGGCAAACGCTTCGTCTTCCGCAACTTCGTCGAGGCCTTCGGCTTCATGACCCGCGCGGCGCTCTGGGCCGAAAAGCTGGACCACCATCCCGAATGGTCGAATGTCTACAAGACCGTCGACGTGGTGCTGACGACGCATGATTGCGACGGGTTGAGCGAGCTTGACGTGAAGCTTGCAAGGAAGATGGACCAACTGGCCGGATAGCCCGCGATTTTTCTGCGAAAAATCGGGCCGCGCGCCTGCGGACGGCATCCTGGCTGCAAAGGTCAGACGGCAGCCAGAGAGACGGGGGGCCAGCGACGGGGGCCAGCGACGGGGGCCAGCGACGGGGGCCAGCGACGGGGGGCCAGCGACGGGGGGCCAGCGACGGGGGGCCAGCGACGGGGGGCCAGCGACGGGGGGCCAGCGACGGGGGGCCAGCGACGGGGGGCTGTCTGCCCCCCGGCCCATCGCGGGGCGATGGGCTCCCCCCGAGGATATTTGGACAAGTGCGAAAGCAGGGGCTTTCTTGCCGCTTTCACACCCGCGCAAATATCCTCGGGGGGTGAGCCGCCCCAAGGGCGGCGAGGGGGGCAGACGGCCCCCCTTTCCCGAAGGATGCGGCGCGCGCGACCTGTCGGTATGGCGCGGAATTTTCGCAGAAAATTCGTGCGGGTCAGATCTTCTCGAGCAGTTCCTCGCCGACCGAAAGCTCGCAGGCGCCGGGTTTCTCTTCGGTGTTCAGCACCTTGACGACACCGTCCTCGGCATAGATCGCGTAGCGTTTGGAGCGGTCGATCAGACCGACGACGCCGGCGCTGAAGTTCATGCCGATGGCCTTGGTGAAGGCGGCTTCGGAATCGGCCAGCAGGGTGACCCCGGCCTTGCCGGCACCCGTGGCGGCATCCCAGGCTTCCATGACCCAGGGGTCGTTGACCGAGACGCAGATGATTTCGTCGACACCTTTGGCCGCGAATTTCTGGCGCGTGCGCATGAAGCTGGGCAGGTGGATGGTCGAGCAGGTGTCGGTGAAGGCGCCCGGCAGGCCGAAGACCACGACCCTGCGGCCCTTGAGCCGGTCCTGGATCGAGACGGGCGAGACGTTGCCGTCCTCTCGCTTGAGCAATGTGGCTTCGGGCAGTTTTGAACCCACGGAAATCGTCATGAATCATCCCTCTTCGCGTTGCGTTTTCTTCCTTGCGGGATATAGGGTCCGGCCTTGAAATAGGCCAGTGCTGGCGGGACGGAGGAACGGGAATGGCGCGGATCGTGATCGTGGGGGCGGGGCAAGCGGGTGCGGCCTGTGCAGCCAAGCTGCGGAGCCTCGGCTATGACGGTGCGATCACGCTTTTGGGCGAGGAACCCGCGCCGCCCTACCAGCGCCCGCCGCTGTCAAAGGCCTATCTTCTGGGCGAGATGGAGGAAGAGCGGCTTTGGCTGCGGTCGGCGGCCTTCTATGCCGAGCAGAAGATCGAGCTGCGTCTTGGTGCGCCGGTGCGCGCGATAGACACCGCCGCGCGGCGCGTCATGGTGGGGGACGAGGCCCTTGGCTATGACGAGCTGGTGTTGACCACGGGATCGACGCCGCGCCGCCTGCCTGCCGCGATCGGGGGCGATCTGGGCGGGGTCTATACCGTGCGCACCCTTGCCGATGTCGATGCGATGCGGGGCGAGTTCGTGGCCGGGCGCAGGCTTGTCATCGTGGGCGGGGGCTATATCGGCCTCGAGGCGGCGGCGGTGGGGGCGAAGCTGGGCCTTGATGTCACGGTGCTGGAAATGGCGCCGCGCATCCTGCAGCGGGTGGCGGCGCCCGAAACCTCGGACTACTTCCGCGCGCTGCATGCCTCGCGGGGGGTGAAGATACTGGAATCGACCGGGCTCGAGCGGCTGTTGGGCGAGGGACGCGTGAGCGGCGTGCGCTTGTCGGACGGGCGCGAGCTGGCGGCCGATTTCGTGATTGCGGGCGTGGGTATCCTGCCCGGCACGGCCTTGGCGGAAGCGGCGGGGATCGTGATCGAGAACGGCATCAGGACCGACGCGATGGGCCGCACCTCGGCCGCGCATGTCTGGGCGGCGGGGGACTGTGCCTCGTTCCCGTGGCAGGGCGGGCGGCTGCGGCTGGAATCGGTGGGAAATGCCATCGATCAGGCCGAGGCGGTGGCGGCGAACATCATGGGGGCAGAGGCCCCCTATGTCGCGCAGCCGTGGTTCTGGTCGGACCAGTATGACACGAAATTGCAGATCGCCGGGCTGAACACGGGCTATGACCGGATCGTCACGCGCGGACCCGAGGGGGATGCCGTCTCCTTTTGGTATTTCAGGGGCGACACGCTTCTTGCCGTGGATGCGATGAACGACAGCCGCGCCTATATGGTGGGCAAGCGGCTGATCGAACAGGGCAAGCCGGTAGACCCTGCGGCGATTGCGGATCCTGCGACCGTGCTGAAGGCGTTGCTCAGGTAACATGCGGATCATCGGCGGTCAGTTTCGCGGCCTGCACCTTGCCCCTGTGGGCGAGGGCGACCCCAAGGCGCATTTGCGCCCGACATCGGACCGCGTGCGCGAGTCGATCTTCAACCTGCTGGTCAACGGCGGGCATGGCGATGTGTTGACGGGGGCAAGGGTGCTTGACCTGTTCGCGGGCACGGGGGCGCTGGGGCTCGAGGCGATCAGCCGCGGGGCGGCGCGGGTGGCCTTTGTCGATGACGGGGCTACGGCGCGGGCGCTTTTGCGGCGGAATATCGAGCTGACGCGGACGATGGGTGTGACCGACGTGTGGCGGCGCGATGCGACGAAGATGGGGCCGAACCGGGGTGAGGGCTATGACCTTGTGTTCCTTGACCCGCCCTATGGCAAGGGGATGGGCGAGGCGGCGCTGGCCTCGTGCCTTGCGGGGGGGTGGCTTGCCCCCGATGCGCTTCTGGTCTGGGAGGAGGGGGTTGCCCCCCTGCCCCCTGCGGGCTTTGATATGGTGGACCAGCGGCGCTATGGCGATACGCATGTGACGCTGCTGCGGGTGGCGCAATGACGCCGCGCGCCGTGATCTTCGATTGCGACGGTGTGGTGGTCGATAGCGAGCATCCGACCCTGCTGATGGTGCAGGCGGATCTTGCCCGCTACGGCCTGCCCGTGACGCTGGAAGAATTGAACGCCAGATATGTGGGCGGCACGGTCGAGACCGTGGCCGAGCGCGCCCGCGCCAACGGTGCGGCGCTGCCTGCGGATTGGGTTCAGGATTTCTACCGGCGCATGTATGCGATGCTGCGCGAGAATACGCCGCTGATCGAAGGGATCGTCGGCGTCCTCGATGCGCTGGATGCGGCGGGGGTGCCCTTTGCGATGGGGTCGAACGGGACCATCGAGAAGATGCATATCACGCTGGGCCAGCACGGGCTGATCGGGCGGTTTCGCGGGCATCTCTATTCGGGGCAGGAGATCGGCAGGCCGAAGCCCGCGCCGGACCTGTTTCTGATGGCCGCCGAGCGGCTGGGGGTTGCGGCGGGCGACTGCGTGGTGATCGAGGATTCGGTCGCAGGGGCCACGGCGGCGCGGGCGGCGGGGATGCGCTGTTTCGGCTATGCGCCGCATGGCGATGTGACGGGGCTTGCGGGCGTGGGCGCGCAGGTGTTTTCGTCGATGCGCGACTTGCCCGCGCTGTTGGGCCTGAACGGCGAAATCTGACGCAGATTTCACGGCGATTTTTGACGCAAAAATCGGGGGCGGGGCGCGGAATTTGCGCCAGATTCCGGCGCGATTTCTGCGTCAGAAATCGCTTTGGCGGAAGATCGAGAGGATTTCCGGGAGCGGCTTCTTGCGTTTGGCGACGGCGGGGACGGTCGCATCCCCGGCAGGCCAGCCCACGGGCAGGATCATGACGGGTTTTTCATGGTCGGGCCGGCCCAGCAGGGGGCCAAGGAATTTCATCGGGTTGGGCGTGTGTTCAAGGCAGCACAGCCCCGCATGGTGCAGCGCCGCGATGAGGAAGCCCGTGGCGATGCCTGTGCTTTCGGGGACGTAATAGTTCTTGTAGCGCGCGCCGTCCTGCGTGACGCCGTAGCGTTGGGCAAAGACGACGATGAGCCAGGGCGCATCGGTCAGGTGGGGTTTGGACACGCCCGTCCCGATAGGTTCGAGGGCGGCAAGCCATTCGTCACCCGCCCCGCCCGAGTAGAAGGCGCGTTCTTCCTCTTCCGCGCCTTGGCGGATGCGGGCTTTCAGCGCGGGGTCCGAGATGGCCACGAAATGCCACGGCTGGTGGTTCGCGCCCGAGGGGGCCGTGCCGGCAGCGGCGATGCAGGCCTCGATGATCGGCAGCGGAACGGGGCGGGGCGAGAACTGGCGGACCGAATGGCGTTTTTTCATATAGGCAAGGAAGCTTTCGGCCGCGGCCTGCGCCTGATCGTCGGGCAGTTGCACGCGGTCGGGCAAGGCCAATGGCTGATAGCTTACCTCACCCTTGCGATACATCAGCCGCCCCCGATCAATGCCCCTGCGGCAAAGACCAAAGCACCGCCGAGCACGACCTGCAAGGCCGCACGCAGGAACGGGGTCTCCATGAAACGGTTCTGGATCCATGCGATGGCCCAAAGCTCGACGAAAACGACGATCATGGCGATGGTCGTGGCGGTCCAGAAATCGGGGATCAGGTAGGGCAGCGCGTGGCCCATGCCGCCAAGCATGGTCATGACACCCGAGGCGAGGCCCCGCTTCCAGGGGGAGCCGCGACCCGAAAGGACGCCGTCGTCATGGGCGGCTTCGGTGAAGCCCATGCTGATGCCCGCGCCGACGGATGCTGCGGCCCCGACGAGGAAGGTCGTCCATGTGTTCTGCGTGGCAAAGGCCGTGGCGAAGATCGGCGCGAGGGTCGAGACCGAGCCGTCCATCAGCCCCGCAAGGCCCGGCTGCACCCATGTCAGGATGAACTGGCGGCGGTCGGCGGCATCTTCGGCCTCGCGCGTGTCGGGGTCGAGGTGGGTGCGCTCCAACTCTCCGGCGCGGCGTTCGTGGCCCGCCTCGGCCGCGGCGAGATCGCCCAGCAGCTTGCGGGTGGCGGCGTCCGAGGTGGATTGCGCGGCGCGGGTGTAGAACTTGTGCGCTTCGGATTCCATCGCCGCCGCTTCGGCGCGGATGGTGGCAAGCGGCAGGTTGGCGGTCAGCCAGACGGGTTTGCGGGCATAGTGGCCCGCGACATGTTCGCGGCGGATGAGCGGGATCACATCGCCAAAGCGGGTGCGATGCAGGTCGATCAGGCGCTGGCGGTGCGTATCCTCTTCCGCAGCCATGCCGTCGAACACGGCGGCCGAGCCTGCATATTCGCCGCGCAGGCGTTCGGCGTAGCTGCGGTAGATGCGGGCGTCATCCTCTTCGGAGGAGATGGCGAGGGCGAGGATTTCCTGCTCGGTCAGGTCGGAAAAGCGGCGGCGGGTGGTGAGGCCGGGAATCATGGAGCGCCCTGTCAATCTGGAATGATTCTAAAATAGCGAAGCGCCAATCGGCGGCAAGGCGGAAATGGCGCGCCCGCTTGCCGCAGGGGAAGCGGGTGGTCTATGCTTTGCGCGATCGGGGGACAGCATGCCAGTTACCGTCGCGGCCGTGCCGCAGACCATACGCCGCGGGCGCAAGTTCGACCAAGTGCTTGCCGGCGCGCGGACGGTGTTTCTGCGCGACGGCTTCGAGGGCGCCTCGGTCGATGACATCGCGCGGGAGGCGGGGGTCAGCAAGGCGACGCTTTACAGCTATTTCCCCGACAAGCGGCTGTTGTTCATGGAGGTGGCCAAGGCCGAATGCCGCCGCCATGCCGACGAGGCGGCGGCCCTGATCGACGAGACCGCGCATGTGTCGCAGGTGTTGCGCGTTGCCGGACTGCGGATCGTCGGCTTTGCGCAATCGGATTTCGGGCAGCGGATGTTCCGCATGTGCGTGGCCGAAAGCGACCGGTTCCCCGCGCTGGGGCAAGAGTTCTATCAGGCGGGGCCGATGGTGGTGCGCGAGCGTCTTGTCGGGTTTCTGGAACGGGCGCGGGCGCGGGGCGAGGTGCGGATCGAGGATCTGGCCCTTGCGGCGGACCAGTTCGCCCAGCTGTGCAAGGCCGATCTGCATGATCGCGTGATCTTCGGCATCAGCGATTCAGCGCCGCGCGACGTGGCGCGCGTGGTCGAAGGCGCGGTCGCCATGTTCATGGCCCGCTACGGGGTGTGACCGGGGCGAAGATTTTTCGGCGAAAAATCTTCGGGCGGCGGCGGGGTCAGCCGTTTTCGCGCAGGATGCTGCCGGCAAGGTAGAGCGAGCCGCAAATCAGCACGCGCGCGGCGGGGTTTCCTGCGGTGATGGCGGCGAGCGCGTCGCCCACCGACGCAGCGGCGACGGCGTCGATGCCGGCCTTGCGGGCGGCTTCGGCCGTCACCTCGGCGGGCAGGGTGTTCTGCTCGCCTGGGATGGAGACGGCGTGCAGGCGCGTGACCTGCGGGGCAAGCGGGACCATGTAGCCCGACACATCCTTGGTGTTCAGCATGCCGCAGATGAGGTGGGTTTCGCGTTCCGGCATGCGGGCAAGCGTGGCCGCGACCGCTTCGCCCCCGGCGGGGTTGTGGCCCCCGTCGAGCCAGAGTTCGACACGCGGCGCGGCGTCGACGAGCGGGCCGCGGCGCAGGCGTTGCATGCGGGCGGGCCATTCGGCGCGGGTGACGGCGGCTTCGGCGGCGGCCTCGTTCCGGCCAAGGGCGCGGAGTGCGGTGATGGCAGCGCCTGCGTTCTGGATCTGGTGCGGGCCGGGAAGGTTGGGCAGGGGCAGGTCGAGAAGGCCGTTCTCGTCCTGATAGAGCAGGCGGCCATTTTCTTCCCAGACATGCCAGTGCTGGCCGAAGACAAGCAGCGGCGCGCCGAGGCGGTTGGCGCGGGCCTCGATCACGGCAAGCCCCTCGTCGGTTTGCGGGCCGACGATGCAGGGCACGCCGCGCTTGATGATGCCGGCTTTCTCGCCCGCGATCGCGCCCACGGTATCGCCGAGAAAGGCCTGATGGTCGAGGCTGACGGGGGTGATGATGGTCAGCGCGGGGCGTTCGACCACGTTCGTCGCGTCAAGCCGCCCGCCGAGACCCACCTCGAGCAGCGTCCAGTCGGCGGGGGTGCGGGCAAAGGCCGCAAAGGCGGCGCAGGTGGTGATCTCGAAAAAGGTGATCTCGTCGGGACCGTTCCTTTCGACGCATTCGTCGAGAAGGGCGGTGAGGGCGGGTTCGGAGATCAACTCGCCTGCCAGCCGGATGCGTTCGTGGAAGCGGGCAAGGTGGGGCGAGGTGTAGGCATGGACGCGGTCGCCCCCCGCCTCAAGCCCCGCGCGGATCATGGCCTGCGTGCTGCCCTTGCCGTTCGTGCCCGCGATATGGATCACGGGCGGAAGGCTGCGTTCGGGATGGCCCAGCGCCGCCAGCAGGCGATGCACCCGGTCGAGCGTGAGGTCGATGACCTTGGGGTGCAGGGTCATCATCCGTTCGAGGACGGCGTCGGAGGTCCTGGTGGCCACGGGTCAGGCTTCGGCAGGTTGCAGGGTCAATTCGCCCTTGATCGCGGGGGGTTGGCCCGTAAGCAGGCGGATGATCGTGACCAGTTCCTCGCGCATCGCCTTGCGATGGGTGACGCGGTCGAGCATGCCGTGGTCAAGCAGGTATTCGGCGCGCTGGAACCCTTCGGGCAGTTTCTCGCGGATGGTCTGTTCGATCACGCGGGGTCCGGCAAAGCAGATCAGCGCGTTGGGTTCGGCGATCTGCACATCGCCCAGCATGGCGTAGGAGGCCGTCACGCCGCCCGTGGTCGGGTGGGTGAGGACGACGATATAAGGCAAGCGCGCCTCGCGCAGCATTTCGACGGCGACGGTGGTGCGGGGCATCTGCATGAGGGACAGGATCCCTTCCTGCATCCGCGCGCCGCCTGCGGCCGAGAAGAGGACGAGCGGGCGCTTCATCTCGACCGCGCGCTGTGCGGCGGCAAGGATGGCGTTGCCGACATACATGCCCATCGATCCGGCCATGAAGGAGAAGTCCTGCGCCACGGCGACGACGGGGGTGCGGGCGATCTCGCCCTCGGCCACGAGCATGGCTTCGCGTTCGCCCGTCGCCTTTTGCGCGGTCTTGAGACGGTCGGGGTATTTCTTCTGGTCGCGGAAGTGCAGCGGATCGACGACGGGTTCGGGAACCTTCACCTCGGTGAAGATGCCGCCGTCGAAAAGCGCGCCGAAGCGGTCGCGCGGGCTGATCGCCATGTGATGGTCGCAGTGGGTGCAGACGTTGAGGTTGGCGGCGAGTTCGCGGTGGAACAGCATCGTGCCGCATTCGGGGCACTTGGTCCAAAGGTTCTCGGGCACTTCCCTGCGCGAGAAGAGCGAGTTGATCTTGGGACGGACGTAGTTCGAAATCCAGTTCATCGCAGGCGCGGCCCTTCGGTCGTGGCACTTGGCAGTCGGAGACAGATAGTCCGGCGGGGGGTGAATTGCAATCGTCGGGCAGCGGGCGTCGGGCAGCGGGCGTCGGGCAGCGGGCGTCGGGCAGCGGGCGTCGGGCAGCGGGACGGCGGGCAGCGGGACGGCGGGCAACGGGCGGCAGCGGAACAGGGCGGGCGCCCGGTGCTGCGCGGGGCGGTTGCAGGACGGGGGGCAGGACGGGGGGCTTTCCGCCCCCCACGCGCCCCGTGCGGGGCGCCCCCCCCGAGGATATTTGGGCGAGCATGAAAGGGCCAAGGGCGCCTGCGCCGCATCAAGCCGATGGACGCATGGGCTGCGGGGGCGCTATGCAAGGGGCAAAGCCGTCACGGCGGGATGCCGGCATGTGCGGAGCGATGGGGTGGCAGAATGACGAACCCGTGGAGGGCGGCCCTTGCCGTGCTGGTGGCGCTGGCCTTGGCAGGTTGCGATGCGGCGGGCGTGGGGCGCATCCGCAGCATCGACATTCTGGACGGGGCGGTCACGGCGGCGGCACCCTCGGGCTATTGCATCTCGCCGGGGGCGGGGATGCGGGGGACGGATGCCGCGGTGATCCTGATGGGGCGCTGTTCGGGCAGCCCTTCGGCCACGGCGGCACCGGCGGTGATCACGCTGTCGGTCGGCCCTGCGGGATCGGCCGGAGTGATGGCGGATGGCGGGGCGAGCCTTGCGGCATTCTTCCAGACCGAGGAGGGGCGCGGCGCGCTGAGCCGTGCGGGCAAGGCCGAGGATGTGCGCGTGCTGTCGGCCGTGGGCAGCGACGATGCCTTTGTCATGCATGTGGCCGACAGTGCCGTGGGGGAATACTGGCGGGCCATACGCGGATTGCGCGGACGGCTTGCGACGATCTCGGTCAGCGGGGCCGAGGGGGCGCCGATCACCTCGGGACAGGGCAAGGCGCTGCTCGAGGCGACGCTGGCCGCGCTGGCGGCGGCGAATCGGGTGGCCGCTGCGGTGGCGCCGTGACACTTTCGGCGGGGCTTGCGCAATTTTGGCAGTGGCGCGCCCCGCCTTTTGCGGCATAAACAGCCACGGGGCGCGGGCTGCAGGGCACGCGCGCGCGGCGTGGGCACGCGGGTGTGGGGCAGTGTGATTTGGGCAGGCTGGACAGCGTTTTGGACAGGGTGCTTCAGCGACGCGCGCTGAGGCGGTGGGAAGAGATGGCCGAGGCCGCGCCGGCTGCCGATTTTTCGGCATTGCGGGTGTGGCGCAACCGTGCGCGCGCCCTGCGCCGCCAGCTGGACCGCGTGATCCATGCGGCCGACCACAGGCTTGCCCTGCCGATCATCGGATCGAACGCGATGCGCAAGTTGCCGGGCACCGACTGGGTCTGGCGGCCCGATCTGTGGAAGGGACCGATCCCCGTGCCGGGGATGGCGGCGGTGACCACGCGGGCGCAGGTGTGCGAGGGGGCGACGATCTTCCACGATTGCCGCCAGTCGGAACTGACGCTGCGGCAGGTGCGGAACACGCGCGAAGAGGATGTGGCCCCCTTTGGCCTGCGGATGGACGTGTTCCGTTTCGACGGGTCGTTCCTGTCGCTGGTCATCGACCTGCCGGACGAGGGCGCGCGGGGGCTGAAGCTGCGCCACCTGTTGCGGGTCGATGCGATCATCGAACTGGAAAAACCGCTCGAGATCTTTGCGCGGCTGAACATCAAGCACGGGCCGAACACCGAACAGGTGGTGCGGGAAATGCCCTTTGACGCGCCCCATGCGATGGTGGAATTCGACCTTGCCTATACCAAGGTCAACGAAAAGCGGATCGAGCGGCTTTGGGTCGATCTGATCTTCGAGGGGCCGGAAATGAACCAGATCACCCTGCGCGACCTGACGGTGAGCCGCAGGCCAAGGGCGGAGTTGTAAGTGATGGACGCGGCAAGGGACGGGGCAAGGGACGGGGCAAGCCTGACAAAGACGCGCATCCGCAACGGGGTTTGGGAAGGCGTGTTGAAGGCCGAGTCCGATATCGGGCAACCCGCACTCGAGGTGCGGCTGAACGAGGTGGCGCTGCCGGGCCTGTCGGTCACGGCCTTGCCGGACCGCGAACGGGAATGGCTGGTCAAGGTGCCGGTCCCGGCGTCGGTGCTGAACGAGGGGGTGCAGACCTTTCTGATCCGCGCCCGCGCGTCGGGGCAGACGCTGGCGCATTTCACCATCATCACCGGGGTGGCGATGGAGGACGATCTGCGCGCCGAGGTCGATCTGCTGCGGGCGGAGCTTGACATGCTCAAACGTGCGTTCCGGCGGCATTGCGTGGAAACCGCGTGAGCTGACGTCGCGTTCGCGGGTGACTTCGCCGCCGCGCCGCGCCATCGTGGCGGGCAGGAGGAGACCATGCCCTATCCGCATCTGCTGGCACCCCTGACGCTGGGCCATATCACGCTGCGCAACCGCGTGGTGATGGGGTCCATGCATACGGGGCTGGAGGAGCGCGGCGACTGGGACCGCGTGGCGGCCTTTTACGCCGCGCGGGCACGGGGCGGGGCGGGGCTGATCGTGACGGGGGGCATGGCGCCCAATGTCGAGGGCGCGGTGTTTCCGGGGGCGGCGGGGCTGTTCGGTGATGCCGACATCGCCAACCATCGCCGCGTGACCGCGCAGGTGCAGGGCGAAGGCGGGCGGATCGTGATGCAGATCCTGCACGCGGGGCGATATGCCTATGGCAGGGAGTGCGTCTCGGCCTCGGCCATCCGTTCGCCGATTTCGCCCTTTACCCCGCGCGCGCTGGACGAGGCGGGGATCGAGAAGCAGATCGCCGACATGGTGACCGCCGCCCTGCGGGCGCAGGAGGCGGGGTATGACGGGGTCGAGGTGATGGGGAGCGAGGGGTATTTCCTGAACCAGTTCCTCGTGCGGCATGTGAACCGCAGGACCGACCGCTGGGGCGGAGCCTATGAGAACCGGATGCGGCTTGCGGTCGAGGTGGTGCGGCGCATCCGTGCCGCGACGGGGGCCGGATTCCTGCTGGTGTTCCGGCTGAGCCTGATCGATCTGGTGCCGGACGGATCGACCTGGGACGAGGTCGCAACCCTTGCCAGGGCCGTGCAGGCGGCGGGGGCGGATGCGATCAACACCGGCATCGGCTGGCACGAGGCGCGGGTGCCGACGATTGCGACAAGCGTGCCGCGGGCGGCCTTTGCGCATCTGACGGGGCGGTTGCGGGGGCAGGTCGGCATTCCGGTGATCGCCGCCAACAGGATCAACACCCCCGAGGTGGCCGAGGGGATTCTGGCGGCGGGCTTGGCCGATCTGGTCGGCATGGCGCGGCCGCTGCTGGCGGACCCCGATTTCGTGGCCAAGGCGGCGGCGGGGCGGGCGCGCGAGATCGCGCCCTGCATCGCCTGCAATCAGGCCTGTCTGGACCACACCTTCAGCGGCAAGCCCGCGACCTGTCTGGTCAATCCGCAGGCGGGGCAGGAACTGGATCTGGTCTATGCGCCCGCGCGGCAGCCGCGCCGGATCGCCGTGGTCGGTGCGGGGCCGGCAGGGATGATGGCGGCGGCGGTGGCGGCAGAGCGCGGGCACCGGGTGGTGCTGTTCGAGGCGGCGAATGCCATCGGCGGGCAGTTGCGTCTGGCGGCGGCGGTGCCGGGAAAGGAAGAGTTTCGCGGATTGATCGACTGGTTCGCCACGCGGCTGGCCGTGGCCGGGGTCGACCTGCGTCTGGGTGCCGCGCCGACGGCCGAGGCGTTGCGCGGCTATGACGAGGTGGTCGTGGCCACGGGAGTTGCCCCGCGCGCGGCCGGAATCGCCGGGCAGGAGCGCGCGCTGTCCTATGCCGATGTGCTGCGGGGGGCGCCCGTGGGCGCGCGCGTGGCGGTGATCGGGGCGGGGGGAATCGGCTTCGATGTGGCCGGATTTCTGGTGCAGGGCGGGGAAAGCCCGGCGCTGGATGCGGGGCTGTGGCGGCGCGAATGGGGGGTGGGCGATCCTGCGACCTCGGCAGGCGGATTGGCCCCCCCTGCCCCGCTTGCGCCCGCGCGGCAGGTCTGGCTGCTGCAACGCAAGGCCGAAAGACCGGGGCGCGGGCTGGGCAAGACCACGGGCTGGATCCACCGCGCCGCGCTGGCGGCCAAGGGCGTGCGGATGCTGGGCGGAGTGAGCTATGACCGGATCACCGCCGAGGGGCTGCACATCTTTCGCGAGGGCAAGCCGGAACTGATCGAGGCCGATTCGGTTGTGATCTGCGCCGGGCAGAGCGAGCGGCGCGAGCTGTGCATCGCGCTTGATGCGGCGGGGGTTCATCATCATGTCATCGGCGGGGCGCATGTTTCGCGCGAACTCGACGCGAAAACTGCCATAGATCAGGGCGCGAGGCTTGCAGCGTTGCTTTGATCGGCCCTGACGGTACGGAACCGTCCGTTTCCCGCGGCGCAACGATGGTAAAGAATACCGCGGATAGGTCGCATCCCTGCCCCGATCCTGCCCGAATTGACGATCAATAACGGGTCATTCGCCCTCATAGTTGCCAGAGGAAGACAATGGACCGACTGACCGAGATGGAAGCCTTTGCCACCGTGGTGGACCAAGGCGGCTTTACAGACGCGGCCAAGAAGATGGGAATCTCCAAATCGGCCGTGTCCAAGCACGTGTCGGCGCTCGAGGCGCGTTTGGGGGCGCGTCTGCTGAACCGCACGACCCGCCGCGTGTCACCCACCGAGATCGGGCTTGCCTATTACGACCGCGCCCGCCGCGTGCTGAACGATGCCGGAGAGGCGGATGCGCTGGTTACCAGCATGCAATCGGCGCCGTCGGGATTGTTGCGCATCAGCGTGGCGACCGACTTCGGCGTGAACCTTCTGTCGCCGATCCTTGGCGACTTCCTGCTCGAATTCCCCGACATCACCGTGAACATGGTGCTGAACAACCGTTATGTGGAGCTGATCAGCGAAGGCTTCGACCTTGCGATCCGCGTGGGCGAGCTGGAGGACAGCTCGTTGCGCGCCCGCAAGCTGACGGAAACGACCAAGCGCATGATCGCCTCGCCCGCCTATTTCCAGCGGCACGGGCGGCCGATGAAGATCGACGATCTGAACGACCACAAGCTGTTGCACTATTCCAATCAGGCCAATGGCAACGTCTGGAAGCTGACCGCCCCTTCGGGCGAGAAGCGTCAGGTGCGCACGGCGGGATGGCTGACGGTGAACGACGGCCAGTCGCTGCTGAATGCCGCCGTGTCGGGGCTGGGCATCGCCTATCTGCCCTCGTTCCTTTACGCCGATGCGATGAAACAGGGGCTGGTGGAAGAGGCCATTCCCGGCCTGCCCGTGGAAGTGCAAGGCATCTATGCCGTCTATCCGCCGGGACGGTTCACCCAACCCAAGGTGCGGGCTTTCATCGATTTCCTTGCACGGCAACTGATCGACAAGGGCCCGGACGCCTGGTAATTTCGAGCACGAGAACCTTTAGCGGGTCGGGGTGGGCAACACCTCGACCCGTCGGTTTTTGAGCCGCCCTTCGGGGGTGTCGTTGCTGGCGCGGGGGGCTGCAGGGCCAAGACCTTTTGCGGCGATGCGGTCGGGGGCTATGCCGTAGCTTGCCACCAGAACCTCGCGCACGGCGTCGGCGCGCTTTTGCGACAGGGCGGTGTTGGCCTCGACGCTGCCCGATGCATCGGTGTGGCCGACAAGGGTGACGCGGGCCTCGGGATTGGCGGCGAGCCAGTCGGCCAGTTCGCGCAGCGAGGCATAATCCCCCGACGACAGCGCCGCCATGCCCGAGGCGAAGCCGAGGTCCTCGAGAACGGCGGGTTCCCCTGCCGACAGGCTGGCTTGCAGTCCGGTCGCGGGCAGCGAGCCCGTGGGAAGGCCAGAGAGGTCGACGGCTTCGGCGGGCAGTTCGGGCGATTTGGTCGAGGCGGTCAGGTCGGGCGGGGCCTCGGTTCCGACGAGGGTCAGCTGCACGAAGCCCTGATCGGCCGAGCGGCTGACGAGAAGCGACAGGTATTCCGGCCCGTGCTTTCCGCTGCGGCTGGCCGAGAGGAAGCGGAAATCACCAAGGTCCACATGCATTTCGGGTTCGGGCAGGACGTCGATCGCGTAGCGGAAATCGAAGCCGCCGCAGGCCGCCGTTTCGCATTCGTAAAGCGTCTGCCACCCTGCGGCGGCGATCTGGTCACGCAGGGGGGAAATCAGTTCGAGCGTCGAGCGCCCCGCCCGGTCGAGCCGCCATGCGGTTTGCTGGAAACTGCCCTCGGTCAGTTTTGCCGGAACGGTATCGGCGGCGAAGGGACCCGTTGGCAGGCGGTACGAGGTGAGATCGGCGCGACGCTCGCCCTGCGCCGTGGCGGGGGCGTTGAAATCCAGCGTGAAGGCGCGGGCCGGAGCCACCGGCGCAAGGGCAAGCGCCACGGCAAGCCAGATTGCACGGCCTTGCCGCGCGGCGGGTTCTGCGCTGTTCCGACGGGTCTGCACTGCTCTGGCCTCTTTGCGGGCTCACAACTTCCGATAGTGGTAGTGTCCCACAACAGACATGTTCAGGGAAGCATAGAGTGCCCGCGCGCCCGCGTTCGCCTCGGTCACGAGAAGGGCAAGCGTGTCGGCCCCGTGATCTTGCGCCCATAGGGCGGCCGCCCGCAGGATATTGTGCGCGGTTCCCTGCCGACGATAGGCGGGCGCGACCTCGAGCGCGTGCAGCATGGCGGTCTTGCCGTGAAGGGCGACAAAGGCCACGCCGGCGGCACGGTCGCCGTTGCGGCCCAGAATCACGCATTTGGGGACCGCGACACGCTCCATCACCGCAAGCCGCGCGGGGTTGAGGCCGGATTCGAACCACAGCGCCGTGGCGATGCCAAGCGGCGGCCAATGGGGAAAGGTGGTCAGGAAAGGCGGCGCGGGGTCGGCAAGGGCTGCGGTCGGGGCGGCATAGGCGACGACGGGATCGTTGATGCGGTAGCCGCGCGCGGCAAGGGCCGCGTCAAGTGCCGCGTCGTCGGGCCAGATGACGAAGATCGGGCTCTGGCCCAGGGCGCGCATCGCGGCTTCGGCCTGCGGGATATCGGCCCCGGCCCAGACGCCGGAGGCACTGGTGGCGGATACGCGCTGCCCCGCCCCCTGCCCTTCGCGCACGATCCAGGGGCCGACCGCATGTTTCGCGGCGGGGGGCCATGTCGCTTCGGTCAGGGCGGGCAGGTCGATCATGCGAACATCTTGGCCAGCCGGGTCATGGCCGCGTCGATGCGGGCGGCATCGGTGCCACGGATCACAAGGTTGGTGCCGTAGACGCCGTTGGTGTTGAAGGGGTAGCTGCCCATCGAGAGGTCGGGGAAAGCGGCGGCGAGGGCGGCGAAATCCGACGCGATCTCGCCCTCGCCCCTGTTGACGCGCAGGGATTGCGACAGAAGCGGCGCGCCGCCGGTAAGGGTGGGAAGGACACCTGCGAGCATGGCCTCGAAGATGGTCGGCACGCCGGCCATGACATGCACGTTGCCAAGGGTGAAGCCGGGCGCTGTCGAGATGGGATTGTCGATCAGCGTGGCACCGTCGGGAATGCGGGCCATGCGTTGCCGCGCCTCGTTGAAGGGAAGGCCGGCGCGGTCGTAATGGGCCTGCAGCAGGGCCATCGCATCGGCCCGGTGGGTGATGGCCACGCCGAAGGCGGCGGCGATGGCATCGGCGGTGATGTCATCATGCGTGGGGCCGATGCCGCCCGAGGTGAACACGTGGTCATAGGCGGCGCGCAGCGCGTTCAGCGCCGTGACGATGCGGTCATGGTCGTCGGGGACGACGCGCGCCTCGGCCAGGGTGATGCCGTGATCGGTCAGCCGCTGGGCCAGATGGTGCATGTTTGAATCGCGGGTGCGGCCCGAAAGGATTTCGTCGCCGATGACCAGAATTGCGGCGGAAGGGTTGGGCATGGGCGTCTCTTTCGGCTGCGATGGCATGGGTATAGGGCGCTGCGTGGCGCTTTCAAAGGTGCTTCAGGGCGCAGGTCTGGTCTTTGACACGCAATTTGCCTATCTAGAGAGAAAGAGTCGCAAGGACAGACATGTTGGACGAAACGCGCGGTCGCATCACCAAGGACGGCATCCGCATCCACGAGGATGCGGATTTCGCGGGCATGGCCAAGGCAGGGCGGGTGGCGGCGGCGATCCTCGACGCCGTGGCGCCGCTTGTCGTGCCGGGGGCGACGACGGGCGAGATCGACGCCTTCATCACGGCGGAAGTCGAGCGGCATGGCGTGACCTCGGCCACGGTGGGATACAAGGGCTATCAGCACGCGTCCTGCATCAGCGTGAACCATGTGGTCTGCCACGGCATTCCGGGCAGCAAGGTTCCGGGCCGCACGAATGACGTGTTGCAGGCGCAGGACATCCTGAACATCGACGTGACGGTGATCGTGGATGGCTGGTTCGGGGATACGAGCCGGATGTATGTTGCAGGCACGGCCAAGCCCTTTGCCCAGCGCCTGATCAACGTCACCCACGAGGCGCTGATGCGCGGCATCGCTGCGGTGAAGCCGGGCAACACCTTTGGCGACATCGGCCATGCGATCCAGTCCTATGTCGAGGCCAACCGCATGAGCGTGGTGCGCGACTTCTGCGGACACGGGTTGGGCCGCGTGTTCCACGCCCCGCCGAACGTGCTGCACTACGGCCGTCCCGGAACCGGCCCCGTGCTGGAAGAGGGGATGTTCTTCACCATCGAGCCGATGGTGAACCTCGGCCGGCCCGAGACCAAGGTTCTGGCCGACGACTGGACCGCGATCACCCGCGACAAGAGCCTGTCGGCGCAGTTCGAGCATTCTGTGGGTGTCACCGCCACGGGCTGCGAGATCTTCACGCTGTCGCCCGCAGGCAAGTTCCATCCCACCCAGTGACCCTGCGGAGCGCGGGCAGGCCCGCGCAAGCCTTTGTCCCCTCCGGGGCGGGAAGATCAGGGGGGCTGCCGCCCCCCTCTTGGCCGTTCCGGCCAATTCACCCCCTGCGAGTATTTGGGCAAGGCTGAAAGGCTGTTGTTCCTGCCGCTTTCATACTCGGGGAAATATCCTCGGGGGGTGCGGGGGGCAGACGGCCCCCCGTTCCGCGGCTGGTGCGGTTCACGACGGCAGGGCGCGGGGAAACGGACGGGGGCGGGTTTTTGCTGCCCGAGGGTTGCATGCCCCTGCGTGGCGTGGAAATTTGGGGACAAAGCGAAAGGACATGTGATGAAGACCGTTTCGGAAAGCCGGGCCTTCGGTGGTGTGCAGGGCGTCTATTCCCATCCCTCGGCACTGTGCGATTGCGACATGACCTTCGGATTGTTCCTGCCCGAACAGGCCGAGGACGGGCCGGTGCCCTTGCTGTGGTATCTGTCGGGGCTGACCTGCACGCACCAGAATGCGATGGACAAATCCGGCGCGCAGCGTTGGGCGGCCGAGGCGGGGATCGGCATCGTGTTTCCCGACACCTCTCCGCGCGGAGCGGGGGTCGCGGATGATGCGGCCTTTGACCTTGGCCAAGGCGCGGGCTTTTACGTCAATGCGACCGAAGACCCGTGGGAGCCGCATTTCCAGATGTGGGACTACATCACCGACGAATTGCCGGACGTGCTGTTTTCGGCCTTTCCATTGGCCGAGGTGGCGCAGGGCATCACCGGGCATTCGATGGGCGGGCATGGCGCGCTGACCATCGCCATGAGTTTTCCGGGGCGGTTCCGGTCGGTTTCGGCCTTTGCGCCGATCTGCAATCCGACGGCCTCGGATTGGGGGAGGAAGCAGTTCTCGGCCTATCTGGGCAAGGACGAATCCGCCTGGGCGGCCTATGACGCCACGCTTCTGATGCGCAAGCGCGGCTTTGACGGGCCGATGCTGATCGATCAGGGGACGGCGGACCAGTTCCTCGACCTTCTGAAGCCCGAGGCTTTGGCCGAGGCGATGGCGGCGCGGCGGCAGGGCGGGTCGTTCCGGATGCAGAAGGGCTATGACCACAGCTACTTCTTCGTCTCGACCTTCATGGAGGAGCATGTCGCCTTTCACGCGGCGGCGCTGCATGCCTAGGGTCTACATCGACGCCGATGCCTGCCCCGTCAAGGAAGAGGCCGAGCGGGTGGCCACGCGGCACGGGGTGGCGATGATCGTCGTGTCGAACGGCGGCATCCGGCCTTCGGCCAATCCGCTGGTGGAAAGCGTCTTCGTGACGGAAGGCCCCGACGAGGCGGACAAGTGGATCGCCGAACGGGCCGGGCGCGGCGATGTGGTGGTGACGGGGGATATTCCGCTGGCGGCCCGCGTGATCGCGGCGGGAGCGGTCGTGGTCAAGCACAATGGCGAGGTGCTGAACGGGCGCAACATCGGCAATGCGCTGGCCACGCGCGACCTGATGCAGGATCTGCGCAGCGCCGACCCGTTCCGGCAGGGCGGGGGGCGGCCTTTCAGCAAGGCGGACCGGTCGCGGTTTCTGGAGGTGCTGGAGCGCGAGTTGCGGGCGGCAAAGGCGCTGGGGTGAGGCGTGGCGGTGCGCAACGCGTGCGCACCCTACGCGCCCTGTAGGGTGCGCACTCGTTGCGCACCTGCTGCCCCCCCATCGCGCAGCCGTTCAAACCCGCCCTGTCCATGTCGCGGGCGGGACAGATTAACGCGGGATGGCGCGGTGAAGTCGGGGCATCATGACCACGCATCCCCCGGCCCGCGTCAAGCTGACGGGCATCCTTTTGGCGCTTGGCGGATCGGCCACGCTGTCGATCAACGATCTGGCGATCAAGTTCCTGTCGGGATCTTACGCGCTGCATCAGGTGATCCTGATACGGGCCGGGATCGGGATGGTGTTCCTGATCGGGCTGATGCATTTTTCCGGCACGGGCTTCCGGCAGGTTCTGACCAGACGGCCCAAGGACCACATGATCCGCGTGGGTTTCGTGCTGTGTTCGAACCTGTGCTATTTCCTTGGCCTTGCCGCCCTGCCCTTGGCCGATGCCGTGGCCATCGCCTTCGTCTCGCCCCTGCTTGTCACGCTTCTGTCGATCCTTGTGCTGGGCGAGGAGGTCGGGCCGCGGCGCTGGCTGGCGGTATGTGTGGGCATGATGGGGGTCGTGGTCATGTTGCGGCCGGGCAGCGGGGTGATCCAGCCTGCGGCGGTGCTCGTGCTGGTTTCGGCCTTCTGCTATGCGTCGTCGCACATGATGACGCGGCGGATGAAGGATACGGAAAGCGCCATGGCGCTTTCGTTCTTTGTGCAATGCGGGTTCATCGTGCTGTCCACGCTGATGGGGCTGACCGTCGGGGACGGGCATTTTTCGGGGTCGGACAATGCCTCGATCGCGTTCCTGTTCCGGCCCTGGGTCTGGCCGCCGCTGCATGATCTGCCGTGGTTTCTGGCCACGGGGATCGCGGTGGCGATTGGCGGGTTGATGGTAAGCCAGGCTTACCGCCTGCTCGAGGCGGCCTTGGTGGCGCCTTTTGAATATGCGGCGATGCCGCTGGCGATTTTCTGGGGCATCGTGATCTTCGGCACCTGGCCCGACATGACGGCGGCGGTGGGGATTGCGCTTATCTGCGGGGCGGGCCTTTATACGCTGTGGCGCGAGACGCGGCGGAAGAAGGACGTGACCGGTGACCCCCGAGGCAGTGATCTTTGACATCGGCAACGTGCTGACGCGCTGGCAGCCCGAGGCCTTTTACGACCGTGTGATCGGGGAAGAGCGGCGGCGGGCCCTGTTCGCGGCGGTGGACCTGCACGGGATGAACGATCTGGTCGATGCGGGTGCGGCCTTTCGCGAAACCGTCCATGACTGGGCCGCGCGGCACCCCGACTGGGCTGCGGAAATCCGGCTGTGGCATGACCGCTGGGTCGAGTTGGCAAGTCCGCGCATCGACGGGTCCATCGCTTTGCAAAGGGCGCTGCGGGCCAAGGGCGTGCCGGTCTTTGCGCTGACGAATTTCGGGCGCGACACTTTCGAGCATGCCTTGCCGCTGATGGATTTCCTGCGCGATTTCGACCGGCTTTACGTGTCGGGCCGGATGGGGGTGATCAAGCCCGATCCGCGTATCTATGCAATGGTCGAGACGGATTGCGGCATTGCGCCGGGGCGGCTGCTCTTTACCGATGACCGTGCGGACAATATCACCGCGGCGGCGCGGCGGGGCTGGCGGACGCATCAGTTCGAAAGCTGGCAGGGCTGGGCGCGGCGGCTGGTCGCCGAAGGGTTGCTGACGGAAGGCGAAGCGGGGCTATGAGCATCGAGATCATCGGACCGGAGGCCGAGGCGCTTTTGTCATGGCAGGGGCTGACCGATGCCCTCGAGGCGGGCCACCGCCTGCCGAGGGCCGAGATCAAGGACCTGTTCCTGTACCGTGGCAAGGATACGATCCTGAACCGCGCGGCATGGATCGACGGCTTGGCGCAGCTGGTCAAGGTGGCGACGATCTTTCCGGGCAACGGGGCGCTGGGGTTGCCGTCGATCCACGGGGCAGTGAACCTGTTCGACGACAGGACCGGGGACCTTAGGGCGCTCGTGGATTTCCATCTGGTGACGAAATGGAAGACGGCGGGCGACAGCCTTTTGTCGGCCAAGCGGCTGGCGCGGCCGGATTCGGGGGTGATCCTGATCCTTGGCGCGGGGCCTGTGGCGCGGTCGATGGTTGCGGCCTATGGCTCGCATTTCACGGATGCGCGGTTTCTGGTCTGGAACCGCACGGCGGCGGGGGCCGAGGCGATTGCGGCGACCGATGCGCGCGTGACGGCGGTGACGGACCTTGCGGCGGCGGTGCGGCAGGCGGATATCGTCTGTTCGGCCACCATGACCAAGACGCCGATCCTGCGCGGCGAATGGCTGCGGGCGGGGCAGCATATCGACCTGATCGGCGCATATCGCCCCGACATGCGCGAGGCCGACGACGAGGCGATGCGGCGGGCGCGCATCTTCGTCGACAGCCGCGCCACCACGATCCACCATATCGGCGAGATCATGGACCCCATCGCCAATGGCACGATCACCGAGGCCGATATCGCCGCCGATTTCTACGATATCGCGGCAGGGCTGTACCGGCGGTCATCCGCCGAGGAGATCACGCTTGCCAAGAATGGCGGGGGCGCGCATCTCGACCTGATGACGGCGCATTACATCATGGGCTGCTGGACCAACCGGAGGGAACCGCAAGCGGACCAGAGCGTTCGGTAAGCAAGGGGCACACCGCCCCATGCAGGAAGGGTTCTGCCCATGTCGATCATCTGGACCATCATCATCGGCTTCATCGTGGGCATCATTGCCAAGATGATCGCGCCGGGGCGGAACGAACCCTCGGGGTTCATCCTGACCACGCTTCTGGGCATCGTCGGGGCTTTCGTCGCGACCTATCTGGGGCAGGCACTTGGCTGGTATCCCCCGAACCAAGCCGCCGGATTCATCGCCGCCGTGATCGGCGCGATCATCGTGCTGGCCGTGTGGGGCGCAGTCTCGCGCCGCGCGTGACCTTGTTTGCCGCCCAAGGTGGCGGCAAGCGGTGGCACGGCCAGAACCATCGCGCCCTGCCCTTTCGGGCATCGCCGCCGTGGCGGGATGCTTGAACCGCGCCAAACGGGGCGGGTTGCCGGGGCGGGGGGAGCTGGCCCGAAGCCCCCGTCCCGCGCGCGGTGAAATCCCTGCGCGCCTGTCGGCAGGGCCCGCATCCGCTACCGGAGACGGGCGCCGACGGCGGCTTTGGCCGCCTGACGTTGCGAAATTCCCTTTGACACGACCCGGCCCTGCGGCACACGTTCCGGCAGAGTGGTATGCCTGCGTAACGAGTGGAGAGTTGAATGGCCGTTTTTCAGGGCGGAAGCGCCAATGATGTGATCACGGCAGGAGCCGAGAGCGATTACATCAACGCGGGCGAAGGCAACAACACCGTTCAGGCCGGAGGCGGCACCAACGCGGTCGTCGCGGGGGCGGGCAACGATACGGTCATGGCCGGTTCGGGCGACGACGCCATTTCTGCCGGTGAGGGCCGCAATCTGGTCGAGGCAGGCGAGGGGAACAACGTAGTCTCGGCCGGTGCGGGCGCGGATACGATCACCGCCGGGGCCGGCAACGACGTGGTCTTTGCCGGTGAGGGCAGCAATGCTGTCGCGGTCGGTGACGGGCGCAATGTGGTTGGCGCCGGATCGGGGGCGGACACGATCCTGTCGGGCGGGGGCGACGATGTTCTTGGCGCAGGCGAGGGCAACAACAGCATCGACGCGGGCGGCGGCAACAACACGATCAGCGCGGGGTCGGGCAGCGACAGCATCGCAACGGGCGCGGGCAACGATGTCATCGCGGCGGGCGAAGGCAACAACAGCATCGCGGCGGGTGACGGGGCCAATGTCATCGCGGCCGGTGGCGGGGCGGACCGGATCACCGCAGGGTCGGGCGCCGATGTGATCGCGGCAGGCGAGGGCAACAACAGCATCGACGCGGGCGGCGGGCGCAACATCGTAAGCGCCGGGTCAGGCAATGACAGCATCGCCAGCGGCGCGGGGGATGACACGATCTTTGCCGGAAACGGCAACAACACGGTCAACGCGGGCGCGGGCAACAACCTGATCGCCACGGGCTTTGGCAACAACACCATCACCACGCTTGGCGGCAACGACACGGTGTTCGGCGGACAGGGCAACAGCCTGCTCGATACGGGCGGGGGCAGCGACCTTGTATATGGCGGCATCGGCAATGATGTCTTTGTCCACCGCTTCGGGGCCAACGCGGGGGCAAGCGATTTCTACGAGGGCAGCACCGGCCGCGATACGCTGCGGCTTGAACTGACGCAGGCGGAATGGCAGCGGGCCGATGTGCAAGCGGATGTGGCGCGGTTTCTGGCGCATCTGGCAAGTGCCACGAACCAGAGCCTCGGGCTTGCGGGGCTGACGACGCCGTTCACCTTTGCCTCGACCGGATTGACGGTGTGGAACATCGAGGGGTTCGAGGTCGTGGTGGCGGGGGTCGTGCTGGACCCGAGGAACGAGGCGGTCACGGCGCGCGGCGACCTTGCCGGAACGACCGAGGACAGCCCCGCGCCCGCGATAGACCTGCTGGCCAACGATCTGGTGCCCGATCGGGTCGCCTCGGTCACGCTGCTGACGCCCTCGGCGCTGGGAACCGCCGGTCTGGCCCTGTCGCTGGACGGGGCGGTGCAGACGGCGGTTCTGACCTTTACCCCCGGTGCGGCATTGCAATCGCTGCGCGAAGGCGAGGTCCGGTCCGAGACGCTGACCTATCGCGTCACCGATGCGAATGGCGATCAGGCGACGGCCACGGTCACCATTTCGGTGACCGGGACGAATGATGCGCCGACGGTTTCGGCCCATGCGGCCGATGTGGTCGAGAATGCCGTGGTGACGGGTGCGGTCACGGGCCTGGATGCCGATGCGGGAGAGACGGCCACGCTGAGCTATGCGCTGACGGGGGCCGCGCCGGAGGGGCTGAGTTTCCTGCCGGATGGACGGTATTCCTTCGACGCCTCGGGCTATGATGCACTGGCCGAGGGCGAGACGCGGGTTCTTTCGGTGGGTTTCGTCGCGACCGATGTTCACGGGGCGGCATCAGAGCCGCGAAGGCTGACGATCACGCTGACAGGCACCAACGACGCGCCGGTTGCCGTGGCGTCGGTCGCTGCGGTGGACGAGGGCAATGCCGTTTTCGGAACGGTCACGGCCCTTGATGCCGATGCGGGCGAGACGGCCACGCTGACCTATGCGCTGACCGGCCCTGCGCCAGAGGGGCTGAGCTTCGGGTCCAACGGCAGCTATTTCTTCGACGCCTCGGGCTATGATGCGCTGGCCGAGGGCGAGACGCGGGTTCTTTCGGTGGGTTTCGTCGCGACCGATGTTCACGGGGCGACATCAGAGCCGCGAAGGCTGACGATCACGCTGACAGGCACCAACGACGCGCCGGTTGCCACGGCGGCGGTCGCGGCGGTGGACGAGGATGCCGTGGTGACGGGGACGGTCACGGCCCTTGATGCCGATGCGGGCGAGACGGCCACGCTGACCTATGCGCTGACGGGGGCCGCGCCGGTGGGGCTGAGTTTCCGGCCCGATGGCAGCTACAGCTTCGACGCATCGGGCTATGGCCATCTGGCGCAGGGCGAGACGCTACAGGTGCAGGTGGGCTTTACCGCGACCGACGCGCAGGGGGCCAGTTCGAACGAAGAGACCCTGAGCTTTACCATCACCGGCGCGAATGACCGGCCCGTGGTGCAGGACATCGCCATCACCTTGGGCGAGAACGCGGCGACCTTCGGGATCCTGTCGGGACGCGATGCCGATACAGGCGACAGCGACTCGTTGACCTATGCGCTTGTCGGGCCCGCCATTCCGGGGCTTGTGGTCAATCCTTCGGGCGGGTTCAGCTATGCGGCGTCTTTCGACCGTTTGGCGCAGGACGAGACCTTTAGCTTTACCGCCGTCTATGTCGCCACCGATGCGCTTGGCGCGCAGTCTGACGGGGGGCAACTGACGATCACGGTCGTCGGAAGCAACGATGCGCCCGTGGTGAGCGGACCGATCACCCGGACCGTGACCGAGGATGCGGGCGTGGTCGCGGTCGATGCGCTGGGCAATGCGTCGGATGTGGACAGCGCCGCGCTTTCGGTCCTGTTCACCGCGCCGCTGCCGGCGGGGGTTTCCTATGACGCAGGAACGCAGCGCTTCCTGATCGATCTGAACGCGCCAGCCTACCAGCAGCTCAACACGGGGCAGAGCGCGACGGTTACGGTGAACTACGGGGTGAGCGATGGCTTAGCGACGGTGCCCACCTTTGTGACATGGACGGTGCAGGGGGTGAACGACATTCCCGCAAGCCCGCCTGTGGTGACCACCGGCGCCGACCCGCTGGACAATGACGCCCGCGGCGCGGCGGCGGCGGGCATATTGACGGGAAACAACACCGCCGAAACCATCTACGGCGGCGCGGGAGGCGACACGATCGCGGGCCAAGGCGGGGCCGATACGATCTATGGCGGATCGGGGGCCGACAGCATTTCGGGCGGGGGCGGCACCGACCTGATCTATGGCGGGTCGGGCAATGACGTGATCACCGGCGACGCCAATGCCGATACGATTCAGGGCGGCTACGGTGCCGATACCCTGACCGGAGGCGCGGGGGGCGGGATTTCCGACGTCTTTGTCTTTGCCTCGCTGTCCGACACCGGCGACCGGATCACCGACTTTGCGCCGAACACGGACAGGATCGACCTTGGCGCCATCGACGCGGCCCCGAACGATCCTGCGGTGGGCGCGTTCAGCTTTGGCGGCACGACCGCGAGGGCGGGCGGGGTCTGGTATTTGCAGCTTGGCGGCGACACGGTCGTCTACGTCGATACGGATGGCGATGTGTCATCGGCGGAACTGGTCATTTCGCTGACCGGAACGCTGACGCTGGCGGCCACCGACTTCGTGCTGTAGCGGCGCGAAAGGCACCGCCACCCGATGCCCTGCGGGTGGCGGCGGCGCACAGGTTCAGGAGCGCCGTTTCAGGATGGCCAGTTCAGGACGGGTCCTGCGCGGGGCAGCTGCCGCCTTCCAGATCGAGGGGACGCGCGAACTCGTCAGGAATGGACGAGGTGGCGAGACTTGAGGTCAAAACCCTGCCGGTCTTGGGGTCGCGCAGCGCCCACCAATGGGTGATATCGTCGATGAAGGCGTAGTAGTGCAGGTTCTGGCCGATGCGCGACAGGGCGCGCGGCTTGCCCATCGTATCACCAAAGACCCAGACGCCGGTATCGGTGTCGGAGTAGAAGGCGACGATGTGCAATTCGCTTTGCCGCGTGGGAAGCTGCGTCACCAGCAGCCCGAGGCGGCTTGACGGAAAACCGGCGCATACCGCCAGCTGCGCGCTGGTCACCGCGACATCGTCGCAATCGGCGGCGGGCTTGCGCTTGCCTTCGATCACGGCGGCGGTCAGCGGTGTCCATGTGTCGGCCCCCGGATCGGGGCGGAAGAACACGCGCTTTTTCAGGCGGTTGTCGATCTCTTGCAGGGATTCGATGCTGGTGCCATGCGGCCATTCATTCGCGTCGTAAGAGCTTTGGAGCGCGCCGCAGGTCGCGATGGAGCCGAAATCGCGCTTCATGATGTTGGACTGGGGCATGAACCAGTTCATGATCTGCGGAAAGGGATTGTCGCGCGCGGCAAGGGGGGCCGCCCCGAGCGGGGAAAGCAGTGCGATACAGGCCAGTCTGAAACAAAGTGAAAGTGAGGGCATTTCATCACCGTCATCGGAACTGCCATGCACGCCAAGGCCAAGCGGACCAGACGCACCGTTACATCTTGGGCTATCCGTAAGTTTCAGGCCGATCAATCATAAGGCGTATTTCCGGCAAATATCCATACCGATGCCCCGGCAATACCCATACGAAACGATGGGTAAAAGCCGCGCCGCGCGGCGTGGCACAAGGGGCGGGACGGCAAGGCGAATCAACCGACGCGCCGCCTAGTCCCGGCGCAGCGGGGTTTTCGACGGGGCATCCTTGACGTCGCTGATGACGTTTTGCCACGCGAGATCGAGCAATTCGCGCGTCAGGCGGACGGGCTGGCCCAGATAGCTTGACGCCGCCGAGACATGTTTCAGCAGAAAGCCGGGATGCGCGCCCGAGGTGACAAGACCCTGCGCGGGATAGGTCTTGTCGTAGAAGTCTTCCACCACCTCGGGCACGTAAGGCACGGCGCGACGCACGCAGGCGCGGCGGAAGATTTCCAGATACTCGGCGCGCGTGGGGCTGGGAACGTGGATCTTGAAGAAGATGCGGCGCAGGCCCGCGCTGTCGGTGATGTCGGTCATGCGCATGTTGGTCGAGAACACCAGAAGCAGGTCGAAGGGCACGACGAACTTCTTGCCGGTGTGCAGGGTAAGAATGTCGAAGCCGCGTTCCAGCGGACCGATCCAGCGGTTGATGAAGGCCATCGGATGCTCTTTCTGGCGCCCGAAATCGTCGATCAGGAACATGCCGCCCAAGGCCTTGATGTGCATCGGGGCTTCGTAGAAGCGGGCATGGGCCTCGAAGATGAGGTCGAGCTTGCCAAGGGTCAGCTCTCCTCCGGCGGTGATGATCGGGCGGCGGCAGCGCACCCAGCGGCGGTCGACGGCCTCGCCCTGGTCTTCGCTGACGACGATGTGGACCGTGTCGTCGAAAACCTGGATGATCTCGTTTCGCACCATGAAGGCATGGGGAAACAGGATCGTGTCGCTGAAGGTGGTGGCCAAAGCCTCGGCGATCGAGGTCTTGCCGTTTCCGGCCTCGCCATAAAGCAGGACCGAGGCGGCCGAGTTCACGGCGGGGCCGAGACGTTCGGTGAGGCCCGCAGGCAGGACGAGATGCGACAGGGCTTGTTCGAGACGGGACTGATGGATGGTTTCGGCGCTGATGCTTTGGGCTTCGACCTGTGCGACGAAGGCTTCGAGCGGCACAGGGGCCGGACCGACATATTGCGAAACGGCCAGAACCTCGGCGGCCCAGACCTCGCCGCGGTCGGACAGGGCAAAGCGCAGGTCCGAGCGCATCTCGCTTTGCAGGGCCAGACCGCGCGCCTCGATCAGTTGCAGGCGCACCATTTCTTCGGCCAGCGCACGCACGATGACGCGGGGAAGGTGGATCGCGTCGGCCAGTTGCGAGATGGCCATCACGCCATTGTATTTCATGATCTTGGCGGCAAGCCCGATCAGGAAATCGACGCTCAGTCCGGTCTCTTCGAGGCTGGAGGGCGCGGCGGGATGGGTGAAATCGGTCATCGGCTGTTCTTCGTCCCTGAATGCGTCCGGCGGCGTAACAAGGCGCGCAAGGCATCCAACAGCCCAAACGCGCCAAGAGCAAGCCGCAGGCAGGGCGGAAAGCAGGATTTGTTAACACAGCAGCAGGGCTGGTCGGGCGGGACCGCCCGCAAGGCGGCGACTGCAAGGCGCGGCAAGGTTTTTCGGGATTTTTTGATTTGGTCGGAGCGAGAGGAACATAACCCAAAATTCGAAAGAGCGAGCATCGTCAATAAGTTGTTGACTATCTTGACACTTTCTTGGGACCACTGTTCCGGAATTGTGTTCCGGAGAGGTGGTCCGGAAGTCTTCGGAGAGGCTGATGACGCGTGGAACTTATCTCTTCAAGCGGGACGGGGTTTACTACGCCCGAATCGATGTTCCGACCGATCTGGTCGCCGCTTTGGGGAAAGAAACGCTCAAGAGGTCGCTCAAGACGAAAGACACACGCGAAGCAAAGTCCAAGTTGCCCTCGATCATCGCAGAGTGGCAGGACCTGTTTATCGCGACACGGTCCAAGCTCGCCGTTTCGCCCTCTGACCGAGAACACGCCGTCTGGGACCACTACACTTCGGAGTTGCGCGCTGACGAGTCGGAACGCGTTAATCGCCCATCGGAAACCGAGATCAAAGCAGCAATCGACCGTATTCAGGCGCGTGTCGAGAAAGGCGAAATCACCTCTACCGATCCGCTAACCCTTCTTGAGGCCACGCTCGACGTGCAAGTCATGAAGAATGCAAAGACGTTTTCCGAGACAGTGCGACGAGCCAAGCTCTCCGAACTGAAGCGTCATCTCGCGTCCAATATCACAGTCCTCGTCGCTGATGCCGTCGACGACTATCTGACGAAGAACAAGTTCAAGATCGCCAGATCAACCCCCGAATGGGTTTCGCTCGCACGACTTTTCATGCGCGCGGAGATCGACGCCCTTGAGCGAACAATGGAAAGGGATGTTGGCAACTACGAAGGTGTCCCGAAAGACCCGTTGATCAAGCAGCCATCGCAGGAGCGCGGTAGTCCGCACGGCTCGGCCGCGCCTGGAGAGACGATAGCGGAAGCCTTGGAAGCCTTTCGGAAGGAGAACCCGCGGAACGTTTCGAAGAGTAGGATCGACGAAGCCTGCCGCGACATCGGCATCTTCATTCAGACGGTCGGCCTTCGCTTCCCAATTGCGAACGTCACCAAGAAACACGTGCGCGACTGGAAGGCCCTGCTCATGAAGTATCCGGTGCGTGCTACCGAGGTCGTCGATCTCCGCGGCCTCACCATCGCCGAGGCCGTCGCTGCGAATGAAAAGCTTAAACGACCAGTGCTGTCGGACAGAACAGTGAACCGATATCTGTCTAGCCTTTCCGCCTTTTGCTCCTGGGCTGCGGTGAACGGTTATATCACGACCAACCCATGCCAGGGGATGGCGCTTCCGAAAGAGCGCAGATCCAAGACGCTGCCTTTCACGAGCGATCAAATGAACATCCTCTTTCGTTCCCCTCTCTTCACGGGAGCCCAGAGTGGAGACAAGTGGAGCCTGATCGCCCGCCCCGGCAATGTCATGATCCGTGACCACCGGTTCTGGGTGCCGTTGATCATGCTCTTCACCGGTGCACGGCCAGGAGAAATCGGCCAACTCGCGCTGTCCGATGTGCGCGAGGAGCACGGGCACTGGATCATGCACATCACGACCGAGGGTGACGATCACGAGCAGGGCAAGACCGTAAAGACCGAAGGGTCCATGCGCGTCGTCCCGCTGCATCCGGAACTCATCAAGCTGGGCCTGCTGACATATCACAAAGAGCGGAAGGCAGCCGGCGATAGGCAGTTGTTTCCGGGCGCGACGAGGAACGAGCGTGGGCAGATGATGTCGGATCTTTCACGAGAATTCGGCAAGTATCTTAAACGCATTGGCCTGAAAGACGGTCGCGGCCTCTCGCTCTACTCGTTCCGCCATGGTGCAGCTGACGCGCTCAGGCGCGCGGGACATCTCGACGAACAATTCGGTTTCTTGCTTGGCCACACCAAGGCATCGATGACGCAACGCTACGGACTTCTGCCCCAGGGAATGTTGGATCAGCGCGTCGAGCTTATCAGGTCGATCGCCTATCCGGGGTTGCAGCTAGGCCACCTCTATCTGCCCACGCAACCTTAGCCTCGCGCTAGTAAAGCATCGCACTGTCGTCGAGCTACCGACTGCATTGCCAAACGCAGCCGACATCGGTTCTACTGCCGGATGAATGCATTCGGAGCCTACCCCTTTGAACCAGCAAGCCCTTTCGTCTTTCCTCTGGTCTGTCGCCGACCTCCTCCGTGGCGACTACAGGCAGTCCGATTACGGTAAGGTCATCCTGCCCTTCACTGTTCTGCGCCGTATCGACTGCGTGCTCGGGCCGACAAAGGATGCCGTTCTGGAGGAACTGGCGCTGCGCCAATCGCAGGGGATGAACCCTGAACCCTTCCTGCTGCGCAAGGCGGGGCAGACATTCTATAACACGTCGAAGCTCGACCTGAAGAAGCTGCTCGGCGACCAAGACAACATCGCGGCCAATCTCTACAGCTACGTCCAAGCCTTTTCGCCCGCCGTGCGCGACATTTTCGAGCGGTTCGAGTTCTCCGCGCAGGTGGACCGCCTGTCCAAGTCGGGGCTGCTCTATCAGGTCGCCGAAAAATTCGCACAGATCGACCTGCACCCCGACCGCGTGGACAACCATCAGATGGGCCTCGTCTTCGAGGAACTCATCCGCCGCTTCGCCGAACTCTCGAACGAGACCGCAGGGGAGCACTTCACGCCGCGTGAGGTTATCCGCCTCATGGTCAACCTGATGTTCGTCGAGGATGACGACGTGCTGTCAAAACCCGGCGTCGTTCGCACCATCTACGACCCAACAGCGGGCACGGGGGGCATGCTCTCGGTCGCTGGCGAATACCTGACCGAGCACAACGACCGCGCCTCGCTGGTCATGTATGGGCAGGAGTTAAACCCCGAGTCCTACGCGATCTGCAAGGCCGACATGCTGATCAAGGGGCAGGACGTTTCGAACATCATCTTCGGCAATACCCTGTCCGACGATGGCCACCCCTCGCAGAAGTTCGACTACATGCTGTCCAACCCGCCCTTCGGCGTGGAATGGAAGAAGGTCGAGAAAACCGTCCGCTCGGAACATGAACGCCTCGGCTTCAGTGGCAGGTTCGGCCCCGGCCTTCCGCGCGTCTCGGACGGCTCCCTCCTGTTCCTTATGCACCTCTTGTCCAAGATGCGCCCTGCACGCGATGGCGGCAGCCGCTTCGGCATCGTGCTCAACGGCTCGCCCCTCTTCACGGGCGGCGCGGGCAGCGGTGAATCCGAAATCCGCCGCTACGTGCTCGAGAACGATCTGGTCGAGGCGATCATCGCCCTGCCGACCGACATGTTCTACAACACGGGCATCGCCACCTATGTCTGGGTGCTGTCGAACCGCAAACCAGACCACCGCAAGGGACAGGTTCAGCTGATCGACGGCTCGAACTTCTGGCAGAAGATGCGCAAGAGCCTTGGCTCCAAGCGCAAGGAGATGGGCGACGCCGACATCGCCACCGTCACGCGGCTGTTCGGCGGCTTCCATCAGGCGCAGCTTGCCACCGTCTTCGATGCTGCTGGCAAGGAAACGGGCAGGCATGTCGTGCTGGAGGGTGAGGCCGCGCCCGAGGCTCCGGCAGGTGGCAAGGTCAAGCTGGCCCGCTTGGCCCGCATCTTCCCCAACACCGCCTTTGGCTACCGTCAGATTACCGTGGAGCGGCCCCTGCGCGATGCGGCGGGCACGGTGGTGCTGGGCGAACGTGGCAAGGCCAAGGGCAAGCCGCAGCCTGACACTGCCCTGCGGGATACCGAAACGGTGCCGCTGAACGAGGACGTGAAGGATTACTTCAAGCGCGAGGTGCTTCCCCATGCGCCCGATGCATGGATCGATGAAGATAAGACCAAGGTCGGCTACGAGATACCGTTCAACCGCCACTTCTATGTCTTCGAGCCGCCCCGCCCGCTGGCCGAGATCGATGCCGAATTGGCCGAGGTGACAGGCCGTATCCAGCGGATGCTGACGGAGTTATCGGCATGACAAGGCAGTATCCGGCGTATCGGGAATCTGGGGTGGAGTGGCTTGGGCAACTTCCCGACGGGTGGTCAGTGATGAACCCTCGCCGCATCTTTTCGCAAGAACGGGAACCTGCACAGGCAACAGACGAGCAGTTGTCTGCGACTCAGAAAAGCGGGGTCATTCCGCAAAGACTTTACATGGAGCAGGAAGACCAGAAAGTGGTTCTGGCCCTTGCAGGTCTCGACAACTTCAAGCGCGTCAGAGCGGGTGACTTCGTCATTAGTCTTCGCAGTTTTCAAGGCGGTATTGAGCGAAGCTCGTATGATGGGTGTGTCAGTCCTGCCTACACCGTCTTGCGTCCGAAGCTGAAAACTGATGGTGGCTATTTCCGTTACCTGCTGAAGACCGATGAGTTCATCTTAAAACTGCAATCCGTGACGTCTGGGATTCGAGACGGCAGAAATGTCAGCTATGAGCAGTTTGCACTTGTTCCGCTTTGCTTCCCTCCCCTGCCCGAACAAACCGCCATCGCAGCCTTCCTCGACCGAGAGACGGCCAAGATCGATGCGCTGGTCGAGGAACAGCGGAGACTGATCGATCTGCTGCGCGAAAAGCGGCAGGCCGTCATCAGCCACGCCGTCACCCGTGGACTGAACCCCGCCGCCAAGCTGAAACCCTCGGGCGTGGACTGGCTGGGCGATGTGCCGGAGTGGTGGGAGGTGGCAAGCGTCCGTCGCTGTTCAACCCGCGTAGTGACAGGCAGCACCCCGTCAAACGATGCGCCCAATACTGAACAAGACGAAGCCTTCGCTTGGTATACTCCCGGCGATTTCAGTGAAGAGTTGCTGCTTTCTGCGTCCGCTCGAAGCGTGCCAAGTTCAACCGTTCTCGCGGGCGAACTGCGGGTATTCCCGTCCAACAGCGTTTTGGTGGTCAGTATAGGCGCTACACTCGGGAAAGTGGGCTACAGCGAAGTGGCGTGCTCAGCCAACCAGCAGATCAACGCTATTGTTCCCAACGAAAAGGTGACGGCTCGCTTCCTAGCCTATTCACTGTCCGAAAAAACTGCAGTGATGCGCTTCCTGTCAAATGCGTCGACAATCGGCATTATGAACCAAGAAAAGACAAAGGAAATTGTTATCGCGGTTCCTCCTATTCGAGAGCAGGACGACATAGTTCGGTATTTAGACCAGCGAACTAGCGAGTTAAAAGCGCTCAGCGAAACCGCCGAAGTTGCCATCACTCTCCTCCAAGAACGCCGTGCCGCTCTCATCTCTGCCGCCGTAACAGGCAAGATCGACGTGCGCGACTTCGCGGCCGAAACCGAAGCCGCATGATGACCCAGACCCTTGGCAAATCGCTCGAACTCTTCTTCATCGACGGTCGCCCCGACGGCATCCTGACCGCCGAGGTGTTCAACTGGACCGGCCATGTCCTGATGACCCCGCGCACCCGCATCGCCGATGCGCTGAAACGCGACGAGGCCGCGCATACCGGCGTCTATCTGCTGCTTGGCGAGCGCGATGGCGAACCGCTGGCATATGTCGGCGAAAGCGACAACATCCGCAAACGCATCACGCAACACGACGTGCAGAAGGACTGGTGGGAAACGGCGGTGCTGGTCACCACCTCGGCCAACAACCTGAACAAGGCGCATGTCCGCTACCTCGAAGCGCGGCTCGTTGCCAAGGCGAAAGAGGTGGGCCGCGTTCCCCTCGACAACGGCACCGCCCCCGCCGCCATGGGGCTGACCGAGTCTGCCCGCGCCAACATGGAGGCTTTCCTCGATTACCTCTGGATGGTCCTGCCCGCCCTACGCATCGACATGTTCCTGCAACACGCCAAGCCCAAGGGGGCTGCATCAGTCGCCGCCACGGTGGCATCCGGCCCCGTGTTCGAACTGGTGAACAAAAAGCACGGGCTGCATGCGAGGGCATCGCTGATCGACGGTGAATTCGTGGTGCTCGAAGGATCGACCGCCCGCCTGACATGGGCCAGCGCGGCGCAGAACCAGCACAGCTACGCCCATATGCGCGACGATCTGGAAAAGGCAGGCATCTTGTCACCCCAAGGTCCCGTCTGCGTCTTTACGGCCAGCTACGCCTTCAGCAGCCCAAGCGCAGCCGCCGCCATCGTAAACGGCCGCCCCGCCAACGGCCGCATCGAATGGCACGTGCCCGGCACCCAACAGACCTACCACGCGTGGGAGGCGGCAAACCTCGCCGCTCAAGTTCCGAGCGACGAGGATTTCGAATGACCGAGATCTCCCCCGAGCACATCGAATGGGCCACTGTCGACCGGATGCGGCAGATGCTGGCCCAACCGCGTCAGGGGTTCGAGGTGACGGGGACGCTCGCCTTATTCACGGGAATTCTGTGCTGGACCATGCAGCGTATCCGGACAGACGATGACCAGACGGATGGCATCGCAAAGAAAATGGCGACCCTCTCGAAAAGCTTACAGAAACGACCGTTTAGCCAGTTCTTAAAGACTGAACCGAAAGAGGTTTTCACAACGAGTCTTGACGGATCTGGCGTGAGTTCAGTTGCGCTCAATTCAATGACAGATTTCAAGAAGGACGGAAAAACCCTTAGCGCATACAACGGTCTTGTCGCGTTGCGAAACGCCGTTGGTCATGGTGATGCCCGCCGACTCACCCCGATAAACCGGGAAGGCCAGTTGCTTGGATACAGGTTCCTTTGCACCCAAGCATATCAGGCCGAGAACAACGGCACGTGGATCGAGAAGTGGCGCGGCACTCTCAGTCTCGACGTCGAAGGAATGACCAGCATCGCCGGCGAACTGGCACTTCAATTCTGTGAGACTCTGCAAGATGGCAGACCCAATTTCGAGACCGAGGCGCGCAAAGTCCTCGAGGCGCCTCCACGATGATTGGATCAGATGACCCGCTCACCGACGCCCTGAATGACCTGACTGGACCCGAACTGTCCTGTTATTGCCCTTGCGCGGGACGCGACGTCAGTCTGGCGCTGGCATGGTTCGGATCACGCTTCGACCGCTTCGTCTTCTGCGACCGTGGTTACCGCCGCGAGAACATGACCGGGCGCGATGCGGTTCCAGCGAATTGGAAGCGCATTCATGTGGTGCCCGAAGAACGACGGCGGCCTGATGAAAGACCAGACCGCTCGTTCATGCCAAAGGTCATCGAAACATGGCATCGCCCTGACGGTTCTGCGGTGGTTCTGGAGTTTCGGGCAGAGCCCGCGGAAGACTGCCTAACAGCACGCTTCGCTGCCGGGACGATCTCGGCGCTTTTGCACATCAACGACGGCGTCGGCGAGGGGGGGTCAAACCTGTGGTTTCTCGGAACTCCGGGACAGTGCCAAGCACAGGCAAGCCGTTGCCTGCTTCCCGAGGTGGAAGCTCGGCTGGCGGATGAGGCTCTGATCATAACAGACGGAATGCTGACTGACCGTGAATTTGCCAACTCAAGACCGTTCCGGCGCAATGGTCGGTCGTGGAAGCCAATTGCGGACTTAGATGCCACCCGTGAGCGCGGGCATGGTGTGACCGTCTGGCGCACAACGCTTATGCGAGAGGTTCAAGATGACTTTGCACCGTGAGGTCAAACTCGAGGACCAGATCTGCGCCGCGATGGCCGCCTCGGGCTGGCTTCACGCGGACGGCGATGCCGCCCTCTACGACCGCGCCCGCGCCCTGTTCCCCGCCGACATCATCGCATGGGTCCAAGCCAGCCAGCCCAAGGCGTGGGAGACGCTGAGCAAGAACCACGGCACGGCGGCAGAGGTGATGCTGCTCGACCGCATCCGCAAGCAGATCGACGAGCGGGGCACCCTCGAGGTGCTGCGCAGGGGCGTCGAGATGATTGGGCTTCGCTCGGAGATAAAGCTAGCGCAGTTCAAACCCGCATTCGGGACGAACGACGAGTTGACCGCCAGCTACAACGCCAACCGCCTGCGCGTGGTGCGGCAGGTGCGCTATTCGCTTCAGAACGAGAACAGCATCGATCTGGTGCTCTTCCTTAACGGCATCCCTGTCGCCACGGCTGAATTGAAGACCGACTTCACCCAAGGCATTCAGGACGCCGTAGACCAGTATCGCTTCGACCGCCTGCCCACCCCCAAGGGCAAGCCCACAGAGCCCCTTCTAAGCTTCCCCGGCGGCGCCTTGGTGCACTTCGCGGTGAGCGATTCCGAAGTGATGATGACCACCCGCCTCGCTGGCCCCGACACGCGCTTTCTGCCGTTCAACAAGGGTGACCACGGCGGCAAGGGCAATCCGGTGAACCCGAATGGGCACCGCACGGCCTACCTGTGGGACGAGGTCTGGCAGCGCGACAGCCTGCTGGAAATCCTTGGCCGATACATGGTCGCGACGAAAGACGCCAAGAAGCAGATCACCGGGATGATCTTCCCCCGTTACCATCAGCTTGACGCCACCCGAAAGCTGCAAGCGGCGGTGCTGGCCGAGGGTGCTGGTGGGAAATACCTCATCCAGCATTCGGCTGGTTCAGGTAAGACCAATTCCATCGCCTGGTCCGCCCACTTCCTCGCCGATCTCCACGACGCCGAACACCAAAAGGTCTTTGACTCTGTGCTTGTGGTGTCTGACCGCAATGTGATCGACACGCAGCTTCAGGAAGCGATTTTCAGCTTCGAGCGGACAACCGGGGTCGTGGCCACGATCAACAGCGATGCAGGGGCCAAGAGCGGGCAACTGGCAACGGCGCTGGCAGGTGGCAAGAAGATCGTCGTCTGCACCATCCAGACTTTTCCCTACGCGCTGGCGGCAGTGCAAGAGCTTGCAGCATCCAAAGGCAAGCGGTTTGCCGTCATCGCCGATGAAGCCCATAGCAGCCAGACAGGCGAGGCTGCGTCGAAGCTGAAGCTAGTGCTGTCGGCAGAAGAGGCCGCAGACGTGGCGGACGGAGGCGAGGTCAGCGCCGAAGACGTGCTTGCCGCCCAGATGGCCGCACGGGTGGGCGAGACAGGCATCACCTATGTGGCCTTCACGGCGACCCCCAAGGCAAAAACGCTGGAACTGTTTGGGCGGCGCCCAGACCCCAGCCTGCCTGTCAGTTCAACCAACCTGCCCGAGGCATTTCATGTCTATTCGATGCGGCAGGCGATCGAGGAAGGATTCATCCTCGATGTGTTGAAGAACTACACGCCCTACAGCCTCGCCTTCCGCCTGGCAGGGGATGGCAAGGAGATCGACGAGAAAGAGGTCGAGCGTAACGAGGCTGTCAAAGCCCTGATGCGCTGGGTTCGTCTTCACCCCTACAACATCAGCCAGAAGGTGCAGGTGGTGGTCGAACACTACCGCGCCATGGTGCAGCCTCTGCTTGAAGGTAAGGCCAAGGCGATGGTCGTTGTGGGCAGCCGTCACGAAGCCGTGCGATGGCAATTGGCAATCGAGAAATACATCAAGTCCAAGGGCTACAAGCTGGGAACCCTCGTCGCCTTCTCGGGCGAGGTAATCGACAAAGAGAGCGGGGCCGAGCCGTTCACCGAGACCAGCAAGCAGCTGAACCCCGGCCTCAAAGGACGCGACATACGGGAAACCTTCAAGGAACCTGACTATCATATCCTGCTGGTCGCCAACAAATTCCAGACTGGTTTCGACCAGCCACTGCTTTGCGGGATGTATGTGGATCGTCGCCTCGCGGGCATCCAAGCGGTGCAGACCCTGTCGCGCCTGAACAGGGCTTATCAGAGCGGCGGTGTGGTCAAGGACACGACCTACGTCCTCGATTTCGTGAACAGCAGCGATGACATCCTCAAGGCCTTCCGCACTTACTACGGGACAGCGGTGTTGGAAGACGTGACCGACCCGAACATCGTCTTCGACCTAAGGGCAAAGCTGGATGCGGCGGGGCATTACGACGACTTCGAGGTCGATCGCGTTGTGCAGGTCGAAGTGAACCCAAAGTCCACCCACGGAGATCTGGTCGCGGCGATCTCTCCTGTCGCAGACCGCTTGCTGAAAGCCTATCGGGCCGCTCATGAGCGCGTGAATACTGCACGTGATAGCGGAGACGACAACACGTCCAAAGACGCTCAAGACACGCTCTCAGCGCTTCTTCTCTTCAAGAACGATATGGGTGCGTTCCTCCGTCTCTACACCTTCCTGTCGCAAATCTTCGACTACGGGAACACGGCTATCGAGGCCCGGAGCATCTTCTACCGCCGCCTCATCCCGCTGCTCGAATTCGGCAGAGAGCGCACATCGCTCGATGTATCGAAGGTTGTCCTGACGCACCACAAGCTGAAGTCAGGCGGGCAGCAGCAGCTGTTCTTGGGGGGTGATGCTGAGCCCCTGAAGCCGCTTACCGCGACTGGTTCTGGGACGCTACAAGAGAAGGAGAAAGCGCTTCTGGCAGAGATATTGGCGAAGCTGAACGACCTTTTCCAAGGCGACGTCACCGACGATGACCAACTCATCTACGTAAACAATGTGATTAAAGGTAAACTGATGGAAAGCGCGACGCTGGTCCAACAGGCAACCCACAACAGCAAAGAGCAGTTCGCAAACTCGCCCACCCTCATGCCAGCGCTGACAGATGCGATCATCGACTCGCTGGAGGCACACAATACAATGAGCAAACGGGCGCTAGAGTCTTCGGCGATACGGCAGGCGTTGATTGATATCTTGCTCGGGCCCGGACAGCTTTATGAAGCTCTGCGCAGTAAGTCCGGTGTAGCTCATCCATGATCTTAAAATTGATGGGACCGGCGGGACCGGTCCCATGTTTGATCAATTAGCGCGATAAGCACCGAGCTTTTTCAGATCGATGACATAAAGACGCGGACGACCGGGCACAGAACGCGGCGCCTTCCGCATGAGCCGCGCACCGTCTCCGCCCAGCAGCAGGCCCATGTCGAAAAGCGCTTTTGCCGCCTTGGTGGCATCGAGCCCGCGGAAGACATGGCCCCAGGCAACGGGAGAGAAGTAAGCACGCGTCTCATCGCGCATCTCATCCGGGCAGACACCGGCCGCGAACGGCCCCTGGACATCAGGCATACCTGACAAGTTAGCCGCGACATGCCTCTGGAGACCAGACACGAAAGCATCCGAGGCTTCGCGCTTCGATGCATAGCGATAGTCATACCAATCGAGAAAGGCCCGATGTGCCGCGTCTCTTGCTTCTGCAGAGCCCCAGCCTGTCAGGCCGGCCTTGGTCGCCACAGTTCCGCTGATCGCCACGAGTGCAAGACGCTGGGCAACGCGCTCGATCTGCCCGTCGGGTGCGGAGGGGAGATCCAAAACCCAAGATGCAGCATAGCGGTCAACGGCTGATCTGAGCACCTCGAGTTTCCCCTTGCCGATGATTTCGATGCAATACTCGACGAAGGCCGGTCCCGCGGTCCCGTAAGCGGTCTGGCTTGCGCGCCTGACTGTATCTGCGAATTTGGCCGGACTGGTTTCACCGTGAAGATCATCAAACACACCATAGGTGTGCGCATCAGACTCGATGTCGATCAACCGAACCTCGTGCCCCGCCATCGCCGATACACCGGCCTCTGCAAGCTTGTCGGCTGCGCTGATCTCCCCGGACGACAGGTAGGCAAGCTGCCAGCGCTTCGTATCCTGCAAGGTGCCCTCCATCGTCATACGTGCTTTACCGGACCCGTTCCCGAGCATGTAGATGGCAGCATGCAGGTCCCGCGGGGCGATCTCCGCAATTTCGTCGAGAGGAAGCAGCATCCCGTTAAGGGCTGCGGCTGTCGCTTCGAGGCCGTTCGAGGTGGCGCGCCAGGGAGAAATGAGATCAGGCGATCCCCAGGCAGAAGCTGCCAAGCGAAGCAAGGTGGTTTTCCCCGAAGACGACGCCCCGCGGAAATGGACTCCACCGCTAGGCATGCCAAGTGGCGCCAGGAGCGGGCCGGAGAAGGCCACAGAAGCCGCGAGGATCATCAGCGGGTTGCCGATGCACCTGAGCCCAACCTCGGCCTTCCACTCGCCCGCAGAGCCCATCCGAGACGTAGCCGACACATGACCCCCTGCCGGCAGTTTGGGCACAACACGTTGATCACCAAGCACAGCTCCACCAGCGACAAAGGCCGAGTAGGTGCTGTCGACCCAGCCGCTCCTCTCGACGCAGAGCATACTCTGCCCGGGCTTCCATGCCCGCAGGAGGTCAAGCAGGCGCTCCTTCGACTTCCGGTCAGCGCCGAGTTCCAGCCCATGGTCGACGAGCTTTCCCACAACCTTCGACGGGTGGCAGGTCAGGTCGGAGTTGGTCACGCTGATGTCGCGCCACGATCCATCCGGCGCACGCACGGACACAAGCTTGCCCCAGCCCGTCCCGTTCGGGCTGCGCCTGGTGGCATCGATCCGAAGCGGCGAGCAGACATAGATCGGATCGGACAGGCCGTCCTGGGGCAGATAGTAGACCCCGTCATCGAACATCGCATAGTCGTCCGGCAGCTCGGGAGGCGTTGCTTCAGCCGAGTGCAGGTGAGATGCGATAATTGCGTTCGAATTCATCGTTTTATCCTTTCTGAGGGTTTGATTGGTATGGATCATCGTGCGCAGCGGCTGGCTGCGTGTCAGTTCGAACCGAACCGCGATGACCTGTGCGTCGGGAGTGGGGTTTAGACGGCCGAGTGAGCCGAAGGGGCTTCAAGATTGGCCACATTAATGGCGCCCCGAAGACGTGCCTCGTAGCCGGCTCTCGCGGCCTGCGTCATTGAGCGAGATACCCAGCATAAGGAACGACCAGTCTGCATGCCGAGGAATCTGCGCGTGCTGGCCACATCCTTGGCGATGTATTTCAGCCAACCGTCCGGGGCATAGACCAACCTCGTATAAAACTGCCGCGAACCCGCATGACCAGGAACAGTTCCGACGGCACGACGCATAGCGTGCTGAACACGATCACGGTCGATTCCGTTGGGAACGATGACCCCGTGCAGATGCAACATGCCCCTGCTCCTTTTTGCTTCAAGGACAAGGAAGACCTGAAGTGCGCCAAGATCCGCTGAGCGCAAGGCAGAGTTCATCCGCTGACCGATGACCCTCATGGGATACCTATGCTTGGCCAGGTAGATTTGAAACGGCTCGGACAGTCTCAGCGTAACGGCGTATCCGTTCCGTCTTGCGGCGTAGCGGACAAATTCACAGTGCCGTTGATCTGAGTCGAGCTTTGCCCAAGGGACCAAGAGCGGTGAGTAACGAGGTGATACGGTGCAGGTTTTAGACATGGGGTTTCGCTCCCTGTAGAGGGGTTGATGAGGGATGATGTTGATAGGGAGAAAGGCGCACTGAACAAATGCGCGCCAACTTGCTGACGGCGCCTTAGAAACTTGGACTTTTCGCCGCCTTCGGATCAGCCGAGCTTAGACATTATGCGCGTTTGCCTGGTCACGGTCAGGGCCGCTCAATTTGTCGGAACCGCGAACATCGACTTGCCGCTAGACCAACGCTGTAAGCAGCTTGATGGCGTAGTCTTCAGCATTGCGATCTTCGAGCGGAGCGATAATTGCCCGGTCCCCTTTGCGAACGACCAAGTTCTGCTCAAGCTTCGCAGCAACAGCCAACTGGGGTTTGTTGAAGTGCCCTTCGATCAGCCAAGCCCGGTTCGAAAAGTCACGCTGGGCGCGCCAAAGTTCGACCGCGCGATGCAATTCAATGCCAAGCGCGATCAAGTTGTCGGCTTGCGACGAGATCATAATTTCAGCCTCGACATCTGAATGCGCGTGGCTGAAAGCGAAGTCGACGAAGGCGCTTCCAAATTGGCGCTTTCTTCCGTAACGCCTCGAACCCGTCAGAAGTTCGAGAATGTCTTCCGCAATCGTTGCTGTGGCAAACTGATTTTTGCGCGAAAGCAGCACCTTTTTCAGCAGCTTAGGCGTCTTCAGCGTTTTCGTCCGTCCAAGAATCGTGTATTTCATAGCTGGTTCTTCTCGATAACTAGGGGTGAGCCGCTCTGACGCCGGGCAGTTGCAGCTGTCCGGCGTTTATCATTCCCAACCCGCAAGCGGATCGAGCTGGGTGTTTCTAGAAAGGCGAGATTGAAACGCTTCGGTCAGAAGCCGAGGGTTTCTTCTTTAGGAAGCTGTCTCAGCGCGGCTCCCTCCTCAGCAAGGTTTCGATCGCGCGCCCAACGAACGACGGGACGTCGGAGGAGAGCGCTTCGGCAAGCTGACGCAAGCTGGCAATGTCGCATTCGGCATGTGAGCCCCCAATAATCCTCTGAAGCCAGGGGAGCGGCACAGCTGCTTTCTCTGCCAGCATCTCCGTATCCAGTGCTTGTCTTTCCATGAGCGCTTGCAGGGCGAGCTCAAACGGAAGCTCATCAAAGAGGCTCACCGGTTCCGTCCGAGATGAGGCGCTCCCCTCGTCGCCGAGTTCAAGGGTGGGGATAAACCCGCGGCGCCGGCGCAGCCAAGGTTCAGCTGTCTCCGCGCTTACCTTGGCAGGTTTCCCTTCAGTCTTGATTCCTTCGCCACTCAGCGCCGTCCGAACAGCGCCTTCGCCAATGTCGGCGAGAAGCGCAAGTTCTCTGATCGTCAATGCAAACCCATGCTTGAGGCGCATTCTTGCGATGGCCATATCGAGTGTCCGGCGCAACGGGCTGTCCTCGTTCGCCAGAGGTGTAGGTTCGCCACCGAAGCTGCACCGTGACGCGCTTTCGACGAGCAGCGCGATGTCATTCCAGTCGTCATTTGAGAATGCGGTCCGGGCAAGCGCGCTGCCCTGTTGATACGCGAAATCGAAGGCCGCCGAGATCTGGCGCGCTGCGTGAAACTTTCCCAAGTCGACGTTAGCGATAATGTCACGAAAGTCCCGCGGCATCATGCCTAGCGAAAACTCATCAAGGCTGATGCCGAGGTAAGCCTCAGCGAGTTCGACTTCACCCTTTGTCGCCACCATCAGGCAGGCGATGCCCAAGATCACTTCCCGAAACTCATTCAAGACGGTTGTCTTGTCAGTCGCGGTCCGAGGCGCCGTCAGGTTGCGGGGTTCCATCTTACTGTCCTCTTTGGTTCGGATGATCCGATTCGATTGAATATATGTAGCAATATCTGATGTGCCACTTGAGCACAAGTAAAATATAAGAAGCATTCCTAAATATATTCATATGTTCTTGAGCGTAGGACCACAGCGAAGCATCCTGCACGAAATGTAAGAGCACGTCATAGGAGGATTTGGGCGCCAAAATGCGGCTGGGGCAGAAGGCATCCCCTTCGCTCTGCTCGCCTTTTTCTAGGACTTCGACTTCCCCATGCGACCCGTTCCCCACGGAATGTCGAGCCGTTCCTATTTCCTCGATGCTGACGGGTGATCGGAGCGCGCGGTCGACGACATCATGGATGCGCTCTAAGCACTCGGGTCTGACGGTGCTTCCGGAACGCGTTGATCGAGCGTTCTGTTCGTCTGGGAGATACCCACTTCATAGTTCGCCGATCACCTGCGGGGGCGTGTGATCAAAAGGTGGTGCACATGAGGTCAAGCGGGCACCAGATTTCTCCGTGACAACCCATGCGAGCGTTTCTACCCTGGGCGCTATGGCTCCCTCGGACTGGTCAGACGAAGAGAACGACACGGTCGTCGCGGAATACTTCGCGATGTTTGCCGATCATCTTGCTGGCCAGCAGTTCATCAAGGCGCAGCGGCACCGTGCTCTGGCGGAGCGGCTTCCGGCGCGGTCGGAGAAGTCAGTCGAGTTCAAGTTACAGAACGTCAGCGGCGCGTTGCAGGCGCTGGGAGAGGCGTGGCTCGACGGTTACGCACCGGCGACGAACTTCCAACTCTCGCTCGCGGATGCGATCGTGCGTTGGCAGAAGGTGCATCCGTCGTGGGCGGCGAGACCAGCGCAGAGGGGTGTGACGGCTTTCGCCGATGCGTATGCACTCTTTGTCGGTCCCTCGCCTACCCTGGCAAACCGTCCCCCTCCGAGGGATCTGGAGAAGATGCTGAAGGTCGCGCGCAAGTTCGACGTGGCGGGGCGGGACGCGCGGAACCGCGCGCTCGGGCGGGCGGGCGAAGAGCTGGTGGTGGCCTACGAACGTGAGAAGTTAAGGGCGGCGGGCCTGACGGGTCTTTCGCATAAGGTCCGTTGGGTCTCGGAAGAGGACGGTGACGGTGCAGGCTATGACATAGCCAGCTTCGATCTGGATGAACGCCCACGCCTGATCGAGGTGAAGACGACGAACGGGGCTTGGGATCGCACGCCCTTCTTCATCAGCCGGAATGAGCTGGAGGTTGCTGAAGAGTGGCGCGCGGAATGGTGCCTGTTCCGACTCTACGACTTCGCCCGCACCCCGAAGGCGTTCGAGTTGCGGCCGCCGCTTGATGCGCATGTCTCGCTGACCGCGATGACCTATCAGGCGGGCTTCCACTGACGGGCTAGGACCGAGGGCCTATAGCGGACCTTCCAGCGCGGCGATCTCTTCCGGCGAGTCTTCGAAAACATAGGGGTTCAGGATCGCGCGTCCGGCCAGAAGGTCCTGCAAGGCGGGGTCGATCCCAGCATGGGATGCAAGCTCGCGGTAACGGGCGCGGATCGTCTCGATCTGGCGCTTGGCGATGGAGACCGCTTCATCGCGGCGCAGTGAGAAGTGGCCCACGGCATCGAGGGCTGTGGCGATGCGTGAACGGCGGTCAGTGCGGGTCACGGCCATGGCCTGATTGGCCTCGCGACCCAAGCGCGGACGGGGATCGATGTCATAGGCTGGGGTCAGGCGGATCGATCTGCCATCCCAGAAGCAGGCGTGGTTGCGGGCGTGATCGTCGGTGTTACCGACCAAGATGTTGAACAGCATCCGCGACCAAAGCTCCCGCAGATCGCACGACGGATCGGCGGCGCGGTGCCGGATCGCATCGGCGATGGCGGGGTAGCTCGCATAGCGTGCCGCGGTTTCATCCAGACCCTGCAGCGTGAGCGAGGAGACCATCGCCCTCCGCAGGAAGCCATGATTGGTGTGGATGCGGTCGAACCGCTCGACGAGCAGGACATCCTTGCCTGCGGCCTTCACAAGCTGGACAGGTGCCACGTCGAGGCCGACGGCCTGAGCCAGCTTCATGGCGAGGTATTCTCCCTGCACCACGTTATGCGTGTCTCGCGACGCTGCGAATTTGGCGATGAGCTTCCTGTTCCCGTCCACGAGCTGCGCTTTGGGTCTCGCACCACCGATCGAGGTGCCGTGGCGGAGGGCGTCGTCAAGGTCAGGCGAAAGCGGCACTCCGGCCTCGACCGCTTCAGCCGCATTAAGAAGCTCCTCCAGACGCGCCTCGCGTTGCAGTCGGGGAACGTAAGCGGTGGGTGAGGTCTGGAAGTCGAGCGCGCCGATCCGGTCCGAGCCGGAGAGCAAGAGGTAGTTGAGCTCGTCGAGGTCACCGGTGTCGACATCGCGGCCGCGACGCTGGAATTGGCGGTTGAGCACCACGCGACGGCCCCACTGGTCTGGCGCTGCATCGCGGAGGGCGCCCGCGATGACATGCGGAGCTTCCGGCACGAGAACAGCATCTACCAGCGGCAGTTCGGGCAACCAGATCGGGATGGCGTTGGGGCGGGCAAGGTAGCTTTTGCCATAGGTGAAGCGGTTGATCCCGTCCGCAAGATCGATGCGACCGCAGACCACCGGCTCGGTCGCCTCCGGCAGCCAGATCCAGACATATGCCGACAGCGCGGGTGCAAGCAGGGCGGGGCGCTTCATTTGGAGGGCCGGAGTTGGTGGGGATCAGAAGTCATTGTCGGGCTTCGCTTGGCTGGCCTGGAAAGCCCGCTTGGGCAGCAGCGCGTTCATCGCCTCCTTCTGGCTCCGTAGGGTTCCAAGCTGGGTGGCATCGACGTCGAAGAGTGGCAGGCCGAGAACGATCGCGGCCTCGAAAGCAGCGCCGATAGCGGTGCCGGGCTCACCTGCTTCGAGCCGCTGGATCACGCCGCGCGAGACGCTGACGCGTGCGCCCAGCTCGGCCGCCGTCATGCCGCGCTGCACACGCGCAGCGCGGATCATGGCGCCGAAGGTCGCCAAGGCGTCTGTGGCTTGCGATGAGAGCGATTGAGCTTGTTTCATGATCTATATATAATACTCAAAATACTCATAAGCAACATATATAGACCATATTCTGCCGGTTTGGAGTGCGCAGCGGCGGCCGGCTTGAAACTATCTCCCAGACAGACCGGGCATGTAACCACTTCGCACTTGCGCGCGTATCTAGGCTAAGTCAGCACATTCCAAATGTAAGGCTTTACCGAAAGTCCATATCGGCTGCACCAGCCGCTCACCTGTGCGTCCCGTCACTCGCCAGCCACCCTCATAGCGCCCAGCCGGACAGCGTGCACCAGCGCTCGCCCCACGAAGCCTGGCAGCAAGTGCAGACGCCAGTGCAGCGAACTTTGAAGGCCGATCACGAGCGCACAAGAGATATGGCCGGAGGTCGCGCTTAGAAAAGGCCGTAAAGCGGATTGGCCCTCATCAGGCGATCTTCTTCATCCGAGACATCTACAAAGCGCTTCCGGGCCTGCCTGAGCGGCACGCGGACACGGCCTACGGTCCATGTCTGGTTTTGACCGGTGAGGACCCCAAGCTGGTTGAGCTGATCCACCACCTGCACCGCTTTGACTTTGTCCGGATCAGCTTCGGCGCGAAGAATACGAACAATTGCATCGATGATGGCATTTGCTTTGTCCGAGGCCGCTGCGGTGCCCTTCACCTGCGCTTCACGGATATTGGGATTACCGAACGACGCCCCCTCGGCCTTCTTGCGTCCCATGCCTTCTTTAGTGCGCCGGGAGATTTCATTGTGCTGAAGTTCAGCCCGCTTCAGACGCGCCTGCTCGCTTGCCTGCGCAAAACCTTCTCCATCCTTGAGAGAAAGAATTCGATCCGGAGATGGAACGAGCGCTTTGATGTTCTCTTCGGATGCCGCGTGCCTAGAAAGGCGCGACCAATCCCAGACGACGAGAACAGCGTCATGATCTCTACAGGCTTGAAGAGCATTCAGCAGTCCCTGACGACCACGTAGACTTGAGGCACCCGCTCCGGAAGCCACATCTTCAAAGACCTCTATCAAAGGCAAATGGCAACCTCGGGCGAACTCGTGAATTGCTTCCCGCTGAAGATCGATGCTGATGCCCTCGCGTCCCTGACGCTCGGTAGAAACACGAACGTAGCCGACGATCGCCTTCGCGCCAGTGCCATCCTTCCTTCTCGCTGCCATCAGCACACCCTCCGCTCCAGCACGATATGGTGCGGCCATGCGAGGGATGAAGAGGCTGCGAAAGATAAAGGCGCGCTGTGTCAGATGAGAGAGCGCTGTAAGAAGGTGTGAAGGTAAGAGGAGTATAGACGTGTGGGAACCTATCCGATCCCCTTTAGGAACCCGTTATGCTAGCAAACCTGTCGAAACCTAAGGGTTGGAGTGACCGCGGAGGACATACGGAGCCAACGCTGGCGCGAGCACATAGGCGAAGCTGCGGTTAGCCAAGTAGCTAGATAGCTGCATCCGACTAAATAGATGCAGGCAGATGCATGTCTAGCTGCTCGCCTATGTCCGTCGCGCATCGTCATCCCACCATGGGCCTACATTTACTCGCCCGTCGTGATTTGCGTTGGATGCATGGCTGGATGGTTGACAGATGGAGAGATTTTCGCGGCGGCTCCGAACTTGTTCGCCATAGCCACGAAGTCCTTATTTCTCTGGATCGGAACGGTTTACACTTGTCCAAAGTGTTACCTTACGAGACGGCCGGAACCTGCGTCCCGGCTCTTGGTGTCACCCTTTCTGACGACTAGGTGTCACCCGAGTGTAAACCGGCAGGTTGTCGTTTCCGATAAGCTTCTTGCGTCCTGGATTGATTTGGGCGCATGGCTTGCAACCTGCGGAATCTGCACTCAGACCAAACTCCGCCAGCGGTCCCGTCGAACGGTTCACGTCTCATGAAGGAAGAGCTTCAGCACCCGCCGGATAGTGCGAGCCGGCGCGGGGTCGGTCTTGGCGGAAGAGTCACGGATGATCTTGATCCATTCTTTCTCGTTTTCCGTCAGGTTTTCGCCCAGCAACTCGGAAAGGAGCTTCAGCATTTCTGGGCCAAAGCTCTGCTCGACCGCAAGCCGCATAACGAAAGACGGATCGGCTTCGAGGGCTTTTGCGAGAGCGGGCACGCGATCCAGTGCCAGCTTAGCATTGCCCATCTTGAGCATGGTAATGAAGTTGGCATTCCTGAAGCCCGCCTCGCGGGCAATGTCAGCCTGGGTCTTGTGATGCAATTCTTCGATGCGCCGGTCGATGAACTGGGCAAGGTGGGAGGAGGCGTAGGGGGTCGTGCTCATGCTGGTGTCCTTGAAATTTGCGCACGTAGCTGTGCGATGTTTCAAAGATAGCGAGAGAGCAGATGGGGAATTCGTGGGACTTGGGCGGCAAGGCGGAAACTATATTACGATCTCGCACTTCAATTCGTGCTTTCCCTTGCGCAGGAGCGGACCAATCGTTCCATCCAGCATACCGATGCGGATCAGCCCGGGAGAGTAGCGGTAGCCGCCGTGGAAGAACGCTAGGGTCTTCCACGGAGCGTAATAGCAGAGATCACCGGGGCGCTCGCCTTCGAACCGGATGGCACCCCGCTCCGACAAGCCCGCCGGAAGGCGCGCCATCTTTTCGTTCTGGCCGTAATCCTCGATCGTCAATTCGAGCGGCAGCATGGCAAAAAGATCGCGCGCGGTCGGGTTGCCGAACAGCGTGAGGCTGAAGTTCTTGCCTGCAAAGCTGCAGCGGACGCGCATCAGCCGCCTTTCTTTACCTCGGCGGCCATGTCGACCCCGTTCAACGCACCGACGAGATCACTTAGCATCGGAACATAGTCTTCGCCCCGGCCGGTTGCGATGGCATGGGTATAGTAATGCTTGGCGCCGCCTGCGATGATATTCACCATGTCCGCATCCGATGCCATGTCATTGAGATAGCGCAGATCCTTCGCCGCGTTCGCGATGGAGAATTTGTGCGAGTCACGATTGCGGTCCACGACGTAGCCCATGAACGTCTCAAAGAAGCCGTTGCCCATTCGGCTGGGGGAAATCACCTCGCGAATGATTTGGGGCGAGATGCCAACCTTGGCCCCAAGCACGACGACTTCAGAGAAGAGGGCGCCGTAAGACAGGCCGATGAAGTTCATCAGAAGTTTCATCTTGTGACCGCTGCCCACTTCGCCGATCCGGGTGGACTTTGCAGCCCATGTATCGAGAACGGGACGAATACGGTCAAAGATAGCCTCTTCGCAGCCGACCATTGCGCTAAGCTGGCCCGCTTCGGCCTGCACTGGTGTGCCGCCCAAGGGCGCGTCGACAAAATGCCCGCCTTTGGCTGACAATTCGGCAGCCAGCGCCTCGGTCGACGCAGGGTTGGCGGTAGATGCGTCGATGACAATCAGTCCTTTGCGTGCACCCGCAAGAATGCCATCCGGGCCGCGCATCGTCGCTTCGATCTGAGGCGAGTTCGACAGGCAGATGTGGATGATATCGCAGACTTCGGCCATCTGTCTCGGGCTGGTGGCTTCCTTGGCCCCCATCGACAGCAGGCTTTCGACCGGCGTGCGGTTCGAGCGTCCGCGCACCCACAGCTCATAGCCCTTGGCACGGATGTTCTTGGCCATGCCGTGGCCCATGAAGCCAAGGCCGATGAAGCCGATGACGGGTTTGTCAGACATGCGAGTGGTCCTTTTGCGATGCGTTCTTTTGTGCGGCCAGCCAGCCAAGGGTTTTGTCGGTATTTGCCCCGGGCAGGTATTCCGCGCCGATCGGGCGCGACCAGCCAAGGGCGGTGATGCGGTCGAAGACGTAGCGATAGTCCAATTCACCATGATCGGGTGCGCCACGGTCTGGCACGGCGGCGATCTGGATATGTCCGATCAAGGGCAGCAGATGCTCCACACGCCGTGTCACGTCGCCTTCGATGATCTGGACATGGTAGAAATCGAACATCAGTTTCAGGTTCAACCGACCGACTTCGCGTATGATATCGGCGGCGAGGCTTGTCGAGCTGAGGAAGTAGCCGGGAGCGTTGTAGGGGTTCAGCGGTTCGATCAGGATCGTTATGCTGTCCTTTGCCCCCTGCTCGCAGGCGTAAAGAAGGTTGGAAACAAACGACGCACGCGCCCTTGGCCCGCTCGTGTTGCCGGCCATGACATGAACTGCGCCCGCCCCGATGACGCGGGCATAGGCCAACGCTTCGTCAATGGCAGCCCGCGCCTCGACTTCGCGTCCGGGAAGGGCAGAAAGGCCATTCTCGCCGTGCGAGACATTGCCTCGACGAGTGTTCAGGCCAAGCATGGACAGCCCTGTTTCCTGCAATGCGGCGCGCACTTCGTCCGCAGGGACGTCATAGGGCCAATGACATTCGACCGCATCGAAGCCGGCGGCCTTGGCCGCGCGGATTGCGACGGGTAGCGGGCGGTCGGCCCAGAGAAAACCGAGATTGGCGGAAAATTTCATGCGTCCCACTCGACGTTGAAGGTCGTGGCGAGCTCTTGCACCTGCACCTGGTTTAGAAGGCGCGGGTTCATGCCCCGCGTCAGAAGCGCGAGCCGTGCGGTTGCTTCCAACTCTTCGATGGCATTGCAGGCAGCCTCGACATCCTTGCCAGCGACAACGGGGCCGTGGTTGGCCAGCATCACCGCGCTGCGCTTGCCCGCTAGGCCACGCACAGCCTCGCCCATCGCCGGATCGCCGGGACGGAAGTAGGGCAAGAGTTTCACCCGTCCAAGCTGCATCACCGCATAGGGCGTGATGGAGGGAAGGAAATCGTCCGGGTCGGCGTCGCTTACCGTCGACAAGGCGACCGAGTGGCATGCATGCAGGTGGACCACTGCCCCCGCCGTGCTCCTCGTGTCGTAAAAAGCTTTGTGCAGGGGCATTTCCTTCGTAGGCGCATCGCCTCCGACGTGGCGGCCTACCGCATCGAATTGCGCCAGACGTGCGGGATCGAGCCTGCCGAAACTGCTGCCGGTGGGCGAAACGAGGAGCCCGCCATCGGGCAACCGCACCGAGATGTTGCCCGTGGAACCATGCGTCAGGCCCCGGTCGAACATGGACGCGGCAAGTGTGCAGATGGTTTCACGCAGTCGGCTTTCTTCGCTCATCCCAACCTCTCCAACGCATCGGCAAAGAAGGTCTCGGCCCCGAAATTTCCGGATTTGAGCGTGATTGCCACCTTCTGCCCCTCGCTTTCGGCAAAGCACCACGGCACACCCGGCGCAATCTCCTGGCCCACATCCAGACGGTCGATGTGCAAAGCCTTGGCCACCGCGCCAGAGGTTTCGCCCCCTGCCACGACGAAGCGCCTTGCCCCTTTGTCACGGGCAACCACCGCGCAGGCGGCCAACGCATCTTCGACGAGCTTCCCCGCCCGCTCACGACCCAGACGCGCCTGAGTATCCTTCACGGCCTGCGGTTCGGCCGTGGCATAGATAAGCGGCGTTCTTGCCAAGTCCTGTGACCGAAGCCAGTCGAGCGCGGCGCCGGCGCCTTGGTCGGCAAGGCAGACGGGATCGAGCCGGAAACCTGGTCGCCCTGCAGCCAGTGCGGCGGCGACCTGACGGTTGGTCATGGCAGAACAACTGCCCGAAAGAAGAACGGCAGGCCCGTCTAAAATACCCGCTCGCGCCGTCGCTCCCCGCGCGACCTTGCCCTGATCCGCCCATAGTTTCGGGAGGGCCATCGCAACGGCGCTTCCACCCGTCAGCAAGGTCATGTCCTGACATGCCGTGGCGATCACGGTCAGGTCGTCGTTCGACACGGCGTCGACCACGACATGGGCAACTCCATGCGCCCGAAGCTCTTCCAGACGCGCCGAAAGAGCCCCTGCCCCGCGTGCCACCACATGGCGATTTGCCAGACCGACCGGCCGCTTCACCTGCGGTGCCAGAAGCCGCATGAGATTGGAGTCGCGCATAGGGGTCAGCGGGTGGTCCTTCATCGGGCTTTCCGCCAACGGCTGCTCGCCGACGAACAGGTTGCCCATGAAAATGCTCCGCCCATTTTCGGGGAAAGCCGGACAGTAGATCGTCTGATCGACACCCAATTCCTCAATCAGCGCTTCGGCAACCGGTCCGATATTGCCATCGGGCGTCGAGTCAAAGGTGGAGCAATACTTCCAGAAGAACCGCACGGCTCCAGCCCGACGCAGCCAGTTAAGCGCTGCTCGGGTCTCGTTCACGGCAACAGCAACGGGCTCGGTCCGGCATTTCAGGGCGATGATTTCAAGCGCTGCAGTTTCCGACGGTTCGCCTTTGGGCACACCCATCCGCAACGACACGGGAACGCCTGACCGGGCGAGCAAACCGGCTAAATCCGTGGCTCCGGTCAAATCGTCGGCAATGGCTCCGAAGAAGGTCGTCATGCGCTATTCGAGCCCCGGTAGGGACAGTTGCGCGTTTCGGGCGTAGACCTTGGCGACGGCAGCGTCATCTTCTCTGCCAAGGCCCATGCCGCTGGCCGCAACGAACTGCTGCAACGCAGCAGCCGTCAAAGGAGCCGCGAACTTCGATGCCCTCGCGGCGTCGAGCACGATACCGAGGTCTTTCGGCCAGATGTCGACGGCGGAATGGGGCGTATAATCTCCCGCCACCACGTGAGGTGCACGGTTTTCTAACATCCAGCTCGTTCCAGCGCATTTCGGGATGACTTTGAGGAACGTCTCCGGCGCAATCCCTTGGGTCATGCCGAATGTGAGAGCCTCGGCCATAGCCGCGATATGGGTGCCCGCAAGCATCTGGTTGACCGCTTTCATGGCCGACCCCATCCCGGCGCTGTCGCCAAGTTCGAATACGGTCTCTGCCGTCGCGTCCAGCACGGGACGTGCCGCCGCAAAAGCCTCGGGGCTGCCGGAAGCCATGATCGCGAGTTTGCCTGCCGCCGCCTTGACCGACCCGCCGGAAATCGGTGCGTCAAGGTAATGCAGTCCAAGTTCGGCACAGCGAGCCGCCACTGACCGCGCGAAATCCGGCGCGACCGTAACGCAGCATAGAACGACCGCGCCTTTCTTCAGCATTGGAGCGATACCTTGGGCGCCAAAGAACACCGCTTCTACCTGCGCCGCGTTCAGGACAACCACGACCAAGGCGTCAAGGTTTCCCGCGGCGACCGTGATGCTCTGCTGCGCACCGCCCTGCGCGCGGAACCGCTCGACCGCGGCCTCGCTGACATCCGCGCCGCAGACCGCATGGCCTGCCCGCAAAAGGGACGAGGCCATGCCGAACCCCATCGAGCCCAGACCAATCACACCGACCTGCATCGCCTTCGTCTCCATTCCGCCCGCGCAGCCCGCGCGGCATTTTCCGCAATTGTCACACATGCTCGGGCAACTCCGCTGCCTCGGTCGCGAAACCGTAGACCGACTTCACTTCGAGGTATTCCTCGAGCCCGAAGACACCCATCGACCGCCCGATACCCGATTGCTTGTAGCCGCCCATCGGCGTCAGCGAATTGGTCGCCGCACCGTTGAAGCAGACCCGTCCCGCCGCGATCTGCGAGCAGACACGGTAGCCGCGCTCGCGGTCGGTGCCAAAGACGTAGCCGCCCAGACCGAAGATGGAGTCGTTGGCAATTGCGATTGCCTCGGCCTCGGTGCGGTAGGGAATGACACAAAGGACAGGCCCGAAAATTTCTTCCTTCGCGATGACCATGTCAGGGCGGACATCGGCGAAGACCGTGGGCCTGACGAAGTATCCGCCGCTCAGCCCGTCGGGACGTCCAAGCCCGCCACATACCAACCTTGCGCCCTGATCGATCCCCGACTGGATATACCGCTGCACCGTCTCATATTGCGCCAAGCTGACCGCCGGACCCATTGTTGTCGCAGGATCGCGCGGATCTCCGATGCGGAAACGCGACGCCTCATCGGCAAGGAAGGGAAGCACAGCTTCGACCTGATCTTGGTGCACGATCATCCGGCTTGGAGCGTGACAGGACTGGCCAGTGTTGAAGAAGCAGCGTTGGATGTTCCACCGCGCTGCCTTTTCAAGGTCCGCGTCCTGCAGGACAACGTTGGCAGACTTGCCACCCAGTTCGAGACAGGTCCGCTTCACTGTGCGCGCCGCGGCCTCACCGACTTTGGCACCTGCTCCGGTCGAACCGGTGAACGAGATCATGTCCACTTCGGGATGCGCGGCCATCGCTTCTCCAACGACGCGACCACGGCCGATGACGAGGTTGAAGACCCCCGGCGGAACCTTCGCCTCGTGCATCACCTCGGCCAGAAGTATCGCGCTGAGCGGTGAAGCGTCGGACGGTTTGAGAACAACCGTGCATCCGGCCGCAAGCGCGTAAATCATCTTGATGACCGGCGTCTGGATCGGCCAGTTCCATGGTGCGATCAGCGCGCAGACACCAATCGGCTCGCGTCGGATGATCGTGTCGCCAATATGCCGTTCGAAGGCATAGGTCCGGATCAGGTTACGTGCTACTTCCAAGTGCCCGATCGGACCCGAAACTTGCGCCTTGGAACTGACAGGAATTCCGACCTCACGCGCGATGATATCAGCGAACTTGTCAGCCCGCGCTTTGTAGGCCGCGATGATTCGATCGATCAGCGCGATACGGTCGGCCACGCCCCACTTCGAAAAACTGACAAAGGCGCGACGGGCAGCGAGAACCGCACGGTCCACGTCGGCAACTCCAGCCTGACCGACCGAGGCGAAGACGCTTTCGGTGGTTGGGTCGATGACTTCGCGGATGCCGCCGGTCAAGGGTTCGACCCAGGTGCCGTCGATGTAAAGTTGCCAGTGGTTTATCATGCTCTGTCCTTCCGCACTTCTACTAGGAGCTGTGCGTGTAGCCGCCGTCACAGGCGATGGTTTGTCCGGTGATGAAGCTGGATGCTGGCGACGACAGGAACATCATCAGGCCGACAAGATCCGGCGGTTCCATCCCCCGTTTGATGCATTGCTGCGCAATCTGGTTGCGCTTAAGGTCTTGGGTAGGATTGACCGCCCGTTCGACTTCGGTTGCGACCGCACCAGGGCGCACGCAGTTGACGTTGATCCCGTCTTCGCCCAACTCTCGGGCCATGGCGTTGGTGAACCCGATCATTGCCGACTTCGACGTAACGTAATGCATGTAATTCATCACGCCCTTCGGCACGGCGTCCGAGGCGATATTGATGATCCGGCCCCACCCTGCCTTGCGCATCACCGGTGCCACAGCACGGGCACACAGAAGTGGGCCGTTGATGTTGACGCGCATGACGCGGTCCCATTCGTCGAGCGGTATGAACTCGAATTTGCGTTTCTCGAGCGAGGCGAAGATCGCAGCGTTATTGATCAGCACATCGACCCGACCGAATTGATCGACAACACTCTGGATCATGGCATTGACTGAAGCTTCGTCGGCAACATCCACTTTGATCGCCGCAGCGCGGCCGCCAGGCAGTTCAATCTCGGCCTTGACCTTTTGGGCGTTGTCCAACTGAACATCGGCCACAATCGCAATGGCTCCCGCCGCGCCGAACTGGCGGGCAAGTTCGCGCCCGATACCCTGACCCGCGCCAGTGATCACCACCACGCGATCCGCCACGCTGAAATCACGCGCCCATTCCGGCACACCGGAATCCTGCGGCGCCTTTACGTGGTTCACTTCGTTCATCTGTTCCTCCCAGATTGTGCGGTGGCACGGGCATGCGGTCTTTGCCGCAGTGCCGTCTGCGTCACCGAAAGCTCTTTGCGGTTGCCGTCGCCGCGCTCATTAGAAAACCCGTATCGCTTCCGGCCGAGACGTAGCTCGCCCCGAGCGCGATCATTTCCTTGGCGACTTCAGGCCGCGAGTTCAGCCCTCCGACCCCCAGCCGTTTGCCGTGCCGTTTGCAGGCGGCGGCCACCTTTTCATAGGCTTCGCGCACTTTCGGGTGGTCGAGCTGACCTGGAACGTTAAGCGAATTGCAAAGATCGTTCGTGCCGATCAACAGCATGTCGAGCCCCTCGACGGAAGCGATCTCGTCCGAATTGCCGACCGCTTCGATCGACTCAATCATCCCGACCACAAGCGTTGCATCGTTCATCGCCTGCATCGTTTCCGCAGCGGGACCGATGCGGAACAAGGTGTGTGGGTTCATCCCCAGAAGCGAACGGCTGCCCATCGGCGGGAATTTTGCTGCCTGAACCAGCAGTTCAGCATCTGCTCGGGTTTCGAGGTGCGGAACGATCACACCCTGAGCACCGGCTTCCAGCGTCCGCCCGATTTCGGCAGCATCCAATCCCGGCACACGCACCATAGGCGTCACGCCAAGGGCCGTCGAAGTCATGCAAATCTGGCTGACCGTTTCGAGCGAAAAGCTGCAGTGCTCAAGGTCGATGTAAAGGCAGTCGAAGCCAGCGCTCTTGGCGATCGCAGCGATTTCCACTCCACGCATCAGACGCACAATCATGCCCACGGCAAGGCCACCCGAAGCCATCTTCTGCTTCACGCGGTTTTCCGAAACGATGGGCGGGGTGTTCATGCTGTTTCCAATGTCCGACGGGGGCGCCGAAACACGACCTGTGACAGGTCATCGCGGCGGTTCCTGACTCTTGGAGACCTTTCCCCTTCCGATCAAGCGAGAGCGGCCGCGCCGCCCCGGACCCAATAACACAAGGTTATACCGCAGCTTTTTTCGGGATATCGCAGCTACCCCCGCCTGCCTTAACTGAGGCCAACCGAAACCCGAGACCAAGGAGTTGGAAGATGCGTATTTCCGAAGCGGCTACGTCGGAAGGCGGCGATGTGGGTTCGATGCGTGTGGGTAAACTTTCGCAGAAGTTCCTGCTGCAGGGCGAGAACGGATCGCCGAATAACTACCTGCTGAACGTCGGCCTGACCGGCTCTGGCGGCTGGGGCACCCCGCGCCACCGGCACAACTTCGACCAGATCCGCTATGTGTTGAAGGGCAAATACCCGGCCTCGCCGCATAAGATCATGGGCGAAGGTTCGGTCGCCTATTTTCCCGAAAGCGTGCATTACGGACCGCAGGACCGCCCTGAAGGGCTGGAAATGATGGTGATCCAGTTCGGTGGCGCAAGCGGATCGGGGTTCCTTTCCACACCGGACCGCGAAGCGGCGAACAAGCGGCTTGAAGCCAAAGGCACCTTCAAAGACGGAATTTTCACCTGGATCGATAACAAGGGCCAAAAGCACAACATGGACGGCTCTGCCGCCTGTTTCGAAGAGGCGACGGGCCAGAAACTGGTCTTCCATCCCGCCCGCTATGACGACGTCGTCATGATGGACCCGGCCGCTTATGAATGGGCACCGACCGGCATGCCGGGCGTTTCGACCAAGCTTCTGGGCGTGTTCACCGAACGCAACATCCAGATCCGTTTCTTCAAGGTTGATGCCGGCGCCACGATGAACACCGGCACGCGCGACCAGCTCGAAGTGCTTTTCATGGCAACCGGCTCGGTCACCGTCGAAGGCACGACCTATCGCGAAAAGACCGGCATTGAGCTTCTGCCGAGCGACAAGCCTACGGATATCAAGGCCAATGCCGAGTCGATCTTCTTCTCGGTGACGCTGCCCAAATTCTGATGGCAGCGACCCGGCGCAGCGCTCCCCTGCGCCGGGACAGTCAGGGTGCAGGGCCGGTGCGAGAAAGCTCCAGACCGCATTCCTTCACACATGCGACCAGATCTTTGCGCGGCAGGTCCATCTCATATCCCTCGCGGAAGAAGACCGCGATGTTCCGGCTCAGGACCGGGTCTTCGAAGGGCAATGCGACAAGGCGGCCCTCGCTGAGTTCCGAGCTAGCTGCATGAACAGGCAAGAGCGCCAGATAGTCCGAAGTGGCGACCAGTGACTTCAGAAGCGACACCGAACCGCAGACCGTGACCTGCTGGGGAGGACCGACATTCATCGTATTCATGACATGCTCGAGCACAGTATGCGACCGCCGCGAGGTGGGTGAAATCCACGGGTGCTGCACAAGGTCCTGCCAGGTCAGGTTCTCCACGCTGTGCAGCGGATGACCCGGTCGGACGATGACGCAAAGATGATCGCGGAATAAAACTTGCTGGCGTAGGCCGTCGAGCATGTCGAAGACTTCGGTGAAGCCGACAACGAAGTCGAAGTCGCGGCGAAGTAGACCCGTCAACAGGTCGAACTGTGCGTTTTCGACGACTTGAAGGTCGCCATCGGGATGCATCATGCGCCAGCGGCCAAGGGCCATAGGGATGATCGACCCCGCCATGCTCGGCAAACTGCCGACACGGATCGACTCGGTCAGCCCCGAGCGGGCATTCATCAGATCGCGCTTTGCAAGCTCCACCTCCTCGCGGATCAGACGGGCATGGCAATAGAGGATTTCGCCGTAATTTGTGGGGACGATTCCACTTGGCCCCCGTTCAAGAAGGTGCATCCCCATCTCGGCTTCGAGCCGGTCCATTGACGTCGATAGCGCTGGCTGCGACACCTTTAGCGACTTCGCAGCGCGGTTCAGGCTGCCATGTTCGATGACGGCTGCAAAATAGAGCAGTTTCTTGGGGTCGATATCGAACATCTCGGCAGCGTCAGCCTCCTGTGGCGCGGGCTCCGCCACAGGGGATGATTGTATCGACAACACGGCCCGCAACAAGCCGTTGCCTGCGATATCAGACGCGGACACGGCGTTCGGCGATCGTCTTGGCGACGGTATAGCTTTGATACATTTCCGGCCCCCCTTCACGCCCGATCCCGCTTTCGCGATAACCGCCAAATGGGGCATCGGCACCGGGACTCGTGAAGCAGTTGAGCGCGATCGAACCCGCCTGAAGCTCGTGCGTCAGCCAATCCGCAGTCGCCATGTCATTGGTGAAGACGAAACCTGCGAGACCCATTTCGAGGCTATTCGCAATTTCGAGGGCCTGATCCATCGAACCGACTGACATGCAAGGCGCAATCGGGCCGAAGGTTTCTTCGGTCATCACACGAGCGTCGAGCGGCACATCGGCAAGGACCGTCGGTCGGAAGAACCAACCCCGATTGCCCAATCGCGCACCACCCGTGGCGATCTTTGCTCCCCGTTCCACGGCGTCCTGCACGAAGCCTTCCATGGTTGCCAGACGGCGGCGGTTGGCCAGCGCGCCCATCTGCACGCCTTCCATGAAGCCATCGCCGACCTTCAGGCTTTCTGCCTCTCGGACCAAAGCTTTGACGAAGTCGGGATAGACCTTCTCATGGATCAGAAAGCGCGAAGCGGCCGAACAGAATTGCCCGGCCATGCGGAATTTCCAGTGCGAAGCCAGTCGCGCGACTTCAACCGGATCGACCGTATCATCGACGAGCACCGGCGCGTGGCCGCCCAGTTCCATCAACACAGGCTTCATCGTTTCGACCGCAAGGCGGCTGAGGTGCTTGCCCACATTGATCGAGCCGGTCAGCGTCACCAGCCGCGTGATGGGCGACAGGACGAGCGTGCGGGATACATGGTCAGATTCACCGAAGACCACGTTCAGCACGCCCTTCGGCAGACCGGCATCCAAGAAGCACTGCGCGAACAGACAAGCGGTTGCAGGTGTGTCAGAGGACGGCTTCAGAATTACCGAGCATCCCGTCGCAAGTGAGGCACTGATTTTCCGCGAAGGCGCGCTCATCGGCACGTTCCACGGCGTAAACGCGGCAACCGGACCCACCGGCTCGCGGATGACGTATTGTTGGATCGGCGGATCGGTGGGAACGATGCGCCCGTATATGCGCCGGATCTCTTCCGAGTCCCAGTCGAGGAACGTGGCCGAACGCTCGATCTCGGCTCGCACTTCGGCAAGCGTCCGTCCCGACTCGGCCACGAAGATCGGCGCGATGTCCTCGGCCCGCTCGCGCACGAGGGCAGCTGCCCGCCGCATCAAAGCTGCGCGGGCCGTTGGCGAGGTCTTGCGCCAAGTCTCGAACCCACGCGCCGATGAGGCAAGCGCGGCTTGCAAATCTTCTTCAGTAGCCTTTGGCACGGTGCCAAGGGTCGCTTCGGTGCTTGGATTTTCGACCTCGCACAGGGTCGGTCGGTCATAGATCCACTCGCCATCGATCAGAAGTCCGATGCGCGGATAAGAAATGGCGGGTGCGGTCATTTGAAGGTCCTTTGCAGTCGTTCGGGTCACAGGCCGAGAAAGGCCAATACTTCGGCTTCGGCGATCTTGGCGGCACGGGCACGTTGGCCCCAGGTTTGCGCGCCGATATGGGGGGTAAGGATCACATTGGACAGCGCAGCAAGACGCGTCGGCACATGCGGTTCGGTGTCGAGCACATCAAGCGCAGCACCTGCGATGCCCCCCCTTTCAAGCGCATCGATCAGCGCGTCGGTATCGACAAGGTTGCCGCGCCCGACATTGACCAGACGTCCCTTCGTCCCAAGGGCCGCCAGCACATCGGCGTCGATGATAGCGGAAAGATCATCGGTTCCCGGAACGGCAAGGACCAGGACATCGGATGCTTCGGCCAGCGCTCGCCAACCATCGTGCAGACTGTCGCCCAGCCCTCGGTTCGACGGGCGGTCAAGACCCGCGATCCTCATTCCCGAAACCCGCGCCCGCGCTGCGATGGCCTGCCCGATCCGACCGCTTAATCCCGCGATCCCGATGGTCATGCCAACGAGGCTATCTCCCAGATCGAAGCGCCCCGATGCCCACGCCCCCCGAGAGAAGCGGTCCGCAGCAACCAGATTGCGGCAAAGCATCTGCGTCAGGGTCATGGCAAGGTCGGCAACATCCTCGGTCACAGTTTCATTGACCAGCCGCAGCTTGATTCGGCGCGCATCGAGCGCCTTTCGATCTATCTTTTCAGAACCCGCCCCCTGCGAAATGACGAAGGCGAGGTTGGGAAGCAAAGAGATCGTCTCTTCGTTGCAACCACGCGAGGCGCTCGTCATCAAGACGCGCACTTCGGCCCTCTCGTCCGCGCCTAATCTCGCGATGCCAGAAGCGTCCGGCACGATACGCCAGAGGATTTCAAGGCAAGGATAGGTCATGCCCGCAAGTGCGGGATAGGCAAGGATCGGCTGCATGGAAACCCGTTTCCACCAATGGAACTGAGCGCCAAGCTATCCCCCGGCCTCTCTTGCTGCAACGAACTGCGCCAGCCACACGCCGTCGAGATATAACCAAAAGCTATACCCTTAAGGACGTGGCCCGCCGACATCGACACGCGCCATAAAGACCGCGCTTTTGCGTTTCTCCGTTGCGATTTCGTCGCTCGGCCCAAGGAAGGTAGTCATGAACAGCGTCTTTCCGTCCTCACCCCCTAGGACGCAGGAAATGGCCGAGCCGTCGAAGCGGAAGACATCGGTGATTTCTCCCCCATCCAGCACCCGCAGAAACTCGCCGGTATTGAAGCAGCCAACCCAAATCGCGCCTTCCGCATCGGCACAAAGCCCGTCAGGGAACCGGTCGCTCAGATCGGCAAAGACGCGCCGGTTCGACAGGTTACCCTGCGCGTCCAGGTCGAAAGCGGCGATGCGCCCCTCCCAAGTCTCGGCCACGATAAGCGTGCCACCGTCATCTACGATAACCGAACCATTCGGAAAATCGACACCGTCCGCCACGGCGGTGATATATCCGTCGGGGTCGACCCGATGCAGCTTGGTCGTTTTTCGCGCCTCGCCGGCGTCGTAGTCATAGCCGAAGTCACCGACATAGATGCGCCCGTCCGCGTCGATGGCGAAATCGTTGACATAGCCCGCAGCGTAACTGGACAGGTCGGCATAGGTCGATAGATTTCCATCCCTGACCTCGACCAAGCGGCAATCTGCGGCAGAGACAACGATATGCCGCCCGTCCGGCAGGAAACCTTGGCCCGACGGCCGTGCCGGAACGAAGCACACCTCGCGCCGCTCTCCGTCAGGCGTCAGGGCGAAGACGCGGTTATCGAAAACATCTGACACCCATAGTTGCCCGTCATGCCATTTCGGCGCTTCAAGAAACTTGAAGCCGTCAGCTAGAAGTGTCGCCCTATGCTCGCGCATGTCTTCCCCCTTCTCCTCACTTGAACGCGCCGCTTACCACCCGCCATCGCAATGGATGTTCTGGCCGGTGATCAGGTCAGCCTGCGCCGATGCCAAGAAGACAGCCAGATTGGATATGTCTTCCGGCAAGATACGACGCTTCAGACTTTGCCGTTCGAGAATCCAACGATCATATTCCTCGGCCTTGTCGCCGAAATGCCGGAATTCGGCATCCGACAGCACGGCGCCAGGGCTGATGCCATTGACGTTGATGCCGTAGTGCCCGAGCTCACGCGACAGGGATTTGACCAGACCATACATGGCACCCTTCGACGCGACGTAGGGCACGAAGCCTTCCCAATGGCCGGTCAGCGTTAGAGAGGTCAGATTGATAATCTTGCCTTGTCGTTTTTCCTTCATCGCGGCGCTGCACGCCCGCGTCAGGATGAAGGCCGCGCTAGAGTTGATGCGGACCTCGGTTTCGTATTCCTCGATCGAGAACGCCTCGTGCGGTTTGTTCACGACGAAAGCCGCATTGTTGATCAGGATATCGACCCCGTCCAATTCCGCGCAAAGTCGTGTGACGGCGGTTTCGGTGGCAGCGAGGTCATTGAGATCGCAGCCGAAATAGCGGACCGGCGCGGGAAGCCCCGCAAAACAGGAAGCAGATTCTTCCATCCCCGGACGGTCAAGCGCGACGACCTGTGCACCCTCGGCCACAAAGCGGGCGACCAAAGTCTGGCCAATGGTGCCAAGTGCCCCTGTTATAAGGGCCGTCTTGCCCGAAAATTGTGCCATGCTGCGCATCCCGTTACTTCCATTCGTGAAGCATCACAGAAGCGGAATTGCCCGCGCAGGTGAACCGGCATTCCCACAACCTTGCGCCGCGCCTATAACCAAGAATTATAACCTGCCGCCATTTACCAAGTGTGCAGATGGATCGGCGGAGCGACGGCACTTAGGGTCAGCCCTAATGCCTGACCTGCTACAAACGAAAGACCAATCCATGTCTGGACCCCGCGATCTAATCCATCTCTTTGCTGCCCATGCCGCTAGGATGCGCTATGAGGATCTGACCGAAGAGGCGCGGGAGGCCGCGAAGAAGAGCGTGCTCGACACGCTGGGCGTCATTCTGGCCGCAAGCGGCAGCGAACCTGCCGTGCGTGGGGTCATCGATATCGTCCGCGAAAGCGGTGGCGCACAGGATTGCACGCTGCTCGCCTTTGGCGGAAAGGCTCCGGCGCTGATGGCGGCGCTTGCGAATGGCGCCTTGGCACATTGCCTCGACTACGACGACCAGACACCGTGGGGCCAGCATTGCGCGAGTTCCATAGTCCCTGCGGTCTTTGCAATCGCCGAGAGGAGCGGCGGCATATCGGGGCGCGAGTTGATCACGGCCGTCGCCGTGGGTCAGGACATCTTTGCACGCCTGCGCTGCAATGTGGGCTGGAACAAAGACTGGAACCTGTCGACCGTGCTTGCTGTCTTCGCCGCTACTGCTGCGGCGGGGCGAGTGGCGGGGCTTGATACCGAGCGCATCGCCCATGCGATGGGCATCGCCTCCATGCAATCGAGCGGAATCATGGAAATGGTTGCCGGTCGCGGCAGCGATCTTCGTGGCATGTATGCAGGCTTCTCCGCCAAGGGCGCGGTTCTGGCTGTGCTGATGGCAGAAAAAGGCATCACGGGCATCGACCGCATGTTCGAGGGCAAATACGGCTTCTTCAACACATATTTCGGCGGACGATACGACCGCGCGGCCATCGTCGAAGAGTTAGGAACGGACCTTCTTGGCAGTGGCACGCTTTACAAACGCTGGCCATGCGTCGGCACGGCGCACAGCCATATGAAAGCCGCCATCGACATCGTAACCGAGAACAATCTTACGCTTCGTGACATCGCTGAAATCCGGTTGCACGTCGGAGATTATCACGACCTGATGTGCCAACCATTGGCAGAGCGTCGCGCGCCTGCCACCTTGGCGGATGCGAAGTTCAGTCTGCCCTTTCTCGTCGCTATCGCGGTGGTTCGCAGAGGCATGAGCGTGACCGATTTCTCGGAGGCCGGTCTGCGTGATCCTGAAGTGTTGGCGGCAGGGGGCAAGATTTCCCTCCACACCGACCCTGCGCTCGACTGGAAGCTGGAACTGCCACCGGGACGTGTCGAAATCGTTGCAACCGACGGTCGCCGCTGGACCATCACCGGGACGAAAGTGCCTGGCAATGCGGACAATCCGATGGGCTGGGCAGACATCTTCGCCAAGTTCCGCGAATGTGCCGCAGTCGCGGTCACACGCATCGACCCGGAAAAAATCGCCCGGGCGCAAGAACTGGCCCGGGCGCTGGAAGAGTTGGAGGATGCGACGGACCTTGTCCGGGCGCTGGCTTAGATACCTGCGGTTTGCGCCCCATCTGCGACGAGAGCGTGACCGGTGATGAACGAGCCCTGCTCGGAGCACAGGAACAGGACGGTCGCCGCAATCTCTTCGGGCTTACCCATGCGGCCCACCGGTTCCTGTTTGATGATGCGGGCGCGGCCTTCCTCGGTCCCGCCCGTGTAGCGGGCGATCATGGGCGTGTCGATGATACCGGGGCAGAGCGCATTCACCCGGATGTTCTGGTCGGCGTATTCCAGCGCGGCCACCTTGGATGCCACGGTCACGCCAAACTTCGAGGCGCAGTAACCCGACTGGTTTCGGATCGCCATGACGCCTGCACCGGACGATGTGTTGACGATCGCCCCGCCACCGTTCTTCAGCATCAGGGGGATCTGGTGTTTCATGCACAGGAACACGCTTTTGAGGTTCACGTTGAGCACGCGGTCGAGAAGATCCTCATCGAGATCCACAATCGACGCGCCGGGCTGTTCGATACCTGCGTTGTTGAATGCCGCATCGAGTCTACCAAACGATATGATCGTCTTCTCCAGCGCGGCTTTGATTTCCGCCGATTTCGTTACATCTGCACGGACGGACAAAGATTTGCCTCCGGCGGCCGCGATCAGGGCTGCCGTTTCCGCAAGCCCTTGTTCGGAGATGTCCACGATCGTTACGGACGCGCCAGCTTCAGCAAACGCCAGTGCCGTAGCGCGCCCGATCCCGCTGCCAGCGCCAGTGACGAAGGCGACCTTGCCCGAATAGTCGAATGTCGGGGCTTTGCTCATGTCGAGTTCCTGTCAGTCTGTCTTGAAAAGTGACGGTCCGACACTCTTGCCGGACCGGTAGTATCAGTGACCTTTGGCGCGGCCTTGGTTGCCGACCGTGTAGATCGCGGCGGCCACGACGACGACGATCCCTTCGATCAGGCCCTGCCAGTTGGCACCAAGGTTCAGAATGTTGAAGCCGTTGGTCAGTGAGAAGAGCAGGAGCGCCCCTGCCAGCGTTTTGATCACGCTGCCCGCGCCGCCGAAAAGCGAGGTGCCACCAAGGATCGCCGCAGCGATCACAGTCAGTTCGGCACCGGTCAGACCTGCAGGGTTGATCGACCGCAGGCGGCTTGCGAACAACACGCCGGCAAAGCCCGCAGCACCGCTGCACAGCACGAAGGCCATCAGCTTGTAACGCAGCACGTTGATACCAGACAAACGAGCCGCCTCGCTATTGCCACCCACTGCATAGATACGGCGCCCCACCATCGTGAAGCTAAGGACAAACCATACGACTGCGGTGAAAATGCCCATATAGACGACCGGCGTTCGAACGACGAGTTCACCGCCCGAAGCGAGTGCCAGCAGCAGAAGAATTACCCCACCAATCACCGTGCCAACGGCAGCGGGACGCAGCGACTTGCCGCTTGAACGGCTTTTGATAACGCTGCCGATCCCCAGAGCAAGGCAGACGATCCCTGCCGCTACGACCAACAAGAACACATCATTCTTGCCAGATTCAAAGGCTTTCATTTGGGCGATTACACCAGGGTCCTTCACAGAGAGCGACCGACCGTCGGTATAAATAAGCACAAGCCCGCGGACCGCCGTCATAGTGCCCAGCGTCACGATGAAAGCGTTGATACCGACGAACTGAACGATCGATCCGTTCAGAAGCCCAAGCGCCATCGCTACAGTCATAGCCAGGGCAACTGCCGGCCAAAATCCCATCGCGTCCGCATTGCCGACCAGCACCGCGGCGGCCAAGGCCGCGACCGAGGCCACCGACAGGTCGAAGTTGCCGGTGATCAAGATCACCGTCATCGCGACCGCCATGATCGAGGTCAGCGACGACTGATAGATGACGTTGGTCAGGTTCTGAATGCTGAGATAGTTTTCCTGTCCCAGATAGGTGGTGATCATCGTCAAGACGAAAATTAGGAGCAACAGCGCGTAATAGACGCCCATCTCGCGAAGTCCGAAGATCCGCTTCCAATTGGTTGGCTTGGCAGTGGCCGTCTGGCTTGCGCGGGATTGGGTCTGGGTCATTTGAGTATCGCTCGCCATGGTCATGTCAGTGTCCTGCTGCCTTGCCGGAACCGTTTACCGCTTGCCCCTTAGGGCCCTGACCGCCTGCCAGCAGCAGCAATTCGTGTTCCGATGTTTCATGCACATTGCGCTCGGCAATGCATTTTCCGTCACGCATCACGAGGATGCGGTCAGCGACGGCCAAGAGTTCCTCGAATTCGGAGGAGACGATGATCACCGTCTTCCCTTCGCCCGCAAGTTTCCGGATCAGTCGAAGGATGTCGGTCTTGGCGCCGATGTCGATGCCCGCCGTCGGTTCGTCCAGAAGGAATAACTTCACATCACTGAACATCCACTTGGCGATCGTAACCTTCTGCGCATTACCCCCGCTGAGCTCGCGCACGAGGATATCGGGCGAGCTTGCCTTGATCGAGAGCATGCGGATCGCCTCCTCGCCACGTTCGCGTTCGCGTTCGGGCTGGGGCAGCATGTTGAAGGCGGAAACGCCCTGCAATGCAGGAAGGGTCAAGTTGCGCCAGATCTCAAATTCCGGCACCAGTCCTTGTCCCATGCGATCTTCTGGCACCAGCCCGATCCCGGCGCGAACCGAAGCCGCCGTGCTGCGGGCCAAGGTTTGGCCATCAAGAAGCACGTCGCCGACTGCGTCCTTGTCGGCACCAAAGATGGCATGGATCAACTCGCTGCGACCCGAGCCGAGCAGTCCGGCGACACCGATCACCTCGCCCTTTGCCACACTAAGTGAAACTGGCATCAACTTATCGGGCGAGGATAGACCGCGCAGCTCCAGCCGTGGCGTGCCGCTGGCCGCAGACGGGCCAATACGCGCCTCAGCTGCGCGCTCGAGTTCTACGATCTGCTTGCCGACGATTGCTTCGGCCAGCCGCGTCTCGTCCAAGGTGGAGGTTTCGGCGCGCAATACCGCTTCGCCATCGCGCAGCACCGTGACCTGATCGGTCAGGGCCATCACCTCATCAAGAAAGTGGGAAACGAAAAGGATCGCCTTGTTCTCGACTTTCGAAAGCTGGCGGACAGTCGCGTAGACCAATTCGCGTTCGTCGGTCGCCAGGGATGCCGTCGGTTCGTCCATCACGATTAGATCGGCACCGGTGCCGAGCGCTTGGAGAATCGACACCATCTGCCTTTCACCAATAGAAAGATCACCTGCAAGTGCATCTGGGTCTGGCCAGTAGCGCACGCGCTCGCACAATTCGTCGAACCGCTTGCGTGACACGGAGGCGAGGCGCCAAGCGCCAGTGCTTCCCAGAAAAACGTTTTCCAGAACCGACAGCGTCGGAACCAGAGGAATATGCTGGTGGATCGTGGCAACGCCCATGTCATTGGCGGCTTTGGGACTGTCCCAACTGACGGGTTGACCGCGCCACGAGATAGTCCCGCCCGATGCCTTGAAGGCACCGGACAGGATCTTGATCAAGGTGGATTTCCCTGCACCGTTGGCCCCGAGAAGGCCGTGGACCTTACCCTGCACGATGTCGAGATCGACACCGCGCAAGGCAACCGTTCCATTACCAAAGGTCTTCGCGACCGAACGCAGGGTCATGATTGGACTGGTCTTTTCCATGCGTTTGGAAGCTCCGTCTTCTTCAGGTCAACGTCAGGTCAGATCACCACTGCTCGGGGCAGGAATCGAGCGTTTCTTTAGTGATCTGCGGCATGTCGTAGGTCACGTAGCGCGCCTTCGGCGTGTCAGGGTTGGTCGCTGCTTCCAACAGCGATTGGAACATCAAAGCGCCCAGCAGACGCGGACGGGTGCAAACCGAACCATACATCTCGCCGTTCTTGATCGCGTCATAGCCGAGTTTGGAGCCACCACCCGTAGCGATCAGGGTGACTTTCGATCCAGCCGCTTCGATGGCACGGGCGCAACCGATAGCCATATCGTCCGCTTGGCTGAAGATCAGGTCGAGATCGTCATGCGCAGTCAGGAAGTTCTGGCAAACGGATTCACCTTCGTCCGGGGTCCAATTGGTGGGCTGGGCGGCGACGATCTCATAGTTCGCGCCGGCTTTGTCGAGCGCAGCCTTGAACCCGTCGGTGTCGAGCTTCACCACGGCATATGCCGGGTCGCCTTCCACGATCGCGATCTTCGCGGTGCGGTCTTTCGGCAGCAGGCCAGCAGCCATTTCGCCCGAAACATAACCCGCCTTGAAGTTGTCGGTGGCAACGAAAGCCGAAAGTTTCGGATAGGGATCATCCACGGCGCGGGTGTTCGGATCGCCGACCTGCGAGGCGATTGCCACAACCGGTTTGCCGGCTTCGTCGATCTTGTCGACGAAGGATTCTGCAACGACCGAGTCAAGCGGCAGAAAGCCGATACCGTCCACGTTCTGGGTCAGCAAGTCGTCGATCGCGTTGCCCTGCTTTTCGACGCTGCCGCGCGGATCAAGCACGACGACCTTCACACCGGCCTTTTCCGCAGCTTCCTTGAAGCCCTCGGCGGTCTGGACGTTGTAAGGGTATTCGAGACTGGCGGGAACGTAGCCAAAGGTCATTTCTTCAGCATAGGCCGCTCCGGCCGAAAGCAGAGTGGCAGCCATCAGCGCCGCTGTGCGTTTGGTGAATTGCATGTATTCCTCCCTGGTCATGCGTCGTTAATCTTTTGCCGTCCGGTTTGCACTGGACATGCACAAGTTCCTCGGGGCGCAGGCAAACGGTGCTAACCGCCCTGCGTCCTTGCTTTTTCGTCTTGGCACAACCGGGATGACCGGCCGAACCGTTCCGTCAGTTGAATGATGTGCGGTCGCTTCCTCGTCGCTGTCCGCAACTCCTCCGACCATTGGCCTAGCATGTCGGTTTTTACCGATACAGCGTTTCGGACGGTTCGGCGGTAGCAAGGTATAACAGCGCGTTATGCCACCTCAACCCGGGGCGGGTGGCCGGGTTACGCACCGTTTGCTGGAAGAACGCGGTGCAACCTTGATCTGGCTCAAACGCAGAGAAATAAGGACAAGTCAGTTATAATGGCGTGTTATTTGCCGAGCCCGCGGAACTGACAGTTGATTGCGGTCACGCACGCCATCTGCAACGCATGGGCACGCGGCAATGCGCAAGGAAACCCCGACATGACGACCTCGTCCCTAGCCGGCCCGCTCTCGCATCGGTCGTTCCGACTGCTTTGGCAGGGCGGTCTCGTATCGAATCTTGGCACAATGGTTCAGACGGTCGGCGCAGGTTGGTTGATGGCGACGATCTCGACGCAATATGACATGGTCGCCTTCGTTCAGGCGGCCACGACCCTGCCTGTGATGCTATTCTCGATCCCTGCGGGCGCACTGGCGGACAGCTATGAACGGCGCAAGATCCTCATGGTCGCGCAGTTGCTGATGATGGGAATGTCGCTCGCGCTCGCCATCGTTGCTTTTGCAGGCCATGTCACGCCGTGGCTGCTGCTTGTGCTGACCTTCCTCATCGGTTGTGGAACGGCGCTGCACACGCCGTCATGGCAGGCATCGGTCGGCGACGTGGTTCCGCGCGACCAGATAGCGGGCGCTGTGACATTGAACAGCATGGGTCTCAATCTGACCCGAAGTGTCGGGCCTGCGCTCGGTGGGCTCATCGTCGCCTCGGCAGGTGCCGCAGCGGCCTTTGCTTTCAACGCAGCAAGCTTTCTGCCGATGATCTATGCGCTGCTGCGGATAACGCCCGAAAGTAAAGCCGAAGCCCTCCCGCGAGAAGGACTTCGCCACGCCGTGTGGGCGGGCTTTCGCTACGTTTCTATGTCACCAAACCTCGTAACGGTCATTCTGCGCGGCTTCCTCTTCGGCGTTGCAGCCATCGTCATCCTCGCTTTGTTGCCCATCGTCGCACGCGATCTTCTCGGCGGCGGCGCCCTCGTCTACGGTTTCTTACTTGGCGCTTTCGGACTTGGCGCGATCGGCGGGGGTCTGGCGAACTCGCATCTGCGGGCGAGGCTTTCGAGCGAAGGACTCGTGCGCCTCGCCTTTTGCGGCATGGCGCTGAGTGCCTGCCTCGTCGCGGTCAGTCGGAACGTCTGGCTGACAGGGCTAGTGCTCTTGCCCGCTGGTGCCAGTTGGGTGCTGGCCTTGTCGCTCTTCAACGTGATGATGCAACTCTCCACGCCCCGCTGGGTGGTTGGGCGCGTGCTGTCGATTTACCAGACCGCGTCATTCGGCGGGATGACGGCGGGCGGATGGCTGTGGGGACGCGTTGCCGAAGGCCAAGGTGTGCCGACTGCACTCTTCATCGCCGGCGCACTTTCATGCGTTGGGGCTGCAATCGGCCTGCGATTTGCGGTGCCGCCACTTGCGGCGCGCAATCTGGACCCGCTGGACCATTTCCGCGAGCCCGCGACCCAGCTGGACCTGCAACAGCGCAGTGGCCCGATCTTCATCATGATCGAATACGAGATCGACCAGACCGATGTGCCCGATTTTCTGTCTGTCATGGCCGAACGCCGACGTATCCGGATCAGGGACGGGGCACAGCAATGGGTTTTGCTGCGCGATGTCGAGAACCCGAGCTTCTGGAAGGAAGCCTATCACGTGCCGACCTGGGCAGATTACTTGCGTCATAATCAACGCCGGACCCGAATGGATGCGACCGTTTCGGAGCGGCTGATCGCGTTGAACCGTGGACAGGCAAAGCCGTCGGTCCGACGCATGATCGAGCGTGAGACCGTGCCGCAACGCGATGACATGCCGCTGAAGCCCTTCGACGATCTGCATGGCTTATCAATAACCTGACATTATACCCCTGATCCGTCAGAGCTCGGTTTCCCGATGCCCCCGACACCGGTGTTTCCTACTGTGGCGCACAGACGGCCAGCCAAGGGACAAACCTATGAACACCTTTGACTACATCATCGTCGGCGCAGGCTCGGCAGGCTGCCCTGTCGCTCGTGCCTTGACGGAAGATCCCAATGTCTCTGTCCTTCTGGTCGAAGCCGGACCCCATGCCGACCGCTTCTGGGTGAACACGCCGGCGGGGATGGCAAAGCTCTATTTCAATGAGCGGCTGAACTGGAACTACCACACCGAACCCTTGGCCAAGCTCAAGAACCGCCGGATGTATTGGCCGCGCGGCAAGACGCTGGGCGGGTCGTCCTCGATCAACGGCATGGTCTTCATCCGTGGGCACGCGAAGGATTTCGACAGTTGGCGCGATCTCGGCAACCCCGGCTGGGGCTATGACGACGTCCTACCCCACTTCAAAGCGATGGAGCATTTCGAACGCCGCGCCGACCAGTGGCGCGGTCAGGGTGGGCCACTCTGGATCAGCGATCCGGTCGTCAAATCCGCTTCCAGCTACGATTTCATCGAATCCGCATCCCGTCTCGGGCATCCTAGGACCGAAGACATGAACGGCGAGGCGCACGACGGCGTCGGTTTCATGCAGCACAGCATCAAGGGAGGGCGCAGGCATTCCGCCTTCGTTGCCTTCGTGAAGCCGATCCTAAACCGTAAGAATTTGACAGTGGTGACCGATGCGCCCGTCCAACGCGTCTTGTTCGATGGTAAAGCAGCAACTGGCATCGAGGTGAAGCATGAAGGTGAACTCCGCCGCTTCACCGCTGCGCGCGAAGTGATCCTGTCGGGTGGCGCGCTGAACACTCCGCAACTCCTCATGCTGTCCGGCGTTGGACCAGGTGGCGAATTGCAGAAACACGGCATTCCGGTGGTGCATGAAAGCGCAGGCGTCGGGCAGAACCTGCAAGACCACTTCTACATGCACACCGGTTGGCGGGCGACGGCTGATAGCTCTTACAACGCGAATATCGCCGGGCTTCGGAAATATTGGGAAGGCTTCAAATACTTGATGACCCGCCGCGGCTATCTGGCGCTCGGCTCGTCTCAGGTCGCAGCCTTCGTCAAAAGCAGTCCCGACGAGCCTTATGCCGACCTGCAGATCAGCTTCCGGCCCATGACGTTCCAGTATTTCCCCGATGGCACCGTTGCTGTCGAAAACCAGCCCGGCATGGGTGTCTCTGTCTACCAGTTGCGTCCTCAGACCACCGGAACGGTCACGCTGCGCTCGAACCGCCCTTCGGACAAAGCGGTGTCTTCGCCGGAATTCCTGACCGATCCCTATGATATCGCGGCCATGATCAGTGGCATCAAACAGATCCGCCAGATCATGACCACCGAACCGATCCGTTCCCGCGTGGTGTCCGAAGAAGTTCCGGGACCCAAGGTCAGGACCGACGAGGACATCTTCAATTTCATGGTCGAAACCGGCAACTCGGCGCACCATCAAGGCGGCACGTGCAAGATGGGCCGCGACCCGATGGCCGTGGTCGACGAGCGTCTTCGGCTGAGAGGAATCGAGCGACTCCGCGTGGTCGACGCCTCGATCATGCCGCATCTCACCTCGGGCAATACCAACGCGCCAACCATCATGATCGGTGTGAAGGGCGGCGAGATGATCCGGCTGGACGCGACGCCACGGCGTGCGATTTCAGCGTGACACAAACAGACAAGAACGGCAGGGACAAGAATATGGCACGTTTCGAAGGCGATTGGATCGTAGTGACAGGCGCCGCGAGTGGGATCGGGGCAGCAGTCGTTCGCCGCTTGTTGAGCGACGGAGCATCGGTGCTAGCGTGCGACCTTTCGCAGGACGCGCTGGGTTCGCTATACGGAGAATTACCGGACGAAAAGCGCCTTGAAACTGCACGGCTCGACGTGACCAATCACGCGGCCGCGCTTGAGATGGTGGCTTCTGCACGCGCTCGGCATGGCGCACTGCGGGGACTGGTGAATTGCGCCGGAATTGCCGGCGTAGCGAACATCATGGACGTAGAACCAGACGCCTACCGCAAGGTGATGGGGGTCAACCTCGATGGCACGATCAACATGTGCCAAGCCTTCGTGAGAGCGGTGAAAGACGACAAGAACCATCGCGCGATCGTCAACATTTCCTCTGGGGCGGGCCTGATGGGTGTGGCGAACCGCTTGCCGTATGTGGCTGCGAAATTCGGGGTTTCCGGTATCACCAAGTCAATGTCGCCAGAACTCGGCCCGCTGGGAATCCGCGTCAACGCCGTGGCACCGGGCGTCACACGCACGCCTTTCATGGAATATGTCCTGAAAGACCCGGCGGCAGCGGCCCGCATCATCGCAGCCCACCCCATCGGGCGGATCGGCGAGCCCGAAGAGATTGCCAACGTCATCGTCTTTTTGCTGACTGACGATGCCAGCTTCATGACAGGCGCGGTGGTTTCGGTAGACGGCGGCCAGACGGCCTGCCTTTAACGGAGCCTCCCTATGCCCGACATTCGGCTGCTCGTCGATTGCAAGACCAACCTCGGAGAAGGTCCGGTATGGGACGTCGCCGAGCAGCGCCTTTACTGGGTCGACAGCACAGCAGGCGAAATCTTCCGGTGCCTAGAAGACGGAAGCGAAGTGCAGCGCTTCTATCTTCCGACCTTCATCGGCTCGCTGGCCTTGCGCGAAACCGGTGGCGCTGTCTTGGCGATGGCAGACGGCTTCAACTTTTTCGACTTCGATACCCAACGCATCACGCCGATCTATAACCCCTTCGCGGATCGACCCGAATACCGTTTCAACGATGGAAAGGTCGACCGAAAGGGGCGTTTTTTTGCAGGTGCGATGGGTCTGGACTTCGACCCGCTCGATGTTTCGAAGCCGAAGGCTCCGGCGCGCAACGGTTCCCTCTTTCGGCTCGACCCAGACCTAAGCGTGCACGAGTTGGAAACCGGTCTGATCTGTTCGAATGGTCCCTGCTGGAGCCCGGACGACAGAACGTTTTATTTCGGCGATTCCGAGCACAAGACCATTTGGAGCTATTCCTACGACATCGAGACAGGCCGGATCGCTGATCGTCGACTATTCGCATCCGATCAGGGTTTCGCCCGGACTGTGGATGGCGCGACGGTCGATGCCGAAGGGTTTCTCTGGATGGCCAAGGTGCTGGGTGGCCAGATCATCCGTTACGCGCCTGACGGCAGCATTGACCGCGTCATAGATTTTCCGCTGCGGAACCCAACGAGCGTAAACTTCGGCGGCAGCAATCTCGACATTCTCTACGTTACCTGCATGGGCCGCCCCATGCGAGGCATCCCGCCGACCCACCCGAATGCTGGCGGTGTATTTGCTATCCACGGCCTTGGTGTTCAGGGCCTTCCCGAGCCGCGCTTCGCCGGCTGACCTTCCGAACTCAGGACAGAACCCTAATGGCACCCACCGCCGACATCTCGCACGACTTTGCAAGCTTCGCCGCGAATACCCGCTACGAAGACCTGCCAGAGGCAGCCGTAGAGGCAGCAAAAAAGAGCCTTCTGGATACTCTTGGCGTCATGCTAGCGGCAAGCGGCATGGAGCCGGCCGTCCGTCCGATCCTCGAAACGGTCTTGGAAAACGGCGGGCAAGAGCAGGCGACCATCATCGGCTTCGGCAAACGGGTGCCCTCGTCACAGGCGGCCTTCGTAAACGGTGCCCTCGCTCATGGGCTGGATTTCGACAGTCAGACCCCTTGGGGTGCGCATCCCGATAGTTCCGTTGTTCCCACTGTCCTTGCTCTTGCCGAAAAGCGGGGCGGAGTGTCCGGCAAAGAACTGATCCGTGCCATTGCCATCGGACAGGAACTCTTCATCCGGTTGCGCTGCAACGTCGGCTGGCACATGGACTGGAACCTCTCAACCGCCGTCGGCTGCTTCTCGGCGACAGCAGCGGGCGCGGCAGTAATGGGTTTGGATACTCCCACAATTGCCCGAGCGCTTGGCATCGCCAGCATGCAGTCAGCGGGCACGATGGAACAGATCTTCGGGATCGGCAGCGATCTTCGCGGCATGTATGCAGGGTTCACCTCGCAAGGTTGCGTCAATGCCGTTCTGCTTGCGGCCAAGGGAATGACAGGAATCGACGGGCTCTTCGAAGGCGAGGCGGGCCTTTTCAAAGTCTATTTCAAGGGCGAGTATAACCGCGAAGCGATGCTCAAGGACCTCGGCTCCGAATTCCTTTGCGGCGGCATGACCTATAAATATTGGCCCGCCGTCGGTAACGCCCACACCTACATTCATGCTGCAATCGAACTCATGCGCGAAAACAACGTCGCGTTGGAAGACGTCGAAAAGATCCGCGTTTACTGTGGCGACTTCGCGATCCGAATGTGTGTTCCGCTTGAAAAGCGGCAGGTTCCAGGCACTCTCGTAGACGCCAAGTTCAGCTTGCCGTTCCTCGTCGCCCTTGCGCTCACGAAGAGGCAAATGAACATCTCGGACTTCACCCAAGCCGCGTTGCGGGAAAGCGCGGTCTTGATGCTCGCTCGCAAGGTCACACCGGTGTTGGACCCGGCCTTCAACTGGAACGGCCGATTGCCGGACGGAAAGGTGGAGATCACCCTGACGGGTGGCCGGACCATTTCTCGCCTCGGTTCACATGTGCCAGGCACCCCCGACAACCCGATGACCTGGGATCAAATTGGATGGAAATTCAAGGATTGTGCGTCAGCTGCAATCCATCCTGTGGATGCGAACTCCGCAAGCCGCGCAATCGATCTTGTCCAGAAGCTGGAAGCGCAGGACAGCAGCGTCATCAGCGCGCTTTTTTCTACTGTGTCCGGCGGGGTTGCGTGATGCAAACCTACTCGAACTGGATAAACGGAACGTTCGTCGAACCGTCGTCTTCAGCATGGATCGATAGCGTCGACCCCTATCGCAACGAGGTCTGGGCCCGCATCCCCGCGAGCAACCAGACTGACGCGGATCGTGCCGTCGCGGCTGCAAAAGCTGCAATGACCAAAGGGCCTTGGGCGACCATGACCGCATCGGCCCGCGGTCGCATCCTTTCGAAAATTGCGGACGTATTGGAAGCGAACATCGAAAGATTGGCGATCCTTGAAGTCCGCGACAACGGCAAACTGCTCGCCGAAATGCGCGGGCAGGTGAAATACTCCGCAGACTACTGGCGCTACTACGCCGGGCTTGCCGACAAGATCGAAGGCAGCGTCGTCCCGATCGAAAAGGCCGACACGATCGGCATGACCTTCAAGGAACCGGTCGGAGTCGTTCTTGCCATCACCGCTTGGAATTCTCCGCTGACGTTCTTTGCCTTGAAGTGCGCCCCCGCCCTCGCCGCAGGTTGCGCTGTCGTTCTGAAACCGTCCGAATTTTCGTCTGTAAGTTCACTGGAATTTGCCGCGCTTACCAAGGAGGCGGGGCTGCCGGACGGTGTCATAAATGTCGTATCCGGCTATGGCGCAGACATCGGCAGCACCCTTGTCGAACACCCTGATGTCGCACAGATAACCTTCACCGGTTCTGACCAAACTGGTGCCCACATCTACGCGGCAGCTGCTCGCCACATGAAGCGGGTCGCCATGGAGCTCGGCGGGAAATCACCCAACATCGTCTTCGAAGATGCCGACCTCGAAGCAGCAGCCCACGGCGCGGTATCCGGGATATTCGGGGCGGCCGGACAGATGTGCACTGCAGGGTCGCGTCTGCTTGTCCAAAATTCAATCAGGAGCGAATTCACACAAAAGGTCGTTGACCTCACGAAGTCTATCAAGCTCGGCGATCCGACGGACCCTGCAACCCAGATGGGCCCCATTTCGAATGCCGCGCAACACCGCAAAGTGCTCGACTACATAGGGATCGCAAAGGCTGAAGGAGCAGTCTGCACTCTGGGAGGCGTCGCTCCAGAATCGACCCTGTCAAATGGCCTGTTCATCTCTCCGACCATTTTCACCGGCGTAACGAACGACATGCGTATCGCGCAGGAAGAAGTCTTTGGACCGGTGCTTTCCGTCATCGGTTTCGAAGACGAAGCCGAGGCGATCCAGATCGGAAACGACATCGCCTTCGGCCTTGCTGCTGGCGTCTGGACCAAAGATATCGGGCGGATGATGCGAATGACGAAGGATCTGAATGTAGGCACGGTTTGGGGCAATACCTACCGATCCTATAGCTACACCTTGCCGTTCGGCGGGAGAAAACGGTCTGGGATAGGGCGTGAGAATGGGATCGAGTCGATCAATGAGTTTCTCGAAACCAAAAGTTTGATGCTGTCAGTGAGAACTGTGAACCGAAAGCCGAACTTCGTCCCCGATTGAGGTCTATCTCAAGAGGCCAATTCGGGCGGAGAGCGGACCGTCCCGGACGCAGAACTCCTCTCGCTGCACATGGAGGAAACGGCCACTCACTCGAGACGCCAGCACGGATGATCGCACTCCGTATTCTTGTCGTAACGAGCCCATCGCGAACAGTCGTGCACAGTGTTTACGAAGAACATTCCGTAGACGCAGCATCGTCAGTGCGAAAAGCGGAGGCTTGCACAAGCCTCGGCGCCTAACCACATGAGCGTCATTAAGGAAGATAGCCTAACTCCCCACGCGGGGAGGGGCGGGCACACGGTCGGCACTTGCTTGCATGACCTCAAAGCGATCAAACACAGCAATTCGTGCTGGGGTTGACTGCTCGCACTCCCTTCACGTATCGATTGTTCCATGCCGTTGGCTGCCGCTTACTTTTGGCAAACGCAAGAATACCTACGCATTATGATCTGGAAGAAACAGAACGAACAATTGCCCATAATGTCGGGAATCTTGCGCCGAGCGGCACCGAGGGATCAATACAGTTTTTCTGTAGGCGTCTTGATCGAACTGCAGCAGGCAACATCCAATTACTTTGAACTTTCCCGGATAGGTAAGTCTTAATGTCTACTCTCCCGCAGAATTTCTTTAACCATGATGCGCAGGCTGGTGGGTTCTTCCCGCTCGCACATGTTGGAATTGAAATAGAATCAATCGGTAACAGGCAAAATACACTTATCGAAGGAATTCGGGGAACTGGAAAAACCCATATTCTGAAGATGCTTAAGCGCTACCATTTGAGCAGCTTTGCTAAAAGCAGAATCTTGCCAGTGTATGTCTCACTTGCCGAAATAAGTGAGCATTCAAAAAAGGATCCTGATGAGTTCAGAGTTCAGCTTTATGCCCGGATCGTTAGCACTGCAATCGAAACCTTAGAGGCAAACAAGCATCATCTTTCCCCGAATCGCGGAGTAGTGACAGGCGCAGTTCGGTTAATGCTCCGAGGGCTTGGATTAGACGGCTACTTCGGTGTGGAGAACCTCGACAAAAGCATTGATCAGGTCAAGACAATTGCTGATGAGCTTCTTTTCAAGTTAAGCTATGATATTACAGCAGCGGATCTGAAGAATTTTCGCTCATCAAGCTCCGGCCTTAAGAATGCCGGCGTTGCTTCGACTGACTTGAAAATGAGTTCGCAAGGCGTAGGATCGCTTGGTGCTAGTGTTAGTCTTTCAAGTGAGGAATCACTATCAAACACTCACACTGACGAAGAAAGCGTGAGGCTTCTTGGGTCGCGGTTGTCCCACAGAAATGCTTCACAGTTCATGATAAACTTCCTTCAGCAAGTTCAAATCATTCTCGACCTAGAACACACCTTGATCTTGCTGGATGAATGCTCGGAAGCTGGTCGTGAGGCGCAAGTTGAGATTTTTAGATTCTTTAAGGCAATTCGCGGATCAACTTCAAAACTTTCCGACAAGGAGCATTGTGCCTTCTTCGTCGGCTCAGTCTACCCAAGATCTGAAACATACTACCCTAGCCGGGAGGTAGACGGCTTTAGCTTTGAGCCGGGGCAGGACTGCGGTGTTGAGTTTGTTCAATGGGACGAAGCCGAGCCAGAGTCCTATATGAAGTTCTTTGAACAAATGCTTATCGCCCGGGCTAGGGCGGTTTTTGGATTTGAGGGCACTATCGCGAACTTCATCTCGCGCTTTTACGACGGGCGTAAGACCTTTAACCATATTGCTATCTGCGCGGGCGGCACGCCGCGTCGCTTTTGGGAGATACACAAACGATCCTATGATTCCGGAACCAACAAAGTCAGCTTTCCTCGCGCCAAGATCGCGATCCAGGAGATTGTGAACGAACAGACACTTGGCCACACAAGCCTAACAACAAATGATCATGCTATTGTGCAGCATGTGATCAAAGTGCTCACATTGAAGAATGAGGAAGCCCGCGCGAAATCGAAGACCAGCAAAAATAAGGTCCCACAGGGAATATACTTTTCAGCCACGCAGCAGAATTCGGCGCACTTTGGGCGCCTGATCATGCAAGGTGCAATCTTTGATAAATCACGTATGAAGAGCAGGCGGCATAGCCTTCGCCCACATCCCATTTTCGCTTTAGACACGGCTATTGCCTACTCAAATAGAGTGATTCCTGAAGTTAACTTTGATATCGTAGCCGAACAGGACTTTCCTAAGCTCACAGAGGATGGCTTCGCCCACGCGGCTTCGTTTGAGCCGCCAAGTAGGCAAGGTGATAAAAGCTGGACTATCGAGAGCGTTTTCAAAGCATACTCGTCCAGCCCACCAACGTCGTCCTTAAAGAAGTTGTCCCCAGTAATCGAGCGCGGCTTTATTAAAGCAATAAGGCCAAACGGAAATGCATTTGTCACTGTCCTTGATGGAGGTTCTGACGCTTTTGTTTCTAAGGCCGAGATGGCGAAACTCATTGCTGGAGGTGCAACAAAGGGAGCGGAGGTTACATTTACGATATCTAAGAATAACCTCGGAAGGCAGGCCTCAAACTTGCGTCTGGTTGAAAAAGGGCCTACTGATGATAGGGCTAAACTTCTTCAGGATGTCGCTCAATTCATAAAAAATGCGGTGCGAGTTGAGGCGGAAATACCTCTTGCACGACTCGCACTTGATATTAAGAATCATTTTGGTGATGAAATTGGGGAGCAGGGTTGGATTGGGCATAAGAAATTTTCGGGGCTTGTTTCATCGCTGCCACTTGAAGGCGTTAAGCTGGAACTGGATTCGAGCCCTGGGTTCATCCGACGCATCGATTGAAGAAAATTGTTGGGGTGAGTTGAATGATCTAGCAGTGGAATTTCAACAGAAGGTGGCTCTTTCTCGGTGAACGTCCACTTCGAGCATTTTTTCTTACCCCTCTCCGGGCCGCTGTCTTCGTCTGCAAGCGTCCGCTTTTGAGCCCCCATCGCTGCTTTCATCGCCCGGCTCTGCTGCGGCGCTACATAAACGGCGGCTTAGGGGAGCACGACGAAGAAATATCTAGCCAGCCCGCCCGTCTGCTCAGGGCCGTTAGAGACGATGGTCTTCTTCGACACTAAGCCGCGGGCGCAATACATTTACCAGCCGGTTTGACGCATCAAGCAGCCAAGCGAGCTGATCCGTCACTCCGTCGGGTTCATCCACTGCGATGGTCAGCTCGTTGGGATCATGCAGAGCTCGGAGACGCAACGGTTCATCCCCGAAATCCTCCTGCAACGATGCAGAATCTTCGACAAGACGCTCGATCAGGCCACTCCCCGGCACGTCTACAAGATATAATCCCGCTCTACCTTTCATGCGAAATGCTGTCACCCAACGCGCTGGAGGTGGCAGCAAAATCTTGACCCAGTTATTTCCTCCATGACGTGGCGGAGATTGGTCGGGATGGTCGAAGCGCGCCCGATCAATGAAAGATTGCCAGAATGCCTTATTCGCCTCCTTGACCGCGCTTTGCTCTGGAGCGATCGCGGCCTCACTCTCAACCGAACTTTCGTCGTCGTTCACCACCTGAAGCGCAGCACCACGATCGTCCGTGAGGATACGTTGACGTATCACTTCGGTCTTGAACGGGATGAAAGGCACAATGAACTGACGACCAGAGTTGTCTCGCCATCTCTGAAACTCAACGAGCGCTAGACGCGTGCCCTTTTCGCCGATGTGCTCTGCGATGGCAGTGGCGTCTTCGCGGATACCATCTCCGGCCAGCAAAAGGTGAAAGTCGCCACTCCTGAGATTGCGCGACACTGCATCCGTGAAGACGGCTTCACTCAAGCTCGCCCCATGAGCTTCCACATGCGCAAAGAGAGGATTCTCTCCAGCCCAGCCTAGCTTCGCCTTGAGCCGCGCGGTCAAGTCCGCATAGCTCCAACGCCGCAGCAGCGCGGCGTATTCCAAGACTTGGGCGATGACCTCTCGTCGCGCCTGAGGGTTACGCCAGAGTTTACATTCGATAAGGACAGGACGGCCGGCTGGTGTAATGCCGAAGACGTCCAGAAAGACGCTACCCCCTGTTTTCGGCAAGGTCAGTTCGCGGCAGACCGGAATAAAATTCACTGCGCTCGGATCGATCTGCGTCAAGGGAACGAGATCTGGCTCGCGGAAGAGAAGTTCTTGCAGAAAGCTCTCCGAGAAGCCTTCGGACAGGTCGCTCCGTTCAAACCGGGCGGAAGTGCCGCCTTCAAGAAGGAATGCAGTCATATGCGGGACGGTCACCTTGATAGCGTCTGCCTCGAGCATCTCTAGGGTTCAGCCTACATGCAAGCGCGAACACCTCGTCCGTTTTTGCGCATGAGTAAAGCGATGGGACCGTGGGACCGCGGGACCGTGGGACCAGCAGATCATCGTCCAACGACTCGCCAATCGATGTTCCGGAGAACTGATCCGGAAAACTGTTCCGGAGTCGCTCCGTCGCTGCGAACTAAGTGTTTGATTTTTCGGGATATTTTTAAATGGTCGGAGCGAGAGGATTCGAACCTCCGACCCCCTGCTCCCGAAGCAGGTGCGCTACCAGACTGCGCTACGCTCCGACCGTGCGGGAGGGGTTACAGCCTGCCCGCGTGCTTTGCAAGACCCTGCGGGCGATTCATTCGCCGGAACGGCGGCGTTCGAACAGGCGCAGCCATGCGCCGATGCGCGGTTGCATGCCCGTGTCGAAGCGCGAGCGGTTTTCCAGCACGGGGCGGTTGGTGGAGACGGCGGGCGTGCCTTCGCGCAGCACGATGTAAAGGCCCGACCCGATGATGACGAGGCTGCCCAGCGCCGTGTTCAGGTCGAGCGACTCGCTGAAGAAAAGCCAGCCGTAGAACACGGCCCAGAGCATCTGCGAATATTGCATGGGGGCCACGATCACGGCGGGTGCTGCGCGGTAGGCGTAGATCGACAGCAGCCCCCCGATCAGCGCCATCGCCGACATCGCGCCCAGAAGGCCCAGATGCGCCAGCGGCATCGGCTGGTAAAAGAAGGGCAGCGCCAATCCCATGACCACGAAGTTCGCCACCATCGGGTAGAGCATCAGCACGATCGAGCGTTCGGCCTTGCCCACCTTGCGCACGATCACCGAGGTCAGCGCGCCCATCGTCGCCGCAGAGAGCGCGGCAAGGTGGCCGAGGCCGAAATCGACCTGACCGGGGCGCAGCACGATCAGCACGCCCAGCAACCCCGCCACCACCGCCACGCCACGGTGCAGGCCGATGCGTTCGCCAAGGATCGGGATCGCCAGCAAGGTGATGAGGATCGGCATGGCGAAGAAGATCGCGTAGCATTGCGCCAGCGGCAGCACGGAAAAGGCATAGAAGCCGCCAAGCCCCGTCAGCACGGCCGAGGTGGTGCGGATCACCGTCCACCACGGGTGTTTCGGGATCAGCGTGCCGTCGGTGCGGTCGCTCATCAGCATGATGGTGATGAGCGGAAAGCCCAGAAGCCCCGCGAAGAATATGATCTGGAACGGGGCGTAGCTTTCGCCAAGGGCTTTCACGATCACATCGTGGGTGGCGTAAACCCCGAAGGAGGCGAGGGAAAGCAGCGCTCCGCGAAAGTTGCTGTGCATGGGTGATCCGCCGTCAGGGTGTGAAACCGTTACCACATGCCGTTTAGGGCGGTTCGTACCCGCTGCGCAAGGTCAGGCGGGGTGGAACGGGGGGCCGGATCGGCGGCCCCCCGCCTATGGCTTAGAGCGAGGCGTCCAGAGCGGCGATGATCGCATCGCCCATCTGGCTGGTGGTCACGGGCTTGCCGCCTTCGGGGCCCATCAGGTCGGCGGTGCGGACACCGTCGGCCAGCACCTTTTCAACGGCCTTCTCGACCCGCGCGGCTTCGTCGCCTAGATCGAAAGAATAGCGCAGCGCCATCGCGAAGGACAGCACGCAGGCGATGGGGTTGGCCTTGCCCTGCCCCGCGATGTCGGGGGCCGAGCCATGCACGGGTTCATAAAGCGCCTTGGGCCGGCCGTTCGCCATCGGCTGGCCGAGCGAGGCCGAGGGCAGCATGCCGAGCGAGCCGGTCAGCATCGCCGCCATGTCGGAGAGCAGGTCGCCGAAGAGGTTGTCGGTCACGATGACGTCGAACTGCTTGGGCCAGCGGCAAAGCTGCATCGCGCCCGCGTCGGCATACATGTGCGACAGTTCGACGTCGGGGTATTCCTTGTCATGCACTTCCTGCACGACCTGACGCCACAGGATGCCGGATTCCATGACGTTGGCCTTCTCCATCGAGCAGACCTTGTTGTTCCGGCGGCGGGCAAGTTCGAAGGCCGAGCGCGCCACGCGGGCGATTTCGCTTTCGGTGTAGCGCTGGGTGTTGATGCCGACGCGTTCATTGCCTTCGGTGAAGATGCCGCGCGGTTCGCCGAAATAGACGCCGCTGGTCAGTTCGCGCACGATGACGATATCGAGACCGGCGACGACATCCTTTTTCAGCGAGGAGAAATCGGCCAGCGCGTCGAAGCATTGCGCGGGGCGCAGGTTCGAGAAGAGGTCCATTTCCTTGCGCAGGCGCAGAAGGCCGCGTTCGGGCTTCACGCTGAAATCGAGGACATCGTATTTCGGGCCGCCCACCGCGCCCAGCAGGACGGCGTCAACCTCTTGCGCCTTGGCCATCGTGGCATCGGTCAGGGGTGTTCCGTGGGCATCATAGGCGCAGCCGCCGACGAGGTCTTCGGTCACGTCAAAGGCGATGCCGCGCTTGGTGCCGAACCAGCCGATGATTTTTTTCACCTCGGCCATGACTTCGGGACCGATGCCGTCACCGGCGAGGATGAGGATGGAGGGATTGGCCACGGGGCGCTCCTGAAAAACATGGGGAATGGTTGCGGGGTGGCCTAGCCCGTTGCCAATGCGCGGTCAAGACGATGCGGGGTTTGCCAAGGGCGCGGAACGGGTTAGATGCGACTTTAGGCGGACTATACGAATTCGATATTCGCCCGTTAAGGAGTGTATGCTACCGCTTGCTCCATGTGGTGAGGTAACGATTATGCCCGATATGGTGCTTAGGGTGCCGCTTGGCCCGACGGTTGTTCTGCGCGGAACGGAAGCTTCTGCGCTGTTCCGGCACCGTTACATGCTTTTCCTTTACATCGGGGCGGCCGGCGTGGGGCTGCTCGGGTCGGTCGGGACATGGGGCGAGACGCCGCCCGAAATCCAGCTTTCGCTTGCGGTTCTGCAGGTGATGGCGGGCGTTCTGGTGATGGTGCTGCTGGTCTGGTGCCAAAGGCTGCTGGCCCATTGGACGGGGCGACCGCGTTCGGTGCATCTGGGGGTGCTGGTTTTCGCGGCCACGGCGACCGCCGTTCTGACGGCCGAGGTTTGCGACCGCGACCTGCTTGGCCTTGAAGCGGCGTCGACGGCGATCCTGCTGTCGCAATTCGTGTTCTACGCCGTGCTGATGCAATTGATGCTGAGCGTGCTGTTGCAGTTCACCCTGCCGCGGATGCTGGCAGACCTGCGCCGCCTTGCCGACGGTGACGAGGTGACGCCGGACGAGACGCAGGCAGGTTCCGCGGCAGGTTCCGGGGTCTGAACGATGGCAGGCACCGACACAAACACCGGCATGGGCACCGGCGCGGGCATGGGCACCGGCGCGGGCATGGGCACCGGCACGGGCACAGGAACGGGCACGGATGACCGGACCGCGCCCGAACGCCTTGCGCTGGGGCTTTTGACGCTGGGCACGCTGCATGTGCAAAGGGGCGAAAGCGGGCAGATCTTTCGCCACCGCTACATGCTGCTTGTCTATCTTGCGGTCCTGCCGTTGCTGATTATTCTGGATACGAACCCGCAAGCCCACGGTCAGCCGCCCGAGGTGCGCGGGCCGGTCTATATGGCGGCGATCGCGGCCTCGATGCTGACGATCGGCGCGGTGGTCGAACTGTGCTATGTCTTGCGCATAAGGCGATTGCCGCTGAGTGTGGCGCTGGCGCTGGCCACCGTGGCGGCCCTTGCCGCGTCGGAAGGGGTGTCGCGCCTGATCCTGCCGCCGCATTCGCGCAGCCTGCTCGAATTCCTGCTGGTCTACGGCTTCTATCTGGCTTTGACCGAGGTGGGGGCGGCGCTTGTGGTCCACAACCTCATGCCCGCCATCCTGACCGAGATCAGGGGCCGTCCGATCCGGACGCTGGCCCAGACCGCCCCCGATTTCGGCAGGACCGAGGCCGATGCCGCCCCGTCCGAGGCGGCAAGGGCTGCGGATGCGGACGGCGGCTATCTGGTGGCCGACCAGACCCGCATCGCCTTTGCCGCGCTGCAAAGCCTTCAGGCCTATGGCAATTATGTGCAGCTGCGCAGCCGGAGCGGCGAGCATCTGGTGACCGGACCTCTGGCGCGGCTGGTGGCGGAAATTCCGCCCCGTTACGGGTTTCAGGTGCATCGGTCGCATTGGGTTGCGGCCTCGACGGTGAAGGGCTGGTCGGTCAGGGGCGGGGATATCAGGCTTCACCTTGAGGGGGACCACCGCGTTCCCGTCGCCGTGACGCGGCGGCGCGAGGTGCGCGACTGGCTGGAAGGGTTGAACCTGCCGCAAAGGGGCCGGGGATGAGCCGCAAACCGCAAACACGCACTTCCGGCGAGGGCCTGCATGTGCGCCTGATCAACGGCGACACGCTGCGCCTGCGGCGGTTCGAGGTCGGACGGCTGTTGATGCACCGCTATCTGATGGCGGTCTATCTGGGCGTCGTGATCCTGCTGACGCTTGCCGATCCCAGCGGTCAGGCAGTCTCGACCCCGCTGCGGTTGCGCAGCCTTGTCTATGTCATCGGCCTGACCTCGACGATCCTGTGCCTTGGGCTGACCTGCCTTGCGATCGAGCTGTGGCGGGGCGGCAAGGGCAAGCCCGTGCAGGTGCATGGCTCGCCCATCATGCTGTTCACGGCGGCGGTGGCGCTTGGGGCGTCGCAGATCGCAGCCGTGGCGGTGGTGCCGACGCATGTGGTGCAGATCAAGGTTTTCCTGATCCTTGTCGTCTTTTACTACGTGATGACGGAAGTGTTCATCCAGCTGGTGGCATGGTTGCTGATGGACCGCATCCTTGCGGAACTGCGCGACCGGCCCGAGGGCGCGGTGATCGGCGACACGCCGCGCGCGGCCAATGACATGCTCGACGCGGGCGTGCGCGATTTCCCGATGGCCGAGATCCTCCACCTCGAGGCGCGGGGGAATTACGTGGCCATCCACACCGACAGCGGCGTGACCGAGGTTCCCGGCCCGTTCTCGGCCCTGATCGAGCAGATGCCCGATACCATCGGGCTGCGGATCCACCGGTCGCATTGGGTGGCGCGGCGGGCCATCGTGCGGTCGCGCAAGCAGGGCCGTGATCTGCTGGTCGATCTGGTCCACGGCGGCACGGCCCCCGTGGCGCTGCCGCGCCAACGCGAGGTGATGGACTGGCTTGTCGCCTCGGAGGTTGCGGCCTAGCCCGACAGGTCGATCCAGATCGGCCAGTGCCGCGAGGCGGCGGCAAGCGCCGCTGCGGTGGCAGGGTCGGCCGTATCGGGGCGCAGGATGCCGCTGGCGGTGACGGCCAGCCGAGCCGAGGGAAGCAGGTAGTCGAGCCGCAGCGCGCCAAGGGGCGGGCCGTAATCGACCGTCGGCTGCGCGCCCAAAGGGTCGGTAAGGCCCCGGTGGGCCAGCAGCGACAGCAGGGCCGCGGGGCGGCCGTCGCCCCGGACCGGATCGAGGTTCGCATCGCCCAGAAGCACGAAACGGTCGGGGGGGGCGGCGGGAAGGTGACCGTCCAGATAGGCCAGCCAAAAGGCCGCCTCGTCATGGTTGCGGCGGCCATTGCGGTCTTGCGGCCCGTCGAAAACCGGCGGCGTGGCGTGCCATGCCAGAAGGTGCAGCGCCTCGCCCGAGGGGAGAAGCAGGGGCACATCCCAATGCGCGGTGGTGGACAGGCGCTGGCTGGCGCGGTCTTGCGGCGTCATGTCGGGGGGCAAGAGCGCGGCGGGAAGATCGGCCCAGAGGAAGGTCGAGAAATCCCGCGCCTGCCCGTCCAGCACCGGCAGGCGCGACAGGATGGCCATTCCGCCGGCACCGGGAAAGCGACCCCAGCCCTGGGCATCGCGCGCCTCGGCCAGCCGGCCGTTGCCGTCGATGTCGAGCCCCGTCGGCACGCCGGTGTTGGGGTTCAGCGCGAAGCGGTAGGGATAGGACAGGCCGGCCCGGGCAAGTTCGGCGCGGAAGGCATCGAGTGCGGCAAGCCCGTGGTCATGGTCAAAGCCCGTCAGCAGCAGCACATCGGCCCCAAGGGTGGCCAGAACCTGCACGGCGGCCCGCACCTGCGCATCGCCGCCGCCCGCGATGTCGCGCAGCAGCAGGCCCGGCCCGTCCCGTTCGAAACCGATGTTCCATGTGGCGATGCGAATGTCCTGCCCCGCGCGGGCGGGGCATGCCCAAAGCAGCGCGGCGCAGCCCAGCAGCGCCGCGATCAGGCGAGCAAGGGCCCCTCGTCGAAGGCGAGTGCCGTGTCGCGCCGTTTCTGTTCCACCATCCATGCGACGCGCAGCATCGCCACGCCGCGCAGGACCAGCGAAGCCGGAAGGAAAGCCCATGCCGCCATCGTCCAGATCAGGGTCTGTGCCGAGGCCAGCGCCGCAGCCTCGAACCCGCCGAGGATCAGGCGCACCCCTGCCGGAACAAGGAATGGCAGGAAAACTCCTAACGCCACGTTAACAAGCGCGTCGCGGCGCAGGCGGATGATCACGTCATGGCCTGCGGTGGGATCGAAGGTCGGCAGGTTGATCCAGACGTTGAAGGCGGGTCCGCGCCACGGCCAGCGCACCGCCTGCAACAGCATCACCCCGCCGAGCATGCCCAGAAGGCTGACGGCATAGGCCAGCGCCGCCGCCTCGCGCAGTTTGGCACCCGCTTCGAGTTCCGAGGCGGGGTCGAGCATCAGCGCGGCAAGCCGGACAGGGCTGAACTGGAAGTCGAGCAGATGCGCCAGAAGCCCCGCCACCGCCGCGACAAGCGCCGTCAGCGCGCCCGAAGACTCGGCATCGCGGAGCGACAGGGTCAACAGAAGCACCACGGCAAAGAGCAACCCGAAGCGGAAGCGGTTGAAGGGTGCCGCGTCGCGGAATTCGATCAGGCTGGGGGCGGCGCTGTTGTATTCGACAAAGGTCATCAGGCCGACGAACAGCGCGACAAGGGCCGCCATCTGTTTGGCATCGGCAGACATCCCCGGCAAGACAACCGAAGGCAGGACGGCCAAGGCCATCACAAGTATTGCGCGGATGATCGCGCCGGGAAGCCGCGAAACCACTGCCCTGTCACCTTTCGCCGATCCCTGACCCTGCGTAAGCCGCAAGTGCCGGTCCGGTCATTTATCCGCCTGTCGGGCGGTCTGCCTCAATCTTGCCCCAATTGTGCCCAGATCGCGCCTTGCTTGCAACAGGCGGCTTCGGCCCGCCGCTGCCTTGGCGCCCGAAGGCGGCAAAACTGTCGCCCAAAAGCCGCAAATAGTTAATGAAATAGGGCCGCCCTTGCGGACGGCCCCCATATCTTGCGGTGCGGCAGGCTTAGGCCCAGGGACGCGTGGTTGCGGCCTTGGCCTCGTAGGCGTCGATCGACGCGGCCTTTTCCAGCGTCAGGCCGATGTCGTCGAGCCCGTTGATCAGGCAATGCTTGCGGTGGCTGTCGACCTCGAAGCCGAAAACCTGCCCGTCAGAGGTGGTGACGGTCTGGCCTTCGAGATCGACGGTGATGCGGGCGTTGGCCCCCTTGCGGGCGTCGGCCATCAGCACGTCGACAACCTCTTGCGGCATCACGATCGGCAGGATGCCGTTCTTGAAGCAGTTGTTGAAGAAGATGTCCGCGAAGCTGGTCGAGATGACGCAGCGGATGCCGAAGTCGAGCAGCGCCCAAGGGGCGTGTTCGCGCGACGATCCGCAGCCGAAGTTGTCGCCGGCCACAAGGATTTCGGCCTTGCGATAGGCGGGCTGGTTCAGGACGAAATCGGGGATCTCGGCCCCGTCCTGCGTGTAGCGCATCTCGTCGAACAGGTTCTTGCCAAGGCCCGACCGCTGGATCGTCTTGAGGAACTGTTTGGGGATGATCATGTCGGTGTCGATGTTGACCAGCGGCATGGGGGCCGCGATGCCGGTCAGGGTGGTGAATTTCTGCATTGCTCTGTTCCTTACACCGTCTCGCCCATGACATCGCGCACATCGGTCAGATGCCCCGTGATCGCAGCCGCAGCCGCCATCGCGGGCGACAGCAGATGGGTGCGGCCGCCACGGCCCTGACGCCCCTCGAAATTGCGGTTCGATGTGGCGGCGCAACGCTCGCCCGGCTGCAACTGGTCGGGGTTCATCGCAAGGCACATCGAGCAGCCCGCCAGACGCCATTCGAAACCGGCGTCGATGAAGATCTGGGCCAGACCCTCTTCCTCGGCCTGTGCGCGGACAAGGCCCGAACCGGGCACGACCATGGCGCGCAGGCCGTCTTTCTTTTTCTTGCCCTTCAGGATCGCGGCGGCGGCGCGCAGATCCTCGATCCGGCCGTTGGTGCAAGACCCGATGAAGACCGTGTCGATCTTGATGTCGGTCAGCTTCTGGCCGGGGGTCAGACCCATGTATTCGAGGCTGCGCTTGACCGCTTCGACCTTGCCGCCGGTGAAATCATCGGGGCTGGGGACGGTGCCGGTGATGGGCAGAACATCCTCGGGGCTGGTGCCCCAGGTGACGACGGGGGCGATGTCCTCGCCCTTGATCGTGACCACCTTGTCGAAATGCGCGCCTTCGTCGGTGAAGAGCGTCTTCCAATAGGCGAGTGCGGCTTCCCACTTGGCACCCTTGGGCGCGTGCGGGCGGCCCATGACATAGGCAAAGGTCTTTTCGTCGGGCGCGATGAGACCCGCGCGCGCGCCGCCCTCGATGGCCATGTTGCACACGGTCATGCGGCCTTCCATCGACAGCTCGCGGATGGCCTGACCGCAATATTCGATCACATAGCCGGTGCCGCCGGCGGTGCCGGTTTCACCGATCACCGACAGGGTGATGTCCTTGGCGGTGACGCCGGGGCGGAGCGAGCCGGTGATTTCCACCTTCATGTTCTTGCCCTTGCGCTGGATCAGCGTCTGGGTGGCAAGGACATGTTCGACCTCCGACGTGCCGATCCCGTGGGCGAGCGCACCGAAAGCGCCATGCGTGGCGGTGTGGCTGTCGCCGCAGACGACCGTCATGCCCGGCAGGGTCCAGCCCTGTTCGGGGCCGACGATATGCACGATGCCCTGGCGCACGTCGGAGACGGGATAGTAGTTGATCCCGAAATCCTTGGCGTTCTTGTCAAGGGCGGCGACCTGGATGCGGCTGTCCTCGGTCATGGTCGCGGCATTGGCGCGGTCGAGCGTGGTGGGGACGTTGTGGTCCGGCACGGCGATGGTCTTTTCCGGCGCGCGGACCTTGCGGCCTGTCATGCGCAGCCCTTCGAAGGCCTGCGGGCTGGTCACTTCGTGGACGAGGTGACGGTCGATGTAGAGCAGGCAGGTGCCGTCATCGGCCTGATGGACGACGTGGTCGTCCCAGATCTTGTCGTAAAGGGTGCGCTTCGCCGTGGTCATGGCTCTCTCTCGGATTGGAATGGGATTGGGTCGGACGGGCACGCGGGGCGCGTGCAAAAGCGGACTTCAGCGAAGTCGTGCGAGAATGGACCGGCTTTCGCGGCTGAAGCGCCACGGCAGGCGCGCACGGTCATCCATGTCGAAAAATCGGATCATGCGCGGCTTGATACGCTCGAATCCGGGCTGAGGCAAGCTAGCTGTAGGACTGGCACGGCAGAGGATGGCGGGATGCGGGCGCTTTGGGGCGGAGTCTGGCTGGCGGTGGCGGGAATGGCGGGGATGGCAATGGCCGAGGAACACAGACACAAGGGCTACGAGATGCCGCCCTATACGGTCGAGTCGGTGACCGACGGGGTCGAGCTGCGCCGCTACGGGGCGCATGTGGTGGCCGAGGTGACGGTCGAGGGCGACCGCTCTGCCGCCATCGGGCGGGGCTTTCGCGCCCTTGCGGGCTATATCTTCGGGGGCAATGCCGAAGGCGAGAAGATCGCGATGACCGTGCCGGTGGAACAGACGCCCGCTGCGGCGGGAGGCTGGACCGTGCGCTTCACCATGCCGGCGGCCTATGGTGTGGACGACCTGCCCCGCCCCCGCGACGCGCGCGTCAGGCTGGTGCAGGTGGCACCCGACCGTCAGGCGGTGGTGACATTCACGGGCCTGCCGGTGACGGCAGATCTGGAAACGCGGGCCGCAAAGCTGCGCGACTGGATCGCGGCGCGGGGCATGACCATCACGGCGGGTCCGCATTTCCAGTTCTACGACGCGCCGATGACCCTGCCGTGGAAGCGCCGCAACGAGGTGGCCTTTACGGTGGAATGACCCCGCCCCGATTTTTCTGCGAAAAATCGCGCGCAACACCCGGGGCGGCGGCGGATGACAGGGCGGACGGGGGGCTTTCCGCCCCCCACGGCCTGACGGCCTCCCCCCGAGGATATTTACGCCGGTGTGAAAGGGGTAAGGGGCTGCCCTTTCACCCTTGCCCAAATACTCGAATGCCGTGGCTGGCCACAGGTGCCACGGCCGGAAGGGGCGCGGGATTTTTCGCAGAAAAATCGGGGGTGCCGCTGGCCGGGGTCAGGTAGGGGCGCAAGAGGGCGAGCGGGTGGCAGCGCAGCGTGAGGCGCATCGAGACGTAGTCTTCCACCACCGCCTCGCCCGCCGTCATCGCGGCGAAGGTCACGGCGGGTTCGACGATCCCCTCGCCATCCAGATCGCCGCCGAAAAGCGGCAGGGGCTTGCCCTTGACCAGCGCGCGGGCGGCCCAGAGCGCGTCGCGTCGCGTGAGGCCGAGGCTGGCGAAGCAATCGGCCTCGGCCAGACGGGTGAGCATGGCGGGGGGCGTGCCCGCGCGGCGCCAGACATCCTCGACCGTCTGGAAGCCGTTCCCGCGCGAGGTGACGATCCAGCCCGCCTCGTCCTGCGCCAGACCGTTGATCTGGCGAAAGCCGAGCCGCAGGGCAAGGCCGCCGCGGCCGTCGCTTTCCATCGTATTGTCCCAGTCGCTGGCGTTGATGCAGGGCGGCAGCACGATCACCCCGTGTTCGCGGGCATCGCGGACGATCTGGGCGGGGGCGTAGAAACCCATCGGCTGGGCGTTCAGAAGCGCGCAGGCGAAGATGCCGGGGTGGTGGCGTTTGAGCCATGCGCTGGCATAGACGAGATGCGCGAAGCTGGCCGCGTGGCTTTCGGGAAAGCCGTAGCTGCCGAAACCCTCGATCTGGGCAAAGCAGCGGGCGGCGAAATCGTCGTCATAGCCGTTGGCGCGCATGCCTTGCAGGAAGCGGTCGTGGAATTCGCTGACCGAGCCATGCTTCTTGAAGGTGGCGAGCGAGCGGCGCAGGCGGTCCGCCTCGGTCGGGGTGAAGCCTGCGCCGATGATGGCGATCTGCATCGCCTGTTCCTGGAACAGCGGCACGCCCAGCGTCTTGCCCAGCACGCGGCCCAGCGCGTCGGAGGGGAAGCTGACCTGTTCCTGCCCGTTGCGGCGGCGCAGGTAGGGATGGACCATGTCGCCCTGAATGGGGCCGGGGCGGATGATGGCGACCTGTATCACAAGGTCGTAAAAGGATTTGGGCCGCATCCGTGGCAGGAAATTCATCTGCGCGCGGCTTTCCACCTGAAACACGCCCAGAGAGTCGGCGCGGCAGAGCATTTCGTAGGTTTCCGCATCCTCGCGCGGGAGGGTCGAGAGCGTCAGCCGTTCGCCGTGGTGGCGCTCGACAAGGTCGAAGGCCTTGCGGATGCAGGAGAGCATGCCGAGCGCGAGGATATCGACCTTGAGGATGCCCAGGCTGTCGATGTCGTCCTTGTCCCAGCAGATGACGGTGCGGTCCTCCATCGTGGCGTTCTCGATGGGGACCAGTTCGTCAAGCCTGCCTTCGGTGATGATGAACCCGCCCACGTGCTGCGAGAGGTGGCGGGGGAAGCCCTGTATCTCCTCGACCAGTTGCAGGGTCTGGGTCAGGCGGCGGTCGGCGGGGTCGAGGCCGATTTCGCGCAGGCGTTCCCCGGTCATCTGGCCCGCGCCGCCCCAGCCCCAGATTTGCCCCGACATGGCGCCGAGCACGTCGTCCGACAGGCCCATCGCCGCCCCCACCTCGCGCACGGCCCTTTTGCCGCGATAGTGGATCACGGTGGCGCAGAGCCCCGCGCGGTGGCGGCCGTAGCGGGCGTATATGTGCTGGATCACCTCTTCCCGCCGTTCGTGTTCGAAATCGACGTCGATGTCGGGCGGTTCGTTGCGGGCTTCGGAGATGAATCGCTCGAAGACCATCGTGCCCACCTCGGGCGAGACCGAGGTGACGCCAAGCGCGTAGCAGACGATGGAATTGGCCGCCGAGCCGCGCCCCTGGCACAGGATGCCGCGCGCGCGGGCAAAGGCCACGATGTCATGCACGGTCAGGAAATAGGGTTCGTATTTCAGCTTGCCGATGAGGGCGAGTTCATGCGCCATCTGCGCCTGCACCTTGTCGGGCGCGCCTGCGGGGTAGCGCCATGCCAGCCCCTCGGCGGCGAGGCGGGCAAGGCGGGTGGTGGCGGTTTCATCCCCCGTCACCTCGGAAGGGTATTCGTAGCGGAGTTCGTCGAGAGAGAAGGCCAGACGCGACGCGATCTCGCCGCTGCGGTGGACGGCCTGCGGATGGTCGGGAAAAAGGCGCAGCATCTCGACCTCGGACCGCAGGCGCTGTTCGGCATGGGGCAGCGCGCGGCGGCCAAGGGCGTCGACGGTGCAGCCAAGGCGGATGGCCGTCAGCACATCGGCCAGACGCCGCCGCCCGCCGTGGTGCATCACGGGCTGGGCCGATGCGACGGGCGGCAGGCCATGCGCTGCGGCAAGGCGTGCAAGGCGGTGCTGGCGGGCGCTGTCCTGCCCGTCGTAGCGCGGGGCCATCAGCAGGCTGCACTGGTCGGGAAAGGTGGCGACCAGCGGCTTCACCCAAGCCTGCCACGCCGCCCTTTGCCCGTGTTCGGGCGGGTGGACCAGCAGCTCCAGCCCCGCGCCCCATGCAAGCAGGTCGGCGGCGTAAAGAACGCAGCCGCCCTTGGGCGCCGCAAGCCGCCCTTTGGACAGCATCCGGCAAAGCCTCCCCCAGGCCGCGCGGTCGCGGGGGAGTGCGGTGAGGGTGAACCCCTCGACCAGCCGCAGCCGTGCGGCGGGGATCAGGCGGATCGGGGCGGGCATGCCATTCCCGGCCGCCAGACGCGCAAGCTCGCGCGCCTGCGTATGCGCCCGCACGATACCCGCGACCGAGTTTTCATCGGCCACGGCAAGGCCCGCCATCCCCATCTCGGCGGCGCGCGTCATCAACTCCTCGGGGTGCGATGCCCCGTGAAGGAAGGTGAAGTTGGACAGGGCAGAGAGTTCGACGAAGGACATTGGCAGCACGGGAAATGAGAACATTAAGCGAACATTCTAGCGCGGGGTTGCAGGTCTGGCGAGTCTTTGCAGCGCGCGTCCCTTCTGCGCCCCCTTCTGCGCCCTGCCCTGCCCCCGTTCATCCTTGCCCAAATACTCCGGGGGTCCGGGGGCTGGCCCCCGGCGCGGAATGCAGGCAGCGCCGTTAACCAGTTGGGCAATACCGCGCGCCCTGCACACAGTCGGGCCGCAGAATGACCCCGCGGCCTTCCCATTTCGGCACGCAAAGCGCCGCATTGCCGCGCAAAGCTGGCGGCTTGCGGGGCAGAATGCCCGTTTGGTGACGAGTGCAATTGTGACGACCTATTACATCGTAGCCTCGACCGCAGGCGGCGCGCAGGCCGCAGGCAATGTGAACGGCTATCCGCAGATCACGGCGGGCGGGGCGATCAACGCACAGCCGGGCGATGTGTTCATCGTCGACGGCGGTGTCGACACCAACCTGACGATCAACTCCGCAGGGGCCGTGGCAACCCCGGTCACGGTGCAATTCGACCAAAACCTGACCGCGCTTGCCACGCCCAATTCGGCAAGCATCAGCTTCGGACAGAACACGCTTCCCACGGTGCAGATCGCGGCCGGGGTGGATGCCGACGGGCTGCAACTCGACGGGCGGTCCTCGGACGGGATCACGGTCAATGCCGCCGACGGGGCCAAGGTCGGCATGATCACCGGCTCGCCCGATACCGATACGGTCACTGCGGGCAATGGCGTCACCTTTAACGGGCTGTGGCTGAACGACAGCACGACCGCCAGCCTGACCATCGGGCATGATGCCGTGTTCAACTATGTGGTGACGCTGGATGCAGCCGATTCCACGATGACGATGACGGTGGGCGACCGCGCGGTGTTCAATGTCTCGGCCTCGCTCACGGCCACGAATGCCGACCGCAGCCTGACCTTCGGCAACGATGTGACGATCCACGGCAACCTGACGATGACGGGGCAAGGCACGCCCGGCAATGTCGGGGATGTCACGCTTGTCGCGGGCAACAACCTGCATATCGACGGCGCGCTGTCGATGGATGGCGCCTATCTGAACGAAAGCTTCAAGGCGGGCATCAATGCCTATGTGCAATCGCTGACGATGTCGGTGACGAACGGCACGGCGGCGGTCGACTTCGGCACCGGGGCGCAGATCTACACGAATATCACGATGGGCGGGCAGGCGTCGACGTCCAGCCTGATCTTCGCGGACGGGGCGGTCATCGGCACCTCCGGCAACGGCAGCATCACGGCGGCCGGCAATACCAGCCAGTACAACATGCTGCTGGGCGACAACATCACCGTGAACGGCAGCCTGTCCATGACGGGCGCCAACAACACCCAGTGGATCCAGGCCGGCGACAGCCTGCGCGTGAACGGCGAGATGAACCTTGGCGGGCAGGTGTTCACCAACGGGGTGAAGATCGGCGACAACTTCTGGCTGCTCGGCAATCTGACGACTGCGGCCAATACCGCCGCGACCGAATACATCAACATCGGCAACGAATGGCGGATCGGCGGGCAGCTCAACACATCCGGCGGTCAGGACGAGCTGTTTCTGGGCCGTCCGGTTCCGGGGCAGGTGGCGGTCGTCGTGGCCGATGGCATCGCCGATGACGGCGTGTCGGTCCAGGCCCCGCTGGGGCAAGAGGCGGCCTTCCGGACCGCGGCGCTGGGCGCGGGCTGGGCGCAGAATGCCGATGGCAGCTACAGCCCGACCGCGACGGCGCAGAACCTGATCTTCGGCAACATCATGTTCTTCAACTTCGACAAGGCCGCCGATCCGACGGCCGAGCCGAACTGGGCATCGCAGCCCGCCTTTCGCACGCCGAACGGAATCGTCGACGGAACGGCGGGGGCCGATGTCTTTGGCCCCGGCGACACCGATGCCGATGGCGATGCGGTCGACGGGGCCGACGGGAACAACGACACGCTTCTGACCGGAGACGGGGCCGACAGCGTCAACGCGGGCCTTGGCGACGATCTGGCAGAGGGCGGCGCGGGGTCTGACATCCTTGCAGGCGGGGACGGGAACGACAGCCTCGATGGCGGGACCGAAGAGGATACGCTGTCGGGCGGGCTCGGGGCGGACAGGCTGGACGGCGGGGCGGGGAACGACTCGCTTTCAGGTGGCGACGCCAACGACAGGCTGGACGGCGGGGCAGGCAACGACACGCTGGACGGCGGGGCGGGCGACGACCTTTTCGTGCTGGCAACGGGCTTTGGCAACGACAGTGTCCTTGGCGGCGAGACGGGCGAGACAGGGGGCGACACGCTCGACGGCTCGGGCTTGACCGAGGGCGTGACGCTGACGCTGGCAACGCCGGAATCCGGCACGCTTTCGGCTGCGTCGGGAACGCTGGGCTTTGCCGAGATCGAACGCGTCCTGCTTGGCGCGGGCAATGACACGGTGACCGGCTCGGCCGGAAGCGACGCCGTCGATGGCGGGCTGGGCAACGATTCGCTTGCAGGCGGGGATGGCAGCGACACGCTGGCGGGTGGCCTTGGCGACGATGCGCTTGACGGCGGGGCGGGGGCTGACAGCCTGACAGGCGGCGATGGCAGCGACACGCTGGCAGGCGGGCTTGGCGACGATGCGCTTGACGGCGGGGCGGGGGCGGACAGCCTGACCGGCGGGGACGGCAGCGACACGCTGGCGGGTGGCCTTGGCGACGATGCGCTTGACGGCGGGGCGGGGGCGGACAGCCTGACGGGCGGCGATGGCAGCGACACGCTGGCAGGCGGCCTTGGCGACGATGCGCTTGACGGCGGGGCGGGGGCGGACAGCCTGACCGGCGGGGATGGCAGCGACACGCTGGCGGGTGGCCTTGGCGACGATATGCTTGACGGCGGCGACGGGGCGGACAGCCTGACGGGCGGGGATGGCAGCGACACGCTGGCGGGTGGCCTTGGCGACGATGCGCTTGACGGCGGGGCGGGGGCGGACAGCCTGACAGGCGGGGATGGCAGCGACACGCTGGCGGGTGGCGGCGGGGTGGACAGCCTGACGGGCGGGGCGGGCGCGGACCGCTTTGTCATCGACGGCACCGCCGACCTGATTGCCGATTTCGACACGGTGACGGGCATCGGCAACGTCGCGCAGACCGACAACGATTTCATCGACCTTGCGGCCTATTACAACGACGTGACGCTTGCCGCGTGGAATGCCGCGCATCCGGCCCAGACCTATACCAACCCGCTGGCATGGCTGAAGGCCGATCAGGCGGATGGCACGCTCGATCTGGCGGGGGGATTGCGGCTTTACTTCAACGGCGTGCCGGTCGATGGCGCGGGGCTGTCGGTCGAGAACACGAATGTCATCTGTTTCGCGCGCGGCACCCGCATCCTGACCGACCGTGGCCCCGTTGCGGTCGAGAACCTGCGGCTCGGGCATCGGGTGCAGACGGTGGACAACGGCTGCAAGCCGCTGCTCTGGATCGGGTCGAGCGCCGTCGCCGCGGACGGGCCGCTGGCCCCTGTCCGCATCGCGGCGGGGGTGCTGCACAACGAGGCGCCGCTGCTGGTGTCGCCGCAACACCGCTTGCGCATCCGCTCGTCGCTGACCGAACGGCTGACGCGGAACGAGGAGGTGCTGGTCGCCGCCAAGCATCTGGTCGGCATTCCGGGCATCACGCGCGAAACCGGCGAGGAGGTGGAGTATTTCCACTTTCTGCTGGACCGTCACGAGTTGGTCTTTTCCAACGGGGCGGTGACGGAAAGCCTGTTCACCGGGCCAGAGGCGCTGAAATCGGTGACCGCCGCCGCGCGGGACGAGATTGCCACGCTGTTTCCCGAACTGGCGCGGATCGAGGGCGTGCCGCCCGCCCCCGTGCGCCCGCTGCTGCGCGGCAAGGTGGTAAAGAAGCTGGCCGAGCGCCATGCGCGGAACGGCAAGGCGCTGGTCGCCTGACGAGGGGGGGCGGACGGGCGCGGCGCGCGGGTCTTGCGCGCCACGGCCTAGCGCAGGTGTCTGAGAACCTCGAGGCTGGGATAGCCATCGGGCACCATGCCGATGGAGCGTTGATAGGCGCGCAGCGCGGCAAGGGTCTTGGGGCCGATCTTGCCATCGGCGCCGCCCGTGTCATGGCCCGCGCGGGTCAGGCGCTGCTGCATTTCCTGCCGCTCGGCAAAGGTCAGGGCGCGGTCGCCGCGCGGCCATTCGGCGCGGATCGGCGGGCCGCCCGCCAAGCGGTCGGAAAGGTGGCCGATGGCGATGACATAGGCGTCGGCGGCGTTATAGCGTTCGATGGCGTGGAAGTTGCGGAAGATCAGGAAGGCCGCACCGCGCGCCCCCGCGGGCAGCAGCAGCGATCCTGCGCCGTGGTCGGGAAGCGCCCGCCCGTCGGCCTGCCGCACGCCAAGCGCCTGCCAGTCGGCCACGGGGCGCTGGCCCCTGTCGCCGGTCTGGCTGTAGTCGAAGCCCTGCGGCAGCGACACCTCGATTCCCCAGGGCCGCCCCGTGACCCAGCCCGATTTCGCCAGATAGGCGGCGGTCGAGGCCAGCGCGTCGGTCGGGTCGTCGGACCAGATGTCGCGCCGCCCGTCGCGGTCGAAATCGACGGCAAAGGCCTGATAGCTTGAGGGGATGAACTGCGTGTGGCCCATCGCGCCCGCCCAGCTTCCGGTGAAGTTGCGCGGGGCGACATCGCCGGTCTGGAGGATGCGCAGCGCCTCGATCAGCTGGCCCTCGAAGAAGCGGCCGCGCCGCCCGTCATAGGCAAGGGTCGCCAGCGCCTCGATCACCGGAATGTCGCCACGGTTTTCGCCATACGAGGATTCCAGCCCCCAGACGGCCACGACCACCTCGCGCTCGACGCCGTAGGTGGCTTCGATCCGGTCGAGAAGGCGGCGGTGCTTGCGCAGCGCGGCCTTGCCGTTCTCGACACGTTTGTCCGACACGGCGCGGTCGAGGTAGTCCCAGATGGTCTTGGTGAATTCCGACTGGTTGCGGTCTTTCTCGATCACGTCGCGGTTGTAGCGCAGGCCGCGGAAGGCGCGGTCCAGCGTGGCGTCCGAGATGCCCGCCGCGCGGGCACGGGGACGGAAGCCTTCGGTCCATTGCTCCAGCCCTGCGGGGCTGCCGACTTCGGTCACCTGTATTCCTTCCGGTCCGGTCGCCTTTGGTGCGGCACCCTGCGACAGCGTCAGCGGAGAGGCAAGAGAGGCCATGCCGCCACAGCACAGGCCCAGCGACAGAAGCGCCGCGCCGATAGACTTGCCCTTGCCCGACCGCATCACCCTGCCCCGCCTGCTGCTTCTTTTCTTTAGTCCGATGCTAGCGCAAGGCGCTGCCCCCGCCTAGCGAGCGCATGGGCGCGCCGGCAGATTGCCGCCGCTATGCACGCAACGTAGGCGGCAGATCGAAAAACGGCATGGACCGGCACGAGCTTGCTTGACGATTCGGGGTTGCGCCTTTCCTTTGGGCGGATGCGGGCGGCGGGTCTGCGGAAGGTGCAAGGCTCCGGCCCGGGCGCTGCCGCGCGAAACGCTTGAAAAACGGCCAGAGCCGGACGATCCGGCCGGATGAGTGCCTTGTTTTTGTTCGTTCCCCTATCAAAGGCCGCAGGAGTGACGGCGGGACGACCGACTTCCCCTCGCCACCGCGGTGGCGCTACTGGCAGGATCGCACGATGAGAGAGCCGCCACCCGCACCGCTTGGCAAGCCCGCTTTCGGGGGCCGATGTTCCGCAAGCGTTGCGGGCCTGTGCGATGCGGCCGCCGCGCACAGCGCAGCGTCGGGGGGCTGAGGGGTTGCACCGTTACCGTTTCATCCTGTTCCGGCCCCTGCAATTCCTGCCCGTGCTGCTGGGCATTTCGGTCATCACCTTCTTTCTTGTGCGGCTGATCCCCGGTGATCCGGCGCGGATCCTTCTGGGCACCCGCGCCACGCCGACGGCCATTGCCAACATCCGGGCGCAATACGGGTTGGATGAGCCTTATCTGGTGCAGTATTTCTTCTTTCTCAAGAACCTCGGCGCGGGCGAGATGGGGCGGTCGACCCTGTTCAAGATCGACGTGCTGCGCCTGATCGCCACGCGCATCGAACCGACCTTGGCGCTGGTGCTGGCCGGGGTCGTGCTTGCCCTGCTGATCGCGGTGCCGAGTGCCGCGCTGTCGGCCCGCAGGCAGGGCGGGGCCGCCGACCATGCGGTGCGGGTGCTGTCGACGGCGGGCCTTGGCTTTCCGTCGTTCTGGCTGGGTGCCATGCTGATCCTGCTGTTCTCGGTCAAACTCGACTGGTTGCCCGTCTCGGGCTACGGGACGAACCTTGGCGACAAGTTGGTGCATCTGGTGCTGCCCGGCCTGACCATCGCGCTGTCGCTTTCGGCGGTGCTGACGCGGTCGCTGCGGGCGGGGATGATCGCGGGGCTGGGATCGGACATCGCCACGGCGGCGCGGGCGCGGGGGATGCCGGAAAACGTGGTCTTTTGGCGCCATGTCGTGCCGAATGCGCTGGTGCCGACGGTCAACCTGCTGGCGGTCAACATCGGCTGGCTGATCGGCGGAACGGTGGTGGTGGAAAGCGTCTTTGCCGTGCCGGGGCTGGGGCAGTTGATGGTGCGCGGCATCTTCAGCCGCGATTACATGGTGGTGCAGGGCGTGGCGCTGACCTTCGCCTGCGCCACGGTGCTGATCAACTTCATCGCCGATATCGTCACGGTCGCCCTTGACCCGAGGGTCGAGCTATGACCGCCGCTCTTGCCCCGCGCCACAGGCTGTTGCGCCGCCCGATGCTGCTGGCGGGGCTGGGGCTGCTGGGGGCTTTTGTCGTGCTGGCGGTCTTTGCCCCGCTGATCGCACCCTATGATCCGATCTGGCAGGACAGCGCGGCGCGGCTGGTTCCGCCCTCGGCCGCGCATCCGTTCGGGACAGACAACTTCGGGCGCGACGTGTTCAGCCGCGTGATCTGGGGCGCGCGGGTCGATTTGCAGATGGCGGTCATCGGCGTGGTCTTTCCCTTTCTGATCGGCACGGCCATCGGCACGGTCGCGGGGTTTTTCGGAGGCTGGATCGACGCGCTGTTCATGCGGGTGATCGACGTGGTGCTGGCCTTTCCCTTCCTTGTGCTGATGCTGTCGATCATCACCATCCTCGGGCCGGGTCTGGGCAGTTTCTACATCGCGATGGCGCTGGTCGGGTGGGTCAGCTACGCCCGATTGATCCGCGCGCAGATTCTGGTGCTGAAAACGCAGGATTTCGCGGTTGCGGCGGCGAGCTTAGGCTTTTCGCGGGGGCGGATCATGTTCCGGCATCTGCTGCCCAATGCGCTGGCGGGTTCGCTGGTCTTTGTCATGTCGGATACGGTGCTGGTGCTGCTGAACGGGGCGGCGATCAGCTATCTGGGGCTGGGCGTGCAGCCACCCGTGGCGGAATGGGGGATCATGGTCGCGGAAGGTCAGGGCTTCATCACGCAGGCGTGGTGGATCACGCTGTTTCCCGGCCTTGCCATCGTGACGCTGGCCTTCGGCTTTTCGCTGACAGGCGATGCGCTGGCCGATCTGTTCGGGGTGCAGGAATGACCGCGCCGCTTGCCATTGCGGGCCTGTCGGTCGCCTTTCGCCACAACGGCGAGGAGCGCCGCTTGCTCGACGATGTGGCGCTGACGCTGAACAGGGGCGAAATCCTTGGCCTTGTGGGGGAATCGGGGTCGGGCAAAAGCCTGCTCTGCCGGACTGTGATGGGGCTTTTGCCTTCGGCCAAGTTGCAGGTCACGGCGGGGTCGATCCGGCTTGACGGAGAGGACATTCTGGCAGGCGACCGTTTCGCGGACATCCGCGGGCGGCGCATCGGGATGATCTTCCAGAACCCGACAAGCCATCTGGACCCCGTGATGCGGATCGGGCAGCAGATCAGCGAGGGGTTGATGCGCCACAAGGGGCTGGGCGCGCAGGCCGCGCGGGCCGAGGCGACCGATCTGCTGGCGCAGGTGGGCTTTGCCGACCCGCCGCGCGCCTTTGAAAGTTTCGCGCACCAGTTTTCCGGCGGGATGCGGCAAAGGGCGATGATCGCCATCGCGCTGGCCTGCGACCCAGAGATCCTGATCGCGGATGAGCCGACCACGGCGCTGGATGTGACGATACAGGCGCAGATCCTGCGGCTGCTGATGGATTTGCGCATAGAGCGGGGTCTGTCGATGATCCTGATTACCCATGACCTTGGCGTCGTGGCGCAGACCTGCGACCGGATCGCGGTGATGCAGGGCGGGCGCATCGTCGAGACGGGAGAGAAACGGGCGCTGCTTGCCGCCCCGCAGCACGGCTACACGCGCCAGCTGATCGCCTCGCACCCGTCGGTCGGGGCGGCGGGCGCGCATGTGGCGGTGGACCGCGAAGGCGCGCCGCTTATCAGGGTCGAGAACCTCGAGGTGCGGTTTCCCGTGGGCGGGGGGTTCCTGCGCAAGGGGCAGGCGCTGCGCGCGGTCAAGGATGTGTCGCTGTCGGTCTGGGCGGGCGAGACCGTCGGGATCGTGGGCGAATCCGGGTCGGGCAAAAGCACGCTGGCGCGCACCATCCTCGGGCTGACGCCCGCCACGTCGGGCGATGTCCTGTTCGAGGGCGCATCGCTGGCAAAGGACCGCGGGGCCACGCTGCGGCGGCTGCGGTCGGATGCGGCGATGGTGTTTCAGGACCCGTTCAATTCGCTCAACCCGCGCATGACCATCGGCGCGACACTGGCCGAGGTGCTAAAGACCCAAGGCGAAACCCCGCCCGACCGGATCGCGGCGCGGATCGGGGAATTGCTTGACATGGTCGGGCTGGAGCGCAGCTTTGCCGGGCGCAAGCCGCGCAGCCTTTCGGGCGGGCAATGCCAGCGGGCGGGCATCGCGCGGGCCTTGGCGGTGAACCCGCGCGTCATCATCGCCGACGAATGCGTGGCGGCGCTGGATGTGACGATACAGGCCCAGATCATCGACCTGTTCCGCGCCCTGACCGCCACGGGCAAGCTGACGCTGATCTTCATCGCGCATGACCTTGCCATCGTGCGGAACCTTTGCGAGCGGGTCGTGGTGATGCATCACGGCGAGATCGTCGAGGACGGCCCCTCGACACGCATCTTCGCGCGGCCCGAGCGCCCCTATACCGCGGCCCTGATCGCGGCAATTCCCGACATAGACCCAGACCGCCCCCTCAACGGCGGCACACCGACCCACATCCAACAGGAGCTTGCACCATGATACGGAACTGGACCAAAGCCGCGCTGCTTGGCCTTGCGCTGTCGACAGCGCTTGTCTCGGTCGCCGAAGCCGCCGGCGTGCTGACCATCGGACGGCGCGAGGACGGCACCACCTTCGACCCCATCGCCACGGCGCAGAATACCGATTTCTGGGTGTTCTCGAACGTGTTCGACGTTCTGGTGCGGGTGGACAAGAAGGGCGCGAACCTGATGCCCGGCATTGCCGAAAGCTGGGATGTGTCGGCCGATGCGCTGACCTATACCTTCCATCTGCGCGACGCCAAATTCTCGGACGGTTCGGCGCTGACATCCGAGGATGTGGCCTATTCGCTGACCCGCATCCGCGACAGCGAGCTTTCGCTTTGGTCCGACAGCTACAAGATCATCGCGGACATGCAGACGCCCGATGCGAAAACGCTGGTGGTGACGCTGAGCGGGCCTTCGGCGCCGTTCCTGTCCACCCTTGCCATGCCCGGCGCGTCGATCGTGTCGAAGGCGGCGATGGAAGCGATGGGCGAAGAGGCCTTTGCCGAAAAGCCCGTGGGATCGGGTGCCTTCATGGTTGACCAGTGGTTGCGCGGGGATCGGGTGATCCTGAAGAAGAACCCGAACTACTGGGAGGCCGACAAGGTGAGCCTTGACGGGGTCGAGTGGATTTCCATTCCCGACGACAACACCCGCATGTTGGCGGTGCAGGCGGGCGAGCTGGATTCGGCGATCTTCGTGCCCTTCTCGCGCGTGGCGGAATTGCAGAAAGACCCGAACCTGACCGTGGTGATCGACCCCTCGACCCGCGAGGACCATCTGTTGCTGAACCACGAGCATCCGCCGCTCGACAACCCCAAGGTGCGCGAGGCGTTCGATCTTGCCATCGACAAGCAGGCCATCGTGGAAACGGTGCTGTTCGGTCAGGGCGAGGTGGCGAATTCCTACATTCCCAAGGGCGCGCTGTACCACAGCGACGACAACGGCGCGCGCGGCTTTGACGCCGCGAAAGCCAAGGCCCTGCTGGCCGAGGCGGGGGCCGAGGGGATCACGGTCAACTACGTGGTGAATGCGGGCAACGAGGTCGACGAACAGATCGCCGTCCTGTTGCAGCAGCAGCTTGCGACCGTGGGCATCACCGCGAACCTGCAAAAGGTGGACCCGAGCCAGACATGGGACATGCTGGTCAACGGCGACTATGACCTGTCGGTCATGTATTGGACCAACGACATCCTGGACCCCGACCAGAAGACGACCTTCGTTCTGGGGCATGATGTCAACATGAACTACATGACCCGCTACAAGAACGACACGGTCAAGCAACTGGTGGCCGATGCCCGTCTGGAAATGGACGCGACCAAGCGCGCGGCCATGTATGGGGAAATCCAGAAACTCGCCAAGGCCGATACCCATTGGATCGACCTGTATTACAGCCCCTACATCAGCGTGACGCGCAAGGGTGTCGAGAATTTCGGCCAGAACCCGCTGGGCCGGTTCTTCCTCGAGGAAACGGTCAAGACCTACTGAGAAACCGGCGGCGGCCCCGATGCGGGCCGCCGCCTTCCGATCCGGACAAAGGGGATGACGATGCCGCAGCTTGACCTGACCGCCCTGACCGCAGCCCTTGATGCGCTGCCCAAGCGTTTCCCCGGACCGGGGGGCGTGGCGGGCGTGATGCTTGAGGGCAAGGTGATCGCCACCCGCGCATGGGGCTATGCCAACCTTGACAGCGCAAAGCCCATGACAACGGACACGCGCCTGCCCATCTGTTCGATCAGCAAGCAATTCACCTGTCAGGTTCTGCTGGCCACGCTGGGCGAGCCGGAAGCCTATGACCACCGCGTCGCCGATTACCTGCCCAAATTCACCGGCCCGCTGCCAAGCCTGCGCCAGTTGTGCAACAACCAGTCGGGCCTGCGCGACTACTGGGCGCTGACGGTCCTGCAAGGGGCCTTGGCCGAACAGCCCTTCCGGCGCGAGGATGCCTTGCCGCTGATCGCGCGGATGAAGACGGGGCATTTCCCGCCGGGCAGCCAGTATTCCTACTGCAACTGCAACTTCCGCATCGTGTCGGAAATCATCGAAAGCGAAACGGGCAGGCCGCTCGATGCGCTTTATGCCGAACATATCTTCGGCCCCGCGGGCATGAAGACCGCCGTTCTGACCGCCGACACCAGCCACCCCGAGGACGGGGTCGTGGGCTACGAGGGGACCGATGCGACCGGCTTCTTTCCGGCAGAGAACGCGATCTACTGGGTGGGGGATGCGGGCATTTCCGCCTCGCTCGGGGATATGCTGGCCTATGAGGCGTGGATCGACGCCACGCGCGACGATGCGGCCGGGCTTTACCGCCGCGCCGCGGCCCCGCCGCGCTTTGCCGATGGCGCGCCCGCCTTTTACGGCTACGGCCTTGCGCATGAGACCATCGCGGGGTTGCCCTTCATCGGCCATGCGGGGGCCTTGCGCGGGTTCCGCGCCCAGCGCCTGAATTGCCGCGAGGCGCGCTTGTCGGTGGTGGTGATGTTCAACCACGAAGCCAGCCCCCATGCCGCCGCCGAAAGCCTGATCAACGCAGGCCTCGGCCATGCGGAGCCGGAACCCGCCCCCCTGCCCGATGGCTGGGAGGGGCAGTGGATCGGGCCGAACGGGCTGCTTGCCCGCATCGAAAGCGGACGCCGCAAGGCGACGCTGCGCTATGCGACTTCGCCCGACACGGTGACCTTGGCAGCCGATGGCACGCTGGCGGCTGCGGGTCTGTCGCTGGCAAGACAGGGCGACGCGCTGGTGATGCGGCGCGATTTCGACAACCTGACCGCCAGCTTCGCCCCGCTGGCCACGATCGACCACGCCGACGCCTCTGGCATCGCGGGGCGCTGGCATTCGGACGAGCTAGAGGCCGAGGTGACGGTCGAGGTGCGCGACGGCGGGGTCTTCGCCCGTTTCACCGGAATGCTCGGCTCGGGGCGGATGGAGCGCATGGCACCCGTCTGTCCCGATGTCTGGATCGTGGCCACCCGCCGCTCGATGGACGCCCCCGCCCCCGGAGACTGGACCGTGACGGTCGGGCGCGATGGCAAGGGCGCCGCAACCTTTTTGACGCTGGGGTGCTGGCTGGCGCGCGGGGTGACCTACCGGCGCTAGCGCGGCGCGCCCCGTGCCGCAGGCGGGGCAGGTCTGGCCTGTTGCGAAAATCATTTGCCTGAACGGGCCGAGTATTACAGTGTTCATGGGCAATTATGCCCTGTGCCCCATCGCTAGATGCGGCCGAGTGACGACCATCGTTTTGCTGACTTTGTGTAGTGTCGAAAGCCTGCTCCGTTTCCTGCGGATGTGATTTCAGACTTACCTGCGAATTCGAAGGACCAGTCCATGATAGACCGCCGCGCCATCGACCGTCTGTACGAGACCGTCGGAAGCGATCCCGAAAGCCTGATCGAGATGATCGAGTCCTTTCTGGAAGAGGGGCCGGTTCTGGTTGCGCAACTGGCCGGGGCCGCCGCCGCGCGGGATTTCGTGCTGATGCGCCGGACCGCGCATTCGCTGAAATCGAACGCCCGCGACTTTGGCGCGACCCGACTGGGGGCGCATTGCGCCGAGATCGAAGAAGAGTTGCGCGCCGGGCAGGAACCCGATGACGCAGCCCGCCGCGCGGCCACGGTCGGCGCGGAATGGCAGGTCGTCGAGCCTGCCTTGCGCGCGCTTGCGGCGGAGTTCGGGGCGCTGGCATGACGATCGAAGCCAAGGTTCTGGTCGTCGACGACAGCCGCACCTCGCGGATGATCGTGAACAAGGCTTTGCAACAGCTGGGCTGCCAGACGGTCGAGGCGGCATCGGGGCGCGAGGCGCTTGACCTGATGGGGCGTGACAGTTTCGATCTGGTCCTGCTTGACATCGAAATGCCCGAGATGGACGGGCTGGCCGTGCTGCGGCAGATGCGGGCAACGGGTGACCGGCTCAACACTCCGGTTCTGGTGATCTCGGGGCAAGAGGGCAATCTGGACGTGGTCGTTGCCGCCATCGAGCTGGGGGCCGAGGATTTTCTGCCCAAACCCTTTGACCCGACGCTGTTTCGCGCCCGTGTCGCATCATGCGTCGAGAAAAAGCGCCTGCGCGATACGGAGATCGACTACCTGCGGCAGATGGACAAGCTGTCGGAAGCGGCGATGGTGATGGAAAGCGGCAAGTTCCACCCCGCCAACCTCGGGCTGGAAGCGGTCGCGGCGCGGCCGGATTCGGCGGGGCGGCTGGCCGCTGTCTTTGTCGAGATGGCGACGCAGGTCTATGACCGCGAACTTGCCCTGCAACGCAATGTCCGCACACTGAAGGGCGGCGCGGTCCTGCTGCTTTCGGGGCTGCTGTGGGGATTGGTGGTCCCCTTGTCGGTGATGATCTACCGCGAGAACCCGCTGACGCTTGGCGTGACCTTCTGGTCGAACCTCGTGGCCGGGCTGGTGTGCTGCGGCTGGGCGGTGGCGACGGGCAAGAGCCTGCGCATCACCTGGTCCGAGTTCCTGTTCCTGCTGGTCTGGGCGCTGATCTTCGGCTTCAGCAGTGTCGTGCTGTTCGAGGCGGCGGGGCGCGTCTCGGGGATTGCCCTGTCGATCATCATGGCGATGCAGGGCTTTGCGGTCTTTGCCATCGCGGCCGTGATGCGGATCGAGGCGCCAAGCCTGCGGCGGTTCATCGGCCTTGCGCTGGGGCTGGTCGGCGTGCTGGCCCTGTTGCTGGTGCGCGAGGATGGCGGCGCGCTGGACGGGTGGGGCTGGATGCTGATCGCGATGATGGTGCCCATCCTTTACGGCGCGATCGACATTCTGCTGGCGGTGAAGCATCCGCCCACGCTGGATTCGGTTGTGAGCAGCGGGCTGGTGCTGGTGCTGTCGGCGGTGCTGGTGCTGCCCTTTGCCCTTTGGCGCGGGCATTTCTTCGTTCTGGCCGCCGAGCCGGGCCTGAGCGACCTGCTTGTGGCGATCACCGGTTTCTGCATCGGGCTTTGCACGGTGCTTTACATCCGCCTGATCGCGATGGCGGGCGCGGTGTTCGGCAGCCAGAGCGCCTATGCCGTTACCGTGGCGGGGATCGGCTGGAGCGTTCTTCTGCTGGGCGAGTCGCTCTCGCTCTGGACGGGGTTCGCGCTGGTCATGATCGTCTCGGGCCTGCTGCTTGTCGGCCCCAAGCGCGAGGCGGGCAACGTCGAAGTCGAATTCCGGCGCAAGAGGAAGGCAAGACTTGGCAAAGCGATCACCGCCTGACCCGCGCGCCACGCAGGCACAGCCCTGCCCCGCGCCGGCGGGGCGGTCAGAATTTCTGTGTCAGGTCGACGCCGAACCATTTCGCGGACAGGGCCGACAGCGTGCCATCGGCCTGCATATCCGCGACGATCTTGGCAAGGGCTTCTTCCAATTCGGGGTCGCCGGGTTCTATGGCCATCGCGGCGGGGCCGTAATAGAGCGGCTGGCCCACCACCTTGATCGGCGCGCCTTCCTTGATCAGGAACAGGAAATACATCAGGTCGTCGACCATCGCGTCGATGGATTTGCCTTCGGCCAGGGCTTTGGATGCCTCTTCCGAGGTTTCGAAGGGCACGACGACGGCATCCTTGATCTTGTAGGCCGGGGGCGGTTCGTCGGCCATGCCCATCGGTTCCTGCAGGACGTATTTCTCGAAGATCGACCCGTTCAGGGCGCCGATGCGTTTGCCCGTCGCATCGGGCGGCGACTGGATTGTGGTGTTGTCGCGCTGCACGGCAAGCACGGTCGGCGAGTAATAATAGACCGCCGGAAAGACCAGAACCTTGGCCCTGTCGCCGGTCGGAGACATGCTGCCCACCGACAAATCCCACGCACCGCCCCAATTGCCGGCCGTGACCACATCCCATGTGGGGGTGACGAATTCGACCTTGACCCCAAGGCGCTTGGCCACTTCTGCCGCGACCGAGGCGTCGAAGCCCTGCCATGCGCCCGTCTCGTCAATCCAGGAATAGGGGGGCCAGGCCGGATCGGACGCGATCTTGATGACCCCCGCCGCGTTGATGCGGTCAAGGACCGGACCGGCGGCAAGCACCGTCGGCGCAAGGATGGCTGCGAGACAAAGCGTAACGAACCGGCGCAGGATACGTGTCACGGCCTTCTTGCCCCCCATGCTGTCGCGGCACTTTGCCGGATGGCCATTTGTTTACGAACCTTGCCCGAGACAGGGGCCTGTCGCAAGCGCAGTGACCGTGCGACCGGCCCCGATGCGGGGTGTGACCTGTCTTGTTGCGCGGGGCCGCGCGATGGATAGGCAAGCGCAGGGCCAAAGGCTTGGCGTCGCGGGGCGGATCCTGATCTGCCTTTTGCTGATGTCCTCGGTCGTGGTGGTCATCAGCGCCATCGCGCTTTCCTCGTTTTCCCAGCTGCGCGGAACCATCGACCGCATCGTGTCGAAGGATCTGGAAGCGATCCTGCTGGCTGACGAGCTGAAACAGCGGGCCGAGGCGCTGTCGGGCATGGCCCCGTCGCTTTATGCGCAGGGGCTCAATCAGGATGCGCTGCTGAAATACACGATGACCAGCTTTTCCGAGCAGGAGCGGCTGCAACTGCTGATCGGGCTGCTGGCGTCGACCTCGGCGCTGGATACGGAAAAGATCGATGCCGCCAAGACGGCGCTGTTCCTGAACCTCGACCAGCTTGCGACGACCTTGTTCCAGGGCGCGACGTTGCGCCAGAAACTCGACGCGGAAATCGGCAAACTTGCGATGTTGCAGCAGTCCGGGCCGGTCGAGGCGGGGGCGGGTTCGGCCTCGGCCCTGATTTCGGGGCAGGTGCTGACCTTCCTGATCGAGGAGGACGCGGCGAAGCTGGACCAGGAGGTGGCGGAACTGAAGCGCAGCATCGCGCAGATGGCCCCTGACACGCCCGGCCTAGCGGCGGTGCAAGAGCTGTTGGTCGCCGAGCAGGGGATCATCGCGATCAAGCGTGACCTGATCGTGCAGATGGCCAAGGTGCGGGACCTTCTGGCGCAGAACGTGACGCTGTCGGCCACGCTGGTCGACATGGCCGAGCGTGTTTCGGTCGATGTGGTCGGACAGGTCAAGGACGCGACCGCCACGGGTCAGCAGCGGCTTGCGGTGCAGGCCTATTGGCTGAAGATCTTTGCTGCCGTGTCGATCATGGCGGCCATTGCGACGGCGCTTTACATGCAGCTTTCGGTCCGCCGGCGCATCGTTGCCCTGCGGGACGCGATCCGCGACGGATCGGATGCGAAACTGGCACCCTTGGCCGATGGCAAGGACGAGATTTCCGCGCTGGCCGCCAATGTGCGCTATTTCGTGCGCACGATCAAAGAGGCCGAAACCGATCTGGAAAAGGCCCGCGCCGTCGCCGAAGCCGCGAACGAGGCCAAGAGCACCTTCCTTGCCACCATGAGCCACGAGATCCGGACCCCGATGAACGGCATCATCGGCATGTCGCGGCTTTTGCGCGACACCAAGCTGGACGAGGAACAGGCCGATTTCTGCAAGACCATCGACCAAAGCGCCGACGCGCTGCTGGGGATCATCAACGACATCCTCGACTTTTCAAAGGTCGAAGCGGGCAAGATCGACCTTGACCTGCACGACTTTGACCTGCGCGACACGGTCGAGGGGGCGATAGACCTTGTGTCCGGACGGGCTGCCGAAAAGTCGCTGAACCTTGCCTATCTGATCGAGCCAGAGGTTCCCGCCTGGATCATCGGAGATTCGCTGCGGCTGCGGCAGGTGCTGATCAACCTTGTGAACAACGCGATAAAGTTCACCGAGAAAGGCGATGTCTTTGTCAGGGTCGCGGTGGACCGGTCGGAACCCGCCCTGCACGCGGACGAGATCGCGCTGCGCTTTTCGGTTGCGGACTCGGGGCCGGGAATACCGGCCGACAAGATGGACAAGCTGTTCCATTCCTTCAGCCAGCTCGACGCGACGACGACGCGCAAGCATGGCGGAACGGGGCTTGGGCTGGCGATATCGAAACGTCTGGTCGAATTGATGGGCGGGCACATCTGGGCCGACTCTCCGCCCGGCGAGGGGGCGACCTTTGCCTTTGTGATCCGCGCGCGGCGTTCGGCCGCCGCCTTGCCCGAAAAGCGGACGGGCGAGGGGCCGGTTGTGGCAGACCTTCGGGATCGCAGGGTGCTGGTGGTCGACGACAACGAGGTGAACCGCAAGGTGCTGCAAGCGCAGCTCACGTCATGGGGATTGCGGCCGGTCGTCGTATCCGGCCCCGCCGAGGGTGTGGCGCGGCTTGAGGCGGGAGATGCCTTCGACCTTGCCGTGATCGATCTGAACATGCCCGACATCGACGGTCTGGGCTTTGCCGCGATGCTGCGGGCGCGGGCTGACAGCCGGACCCTGCCGCTGATCCTTTACACCTCGCTTGTGCCGCTGTCGCAGGCGCATCGCGACGAGGTGCGCGCCCTTGGCTTTGCCGAGGTTCTCGCCAAGCCGATCAAGGCGTCGCAGTTGCAGACGTCGATCTTCCGCGTTCTGGGCAACGAAAGCGAAAAGCGGGTGCAGGGCGCACAGGCGGCCCCCGCATCGGTGGCCGGTTTCGCGGCGCTTCATCCGCTGCGGATCCTGCTGGCGGATGACAACATGACCAACCGCAAGCTGGGACGAAAGGTGCTAGAGCGGCTGGGCTATGAGGCCGATCTTGCCAATGACGGGGCGCAGGCCCTCGAATGCGCTGCCCGCACGCGCTATGACCTTGTGCTGATGGATATCGAGATGCCGGTGATGGACGGGATCGAGGCCTGCCAGACCATCAAGGCCGATCCGGCCTATGGGGCGCCCTGCATCGTCGCGCTGACGGCCAATGCGATCACGGGCGACCGCGAGAAATATCTGGCGGCGGGGTTCGACGGCTATCTGTCAAAGCCGCTGAACCTTGACCAGCTGATGCAGCAACTGGCGCGCGCGAAGCCGGTCTAGGCGGGCGGGGCGCGGGCGGGGCCTGCCGCGCCGGTTCTGTGCGGTTCAGTGCGGTTCTGGATGAATGCCCAAGCATTCCGTCCGTAAATGAGCCGTCCGGTAATAATCTTTGACAAGATCGCACGCGCCGGGTGAGGGTTTCGGGATTGACCTTGATGCCTTGTGCGGCGGCACCGGCTATCGGAACCGCGCTTTCTTTGTCCGATCGGGGATAGTGACCTATGGGCCGTATTCTTGTTGTCGATGATTCAAGCACGGTCCGGCTGAAGCTGACCAAGGCGGTCAGGACATTGGGGCACGAGGTCTTTGCCGTGGCCGACGGTCTTGCCGCGCTGAAGGCGGTGAACGAGCAAGACTACGACACCGTGCTTCTCGATATCATGATGCCCGGCATGGACGGTTTCGAGGTGCTGGAAGCGGTCAAATCCGAGCCCCGGACCAAGGACATTCCGGTCATCGTCATTTCGGCGCTGAGCGATACGATGACCAGTGTCGTCAAGGCGATGGAACTGGGGGCCGAGGATTTTCTGCCCAAGAACTTCGAACTCGACCTGTTGAAATCGCGTCTGACGGCCAGCGTCGAGAAAAGCCTGAAGCGGATGGCCGCGCCGCAAATCTCGGTGCGCGCGGCCGCGCCCGACGACATTCCCATTCTGCTCAGCCTGATCAACACCGCAGGTGCGGGCCTGCCGCTCGAGATCTGGCGCAGCACGGCGGCAGAGGGGCAAAGCGCCTGGGACAAGGGCCGTGCCGATATGTTGGACGACGCGCTCGACGTCCATTACGGCAACTGCTGGATCGCCGAGACGCCGGTCGGCGGGCTTGGGGCGATGGTGCTTTACGTGCCACCGAGGCAAAGCAATCCGGGCAATGCGGGCGCGGCCAGCTTCATGGGCCCGCTGGAAGAACTGGAGTGTGCGGCGCATGGCACGGCCCATGTGGCCTATCTTTGCACCGTCGACAGCGCGCGCGGGCAGGGCATCGGGTCGGCCTTGCTGCGTTTTGCGGAAAGCCGCCGCACCGAGCAGGGGCTGACGCTGGTCGTTGCCAGCTCGAACTACGGGGCGCGGGCGCTGTACCAGCGGCACGGATATTCCGAAACGATGCGCCGCCCGATGATACTGGCGAACGGCCACGTGAACGGGCACGACTGGATCCTGATGCGCAAGGCCTGATGCGCAGGCCCGCGCCGCCCGACGGTCAGCGGCGCGCGCCTAAGCTTTCGACGCGGTTGCGCGACCATGTCAGCAGGACATGGTCGGCAAGCAGACCGATGAAGGCGACGGCGAAGCCCAGAACCAGCCCCTTGCCCACATCGGCCGAGGACAGGGCACGCTGCATTTCCTGCCCGAGGTCCTGCGTTCCGATGAAGGCCGCGATGATGACCATGAACAGCGAGAACATGATCGACTGGTTCGCCCCGACCAGCAGCGTCGGAACCGCCAAGGGCAGTTTGACCTGCCAGAGCATCTGGCGCGGATTGGCCCCCGACATGAGCGCGGCCTCGACCAGCTCGGGCGGGACCGAGCGCAGCCCCTCGACCGTGTAGCGCAGGATCGGCACCGTGGCGAAAACCACGACCGCAGCGATCACGGCCACGTCGTTGACGCCGAACAGCATGATGACGGGGATCAGGTAGATGAAGCTGGGGAAGGTCTGGAGCGTGTCGCAGACCAGCAGCATCCGCGCGGCGCGTTTGGGGCGGGCTGCGGCGATCAGGCCAAGTGGCAGCCCGATCAGCAGGGCAAGCGTCACCGAGACCGTGACCATGTAGACGGTGATCATGGCGCGGTCCCACCAGCCCGACAGCGCGATGGGCAAGGCAAAGGCCAGACAGACCAGCGCCGAACGCCGGCCCCCCACCCGCCAGCCGATGCCCGCGACAAAGACCAGAACGGCGCTGGCGGGCAGCCACAGGAACGCATCGCGCAGCGGGATCAGCACCCATGTTATCAGGAACCAGCGCAGCCAGTCGGCCAGCGGTGCCACCACCGTCAGCAGCACATCGACACCCGCATCGACAGGCCCCGCAAGGCTGAGGGCCTGCTTGCGCTCGACCTCGGTGAAATAGGGGTGCAGTGCCGACAGGGCAAAGCCGATCGCGGTCAGCGCGAGCCATGCCAGCAGATGCGGATGGCGCTGGCGAAAGGTGGCGCCGGCGGCGTGGTGGACCGGCTGGCGGTGCGCCGCCGCCTTGGACATGCGGTCGAGCAGGATCGCCAGAAGGACGATGGTCGTCCCGATTTCGAAGGACAGGCCGATCTTGAGGGCCTGCAACAGTTGCAGAAGCTTTTGCCCCAGCCCCGGCATTCCGATGAACGAGGCCAGAACCACCATGGCAAGGCTTTGCATAATGACCTGGTTGACCCCGATCAGAATCTCGGTCCGCGCGGCGGGCAGGCGCACGCGGGTCATCAACTGCCAGCGCGTGGCCCCCGACATCTTGCCGCTTTCGATGATCTCGGGCGGAACGGCGCGCAGGCCGAGCAGCGTCAGGCGGATCATCGGCGGGACCGAGAAGATGATGGTGACGATGGCACCGGCTTTCGGACCGATGCCGATGAAAACCACGACCGGAATCATATAGGCGAAATGCGGCAGTGACTGCGCGATGTTCAAAAGCGGGTTCAGCACGCGCTCGGCGACCGAAAAGCGCCATGCGAGCGTGCCGAGCGCCAGCCCCAGAAGCACCGAAAGCGGGGCCGCCACCACGATGACGGACAGGGTTTCCATCGCCCATTGCCATTGGCCCATGACGGCGATCCAGACAAAGGTGCCTCCGGCGAACGCGGCAAGGCGGCGCCCGCCCAGGGCATGGCCCAGCGTCGCGGCGGTCGCCGCGATCACCACCCACGGGATCGGGCCAAGGCGGGGCCAACGCGCCTTGCCGTAAAGCAGGTTGGCCGTGACATCGAGCCCGAATTCGACGAGGTCGGAAAAGGCGCGGGTCAGCGCCATCAGGCCAAGGTCGTCGCGGGCAAAGGCGAAGGCCGCGTTGATCCATGCGGCAAAGGGAATGACCAGCGCCTCGGGCGGGCGCAGCAAGGCTTCGGGCAGGATGTTGCGACCCGTGGCCAAAAGGGCGGCCAGCAGCAAAAGCGCCTGCGCGGTGCGGCGGCGGTCGAAACTGGCCGGGGCGGGCGAGAGTGCGGCTGCGGTCATGCCGCGGTCTCCGGAAGGTCGGGGCCAAGAAGGATGTCGAGCGCCTCGGCGCGGTCCATCAACCCGACCGAACCGTCGGCCGCGCGGACCGGGATGAAGTCGCGCGGGTCGCAGGCGATGATCCGCGCGATCTGGTGCAGGGTGGCATTTGCCGCAAGGGCATCGCCCTCGACGCTGCGCCCGTTCACGGGGCGCGACAGCGCCCCCGCCCGCACCACGCGCGACCGGTCAACCGCCGATGTGAATTTGGCGACATAGGGGGTAGCGGGGGCCATCACGATCCGTTCGGGCGTGTCGCATTGTTCGACCATGCCGTCCTTCATGATGGCGATGCGGTCGGCCAGACGGATCGCCTCGTCGAAGTCATGGGTGATGAAAACGATGGTCTTGGCGACCATTGCCTTGAGCCGCAGGAATTCGTCCTGCATCTCGCGCCGGATCAGCGGGTCGAGCGCCGAGAAGGGTTCGTCCAGAAACCAGATGTCGGGCTCTACCGCCAGCGAGCGCGCGATGCCGACGCGCTGTTGCTGCCCGCCCGAGAGTTCGCGCGGGAAATAGCCCTCGCGCCCCTTGAGGCCGACGAGGGACAGCATCTCGGTCGCGCGGGCGATGCGCGACGCGCGGTCCTGTCCGCGCATTTCCAGCGGAAAGGCCACGTTCTCAAGCGCGGTGCGGTGGGGCAACAGGCCGAAGGACTGGAACACCATGCCCATCTTGCGGCGGCGCAGGTCGATCAGTTGCGCTTCGGTCATCGCGCCGAGATCGCGGCCCTCGACCATCACGGCGCCGCTTGTCGCGTCGATCAGGCGGGCAAGGCAGCGCACCAGCGTCGACTTGCCCGAACCCGACAGGCCCATGACCACCAGCATCTCGCCGCGCTTGATGGACAGGGATACGTTGCGCACCGCGGCGATGTGGCCGCCGGCCTGCAAGTCCTGCGTGGTCGTCCGTTCGTTCAGTTCGGGCATCTGGCCCGGTCCGAACACCTTCCAGAGGTTATGGCAGGAAATGACGCTGTCCGTATCGGTCAAGGCGGGGCTCCGTTGGAAAAACCACCCGGCGCGAACCGGGTGGACAGTCGGGGACGGGCCGCCCGACGGGCGACCCGGGGTTCGTTCGGTCAGGGGTCACTCGACCCAGGTTTTCCAGACGGCCTCGTTGTCGGCCAGCCACTTGGCCGCGGCATCCTCGGGCTCCATGCCGTCGACATCGACGAGCTTGGCCATTTCCGCGATCTGCGGGTTGGTGAAGCTTACCTTTTGCAAGGTGGCATAGGCTTTGGGCCATTTTTCGGCCATGCCGTCCCATGCGGCGATCTTCAGGTAGCCGTTGGCGGGGTTGCCGCAATCATAGGTCTTGTCCGGAACCGGACCGACGGCGGGGTCCTTGTCGCAGCCTTCTTCCCATGCGGGGAATTCCACGAATTCGCCCGGCCAGACGGCTTCGGCAAAGTTCGGGGTCCAGTTGAACACCACGATCGGCGTCTTGGTCTTTTCCGCTGCGGCGATTTCGGCCCAAAGTGCCGCCGCCGACCCTGCGTTGACCACGACGAAGTTCATGCCCAGCGCATCGACCTTTTCCTGGTCATGCTTGAGCCAGTCCACCGGACCGCCAAGGAAACGGCCCTTGTCGCCGGTTTCCGGAGTTGCGAATTTGGCGGCGCAATCGTTCAGCGCCTTCCAGTCGGGCAGGCCGGGGCAGGCCTCTTTGGTCCATGACGGATACCACCAGTCCTCGCGGGTGATGGCGTTGTGGGTGGCGACATCGACGATCCCGCCCTTTTCGACGGCGGCGCGGAAAGATGCGCCGAATGCGCCTTCCCAGACTTCCAGTTCCAGCGTGGCATCGCCCAGACGCACAGCTTCATAGACGGCCTGACTGTCGGTCGAGACGTATTCGACGGCAAGCCCTTCGGATTCGAACATCTGGCCGACGACATTGCTCATGACGATCTGGCTGGACCAGTTGTGGATGGGAATGGTGATCGGGTCGGTCGAATCCTCGGCTTGGGCCATTCCCGCGCCGAGCGCGAAAGAAGCGGCGGTAAGAAGCAGGCGCGTCTGTCTTTGCATGGTTTTCGATCCCTGTTGTGCCGCGCCCTGTGAAGCGCGTGCTTTTTTCACGGAAAGTCACAACCTTTCCTGAGAGAAAACTTAGGCAGCAGTTGTGAACGCGTCAGACCCCGTAGATGAATGGCTTGGAGAAAGATGTGACAGGATGTTAACAAGATCCGGCCGTCAGTTCGGTGAAAGTGCGCCCATGACCATCAGACCGGCCCATATCGTGGTGATCGAGGACGAGCCGGTGACGCGCACCGCCTTGGCCGGATACCTCGAATCCTTCGGCTACCGCGTGACCGAATGCGCCAGCGCCGAAAGCGCCGAGCGGGTGCTGGCACTGGAAAACCCCGACCTTTTGATCGTCGACATCAACCTGACCGGCAAGGACGGGCTGGAGATCACCCGCGAACAGCGGGCGCGGTCGGAAATCGGGATCATCCTTTTGTCGGGACGCACCGATGACGTCGACCGGATCGTGGGGCTGGAGCTGGGGGCCGACGACTACGTCTGCAAGCCCTTCAACCGGCGCGAATTGCTGGCGCGGATCAAGAACCTGTTGCGGCGCACGGCGGCGATGCGGCAACTCGCCCGGCGGGTGGTGCATTTCGCGGGCTACACCTTCGACACGGCGGCGCGCCACATCACCGATGCCGAAGGCGCGACGATCCAGCTGACGCGCGGCGAATACGAATTGCTGCGGGCCTTTGTGCTGAATCCGGGTGTGGTGATGGACCGCGACCGCCTGCTTGCCACGATCACCCACCGTCAGAACGGCACCAACACGCGCACCGTGGATGTGATGGTCAAGCGGCTGCGCGCAAAGCTGGGCGACGACCCCAAGGTGCCGCGCATCTTCGGCACCTCGCATGGCGAAGGCTATGTGTTCACTGCGCCGCTTGGCTAGGCGCGTCCGACAGCGACCGGAGCGCCGCGCGCAACTCGGCCTCGGCCGCCGTGGCAAGCCGTGACAGCGTGGCAAGGCCGGCTGCCGAAGGTGCCGCGCCGCGCGACAGCCCGTCGAGATGCCCGACCAGTTCGGGCAGGTCGAAGTTGCCCGCCGCCCCCTTCAACTGGTGCGCCCGCCGCGCCATCGCGGGCAGGTCGCCCGCACGGGCCGCCGCAATCACCGCTTCGGTTTCGGCAGGCAGGCGGTCGAGCATGAGGACCAGCAGGTCACGGGTGCGGCCATGACCAAGGTCTTGCAGCGTGGTGCGCACCGCCGCCGCGACATGCGGGGGGCAATGCCGTTCGAGACTGGCCTTCAGCTCTTCGGGCGTGATCGGCTTTGCGACGACCTCGCGCATTCCGGCGGCAAGGCAGGCGGCCACATCCTCGGGCTGGACATGGGCCGAACAGCCGATCACCGGCAGATGCGCAGCCTGCGGTGAACCCGGCAGGGCGCGGATGCGGCGGGTGGCTTCGATCCCCGATATGCCGGGCAGGCTGACATCCATCAGAACCGCATCGAAGGCTTCGGCCGCGACCAGCGCCACGGCCTCTTCGCCCGTGGGAACCGTTTTCCAGCGATGCCCCAGCGCGTCGAGATAGGCCTCGACGACGCTGCGGTTGACGGGATGGTCCTCGACCACCAGCACGCGCAGGCCGCGCAGGGCGGGAAGCGGGGCGGCATCGGTGCCCCCCTCGTCCTGCGCGGAGAGGGCAAAGGGCAAGGTCAGGGTAAAGACCGCCCCCTGCCCCGGCACCGATTGCGCCGTCAGCGTGCCGCCCATCACCTCGGCCAGGCGGCGCGAGATGGTCAGGCCCAGACCCGTGCCGCCATAGGTGCGGGCGGTCTGGGTGGTTTCCTGCTGGAAGGGGGCAAAGACCCGTTCCAGCGCATCGGGGGCGATGCCGCGTCCCGTATCCTCGACCGCAAAGGCATAGCGGCGCGGCCCTTCGCCCGACACATCGGTCACCCGCAACGTGATGCTGCCGCTGTCGGTGAATTTCGCGGCATTCGAGATGAGGTTGAAGAGGATCTGGCGCAGCTTGTCCATATCGCCCAGAAGCGGCTGTTGCGGCGTTTCGGGCAGGACGACCCGCAGGGCCAGCCCCTTTTCCTCGGCCACCGGAGCCATCAGCAAGGCGATGTCGCGGATCGCACTGTCAAGCCGGAAGGGCACGGCCTCGAGGCTGGCATTGCCGCTGTCGAGTTTCGAATAGTCGAGAATGCTGTTCAGGATGCCCATGAGCCCCTTGCCCGACCCGAGCGCCGCGTTCAGCCGCGCGCCCTGCGCTTCGGTCAGGCCGTCGCGGGCAAGGCTGCGCAACATGCCCAGCACGCCGTTCATCGCGGTGCGGATCTCGTGGCTCATCATCGCAAGGAATTCGGACTTGGCGCGATCTGCCGCTTCGGCGCGGTCGCGGGCGGCATCATGGGCGGCCACCTCGCCGCGCAACTGTTCGGTCTGTTCGGCGACAAGGCGTTGCAGGTCGCTGCGATGGGCCTGCAATTCGGTCAGGTAGCGTTCGCGTTCGGCTTCGTATTCGCGGTTGGTGATGGCCTCGCGGCGGAACACCTCGACCGCGCCTTCCATGCGGGCGATTTCGTCATCGCCCTTGGGCACGACCGCCGCGCCAAGGTTGCCGGTCGCAAGCCGTGTCATCGTCGCGGAAAGCGCGTTCAGACGGCGGATCAGGTTGCCGCGCACATAGAACCACAGCACGGCAAGCGACAGCACGAGCGCCAGCACCGACGAGGCCGCGTAAAGCTGTTGCGTGGCGCGGATGGCCTGTTCGGCGGCGCGTCCGGCATCGACGGCGCGGTCCTCGATCTCGTCGGCAAGGGCGGCGGCGCTTTGCTCGAGCCCGAGGGCTGCCACCCGCACATCGGTTTCCGCATCGGCGATGCGGGCGGTCAGATCGAGGTTGCGGGCCGTCAGTTCGAAAAGGCCGCTCACCTCGGGCGGGCTGGCGCCGCCGGAATTGACCACGCGCAACAGTTCGAGCGCCCGGTCGGCGCGGCGCGGATCGTTGACCGAGAGGATGCGGCGGGTCACGACGCGCACCCTTTCGTCAAGCTCGGCCCGCAATGCGCCAAGGTCGGTCTGGGCCTTTGCCGCGACGATGCGGTTCAAGAGCAGCCCGATTTCCGAGGCATGGGCGCGCAGTTCGAACATCAGGCCAAGCTGGAACAGATCGACCTCGATCAGCCGGTCCAGCGCATCGAAGCGCGCCTGACGGTCGCCGGGGGATTCGGTTTCGAGATCGTAGAGGTTCGAGATCACCGCCGAGGTGCCCATCTCAGCATTGGCCACCAAGGTATCCGCGATGCCGGTCAGTTCGACCGTCGCGTCGAGGCCCCGTTGCAAGGTGGCATCGCGCTGCGCCGTGACGCGGATGCGCTGGCGCACCAGCGCGTCGAGCGAGGTGATCGCCTTGCGCATGCGGGCTTCGGCGGCAAGCGCCTCGGCCGGGGCGGCATTGGCTGGGGCGGCGCTGCGCGGCGTGCTTGCAAGGCGGTCGTGCAGGGCGTCGACCTGACGGAACAGATAGGCCGCGCGTTCGACCCGCTGGTCCTCGTCGGTCACGGCGGCAAGTTCGGGGGCTACGGCGACGACGCGGCTGGTCTCCTCGGCCACGCCGCGCACTTGCGAAATGGCGGGGATGGCTTCGGTCACCACGCGCGACTGGTTGCGCGCGACATCCTGCAATTCGAACCAGCCAAGGATACCGGTCGCCGCCGGAAACCCCGCGATCACAAGGATGGCAAGCATGAGCCTGCCACCGAGACTCGACTTGTGGACGAAGTTTCGCAAAGCTTGCTCCTGCATGCGGAGGACCGCAGGGACAGGCTAACATCGAAAGCGGGGCATGTGGGAAGCGAGTTGACGGTGATGCGGAGGCTGGCTGCGGTGCTGGTGCTTATGCCGGTGCTGGTGCTTATGCCGGTGCGGATTCTGGGCGGACCGGCGGCGGCACAGGAGGTCTGGCCCCTGCAAGAGCGGGCGGTGGCCTTTGACGATACGAGCGCGGGTGTTCCCGTCGATTACGTCCCGCTGGCCCGCGCAAGCCGCCCGTGGCGGCTGTGCGTGCTTTATCCGCATCTCAAGGACGCCTACTGGCTGAGCGTGAATTACGGAATGGTGGTCGAGGCGCGCAAGCTAGGCGTGGCCTTCGACGTGTTCGAGGCGGGCGGCTATCCCAACCTGTCGCGCCAGATCGAGCAGTTGCAGGGCTGCGCGTCGGATGCCTTTGATGCCGTGATCCTCGGGGCGGTGTCCTATGACGGGCTGACGCCGACGGTGGCGGCCATCGCCGCGAAGAAGCCGGTGATCGCCTCGGTCAACGACATCGACGATACCGGCATCACCGCCAAGGCCAGCGTGCCGTGGCGCGAGATGGGGGCCGCCGCCGGGCGGGTGATCTCGGCCCGCCACCCCAAGGGCAGCACGCCCGTGCGGATCGCATGGTTTCCGGGCCCGAAGGGCGCGGGCTGGGTGCGGTTCGTCGAAGAGGGATTCCGCGCCGAAATCGCGCAAAGCTCGGCCCAGATCGTGGCCACGCGCTTCGGGGACACGGGGCTGGAACAGCAGGTGCTGCTGGTCGAGGATGTCTTGGACGAGGTTCCGCAGATCGACTATCTGGTCGGCAGCGGCCCGATGGCGGAAGCGGCCGTGTCGATCCTGCGCGCGCGGGGTCTGTCGGACAGCGTGCAGGTCGTCTCGACCTATATGAGCCATGCGGTCTATCGCGGCATCAAGCGGGGACGCATCCTTGCGGCGCCGACCGATTTCGCGGCCTTGCAGGGAAAACTGTCGGTCGAAATGGCGGTGCGCGCGCTGGAAGGCAGCCTGACGGTGCGCCATGCGGGTCCGGCCATCGTGGTGGTCGATGCGGCGACGATCGACCGGATCGGGGCCGAAGGCTCGCTTGCCCCCGCAAGTTTCGCGCCCATCTTCTCGCAGCCCGCGGGCAGGTAGGCCCGCAGGCCGCCGTTCCTGCGCCCGCCCGCAGACCAGCCCGCGCGCGCGCCTAGCCTGCCGTGCCGATCCATGCCGGAGGCGCTATCGCCGCCTGCCCCGTGCAGGCCGCGTCGGCGCACATCGCAAGATTGCCGAAACGCACCTCGCGCTGGCACAGGCCGGGCGCGTAATGGGCATATTTGCCCGAGTTCGTCATCAGCACCCGTGCCTCGGGCGGAAAGACCGGTTCGGAAATCGAACACCAGCACAGGTCGGGCACCAGCCGCACCCCTGCCCCGGTCAGACGCTGCGCGGTTCCGTCGGCCCCGATGGCGGCCAGCGTCTCGCGGCCCAGCGTGATGATCGTGGCCACGCCCGGCTTTGGATGGCGACCGGCAAGTGCGGCATCGAAGGCGCGGCATTCCTCGGCCGAGAAATGCGGGCTGCCCAGCGCGACAAGGTCGACCGCAGCCGGAGCGGCGTTGAACATGGCCCAAAGGCGGCGGAAGTCGTCGGGGCCGATCCTGACGGTCGTGGCACCGGCGGCCACGGGCAGATCGGATTCGGGCGTGATCCCCGCGACATGCAGCATGGGCGAGGCCGAGGTCGTTCCGAAGGCAGCACAAAGCGCCTTGAGGTCGTCATCCGAGGGGGTCGCGCCTTCGAGCCCGCGGATCAGGGGAATGCAGTCGGGCGCGGCCTGACCTGCCAGCCAGCCCAGCATCGGCCAGAAGGCATCGTCGGCACCGGCAGGACAGGCCACCTCGACGATCCGCTGCGGCGCGCGGTTTTCGGCCAGATAGACGCCCGAACGCGGCGCGCGGCCGGTCAGGGCGATGCAAAGGTCAAGAAAGTCGGGCAGTTTGACGGTGCGCGCCCCCAGAATGCTGTTGGCATAGATCACGGCGTTCGATTCAGCCCAGGCGATATCCTCGCCCTTGGCGGGCCTGTCGGCAAAGAGATAGGGCGCGCAGGTGAAGCTGGGTCTTGCACCCATCTCGACATAGGCATCGGCAAGCTTGCTGGCGGGGTCACCGAAATCTTCGGCCACGCCCTGGCTGCGCCAGTTGGCGTGATCGACGGATATGGCGTTCATCGTGGTGGGCACCTTCACCCTTGCGCCCATGTCGGCCATGCGCCGTGCAAAGGTCAGGAAGGCGGGGCTGGCATAGATGCAGCCGTCGATATGCACGCGGGTCACATCGGTCAGCCGGGTCGCACCCTGTGCCGCCGCCATCGTGCAGATCGTCTCCATCGCCAGTTTCGGCGCGGCACCCGACTGCCCTTGCAGAACGGCGCGGTCGGCTTCGGACAGTTCGAGCGCATCGGCAGAGACAGGATCAAGCACGATGCGCGTTTCGCCCGCCGTCAGCACCCCGTCGGTGATGCTGACCGTTGCGGCCCGCCCGACGGCCGCGAATTCCGCCGCATCCAGACGCACCACGGCAACATGGTTGCCGAACATGCGGTCCGCGATGACCGCCCCGAGGGTCAGGATATCCTCGTTCTCGCGGAAGATCAGCGCGGCCGGTGCGTTTCCGGCGAAGGTCAGCCCCAACAGCACGCCGCTTCCCGTGCAGGACCCGCGGCTGGTCGGCATCAGCACGACGCGCCCGCCCAAAGCCTCGCCCTGCTGGGGGTGGTGGGCATCGACGATCACGCCGGAGCGCGCATCGACCCCGCCCCAGAAACTCAACCCCTCGGTGCAAACAAGAACCGGCCCCCCGACATTTGCCGGAACGATGAGTTTTCCCACCTTGATCTCCCTGAAACAACATCCGTTGCGGAACCCTGAAGAGTTGCGCCGTTACCCCGTTTTCCCGCAAAGCTGCTAAAACATCTGTCGTTGCGTGGGGCGATGCCTTATGCATAGTGTAGCAGATGTGGTAATAAAAGAAAAAACTGTGAACGATGTGAAAATCGAGGGTTGGTCAATGGACCAAGAAAGTACCGGGCAAGACACTGTAGAAGATGCGAATTGGGCCGAAGAGCGCGAGAAACTGCGCGCCGACCTTGGCCAGCGGATGAAAGCCCTGCGGCAGGATTGCGGACTGACCCTCGAAGGCGCGGCGATACGGACCGGCCTTGCCCTTTCGACCATCCACAAGATCGAAAACGGCCGCGTCTCTCCCAGTTACGAAAATCTGGTGCGGGTGGCGCGTGGCTATGGCGTGGGGATCGAGCGTCTGCTTTCGGCCGAGGATGGCACCAACACCGCCAAGACCCGCATGACCGTGACGCGCGCGGGCACCGGCGGCAAGGTGCGCACCGCGTCTTATGAATACGAGGTGCTTTGCACCGCACTGTCGGAAAAGAAGATCATTCCGCTTGTCGCCACGATCGACCGGCGCGGCAAACTCGGCCCCAAGGATCTTGGCGCCCATGACGGCGAGGAATGCATCTACGTTCTGTCCGGCCGCGTCGAATTGCAGGTCGAGCATTACGCGCCGGTCGAATTGGGCGTTGGCGATTGCGCCTATTACGACAGCACCCTGAAACACGCGATCCGCGCGCTGGACGACACCGAGACCCGGATTTTCTGGACCTCGACCGACGACGCCTTTACCAGATGAACACGAAGTAGAATGACCCAAGCCAGAACCATCTCGATCGCCGACCTTGAAACCAAGGTCACGGGTATCTTTGCACAGGCAGGCATCCGCCCCGAAACCGCACAGGCCATGTCGCGCGTGATCGTCGCGGGCGAGCGGGACAATTGCAAATCGCACGGCATCTACCGGATCGAGGGCTGTCTGCGCGTGCTCAAGGCGGGCAAGGTCGTTCCCGACGCCGTTCCGCGCCTGCTTGAAGGTGCGGGTCCGATCCTGCAGATCGACGCGGCAGGCGGCTTTGCCTGCCCCGCCTTCGAGGAGGCCAAGACCGCCCTTGTCGACCGCACGCGGAGCTTCGGCCTTGCCGCCCTTGTGATCCGCGATTGCCTGCATTTCTCGGCGCTCTGGTACGAGGTCGAGGAACTGGCGCGCGAGGGGCTGGCCGCGCTGTCGATGTGCCCGAGCTATTCCTCGGTCGCGCCAAGCGGCGGGGCCGCGCCACTTCTGGGCACCAACCCCTTTGCCTTTGCCTATCCGCGCAAGGGGCCGCATCCCTATGTCTTCGACTTTGCCACCAGCGTCGTCGCGCGGGGCGAGATCGAGTTGCACCGCCGCGCTGGCAAGCCCATTCCCGAAGGCTGGGCCATCGATGCATCGGGCAAGCCGACGACCGACGCGGCCGAGGCGCTCGGGGGGGCGATGCTGCCCTTCGGCGGGCACAAGGGTTCGGCCATCTCGACGATGATCGAGCTGATGGCGGGCGCGATGCTTGGCGAATTCATGAGCGCGGAAGCCTATGCCTTCATGGGCGGCACAAATCTTTTGCCGCGCCACGGGGCGCTGATCCTTGCCTTCGATCCGGCACGCTTTGCGGCGCAGACCGGCCGCGACCCCATCGCCGAAGGCGAGCGCCTGTTCACGGCCATCGCGGACCAAGGCGCGCGCCTGCCGTCACAACGGCGCTTTGCCGCGCGCGCGCGGGCCGAGGCCGAAGGCATCGCGCTGACCGAGGCCGAATTCCGCCAGCTCGACCGGCTTGCCGAGCTTGGCCTTGCGGCGGTCGATGCCTGAAACGGAAACACCCGCCACGTCAGGGCGCGGCGGGGTTCCAGAAAGGGCCGGTCACAGGTCGGCGGGCCATGTGTCGGACAGGCGGTATCCGCTTTGGAACGGGTCCGAGGGGTCGACCATCAACTGGTGCGTCCCGATCACCCAGGCCCGGCCGGAAATCACCGGGCTGATGCCCGCGGTTCCGTTGATGTCCACCTTTGCGTCGATGTGGCAGTGGAACTCGGTGTCGATGATCGACTTGCCGATGAAGCGGTCGCCCAGCGCCATCTGACCCCGCGCGAACAGAACCGCCATCCGCGCCGAACAGCCCGTGCCGGTGGGCGAGCGGTCGATCTTGCCCGGACGGATCGCCACGGCGTTCTTGCCGACCAGAACCCCGTCCTGCCGTGTCACCGGATCGGTGAACTGGCAAAAGGAAATATGGTTCCAGTCGTTTGCGGGGTGGCGGAAGCCAAGCTGTTCGTTCGCGGCCTTGGTGATCTTCATTCCGGTCATGGCGATGTCGCGGGCATTGCGCGGCGTGATCTCGAGGCCGACCGAGGCCGCATCGACCAGCACGAAGCTGTCACCGCCATAGGCGGTATCGACCGTCAGCGTGCCGATCCCCTCGACCTCGATCTTTGCGTCAAGATGGCCCACGAAGGACGGCACGTTGCGCACGCTGATCCGCTCGGCCTTGCCGTTGCGGCATTCGGCCTGAACCTCGATCACGCCGCCGGGCGCTTCGAGGACCATCCGCGTGACCGGTTCCTGCATCGGGATGATGCCCGTATCCAGAAGCACCGTGGCCACGCAGATGGAATTGGAGCCGGACATGGGCGGCGTGTCCGCCGGTTCCATGATGATCCAGCCCATCTGCGCCCGCGGGTCCTTGGGCGGCACAAGCAGGTTCACATGCCGGAACACCCCGCCGCGCGGTTCGTTCAGCACAAAGTTCCGCAGGCCCTCGTCGCGCGCGATCCAGCGCGACTGTTCCCAGACGGTCGCGCCCGGCGGGGGCAGCACGCCCCCCACGATCACATCGCCCACCTCGCCTTCGGCATGGCAGGACACGACATGCACAACCCTGGTCGTCCGCATGGTCCTGCCGCCTCAGTTCTGGGTCATCTTGACGAAGGCCGCCGTCTCGGGGTTTTGCGGCGCGTCGAAAATCTGCTGGGGCGTGCCGATCTCGGCCATGACGCCTTTCGAGAAGAAGGCCACGCGGTCCGACACCTCGCGTGCGAATTTCATCTCGTGCGTGACGCAGATCATCGTCATCCCTTCCGAGGCGAGCATGCGCAACGTATCGAGAACCTCGCCCACCAGTTGGGGGTCAAGCGCCGAGGTCACCTCGTCAAAAAGCATGTAGCCCGGCGACATCGCCAAGGCGCGCGCGATGGCCATGCGCTGCTGCTGGCCGCCGGACAGCCGCGAGGGATAGACATCGAGCTTGTCACCCAGACCGACGTGGGACAGTTGCTTTTCGGCAATCGCCGCCGCCTCGGCCTTGCCGATGCCCAGAACCTTGCGCGGGGCGAGCATCACGTTCTCCATCACCGTCAGGTGCGGAAAGGCGTTCCACTGCTGGAACACGATCCCGAGCTTGGTGCGCAGCTTGTTCAGGTCGGTGCCGCGGGCATGCACCTCGGTTCCGTCAACCTTGATGCGGCCGGAATCGATCGGCTCAAGCCCGTTGATGCAGGTGAGCAGCGTCGATTTCCCCGACCCCGACCCGCCGATGATCGTCAGAACCTCGCCCTTTTGCACCGTCAGGTCGATGCCTTTCAGAACTTCCAGCGGGCCAAAGGATTTGCGGACGTTTTCGATCTCAATCATTGGACCACCGTTTTTCGAGATACCCGCCGAAACGGGCGATAGGGAAGCTGATGACAAAGTAGAAGGCACCGCAGATCATCAGCAGCAGCAGCGGTTCCTGCAAACGGGTGATCAGGATCTGCGTCGATTTCAGCAGTTCGGTCACCTGCACGATATAGACAAGCGCCGAGTCCTTCATCACTCCCAGCGCCAGCCCGATCCACGAGGGCAGCGCGACGCGGGTCGCAAGCGGCATGACGATATAGGCCATGTCCTGCCACCAGCTCAGCCCGAGCGAGCGCGCCGCGCGCCGCGTCGTGAAGGGCACGGCCCCGACCGCGCCGCGCACGATTTCGGCGCAATAGGCGGCGGTGTAAAGCGTCAGCACCCCGCAGGCCACGGTAAAGCCCGACATCTTGAGCTTCAGCACCATGCCCATGAAGGCATTGGCCAGCACAAGCTGGATGAGCAGCGGAATAGAACGCGAGACATCCAGAACAAAGGTCAGCGGGGCGGCCCACCACGGGCCGACCTGAAAGCGGAAAATCCCGAAGATGATGCCAAGGCAGGTTCCCAGCACGACGGCGATGGCGGTGACAAGCAGGGTGATCCCTGCCCCCTTTGCCAGAAAGACCATATCCTGAACGGTCAGTGCGGTATCGAACATCGCTCTCTCCCTTCAATAGCGGAACAGGCGGGTTGCGATAAGGCGCGCACCGATCTGGATGATTTTCGTCATGACGTAGAAGATGACGGCGGCAAGGGCGAACAGCTCGAAGGTGCGGAAGGTCAGCGCGTTCAGATCCTGCGTCACCCCGTAGAGGTCGAAGTTCATGCCGACCGTGATGCCAAGCGAGGTCATCAGGATGGCCCAGACCATCTGGTTTGTCATCGGCAGGAAGGCGATGCGCAGCATCTGGGGCAGCACGACATAGCCGAAGGCCTGCACGGCCGACATGCCGAGCGACCGCGCCGCGCGGGCCTGCGTGTCGGGAATGGCCTTGAGGGCGCCGCGAAAATTCTCGGACAGGTAGCCCGCGTTGTTGAAGGTGATCCCGATCAGAAGCGAGACATAGGGGCTGAAATGCACCCCGAAACTCGCCACGCCGAAATGGGCCATGTAGATCTGGAACAGGGCGGGCGTGTTGCGCGCGAGTTCCACCCATGTCGTGGTGATCGCGACGAGGAAGCGGTTGTTCGACAGGCGGAAGCCCGTCAGGACCACGGCCAGCACGATGCCGATGGCCATCGATAGCAGCGCGATCTCGATGGTGACAAGCGCCCCGTCAAGCATGAGAGGAAGCTTGGCCAAGGCCTGCTTCCACTGGAAGGTATAAGAGAACATGCGCGCCTCTTGCCGGCGTGAAAAAGGGGTGCGCGCCGACGCGCGCACCCCCCGATACTATCAGCGATAGGCGTTCGGGACCAACAGGCTCGGAATGTCGCCGCCGATCCACTTTTCATAAAGCTCGTCGTAACGGCCGGTACGGACCTGCTGGTTCACGAAGAGGTTCAGATAGTTGATCAGGCCGTATTCCTCGCGGTTGGTGAAGAGTGCGACGTAATCCGTGTCGAAGGGTGCCTTGCCGACAACCTTTGCCCCCGGATAGTTGCCCGACTTGACGTTGGCCTGCGCCACGGTCGAGGTCGAGACCGTGCCGTCAAGCTGGCCCTGGCTCAGCGCAAGGAAGACGTCCGCCTGCGTCTGGTAGGGGCGGAACTCGCCCTCGCCCCATGCCTTGACCTGCTCTTCCAGCGCGATCGCCTCGTAGGTGCCGGCAACGGCCCCGACGACCTTGCCCTTCATCGTCTCGTACGAGGTGATCCCCGACTTTTCGTTCGCGGTCACGGCCATTTCGAAGGCGAAGTAGGGAATGCTGAAGCCCACGGTCTTGGCACGTTCGAGCGTGTCCGAGGTCGAGGCGACGCCGACATCGACGCGGCCCGACATCAGCGCGGGAATACGCTCGGGGAAGGGGGTTTCAACGATTTCGGCGGTCACACCCAGCGCGGCGGCGAGGTCGTTGCAGTAATCGACGTCGAAGCCCTGCGGGTTGTTGCTCTCGTCGCGGAACCCCATCGGCGGGAAGTCGAGCACCACCGCGCAGCGCAGGGTGCCCGAAGAGATGATGTCGTCGAGCTTGTCGGCCTGTGCGGCTCCGGCGGACACGAGCAAAGCGGCAACTGTAACCAAAGTCTTCATGGTGGAGTCCTCCCTGTGATTCGGCTTTTTCCTTTCCCATCGTGTCATGCGTTTTCCGCTTTGGCAAAACTTTTTTATTATAAGAAAAAATATCGCCCGTGATGGCAGGGCTTGGCCAGCCCGCTTGCCCGAAACGCGCGAACCTGTATCCTTGTTGTCGACAAGGCGGGGCCGGAATGACCGAAACAGACACAGCCGACTGGTCCGACCGCAAGCGCGGCGCGGGGGCGAAACTCGTCTATGACACGCTGCGCGACGAGATCCTCGACCTCGTCCTTGCCCCCGGAGAGCCGGTGGACGAGGCGGGTCTGGCCGAGCGTTTCTCGATGTCGCGGACGCCCGTGCGCGAGGCGCTGGTCCGGCTTGCGGGCGAGGGGCTGGTGACGATGCTGCCCAACCGCTCGACCGTGGTGGCGCAGATCGACTACCCGAACCTTTCGGCCTTCTTCGACGCGCTGACGCTGATGTACCGTGTCACCACGCGGCTTGCGGCAGAGTTCCACACCCCCGCCGACCTTGCGGCGATCCGCCTGCGGCAAGAGGTGTTTTCCCGCGCCGTGCTGGCGGGCGACACGGCGGCGATGATCACCTGCAACCGCGACTTCCACGCCGCCATCGCGGAAGCGGGGCGCAATTCCTACTACCTGCAACTTTTCCTGCGCCTGCTTGACGAAGGCCGCCGCATCCTGCGGCTTTACTATTATCCGCGGTTCGAGGCGCGGTTGCCGCATCCCTACATCTTGGAACACGAGGCCATCATCGCCGCCGTCGAGGCGCGCGACATCGACCTGTGCGACCGTCTCGCGCGCGAGCATGCCGACCAGATCGTGCGCCAGATCCAGGAGATGATCGCCAGCGACCGCCGCCAGCACATCGCGCTTTGACCCTGCCACCCGCCAGATTTTTCTTATTCGAAAAATTCTTGTCGACAAACTTAATGCAACGTCTATGCTGACCCCGTAACCCAGATTCGCACCCCATCAGGAGGAACGTCCATGGACTCCAGCATTTTCACCGGCACGATCCCTGCGCTGATGACGCCCTGCAAGGCAGACCGCACCCCCGATTTCGACCGGCTGGTCGAAAAGGCCAAGGAACTCGTCGCACTCGGCATGTCGGCGGTGGTCTATTGCGGGTCGATGGGCGACTGGCCGCTGCTGACGAACGAGTGGCGGATGGAAGGCGTCGAGCGCCTTGTCAAAGCGGGCATCAAGGTCGTCGTGGGCACGGGTGCCGTGAACACCGCCACCGCCGCCGCACTTGCCGCGCATGCGCAAAAGGTCGGCGCGCATGGCTTGATGGTCATTCCGCGCCTGCTGTCGCGCGGCACGGTCCCCGCCGCGCAGAAAGCCCATTTCAGGGCGATCCTTGCCGCAGCCCCGAACCTGCCCGCCGTGATCTACAACAGCCCCTACTACGGCTATTCGACCAAAGCGGACCTGTTCTTCCAGATCCGCGCCGAACACCCGAACCTTGTCGGCTTCAAGGAATTCGGCGGTTTTGCCGACCTGTCCTATGCCGGCGAGGCGATCACCTCGGGGTCGGATGACATCAAGCTGATGATCGGGGTCGATACGGCCGTCTACCACGGCTATGTCAACTGCAACGCCGATGGCGCGATCACCGGCATCGGCAACGTCCTCCCGCGCGAGGTGCTGCACCTTACCAAACTGTGCAAGGCTGCCGTCGCAGGCGATGCGACCGCGCGGCGTCTGGCCTTTGAACTCGACAGTGCGATGCAGATCCTGTCCGAAGTCGATGCCGGCCCCGACCTTGTGCTGTTCTTCAAGCACATGCTGGTCATCCGTGGCGATGCATCCTTCAAGCTGCATTTCAACGAGACCGACGCCCTGTCGCCCAGCCAGCAGGGTTTCATCGAGAAGCAGCTGGCGCTCTTTACCGCGTGGTATGCCGACTGGTCGTCGAAACTGGACGCGAAGCACAGCGCCTGACATGACCGCCGAAGTCGTCGTCATCGGCGCGGGGGTGGTGGGTCTTTCCGCCGCCCTCGCCCTGCAATCGCGCGGGTTTGCGGTCACCGTGATCGACCGCACAGGCCCCGCTGCGGGTGCATCGGCGGGCAATGCCGGTGCCTTCGCCTTTACCGACATCCTGCCCCTCGCCTCGCCGGGGATCCTGCGCAAGGCGCCGCGCTGGCTGCTTGACCCGCTCGGCCCGCTGAGCGTGCCGCCAGCCTATGCGTTGCAGATCGCGCCGTGGATGTTCCGTTTCTGGCGCGCCTGTTCGCCCCGCGCGGTCGCGGCATCGACACGCGCGCAGACCGCGCTGATGGACCTGTCCAAGGCGGAACTCGAACCCTTCCTTGCCCTGACCGGCACGGCGGAGATGCTGGCCAAACGCGGCAACCTTCAGGTCTACGAGGGCGAGGCTGAATTCCGCGCCTCGCTTCCGGGCTGGCAGGCGCGGCAGGATCACGGCATCGAATTCCACCACATGAACGCCGCCGAAATGGCCGCCGTGCAGCCCGGCCTGTCGCCGCGCTTCACCCACGGCACATTCACCCCCGGCTGGTATTCCATCGCCGACCCCAAGCTTTACACCGAAGCCCTTGCCGACCGGTTCCGCGCCAATGGCGGCAGGCTGCGCATCGCAGAGGTGACAGCCGTCAGCCCCGCACAGGACGGCGCGACCCTGTCCTTTGCCGATGGCGCGACGTTGCGGGCGGGCAAGGTGGTCGTCGCCGCCGGAGCCTTCTCGCACCGCATCGCCCGCAGTCTGGGCGAGGCGATCCCGCTGGAAACCGAACGCGGCTACAACACCACGCTGCCCGCGCGGGCCTTCGACCTGCGGATGCAGGTGACCTTCGGCGGCCACGGTTTCGTCATCTCGCGCCTGTCCACCGGCATCCGCGTCGGCGGTGCGGTCGAACTCGGCGGTCTGTCGCTGCCGCCCAATTACAAACGCTCGGAGGCCATGCTGAAGAAGGCGCAAGCCTTCCTGCCGGGGCTGGATGCGACGGGCGGCGTGCAGTGGATGGGCTTCCGCCCCTCGTTGCCGGACAGCCTGCCCGCCATCGGCCACGCGCGGGCGACACCGCATGTCGTCTATGCCTTCGGCCACGGCCATCTGGGCCTGACGCAAAGCGCGGGCACCGCCCGCCTTGTGGCCGATCTGGTCACGGGGGTCCGCCCCGCCATCGACCTTGCCCCCTTCAGCCCGCAACGTTTCTAAGGTTCGCACAATGGCCGTTCATACCTTTTCCTGCATCGATGGTCACACCTGCGGCAACCCCGTGCGCCTTGTCTCGGGGGGTGGCCCGCGCCTCGAGGGGGCCAACATGCTGGAACGCCGCGCCCATTTCCTGCGCGAGTTCGACTGGGTCCGCACGGGCCTGATGTTCGAGCCGCGCGGGCATGACATGATGTCCGGCTCGATCCTCTATCCGCCGACGCGCCCCGATTGCGACGTGGCGGTGCTGTTCATCGAAACCTCGGGCTGCCTGCCCATGTGCGGGCATGGCACCATCGGCACCATCACGATGGGCATCGAGAACGGCCTGATCACCCCGCGCGAACCGGGCAAGCTGTCGATCGACGCGCCTGCGGGCAAGGTCGACATCGCCTACCGCCAAGAGGGCCGCTTCGTCGAGGAAGTGCGCCTGACCAACGTCGCATCATACCTTCACGCCGAGGGGCTGACCGCCACGGTCGAAGGTCTGGGCGAGGTCGTGGTCGATGTGGCCTATGGCGGCAATTTCTACGCCATCGTCGAGCCGCAAGCCTGTTTCGACGACATGGCCAGTTTCACCGCGGGCGAGCTGATCGGCTTCAGCCAGAAACTGCGCGCCGCACTCAACGCCAAATACGAATTCGTCCACCCCGAACATCCGGCCATCAACGGGCTGAGCCATATCCAGTGGACAGGCAAGCCCACGGTCGATGGCGCCCATGCCCGCAACGCGGTGTTCTACGGTGACAAGGCGATTGACCGGTCGCCCTGCGGCACCGGAACCTCGGCCCGCATGGCCCAGCTTGCAGCCAAGGGCAAACTGGCGGTGGGCGACGAATTCCACCACGAAAGCATCATCGGGTCCATCTTCAAGGGCCGTGTCGAGGCCGCCGCCAGCGTGGCGGGCCGCGCGGCCATCATCCCCTCTATCGCGGGATGGGCGCGGATGACGGGCTACAACACCATTTTCATCGACGACCGCGACCCCTTTGCCAAGGGCTTCGTGGTGCGCTGAGGGCAGGGGTCCGGCCCTTTCCGGGGCGGGCGTGATCGAACACTTGCCCGTCGTGCAAATCCGGCCAAGTCTGGCACGATGTCGGCACCCGTCAGGGACAGCCGGGTCAAACCGCCGATTTGGAACAGGGACTGCATGACACGGGCCAAGACCATCCTTCTGCGCGCCATGTTGGGCTTGACCGTCTCGGCCCCTGCCGCGCGCGCCGACCTGCTGGCTGCGGGGCAAGCGTGGCGCGAGATCCCCTTCGAGGTGGTGGATGACAAACCCCTGCTGGCGGCCAAGGTCGGTGACGTGGCGGGGCGGATGATGTTTGACACCGGCACGCCCATGGCGGTGTTTCTGAACCGCGATGCCCTGCCCTTGCCGGCGGGGACAGTCGCAGGCAGGGGCACCGCCGCCTCGGGGCAGGCGATCGAGGTAAGGCTGCACGAGGCCCCTGCCCTGCAGATCGGCGGCCAGCCCTTTGCGACGGCCCCGATGGCGCCGAGCGGCAACTTCGGCTTTGTCGAGGGGATGTTCGGCCCCGATTTTCTGGGTTTCGTCGGCACTCCGGCGGTCGAGGGCGGGGCCTTTGCGCTGGATTACGGGCGCAAGGTGCTGACCGTTCTGCGCAGCGACGGCGCAGGCGCATTGGCCGTGCCACAGCCCGCGCCTGCCGATGTGGTCGCGCGGCTGACCGTTGCCCTGCGGCGGGGCGAGATGCCCACTTCGGGGGCCTTCATCGGCGATATGCCGGTGGTGCTGGAGTTCGACACGGGCGACAGCGGCACGCTTTACCTGCGGGCCGAAACCCGCGCGCGGCTTGCGGAAGGGGCGCTTCTGACCGTATCGGGCGAGGCGGGAACCTTGGCGGAAGTCACCTTCGGCGGCGCGACCTTTGACGGCATCGCGGTTCATCTGGTCGAGGCCGGCGGCCCTGCCGACAAGCGGCCTTGGCCGGGGTCAGATGCGCTGCGGCTGGGGGCGGGCTTTCTGTCGGACCACCCGAGCCTGTGGAACTTTCCGGCAGGGACCATCACCTTCCTGCGGGCGGGTGCCGATTTTCTGGCCCCGCGTCAGGCATCGGGCGGCTAGGGCCGCAGGCGGTTGGGGTCTGTCAGGCCGTGGCGTGACGGGCCTTTCGGCCCGACACCTGTTCTTTGCAAAGCGGGGGCTTCAGCGCGATCCGCGTCTGGCGCGCCCCTGTGCCATCACTTTGACCGCAGCATACGGGTCAGCGAGCCATCCTTCAGCACGAACTGGTGGAACAGGGCGACCAGCGCATGCAGGCCCGCCAGAACGAGGATGACATTCGCCATGAAGGCGTGCGGCTCGCCCGTGGCGTCCAGTCCGCCGAACCATGTGACCGCCCCCAGCGCCGGAACGACCAGCAAAACCAGATAGAGCAGGCGGTGACCCCAGGTCGCGGCAAGCGCGGTCAGGCCCGTTCCGGCCGCTGCGGGGTGGCCCTGCACCATGCGCAGGCCAAGGCGCAGCACGACCATGACAAGAACGGCGATGCCGACCCAGACATGGACGTTGGGAATGATCCCGAGGGTCGGTTCCGCGCCGCCTTCTAGGCGGGCGTCGAGGGCATCGCCCATGCCCTCGCTGTAAAGATAGTTGAAGCCGATCAGAGCCGCCGTCAGCCAATGGAGGCCGATTTGCGCTTTGCTGTAACCATCACGTTTAACCATAGTGCCTGTATCCTCGTCCTTGTGGCGACGTGTTCGCCGTTACTTGGTTTGATCTGTTGCTGCGCCGGGGGGTGCGGGTGGCCGGAACCACGCCGCCGGGCCGGCGTCATCTGCTTCTTCCGCCATGCGATGCCCGTCCGCAGGCGGAAAGAGCAGCGACGCGGTCAGTCCGGGTGTGTTGTCGGCCAGTTCGAAGGCCGCGCCGTGCAGTTTCGCAATCGACGCGACAAGGCTCAGCCCGAGGCCGGTTCCCGCCACGGACCGGCTGGCGTCGAGCCTGACGAAACGGTCAAGCACGCGCGCTCGGTCGGGGGCGGGAATGCCGGGGCCGTCATCGCTGACGGTCAGGACAGGACCGGCCCCGTCAGGGCGGACCGCAACCGTGATCCGCGCAGGGGCGGGACAGTGGCGCAGGGCGTTGTCGACCAGATTGACGACGGCTTGCGCAAGAAGCCCTGCGTCGCCCTGCACCAGGGCGGGGCCTGCCGCCGGATCGAGCGAGAGGACATGCCCCGCCTCGGCGGCGGTGGGTTCCAGCAGGTCATGGACGTCGCGCGCGATGGCGGCCAGATCGACGGTCACCGCTTGCAGGGTGACCGTTCCCGATTGCAGCCGCGCCAGCCGCAGGATGGCATCGAAGGTCGCGGAAATCGCGTCGATGTCTTGCAGCGCCGATCCGATCTCGTGCCGGGCTTCGTCCGGCAGGTCGGCAGACAGGGCCTGGGGTTCCAGCCGCATCCGCAGGCGCTGGAGCGGCGCGCGCAGGTCATGGGCCACATCGGTCGAGACTTGCCTTATCGCGTGGATGCCCGCCTCGAGCCGGTCGAGCATCCGGTCCACGCGGCGCGACAGGTCGGCGATGTCGTCGGTGCCGCTGTCGCCGATCCGTCTTTGCAGCGCCCCTTGGCCGATGGCATCGAGCACCGTCTCCATTCCGGTGATCCGCGCCTCGTTCCGGCGGGCGATGACATAGGCCAGACCCAGCGACAGCAGCAGCGAGGCCACGATTGCCAAGGCCGTCGCGCGCAGCAGGATGTCGGTGCTTTCGGTCACCCAGGCCGTGTCGCGCGCGACGATGACCCAGCCGATGCGGGTCTGCACGCCATAGGCGGAATAGGCATCCGGTCCGGCCGCCTGCCCTGCCCCGCTGACGGACAGGAAATCGCGACCGGGGACAAGGTCGCGCGCGCCGGTGAAAGGGGTGGCAAAGCGGGCCGCAAGGCGCAGCGTTCCCGTCGTCTGCCCTGTCATGGCATCGACATAGGCAAACAGCGTCGAGGCGTCGCCCACCGCCCTGACCTGGGCGGCGATCTGTTCCTCGAGATCGGTCCTGTCGCCCGCATCCGCGATGCGGGCAAGTCCTTCGGCCGAGGTGCGGACATCACGGGCCAGACGGTGCGACAGTTCCTGCGAGATCACGAAATAGGACAGCCCGCCCGCCGCAAGGGTTCCCAGCGCGAAAACGACAGAAAGCGCGAGGGCAAAGCGCATCGACCATGACGGTTGGCGCATCATGGCTGCAACACATAGCCCACGCCGTGCAGCGTGGTCAGGTAGGGTTTTGCAAAGGGTCGGTCGATCTTGTTCCTGAGCCGGCTGATATGGGTTTCGACGACGCTGGTCTTGGGGTCGAAATGCAGGCCCCAGACGGATTCGAGCAGCACAGTCCGCGTCTGCACGCGGCCCTGACGCTCCATGAAATGGCGCAGCAGCAGGTATTCGCGGGGTTGCAGGTCGATCCATTGCCCGTCACGCCGCGCGCGGCGGCTGGCGATGTCGAGAACCAGATCGCCCGCGACGAGTTCCAGAACCTCGGCCTGCAGGGCGGGGCGGCGGCGCAGCGTGTCGATGCGGGCGAGAAGTTCGACGAAGGCGAAGGGTTTGACCATGTAGTCATCCGCCCCCGCGCGAAGGCCGGTCACGCGGTCGTCGATGCTGCCCATCGCGGTGAGAAGGATCACGGGGGCCGTCACCCGTGCCGCCCGCAGCGCTTGCAGCACCGAAAGACCGTCGAGGCCCGGCAGCATCCGGTCGAGGATGACCATGTCATAGCCGCCCGCCATCGCCTGCGAGAGCGCGTCGCGGCCGTCGGCCAGATGGTCGACCACATGGCCTTCGGCAAGAAGGGATTTGACCACGTAGCGCGCCGCCTCGGCATCGTCTTCGGCATAAAGCAGTTTCATCGCGGCCACGTCCTGCGCCCGAACCCGTATGCGGCCCGGTTCACGCGTCTTATCCGAAGTCGCGGCGCAAGCGAAGGTGCAAGCGACCGCGCGGACCTTACGGATTTGTAAGATTGCGGTCAGGGCTTTCGCGAAACCTGCGGGCATAGGGATCACCAGCGTCGCGACGCCCGTGGCGCTGGAAGAGGCGAAACCGAACATGGCCCCAGTCCTGCGCAACCTGCTTTTGTCGGTGGTGCTGATCGCCGTTCCGGCAGGGGGCTTCACCCTTGTCGAGACGGTTTTCCTTGCTCCGGCGCAAAGCCCCGTCGCGCTGTCGGCGCTGGGCGACCTGTCGGCCTATGCCGCCATCGTGGCCGATACGCAGAAGATCGCGGCAACGGCGGATTTCGCCGCAGCGGAACGGCGCATCAGCGATCTTGAAACCCTGTGGGACAGGAACGAGCCCGCCCTGCGCCCTGCCGATCCCGCCGCTTGGGCCAGCATCGACGATGCGGCGGATGCGGCCTTTGCGGCGCTGCGGACCGATAGGCCCGACGCGGCAAAGGTGCAGACCGCGCTCGGGGCGCTGCTATCGGCCTTGGCGGCACCCGTTGCCGCCGCAGCCAGCCAGCCGGTCCAGCTTGTCGCGGGGATCGCCGTGACCGACGACACCGGACATGCCCTGCCCTGCGAAGAGCTGATCGGCACGTTGCGCGACAGGCTTGCCGGCAAGACCCCGCCCGCTGCGGTGGCCGATTTGCAGGCCAAGGCGCTGGAACGCTGCAACGCCGATGACGATACGCGCGCCAACGTCTTTTCGGCGCAGGCGCTGGCCATGGTGAAGGAATGAAACCGATGACCGATGCACCCGACGGCCTTGCGCCCGTCAACCGCGTTCCCGAAGTGACCGCCGGTTTCTGGCTGATCAAGCTGACCGCCGTGACGATGGGCGAGACGGCCGCCGATTTCCTTGCCGTCAACCTCGGTCTCGGGCTGGCGGCGACGACCGTTCTGATGACGGCGGTTCTGGTGGCCGCGATCCTGTGGCAGTTCCGCCAGCGCCGGTATGTTCCGGCAAGCTACTGGACATCGGTCGTGCTGATCTCGGTGGTGGGCACGCTGGTCACCGACAACATGACCGATGCGCTGGGCGTGCCGCTTCTCAGCTCGACCATCGGGTTCACGCTGCTGCTTGGGCTGACCTTTGCGGTCTGGTGGCTGGTCGAACGGTCCCTGTCGATCCACGCGGTCTTTACCCTGCGGCGCGAGGTGTTCTACTGGCTGGCGATCCTGTTCACCTTTGCGCTGGGCACGGCGTTCGGCGACCTGATTTCCGAGGCCTTCGGGGTCGGCTTTGCCGCAACGGGCGTGCTGTTCGGGCTGGTCATCGCATCGCTGGCCACGGGATATTTCGCGCTCGGCCTCGACGGCATCTGGGCCTTCTGGCTGTGCTATATCTTCACCCGCCCGCTTGGCGCGTCTTTCGGTGACCTTCTGGCGCAGCCTGCCGACTATGGCGGGCTTGGCCTTGGCACCGTGGTAACCAGTCTGGCATTCCTTGCGATCATCGCAGGCACGGTCGGCACGATGACCCTGCGGCGGCGCATCCGCGCCTGACCCTGCGGCAGGGACAGGCGCGCAGGATCGGGCGCATAGGGCGGACAAGCGCATAGGGCGGACACGCCGCCCCCGGTTCTAGACCGAAACGCCGAAGACCCTGCCCACCCCCGCCGTGATGGCCATCGCGGCGGCACCCCAGAACAGCACGCGCGCGGTGGCCCGCATCTTCGGCGCGCCGCCCGCATGCGCACCCAGCGCACCAAGCCCCGCAAGGCTGACGAGCGTGGCGATCACGACCGCGGGGATGATCCATGCATCGGGGGCAAGCGCTGCGGCAGCCATCGGGACGGCAGCGGCAAGCGTGAAGGTCAGGCCCGAGGCAAAAGCCGCTTGCAGCGGATTTGCCGAATGCACCTCGGACAGGCCCAACTCGTCCCGCACATGCGCGGCGAGGGCATCTTTCTGCGTCAACTCGCGCGCCACAAGCGCCGCCGTCTGCGCCGAAAGCCCGCGCGATTCGTAGATCGAGGCCAGTTCCCGTTCTTCGGCCTCGGGCGTGTCGACCAGCGCCTGACGCTCGCGCGCGATATCGGCGCGCTCCACATCGGATTGCGAACTGACCGACACATATTCTCCGGCCGCCATCGACATGGCTCCGGCGGCCAGCCCTGCGGCCCCTGCGATCAGGATCGCGGCGCGGCCCGGATCGGCGGCGGCAACACCCACGATCAGCGAGGCGACCGAAACGATCCCGTCATTCGCCCCCAGCACGGCGGCACGCAGCCATCCGGCGCGGTCGAGGTAGTGAAGCTCTTCATGGGCGGATTGGTAGGCAAGCGTCATGATGTTCTGTCCGTTCTGGCAGAAGGATCGGGGATCAGGTCGATGGTGGCGCGAAAGCCATCCGTCCTGCCCGGAATGGGTGAATGCAGCGACAGCTTCGATCCGATGCGCCCCGCGATGGTCTGGACGATGGCAAGGCCAAGGCCACTGCCCTCGCCCCCGTCGCCGCGCACGAAACGGTCGGTCAACCGGGCCATCTGGTCGGGCGGTATCGCCGCGCCGCCGTTCTCGACCGCCAGCAGGCCCGAAGCGTCGAGCCTTATGGCAACGCCCGATCCGCCTCCGTGGCGCAGGGCATTCTCGATCAGGTTCCGCGCCACGATGGCCACCGCATCGGGATCGACGGTCGACATCACCGCAGCATCCGGCAGGGACAGGTCAAGCCGCTCTGCATCCTTGCCATAGCGGAAGTCGCGCGCCACAAGCGACAGGACGGCGCCGATATCGGTCGGCCGGTCGACAAGCAGCCGCGCCCCTTCGGCTCGGGCAAGCTGCATGAGCTTCTCGGACAGCCGCGTCAGACGTTTCAGGGTGGCTTCCACCTCGTCCGCGCGGCGGCGGGTTTCGGCATCCGCCGATTGCTGGCGCAGGCGCTGCACCTGTGCCAGCGCCCCGGCAAGCGGTGTTCGCAGCTCGTGCGCGGCATTGGCGGCAAAGCTGCGCTCGGCGGCAAAGGATTTTTCAAGCCGCGCCAGAAGGTCGTTCACCGTATCGGCCACGGGGCGCAATTCGGCGGGCAGGCCCTCGCGCGGCAAGGGTGTCAGACGGGTCGCACCGCGCAACGCCAGCTGGTCGCGCAGCCGGTCAAGAGGGCGCAAGCCGAAACCCAGCCCGTAAAAGATCGCCACCACGCTGAGCGGCACCATGACCAGAAGCGGCAAGGCAAGGGCCACGACCATCTCGAACGCCACCTCGCGCCGATGCGACAGCGGTTCGGCAATGGTCAGGATCACCGTGTTGCTGACGGCGGCCTCTTGATAGAAACGCAGGTCCTGCGCGTCGTGAAAGCCGGCTGCGTCGAACAGCGGAAAATCCGCAGGCTCTGCACGGTGCGAGGCCAGCAGAACCGCGCCGGTCTGGTCGCGGACGACATAGGTGAAATGCTCCTCATGCGCGGCAAGGCCCGTCACACGGCGCGTGATGCCCGCCTCCTCGCGGTTCAGCACATCGACCACGGCCAGTTGCAGGATGCGCTGCCCCGTCTCTTGCAGGGCGGAATCGAAAACCTCGTCCATCTCGTCGGACAGGATCTTTGCCGTCAGCGCGGCCGTCGCAAGCCAGAGCGCCGTGACGATCAGCGACAGCGCGACGGCCGAGCGGATGCGGATCGACGCCCCCTTCATGCGCTGCCCAGCCGATAGCCCAGCCCGCGTTCGGTCACGATCACATCGGCCCCCAGTTTCTTGCGAAGGCGGCTTATATGGACCTCGATCGTGTTGCTTTCGACTTCGGTGTCGAATGAATAGAGCCGTTCCTCGAGCACGGTCTTTGACAGCAACTGACCCGGCTTTTGCAAGAACGCCTCAAGCAGCACCCATTCGCGCGCGGTCAGCGGCACGGGCTTTCCCCCCCGCGTCAGGCTGCGGGCGGCAATGTCGACCGACAGCTCGCCCAACTCGATCCGCGGGTTCGGGTTGCCCGCGTAACGGCGCGACACCGCCCCGATCCGCGCGGACAATTCGGTCAGGTCGAACGGTTTGACCAGATAGTCATCGGCCCCCGCGTTCAGCCCCTCTATCCGGTCGGACACCTGATCGAGCGCGGTCATGATGATGACGGGCGTGACATCACCCCTGGCCCGAAGGCCGCGCAGGAAGGGCAGGCCGCGCCCGTCGGGCAGCATGAGGTCGAGAAGGATCAGGTCGAAATGCGCCACGGCCAAGGCATCGCCCGCGTCGTCCAGCCGTGCGGCGTGATCGACGGAATGCCCTTCGCTTTCGGCCTGCTCGCGCACGGCCCCTGCGATGACGCGATCATCCTCGACCAACAATATCCGCATCGAATCCTGTCCTTGGCCCTGTGGCACGCGACCTGTGACACGCAACCCGTGACCATCCCGCCCCGTTCCCGTGCCGCCCCGTCCCTATCCGGCCAACCTGACGCGGACCTGAAGCAGATTTTCTGCATGCTTCAGGCAGGCGTCAGCTTCGCGGGCCAGAAGGGCTGCGTGGAAGCGATCCGGAGTGTCACGCATGATCCGCCTGTCAACAAGCCTTGTCATCGCCGGTCTCATGGCGGCCGCTTCCGCCGCAAGCGCAGAGGCCGATTGCGCCGTTCCCATGGCGGAATGGCAACCGCGCGGTGCCGTCGTCGAACTTGCCGGCCAGAACGGCTGGCGCGTCGCCCGCATCCGTCTTGACGATGGCTGCTACGAGGTGACGGGCCTCGACACCAAAGGCCGCCGGATCGAGGTGAAGCTCGATCCCGCGTCGCTGGCGGTGGTCGAGATGGAGTTCGAGGACGGTGACGGCGGCGAAGACCACGAGAGCGATGACGACTGACACGCCGCCCCCCCTCTATCCCCATCGAAATACCCATCGAAAAGGACATCACGACATGAAACAGGCCATTGCCCTTCTCCTCGCCGGCAGCGCCTTCAGCCTTGCGGGCGCCGCTTTCGCAGGTGCCGCCCCCGCAGGCGCGCATGCTTTCATCTTTGAAGGTCCGGCCGCCGGCACGGACAGCAGGCTTTTGCGCGTCAGCGGTGACGATGACGAAGGCGAAGGCGAAGGCTGGTTCTGGTCCGGCTCGGACGAGGGCGGGTCGGATGACGACGACTGCGAGGATGACGACGAGGACGAAGGCGGCTGCGCGGCAGGCGCTGCGGGCAATGCGGCACCCGCAGGCAGCGTCGCCCCGCCGAAGAACGGCCTATTCACCGACGGCACGACGCCGCAGGTCAAAACGAACTGAACGGAGTACACCCATGAAACCGCTACACGCAGCCCTTGCGCTGACCACCGCGATCATCGCCCCCGGACTTGCCTCGGCGCGTCCGGTCACGCTGACCACCAACCTTGCGCAATACGGCGGGCCGGGGGCCTATCTTGCGATCTACGTCACCGATGCCTCGGGTGCCTATGCGGGCAGCCTCTGGATGGCGGGCGGACGGTCGAAATATTACCGGCATCTGTCGGACTGGTCACGGCTGACGGGCGGCGACGCCGCGCAGGTTGACGGCATCACCGGCGCAAGCGTCGGCTCGGGCCGCAGCCTCGAGTTGACGATGGACCTTGCCGACAAGCTGTTCGACGCGGGCTACACGCTGCACATCGACGCCGCCGCCGAGGACATGCGCGAAAGCCCGAACGAGATCGCCGTGCCGCTGACGACCCAAGGCGCGGGCCAGCCCGTGCAGGGCCGCCGCTACATCGCCGATTTCACCTACGCCTTCTGACAGGACCGATCATGCTCCGCTCCCTCCACCGCTGGCCCGGCCTTCTGGCCGCCGTCCTTGTGCTTGCCCTGTCGCTCAGCGGCGTGGCGCTGTCGGTCTTTCCGGCGGTGGAGGCAATATCCGCACCTGCCGCCGTCACGGGCCAGACCGTCGCGGACCTTGCCGCCAAGGTTCTGGCAACCCACCCGACCGTGGAACAGATCCGCCGCGCCCCTTCGGGCCGGATCACCGCCTATTGGTTCGTCGGCGATACGCCGGGGTCAGCGGTGATCGACCCGGCAACGGGGCAGGATGCGGGGACGGCAGACCCCTCGGCGCTGAAGACATGGTTGACCGATTTCCACCGCGCGCTTCTGCTGGGGGACGCGGGGCGCTGGACGACGGCCGCAGGCGCCCTTGCCATGCTGGTGCTTTCGGCTTCGGGCTGCGTGCTGATCGCCCGCCGTCAGGGCGGCTGGCGCCGCTGGTTCGCGCCGATGCGCGGCCCCGCGGCCGGCCGTTGGCATGGCGAGTTGGCGCGGGCTGCGGTCGCCACGCTGACGCTTTCGGCGCTCACGGCCCTGTGGATGACCGCCGCGACCTTCGACATGCTTCCCGCGGACGAGGCAAACCCCGCCTTTCCGGCGCAGGTCAGTGGACAAATGGGCCTGTCTCCGGCTGCGATGCCGGCGCTGTCCTCGGTTCCGGTCGCCGAATTGCGCGACCTGACCTTTCCCTATGCCGGCGACGCGACCGACGCCTTTGCGCTGACCACCGCGCAGGGGTCGGGTTTTGTCGATCAGGGCAGCGGCGCGCTTCTGGACTGGGCGCCGAATGGCCCCTGGGCGCGGGTCGGCGAATGGATCTATCTGCTGCACACCGGCGAGGGCGCGGCCCTCTGGGGGATGCTGCTTGGCCTTCTGACCCTTGCGGCCCCTGTCCTTGCCGTGACCGGCACGCTGGTCTGGCTGCGCAACCGCCGGAACCGGCCCGCGCTTGCAGGCATGGCCCGCGCCGACAAGGCGGAAACCGTGATCCTTGTCGCAAGCGAGGGCGGCAGCACCTGGGGTTTCGCCAAGGCGCTGGGCCAAGCCTTGCAAAAGGCCGGCGGCAGCGTCCACCTTGCCCCGCTCTCGTCCTATGCACCGGCCAGCTACGCCGCAGCCGAACGCATCGTCGTCATGGCGGCCACATGGGGCGACGGCGATGCCCCCGCGTCAGCCCGCAGCGCGCTTGGCCTGATCGCCGAGGCAGCGCCCCATCCGACGGCCCCGCTTGCCGTCCTCGGGTTCGGGGACCGCAGTTTCCCCGTCTTCTGCGGCTTTGCCGAAGACATCGACGCCGCCGCCCGCGCCGCCGGATGGCAGATGCTTCTTGCCCTCGACCGGATCGACCGGCAATCCGCGCAAGCCTTTGCCCGCTGGTGCGCCGCCCTTGGCGATGCGATCGGCACCCCGCTTTCGGTGATCCACCAGCCCGAACCGCCGCGGACACTGCCGCTCGCCCTTGTGTCGCGCCGCGACTATGGCGAGGCCGTGCAGGCCCCCACCGCCATCCTGCGCTTCGCCCTTCCGCGCGCGTCGGTCATCGACCGCCTGCTGGGCCGTGGCCTTGGACGGTTCCAGCCCGGCGACCTTTTGGGCATCGTGCCCGAAGGCAGCACCGTGCCGCGCTACTACTCGCTGGCCTCGGGGGTGCAGGACGATTTCGTCGAGATCGTCGTGCGCAAGCATCCCGGCGGCCTTTGCTCGGGCCTGTTGCTCGACCTTGCGCCCGGTCAGGCGGTGCGGGCCTTCGTCAAGTCGAACCCCGGTTTCCGGCCCGACCGCAGCGATGCGCCGCTGTTGCTTGTGGGGGCGGGCACCGGCATCGGGCCGCTTGCGGGCATGATCCGCGCCAATGCCCGCCGCCGCCCGATCCACCTTTGGTTCGGCGCGCGCCATCCGCAGGCCGATTTCCTTTACGCCGACGAACTCGACGGCTGGTCTGCCTCGGGCCATCTTGCCACGCTCTCGACCGCCTTTTCGCGCTCGGCCGCGCGCCAGTATGTGCAGGACCGTCTGCGCACCGATGCCGAGCGGATCCGCGAGCTTGTCTCAAAGGGCGGGCGCATCATGGTCTGTGGCGGGCGCGAAATGGCGCAGGGCGTGCGCGAAACACTGGCCGAGATTTTGGCACCCGCCGGAGTTTCCCCGAGCAGCCTGAAAGCCGGAGGCCGATATGCCGAAGACAGCTACTGACCCTGCGGTGCTGCGCCTTGGCGGGGCGACGATGGGCACCGAATGGAGCGTTCTGGTCGATGCACCGCTCGCCGCCCCAGCCCGCGCCGCCCCAGCCCGCGCCGCCTTGCAGGACGATCTGCAACGTGCCGTGGACGAGGTCGATCTCCAGATGTCGACGTGGAAGTCCGACTCGGCGCTGATGCGGTTCAACGCGGCACCGGTCGGCCAGTGGCTGGCCCTGCCGCGCCATCTGCTCAAGGTGCTCGAGGCGGGGCTGGCTGCGACCGCGATGACGGGCGGCGCATTCGAGATGAACCTGGGGGATGCGGTCCGCGCCTGGGGCTTCGGCTCTGCCGAGATCGACCTTTCCGCGATCAAGGCCGCCAGTGCCGCGCCGCGCGTATCGGCGTTGCAGGCTTTGGACATCGACCTTTCCGCCGGTCTTGCCCGCAAGACCGCGCCGCTGTCTCTCGACCTGTCGGGTATCGCCAAGGGATATGGCGTCGACCTTCTGGCCGAAACCGTGATCGCGCGGGGCATCGCCCATGCGCTTTGCGCGATAGACGGCGAAGTCCGTGCCGTGGGGGCGCGGGCCGATGGCACGCCCTGGCCGGTCGGGATCGACGATCCGGACAGCGCCGCGCGCGGGGGCCATTCGGTCATCTCGCTTGAAAACGCATCGGTTGCCACCTCGGGCGACTACCGGCATTTCCTGACGCTTCGCGACAAGCGCCTGTCGCACACGATGAACCCCGTCACCCGCGCGCCTGTCGTAGACGCCCCCGCCTCGGTCACCGTGCTGGGCCAGTCCTGCATGATGGCGGATGCGATGGCCACGGCGCTCATGGTGCGGGGCATGGCTGCCGGACCGCGCCTTGCCACGGCGCAAGGCATCAGCGCGCTTTTCCTCGGGCGCGGGGACAAGACCTGCGGCACGGGCCTGTTTTCGGACAGAAGCGCCGGTTGACGTAGCTTGCACCCCGTGGGGTGCTGCGCCCTCTGCGGGTGTCTCGTGCGGGCGTCTGGTGACGGGTCCATTGACTTGCATCAATGCCGCATCTCCAACTGGGCCTATCGTCGGATGAACGACACTGGGCGGGGTATGCCGTGGCGGCGGGGGAGGCGATCATCGAAGCGCGGGGTCTGACCAAGACCTACCGCAACGGCCCTGCCGAGGTGCAGGCGCTGCGCCATGTCGATTTCACCGCGCGGCGCGGCGAATTCATCGTGGTCCTTGGCCCGTCAGGTTCGGGAAAGTCCACCTTTCTGAACATCCTTGGCGGAATCGACCGCGCCACATCCGGCTCGGTCCTGTTTCAGGGGCAGGACATCACGACGTTCAACGATCAGGCACTCACGGGCTACCGGCGCGATCACGTGGGGTTCGTCTTTCAGTTCTACAACCTTGTCCCCAGCCTGACCGCGCTTGAGAATGTCGCCCTCGTGACCGAAATCGCGGCCAATCCGATGACGCCCGAAGAGGCATTGGCAATCGTGGGGCTGTCGTCGCGCAGTGCCCATTTTCCCGCACAGCTTTCGGGCGGAGAGCAGCAGCGCGTCGCAATCGCCCGCGCCATCGCAAAACGCCCCGGCCTTTTGTTCTGCGACGAGCCGACGGGCGCGCTGGACAGCGCGACAGGGGTGCTGGTTCTGGAGGCGCTGGCCGAAGCGAACCGGTCCACAGGTGCCACGACGCTGATCATCACCCACAATGCCGCCATCCAGCAGATCGCGGACCGGACCTTGCGTTTCGCCGACGGGCGGATCGTCGAGGAGGTGAGCAATGCCACACGCAAACGACCGGATCAGGTGTCATGGTGATCCCGCCCCTTCGCCGCAAGGCCCTGCGCGATCTGCGGCGCTTGTGGGGACAGGCTCTGGCCATCGCGCTGGTGCTGGCCGCCGGGGTGGCCACGCTCATCCTCGGAGACGGGGCGCATCGGGCGCTTTCCGATACCCGCGACCGCTACTACGCCGATTACCGCTTTGCCGACCTGTCCAGCGATGTCGTGCGCGCGCCGCTCGCATTGGTCGATGACATCCGGGCGATCGAGGGCGTGGTTCAGGCAGAGCCGCGCATCGTCAAGCTTGCGCGCCCCGAGATCGAGGGCATGACCGAACCGGCCTCGGTGCTTCTTGTGACGGTGCCGCAGGCGGGCGGGCTGAACCGCCTGCATCTGCGCGAGGGGCGGCTTGCGCAATCCGGAACCGCGGACGAGGCCGTCGTGTCGCAAGATTTCGCAACCGCGCATGGCTTCCATCAGGGATCGCGGCTCGGGGTCGTGATGAACGGCAAAAGGCGCGATCTGACGGTCACGGGCATCGCCCTGTCGCCCGAGTTCATCTATGCGCTCGGGCCGGGCGAAATGATGCCCGATCCGCGCCGCTTCGGCGTGGTCTGGATGACGCGCCCTGCCCTCGAGCGGGCCTTCGACCTTGAAGGGGCCTTTTCGAACGTCGTCCTGCGGCTGGCACCCGGTGTGCCCGAAAGCCGTGTCATCGCGGCACTCGACCGGCTTACCGCGCGCTATGGCGGCGGCGGGGCGACGGGGCGCAGCATGCAGACCTCGCACGCCTTTCTCGATGCCGAACTCAGGCAACTCGGCGCGATGGTCAAGGTTCTGCCGCCGATCTTCCTGCTTGTGGCGGCGATGCTGGTGCATATGACGCTGTCGCGGCTGATCACGCTGGAGCGCGAACAGATCGGTCTTTTGAAGGCGCTGGGATACAGGCCCGTCCAGATCGCGCAGCATTATCTGGAATTCGTGCTGATGATCGCCCTTGGCGGCATTCTTGCGGGTTTCGTGGCCGGGGCGTGGCTGGGTGCGGGTCTGGCGCAGCTTTACGCAAGGTTCTTCTCGTTCCCGTTCCTCGTGTTCGGGGCCGATGTGCGGGTTTACGGGCTGGCAGCCCTTGTCACCGCGGTCGCGGCGATGGCGGGCGCGCTGCAATCGCTGCGCGCCGTTCTGTCCCTGCCGCCGGCCCTGGCGATGGCCCCGCCCGCGCCTGCCGATTTCAGGCGCGGCGCGGGCGGGATGGCGGGGATCTTCCCGATGCGGCAAACCCGGCGCATGGTGCTGCGCCACCTGTTGCACTGGCCGTTCCGCACGGCGTCGAGCGTGTTCGGAATGGCGATGGCTGTTGCCATCCTTGTGGCATCGCTCTGGTCCTTCGGGTCGATAGATCACATGATCCGCGTCACCTTCCGCCTTGCCGAACGGCAGGACGTGAAGATGGTCTTTGCCGCACCCGAACCCTTGCGCGCCCTTGACAACGTCCGCCACATGCCGGGCGTGATGGCCGCCGAACCCTTCCGCGCGATCCCGGCCAAGCTGACGCATGCCACAAGGTCGAAGCGTCTGGCGATCGAGGGGCGGCCCGCCGATGCCAGACTGTCGCGGTCGCTTTCGCCCGACCTGCGCCCCATGCCCATGCCCGGGGCCGGACTGGTTGCAAGCGAGGCGCTGGCCGAGGCCTTGGCGCTGCGGCCCGGCGATCTTGTGCAGGTCGAATTCCTCGAAGGCCGGCGACGGGTGGTCGACCTGCCCATCAGCGGCATCTCGCTTGGCTATGTGGGCCTTGGTGCCGCGATGGAGATCGGCGCGCTTGGAACGGCATCGGGCGAAGGCCCCGCGATTTCGGGCGCGAACCTTCTGCTGGACGCGGCGCAAGAGCGTGAATTCTTTGCCGCCGCCGCCGCCGCACCGGGGACGGGGTTCCTGAACGTGACCGCCCTGACCGTCTCGCGCTTCCGCGCGACGCTGGCCGAGAACATCACCCTGATGGTTTCGGTCTATGTCACGCTGGCCGCGATCATCGCATTCGGCGTGGTCTACAACTTCTCGCGCATCGCGCTTTCCGAACAGGGGCGCGAACTGGCCAGCCTTCGGGTGCTGGGCTTCACGCGGGCCGAGGTCTCGGGGGTCATATTGCTGGAACTGGCGGTGGTGGTCCTGCTGGCACAACCCTTGGGTTGGCTGATCGGCCACGGCATCGGGCGGGCGATGGTTGCGGCGTTCTCGTCCGATCTCTACCGCGTTCCCTTCATCATGGGACGCGAAGTCTATGCCACCGCAAGCCTGATCGTGATCGCCGCCGCCATCCTTTCGGCCATCGCGATCCGTGGCCGGATCGACCGGCTCGACCTGATCGCCGTCCTGAAGACGAGGGAATGACCATGCGCCACCTGATGACCGCCGGAGCCATCGTCGCAGCCCTTGCGCTGCTTGTCTGGGTGTTTCGTCCCGCACCCGTCGCCGTCGAGACGGCGCGCGTGACGCGCGGCGACCTGACCGTCAGCATCGAGGCCGAGGGCGAAGCGCGCATCCGCGAAGTGGTGATCGTCTCGGCCCCGATCACGGGGCTGTTGCAGCGCATCACCCTTCACCCCGGCGACCGCGTCGAGGCGGGGCAGAGCGTCGCGCAGATCGGGCCTGTCTCACCGGCGCTGCTCGACTCGCGCGCCCGTGCCGTGGCCGAGGCGACGGCCGCCGCCGCCGCCGCTGCGGTCGACCTTGCCCGTAGCCAGCTGGTGCAGGCCGAAGCCATGCGCGACTTTGCAAGGACCGAAGCAGATCGCGCCCGCGCCCTTTTTGACCGCGCCACCCTGTCGCAAAGGCTGCTGGATGACGCCATACTTGCCGAACGCACGGCCACGGCGAATGCCGCAAGCGCAGGTGCCAACCTGTCCGTGCGCGAACAGGAATTGCAAAGCGCGAGGGCCATGCTTGACAGTGCGGCCGACCCTGCGGCCGCCTGCTGCATCGGGGTCGCGGCACCCGTTGGCGGCAGCATCCTGCGGGTCGTGACCGAGGATGCGCAGGTGGTGCAGGCCGGAACCCCGATCATGGAGCTTGGCAATCTCGAAGACCTCGGGATCGTCGCGCATGTCCTGTCGCGCGACGCGGTGGGCATCGTCGAAGGGGCCGAGGCGACCGTTACGGGCTGGGGGGGTGCCGATCTTGCCGCGCGTGTCGACCGGATCGAGCCGAGCGCTGCGACGCGGGTTTCCGCGCTGGGAATCGAAGAGCAGCGGGTCGAGGTGCGGCTGTCCCTGCGCGAGGCTCCTCCGCCCGCGCTTGGCCACGGCTTCGGGGTCACGGCCCGGATCACGGTCGGGCAGGCCAAGGGCATCGTCACGGTGCCGATTGCCGCCCTGTTCCGTTTGGGGGGTGATTGGGCCGTCTATACCGCCGAGGGCGGCAGGGCCGCGTTGCACCGCGTTTCGCTGGGGCTAAGAAACGACGATCTGGCCGAGGTGCGCGACGGGCTTGGAGAAGGGGACAGGGTCATCCTGCACCCCGCAGACGCGATCAGCGAGGGCGCGCGGATTGCGCCGTGAACCGGCCGAACCGGCGCCCGCAATGGTCGGGCAAGGCGGTCGGTCGGGGCGCGGCGGGGGGCAGGATGTCAGGCCGCTCCGGCCCGACAGGATTGCCCGTCCAGATCGACCCAGACGCCGCCCTTGCGGCTTGACGCGACGCAGGCTGCGACAAAGCGCATTCCCGAAACACCTTCCGCGCTGCCGGGCAGATCGGCGGGCAGATCACCCGCCTGCCTGCTGCGATATGCGCGCACCGCTTGGGCCGCATCGGCGTAAAGCGTTGCAAAGGCGTCGAGATAGCCTTCGGGATGCCCTGCCGGAGTGCGGCTTGGCGTCAAGACGGTCTCGCCACCCCGCCGCAGCAGCCGCGTCGGCTCGCCCAAGGGGGTAAAGGACAGATCGTCTGGGTGTTCCTGATCCCACGACAGGCCGCCCGCCGCGCCGACGATGCGCAGGCGCAGCGCGTTCTTGGTGCCCGGCGCGATCTGGGTTGCCCAGATCATCCCCTTGGCCCCCTGATCGAAGCGCAGCATGACGGCGGCGTTGTCGTCGAGCCGACGGCCCGGCCCGAAGGCCGTCAGATCGGCCAGCACCGCCACGGGGGCCAGACCGCTGACGAAAGTGGCAAGGTTGAGCGCATGCGTTCCGATGTCGGCAATGCAGCCGCCATCGCCCGACATGGCCGGATCGGTCCGCCAGAGGGCCTGTTTCTGGCCCGTGGCCTCGACCGGAGACGCAAGCCAGTCTTGCAGATATTCGACCTGCACATGCCGGACCGGCCCGATGGCCCCGCGCGCGACAAGGGCGCGTGCCTCGCGGACCATGGCATAGCCCGTGTAGGTCTGGGTCAGGATGAAGGGCACGCCGGTTTCCGCGACAAGGGCGGCAAGGGCCTCGGCCTCGGCTGCGGTGCGGGTCATCGGCTTGTCGCAGATCACCGGAATGCCCGCGTGCAGGAATGCCGTGGCGACGGGGGCGTGCAGATGGTTCGGGGTGACGATGGCGACCGCGTCGATGCCATCGGCGCGCGCCGCCTCTGCGGTGGCCATCGCGGCATAGCTGGCATAGCTGCGCTCGGCCGCGATCCCGAGGGTATGGGCCGAAAGCACGGCGCGGATCGGGTCAGAGGACAGGGCCCCCGCGACAAGTTCCCACTGCCCGTCAAGCCGCGCCGCGATGCGGTGCAGCCCGCCGATAAAGGCCCCCTGCCCGCCGCCGACCATTCCAAGTTTCAAACGCATTCCGCTAGTCCCAACATGGCCCGCAGGGCTGCCGGATCGGCTTTGCCTTGGGCAAAGTCGTCAAAGGCCTGTTGCGTCACCTCGATCAGGTGGCGCTGCACGAAGGGCGCGCCTTCGGCTGCGCCCTGCGCCGGAGATTTGAGGAAACACTCCCACTCGACAACCGCCCAGCCGCGATAGCCGTGCTGCGTCAGCTTTGAAAACACCGCCCCGAAATCCACCTGCCCGTCGCCAAGGCTGCGGAACCGCCCCGCCCGTTCGGCCCAGGGCGAGTAGCCCGAATAGACTCCCTGCCGGCCATCGGGCCGGAATTCGGCATCCTTGACGTGAAAGGCCGAGATGCGGTCGTGGTAAAGGTCGATGAAGGCCAGATAATCCATCGCCTGCAACAGAAAGTGCGACGGGTCGTAATTGATGCGCGCGCGGGGGTGTTCGGCGACAGCCGAAAGGAACCGCTCCCAGCTTGCGCCGTCAAAGACATCCTCGCCGGGATGCAGTTCGAAGCCGATGTCGATGCCGTTTTCGTCATAGGCGTTCAGGATCGGCCCCCAGCGGCGGGCAAGTTCGGCAAAGGCGGTCTCGACCAGTCCGGCGGGACGCTGCGGCCAGGGGTAAAGATAGGGAAAGGCCAGCGATCCGGTGAAGCTGACCGTTCCCGCAAGCCCCAGCCGCCGCGCCGCCGTGGCGGCCTTGGTCACCTGATCCACCGCCCAGGCCTGCCGCGCTGCGGGCCTGCCGCGCAGGGCTTCAGGGGCGAAGGCATCGAAGGCCGTGTCATAGGCCGGATTCACGGCGACAAGCTGGCCTTGCAGATGGGTAGAAAGCTCGGAGATGGCGACCCCCGCCTCGGCGCAGATGCCAAGCACCTCGTCGGCATAGGTCTGGCTTTCGGCGCAGCGGTCCAGATCGAAAAGCCTGCGGTCCCATGTCGGTATCTGCACGGCCCTGTAGCCCAGCCCCGCCGCCCATCGGGTGATGCTTGGCAAGCTGTGAAAGGGCGCATCGTCGCCCGCGAATTGGGCAAGGAAGATGCCCGGCCCCTTGATCGCCCCCGCCATCACGCGGCCCGTTCCGACAGCATGGTCAGGGGGCGGATATCGACCGGACAGGCCAGAAGCCGGTCAAGCTGCGAGAACAGCGGTTGCAGATGCGGCATCGCCAGATGCGCGTCCAGCGCGGCGCGGCTGGTCCAGTTTTCATAGAACACAAAGACGCAGGGATCGGCGGCATCGACGTGGAAATCGTAGTCGATGCAGCCCGCCTCGGCCCGCGTGGGCGCGACCTGCGCCAAAAGCAGGGTCACAAGCTCGTCGCGTGTCTCGGGACGGGCGGTGACGGTTCCGATGATCGTGTACATGGTCAGCGCTTCTTCTGGCTGAGCGCGACGGCAAGGATGATGATCCCGCCCCGCGCGATAAGCTGCTGGCTGAATTCCAGACCCATCAGGATCAGCCCGTTGTTGATAAGCCCGATCATCAGCGCGCCGACGATGGTGCCGACGACCGTTCCCTTGCCGCCGAACAGGCTGGTCCCGCCAAGGACAGCCGCCGCGATGACCGAAAGCTCGTCGCCTTCGCCAAGCTGGAAGCGCCCCGATTGCAGACGCCCCGCGTAAAGCATCCCCGCAAGCGAGGCCGCACAGGACGACAGGACCAGCACGCGGAACTTGATCGCCGCCGTGTCGATGCCGGAATAGCGCGCCGCCGTCTCGCCGCCGCCTGTCGCCAGAACCCTGCGGCCAAAGCCCGAACGGCGCAGCGCGACATGGCCCACACCCGCGATGACCGCCATCCAGAACATCAGCACCGGAACCTTGCCGATGGAACCGCCACCGAAGACCCAGGAATAGGACGGCGACAGGATGGGCACGGCCGCCGTGTCGGAAATCCACATGGCCACACCCTTGGCGATGCCCATCATGGCAAGCGTGGTCAGGAATGACGGAATGCCGATCCTTGTCGTCAGCCAGCCGTTGAACACCCCCACGGCAAGGCCCGTCGCCAATCCGGCAAGAATACCGCCAAAGGGTCCCGCCACCGCAATCGCCATCGCCACAGTCACCGTGGCAAGCCCCGCGACAGCACCCACCGACAGGTCGATCTCGCCCGCCGACAGCACGAAGGTCATGGCCACCGCCATCACCGCGATCATCGCCGTCTGGCGCACGATGTTGAGCAGGTTGTTGGGGTTCAGGAACCCTTTGTCATTCAGCGTCAATGCAAAGACCACAAAGATCACCGCAAAGCCGATGTAGATGATGTTCTGCCGCCAATTGGCGAAGAATGCCCCGGCGGGGGCGGTTGCTGCCTTAGCCATGCTCGGCCTCCTTGATGCTCAGGGCTTTCTGGATTTCCACCTGCAAGCGCCGCTCGGCGGCTTGCAGCGCGTGTTCGGGGTTCGTCTCGGACGGATCGTCCAACTCGGCACGGTCGAGCATCTGATGCGCCCGCCCGTCGGCCATCACGAGGATGCGGTCACAGGCTGTCAGCAGTTCCGACAGTTCGGACGAGATGACGATGACACCCTTGCCCGACCGGGCAAGGTCGCGCACCAGACGGATGATTTCCGCCTTGGACCCGATGTCGATGCCCGCCGTGGGTTCATCGAGGATCAATATCTCGGGCTCGGTCGCGAGCCATTTGCCGATGACCACCTTTTGCTGGTTGCCGCCCGACAGGGTCGACACCGCATGGTCGCGGCTTGCCGTCTTGACCGAAAGCCGCTGGATCATGTCGTCGGTGATGGCGCGGACGCGGGCGCGGTCTACGAACCCGCGCGGCGAGATGCGGCCCACCACCGCCATCACCATGTTATCCGCAACGCTATGCGCCGGAATGATGCCTTGGGTCGCCCGCGCCTCGGGCACCAGCGCGATACCCTTGGCAATGGCGTCGGCGGGGCGGCGGATCGCCACCTTTTGGCCCTTGATGCGGATCTCGCCCGCGATGGCAGGCTCGATCCCCGCGATGACCCGCGCCAGCGCCGACCGCCCCGAGCCAAGCAATCCGGCCAGACCCAGCACCTCGCCCCGATGCAGGGCAAAGCTCACCTCTTCGGGCTTGTGCGGTCCGGTCACGGCCGAAAGCTCAAGCAGCACCTCGCCCCGCGTGGCATCGCCACGGGCCACATCGGCCAGCCCTTTCGACTTTTTGCCCACGATATGTTCGATCATCACGTCGATGGGCAGATCGGCCAGCGGCGCGGTGATGACATGCTTGCCATCGCGCAGGATCGTGGCGCGGTCGGCGATGCGGGCGATTTCGTCCATGCGGTGGCTGACGTAGATGATCGCCACGCCCTCGGCTTTCAACTGTCGCAGAAAGACGAAGAGCCGTTCCACATCCGACACCGAAAGCGCGGTCGAAGGCTCGTCAAGGATCAGCACCCGCGCCTTCTGGCTTATGGCCTTGGCAATCTCGGTCAGCTGTTTCTGGCCCGCGCCCAGATCGCCCACCAGTGCGACGGGGTCGACCTGCACTTGCAGCATATCGAAGATCGCCTGCGCGCGGCGGATGGAATCGGCGTCGTCGATCATGCCGCGCGCGTCCCGCGCCTCGCGTGTGAGGAAGATGTTCTGCGCCACGGTCAGCGTGGGGATCAGCGACATTTCCTGAAAGTTCATGGCAATGCCCGCCGCCCGCGCCGCTTCGGGCGTGTGGGCGGCCAAGGGTTGGCCCCCCACGACGATGTTTCCCTCTTCCGGCACGTGAACGCCGTTCAGCACCTTGAGGATGGTGGACTTGCCCGCCCCGTTGCCGCCGAGAAGGGCATGGACCTCGCCTGCGAGAACCTCGAAATCCACGTTGTCGAGGGCACGGATGCCGCCGAACGACTTGGAAATCCCCGTCATACGCACGGCAACCGGGGCGGGGGCGGTCATTCCACGCGCTCCCACTTGCCGCTTTCACCCGACCGCAGCATGGCATCGGCCACGAGTTCGGTCAGCAGACCGTCTTCGAAATTCGGGCTGGGCTGCTTTCCGGTGGCGATGGCATTGAACAGGTCGAAGCATTCCACGATCTTCGTCTCGGAATAGCCGATCCCCAACCCCGGAATGGGCCAGAGACCGCCGCCATAGGGATGGGCGGGTCCGGTATAGACGGTGCGGAAGCCGCGCGCATCGGCGGGATCATCCGCGAACATCACCTGCAATTCGTCGCGGCGTTCATAGTTGAAATGGATCGACCCTTTGGTGCCGTGGATTTCCAGCGTGATGAAGTTGTTGCGCCCCCAAGCGTTGCGCGTCGCCTCAAGGCTGCCGATGGCGCCATTGCCGAAACGCAACATCGACACCACCTCGTCATCCACATCGACGGGCGCACGCTCGGCATGGGCCGATTTCTCGGATGCGCCCAGCTTGTCGACCCCGCCCTGCTGCATCGGGCGCGTGGTGACATAGGTCTTGGTCATGGCGATCACCTCGGCAATCGGGCCGACAAGGTAATGCGCAAGATCGACCACATGGGTGCCGATATCGCCCACAGTCCCCGAGCCTGCGATCTTTTTCTGGAAGCGCCACGACAGCGGGCCGTTTTCATCGGCCGACCAGTCCTGAAGATAGGTTCCGCGAAAGTTCAGGATGCGGCCGATGCGGCCTTCGTCGATGTATTTCTTGGCCAGCGCCACGGCAGGCGTGCGGCGGTAGTTGAAAGCGACCATGTGGATGATCCCTGCGGCCTTTGCCGCCTCGGTCATCGCGCGGGCTTCCTCGACCGTCCGCGCCAGCGGCTTTTCGCAGATGATGTGCTTGCCCGCCTTGGCCGCGGCAATCGCGATTTCGGCATGGACATTGTTCGGCGTGCAGATATCGACCACGTCGATATCGGGCCGCGCCACCACGGACCGCCAATCGCTCGACGCCTCGTCAAAACCGAAGCGGCGGCGGGCCTCTTCGGCGGCTCCGTCGGTGATATCGACCACCACCTTGCGGTGCGGGATCGCCGGGGCGGGCCAGAAGAACATGGGCATCGAGGCATAGGCCATGGCATGCGCCTTGCCCATGAACCCGCCGCCGATCATGGCAACATTCATCACTTTGGTCATTGTCGGTCTCCGGTGTTGAAGGAGGCGGGTGTCGGAAGGGAGCGGGCCTTCGCGGGCGGGGAGCTGTCGCCACCCCGAAGGCCCGGTTGACGCGCGGGGCCATGGGAGCCCCCGCGCGGCAAGCTTTACTGCATCGAGGATTTCACGTTCTCGGTCGCTTCGGTCGAATAGACCTGCTTCCACGCCTCGAGCAGATTGCCCTGGGAAACGGGCAGCGCGGGCAGGGCCACAAAGGCCGGAGCCGCCTTGTCGAGCAGCGCATAGCCCGCAAGCTTCGCCTCGACCACGCCGGCGTCATAGGGGCGTTGCGCGCCCAGACCCTTGATGAAGCCGCCCTGTGCCATGCTGATCGCCACGTTTTCCCCAAGGTCGACGGTGGTGATGACCAGATCATCGCGCCCGTTGGCCCGTGCGGCGGCCATCACGCCTTCGGCCGGAACGTCCCAGACGGCCCAGATGCCCTTGATGTTCGGGTTTGCGGTCAGCATCGCGCCCGCCGCCTTTTCGGCATCACCCGAAAAATCCGGCCCGCCGATGCCCTGCTCGTCCACGATCTTGATGTTGGGGTAGTCGCTGGCGATGGTGGCCTTGAAGGCGTCATAACGCTGCTTGGTCACGAAGAAGTCGGCGGCGTGGAACACCAGACCGATCTCGCCCCCGTCCGGCCCCAGCGCCTTGGCCATCAGATGGGCCGCGGCGACGCCGTTTCCGTAGTTGTCGGCCGAGACGACCGACACATAGTCGGTGCCCGCCACGAAACCGGCCGGCACGTTGTCCATGAACACGAGCTTTGCCCCCGCCTCATGCGCGGCGCGGTAGGCGGCGGCGGTGGCGGTCGGGTCGGTCGGGATCGACACGATGATGTCGGGCGACTGCGCCATGATGGTTTCAAGATCGCTGACCTGCTTTTCGGGCTTGAAGCCCGCATCGGTCACGGCGATCACCTTGATCCCCATCGCGTCGAACTGGGTTTGCAGCCCGTTGATCTGCGCGCGGCTCCAGTCGTTGCCGCCGTAATGCATGACGATGGCCGCCGTGGCCCCCATCTCCTTGATCTTGGCAAGCTCCTCATCGCTCAGCACCACGTCGGATGCGGGCGACGGATCTTCACCGCTCGGCCCTTTGGACAGGACGGTTTCCTGCAACTTGGCAAGCGCCTCGTCCGGTCCGGCAAAGGCCGGAGCGCCAAGGCCGATGGCAAAGGCCAAGGCGGTCGCGGAACACATAAGGGTTCTTCTGGTCAACATGTCTTCTTCCTCCCAGAGAAGTTGCGGGGTCGATCCCCGGTGACGGACGCGCGGATCAGCCCGCGATGGCCCGGTTCAGGTAGTCCATGCTCAGCCGCGCCCCTTCGGCGGGGTCGGGCCATGCGTCGAGTTCGGTGCAGACCCAGCCTGCAAAGCCCACATCCTTCAGCGCCTGAAGGATCGGCCCCGTGGGGACATCGCCACGGTCAAGCGGGGTGAAGGCAAAGGGGTCGCGCTGGAACCCCTTGAGGTGGACGTAGGTGATCCGCTTCGCATGGTCGCGGACCAGCTGCGCGGGGTCGCCCCCTGCGGCGGCCAGATGCGCCGTGTCGGGGCAGAAATCGATGGCGGTCAGATCGAAGATCTTGGCCACTTCGGCCGGGCCTTCGACGATGGTGGACAGGTGCGGATGGTAATGCGCGCGCAGGCCCATTCCGTCGGCGATGTCCTTCACACGGTCCAGCGCCGCGCCGAGCTTGTGGAAATCCGGCTCGCGGGTGCCGTCGAACCGCTTGGCCCCGCCGCCCACCACCAGATGCGGTGCGCCCAGTTCGGCGGCGCGTTCCGCCGCACGGGTCACGCGGGCCAGTTCTTCGGGCAGGATGTCGTCGAAGATGAAATTGCCGCCCGCATAGGTGGCGACAAGGTCAAGCCCGCTGTCTGCCAGCAGCTTGCGCATCGCCGCAGCACTATGGTCGAGCAGGTTGCCGTCAAAGAGTTCGACCCCCGCGTAGCCCGCCGCGGCAATGTCCGCGAACGCGCGGTCCATGTCGCCGAACGTGCGGTAGCGCAGCTGGGTGATCGATGTGACGCCGACCGCGTCGCCACCAAGTCCACCCCAGCAATTGGCGTGATAGGCCAGTTTCCACTGCACCATCGTCGATCCCTCCCTGTCTTTGCCATCCGGGTCCTGGCCGTCTGGCGGTGCGGACCTCCTCTGGCCGCACCATTGGCCTAAGCGCAGATTTGCGCTTGGTCAACATTATTTCTGCATATGTTTTGCCACTTCTGCATTTTTTCAGCAAAAGTTTTTTCTTGATCGACGAAAGCCGCCTTCGTATCCCTGTCTCACGCCAGCAGGATGCCGTTTTTGCCCGACTCAGCGATCCACCAGACCGAATCACACAGCCATCGCGGCAAGGGGCGTCCCCGCACCGCAGAAACGGCTGCGCCGTCGCTGGTCGATCTGCTCAACCTCGTCCGCAGCGAGACCGCGACCACGCGGCAGGAACTGGAACGCGCCAGCGCGCTTGGCCGCGCCATCGTGGCGGACCGTCTGGCCCTGCTGGGCGATCTTGGCCTTGTCGATGAAAGCGAGCTTGGCACCGCGACGGGCGGGCGCGCGCCGCGACTGGTGCGCTTTGCGGCGCGGCGTGCCGCCATCCTTGTCGCCACGCTTGACCAGACGGCAATCGGGGTCGGCGTGGCCGACCTGTCGGGCAACCTGCTGACCGAACATCACGAGGCGGCAGACCTGACGGGGCCGCCGGACCAGTTGACCGACCGTCTGGCCGCGCTGTTCCGCTGGTCGCTCGACCGCCACGCCACGCCCGCCGGTGTCTGGGGCATTTCGCTTTCCGTGCCGGGTGCCGTACAAAGCGCGCAGGACGGCGCTTTTCTTGCCACCACACCGCCCGTCCTGCCGACATGGGAGGGTTTTCCCCTTGTCGAAACCCTGACCCGCAGCTTTGCCGTGCCGGTCTGGATGCGGTCGAGCGTCGAGACCATGACGATGGGCGAATTGCACGCGGGCGCGGGGCTGGGCCGGCGCACCATGCTTTTCGTCAAGATCGGGCGGCGCATCGGCGCGGGAATCGTGTGCGACGGCCAGCTCTATCGCGGCGCGCAGGGGGCGGCGGGGCTGATCGGCTCGCTTCCGGTCACATCGGGCGGGCAGACCGGATCGCTCGACGCGATGGCGGGATCGGACATGATCCAGCGCGAGGGCATGATGGCGGCCACCGAAGGCCGCAGCCCGCTGCTTGCCGATATCCTGCGGCGGGGCGGCGAAGTCACCGCGATCGAGGTATCGCAGGCCGCCCAGATGGGCGATGCCGCCTCGGCCGCGATCCTTGCGACATCGGGCCATCTGATCGGGCAGGTCGTGGCCACGCTGGCCAATGCCCTGAACCCCGACCTGATCGTGCTGTCCGGCTCTATCGTGCAGACCAACGACACGCTGCTGGCCGCCGTGCGCGAGGCGGTCTATGGCGCCTCGCACCCGCTCGTCACGCGCGATCTGCGGATCATCCGGTCGCAGATGGGCAGCTCGGCCGGTCTGGTCGGGGCGGCCCGCGTGGCGTCAGAGGCGTTGTTCGCGCCGCATTTCCTGAAAGAATGGGTGTTGCAGGGCAGCCCGCAGGCGCATCCCGAGTTTGCGGCACTTCTGTCGCGGCTCAAGACCGCGCCGCCGCCGCCGCCACCCGCCATCCCCCCGATGCCTCCTGCGCCGCCGCAAGGAAAGGATCATCCGAAATGACGATTTCCGGACTTGGCCCGCATGGCGAACGTGCGGCCCCGCCCGAGCGCGTGACCTTGCTTCCCGATGACCGCACCGCGGCCAAGGCCGCCGCATGGCGGATCGCGGTGGTGCTGCATACGCTGGAAAGCGACTGGGCCAAGCAGCAACTGGCCGGAATGGTCGGCATTTTCGGCGATTGCGGGGCTGCGGTGATCGATGTGGTGGACTGCGGCTTTTCGCCCGCGCGGCAAGAGGCCGAACTGGACCGGCTGATCGCGCAGCGCCCCGATGCCATCGTCTCGCTGCCCGTGGCGAACGAGCAGGTCGCCGCCGCCCATGCCCGCGTCACCGCGGCGGGAATAAAGCTGGTCCTGCTTGACAACGCGCCGACCGGTCTTTTGCCGGGCACGCATTACACGGCGCTGGTCTCGGCTGACAATTTCGGTCTGGGCAAGATCGCGGCGATGGGTCTTGCGCCGCATCTGGCGCAGGGCGCGCATGTGGGGGTGCTGGGCTTCGCCGCCGATTTCTTCGCCACCAACGAACGCGAGATCGCCTTTGGCAAATGGCTGCAAACCCACCGGCCCGACGTGCATCTGCACAGCGCCCGCTTTGGCCGGATCGACGAAGCCGCCATGCTGGCCGAACGCATGGCGCAGGAAAACCCCGGGCTTGCCGGTTTCTTCGTCGTCTGGGACACGCCCGCGCTTGGTGTCGCGCGGCATCTGGCCACGCGCGGGCTGGCGCTGCCGATGGTGACGGTCGACCTTGGCGAAGATGCCGCCATCGAACTGGCAAAGGGCGGCTCTTTCCTGTGCATCGCCGCGCAGCAACCGTTCCAGCAGGGCGTCGCCACGGCGCAGACGGTCATCCTGACGCTGCTCGGGCGTCCGGTTCCGGCATGGGTCGCCCTGCCGGGAATAGCGGTCACGGCGGGGAATGTGGTGGAAAGCTTCCAGACCGTCTGGCGCCAACCCGCCCCCAAAGAGGTGTTGCGCCTGTTGGGACTGGCCCGCTAGCGGCATCGGGTGGCGGCATCGGGTGGCGGCATCGGGTGGCGGCGGCGGCGGTCGGCGCCGGTGGCCCGCCGCTAGGCCGCGATGGCCCGCCCTTCGGGGTCGAAAAGGTGGTAATGCCGCGCCTTGGGCGAGACGGACAGCGTGGTTCCCGCAGGCACATGGGCCGTGCCGGGCAAGCGGACGGTCAGCAATTCGTCCTCGCCGATGTCGAGATAGACGAAACTGTCTGCCCCCAGACTTTCCGAATGGACGGCGGTGCCCGTCCATGCGCCGCCCCCGTTCCCGGCAAGCTCCAGATGTTCGGGCCGCACGCCGACATAATGCGCAGGAAAGGACGCGGCCTTTGCCCCCGTCAGGATGTTCATCTTGGGTGAGCCGATGAACTGCGCCACGAAAAGCGATTGCGGGGCGTTGTAAAGCTCCATCGGGGTGCCGACCTGCTGCACCTCGCCGTCTTTCAGCACCACGATACGGTCGGCCATCGTCATCGCCTCGACCTGATCATGGGTGACATAGATCATCGTCGTATCGGGCAGCGAGGCGCCAAGGCGGGAAATCTCGATCCGCATCTTCAGGCGCAGCGCCGCATCGAGGTTCGACAGCGGTTCGTCGAACAGGAACACCTTGGGATTGCGCACGATGGCCCGCCCGATGGCCACGCGCTGGCGCTGGCCGCCCGACAGGTCCTTGGGCTTGCGTTGCAGATAGGGGCCAAGGTGCAGCGTCTCGGCCGCGGCGGCGACGGCACTGTCACGCGCCGCCTTTGGCATCTTGGCGATCCGCAGGGCATAGGCCATGTTTTCGGCCACCGTCATATGCGGGTAAAGCGCGTAGGTCTGGAACACCATCGCAATCCTGCGCTGCGATGGCGGCATGTCGTTCACCACCTGCCCGTCGATGGCGATGCTGCCCGAGGTCACGGCCTCGAGCCCCGCGATCGAGCGCAGCAGGGTCGACTTGCCGCAGCCCGAAGGGCCGACGAAAACGACGAACTCGCCGGATTTTATCTGCAAATCAATGCCCTTGAGGACGTCCACAGGGCCAAAGCTCTTGCGCAGGTTGGTGATGGTGATGTCGGACATGGGTGCTCCGTGGGGCTGGATGGGGACGGGGTCGCGCGCCCTAGCGCACGAACACCGCTTTCTCGGTCTCGCGGGCGTCGAACATGCGAAAGGCGGTTTCGGCCTCGTGCAGGGCAAAGGTGTGGGTGGCCAGACGCTCGAGGTCGATGGCGTGGGTCTCGATCAGCCGCAGGATGTCGGCATATTCGTCGATGCCGAAATACCAAGACCCGAAGACCGTCACCTGCTTGCGGATCAACTGGTCGCTGGGCTTGATCGTGGTCGAGGCCGCCTCGCCCACCAGCGCCAGCTTGCCCATCGGGGCAAGCGCATCGAGCGCCATGTTATGCGCGACACTCTGGCCCGAACAGTCGACGGCACCGGTCAGCCCCTCGCCTCCGGCGAATTCCCTGATCTGGTCGGCCGCCGAAGCATCGCGCGGATCAAGCACAAGGTCGGCCCCGAGCGACCGCGCAAAGTCCCGCCGTTCCGCGATCGGATCAAGTGCGACGACCCGCCCGCCCATCGCCTTGGCGGCAAGCGTGCCTGCCGCGCCCATCGGCCCCATTCCCCAGATGCCGATGCGCGACAGCCCGTTAACGCCCAGCTTGCGCGCGGCCGAAAACAGCGTGCCGAAGGCATCGGTCGAGATGGCGGCGGCAAGATGCGACATGCCCTTGGGGGTTCTGAGCAGGTTGCGCGCCGGAACCCGCAGGAATTCCGCATTGCCGCCGTCCATCGTGAAGCCAAGGCATTTCCACTTGGCGCAAAGGTAGAAATGCCCTGTCCGGCAATGGTGGCAAACACCGCACCCCACGCCAAGATAGACCGCGACATCATCGCCTTCGGCAAATTCGGTCACCGCCTCGCCGACCCTGACGACCACGCCCGCCGGTTCGTGCCCGCAGACGAACTGGTTGGAATCGCCGCCCGAAATCACCGCATTGCCGTAATACAGGCTCAGGTCGCTGCGGCAGATGCACGAGGCCTTGATCTCGACAAGCACCTCGTCGGGGCCGATCTCGGGCACCGGCACGGCGCGGACTTCGACCTGCTTGTTGCCGGGCAGGAAAACGGCTGTCATCTTTGACATTCTGGGGCCTCGATCCTTTTGAAGGGGGTCACTTGACTGCGCCGGCCGACAGGCCGCGCACGAACGAACGCTGCATTGCAAGGAAAAGGACGACCAGCGGGGCAAAGGCGATCAGACCGGCGGCGGCGATCCCGCCGTAATCGACGCCGTAGCGTCCCTGAAGGCTTGCCGCGCCGACGGTGATGGTTTTCAGCGTCTCGGTTTGCAGCACGACCAGCGGCAGCAGATATTCCTGCCACGAGAACAGGAACACGATCAGCGTCAAGGACATCAGGCCCGGACGCGCCAGCGGCACCACCACCGTCAGAAAGCCGTAAAGCGGCGATGCGCCATCCATCGTCGAGGCCTCGATCAACTCGTCGGGGACCTCTTGCATGACGGTCCGCATCATGAAGACCGAAAAGGGCATCAGCAGCGCCGCCTGCGGCAGGATCACACCGATATGCGTGTCGATCAGCCCCAGCGCCTGAAGGTTGCCGTAAAGCGCCACGATCACCGAAGGGGCCGGCACGACAAGCCCGGCAAGGAACAGCGCGAACAGCGCCTCGCGGCCGCGGAACTGCATCTTGGCAAAGGCATAGCCTGCAAGCGGCGCGGTCAGCAGGACAAGCACGGTGACCGCCACGGAAATCTTGAGCGAGTTCCAGAAGAAGGTCGAAAAGCCGCTCTCGGTCCAGACGCGCAGGTAATTCGCCGTCTCGATGGGCCAGGGCAGGCTGAGCGGACCGTTGAACAGATCAGCCTCGCTGCGCATCGACGCCAGCAGCACAAGATAGACGGGCGCAAGGGCGTAAAGCGCGAAGACGGCAAGGACGACGGTTTGCGAATGTCTGGTGAAGCGGTTCATTTTACCCTCAGAAGCCGGAAGGCAAGCGCGCTCAGGCTCAGCACGATGGCCAGAAGGACGACAGACAGGACCGAGGCGTAGCCGTAGTCCCCGACAAGGAAGAAGGTCTTGTAGACATGGGTGGTCAGCACCTCGGTGGCATAGCCGGGGCCGCCCTGCGTGGTGACCCAGATCAGGTCGAAGAAACGCATCGCCTCGATTGCGGCATAAAGCCCGAGGAACAGCGTCGAATTCTTCAGCAGCGGCACGGTGATGTCGCGGAACTTGCGCCACCACGGCGCACCGTCGACATCGGCGGCCTCGTAAAGCGAGGGGTCGATCGACTGGATGGCACCAAGGTAGATCACCACGCAGAAGCCGAAGAAGGTCCAGGCCCCCACCACGTTGAGCGAGACAAGCGCGGTGCCTTCCTCGGCGAGCCAGGCGCCCGCAAGGTTGCCCAGTCCCAGCATGTCGAGGCTGTAGTTGAGCAGTCCGAACAGCGGATTGTAGATCCATCCCCAGATGATGCCCGCCACGACCAGCGGGATGGTGCGGGGCAGGAAGTAGATGGCGCTCATCATCTGGATGGTGCGCGGGCTGCGCTCGGCCAGAATCGCGGCCAGCAGCAGGCCCGCCAGCAGCGGAAAGGCCAGCGTCAGAACGACCCAGATGGCGTTATGGCCCAGCGCCGCCCAGAACACCCCGTCCGATCCGAGACGGGCATAGTTATCAAGGCCGACGAAATCCTGCGCGATGCCGTTATCCCATGAAAAGAACGAATAGGCGGTCACCTGAAGGATCGGCAGAACCACGAAGGCCCCGTAAAGCAACAGCGCCGGCAGCAGGAAAAGATAGGCAGGGCGCGAGGACATGGGGCGGGATCTTTCCTTTGGGCAGGGGGTGGGCGGGTCGCAGGCTGCGACCCGCCGCGACGGGTTCAGGGAAGCCAGCGCTCGCCGTTGGTGCCTGCGGTCTCCCACGCGGCCTGCATGGATTGCAGGAACTCCTCGGCCGTGACCTCGCCACCGACAAGGCGCTGAAGCTCGGGGTAAAGAACCTGCGTCACGCTTTCGGGCAGGGTCGTATGCAGGTCGTAGAAGTTGGTATCCGGCGTGGCGAGGCCGGCGGTGAAGAACTCCTGGACCACGGGGTCGGCGCCCCACTTGGCCAGTTCCTCGGGCGTCGTGCCGATCGGCACGGTGTAGCCCTTTTGCACCCAGACCTGCCGGCTTTCGGGCGAGACGAGGCAATCAAGATAGGCCGCCGCCGCATCACGCACGGCCGGCGACGCGGTTGCAGACAATTGCCACTGCGACCCCTCGCCCCACATCGTGCCGGGTGCGACACCCTCGGCCAAGGGGGGCAGCATGAACACGCCCATGTCGAATTTCGCGCCACGGATCATGTCTTGCAGCACCCACGTGCCGGTGATCGTCATCGCCGCACGGCCCGACAGGAACAGGGCGTTCGCCTCGTCATAGCCGACGCCGTTGAACCCGCGCGGGAAAGTGTCGGCCTTGGCCCAGTCCTGAAAGGTCTGCGCGGCCTGCACGAAGGCGGGGTTGGTCCATGGCTCGTCGCCGAAGAACACCTTTTCCTCGAGCGCGCGCCCGGCGGTCAGGCCAAGGATCAGGCTGAAGGTGTTGGTCGCAGGCCAGCGGTCGCGGTTGCCGAAGGCCACGGGGATGATCCCGTCCGCCTTGAGCGTCTCGACCAGTGTCTGGAATTCGGCATAGGTCTTGGGCACGCTCAGGCCGTTCTCGGCAAAGAGGTCCTTGTTGAAATAGACCCCCATCAGGTCCTGCTCCATCGGCAAGCCATAGACCTTGCCGTCATAGGAGTTGCGGCCCTTGTAGAATTCGTTGACCTGATCCCAGCCGTATTTGGCGTAATAGTCGTCAAGCGGCGCAAGCGCGCCGACCCGTGCATAGCCCGACAGGACCGATGCGGCGGGCCAGGTATAGGCAAGATCGGGCGTCTTGCCCGCCGAAACGGCCAGACGGTAGCTGTCGCGGATGCCGATCGAGGGGGCTATGGTGCGCAGCACCTCGGCCCCGTTCAGCGCCGGTTTGCAGGTGGCGATCAGCTCGTCCATCGCAGGTCCGGCGGCGGTGATGCCGCTTTGCGCGAACTGGTCCCACTGCGTCACCACGACGCTGTCCTGCGCTGCGGCCTGTGTTGCGATGACAAGCGCCATCGGCACGCCCCAAAGGGTTCGTTTCATTGTCGTTCCTCCCGGTTTGAAAATGACCCGCCGCCCCTGATGCGGGGCTGGCGCGGGGGCTCAGAGAATGGACTTCAGATAGGCATGGGCGCGGCGGGCCAGATCGTCCGGCTCGACGTTGCGGCGGTTGAAGCCGATTTCCATCGCCAGATAGCCGTCATAGCCCGTGTCGCGCAGCGCCTGCACCAGCGACACGTAATCCACGACCCCGCTGCCCGGCGCGTCGCGGTTCACATCGGCAAGGTGGATATGCCTGAGCCGCTTGCCGAGACGGTAGACGTAATCCGTCGGCACCTCGTTGCGGTAAAGCGTGTGGTAGGTATCGAACATCGCCCCCACATTGGGACGGTCGACCCTGTCCATCAGCGCGATGACATCATCGCATGAGTCGATCAGATTGCTGTCGGCCGAGGTGGGTTCGACCGCAACGGCAACACCCGCTCCGGCGGCATGGTCGGCCACCTCGGCCAAGGCGGCGGCCGTCCAGTCGAGCGCTTGCGGCCGCGCTGTTCCGAACACCTGCCAACCGGCGACATAAAGCAGTGTCGGCGCGCCCCATTCGGCGCAAAGGTCGGTCACCTTCTTGTACATGTCGATGGCGGCCGCCCGTTCCGCCGCATCGGGCGAGGCCACGTTATAGCCCGCGCCGCCACCGGGGGCGGGCAGCATGCTCGACACCGCAATCCCTTCGCCGTCGAGAACGCGGCGGATTTCCTTGCGCCGTTCCGCCCCCAGATAATCGGGAAAGGCATGGGGCGCGGCCGCCCCGATCTCGATCCCGTCATAGCCGATGCGGGCAAGACGCTTGATGGCCTCTTCCAACGGATACGAGGGCACCCAGACCGGAAAACCGGAATAGACCCATGTGTTGAATGCCAGTTTCATCGCGCCCTCCCAAGCTGTGTTCCGCCTTTGCAGACCCACCGGCACGGGCAAGAGACCGCGCCTTTCCTCTGCGGGCCCAATGGATTTGCAGGCCACGGACAGACCCTATCCAAGCTGGACGGGTGTCGTAACCGGCTAAGATGTCCAAATTGGACAAGTCCGCGCGCCCTGTCCAAAACGGACGTCTGGACGCCCTGCCCCGCAATCGCTTAGATGGCGGACAGCACCCCGCCCGGGCAGGCCGGACCGGCTGCCGACCTTTGCAGGGGCGCGCACGATTGACTGAACCGGCCAGCAAGACCCCCCGCGACAGCGACCGCGAACGCCCCGAAGGGCCCTATGAACGCGGCGACGGGGCCGCGGCCGACCAAAGGACCATCCGCGACGAACAGGTGCGCTTCGTCGATTTCGTCGCGCAAATCTATGACGGGGCCGAAACGCTGCTTGGGCCTGCGGGCAGCCAGCGCGAGATGCGGATGATCCTGCATCTGATCGCCAGCCATTTCGACGGCCAGCTTGTGACAAGCTCGTCCCTCGCGGCGGCGTCGGGGCTGAGTTACGGCACAGCGCTGCGGACCATCGACGATCTGGACGCGCGCGGCCTTGTCGTGCGGCGGGAAAGAACCGCCTCGGGGCGGTCGCATTCGCTGCACCCTTCGGCGATGCTGCTGGCGCGCTGGCGTCAGTTTGCCTATCGCAGCGATGCGCTGATGCGCGGCACGCTTGGCAAGGAGACCCCCGCAAAGCCGCGCCGGACGGCCCCTTCGGCGGTGCTGCCCCCGCCTGCGGTTCTGGAAACCAAGCTCGGCCTTGGGCGCGGCCTGCGGGTTCTGGTCCACGCCGATCCGACATTCATGGCGATGCTCAACCTCAAACGCCAGTTCGAGATGATCATGGGCACGCGCATCGAAAGCCGCGCCCATTCCATCGACAGGCTGCATGCCGAATTGATCGCCAACGCGCAAAGGCCCGTGTCGCAATACGATATCGTTGCCGTCGACCTTCCGTGGTTCGGCGAGATGGCCGATGCGGGGCGCCTGCTGCCGCTTGACGCGCTGGTCGCGGGATCGGGCTTCGACCAGACCGACATCTACCCCGACGCCTTGGCCAGTTCCTTCTGGCAGGGCCAGCAATACGGCGTGCCGATCATGGTTTCGGGCGAGATACTGGTCTATCGCAAAGACCTTTTGGCGGCGGCCGGGCTGGAACCGCCACGAACGGTCGAGCAGACGCTCGCGGTCGCGCGCAGCTTGCACGACCCCAAGGCGGGCATCGCCGGAATCAGCTGGAACGGCGGGCGCGGCACCCCGCTCGGCCACACGTTCATGATGGTCATGAGCGCCTTTGGCCAGCCGGTCATCGACCTGCGGCCCACCTCCGACGGCTATGACACAAAGACCCTAACGCCCGAAAACCTGCGGCCCATGTTCCAGTCCGAGGCGGCCTTGCAAACCGTCGAGTATCTGCTGGACCTTCTGGCGGTCTCGCCGCCGGGGATATTGCAGATGGCATGGTATGACCGTGCGCGCACCTATGCCAAGGGACGCGCCGCGATGGCCTATTCGCATTCGCTGCTGGCCCCGATCCACGAGACGGATGCAACCTCGCCCGCCTATCAGCGCACGGGCTATGCCCCGCATCCGACCGGCCCAAAAGGCAGGCCGATCGTGCCGATGGGCGGGTATTCCCTTGCGATCCCCGCCAATATCGCGGCCAATCGCATCGGAGAGGTCTGGCGCGCGCTGCAAACCCTGACCACGGCCTCGGCCACGAAACTTTACCTTGCCAATGGCAGCCTTGCGAGTTCGCGCACCAGCGTCAGCCGCGACCCCGAGGTTGCCGCGCTGTCGCCGATGATCTCGGCCGTGGACGAGATGGCACGGCAAGGCTACCTGCGGATCTGGCCGCGCCCTCCGGTTCCGGGCATTTCCGACCTGATCGTGATCGCGGGCGAGGAAATCCACGACATCCTGAGCGGCACCAAGACGGCCCGCGACGCGCTTGATACGGCGCAGCGCCGCGCGCTTTCGCTGCCGCAGTTCAGCCATTCCCCCTAGCGCCGCACCGGCGCTTTCGCCCCGCGCCCCGCGCGACAGCGGCCCATCCTTCACGCGGCCCATCCTTCACGCGGCAGGGCGTGACGGCAGTTCGATCACGCGGTCGGGTGCGACCGATCTGACAAAGGCGTCATCGTGGCTCACGATCAGGACTGCCCCGTCATAGGCGGCAAGCGCCGCCTCGAGCGCGGCAAGGCTGTCAAGATCGAGATGGTTCGTCGGCTCGTCAAGGATCAGCAACATCGGCGGCGGGGTTGCCCCCAAGGCACAGGCAAGACCGGCGCGCAGCCGTTCTCCGCCACTCAGCCCGGCAGCGCGACGCCGGGCGTCAGCGGCGCGAAACCCGAACCGCGCCAAGGCGGCATGGGCCATGCGGGCATCGGCCGCAGGGTTCAGATGCCGGAAATTCCCGCTCAGGGTCCGCTCCGGTGCCAGCATCCCGACATGCTGGTCCAGCAGCGCAAAGGGCACCGAAACCTCGACCCTGCCGCGCATCGGCGCAAGCTGGCCGGTGATCAACCCGAGCAGCGTGGTCTTGCCGCTACCGTTTGGCCCGGCAATGGCGATGCGTTCGGGTCCGGTCACGGTCAGCGACAGGTCGCGAATGACCGGATGATGCGGGTCGTATCCGCCGGTCAGCCGGTCGAGCCGCAACACGGTCTTGCCCTCGGGCAGGCCGGTCGGGGCGATATCCATGCGCAAGGGCTGCATGATCTCGATCTTTTCGCGGGCCTCGGACAGCGCCGCATCCGCCGCGTCACGGCGGGCGTCGCGAAGGCGCGCCCCCGCGCTGTCAGATGCCTCGGCCCGCCCCTTGGCAAAATCGAACTGGATCTTCGATTGCCCGCCCTTTGCCCTTGCCCTGTGACCGGCGCCGTCTTTGCGGTTCTTGCGTTCCTGCGCGTCTTGCGCGCGGCGCGCGGCCGCGTCGCGCGTCTTTTCCGCATGGGCAAGGTCGCGCTGCGCCGCCTCGCGTTCGGTTTTCTTCCTCAGCCGGAAATCGCTTAAACTGCCACCGTATCTTGCCGCCCCGAGCGCCGACAACTCGACAATCGCGTCCATCTCGGCCAGCAGCGTCCGGTCATGGCTGGCGACGATCGCCCCCCGCGCCCATCCACGCAGCAATTCGGCCACCGCCTCGCGTCCGGCCCGATCAAGATTGTTCGTCGGCTCGTCGAGAAGAAGGAAATCAGGCTCGGCCATGATGACCGAAGCAAGGGCGGCCCGCGTGCGCTGGCCACCCGAAAGCGCGGCCAAGGGGGTCAGCGGCGCGACCGACAGGCCGCAGCGCTGCAAGGCGGCCTCGATACGGGCGGGCGCTGTCCAATCGGTATCGGCAAGCAGGTCGGCATCGGCCTGCCCCGCCTCGGCCCGCGCAACCCGTTCAAGGGCTGCGCGCAGGCCGAAAAGGTCGGCCACGGTTGCTTCGGGGCGATCAACGGCATCCTGCCGCATCATCGCGACGCTGCCCTTGATGTGAACCTGTCCCGATGACGGGGCCAGATCACCCGCGATCAGACGCAGCAGCGTGCTTTTCCCCGCGCCGTTGCGCCCGACGATGCCGGTGCGTTCGCAGCCGAAGCCAAGGTCGAGGTCGGTAAAGACGGGGTCGCGGTCAGGCGTGGAATAGGACAGGCGGAACAGGGACACGGATGCAGGCATGGGCCGGAACTTTTCGCTGTGGAACCAAAGGGGTGCAGGCAGCGGGGTTCAGGTCCATGGCGAATGTGTCTCCCATGATGCGGACATCAGGGATTTATTCTCATAATTGGAATTTTACAAGAGAGCCGCTGTCCTTCCGGCATGCGCGGATCGGGCCGGAAGCGGCCAGGGTCGCGGCCAGAGTCGTGGCCAGCGTCGCGGGCAGGGTCGCGGGCAGAGTCGCGGCCAGTCCCCTCGGGCTATTTGATCGCGATATAGGTGGCGGCGTCCAGCTGTGCGCAGCGGACAGCCGTATGCGCCGACAGGATGCGGGTGGCGATGTCGCGCGCATCCTCGCAGAGCGAACGCAGTTTCTCGGCCGTCCGGTCAGGCTTGGGAAGCAGGCTGATTTCGATATTCACGGCCGGTTGGTCCGCAAGCGACCGCACGCCGATGGCGACGAACTGGCAGGCCGCCTCGGGGATATCGAGCCTTGCGCAAAGAAGCGCGCGCGTCTGGGCAAGAAGCCCGTCAAGCGCCGCGTCCTTCTCGCGCATCAGGGCCGCGTCAATGAAGAACTTCACATTTGCCATGATACCCTTACCCCCGCACCAATGCCTCGCCCAGCAGTCGCGCGTGGTCGGGATGCGGCTTCAACCTGCCCGCCTCGATCTCGAGCGCGATTTCGACGACGCGGCGGTTGACCGGCGCGTCCTGACCATGCGCGCGCAGGATATCGACGACCCATCCGTTGACCTCTTGCACCTCGGCGCGGCGGCCTTTGCGCCAGTCTTGCAGCGATGTCGTCAACGTATCCTCGCGCGAGAAGGTGCGCAGCACCTCGGCAAAGATTTCATCGACGTAGCGTTCGGGGTGGTTGCTCATCACCGGCGGCATCCCGATGATCGGCATGACCGTCGCCCCGTCGGCCAAGGCGGCGCGCATCGCCTCGTATCCCGCCTCGCGCATCACCTCGAGCATGCCGGGCGCACGGGCGGCATCGTTCAGGGCGGTGTCGATGATCGCCGAAGGGATCAGTTCGGCGGCGTTCACCACCAGCTTCATCCATTTGGCCGAGCGGATATCCTCGACCACCTCGACCCGCCCCGAATGGCGCAGGATGTCGGCCACGCCCTCGACCCGGTGCTGCTGCGCGGGGTCAAGCGCGCCCAGCGCGAACCAGCTTTCGTCATGGTCGTTCTGGCGGTTCGTGACGCCCGGCACCCACATGTTCGATGCGATCTCGATCACCGCGCCGATGGTGCGGTGGCGACCGACGACCGAGGCGATATCCTCGTGCGTCATGCCGTTTTGCAGGCCGATCAGAAAACCGTCCTCGGCCAGAACCGACTTGGCAAGGTGGCTTGCCCAGACCGTGTCATAGGCCTTGACCACCAGAAAGATCAGATCGAAGGGCTGCTTGATCTCGGCCACCTGACAAAGATGCAGGGCGGGCACCTGCACGTTGAAGCTGCGCGTCGGCATGTTGACCGTGATGCCCTTCTCGCGGATCGCTTCGATATGGGCGGGCCATTGGTCGATGAAGGTCACATCGAGGCCCGCTGCGGCGAAATCGGCGGCGATAGAGGCCCCCTGCGCGCCGGTGCCCAGAAAGGCGATGCGGGGAGAGGTGGTCGTATCGGCTGCGGACATGGCGGGATTCCTATGCTTTGGTCGCTGCGCTGCGGTTCAACACGAAGTCGAATTCGGACCGCCATTTCGTTTCGCCGCCGGTCACCCTGTGGAAAGGGGCGATCAGGCTTTCCTTGACGCCGAACACCGCGTCGGACGTCAGGTAGTCGTCGCCCGCCACGAAGGTGTGGGTCACCACGGTGTCGAACCCGTCGCGGCTGACGATGAAATGCATATGCGCGGGCCGCCACGGGTGCCGCCCCAGCCGGTCCAGCAATTGCCCCACGGGGCCGTCATCGGGGATGGGGTATGAGACCGGCTTGATGCCCCGGAAGCTGTAGCGCCCGTCCGCCCCCGTCACAAAGACGCCACGGTTGTTGTGGGCGGGCTGCACATCGGGTTGCTGCACATCGTAGAACCCGTCCTCGTTGTCGGACCACACATCGATGCGCGCGCCAGACAGAGGAGCGCCGTCGATATCGGTCACGCGCCCTTCGAACAGGCAGGTTTCGGCTCCGCCCGCCTTGGTGATCGTGGCGCCCATCGGGTATTCGGGCACGCCGTCGACATGAAAGGGGCCAAGCACCGTGTTTTCCGTCGCACCCGTGGGGCGGCGGTTGTTGATCGCATCGACCAGCATCGACACGCCCAGCACATCGGAAAGCAGGATGAACTCTTGCCGGTTGCCGTCGCACATCTGCCCCGTGCGGGTCAGAAAGCCGATGGCCGCCTCCCATTCGGGCTGGGTCAGGGAAACGTCTTTCACAAAGGCATGCAGATGCGCGACAAGGCGCGACATCACATGGGCAAGACGCGGGTCGGTATCGGCCCCGATCCGGCCATTCACCGCCGCGACCGATCCGGCTTCGGTGAAATATTCGAGGGTCGTTGCGCGGGTCATTTCGGTTCTTTCTTATGGCGCCGGGTTGTGCGGGGCTGACGCCGGCCACGGAAGGGGCCGACGCTTTGCCCTTGGGCGTGCAGAGGGTGTCAGGTCTTGGTCTGGCTTCGCGCCGTCGAGTAGATCAGCGCGGCGGCAAGGATCAGCACGCCCTGAAACACGTATTGATAGGTCTGCGACAGGCCAAGGAAGGACACCGCGTTCAGCACCTCGGTCAGCAGCACGGCGCCCATGACGGTGCCGATAAAGGTGCCGCGCCCGCCGCGCAGGCTGGTGCCGCCCAGAACCACGGCCGTAATGCTGGCAAGCGTGTAGCTGACGCCTTGCTGCGGATCGCCCACGCCGATCTGCACCATCAGCATCACCGCACCCAGCGCCGTGCAAAGCGCCACGGCGATGTATCCGGCAATCGCCACCCGGTCCACGCGGATGCCCATCCGCCGGGCCGACCCTTCGTGCGAGCCGATGGCGCGCAGCTGCCAGCCCTGCCGACTGTAGCGCAGCCCGTATTCCGCCGCCAGGGCCACCGCCACCAGCACGATGAACGCCACCGGAATGGGCCCGAGCTTCCAGCCGATGAAATCCATCACCGCAAAGTTGATATAGCCGTCCGGCCCGTCGCGCAGCACGAAGCTCATCCCCTGAAGGCCGATGTACATGGCAAGCGTGGCCGCGATCGGCGTGAAATTCGCAAAGCGGATGAGCAGGCCGTTGACCGACCCCACGACCAGCGCGCCAAGGACCATCAGCGCAAAGCCAAGCGCGATGGTCTGCGGCGACTGCCCGTCATTGATGAAGAACGAGGCCACGACGACAAGAAACCCCGCCAGCGGCCCCACCGAAAGGTCGATCCCCCCCATCAGCAGCGCGATGGTCTGCCCCATCGCGATAAAGCCGAGCGCCGTCGCAAGCAGAAGGATGTTCGAGATGTTGAAGGCGGAAAAGTAGTTGCCGTTCTGGCTGAAGACATACAGCCCCAGCAGGGCGATCACGGCGGCAAGCGGGGCGACAGTCGCGTTGTCGCTTTGGATGAAGCTGCGCAAACCGCGCGCCGCGGGGCGCGGGCTTTGGCTTGGCGCCGCTTGGGCCAGATGCGTCTGCGCCTTGACCGCCGCCGCGACGATGCGCTCTTCGGTCACGGCCTCGCCGGTCAGGGTTTCGGCAACCCGCCCCCGCGACATGACGATGACGATGTCGCACAGCCCTTCGAGTTCGGCCGCGTCCGAGGAATTGACGATGACGGGCGTGCCCGATTGCGACACCTCGCGCAGGATGCGGTAGATTTCGAACCGCGCGCCGACATCGACGCCCTGCGTCGGCTCGTCCGCCAGAATGAAGCCCGGGCGCGACATCAGGGCGCGCGCCATGACAACCTTTTGCTGGTTGCCCCCCGACAGCGACAGGATGGCGGCATCCAGCCCCGGCGATTTGACGGCCAGCGATCCGAACAGGCGGTTCACCTCGGCCAGTTCCGAACGGCGGTTGACGATCCCGAGACGGCTGAGCTGGTCGAGGGCGGAAAAGGTCGCGTTCTCGCGCACGGTCAGGTCGGCGATGATGCCTTCCGAGTGGCGGTCCGAGGGCATGTAGGCCGTGTTTTGCCGCACCTGCGCCGCCGTCAGGGCGGTGCCGTTCAGCCTGACTTCGCCGGTCCATGCCTCAAGCCCGGCCAGCGCCCGCATCACCTGCGCCTGCCCGTTGCCTTCGACCCCCGCGATGCCGATGATCTGCCCGCGACCGACGGCAAAGCCGACATCGTGGAATTTCCGTCCCGACAGGCCGCTCACGGCGAAATTCGGTTCGGGCGCGGCTTGGGCGCATTTGGGCGGAAAGGCCGATGCCAGACTGCGCCCGACGATCATCGCCATCAGATCGTCGTCGGTCACATCGCGCACCAGCGCGCCGCCTTCGACCCGTCCATCCCGCAGCACCGTGACGCGATGCGCGATCTGGCGCAGTTCGGCAAGCCTGTGGGTGATGTAGATCACCGCCGTCCCCTTGGCCACGATGGCGCGGATGCGGTCGAACAGCATTTCGGTTGCATCCTGATCGAGCGCGGCCGTCGGCTCGTCAAGGATCAGCACAGGCGGGCGCGTCGCCAGCGCCTTGGCAATTTCGAGAAGGTGCTTTTGCGCCACCGTCAGCGCGTCGGCCCGCAGGTGCAGCGCAACATCCAGACCGACATCGTCCAGCATGGCGCGTGCGATCGTATCGGGCGCGGCCCCTTCGAAAACGCGCGCGGGCAGCGCCACGCGCAGGTTTTCCAGCACCGACAGATCGTCCAGCACCGCCGGATGCTGGTACGAGATCGAGACCCCGAGCGCTGCCGCCTTTTCCGGCGACATGGGGCTTACGGTCACGCCGTCGAATTCCACGCTTCCCTGTTCGGGCGTCAGAACCCCGGCGATGATGTTCATCAGGGTCGATTTTCCGGCGCCGTTCTCGCCAAGGATGGCATGGACTTCGCCCGGATGGATATCGACCGACACGTTCGACAGCGCGGTGACGCCGGAAAAGACCTTGGTAATTCCTGACAGGCGGATCTTCGGCGCGACCAATGCGGCGACGGCGGCATCCTGCAATTGCATGTCGTTCATGGGGGCTACCTTGGGCATGACATGTCCTGCTGTCCCGGTGACGGGGCGATGAAGGGCCGGTCCGAAGCCGCGGCGCAGCTTCAGACCGGTTCGCAAGTGTTTACTGACCGACGGCTTTGGCCTGCGCGTCATCGGCCATCTCGGCCGACAGGTAGATCGAGCCGGGCAGATCGTCGCGGCAGGTCACGGGGTTCGGCGAACCCGAGACCGAGTCCTCGTAGACCGGAGCCTTGAAGATGTTGTCCGCCGGCGGCGTGCCGTCGGTGGCAAGGGCGACAGCCCATTGCACGGCAAGACGCACGTTGTCGTTTCCGGTCGCGACCGTGAACAGCTTGAAGTCGGGGTTGGCTTCGTGGTTCTGCGCCCAGAAGCACGACAGCGAGTTGCCGTCCGAGGTGGCGATGGCAGGGATCGACCGCTTGAACTCGGCAAAGACCGGCAGCGCACCCACCAGCGAGGGGCCGAAGTCGGACACGATCACGTCGATCTTGTCGTTCTTGGCGATTTCCGCCGAAAGCACCTGCTGCGTCAGCGACGGGTCCCAGTTGGTGACGGCAAAGGGCTCGGGGTTGATGAACTTGTATTTGTCATCAAGCACGGTCTTCATGCCTTCCAGCTCGTCCAGACCCTGGCTGTTGCCGGCAGGGCCGGAAAGGAACAGGATGTTGCCGCCGTCGGGCAGGTTCGCCTTGATCCAGTTGCCCCAGCTCTTGCCGTCCTCGACAAAGGACGAGCCGATGAACTTGGCGTAGTTCACGCCTTCCTCGCCGCCGACGTCGACGCGGTAGGGAACCACGATGGTCCCTGCGCGATGCGCGTTGGTAAGCGCGGGCAGCACGGCCGGACCGGCATCGCCAAAGACGACCATGGCGTTGATCCCGCGTGCCGCCATCGAGTTGATGTCCGAAATGGCCTTCTGGGTGTTGCCCTGACCGTCGGCATATTCATACTGCGTGATGCTCGGGCATTTTGCGGCCTCTTCGGCACCCGAAGCGGTGGTCACAAGGCGCCAGCTGTTGCCGCCGAAGCCGTCGAGCAGGGCAAGCGAGGCTTGCTTCGGCCCGCACCACGACGGGGTTTCGGCCAGCGCGGTGGTGGCGGTCAGCGCCGTGGTCAGGGTGGCCGCCGCGATTGCAAGCGACATGATCTTGGTTTTAGACATTGTCCGTTTCCTCCGAGTTGGACTGTTGAGCACGTGTTATTGCGGACCGTTTCCAGCGGACCGAGTAGACGCCGATCCCGAACACCAGCGCCAAAGCCTGGATGATGGTTTGGGCAGAGAACGGCACTCCGACGGCAAGGGCGAACTGGCTGAGCTGGTTCAGGAAGAACGCCGCGACGACCGTCGAAATCGGATAGCCCCGCCCCCCGAGCAGCGACGTTCCCGCCAGCACCACCACCGCGACCGATGGCAGAAGCAGACTGTCGCCCTGAAAGGCCGTGGGTTCGCGGGTGATGCCGGAAATCAGCACCCCTGCAAGGCAGTAGAGAAGCTGCGCAAGCACATAGGCCGCAGCCTGATAGCGCCGCACGGGCAGGCCCGCCGCATGCGCAGCAAGCGGGTTCGCCCCGATCGCCTCGAACCGGCGGCCCATGACCGTCGCCTTGAGCAGAAAGCTCACAAGGCAGGTGACGACCACGGCGAACAGAACCGAGTTGGGCAGGCCCAGCGTCTTGCCGCCGGCAATTTCGGCCATCAGCGGCGTCGTGATGCGCGGCACGCCGCCCGACACGGCAAAGACAGCCCCGTAAAGCAGCGCGTTCATCCCGATGGTCGCGATGATCGCATTCAGCCGCATGACACCGACAAGGATGCCGTTCACAAGACCGGCCACCAGCGCGCAGCAAACCGCGATCAGGATCGAGCCGAAGAGCTGCGCATCGTTTCCGCCCGAAAGGTGGGTGGTTATGACAACCGCAAGCGAAACGCCGCCCGCCAGCGACAGGTCGAACCCGCCCTGCTGCACCACCAGCATTTGCCCCAGCCCGACGATGGCGATGATCGCCGCAAAGGGCAGGCTGCCCGACAGGCCGCCGACCGACACGGCCGAGGGCGCAAAGACGGCGCAGACGACCAGCAGCACAAGTGTCGACAGCACGACCGTGGCAAAGCCGCGCGCGACCTTTACCTTTCGCCAGTCAAAGGCGTATCCCGCTTCCCGCGTCAGTCGGACCTCGTGCGCCACCTGCGTTCCCCCCCGGTTTCGTGCTTGGTCTCAGGCGATTTCGAGCGTGATCTTCACGGCCTTGGTCGGGTCCTTGCCCAGCTCATAGGCCGTGATCGCGTCGTCGAGCGCGAAGCTGTGCGTCTGGATCGGCGACAGGTCGATTCCCGTGCGCTCCAGAAAGCGGATGGCCCCCGGCCAGACACCGGGCGAGCCGATGCAGCCGCGCACGGTCAGATCCTTGATCTGGATCTTGCCCAGTTCGACCGGAATTTTCTGCCCGATGCTGATGCCGACCATCGAGACGAACCCTTCGGGGCGGGCATAGTCGAAGACATTGGCCAGCGATGACGGGTGGCCTGCGGCTTCCACCACCAGATCGGCGCCGCCCTTGGTCATTTCGGTCACGGCCTCCACCGCATCGCCCTTTGACGGATCGACCGTGCCGACCGCGCCCAGTTTCATCGCGATCTCGCGCCGCAGCGGCACCGGATCGACCACGATCACCTGCGCCCCCATTCCGATGGCCGCCGCCGCCGAGACAAGCCCGATGGTCCCGCCCCCCGAAACCACCACGGTTTGCGAGGCATTGACCCCGCCGTGCCGCAGCACCGCGTAATAGCCGCAGGTAAAGGGTTCGATCAGCGCGCCCTTGGCATCATCGACCGCATCGGGCAGCTTGTGCAGCCATTCGGGACGCGCGGCGAAGAACTCGCGGTTGGCCCCGTCCATCGAGAAGCCGAAATGGTGGATACGCTCGGGCGTGCGGATCACGCATTCGCCCACCACACGGTCACCGCGCTGCAAACCCTTGACGTTGCGGCCCACCTCGACCACCTCGCCCACCCATTCATGGCCGGGGGTGACGGGGTAGGAAATCGGGATGATGTATTTGCCCGCAAGCAGTTCGTAATCCGAATGGCAGATGCCGACGCGGCGCGAGCGGACCAGAACCTCGTTGTCACTGATCGACGGGGTCTGGATATCGGTGACAACGGGCTGGTTCGGCTTGTCGAAGATAAGGGCTTTCATGATCTGTCCTCGTCCTTAGGCAACGGTTTCGATGCGGCCGCTTGTGGCCGAGCGGAACACGGCCTCCAGCAGTGCGATGTTGTTGACCAGATGCTCGCCGGTGACCGGATAGGCATCGCCGCCGCGCACCGCGCGGGCAAAAGCCACAAGATTGTCCTTCACCGGTTCGGCCTTGCCGATTTCGCGGGTCACGATCGGGCCGCCCGCCATCGCGCTGGTCACGATCCAGCCGTCAGGCGCTTCGACATGCGCCTTGTCGCGGATGTCGATCCAGCCTTTCGACCCGTAGACCGTGAAGCGCGACATGAACGGGTTGGCAAGCGAGGCCGAGACATAAGAGGTGCCACCCCCCTTGAACTTGACAAAGGCCGCCACCGTGTCGCCCTGCGGCAGGTCGGATGACAGTTGCTCGCAGATGCACAGCACGCTTTCCGCAGCACCGAGCAGCCGCACCGACAGGTCAAGCAGGTGAATGCCCGTCGCCGTCATGCCGCCCGCAGGGGCCTGATCGGCCTTGAGCCGCCAGTTGTCGCGGGCCAGCGACAGGAATTTGTCATGGCTGAAATTGGCCTCGATCTGGTGGATGCGCCCCAGCGTTCCGGCATCGGCCATCGCCAGAAGATCAGCCACGGGCGGCTCGAACCGGCGTTCATGGCCCATGCCCAGCACCAGACCCGCCGCGTGGCACAGGGCGACGGAACGCTCGGCCTCGGCCTTGGTCAGCGCCAGCGGCTTTTCGCAAAAGACATGCTTGCCCGCCGCCACCGCCGCCGCGATCTGGGCGGTGTGCATGGAATGCGGGGTTGCCAGAACCACCGCCTCGACCGCCGGATCGTTCAGCGCGTCGGCATAATCGGCCGAAAGCGCCACGCCCTTCGACGCGCAAAGCTCGCGCACCGTTTCAAGGTTCGGCTCGACCGCCCGCACCACGCGGATATCGGCAGGCGCGGCCTGTAGCACGGCCAGCATCTTCTGGCCCCACCAGCCCATGCCCACAAGGGCGATGTTGACGGGATTGCTCATGTCCGGTTGTCCACGCGCTTGGCAAAGGGACGGATCGACACGGTTTTCCACAGCCCGACCTTGGCAAAGGGGTCGTTGCGGTTGAAATCCTCGACCTCGGCCAGAGAATTGGCTTCCAGCACGAAGCAGCTGCCGATCATGGTCTGTTCGTCATCGGCCAGAAGCGGGCCGGAAATCACCGTCTTGACCGGTGCCGCAGCCAGATAGGCCTTGTGCGCGTCATAGTTCGCAAGCCGTGTTTCGACGGCCCCCTCGTGATCGAGGCAGTGGACAACGTAATGCATGGTTCTTCCTTTCGCGCTTACGCGGGAATGATCTTGCGCGCGCGCAATTCGTCGAAAACGTCGGTAAAGCTGCTGCGGGTGGACTGATACGCGTCAAAGCCAAGCGTGCGGCTGTTGGTCATGTCGGTGAAACATTCCAGCGTCCGGCCAAGGTCGGCGTCGCTGTGCCACCACGAGGCCAGCTTATCGACCGCAATGTCCTGCAAGCCGTGCTTGGCGACGATCTCGGCCCAGATCTTGGGCGCGTCGGCCATCTGCTCGACCAGCAGCGTCGGCTTGCCGGGGTGTTCGGCGACAGGCAGGCCGAAGTAACCGGCGATCTGCTGCCACAGCCATGTCCAGCGGAAGACATCGCCGTTCGAGGTGTTGAAGGGCGTGTTCGCCGCCTCGGGCGTGGTCGCGGCCCACATCAGCTGCTTTGCCAGCAACCGCGCATCGGTCACATCGGTCACGGCGTTGTATTGTTCGGTCGAGCCGGGGTAGACAAAGGGCCGCCCCGTGTGCTTGCAGATCGAGGCATAGACCGCCAGCGTCACCGCCATGTTCATCGCATTGCCGATGACAAAGCCGATCATCGTATGCGGGCGATGCACCGACCATGTGAAGCCGCGCTTTTCGGCCATTTCGAACAGAACGTCTTCCTGCGCGTAGTAGAAATTCAACCCCGGCAGGCGCGGGCTGCTTTCGAGGAAGGGCGTATAGGGCTTGACCTTGGCGTAGTCGTCGAACGATCCGAGGTAATGCTTCAGCCCCGTCACAAGGGCGGCATGTTTGACCGGCGCGCCGTCCAGCCCGTCGAACAGGTTGCGGATCATCGCGGCGTTGACGCGGACGTTTTCGGCCTCGTTCGCCTGCCGCGACCATGTGCAGAAGAAAACATGGGTCACATCCTTGGCCGCCGCCAAGGCAGCCTTGGTGCCTGCCGCATCCTGAAGATCGGCCGCGATGTGGCGGTCGGAAAATTCAAGCTCTGCTGCCCCGCGCGACACGGTCACGACCGTCCAGCCATTGGCTTTCAACAGGCGTCCGGCATAGCTGCCCGACAGTCCCGTGGCCCCCACGATCAACGCTACGTTCTTGGTGTTCATTTGGTGGTTCTTTCTTTCGTGCAGCGCAGGCGTCAGGTGGTGACAAGGATCTTGAGATGTTCGCCCGCCGGGTCGAGCAGCGCCTCGAACCCTTTGGCGACGACATCCTTGGCGTCGATGCGGGCGGTGATGACCTTTTCCACGGGGAAATTGCCCGCAGCGATCATCCGGGCGATGCGCGGCCAGATCTGCGTCGGGTAGCACCATGTCGCTTCCACGGTGATATCCTTGAGCGCCCAGAGCATCGCGTCGATGCTTGCAGGCTTCATGTGCAGACCCACCTGCACCACCCGCCCTTGACGGCGCACCGCCGCGACACATGTGTTGAGCGAGGCTTCGAGACCCACGCATTCCAGCGCCACGTCAACGCCCACGCCCTCTTCTGTCAGATCGGCTACAATCTGCGACAAATCTCCGCTTCGGGGATCGACGACGATGGCATAGGGCGCGATGTCCTTGATGATCCGGCGGCGGTTGGGGTTCGGCTCGGACACGATGACCAGCGCGGCACCCGCCGCATGGGCCGCCAGAACCGTCAACGCGCCGATGGGGCCTGCCCCCGAAACCAGCACGGTCGATCCGGCGGTCACGCCGCCCCGATCCACGCCGTACAGCGCCACGGCGGCCGGTTCGATCATCGCGGCCTGATCGTCGGTGATGTTGTCGGGCACGGGCTGGGCGTTGTAATCCTTGATCACCGCCTTTTCGCCCATGCCGCCCCAGGCCCAGCTAAGCCCCACGCAGCCCATCACGGGCGACAGGTGGAACAGCCCGCGCTTGCCGTAATAGTCGTTGCGCGGCGACAGAAGCGGCTGGATCGAGATGCGGTCGCCCGCCGAAACATGGCTTACGGCATCGCCAACCGCCAGAACCCGCGCCGAAAATTCATGGCCCAGAATCTGCGGATTGGTGGCCCCGGTATAGACATGCGGCTCTTTCGGCGTGACGATCGGGCCTGCCAGATATTCATGCAGATCGGTGCCGCAAATGCCGGTTACCGCAGGTGCGATAAGCACATCATCGGGCGCCAGTTTGCCCGAAGGCTCGGCCACATCCTCGACCCTGATATCCCGCGCACCGTGGAAACGGACTGCCCGCATCGCCTTATCCTCCTGTCTTGTCACGACCGCACGCGTTTTGCGTTGCGTCATGTTCTACCCTAGCGCCCTGCCGTCTGCGCGCATCAGCCCGAAAGGATGGGCCTTGCAAATCGCCGGTCACGGTTTCGGTACAACATCCGCCTCGCATCGCGCCGGACCCCTCCGGTCCATCGGCCACGACTCACTCCCTTGATCCATCGATACCAAACCGGATCGGGCAGGTCGGACCGAATTTATTCGTTTCGGATAAATTGAAAACGGAAGCGCCGAAGCGACCGCCTATGTTGGCCCCACAGGGGAGCGAGGTGGGTTATGGATTCGAAATTCGCTGCGGACGCGCGCGCAGGTGCCGCGGGCAAAAAGATCGGCTGGATCGGGGCGGGCAAGATGGGCGCCCCCATGATCCGCAATCTTCTTGCCGCCGGAATTCCGGTTTCGGTGTCAGAGCCGAACCCTGCGGCGCAGACAGCGCTTGCGGCAGCGGGTGCAACGGCGGCGGGCGATTTGTCCCCGATCGACGGCGCCTCTATCGTTTTCGCGACCCTTCCCAATGACGAAGCCCTGCGCATGGTCGTCGCGGGCACGCAGTCCGCCAAAGGCGTGGCCGAACGTCTGGCCCCCGGCAGCGTGCTGGTCGAGATGAGCACGGTTTCACCCGAATGCTCGGCCGAAGTTGCGAAAATCCTTGATAAAGCGGGCATTTTCTACGTCCGCGCGCCCGTATCGGGCAGCACGACGATGGCAGAGAAAGCCTCGCTCACGATCCTTGCTTCGGGTGCGTCGCAGGGGTGGGACGCCGCCTTGCCCTTGCTTGGTCTTTTGTCGGCCCGCCAGTTCTGGCTCGGCGCGGGCGAGGAAGCGCGCTACATGAAACTCGTCCTCAACACCCTCGTCGGCGCAAGTTCGGCCATTCTGGCCGAGGCCGTGGCCCTTGGCGCAAGCGGCGGTCTCAGCCGCGCCGCGATGATGGAGGTGATCTGCGAAAGCGCCGTCGCCTCGCCCCTGTTCAAATACAAGACCGATCTGGTGGTTTCCGAAGATTACACCCCCGCTTTCACGATCCAGCAGATGATAAAGGATTTCACCCTGATCAGCGATGCGGGCCGCAGCAACGGCGTGCCGCTGATGACGGCGGGGCTGATCCTCGAACTTTACCGCACGGCGGCGAATGCAGGATTGCAAAACGAGGATTTCTTCGCTTTGGTGAAATGGCATTCTGGGATTTCCGCACAACAGGGCTGAACCGGTGCAGCAGATCAATCCGACCCACGCGCCCACACCCGAACTGACCGCGCACGAGTTGTCGCGGATCGTGGATTTCCTTCGGAAACTCCGCGCACCCTTCGATTCGGGCCTGCCCGGCGCGGCCAAGGACGTTTACTGGAACGTCGTGCTCGAGCTGGTCGACAGCCACCTGCGGCGCAAGCCCATCGACAAATCGGGGCTGATCACCCTGGCCGGCGTGCCCTACAGCACCGGAAACCGGATGATCGCCAAGATGATCGAGGACGGGCTGATCCGGCAGGTGCCGCGCGGAGGCGGGCTCAAGACCCATTTCCTCGAACCGACCGACACGCTGCTGCACAGCTTCATGGAATACGCCACCCATGTGAAAGGCCACCTCGCCAAGACCTTCGGCCTGCGCAAAGGGGCCGAGGCGAACGAATACTACTTTGGCGGCAGCTATTTCGCGGCGCAGATCATCTCGCCCGTCCGGGGCGACGACATCGCGGGCAAGGTTCCGGGCGACATCCGCTTTTTGCTGAACGACGACAACTACTTCTCGTCGATGCGCAACCTCTGGTCCGATTTCCGCAACGACCTTGGCCGGAAAAGCAGCTTCGATCTGCAACGCCTGCCCGATCTTTACGTCAATTCGCAAAGCTATTTCGAAAAGCCGACCGCCGAATATGACGTCATCTCGATCAACATGCCGTGGTTGGGCGAGTTTGCCGAAAAAGGCTACCTCGCCCCGCTCGACGATCTTTTGCAGGACGCCGCGATCAACCCGCTCGACTTCCACCCCTCGGTCTGGGGAACGGGAAACTGGAAGGGCACGCAATACGGCATCCCGCTCTATTGCACGATCGAGATCCTTGCCGCCCGCCGCGACCTGTTCGAGGACAAGGGGCTGACCTTCCCGCGCACCTTCGACGAAACCATTGCCGCGGCCCGCGCCCTGCACCGCCCCGCATCGGAATTCTACGGCATCGCCTGGAACGGACAGCGCGGCATGCCCATCGCAAACTCGTTCATGTTCTTTCTGGCCGCCTGCCAAAAGACCATCATCGACATGCCGCTGCACAATCAGGAAAGCTGGGTCTTTCCGAAATTCGAAAAGCTCAAGCTGCAAATCGACACCGTCGATGCGGTCGAGGTGATCGAATACATGAAGCAGCTCGTCGAGGTCTCGCCCCCCGACATCGAATTCATGGATTGGGAAAAACGCATCCAGTGCTTCATGTCGGGCCGTGCGGGTCTGGCCTATTGCTGGACGATGCGCGCGGCACGGTTCGAGCATGAACTCAGCTCGCAGGTCGCGCGCCGCGTGGCCTATCTTCCGCCCCCCTCGCGCCGCCTGCGCCGGATCGCGGCCCCCATCGGCGGCTTCCTGATGACCATTCCCGCCTCGGTAAAGCCCGCGCGGCAAAAGCAGATCATGAACGCGATCACATGGATGGTCTCGCCCGAGGCGATGAAGGCGCATGTCAAGAACGGCTTCCCCGTGGCGCCGCGCTTTTCCGTCTGCGCCGACCCCGAGGCGCTGGCCTCGTCGCCCATCGTGAGCATGGTCGACCAGCTCGCCCGCCGGAACGAGCTTGTCACATGGGCGCGCCCGCCGATTCAGGAATTCAGCCTGATCGAACGCATCCTCGGCGCCGAAATCCACGACGCGGTCTTCCACGGCAAGCCCGCGCGTCAGGCGCTGCGCGATGCCGAAAACAGCATCCTCAGCGCGGTCAACAGCGCAGGCTAGGGCAACCCGCGTCTGTGAAGAGGTGACCGGGCAACCGCCTCCCGCACCCTGCCGCCACCCGCCCATCCGTCAGGGCGGGTGCCGCGGCGGGGCGGTGCCTGCCCGCCACCATCTGACGCCATGCCCGCCCGAAGCGCCCGATCTGCCCGCACCCGAACCGCAATCATGCTGGCATCGGCACGCCGTCACGCCGCAGCGTTGCACCCCGCCCGAAGAAACCGCAGACAGCAAATCCCCGGAAAAGCAGGCCACCCCGTGAATCGCCCGCCCCGGTCCGCCCCCGCAAGCAGACAGGCAGCACCGCAAGCACCCGCAGCAGCGAATGACCGCCGCGCCAAGCTGCTGATTTTCAACGCATTAGGTTAATTGGTGGCGAGGGGGGGACTCGAACCCCCGACCCCATGATTATGAGTCATGTGCTCTAACCAGCTGAGCTACCTAGCCACTGGCGCGGTCACTAAGGCCAGTGACGCGGGGCGTCAAGCCTCAATCGTCGGCTCTGGCATGTGCAACGCGCGGACGACCCGAGGCGGTGGCGGTCAGGGTCGCCTCGATGAACATGGCGCGGCCTTCCACCTCGGCCTCGCGGATGTCGCGGGTGGTGGTGACGCGCAATTCCTCGGCCCCGGCGGCGCGGGCGCGGGTGCTGGCCTCTGCGACCAGCGCCGCCTCCATCGCGTCAAGCGCCGCGTCGCGGCTGTTGAAAAGCTGCAACCCCGCGGGCAGGTGGGCGGTAAAGCGCCCCTCGCCGGGGCTGCTGACCAGACCCGTGGCGCGCTGGCTGACCTGCCCGACCACCGCGCCGATGGCATTAGCCACGCCCGCATGCTCTGGCAGGATCATCCGCGCGCCCAGCCGTTCACCGACCGCGCCGTAATAGGACGGGGCCGACGCCCCCAGCCCGATCACCGGAACACCCAGCCTGACCCCGATCTCGACCACACCGCGATGCTGCGACAGGCCCGCCGCGACCAGACGGTGCCGCGCCAGCGCCTCGGGCAGCTCGCCCGCGAATTCCGCATCCTCGCCAAAGGCCGCTTCCAGCAGGCAATCCACGGTCTGCGCGGTCAACTGGTCGATGATCGCCCGCGCCAGCGTCGGCGCGTCGGGGGCGAAGCGTTCGCCCCTGCCGTTCCTGCGCCGCGCCAGCAAGCGCACCGCCTTTTCCGCCGCCTCGCCGTCCCATGCCGCAAGCCGCCCCAGCACATGGCTCGCGTCCGAGGGCGTCACGCCCGCGATCATCACAAGCCCCCGCGCCACCAAGCGTTCGAGAGCGGCCACTTCCAGCCGCGAGGTCAGCGCCACCGCCACGGGCATCGGCTGCGCAAGTCGCCCCAGCACGGCCAGATCGCGCGGGCCAAGCCCGCCCGTGTTGCCGCCCATCGGAATGGCAAAGCGCCCGTCATGCTCGCCCACCGCATCCGCCGAAAGCCAGCGGTCAAGGGCGGCATGCACCATCGGCCCGTGATCCACCGCCAGAAGCGACACGGGCACCAGACGGCGCGGGCCAAGCCGCAAGCCGCCCGCAAGCCCCTCGGTCACCAGATGCACCTCGCTGTCGCCGCCAAGGCCGGTCGTGCGCATCGCGACGGCTTCCACCATCGTCCGGAACCCGCCGACACGCGCGCCTTGCGGGTCGATCTCGGGCAGGCCGCCACGCAGCAGCGCCACGTCGGTCGTCGTGCCGCCGATGTCGGACACCAGCGCGTCGCTTTCTCCGGTCAGCCAGCGCGCGCCGACGATGCTGGCGGCGGGGCCGGACAGGATCGTCTCGATCGGGCGCTCGCGCACCATCGCCGCCGAGATCAGCGCCCCGTCGCCGCGCACCACCATAAGCGGGGCGGAAATCCCCACCGCGCCAAGGTGCCGTTCGCAGGCGGCGACCAGACGGTCGATCATCCCGATCAGCCGCGCATTCAGCACGGCCGTCAACGCCCGCTTCGGCCCGTTCAACTGGGCCGAAAGCTCGTGCGAACATGTCACCGGACGCCCCGTCACGCGGCGGATCAGATCGCGGGCGGCCACCTCGTGCGCGGGGTTGCGGGTGGCAAAGCGTGCTGCGACGGCAAAGCCCATCACACCCTCGCCCAGACCCGCGACCTCGGCCTCGAGTGCTTCCAGATCGAGCGGCGCGTTCTCGCTGCCCGCATGGCTGTGCCCGCCGCCGATGCGGATCACCGGATCGCCCTTCAAGGCTTCGGTCAACCCGCCACGATCGAGGTCGTCGGCATCGAAGCCGATAAAGACCAGCGCCACGCGGCCGCCCTGCCCTTCGACCAGCGCATTGGTGGCCAGCGTGGTCGACAGCGACACAAGCGCGACCTTGGCGGCATCGATCCCCGCCCCCGCAAGCGCCGCATCCACGGCCTTGCCGATCCCGATGGCCAGATCGCCCCGCGTGGTCAGGGACTTGGCCGAACCGATCACGCGGTCGGCGCTTTCGTCCACGATCACCGCGTCGGTATAGGTGCCACCCGTATCGACGCCCAGAAAGTAAGCCATGCACCGTCCCCTGTTTCGCGCCCTCCGCACCTAATGCGAAGCCCGCACAAGGTCACCCCCGCCTGCGACCTTTTTCGTCGCGAAGGGGACAGGCGGGCGGCGAAAACCGGCCCTTCCCCCCTTTCAGCCTTGCCCAAATACTCATGCCGACCCGTCCGCGGCGCCACGGTGGCAGACCGGCCGCCCCCGCCCTGCATACGTGGCAGGCACGGGCTGCACGCCTAGCGCAGGATGCGCCGCCGATGCGCGGGCGGCAGGCCCAGCATCTCGCGGTATTTCGCCACGGTCCGGCGGGCGATGGCCGCGCCCTCGCCCGACAGAACGGCCGCCAAGGCCTCGTCGGTCAGCGGGGCGCGGCGGTCCTCGGCATTCACCAGATCGGCCAGTTTCGCCCGCACCGCCGCCGCCGACAGCGTCCCGCTGCCGATCCGCCCCGAAAACAGGTTGCGCAGCCAAAGCGTGCCCTTCGGCGTGTCGACACTGGTTCCCGCGACGATCCGGCTGACCGTGCTTTCGTGCAGGCCAAGCCCCTCGGCGACTTCGGTCATGGTCAGCGGCACCAGCGCCGCCAGACCATGGTCGAGCGCGGCCTCCTGCCGGCGCAACACCTCGGTCCCCACCCGCAACAGGGTGGCATTGCGGCTTTCCACAAGGCGGATCACCGCCCGCGCCGCGCCCCGCCCCCCGCCCCGCCCCGCGCTGACCGACATGGCCGGCAGCGACGACCGGTTCAGCGACACGACCCAGCCTTCGACATGCCGGCGCGCCACGATGTCAGGCTCGCGCACCGGTGCCGAAAAAGCCGAGAATTGCGCCCCCGGTTTCGGATCGAAGCGGCGAATGGTGCGAAAGCAGTCCTGCACCGCATCGACCGCGACGCCCAGCGCCCGCGCCAGACGCTCGGCATCGCCCGTGGCCATCAGCGGCAGGTTCTCCAGCACTCCGCGCAGCACGGGGCTGTCCTGCCCCGCCTCGACCGCCTGCAACAACAGGCATTCCGACAAAGACCGCGCGAACAGCCCCGCCGGCTCGATCGACTGGAGCCGCCGCAACACCTGTTCCACCTGCGCCACCGGAACCCCGGCCTCGGCGGCGATCTCGGTCAAGCTCCGTCCCAGCCATCCTGCCGGTTCCAGCGCCTCGGCCAGCAGTTCGGCCACGCGCAGCGCATCGCCGCGCAGGCCCATCGCCGCGATCCGCTCGACCACATGCGCCATGAGGCTTGGCCCCGCACTCGCGGCAAGGTCCGGATCAAGCCCGCCCCCGCCCAGCGCGCTTTCCCAGCGCGGCAGCCAGTCACCCGCCTCGGGGCGGGCGGGGTGCAACAGCAGATGCGGGTTTTCGGCGGCCTGCTCCTCGAGATAGCGCGTCAACCCCTCGGCATCGGCCTTCAGCACGCGGATCGACGCCTGCAACCCGAGGTTCAGCTGCAACCGCTGGCTCTGCGTGACCCTGATGTTCTGGCGCGTCTCCATGCCCGCAGTATGTGCAGCGGCACGGGGCGTGGCAACCGCGCGCGCCGCACACCGCCGCTTCACGCCCGCCCCCATTCGCCCCCGCCCCCTCGCCCCCATTCGCCCCCGCCCCTCGCCATTCCGCGGCGCGGGCTTTAAGGTTGCGGGGCGGGGGCCGCCCCCCGCGCACCGCCGGTTCGCGCCTGTCGCGCCGCGCGGGTCATGTCTGCCAGAATGAAAGCCCGAAGATGATCGAACCGCTGCCCCTCGTTCAGGATGTCGTGCTGATCGGCGGCGGGCATACCCATGCGCTCGTCTTGCGGATGTTCGCGATGGACCCGCTGCCGGGGGTGCGGCTGACCGTCATCAACCCCGATCCGGCCGCCCCCTATACGGGCATGCTGCCCGGCCATATCGCGGGGCATTACACCAAGGCCGAGATGATGATCGACCTTGTCCGCCTCGCACGTTTCGCGGGCGCACGGGTGATCCTCGACCGCGCCACGGGGATCGACCGGGCGGGCAAGCGCGTGCTTCTGGCGGGGCGCGCACCGCTGGCCTATGACCTTTGCTCCATCGACATCGGCATCGCCTCCGACCTTCCCGATGTGCCGGGCTATGCCTTGCACGCGACCTCGGCCAAGCCGCTCGGCACCTATGCCGAACGGTGGGAGGCTTTCGTCGAACGGCGTCTGCCCGCGCCGCGTCTTGTCATCATCGGTGCGGGCGTGGGCGGCGTCGAGCTGGCGCTGGCCTCGGCCCACCGTCTGCGCGCGGCGGGGGCCGTGCCGCAGATCACCCTGCTGAGCCGGGGGCCTGCGCTGCCCCATATCGGTGCCGCCGCCCGGTCGACGCTTCTGGCGCAACTGGCCGCGCAGGGGATCGCGCTGATCGAAGGGGCAAGCCCCGCCACCATCACGGCAGGCGCGGTCACCCTGTCCGATGGCCGCACCCTTCCCTCGGATTTCACCCTGACCGTGGCCGGCGCCCGCCCGCAGGGCTGGCTTGCCGCAACCGGACTGGACTTGCACGAGGGGTTCGTCACCGTCTCGCCCGCGCTGCAATCCTCGGACCCCGCGATCTTCGCGGCGGGCGATTGCGCGCATCTCGGCTTTGCGCCGCGCCCCAAGGCGGGCGTCTATGCCGTGCGCGCGGCCCCGGTGCTGAACCACAACCTGCGCGCGGTGCTGACGGGGCAACCCTTGCAAGCCTTCCGTCCCCAGCGCGACTATCTCAAGCTTGTCTCGCTTGGCGGCAAACGGGCGCTGGCCGACAAGTTCGGTCTGGGCGGCGGGGCCGGATGGCTTTGGCGGCTAAAGGACCGGATCGACGCCAAGTTCATGGCGAAATTCGCCGATTACCCCGCCATGCCCCGCCCGCTTCCCGCCCATCCCGTGGCAGGTCTGGCCGAGGCGCTTGGCGAAAAACCCCTGTGCGGCGGCTGCGGGGCAAAGGTGGGGGCAATGGCCCTGTCCGAGGCGTTGTCGCACCTGCCCGCACCGGCCCGCGCCGATGTGCTTGCGGGGGCAGGCGACGACGCCGCGATCCTGACCCACGGTGCCGGAAAACAGGTCATCACCACCGACCACCTGCGCGCCACCTGCGGCGACCCGCGCCTCATGGCCCGCATCACCGCGATCCATGCGCTTGGCGACATCTGGGCGATGGGGGCCGCGCCGCAAGCCGCCCTCGCACAGGTGACCCTGCCGCGGATGGGGGCAAGGATGCAGGCGGAAACGCTGGCCGAAATCATGGAGGAAGCCGCCGCCATCCTGCGCGCGGCGGGGGCCGACATCGTCGGCGGGCACACCACCATCGGGGCCGAGCTGACCATCGGCTTCACCCTGACCGGCCTTGCCGAAACCCCGATCACCAAGGCGGGGGCACGGCCGGGCGATGCGCTCATCCTGACCAAAGCCATCGGCACGGGCACCATCCTCGCCGCCGACATGGCACTTGCGCGGATCGACGGGCTGATCCTCGGGCAGGCCGTTCAGGCCGCCTATGCCTCGATGTCGCGCCCGCAGGCGGGGGCCGCGGCGATCCTCGCCCCCCATGCGCACGCCATGACCGACATCACCGGTTTCGGCCTTGCGGGGCATCTTCTCGAAATGCTCGACGCCTCGCAGGTCGCGGCCCGGATCGAGCTTGCCGCGATTCCCCTGCTGCACGGGGCCTCAGCCCTTGCCGCTGCGGGGCAGGCAAGCTCCCTCGCCCCCGCCAACCGCGCCGCGACCGACTGGCGTATGACCGCGCCGCACGGCCCCGTGACAACGCTGCTCGCAGACCCGCAAACCGCAGGCCCGCTGCTGGCCGCCGTTCCCGCAGACACCGCGCAATCCCTGCTTCAGGCGCTGCGCGACGCGGGCGAAACGGCGGCGATCATCGGCCATGTCACGGCCGGCGCGCCGCATATCACCGCGCTCTGATCCTGTCGGCTTCCTCTTGCCCCAAATATCCTCGGGGGTGAGGGCCGGCACGGCCCGAGGGGGCAGAATGCCCCCTTTCGCCCTCAGCCCTTCACCGCTGCCGCGACCTGATCGGCAATCGCGCCCAGATCGGTCAGGGCCCCCACCGGCACCTCGGTCAGCGGCACCTCCATCCGCGCCCGGTGCTTGCCGTAGCGCGGGTCGTAATGATGCTCCATCAACCCGTCGGCCAGTTCGACGAACCGCCCCGCCGCCGCCATCGCCCGCCATTCGGCCACAAGCGCCGCCGCATGGGCATGGCGCAGCGCGCCAAGCACCGCATCAAGCCGCGCCGGATCGGCCACAAGATCGGCATAGGCGGTGACAAGATACTGCGCCCGCGCCGCCCGCGTGGCCTCGATCGAGATGCGCGGCGCCGCCACCATCGCCCGCCACAGTTTCGGCGGCAGACGCACCTCGCCCACCTTCGAGCTTTCCGCCTCGATCACCACGGGACGCGACGGATCAAGCCGCGCCAGCGCAACGGCAAGCCGGCCCTCGAAGGCCTTCTGGCTCGGCTGGTCGCCCATATGCCCGAACAGCGAGCCGCGATGGTTCGCCATGCCTTCAAGGTCGATCACCTGCACACCGCGTTCCGGCAACAGGTTGAGAACCTCGGTCTTGGCGCTGCCGGTATTCCCGTCAAGCACGACGACGGGGCAGGGAAAGGGCGCGTCGTAAAGCGAATCGACAACCAGATGCCGCCAGCTCTTGTAGCCGCCCTCGATGATCTCGACCCGCCAGCCGATCTGGCTCAGGATCGAGGCGAAAGAACCCGACCTCTGCCCCCCGCGCCAGCAATAGACAAGCGGCCGCCACCCCCCCGGCTTGTCGGCCAGCGGCCCTTCCAGATGCCGCGCCGCGTTCTTGGCCACCAGCGCCGCCCCGATCTTGCGGGCGGCAAAGGGGGCAACCTGCTTGTAGATCGTCCCGACCCTCGCGCGTTCGTCATCATCCAGCACCGGAAGCGAGATGGCACCGGGCACATGGTCCTCGGCCCATTCGGCAGGGGCGCGGACATCGATGATATCGTCGAAGCCAAGCGCGAAGATGTCGAGCAGACCGTTCAGCTTGACCGCCATCAGATCCCCGCCTCCAGCCGCGCGACAAGCTCTGCCAGCATCGCCCCGCAACGCTCCATCTGTTCCACGCTCACATATTCGTCGGGCTTGTGCCCCTGCGCCATCGACCCCGGCCCGCAGATCACCGTGGGAATCCCCAGACGGGCATCGAACAGCCCGCCTTCGGTGCCGAAGGCCACCTTGATCGTGCCATTGGCCCCGGTGAGGGATTTCACGAAATTCACCACCTCGGCCTGCACGGGCGTGCCGAGACCGGGGTAATCCCACAGCCGCTCGACCCGTATCGCCGCCTCGGGAAAGGCCTCATGCAGCGGGGCGACGATGGCGGCGGCCCCCGCCTCGACCTCGGCGATCAGCCCTGCGACATCCTCGCCCGCAAGCGAGCGGATTTCCCAGTCCACCACCGCCTGGTTCGGCACGATGTTGACCTGCACCCCGCCGTTCAGCTTGCCCACATGCAGTGTGGAATAGGCAACGTCGTAATCGGCGTCCTTCATCCCTTCGGCCGCCACCCGCGCCTGCACCGACCGCACGACGCCCACGAAATCCGCCGCCAGATGCAAGGCGTTCAGCGCCAGCGGGGCCAGCGCCGAATGGCCCTCGCGGCCCTGACAGGTCGCCCGCAGCGCCACCTTGCCCTTGTGTCCCGTGGCAACCTGCATCCCCGTAGGCTCGCCCACGATGCAAAAGCGCGGGCGCACCGGGGCCGAGGCCAGCATATCGACCAGCGACCGCACGCCCATGCAGCCGATCTCTTCGTCATAGGACAGCGCCAGATGCAGCGGCACCCGTAGCGGACGCCGCGCGGCATCGATCATCGCCGCGATGGCGCAGGCGACGAAACCCTTCATGTCGGCGGTGCCCCGCCCGTAATAGCGGCCCCCCGCCTCGGTCAGTTCGAACGGCGGATGGGTCCATGCCTGGCCTTCGACGGGCACCACATCGGTATGGCCGGACAGCATGACGCCGCCCGCGCCCCCGGGGCCGACCGTGGCGTAGAGGTTCGCCTTGCCGCCGCCCGCATCGGGGATCAGGACCGATGCGATGCCCGCCTGCCCCAAAAGGTCGCGCACAAAGTCCATCAGGGCCATGTTCGGGCGGTGGCTGACCGTATCGAAACCGATCAGATGGCCAAGAATGTCGCGGGTCTGCATGTCTGTCTCCTGTTGCGACCACCTAACCGCAAAGGGCGCGATTGCGAAAGGGGCGGCACCCCGCATGGTGCCGCCTTCTCTTGCCCCCGCCGTCCGCAGGATGCAAAGGTCACGCCCAGCGAAAGGCCGATTCCCGATGCGCTTGCTTGCCTCCCTCCTCCTTGCCGCGACAGCCCTTGCCCCCTCCGCCGGCGCCGAGACGCAGGCCACCCCTGCACCCGCCGCAACCGAAGCCGCCGCCGGACCGGGCGACGCCAATGCGGGTGCCGTGTCGCAATTCATGGCGGCGCAAGACCTCTTCGCCTTGGGCCGCGCCCGCAAAGACCCGCTTGCCGTGCTTGCCGCCGCCCGCCTTGCCGCGACCATCGTGGCAACCGATACCGACCGCCTTCCCGACCCCGCGGGCGAAGCCGTGCCGCCCAGCCATCCCGATTCCGGAACCATGTTCACCGCCGCAAAGGCCCTCGCCGCCGAGGACGAGGCCCTTGTCGATCTCGTCGCCCGCAGCGCGGCCGAGGCGGCGCGCCTTCCCGCCCGCAGCCTGATCCGCAGCACGCGCGGCATCGCGGCGGGTGCGGCGCAGGTCTATACCTTGCCCTTCTTCGGCGGGTCCGTGGCCGAAGTCGGATTGCTTGGCGATGGCAAGGCGAACCTCGACCTCGCGGTCGCGCTCGACAAGAAGACCGCGCTCTGCCTCGACACCGGCCCCGAGGGACGCGCGCTTTGCACCTTTGCCCTGACCGACAACGCCGAAGTGACCGTCACCGTCACCAACCGCAGCGACAGGGACGCCAGCTACAGCTTGCTCACCAACTGAACGACCACGAATTTTCTGCGAAAATTCCGCGCCGCACCCGAAGCGCAACCTATTGATAAAAAACATTTGCTGCGCAGCGAAACCGCAGCGGAAAGGGGCCTTGCGCCCCCGTTCATCCTTGCCCAAATACTCACCTTTCACCGCCGGATGCGGGCACCACGCCAGCCGTTGCGCGCAGCGCCGCAGCGCGGGACCCGAGTATTTGGGCAAGGCTGAAACGGCAGGGTCACGGGGCAGGGTCAATGGGCAGGATCACGGGGCAGGATCACGGGGCCCGACCTGCCCGCTGCCCGAAGGGCTTGGCCCGCGCCGCCTCTGGCTGTATGGATGGCGGCCCGAAGCCCAACGAAAGGACAGGCCGCCTTCTGCGGCCCCCCATGCGCAGCGCACGCCTCGAACAAGCCCTTGCCTCCGGTCTTCTGTCCCTTCCGGCCGAGGGGCGCATCGCCGTCCTGCGTCCGCGGATCGGCGACGAGTTGCACGACCTGCCGCGCGAGCGGCTTCAGGTCATCACCGGTTTCCGCCCCGATCACGACTGGTTCGCCGCCCGTGGCTATCCCACAGCCCCCCGCGCCGAGGGGACCTTTGCCGCCGCGATCGTCTGCCTGCCCCGCGCCAAGGCCCATGCCCGCGCCCTTCTGGCCGAGGCGGCGCAGATCGTCACGGCAGGCGGCCCCGTCACGGTCGACGGGCAAAAGACCGATGGCATCGACGCCGTCCTGAAAGACCTGCGCGCCCGTGTCGCCCTGTCCGAGTCTCTGTCGAAGGCCCACGGCAAGCTTGCCGTCTTTCCGGCGGGTGACAACCTTGCCGACTGGGCGGCGCGGCCCGCGCAGGTCGACGGGTTCACCACGGTTCCGGGCGTCTTTTCCGCCGATGGCATCGACCCCGGTTCGGCCGTGCTTGCCGCCGCCTTGCCGGCCGACCTCAAGGGCCATGTGGCCGACCTCGGCGCGGGCTGGGGGTATCTGTCGCGCGTGGTGCTGTCGCGGGCGGGGGTGAAATCCTGCCATCTGGTCGAGGCCGAGGCCGAGGCGCTGGACTGCGCCCGTCTCAACGTCACCGACGAGCGCGCGGCCTTTCACTGGGCCGATGCGACCACGTGGAAGGCGCCGCGCATGCTTGACCATATCGTCATGAACCCGCCCTTCCACACCGGGCGCGGGGCGGACCCTGCCTTGGGCGTGGCCTTCCTTGCGGCGGCGGCGCGCAACCTTTCGCCGCAGGGCGTGCTTTGGCTGGTCGCGAACCGCCACCTGCCCTATGATCGCACGCTGACCACGCTGTTCCGCGATGTCACCGAAATCGGCGGTTCTTCGGCCTACCGGCTGACCCGCGCCGCCTTGCCGCTGCGGACGCGCTGACACAGGGGTTATCCGATGTCCTTTTCCATCGCCGGCAAGACCGCCATCGTCACAGGGGCCGCGAATGGCATCGGCCTCGCCATCGCCCGCCACCTTGTCGACAAGGGCGCGAATGTGATGTTCGCCGACATCGACGAGGACCGTCTCGAAGAGGAAGTCGGGGCCGGGTCTCGCGCCGAGGGCCCGGTGCGCATGTTCGCGGGCGACCTGCGCGAACGGCTGACCATCGCCAACCTGCTGTCGGCCACCATCGACGCCTTCGACCGCGTCGACGTTCTGGTCAACGCCAGCCGCCAGTTTTCGGTCTCGGACGCGCTCGACCCCGAAAAGGATTGCGTCGAGTCCCTGCTTGACCAGAACCTGATGACCGCGCTGCGCCTGTCGCAGATGACGGCGAAACGCATGATCGCCAAGGCCGGAAAGTCACCGTCCGACGGGGACGGGGCCGCCCCGATCATCGGCTCGATCATCAACCTGTCCTCGCTTGCCGCGACGCGCACGCAACCGGCGCTTCTGGGCTATTCGATCAGTTGCGCCGCCGTCGAGCAGATGACCCGCTCGCTCGCCGTGGCGCTGGCCCCCAAGGGCATCCGCGTCAACGCCGTCTCCTTCGGTTCGGTGATGAGTGCCAGCTTGCAGGCCGCCCTGAGGGACGAGGGCGACTGGCGCGGCGTGATCGAGGCGGGCACCCCGCTCGGCCGCATCGCCGCCGCCGACGAGGTTGCCGAAGCGGTGCATTTCCTCGCCTCAGACGCCTCGGGCTTCATGACGGGGCAGGTGCTTACGGTCGACGGCGGGCGCGGCCTTGTCGACGGGGTCGCGGTCCCTGCGCATTAACTCTCGGGATATTGCGCCTTGCATTGCGCGATGACCGATTGCGCCTCGCGGGAAAGCTGGTCGCGCTTGGTGTAAAGGCTTTCAAGCTTGGCCCGCTCGGCGTTCAGGTCGATGGCCACGGGCCGCGTGCGGGTCTCGACCTCGTCCTCGAGGCAGGGGCGCGTGGTGTTGGCAACCGCAGGGTCGCGCGAGGGGACGACGCATTCCTTCCAGACCGGAACGGTGACGATATATTCCTCGTAGGCATAGCCGCGGTCCAGATTTCCCTGCACCTCGGAAACCAGCTTCTCGACCGTGCGCAAGTCGCGCGTATTGCGGTTGATGCACTGCTCTTGCGGCGTGCCGCAGGCGGCAAGAAGCGGCAGGATCGACAGCGAGAGGGCAAGGCGGCGCATGGGGAAACCCTTTCCGTGGAATGGCACGCGCCCGTTCTAAGCCCATCGCGCGGTGATGCCAAATGCCATGTTGGCGCGGCTTGTTCCATTTGCTAGGCATTGGGGTGTAAACCCAAGGAGACAGCGATGAGTGACCCGTTCGATGCGCGCAAGGCCGAAGCCGCCGCTTGGTTCCGGACATTGCGCGACCGGATCGTCGCCTCGTTCGAAGACCTCGAGGACCGTTACGGCACCGGCACCCCCGGCCGGTTCGAGGTGACCCCCACGACCCGCGCCGATGGCGGCGGCGGGTTGATGAGCGTGATGCGCGGCGGCCGCGTGTTCGAGAAGATCGGCGTCAACGTCTCGGAAGTGCATGGCACCCTTGGCGAACGCGCGCAAAAGGCGATGGCTGCGCGCGGCGTTCCGGGAATGGACAAGGACCCGCGTTTCTGGGCATCGGGCATCAGCCTTGTGGCCCATATGGTCAACCCGCATTGCCCCGCCGTGCATATGAACACCCGCATGTTCTGGACCCCGCACGCCTGGTGGTTCGGCGGGGGCGCGGACCTCAACCCCTGCATCGAATATGCCGAAGACACCGCCCATTTCCACGGCCAGATGCAGGAAGCCTGCGACGCCCACGACCCTGCCTATTTTCCCAGGTTCAAGGCCTGGGCCGACGAGTATTTCTTCGTCCCCCACCGTGGCCGCGCGCGCGGCGTGGGCGGCATCTTCTACGATGACCTGAACACCGGCGACTGGGAGGCCGACTTTGCCTTTACCCGCGACGTGGGCGCGCATTTCCTGCCCGCCTTCGTGCCGCTGACCGAAAAGCGCGTCGGCACGACATGGACCGAGGCCGACCGCGAGGCGCAGCTTGTCCACCGCGGGCTTTATGCCGAATACAACCTCGTCTACGACCGCGGCACCAAGTTCGGTCTGGAAACCGGACATGACGCCAACGCCGTGCTGATGAGCCTGCCGCCCGTGGCCAAGTGGACATGACGCCTGCCCCGCGCTAAAGGGGGCGCGACACAGGCGGGGACATCATGGCCGATATCGAGATCAAGGCGCGGGCCTTCTGGAGCGACAGCGAGGGTGACAGCATCGCCGTGGGCTTTGCCGCGACCGAAGACCCCGAAGACGGCTATGTGCTGTTCGAGGGCAGGAAAGGCGCTGCGCCGAAAGCGATCTATGTCGAGGTGTCCGACGACATCTTCGGCGCCGATGACGCCATCGAAAGCGTGGCCCATGCCGAGGCGGGGTTCACACTGACCCTGACAGCCAAGGCCGCGCCGAAATTCGGAATGGTGCGCGAGGTCGTGGTGACCATCGACCCCGCGGACGAGGATGGCATGGCCGCCCTCGCCGTGCTGAAAACCCTGATCGCCTGAACGGTTTCTGACGCAGAAGCCGGCCCGGAATTTGGCGCAAATTCCGGTCCCCGCGACCAAGCGGGCCGCAGATGCCCCCCGATTTCCGCGTGCGGAAATCGTCGCGGAATTTGCGCCAAATTCCGCGCTACTCCTGCCCCCGCAGCACCTGCGCCGGACGCGCCGCAAGCGGGCGCAGCGCGAACAAAAGCCCCGCAACGGTCGTGGCCAGCACGCCACCCGCCACGATGGCAATGGCCGACAGGGGTTCAAAGGCATATTTCGCCTCCATCACCCAGACCATCACCGCCCATCCCGCCATTCCCCCCGCAAGGATCGCCACCGCGCCCGCCGCGGCCCCCATCAGGGCCGAACGCAGCGCGAATGAACCAAGGATGCCGCGCCGCGTCGCCCCCAGCGTCTTCATCACCGCCGCCTCGTAGACCCGCGCAGGCTCTCCGGCCGCCGCCGCGCCGATCAGCACCACGAAACCCGTCAGCAAGGTCGCCGCCGCCGCCCATGCGGTTGCCGTGGCAATGGCCGAAAGGGCCTCGGTCACGCGGCCGATGGCGTCGCGGATGCGGATGGCGGTGACATTGGGCATGGCCTTGGTGATGTCGCGCAGAAGCGGCGCTTCGGCCTCTTGCGGCGCATAGACCGTGGCAATCCATGTATGCGGCGCGCCTTGCAACGCGGCGGGGTTCATCGTCATCACAAAGCCCATTCCGGCGCTTGAGAAATCCACCTGCCGGAAACTGGTGATCGTCGCCGGAATGTCCCGCCCCAGCACGTTGACGACAAGGCTGTCCCCGATCTTCAACCCGATCTCTTCGGCCTCTTCCGCCGCAAAGGACACCTGCGCGGGGCCGGTGTAATCCTTTGGCCACCACTTGCCCGCCACGACCTTGGCATTGGCCTGCGGTTCCTCGGAATAGGTGATGCCGCGATCCCCGCGCACCACCCAATGCTCGCCCGCCACCTCTTTCGCGGGCCGTCCGTTGATCTGCGTCAGCACCCCGCGCAGCATCGGCGCGCTTTCCACCTTGGTCACCAGCGCATCGCCTTGCACGCGGGCAAGGAAGGCCTCGATCTGGTCGGGCTGGATATCGACGAAAAAGAACGCGGGCGCCCGTGTCGGCAGATCGGTCGCGATGGCCGACCGGAGGTTCGCGTCGATCTGCCCCACCGCCGCCAGCACCGACAGCCCCAAGCCCAGCGAAAGCACGACCGAGGACGCCTCGGCACGTGGCCCGCCGATGGCCGCCAAGGCCAGCCGCAGCCCCGGCCTGCCCCGCGCAAACCCGCGCCTCGCCGCCCAGCGCGCGCCATGCCGCAGGCCCCAAGCTGCAAGCCACAGCACCGCCAGCGCCCCCAGCACGCCCGCCGCGGCACCCAGCGTCAGCTTCCAGTTGCCCGAAAACCAGACCGCCCCGCCCAGCAGCAGCGCCGCCAGCGCCACGATCCCGACAACACGCTTGCCCGCCACCCGCCGCGACTGCACCGCCCCCCGATACAGCGCCGCCGCCCGCAACCGCTCGACCCGCGCAAGCGGCCAGAGCGTGAACAGGAAGGCGGTGACCAGACCGTAGAACGCCGCCTCGACCAGCGGCATCGGGTATAGCCCCACATCGGCAGGGAAGGGCAGCGAGGCTTCGATCACCCCGCCAAAGGCCAGCACCGCCCCCGCGCCAAGGCCAAGCCCCAGCGCCACGCCAAGCCCCGCCAGAACCGCCACCTGCAACAGGTAGATGCGAAAGATCAGCCGCCCCTCGGCGCCCAGCGTCTTGAGCGTGGCGATGGTCGCCGTCTTGCCGTCAAGATAGGCCCGAACCGCCGCCTGCACGCCCACGCCGCCCACCGCCAGCCCCGCGATGCCCACAAGGACAAGGAACGCCCCCATCCGGTCCACGAACCGCTCCACCCCCGGTGCCGCTCGGCTCCGGTCGGCCCAGCGCATCCCCTTGTCGGCAAAGGCCGCCTCGGCCTCGCGCTTCAAGGCGGGCAAGCGCGCCCCGGGTGCCAGCCGCAGCCGGTATTGCGTCTCGTAAAGCGAGCCGGGCGCCAGCAACCCCGACCCGTCGAGCGCCTTGGTCAGAACGATGGTGCGCGGCCCCAGCGAAAAGCCGCCCGTGGCCGAATCCGGCTCGCGCAGCAGCACGGCCCCAAGGCGAAAGACCCGCGTGCCAAGGCTGAAACGGTCGCCAAGGGCCAGCCCCAGCCGTTCCACTAGCACCTTGTCCATCGCGGCCCCGGGCAGGCCGCCCGCATCTGCCAATGCCCCGGCCAGCGTTCCGGCCTCAAGCGTCACGGCACCGACCAGCGGATAGGCACTGTCGACGGCCTTTACCTGCGTCAGCGCCGAATCCTCGCCCACCACGGCCATCGACCGGAAATCGACGATCTCCGACACGGCCTCGGCCTGCGCCTCCATCCACGCCCGCTCCTCGGGTGCGGCGAAGCGATAGGTGAATTCAAGCTGCGCGTCCCCGCCCAGCAGAACCGCGCCCTGCTCCTGCAACCCCGCCCCGATGGACGCCCGCACCAGCCCCACGGCGGCAATCGCGGCAACTCCCAGCGCAAGACAGGCCAGAAACACCCGGAACCCGCGCAATCCCCCGCGCAATTCGCGCCGCGCCAGACGCCATGCAAGGCTCATGCGACGCGCCCGTCGGCCAGATGCACCACCCGGTCGCAGCGCGCGGCAAGCTCGGGCGCATGGGTCACAAGCACAAGCGTCGCCCCGTGCCGGTCGCGCAACCCGAACAGCAACTCCATGATCGCGGCCCCGTTCACGCCATCGAGGTTCCCCGTCGGCTCGTCCGCCAGCAGGATCGCCGGCCGCGGTGCCGCCGCCCGCGCCAGCGCCACGCGCTGCTGCTCGCCCCCCGACATCTGGCTCGGATAATGGTCCATCCTTGCGCCCAGACCCACGGCCCGCAACTCGGCCTCGGCCCGCGCGAAGGCATCGGCCACGCCCATCAACTCAAGCGGCACGGCGACATTCTCAAGCGCGGTCATCGTCGGGATCAGGTGGAACGACTGGAACACCACCCCCATCCGCCCCCGCCTGAACCGCGCCAGCGCATCCTCGTCCAGCGCGGTCATATCCTGCCCCAGCGCCACCACGCTGCCGCCCGTGGCCCGTTCGAGTCCCCCCATCAGCATCAGAAGCGACGACTTGCCCGACCCGCTCGGCCCGACCAGCCCGACGGTCTCGCCGGCATGAACTTCCAGTGATATGCCCTTGAGTATCTCGACCGGCCCCGCATTTCCCGCCAAGGTCAACCGCGCATCCTTCAGCGCCAGAACGGTATCCGTCATGCAATCTGCCCCTATGCCTTCCCCCAGATATGGCGCGGCCCGCGCGATCCGCAACGTCACGTTTGCGTTTGCGGCCATCGCGGGGGCGACCGCAGCAAGCATGGCACAGGCCGAACCGCTCACCCTCGTGGCCTTTGGCGACAGCCTGACCCAGGGCTACGGCCTGCCCGAGGGTGACGGGCTTGTCCCGCAATTGCAGGCATGGCTCACCGCCCAAGGCGCCGATGTCACGGTCCTCAACGCAGGCGTCTCGGGCGATACCACCGCCGGAGGGCTTTCGCGCATCGCATGGACGCTGACGCCCGATGTCGATGCCATCATCGTCACCCTCGGCGGCAACGACCTTCTGCGCGGCATCGACCCGTCCGAGACCCGCGCCAATCTCGACGGCATCCTGACCGAAACGCAATCCCGCAACCTGCCCACCCTGCTCGTCCCGATGGTCGCCCCCGGCAATTTCGGCGCCGGCTACAAGACCGCCTTCGACGCGATCTACCCCGACCTTGCCGCCGCCCACGGCGCAACCCTTGCCCAACCCTTCTTCGCCCCGCTCACCGGGGGAAGCGAGGACCCCGCCGCCATGCAACCCTGGCTGCAAGCCGATGGCATCCACCCCAACAAGGACGGCGTGGCCAAGGTGGTCGCCGTCCTCGGCCCCGAAGTCCTCGCCCTGCTGAAATCCCTCCCCGCCAACTGACCGCGCTTTCATACTCGTCCAAATATCCTCGGGGGGAAGGCGCGGCCTGCCGCGCCTCGGGGGGCAGACGGCCCCCCGCCCTGCCCTTTCACCCGTTACCCCGCTTGCATCTTCCGCGCCTCTGTCCGATCAATCCCGCGACAAGCCACAGGCGCAGCATGACCCTCCTTACCGACCTCACCGCCCTGCTCGGTCCCGCCCATGTCCTGACGGGAGCCGATGCCCATCGCCTCGCCCATGACTGGACCGGCACCTACCGCGGCAGCCCGCTTGCCGCCGTCCGCCCCGCCGATACGGGCGAAGTGGCTGCGGTGGTGCAACTTGCAGCCCGCCACGGCATCCCCGTCATCCCCGTCTCGGGCAACACGGGCCTCACGGGCGCGACCTATACGGAAAACGGCCTCCTCCTCTCGCTCGAACGCCTCAACCGCATCCGCGAGATCCGCCCCGGCTCGCGCCTTGCCGTGGTCGAGGCGGGCGTGATCCTCTCGCGCCTGCACGAGGCGGCCGAAGGGCATGGCCTCTACTTCCCGCTCTGGTTCGGCGCGCGCGGCTCGGCCATGATCGGGGGCGTGCTGTCCACCAACGCGGGCGGGTCCAACGTGCTGCGCTACGGCTCGACCCGCGCGCTGTGCCTCGGCCTCGAAGTCGTGCTGCCCGATGGCCGCGTGCTCGACCTCATGTCGGAACTGCACAAGGACAATTCCGGCTACGACCTGCGTGACCTGTTCATCGGGGCCGAAGGCACGCTCGGCATCATCACGGCGGCGGTGATGAAACTGGTCCCTGCCCCCCGCGCCCATGCGACCGCGGCACTTGCGATGGGCAGCCTGCCCGATGCGCTGACCCTGCTGAACCGCCTGCAAGAGGCATCGGGCGGCCTTGTCGAGGCCTTCGAATTCATGCCCGAAACCTACAGCCGCAGGCTGGCGCAGGTCCGCCCCGATCTCGGCCTGCCCTTCGCCGCCATCCCTCCGGTGACGATCCTTGTCGAACTGGGGGCCACCGCGCCCTTTCTTGCCGAACCCGACGCGGGCGGCACCCCCCGCCTGACCGCCCTGCTACAGGAAACGCTGGCCCGCGCGATGGAGGAAGGCCTTGTCCATGACGCCGTGATCGCCGCATCCGAAGCCCAGAGCCGCGCCCTTTGGGCAAGGCGCGAGGCGGCGGCGGAAATCACCTTTGCCAAGCGCCCCTTCATCGACACCGACATCGCCGTCCCGCTCGACCGCGCCGAAGCCTTCCTCACCGAAATCCACGCCCGCCTTGCCGCCTTTGCCCCCACGGCCGAAACCCTGACCGTGGCGCATCTGGGCGATGGCAACCTGCATTTCACCGTCTTTCCCGAAGCCGATGATCCCGCCTTCCACGACCGCGTGGTCGAGACCATCGAAGATGTCGTGCAATCGCTGCGCGGATCCTTCAGCGCCGAACATGGCGTGGGCCTGTCGAAACGGAACTCGATGGCCCGCCGCAAGGACCCCGTGGCGCTCGACGTGATGCGCGCGGTCAAATCCGCACTCGACCCGGACAACCGCATGAACCCCGGCAAGGTGCTTCCCGAATGACGCTCGCCTCGGTCCTGCGCGACCCCACGCTGCGCCTGATCGCGGTTGCCCTCTTGCTGATGGGGGCGCTCAACGCCTCGGTCTACCCCTACCAGTCGCTTGTCGGAATCGAGAAGATCGGCCTCTCCGAGCCGCATTTCGCCCTCGTCCTTGTCATGGCCTCGGTCGTGGCGGTCACGGCGTCGGTGCTTCTGGGCATCCTTGGCGACCAGCGGGCGGGGCGGCGGCGCATCGCGCTGGCCACCGCCTCGGCGGGGGCGCTTGGCGTGGGGCTGATGCTCGCCGCCCCCGGAACGCTGTCGCTCGTCCTGTGCCACGGGCTGCTCCTGCCTGTCGCCTCCTCGCTCTACGGCCAGCTTTTCGCGCTCGCCCGCCTTGCGCGGTCCGAGGATGGCGCGGTGCGCGATGCCATCACGGGCACGGTGCGTTCGGCCATGTCGCTGTCCTTCCTCGGGATGCTCGTCTTCTGGAAACTGGCGTTCGGCGCGGGCGTCGACGTCATGGCGATCTACATCTCCGCCCTCGTCGCGGCGGTCTGCATGACCACGCTGCTGGCGCTGTTCTGGCCCAAGGACGGGACAACCCGCTGGGATGACCAGCCCTCGGGCCTGAACCTGCGCGCGGCCATGGCCGAGATGGCCCGCCCGCAAATCCTGCTCCGCGTGCTGTGCCTTGGGGCCGTGGCCGCCTCGGGCAACCTCTACATGGTGCTGACCACGCTGATCTTCGACGCAAGCCCCGTCCGCGATCAGGGCGATGTGGCGCTTTACGTCGGCATCGTCGCGGGGTGGGAGGTTCCTTTCATGCTGCTCCTGCCCCGCGTCATCGGGCGGATGAAGCGCCAGCATGTTCTGGCCGCAGGGGCGGCGCTCTACTGCGTCCACCTCGCGCTTCTGCCGGTGCTGGCCGACCACGCCTCGGTCTGGGTGCTGACGCTGTTCGCGGGTCTCGGCGGCACGGCGATCATCACCCTGCCCATCGCCTATTATCAGGACCTGCTGGCCGGACGTCCCGGCACGGCGGGGGCGATGCTGGCGGTGCAAAAGCTTGTCGCCGATACCATGGCCGCCGCCGCCTTCGCGCTTGGCACGACGCTGGGCGGCTTCACCCTCACCGCAGCCCTCGGGGCGACCATCGCCATGACAGGGGCCGCAGCCCTGCTCTGGATCGACCGCAACAGGTAACGGGGCCGCGCAAGGAAGCGCCCGCCGTTTCATCCTTGTCCAAATACTCGAATCCTACGCCCGCCGCCCGACGCAGGGGCCGCAGGCAAAGGTGCCTTCCTTCCCCCCGGTCGCAGAAAAGGGGGGCGGGCGGCACCTCAATGCCAGCCGAAGAAATCCTTCGGCGCGCGGCCCAGCAATTCCTCGGCCAGATCGCGCCCCAGCGCCGCCGCGTCGGATATCACGCCCCGCCGCGCGCCGCTGATCGATTCCGTCCCGTCGGGGCGCAAGATCTCGCCGCGCAGCCACAGGTTTTCCCCGTCGAGGATCGCCAGCCCCGCAATCGGCGTCTCGCAAGACCCGTCCAGCCGTTGCAGGAACGCCCGCTCCGCCGCCAGCCGGATGCCCGTCTCGCGGTGGTGGATCGCAGACAGCATCCATTCCACCCGCGCATCGGCCACGCGCCGCTCGATCCCGATCGCCCCTTGGGCCACGGCCGGCAGCATCTCTTCGGGTGCAATCGCCGCCCGCGCCACATGCGCCATGCCAAGCCGGTTCAACCCCGCCATCGCAAGGAAGGTCGCCACGGCAACGCCTTCGTCAAGCTTGCGCATCCGCGTCTGCACGTTGCCGCGAAACTCGACCAGCTTCAGGTCGGGCCGCCGCAGCGCCAGTTGCGCCCGCCGCCGCAACGACGACGACCCCACCACCGCCCCCTGCGGCAAATCCGCCAGGCCGCCGTGACGGGGCGAGACGAATCCGTCGCGCACATCCTCGCGCGGCAGGTAGCAGTCAAGCACCAGCCCCTCGGGCTGAAGCGTCGGCATGTCCTTCATCGAATGGACCGCGATATCGATGCCGCCTTCCAGCAGCGCCTCTTCGATCTCGCGCGTGAACAGCCCCTTGCCGCCGATTTCCTTCAACGGCTTGTCAAGAATCTGGTCCCCCGTGACCTTGATCACGACAATCTCGAAGGCCGCTTCCGGCAAGGAAAACGCGGCCATCAGCGCGCGTCTCGTCTCATGCGCCTGCCACAGCGCAAGGGGCGATCCGCGGGTGCCGATCTTGAGGGGTTGGGCGGGGTTCGGAAGCGCATGGGTCATGGCGCGAAGCCTTACATGTGTCACGCTAGCCTGACAACTCTTGACAAGCATCCGCACAACCCCGACCCATGTGGATGCAACAAAGGGGCAGACGGATGAGCGACAAGACGATCCTGAGGGCGCTGAAAGGCGAGGTTCTTCCCACGCCCCCGATCTGGATGATGCGGCAAGCGGGGCGCTACCTGCCCGAATACCGCGCCACGCGGGCGCAGGCGGGCGATTTCCTCTCGCTCTGCTACACCCCCGACCTTGCGGCCGAAGTGACCTTGCAGCCGATCCGCCGCTACGGCTTCGATGCGGCGATCCTTTTCGCCGACATCCTGCTGCTTCCGCAGGCGCTTGGCCCGAAACTCTGGTTCGAAACCGGCGAAGGCCCGCGGATGGAAACGACCACCACGATGGCCGCCGTCAAGGCGCTCAAGTCCAAGGACCTGATCCACGAAACCCTCTCGCCCGTCTACGAAACCGTCCGCATCCTGTCGCGCGAACTGCCGCGCGAAACCACGCTGATCGGCTTTGCCGGCGCCCCCTGGACGGTTGCCACCTACATGATCGCGGGTCGCGGCTCGAAGGATCAGGGGGCCGCGCATGCCCTCAAATCCGCCGACCGCGAGACCTTCTCGGCCCTGATCGACGTCATCACCGAAGCCACGGTCGATTACCTGTCGGAACAGGTCAAGGCAGGGGCCGAGGTGGTCAAGCTGTTCGATTCATGGGCCGGTTCGCTGAAAGGCGCGGATTTCGAGGATTTCGCCGTCAAACCCACCGCCCGCATCATCGCCGCCCTGCGCGCCCGCCATCCCGGCCTGCCGATCATCGCCTTCCCGCGCGAGGCGGGTCAGGGCTACATCGGTTTCGCGCGGAAAACCGGTGCCGATTGCGTCGCACTCGACAATTCGGTCACGCCGGAATGGGCGGCCGCCCATGTGCAGGTCTCGGGCTGCGTTCAGGGCAATCTCGCCCCCGAACATATGGTCACGGGCGGCGAGGCGCTGGTGCGCGAAACCCGCAAGGTGGTCGAAGCCTTCCGCAACGGGCCGCATATCTTCAACCTCGGCCACGGCATCACCCCCGATGCCGACCCCGAGAATGTCGCACTTATGGTGCAGACGGTGCGCAACGGCTGACAGACGGGGCGTTACAGACGGGCGACGCGCCTTGCAGCAGGGCCGCCGCCGCCTCAGACCAGCCCCAGTTCGGCATCGGTGGCGATGCGGTCGTATTTGTCGGTCGGCGGCATCGGGCGGTCGCGCCAGTGCGGCGCAAAGGTGAAGGATGATTTCATCCGCCCCGCCGGCAAGGCCCCGTTCCCCGCACCGGCGGCGTAATCGTAGTAGAGCTTGACGATCTCGTCATATTGCACCTGCTGCGCGGCCGGATGCGACAGGCAGGCCGCCTTCCACCGCGCGACGCGGGCAAAGGCGGGGTCGTCGGGCAAGGTAAAGCCTTCGTAATGGTCCAGAAACCAGAAGCGCATCATCAGCGGCGTATAGACGGCCTCGGCCCAGCCGAAACGGTCGAACAGAAAGGTTCCTTCGGGGTTGTAGAAGCGCAAACCTTCGTCAAGCCATGCGTATTGGTCCAGCAGCGCCTTGCGCCGTTCCTCGATCTTGGCGCGGTCGCGGTTCATCACCATGCCATAGCCCGCGTTGCCGAATGGCCCCTCGCGCGTGGTGAACAGCCGTTCGACCGCCCGCTCGTAAGGGTCCGTCCGCGCCACGGGCACCTCGGGGTAGCGCTCGTCGAAATAGGCCATCAGCACAAGGCTCTCTTTCAGGATGCGCCCCTGCTCGTCCTCAAGAACGGGCAGCGCCGTCGTGCCGCGGGTCTTTTCCAGCAACCATGCCTCGCGCGGCTTGGTGATGTCGACGACCTGAAACGTCACCGCGTCGCGCAGCCCCTTCAGCTCCAGCACGATCTCGACCCGCTGCGAAAAGGGGCAGACCGGAATATGGTAGATGATCGGTTTCGCGGGCATGGCGGCCTCCATTTCACTCAGCGACATTAGGGTCGGCACGGTCCGGCGCGCAACCGCGCAGATGGTGCGGCATTTTGGAATTTTTCAGTTGAACTGCGCCAAACATGGAATATAAATTCCACAAGCAAGGCGCGCCCATGCCGCAGGGCGTCAGGCGGCAAGACGATTCGACGGCAAACAAAGGGCTTCGATGCCGACGGGGCACAAGACCCCCGCTGATGCATTTGACCCAAAGGCAAAGGGCGTCTATCGCGCGCAAGCCGCCCGCAGGAACACCGCCCCCAAGGGGCAGCAACGAAAGAGGATGACATGACGATCAGGTTCGGACTTCTCGGCGCAGGCCGCATCGGCAAGGTGCATGCCAAGGCCATCACGGGCGATGCCAACGCCAAACTGGTGGCGGTGGCCGATGCCTTCCCCGCCGCGGCGCAGGCCATCGCAGACCAATACGGCTGCGACATCCGCAGCATCGATGCGATCCTTGCCGCCAAGGACATCGACGCCGTGGTGATCTGCACCCCCACCGACACCCACGCCGACCTGATCGAAGCCTTCGCCAAGGCCGGCAAGGCGATCTTCTGCGAAAAGCCCATCGACCTGTCGCTCGACCGCGTCAAAGCCTGCCTCAAGGTGGTGCGCGACACCAAAGCCATCCTGATGGTCGGCTTCAACCGCCGCTTCGATCCGCATTTCGTCGCCGTAAAGGGCGAAATCGCCAAGGGCAGCATCGGCGCCATCGAAATGGTCACCATCACCTCGCGCGATCCGGGCGCCCCGCCGCTCGACTATATCGCCCGCTCGGGCGGCATCTTCCGCGACATGACGATCCATGACTTCGACATGGCCCGCTTCCTTCTGGGCGAGGAAGTGGCCGAGGTTTCGGCACAAGCCTCGGTCCTCGTCGATCCGGCCATCGGCAAGGCGGGCGATTACGACTCGGTCCAGGTCTTGCTGCGCACCGCCACCGGAAAGCTGGCCGTCATCTCGAACTCGCGCCGCGCCACCTATGGTTACGACCAGCGGATCGAGGTCCACGGCTCCAAAGGTGCCGTCTCGGCCGAAAACCAGCGCCCCGTCTCGATCGAGGTGGCATCGGCCACGGGCTACACCCGCCCGCCGCTGCACGACTTCTTCATGACCCGCTACACCGAGGCTTATGCCGCCGAAATCGCGACCTTCATCGCCGCCATCGCGGGCAAGGCTCCCGCCTCCCCCTCGGGCGAGGACGGGATGCTCGGCCTTGCACTGGCCGAAGCCGCGCTGAAATCGGTCAAAGAGGGCCGGACGGTCAAGGTTTCCGAAATCCTCTGATCCCGCGCGACCCGACAGCCTTGCTCCCCGAACGCCGTGCAGCCCCGCTGTGCGGCGTTTCGCTTTGGCAACCACCCCCGCCGCCCCGCCCCACAGGGCGCAAGGCGGGCAAGTCAGGCGCGCGCCTTGCGGCGTTCCACCCTGCACGGCGGTTTCACCTTTGCCCAAATACTCATGCCACGGCCCCGCCCCGCGCATCGCCGCAAGACGGCCACCCCGGATTTCCGGCGAAAATTCCCGCCCCCACGCCCGAAAGCGGCGCCCGATTTTTCGCAGAAAAATCGCGGTCGGCCAAAAGGAAAGGCGCCTGTCAGGACAAGGGCGAAACCGGCGCGCCGGTTACTCCTCTTTCTCCATCGTGCATTGCAACGGGTGCTGGTGGCGGCGGGCGAAATCCATCACTTGCGCCACCTTGGTTTCCGCCACCTCGAACGAGAACACGCCCACCACGGCCAGACCCTTCTTGTGCACGGTCAGCATGATGTCGAAGGCCTGCGCATGGCTCATGCCGAAGAACCGCTCCAGCACATGCACCACGAATTCCATCGGCGTGTAATCGTCGTTCAGCAGCATCACCTTGTACATCGGCGGGCGCTGCGTCTTAGACTTGGTCTTGGTCAGAACCGAGGCATCGTTGCCAGGCCCTCCCGGACCTGCGGGGGTGCTTGCCATGTGGAACGGGGTCAAGGTCACGGCAAGCAGGCTCCGTCGCTGGCTGAGAGAGTCGGGATTTTCCATTGCCCCTCCAATATAGCCCAAAAGCCGCCTGCGAAAAGGGGTTCGCGCAAATGCCGCCTTTTCCCCGCCGTCCGGCCCCATCCGCCGCTTGCACCCTCGCCGCCCGCGCGGCACAAGTCGGTGGCACAGCCCCGGATGGCCCCCATGATCACGACCATCGGCTTCGACGCCGACGACACGCTCTGGCAGAACGAGGCCTTCTTCCGCCTCACGCAGGACCGTTTCACCAGCCTTCTGGCCGACTATGCCGAAACCTCGCATCTGCATGACCGCCTTCTGGCGGCCGAGCGTCGCAACCTTGGCCATTACGGCTTCGGGGTAAAGGGCTTCACCCTGTCGATGATCGAGACCGCCATCGAGGTGACCGAAGCGCGCGTTCCCGCATCGGTGATCGCCGAGCTGATCGCCGCAGGGCGCGAGATGCTGGCCCACCCGATCGAGCTTCTGCCCCACGCCGCCGAGGCCGTGGCCGAACTCGCCCGCGACCACCGCGTGATCCTGATCACCAAGGGCGATCTGCTGGATCAGGAACGCAAACTCGCGCAATCCGGCCTTGGCGATCTGTTCCACGCGGTCGAGATCGTCTCGGACAAGACCGCCCGCGCCTACGAGACGATCTTCTCGCGCCACGGCGACGGGGCCTGCCGCGCGCTGATGGTCGGCAACTCGCTGAAATCCGATGTGATCCCGGTTCTCGACGCGGGCGGATGGGGCGCGCATGTGCCGCACGGGCTGACATGGGCGCTCGAACATGCCGAAGCCCCCGCCCACCATCCCCGCTTTCTGACCCTGTCTGACCTGTCGGAATTGGCCGATAAGGTAGAATTGATCAAAGCCACCCACAACATCTAGCGCCAGCGCCGCTGCGCGGGGTTTCGCCGCCCCCCATACCAATGCATGCAGATTCCCGCCAAACCCTTTGAAACTAGGGGGTTTTCCCGATCACTACCCTGTGTTACCCTCTGCCCGAGGCAAATTTGGACCCCACCAAAAACCGGGGCCGCGGCAGACAAGGGACAGGCGAAGTGACATCGCGTTCTGGGCAACTCGCCCGCATGCTTTCATTCTGGGCCGTCATGGCGCTGGCCTTTCTGCTGGCCCCGACCGGGGTTTTCGCAGCCCCCCATGCGTCCATCGTGATCGATGCGCGCTCGGGCGAAGTGCTGCATGAGGAAAACGCCGACGCCCGCCTGCACCCCGCCTCGCTGACCAAGATGATGACGCTTTACATCACCTTTCAGGAACTCGAACGCGGCTCCATCTCGCTCGACAGCATGGTGACGGTCACAAAACACGCCGCCTCGCAGCCGCCCTCGCGTCTGGGCCTGAAGCCGGGGCAAAAGATCGCCGTGCGCTACCTGATCCGCGCCGCCGCGATCAAATCGGCCAACGATGCCGCCGCAGCGCTCGGCGATTTCATCGGCGGCAATCAGGACGATTTCGCCCGCCGCATGACCCGCACCGCCAAGGCGCTGGGCATGACGAACACCACCTTCAAGAACGCCAACGGCCTGACCGCACCGGGCCACCTGTCCTCGGCCCGTGACATGACCACGCTGGGGCGCCATCTGTTCTATGATTTCCCCCAGTATTACAACATCTTCTCGCGCCGCTCCTCGGATGCGGGCGTGGCCACTGTCAATTCGACCAACCGCCGCTTCCTCGATGCCTACAAGGGTGCCGACGGCATCAAGACGGGCTACACCGTCGCTGCGGGCTTCAACCTCACCGCCTCGGCCGAACGCGACGGCAAGCGGCTGATCGCCACGATCTTCGGCGCGACCTCGACCGCGAACCGTAACGCCGAGATGACCAAGTTGCTGAACAAGGCCTTCGAGAAGGCCCGCAAGAACGCACCTTTCAACCCGCCCGAAGCCCCGGCTGCGACCGATGCGCTGGTGGCGCAGGCCGACACCGCCCTGCCCGAAGTCGAAGACGGCGCGGGCAAGACCCTGCGCGTCGCCACCGGCATGGACAGCTCTCCCCGCCCGCTCGCCCGTCCGGCGGCGCTGGCCCCCGAAACCGTCACCGCCGCCGCCGAAGCCGTCGACGCTATGCAGGACGGCATCCTTGGCGCGCTGGCCGAAGCGACGGGCGGCGAAGAGGTGATCGAAAGCCAGGCGACCGAACTTGCCGATGCCGCCGTGCCCGCCGCCACCCTTGCGGTGGATGATGTCGAACGCGCCTCGGCCAGTGCCGAAACCGCCCTTCCGGCCGAGGGACTTCCCAGCGAAGAGGCCCTTGCCGAGGCCGTGGCCAACCTGCCCGCCGATGCCCTGCCCCCTGATGCCCTGCCCGCCGATCCGGCAGCCGCAACCGCAACCGCCGCAGCCGACGCCCAGCCTCTGCCGTTCCAGATCGCCTCTGCCGCCGCCGTCGCCCCGCCCAAGCGCAAATCGCCCATCTATGACGATGCCGCCACCGGCCCCGATCCCGCCGAAGCGCCCGAAGTCGTGTCCTTCTCCACCTCGGGCGACCGGCATTGGGGCATCACCGTGGGGCGCTACGGATCAAGCTACGAGGCCGAGAAAGCCCTGCTCAAGATGCAGCTTGTCGAAAGTGCCACGCTCAGCACCTCGCGGCCCAAGGTCATGCAGAAATCCGGCGGGTTCGAGGCGACTTTCGTCGGTCTGACGCAGGATCAGGCCGATCTGGCCTGCCGCCGCCTGCAAGCGCGCTCGGTCACCTGCTTTACCATCGGCGAATGACGGTTCCTGCTGCACCCGTCCCCGTCACCCTGCCCGTCTACGGCAGCGCCGTGCGTTTTCCCGTGCGCCGCATCTTCTGCGTCGGGCGCAACTATGCCGAACACAGCCTCGAGATGGGCGGCGATCCGACCCGCGAGGCGCCCTTCTTCTTCACCAAACCCGCCGATGCCGTGGTGGAATCGGGTGCCACCATCCCCTACCCGCCCCTGACGGCCGACCTGCACCACGAGGCAGAGCTTGTCGTCGCCATCGGCACGGGCGGGGCTGATATTCCGCTGGCCGATGCTCCGGCCCATATCTGGGGCCACGCCGCCGGAAACGACCTGACGCGCCGCGACCTGCAGGCCGGGGCAAAGGCCGCCCGCCGCCCGTGGGACATGGCCAAGGGCTTCGACAATTCCGCCGTGATCGGCCTTTTGCATCGCGGCCCGCTTGCCGATGGCGCGATCACCTGCACCGTCGACGGGCGGGTGACGCAATCGGCGCGCCTTTCGGACATGATCTGGTCGGTGCCCGAAATCATCGCCCATCTTTCAACATACGTGACGTTGCGGCCGGGCGACCTGATCTTCACCGGCACCCCCGCAGGGGTAGGCCCCATCGCACGGGGCCAGACCTGCACGGTCGCCATCGACGGGCTGTCCCCTGCCACCGTCACGCTGCGCTGAAGCGATTTCTGACGCAGAAATCGCGGCGGAGTTTGACGCAAACTCCGCTCACCCGCCGTCACGCCCCCGATTTCTGCGTGCAGAAATCGCCGCGAAATCTGCGCCAGATTTCGCTACCGCTTTGGTCTGTCATCGTAATCCTTGGTCAGGATCCGGTTCGCATCGCCCTCGGGGTCGTCGAACTGCTTGGTCTTCATCGCCCAGAAGAACGCCGCCAGCCCGATGCCGCCCAGAAACAGCGACACGGGAATCAGGAATGCCAGTATGTCCATGCCCTACCTCAGCCGCAGCGCGTTCAGCGAAACGGTGATCGAGGACAGCGACATCGCCAAGGCCGCCGCAAGGGGTGTTGCCGCCCCCATCAGCGCCAAGGGCACCGCAATCACGTTGTAGCCGCCCGAGATCAGGAAATTCTCGACGATCCGGCGCGAGGCTTGCCGCCCGATCCGGACCGCATCCCCGATGGGCGCCATATCCTGCCCGAGCAGCACGATATCCGATGCCACCCGCGCCGCGTCGAGCGCGCTTGCGGGCGACACCGACACATGCGCCGCAGCCAGTGCGGCCGTGTCGTTCAGCCCGTCGCCCACCATCAGCACGCGCCGCCCTTCGGCCGTCAATCCGGCCACCCGCGCCGCCTTTTCGGCGGGCAGGGCGCCATGCGTCCAGTCGTCGATGCCCAGCCGCGCGGCCAGTTCGCCCACCGCGCCCTCGGCATCGCCCGACAGCAGCACCACCCGCAGCCCCTGCGCCCGCAACGAGGCGACCGCCGCCTCGGCCCCCGGTCGCAGGCTGTCGGCAAAGGTAAAGGCCCGCACGCCTTCCTCGGTGGCAAGATAGGTCGCCGTCACGCCCAGCGCCTCGGCCCCGCACCATGCCGCACGGCCCAGACGCACCCGCTTGCCGCGCCACAGCCCCTCGACACCGTAGCCCGGCACTTCGCGCATCTCCTCGACCCGTTCGGGGCGAATGCCCGCCGCCCGCGCCGCATCGGCCAGCGCCAGCGCCAACGGGTGCGACGAGGCCGCCGCCAGCGCCGCAGCCACCTCGACCGCCGCGCGCGGGTGGTCGGACAGGTTCGTGGGCCTCGGCGCGCCCATCGTCAGCGTGCCGGTCTTGTCGAAAACAACCGTATCCACCTCGGCCAACCGCTCGAGCGCGGTGCCGTGCTTGATCAGCAACCCCTTGCGGAACAGCTTGCCTGATGCCGCCGTCACCACCGCAGGCACGGCCAGGCCCAGCGCACAGGGACAGGTGATGATCAGCACCGCCGCCGAGATGTTGATGGAAAACCGCAGATCACCGCCCGTTTTCCACATCCAGAAACCAAAGGCGGAAAAGGACATGATATGCACCAGCGGCGAATAAAGCCGCGCCGCCCGTTCCGCCAGACTCGTGTAGCGCGTCTTGGCACTCTCTGCGACCGCGACCAGATCGGCCATGCGGTGCAGCGATGAATCCCGCCCCGCCGCCGTCACGCGCAGCACAAGCGGCCCTGTCAGGTTCACTTCGCCCGCAGAAACCACCGTATCCACGCCCGCAAAGACCGGCAGGCTTTCGCCCGTCAGCAGCGACCGGTCCAGTTCCGACTGCCCCTCGACCACCACGCCATCCACGGGCATCCGCCCGCCGGGGCGCACGCGCACCAGATCGCCCGCGACCACCTCGGCAATCGGCACCACCACCTCGGCCCCGTCGCGCAGCACCGTGGCACGCGGCACTTCCAGCGCTGCCAGTTCCTCGGCCGCCGACCGCGCCACCGCCCGCGTGCGATGGTCCAGATAGCGCCCCGCCAGCAGAAAAAACGACAGCATCACCGCCGCATCGAAATAGGCGTGATGCCCGCCCTTGATCGTCTCGAACAGGCTGATCGACGACGCAAGGATCAGCGCCAGCGAAATCGGCACATCCATCCCCAGCCGCCCGACCCGAAGCGAGGCCCATGCGCTCTTGAAGAACGGTTGCCCCGCAAAGATCACCGTCGGCAGCGCAATCGCCGCCGAAATCCAGTGGAACAGATCGCGCGTCGCATCCTCGGCCCCCGACCAGACCGCGACCGACAAAAGCATGACGTTCATCATGCTGAACCCCGCCACGCCCAACCGCATGAGCAGCTCGCGCCCCTGCCGGTCGGTTTCGGTGGCACTCAGCAATCCGGGGTCCAGTTCGTGCGCCTCGTAGCCCACAGCGCGCAGCGCGGCGATCAGACCGTCGGCCGTCACCTCCGGCCCGGCGTCCACCGACACCCGCCGCAGCGTCAGGTTGACCCGCGCCGATTTCACCCCCTCCACGGCCATCAGCCCATGCTCGACCGTGCTGATGCAGGCCGCGCAATGCGCCGTGGGCAAGGACAGCATCAGCCGCGCCGATGCCGGCATCGACAGCTCCGCGATCCGTTCGGCACTGGGGGCCGCAACGCAAGCGGGGCAGGCCGAAACCGCGGCCCGCCCCTCGTCCGGTGTCAAGGCGATCGTCATGGTTACTTCTCTACGAATACATCGAGCCGCTGGCGGAACAGCGTGCCATCCGGCGCGGTCGCCTCGACCATCATCATCCATTTGCCTTGGGCCAGCGGCACATCGGCCACCCAGACCCCGCCTTCGCGGCGGAATTCGGGGTGCGTGTCGTCCTTCGCCTCGGTCGGACGCCCCAGCAGCACGTCAAGCTTGGTCACGGGGGCGGCAACCCCGTCCTTGCTGATGTCGATGCTCAGCCTGCCGCCCTGATAGCCATGGACCAGCTTCCAGCCAAGCGCGTCCTGCGCCTTCTTCTCGGCGTCGAAGCTCTGGCTCGCGACATAGCCGTTCTCGACCTCAAGCCCCGGAAAGGTGCTGATCGCCTGAAACGCCATCACCAGATTGACGCCGATGATCACCGCAAAGGCCCCGACCGTGATCGCCAGCACATGCTTGCCCGTCAACTCGCCCATCTCAATCGTCCTTTCCGTTGAACACCGTATCATGCGACACGCGTTCGGTCCCGTCCTCGTTGGCGATCCACAGGCGGATATCGCTCCGCTCCTCGTGCGCGCCCTCGCTGTCTGGCGGCGCTTCGACATAGACGCGCTGCGAATAGGTCTCGTTGGCGGGGACAAGCACCTTGGCCCCCTCTTCCCCTTCAAGCGTCACGACAAAGCGGCTGCTCGCGGTCAGGGTGATCCAGTACCACTTGTCCATCCCCGACTTGTTGCGCAGGCGGATGTCATAGGTGTTGCGGATCGTGCCATCGGCCAGCGTCACGTAAAGCGGGTTGCGCACCGGCGTCACGCTCACATCGATGGGCGAGCGCATGAACAAGGCCACCACCAGCGCCACGCCCACCGCCGACCAAAGCGCGGTATACATGATCGTGCGCGGGCGGAACACATGCTTCCACACGCTTTTCGGGGTCTGGCCCGCGCGTTCGCGCACCTCGTCCGTCAGGGCAAGATAGCCGATCAGGTCGCGCGGCTTGCCGATCTTGTCCATCGTGTCATTGCAGGCGTCGATGCACAGCCCGCAGGTGATGCAGGCCAATTGCTGGCCATCGCGGATGTCGATTCCCATCGGGCAGACGTTCACGCAGGCCATGCAGTCGATGCAATCGCCGTTGCCCTCGACATTCTGCTTGCCGCGCGGCTCGCCGCGCCAGTCGCGATAGGCGATGGTGATCGTGTCCTCGTCCATCATCGCGGCCTGGATGCGCGGCCAGGGGCAGGCATAGATACACATCTGCTCGCGCGCGAAACCGCCAAAGGCAAAGGTCGTCGCCGTCAGGATCAGCATCGTCGTATAGGCGATGGGATGGGCGTTGCCGGTCACCAGATCGACCGCCAGCGTCGGCGCGTCGGTAAAGTAGAAGATCCACGCGCCCCCCGTTGCCAGACCGATCAGGAACCAGATCGACCACTTGGCCGCGCGCTTGCGGATCTTCTCGGCGTCCCAGCCCTGCCGGTGCAGACGGATACGGGCATTGCGGTCGCCTTCGACCCAGCGTTCGACAAGGATGAACAGGTCGGTCCAGACCGTCTGCGGGCAGGCATAGCCGCACCAGACCCGTCCGGCGGCACTGGTGAACAGGAAAAGCCCGAGGCCCGCCATGATAAGCAGGCCCGCGACGAAATAGAATTCATGCGGCCAGATCTCGATCATGAAGAAAAAGAACCGCCGGTTCGCCATGTCGATCAGCACGGCCTGATCGGGCAGGTTCGACCCGCGGTCCCAGCGCAGCCACGGGGTGATGTAATAGATGCCCAGCGTCACCGCCATCAGCCACCATTTCAGGGTGCGGAAGTTTCCCTTCACACGGCGCGGAAAGATCGGCTCGCGCTTGGCATAAAGGCTTTGCGGTTCGGTATCTGGGGATGACAAGGCGCGGACTCCCGGCGTTAGGCTTGGCCCCCCGTATCGGCTGAACGGCGCGGCGCTTCCTTGACCTGTATCAAATACTACTCGGGGATGCAGCTTTACCCCTGCGACAATCCCGCACGGACTGATTTTTCTGCGAAAAATCCTCAAAAACGATCTTCCTGCGAAAGATCGCCGCAGCTTTCCCGAAACGGTGCGCAACGGTCGCCGTAAGGATTTTCGCAGAAAATCCTTGGCCGCCAAATGAAAAAGCGGGGCCATGAACGGCCCCGCAGTAAGGGAAGAAATTGCACCGGCACCCCGAGGAAACGCGCGAACAGTGAAGTACCGGTGCTGTGCCCGACAGAAGGGAAGTCTGTCGGGAACCTCGTTACTCGCCACCCCCGCGGGAATGGACATAGGCGGCCACGGCGCGGATCTCGTCCTCGCTCAGACGCCCTGTCCAGCTCGGCATCACACCGAAGCGGGCATAGGTGACGGTATGCTTGATCGTGTCGCGGTCGCCGCCGTAAAGCCAGATCGCGTCGGTCAGGTTCGGCGCGCCCTGTGCGCGGTCGCCCTTGCCCTGCTCGCCGTGGCAGGCCGCGCAGTTGTCGGCGAAAAGGGTCGCCCCCTCTGCCGCCAGCGTCGCGTCATGCTCCTGGCCCGAAATCGCCAGCACATGCTCGACCAGCGCGTCGATCTGTGCCGGTTCCAGCAATCCGTCCACGCCGAATTTCGGCATTTCCGAATAGCGGGCATCGGGGTCGGTCGTGTTGCGGATGCCGTGGGTGATGGTGGTATGGATCGCCTCCATATCGCCGCCCCACAGCCAGTCGTTGTCCAGCAGGTTGGGATAGCCCTTGCCCTGAACACCGGCCGCGCCCGAGCCGTGGCACTGCGCGCAGTTGTTGCGGAAAACCGAAGCCCCCGCAGGTTCCGCGTAGGCCATCAGCTCCTTGTTGGCCGGCAGGCTTTGCAGATCGGCCGCGACCAGCTTGGCCTTGATATCCGCATTCGCCGCGTCGAACCGGTCGATTTCGGCCTGAACATCGGCGCGGGTCGAGGCATGCAGCAGCCCCGGCGTCGCCCCGTGGATCAGCGGCCAGGCTGGATAGGCCACGGCATAGCCGATGGCCCAGACGATGGTCGCGTAGAACACCCAGACCCACCAGCGCGGCAAAGGGTTGTTCAGCTCTTCGATGCCGTCCCAGCTATGGCCGGTCGTTTCGACCTGCCGGGCGGTTTTTTTGGTGACTTGCTTGGCGCACATCTCTCACGCCTCCATCTCGCCGCGACGGTCGTCGACGGCAGGTTTCTTGTCATTGCGAAAGATCGAGCGCGCCGCGTCGTCATGCAGCGGCCTCGATCCCGGACGCAGGGCCCAAAGGATCACGCCCATGAAAACCAGCGTCAGAGCCAGAAGCGCCCAGCTGTCCGCGATGAAGCGCAACAGTCCATACGTATCCATGTCCTGTCCCCCTTACCGGCTTGCATCGGGCGTGAAGGTCGAGAAGTCGACCATCGTGCCCAGCACTTGCAGATAGGCGATCAGCGCATCCATCTCGGTCACGCCCGCCTGCCCGTCGAAGTTCGACACCGTCGCCTTGCCATAGCGTTCCAGCAGTCCGGCGGTATCGGCATTCGGATCGGCCTGCGCCTCGAAGTCGGCCACCGCATTGGTGATCTGCTCCTCGGTATAGGGCACGCCCACCATGGCCGAGGTCGACATGCGGTCGCCGATATACTTGCCGTCGAGCTTCACGTTCGAAAGGAAGCCGTATTTCGGCATCACCGATTCCGGCACCACCGATTGCGGGTCGGTCAGGTGATCGACATGCCACGCGTCCGAATACTTGCCGCCGACGCGGGCAAGGTCCGGCCCCGTGCGCTTCGACCCCCACTGGAACGGGTGGTCATACTGCGACTCGGCCGCAAGGCTGTAATGGCCGTAGCGTTCCACCTCGTCGCGCATCGGGCGGATCATCTGGCTGTGGCAGACGTAGCAGCCCTCGCGCATGTAGATTTCCTGCCCGGCCAGTTCCAGCGGCGTATAGGGCCGCATGCCCTCGACCTTTTCGATGGTGTTCTCGAGGTAGAACAGCGGAACGATCTGCACGATCCCCCCGATGGTCACCACCAGAAGCGACAGAACCATCAAAAGCGTGGCGTGCGTCTCGATTGCCTTGTGCTTGTCAAGAAAAGCCATTTGTCCTGCCCCCTTTATTCAGCAGGAACGACGCCTGCGACACCGGCCTTGGCAGGCTGGGCGCGGACGGTCATCCACAGGTTGTAGCACATGATAAGCGCACCGGTCAGGAACATGACGCCCCCCAGCCCGCGCACGACATACATCGGGAACTTGGCGGCAACCGTGTCGGCAAAGGCGTTCACAAGGAACCCGTTCGCATCCACTTCGCGCCACATCAGGCCTTCCATGATGCCGGTCACCCACATCGAGGACGCGTAAAGCACGATCCCGATGGTGGCGAGCCAGAAGTGCCAGCTGACCAGCTTCAGGCTGTAAAGCCCCTCGCGGTTCCACAGGCGCGGCACAAGGAAGTAAAGCACGCCGAATGTGATCATCCCGTTCCAGCCAAGCGCGCCGGAATGGACGTGACCGATGGTCCAGTCGGTATAGTGCGACAAGGAGTTCACAGCCTTGATCGACATCATCGGCCCTTCAAAGGTCGACATGCCGTAAAAGCCGACCGACACCACCATCATCCGGATGATCGGATCGGTGCGCAGCTTGTCCCATGCGCCCGAAAGCGTCATCAGACCGTTGATCATGCCACCCCAGGACGGCATCCACAGCATGACCGAGAATACCATGCCAAGGGTCGAGGCCCAGTCCGGCAAGGCGGTGTAGTGCAGGTGGTGCGGACCGGCCCAGATATACAGGAAGATCAGCGCCCAGAAGTGGATGATCGACAGCTTGTAGGAAAAGACCGGCTTTTCCGCCTGCTTCGGCACGAAGTAATACATCATGCCAAGGAAGCCCGCGGTCAGGAAGAAGCCCACCGCATTGTGGCCGTACCACCATTGCACCATGGCCGACTGCACGCCCGAAAAGACGGTGATTTCCGCCGAACCGAAGATCGAGACCGGAATGGCAAGGTTGTTGCCAAGGTGCAGCATGGCCACCGTCAGGATCATCGACAGGTAGAACCAGTTTGCCACGTAGATATGGGGTTCCTTGCGCTTCATCAGCGTTCCGGCAAAGGCCACCAGATAGGCGACCCAGACGATGGTCAGCCAGATGTCCACATACCAGACGGGCTCGGCATATTCCTGCGCCTGCGTGGCGCCAAGGACGTAACCGGTCGCGGCCAGCACGATCACAAGCTGGTATCCCCAGAACACGAACCAGCCAAGGCTGCCGCCGAACAGCCGCGCCGCACTCGTGCGCTGGACGACATAGAAGGACGACATGATCAGCGCGTTACCGCCAAAGGCGAAGATCACCGCGCTGGTGTGAAGCGGCCGCAACCGGCCGAAATTCCCGAAGGGCTGAAGCCATTCGAAGTTGAGCGACGGAAAAGCCAGCTGGAAGGCGATGACCACCCCCACAAGAAAGCCCACCACGCCCCAGAAAGCCGTGGCGATCGCTCCCGCCCTGACCACCGAGTCGAAATACTCGCCCTGATCGACGGGCTTTGCCTCGCCCATCGTGCGCAGCGTGTACAGAAAGACGATGCCGGCAGCCAGCATCACCTCGATCGCATTGACCATATAGGCCAGGTCGCGCGCGTAATTGGCGGCAATCGCGGCGCAAACCGCGATAACCCCCAGCACGACCAACTTTACGTAATCCCACATTTCGTCGTCCCTTCGTCTCTTGGCCGGGTCGCCGCCTTGCCCCGAATCCCGCGGGACAAAGACGCGCCGGGCGCTTTGCGACTGGTTCGCTTTTGCCGTTGCAGCGACAATCACGCCTTGATCCATATCAACCGCTGCGGAAGTGCGGTTTGATACGGGTCAATGTAGCACGTGCGGAACGTGTTAAGGTTTGTTTCGCAATCCTGAAGGGAGGCTCTCATGGCCTATAGATCGCTGTTTACCGTCGTCACGAGTCCGGACCGCGCCGAGGCTGCTGTCACAGGTGCCGCGACGTTGGCGATGGCGCATGACGCACATCTCGACATCCTCGCACTTGGCGTGGACCGGACGCAGATCGGCTATTCCTATGTCGGGTCGGGCGCTGTCGTGCTGCAAGCCGCACTCGACCGTGCCGAACAGGACGCGCGCGATGTCGAAGCCGCCGTCCGCAAGGCCGTGGCCGAACAATCGCCCACCCTGCGCGCCTCGGTCGAGGCGGCGGTGACGCAGCTTGGGGCGCTGACCGACATCGTGGCACAGCGCGCCCGTTTCGCCGACCTCGTCGTCCTGCCCAAGCCCTATGGCGGCGGTCAGGGAACCGAGGCCGAAGCCGTCGTCGAAGCCGCCCTGTTCGAGGGCCACGCCGCCGTTCTGGTCCTTCCCGAAGGTGGTGCCGGCACGGCCGCAAGCCCCCGACGCATCGTGATCGCATGGAACCAGAGCGCCGAGGCGATGGCCTCGATCCGCCGCGCGCTGCCGATCCTGAAACAGGCCGATGCCGTCAACATCGCCGTCATCGACCCGCCGCAACACGGGCCCGAACGCTCGGACCCCGGCGGGCTGCTGTGCCAGATGCTGGTGCGCCACGGCGTGCGGGCCGAAGTCTCGGTTCTTGCCCGCTCATTGCCGCGCATCTCGGACCTTCTGGCCCGGCACGTGCGCGACCAGGGAGCCGACATGCTGGTCATGGGGGCCTACGGCCATTCCCGCTTCCGCGAGGCGATTCTTGGCGGTGCCACGCGCAACATGCTGGAACAGGCCGAAGTGCCGGTGCTGATGGCGCATTAAGCCCGAAGGTGGCGGCGCGGCGCCGTCGCAAGACGAGTATTTGGGCAAGGATGAAAAGGCACGTCGCGCGCCCGACGCCCGGGGCCGGACCGCTTCCCTCCCCCTTTGCGGGGGGGGAGAGGGCGCGGGGCGCGAGATGCACGCCCGCCCTGCGCCGCGTTAACCTTAACGCAGGCTTAAGCACGGCGTGACAAAGCGTGCATGCCCCGTGCATCGCGCAGGCCAAGGGAAAGATTCCCGATCCGGGACTCTGTCAGATCAGGAAACCGCCGTCGCTGTCGTCGCCCGCCTCTTCCATCAGGCGGTCGAGGTTGGGGATGATCACATGGCGCTTGCCCTGCAATTCGATCACCCCGTCGCGCTTCAGGGCGCTGACCTGGCGGCTAACGGTCTCGAGCGTCAGGCCCAGATAGTCGGCCATTTCCTCGCGCGTCAGCGGCAGATCGAAGATCAGCGCGCCCTTCTGGGACTTCAACTTCAGGCTGGCATCCCGCCGCGCGATGATCGCCAGAAGCGAGGCGATCTTCTCGCGCGCCGTCTTGCGGCCCAGCAGAAGCATCCACTCGCGCGCGGCATCGAGTTCGTCCAGCGTCATCTCGAGCAGGCGCTGCGCGATATGCGGCGTCTTGCCCATCAGCTCCTCGAAGGGCTTCTTGCGGAAGCAGCACATCACCAGATCGGTGGTCGCCGTCACGTCATAAGCCGCCTTGTCGCGCCCCGGTCTGCCAACGAAATCAGAGGGTAACAGCAAACCGACCATCTGCCGCCGCCCGTCCTCCATCGTCTGCGTCAGCGTGGCGATTCCCGTCACGACCGAGGCTACAAAATCCATCCGGTCGCCCGACCAGATCACCGTTTGGCCCGCCTGAAAGCTGCGGTAATACTTGATTTCTTCAAGTTGCTGCAACTCGTCGGATTCGCAGCGCGCGCAGACGGCGCGATGGCGGATCGGACAGTCACCGCATTGCTGGTGGACGATGTTCAGATCGTGCTGAGCCATGTCACCCCTTCCGTGTGCCAAAAATTTTGGCGGTTTGATCTGTATCAAGGCTCGGTGTGCCCGTGCCGACAAAGGTAAACACATGACACAGGAATCGCAACTCACCCGTCTCGGTCTATTCGACGCACGTGTGCCCCGCTACACCAGCTATCCGACGGCCCCGCATTTCGGCGGGTCGGTCACTCCTGCAACATTCTCAGGCTGGGTGGAAGCGATTCCCGCGGGTTCCTCGATCTCGCTCTACCTCCACGTCCCATTCTGCCGCCGCCTCTGCTGGTTCTGCGCCTGCCGCACGCAAGGCACCTCGAGCGACGAGCCGGTGATCGCCTATGTCAAAACCCTGAAAGCCGAAATCGCGCTGCTGAAACAGCACCTTGCCCCCGGCGTCAAACTTGCCCGCCTGCATTGGGGTGGCGGGACGCCGACCCTGCTTCAGCCCGACCAGATGCGCGACCTTGCGGCCACCGTGTTCGACGCCCTGCCGATGGCAGACGGCGGCGAGTTCTCGGTCGAGATCGACCCGAACGAGGTCGACGAAGCCCGCCTTGACGCATTGGCCGAAAGCGGGCTGAACCGCGCCTCGATCGGGGTGCAGGACTTCGACCCCGAAATCCAGAAAACCATCGGCCGCGAACAACCCTACGAGCTGACCAGACGCGTTTCGGAAATGATCCGTGACCGCGGCGTGCGCTCGCTCAACGCCGATATCCTTTACGGCCTGCCGCACCAGACCCGCACGCGCATCGCGGATTCGGTCCAGAAACTGCTGACCCTCTCGCCCGACCGTGTGGCGCTTTACGGCTATGCCCATGTGCCGTGGATGAGCCGCCGCCAGCAGATGATCCCCTCGGATGTGATGCCCACACCCGAAGAACGCCTTGCCCTGTTCGAAACCGCGCGCGAGCTTTTCGTCTGGGACGGGTATCAGGAAATCGGCATCGACCATTTCGCCCGCCCCGAAGACAGCATGGCCGTGGCCCAGCGCAGCGGCCATCTGCGGCGCAACTTCCAGGGCTATACCGCCGATACCGCACCGATCCTGATCGGGCTGGGCGCATCCAGCATCTCGCGCTTCCCGCAGGGCTATGCGCAGAATGTCTCGGGCACGTCGGACTATACCAAATCCATCCGGGCGGGCCGCTTCTCGACGCATCGCGGCCATGCCTTTCAGGGCGAAGACACGCTGCGCGCCCGCATCATCGAGGCGTTGATGTGCGACTTCCACGTCAGCCGCGCCGAACTTCTGCGCGATTACGCCACCACGGCCGAACGGATCGACAGCATGTTCACAGAGGCCGCGCGCGCTTTCGAGGGCATGGTCCGGCTTGACCCGACGGGCCTGACGATCCTGCCGCAGGGCAAGCCGCTTACCCGCATGATCGCCCGCGTCTTCGACGCCTACGACCAGACCAAGGCCCAGCACTCCGCAGCCATCTAGGCGCGGCCCCGCTCGACGAAATCGACCATGCGCGGCAGGCAGATGCGGCGAAGGTCATAGTGCTGCAACACCGTCTCGCGCGCCGCCTTGCGCAGGGGCATGTAGCGGTCGGGGTCTGCCAAGGCCTCGGTCAGCACGCGCGACCAGCCCGCGACATCGAAAAAATCGACCAGCAGGCCGTTTTCGCCGTGCCGGATCACCTCGCGCACGGGGGCGGTGTCGGACCCCACCACCAAAGCCCCCGCCGCCATGCTTTCCATCATCGACCATGACAGGACGAAGGGATAGGTCAGATAGGCATGGGCGCGGCTGATCTGCATGATGTTCACGAACACGCCGTAAGGCACCTTGCCCATGAAATGCACCCGCGACAGATCGAGTCGGTCCTGCACCTCGGCAAGGAAGCGGTCCTTCCAGCTGATGCCGTCGGGCGGAGGGTTGCCGTAACTCACCTCGTTGCCGCCCACGATCACCACCTGCGCCTCTGGCCGCGCCGCCAGCACATCGGGCAGCGCGCGCATAAAGCTGTGATAGCCGCGATAGGGTTCCAGATTGCGGTTGACGAAGGTCAGCACCTCGTCGCCCGCGCGCAGGACGCGCCCGTCGGGCAGCGTGACGCTGGCCGAACCGTCTGGCACCATGACAGCGGTATCCACCCCGTCAAAGATCACCTCGATCATCCGCCGCAGCGGCGCCGGATAGGTCGACGCCTGCCACTCGGTCGGCGACACGCCCGCATCGGCATGCAACAGCGCCTGACCCAGATGCGCGGTGCGCCCCTGCGCGATCATCACCTGATCGAATGTCGCGGCCCCGAATTCGGGGTCGAATCCCGTATCCGCCCCCACGCCGCGATAGTAGTATTCGGCGTAGACGATCAGCCGTGCCTCGGGCCAGACCTCTTTCAGAAACAGGGTCTCGCCCCAGCCGGAATGGCCGAAGATCACATCGGGCACATATCCCTTTTCCTCGCGCAGGCGCTTGCAGGCGCGCGCGACCACCACGCCACGGTCGCTTTGCTGGGTGTAGTTGCGGCCCAGACGGCAGGCGGCCGGGTCGACCTTTTGCGCCTCGAACTTGTAGCGCAGGGTCGGGGTTTCGGTCTCGCGCTTGTTGGTCAGGTCGGTCAGCGCCGTCACCTCGTGGCCGCGGCGGCGCAGTTCGGGGGCAAGGTGCAGGAATTGGGCGGGATAATTCTGGTGAACCAGCAGTATCTTCATGCCTGTCCGTCCCCGAAGGCGGCTGCCATCAGGGCGCGGGTATAGTCGCTTTTGGGCGCGGAGAACACCGCGGCACTGTCACCCGCTTCCACCACATCGCCCGCCTTCATCACCATGACCTTGTGCGACAGCGCCCTGACCACGCGCAGGTCGTGGCTGATGAAGATATAGGCCAGACCCCATTTCCGTTGCAGCGACCGCAGCAGATCGACGATCTGCACCTGCACCGTCATGTCGAGCGCACTTGTCGGCTCGTCCAGCACCACCAGTTTCGGGCGCAGGATCATCGCCCGCGCAATCGCGATGCGCTGGCGCTGCCCGCCCGAGAATTCGTGCGGGTAGCGCGCCATCCATGCGGGGTCGAGCCCGACCTCGGCCATGATTTCGGCCACCATCTCGCGCCGGTCGCGCCCCGGTTCCAGCCCGTGGACGCCCAGACCTTCGGCAATGATCTGCTCGGCGGTCATGCGCGGCGACAGGCTGCCGAAAGGGTCCTGAAACACCACCTGCATGTCGCGCCGCACCGCGCGCAGCGCCCCGCGCCCCGCATCGCGCAGGTCGCGGCCCATGAACACCACAGGCCCGTCCGAGGCCGTCAGCCGCAAGATGGCCAGCGCCAGCGTGGTCTTGCCGGACCCGCTTTCGCCGACAATCCCCAGCGTCTCGCCCGCGCGCACGCTCAGCGTCGCGTCGTTCACCGCCTTCACATGGCCCACCGTGCGGCGCAGCAGCCCCGCCGTGATCGGGAACCAGACGCGCAGATGTTCCGTCCGCACCACTTCGGCGGCCCCTTCGGGCACGGGGTCGGGCAGGCCCTTGGCCTCGGCTGCCAGCAGCTTTTGCGTATAGGGGTGCTGCGGATTGGCGAAAATCCCGGCCGCAGGCCCCTGCTCGACGATCTCGCCGCCCTGCATCACGCAAACGCGGTCGGCGATGCGCCGCACGATGCCAAGATCGTGGGTGATGAACAAAAGGCTCAGCCCCTCGCGGCGCTTCAGGTCGGCCAGCAGCTCCAGTATCTGCGCCTGAATCGTCACGTCCAACGCGGTCGTCGGCTCGTCCGCCACCAGCAACTCTGGCCCGTTGGCCAGCGCCATCGCGATCATCACCCGCTGCCGCTGCCCGCCCGAAAGCTGGTGCGGATAGGCCCACAGACGGCTTTCGGCCTCCGCGATGCCGACCTTTTGCAAAAGGTCCACGATCCGCGCCCGCGCCGCGGCGCCCGTCAGCCCCTGATGCAGCGCAAGGCTTTCGCCCAACTGCTTTTCAATCGTGTGCAGCGGGTTCAGGCTGGTCATCGGCTCTTGGAAGATGAAGCTGATGTCATTGCCCCGCACGCGGCGCAGCGCGGGTTCCGACGCGCCGATCATCTCGGCCCCGAGGTAGCGCACCGACCCCTGCACATCGGTCCCTTCGGGCAGCAGCGAAACGGTGGACAGCGCCGTGACCGACTTGCCCGACCCGCTTTCCCCGACCAGCGCGACCGTCTCGCCCTTGCCCACGGTAAAGGACACCCCCTTCACCGCCTCGATCACGCGCCCGTCCTGCCGGAAGCGCACGGTCAGGTTTGCCACCTCGAGTACCGCGCTCATCGGAAGGTCTTTCTCGGGTCAAAGGCATCGCGCACGCCCTCAAAGACAAAGACGAGCAGGCTCAGCATGATGGCAAAGGTGAAGAAGGCGGTAAACGCAAGCCACGGCGCCTGCAGGTTCTGCTTGGCCTGCTGCGTCAACTCGCCCAGCGACGGCGCGCTTTGCGGCAGACCGAAGCCAAGGAAATCCAGCGTTGCAAGCGACCCGATGGTGCCGGTGATGATGAAGGGCAGCATGGTCAGCGTCGCCACCATCGCATTGGGCAGCACATGCCGCACCATGATGACCCGGTCAGGCACCCCCAAGGCCCGCGCCGCGCGGACATATTCGAAATTCCTAGCCCGCAGGAATTCGGCCCTGACCACACCGACAAGCGAGGTCCAGCCGAACAGCACCATCAACCCGATCAGCAACCAGAAACTCATCTGGAAAATCGCCCCCACGATGATGATGACGTAAAGCGTGGGCGTGGCCCCCCACAGCTCGATCACCCGCTGGAACACCAGATCGACCAGACCGCCGAAATAGCCCTGCACCGCCCCCGCCGCTATGCCGACCACGCTCGTGATCAGCGTCACGATCAGCGCAAAGGACACCGACAGCCGGAAGCCATAGATCACCCGTGCCAGCACATCGCGCGCGGTGTCATCCGTGCCCAGCCAGTGATTGGCATCGGGGGCCGAAGGGGCAGGCCCGTCCAGATCGTTGATCGTGTTGAACTTGTAGGGAATGGGCGGCCACAGGATCCAGCCCTGCTCGACGGGTTCGCCCAGCGCCGTGCCCTTCTCGGTCGCCTCGGCCAGAATGCCCTCGGGATCGTCCCAGCAGGCTTCGGACCCGCCCGCCACGATCAGGCAACGCACTTCCACATCGGAATACTTGGCCTCGGTCTTGAAATCGCCGCCAAAGGCCGTCTCGGGGTAGAACTTCAGGAAAGGCGCATGCAACTCGCCCCTGTAGCTGACGATCAGCGGGCGGTCGTTGGCGATGAACTCGGCAAAAAGCGACAGGCCGTAAAGCAACAGGAACAGCCACAGCGACCAATAGGCCCGCCGGTTGGCGCAGAAGTTCCGCCAACGCCGCTGGTTCAGGGGGGAAAGCGCCATGTCCTACCCCCTTTTCCCGAAGTCGATGCGCGGATCGACCCAGACATACATCAGGTCCGAGACGATCCCCATCACCAGCCCGATCAGGCCAAAGAAGAACAGCGTGCCGAAGATCACCGGATAATCCCGCTCGACCGCCGCCTTGAAGCCAAGCTGCCCCAGCCCGTCGAGGCTGAAGATCGTCTCGATGATAAGGCTGCCGCCAAAGAACACGCTGACGAACAGCGCCGGAAACCCTGCGATCACGATCAGCATGGCGTTGCGGAACACATGGCCGTAAAGCACGCGGCTTTCCGTCAGCCCCTTGGCGCGGGCGGTCATGACATATTGCTTCTTGATCTCTTCAAGGAAGGAGTTCTTCGTCAGCAGCGTCAGCGTGGCAAAGCTTGAAATCGTGCTGGCCACCACCGGAAGCGTGATGTGCCACAGGTAATCCACCGCCTTGGCCCACCACGACAACTCTTCCCAATTGTCGCTGGTCAGCCCGCGCAGCGGGAACAGCCGCCAGTAGGACCCCCCCGAAAACAGCACAAGCAGCAGGATGGCGAAAAGAAAGCCCGGAATCGCATAGCCGACGATGATGGCCCCGCTTGTCCATGTGTCGAACTGCGACCCATCCCTGACAGCCTTGCGGATGCCCATGGGAATGGAAATCAGATAGGCGATCAGCGTCGACCACAGCCCGAGCGTGATGGACACGGGCATCTTTTCCAGCACCAGATCGAAAACGTCGATCGACCGGAAGTAGCTTTGACCGAAGTCGAAGCGCATGTAATTCCACATCATGGTGAAGAACCGCTCGGCGGGCGGGATCGCCTCTTTGCGGCACTCGGGCGCCTTGAGCGTGGCCTTGCCGGTATAGCCTGCGTCGCAGACGATGCGGGCAAAACCGAACTGCACTTCGAGCTGGGCAAGGAATTCCGGCGGCAAGCCCCGCGCGCCGATGTAACCCTCGTCCTCGGCGGCCTGAATGCCTGCGTCGGCCCCGTTGCCCGACACGCTGTCGAGCGCGTCGCCATTGCCTTCCAGCCGCGCCGCGACCTGTTCGATCGGGCCGCCGGGGACAAACTGGGTCAGCGCGAAATTGATCAGCATGATCCCGAACAGGGTCGGGACGATCAGCAAGATCCGCCGCAGGATATAGGCGCCCATCGGGTGCGTTGCCTTACATGCTCACTTGAAAACGCCTGCCGCCTTCAACGCTTCGCCCTTCTCGGCATTGTACCACCAGAAATCAAGCTCGCCCGAGGAATAGGGCGGCAATTCCGCCGGATGTTCGTACATGTCGTAATAGGCGACCGTGTGCTTGTTCTTGTACCATTGCGGCACCCAGAAGCGTTCGGCCCGCAGCACGCGGTCAAGCGCGCGGGTGGCGACCTTCATCTTGTCGTTGCTGTCCGCCGCCATGACCACGTCGATCAGACGATCCACCGCAGGCGATTTCAGCCCCATCAGGTTGAAGGCGGAAACGTCGCTGGTTGCAGACCCGTAATATTGCTTCAGATCCGATCCCGGAATGTAGTCGGACCGCGCATTGCCCGTGATCATGTCGAAATCATAGGCAGGCGGACGGGTGCGGCTTTCCATCTGCGCATCGTCGACCGTCGTCATATAGGCATCCACGCCCAGCGCCTTGAGGTTCTCGATATAGGGCGTGATCACCCGGTCAAAGCTGGGGCTGTCGTTCAGGAACTCGACCCGCAGCGTCTCGCCCTTGGCATTGCGGCGGATGCCGTCATCGCCCACGGTCCAGCCCGCCTCGTCCAGCAGCGCCGATGCCGCGCGCAGGTTCTTGCGGTCAAGCTGCCGCTCGCCCGACACGGGCGCCACCACGGCCTCGTCGGTCAGGATGCTTGCGGGAAGCGTGCCGTCATCGACAAGCGGTTGCAGGATGGCCGCCTCATCCGGCGAAGGCACACCGGTCGCCGCCATGTCGGTGTTTTCCCAGACCGAATTGATCCGCGCGTATAGCGCATAGAACAGCGTCTGGTTCGACCATTCAAAGTTGAACATCATGCCCAAGGCCTCGCGCACGCGCGGGTCCTGGAATTTTTCCTTGCGCAGGTTGAACAGAAAGGCCTGCCCGCTGGCCTTGGCCCCCGAGGGCAGCTCGGTCTTGATCACCTGACCGCTGGCAACCGCCGGAAAATCGTAACCCGTGGCCCAGGTGATCGACGATGCCTCGTTGCGGAAGGTGTAGTTGCCCGCCTTGAACCCTTCGAAGGCCGCCTGATAGTCGCCGTAATACTCGACGCGGATGCGGTCGAAATTGTTGCGCCCCCTGTTGATCGGCAGGTCCTTGCCCCAATAGTCGGGGTTCAGCTTCCATGTGATCGATTTCGACATGTCCAGCTTGTCGAGGACATAGGGCCCCGAACCGAGGAAGGGCTTCATGCTGCTTTCCTCGAGGTCCAGCCCCTCGCGCTCGTATTGCGCCTTGGAAAACACCGAAAGCCCCCCGACCGAGGCCGGCAGATCGCGCGTCGGCACGCCGGGCTTGAAGGTGAACTTCACCCGATGCGGATCAAGGATTTCGGCCCCCTGCACCTGCTGGCCGAAGATCGTGCGGAAATCGGTCAGGCCCTTTTCCAGAAAGACATTGTAGGAAAAGACCACATCTTCCGCCGTCAGCGGCGTGCCGTCGGAAAACTTCGCCTCGGGCCGCAGGTTGAAGATCACCCATGACCGGTCGGCAGGATATTCCATCGTCGTGCAAAGCAGGCAATAGCTGGTCCCGATCTCGTCCGACGTTCCCGTCAGGATGGATTCGTAAGGGGCCGAGGCCAGCGCCGCCGCCCGCCCCTTGACCGAATAGGGGTTCAGCGAATCGAACCCGCCCGAGGTCCAGATCGAAATCTCGCCCCCCTTGGGCGCATCGGGATTGACGTAGTCGAGGTGCTGGAAATCGGCCGGATACTTCGGCGGGTCGCCGAATGTGGTGATTGCGTGGGAAACCGTCACCCCGTCCTCGGCCCGCGCGGCAACCGCAAACCCCGCAAGGACAAGCGCCAGAAACCCGGCCCCCGCCCAGCGGACAAAACCCCCGTCAATCGCCTTTGCCCGAACAACCGCCATACCCTGCTCCCCGACTTGTCTGACGGGTATGCTAGCGGAACAATCGCCGCCCTCAAGTTGCGATTGCGTGAAAGGGTCCGGCGGCAAAACTCTTCGATGGGTTTTGCAAATTCCTTCAAGGGAATTTGCCCCCGAAATGCGAAACGCCGCCCCCGGACGGGAGCGGCGTTTCGTGAACCCGTCGGGTCCGATTACTTCAGCGTCGCCAGATAGGCGATCACGTTGGCGCGGTCTTCGGGTTTCGGCAGACCGGCGAAGGACATCTTGGTGCCCGGCGCGTAATCCTTGGGGCTGTGCAGGAAGTTGAACATGTTCTCCGGGGTCCAGCTGTCGCCCGCCATCGCCTTCAGCGCGTCGGAATAGGCGAAATCCGGAACCGAGGCCTTGGCACGGTCAACCACGCCGTTCAGGTGCGGGCCGGTCGCGTTCGCGCCGTCGACCTTGTGGCAGGATTTGCACTTGGCAAACACCTTCTCGCCCGCGGCCACATCGGCTGCGGCGTAGACGGTGGCAAAGTCCACCTCGGCAGCGGCGGCATCCGCGGCGGGGGCCTCTTCCGCACCCGTGTCGATGCTGTAGGCTTGCGCCACTTCTTCGCCGTGGCCCTCGCCCCCGGTGTGATAGAGCGATTCCGCCGCCCATGCGCCCAGCAGGTAAACCAGAAGCGAGCCGCAGACCGCACCGGTCACCTTGGTCAGAGTCATCGTGTCGAACATGTCGCGCCTTCCCTTGGCCGTCGTTTGGCGCGGTATGTATCCGCTTCCACCACCCTCTTTCAAGGTGTACATGCGCGACCAATCGCCCCGATGCAGGGGTTTTCGCTTCAAGGACACATAAATGCCCGGTCGCATCGCTTTTCAGGGGGAACCCGGTGCCTATTCGCATCAGGCCTGCCGCCAGTCGCGCCCCGATATGGAAGCGATCCCCTGCCCCACCTTCGAGGAGGTGATCGAACAGGTGCGCTCGGGAAAATGCGACCTCGGGATGCTGGCGGTCGAGAATTCTACCTATGGCCGCGTGGCCGATGTCCACACGCTCTTGCCCGAATCCGGCCTGCATATCATCGACGAGGCCTTCGTCCGCGTGCATATCAGCCTGCTTGCGGTAAAGGGTGCCAGCATCGACCAGATCAAGCGTGTGCGCTGCATGTCGATCCTGCACGGGCAGGCGCGCGGCTTCATCAAGCGCCACAACCTTGCCACCCTGAACTGGCACGACAACGCCGCCGCCGCGCGCGAGGTGGCCGCCCTGAACGATCCGGCCGAAGCGGCACTCGCCTCGGCGCTGGCGGGGGAAATCTACGGGCTCGACGTTCTGGCGACCGAAATCGAGGATCAGGCAAACAACACCACCCGATTCCTCGTGATGTCGCGCAGCCCCGACCAGTCGCGTCGCGGCACGGGCATGATGATGACGACCTTCACCTTCCGCGTCCGCAACATTCCCGCCGCCCTCTACAAAGCGCTCGGCGGGTTTGCGACGAATGGCGTGAACATGACCAAACTGGAAAGCTACATGGTCGGCGGCAGCTTTACCGCGACCGAATTCTACGCCGACATCGAGGGCCATCCCGAAGATGCCAACGTAGCTCTTGCGCTGGAAGAGCTGCGCTATTTCACATCGCAGGTGAACATCCTCGGCGTCTATCCCGCCGACCGCCAGCGCTAGGCTCCGCAGGGGCTGCGGCTTGGCCGCGTCAGGCCTGCCCGCCCGTCCCGCCCTGCCGAAGCTCGATATCCGCCGCCAGTTGCGACAGGCGCGTGTCGTAGCGCTTCTGCACCCGGCTTTTGGCCAGCTTCAGCGACTGGATGAACAGCCGCGCCGTCAGCGTGCGGGGCTTCACCTCGACCTGCATCAGCAGGCGCGTCCGCTTGGCGGCAAGCGAGACCAGCTCGGCATTCAGATGCCCCTCGACCGCTGGCCCGTCGAAAGCCAGCGTCATCCGCCCCGCCGGGTCCAGTGTCACGACCTTGATCTGCAACTCGCGCTCGCGCCCCTTCCAGGCGAAGCGGACATGCCACGTCATCCCCGGCCCGGGTTTCTTGAGCTTGTCTGTCCGCGTCACATCGGCCCCGCGCCGCAGCGCCGAACGTTCCCAGCCATCGAAATCCGACAGGAAGGCAAAGACAAAATCGATCGGCGCGCCGATATCCGTTCTACCGCTCAGTTTCATCCGACCCGCCTTTGACTGCCGCACCGTTTACGTCGGGTTTTGCACCCTTTTGTTTAATCTTGCCTCAATCGAGGCGGTCGGCAAGCCAGTTGGCAATAAGGAAATGCGCAATCGCGCCTTTTCTTGCCGGTTTCAGCCGGGGATGCAGCCCCGCCATCGCGGTGACCATCTCTTCGCGGCTGACCCAAAGCGCATCCTCAAGCTCGTTCGGGTCAAGCGTGATCGCCTCGTCCAGCGCCTCGCCCGCACAGCCGAACATCAGGCTTGCCGGAAAGGGCCAGGGCTGGCTTGCCAGATAGCGCACCGCACCGACGCGCACGCCCGCCTCCTCGAACACCTCGCGCCGCACCGCCGCCTCGAGCGTCTCGCCCGGTTCGACGAAACCTGCCAGCAGCGAATACATCCCCTCGGGCCAAGCCGCGTTGCGGCCCACCAGCACCCTGTTGCCCCGCGTCACCAGCATGATGACGACCGGATCGGTGCGCGGGAAGTGGTGCGTTCCGCAGGCCGGACAGTCGCGCTGCCACCCGCCCTGCGCCATGACCGAGGGCGCGCCGCATGCCGCGCAAAACCCGTGGCTGCGGTGCCAGTGCAGCACCGCCTTGGCCGTCGCCGCCAGTTCCGCAGCCCGTGGCGACAGTTGCACCATGACCCCGCGCAGTTCGAGAAAGACGAAGCTGTCGTCCAGCGCCGGATGCCGCTGCTCGCTTGCATCGAAGAACCCGGCCTCGACCCCCGCCGCCCCCGCCTCGGGCGACCAGTCCGAAATATCCTGCGCAAAGCGCGCCACCCCGTCATCGAGGCCAAGGAACACCGCAGCCCCCGCGCCCGCCAGAACGGGGCTGTCCGCCGCCAGCCAGCCAAGGTCGTCGCCCTGCATCAGCGGTTTGCCGCGCCAGAGCGGAAGAACGCGCCCCCCGGCCAGCAGCCGCGCAAGCGCCGCGCCATCGCCGCGCAGATGCGCGGCACGGTCCAGCCCCGACCCGCCAAACGTCACCGTCTCGGCAATGCGCATCGCGCCTCTCCCCTTGAATCCGCCGCCCGTCTTGCCACGCATCATGCCGCCACGTAAAGCCGCCGCCGCATCGGCCGCGCCACACGCCAAGGTTGCATTAACCATGAATCCGTGCGACTCATGCGGCCGTCCGTGGTCCGGCCCCGACCCGCCTTGCAGGGTGTCCGGCCTTTTGCGATTGGTCCGTTGTGCATACCGACACGTCCGAACACCCGCCAGAAGCGCAATCCCGGCCGCGCTGCGTGGTGCATCTGCGGCTTCTGGCGACATCCGACCTGCATGCCCACCTGATGCCTTGGGACTATCTCGACGACCGCCCCGCCGCCTCGGGGCTGGCGCAGCTTGCCCCCCTGATCCGCCGTCTGCGGGCCGAGGCGCCGAATTCCCTGCTGCTCGACAATGGCGACTTTCTGCAAGGCAGCCCCTTGGGCGACTGGGTCGAACAGCGCCCGCTTTCGGCCCCGCATCCGATGGTGCTGGCGATGAACGCGCTTGGCTATGACGCGGGCACGCTTGGCAACCACGAATTCAGCCACGGCCTGCCGCTGCTGCTTGCAGCCCTTGCAAGCAGCGGTTTTCCCGTCGTCTCGGCCAACCTGACCCGCCGCGACGGCCCGCTTGTCCCTGCCTTCACCCTTGTCGACCGCCCCGTCTCGGACAGCCACGGCAAGCGCCATCCCTTGCGGATCGCCATCACCGGCTTCGCCCCGCCCCAGACCGTAAGGTGGGAGGCGATGAAGCTTGGCGGTGCGATCGCCGCCGCCGATATCCTGCCCTCGGCCCGCGCGGTTCTGGCGCAGATCGCCGCCCTGAAGCCCGATCTGACCATCGCCCTCGCCCATACCGGCATCGCCGAGGCGCATGAGACCGCAGGCATGGAGAACGCGGCCCTGCCCCTTGCGGCGCTCGACGGAATCGACGTGCTGATCGCGGGCCACACGCATCTGACCTTTCCGGCACAGGCCGAAAGCCTGAACGGCAAACCCGCCGTCATGCCGGGCTTTCACGGCTCGCATCTGGGGGTGATCGACCTGACGCTTCACCAGACCGCCACCGGCTGGCAGGTGGCGTCCCACGAAGCGCGCGCCCTTCCCACGCCCGAGGCACCCGATGCCGATCCCGCCCTTGCCCGAAGCGCCCGCCCCGCGCATCACGGCACCCTGCGCGCCATGCGCCGCACGCTGGCGCAGACGACAACCCCGCTTCACAGCCATTTCGCGCTTGTCGCACCCAATGCGGCGCAATCGCTGGTCGCCGCCGCGCAAGCCGCGCATTTCCGCCCGCAGCTCTCCGGCGAACTGGCCCGCCTGCCGCTGCTTTCGGCCGTCGCACCCTTTCGCGCGGGCGGACGCGGCGGCCCTGCGAATTACACCGACATACCCGCAGGCCCCGTGTTGCAGCGCCATGTATCGGCGCTCTATCTGCACCCGAACACGCCCGTCCTGTTGCAGGTCACGGGGGCCGAACTGGCCGACTGGCTCGAACGCGCGGCAATCCTGTTCCACAGGGTCCCGCCGCAAAGCCGCGATGCCCCCCTGATCCGCGCCGATATCCCCGGCTTCGACTTCGACCTGATCGAGGGGCTTTGCTTCACCATCGACCTTGCGCAACCGCCCCGCTTCGACGCGCGCGGGGTGCAGATCGCCGACAGCCGCCGCATCACGGGCCTCAGCCACGCGGGCGCAGCCCTGCGGCCCGAGGCCGACTTCCTTCTGGTCACCAACAGTTACCGCGCGGGCGGGGGCAGCTTTCCGGGCACGGCACGCGCGCCCGTCGCCACCGGCACCCGACCGATCCGCGACATCCTCGCCGACCATATCGCAGCCCTTGGCACCATCGCCCCCGCCCCGTCGCGGAATTGGCGCTTTGCCCCGATGCCCGGCACCACCGTCCTTTTCGACACGGGCCCCAATGCCGCAGCCCATATGGCCGAAATCGCCCATCTGCGCCCCGAACCGCTCGGGCTGACGCCGCAAGGCTTCCTGCGCTTCCGCCTCTCGCCCTGATCGGCTACAAGGCGCGGCACCTGAAAGGACGGCCCCATGTTCGACGCAGTTTTCTTCGATCTCGACGGCACGCTGATCGACACGGAAAGCCTCGCGCTGACCTCGGGCCTTGCCGCCTTTGCCGCCTGCGGCCACGAGGTGGACGATACCTTCATGCACGGGCTTGTCGGCAAGGCCGAGCCGATGGCCGCCGCGATCATCCGCGCCGCGCTGCCCACGCTGGACCTGACCGCCTTCAACGCCCATTGGCGGCAGGGCTTCAGCGCCGCGATGGAGGGCGGTCTGCCCCTGAAACCCGGCGCGGCCGAGTTGCTGGCGCGCATCCGCCAGCCGATGGCGCTTGTCACCTCGTCGGGCCGGACAGGGGCGCATCACAAACTGGGCCTTGCGGGCCTGACCGCGCATTTCCGCGAAGTCATCACCTTCGAGGATGTCACCCACCCCAAACCCGCGCCCGAACCCTATCTGCTGGCCGCAAGCCGCTTCGGCGTGTCGCCCGCCCGCTGCCTCGTGTTCGAAGACAGCGACATCGGGGCCGAGGCCGCCCACCGCGCGGGCTGCACCGTGATCCAGATCCCCGATGTCGCCCCCACCAGCGGCACCTTCGCCGCCCATGTCGCCGCCGATCTGATGGCGGGGGCGCGGCTTGCAGGGCTGATCTGACACAGGCAAACGGCCCGTCCGCACATCCGCTTGCGAATCCCGCCCACGCCCCCTATATCCACCCGCGAGAGGTTGGCGCGGGCGAGCGCCTCGCCAACCCGGTCAGGTCCGGAAGGAAGCAGCCGTAACGAGCCCCGCTTGGGTCGTTGTCCAGCCTCTCACCTTCTTCCTTCCAGCGCCCGAAAGGCTTGGCCGCATCCGGCGGGCCAGTCTTTTGCGGCTTGTCATTCGCGGGCCACCCGCCCCGCATGCGAAAAGGAAACCGCGATGTTCAGCGCATGGAAGCAGGAAAAGGCAACCGCCGCTCTGGTCGAGGACGCGCAGGCGATGGCCGACAGGCTGTCATCGGCCAAGCCCCATGTCCGCGACAGCTATGCCGCGACCGCCCGCTTCTGGGAACTGTCCTATCTGGCCGAAGGTCACGCCCTGCACGATCTTTCGGCATGGAAACCCGCCGCCGTCGCGCGTTTCGTCACCTCGGCCCAAGGCAAGATCGCCGCCCTGCGCAAGGCGCGCGATTATGACAGCAGCGACGGTCTGGCCGTCTGGCTGCACACCGCCCGCGCCGTGACCGAACCGCGCATCGCCCCCGCCGTGCGCGACATCTGGCAGGCGCTTCTTGCCGCCGGTCCGAATGCCGCGTCGATGACGGCCGACCTTCTGGCCGACGCGGGCCTGACGGGCGATCCCGCGCGCTCCATCCCCAAGGGGTTCGACGCCGACGACACGCCCTAGGCCCGCCGCGCCGACCCGTTTACGCAACCGCCGTCACGAAAGGGGCCGACCCGATGCTCTGGGACATCCGCACACAGATGAAACCCGCGCTGGCGGTGATCGACCTTATCCCCAACATCCACCGCACCCCCGCCCTTGCCGCCCTGCGGCGCGCGGTGCTCGAAGGCCGCCCCGCCACCTTTCGCCTGACCGACGAGGAACGCGAACTCGCCTTTCACGACGCGCATGTGCAGCTCACCTCGCCCATCGGCGCGCGGGTGCTGCGGGCGCTTTACGATGCGGGCCACCTCAAGCTGAAGAAGCCCGCCACGAAATCGCTGCCCGCGCTTGATGCCTATATCGCCACCGAAGCCGCCTTCCGCGCCGAGGTGGCCCGCCTTGTCGCCGCCGATGATGCACGGCGCAGCCGTCTGGCGGAAATCATCGCCGACCCGGCCTGCGCCCGCCCCGACGAACTGACCGTCGATCTGGTCGACAAGGTCATCTCGGCCCGCCACGGCTATGCCGCGACCGGCACGGTGACGATTGCGGGCCTGCCCTGCCACCGCAGCCACAGCAGCGCCACCGCCGCCGATGATGCCCGCTACCGCAGCGAAGCCAGTTTCCGCTGCTGGTGGATCGACAGCGCGGGCCAAAGACAGGGCGACGCCGGATAAGCCCCTTCTTCCCTGCGACCCGACGGCTTTTTCGCTTTCCGGCTATTGCGCAGGCCAATCCCTTGCGACGCTGCCCGCCCATGACCGGTCAGGGCAGAACGTGACAGCGAAGTGGCGAGGCGGAGTTTTGCGAACGGCGCTTCTCGTGGCGCTGGCCCTGCCATGCGCGGCACGGGCCGAAACCGAAACGCCCCCCGACGCCGCCCGTATCGAAGACGCCGCCACCCGCGCCGAAGGGGCGATCCGCTCGGGCGGGGTCGAGCTGCACACCCTCGAAGCCCTGCGCGCCGAACTTGCCGGACTGCGCGATGCGCTGGCCGCCGCCGATGCGCGCGGCGATGTCGCGGTCAGGGCGTTGCGGGCGGAACTGGCGGAACTGCCCCCGCCCCCGCCTGCGGGTGAAACCGAACCCGCGCGGATCGCCGCCGAACGGGTCCGTCTGGCCGAAGCCGTAGCCGAAGCCGACGCGCCGCTTCTGGCGGGAAGGTTGGCCCTTGCGCGGTTGCGCGTGCTGATCGCCGATCTCGACCGGCAGTCGCGCGCCCGCACCCGCGCCGAAATCCTCGGGCGCGGCCCCTCGCCCCTCTGGCCCGAAACCCTTGCCAAGGGCGCATCGGGCATCGCCGCCGAGGGGGCGCGCCTGCGGCAGGGCTTTGCGGCCGATGCCGCCCTCCCGTCGCGTCAGGACTGGCTGCGCACCGCGCTTGTCATGCTGGCGGTGCTTGTGCCGCTCTCGGTTCTGGGCTGGTTCATCGGCCTGCCCGCGCTGATGCGCCGCGTCGAGGCGGGCGAACGCGCGCCCGATGGCCGCCCGAGGCGGGCGCGCGTCGCCCTGTCGCTGGTCCTGCGCGCCGTGGCCGCCTATCTGCTGGCGGCGATCGGCGCCGCCGGACTTGCCGCGCCTTTCCTGCGGCCGGCCGGCATGCCCGAAACCGCCAGCGAACTTGTCGTGCTGCCGGTCATACTCATGGCGGCGCATTGGCTGGCGCATGCGCTTTTCGCCCCCGATGCCCCGCACCGCCGCATCATCGCGCTGACCGGCGCAGAGGCGCGGCGCGCCACGCGGCTTGTGCAGGGTCTGGGCCTTGTCGTGGTCCTCGAGATGTTCGCCGAAGCGGCCGAGGTCGAAGGCCGGCTCGGTGCCGAGGGCAACGCGCTTGTCGCTCTGGTGCTTCTGGCCACGGCCGCAGCATTGCTCTGGGCGCTGGCGCGCAGCCTGCTTGCCGCCGATGGCGCGGCGCGGTCGCACGATCTGCGCCGCGTGCTGGCGCAGGCCCTGCGGGCCGTGGCGGTCGCCGCGGTGGTGGCGGCGGTGCTTGGCTATTCCGCCCTTGGCCGCGCGATGATCGACCCCTGCCTGATCTCGCTCTGGCTCATCGGCATGACCATCGTCGTGCAACGCGCCATCCTTCTGGCCGCACGCGGCCTGACAGGTGCCGTCCGCCCCGAAAGCGACGCCACGGGGGCAAGCGTGGCGCTGACGGCCATCGCCGTCGGCACCGCGCTGGGGCTGCTGTCCCTGCCCCTGCATGCGCTCCTTTGGGGCGCGCGCCTGTCCGACCTGCGCGACGGCTTCCGGCTCTTGCGCGACGGGATCGACCTTGGCGGCACGCGGCTCTCGCTTGGCGGGGTGGTCGTGCTGGTCGGAGTGTTCGCGCTGGGTGTGGTCCTGACGCGCTGGGTCCAGAAACTGCTGCGCTTCGACGTCCTGCCCAACACGCGCATCGACCGGGGCGGTCAAAGCGCCATCGTCACCGGCTTCGGCTATGCGGGCATCCTCGTCTCGGCGCTGGTGGCGATCACGATGGCGGGGATCAACCTTGCCAGCCTTGCCATCGTCGCGGGCGCGCTTTCGGTGGGCATCGGCTTCGGCCTGCAAGCCATCGTGTCGAACTTCGTCAGCGGCATCATCCTGCTGGTCGAGCGCCCGATCAAAGAGGGCGACTGGATCGAGGTCAAGGGCCACTCGGGCACCGTGCGCAAGATCTCGGTCCGCTCGACCCGCCTCGAAACCTTTGACGGCCATGACGTCATCGTGCCCAACGCCGACCTTGTCACCGGATCGGTGCGCAACATGACCTTGGGCAGTCTGTCGGGGCGGATCGACCTGCCGGTGGGCGTCGCCTATGGCAGCGACCTCGACCTTGTGCGCGAAACCCTGCTCGGGCTTGCACGGGCGCATCCGATGGTTCTGGCCCACCCCGAACCCGTCGTCTTTCTGATGAAACCGGGCGACAGCAGCGTCGAACTCGAACTGCGCTGCTTCGTGCGCGACATCGGCAAGGGGGTTCCGGTGCGGTCTGACCTCTATTTCTCGATCCTGCGCAGCTTTGCCGAAACGGGGGTCATCATTCCCTTCCCCGTGCGCGACCTGCGCGTGACGGCTGTTCCTTCACCCTGAACCGCGCCGCGCGCCCTTTCGCTTTGCGGATAGTGGCAGGCAGAGGCCGTCCCTACACTTCCGGATAGGTCGCAACCTGCGGTCCGGGCCCTGACAGGCGCGGGCCGCCCCCTTCGGGACAGGAGATTTCCTGATGAAGCATCACATCCTGCTGCTCGGCTCTGCCGCACTTTGCCTGACGGTCGCCACTGCTCCGGCACATGCCGAAATGACCGCGGGCGAGAAGGCCGCCGCCGCCATCGCAATTCTGGGCATCGCGGCCCTTGCGCATAACCAGCACCATTACCGCAACGGCTATTCCCCCGCGAATGCCATGCAGACGGCCGAGTTCGAACGCGGCTACCGCGACGGCGTCCACGGCTACAGCTACGACTCGCGCGGCAGCACCCGCCACTATGCCGAAGGCTACGAAGCAGGCTTGGCCGAACGCGAGAATTCCACAGCCCACCTCCGCATTCCGGCCACGGGCCAAAAGGCCCCGCCGATGGCGCTGTCAGGCTGTGCCGATATCGTGGCGCAAAACTTCGATGTCGATACGGGCAGCGTGCATTTCGTCAAATCCCGCTCGCCCGGCAAACACCAATGGGAAATCGAAGCCGCGGTCGGGCATCAGCACATGGTCTGCAAGATGCGCGACACGGGAGAGCTGATCGACCTGCGCGGCGGCAAACTCTGACACGCCCGCCCCGCGCCGCACCCCAGACAGGTGCTGCGCGGGGCAGGCCACCTTTCCCCCATTTTCAGGACATCCCGATGAAACGAAAACTCGTGGCCGAGGCATTCGGCACCTTCTGGCTCGTGCTTGGCGGCTGCGGCAGCGCGGTTCTGGCAGCAGGCTTCCCCGAGGTCGGCATCGGCCTTCTGGGGGTGTCGCTGGCCTTCGGTCTGACGGTGCTGACAATGGCCTATGCGGTGGGCGGCATCTCGGGGGGGCATTTCAACCCCGCCGTCAGCCTTGGCCTCGCGCTTGCCGGACGGTTCGAGATGCGCAACCTTGCGGGCTATTGGGTCGCGCAGGTCGTGGGCGCGGTGCTCGCAGCGGCGGTGCTGGCCGTCATCGTCTCGGGCAAGGCCGATTTCGCAGGTCTGGGCGGGTTTGCCTCGAACGGCTACGGCGCGGCCTCGCCCGGCGGCTTCGGGCTTGTCGCGGCGCTGGTGACCGAGGTGGTGATGACCGCCTTCTTCCTGATCGTCATCCTTGGCGCCACCGCAAAGACGGCACCCGCAGGCTTTGCCCCCATCGCCATCGGGCTTTGCCTCACGCTCATCCACCTCGTCTCGATTCCGGTGACCAACACCTCGGTCAATCCGGCCCGCTCGACCGGCATGGCCCTTTTTGCCGAAGGGCCGGCGCTGGGGCAACTCTGGCTGTTCTGGATCGCCCCTCTGGCCGGCGCGGCCCTTGGCGCCCTGTTGTGGAAGGCGCTTCTGGCCGATGACTGACGCCAAGCCAAGGCGGGCGGGCGGCAGCAAAGCCGCCCGTCACCCTGTTCTGTCGCTAGCTGTCGGGGTCGCGATGCGTCGTGCCGATGCGGCGCATCAGCCAAATCCCGTAGATCGCATTGGGCAGCACGACCAGCACGGGCAGGAACATCGTCCAGCCTGACACAACCGCGACATCCGTCCCCCCGCCCTGCGTCCCCCCGTCCTGCGCCCCCCCGCCCTGCCCCCCCGCCGCACCCAGCAGGAACGTGGCGAAATCCCACAGCCCGTGCAGAATGACCGGCGGCCAAAGCGACCCCGTGCGCAGCCGCAGGGCGATGAACACAAGCCCGCTCATGAAGGCCGCCGTCGACTGGATCAACGCCGCCGCCAGATCGCCGGTGACAAAGACGTTCAGGCTATGCACCGCCCCGAAGGCGACCGAGGTCAGCATCACCGCGCCCCAGACCGGCACGCTGCGGCGAAAGGCCTGCAAAAGCACCCCCCGGAACATCAGCTCTTCCGAAAAGCCCACGAAAAGCGTGTTGACCAGAATGATCCCCATCACCCCCGCAGGCGGCAGGCCGGCCGCAGCCGCTACGGCCAGGGCCCCCGCGATGTAAAGCGCGGGCAGCCAGACCAGCCGCCACGCCCGCAAGGACGCGCCCCGCGTCAGCCCCACATCGTGCCACTGCTGCAACAGCGCGACCGTCAGGATGAAGGCCGAGGCCAGCACCCAAGTCCAGCCGATGCCCCGCGTAACCCCGTCCTGCAACGACATCTCGCCGCCCGAGGCAAGGTTGCCGCCGATGATCGTGACCATCGTCCAAAGGACAAAGGCCGAAAGCGCAATGGCGAGCCGCCTGTTCATTTCCTGCCCCCGTCCGCCCACCCGCCACGGGCCGCGATGCGACCAGCCTAACGCGTTGATGCAGCGTCACTATCCGTTACGCGAAACCGGGCCGATGCGGAGCTTGCACAAGACGGCGCCCGCCCGCGCTTCGCCTTTCGGATAGCGCGGTGCCGCCATTGCCGGAACAGTCGGCCAAAGCCCTGCATCAGGAGAAGCCGATGCCTTTTGCACCCGCCCGTCCGACTCTGGCCGCAAGGTCCGTTCCGGCCCTCGCCCGGTCGCTGGCCCTGTCACTGGCCCTCTCGCTCGCCCTGTCGCATCCCGTCTTGGCGCAGGCCGAAACCGTGGCGGCCGATGCGCGCGGAACCCTTCTGACCGGCAGCCTCAGGGGTGACGAAACCGATGAATATTCCGTTGCCGCCGAAGCGGGACAGACGCTTTCGGTCGACCTTGCGACATCGAACGCCAGCCTCTCTTTCAACATCCTGCCCCAAGGCGGGGCCGAGGCGCTGTTCGTCGGCTCGACCTCGGGCGCTGTCGCCGACATTCCGCTTCCCGCAGCCGGAACCTATGTCGTGCGGGTCTCCCTCATGCGCAACGCGGCGCGGCGCGGCGAAAGCGCCGACTACAGCGTGTTGATCGGGCTTGGCGGCGCCGATTTCGCCGATGGTCTGGCGGGCGGCCCCGACTGGTGGGCCGTCTCCGGCGTGACAGGTGGCGCGCTCAACATCCGCTCGGGCCCCGGCACCCGCTACCCCGTCACCGGCAAGGCCCAGAACGGCGAGGTGATGCAGAACCGCGGTTGCCGCATGTCGGGCGCGACCCGCTGGTGCAGCGTCCGTGTCGACGGATCGGGCGTGCAGGGCTGGGTCGCGGGGCGCTATCTGGTCGAAACCGCAGCCCCGATGGCCGCCGAGGTGCCCCCGGGCGGGCCCAAGGGCAACGGCCTGCCCTTCGACGCCACCGGAGAAATCCCCTGCGCGGCCAGCGGCGACACCTTGGCATCCTGCCCCTTCGGCGTGGTCCGCGACGGCCCCGGCAATGCCGGCGTCTGGGTCGTGCTGGACGATGGCACCGAACGCGCGATCCTGTTCGAGGGCGGCAAACCCGTATCGGCTGACGCGCCCGCCGATGTCACCTTTGACAAGTCGGGCGACATGTTCCGGATCCGCATCGGGGCCGAACGCTACGCCATTCCCGAAGCCGTGGTGAACGGCGGCTGACAGCGCCTTGCATGGCGACAGGCCCGTGGCTGTCTGTCGGCGTCACGATTCGCCCATAAATTGTGCAATCGCCGAAGGCAGCCGTCAGGTCGCACCGCCCCACAACCAAGGCGAGAGCCTTTCGGCAAAAAACACGTGCATTTCGCGAAACCTGCTGAATAATAATGGTTAATATCACCTGCCCGTTTTTCCGGCTGGCCGCGCCGCGCAGCGATCACCGCCACGGGCAAGGCGCGTAACACGTTGCGTATTTTCAGGTTTCCCGTTGTCCGCACATCCGTTTCGACGTCACGAGGCATTTTCAGGTGATCGAGTCCCCCGCCCAGTTCCGGATGCATCGCGCCTACGGGCGCGACATGGACCCCGCGCGCGGGTCCGTCATGTTCACCGAAACCCTGCGCCTGTCGCTGCTGTCCGAACGCGGGATGATCACCACCGAACTGCTGACCCTCGGCGACACCGGCATCACCCTTGGCCGCGTCCGCTCGACCGGGCACGAGGTCGCGCTTCGCGAAGCCGAAACCGTCACCTTCCTCTTGCCGCGATCCGGCAGGCTCGACATCGCGATCCGCGATCGCGACTACAGGGTGTCATCCGGCAACTTCATGGCCTTTCGCCCGACCGAACGGCGCACCCGGTCGACACCTGATGCCACGGGCCTTTTCCACGCCGCCACGCTGCAAATACCGATGGCCCGCCTGCGCGAACTGGCACAGCGCGACGGCACATCGGCCGACACTGCCTTTGTCCTCGACGGGGCAAAGGTGCAGGGCGACACGGGCCGTTTCCTCGCCCGCACCCTTGCGCAACTCTGTCAGGACCTGTTCCAGCGCCCGCCCGAATTCCTGCCCGCCAAGATCGTCTCTGCGATCCGCGTCATGATCGACGACACCCTGTCCGAGATGATGGGCGACGCCCCGCCGACACAGCCCTCGCGGCGGACCCTTCCGGCCTTTCACCGTGTCCGTCAGGCCGAAGAGATCATGCACCTTCACAGCGACGACCCGCTGTCGATGGTCGAGGTCGCCCGCACCCTCGGCGTCAGCCTGCGCAGCCTGCAACTGGCCTTCAACGAGGTCTATGGCGGTCTCAGCCCGCGCGATGCGCTCAACCGCATCCGTCTGCACAAGGCGCGCCACCGCCTGCTTGCGGCCGATGGCGCGGATATGGTGACCAAGGTCGCGCTCGACAGCGGCTTTTTCCATCTCAGCCGCTTTGCGCAGGCCTATGCCCGCACCTTTGGCGAAAGGCCCAGCGAAACCCTCGCCCGCCGCCGCGCCTGACGGCCCCGCGCTGGCCCATAGCACTGGCCAACCCGCACCTTCGGCCCCGCAACCGCCCACGAGGACAGGACAAGTCGCGGGGCCATCACTCTTTACGATGCGAAATCCGCGCGGGTCCGGACCGGACCGGGGCGACCCGCCCTTCGATGACCGCACTGCCGCAGGGGCATCCGCGCCCGCATGGCAACAGGATTCCGCAACGCGGGCAGGGCCACTATCCACTATACGAAAGGCGTGGTCATTTGGCCGCCCTCCGGCCAGCCGGTCACCGCAGCGACGACAGGGTCGAGATGAAGCGCGAGAACAGCTCGCCCTGCGATCCGATCTGCAACTTGGTGTAGATGTTGCGCTTGTGAATGCGCACCGTCCCCGGCGTGATCCCCATCGCCTGCCCCGTCGCCTCGGCGGAATAGCCCTTGAGCGTGTATTCCACCACCTCGGTCTCGCGCGCCGTCAGCAGGTTGCGCCCGAGGCTGCGAAAGGCGTGGTCGATCAGCGAGGTCAGCGCAGGCCCCGAACCGGCCGCCGGCCCGTCCTCGAACTGCCGCGCCAGATCCGACCAGTTGCGCCGCGCCACGGCAGCGACGAAGGGCAGCACCGCCGCAAGGTCACGAAACTCGCGCGCGGTAAAGGCCCGCGAGCTGCGCATCGCCGAGATCACCACGCTGACCCCTTGGCCCGCATCGACCATGAAGCCGATTTCCTCGGCCAGTTCGGTCTGGATGTAGTAATTCCGGAAGTATTCGCCCTGATAGAAACGGTCCGGCGCCAGATCGCGCAGCCGCACGATGCGGGGCAAGGCCGTGGTCGTGGCGTTCAGGTAGAACGGGTCCAGCAGATAGGGACCGGCCTGATAGTCGGCCACCATCACCTTGCGCTTCCAGTCCGGAAATTCGTCATGCAGCGCCAAGGGGCGCTGGTCGCCGCGATAGGCAAAGGTGACGCTATGCTCGAAAGGCGCGATGCAGCGCAGCGCGCCGACCAGTTCGGGCGCGAATGCGGGGCTGTTCAACGCCTCCACGACGCGGGCGCTTGCCACGTGCCAGTCCATCTGCCTCGTTCCGCCCCTTTTGCCCCGATCTATGCCTTTTAGGGTATATACAGGCTTTGCCGCCCTTCATAGGCTGAAGGCCACGAAAGGAATAGGCACCCGCGCGTGCCCAATCACAGGGAATGCCCGCCAGATGACGGCTCCGACCCGAGGCGAAGACGAAAGCCAAGCGCCCGTGATCGCCGAATTCGTCGATACGACGAAGCGGTTCGGCGACATCGTGGCGGCAGAGCGGCTCAACCTGCAAATCCGGCGGGGAGAGTTCCTGTCCTTTCTCGGCCCGTCCGGCTGCGGCAAGACGACGGCGCTGCGCATGCTGGCCGGGCTTGAAACCCCGACCGAAGGGCGCATCCTGATCGACGGGCAGGATATGGGCGACGCCCCCGCGCACCGCCGCCCCGTGAACATGGTGTTCCAGCAATACGCGCTCTTTCCGCATATGACGGTGGCCGAAAACGTGGGCTACGGCCTGCGCCAGCGCCGCCCGCGCATGGACCGCGCCGAAATCGCCCGCCGCGTCGACCGCGCGCTTGAAACCGTGCGCCTTTCGGACTTTGGCCCGCGCCGCATCTGGCAGATGTCGGGCGGCCAGCAACAGCGCGTGGCACTGGCCCGCGCCATCGTCAACGAACCCAAGGTGCTGCTTCTCGACGAACCGATGGCCGCACTCGACGCCAAACTGCGCGGCGAGATGCAGATGGAACTGCTGTCGCTGCAACGTGTGCTGGGCATCACCTTCATCCTTGTGACCCATGACCAGCAGGAAGCCCTGTCCATGTCGGACCGCATCTGCCTTATGGGTCAGGGGCGCATCGTGCAGATCGGCACCCCGCGCGACCTTTATGACCGCCCCGCCAACCGCTACGCCGCCGGTTTCGTCGGCAGCGCGAACATGCTCGACGCCACAGTGCAATCGACCGCCGACGGTCAGGCCCGCGTCGCGCTGGCCGACGGATCGTCGGTCACGGTCTTTTCTGCCGGCGACCGCGCGGCGGGCGACAGGGTGGCCATCGCCGTCCGCCCCGAAGCCCTGCGCCTCTCGGTCTCGGACAGTGTCGACGCGGGGGCCACGGGTTTTGCCGCGACCATCACGCACAAGACCTTTCTCGGCGAACATATCGAATGCCTGCTGCATCATCCCGTGCTGGGACAATTGCAGGTCAACGTGCCCAGACAGGCCGAAAGAAGCCTGCCGGGTGCCGACGTGGGAAGAACCGTCCACGTCCTCTGGGATCACGGCAGCGGCCTGATCCTCGGTCAAGACTGACACCTCCAACAAGGGAACGGACACATGCAAGACGACAAGGCTCCGATCACGCGTCAGAAGTTCATCGAAGAGTTGCTCCGGTATCGCAAAGGGTCGGTCACGCGACGGCATTTCCTTGGCGTGACGGGCCTTGGCACCGCCATGGCCGTGATGGGGGGCGCCATGCCTCTCTTGTCACCGCGCCGCGCCTTTGCCCAGGACATCGGCGGCGAGGTGGTGCTGGCCACCTGGCCCAACTACCATGACCCCGCCAACTTCGACGCCTTCGCCGCCGAAACGGGGGCCGCCGTGCAGGTCAACGTCTTCGGCTCGAACGAGGAGATGCTGGCCAAATTGCAGGCGGGCGGCTCGGGCTGGGATGTGTTCGTGCCCACCAACTACACGATCACCACCTATGTCGATGCCGACCTGATCGAACCCCTGGACCTGTCGAAACTGCCCAATTACGACGCGGCCGCGTTCGAGGCGCGCTTTGCGGATGCGGGCACCGTCGGCGGCAAGCTCTATGCCGTGCCCAAGAACTGGGGCACCACCGGCATGGCCTGGGACAGCAGCAAGGCCAAGGCCCCCTTCACCAGCTGGAAGGAATTCTTCGACGTCACCATGACCGATTTCTCGGGCCGGACGATGGTGCATGACTACCAGCTCACCACCATCGGCAACGCGCTGAAATACTTCGGCTATTCCTTCAACTCGATCGACGCCAAGGAACTTGCCGACGCCGAGAAGCTGCTGATCGACGTCAAGCCCCACCTCTTCGCCATCACCTCCGACTACCAGCCCGCCATGCGCAACGGCGACGCGTGGCTGACCATGTGCTGGACCGGCGAAGGCAAGCAGCTCAACCGCGACATCCCCGAAATCCAGTTCGCCGTGGGCAAGGAAGGCGGCGAGATCTGGTCGGATTACTACGCCATCCCCAAGAACGCCCCGCACCGCGACGCGGCCTATGCGCTGATCAACTACCTGATCGACCCGCAGGTGAACGCGAAAGAGGCGCTGGCCCACGGCTTCCCGGTCGCGGATTCGCGCGTCAACGCGCTTCTGCCGCCCGAGCTGCTGGCCGACCCGATCCTGCACCCCGCCGCCGAATTGCTGAACGCGCTCGAATTCGGCGCGGCGGTCACCCTGACCGATCCGAACCGTGCCGAGCTTATGGCGCGGTTCAAATCGGCCTGAGGCAGCGGCGCGGCAAAGGGGAACGGACAGGACGATGGCGATCTCGCGGCACAAGGCGCGGCTTTTGCTGCTGGGTCCGGCAGGGCTGTGGTATGCGGCCCTGCTGGTGCTGCCGCTTGCCGTCGTCCTTGTCTATTCCTTCGGAGAACGCGCGGCGGCGGGCGGATACGCCCCCGCCTTCACCCTTGCGCAATATGCCAATCTCGGCAGCCGCTGGGCCGCCTTCAAGAACACGCTGGTCCTTGCCCCCGCCGGCACGCTGGCCGCGCTGCTGATCGCCTATCCGCTGGCCTATTTCCTTGCTGTCCGCGTCAACCCGAAATGGCGCACGGCGCTTCTGGTGCTGGTGATCGTGCCCTTCTGGACCTCGATCCTGATCCGCTCCTACGCCTGGATCTACCTGCTCGGCGGGCGCGGCATCCCGACACTTCTGGCCGACCTCGGCCTTGGTGACTGGCGGCTGATCAACACCCCCTTCGCGGTGCTGGTGGGCATCGTCTACGGCTACCTGCCGCTGATGGTCTTTCCGGTCTATGTCAGCCTCGAGAAACTCGACAAACGCCTTCTCGAAGCGGCAGCCGACCTTGGCGCGCCGCCGTGGCGCAGCTTCCTGCAAGTGACGCTGCCGCTGTCGCTGCCCGGCGTGGCGACGGGGTCGATGCTCGTCTTCATCCTTTTGATGGGGGAATACCTGATCCCGCAGATGCTTGGCGGCGGAAAGGTCTTTTTCGTCGGCAACGCGCTGGTCGATCTGTTCCTGCAATCGCGCAACTGGGCCTTTGGTTCGGCCATGTCCGTGACGCTGGTTGCAACCATGCTTGTCGTGGTCACGCTTTACATGCGCTTCCTGAAACGCATCGGCGCGGCCCGCGACGACATCGGCGTGATGTAGGGGGCCGCATGCGCATTTACGCCACGCTCGTCTACCTGTTCCTGTACCTGCCCATCGGGATCATCGCGCTGTTCAGCTTTTCGGCAGGCCGCTCGGCCAGCCAGATGCAGGGCGTCTCGGTCGTCTGGTATGGCAAGGCGCTGTCCAATCCCTTCGTGATCGACGCGCTCAAGACTTCGGCCTCGGTCGCCCTCACCTCGGCGGTCCTCGCCTCGGTTTTCGGCACGATGGCGGCCCTTGCCCTGACCGGCATGAAAGGCCGCCTGCGCGTGCTGTTCGACGCGATGGTCTACATCGCCATCATGATCCCCGGCATCGTGATCGGCATCGCCACCCTCATCGCGCTTGTCACCGTCTTCGACAGCGTCAACCCGTGGCTCGAACCGCTGACCGGCTACCGCCTGTCGATGGGCTTTGCCAGCCTGACAGCCGCGCATGTCCTGTTCACCATGTCGCTGGTCATCGTCATCGTCCGCGCCCGCATCGAGGCGATGGACCGCAGCCTGATCGAGGCCTCGTCGGACCTCGGGGCAAGCCCCCTCGCCACCTTCTGGCAGGTGACGCTGCCGCTGCTCTTTCCCGCCATCCTCGCGGGCTTCCTGCTCGCCTTCACCTTCAGCTTCGACGACTTCATCATCGCCTTCTTCGTCGCAGGCTCTGAAACCACGCTGCCCATCTACATCTTCTCGTCGATCCGCCGCGGCGTGACGCCCGAAATCAACGCCATCGGCACGATGGTCATGGCCACCTCGCTGCTGCTGCTCGTTCTGGCCCAGACGATGCTGCGGCGGGCCGGCACCTCCAAACAATGACAGGAGCGCACCCCATGTCCGGATGCCTGCAATCACGCGTCGTTCTGGTGACGGGCGCAGGCTCGGGCATCGGGCGGGCAGGGGCGATCGCGATGGGCGGCGAAGGTGCGACCGTCATCGTGACCGACCTCGACCCCACCCTTGCCGAGGCAACCGCCGCCGCCATCCGCGCGGACAGAGGCAAGGCCGAAGCCCTGCCCCTCGACGTGCGCGACGATGCCGCAATCGACGCCGTCGTCGCCGATATCACCGCCCGCCACGGACGGCTTGATGTGGTGCATTCGCACGCGGGCATCCAGATCGCCGGAAAGCTGGAAGAGGTGAGCCCCGCGCAGATGGACCTGTCTTGGGCGCTGAACGTGCGGTCGCATTTCGTGCTGTCGCGCGCCGTGCTGCCGCAGATGCGCGCGCAGGGCGGCGGGTCGGTCATCATCACCGCCTCCAATTCCGGCTGCCAATACGACCGCGGCATGATCTCTTATGCCACGACCAAACACGCCGCCGTCGCGATGGTGCGCCAGATGGCCGCCGACTACGCGCGCGAGAAGATCCGCTTCAACGCCCTGTGCCCCGGTTTCGTGGACACCCCCTTCAACGCAGGGTTCGAACGGCAGATGGGCGGGCGCGCGGCGCTCGAATCCTACATCAGCGACACCATCCCGATGGGCCGCTGGGCCACGCCGCAGGAAATCGCCGACGGCATCGTTTTCCTCGCATCGGACCGTTCGTCCTTTGTGACCGGCCTCGCGCTGGTCATCGACGGGGGCGAAATCCTCTAGCCGCCCGGCCGCCTGCCGCGTCGATCGGGAGGGCGTGCTGTTCTACCTCGACCCGCCCTATTGGGGCTGCGAGGACGACTATGGCCGGACCCTCTTCAGCCGCGAGCGGTTCGAGGATTTGGCGGGCCTTTTACGGGGCCTTAAAGGCCACTTTATCCTGTCGCTGAACGACTTGCCCGAGGTGCGGGAATGCTTCGCCGGATTGCAGATATCCGAGGTCACCACGACCTACACCATCGCGGCCGGCGCGGCCCAAGGCGGGCGGCGCGAGCTGCTGATCAGCAACTGGAGGTTGCCTTCGGCTGCCTGCGTCGAACTCCCACTGATTGGCGCGGCCCATCACGGCGTTGACCGTCGGCTCGTAATTCTTCGCCAAGGCCTGCTCTGTCATGACCCGGGCCTGATCGAGGGTGATCTGCATGCGCGGCCCGACCTTGCCCACACCCGCGGCGCTGGTGATGCCGGGGCCGATGGTCCACTTGCCTGCGGGACAAAGATACGACCGAAGGACCATACCGTCTTCGAGTTCGAGAGCGGCCAGACCCTTCTGTGACGTGCGCATGAAAAATCCCCGCTGAGCGGGGCTTCAACCCCCGGTTTCAGGGGTCAGGATGCAATGCGAATTTCGGGAAATTAGCCCGCAACGGCGTGCGGGGTGGCGAAGTCAGAAGAGACGCATCTGGCGGCTGTCGGGGGCGGCATCGGTGCTGGCGGGGACAGCGGCAAGCCAGCGGCGCACGGCCACATCCGACGCGTGCAGTCTGCGTGCAATTTCTGCAACGGGCAAGCCCTGAGATTTCCAGAGCTGCGCAAGCCACGGTTTGGGCATCGGAACGCGGCGGGGCAGGTGGACGCGGTCGGCCAGATCGGCCAGACGGCGGGCAGTCTCGACCCCCAGCTCGCGCTCGACCATGCCGCGCCCTTTGGGATCGCGGGCGATGTAAAGCTCGGCCCCGCCGAAGGCCACAAAGAACCGGACGGCCTCATCCTCGCCAAGGGCCATGACATAGGGTTCAACATGGGCGGGGGGACGCACGGTCACGACCGCACCTCGCGCTGCAGCGAGTTGACCTTGGCCTTCAGCATCTCGATATGGCTGCGAAGCCCACGCTGTGCCCGCTCGTTCTTCAGGACCTCGCGCTGGAATGCCTCCTCCAGCACACGCAACCGATCGAAGAGGTGGAGGATGGCCACCTGCTCGGGGTTAAGCGTCAGGGCCCCCAACGGCGGGAATTCGGGGCGCTCCGTCATGCCACGCCCTCGAACTTGCCCGCCTCGTTGCCCCAACCCGCCCAGCCCGCGCGCGGCTGGCGGCTGAACAGCTCGATCCTCTGCGCCTGTGGCATCAGCGCCTCGGCCGCTGCAAAGGCCTCGTCCGGCTTCCGGCTATGCTCGCGCTTCGGCGCCATCACGACCGACCGCACGCATTTCTCGGTGCGGGGCGCGCCTCGTGTGGCGATCAGGAAGGGCTCGCCCGCGTTTCGCAGCAGATAGCCGGTGCCGAAGGCGAGCTTCCCCGCCGACTTCGCCGTCTTCACCCAATGCCCGCCTGTCTTGTACTCGAACCCCCACGCCTCGATCACCTGCAGCGCGGCGGGCAGCATCGGCGACACCGCCCAGAGCCACAGCAGGCAGTTTTCAGCGGCAAGGATCGACACGGGCAGGGCGGCGATCTCGTCGAGGGTCATGCATTCGTAATGTGCCTGCGGCGCGCGCTCGTAACCCTTGGGGCTGCGCATCTCGTAGGCCCAAGGCGGGTCGGCCATGATCATCTGGAACCCGCCAGCGGGGCGGCGGTCGATGAACTGCCGCGTAACGATGCGGGGGTCAGCCATACGCTTCAACCTGCAAGGTCTTTAACTTGTACGATGCCGTGCCATCATGTCGGGGCGAATCGTTCTCCGGCGTCATAGAAAAGGAACACCGACCATGGATTTTGATGGCATTGTCAGCAGCACGCAGGCCGTGGTCGGTCTGGTTGGCGGAGGCATCGATCTTGCCAAAAAGATTGGCGGCGTTCTGAAGAGCGAAGGTGAAAAAGTCGACCCGCAAACCGCTGAGCTCTTGAGACAGCTTCAAGAACAACTCGTCGAAACAAAGCTCGCGCAGATAAACCTTCTCGATGTCCTGCTCAAACACAGAACTGAGATGGCTCAGGCTGATCGCCGCGCCGAAATGATGCGCGATTACGTGCCGTTCCATACTCCGGAAGGTGCGATCGTCCTTGCCGCCAAAGACGCCGTGAATGGTTCGCCGTCGCACTACCTTTGCCCACAATGCGCGGAGCATGGCGTTCGGACATTCCTGCAGCCGGCCGGATCGGGCAAACGGTGCCATCCGTGCCAGGTCTTTTACGACTTCGAGCGGGAAACCCCCATTCGCAGAAACCGCACTGGAGACTACTACTGAGCTCGAGGCAAGTGCAGGGGCCAACTCTGGGTCGGCCAAACGATCAACCATCACCGCGCCTCCACCTTGATGCCCGCCCGCGCACACATGCCCTTCAGCGCCTCGATCACCGATGCGATCTGCTTCCAGTCGCGCATCTGGTCGACGTCGATCGGGACAGCGCCCCAGCTCTTCTCGAAGCGGGCGCGGACAAAGGCGTTCAGCCCCTCGGCCCCCGGCACGGCGACGGCACCGGCATGGACCAACTTCGACCAGAGCACATGGCAGAAGCGCACGTCGCTCCGGCTGGCAAAGGGGCGCGGGGCGCGGGCCTTGGTGCCCTTGGCCTCGGGCTTGAACCCGCGCGCCTTCAGCGCATCGACCACCGCCTCCAGTTCGGTCGTGGAACAGGCGCGCAAGCTATCCTTGCCCACGACCTGCAGCGTCAGGTCGCGGCGGGTTTCCTCGTCGATGCCCAACTGCCGACAGCCGACATGGATCTTGCGGATGACGGATGCCGACATCACAAGGCCTCCGTCTTGGTCGGCAGGGCAGGCTCCGCCGAGGGGCGGAACATGCACAGGAACGCGCTGGTCTGCACATCGGTGACCTCGGCGCGCTGCAGATGCATCAGCCACGTCCGGTCGATCAGGCGGACCGCATTGTCGTTGGGCGCGGGCCAGGCGACCAAACGCAGCCCACGTACGACTACGCCTGCATCCAAAGCCGCATTGACATCAGCCGGAGTAGCAAAGGGCAGCGCCACCAGTTCGAATTGGGCGCGGCGGCTTGGCGCAAAGTCGGGATGAAGATAGACGCGGAAAACGCGAAGAGGGATCAACTCGGACACTGTGTAACCTCACTGTCAGCTGGGCTGGAAAGGACCCCCCGACCGAAGCCGGGGGCAGTCATGGGAGGTTGGCGCGGATGGTCCGTCGCGCCGCCGGTTGTCAGTCTACGGTGGCGGGCATCGGATGGCCCGTCAGCGCGGCGTCGAGCTCGTCGCCGGTCAGACCGAACGACCTGCACAACCGCCGCCGGATGGCGGACAGGTCCGCACTGGACGGCACGCCGCCGATCCAATGCCGCCGTGCGGTCTCGACCGCCGTATCGAAAGCCAGCCGCAGGCCACGCGTGACCATCTCGGCATCGTCCGACGACAGGGTCGGGTCGAGGTCGCGAACAGCCTGCACCGCCCGCGCCGTCGCCAGCTGGTGAACCGTCGCCGCGTCCCGATGATCAGGCGTCGGCTTCGGGATCAGGTGGCGCACCTCGCGGATGAAGTTACGGCGGGCCATCATGCACCCGCCCTTTCCGCAAGGTGCTCGCGCGCCTCGCCTTCCTTGGGTTCCGGCCACAGGCGGCTCTGGTTCACCGCCAGTTTGATGCGGATGGCCTGCGCCAGCCGCTCGTCGCTAATACCGGCACGGCGCTGCATGTCCCACATCAGCATCTGGCAATCGGCCAGTTCCATGACGTCGGTCGGGTCGGAGGCGAACTCCAGCGCTTCCTTCGACAGGTGCTTGGCAGGGCCGATGGCCGAGACTTTGCCGAAGGTCTCCTCCGACCACTTCGCATGCTCCTCGCGCAGCATGGCAAGACGGTTTTCGGTGTTCATGCCCTCACCCCCGCGCCAGATCGATGGTGATCGGCTGCCACGGCGCGTCCTGCGTGTCGCGGCGGTAGAGCCGGACATAGGACTTCGAACCGACGATCCGCATGGCGTCGCGGATGGCCTGCATCGCGGCCTTCCAACGCGGGTCCTCGATCTCCAGCCGCAGCAGCATGAAGATCTCCGACCGGTTCACCTTGCCCGGCTTGTCTGTGTTGAACGCGCGGGTGACGATCATGCGCAACTCGTCGCGCGCGCCGGCCGCCCATTCGTTCATGCACTCGTCGAGCAACTCCTTCGCGGTCTGAAGCTCGGGGCCGAAGTCGATGTAGTCGGCGACCTGAACGGTCACCTTGAACAGGCCGTCATGGGTCATCAGGGTCTTGTTGCCCTTCTTTCCACCGACCGTCGCGCCGTATTCCTGCGCCAAGAGCGCCTCGAACCCGCCGATGTCGTCGAAGGTGTGACCGAGGAACCGGCTGACCTGTTCCGAGAGTGCGATGCCGTAGCCGGCCACTTTGCGGACCAGTTCGTCCTGCAGAAGGTGCTGCGGTTTGATCAGGGACACGGCCAGACGGTGCCCTCCGGCAAGAAGGTGCAGGCTTCCGTCCTTCTTCTGGCGAATATGGATTGGGTCCTTGATCCCGAATTCCTTTGCCGACTCGAGGATCGAATTGACCCCAGCCTCGGTGACGGGGCGCATGCGATCCTTGACGATGATCTTTGCGCGCTCGACGCGCGTCAGAACAGGCTCGGGGATTTCGTTACTCTTCACAGGGTCGGCTCCTTCGTCATGGTGTAGAAAAACCGCCGCGCGCCGTTCACCACGCGGGGCTGGCAGATGATCTCCGCGCCGTGCTGGCGCAGCTCGGCGACACAGGCGTTGACCGCCATGACACCTGCCCTCCGCACGATCTGGCGTGTGGTCACGGGCTTGCCCTCACGCAACACGCGAAGGACCTTCTGCAGGCGGGGCGAATGAAGCGGGGCTGCGTTCATCATGACGGCTGATGCCCCCGACCGTTGCAGCGCCCGCAAAGCCGGTTGTGGATGCCGTCCGACATGAATTTGTTGCCGCAACACATGCAGCTTCGGGTCCCGCGCTTCTTGCGGGCGTCGGCCTCGCGCTGCTTCGTGGAACGCAGGTTCTCGACGTACTCGCTGCTCGGGCTCCACGGCGACACCTGGCGCCCATCCGGCCCGAACACGGCATAGCCCTGTCCCATGCGATATCGAATGTCGAACTGGTTCGGCTTGGGCTTGCTATAGGCGACCGAGGTCATCAGACACCCCCGCCCAGACCGAGGGTCACAAAGACCGCCACCGTCAACAGGATCAGTCCGCAGACCGCTTCCAGCACTTCGCTGGAGGACATGCGGGCATAGACCTCAAAGCACTCGCGGATCGATTGCATCGGAACCACCTACACACTCACGCCCCGCAACATGCGGAGCGGACAAATCGGAAATCCGGCACATGCCGGCATCGACAGCGCGGACTGCCATAGCGGCATCCCCTTCGCTGATCAGATGATGGACGAACGCGCCCCGCTCTTCGGGCGACATGCGCGCGACCAATGCCAAAGCGATGAGGCGGGGACCGACGGCCATCAGGCGGCGCGCCCCTGCTCGCGGGTCATCCGGCTGCGGTACAGAAGGGCGAAAAGGTCCGGCCCGATCTCGGCAATCATCTGGGCGCGCAGTTCGCGCGCCTTGGGGCCGTTCCAACCGCCAGTGGCAGCCAGCTTGGCATTCGTCGGATCGACGCCGTGGGCCGCGCTCCACTCCTTAAGGTTGGTCCCGAACACACGGAGCGCCCCGAGGAACGTATCGTAGAAGATCGTGCCGGGCTGAAGCGAGGGGGCGGAGGCTGTCATACTGTTCTCCGTTAGGATAAACTTCGCGTAACGTAGTTTGCGTTCACGTTCACTTTTGAACGTTAAATGCGATCTAGTCAACTGGGGCGTGCGTGCTTTGAACGTTTTTTACGGTCAGCGGCTTTTGGAGTGGCGAAGAGCGTCTGGCTTGAGCCAGCGAGCACTCGCCTCCGCTCTAGGCGTGAGCCAAGGTTTTATTGGCGATATCGAGAGTGGGCGGTCAGCGCCGTCGCGCAATTTCCTGCAAGCCTTGAGCGAGCATTTCAGGGTCAATCCGGCGTGGATTCTGGAAGGCCGCGAGCCTCAAATCTTCGAGGACGGCCCCGGATTTTCGTCCGACGTTGGCCGAATCGCACCCCCTCAAAAGGGCAAGCCGCTGGCCGGTCATCTGACCATCGACGGGCAGGATTTCAGTCTGATCACCCGTCACAAAGCGCATGTTTCGGCTGGAAAAGGCCTCGCCGCTGTTGACGGATTGGAAAAAGACGGTCTCGCCTTTTCGAACAGTTGGCTCCTTAAAGCCGGTCTTGTCGCCGATCTCTCCGCCTTGGTCCGCGTTCGCGGCGACAGCATGTCCCCTGCCATACCCGACGGCGCGACCGTTCTGGTCGATCTCCGCGGGATCACGGCCGAGCAGCCCGGCGTCTACATCTGCATCCTCGACGACGACGTCTTTGTGAAGCGTGTCCACCAGCTGCGCGATGACAAGACTGTCGTCGGCCACGTGCTCGTATCGGACAACCCCCAATATCCGCCAGTTGTGGTCTCCGGCCGAGACAACTACCGATTGCGAATCGTCGGAAAGGTCGTGCTCGCGATGCACACCGTGTAAGGTTCAACCGTACCCAGTTCAGGAGTTACCCGTGCGTCACGCCTCTGCTCTCTGCCTTTGCCTTTTCACCATCTGCCTCTCCTGTGGTGCCAAAGCCGCCGATCTTGATTGCAAGGACATCGCCTGGAAGGCGCGGCTCATCATGACCGCTCGTCAGATGAACGGCGACATCGTGAAATTGACCGCCGATACCGAGCGGGAAGGCTGGCCCTTCGCCCGAGAAATGATTCTCGAAGCATACGCGCTGCCGCTGGAGACCAAGGCCGAAAAACAGCGCCCGACTGGCGCTATGGAGGCTTTCGGTAACGAGTGGGGTCGCCGCTGCCTCGCAGGCGAACTGGATTGAATCGCTTCCCACTTCGCTATGGTCACAACCGCACTCTGATAGACAAGCATTTATCGTCTTTTCAGTGGCTTAAGGCCTAACTGGGAAGCGCGGCACGAACTTTCCACCCGATTTCCCATTTCCGCCGGATCGTTTGCATGTTCGCTGGGCATAATCTGCCGCTCGTCAAAGCGGTTTGTCTCAGTATTTCAACGGTTTATGCCGAACATGCAACCGTCCGTCCGATCTTGCAGCCCCATTTGCATGTTCTGGCCTCCGCGAACCGTCGCTTTTCCCGTTCAACCCGTGGCAAGCGGTCGTGAAAACCCCTGTTTTCCTTGGCTTTAAACGGCCCTTTTCGGCTAGTCGGCAGCCCGCCCGCCACATCGGCGTTCAGCCGTCGCACCATGCCGAGTGCAACTTTCCCCGCGCCGCCGTCACCATCCACCAGCAACCCGCTAACCCTGCGGCCTGCCACGCTTTTTCAGACAATCCCACCCATTCTCGGATGTTCCCGCGTCACTGCAGATATGTCTGTCAACGCACAGGCAGATTCCCCCTTTTGCCGCCATTGACCTGCGGGCCGTGCGGCCCCATAGTAACAATGATAATCATTCGCAAAAATGGACGGACATGACGCAACCAACCCCAGGCTGGCGCAGTGGCAGCGAGACCCCCTCGCTTTCCGAGGTGTTCCGCAGCATCGCGGTGCCGACGGGCCGCTCTTCCTTCCGCAGGTTCTTTGCCTTCATCGGGCCGGGCTATCTGGTAGCCGTGGGCTACATGGACCCGGGCAACTGGGCGACCTCGCTCGCGGGGGGGGCGAAGTTCGGCTACACGCTGCTTTTCGTGGCGCTCCTGTCCAACATCATGGCGATCCTGCTGCAATCGCTCTGCGCCCGCCTTGCCATCGCCTCGGGACGCGATCTTGCCCAAGCCTGCCGCGATGCCTTTCCGCGCTGGGTCTCTGTCCCGCTCTGGCTTCTGGCCGAGGCCGCGATCATCGCCACCGACCTTGCCGAGGTGATCGGCACCGCCATCGGCCTGAACCTGCTTTTCGGCATCCCACTCGAAATCGGCGTGTTCATCACGGCGGCCGACGTGTTCCTGATCCTCTGGCTGCAAAACCGCGGCTTCCGCTATGTCGAGGCCTTCATCATCGCCATGCTGGGGGTCATCGCCGCCTGTTTCTTCATCCAGATCGCCATGGCCGATCCCGACTGGAACGCCGTGATCCTCGGCTTTGCGCCGTCGATCGAAATCGCAACCAATCCTGAAATGCTCTACATCGCGCTCGGCATCATCGGCGCGACGGTCATGCCGCATAACCTCTACCTGCATTCCGGCATCGTGCAGACCCGCGCCTTCGGTCAGGCCCCGTCCGAAAAGCGCCAGGCCCTGCGCATGGCGACATGGGACAGCACCATCGCCCTGATGTTCGCGCTGACGATAAACGCCTCGATCCTGATCCTCGCCGCCGCAACCTTCCACGCCTCGGGCAATACCGAGGTGGTCGAGATCGACAAGGCCCACGCCCTGCTCTCGCCCCTGCTTGGCGGGTCGCTTGCCCCCATCCTCTTCGGCCTTGCGCTGCTCTGCTGCGGGCTGAACGCCACGATCACCGCCACGATGGCGGGCCAGATCGTGATGGAGGGCTTCATCCGCTGGCGCATAAGCCCCGTCGCGCGCCGCCTGATCACCCGCGTCTTCGCCATCGTTCCGGCCATCGCCGTGATCCTGTGGTGGGGAAGCGAGGGGACGGGGCGGCTTCTGATCCTGTCGCAGGTCGTGCTGTCCTTCCAGCTTCCCTTTGCCATCGTGCCGCTGGTCATGTTCACGGCCAGCCGCAAGAAGATGGGCGACCTCGTGGCCCCGCGCTGGCTTACGGCTCTTTGCGCCCTGATCGCGGTGACGATCATCGCGCTGAACCTGAACCTGCTCTGGTCGGTGGCGACGGGCGGCTTCTAGGCCCGCGCCGCCCAGGCAAATTGCGCGTCCGTTTCCACCGCGCAGGGCCGCACCCCGCGCAGACGCGCAAGCGCGGCGGCAGGTTCTTCGCCCGCATCCACCATAAGCCGCAACACGGCCGCCCCCGACCGCCCGCACCCGCCCATGCAATGCACCAGCACGCGGCCACCCCGCGCGAGGGTCGCTGCGATTTCGGGCGCGACCGCATCCCAGCCTGCGTCCGGCACCCCGTAGTCCGCCACCGGACAGTGCAGCCACGCCACCCCTGCCGCGCCCAGCGCCCGGCCCATGCCGCCCGCGCCGACGCGCTCCATCTCGGCGGCGGTGGTCATGGAAACCACCAGCGCGGGCCCCCAGTCCAGCCATGCCGCCAGATCGCCCGCAAAGTCCCCGCCGCGCCCGGCACAAGGCGCAACCATCACCGCGCCGCCCCCCACCGACAGAACCGCCATTTCCCCTCCTTCGGGTTTACGCCGCCCGCGCCCCGCCCTACTGTGACCGCTGATTCAGGTGAAAGCGGTTCCCATGTCCGAGACCACGGAAAAAGCCTATCAGGTGCTTGCCCGCAAGTATCGCCCGCAAACCTTTGCCGACCTCATCGGCCAAGAGGCGATGGTCCGCACCCTGAAGAACGCCTTCGCCGCCGACCGCATCGCCCATGCCTTCGTGATGACCGGCGTGCGCGGCGTGGGCAAGACGACGACCGCCCGCATCATCGCCAAGGGGCTGAACTGCATCGGCCCCGATGGCACGGGCGGCCCCACGACCGAACCCTGCGGCACCTGCGAACCCTGTCGCGCCATTGCCGAAGGCCGCCACGTCGACGTGATGGAAATGGACGCAGCCTCGCGGACCGGCGTGGGCGACATCCGCGAGATCATCGACTCGGTCCACTATCGCGCCGCCTCGGCCCGCTACAAGATCTACATCATCGACGAAGTGCACATGCTTTCCACCAGCGCCTTCAACGCGCTGCTGAAAACGCTCGAGGAACCCCCGGCGCACGTCAAATTCATCTTCGCCACCACCGAAATCCGCAAGGTGCCCGTCACGGTCCTGTCGCGCTGCCAGCGCTTCGACCTCAAGCGCATCGAACCCGAAGTGATGATGGCCCATCTTACCCGCGTGGCATCGGCCGAAGGCGCGACCCTCGCCCCCGATGCGCTGGCGCTGATTACCCGCGCCGCCGAAGGCTCGGTCCGCGATGCCATGTCACTGATGGATCAGGCCATCGCCCACGGCGCGGGCGAAACCTCGGCCGCGCAGGTCCGCGCCATGCTCGGCCTTGCCGACCGTGGCCGCGTTCTCGACCTGTTCGACCTTGTGATGACCGGCGATGCCGCAGGCGCGCTGTCCGAACTCGCCGCGCAATATGCCGACGGTGCAGACCCGATGGCCGTGCTGCGCGATCTGGCCGAAATCACCCATTGGGTCTCGGTTATCAAGATCACGCCCGATGCCGCGAACGACCCCACCACCCCGCCCGACGAACGGACGCGCGGGCTCGACATGGCCGAAAAGCTGCCGATGCGGGTGCTGTCGCGCATGTGGCAAATGCTGCTCAAGGCGCTCGAGGAGGTGCCGCTTGCCCTCAACGCCATGATGGCCGCCGAAATGGCGGTGATCCGGCTGACCCATGTGGCCGACCTTCCCGACCCCGAAACCCTGATCCGCAAGCTGCAATCACAGCCCATGCCCTCCGGTCCCGCAGGCGGCGCACCCGCAGGCGGTGGCGGTGGCGGCGGCGGCATGGTCCACGGCGCTGCGCGGATGGCCCCCGCCGGCCCGATGCGCGGCCCCGTGATGCAGGGCGGACAGGCCCTCGCACTGGCCGAAGACCAGCTTCAGGTCTACGCAACCTTCGATGCGGTCGTGGAACTGATCCGCCAGAAGCGCGACATGAAACTGCTGTTCGAGGTGGAAACCAACCTCCGCCTCGCCCGCTATTCCCCCGGCCGGATCGAATTCCAGCCCACGGGTGACGCCGCCCCCGACCTTGCCGCACGGCTCGGCCAACGGCTTCAGGGCTGGACCGGCGCGCGCTGGGGTGTCTCGGTCGTAAGTGAGGGCGGCGGCGCCACCCTTGCCGAAGAACGCGACAAGGACCGTTTGGCCGCCGAAGCCGAAGCACAGGCCAACCCGCTGGTGCAGGCGGTGCTGGCCGCTTTCCCCGGCGCGAAGATCACCGAAATCCGCACCCCCGAAGCCCTCGCCGCAGCCGCGCTGACCGAAGCCCTGCCCGAGGTCGAGGATGAATGGGACCCCTTCGAAGACAGTTGAAAGGACGAACGATGCTGAAAGGTATCCCCGGTCTCGGCGCCTTGGGCGACATGGCCGGAATGATGAAAAAAGCGCAGGAAATGCAGACCCGCATGGCCGAGATGCAAGAGCAGCTCGCCAATACCGTCGTCATGGGCGAATCCGGCGCCGGCCTCGTCAAGGCCCGCGTCACCGCCAAGGGCGAGGTGACGGGCCTTGATATCGACCCCTCGATCCTCGTGGCTTCCGAGAAAGAGGTCGTCGAAGACCTGATCCTCGCCGCGATCAAGGACGCGCAGGTCAAAGGCCAGCAACGCATGTCCGACGAGATGCGCAAGATGACCGAATCCCTTGGCCTGCCTGCCGATATGAAGCTGCCCTTCTGATGGCCGATGACGCCCCGCGCGAGATCGAGGCGCTGATCGACCTCATGGCACGGCTGCCGGGGCTTGGCCCCCGCTCGGCCCGCCGTGCGGTTCTCACGCTGTTGAAAAAGCGCGGGCAACTCATGGCCCCCTTGGCGCAGGCGATGGCGAACGTGGCGCTCACCGCCCGCGATTGCGTCGTCTGCGGCAATATCGGCACGTCGGACCGCTGCGCCATCTGCACCGACGACCGCCGCGCAACGGGGGAAATCTGCGTCGTGGAAAACGTCGCCGACCTTTGGGCGATGGAACGGGCCGGCGCGTTCAAGGGCCGCTACCATGTGCTGGGCGGCACGCTTTCCGCGCTCGACGGCATCGGGCCGGACGAGTTGCGCATCCCCGCCCTCACCCGCCGCATCGCCGACGAAGGCATCACCGAGGTCATTCTCGCCCTCAACGCCACGGTCGACGGGCAGACCACCGCGCATTACATCGCCGACAGCCTGTCGGGCAGCGGCACCAGCATCACCTCGCTGGCCCAGGGCGTGCCCATCGGGGGCGAGCTGGACTATCTCGACGACGGCACGATCGGCGCGGCACTTCGGGCGCGGAAACGGTTCTGAAGACGCGAAATCTGACGCAGATTTCGCGCCGTTTTTTGGCGCAAAAAACGCCCCCACCCCGCGCGCCCGGAATTTGCGTCAAATTCCGTCCCGTTTTCTGCGTCAGAAAACGCAAAGGCCCCGACCGTGGTCGGGGCCTTGTCCGTCTCGGGTCGGGGCAGCACTCAGCGGCGGCGGGTGCCTTCGCCCTCGTCCTCGTCCTCGTCATCCTCGTCCGCGGCGGGCAGGTTGAAGAAGCTTTCCGCATCCGAGAAGTCGGCAGGCTTCTCTTCCCGCTCGGTCCGCGCGAATTGCTCGAGTCCCGAAGGCATCTTCGGCTCGGTATCCATGCCCAGCGACTGCTCGGTCGACACCAGCTTGCGCCGCTCGTCATCGGTCATCACGGTGCCTTCCGCGGCCTTCTTGCGCGCGGCAGCCTGCACGGCGGCGTCAAGCTCCGACTGGCGGCACAGGCCAAGCGCCACGGGGTCGATCGGGTTGATGTTGTTGATGTTCCAATGCGTCCGCTCGCGGATCGACTGGATCGTCGGCTTGGTCGTGCCGACCAGCTTGCCCACGGCCCCGTCCGACAGTTCGGGGTGGAACTTCACCAGCCACAGAATGGCCGCCGGACGGTCCTGACGCTTCGACAGCGGCGTGTAGCGCGGGCCACGGCGCTTTTCCTCGCCCACGGCGGCGGCGTTGAACTTGATCTTCAGCTTGTAAAGCGGATCGGCCTGACCGCGTTCGATCTCGACCGCGTCGAGCTGGTTGTTGCCGACGGGATCGAACCCCTTGACGCCGGTCGCCACATCACCATCGGCGATGCCCTGCACCTCAAGCTCGTGCATCCCGCAGAAATCGGCGATCTGGCGGAAGGACAGCGTCGTGTTGTCGACCAGCCAGACAGCGGTGGCCTTGGCCATGAGCGGCTTCGTCGTCATCTGGGGCTCCTCTACAATATCTCTCAAGCGCCGGGAACTCGGCTGCGGCCTGGGCCGCCTTTCCACGATTTCGGGGAAGTTCAATCGCGCATATAGTCAGTTTCGCACGATTAGGAAAGTGACAAATGACAGGCTTGCGATTGCTCCTTGTGGCGCTTCTGCTGCTGCCGCTTCCGGCCGGGGCCGAAGGCGAGCGTGCGGGGGATTTCGACTATTACCTGCTCTCGCTCTCGTGGTCGCCCACGTGGTGCGCCCTGACCGGCGATGCGCGCGGCGATCCGCAATGCGACCGCCCCCTCGGGTTCACGCTTCACGGTCTCTGGCCGCAATATGACGCGGGATATCCCAGCTATTGCCGAACCGGCGCGGCCGACCCCGCCCGCAGCGAAACCGCCGCGATGGCCGATATCATGGGCGGCGCGGGCCTTGCCTTCTACGAATGGAAGAAGCATGGCCGCTGCACGGGCCTTTCGGCGGCCGATTACTTCTCTACCGCCCGCCGCGCCCATGACAGCATCACCATCCCCCCCGTCCTGCGCCGCCTGTCGAAAGACGTCACCCTGCCCGCCAGCGTGGTCGAGGACGCCTTCCTCGAATCGAACCCGCAGTTGTCGGGCGACATGCTCACCGTCACCTGCGACGCCGGCATGATCGAAGAGGTCCGCATCTGCCTGACCCGCGATCTGGAGCCGAGGGCCTGCGGCGCCGATGTGGCCCGCGATTGCCGGATGAAAGACGCGGTGATGGAGCGGGTGCGGTAGCGGGCGGAAGGCAAATTGGCGCGTCACAAGCGCAACGACAAGGATTGCCCCGTGGCCCCAAGCCACGGGGCGCGCCCGACCCGCCCCCACGGGGCGGGCGCACGTATACGTGCACCCACCCCTCGGGTCGGTCGCGCCCCTGACGTTGCGCGATCCGAATCCGGAGCCGGGACATTCTGCTGACGCCCGGGCAGACAATAACGAGAGGGCTTCGGCAGACGCAAACCCTTCGTTTGGTGAACGGGGGATTGCCCCCCCACTCCACCGTCGGTCAACGCACTCCCGACCGCCACGACCTTGCCATCAATCTCCGTAGGGTGCGCACGCGCGGCGCACCATTACCGCCCCCTCACTCCACCCTCGGTCAGGTAGGGTGCGCACTCGCTGCGCACCGCCCCCACCAACGCCCCTCACTCCACCTTCAGCACGATCTTGCCCACATGGCCCGAGCTTTCCATCCGCGCATGCGCCTTCGCGGCATCCTCGAGCGCGAATTCGCTGTCCATCACGGGGCGGAACTTTCCGGCCGCGATCATCGGCCAGACATGCGCCTCCACCTCGGCGGCGATGCGCGCCTTGGCAAGGTCGCTCTGCGGGCGCAGGGTCGACCCTGTGATCGTCAACCGCCGCATCATCACCTCGGCAAAGTTCAACTCCACCTTCGGCCCCTGCAGAAAGGCGATCTGCACCAACCGCCCCTCCGTCGCCAGGGCCTTGACGTTGCGCGGCAGGTAGCTGCCCCCGACCATGTCGAGGATCAGTTGCGCCCCCCCCTCGTCATGCATCATCGCCACGAAATCGCCGGTGCGGTAATTCAGCGCCTTGTCGGCCCCCAAATCCTCGCAGGCGGCGCATTTCTCGTCAGAGCCCGCGGTGGTGAAAACCCGCGCCCCCAGCGCCTTGGCGATCTGGATGGCCGTCGTGCCGATTCCCGACGATCCGCCATGCACAAGAAAACGCTCGCCCGCCCGCAGGCCCCCGCGCATCACCACATTCGACCAGACGGTGAAACAGGTCTCGGGCAGGCAGGCGGCCTCGCGCATCCCCATCCCCGCCGGCACCGGCAGGGCATGCGCCTCGGGCGTCGCCACATATTCCGCGTATCCCCCGCCCGGCAGCAGGGCGCAGACCTTGTCGCCGATCTGCCACCGCGTGACGCCCGGCCCCACCTCGACCACCGTCCCCGACGCCTCGAGCCCCGGCAGGGGCGAGGCATTGGCAGGCGGCGCATAGCTTCCCGCCCGTTGCAGCGCATCGGGGCGGTTCACGCCGGCATAGGCCACGCGGATCACGATCTGCCCGTGTTTCGGCACTGGCACCGGCTTGGTCGCCGGCACCAGCACCTCGGGCCCGCCGGGTTCGCGGATCTCCACGGCGCGCATCGTGTGGGAAAGTTCCATGTCTCTGGCCTTTATCTCAGCGGAAGCGGTCCATCACCCTGCCCGGAAGATCATCCGGCACGGCAGGCACGCGCCATTTCTCCATCAGCTTCATCGGCCCTGCAAGCAGCGCTTTCCCGAGAGGGTTGTCGCGGATCGCGGCCTTGGCCTTTTCGATCTGCATCACATCCCCGATCCGCCGGTCGAGGAACTCCCACGTTGCCTGATGCCCGGGACTGTCGTCGCCCAGCCAGTAAAGCACCGTCGAGCCGTAAACCGCCGACAGCGTGGCGCGCTTCGAATACCAGTTCAGATCCCGCGTGGTGTCGCCCAAAGCCACCCATATCGCATCCGCCGTGCCCCAGACCAGTTTCGCCCCCTCGGCCGCGTGCTGCGGCAGGGCGAATAGCGTGGTGCCGCGCCGCACCAGCTCGCGGTCCTCGACCGCTTCCAGCCGCAGACGCACCGCATGGGCGATCCGGTCGCGGAACCGCATCGACGACAGATCGCCTGCCGCCAGCGCCGCCCGCATCTGCGCATCGCCGCGCAGATGATAGGCCACGGCAAGGTCGATCCCGCCCCGCGGGAACAATGCCCGCGCCAGCCCCGCCGACACGCCCGAATCGGCAATCGCCTCTTTCAGCGTGGTTTCCGACCAGCCGTCAAAGGGCACATGGGCCAGCGCCGCCGTCAGAACCGCGTCTTTCCAGTCGATCGCAGCCCCGTCTGCCGGATTTTCCGATGTCATCGCCGCTTCCTTTCCCGCTTTGGTGGACAAGCCCGTCACCGCTTGTTATAGGGCGCACGCCTGCACACTGTAGTGCAACTCTAACTTAGGAAGGTGGTGACAACCACATGCAGGTCAGCGTCCGCGACAATAACGTCGAACAGGCACTCCGTGCCCTCAAGAAAAAGCTCCAGCGCGAAGGCGTGTTCCGCGAAATGAAGCTCAAGCAGCATTTCGAGAAACCCTCCGTCAAAAAAGCGCGCGAGCAAGCCGAAGCCGTTCGCCGTGCGAGGAAACTCGCACGCAAGAAGCTCCAGCGCGAGGGCGGCCTCTGAGCCGTTAGCGACACTGGGGAACACTCCGCAAGGATTGCGCCCAAACGATCAACCCCCGTCCGTCAGGCCGGGGGTTTTTCTTTGGCAAGCCAAGCACCGCCCCAGCCCGCTTCGGCGGCCTTCAGGGAGCTGGGCAAAGGGCAAGGTCCGCACAGACGCCCTCGCCCGCCCTTACCACCCGCCCTGACCGCTTGGGCAGGGGGCGCAGCAAGGGCGGTCTGTCTGCAAAGGCTGCCGCCATGCCGCACTTTCCCGACCGCCCAGCCAGTTGCGACCCGCTACGCCGGTCTTTCTGCAACCGTCATCCCCCTTCAGGCCCTGCGCCGGAAACTCAGCGGCGCTTCCTCTTGCACGCGGAACTGGGCGACCGTTCCCTGCATTTCGTCGGTCACCGAAACCAGCGTCTGGCAGGCGGCTGACGTCTCCTCGAACATCGACGCGTTCTGCTGCGTCACGCGGTCCAGATCGGCAATCGCGGCGTTCATTTCGGCCAGCCCGCGCGATTGCGATTCCGCCGAGCGGGCGATGGTCGCCACATGCCCCGCCATCTCTTGGACCGAGGTCGTGATCTCGCCCAGCGCCTCGCCCGTGCGGCCGACCAGAAGCACGCCGTCGCGCACCTGTTCTCCGCTTTCCTCGATCAGCTGGTTGATCTCCTTGGCCGCATCCGAACAGCGCTGCGCCAGTGCCCGCACTTCCGATGCGACCACGGCGAACCCGCGCCCCGCTTCGCCCGCGCGCGCCGCCTCGACCCCCGCGTTCAGCGCCAGAAGATTGGTCTGGAAGGCAATCTCCCCGATCACATCCGTGATCCGCGCGATCTTGGTCGCGCTTTCGGAAATGCGGTTCATCGACCCGATGGCCTGACCGACGACCTCGCTGCCCTGCACCGCACTGCGCCGCGCCCCGTCGGTCGCCCCTTCGGCCTGCACCGCCAATGCGGCCGAGGCCTGCACCGTCGTCGTCAACTCGGTCATCGCGGCCGAGGTCTGCTCGAGCGTTGCCGCCTGCCGTTCGGTCCGCCGCGCAAGATCACCCGCCGCCTCGTTGATGGCGCGGGCCTCCGACCGGATCTGCCCTGTCACCTCTGACAGACGCCCGATCGCCCCTGCCAGCATTGCGGCGGCCTGATTGAAATCGACCCGAAGCCCTTCGTATTCCGGTGCCAGCGGATCATGGATCGTCACCTTCAGGTCACCCGAAGACAGGCGCGACAACCCTGCCCGCAACGCCTCGACCGCCGCTGCCGCCTTGGCCGCGGCCTCGGCCCTTATCTGTTCCTGCCGCGCCTCGGCCAGACGCACGGTTTCCGCCGCCGCCGCCGCGCGGGCCTGTTCGGCGCGCATCTCGGCCTGCGCTTGCTCGGCATGGGCGGCCTGCACCTCGGCGGCCGCCTTGGCGGCTTCGGCCAGGCGCAAGGCCGCGACAGCCTCGCCCTCGGCCCGATGCACCTGCGCCATCGTCTCGGCCAGCTTTTCCTGCCGCGCTTCGGCTTCGGCGATCAGGCCCCGCACACGGTGGACCGCCAGCAACAGCGCCGCCGTCTCTCCTGCGAGAATGGCACCATGCATCAGCGTGCGCTCTATATCGGTCAGCAGGCCGATTGACGGGTAGACCAGCACGGGCCACGCCACGCTCAGCACCAGATGGTGCAGCACCACCAGACCCGCCGCGACCAGCAGGGCCCGCATGTCGGTCATCGCGACCAAAGCCGCCATCGCGGCAAAGAAAAGCATGTGCAGATCGACCTGCCACGGATGCCCCGCCAGGGCCGCCGTCATCGCAACAGGCTGTCCGATCACGGCCAAAGCCGTCGCCACCCGCGCCACGGGTGCGGCCTGCCGCTGCCCCGACAGGCCCAGCGCCAGAAATCCGGCCGAAACCAGCGCCGCGGCAAACCCGTTGCCGACCGCCCAGCCGCTTGCCGCCGTCACAGGCAGAAAGACCGCCGCCGCCCAGACCAGCTTGCGCGCCGCTTCCGCCTGCGTGGCCGCAAAGGCGTTTCCAAGTTCACTCATCCTGTGCTCCACACATGCGGGCCAAGCCCGTGCCATCGGCCACGGCCCAAGCACCGCCAGCCCGCAACCTTTCAGGAAAATCCGCAGCCTCGCCCTGCGCCAGCACCGCAAAGGCGGCGCGTTCCGGCCCGACCAGCCGCCCGCCTGCCGCACCGACCAGCGCCACGGCATCGGCCCAGGGCGGCAGCAGCACCAGCACCGGCCCGCGCCCCGCCGGCGGCAGCGCCGCCAAGGGGGCTGCCAGCACCAACATACCTGCCATCCCGAAAAACCGGCCCATCCGCGCGCCCCAAGGGTTCACCTCGGCCCGTTCTACGCCAAGCGGGTTAACGCTTTGTCACCGTCACACGGCCAGCGCCGTCGTCTTGACGACCGTCCGCAAGGCAAAGCTGGAATGCATCTGCCGCACCCCCGGAAGGCGGCTCAGATACTGGCGGTGGATGCGGGCGAAATCCTCGGTATCCTCGGCCATGATCTTGATCAGGTAATCCGCCTGCCCCGCCATCAGATGGCATTCCAGAATGTCGGGTATCTTCGCCACCTCGCGCTCGAAGGCGTCGAGCAATTCGTCCGCCTGCCCCTGCAAGGTGATCTCGACGAAAACGGTCGTCGGCCGCCCGAGGCGCCGCGCATCCAGCAGCGCCACATAGCCCGCGATGAACCCCTCTTCCTCAAGCCGCTGCGTGCGGCGGTGGCAGGCCGAAGGCGACAGGTTCACCCGCTCCGACAGTTCGGCATTGGTGATCCGCCCTTCCTTCTGCAAGACGGTAAGGATCCGGCGGTCGGTTGCGTCAAGCTCGGACATGGCGGCAGGTTCCTGCGTGAATTCGTGTGATTGCCGAAGATTCTACCGCCCAAGCCCATGCGCGTCACCCAGAATTCAAAGCATCTGCGCCAAAGATGAACAAAGCTGGCCCCAAGGACAAAAGTCCAAGGGAGGAACGTCCATGAAAATCGGTTGCCCGAAAGAGATCAAACCGCAGGAATTCCGGGTCGGCATGACGCCGGGCGCGGTGCATGAAGCCGTGGCGCATGGCCACAGCGTGATGGTCGAAACCAACGCAGGCACGGGGTCGGGCTTTTCCGATGCCGATTACCTCGCCGCGGGGGCGCAGATCGTCGGCACCGCCGAAGAGCTGTTTGCCAAGTCCGAGATGATCGTGAAGGTCAAGGAACCCCAGGCCGTCGAACGCGTCCGCCTGCGCGAAGGGCAGCTTCTCTTCACCTATCTCCACCTCGCCCCCGATCCGGAACAGACCGCCGATCTGCTGAAATCCGGCGTCACCGCCATCGCCTATGAAACCGTGACCGACGCGCGTGGCGGCCTGCCCCTGCTTGCCCCCATGTCCGAGGTTGCGGGCCGTCTGGCCCCGCAGGTCGGGGCGTGGACGCTGCAAAAGGCCAATGGCGGGCGCGGCGTTCTGCTTGGCGGCGTGCCGGGGGTCGCTCCGGCCCGCGTCGTCGTGCTGGGGGGCGGGGTCGTCGGCACCCATGCCGCACGGGTCGCCGCCGGAATGGGCGCGGATGTGACCGTGCTCGACCGCTCGATCCTGCGCCTGCGCTACCTTGATGACACCTTCGGCGGGCTGTTCAAGAACGGCTATGCCAGCGCCGCCGCCACGGCCGAGCTGGTGCGCGATGCCGATATGGTCATCGGGGCCGTGCTGATCCCCGGTGCCGCCGCGCCGAAACTTGTCACCCGCGCACAGCTTTCAACCATGAAACCGGGTGCAGCCATCGTCGATGTCGCCATCGATCAGGGCGGCTGTTTCGAGACGAGCCACGCCACCACCCATCAGGACCCGATCTACACCGTCGACGGCATCCTGCACTATTGCGTGGCGAACATGCCGGGGGCCGTGGCCCGCACCTCGACCCAGGCGCTTGGCAACGCGACCCTGCCCTTCCTGCTGGCACTGGCCGACAAGGGCTGGAAAAAGGCCTGCGCCGACGATCCGCATCTGATGAACGGGCTCAACACCCATGCGGGCAAGCTGACTTACGAAGCGGTCGGCACAGCACTTGGCCTGCCCACCATCGCGGCAGCCGAAGCCCTGCGCCTGTAACGGGCAAAACGCCCGCCCCGTCATGCGGGGCGGGCGCATCCGGTCACTTCTTCAGCGCATCGCGGATCTGCAACAGAACGTCCAGTTCCGTCGGACCGCTCGGCGCGGCCGCCGCTGCGGCGGCTTCTTTCTTGGTGGTCGCGTCCTTCAGCTTGTTCACCGCTTTGACCAGCAGGAACACCACCCATGCGATGATCAGGAAGTTGATCACGGCAGTGATGAACGACCCATAGGCAAAGACCGGTGCCCCTGCCTCGCGCGCGGCGGCAAGAGACACGGGTGCTGTGCCCGACAGATCGAGGTAGAGGTTCGAAAAATCGACGCCGCCGGTGATCAGGCCGATGATCGGGTTGATCAGGTCAGCTACCAGCGAATTGACGATCGCCGTAAAGGCCGCGCCGATGATGATACCCACCGCCAGATCGACGACGTTGCCTTTGGCGATGAATGATTTGAACTCGTTCAGCATATCCCACGATTCCCTTGTTGTTATGCATTGCCCCGTTCATCCGAGGGGCTTCCTGCAACCGCGCCGAAGCGCAGCGCGACTATGGCACAACCAAGGGCTTCCGATAAACCGCTTTCACAACCTCTACAGGTTTCGCACCATCGTATGTGCCTCGCGGAACCCGAACACATAGCGAAGCGGGCCGATGGGCGTGCTGCGCTCAAGCGCGAAACCGCGCCGCTCGTACAGCGCCCGCGCCCGCGCGTTGGTGTCCACCACGTCCAGCCGCACCGCCCCGTAGCCCCGCGCCCGCCCTTCGTCGCAGATCGCCGCCAGCAGCGCCGTGCCGATGCCCTGCCCCCGCTGGTCGGGCCTGACGCACAGCCCGTCAAGAAGGAACCGCGTCTGGTCGCCGTCGCCGCCCAGCAACTGCATCACGCCGCTGCGCCATGCCCCGCCCCATGCCCCATAGACCGCGCGCAGATCGGCGGGCGTGCCGCCGGCGAAACTGCCGGCCGGAGTCTTGAACCCCGCAAGCCCGACCAGCCCCCCGGGGCCGACGGCGATGATGCAATGATCCGCCCGCATCACCCGCTCGACAAAGGCCAGCGCCAGAGGCTCCGGCCCCAGCACGCGCCCGAGCTTGCCGCCAAAAGCCTGCCAGTACAGCGCCGCCGCCTCGCGCCGCATCGCCTCGGGCAGGCCAAGCGCGCAGCGGATCATGCGGCCTCCAACGCGGCGCGCAACGCCGCCTCGTGGCCCGCACCCAGAATCCAGCCCTCGTCCGGCGGCAGGCCCGATGGCACCCGCATCAGCGCAGCGATCTGCCCCGCCCGCGCCAATCGCCGCAGCGACCGCGCCAGCAGCCGCACCTGCGCCGCATCCTTGATGCCCCCTTCCGCTGCCACCCGTGCCGCCAGAAGCGAGGGGTAGATTTCCGCCAGAACCACCCCCGCCCGTTCCGTCTCTGTCGCGTCAAAGGGCCAGACCGCCACGCCCGCGCCTTGCGCCAACCTGTGGACCATCGGCAGACCCATCAGCACCTGCGACCCGACCGACCCCGTGGTGTAAAGCTTCCACACCGGCTGCGCGCGCGGCACGACCTGCTCGACCGCCCGCCGCTCGGGCAATCCCAGCGCCGCATAATCCACAGCCTTGGTCGCGGGCAACGCGGGCAGCTCCAGCCCCGCCGGACGCCCCCAGAACGGCCCCGCCCCGCCAAAGGCACGGTTGATCTCTGCGGCCACGACGAACCGGTTGTTGCGGTTGCCTGCATCATCCGCGATGCGTCCGGCCATCCACGCCCAGACCGCCCGCGCCTCGGCCCGCCCCGTCAGCCGCGCGGCAAACCCCGCCGGATAGCCCAGCGCGAAATCGAAGCCGACCAGAACCCGCCGCCCCGCCGCCCGCTCGGCCGCCAGAACCGCGGCAAGCGCCGCCTCGGCCGCCGCCCGCGTGCGGAAATATTCCACCCGCTCGGCCTCGCCCGCCACACCGATCCAGATCGCATCCGCCGAAGGTCTGGCGGGCGACGGCGCCGAGGCCGCCGACCAGTCCACCACCACCACCGTATCGAATGCTGGGCCCGTCACGCGCCCCCCGTCAGGCCGACTTCGGCCAGAATGAAATCGGCCACCGCCTTGGCATCGTTCAAATCCAGCACCGGCACGGGCAGCGACATCGCCTCGTCCGTCGCCACCGCCCGCACAAGGGGGTCGCCGGGCTGGATCAGCTCGTGCCCTGTCTCGCGCCGCCACACCTCGACCTTGGCATGGGGATCACGCTTGTAGCCCTCGACCAGCACCAGATCGACGGGCGCCATCCGCGCCAGCACCTCGGCCAGTTCCGGCTCGGGTCCGCGATGCTCGTGCAGGATGGCGAAGCGATGGGCCGAAGCCAGCACCACCTCCGATGCCCCTGCCGCCCGATGCCGCCACGTGTCCTTGCCGGGCTGGTCCAGATCGACATCATGATGCACGTGCTTGACCGTAGACACGGTAAAGCCGCGCCCCGTGATCTCGGCCACCAGCCGCTCCATCAGGCCCGTCTTGCCAGAGTTCTTCCAGCCGATGACGCCGTAAACCTTCATATCCCCGCCCCGATCATGGCCTCCGCCCGCGCCAGATCATCGGGCGTGTTCAGATTGCCGAAAGCCCCGTTCCCTGCAAAATCCGCCCGCGCGGCACCCTGCATGTCGGCAAAGGCCCGCACCCGCGCCTTCTCGCCGCTCGCCAGAAAATCGCGCAGCGCCCCGCGCAGGCCCACGGGCCAAAGACCAAAGGTCGGGTGGTCATCGCCCCCCGACCGCGCCAAGGCCACGCCCCCCGCCGACCGCTCGGCCGCCAGCGCCAGTTGCGGCACGAGATCGCCCGGAAAAAAGGGGCAATCCACCGCCACCGTCACGATGGCCGTCGCCCCCAGCGGTGCCGCCCAGTCCAACCCCGCCAGCACCCCCGACAGCGGCCCCTGCGGCGCGTCATCCGCCAGCACGGGCAGGCCAAGCCCGCCGAAGCGCGCCGCATCGCCATTGGCGCTGATCGCCAGACGCTCCACCTGCGGCTCCAGCCTGTCGACCGACCGCGCGACAAGCGTGCGTCCCGCCAGACGCAGCAACGCCTTGTCGGCACCGCCCATCCGCCGGCCCTGACCGCCCGCAAGGATCACCCCGAAAAGCCGCACCCGTTTTGCCCTTTTCCTCCGCCCCCGAAAGGCCTAAGCCGAAGCGCCCTCAAGGTAAAGCAGCGCCCGCATGTCACCCGTCCGTTCCGCCTATTTCCGCGGCCTCCGAGCCTCGCTCCCCTTTACTGTGGTGGCGATTCCCTTCGGCATGCTTTTCGGCGTGGTTTCCACCGAAGCGGGCCTGCATGTCTGGGAGACGATGGTCTTTACCATCGCCGTTTTCGCGGGCGCCTCGCAATTCGCGGCGATCCAGACCATGCAGGAACAGGCGCCCGTCGTGATCGTGCTGCTGACCGCGCTGGCCGTGAACCTGCGGATGCTGATGTATTCCGTCGCCCTCGCCCCGCATTTCGGAACCACGCCGCTCTGGCTCCGCGCGGTGATGAGCTATTTCCTTGTCGACCAGACCTTTGCCACCACGATCGTCGAGGTGGAAAAGAACCCCCGCCTGACCCAGTCCGAAAAGGTCGCCTTCTTCTTCGGCACGGTGACACCCATCGTTCCGGCATGGTTTGCCGCAGCCCTTGCCGGGGCCATCGTCGGCCGCGCCGTGCCGCCGGAATGGGCGCTCGACTTCGCGCTGCCCATCACCTTCCTCGGCATGGTGGCCCCCATGCTGCGCAGCCTGCCCCATGTCGCGGCTGCGGCAACCGGCATCGCGCTGTCGCTGGCGCTGGCGTGGATGCCCTTCGGCACCGGCCTTCTGGTCGCAGCCAGCATCGCCATGACCGTGGGCGCCCTGCTCGACGCTTGGACCGAGGCGCGCAAATGATCGACCGCAGCACGCTTTACATCGTCATTCCCGCGCTCGCGCTCGGCACCTATCTCATCCGCTTTTCCTTCCTCGGCACGCTGGGCAACCGCCCGCTGCCCGCATGGCTGACCCGCGCGCTGAAGTTTACCGCCGTGGCGATCCTGCCCGCCCTTGTCGCCCCCGGCGTGTTCTGGCCTGCCGCGACGAACGGCCAGACCGATCCCGCCCGCCTGACCGCAGCCATCGTCACGCTGGCCGTGGGCATCGCCACAAGGAACACGCTCGCCGCCATCACCGCAGGGGCTGTGGCGCTCTATGCGATGCTGGCGCTGTTCTGAAACGCAAAAGGGCGCGCAACATCTGCGCACCCTTCCTGTCGACCGTCCGGTCCTGTTGCGGGCTTACTTCGGGCCTTCGCCCGCCTGCACCAGCAACACCCCGTGGTTGTTGTCGGCGTCCTCGTCGCGGATTTCCTTTTCCACGACACCGGGCAGCTTGGCAAAGGCGTCATGCAACTTGTTCGGGAACCACGTCGACGGCAGGTCTTCGAACCCCGGCACATCGCGCAGGATGCTGGAAATCGAATTGGCGCATTGGGCCTTGGGCACCGCCCCATAGGCCTTGGCCCGTGCGGCGACCATTTCGGCCACGGCGGGGCTGACGGTCACCGTCTGCTCCTGCACGCGAAAGGTCTCGCGGGCGTGGTAGTCGATGTAGAACAGCACCATCTTGTCGGTGATGCCGTAATGCACGTCATTGCGCTCGGGGATCGCGGGGTGATGCCAGGTCCCCGCCGGATCGAACATGATCCGCTCCGACGCGTTTATAAGCAGCCCGCTATGCGCGCCCGCGCCCGAATTGTTGTTGACCACCGTGAACAGCGTGATGGTCTTTGGCCCCTCGGCCACGAAATGCGCGGCTGCAACCGCCTCGTCAGGCGCCCAGACGGGTTCGGCCCCGCAGGCCGAAAGCGTCAGGGCCGCCGCACAAAGAGCCAGCGCGCGCATCATGGACAAGGGGTTTTCCACTTAGCCGTTCACGATCGCCATGAAGATCAGGATGCAGATCACCAGCACGGCGCCGCGGCTTACGAACCACATGAAATTGTCGAAGGTCTTTTCCTGCACACGGATATCCATGTTGCCCGGCTTGTAGTCGCTATGATCGGCCATGACGGTTCCCTTTCGTATCGTTTTGCCGCGACATACCCGATTCACCGCGCGCTGTCACGGGTGCATCGCCCGCCACGGGGTCGCATCCCCTCAGGCCGAGGCATCGCCCGACTCGCCCCCCGCCCATTGCTGCATCATGGTAAATCCGATGCGCCGCGGCGGTTCGGCAGGGCTTTCCTTGGGCACGGCGCGCAGGATCACGTTCAACTGGCTGACATGCTGGATCATCTGGGTCTTCAGCCCGTCCTCGTCGCGCCCGTAGAACGTGACAAGATCGGGTTCGAAATATCCCACACCCTCGATCTGCAACACGCCGCCCGCGCCGCCGGTGAAGCCCATCGCCACCTCATGCGCGGCGTCGAGCTGCGCCTCGAAGTTCTGGATATACAGGATCAGCCGGTCATAGGCCCATTCGGCGGGGCTTTTGTCCCTGACCGGACGTTTCGACATCACCTGCGGCAGGGGCGCGTTTTCCACCGTGACCGCCTGCGCCGGGTCGCAATGCACCGCACCCGAGCGCGGCGCCACCGCGCCCGCCTCTTTCTGTGTCCCCGCCGCCTTCGCGCCCGCCACCTTCGCGCCCGCCGCCTTCGTCTTGCCGCTCATGCCCTTCCCTCCGCTTGCCACAGCCACGCCCCCGCTTGCGACAGATGGCGCGTGACCAGCCCCCGTGTCGCCAGACAGTTCAGATGCGCCACCGCCTCGACAAGCGCGAGCCCCGCCTCGGCCCCGCCGATCTCGCGCTTGAACAGTGGCAGGAAACACTCCACCGCAGGGCGCGGCGTGGCAAGATGCTCGATCAACCGCTCCAATGCGGCCTCGTGGTTCTCGATCATCTGCACCAGACGGAAGGGCAAGCCCGTAAAGGGCAGCTTGTGCCCCGGCAGGATCACATCTTCCTCGCGCGCGACGGTCTGGAACCTGCGGCAACTGTCCAGCCATTCGCTCAGCGGGTCGGCATCCGGCTCGGTCGGGTAGACCCCGATATTGGCCGATATCCCCGGCAAAAGCTGGTCCCCCCCAAGCACAAGGCCATCGGTCCAAAGCGTCGCATGTTCGGGCGCGTGCCCGTCGCCGCAGCGCACCCGCCAGTCGCGCCCGCCTGCGGTGATGCTGTCCCCCTCGCGGATGCGGCGAAAGCCGGGCGGCAATGCCTCGACCACGTCGCAGAAATTGAACGGGCGCTCCGCCGCCCGCCGCGCCAGCTCGGCCGCCGGAATGCCCGCCAGCCTTTGCCATGACAGCGCCTCGGCCGAAGGCACCGCCTGCTCGTCCAGCACCAGCATCCGCGCGTAAAGCCAGCTCGTGCGGGTTGTCACCAGCTCGGCCCCCCGCGCCTGAAACCATCCGGCAAGGCCGATGTGGTCGGGGTGGTAATGCGTCACGATCACCCGCCTGACGGGCCTGCCACCCAGCGGCCCCGCCATCAGCGCCTCCCAGATCGCCTTGCCGCGGCGCGAGGAAAAGCCCGTGTCCACCACGGTCCAGCCATCGCCGTCGTCCAGCGCAAAGACATTGACATGGTCCAGCGCCATGGGCAGCGGCAGGCGCATCCACAAAATGCCCTCGGCCACCGCGATGGCCTCGCCCTCGGCGGGTGCGGTCCCGAACGGATGCCGGATCATGCCACCACCGCATAAAGGTCGGCGGCCCCCAGCCGCACCTGCGCCAGCAGCCCCGCATATTCCGGCAACATCCGCCCCAGCGCCACCCGCGCCAGCGCCGCCCGCGCCGGATCGGCCAAAGCCGCCCGCACATGGAAATGCGCGCCCAGCACCAGCGCAAAGGCGCGCAGGTAGGCCACCGCCCCGGCCTGACGGTCGACCATCGGCATCGCCAACAGCTCTTTCGTCACCGCCCGCAACTCTTGCGCCGCAAAGGCAAGGGCCGGCGCGCCACCCGCTTCCGCCTCGACCTCGTCCAGCAGCGCAAAGGCCGCGGCCCCGCCATCGGCCAACTTGCGCCCGACAAGGTCCATCGCCTGTATCCCGTTGGTGCCTTCGTAAATCCGCGTCACCCGCACATCGCGCAGCAACTGGGCGACGCCGGTTTCCTCGATGAACCCCATCCCGCCATGCACCTGCACCGCCATATCCGCAACACGGCTGCCCGCATCGGTGCCATATGCCTTGGCGATCGGCGTCAGAAAGGCCGCCCGCGCCGCCCATCCGGCCGCGCCACCCGCCTCGCCCGAAGCCCGCGCCATATCGCCCGCCACGGCACAGGCCAGCGCTATGGCCCGCGCCGAAAACACCTCGGCCCGCATCTCGGCCAGCATCCGCCGCACATCGGCATGTCCGGAAATCGGCCCCTCGCCCAGCGGGGTCCGCCCCTGCACCCGCGCCGCCGCAAAGGCCTCGGCCGCCTGCAAGGCCGCCTCTGCCACGCCCACGCCCTGCACCGCCACACCAAGCCGCGCGTTGTTCATCATCGTGAACATCGCCGCCATCCCCCGATGCGGCGCCCCCACCAGCCAGCCCACCGCGCCCGCGAAGTCCATCACGCAGGTGGGCGACCCGTGCAGCCCCAGCTTATGCTCCAACCCCACGACCGACAGCGCATTCGGCCGTGCCGGACGCCCTTGGGCATCGGGCAGGACCTTCGGCACAAGGAACAGGCTGATCCCGCCCGTCCCCGCAGCCGCATCGGGCAGACGCGCCAGCACAAGATGGCAGATGTTCGGCATGAACGCCGCATCGCCCCAAGTGATGTAGATCTTCTGCCCCGTTACCGCATAGGTGCCGTCGCCCAGCGGCTCGGCCCTGCACCGCAGCGCGCCGACATCCGACCCCGCCTGCGGCTCGGTCAGGTTCATCGTCCCGCTCCATTCGCCCGAAACCAGCTTCGGCAGATAAAGCGCCCTGATCGCCTCCGACCCGTGATGCTCCAGCGCCTCGATCTGCCCCTGCGTGAGCAAAGGGTTCAGTTGCAGGGCCAGACAGGCCCCCGAGAACATCTCGTTCACCGCCATCGCCACGGTCACGGGCAACCCCATGCCGCCATAGGCTTCGGGCGCGGCCATGCCGACCCATCCGCCTGCGGCAATGGCCCGATAGGCCTCGGCGAAGCCCGCAGGGCCGCGAACGCCGCCCGCTTCAAGCCGCGCGCCCTCGCGGTCGCCGCTGCGGTTCAGCGGTGCCAGAACCTCCTCGGCCAAGCGCCCCGCCTCGGCCAGAATTGCCCTGACCGTCGCCGACCCCGCCTGCCCGAACCGCTCGGTTGCGGCCACCTGCGGCAGTCCCACCACCCGATCCAGCAGGAACTGCAACTCCTCCAGCGGCGCGCGATAGGTCATGTCCGTCCTCGTCTTGCTTGTGAAACAGGGATCACGGGGCTATGCCGTGGAACCTACCCCAAGCCCCGACCGCCACAAGCCAAACCTCGCGTCATGACCGAAACCCTGCTGCCCACGCCCCAAGGACTGATCCGCGCCGCAGCCATCCTGTCGGCGGGCGGACTCGTGGCCTTTCCGACCGAAACGGTCTACGGCCTTGGCGGAGATGCGCGGTCCGACCATGCCGTGGCGCGGATCTTCGATGCCAAGGGCCGCCCCCGTTTCAACCCGCTGATCGTCCACGTGCCCGACCTTGCGGCCGCCCGCCGCTATGCCCGCTTCGACGCCCGCGCCGAGGCCATCGCCGCTGCCTTCTGGCCCGGCCCGCTGACGCTGGTCCTGCCGCTGCGCGAGGATGCGGGGCTTTCCCCCCTCGTCACCGCAGGGCTCGATACCGTGGCCATCCGCGTTCCGGCCCATGCCACCGCGCGCGCCCTGCTCGCGGCCTTCGACGGCCCGCTTGCCGCGCCCTCGGCCAACCCCTCGGGCAAGGTCTCGCCCACCCGCGCCGACCATGTGGCCGCAGGGCTGACAGGCCGGATCGACGCCATCCTGAACGGCGGGGCCTGTGCCGTAGGGGTGGAATCCACCATCCTCGGCCTTGCGGGCAAAGCGCAGCTGCTGCGCCCCGGCGGCATCCCCGCCGAAGTGCTGGAAGCCGCCCTCGGCCAGCCACTCGCCACGGGCGGCAGCGCCGAGACGCCGAACGCGCCGGGGCAATTGGCCAGCCACTACGCCCCCGCAGCCCCCCTGCGCCTGAACGTGACAGAACCGGCAGCGGGCGAAACTTGGGTCGGCTTCGGCCCCTGCGCGGGTGCGGCGCTCTCGCTCTCGGCCACGGGCGATCTGGTCGAAGCCGCCGCCAACCTGTTCCACATCCTGCGCGAGGCCGACCGCATCGCTGGCCCCGCAGGCATCGCCTTTGCCCCTGTCCCGCAAACGGGCCTTGGCCGCGCGATCAACGACCGCCTTGGCCGCGCCGCAGCCCCCAGACCCTAGCCAGATCCGTTCGGACGGATCTGCAAATTTCTTGCAAGAAATTTGCCCGCGCCCTCAGTCGAAGGTTCCCGTCACCCGACCGAACAGCATGAAGGCCCGCGCCGTGCGCGTGTCGCCCAACTCGGCAAGGTCAGAATCCGAGGCATTCGGCTCCACCTCCTGGAACACCTTGTCAAAGGTCCGCAGGAAATGATGCCCCGCATCGCGGAACACCGGGTCCTCGCGCATCCGCCCAGCGGTCAGCGCCAGCGACGAGCGGTCGCGAATCCCGCCAAGGCCCGCAATCGCCCGCCCGCGCTCTCCGGCGGCGAACTTGCGCCACAACTCGGGCCGCGCCCGCTCGGGGCGCAGGTCATCCATGTAGATGCCTTCCTGCGACAGAAGGGTCAGCACATCCTGCGCCGCCCGCACCAGCTTGGCGGCGCTGCGGTCCTCCAGCGCCAGACGCAAGGCGCGGAACCCCGCCTTGTCATCCGGCCCTTCGGGAAAATTCATCGCGCGGATGAAGTCGGCCACCGCCAGCGGCGGGCGCAGCGCATCCGCAGGTGTCCCGAGCGCAAGCGTCGGCTCGTCATCGGCCGACGGTTTCGGCGCAACCAGCGCGGCCTTGCGGTCGGCGGACGGCACCGTCAGGCTGCCATCCCGCCGCGTCTGGAACGAGGCCAGCGCCACCCCCGCCTCCTTGGTCACAGCCGCAATCTCGTCAAGCCGCTGCTCGACCACCGGCTTCATCGAGGCCGCCGATTGCTGCCCCACCAGATAGGCGTTGCGCATCGCGTCCACCGTGGCCTGCAACCGTGCCGCCTCGGCCCGCAGCACCCGCACCGACCGCAGCGTCGTCACCGCCGCCCAGATCAGCGCCAGCGGCAGGAACACCACCAGCAGCGTCATCACCAGCCCCAGCAAGCCCGCGCCATCCGACGGCGGCGACACCAGCGCATAGGCGATCACCGCCACCACCCAGACCACCGCCAGTCCGGCGGCAACCAGCTCGGTCGCGCCCAGCCCCGTGGGCTCATCCGCCCGAAGGAAGACTCCCAGCCCCGGCTTAGGTCTTTCGTCGTCGGTCATCCCCATCCCCGATCAGATGTAGCGGATGCTCAGGATCTCGTAGCTTTTCTGCCCGCCGGGGGTCTTGACCTCGACGCTGTCGCCCTCGTCCTTGCCGATCAGCGCGCGCGCCAGCGGCGAGCGGATGTTCAACAGGCCGCGCTCGATATCGGCCTCGGCCTCGCCCACGATCTGGTAGGTCTTTTCCTCGTCGCTGTCCTCGTCCACCACCGTGACGGTCGCGCCGAACTTGACCGCGCCCGACAGTTTGGTCGGGTCGATCACCTCGGCCAGCGACACCAGCGCCTCAAGCTCCTTGATGCGCCCCTCGATGAAAGACTGCTTTTCGCGCGCCGCATGGTATTCGGCGTTCTCCGACAGGTCGCCATGCTCGCGCGCTTCCGCAATCGCGCGGATCACGGCGGGCCGCTCGACCGATTTCAGCAGTTTCAGCTCGTCGTCCAGCGCGGTGAAGCCCGCACGCGTCATCGGAATCTTTTCCATCGGCTCCAACACAAACAAAAAGGAAGCCACGGTCCCGACAAGGGACAGTGGCAAAGGGCAGTGTTGCGCCCACCTGACCCGACCAAGATCGCAAATGCAAGGGGGCGCGCCCGCCGAAATTGCGCCCCGCCCGCCCAATGCGCGGCCCGATGCCGCAATGCGACATGCGAATGCCGCGATCCGATTGACCCTTTGCCGCGCGATGGGCTAGGGGAATGCAGCGGCGGCGCAACTTTATTGCTTGATTGCGTGCCGCGTGGGCAGGACAGAACAGGGAAGCGCACGAGATGGCCGAGATCGTCCGGGAATCGATGGAATATGACGTCGTTATCGTCGGCGCAGGACCTGCGGGCCTTTCGGCGGCGATCCGCCTGAAACAGCTCGACGCCAATGTTTCGGTCGTCGTGCTGGAAAAAGGCTCCGAGGTCGGCGCGCATATCCTGTCGGGCGCGGTGCTTGACCCTTCGGGCCTCGACGCGCTGATCCCCGACTGGCGGACCCGTGGCGCCCCGATCAAGACCGAGGTGGTCGAAGACAACTTCTACGTCCTCGGCCCCGCCGGACAGGTCCGCATCCCGAACTGGCCGATGCCGCCCCTGATGAACAACCACGGCAATTACATCGTCTCGATGGCCAATGTCTGCCGCTGGATGGCGGGGCAAGCCGAAGAACTCGGCGTCGAGATCTTCCCCGGCATGGCGGCAAGCCAGCTTGTCTATGAGGGCGACCGCGTCAAAGGCGTGGTGGCGGGCGAATTCGGGCGCGACCCCGAAACCGGCGAACCCGGCCCCTCCTATGAACCGGGGATGGAACTGCACGGCAAATACGTCTTCCTGTCCGAAGGCGTGCGCGGCTCGCTGTCGAAAGAGGTCATCGCGAAATACGACCTGTCCAAAGGCCATTGCCCGCAGAAATTCGGCCTCGGCATGAAGGAAATCTGGGAGATCGACCCGGCCAAGCACCGCCTCGGCACCGTCACCCACACGATGGGCTGGCCGCTCGGGTCCAACGCGGGCGGCGGGTCGTTCATCTACCACCTTGAAAACAATCAGGTCTATGTCGGCTTCGTGGTCCATCTGAACTACGAAAACCCCTACCTCTACCCCTATATGGAATTCCAGCGCTTCAAGCACCATCCGATGGTTGCCGAACTGCTGAAGGGTGGCAAACGCGTGGCCTATGGCGCGCGCGCGATTTCCGAGGGCGGCTGGCAGTCCATTCCCAAGATGGTCGCCCCCGGCGTGGCGCTGCTGGGCTGCTCGGCGGGCCTTGTGAACGTGCCGCGCATCAAGGGCAACCACAACGCCATGCTTTCGGGCAAGGCCGCCGCCGAAGCCGCCTTTGCAGCACTGCAAGCGGGCCGCATGGGCGACGAGCTGACCGATTACGAAACCGAGGTCCGCAGCGGCGCCATCGGCCGCGACCTGAAGCGCGTGCGCAACGTCAAGCCGCTCTGGTCCAAATACGGCCTTGTCGCCAGCCTCATGGGCGGGGGCATCGACATGTGGACCAATACCGTCGGCTTCTCGCTTTTCGGCACGATCAAGCACGGCAAATCCGACGCTGCCGCCACGGGCCTTGCCAAGAACTTCAAGCCCATCGACTACCCCAAACCCGATGGCAAACTGTCCTTCGACCGCCTGACCAACGTCGCCTTCAGCTTCACCAACCATGACGAGGCGCAACCCGCCCACCTCAAGCTGAAAGACGCCTCTGTCCCGATCTCGGTCAACCTGCCCAAATACGCCGAACCCGCGCAGCGTTACTGCCCCGCAGGCGTCTACGAAGTCGTGTCGGAAGAGGGGAAAGACCCCCGCTTCGTCATCAACTTCCAGAACTGCGTCCATTGCAAAACCTGCGACATCAAGGACCCGTCGCAGAACATCAACTGGACAACCCCGCAGGGCGGCGGCGGGCCGAACTATCCCAACATGTGACCAAGGGGCCGTTTTGCGGCCCTGAAAGCGGCCCCGCGTCAGGCGCGGATGCGGGGCCGCCGTTTTGCGGTGCCTCGCCCCCCTCTATGCCTGCGGCAGAAAAGCCCGCGATTTCCGCGCTGCCTGCCGCGCACGCTCTGACATTCGCGCGAGCATCCGCATTTCCGCCCCGCGCCGATTGCCTTGGCCCACCGCCGCGTCTAGCCTGCGCCGAAGCCCTCTGCCGGAGTCGCCATGCCCCTTCGCCTCGCCCGACCCATTCTCGCGCTGACGCTGGCAGCCTTCACGCTGCCCGCCCTCGCGCAGGACAAACCGTCAGGCGAGGATGCGGGCGCCTATCTCGCCGCCCGCGTCGCCGCGACCGAGAACGACTATGCCGAAGCCGCCGCGTGGTATGACCGCCTGCTGCAATCGGCCCCGAACGACCCCGCCCTTCTCGAAGGGGCCGTGATCTCGAACATGGGCCTTGGCGACGTGGCGAAAGCCGCCGGATTTGCCGACCGTCTTGCCAAGGCGGGTGGCACCTCGCAGGTGGCATGGACCGCGACCATCGCCGAAAAGGCGCAGAAAGGCGACTTCAAGGGCATCATCGACGACCAGAAAGCCGGTCGCACGGCGGGCAAATTGCTCGACGGTCTGGTGACCGCATGGGCTGCCTTGGGCAACGGCGACATGACCGACGCGCTGGCAGGCTTCGACGCCCTGTCCAAGACGCAGGGCCTCGAAGCCTTCGGCCTCTATCACAAGGCCCTCGCCCTTGCCTCGGCGGGCGATTTCGAAGGGGCCGACGACATCCTGTCCGGCAAGGACTCGGGCCCCATCGCCGTCATGCGCCGTGGGGTGATCGCCCATGTGCAGATCCTGTCGCAACTCGAACGCAACCCCGACGCCATCGCCCTGCTCGACCGCAACTTCGGGACCGAGGCCGATCCCCAGATCGACGCCCTCCGCACCCGTCTCAAGGCGGGCGAGGTCTTGCCCTTCGACATCGTCACCAACGCCAAGGACGGCATAGCCGAGGTGTTCTTCACCCTTGCCGCAGCCCTGCGCGGCGAAGCCGATGACGGTTTCACCCTGCTTTACACCCGCATCACCGCCTATCTGCAACCCGGCCACGGCGAAGCCCTGCTGCTTTCGGCGGCCCTGCTCGAATCGCTGGGCCAACCTGCCTTGGCCGAAGAAACCTACGCGCTGATCCCCGCCGACAGCCCCAGCTACCACATCGCGGAAATCGGCCGCGCCGACACGCTTTTTGCCCAAGACAAGTCCGATGCCGCGATCGAGGTGCTGCAATCGCTCGCCCGCACGCATGGCAACCTTGTCGCCGTGCAGACCGCCCTTGGCGATGCGCTGCGCCGCGAGGAACGCTTCAAGGAAGCCATCCCCGCCTATGACGCCGCCATCGGCCTGATCGGCAAACCCGAACGCCGCCACTGGGGCCTGTTCTACGCCCGCGGTATCAGCCACGAACGCAGCGGCGATTTCAAAACCTTCGAATCCGACCTGCGCCGCGCGCTCGAACTCGAACCCGACCAACCGCAGGTGCTGAACTACCTCGGCTACAGCTTCGTCGACCGGGGCGAGAACCTCGACGAGGCGATGAAGATGATCCAGACCGCCGTCGCCAAGCAACCCGACGCGGGCTACATCATCGACAGCCTCGCTTGGGCCTATTTCCGCCTGGGCAAATACGAAGAGGCTGTCGAACCGATGGAGAAGGCCTCGCTCCTCGAGCCGGTCGATCCCATCGTCACCGACCATCTGGGCGATGTCTACTGGGCCGTCGGCCGCCAACGCGAAGCGCAGTTCCAATGGCGCCGCGCCCTGTCCTTCGACCCCGAAGAGAAGGACGCCACCCGCATCCGCGCCAAGCTGGAAAAGGGTCTCGATGCCGTGCTTGCGGCCGAGGGTGCAAAGCCCCTGACCGACGTGGCGGATGGCAACTGAATTCGCACCGGCCAAGATCAATCTCGCGCTGCACGTCACAGGGCAGCGCGCCGATGGCTACCACCTGCTCGACAGCCTCGTGGTCTTTGCCGATACGGGCGACCGCATCACGGCAAAGGCCGCGCCCGACCTGACCCTTTCGATCACCGGCCCCCGGGCAGCAAGCCTGCCTGCCACGGATGACAACCTTGTCCTGCGCGCCGCCCGCGCGATCGGGGTGACGGCGGCGATCACGCTCGACAAGCACCTGCCCATCGCCTCGGGCATCGGCGGCGGCTCCTCGGACGCTGCGGCAACCCTGCGCGCCCTTGCCCGCCTGTCGGGCAAGGCCATGCCCGATGCGGCGGCGATCCTGTCTCTGGGCGCGGATGTTCCGGTCTGCCTCGCGCCGCGCCCGGTCCGCATGACGGGCATCGGCGAGACGCTCGCGCCCCTTGCCCATGCGCTGCCCCCGTCATGGCTGGTGCTGGTGAACCCCGGCGTTGCCGTCTCGACGCCGCAGGTGTTCAAGGCGCTGGCCCGCCGCGACAACGCAGGCCTGAAGCCTTTGCCGAAACTGGCCAACACCGCCGAATTCGCCGCTTGGCTTGCCATGCAACGCAACGACCTCGAGGCCCCCGCACAAGGTCTTTTGCCCGAGATCGCGGCCATGAAATCCGCCCTCACCGCGCAGCAAGGCTGCCTGCTCGCCCGCATGTCGGGTTCGGGCGCCACCTGCTTCGGCCTGTTCGCCGACCCGCTTTCCGCCCATGCCGCGGCAACGGCGATCCGCCACGCGCAGCCCCTGTGGTGGGTGGCCGACGCGGCGGTTATGGCCTGACATATTTGCCGATTGCGGTAGGTGCGCGCCCGAACCGAGGGGTGGGTGCACGTATACGTGCGCCCGCCCCGTGGGGGCGGGTCGGGCGCGCACCGTGGCTTGGGGCCACGGTGCAATCCCTGCCGATGTGCAACATGTCTGGACCGCCATTGGGGCGAAGCCCACAACCCCGCGCTTAAGCGATCCGCGCCACCACATAGCCCGCCAGATCGTCCAGCATCGCGCGCAGCGGATGCTCGGGCATCACGGCCAAAGCCGCCCGCGCCTTGGCGACCCATGCCAGCGCCTCGGCCCGTGCGGCCTCCATCGCGCCATGCTTGGCCATCAGCGCCCGCGCATGGGCCAGATCGCCCTCGTGCTGGTCGCCCTTTTCGATCACCCGCACCCAAAAGGCCCGCTCTTCGGCATCGGCCTTGGCCACGGCCTTGATCACCGGCAGCGTCAGCTTGCGCTCGCGGAAATCGTCGCCGGTGTTCTTGCCGATGGCGGCATCGGTCCCGCCGTAATCCAACAGGTCATCGACGATCTGGAAGGCGATCCCCAGCGCATCGCCATAATCGCGCAAGGCCAGCACCTGCGCCTCGGGCACGCCCGAAATCACGGCGCCCACTTCCGTCGCCGCAGCGAACAAAGCCGCCGTCTTGCCGCGCACCACCGTCAGATAGATCGCCTCGGTCGTCGCCAGATCCTGCGCCGCCGTGAGCTGCAAGACCTCGCCCTCCGCGATCACCGCCGAGGCATTCGCCAGAATGTCCATCACCCGCAGCGATCCTGTCTCCACCATCAACTGGAAGGACCGCGCGAACAGGTAGTCGCCCACCAGAACGCTCGACTTGTTGTCCCACAGCAGGTTCGCCGTCGGCCGCCCGCGCCGCCGCTCGCTTTCATCCACCACGTCGTCATGCAGCAGCGTGGCGGTATGGATGAACTCGACCGTCGCCGCCAGCTTCACATGGTTGTCGCCCGCATAGCCGCACAGCCGCGCCGCCGCCAGGGTGAGCATCGGCCGCAACCGCTTGCCACCCGCTTCCACCAGATGCGCCGTCACCTCGGGAATACGCGGCGCATGTTCGCTTGCCATCCGCGTGCGGATCAACGCATTGACCGCCGCCATGTCGTCGGCCAGCCACGCCGCCAGCCTGTCATGCGGTTTCTGCGAAGCGTCCATCAAACCCATCTTCCCCCGACCCCCGAAGCACCCTCGACACCACCGGTGCGAAGCCCTTAACTCTTGCCCATGAAAGAACTTCTGCGCAGCACCGACCCCACGGTCATCGCCTATGCTTCGGCCCTTCTGTCGGGCGAGGGTATAGACGTGTTCGAGTTGGACGTCCACATGAGCATCCTCGACGGATCCCTCGGCATTTTGCCGCGCCGCCTGATGGTGCGCGATGCCGATCACTTCATGGCGGCGGCCATCCTGCGCGACCTCGACATCCCCACGGGCCGCGATTGAGGGCGCGCGCATGATCTTCCCGGACGAGGCGCTCTCCGACGACAAATTCCTGATGGGCCGCCTGCGCCTGTTGCAGCCGCGTCAGGGCTACCGCGCCGCGACCGACCCCGTGCTTCTTGCCGCAGCCTGCCCCGCCACCGCCGGCCAATCGGTGCTCGACCTCGGTTGCGGGGCGGGGGCTGCCGCGCTTTGCCTTGCCGCCCGCGTGCCGGACCTGTCGCTTGCGGGTCTGGAACTGCAACCCGGATATGCCGACCTCGCCCGCCGCAACGCGGCCCGCAACTGCGTGGCGATGCAGGTGGAATGCGGCGATATCGCAGCGATCCCGCGCGCCTTGCGCCGTGGCTTCGACCATGTCATCGCCAACCCGCCCTATTACCACGCGGCAGGCTCTCCCTCGCCCGTCGCCGTCCGCGACACCGCCCTGCGCACCAATACCCCCATTGCCGAATGGGTCGCCGCCGCCGCCACGCGGCTGAACCCCGGCGGCTGGCTGACGATGATCTTCTCGACCCCCAACCTGCCCGAAGCCCTTGCCGCCCTGCCGCCCAAGCTTGGCTCGCCGCTCGTCCTCCCCCTCGCCCCCCGCGACGGGCGCGAGGCGCCGCGCCTCATCCTGCGCGCCCGCAAGGGCGGACGTGCCGCCTTCCGCCTGCTGCCGCCCTTCGTGCTGCACCAAGGCCCCGCCCATGATGGCGACCGCGAGAATTATACCCCCGCCGCAAACGCCGTCCTGCGCGATGGCGCCGACCTGTCGGCTGCGTTCCGCTGATCCGCTTCAAACTGTCCGAAAGTCTGTAAGACAATTTCGTGACACGACTCATCTTCTGTGTTGCACTGGTCCCATCTGGAACCAAACAGGAGGATGGACATGACGATTGCTTCGCATCTGCAGGAACTGCGTCGGAAGCATGAGACCCTCTCGGATCTGGTCGAACGCGAGCAGCGAAGCCCCGGCTCGGATGCCATGCGGATTGCCGAGCTTAAGAAGCAAAAGCTCAAGCTCAAGGAAGAAATGAACCGCCTTCAAGGCTAATCGGGCTTCTAGCCCGCGGCGCTGGCCCCGGATCTAGCGACAGCACTCGCTCTGGCTGCCAGCGCCGCCCCTCCGGTTATCAGGACGGCCGCCGCAAGGATGGTCCATGACGGGCTGGTGACGCCTGCCCCGATCAGCGCGAGAGTAGACAACAGCGGCGCCGCATACGAGGCGACACCCAAAAGCTGTATGTCCCCCTTCTTCATCCCGATATCCCATGTAAAGAACGCGGCCCCCACCGGCCCGATCCCCAGCGCAAGCACCGCAAGCCAGCCGCCCGTGCCTTGGGGCCAAAGCGTGTCCTCCACGGCAAGATGCACCGCCAGCGACAGGATCGCCGTGCCGATGCAATAGACCGTCACGCTTTCGGTCGGCACATCGCCCAGCCGCCGCGACAGCGTGGAATATCCCGCCCAAGTCAGCGCACACAGGAAACCGAGCGCCAGCCCCGCGCCCGTCGCCGCCCCGCCCGCATCGCGCCCCAGCACGATCAGCGCCGCCCCGGCAAAGGCAACCAAAGCGCCCAGAACCGCCAGCGGCCGCAAACGCTCGCCCGGCAGAAATCCCGCAAAGATCACGATGAACAGCGGCCAAAGATAGGCCATCAGCCCCGTCTCGGCCGCAGGCGCAATGCGGAACGCGGTGAAGTAAAGCGCATGATAGCCGAACAGCCCGACGATCCCGAAGGCATAGACCCGCCACGAAATCCCCCGCAGCCGCCCGATTCCGTTCCGCAAGGTCCAGACCAGCCCCAGCGTCCCGCCGATGCCGAAGGTCAGCGCGTTCAGCAGAAACGGCGGCACAGGGGCCGACCCGATGGTGAACAGCGCCAGCAGCGACCACATCAGCACCGCCGAAAACCCGATTGCCGTCGCCTTTGAACTGGTCATCCCGCCCCGCAAATTTCTTCGAAGAAATTTGCAAAAATCTTCGAGGATTTTTGCCGCACCACCTGTAACCGTTCGCCATGAAAAGAAAAGGCCCGCGCGGCGCACGGGCCTTTCGCAATCCTGTCAAAGCAACTCAGACGAAATACTGCCCGCCATTGGCGGAAATCGTCGACCCGGTGATAAAGCCCGCATCGTCCGAGGCAAGGAACACCACCGTCCGCGCGATTTCCGAAGGTTCGCCCAGACGCCCGACCGGAATCTGCGGGATGATCCGCTCGGCCAGCACCTTTTCGTCGATGGCCTTCACCATCTCGGTCGCGATGTAACCGGGGCAGATCGCATTGACGGTAATGCCCGCCCGCGCGCCCTCTTGCGCCAGCGCCTTGGTAAAGCCCAGATCGCCCGACTTGGCGGCGGAATAGTTGGCCTGCCCCGCCTGCCCCTTTTGCCCGTTGATCGAGCTGATGTTGATGACGCGCCCGAACTTGCGGTCACGCATGCCCGACCACAGCGGATGGGTCATGTTGAACAAACCGTTCAGGTTGGTGTCGATGACCTCTTTCCACTGCTGCGGCGTCATCTTGTGGAACATGGCGTCCCGCGTGATGCCTGCGTTGTTCACCAGAACGTCGACGGGGCCGACCTCGGCCTCGACGCGCTTGATGCCTTCGACGCAGGCGTCATAGTCGGCCACCGACCATTTGAACGTGGGAATGCCGGTTTCCTTGGTGAAAGCGGCCGCCGCCTCGTCATTTCCGGCATAGTTTGCCGCGACCTTGTATCCGGCAGCCTTCAGCGCCACCGAAATCGCCGCCCCGATGCCGCGGGACCCCCCCGTCACCAATGCCACACGCGCCATGCTTTCCTCCCTGAAAGACCTATGCTGTTGAAATACCGTTACCGAAACGAACAAGGACGCGCAAGATTATTGCGCGTCCATTTTGCACCTGCGTCATTGCGTCCGCAGAAAATCAGGCACGCTCAAGGCACATGGCAACGCCCATGCCGCCACCGATGCACAGCGTGGCAAGGCCCTTCTTGGCCCCGCTCCGGCCCATTTCATGCAGCAGCGTGTTCAGGATGCGCGCGCCGCTCGCGCCGATCGGGTGGCCGATGGCAATCGCGCCCCCGTTCACGTTCACGATCGACGGGTCCCAGCCCATGTCCTTGTTCACGGCACAGGCCTGCGCGGCAAAGGCTTCGTTCGCTTCCACAAGGTCAAGGTCACCGACCTTCCAGCCCGCCTTTTCCAGCGCCTTGCGGCTTGCATGGATCGGCCCCACGCCCATGATCGACGGATCAAGCCCGGCAGTCGCATACGAGGCGATCCGCGCCAGCGGCGTCAGCCCGCGCTTGGCGGCTTCTTCCACGCTCATCACCATGACCGCAGCGGCGCCGTCGTTGATGCCGCTGGCATTGCCCGCCGTGACCGACCCGTCCTTGACAAAGGCGGGGCGCAGCTTCTGCATCGACTCGAGCGTCGCGCCGTGGCGGATGTATTCGTCGGCATCCACCACCGTCTCGCCCTTGCGGGTTTTCACGATGAACGGAATGATCTCGTCCTTGAACTTGCCCGCCTTCTGCGCGGCTTCGGCCTTCAGCTGGCTTTGCAGCGCGAATTCGTCCTGCACGTCGCGGCTGATCTGCCACTGGTTGGCTACGTTCTCGGCGGTCTGGCCCATGTGATAGCCGTTGAACGCATCCCACAGCCCATCGCGGATCATCGAATCGATAAAGCTCAGATCACCCATCTTCTGGCCCGCGCGCAGATGTGCCACATGGGGCGACAGCGACATGCTTTCCTGACCACCCGCGATCACGATGCGCGCATCGCCAAGCTGCACGTGCTGCGCGGCCAGGGCCACCGCCCGCAGGCCCGACCCGCAGACCTGGTTCAGCGACCATGCGCTGCCCTCTTTCGGCAAACCGGCGCGGATATGCGCCTGACGCGCGGGGTTCTGGCCCTGACCGGCGGTCAGAACCTGACCAAGGATCGTCTCTTCGACCTCGGCCTTGTCCACGCCCGCACGCGCCACCACGGCCTCGATCACGGCAGCGCCCAGCTCATGCGCGGGGGTTGCCGCGAAAGACCCGTTGAAGCTGCCCACCGCGGTCCGCGCCGCCGAAACGATTACCACATTGGTCATAGGCTCAGTCCTCTCTCCCGAAGAATGCGGCAGCAGGAAAACTTATGCCGCTTTGCAGCATCGCTAGACGTCGCGGGTTTCAAAAGCAACGGGACTCTTTCGCACATGTGCGCCGACAGGCGGATCACAGCGTCGAAAGCGCCGCCAACCGCTCCATTTCGGCCTCTGCCGCATCGAAACTCAGGGCCACGCTGTCCGCCCCGCTGATCCCGATCAGATCGACATCCGCAGGGTCGATCTGCCCGCAGACCAGAATCCGCATTTCGGGCATGCTGATCTTCAGCGCGACCAGCAACCGCGTCAGCGACAGAAGCGAGCGTTTGCCCCCCGTCGAAATCCCCAAAAGCCGTGGCGGCGTGGCGGCCAGTTCGTCGACCAGCTTGTTGTGCCCCAGCCCCAGCAGCAAATGCACATCCCAGCCCTTGGTCCGCAAAAGCTCGGCTGCCATCGCGACGCCCAGCGTGTGGTCCTCGCCCGGCACCGAAACAAAGGTGGCACTCCGCCCCGTGTTCAGCGGCGGCAGGGGCATTGACCGGCGCAGGCTGCGCATCAGCGCATAGATCCGGCCCACGGCCACGGTCACCTGCAGGAACGACACCTCGTCACGGTCCCACATCGCCCCCAGACGCGAGGCCGCCACGGCAAGGTAGGACAGGCACAGCACATCATGCCCGATTCCCCGCGCCTCGGCATGAAGGATGAAATCGGCAGCCGCCTGCCGGTCGTCGGACAGCAGCGCCTTGCACAGGGTGGCAATCTCGCCTTCGGGTGCAACCGATGTGGCCGGACGCTGCTTGGCGACCCGTTCGATCACCTCTTGCGCCAACGCCCGCAACGCGCCTTCCGGCAGCTTGTGCCGCACCCCCTCGACCGCGTTCAACACACGGTCGAGTTGCTCGGGATTGAAAGGATCCGAAGCGTTCATCTTTAGTGACCATCCCCCACAGAATGCGGCGCCCTCTCGTCCTCTTACGGGCCGTTCGGTATGCCACCGCATGCGCAATGTTAGCGCAACGTGGCGTCTCGGCAAGCCGAACCTCGTCTGGAAGGGTTTCGCACCATCGGCAGGCCAGCGGCTTGCGAACACAGGGTAAATCCTGCCGTTCCCGCCGCCGCACCGCGACCGGAACCCCGACCCGAACGGCCTGCCGCGCACCTTGGGGCTGCCCCGCCCCGCGAATCGGGAGCCCCCGCCCTGCCCGCCAACGCCCCCGTTTCGACCGGCCCGCAGGCGCGCGAAGATCTGCGCCGCCACATCCGCGCCGGCTTCCCTGCGGACACATAATCCTTGCATCCGTCCCGCCCGCCCGCCATGCAGACAGCGTGACACACACCGATGACACCACGCTGGAAACACTCGGCTGGTCGGCCTTCTTTGCCGACCAGATCGGCACCGATGACGCGGGGCTGATCCCCCTGCGCATCGCCACGGTCCACCGCGCCCGCATGGGGGCCGTGGGCCTGAACGGCCCGCTGCGCCTGTCCTTGCCGATCAAGCTGAACACCGCCGATTACGCCGTGGGCGACTGGGTTCTGGCCGCGCCCGAAACCCATCTGGTCGCCCGCCGCCTCGACCGTCGCACCCTGCTGCAACGCCGGACCGAAGGGGCCAAGTTCCAGCAGCTCATCGCCGCCAACGTCGACACGCTCTTCATCGTCACCTCCTGCAATGACGACTTCAACCCCGCCCGCCTCGAACGCTATCTGGCACTCTGCAACGAGGCCGGAACCACCCCCGTCATCGTCCTGACCAAGGCCGACCAGACCGAAGACCCCGCCCGCTTCCAGCGCGAGGCGGCAAGCCTGCAACGCGACCTGCCCGTGGTTTTCCTCAACGGCAAATCCCCCGAGGCGGCGACCATCCTTGCCCCGTGGTGCGGCACAGGGCAAACCGTGGCGCTTGTCGGCTCGTCCGGCGTGGGCAAATCGACGCTTCTCAACACGCTCGCCGCGCATGACGAAGATACGGCGCAGGCCACGGGCGACATCCGCTCCTCTGACGAAAAGGGGCGACACACCACCACCTCGCGCTCGTTGCACCGCATCGCGGGCGGCGGCTGGGTCATCGACACCCCCGGAATGCGCACCCTGCATGTCAGCGACGTGGCGGCCGGCCTCGACGTGCTGTTTGCCGAGATCACCGAACTTGCCCCGCAGTGCCGCTTCCGCGACTGCACCCATCAGCACGAACCGGGCTGCGCCGTGCTGGCGGCAGTCAAGGACGGCACGCTCGATGCCGCCCGCGTCGACCGCTGGCGCAAACTGGTTGACGAGAATGCGCAGAAAACCCCCGTCCTCACCGGACCGCGCGGCAACAAGATCGACCCCGCCCGCAAGGGCCGCCGCTAGCTTGCCATCGGCAAGCGGCTGAACCAGCTTTCCGCCGCCAGCACGGGGGCAGGCACCGGGGCCGGTATCGGCACGGGCCGCAAGACCGCCTCGGCCAATGCGCGCCAATGCGCGTCAAGCGCCGTCGTCACCGATGCGGGCATCTCGCGCGGGCCGAAACCTTCGGTCAGGGCCAGGGCCGCCGCCCAATCCGCCACCTCGTCCTGCGGGCGGCCCAGATGGGCCAGCACTCCGGCCATCTTCACCAGCTTCGGACGCCCCACGATGACCCCTGCCACGCCATAGGCCGCCGCCGTGACATAGCCGTGCATCGACGCGCCGACATAGCCCTGCGAAAAGGCAATCGCCGCCGCGATCTCGCGCAGGCCCTCGGGCCGCGACAGGTTCACCCGCGGCCCCGTCATCGCGGCCGCAAGCCGGTCGGTCGCCACGTCATCCCCGTGGCACGCCCCGATGCCGATCAGCACCGGAACCAGCCCCGCCTTGGCGCAAACCGCGTCGAGCAGCGGTGCCAGCCCCTCGACCGGCCCCGCGACCGACCGCGCCTTCACATGCACCGCCAGAAACCGCGCCGCGCCATCCGCTCCGGTCCGTTCGACCATCCGGCGGAAATCGGCCGCCAGACCCGCCTTGGGCCAAAGCCGCGCCAGACCCAGCGCCGTATCGGGCACCACCCTTGCCTGAAACGGCGCCAGAAAGGCCGCACTCGCCGCATCCCTCACCGCCACATAGCCGCTCGCCGCCAGTGCCGCCGCCACAAACCCCGCCTCGCGCGGCTCGAATGCATGGGGCACCCCCGGCGCGTTCCACAGCACCGGCACCCCCCGCCGCGCGCCAGCCAGCGCCGCCCCCAGCCACAGCGCCCCATAGGCCCATTCCGCGCATTCCGCATAATCGGGCAGGGTCACCGGCCGCGCGTGGATGATGTTCCCGCCGCCGATCAGCACCCCGTCATAGCCGCGCGGGCCGAACAGCGCCTCCATCAGCGGCTCGGGCGTCACGGCATCGCGCCAGACCACCCCGCGCCCCGTGGGCGAAGCGGGCCTTACCGTCACCCCCCATTCGGCCATCCGCCCGGCCGCAATCAGCGGAAACAGCAGGTCGCCATAGTTATGCACGTCAAAAGTGCCGGTCAGCACGACTTCCACGGATCAGGCTCCCATATGGGCGTCGATCGCCGCCAGCACCGCAGCGGCCCGCGCGTCCCAAGTGATACCGTCCAGCACCGCCTCATACTCCGGCCCCCCCGGCGCGGGGGCGGCCAAGGCATCGCGCAACTGTGCGGCAAAGGCCTCGGCCCCGTCGGCAAAGCGGATATAGGGCAGCAGTTCGGCATCCACATTCTCGACCTCGGTCGACACGATGTGCCGCCCCGCCGCGAAGTAATTGTAGACCTTCAGCGGGTTCATGCTTGTGGTCAGCGCGTTCTTCAGATGCGGCACCAACGCCACGTCGAAAGCCCCGATGCAGCCATGCACCTGGTCATAGGGCACCACTCCGGTAAAGGTCACGTTGGGCAGCCCCTCGACCTCGGCCGTATCCTCTGCCCGCGCACCGCCGCCGACGATGGCGAAATGCACATCCGGCATCGCCAACGCCGTGGCGCGGATCAGGCCCCAGTCGATCCGGTCGCGCAGGTTGCCGACATAGCCCGCAAGCGGGCGCGGCAGCCGGGCCAGCATCTCGGGCACCGCCAGCCCCTGCGCCACCCGCTCGGTCCCGTTCGGCACCACGCGGATATCGGCGGCAAGGGGCGCAAAGGCCTCGGCCACGGGCGCGCAATTGGTAAAGGTCAGGTCGAACAGCGGCAGCGTCGCCTCGTAGCTTGCCGCGATCTTCGGGCGATAGGCATCCGACATGGCGAAATTGCGCTGGTCGTCGATCAGGTCGCCGATGATCCCCCGAAAGGGGATCCGCGCCGCCACCGCCGGAAAGTCGAAGACCACGGGGCAGACCCATGCATAGGCATTGGCGGCATCGATCCCCGCCGCCGTCATCTGCGCCTCGACCCATGCGGGATAATCGGCCAGCGACCTGCCCACCCCGGGCAACACCGACCGCTTGCCCTTGCGATCCCAAAGATAGGTCCGCGCCCGCATCGCCCCGCTGTCGCGCAGCCCGTATTGGTTGGCGACCGTATTGCCCAGCACCATCGCCCCCGCCGACCCGCGTGAAGGGTCCGCGAGCTTTGCCAGATCCTGCACCTCCATCGGCGCATCCAGCTGCAACACCCGCCGCACCCGCCCCGAGGCGACCAGATGCTTCATCATCATATCCGACCGCCGCCCGTAGATGCCGCTGTCGTTCTGCTTCCAGAACATCACCAGATCGAAGGCATCCGCCGCAGGCTCTGCCACCACCGCCGGAGCCGCAGGCCGCAGCGCCGCATAGCCCCGCTCGGCAATGTCGAGCAATTTGCGGAAACTCGGCGGCAGGCCCGGCCCTGCCTCGGCCGCCCGCGCAATCGCCAGTTCCAGCCGCTCGCGGTTGACGCGGAAGCCAAGCTCCTGCTCGAAGGCCTCGCGCACCGCCCGCCGCCCGACATGGGCCATGCCCGCGTCCCGCTCGGCCCGCAACGCGGTCAGCCGTTCGGCCAGACCGTCTGCCTCGATCACCTCGACCATCCCTTGCAGCGCAAGGTCGCGCAAGGGCGGCACATCGGTCACCAGAATGGGCAGACCAAAGGCCCCCGCATCCGATACCTTGGCCGGAATCTGGTATTGGCTGATCGGATGCACCTTGTCCTGCAACAGCACGACCGCATCGCCCGCCACGATGTTCGACGGCAAATCCTCAAAGGCGCAATCGGGGTGATAGACGATCCGCGCGCCCTTGTGCCTGTCGAGTTCCGCCCTGATCCGCTTGTCGGTGATCGTGCCGACCAGATGCAGCACGAAGCGCTTGTCCTCAAGCGCGGCCAGGGTTTTCGCGATGTCGAATACCCCTTTGTGCGCCCGCGCCGTGCCGACAAAGACCAGCGCGAAATCGTCATCCGCCATCCCCATCCGCGCCCGCTCGGCGGCACGGTCGAAACGGTCGGCGTGAAAGTCGGCCTCGTCGCGCGCATGGCGCACCATGATCCCGCCAAAGCGTTTGCGCAGCGCCATGTTCGACACGATCACCGCATCCGCATCGCGCACGATCCCGTCGGCCGCCCGCGTGGCCAGTTCGCCATAGGGCTCGCGCAGCGCATCAACCCCTGCGGCGGCCAGATCATCAAGCGGCGCGCTCGTCTCGTCGGGGAAGAAGGACAGCTCGAAATCGTCCACATCCAGCACCAGCGGGCAGCCGCAGCGTTCCTTGATCAGCGCACCCAGCAAAAGCGAGGGCAGCCGCGGCTTGCAGGCGACGACCAGATCGTAATCCGCCGCCGAAGCCATCGCCACGGCGGCGGGCCAATAGTCCTCCATGCTCTTGCAGGCAAAGCCCCGCACCTTGCGGTTGCTTCCCGCAATCGGACCCCAGACCTTGCCGCCGAACCGCGACCAGATCGGCCCGATCAATTCCACATCCCAATCGCGTTCGAGCAGATCATAGATCACCATCGCCCGACCGACCGGATTGTGCCCCAGATCCCACGCGATCACCGCCGCGCGTTTGCGCTTTGCGGGGGCGGCGACGGCCGCAGGCTTTGCCACGGGCGCGGGCTTTGGTTCCGGCGTCACCACGGCGGCCCGCACGTCGCGCAGATCGACCCAACGGTCCACGCCCCATTTCCGCGCGATGAAATCCCGCCGCGCATCCTCGATCCCTCGGGGCAGGAATTCGACCACGAACCCCCGCTGCGACATCGCCGAAAAGTCCCGCGCATCGGTCAGGAACACGGGCCGCAGCGCAGCGCCCTGCCGTTGCTGCTGCACGATGGCCGACACGGCGGCATCAAGATCAGCGCCGCGCAAACCGGTCACGTCACAGGCGACCGTCTCGCAGGCGCCCAACCCTTGGGTCAGCGCGCCAAAGCCCGTGGGCGCCACCATCGGCACATCCGGCAGCACCGCCGCGGGCCAGCCGGCATCGGCCACATCCCCGACCGCCACCGCCGCCCGCGCCCCCGCCGCCCGCGCCCCTGCCGCCCGCGCTACTGGGGCCAGCCTCGGCCCCAGCGTCACCACCCGCGCCGTCTTGCCGCTGCTCTTCTGCACCAGCCCGTGCAGCGCCTGCGAAGCGCGGTGCAGCTGCTCGACACGTCCCATCAGCTCGATCCGGTTCATGGTCCCCGCCCCTGTCCTATTCCGCCGCCAGCGCCAGACGCGGCGCGATCCCTGCCAGCTCGACCAAGGCCGCAGCCGCAGCCTCTGCCCCGTTCGGGCGCGACAAAGCGCGGCACCGGTCCGCCAGATAGCTGCGTGCCGCGTCCTGCATCAGCAGGGGCACCATCTCGGCCAATTCATGCAGGTCGGTTTCCGAAATCTCGAAGGCCGCCGCATTGTCCTGCGCGAATTTCGCCCGCCCGTACTGGTCATCCATCGTCGGATGGCGGTTGGCGACAAAGATCGTCGGCACCTCGAAGCCGATCAGCTCGTGGAACGAATTGTATCCCGCCGCCGAGATGCAGAAGTCGAAGGCGCGGATATACTGGCTGAGAGGAAAGCCCCGCAGCACGGTCACATCGGGCCACAGCGTCAGGGGCACCGACCCGTTCACCCATTCCGCCACGCAAATCTGCAAACCGGGCACCTTGGCAAGCTCGGCCACGATCTGGTCGAGCATCGACAGAAGGTCGCGCTGATACCCCGACCCAAGCTGGACCAGCACCGCAGGCCGCGCGGGGTTCAGCCCCAGCGCCGCCGCCGCCGCATCGCGCGCCAGCAACTCGCCCGGTTCCAGCAGCCGGATCGGATCGACCTGCAACGCCTCGTCCCGCAGCAGGGCGGTCACACCGTCATCCCGCTCGGCCGCCAGCTCGCCCGGTTCGATCACCAGATCGCACCAGCGCGCATTGGCCATGAAGGCGCTTGTCGTCTTACCCCACATGCCCCGCCGCACCCATGCCAGACGGCAATCGCGGCGCGAGGCGACGGCCCGCATCAACCCGTCCGACGGGTGGTTGCCGTCATAGATCACCAAGGCGGGGTCGTAGCGGTCGATGATCCGCCCCAGATGGGCCGCGAACCACGTATCCCACAACCCGAAATCGCCGCCCACCGCACCGGGCGAGGGGATGTATTCCACCGGATAGCCGAAGCTTTCCACCACGCCCACCGCCTGCGCCTGTGTGGCAAAGACGATCTCCGACGCAGGCCCGATCCGCCGCGCGATGGCCAGAAGCCGCGTCAGATGCCCGACACCCACGCCATTCGACGACAGGCACAGGATCGGCCGCTGCGGCGCTTCGGCGGGCAAGGCGCGGGTCTTGCCATATTTCGCGACCGGCCCCGCCCGGCAGGCTGCCACATAGGCCGCCGCATGCGTGCCATGTTGCGGCGCGGCAGCAAGCGCCACGCCCACACCGGTCGCCGGATCGCCGCTATAGACCGGCCCCGCACCATAGCGCGTCCGCAGGCCCGGATCGGCCACCACGGCACGCCCCGATGCCAGCATCGCCGCCACCAGCGCATCGGCCGCCTCGCGCAGCACCAGCACGTCGATCCCCGCCACAAGCCGGTCGATCGACAGGTCACAGCCGTCCAGCGCGATGTGATCCATCTCTTCCAGACCGGCCACCTCGGGCGCCGTGCCGATCCAGCCCACGGCCTTGCGGCGCTTGGGCATGTCCGGCACCGGCAGCGCCTCGGCCACCGGAAGCCATGTCCGCCCGAAGGGCCCGGGCCTGCGCCCCGCCGTCCGGCGCAATTCTCCGTAAACCGCATGGCGGCGCACCCGCACATGCGGGCCAAATCCCGCCCGCTGGATCACATCCGCAGGCGTGTGGCACACCACCGCAACCTCGCGCAGCCCGTCCCAGGGCAGCCCGAAGCGGTCAATCTCAAGCGTTGCGGGCGCATGGACGATCATCCGCGCGGCACCCGCTCCGGCCTCGTCCGCGCCCAGCCTGCGCGCCAGCCCACGGCGCAGGCATGTCTGTATTTCCGCGGCGATGCAGGCACCGCTGTCGGGCGTCACCGCCTGCAACAGGCCGATGCCCAGCCCCTGCCCGGCCAAAAGACGGATTTCCTGCGCCAGCCTGCGGCCCATATCGCCTGCCACCGTGAAATCGGCAGCCATGATCAGGTCCAGACGTTGCAACGGGGTCATTCCTCGGCACTCCTTGGCCAGACGGTCGCCCCTCCGAAGCAAGCCGCCTCCGGCCGGCGCCTGCGGTGCAGGTCCGTCGGTCAGCTTCGGTTCGCTTCGGAAAAGGCAGCTTCTTCGCCGGACCTCGGCACGGTCACCCGCGCCCGGACCGGCTTGGTTCGGTCAGGTTCAGCCGTGGTAGGCGTGCGGGTTGCCCACGCCCGGGTTTTCCGGCCCGCCGGCAGCTTTCGGGTTGTCCGATTTCTCGTACCCCTGCGAGTTCGAGTGTTCGCCAGCGGCGGAACCGCCATTGCCGTTCCCGTTCCCGTTGCCGTTGCCGTTCCCGTTGCCCTTCTGTCCGCCTTCGGATGACCCCGAGTCCGAGCTGGAGTGTTCGGCAGCGGCGGAACCGCCTTTGCCGTTCCCGTTCCCGTTGCCCTTCTGTCCTGCTTCGGATGCCCCGGCTGCCGCTAGCGACAGACCCGTGGCGATGGCGATGACGCGCATCAGTTCGCGACGATCCATAAAAGTAATCCCCTGAGTGTGTGAAAAACAGATTGCACCGATTACAGGTCACACGGGTCCGGCAATGGACCCGGGGGCAGGGTCTTGGCAGCACCTTTGCCCCGGCAGTTTTGCTGCACTGCAACACAGCTTTGGATTGTGGCGGAACTGCGACAGAATCCGGCCGCAACATGGCGCGCCGCGGTTTGGCCGCAAAAACTTCACCCCGCGCCCCGCTTTCTGCCCTGACGAAGGCGCTGCCGCCCAAACTTAGGTCGGGGCCGCACAGACCAATGTTTGCAAGGCCGCCTTGCAGCTTCGGGTTGCTTTTGTGGCAAAACGAATCACTGCCGACCGGCTGCAAAACGATGGGGATCACAGGCTTTCGCCCATGACCCCCCGCCTTTTGCGCAGATTTGCAGCCTTAGACGAGCAAGGTCGTATCGTAGCTCAACCCTTGGGTTGCAACCCCCAGCAGAGTGATCGAACCGCCATCCATCGACGCATTGTCGCTGAAATCGCCGAAGGACTGGTTCAGCACCCCGTCGTCGCGATAGTCGGCCACCGCCTCGGCGAGGGACGAGTACCACGAGGTCAGGTCGATCCAGTCGTTGTTCGACGGGTCGCCATCATTGATAGCAGAACCGCTCTGGTTGAAGTCGGTGACCGTCATCTGGCCACCTGCGACAAAGACAAAGCTGTCCGCCCCGTCGCCGCCGGTCAGCGTGTCATGCCCGGTTCCGCCGACCAATGTGTCGGCATCAAGACCGCCGTTCAGCAGATCGTTGCCCTCGTCGCCCGACAGGTAATCACTGTCATCACCGCCAAAGACGGTATCATTGCCCGCGCCGCCAAGAATGGCGTCCTGGTCGTTGAAGGCCAGCGGATCGGTCGCATCGGCGGCGGCAAAGGGAACGTTGCCCTGCGACAGACCGCCATAGATCAGGTCGTTTCCGGCTCCGCCCTCGATATAGTCCGACCCTTCGCCACCGATGACCGTGTCATTCCCGTCCTCGGCCAGCAGCGCATCGGCATCGATGCCGCCATCGATCAGGTCCGCGCCCGTCCCGCCATAGACAAGATCGGCATCGTCTCCGGCAAGCACCGTGTCGTTGCCCGCACCGCCATAGACCGAATCCGCGTCGTCGAAGGGATGCGCGTCGGGCAGGTTGATGTTGGGCAAGCCGCTGTCATAGGCATCGACGCCCGAACCCGACCGGACCAGATCGTCACCCTGTCCACCCGAAAGCTGGTCGGCACCGTTCCGGCCGATCAGCACATCGTTGCCCGCCCCTCCGGCAAAGCTGTCGTCGCCCTCGGTGCCGGTAATCGTATAGTCCGCCCCGCCCAGCAGGATCTTCTCGAAGCTCTCGAAGGTCACCCGCCCCGCGCCTTGCGTGATCGTGCCGCTGTCCGCGCCCGTATAGGTGATCGACACACCCCCGCCCGCCGTGGTCAGGTCAAGCGTATCGGTGCCGTCCCCGCCGTAAAGCGTTCCGGTCCCGAACCCGTTGGTCACGATGGCCACATCGTCGCCCGCGCCAGCCTTGACCAGCACGTCACCGCCGCCTGCGGCCAGCGTGTCGTTGCCCGCGCCACCGTCCAGCGTATCGGCCCCCGTGCCACCCGAAAGCACATCGTTGCCCTCGCCGCCGACAAGCACGTCATCGCCTTCGTCGCCCGAAATCGAGTCGTTGCCCGTGCCGCCATCGACGCTGTCATTGCCCGCTCCGGCAAAGACCGTGTCATTGCCGCCTGCGGCAAGGATCGTGTCGTTCAGCCCGTCCGGCCCGTCGATCCGGTCGCCCTGCGCATCGGGGAACAGAACCGGCATCAGGTCATTGCCATCGGTCCCGTTCACCACGCCATCCGGCTTGGCGAAGATCTCGCAGACGCTGAAATCCGGTGCCGCCGCGACGTTGGCGGCGCGGTCGAACCAGTAGAACTGGTAATGCATGCTCTCGAAGGTGAACGCCTGGTTGATTGCGGTCGGGCTCCACGTCCCGTCCGAATTCTGCGCCCATCCGGCAGCAAGCGCCGCCGAGGCAAAGGCCAGCTCCTTGCCCGCAGGGGCCTCGACACGGATGCCGTTGCCGCCAAGGCCGTCGGCGGTGATCACCGTATCCTGCGCCGCAGGCTGGCCGAGGATCAGGTTGTCGCTGCCCCCGTTCATGGCGATGTTGCCAAGCACGAACCAGTTGTCGCCCACCTTGATGTATTCGCCACGGGTCTGGTTGTTCGACCCGACGATATGCCCGCCGACATAAAGGTTGTCGCCGATCACCACGCCGTTCTGGTCGTTGCAGCCCCCCAGCACGATGCTGCAAGTGACGTTCAGGTTGTTGCCCGCCTGCATAAGCTGCAAGCTCTCGTTGCTGCCAAGGTTGACGTCGCCCTTCACCGTCACGTTGTCACCGATGGCAAGGCAGTTCTCGGCGAAGTTCGAGTTCATGCAGATCGACCCGCAGCCCAGCTTGCCGATGACGGTGTTGTCCCCCACCAGCAAATCGTTGTCGCTGTAGTTCGAATTCATGTAGACCGAAGCGCCGATGGCGCTGTTCGCGCCCAGCAGGAAGACGTTGTCGCTGTAGTTCGAATTCATGAACACGGCGCCGCCCACCTTGGCGGCGGTTCCCAGCGTCAGGTCGTTGTCGCTATAGTTCGAATGCAGATAGATCGACTGGCCGACCACCGCATTCAGGCCCATCGTCACCGTGTTGTCGCTGTAGTTGGAGTGCAGGTCCACCGCCCCCCCGACCGCCGAGTTGTCGCCCGCCGTAAAGGACGCCACCGCATAGTTCGACGCCATGGCAACCGTGCCCGTGACCGACAGGGCATCGCCCGCGGCAAAGGTCATGTGGTTCGTGTCCGCCGCCGATCCGTCGCCGAACATGCAAACCGTGCCCTTGACCGTGGCATTGTCGCCCAGCGTCAGGCTCTTGTCCGCGAAATGGCCCGCCATGTTCACATCGCAGTTGAACACCGCGCCATCTCCGGCGGTCACGTTCATCGTCGTGTAATGCGCATTCAGGGTGAATTGCTGGTTGAAGGTGACGTTGTCGCCCGCCGTCACCGTCGCCTTCTCGGAATCGCACATGACGACGCCGTTGAACGTCACACCGTTGCCCGCCGTCACCGTATCGGTTCCCGCCGAGCCGACGATCAGCCCCACCTTGGCCCCGTCACCCGCCACCACGTTGATCGCCTTGGCAGACGAGGCCAGCAGTTGCACCCCGTCGGCATCCACGCCCGCCGCAATCTTGACCGTCGCCTCGACCCCCGGAAAGAAGGTGATCGCCCCCTGGTTCACAAAGGGCAGGCCGGTGACGTTCTGGTTGAACTGCACCTCGACCGGTCCGGTCTGCCCGTTGGCCATCTGGATGATCGTGTTCGAGCTGAAGCCGTTGTCGACGATGAACACATCACCGGGCTTGGCCGTGATCAGCCCCGCATTCACCTGCGGAAAGCCGTTGACGTTGCCGGGGTCGACAGTCCCGACCGGGGCGTTGAAAGCGACGATGTAGTAGGTTGTCATACGCACATACTCTCTAAACTGGGGGCTCCGGAACCGGAGCGATACCGGCCGGCCATGACAGGCCGACCCTTGCTGCTACTGACGCGAAACCGGGTGCCGGACAGGCCGGACCCGAACCTTGCCGTGGTCAGGGATGGGTTTTTCGGGGAAACGTCGCGACGCTTGCGTCTCTGCGACAGGACCGATGCCACGCACCGGAAACAGGGGACGTCATTTCGAACATGTTCACCTCGTACCACACATGTCGAACTGCACCTTTACCCGCCCCCACGGTTTGACCGGAACCTTCCGGCCGCGCTGCAATTCGCCCCGAAAGAACGCGCAACACCGGATTCAAGGCAAGGTTTTTTTTGTGAATTCCCTAATTTTTCCGCCCGCCCTGCCGTAAGGCATGCCATGCGGCGGCCCTGCGCCTCGGCCAAACCGCACCACGGCTCAACCTGCGGTTTCAATCGCCTGCCGCGCCCGTCCCGCGCCGCCGCAGTCGTTCCGTTTCGCACGGCATCGCGGCAACGCCTTGGCGGAAAAGCCTTTCGCCGCCCTCAGGCGCGGATGAAATGCAGCCCCTGAAACCCGGCCCGCAACGCCTTAGTGCGCGGGGCCACCGTCGCCGGATCGTTCGCCTGCAACCCTTCGGCGATCAGCGCGGCCAGCGCCTTTGTATGCGCCACGGTCACACCCCGCCGCACCAGTTCCGGCGTCCCGATCCGCAAACCGTTCAGGTCGCCCGCCACCGCGGGAATCGGCAGCCCGATTCCGCAGGCCAGAAACCCCGCACGCCGCAGCGTCTTTGACGCCGCCTGCCCGCCCCCGAATCCCGCCGCCTCGATGGCGAACTGGTGGCTCTGCGTCATCCCCCGCCCGGCGGCAAAGACGGGCAGGCCCAGCGCCGCCAACTCCCCCGCCAGCGCCCGCGACACATCCACCATCGCCTGCGCATAGGCCCGCCCGTGCGCCCGCCAGTCCAGCAGGCCGATCGCCAGCGCCGCCGATTTGCCCGCGTCGAAATTCGCCGTCATCCCCGGATAGGCGATGGCATCGAGCCGCCGCGCAATCTCTGCCTCGCGCGTGACGATCAGCCCGCCCGCAGGCCCGCCAAGGCTTTTATAGGTGCTCATCGTCATCAGATGCGCCCCCTCGTCCAAGGGGTTCGCCCAGACCCCGCCCGCGATGATCCCGCATTGATGCGCGGCGTCGAACAGCACCTTGGCCCCCGCCTCGTCGGCAATCGCGCGCACCTCGCGCACCGGATGCGGGAACAGGTTCAGGCTGCCGCCGATGGTAATGACCTTGGGCCGCACCCGCAGCGCCAAGTCCCGCAGCCCGTCAAGGTCCACCGTATAGCCGTCCGCATCCACGGGCGCGGCATGTGTCACCAGCCCGTAAAGCCCCGCGCAGCCATCGGCATGATGCGTCACATGCCCGCCCACCGTCGAGGGCGGCGCGATGATCGCATCCCCCGGCTTTGCCAGCGCCATGAAACCGTAAAGGTTCGCCAAAGCCCCCGACCCGACCCTGATCTCGGCATGGCTCGCCCCGAAAACCTCGGCCGCCAGCTCGGCCGCGATGACCTCGATCTCCTCGATGGCCTCAAGCCCCATCTCGTATTTGTCGCCCGGATAGCCAAGCGACGGGCGCGATCCCAGCCCCCGCCCAAGTGCTGCCTCGGCCCTCGGGTTCATGACGTTGGTCGCGGGGTTCAGGTTGAAGCACTCGCGGTCATGGATCGCCAGATTGCCCTCGATCAACGCCTCGATCCGCGCCTCCACCGCCGCATCGGGTGCTGCGGCAACCCCGGCCGCCACCCCCGCGATCAGATCTTCGCAAACGGCAGGCACCCAGTCACGGCGGATCAATCGGGCGGTCATCGGCATATCTCCCCTTGGCTTTCCCGCAGCCAAGCAAACCCCGCCCTTGCACGCAAATCAGTTTTCCGGAATTCTAGCCTTAGAAAACCTAAGCCTAAGGCGCCGCGAACCCCATGCCCGTCACCCCGCCCCGCCCCAAGGACCTGCCGCTCACGGCCCTGCGCGCCTTCGAGGCCGCAGCCCGCCTCGGCAGCTTCGCGCTTGCCGCAGCGGAACTGGGCGTGACGGCGGGGGCCATCACCGCCCATGTCAAGGCGCTCGAAGCCACGCTCGGCGCGGCGCTCTTCCAGCGCACGCCGCGCGGGGTGCGGCTGACACCCCTCGGCCAGACGGTGCTCCCCGCCTTCACCGATGCCTTCGACGCCCTCGGCCAGGCCGTGCAATCGCTGCGCAGCGCCGCCGCCCCGCGCACCGTGCATATCGCAACCCTGCCCGCCATCGCGCAACTCTGGCTCTCGCCGCGCCTGCCCGCCCTGCGCGCCGCCGCCCCCGATATCCAGATATCCATCACCGCGCTGGAATCCCCGCCGAACCTCAAGCGCACGCCCTATGACCTGTCGCTTTTCTACGGTCCCGAACCGGATGGCGCGATTTCGCACGACATCATCTTCCCCGTCTGCGCCCCCGCCATCGCCGCACGGCTTTCCGGCCCCGCCGACCTTGCCCGTATCCCCTGCCTGTCCGATGCCGTCTGGTCCGACGACTGGGCACTCTGGCTCGCCGCCGCAGGGGCAAACATCACAGCGCGCGGCCCCGTCTTTTCGCTCTACGCCCTCGCGGTCGAGGAAACCGTCAACGGCGCAGGTGCGCTGATCGGGCATGGCGATCTCATCTCGGGCCATCTGGCGCGCGGCACCCTCGTCGCCCCCTTTCCCGAACGCCTCGCCCTGCCGCGCTACCTGCGCCTCTGGTCCGAACGCCCTCTGGCCGCAGGCAGCGCCGCCCGCCGCACCGCCGACTGGCTGCGCACCCTTGGCATGGCCTCGGCCACACCGTAGCGTCGCACAGCGCAATTGCCGGACAGCCCATGACCAAAATCCCCAGCCGCAAGCCCCGCAGCCTGATCGGCGTCGCCCTCATGCTTGCCGCCATGACGATCCTGCCCTTCCTCGACGTGGTGGCAAAGACCCTTGGCAACCAGAACATGCCGATCATCCAGATTGTCTGGGCGCGCATGGCTTTCGGCGCGGCGCTGACCCTGCCCTTCGTGCTGCGCCTCGGCGGGGTGCGGGCGCTCTGGCCCGACCGGCCGTGGTATCACACGCTCCGCGCGGCGCTGCTGATCTCGGCCACCTTCTCGTTCTTCTTCGCGCTGAAATTCTTGCCCATCGCCGATGCGCTGGCAATCTTCTTCGTCCAGCCGCTCGTCGTGACGGCCCTCTCGCCGCTTGTGCTGCGCGAACGCGTCGGCCCGCGCCGCTGGACGGCGGTCGCCATCGGCTTTCTCGGCACGCTCATCATCATCCGCCCCGGCTTTGCCGAGGTGAACCCGGGCACCTTCCTCGCCCTCGCCGCAGGCACCAGCCTCGCGCTCTATTTCCTGATGACGCGCCGCATCGCGGGCCAGACCCATGCCGTCATCACCACCTTCCACACCAGCCTGATCGGCACCGCCCTGACCACGGCCGTGGCGCTGTTCTTCTGGCAGGCCCCCAGCCCGCCGCAATGGGGCCTTCTGCTGCTCATCGGGCTCATCGCGACCGTCGGCCATTTCCTGATCGTGCGCGCCTACGACCATGCCGAAGCCTCGCTCCTCGCCCCGCTCGCCTATACCGAGATCGTCATGGCAACCCTTGCCGGATGGTGGTTCTTCGGTGATTTCCCCGATGGCTGGACCTTCCTCGGCGTGGCGATCCTGATCGCCTGCGCGATCTACATCTCTCTGCGCGAAGGGGCGCGCAAACCTCCGCTCACCCCCGAAGCCGCCTGAACCCCGCGCCCGCCCCTTCATCCTTGCCCAAATACTCTCGGGGGGAGCGGCCGCAAGGCCGCGCGGGGGGCAGACAGCCCCCCGTCCCGCCCGCAAGGGCACCAAGGCGGCAGGCAAAACAGCCAAGCCAGCCCTCCGCACAAAAGAAAAAGGCCCGCAGCAGCGCCGCAGGCCCTTTGCCATCGAAAACCGCTCGACTCAGATCAGGCCAAGGTCCCGCGCCACGATCACGGCCTGCGTCCGGTTGGTCGCCGACAGTTTCTTGCAGATGCTGGTCACATGCATCTTGATCGTCGGCTCGGCCAGTTTCAGGTCGTTGGCGATTTCCTTGTTCTGCTTGCCCTCGGCCAGATAGGAAAGAACCATCATCTCCTTGTCCGACAGACGGCCGTTCTTCGTCGTCCGCCCCGCGTTATGCCGTTCGCGCACCAGTTCGAGCGGCATGTAATGCTCGCCCGCATGCATGAAGCGGATCGCATTGGCCAGCGACCGCACGCCCGTCGTCTTGAGAACGATTCCCGAAGACCCCGCGTTCATGATCTCGTCCAGCATCCGCGGCGTCGGGTTGCCGGTGATGATCGCCACGGGCTTGCCGCCGTTGATGCGGATCGCGCGCCGCAACCCCGACACCCCGTTCATGCCCGGCATGTTGAGGTCGAGCAGAACGACATCGAAAGGACCCGCAGCGGTGATATGCTCCAGCGCCTCCTCCAGCGTCTTTCCGGTCGTCACCTCCATGTCGGAAGCCGAGGAAAGATACATCGCAAAGACGTCGAGAACCATCTCATGGTCATCCGCGATGAGAATCCGGATCTTTCCGCTACCGTTTCCGCCTGTCATAGACATTCGCTTGGTCTCTCCATTCGTTCGCCTGCGCCACCGCGCCGGTCTGCAAGAAGCGGACCAGACCGGCAGCCTTTTGCCAGCAGCAGTTAAACAAGGATACCGCCTTCCAACGGTATGACAACCATCACCACGGAAAACCCGACCAAGTAGCAAGGTTACCATACTTTTGTATGGGAAGGCATCCGTAATTGGAATGGAAGGCACCCCCCCTTTTGTTATCTTTTGGCTCATAGTTTATCTTTCGGAGCCATCCAGAAATGTCGTCCGCGTATCCAGTGCCCTGTTTTTCCCGTGCCGCCCTCGTTCTCCTGACCGGTCTCGCCCCGCTTCCGACCCTTGCCAAGACGTCCCTTCCCCCCCTCCCCGCCCCCACGGGCGAGGTGGTGCTGACCGTCTCGGGCGCCCTGTCGCAGACCAACACCCCCGGGGGGGCCGCTTTCGACATGGACATGCTCGCCGCCCTGCCTGCCAGAAGTTTCGTCACCACAACGACATGGACCGACGGGGAAAAGCTGTTCTCCGGCGTGCCGCTCAAGACCCTGCTTGAAACGGTCGGCGCCTCGGGCAGCACGCTGACCGCCACGGCGCTGAACGACTATTCCGTGACGATCCCGCTCGACAGCCTGTCGGATGACGCGCCGATCGTCGCCTATTCCATCGACGGGGCACCCTTCCCGCGCCGCGACAAGGGACCGCTCTGGATCGTCTACCCCTACGATGCCGACCCCGCCTACCGCTCCGAAGCGGTCTACGGCTACAGCATCTGGCAACTCAGCACACTGACCCTGTCGAATTGACCCCCCGTGCGGCCCGTTTGGCCAGTCCCTTTCCGGTATAGCCATGAGCCTGTTCAACGAAGCACTGGAGGAAACCAGAACGACACGCGCTGCCCAGCGCGTGCGGAACCTCATCCTTGTCGTCGTCGGACTGGTGACCGTCGCGGCGACGGCCTATGTCTTTACCGACATCGACCACCAGCTCGAACGCTCCTCCTCGGTCGACAGCGACAACGTCACATGGTCCGTCGCACAGGTCGAGGTCGACACCCTCAAACTGCAACGTGCCGTCTCGCAGGCGCTGGCCCATCCGGACGACACCTCGCGGCTCGAAGCCGTGCGCCTGCTCTTCGACATCTTCTACAGCCGCTTCAACATCATGGCCCGCTCGGACCAGATGGCCGCGCTGCCCATCAACCATGAACTGCGCGAGGAACTCTGGGCCCCCGGCGCCTTCTTCGAACGCATCACTCCGGTCATGGACGGCCCCGACAAGGGCCTTGTCACCGCCCTGCCGTCACTCGATGTGGAGATGCAGATCATGGCCGACGATGTGCGCCACCACGTCGTCTCCTCGTTGCAGGACCTGATCGTCACGGGCGATGCGCGGCGGCACGAATTGCGCAAGTCGCTTCAGGTCTTCGCCGCTGCGGCGCTGGCGCTGATGGGGGTTCTGGCGGGCTTCGCCCTTGTCATCGTCCTGCAGAACCGCGCGCAGCAGCGCCGGTCCGAAACCACCGAACGCGCCGTCCACAACCTGCGCGCCACCATCGAGAATTCGCTCGATGCCGTGGTGGTTGCCGACATGTCCGGCACCATCACCGAATGCAACCGCTCGGCCGAAACGCTCTTCGGCCTCACACGCGACATCGCGCGCGGCCGCCGCCTGTCGGACCTGCTGGCCAAGGACGGTTTCGACGACCCGCTCGCGGCCCTGCACCATCCCCGCCGCGGCGGCGGCGGCAGCGAAGCCGATCTGCTCGACGGCCGCATCCAGATGACCGGCCGCCACGCCGACGGCCGCGACCTTCCCGTCGAAGTCGCGCTGACCCAAGCCAAGGGCGCGGGCGGCGAACCCATGTCCATCGCCTTCATCCGCGACATTTCCGAACGCATCGAACGCGAGGAAAGCCTGCGCCGCGCCCGCAACGACGCGCTCAAGGGCGAAGAGGCCAAGTCCCGCTTCCTCGCGGTGATGAGCCACGAGATGCGCACCCCGCTCAACGGCCTGATCGCGGCGGCAGAGCTGATGCAGAACTCGACCACGCTCGACCAGCGGCAAAGCTGGCTGTCCGAAATCGTGCTGTCCTGCGGCTGGGCAGCACTCGATCAGGTCAACAACGTCCTCGAACTCACACGCCTCGGCAATGACCAGACAGGCAGCTACGTCGCCTCGGTGTTCTCGCCCGTGCAGGTGATCCGCGACCTGATGCTGCAAAACCAGCCGCAGGCCACCAAGCGCGGCAACCTGCTGCACTTCGAAGAACCGCAAACCGCGGTCCCCCTTGTCAACGCCCCGCGCCAGCTGTTCCTGCGCGTGCTCTACAACCTCATCGGCAACGCGATCAAATTCACCGACGGCGGCGCGGTCACCGTGACCCTCTCGACCGAGGTGTCGGGCGGCAGCATCCGGCTTGTCGTCTCGGTGATCGACACCGGCATCGGCATCGCCGAAGCCGACCTCGAACGCATCTTCCACAACTTCGAAACCCTCGACGCCTCTTACGCCCGCATGCGCGAAGGCACGGGCCTCGGCCTTGGCATCGCCAAACTCTCGGCCGAGGCGATGGGCGGCGAAATCCGCGTCGAATCCCAGCTTGGCAAGGGCACCACCTTCACCCTCGACGTCACCCTGCCCATCGCCGAATCCGGCCAGCAGGACAGCGCGCGGACCGAAGGCCCCCTGCCCGAAACCCGCGCCCTTTCGATTCTCGTGGTCGAGGACAACCCGATCAACAGCCTTCTGCTGACCGAAATGCTCCGCCTGCGCGGCCATACCGTCGCCAATGCGGTCGACGGTCTGGAAGCCGTCGAACAGGCCGGCCGCGCGACCTTTGACCTGATCCTCATGGACATCTCCATGCCGCGCATGGACGGGCTGGATGCCACCCGCAACATCCGCAAGGAAGGCGCATCCAGGGATGTGCCGATCATCGGCGTGACAGCCAACGCCAGCCCCGACAAATTGCCCGAATTCCTTGGCGCGGGCATGAATGACGTGCTGGTCAAACCCATTACCCGTGGCGCCTTGATGAACATCATCGACCAGCATGTCTCGGCCGGACGCCACCGCCCCGTCGGCATGTCGCTTGCCGTTCCTGCCGAACAAAGCCCCGTGCTGAACGCCGATGTCTTTACCGAAACGCTCGAGGAAATGGGCAGCGCCTTTGTCGAAAGCCTTGCCGGAAAACTGCTCGCCGAAACCGCCAGCGTGATAGACCATCTGCGCGACCTCGCGACGACCGGCTCTTTCTCCGAGGCGGCCAAGGCCGCGCACAAGACAGCGGGTGCCGCGGCGGCCATCGGTCTCAGCGGGCTTTACAACACGCTCTCCGCCTATGAACGCGCCGCCCTCGCCGCCGATCGTGCCACGATCGACCGCTGCCTTGGCGACCTGCGCGAGATGCTGCCCCGCACGGTTGCGGTTCTGCGCGAAAAGGGGTTCGCGGTTTTCGTGCAAGCCGGGGACTGACCGCTCAATCCCCCTGCATCGCGGCGAATTGGGCCGACAGGTCCACCCCCGCCGCCGCCGCCTTGCCGGCCTTCTTGCGCGGCGCGGGGGCCTCGTCCCCCATCTCGGCAAAGGCCGCCGCAAGGTCCAGTGCCGCAGGCTTCGGCGCGGGGTCCGCGACCCCGCCCTCGTCCAGATCGGCAAAAGCCGCCGAAAGATCGACCACCACCGCCTTGGGCTTGGCGGCTGGCGCGGGGGCCTCTGCGTCCCCCATCGCGGCAAAGGCCGCGGCAAGGTCCAGTGCCGCAGGCTTCGGCGCAGGTTCCGCGACCCCGCCCTCGTCCAGATCGGCAAAAGCCGCCGAAAGATCGACCACCACCGCCTTGGGCTTGGCGGCTGGCGCGGGGGCCTCTGCGTCCCCCATCGCGGCAAAGGCCTGATCCAGATCGGGCACAATGGGCTTGGCCCTGCCCTTGCGGCCCTTGGCCCTGTGTAGCTCGGCCGCCTCGCGCGCGATCACCTCGGCCAGTTCCGCCTCGGCCTCGGCGCGTTCCGGCGACGGGGTGGCGGGTAAAGGCGGTGCAGGCACGGGCGGGGCAGGCACGGGCGGGGCGGCATCGGCACCGGCTTCCGCCTCCTCGTCATCACCTCCCGCCATCAGCATCTTGGCGGCGTCTTCCAGACTCAGCGTCGTCAGGGCGACACGGGCGGCGGGCGCGGGCTTGGGCAGCGGCGCAGGCACGAACACGGGTTCGGGGTCCGGCGCGGGCGGGGCCGCGACCACGGGCGGCAAGACCACCTCTGCCGGCACCTCCATCGCCCGCCGCATCAGCGCGATCCGCGCCGCAAGCAGCGCCCGCCTGCCGATCCCGTCAGGCATGGCCTCCCACAGCGGCGCGATCCGCGCCATCGCCTCATCGGGGTGCAGATGCGCGGTCAGCGCCAGCACCTCGTCCACCAGAACAGGCAGCGGCGCGCGCAGGGCGGGCAGGGTCATCTTCGCCTCCATTTTTCCACGGCGCACCACGTGGCACGCCCCTTGCACAGCCAAACCCCGAACGAACGGGGCAACCCGCAGCACAGCGGAAGATCAACCACCATGACGGTCAGTTTTTCAGATTCGATAGCCCTGCATGCAAATGCCCTCTCGCTGCGCGAAAAGCGCAACGAGATCCTCGCCTCGAACATCGCCAATGCCGCGACGCCGAACTTCAAGGCCCGCGACTTCGATTTCGAAGCCGAACTCGCCCGCGCCTCGGGGCCGGGCAGCGCGGCCACGGGTGCCGAACCGGCGCTTGCCTACCGCGTGCCGGTGAACACCTCGCTCGACGGCAACACGGTCGAGCTTTCGGTCGAGCAGATGGAATTTTCGGAAAACACGCTGCGCTACCAGACCAGCCTGTCTTTCCTCAACCGCCGCATCTCGGGCCTGCTTTCGGCCATCAAGGGGGAATGACGCATGAATGACCTGAAGAACGTCTTCGACGTCGGCGCCCGCGCCATGTCGGCCCAGATGGTGCGCATCAACACCGTGGCGTCGAACCTTGCCAATGCGGGCACCGTCGCCAGCACCGCCGAAGGGGCCTTCCGCGCCCTGCGGCCCGTGTTCGAAACCACCTTCTCCGATGCCAGCGACAGCCTCGCCACCACCGATGCGACCGGCGTCGTCATGCTCGACCGCCAGCCCGAACGCCTGTTCCGCCCCGACGATCCGGCCGCCGACAAGGACGGTTTCGTCTACGCCGCCGCCGTGAACCCCGAAGAGGAGATGGTCGAAATGACCGAAGCCTCGCGCCAATACCAGAACACGCTGGAAGCCATGTCGACGCTGCGCGCGCTGATGGCACGAACCGTGCAGATGGGCCAGTGACAACGGCCCCCCGAAAGGACGCCCCCGAATGGATATCTCTTCGCTCCTTGGCACCGGTTCCTCCGCTGCAAGCACCGCCCCGGCCAGCGCCAAGTCGCCCTCGGCCCTTGGCCAGCAGGACTTCATGACCCTGATGCTCGCCCAGCTCCAGAACCAGAACCCCCTCGACCCGATGGAAAACACCGAGTTTCTGGCGCAGCTCGCCCAGTTCAACACCGTAAGCGGCATCTCGCAGGTCAACTCCACCCTCACCAGCCTGACCGACCAGATGCGCGATTTCCGCGTGGCGACGGCGACCAACCTTCTCGGCCATCAGGTCCTCGTGCCGGGCAACATCGCCCGCCCCGATGCCACGGGCACCATCGAAGGCGTGGCCGACCTGCCCGAAGCGGCCTCGTCGGTCACCGTCACCTTCTCGAACGCCAAGACGGGCGAGCTGCTGAACAGCCGCGTCTACGGCGCGCAATCGGCGGGGCTGATGGGCTTTGACTGGTCCGCCATCCCGCAAGAGCTGACCGCAACCCGCACGCCGATCCGCATCGACGTCACCATGACCACCCCCGAAGGCACCAAGGACGTCGGCGCATCGGTCTTTGCCAAGGTGCTTTCGGCCCGCGCGGGGGCCAACGGCTCCGATCTCACCCTCAACATCGAAGATTTCGGCGCGATCGATTCCGCTGAAGTCGACGCCTATCGCTAAGCGCGACCCAACAGGACAAAGGAAAGAAACCGAATGTCGATGAGCACCGCCCTCTCGGGCCTCAAGGCCGCGCAGACCGAAATCTCGGCCACCTCGCACAACATCGCCAACGTCGGCACCGTGGGCTTCCGCTCCAGCCGCGTCGAATTCGCCGATGTGTTCTCGTCCTCGCCCATGTCGAACCAGCGCACGGCCGTCGGGTCGGGCGTGCAGGTGCAGCGCGTGGCGCAGAACTTCAGCCAGGGCAACGTCGTGACGACCGGCAACCTGCTCGATATCGCCATCGAAGGTCAGGGCTTCTTCGCCCTGCAACCGCAAGCCGACAGCAACGGCAGCGCCGGCGGGGCCGTTTTCTCGCGCGCGGGTGCCTTTACGATGGACACCAATGGCCATGTCGTGAACGGCGCGAACCAGGCGCTGCTCTGCTATCCGGTCACCACCGGCGGCGTGCCGCTGACCACCCAGATCAATCAGGCCGTGCCGCTGACCATCCCGATGCAGACCGGCGCGCCCTCGCGCTCGACCGAGGTGAACCTCGTCCTGCATCTGCCCTCGGACGATGCGATGCTCGGCAGCCAGTCGGCCGTCCCGCCCGCCGCCGCCTTCGATCCGGCCGATCCGACCACCTTCGCCCGCCGCAGCGTGGTGCCGGTCTATGGCGCAGACGGCACGCCGGTTCAGGCCGAGGCCTATTTCGTCAAGACCGCCAGCCCCGATGCGACCAGCACCGACACCACCTACGCCATGCACCTCGTCATCGACGGGCAAGAGGTCGCGCCGACCGATCCGGCCATTCCCTCGACCCTCACCTTCGACGGCGCGGGCGAGCTGACCTCGGGCAACACGCTGTCCTTCGGCGGCACCGAACCCATCGCCTTCCACTTCGACGGCTCGACCCTGACCTCCAGCCCCTTCGCCGTGGCACAGGCCAGCCACAACGGCGTGACCCCCGCCAAGCTGACCAACCTCGAACTCGACGGCTCGGGCTCTGTATGGGCCACCTATGGCACGGGCGAGCGCATCGCCCTTGGCCAGATCGTGCTTGCCAACTTCTCCAACCCGCAAGGGCTGAAGGTCATGGGCAAATCCACCTTCGGCATCACCTCCGAATCCGGCCAGCCGCTCACCGGCACGGCGGGCACCGCAGGCTTCGGCGCGCTGCGCTCGGGCGCGCTGGAACGCTCGAACGTCGAACTGACCGAGGAACTCGTCAACCTCATCTCGGCCCAGCGCAACTATCAGGCCTCGGCCAAGGCGATGGAGACCTCGACCTCGCTCATGCAGACCATCATGAACATCCGTGGCTGATCGCAATGGATAAGCTGATCTATACGGCGCTTAACTCTCTGGGCTCGCTGCGCGGCACCCAGATCGTGACCGCCCAGAACCTCGCCAACCAGAACGTCCCCGGCTTCCGCCGCGACACGGTGGGCGAGGGGAAAAGCTTCATCCTCGACGACGGGGGCGAACTGTCCTCGCGCGCCTTCCAGATCGACCGCGAAAACGCGGGCTTCTCGACCCAGCCGGGGTTCATGAACCAGACGGGCGAAGCCCTCGACATCGCGATTTCCGATCAGGGCTATTTCTACGTCCAGCCCGACACGGGCGGCGCACCCGCGCTGACCCGTCGCGGCGACCTGCATGTCGGCCTTGACGGCACGCTCGTCAACGGCGCGAACGAAGCCGTCCTCGACACCGCCCAGCGCCCCATCGTGCTGCCGCCCTTCCGCAACATCGTCGTCGACGAAATCGGCCGCATCAGCATCGAACCCGCCGACGGCGCGCCCGGCGAGCGGCTCGAGGTGGCGACCATCGGCACCACGCAAGCCACCGGCCTGCAACTCGTCAAGGGCGAGGACGGACAGATCCGCCCCACCACCGGCCCCCTGCCCACCCCCGACCAGTCGGCCAAGGTGATGCAAGGCGTCCTCGAAGGCTCCAACGTCAACTCGACCGAGGAGCTGATCTCCTCCATCGACCTGCAACGCAGCTTCGAGCTGAACATGCGTGTCGTCTCGACCGCCAAGGAACTCGACGAAGCGGGCGTCTCGCTCTTGCGGCTGCCGACCTAAAACTTTCCCCACCCCCGCCGTGGGGTGGCACAGGCCTTGCAAACGGACAGCGAACCGCAACCCTGAAAAGGTGCCCCGATGTCCTCAGACGCGATGCACGTCGCCAAGACCGGCCTCAACGCCCAGCAGACCCGCATGCAGGTCATCGCCAACAACCTGGCGAACGTGAATACCACGGGCTTCAAGCGCGACCGCGCCAATTTCGAAACCCTGCTCTACCAGAACATCCGCCCCGCAGGCTCGCAGACCTCGGATACGACGCAGCTCACCACCCCGCTGTCCGTGGGCACGGGCGTTCGCATCGTGAACACCGAAAAGCTCTACTCCCAAGGCAACCTCGTCACCACCGACAACGCGCTCGACGTGGCGATCGACGGTCAGGGCTTCCTTCAGGTGCTGATGCCCGACGGCCGCATCGGCTACACCCGCGACGGCACCCTGTCGAAGAACGCGAGCGGCACTTTGACCACGGCCTCGGGCTACGTGATCCAGCCCGAAATCCAGATCCCCGACAACGCCTCGTCCATCACCATCTCGGCCGACGGCATCGTCAGCGTCCAGACCCCCGATCAGGTCGAGGCGCAAGAGGTGGGCCAGCTCACCCTCGCCACCTTTGCCAACCCGCGCGGGCTGGAACCGCTGGGCGAGAACATGGTCGTCGAAAGCCCCGCCTCCGGTCCCGCCGTGGTGGGCGCACCCTATGCCGACGGCATGGGCAAGATCGTTCAGGGCGCGCTCGAATCCTCGAACGTCAACGTGGTGCAGGAACTGGTCGACATGATCGAGACCCAGCGCGCCTACGAAGTGAATTCCAAGTCCATCTCCGCCTCCGACGAGATGATGCGCTTCCTTTCCAACAAACTCTAAGGGCCGTTCCCGATGAAACTCGCTCCCCTGTCGCTGCTCCTCGTCCTTCTCGCCTCGGCCTGCACCTCGACCATGGTGGAAGAGGCCGAAAGCCTGAACTACGATCCCGTCTACCCGACCGAAGGCCTTGCCGAGGCCGCCCCCACGGGCGGCATCTACACCGCCTCGTCGGCGGGTCTCTTCGCCTCGGACCGCCGCGCGGCGCGGGTGGGCGACATCCTCACCGTGCAGTTCGAGGAACGCTTCCAGGCCTCGAAAACCCAGTCCACCAGCGGCCAGCGCGCCAGCGACTACAGCATCGACATGCCCGATGCCCTGACGATGGGCCTCGACAACGGCGCGCTCGACAACGGCACCGACCAGTCCTTCTCGGGCAAGGGCTCGGCGCAACAGTCGAACTCGCTGACCGGCCGCCTGTCGGTCTCGGTCATCCGCGTGCTTCCCGGCGGCTTGCTTGAAATCTCGGGCCAGAAGCGCCTGACCCTCAATCAGGGCAACGAATACATCCGCCTGACGGGTGTCGTCCGCCCCGAGGATATCAACGCCGAAAACGTGGTCATGTCCGACCGCATCGCCCATGCCACCATCAAATACGTCGGTGCGGGCGCGATCTCGGACACCTCGCGGCAGGGCTGGCTGCGCCGCGGCCTGAACGAGGTATCGCCGCTGTGATCCGCACCCTCATCCTTGCGCTGATGCTGGCCCTTGGCGCGGGCGCGGCCCATGCCGACCGCATCAAGGACCTCGCCTCGGTCGCAGGGGTGCGCTCGAACCCGCTTGTCGGCTATGGCGTCGTCGTGGGCCTTGCCGGCAGCGGCGACGGCAACACCGGCCTGACGCTGCAATCGCTGCAATCGCTGATCTCGCGCCTCGGCCTCGTGGTCGAGACCGCCGACCTCAACGCCAAGAACGCCGCCGCCGTGATGGTGACGGCGGAACTTCCGCCCTTCGCCAAAGAGGGCCAGACCATCGACGTCACCGTCTCGACCGTGGGCAGCGCCAAATCGCTCAAGGGCGGCACGCTGCTCATGACCCCGCTCATGGGTGCCGACGGCCAGATCTACGCCATCGCCCAAGGCAACCTTGTCGTCGGCGGGCTTGGCGTATCGGGCGAGGACGGCTCCTCGCTCACCGTCAACATCCCCACCGTGGGCCGCGTGCCCGAAGGCGGGCAGGTGGAAAAGGTCGTCGATGCCCCCTTCAACGACAGCGACAATCTGGTGCTGAACCTCAACCGCGGCGATTTCTCGACCGCCGCCTCGATGGCCAAGGCCATCAACGAGGTGTTTGGACCGGACATCGCCACCCCCATCGACGCCACCTCGGTCTCTGTCCGCGCCCCCTATGATCCGGGCCAGCGCGTGGCCTTCATGGGCATGATCGAAAACGTCGAACTCACCCCCGACGCCCCGGCGGCAAAGGTCGTCATCAATTCGCGCTCGGGCACGGTGGTCATCGGCGGCAACGTCCGCGTCACCCCCGCCGCCGTCAGCCACGGCTCGCTCACCGTCAACATCAAGGAAGACCCGACCGTGACGCAGGGCGCCACCGTGGTGAACGGCGACAACGGCGCGGTCGTCGTGCCGGGCCAGACCACCACCACCCCCGACACCACCGTCGCCGCAACCGAGGAAAAGGCCCACACCTTCGTTTTCGACGCGGGCGTGTCGCTCTCCTCGCTCGTCGATGCGATCAATGCCGTGGGGGCCTCTCCCTCGGACCTCGTCGCCATCCTCGAATCCCTGCGCGAAGCGGGCGCGCTGCGCGCCGAACTCGTGGTGATCTGATGGATGTCAAAGCCGCCCCCGCGCTTTCGCTGAAACCCGAACCCGACAAGCCCGCCATGTTGCGGCAGGCGGCCGAGGGGTTCGAGGAACTCTTCCTCACCCAACTTCTCAAAGCCGCGCGCGCGGGCCATCTGGGAGAGGACATCATGGGTTCCTCGGCGGTCGACAGCACCCGCGACATGTTCGACGCCCAGATCGCGAAATCCTCGTCGGGTCGCACCGGTTTCGGCATCGCGGATGCGGTCGAACGGCAATTCCAGCGCTTCACGAAAGGCTGACGCCCCATGTCGAACATCATGGACATCGCCCGTTCCTCGATCGCCGCCTATCGCACGGCGCTCGGGATCACGGGCGAGAACATCGCCAACGTGAACACCGAAGGCTACCGCCGCCGCGATGTGACGACCAGCCAGATCGGCGGCGCACAGACCACGGTGACCACGCTTGCCACGGGCGGGCAGGGCGTGCAGGTCAACCAGATCCGCCGCGCCTTCGACCAGCTTCTCGCCGACCGCCTGCGCACCGCCACGGGCGACATGTCGGCCTCGACCGTCTCGGTCGACGCCGCCAAGGCCGTCGAGGCGCAGCTGCTTCCCAATTCCGGCGGCATCGACGCGGCGCTCGAGGATTTCTTCGCCGCGATGGGCAGCCTTGCCTCCTCGCCCGCCGATACCGCCCTGCGCCGCGTCGCCATCGAAAGCGGCAACACCCTCGCCTCGGCGTTCCAGAATGTCGCGGGCGGGCTGATGCGCCTGCGCGACGACACGATGGCCGAAGCCGGCATGGCCGCCGCCTCGCTGACCGACGATCTGAACGCGCTGAACGAACTCCAGCAGCGCTTCACCTCGAACACCGGCAGCGTCGGCGCGCTGAACCCGCTGCATGACGAACGCGACCGCCTGCTTGCCAGCATTGCCGACAAGGTCGGCATTTCCGTCGAACTCGACAAGATCGGCCGCGCCCGCATCACCCTTGGCACGGGCGGCGGCGGGCCCGAGCTTCTGGGCCTGAACGGTCCCGCCATCGTCACAGCCAGCGCCGACCCCGACCTTGCGCTGCAAATCAAGCTGAACGGCACGGTCCGCGAAACCCGCCTCATCGGCTCGGGCGCGCTTGGCGGCTACCGCGCCGCCCTCGGCGGCATCGACGATGCCTTGGCCGAGGTGGACAGCCTCGCCCGCAAGATGGCCGGAGAGATGAACGCCGTCCACCGCGTCGGCCTCGACATGACGGGTGCGCCGGGCGGCGACATGTTCTCGCTCGACGGCTGGACCGTCACCCGCGCCGCCGGAAACCAGGGCTTCGCCCGCGCCACCGTCACCCCCGACGGCCCCGACCTGACCGGCCCGATCACCCTGACCCGCGACGCCGCCGCAGGGGTCTGGAACGCAACCGATTCCGCCGGAAACCTGCTCGCCAGCGCCGACAAACTGCTCGTTCTGCCCAACCTCACCATCACGGTCGAGGGCGACCCCGCCAACGGCGACCGCTTCACCATCGACCCGACCTCGGGCAAGGCCGCGAACATGCGCTTCCTGCCGCAGATCCCCGCACGCCTCGCCGCCGCCGTGGCAAGCCTCGTCGCACCCGCGCCGGGCAACACCGGTTCGGGCAGCGTGGCAATGGCCCCCACCACCGTCGCGGCCCCCGCGCTTCCGCTTCTGCCCGACCTTCTGGCCACCGCCCCCGATGCCGCATCGGCCATCACGCTGCGCAACGCGGGCGTCGTGGGCTACATCCCCGCCGGAAGCACCGACTTCACCCTGGCAAGCCTTGGCCAGCAGGCCACCGCCGACCTGACCGCAGCGGCCAGTCCGGCGGCGCTGTCGGTCACCGCGGGCGGCGTCACCACCGCGTTCGACCTGACCACGCTTGCCGACGGCAGCGCCCGCCCCGCAGGCTGGACCCTTGCCGACATCGCCACCGCCCTGAACGACGGGCGTCTGGCAGGCCCCGCAGGCGAAACCCTCGCCAGCCTCGGCATCTCGGCCGCCGCCACGGGCAACACCCTGTCCCTGTCGCTGAACGCGGGCACCTTTGCCGCCGCCAGCCTCGACGGTGTGGCGGCCACCCTCTCGCCCCCGGCCCCGCAGGGCGGCACGCTGCAAATCTTCACGCGCGAGGGCCGCCAGATCGCGGGCACCCCCATGTCCGCCGCCGAAGTCGCCCTGCTCTTCACCCCGCAGAACGGCTTCCTGCCCGGCGCGCAATATGTGACCGACTACCTCAACGCGGCTGCGGGCACAGGCTACCGTGGCCTCACCCTCGACGCGACGCAAGGCAGCGGCCTCCAAGGGCTTGCCCTCTCGCCCTCGGCAATCACCGGCTGGACCGGCCTGACCCCGGCCCCCGCCGCAGCCCCGCAGGCCATCGCCATCGACACCGGCCTCGGCCTGCCCGTCAGCCTCACCCTGCCCGAAGGCGGCACGGCCAAGCGCCTTGCATCCATGATCGCCGACGCCATCCCCGGCATGCAGGCCACGGCGCAAACCTCGGTCGCGCTCACCGCCTCGGCCGACGGGCGCGTCAGCTTCAAACTCGCAGGGCTGAACATCCAGCCCTTCACCGTCACCGGAGACGTCGCGGGCGGCAGGCTCGACGCGCTGGCCCTTTCGGTCAACGCCCTGACCGGATCGACCGGCATCGCGGCCCAGCTCTCGCCCGACGGCACCCGCCTCATGCTCACACAGGACAGCGGCGAAGATATCCGCATCACCGCCCTGACCCATGCCGCAGGCGGCACCGTCACCCTGCAACGCGCCGATGTCCAAGGCGTGGCCCTCGGCAGCCCGACGATCCTCGGTGCAGGCGTCGAAAACGCCCGCGTCACCGGACAGGTGCTTCTCCACCGCGAGCAGGGCTTCTCGGTCACCATGCGCGGCCAGCGCAACGACAGCGCCGCCGATGCCACCGCAGGCGGCCTGATCGCATCGACCACTTCCGCCGCAGGCGCCGTCACCGCGCTGACCTTCGCGCTCGACCCTGCCTTCGACGCCGCAAGCCCCGCCCTCGCCGGACCGACCCGCTATTCCCTCACCCTCGGCGGGCGCAGCGTCACGCTCGACACCGCCACCTCCGGCGCGTCCAGCCCCGAACAGGTGGCCAGCGGTCTGGCCGCCCTTCTGCGCGACGGCATGCCACAGGCGGCGCTCACCGGCGGCGCGGTCACGCAATTGCCCAGCGACGGCGCGACCACGGTCGTCCGGCTCGACGGTCAGGACTACGTCCTGCGCATGCAGAACGGTGCCGTCAGCGTCAGCGGACCCGAGCAGGGCCGACTGTCCGCCACCTTCGGCCCCGACATGCGCCTGCGCCTTGCCGTCAACGGCGGCAGCACCGACGGCGGCATGATCTCGCTTCCCGCAGGGGCCAACGGCGCGCCCTTCGGCCTGTCTCCGGCGCAGGGGCCGACAGGCACGCTGAAAGGCCAGCCCGCCACCGGCCCCTTCCCCGCCACGCTTGACGTGGAAATCGCCGGAACCCGCCACAGCCTGACCGTCACCGCAGGCCCGAACGTCACCCTGCCCGCAGGCTTTCCGGGCTTTGCGGCACCCGATGCCACGGGTGCCATCACCCTGACCATCCCCGCAGGCGCGGGCGCGGTGCGCATCCTGCCGGGGGCCGATGCCGCGGGCTTCTCCAGCCTCGGCGCATCCACCACCGTCGCCGGCGCGACCCTGACCGCCACGGCATCGGACGGCACGCCGCTCGGCCTGACCACCGCCACCTCGGCACTGGCAGGCCAGCGCCTGCACCTCTCGAACCTCCCGCCCGAGGATCTGATCGTGGTGATGACAGGCTCGGGCGCGCTGCGCATGGCGGGCAGCGTCACCACCGGCCCCGCGCCGACGACCGTGCCCGATGTCGAACTGCGCGTCCTTGACGCCACCACCCGTCAGGTCGAACTGGTCGACCTCAGGACCGGCCATTCCATCGGCACCCGCACGCTCGACGCCAGCGGCGGCACGGTCGTGGGCGGGCTGTCCGTCTCGGTCTCGGGCAACCCCGCCACGGGCGATGCCTTCCGCCTGACAGCCAACCGCGACGGGCGCAACGACGGCCGCGCGCTCGATGCCATCCTTGCCCTGCGCTTCCCCGATGTGGCCTCGGGCAAGGGCGGCTTCGCCCGCATCCTGTCAGACCTGCAATCCGAAGTCGGCACCCGCGCCTCGGCGGCAGAAACCAAACTGCAATCCGACACGGCGATCCACGATACCGTCCGCCGCGCCGATGCCGCACAGGGCGCGGTCGACCTCGACCGCGAAGCCGCCCGCCTCCTCGAACTGCAACAGGCCTATCAGGCCTCGGCCCAGATCATGACCGTGGCGAAAGACCTCTTCGACACCCTCCTCCGCTCGCTCTGAAAGGGCTGATCCATGACCTCCATCGGCAACGCCCTGTTTGGCCGCATCGCAATGGAAAGCTTCAACCGCCTTTCGGGCGACATCAGCGACCTGCAAGCGCGCATCTCCTCGGGCAAGAACGACCCGCGCCCCTCGGTCGACCCGATGCGCGCGGCCAAACTCTCTGCCGTCACCGAACAGCGCGGCGCGATCGACCGCTTCACCGAAAACACCAGCCTTGCCGCCGACCGGCTGTCGCATGCCGACCTCGCCATGACCGAGGTGCAGAAGATCGCCACCTCCTACCAGCAGATCGCCCTCCGCGCCGCCTCGGACACCCTGACCGAGGAAGGCATCGCAGGCCTGCGCGCCGAAGCCCTCTCGCTGCGCACCGCCCTTCTGTCCGCCGCCAACAGCCGCGATACGATGGGCCTGCCCCTCTTTGCGGGTTTCGGCAGCGAACAGCCCTTCACCGACGGGCCGAACGGCGTCACCTACAACGGCGACGGCGGCCGTCCGACGCTGCGCCTCAACGAGACATCGACCCTCGCCACCGGCCTGAACGGGGCCGAGGTTTTCGGATCGGTCCCGAGCGAGGGCGAAAGCCGCAACATGTTCGACATGGTCGATGACCTCATCGCCACCCTGTCGCTGCCGCTGCAACCCAGCCGCCCCTTCCACAGCGTCAAGGAAAGCGCCCTCTTCACCCCCGTCGCGGGCCGCGACCCCTCGACCCTGTCCTTCACCCTCACCGGCCCTGCGGGCAAGGCGACGATCTCGGCCGAACTGGTCAAGGGCGCACCCGGTCCGCTGCTCGATGCGGTCAACGCCCAATCCATCGTCACGGGCATCACCGCCACCCTTGCCCCCGATGGCGAAAGCCTGATCCTCGCCTCCAAGGGCACGATCAGGATCGGTGACCTCGCGGGCAGCGCCACAGACCGCAAACCCCTCGCCACCCTCGCCCCCGCCGATGCCAATGGCGAGGTGCGGGGCACCATCCAGATGCTGCGCGACACCCGCCTTTCCGCCGACCGCATGGTCGGGGCCTTCAACGATGCCATCAGCCACATCGCCAGCCAGCACGCCGAAGTAGGCTCGCTCGCCGCTCTGGCCGACAGCCATGCCGAGGTGCTTTCGGCCCGCCGCCTGCGCATCGACCAAGCGGTCGCAGGGCTCGAAGACCTCGACGTCGCCGCCGCCATCACCAAGTTGCAGGGGCTGCTGCTCACCGAACAGGCCGCGCAGCAAAGCTTCGTCAAGATCAACGGCACCTCGCTTTTCGACTACCTGCGCTAGGCGGTTGGCGCGGCGCTTGCAAAGCGGTCCCATGCTGCGCCGTCTCGCCCTGCTTCTTCTGCTTCTGCTGCCATCCCTCGCCTCGGCGCAGGATTGCACCACGCTTGCCGCACAGGCAGGCGCCGCCGAAGGCCTGCCCGACGGGCTTCTTCCCGCCATCGCAATGGTTGAATCCGGTCACACCGATGCCAACGGCACCCGGGCCCCCTGGCCGTGGACGCTCAACCAGGGCGGCAAGTCCATGTTCTTCGACACCAAGGCCGAGGCGCTCGATTACCTGCAAAGCGCGGTGTCGAGCGGCGTCACCAACATCGACGTGGGCTGCATGCAACTGAACTGGAAATGGCACGCGGCGGCCTTTTCCTCGCTCGACCAGATGTTCGATCCCGTAGCCAACACCCGCTACGCCGCCCGCTTCATGCGCGAATTGCAATCCCGCCTCGGCTCGTGGGAGGTGGCGACCGCCGCCTATCACTCGACCGACCCCGCCCGCGGTCAGGACTATCTGCAAAAGGTCATCGCGGCGCAGGGCGCCTTGCCGCCCGGCCCGCAGGGCGAAACCACGCTCCTTGCCTCGGCCCCGATCCAGCTCGACGGCATCCTCGCCTTTTCCGGCAACCCGCTGGTGCAACTCGCCGCCGCCGAGGCCGCCGCCCTGCCAGACGCGGGCGGGGACATGGCTGACCCGTCCGCCGACCCGTCCGCCGCTCCTGCCGCTGCGCTGATCGCCACCGCCGATGCCGCCCCCCCGTCGCGTCCGGCGGCCCATCTGGCACCGCCGCCCGACCTGCCCCTTGTCGCGGCGGCCACCCGTTCCACCCTGTTTACGGCCGAGAATCTCCCCCTCCGCCTGCGCGGCAACTGGGCGGAAATCGAAGCCATGCGGAAAATTCTTATCGATACACCCTGACCAAAGGCAGCAGGTTCATCGAAAGACACATCCCTTAGCAACGAAACACCCATCCCAAAGTCTGTGTCACATCCCGACAAAGGGTTCTCTCCCCTCCGTTCCGTTAACTAAAACCCTCCCTCGGTAACCATAATTTTCACTTCAGAGTGCTAAAACGAAAATGTGAAGACAGGGAGAGATTGTCATGACCAGTGAATGGCTTGCCCGCGACGTAGCCGCTCGCCCGCTGCCCGTTGCCCCGGAAACCATCGACCGCATCATCGTCGGTGACTCTGCCCCCATCCGCCAGCTCAAGCGTCTGATCGCCGCCGTCGCCGTCAGCGATGCCGCCGTGGTCGTCACCGGACCGACCGGCGCGGGCAAGGAACTCGTGGCCGAAGCCCTGCACCGCGCATCGGGCCGTTCGGGCCCGCTCGTCGCAGTGAACTGCGCCGCCATCCCTGCCGAACTGCTTGAATCCGAACTTTTCGGCCACGAGAAAGGCGCCTTCACCGGGGCCGACCGCGCCCGCATCGGCCGCATCGAACAGGCCAACGGCGGCACGCTCTTTCTGGACGAGATCGGCGACATGCCCCCCGCCCTGCAAGCCAAACTGCTGCGCGTTCTGGAAACCCGCCGCGTGCAGCGCCTCGGCTCCAACTGCGACACGCCGGTCGATTTCCGCCTTGTGACCGCGACGCACCGCGACCTGTGCCAGGCCATCGAACGCGGCGATTTCCGCTCGGACCTCTACTACCGCATCAACGTCTTTACGCTTTGCGTGCCCAGCCTTGCCGAACGCACCTGCGACATCCCGATGATCCTTGCACGGATGATCTCGGACCACCTGTGCCAGAACCCCGCCGCCGATGCGCCGCACTTCGACCTGTCGGCCATCCGCGCCCTCGCCGCCCACAGCTGGCCGGGCAACATCCGCGAGCTGAAGAACGTGCTGCAACGCGCCTTCGTCATGCTTCCCGGCCGCATGGTCACCGCGCGCCACGTGCGCGACAACCTGCTCGGCATGGCGATGCCCGATCCCGAAGGCGACGATTACGCCCTGCCCGAAGCCGCTCCTCTGGGCGGCGACATGCCCGATCCCTCGGCCTTTCACGAAGCCCTCGGCAAACTGGGCGACATCGACCTGCGCGGCTACATCCGCGACATCGAAGTCGCCATGATCGAAGCCGCCCTCGACAAGCGCTGCGGCAATGTCGCACAGGCCGCCGACATGCTGCGCCTGCGCCGCACCACGCTGATCGAAAAGATGAAGAAGTTCGGCATCCGCCGCGGCCTCGACGCCTGAACCGTCAGGCGTCGGGGATCACCCCGACTTGTTCCACTGCGCGACAAGGTTGGTCAGGTAGTTCCCCGTGCTTTTCATGGTCGAGATCGAAGCCTCCATCGCCGTGAACCGCGACAGGTAACGCTTTTCCAGCTTGGCCGCCCGCACGTCAAGCTCGGCCAGCTTCGTATTCGCCTCGGTGATGCGGCTGCCCAACTGGTCCTCGCGCGTCCCGATCCCGCCGCCGGTCAGCGCCGCCGTCATCAGCCCGTCGATCGACGACAGGAAACTGCGCCCGAACAACACCTTGGTTTCGGTCACATCGGCAGGTGCGTTGACGATCAACCCCGAAAGCGGCCCGTCCAGCACCGCAAATTGCTTGCGCCCGTCCGAAAGCGTCATGCCCAGCGTGCGGTATCCGTCCAGCGTGGCGCTGCCCGTGTCGGGGTTCACCACCAGATCATAGGCCCCCGATTTCGCCTCGGCCCCCACAAGCCCCCGCACCTCGACCCCTGCGGTCGAAGCGCCGAGCCGGTTGGCAAAGACCGCGTCGAACTTCGCGGGGTCCGCCTTGAACGCCGTCTCGAAATCCAGCGCCTTCAGCTTCAGCGTCCCGTCCCGCTGCGTCGTGACCCCAAGGTCCGACAGATAGACCGGCTGCGCGCCGAACCCCGTGATCGGGGCCGCGATCAGGCGCGAAAGCTGCTGCTTCATCGCCTCGATCACCTGATCCCCCGCCAGCGCACCGGCGGTCGACCCGTTGACCGACCGCGCCGACACCTCGTTCAGCTTGGCCCGCGTCGCGTTCACCTGCTCGACAAGATAGCTCAGGTTGCCTCGCGCCGTCTCGATATCGCGGCTGAAACCGATGGTCGTCTTGGTCCCCGCAGGCGCGCTGATATCAAGCGTGGCACCGGGGATCAGATCGTCGATCGTGTTGCCGGGACGGAACACGGCGATTCCGTCGACCTCCAGCACCGCATCCTGCGCGGCCTGAATCTGCACCGTGTCATTGGTCAGCGTCGTGTCAAAGGCCGAAAGCCCCGCCACAGTCTCGCTCGCCGTGAAACGCAGCGCCGATCCTGCCCCCGCCTCGCTGACGACCCCAAGCGAGAAGGTGCCGTTCCCCTTGTCGATCACCCGCGCCGAAACCCCGTCAAGCGCATCCAGCGTCTCGGCAAGCTGGCTCAGGGTGACACCGTCGGGGATCGTCATGGTGTTGACGGTGCTGTCGGGGTTCACGGCAAAACTCTTCCCCCCGTTCGCATCCTCGAACCAGGCTCCGGTCTCCATCTGCAACTGCCCCGCACCGACAAGCGTGTCGGCGCTGGCAAACCCCTTGAACTCCAGCACCTGCCGCGATGCGGTCTGCACCACGCCGATGCTGCGGGTCGTGTTCACGATCTTGCCGGGGTCGGTCACCGTGACCGCCACCCCCGAATGCCCCGAGGTCGCCTTCAGGATCGGCGTCGAGTTCAGCGCCGTAAGCGCCCCCTGCAACGATTGGAACTGCGCCCGCACCTGCCCCAGCGTGGAAATCGACAGGTTCGCCGTGTCGATCTTGCCTTGCTGCGACTTCTGCTGCGGCGTGATCTCGGCCGCCACCAGCGAAGCCGTCAGACCGGTCAGGCTCAACCCCGATCCGTTCTTGTTCAAAGTGCTGAGGATATCGACGGCCATGAAGGGCGCTCCTTTGTCCCGTCCAATTACGACCCGAACCCCGTTCCCTTTAGCGTTCCGGCCCCCATCCCAAGGCAAATCGCATGCCAGCCCGCGCGCGCCCGCGTGAAAGGGCGCCGCCCCGCCGCCTTGCCCGCCGGATGACAGGCCCCGCAACAGCCGCCGCACCCAAGCTGCCCGCCCCCGCCCCGTGGCGGCAACAGGCCCCCAACCGCGCGGAAACGGGCCGCCCGGATCGCGCCTTTTGCCCGAAAACCCGCAGCCGTCCGCAACAGGACCCGGCCTAACCCATTGAATCCTATCGCTCTTGGGTGAATCTTTGCCACCCCGCTAAACATCCCCCAATCGGGTCGTTGTGATTGCCAGGCGCTTAGCGGCGCAAACGGTAACTCAGGAGGCTGACACCATGACGACGATCAATACCAACATCGGGGCCATCGCCGCTCAGGCGAACATGTCCAAGGTCAACGACGACTTCAACCAGGCCATGACGCGCCTCTCCTCGGGCCTGCGCATCAACGCAGCCAAGGACGACGCCGCCGGCATGGCCATCGCCGAAAAGATGACCGCACAGGTCATGGGCATCAACCAGGCGGTCCGCAACGCGACCGACGGCAAGAACCTGCTCGACACGACGGAAAGCGCGCATGTCGAAGTTTCGAACATGCTCCAGCGCATGCGCGAACTGGCCGTCCAGTCGGCCAACGACACGAACACCGGTTCGGACCGTGGCAACATCACCGCTGAATCGCGCCAGCTCGTGGCCGAAATCAACCGCATCGCCGAAAACACCACCTTCAACGGCATGAAGGTCATGGACGGCTCGTTCAACGGCAAGCAGTTCCAGATCGGTGCCGACCTCGGCCAGACGCTGAACATCTCGATCGACTCGGCCGCCGCAACCTCGATCGGCGCCTACAAGGTCAAGTCCGAAGTGCTGACCAGCACCACCGGCGGCACCGCGGGCAGCGAAAACCTGATCATCTCGGGCCATGCCGGCAACACCGAAATCGACACCTCGGCCAACATGTCGGCCAAGGATCTCGCCGCCAAGGTCAACGCGGCTTCCGCCCAGACCGGCGTGCAGGCTTCGGCCGTCTCCAAGGCCAAACTCTCGGGCCTGAGCGATGAGGCCAAGATCTCGTTCAAGGTGAACGGCGCGTCGATCGGCACCGTCGCCATCTCGAACAAGAACGACCTGCGTTCGCTCCGCGATGCGATCAACACCAAGACCACCTCGACCGGTGTGACCGCTTCGATGGGCTCGACCAACGGCGAAATCGTCCTGACCGACTCGACCGGCAAGAACATCGAAATCAGCGACTACGCCTCGACCGACTCGGCCGGCGGCGCGGGTGCCGACCTCGACATGACCGGCCTGAACACCGACGGCACCGCCGCTTCGGGCCCCGAAACGCTCGACTCGACCAACGCTGCGGCAACCGTGACCGGTCAGGTGACCTTCACCTCGACGCAGACCTTCTCGGTCAACTCCTCGGCCCCGACGGACGGCTTCTTCTCCAACAACGCCAATGCCGCCGAACTGAGCCAGGTCGCTGAAATCGACCTCTCGACCGCCGAAGGCGCCTCCGAAGCCATCACCGTGATCGACGTCGCGCTGCAAAAGATCAGCCAGGCGCGCGGCAACCTCGGTGCCATGTCGAACCGCCTCGACTCGACGATCTCGAACCTGACCAACATCTCGGTCTCGGTCCAGGCCGCCAAATCGCAGGTCGTCGACGCCGACTTCGCGGCCGAATCGACCCAGCTCGCCCGTGGCCAGATCCTGTCGCAGGCCGCCACCGCGATGCTCGCGCAAGCGAACTCCTCGAAGCAGAACGTGATGTCCCTGCTCCGCGGCTGACGTAAAGCCGACATACGAAAGATAGCCCCGGCGTCCAAACGCCGGGGTTACCATATTTTCCAATGACTTAGCCGGTCAAAAACCCGCGTTCCCGTCGGGTTCTCCGCATTTTAGGGGTGTCAAACGGTTATTTTGCATGCCGCGCCCCGCCTTGGCAGTTTGCACGCCAAGGGAGAATCCTCACATGCAACTTTTCGCAAGCCAGACCGTCGGACAGCGTCAATCGCTCGTCGTCACTGCCCAACTCCAGCAGGCGATCCAGCTTCTGCAAATGGGCAATTCCGACCTGCAATCCTTCATCGAAGGACAGGCGGAAGAGAACCCTTTCCTCGAACTCGGCCTTCCCAGGGCCCCCGCCCCGCGCGAGATGTCCCTGCCCTCGCAGGCCCGCGCCGGCGGCGATGACGACTGGGACCGCATCGGCCAGCTCGCCGCCGACCCCGGCCCCTCGCTCTATGCCCATGCCAGCGCCGAAGTGGCGCGGCTCGACCTGTCCTCCGCCGACCGGATGCTCGCGGGCCTGTTCCTCGACGCGCTCGAACCTTCGGGCTGGCTCGGCCAGCCGGTCAGCGCCATCGCCGAACGCGCAGGCGTCGACGAAGAACACGCCACCCATCTGCTGCGGATCCTGCAACGCATCGAACCCGCTGGCCTTTTCGCGCGCAACCTTGCCGAATGCCTGCGCCTGCAAGCGGCCGAACAGGGGCTTCTGACCCCCGCCTTCGACAAGCTTCTGGCCAACCTGCCCATGCTCGCAAGCGCCGACCTGCGCGGCCTGACCCGCGCCTGCGGCGTCGATCTCGACACGCTGAAGGCCATGCTGCGCCAGATCCGCAGCCTGAACCCCAAACCGGGCGCAACCTTCGACGCCGCCCCCTCGCCGCAGCGCCCGCCGGATCTGATCGTCACCGCCAGCGCCGAAGGCTGGCGCGTCGATCTCAACCGCTCGACCCTGCCCAGCGTCGTCGTCCGCGCCGATGCCGCCCGCGACATGGGCACCCGTCGCACCGAGGCGAACGCCTATGTCGCCGAACGCCTCTCGGTCGCCCGCTGGCTGGCCCGCGCCGTCGAACACCGCAACCAGACCACGCTCAAGGTCGGGGCGGAAGTGGTGCGCCGTCAGGCCGATTTCCTTCAGGGCGGCCTGTCCCGGATGCACCCGATGATCCTGCGCGAGGTGGCCGAAGCCATCGGCGTGCATGAAAGCACCGTCAGCCGCGTCTGCGCGGGCATCCTCATCGCCACGCCGCAGGGCACCTTCCCGCTGAAAAGCTTTTTCAGCGCCGCCCTCGGCAGCAGCACCGGCGACGCGCCCGGCTCGGCCTCGGCCGTCCGCCACCGCATCGGCAAGATGATCGCCGCCGAAAATCCCGAAGACCCGCTGTCCGATGACACCATCGCCCGCATCATCAAGGACGAGGATGGCATCCACCTCGCCCGCCGCACGGTCGCCAAATACCGCGACCAGCTGCGCATCCCCTCGTCCGTCGACCGCCGCCGCCGCGCGGTGATGAACGGCTAGGCACAGCGCGCGGGGCAAGGCACTTCCGCCCCCTCCGCCCCCTCCGGCCCTTGCGCAGGCTGAACACGGGGCAAAAGCGCCCCTGCGTTCAGCCTTGTCCAAATACTCTCAGGGGGGGGGTCGCGCCTGCGCGACGGGGGGCGGAACGCCCCCCTTTTCTCAGACCGTCACAGGCTCGGCGCTGCGGGGTTTTGCGGCAAAGAGGTAATGGTCCTCGGGCTGCAAGCGCAGATAGGTGGCATGGGCCTCGGCCTCGCTGCGCGCGGCCAGAACCGCGCCGAACCCCAGACCCCGCGCGCGGCGGTCCATACGCAGATACAGCGCGAAGGCATGGCGCAGATGCACCGCCCCCGCCGCCTGCACGACCAGCGCCAGCAGCGGATGCACGATGCCCCCCGCCACCACGGCCGCAACCAGCATGGCAAAGGGCAGCCATAGCCGCATCTGCGCCAGCCAAAGCTGCGGCGCGATCAGCGCAAGGCTCGGCAGCGACAGCGGGTAAAGGTCATAGCTGCCATCCGCCGCACGCAGCACCTCCCAGTTGCGCAAAAGCGCAGGGTCGATCCGGCGCCGCGCTCCGTCCTCGGGCAGGGCGGGCACAGCCTCCCACAGGCCCAGATCGGCGCGCGTGGCCAGAACCGTCAGTTCGGCCGCGCCACGCTGGAAGGTCAGCGCAACGGGCTTGCCGCCGCCCTCGGCCATGCGCCGCGCAAGCAGCGCCGCATCGCCCTGAAAGGCCCGCCCGTTGATCGCCGCCAGCACATCGCCCGCCCGCAGGCCAAGGGCGCGCCCGCCGCTTGCCGCAGGCAGGTCTTTCAGGCGCAGGGTCAAAGGCGTGGTCTCGGTCATGGTCTCACGGGTAAACGAAAGGATCGGGTTCGGCGGGCTTTGCGGGCCGCGCCGCGGGTCTGGCTGCGGGCTTCGGGGCCGCCGCAGGCGCTTGCGTCGGGGCAGGCGTCGCCACCCGATCCGCCGCCATGCCCTGCGCCAGAGTCTGCAACTCTTCCAGCAGCGCCTTCACCTCGGGGCTTTCGGTGGCCGCCCCCGCCGCAGGTCCGGCCGCCAGCGCCGCCAGCACCTCGGCCTTGGCCGCGTCGACATCTTCCTTCACGCCCTCGCGGATCGTGGTGGCGACCTCGGCCCCCATCGGTTGCTGCGACCGGCCCAGCTTGGCCAGATCGCGCCCGACCTGCGCGGTCATCTCGTCCAGTTTCGCGGCGATCTTGCCCTCGCGCTCTTCGGTGGTGTCGAGCAATTCCTTGAACCGCGTCACCTGCTCGACCAGCAGTTCCGCCGCCGTGGCCTGCACCTCGCCCGCCTCGCGCAGATCGGCGACCGACCTGAACCAGACCAGCCCGCCAAGCGCCAGCCCCAGCAGCGCGCCGACAGCCGCCCCGCCGGCAAGCGCGGCCGACCGTTTCTGTCCCCGCGCCACGCCCTCGGCAAAGCTGCGATGCGCCGCCGACAGGCGCGAGATGTCCTCGGCCGCGAAATTCGCCGCCTCTGCCGCGTCGAGCGCGCGTTTGACGGCTTCTGTGATCTGGTCGGGCTCGGTTGCCATGCCATGCTCCTGATGGGTCGGTTTTCCTTGGCAAGTTCCATGCCAAGCGGCCTAGCGCCGCCGCTGCACCCATGCGGCAATCTGGAAGCGAAAGGCCGCGCACCCGGTGCCCAGCGCGCAGATGCCCAGCACCGCCCGCTCGGCCCAGCCCCGCGCCGGATCGGTCGCGGCCAGCAGGAAATAGACCCCCGCCCCGCCGAACACCGCGCTCGAGACCGCCTCGCCCGCCGTCATGCGTTTCATGCCAGTCCCTCCGCCCGTCCGAATTCGTCAAAACGCAGGCCTTCGGGCAGGTCGACCTCGGGCAGCGACGACCCTTCGCCCCGCTCCAGCCGGTAGACATGCGCCAGAATGGCCGCCACCGCGCCGAACAACTGCTCGTCGATCTCGGCCCCGATATCGCCCGTGAAATAAAGCGCCCGCGCAAGGATCGGCACCTGCAACGGCGCCAGCCCCACCTTGCGCCCCCGCGCCATCACCTCATGCGCCATCGGCCCCTTGCCCATGGCAAGGATGACCGGCGCCCGCGTCTCGCCCGGCACGTAGCGGATCGCCACCGCGAAATGCGTCGGGTTGGTGATGATCGCCGTGGCGCGCGGCACATCGTCAAGCGCGCGGCGCTGCTTGGCGGCGCGGCGGCTCGCCTCCATCTGCAACTGCCGCATCCGGCCCTTGACCTCGGGCGAGCCGTTCTGCTCCTTGCCCTCTTCCTTGACCTCTTGCAGCGTCATCATCATCTTCTTGCGCATCGACAGGATCTGCCAGGCAAGGTCCGCCGCCCCGATCGCCGCAAGCCCCAGCGTCAGCGCCGAAACCAGCTTCAGGATCGCCCCGCCCAGCACCGACAGCGCCGTGCCCGCCGACTGGCTCCACAGCCGCCCCAGTTGCGGCAGCATGCCCTGCACCACCAGCCAGCCGATTCCGCACAGCACCGCGACCTTGACCACCGCCTTGGCCAGCTCGACCAGCGCATTGACCGAAACCATCCGCCCCAGCCCCGCCGCCGGATTGATCCGGCCGGGGTTGAAACCCATCGCCTTGGGCGACCAGTGCAATCCCCCCAGCACAACCTGCAAGCCGATGATCGCGGCCATCAGCGGCAGGGCCACCGCCACGGCCGCGCCCAGAATGTGCCAGAACGCCTCGGCGATACGGATATTGGTCAGATCGCCCAGCGCCTCGGCCCGACCCAGACGGAAGTAATCCGCCCAGACCGGCACGAATTGCGGCAAGACCTTCGGCCCCATCGACAAAAGCCCCGTCGCCACCGCAAAGCCCGCAAAGACCATCGCCTCTTTCGAGGTCAGGACCTGCCCTTCCTCGCGCGCGTCGTCCTTGCGTTTCTGCGTCGGCTCCTGTGAGCGTTCGGCGCCTTCATCTTCCGCCATCGTCGCCCTCCAGCATCTGGCCAACCGCGGCGATGCCTTCGGTCACCACATCGTCAAGCGCCGATCCGGTCACGGGGGCGGTCACGTAAAGCAGGACCAGCGTCGCCGCCATGGTGATCGGAAAGCCGAAAGAGAACAGGTTCAGCGACGGGGCCGAACGCGTGACGATCCCCACCGCGATGTTGAGAAGCAGCAGGCAGGCCACCACCGGCAGCATCGCCCCCATGCCCAGCGCGAACATCCGGCTTCCCGCCGTCAGCCCGGTCGCGACGATGCGGGTGAAATCGACAGGCGCGCCGGGCGGCACGGACTGGTAGCTTTCCAGCACGATCCGGATCGCCGCCAGATGCCCGTCCGCCCCGAGGAACAGCATCAGCATGAACAGGCCGAACAGCTGCGCCACCACCGGCGTCTGCCCGCCCGCCGCCGGGTCGAACTGCGCGGCGAAGCCAAGCCCCGCCGTCGCCGCGATCCGGTCACCTGCCAGCGCCGCCGCCCCGAACAGGATGGTCAGCACCATGCCCGCCACCAGCCCCAGCGTGATCTCGGTGAACAGGATGCGCAGCGCGCCCAATCCGGCCATCGCTTCGGGCGCGGGCAGGGCAACGCCCCCCGCGATCCCGCCTGCCATCACCGGAAGCGCCATCACCACCACCGCCATCAGCCGCACCTGCACCGGCACGAACCGCCCCCCGAACCCCGGCGAGGCGATCAGGAACGACCCGATCCGCAACATGGCAAAGCCATATTGCGCCAGCCACCCCGTGACCGCGCCAAGCTCCAATCCGGGCAGCATCGGCTCCATCAGTGAATCGCCGCGATGGTCTGGAACACGTAGGCGAAGTAATCCGTCATCCGCGTCAGCATGAAGCCCGAAGCCAGCGCCAGCGTCCCCATCGTGATGGCAAGCTTGGGCACAAAGGACAGCGTCTGTTCGTTGATCGACGTCGCCGCCTGCAACACCCCGATCACAAGCCCCACGACCAGCGCCACGCCCAGCACGGGGCCGGCCACCACCAGAATGTTCCAATAGGCGATCTGCAAATTCTCGATATTGCTGTCGAAATCCATCGCCTCAGCCCCCCAGCCCGTAGGTGGCCGCCAACGACCCCACCGTCAGCGCCCAGCCATCGACCAGCACGAAAAGAAGCAGCTTCAGCGGCAGCGACACCAGCATGGGCGACAGCATCATCATGCCCAGCGCCATCAGGATCGAGGCCACGACCATGTCGATCACCAGAAACGGCAGATAGATCAGGAACCCGATCTGGAACGCCGTCTTCAGCTCTGACGTCATATAGGCCGGCAGCAGGACCGGCAGCGGTACGGCATCGTTGTTCGCATAGGGCGCGTCCCCCGCCAGATGCTGGAACATCAGCAGATCGTTCTGCCGCGTGTTCTCGATCAGAAAGCCCTTCACGATATGGCTTGCCGCATCAAAGGCCGGCTGCGCCTCCATCTGCCCGTCAAGATAGGGCGACAACGCCTGGTCATAGACCTGCGTAAAGGTGGGCTGCATGATGAAAAAGGTCAGGAACAGCGCCAGCGCCACCAGCACCTGGTTGGGCGGGGTCTGCTGCGTGCCAAGGGCCTGACGCAGGATCGACAGCACGATGATGATGCGGGTGAACGCCGTCATCCCGAGCAGGATCGACGGCAGCACCGTCAGCGCCGTCATCAGCGCCACGATCTGCAAGGACAGCGAATAGCTCGTGCCCTCCGGCCCCTCGGTCAGGCTGATCGCGGGCAGGCCCTGCGCATGGGCGGCAAGCGGCAGCAGCAACAAAAGCGCGGCAAGCAACAGGCGTTTCATGCCACGCCCTCCCGCTTCGGCAGGGGCTGCATCACAGGGGCCGCCCCCTTGGCCTTCAGCACCAGGAACTCCTGCCCGTCGACCGCAAGGATCATCGCCCGATCCGTCGGAGACAGCGCCGCCGATTCCACCAGCCTCACCCGCCGGTCGCCCGCGATGCGGCGGGACATCCCGCCCTTGTTGATCTGCACCACCAGCCAGCCAAGGCCAAGCACGGCCATGAACAGGCCAAGGGTGATAAGTTGGTCAGGTCTGATCGCGTCCAAGTGTCGGCACTCCGGCAATTACACCGGATGCGTGCAAAGCCCGTGCCGCGACGCCGATTTCTGACACAGAAATCGGAACGAAATCTGACCCAGATTTCGTGCGCCCCCCTTGGCAGCGGGGAGAAGGCGGAATTCGCGTCGGATTCCGGCGCGATTGCCGCGCCGGAAATCGCCCCCTCAGACGGTCTCGGCCCGCTTTTCCGGGTCGATGATCTGCCCGAAGCGGATGCCGAAGCGTTCGCCCACCATCACCACCTCGCCCTTGGCGATCAGCGTGCCGTTGACCAGCACATCCAGCGGGTCCCCCGCCAGCCGGTCCAGCTCGATCACCGAACCCTCGTTCAGGCGCAGCAGGTCGCGGATCGTCAGCTCCGCCCGCCCGACCTCGACCGTCAGCTTGACGCCCACGTTTTCCAGCAGCCGCAGCCCGTCATGGCCGCCCTTCAATGCCTCGTTCATATCCTTACCCCTTGATCTGTTTCGTGATGCTCAGCGCCGCCTTGCCCGCCACATCGCCCGGCACGGCCTCGAAATAGGCCTTGCCGCCGATCAGAAGCTGCACCGTATCGGCCAGCTTGGCGGGGATCACGTCGCCCTCTTTCAGCGCGGTCAACTGGCGCAGCGCGATTTCCGGCTCGCAAAGCCGCGCCTGCACCTCGAGCGGAATCGACATCACCGCCCGCTCCAGCCGGTCGCGCCATGACTGGTCGTCGTCGAGGAAGTCCGACTGCATCCGGCTGCGCAACTGGCTCGCGATCGGCTTCAGCGTCTGGAGCGGATAGAGAATGTCGAAACTCGCGGGTTCCGCATCGGGCAACTGCACCATGAAGGAACAGTTCACCACCATGTCGTCACCATCGACGAAGGCCGCGAATTGCATGTTCTCCTCGCGGCTGACCACGTTGAAGGTCAGCCCCATCAGATCGCGCCACGCCAGTTGCAGCGCCGAATTCAGACGGTCGGTCACGATCTCGATCACCCGCTGTTCGGTCGCGGTGAATTCGTTGCGGTGGCTTTTCACATAGCGCACCTGCCCGCCGTAATAGGCATCGGTCAGCAGACTGATGAAGGGCGGCGGAATCACGATCAGATGGTTGCCGCGCAGCTCCTCGATCTTGGTATTCGTCAGGCTGACGAAATTGTCCTGGCTGTTGCGGTAATCGTCAAAGCTCCGCGTCTCGGCCGGAAAGGCCGAAATCCGCGGCTGTATCCGCAGCATCGGCAGAAAGACCGACCGCGCGATGCGGCAGAAGCGTTCGTTGATCATCCGCAACGCATGGTAATCGCCCATCAGCGACAGGTCGTTCGACCCGAAGACATAGGGACGGACCTCGGCACCGCTGAGCGATGTCTCCATATCCCCCGGCGCATCCATCAGCCCGCCCACAAGGGCGGCGACTTCACCTGCGGAAAGCTTGCGCGGCTTGGCGGCCATCTTCACGGCCCTTACTGCAACACGAAGGACGGGAAGAACACGTCCTCGACACCGCCGAAACCCTCGGCCTTCTCGAGCCGCGCGTTGATCGCCTCCTTCAGCGCATCGGCCAGATGGCCGCGCCCTTCGGGGCCTGCGATATCCTCTTCGGAAAAGGTCGACAGCACCGCCAGCATGTCCGATTGCAGCGCCAGCTTGTGGGTTTCCACATTCTTGATCACCGACTCGTCATATTGCGTCGAAACCCCGATCTCGACCTGCAGGAACCGCCGCGACTCGCGCAGGTTCGAGGTGATGGGATCGGGAAAGGTGAAATAGCTGGTCTGGAACAATTCCTCTTCCGGCACGGGCTTGGGCACCTTGTGCAAGGCCCCCTCCTCGCCATGCGCGGCGGCGTCGCCCTCGGCGGGTGCGGCGGCTTCGGGGTCGATCAGCTTGAGCATGTCCTGCGCCGGCGACAGCGGATTGGCGAAATAGAACCAGCCCCCGCCGAAACCCGCGCCCAGCAGCACCACCGCGAAAAGCAGCGTTTTCAACAGGCGCAGCACGCCCCCCTTGCGCTTCGGCGCGTCGATCGCTTCCATCGTCATCTTTCGTTCCTCAGGCCATCAGGTTGACAAGACCCGCCCCCGCGCTGCGCGGGATGGCGATGCTGCCCCCCTCGCTGCGTCGGGTTTGGGCCAGAAATTCCGTTGCGCGCGGCCCCCTCGGGGCTTGGCGTTCATCACGCGGCTGGCGGCTCTCCGCGCTTTGCCCGCCCAGGTCGACTCCGGCCCGCGACAGGCTTTCCGACAGCCGGTGCTGGCTTTCGGTGAACAGCTTCGCCGCTTCCGGCGTGGCGGTCACGATCTTGACCTGCGCCTGCCCGTCCGACAGCTCCAGCTTGATCCGCAGCGGCCCCAGCTTTTCGGGGCTCAGCGACAGTTCGATCTCTTGCCCGTCATCCGACAGGTCGGCCGCGATACGGTCGGCCAGCACCTGCTCCCAACCCGGAAGGTCGGTGCGCAGCGGCGGCGCGGCCAGCCGCAGCTCGGGCAGAGCGGCGCTTGCCACCTGCGCCTGAAGCTGCGCCGCTCCGGTCGCGGGGTCCAAGGTCGCATCCACGGCGATTTCGGGCTTCCGCGCCTTGCCCTCGGGCGTCACCTCGGCGCGCGCAGCCACCGTCACGACCTGCAAGGCCGCATCCTGAACCGGCATCCGAAGGGCATCGGCGGGTTTGTCCTTGGCCGCAGCCTCCTTCGGCGCTTCGGCGGCCAAAGCTGCCGCAGGCAGGGCGGCGGGCAGGGTGGCAAAGGCTTCGATCTTCACCTGCACCGCGCGTTCGGCCATCGCGGGCGCGGCTTGCGCCAGTTCCAGCGCGGGGGCCATCACAGCCTGCGCCAAGGCACTGTCGAGCGCCTGCGCCACTTCGGCATGGTCCAGCGCTTCGGGCGCGGTCTCGTCCTCATCCGCGCGGGCGTCGCTGGCGGGTTCGGCCACCTCGGCGGCAACGGGCAGCGGCACCGCAGGAACCGCAACGGTCAAAGCTTCCAGCGGCGCGGGCAGCGCATCTTCGGCCTCCGGCGCGGTATCGGCTTCTGCCGTGGCAGGCTCGATCGCCGCGCCATCAGCCGACCCGTCGCCCGCGCCAACCGCAAGCTGCGGCTCGGGCAGAATGTCTTGCGCGCCCGGGGGCGGTTCCGCCCCGTCCTCCGCCGCCTGCCCCTGTTGCGCGGCAGGCTCCGGCAGGGCCACGGCCTCGCCCTGCCCCCCCGCCCCGCCGCCAAGGCGCGCCGCGTCACCCGCCACGGGCACCACATCGGCAACAGCCCCCCCCGCCGCCAGCGCAGCGCCAAGGGCAGAGCCACCCATCAATCCGGCAAGCAGGGCCTTGGTCGCCGCCGCAGCCCCGCCAGCGGCAACCCCGCCAACCGAAGCCTTAACAGCCACATCCCCGCCAACCACATCCCCGAAAGGCGCAGTCTCCGCAGGTGCCGCAGCCGTGACCTTTGCGGCATCGGCACTGTCTGGCGCATCGCCCAGCGCCTTTGCCAGATCGCCCGCAAAATCACCGCCACCCGCCGCCACCGCAGCAGGCTGCACCGCACCCGCGACGGGTTCGGTCATGGCCAAGGCGGGAAGGATCACAGGCGTCATAGGATCGGGTTCCTGAAAGAGGTCTCGCCCCCTGTTGCAACTTCGGTGCCAAGTCAGCGGCGACGCGGCGGCATTGCGGCATCGCGCAGGGCTTGCCGCGCCTCGGCCTCGCCCTGCCGCGCGGCTTTCGCCTTGTCGGTCAGCAGCGAAAGGCGGTGTTCCTCTTTGGCCAGCTTCGCCTGCGCCTCGGCCAAAGCCTGCGCCAGCGCCGCCTCGCGCGCACACTGGCGGTCGATCTCGGTCAGGATCTGCCCCACCATCCCGCGCTCGGCCCGCAGCGTCGCCATGCTTTGCACCGCCCCCTGCGACACCCGCCGCTCGGCCAGTGCCGCCGCCAGCCGCTCGGCCGTCCGCGCGGCCTCGGCCTTCTGCACCGCCACCTCGCGCACCTCGCCAAGGGTCAGCGCCATCCGCGCCCGTTCCTTCAGCGCCATCAGCGACAGGGTTTTCGACCGTTCGTTCACATACCACCCCGTGCCAGCGCAACCAGCGCGTCACGGCTCTCGGCGAAGGGGGCCGCCTCATGCGCGCCTTGCCGGATGAACCCCTCGATCTGCGGCCAAAGCCGGATCGCCTCGTCAAGGTCGGTGTCCTGACCGGGCACATAGCCGCCCATCAGCATCAGGTCGCGGTTGTCCATGTAAAGCGAGATCATCCGCCGCAGCTTCTGCGCCGCCGCCCTGTGTTCGGGGTCGGTGATGTCGCCCATCACGCGGCTGGCCGATTGCGGCAGGTCCACCGCCGGATAGATGCCCATCTGCGTCTGCCGCCGCGACAGCACCATATGCCCGTCAAGGATCGCCCGCGCCGTATCGACCACCGGATCGTTCGTCGTGTCATCGCCGTCGGCCAGCACCGTGTAGATCGCGGTGATCGCCCCTTCGCCCGGCAAGCCCGGCCCGGTGCGTTCGATCAGCCCCGGTATCAGCGACACCACCGAAGGCGGATAGCCCTTGGCCGTCGGCTGCTCGCCCAGCGCCAGACCGATCTCGCGCTGCGCATGGGCGACACGGGTCAGGCTGTCCATGATCAGCAGAACCTGCTTGCCCTGCGCCCTGAAATGCTCGGCAATCGCCGTGGCCCGCCGCGCCGCGCGCAGGCGCAGCAGGGGCGAGCGGTCGGCGGGAACGGCGACCATGCAGATCCGCCTCGCCGCCTCGCCCTGCATGACCGACCGCACAAAGGCGCCGACTTCCCGCGCCCGTTCCCCGATCAGCCCCACCACGATCACATCGGCGGTGGTGAAACGCGCCATCATCTCCATCAGCACCGATTTGCCGACACCCGACCCCGCGATGATCCCGATCCGCTGCCCCTGCCCGATGGTCAGCGCGGCATTCAGGATGCGCACGCCCACATCCAGCGGCTTGTCGACAGGCGTCCGCGCAAGCGGGTTCATCTGCCGCCCCGCAAGGGGCCAGACCGCGTCGCAGCGCGGGCTTGGCAGCCCGTCGAGCGGATGCCCCTCGGCATCGACCACGCGCCCCAGCAGGGCATCGCCCACCTCGGCCATCTGGCCGCCACCGATCACCCGCACCCGCGCTCCGGCGATCACCGCCGCGCCGGGCTGGTTCAGGAACAGCATCACATGCCCGCGCGCAAAGCCGATCACCTCGCCCTGCACGCAATCGCCCGTCTCGGTGTCAATCTCGCACATCGTGCCGGGGCTGGCGGGAAAGCCCGTCGCCTCCATGATCAACCCGTCATAGCGCAGCACCCGCCCCTCGACACGCGGGGCAACCACGGCATGGCGCGACACATCCGCGACCAGTTGCGAAAGCAGGCTCATGCCGCCCCCCCGATCAGATCCGACAGCACGATCCCCTCGGCGCGCACGACCACATCGCCGCGATGCAGGCGCGCATCGGCAGCGACCGTGGCCCCGTTCAGCTCCGACCCCGGCAGATAGGGCGTGATCGCCGCAAGGTCATCGGGATGCAAAGCCACCGTCACCGCCCGCACGCCCTGCGCCACACGGTCGGCCAAAGCCTCGATCCGCCTGACGAAAGGCGCGGGAAGCGCGTCGATCACCTGCCCCGCGCGGGCCGAGGCCATGTCCCGCACCGCCGCCGTCAGCGCCGCCGAAAGTTCGGCCCCGCCTTCGGCCCCCGTCACCCCCAACCGCGCCACAAGCGCGACAAAGGCATCCCGCGCCGCGACGACACCCGCCTCGGCCTCGGCCAGCCCCTGCGCGCGGCCCTCGTTCAGGCCCTTGGTCAGCCCCGCCGCATGCCCTTCGGCAAAGGCCGCAGCCCGCGCCTCGGCCAGAATTTCCTCGGGCGAGGGCGGCACGATCTCCGGCTCGGCGACGATCTCGGCCTCAATCGGCGCATCTTCCTCGACCACCGCAGGCTCGATCCGCGCAAGCGCCTCCATCCGCACCGCGCGGAAACTGCCGTCCACGGGGCCACGCGCCGCGCCCGAAAATCCCTTGCCGGCATTGGCGCGGATCAGCGCCATCACCTCGGCCGTGCCCATCGTCTGCGCCCGTGCTTCGGCCATCGCTTACACCATCTGCTCGCCGCCGCGTCCGGCCAGCACGATCGTCCCCTCGTCCGACAGGCGCCGCGCCGTGGCGACGATGCCCTTCTGCGCCTCTTGCACATCGGTCAGGCGCACGGGGCCCATCGCCTCCATCTCGTCGCGCAGGTTCGCCGCCGCACGGGTCGACATGCAGCCCAGCAGCTTGTCGCGCAGAACCTCGTCGGCCCCCTTCAGCGCCAGCACCAACTGGTCGTTGTCGACGTTGCGCAGCAGCGTCTGCAAACTGCGGTCGTCCGATTTCACCAGATTGTCGAAGATGAACATATTCTCCTGAATCGCCATCATCAGGTCTTTGTCGTCCTTGCGGACATCGCGCAGGATCCGCTGCTCGGTTGCGGTCTTGGTAAAGTTCATGATCCGCGCCGCCGCCTTCACGCCTCCGATCTGGCTGGCCCGCGTGGTCGAGCTTGCCTTGAACTTGCGCTGCATCACCTGCTCCAGATCGCGCAGCGCCTCGGGCTGGATCGTGTTCAACTCGGCGATACGGCGCACGATATCGGGCTGCACCCCTTCGGGCAGCATGGTCAGCACTTCCGCCGCCAGCCCGTATTCCAGACAGGCGATCACCAGCGCGATGATCTGCGGATGCTCGTCGATGATCAGCTCCGCAATCGACCGCGCATCCATCCAGTCGAGAATCTCGATGGGCCGCTCGGCCGACGACGGGTTGATCCGGCTGATGATCGACTGCGCCTTGTCCTCGCCCAAAGCCTCGGTCATCACCGACCGGATATAGACCGGCGCGCCATGCCCCAGCCCCGTCTCGCCCGACAGCCCCACCAGAAACTCCTCGACCACATCTTCCAGCGAGGCCTGGTCGACATCGCCGATGGCATACATGGCCGCGCCAAGGTTCTGCACCTCGACAGGCGACAGGTTCTTCAGCACGGCCGCAGCCGCCCGTTCCCCGAACAGCAGCATCAGCACGGCGGCCTTCTGCAACTTGGTCATCTCGACCGAGGCACGCGGACGCGACGCCGCATCGGCGCCAACGGGGCGCGCGGCAGGATTGGGGGCAGGACGGGGCGCAGGCATGGTCAAACCCTCTCAGGAAGCCGTGGTGTCAAGTTCGTCTTTCATCATCCGCTGCAAGACGGATGCGATGCGGGCGGGGTCCTCGGCGGCGATCTGGCGCAGCACGGCGAATTTCTCCTCGCGCGTCGCACTCGACCCGAGCGCCGCCTGCGTCAGCTTCGACCGCCGCGCCTCGAGCCGCGCCTGCACATCGTCAAGGCTGTCGCCCTCGGCCACCTCCACCCCTTGCACCCCGCCAAGCGACACTGTCGCCTGACCGTTCGGCAAGGCTTCCGCCGCCATCGGGCTGCGCGTCAGAAGCGGACGGATGATGCCCAGCGCCACAATCGCGATCAGTGCGATCATGCCGAACTGGCGGCTTGCATCGGGCAGCCACGACCAGTCGGTCGGCGCATCGGCGATGATCGCCTCTTCCATGAAGGGTTGCGCCATCACGACCACGCTGTCGCCGCGGGTCGCGTCAAAGCCGATGGCACTTTGCGCCAGCCGTTCCAGATCCGCCTTCAGCGCCTCGGGCAGGGCCGGCGGAACGGGTTCGCCCTCGGCCACAGCGGCCTGCGGCAGCGCGCGCATCAGGATCGCGGCGCTCACCTTGCGGATCACCGCCGTGGCGGGCTGCGTGGTCTGCACCGTGCGGCTGACCTCGAAGCTGCGCGTCGTGCCTGCGGTCCGGTTCGTCGGCACCGGCTTGGCCCCGTTGACCGGCTGGTTCACCGGCGCCGTCTGCGCCGGCTGAAGCTGCCCCTGATTGGGCGGCGCATTCGACACGGCACCCGGAATCCCCCGCGCGCCGGAATCGGTGCTTTCGGTCTCTTCCGTCTGCTCGGTCTTGATCGCCGATCCGTTCGGGTCCACCCGCTCCTCGGTGATCGAGCTTTGGGTGAAATCCATATCCACCGTCACCTGTACCGAAAGGTTCCCCGCGCCCGCGATCGGGGTCAGCAGCGACTCGATGCGCTGGCGATACAGCTTCTCGACCTCGAGCCGCTGCTGCAACTGGCGGTCCGTCACCAGCGAAGCCGCATCGTCCGACCCGCGCGACAAAAGCCGCCCCATCTGGTCAACCACCGTCACATCGCCCCGCGCCATTCCGGGCACGCTCGAGGACACAAGGTTCACCACCGCCTCGACCTGCGCCTGTTCCATCACGCGCCCTGCGGCAAGTTGCAGGAACACCGACGCGCGCGGCGGTTCCTGGTCACGCAGGAAGGCCGATTTCTCGGGCAGGGCCAGATGCACCCGCGCGCCCTGCACGCTTGCAATCTCGGTGATCGACCGCGCCAGTTCCATTTCTTGCACCTGCCGCAGCCGGGCCGCCTCGACCGACCGGCTCGCGCCCATCGGCAGATCGGCCAGCACCGTATCGCCATCGGGCATCGCCTCGGGCAGGCCCTGGCTTGCAAGCTGCATCTTCGCGCGGTGGAAATCGGCGGTCGCCACTTCGACCTCGCCGGTCAGCTGGTTCACCGTGGCGTCGATCTGCGCCGCCGTCAGCGCCTCGTAGACGCGGCTCTTCTCGGCCTCGGGCAGGCCCGGATACAGCACCATCCGCGACGGTTCGCGCAGCAGCAGCCATCCGGCCAGCGCAAGGCCGGTCGCCACCATGATCATCACGGCAGGCATGGCACGGCGCAGCGCGGGCTGGTCGCCCATGCGCATCACATTGCTCAGCGCGTTGCGCGCCTGCGCCACCAGCGGATTCGCCGCCAGCGATTGGGGAGAGGGGGTCATAGCCATCTGGTCACACCGGCATGTTCATGATGTCGCGGTAGGCGCTCAGCGCCTTGTTCCGCACGTTCAGCGCGAACTGGAAGCCAAGCGAGGAAATCTGCTGGTCCACCATCACGCTGGCAAGATCGCTGGTCTTGCCCAATTCAAAGGCCTTGGCCGATTCCGCCGCCTTGTTCTGCGACGCCGCAAGGTCCTCGACCGCGTTGCCCACCCGCTCGGCAAAGCCTGCGCCGGCAGATTGGGACGGTTCGGGCCTGTGGATCTGCGTCGGCTGGAACGGCTGAAAGCCGCTGATAGGTCCGATTGCCATGTCCTACCCTCAGACCGCGCGGGCCAGCGCCAGCATCGCACTCGGCGCGCTGGCGTTGATCAACAGGTCGGCGGCTTCGATCACGCCACCGTCCTGCATGACAAGGGCGCGCTGGATCACGTTCTCCAGCTCGCGCACATTGCCCGGCCAGTCATGGGCCATCAGCGTGGCGATGGCCTCGGCCGACAGCATCGGCAGCGCCGTGCCCTCGGGCGTGTGGCGGCGCACCATCGCGGCGGCCAGCACCGGAATGTCGTCGGGCCGCTCGCACAGCGCGCGCGTCGCCAGCGGGAACACGTTCAGACGGTAGAACAGGTCCTCGCGGAACCGCCGCGCCCGCACCTCTTCCGGCATGTCGCGGTTCGACGTGGCGATGATGCGGATATCCACCGCCACCTCGGTCTGCGACCCGATCGGGGTCAGGCTGCGTTCCTGCAACACGCGCAAAAGCTTCGACTGCAGGCCCATCGGCATCTCGGACACCTCGTCCAGCATCAGCGTCCCGCCCTCGGCCGCACGGATGATGCCCTTGTTGGCGGTCGAGGCACCGGTAAAGGCACCCTTCTCGTGGCCGAACAGAATGGCCTCCAGCATGTTTTCCGGAATCGCCGCGCAGTTGATGGCGACAAAGGGCGCATTCGCACGGCGGCTCGCGGCATGGACCTGACGGGCCAGCACTTCCTTGCCCGATCCGGTCGGCCCGTTGATGAAAACCGTCACATCCGTCCGTGCCACGCGCGCGGCAAGGTCGATCAACTGCCCCGTCGCAGGGTCCGCCGCCACCATCGCCTGCACCTGCCCGCCGATGATATCGGCCAGCATCAGCAACCCGCTGTCACGCAGCGCCACGGTCGCGGTTTTCGGCAGCGCCACGCGCAGCATCCGCCCGCCCATCTCGGACAGCAGCCCGAAAGCCGCAGCCCCTTCGGTCACCACGATCACGCATTTCGCACCGCAGCCCCGCGCCAGATCGGTCAGGCCACGCGGCCCGCCCAGACGCTGCTCTTCCACAGCCGACGCCACCAGAACCTGCGCGGCCTTCACAGGCTTCGCACCACGCTCCACCGCGACCCGCCGCCGACCCAGCAACTGCGCCAGCGCGCAAGCGGCTTCAAAGTTATCGTCGATCAGGTGGATCATCGTCATGTCAGGCGTCCTTGCTACAAACTGTCGTCGCAAGGAAAGAAGCACGTTGCGTGCCAGTGGTGCCGTGCTGCGCGATTTTTTTTCCAACACCCCCTAAAACAGGGCTCGAACCTGCCGATACGCTGCCCAAGGGCGGAAAACCGACAGCAGAATACCGGCACTTGCCCCCGCAGCCGTCGCCCGAACGGTTTTCTGACAGGACGGCTGGGCGTATCACGCACCTGCCTTCGCAATCCGACCCATCCGCGTCTGCCCATCCTTCGGGCAGGCCGCGCGACCAATGGTTGTATCGCCCCGACGGGATGCCACGCACCCATCCCAAAGTCTGTATCACATTCCGCGCAATCCCGCCGTTCCATTGGTCGAACACCCGACAACCTCTGGGGGCACGCAATCCATGCTATCAAAAACCTATCACCTGAAGTTCCCGTCACTCGACGCCGCACAGATCGCGGCGCCCTTCGTGATCGAGGCTTTGGGCAACGCCATTCCGTCCTGCAACCTGTCGGGTCTGAACGTGCTCATCAGCAAGGAAGGCGATGTCTCGATCAACGTCTTCTTCCCCTCGGTCAATGACCTCAAGACCTTCGAGAAGAAGCACGGCGGCTTCCTCGACACGATGAAAAAGACCTTCCTGTTCAAGTCCACGGGCTTCGACGGCGTCTGCATCTTCAACTTCGACCGGAACGAAGACGCGGCCTGACGGCCCCGCCTGAACCGGGGCCGCACCGCGTGGCCCAGCTTTTGCAGAACACTCCCAGACCGGGAAAAGGGAACGACGGGATGACCTTCCGCGACAAAGCCGTGCTGTCTGCCGCCCCCCCGCCCGCGCCCCGCCGCGCGGCGTCGAAAGGGGTGTGTCCATGAGTGCCGCAGTCGAAACCCAATCCGCCGATACCGGCCTGATGCGCGTCTCGTCCGACAAGATCAGCCGCCTGATGGACCTTGTGGGCGAGCTGTCGCTCTCGGTGTCGGAAACCGTGCAATCCCCCGATCTGAACGGCCTTGTGCTGTCGAACTTCGACACCGCCGTCCACCGCCTCAACATGATCGTGCGCGAGGTGCAGGACGCCGCGACCGACCTGCGCCTCGTGCCCATCGACGACGTGTTCCGCCGCCTGCGCCGCATGGTGCGCGAACTGGAACGCCAGACCGGCAAATCCATCGACATGGTGATCGAGGGCGGCGACACCGCCATCGACAAGCTTGTCGCCGACAAACTCTACGACCCGCTGCTGCACGTCGTGCGCAACTCGGCCGACCACGGGCTCGAACCCTCGGACGAACGTGTCGCGAGCGGCAAACCCGCACAGGGGCGCATCACCCTCTCGGCCGCGCAGGTGGGGTCCGAGGTGCAGATCATCGTCGCCGACGATGGCCGCGGCCTCTCGCGCGACCGCATCCTCAGGAAAGCGCGCGAAAAGGGCTTCTTCGGCCCTGACGAGGAACCCGAACCCTCGGCCCTCTGGAAATGCATCTTCGAACCCGGCTTCTCGACCGCCGAAACCGTCTCGAACCTGTCGGGCCGCGGCGTGGGGATGGATGTGCTCAACTCCACCATGACCGCCCTGCGCGGCCGCATCGCCGTCGACAGCACCGCCGGCGCGGGCACCCGCGTCGCCCTGCACATCCCCGTGTCGCTCGCCTTCCTCGACTGCATCATCCTGCGGCTGGGCCAACAGCTCTTTGCCGTGCCGATCGACGTGGTCTCGGAAATCGCCCGCCCCGCCCCCGGCGAGCTTCTGGGCATCTCTGCCGAAGGCGGCTCCGAGATGTTCCGCCTGCGCGGCAAGCATATCCCGATCTGCCGCCTCGACCATTTCTACGGCGCCCCGACCCGTGGCGACGCCGACTCGCCCAGCAGCGTCCTCGTGGTGTTCAACACCTCCAGCGGCGCCATCGCGGTGCCGGTCGATGAAATCCTCGACCGCCAGCAGGTGGTGATGAAACCGCTGGTCGGACGCCTCTCGCGCGTGCGCGCCAGCTGGGGCTGCGCCCTTCTCGGCACGGGCGAAGTCGCCCTCGTCCTCGACTGCGAGCGTCTCGGCGCAGGGGTGACGGCATGACCATGTCCGAAACGCAGGGCTGCGAACAGATCCGCGGCTGGCTCAGCCAGCGCTGCGGCATCCATTACCCCGAACACAAGATGGAACTCCTGCGCCAGCGCCTGTCGCGCGTGCAGCGCGCCTATACGGTGGCCACGCTGTCCGACCTCGCCCGCAAGCTCTCGACCGACGCCTCGCACGAATTGCAGCTTGCGGTCATGCATGCGGCCTCGACCAACCACACCTATTTCTTCCGCGAGATCGAGGTGCTGCAACAGTTCCGCACCCGCATCCTGCCCGTCCTCGCCCAGCGCGACGAAATCCGCATCTGGTCCGCCGCCTGCTCGACCGGAGACGAAGCCTATACCCTCGCCATCATGATCGCCGAGGATTACGGCCTGAACGCGCTCCGGCGCACGGCGATCCTCGGCACCGACATTTCCGCCCCCGTGGTGGAACAGGCCGAAGCGGGCCTCTTTGCCGAACAGCGTCTCGAACGCGTCCCCGCCGACCTGCGCCGCAAGTATTTCGAACCGGCAGGCCTTGCCCAGTTCCGCATCCGTCAGGAACTGCGCGATTGCTGCACCTTCCGGCAGATGAACCTCAAGACCACGCCCTATCCGTTCCGCAAGGCGTTCCAGACGGTGTTCTGCCGCAACATCCTTTACTACTTCGAACAGGCCGACCAGCTCGCCACGCTCAACGCCATCAGCGATGTCACCGAACCCGGCGGCTGGCTGGTGACCTCGGTGACCGAGAACATCCGCGACCTGAACACCCGCTGGCAGCCCGTCGACAACGGCATCCACCGCAAGGGGGGCAACTGATGGTGCGCTCCTCTGCCCCGCGCGTGGTCAAGGTGCTGATCGTCGACGACTCGGCGATGGTGCGCAAAGTGCTGACGATGGGCCTGTCCTCCGACCGGTTCATCCAGGTCGTCGGCGCGGCATCGAACCCCGACACCGCATGGAAGATGATCCAGGACCTGCGCCCCGACGTCATCACCCTCGATGTCGAAATGCCCGAAATGGACGGCATCAGCTTCCTGCGCGCCTTCCTGCCCAAGGCCCGCATCCCCACGGTGATGATCTCGGCCCATACCCGCGACGGCGCGCAGACCTCGATCGACGCGATGGAGGCGGGTGCCGTCGACATCATTCCCAAGCCGGCGCTCGCGGGGCTTGCCAGCGGCCTGCCCGCCATGATGGCCGACATCTGCGCCCGCGTCCGCGCCGCAGCCGATGCCCATGTCATGCTGGGCCGCACCCACCCCTCCGCGCCGCGCGCGCCCCTCGCCGCCCGGCCTTCCGCCCCGCGCGCGCCCCGCGCCGCCGCCGGGCCGGAAATCCTTGCGCTGGGCTCCTCGACCGGCGGCGTGCAGGCGCTCGGCGCGATCCTTCCCATGTTCCCCGCCGATTGCCCGCCCATCGTCATCGTCCAGCACATGCCCGAGGCCTTCACCGGCCCCTTCGCCAACCGCCTCGACGGCACCTGCACCGTCACCGTCCGCGAGGCGCAGGATGGCGACACCGTCGAACCCGGCTGCGTCCTCATCGCCCCCGGCGGCAAGCGGCACATGGAGATCGTGCCGAACGGGCGCGGCTACCGCATCCGCCTTGTCGAAGGCCCCGCCGTCTGCTTCTCGCGCCCCTCGGTCGACGTGCTGTTCAACTCGGTCGCCCGCCTTGCCGGACCCAACGCCGTGGCCGCCATCCTGACCGGCATGGGCCGCGACGGCTCGGCAGGCCTTCTGGCGATCCGTCAGGCCGGAGGCCGCACGCTGGCGCAGGACGAGGAAACCTCGGTCGTCTACGGCATGCCGATGGCCGCATGGGAAAACGGCGCCGCCGAAGTCGCCCTTCCGCTCGAAGACATTCCCGCCCGCATGCTCGCCATGCTCGCCCAACGCCCCCACCGCACCGAATTGCGCGCCTGACGCCGAAAATGGAGATTAGCATGTCAGACCAGACCACAGACGAGACGAAGCTCCGCAACGCCGGGCTTTCCCTCAACGACACCGACAACATCGACGAGATGTATCTGACCTTCGCCCTCGCGAACGAGGAATACGGCGTCGGAATCGCGGGCGTCACCGAAATCGTCGGAATGCAGCGCATCATGTCCGTGCCCGACGTGCCCCATTACATCAAGGGCGTCATCAACCTGCGCGGCAAGGTCATCCCGCTGATGGACGTGCGCCTGCGCTTCGGCATGCCCGAACGCGCCTATGACGAACGCACCGTCGTCATCGTCATGGACGTGGCCGATGCGCCCATCGGCCTTATCGTCGACGGCGTCTCCGAGGTGCTGGAAATCCCGCCCGCGCAGGTGGACCGGCACACCCAGTTCGGCCGCTCGGCCAGCCGCCCCGTCATTTCCGGCATCGGTCGCATCGGCGACCGCGTGGCCGTGCTGCTCGATACCTCGGTTCTAGTCTCCGACACCGACATCGCGGTGGCGCACGACCTTTCCGTCGCCGCCGAATGACGCGGCTTTTTGCAAAGGTTTAACCCATGACCCGCAGAATTCCGCCGTCCCAGACCAACCGGACCCGTCCCCGCACGGACCCGCTCGCCGACCTTGAACCTGAACCGGTCACCGCCACGGCTGACCAGACCAACATAGACCCGCCGCTCCCGACCGCGCTCGAAGCCGGCTACCAAAGGACCGAAGACATGGCACAAGAACCCACAGCCGACGCCCATATCTGGGACAAGATGTCCGCATTCGAGACACTCGACATCCTGTCCAATCCGGTGATGCTGGCCGACCATGACATGGTGATCCGCCACGTCAACGAAGCCGGCTACCAGATGTTCGAACGGATCGAGGCCGAGATCCGCCGCGACCTGCCCAACTTCCGCGCCCGCGACGTGATCGGCAAGAATATCGACGTCTTTCATAAAAACCCGCATTACCAGCGCGGCCTGATGAGCGGCATGGTCAAACCCCATGACGGCAAATTCACCATCGGCGGCCGCCACCTCGCCTTCCGCGCCACGCCCAAATTCACCAAGGGCACCGAAATCGGCTGCATCTTCGTCGAATGGCAGGACCGGACCGAGGTCATCAAGGCCAATACACAGGTCGAACGGCTGATGTCCGACATCCGCAAGATGGCCGAAGATCATTCGCGCGGCGAAATCGACCAGTTCATTTCCGAAGACGGCTACGAACCCGCCTTCGCCACCGTGGTCCGCGAGATGAACGCGATGGTCGTCGAACATATCGAGACCAAGAAAAAGGTCGTGGCCTGCCTTGCCGAAATCGCGCAGGGCAATTTCTCGGCCCAACTCGAACAATTCCCCGGCAAGAAAGCCTTCCTCAACGCCGCCGTCGAAGCGATGCGCAGCAACCTCACCTCGGTGATCGGTGAAATCGAACGCCTGTCGAACGCCATCGTCGATGGCAACCTCGATGCCCAAAGCGACCGCAGCCTGTTCACCGGCGATTTCATCCGCATCATGAACGCCTTCGAATCGGCCTTCACCGGCCTGAACGGCGCCTTCAACCTGATCACCCAGCAGGTGACGCAGGTCGCCACCACGGTCGAGCAAATGAGCCAGTCGTCGCAGGCGCTGGCCACCAACAGCCAGATCCAGTCCTCCTCGGTGGACGAGGTTTCCGCCTCGGCCGAAGAGACCGACGTGCAGGTGAAATCCAACGCCGCCGCCGCGACCAAGGCAAGCCAGCTCGTCACGGGCGCAAGCGAGGTCGCCGAAATCGGCAAGGGCAAGATCAACGAGATGGTCACCGCAATGCAGGGCATCCGCGCCTCGTCGCAAGACATCGCCAAGATCATCAAGGTCATCGACGAAATCGCCTTCCAGACCAACCTTCTCGCCCTCAACGCCGCGGTCGAGGCCGCGCGCGCCGGTCAGCATGGCCGCGGTTTCGCCGTCGTGGCGCAGGAAGTGCGCAACCTCGCCGGACGCTCGGCCAAGGCCGCCCGCGAAACCTCCGAGCTGATCGAGGACGCGGCGACCCGCGTGCAATCGGGCGTCAAGATCGCCGATGAAACCAGCCGCGCCTTCGTCACCATCGCCGATGACATCGAAAAGGTTAAAACCCTCGTCACCGACATCGCGACCGCCTCCGACGAACAGGCCCGCGGCGTGGCGCAGATCAACATCGCCATCGGCGAAATCGCCAAATCCGCGCTCTCGACCAGCCAGCAGGCCGAAGAACTCGCCGCCTCGTCGAACGAGATGCAGGCCGCGACCGAAAGCATGCGGTCGGAAATGTCGCGCTTCCGTCTGCGCAAGACCGAATCCCGCGGCCTTCCGGGCCTCTCGCTCGAAGGCGTGCCGGCCGAGCTGATGGCGCAGATCCAGTCGATGATCGCAGGCCAGATGGGCGGCGGCCGCGCCCCCGCTCCGGCCCGCGCCCTGGCCGGTGGCAACCGCAACAGCGACCGCGACCAGCGCGGTTTCGGCAACTTCTGATCCCCCCGGCCGCCGCGCCGCAAACGCGGCGGCCCCCATATTTCAAACGGAGTATCCCCATGCCTTTCAACGTGATGATCGTCGATGACGCCGCGATGATGCGCCTTTACATCGCCAGCTTCATCAAAACCCTGCCCGACTTCAAAGTGGTGGCGCAGGCCGCCAACGGTCAGGAAGCCCTCGACAAGCTCGGCACGATTCCCGATGTCGACCTGATCCTGCTCGATATCGAGATGCCGGTGATGGACGGTCTGGAATTCCTGCGCCACGCCAAGCTCAAGACCCGCGCCAAGATCTGCATGCTGTCCTCGGTCGCCGTGTCGGGTTCGGCCCATGCCGCCAAGGCCCGCGAACTGGGCGCCGATGGCGTCGTGTCCAAACCCTCGGGCACCGTCTCGCACGACCTCGAAGAGAAAACCGGCGACGAACTCGCCCGAACGATGCGGACGCTCGTGGCGGCCTGACCGCCACTTTCTCCCCCTAACGGCTGATCCCGCAGCGGAAAGAAGAACGCGATGTCTGACGAGATGGACGAAATCTGGGCGCTTTACGCCGATGACGGTGCGCAGGCGCTCGACGCGATGGAAACCGCGCTCATGGCCCTTGGCGACGGCTCGGGCACGGCCCAGGACCGCGACCGCCACGTGGGCGCGCTGTTCCGCGCCGTGCATACCTTCAAGGGCAACTCCCGCGTTCTGGGCCTCGCCGTCGTGGAAAGCCGCGCCCACCACTCCGAAGACCTGATCGGCCTCGTCCGCGATCAGGGCGTTCCGTGGGATGCCGAGATCAAGGATATCCTGCTGCTTGCCGCCGACACGCTTCGGCTGATGCTGGAAGAGACCGCCGCCACCCGCGCCGACGTCGACCCCGCCTCCTCCGAAGGGCTGATGGCGCAACTCCTCGACAAGATCGCCCGTTGCAGCGGCCATGCGCCCGAGGCTCCGGCACCGGCCGCCACAGCCGAAGCCGTTACCGCTGCGGAACCCGTGGCGGAACCCGTGGCAGAACCGGCAGCCGAAGCCGTCACGGAACCCGCCCCCGAAGCGGTGGCCGAACCCGCCCCCGCCGCAAGAAAGACCAAGCCCCGCAAACCCGCCGATCCGCCCCATCAACCCGTTCCAGAAGCGGCCCCCGAACCTGTCGCCGCACCCGTCGCCGCACCCGTCGCCGCAGCGCCCGCGCCTTCGGCACCCGAAACCCCGGCCCCGCCCGCCGCCCGCGCGCGCAGGCTGGCCGACGACCCGACCTACCGCGACATCTTCAAAGGCATGAGCGGGGATGCCCGCGCCAAGCTCCAGTCGCTTTACGACAGCTACACGGCCGACCCCGAAGCCGCCCCCAAAGCGCGGCGCGAGGCGGACGGGCTTTGCCACGCCGCCCGCCAGATGGGGCTCGACGACTGGGTCACCGCCCTGCAAAGCTACCTGACCGCCGACCAGACCGACGAGGCTCTGGCCCAGCTCCTCCTGCGGCTCGACGACCTGAACGATCAGGAATTCGGCACCCCCGCCGCCGCCGCCCTGCCCGAATCGGGCAATTTCTTCGACGCCATCCGCGGCTTCCTGTCCGACATCGCCAGCATGGGCACCGATTTCTCGCTGGGTGACGCGCCCGATCAGGCCCGCATCGCCAGCGCCATCGCCACGCTGCAAGCCGCCGCGGCACCCCACGGGTTCCTGCGCCTGTCGGAATCGGCCGCGCAACTGGCCCGCGCCAGAAACGCCACCGAATACCGCAGCGCCGAACTGCGCCTTTACGAAGAACTCTCCGCCGTCGAGGCCGTGATGCCCGACGCCGCCCTTGCCGCCGGAATCTCGCCGCGCGAACTGGTGCAAAGCTGGAGCGCGGAACACGTTTTCGAAACGCTCGCCAGCCTCGAAGCCACGCTTGACCGCCTGCGCGCGCCCTCGTCCGACCGCGACAAGGACCACGCGCTGCTCGACCACCTCCTGCGCCTCGTCCATCACGCCTGCGCCCATTACCGCATCGACACCGCGGGCCAACTGGCCATGTCGCTGATCGACCTGTTCAGCCGCGTGCAGGCCACAGGCATCGCGCCCGACGCCATCCTCACCCACATCGCCCGCGGCTTCATCGACACCATCGAACTGGTGTTCGACGCGCTCTACCAGGGCGAAACCCCCGACACGCAAAACCTCGAAAAGCTGTTCGAGGAAGCCGCCAACGTCTGCTTCGTGCAAGACGGGCTGATGACCGCCTCGGCCATCGAACGCCGCCTCGGCCTGCCCAAGGAATTTCACCGCGTGCTGTCGCCCGAAAGCGTGCGCGCGGCCTCGGAAGCCATCGAAAGCGGCCAGCGCTTCTACATCATCCGCGCCGACATCAACACCGACGAAACCCTTGCCGAGGCGTTCATCGTCTGGCTGTCCTCGGGCCTTGCCAAGCCGATCACCAACGTCACCGTGTTCAAGGGCGAAGACACGCTCTTCGACTTCCTCGTTGCAACCACCCTCGATGATGCAAGCCTCGGGGAATCGCTGACACGCATCGACCCGTCGGCCCGCAAGCTGCGCCTGCAACGCACCCTCACCGTCCTGGTCGAGGCCGATGGCGACACCGGCACCGCCCCGACCGATACCGACACCGCCCCGCAGCCCATGCAAAGCGGCGTCACGCCGGAAATGCTCGAATCCATCGGCGAGATCGCGGCCAGCCAGTCGATGATCAGCCACATGCTGACCGAACTTGCCGAAGAAGACCTGATGGACACGATCGACGGCCTTCTGCGCAGCCACGGGCAGGATTGGAAGCGCGCGCGCGCGCAGGTCCGCAACCTGATCGGCGATTTCGCCACCCGCCTTCAGGAAGTCACCCAGATGGAGGCGCAGCTCGTCGGCCAACTGACCCAGCTTCAGGAAGAAACCGTCGAAATCCGCAGCCGCGCCATTTCCTCGGTGACCCGCCCGCTCGAAACCTTCGTGCAGGCCTACTCCCGCCGCAACCGCCGCGAAGCGCAGTTCTCCTGCTCGGGCGACGAACTCACGCTCGACATCACCATCCTCGAAACCCTGCGCAAGATGCTGCGCAGCCTGTTCGTCATGCGTCTCGACCTCGGTCCCGATGCGCCGCAGTCGATCCACATCGCCTTCCACCGCGATGAAGAGCGCGTTCTCGCCATCATCGAGGACGACGGCGCCGTGATCGACGGCTCGCCCGTGCTGGAAGAGATCCAGACCACCCTTGCCCGCAGCGGGGGCGAGATCCGCCGCGTCGCCCTTCCGGGCAAGGGCATGCGCTTCCACATCTCGATGCCGCTCGCGATGGTTGTCCTCGACGGCATGGTCGTGGCGGTGCAGGGCGTGCGCTATGTCGTCCCCGTCGACGCCATCCGCATGATCCTGCAACCCGAAACCGACCTGCAATTCACCGTCTCGGCCGCCGAAGGGCAAAAGATGCTCCGCATCGCCGATGACGAGATCGTCGCCGTCCACCCGCTGGCACAGAACGGCAGCGACTCGGCGCAGAACCGCGGTGTCTATGTCGTCCTCGGCGCGCAGGGCCGCAGCGTCGCGGTTCCGGTCGACGAGCTGATCGGCCAGCAACTGGTTCTGCTGCGCCCCCTGCGCGGCGTTCTCTCCAAGGTCCAGAACATGACCGGCATCGCCCTGCTTGCGGGCGGCGACGTCGGAATGGTGGTTTCGGCCAACATGCTCTGCGCCGCCTCGCGCGAAGCCGTCCGCAACCCATCCTTGCGGATGTAGCACCCCCATACCCGTCTGGCGCTGGCCGTGGCATCCGTATCGGTCAGCGCCTGCGCGGTTGATTTGCAACGAAATCGAACCGATTCAGGGGCTGTAAAACAACCCCGAGTCGTGCCGTCCGCAGCGCACAACCGGGACCACATGGCTCAGGAGGGCCACCCGACATGTTGACCAGTGCGCCCCGCGTTCCTGCCCCTCTGTCCGCCGCTCCGGCCTGCGCCCTGTCACCGGCCGAAGCTGCCAGCCTCGTCGCAGCCGTGCTGTCCGACCGCCCCGACCTTTTCGCCGAAGCCGCCCGCCTTGCCGGCATCACCGCCGATTGCGCCGATGCCGCGACCTTCTGGCTGCTGCCGGTCAACGCCCCCGATATCCTGATCCTCGACCTGCCCGTGGCCGGCATCACCGACCGCCGCCTTGCGCTGCTCGTGCGCCAGCTCTGCCGCATCTGCCCCGATCTCGTCATCATCCTCGCCGACCCGCAGGGCACCCATGCCGCCCTGCCGCGCGACATCGAACTCGTCCCCTCGCCCGAGGCGCTGGCCGAAGCCTTCGGCGAAGCGCGCCACCTCCTCTCGCCGCGGACCAGCCTCCAGCCGCTGTTCTACCACCGCCCGCCCAAACGCATGCACCTCTTCCGCTGAAGCCCGCTTCGGCGGTTGGCGGGGGCGGGTCGCGACTGGCGTTCGATCTGCCCCCGTTTCTTCCCCCCAGCGCTAAAACAGGGGCCCGTCCGGTCGTTCTTTCCTTCAACCAGCCGCAGCAAGCGGCGGCTCAGGAAAGGCGGGCAGACATGACGTTTCTCAGCGCAAGGGCACAATATCGCCGCACCGACCAGAACGAAGGTCTGTCGGTCGAAAGCCCGCACGGCGTGATCCTCGTCACCTTGCGCGAACTGGAACGCTCGCTGCGCGCCCTCGCCGCGGCAGAACCCGACCGCACCTACCCCAAGCTGCATCTCGACCGCGCCTTCACCGCCATCTACATCCTGCAATCGAGCCTCGATTTCGACCGTGGCGGCGACATCGCCATGCACCTGTTCCGCGTCTACGAATTTGCCCGCCTGCGCGTGGCCGAAGCCTTCCGCAAGGAAGCCTCGCCCCAACTGGCCGAAGCCGCGACCCACGTCGCCTCGCTTCTTGCGGCATGGGTGGAAATGGGCGCAAACCAGCCCGCCGTCGCCGGTGGCCGCGCATGACCATGATCGAAGGCCCCGCAGCCCTCGGCCTTGCCGTGATCGGCGGGCGCCTCGAACGCGCGATGAGCCGCTCGGACATGGTCGAGGTTCTCATCGTCGCGGCCGAGCTTGACCGCATGGTCCGCAACCTCGGCCCCGTCGCCTCGACCGATCAGGACCGCGCCGCACTGGTCCGCGCGCATGACCTCGTGCTGCGCACCCTCGCCACGCTCGAGGACGAAATGCTGCGCGGCGCGCAGGACCGCCGCCGCGACACCCGCTTGCGCCTCGCCTACAACCAGACCCAAGCCGCCTGACCCCCCGAAAATCCGGAACGCCGAAAAGGCGGATGCATCGCTGCTCCGCCCGTCTTCCGCCTTCGGTTTCAGTCTTTATGCAGCCTGATCGCCCGACTTGCGCCGCGAGAGCAGGCGAAGCACCGGAAAGGACCGCGCCTTCACCGGCTCTCCGGCCTCGTCGCACCAGACGCATTCGATCCGCATTTTCGACAGCTCCGCTCCGGCAACCGGACCCCAGGCTTCGGTGATGTTCAATTCGGGCTTCATCGGCACACTCCTTGGCAACTGGCCTGATCCTGCAAGTCCCGTGCCGCGCTACTGCGTCACCAGCCCCGTAATCAGCACTTCCTCGACCGGCTCGGGCAATTCCGCCGTCCCGATCACCCCGTTCACCGCATCGCGCAGCGGCGCGGGCAGGCGCTCCAGCAAGACCGCAGGCTCCGCCCCCTTGACCACCTCGGCCTGCGCCGCCACCAGCAGCGCCGCCATCACGGCGGCCTTCTTGGTCTTGACCGCCTCTTGCAGCACGACCAGCTCTTCCAGCGACCCGCGCACCGAAACCCCCAGCGTCAGCATCACCCGCACGGGCTGCTCGGCCACGGCCACGGCCAACTGGTCCTCGAGCGGCACATAGACCAGCATCCCCTTCTCCTCGGGCGCGGCCTCTTCGGGCTTGGGCGCGAAAGCGGGGGGCGGCACGGGGCGCAGCACCAGATAGGCGCCCACCCCGAACCCGCCGCCCAGCGACAGGAACCCAAGGGCAGACCAGATGATGACCATGCGCTTCGACATGCCCCGCCCCTGCAAGCGCCGTTCCACCCGCACGCTGCAAGCGCGGCTAAACAACCGCTGCATCCGGTCGTTCCCAAGGGAAATGCCTCACGCCACAAAAGGAAGCCGCCCCGATGAAGGAAAGGATGTCCCGCGCCCTCGTGCCGGTCATCTCGCGGCTGCCGATGGTCCTGCGCCAGCGCATCGACGCCAAGGAGAGACCCGCCACCCCCCGCGCCCCGACCGAGGCGCAGGATTTCGATCTCGTCCGCCACGAAACCCACCTGCGCAACCGCAGCCAGGTCGAACGTTTCCTGCCCGACATCCTCGGCCGCGCGCTGGCCCGCGTCTGGATCGACCAGACCTTCCGCTTCCGCTTCGAGACCGACCCCAAGGGAACGCTCTCCGACTATGGTGTCCACCTGCCCGAAACGATCTCGATCGACTTCGTCACCGAAGGCACGATCCGCCCGCAGGTCGTGGTCTATGAACGCATCGGCCCCGGCACCCCACGCCGCCGCCTGCTCTATCTGCAACTCGTGATGATGGCCGGAAAATGATCCGCACCCCCCTGCGCGCCCGAACCCTCGCCCTCATGCTTTCCACCGCCTTCGCGGCGGCGGCGGCGACGCAGGCGCAGGCGGAAACGGCCGCCGCCCCCGCAAATGAAACCACCGCAAACGTCACCGCCGGCGACACCACAGGCGACACGGCGGCCCAAGCCGCCCCCTCTACCTTTGCCCGCGCCATCGCCGCCGCCCGCGCGGGCGATACGGCCACCGCCGCCGCCCTCTTCCTGCCGCTCGCCCGGTCCGGCGATGCCGTGGCGCAATTCAACCTCGCGCTCCTCTACTACGACGGGCGCGGCCTGCCGCAGAACCACGCCGAGGCGCTTTACTGGGCATGGCGCGCCCGCCTCGCGGGCCGCACCGAGGCGCTGGCCCTCATCACCCGCATGGCCGACGCCGCCACCCCCGACCTGCGCAGCGCCATCGCCACCCGCATCGAAGCCGACCTTCACCCCCGCGTCACCGCAGGCGAAGGCCGCGCCATGCTCGAACTCTCCTTCGTGCTGACCGACATCCTGCCCGAACCCGACCTGACGGGCGCCTATGTCTGGCAAGCCCTCTCCGCCGCATTCGAGACCCCGAACGCGATCCGCGCCCGCGACGCCACCTTCGCACGGCTCGACCCAAAGGACCGCCCCGCCGCACAACAACGCGCGCTGGAAACCCTCAAGTCGCTCTGCGACACGGGCCTCGGCGATCCCGTCTGCACCGCATTGTTCTAGGTTCCCTAGGCACCAACGGCTTCAATCCGCATCCCGACGCAGGGGCCGCAGCGCGCCGGCCAAAGCCCGCATCCCGCCCCGCCCGCTGCATCACAGATCGCAAACACCGGACCTCGGGGCGAAAAGCCCATGAAAAGCGCCGCTTCCTCTTGCCCCAAATATCCTGCGGGGGAGTCCATCGGCCCGCCGATGGACGGGGGCGCAAAGCCCCCCGAAACGGCAGCCAAACGGGCAACATCTGCCCGCCAGCCCCCCGATTTTTCGCAGAAAAATCGTCCTTCGCGGCTCAGTGCCGCCGGAAGGCCACGATGGTCTCGGCCGCATCCCGCGTCATGCCAAGCTCGCGGCCGATCTCCTCGGCCTCGACACCGCTCTGCGCCAGCGCGATGGCCTGTTCGATCATCCGCTCGCCCGCCAGCCATTCGACATCCGACTTCAGGCCAAGGATCTCGGCCTTCAGATCGGCCAGCGCATCGGCCTGCGCCCTCGTCTGCGCGCTCAGCAGGTCCTCGACCCGCGCCGCCAGATGGTCGGCCACGATCATCGGATGCGCCGCATCGGCCCGAACGGCACCGAACCCCGCCTCATGCCCTGCCTCGGGGCCCGCCGCAGGCATACCCGCAGGCACTGGCGCAACCGCCATCCCCCCCCGCGCCCGCCGCTTCAGGCCCAGCCCGACAAGGGACGTTCCGGCCAGCAGCGTGGCAAAGATCGCGGAAGTGGCGGCAAGGCTCATGGAAAGGCTCCGGTTCGTTCAGTTCTCAACGGCTCTTAAGCAAGTTTCAGGCCACCAGATCGATGAAATCCTGAAAAAGACTCTCGGTGATCTTTTCCAGATCGATCGGGTATTTTCCCTCCGAGATCGCCTCCTTGATCTTGGCGACGATCTCCAGATCGATGGGCGGCCCGCCTTTCAGCTCTTCCGGCAGCGCCGTCGCCGTCGCACTCAGCGCCAGCGTGTCGCCGGCAGCCTGCGCCACGGCCCCCGCAGCGGCGGCACCGCCCGCGCTGCCCTGAACCGGCGCACCAAGGTCTTCCCCCGGACGCATGATCCGCGGGCGATTGCTGGACGAGGAAATGAGATCTACCATCTGGGACCCTCCGTTTAGCCCCTTAACGGCACGCTTTCAGCGCATGTTAGTCTGTGCGGTCACAATATTCGGCCCCGTGACCAAGGCCTTCACCTCGCGCCGGCTCGACAGGTTCATCACCCGGATCACATCGCCAAGCGCGCCGTTCTCCAGCGCCTCGGCGGGGGCCGATACGCTCAGCCCTCCGGCGCTGGCGGTCAGCGACAGGGGGTTGCCCTTCTCGACCAGCCACACGGGTTCGAGCTGCCGCGCCAGCACCGGCTGACCCTCGCCAAGCCCCACCTTGGCCCGCCGCCCGATCACCATCGCCGGATCGGTGAAAATGCCGTCCACCGCCCGCTCGGGCATGGGCGCAAGGCCGATGTCACCGGCCCCGATCATCGCGCCCCGCGCCAGACTATGCGTCAAGGTCACCACCTTCGGCCCCAACGCTGCCTCCGGCGCATCCGGCTTCGCGCGCGCCGCAGGCTGCGCCCCGGTCCGCACCGACCGCAGCCAGACGGGGGCGGCGCAGCGCAGGTCGGCCGTGGCCCAGCTTCCCGCGCGCGGGCTGACCGCAGGCGCAGCCGCGCAGGGCGGAAAGCGCCGCACCGGATCGGCAAAGCCCGGCACCGCCTGCCCCGCCGCCACCATCGCCTCGCGCACCATGCGCCCGACCTCCGCCCCGGGTATCCCCTCGGGCCATCCCCCGGCCCCGGCGGGCAGGGCCGTCAGCACCAGAACCAGCGGCCAGCGCAGCACCCTCAGACTCCCGTCTCGAAAAAGCGCACGGGCCGCCCCGCAAAGGCCTTTGCCGGACGGTTCGGGTCAAGCGGGCGCAGCGTCACGCCCTCGGCCCCCAAGGCCACCACTTCCAGCATCTCGGTCGACCCGTCCGCATCCGCGGTAAAGGCGATCGCCCCTTTGGTCAGCCCCTGCCGCCGCCCCACGGGCGCGCTGATCTCGTGGCCGGACACCGCCATATAGGCCAGCACCGGCTTGCAGGTCTCGACATCCAGCAGGGCCGTCATGGCGCGGTCCAGCCCCGCCGTCAGCTTGCCCGCCATCTGCCTCCGGTCCGGCTCGACCAGCACCGCAAGGCGCCCCAGCGGCGACACGCCGGGCAGGGCCACGCTGCGTTCCACCGCCTGCCGCGTCTCCTCGCCGCTGCCACCCACCAGCCGCATCTCGAGGGACAGCCGCAACTCCGGCCGCCGCCCCGATCCGCCCATGTCCAGCCGGATCGCCGGCACGAAACCATGCTCCCCCGGCCCCAGCCGCACCGACCCCTTGGTCAGCACCATGTAATCCACCGTCTCGCGCCTCGCATCGGCGCGCGTCATGGCGCGGTCCGTCACGCGCACCAGCTCCACCGAAGGGTGCCGCTCCACCTGCCGCACCAGATCGTTCGCCACCTCCTGCGCCAGCGGCGCGGCCCATGCGGGGGCATAGGGCGAAACCTCGATCTCGGGCGCAAAGGCCGTGATCACCAGCTTGCGCCGCGCATCGCAGGCGGCATCCGGCCCCAGCCCGACCCGCGCCTGCAACACCACCTCCCAGGTATCCCCGTTCCGCGTGGCCGAGATCAGGCGATGCTCCTTCACCCGCCCCACGGGCCGCACGATCAACAGGTCCGACGTCACGACCGACCGGTCCACCGCCGTATGCGCCCGCACATCCGCCCCGCCGGACAAGGCCGCCATCAGCAGCGCATCGGCGACCGCGCGGCGCTTGGCGCTCGCGGCATCCTCGGCCCCCGACTGCACGGCAAAGCCCTTGGCCTCGATCCACAGATCCTCCGCCCGCAGCGGAGCGGCAGCCAGCAGCACCAGCGCAACCAGAAGCCGCAGCATCAGATACGCCCCTTCAGCGCGCGCACGATATAGGCCACCGTGTCGCGGTCGAGTTCCATCTCGACCTCGTAGCTGTCGCTTCCCTTGGCGGTCACGCGCAACGTTCTGGCCCCGCGCAGCGTGCCCTGCACCACCGCATTCAGGCTGTCATCGGCCACCACCGCATCATGCACCGTGGTATCGGCCGAAATCCGCACCCCGTGCACCTGCTCGGTCAGATCGCGCAGCGCATCCACCCGCGCGGCACGAATGGCCATCAGCCGCTTCTCGTTCTTGGTCTTGCCCGGCTGGCCGGAAATCTGCGCGAAACCCAAGCCTTTCAGCGACGGCACCTGCGCCGCGGCAAACATCATCGGCGCGCCTCCCCCCGCCGGTGCCGATACGGGCGCCGATACGGGTGCCGATACGGGCGCCGGCGCGGCCAGCCTGTCGGCGGCGTCCAGATCATCCTTGATCGCCGCAAGCTGCGCGGTTTGCTCCCGCGCATCCAAAGGCAGGGCCGATTTCGCCGAAGGCGGTGTCGTGGCGCAACCCGCAAGGGCGGCAAGGGAAAGGCAAAGGGTCAGCGCGCGCATGGCGGTCTCCGCAAGAAAAGGATCACCCCCGCGCTGCAAACCGCGTGCCAAGCCCCTCACCGCCAAGCCCCGCGCCGCCAAGCCCCCCGCGCCCCGCACAGCGGCAACCCCGCCCCGCCCTGCCGCTTCATCCTTGCCAAAATACTCTCGGGGGGAAGGGGCGCCCGCGCCCCGCGGGGGGCAGACAGCCCCCCGTGCCACGGCCGCCAACCCCGCGCCGCCCGCAGACCCCCCCGTCCCTATGGCCACCCCGCCACCACGCGCCCCGCTTGGCACGCCGATTGCACAACCCGCCCCGACAGACACAGCCGACAGGCCAGGCACAGCATGACACCGACCCGAAACCACATCAGCGGACAGCACGCATGACCACCGGCGCGATCCCCCAGCGCGGCGGCCTTCTGGGCCAGCTCGGCGGGCTGGCCCTGCCCGTGGGCGTGCTCGTCATCATCGCCATGATGGTGATGCCGCTTCCCGTGGTGCTGCTCGACCTCTTCTTCGTGTCGAACATCCTTCTGTCGCTCGTGATCCTGATGGTCGCGCTCTACAGCTACCGCCCGCTTGATTTCTCCAGCTTTCCCAGCCTCTTGCTGATCGCCACCATCTTCCGCCTCGCGCTCAACGTGGCCTCGACCCGCATCGTGCTGACCCAGGGCCACACCGGCCATGACGCGGCGGGCAAGGTCATCAAGGCCTTCGGTGAATTCGTCATCGCGGGGAATTTCGTCGTCGGCCTTCTCGTCTTCATCATCCTCGTCATCATCAACATCGTCGTCATCACCAAGGGCGCGGGCCGCGTGTCCGAGGTTTCCGCCCGCTTCACCCTCGACGCCATGCCCGGCAAGCAGATGGCCATCGACGCCGACCTGAACGCCGGTCTTTTGACACCCGATCAAGCCCGCACCCGCCGCGCCGAGGTGGGGGCCGAGGCCGATTTCTACGGCTCGATGGACGGTGCCGGAAAATTCGTCAAAGGCGACGCGATGGCGGGCATCCTGATCCTTGCCATCAACATCATCGGCGGCATCCTGATCGGCACGCTGCAACACGGCCTCTCGATGGGGCAGGCGGCGCAGACCTATGTCCTGCTTTCCATCGGCGACGGTCTCGTGGCGCAGATCCCGGCACTCCTGCTGTCCATCGCCACCGCCATCATCGTCACCCGCGTCTCCTCCAGCCATGACATGGGCGGGCTGATCGCGCGGCAAATCCACCTGCGCGCGGCATGGATGCCCGTGGCCGCCGTCCTTGCCATCATCGGCGTCGTCCCCGGCATGCCGTCCGGCGTGTTCCTCTTCGCCGCCGCCGCCGCCGCGGGCATCGCATGGTTCGGCCGCAAGGACCTCAACCCCGCCGATCCCGAAGCCCCCGGCAGCGATGTGATCGAAGCCGAAGGCAGCGCCAAACCCTCCGAAGGCATCACCGCCGAGGATGTGGCCGACCACGCCCCCGTCAGCCTGCAAATCGGCTACGGCCTGATCCCGCTTGCGGGCGAAGGCGGCGGCGCGCTCGTCACCCGCATCACCGCCATCCGGCGCGAGGTGTCCAAGGCGATGGGCTTCGTCGTCCCCGGCGTGCGCATCCGCGACGACCTGACCCTGCCGCCCAACCAGTATCGCATTCGCGTGGGGCAGGTGATCCGGGGCGAGGATGTCGTCTACCCCGACCGCAAACTCGCCATCCCCGGCAGCGGTTCGGCGCGCAAGCTCAAGGGCATCGAGGTCAAGGACCCCTCCTTCGGTCTCGACGCCGTCTGGATCCTGCCCCACCAGCTGGCCGAGGCCGAGGCCGACGATCACGTCGTCGTCGAACCCGAATCCGTCATCGCGACGCACCTGTCGCAACTGCTCTACAAACACGCCGCCGACCTGATCGGCCCCGATGATGTGCAGGTGCTGCTCGACACGCTCGCCCGCGTCTCGCCCACGCTGGTGAATGCCGTGGTCCCGAAACTCGTGGCGCTGCACACGGTCACGGGCGTCCTGCGCACGCTCCTGTCCGAACGCATCCCGATCGGTGACCTGCGCCGCATCCTCGAAGGTCTGGCCGAACTGTCGGGCCGCAACCTTTCCGCCCCCGACATGGCCGAGGCGCTGCGCCCCATGCTCGTGCCGCTCCTGCTGCAACAGATGACCCCGATCAACACGCCCCTGCCGCTGGTGACCCTCGATCCCGAACTCGAGCAACTCCTGATCCGCGCCCGCCGCTCCGGCGACGAGGGTCTGGTGATCGACGCGGGCCTTGCCCAGACGCTGGTCAAATCCCTCTCCGACGCCTTCGAGGATGCCACAGGTGCCGGCAAACAGGCCGTGCTGATCGTGGCCACCCAACTGCGCCGCAGCCTTGCCGCCTTCCTGCGCCCGCACCTTCCCGATGCCATCGTTCTCGGCATCGCCGAACTTCCCGAAACCCGCAAAGTCGAGGTCGTGGCCTCTATCGGCGGGCAAAGCCAACTGCCGAAAATGGGGGGCTGATCCATGACCGTCATTACCGTCCGCGCCGCAACCAGCCAAAAGGCGATGGAGGAAATCCTCCGCCGCCTCGGCCCCGATGCGCTCATCCTCTCGACCCGCAAGATCGACGGCCAATACGAGCTGCGCGCCTCGGGCGAAGGCGACGATCTCGACCCGCCCGATACCGAAGCGGCGGCGTCCCCCATACCGCCCGCCCGCCCCGCCCTGCGCGCCACGCGCAGCCCGCAGCACCCCGCGCAAGGGGCCGCGTCCTTCGAACGCAGCTTCCAGGCCGCGACCCTCGCGCCCCGCAAGGCCGCGCCCCGCAAGGCCGCACCCGATGATCCCCATGCCGATCTCGCGCGGCGCCTGTTCTTTCCCGAAGGTCTCGTCGAACCCGTCGCCCCGCGCACGGTCATCATCGGCCCGCCCGGTTCGGGCAAGTCGATGGTCGCCGCCCGTCTTGCCGCGCGCATCCTGCAAGCCGACCGCCGCCTGCAACCGCGCCTCATCGCCCCCGCACCCGGCCTTTTGCTGCACGAAGACCGCCTGCGCGGCTGGGCGCGGCTCATGGGTCTGCGGCTTGACCGCCCCACCATCCACGATGCGCTGCTGTCGGCCGAAGCCGACCCCGCCTTCCCCGAGATCTTCGATCTGTCCGACGCCGCCGATCACACGCCCGACCTCGCCGCGCGGCTGATCGACAGCGACGATGCCGAACTGCTGCTCTGCATCCCTGCGGGCACCCACCCCGCCCTGACGGCACGGCTCTGCCGCGACTGGGCCGCCTATCAGCCCACCGTCTGCCTGACCCGCCTCGACCTGTGGGAGCCGGAAATCCCCGAACTCGAAGCCATCGCCGATGCCGGTCTGAAACTCTCGCATGTCAGCGCGGGCACCGGCCTGATCGACACGCTGCGCCGCCCCGTCCCTGCCGACCTGCACCACTGGTCCGGCGCATGGGCCGTCCAACAGGGGATCGCCGCCGAATGACCCGCCGAATGATCCGCTGCATGACCCGTTTTTCCGTTCCCGCCTGTGTAACCAGCACGAAAGGGCAAATCTGATGCTCGCCAAACGCTATCCCGAACAGGAAGGCCCCTCGCCCGACAAGCTCGTGCGCAGCCATATGGACCTCGTGCGCAAGATCGCGTGGCACATGCACAGCCGCGTCGGCCGCATGGCCGAGGTCGAGGATATGCTGCAAGTCGGCTACATGGGTCTTGTCGATGCCGCCCAGCGTTACACCCCGCGTCAGGGGGCAAGCTTCGCCTCCTACGCCGCGATCCGCATCCGCGGCTCGATCATCGACTACCTGCGCGCCTCCTCCTCGCTTTGCCGCGCGACCATCGTCATGCAGCAAAAGAAACGCGCCTCGGTGCTGAAGCTCGAACAGCAATTGCAACGCGCGCCGGAAAAGCACGAAATCGCCGCCGACATGGGCATCACCGTTTCGGAACTCGAAGATTGGGAAACGCAATTCGGCGCGTCCTCGATCAAATCGCTGGACGAGGTCTACTCCGACCACTCGATGCTGTTCTCGGATTCGAACCGCACGGTCGAAGACAAGATGCAGGCCGACCAGATGCGCCAGATGCTGCGCCGCGCCTTGGGCGAATTGCCCGAACGCGAGGCGATGGTCCTGCAACTCTACTTCGTCGAAGAGCTGAACGTCTACGAAATCGCCGATATCCTCGGGGTGACCACGGGCCGCGTGTCGCAGATCAAGAAAGCCGCCGTCACCCGCCTGCGCGATGCCATCCGCGCGATGGAAGACGACGACTGACCAAGGCGCGCCCCCTCACTCGCGCCAGTGGTCCGCCACCCAGGGCGCCGGCGCGACATAGTGCTTCAAGCGGTTGAACAAGCGCGCCTCGCGCCATTTGCCCAACTCGGTTTTCAGGTGCTGCGCGGGCGTGCGCCCTTGTGTTCCCTCGTCCTTCCAGCCGCCGCTGATCGCATGTTCGGGGTGGAACCCGCCCGGAAAGATCACGATCCGCGTGCCCGCTTCCAGCTTCGGCGCCTTCCAGTAGTTCAGCGGAAAGACCGGCGTGCAATGCCGCCGGAAATGCCGCACCCATGCGGCGGGAAACAGCTTCACCCCGCCCGGCGCGTTGCGCGTCACGTAACGCTGCTCGAAACGGTATTCGTCGGCCACAGCCTGCGGATCGGCCTTGAACTTCTCTTGCAGCGGCACCAGCTTTCCCACCGGAAAGCGGAACACGCTGGTCTGTCCCAGACGCTCGAACGGGTTGGTCACATTGCGCGACAAAACGATGTCGTCAGGCGCGCCAAAGGTAAAGAAATCGTCCAGCGATCCCGTCACCACCACGTCAAGGTCCATGAACAGCACGGGCCCCGTCAAATCGCCAAGCACCGGCCCCCACAACCGCGCCTTGGGCCAGATGCCCCGCGTGTTGACCGGCATCGCCACATCAAGCGGCGGAAGCGGCAGGCAACGCACCTCTCTGCGCACGCCCTCGGGGTTGTCGGTGAAACAGGTCATCGTAAAGGGCGGCGTGATGTTGCGGGCCACCATCGCGTAAAGCCGGTTGATGAAACGGGGGCCGTACTTCGTGCCCCAGTTTATGCAGATCACCTGTTTTTCCATAAGCGGATGCTTGGCCTTCGCTGCGACGGTCACGCGCCATGCCCCGCCGCATCAGGCGTCAGGTCTCGGTCACGGCCGGTATCGTTAGTAAAAGTTAAAGACACCGGCCCTTCAAGGCAAGAAACCGCCTTGAGCGGACCGGCAGACGCGGTAATCTTGGTTAATGGCACATTACCGCAAGCTCGGCACCCCCGCCCTCGCCGCATTCGAACCTGTTCTGGGCGACCGGCTGGAAAGTGTTCCTGTCAGCCTGCCCGCCCTTCTGCGCGGCCTCTCGCGCAGGCTCGGTCCGCTTGGTGCCCTGCGCCTGTGCCTGCGCGCGCTGCGTAACGGGGCAGCCCCGCCCGACATCCGCGCCCTTGTCGCGGGGAACCTCACCCGCAAGCAGATCCGCCTTCCCGCCCTTTTCGGCCTGCGCCCCGTCGCCGCGACCTATCTCCATCTCAAAGGTGCCGAAGCGGCACTCCTGCGCGACCTGCTGCGCCTCGACACCCAAGCCGGCCGCATCGACATCATCTTCAACGGCTCGGTCTACCCTGAATCCGTCCTTGCCGCCGTGGCCGACCCTTCGGCCCGCGTTCTGGTCGAAGCGGGCTTTCTGCCCCGCACCCTCCAGATCGACCCGACGGGACTGAACGGCGCGAATTCCGTGCCGCGCGACCCCGCCTTCTATCTGGACAGCGACACCGACTTTGCCGCCGCAGGCCTGCCCGAAACCATCGGCCGCCGCGCCGCGAAATCGCAGCACGCGCCCGTCACGCTGCCGCCCGACTTTGTGTTCGTTCCGTTTCAGGTGCCATCCGACATGCAGATCACCCTGCATTCGCCGTGGCTGCGCGACATGGGCCATTTCCTCGCGGTCCTGCGCGACACCGCCGACCGCAACCCCCATCAGACCTTCGTGGTCAAGGAACACCCCAGTTTCCGCGCCTCGGTCATCGGCCTCTTTCCGCCCCACCCGCGCATCCTCTTTGCCAACGGCAACGAAACCGCCAGCCTCATCGCCGCCGCCCGCGCCGTGCTGACCATAAACTCCACCGTCGGGATCGAGGCGCTGCAAGCCGCGAAACCCGTCATCACCCTTGGCACCGCCTGCTACGCCATCGCGGGCCTGACCCTGCAAGCGCATGACCCCGCCACGCTCGACGCCGCCTTGGCGCGGCACGACTGGCGACCCGACGAAAGACTGCGGCGCCAGTTCCTCGGCTTCCTGAAGAACGTCTACCTCGTTCCGGGAACCCTCGCCCAACCGCCCGCCGATCTGGCGCAGGCCATCGCCGCGCGCCTTACAGGGGCGCTGTCTGCATGGCATATCCCAGGCGACGAAAATCCTCGGCGCAGGCACGGTTGATCAGCCCAAGCGCCTCGGGCGTCAGATAGTGGCTGCGGTCCTTCTTGGCCGAGCTGTTGCGATTTCCATGGGCGGGCAGGGCCAGCGGTATGCCCAGCCGGTCGAACAGCGCCGCCAGCTCCCCGGCCAAGGCCTCGAACCGCACGATATGGTCAACCAGCATACGCCCGTCACGGTCCAGCAAGAACGGCATCTGCGACATCTGCCGCGCGTTCAGGAATTCGGTGAACCCCTGCCCCGCCGTGCGCTTGTGGCGGTGGTGCAGCGGGTTCTGCCGGATGAATTCATAGGACGAGATCAACCTGTCATAGGGGTTGCGCACCACCGCAAAGCGCCGCGCCGCATCGAACACCGCCGCCCCCATCACCCGCCGGTGCCAGGCCGCCGTCGCATGGCCGGGAATATAGGCCGCCCGCGCGTCCTGCGGCAGCGCCAGCTTCGCCGCCAGACGCCGGCCCAGCGTCTTGCGGCCCGCCGCCTTGTAGGGCAGCAGCAAGTCCTCGATCGCCCCTCCCGCCGTTTTCGGGATGTGAATGAAGATCAGGTCAAGTTCGGGATAATAGGGCATCGTCGCACCTCAGCCGGGCTGGGCCGTTTGGCGGTCAAGCGGGCTGTCATAGCCAAGCAACCGGCAATCGTCGGGATAGATGCGCCCGATCAGCGCCACCGCCTCGGCGTCCAGCAGCGCCGAGGGCCGCGCCGCCGTCCGGTTGCGATGGGGGATAGCGGCCAGCCGCCCGGTCATGGCCTGCGGCACGCCAAGCGCCTCGAACGCCTGCGGCAGGTCGCTGCCCATCGTTTCAAGCCGGATCATCCGGTCATAGGTCACCTTGTCCAAGGCCAGCAGAACCGACTGCTGCTCGAAATGCGAATCGAACCCCACGCCATTGCGGGCAAGCCCCGCAAGCATGGCCGCAAAGGAAATGCGTTTCTGCATGTGGACATTGGCCCGTTCGATATGCGGCCATGCCATAGGCCCCCCAAGCACCTGCCGCAGCTTGCCGTAGCGATAGCTCGGCCGATCGAACCGCTTGGCATAGCGGTTGAGCTTGCTGAACCAGTTCGACAGCGCCCGCTCGTAGGGGCTGCGCACATTGCACAGCAAATGCCAGCCCGCATGGGCGGCATAGAATGCGGGCAATTGCGCAGGCGCCACGAAATGCAGCCGCAGCCCCGCCGCCGCGGCGCTTCCGTCGGCCTGCGCCTGCCGCAGCACGGCCCGCACCGCTCCCTCGGGCACGGCCAATCCGGCCATGAGCAGATAGGACAGCAACAGCGACGTCGACCCCGTCTTGGGCGGCGTCGTATGAAGCACGCGCGCAGGGGCGAATTCGATCACCGGAACCCGCAGGCCCGGCACATCCGTCTTGGTCATTCTGGGTCCGAACTCCGGCCTTTGCGTTCTCTTCCGCATAGCGGAATTAGCAAAGATTAACCACACCCGGCCTCGTCCGGAAAATATCCGTCTCCGTCTCCGTCTCTGGCGCCTAGCCCAGCCCCTGCGCCACCAGCGCCAGACGCCGCCGCAAGGCCCGGTCGCGTTTAAGATACCACTCGCGGCTCATCGCCTCGGCCCGCGACGGCAGACGCTCGGCATAAAGCACCGCCCAGACCCGTCCGCGCGTCGATTTGGCGCCCGTTCCGGCATTGTGCCGCGCCACGCGCTGCCCAAGGTCCAGCGTCCAGCCCACATAGGTCCGGTATCCCCCCGCCCCGTCGGACCCGAGGACATAGACGAACCCGAACTCTTGCGCCCCGAACTCTTGCCCGCCCACCCCCTGCGCCACGCGATCCCCCCGGCAACCTGCCGCCAGCGTTCGGCCAAGCACCGCGCAGGGTCAAGCCCCCGCCGCCCCCGCGCAATAGGCCGCGCGCAGGGCCGCGATCACAGCGGCCACGCGCCCGTCCGCAAAACCGTAAAGCACATGCTTTCCCTCGCGCCGCGCCCGCACGAAGCCTTCCGACCGCAGCCGCATCAGTTGCTGCGACACCGCCGCCTGCGGTTCGGCCAAAGCCTCCGACAGCGCGCCCACATTCATCTCGCCACCCAGCAGGTGGCAAAGAATCTGCAACCGCCCGGTATGGGACAGCGCCTTGAGAACCGTGACCACCTCGCGGGCGGCCACGGCATCTCCGGCCGGATCGAACCCGGTCACTTGAAGGCGCAGCCGGGCTTTGCCCCCAAGGCGCGGAACACCGTCACCGCAGGGCAGAACCCCGTGACCGAGGACTGGATCAGGTTCACCCCGATGAACAGCGTGAACAGCACGAACCACTGCGACACCCAGGCCGTCAGCGCCACCGAAAGCAGCACCATCACACCCGCAAACATCAATACCGAACGGTCGATCGTCATGGTCATTCTCCTTGTTATCAAAACGGGGCAACCATCGCCCCGCAGGGTTCTCAAAACGGGGCGACCACCGCCCCGAATGGCGGCGGGGCGTCAGCCCTCGACCGTTTCCTTCAGCTTGTCGATGCCAAGCGTCCTCAGCGCGAGCGTCTCGTAGAACGGCTCGGAAACCCCCTTGCGCAGCTTGCGGATGAAGTATTTCTCGAAGCCGATCTTGGCCACATGCACCCATTTGCCCGACGACGACCAATTGACATTGCGCGGCGGAATCTGTGGCTGGGCCACAAAGGCCACGCCCCCGTCGCCGAAATCGGCCAGACAGACGGCATTCCACGTGCCGACCCGATCCGCCGCCTTGCCCTGCACGATATTGGCGATGTTATGCGCCGTGGCCGTCACCATGCTTTCGATCATGAAGCCGGTTTTCGGCACCCCCACCGGAACCGGCGTCGGCCCCATCGGCGGGATCGCCACGCAAACGCCCACGGCAAAGACGTTGGGGTATTTCGGGTTCTGCTGGTGCTTGTCGACAATGGTGAACCCGCGCGGATTGCTCAGCCCCTCGATCCCCGCCACGGGTCTGATGCCACGAAAGGCGGGCAGCATCATCGAAAAGGCAAAGGGCAGCTCGCGTTCGGCCTTGACCGCCCCGTCCTCGCCGATCTCGTGGACGAACATCCTGCCCGCCTCGACCCGCGCCACCTTGGCCGAGGTGATCCACTTGATGTGCTTGGCGCGCATCTCCGATTCCAGCAGCCCCTTGGTATCGCCCACCCCGTCCAGCCCCAGATGCCCGATATAGGGCTCTGCGGTGACAAAGGTCATCGGCACCCGGTCCCGCACCTTGGCCCGCCTGAGCGCGGTCTCGAGGATGAACAGGAATTCATAGGCCGGCCCGAAACAGCTTGCCCCCTGCACCGCGCCGATGACCACGGGGCCGGGGTTGCGGATCAGCTCCTCCACCGCCTTCGCGGCTTTCTCGGCATGGTCGATGTGGCAGATCGACTGGGTAAAACCCTCGGGCCCCAAGCATTCGATCTCGTCAAAGGCAAGCTCCGGCCCCGTGGCGATCACAAGGTAATCGTAGGACAGGCTCTGCCCGTCGACCAGCGCGATGCGGTTCTCCGCCGCGTGCAGCCGTTCCGCCGCGACGGGGACGAAGCCGATCCCCTTCTTCTCCATCACGGGGGCCAGATCGACCGTGATCTCCCCGCGCTGGCGCCAGCCCACCGCGATCCACGGGTTCGACGGCACGAAATGGTATTTCGCGTCCTTCGTCACCACGGTGACCCTGTCCTCCTTGCGCAGCCGGTCGCGCAGTTCATAGGCCATGATGGCCCCGCCCAACCCCGCGCCCAATACAACGACATGTGCCATAGCCCGTCCTCCCTTGAAGGTTACGTCCTGAAGACCCGATAGATCGCGGGGATGACCAACACCGTCAGCAGCGTCGATGTCAGCAGCCCGAACAGAAGCGAGATGGCGAGCCCCTGAAAGATCGGGTCCGCCAGAATGACCGCCGCCCCGATCATCGCCGCAACGGCCGTCAGGAATATCGGCTTGAACCGGATCGTCCCCGCGCGGATCAGGCTTTCCACCGTCACCGCCCCCTCGCTGCGGATGAAATCCACCAGCAGAATGGAATTCCTGACGATGATCCCCGCCAGCGCGATGAAGCCGATCATCGACGTGGCCGAAAACGGCGCGCCGAACAGCCAATGGCCGAACATGATGCCAAGGAATGTCAGCGGCACGGGCGTCAGCACCACGAGCGGCAGCTTGAACGACCCGAATTGCGCGACGACCAGAATGTAAATCCCCAGCAGCGCCACACCAAAGGCCGCCCCCATGTCGCGGAACGTGACCCAGGTCACTTCCCATTCGCCATCCCACAGCAGCGTGGGGCGGCTTTCGTCCTCGGGCTGGCCATGCAGCGCGATCGCGGGCGCGCCGGCCTGCCCCTCAAGCGCCTTGTCCACGGCCAGCATCCCGTAAAGCGGCGCCTCGAAATCGCCCGCCAGTTCCGCCGTGACCATTTCCGCCTCGCGCCCGTTGTGGCGGAAGATCGGGAAGGACGCGGCCTCCCCGGTCACCTTCACCACATCGCCAAGCTCCACCACGCCCCGCGCACCGGGCAGGGTGTTTGCGGGGATCGGCGTGGTCAGGAAGGTCTCGTCCATCACCCGCGCGCCCTTGGGCCGCTGCACCACCAGCGGGATCGGATAGCGCCCGTCCCCGCGATGCGAATAGCCCACCACCTGCCCGCCGTTCAGCGCGGCGATGGTGTCGAACACGTCCTGTTCCTGCACCCCGAAGAATTCCAGATCGTCGCTCGACACCCGCGCCCGCAACCGCCGCGCCTGTGTGCCGTAGCTGTTGTCGACATCGACGATAAAGGGCACCGACCGGAAAGCGTTCTCGACCATCAGCGCGGTCGCGCGGCGCGTCGCGGCATCGGGTCCGTAAACCTCGGCCAGCAGCGTCGCCATCACCGGCGGGCCGGGGGGCGGCTCGACCACCTTGACCGAAATCCCCCCGTCCAGCCCCAGCGCCGCGATCTTCTGCCGTATATCCAGCGCGATCTGGTGGCTCGTGCGGTCCCGCGCGCCCTTGGGCAACAGGTTCACCGCCACCTCGCCAAGGTTCGGGTCGGCGCGCAGATAGGAATGCCGCACCAGCCCGTTGAAATTCGCAGGCGAGGCCGTCGCCGCATGGGTCTGGACCGAGGTCACCTCGGGCATCTCCAGCACGATCCCCGCGATCTCTTGCGCCACGCGGTCCGTCGCCTCGACCGCCGCCCCTTCGGGCATGTCGATCATCACCGACAGTTCCGACTTGTTGTCAAAGGGCAACAGCTTGACCGTCACATCCTGCGTGTAAAGCAAGCCGAGCGAGCCGAAAGACAAGGCCGCCGAGGCCAGCAGGAACCCGAGGCTCCGCCCCTTGCTGCCAAGGATCGGCCGCGCCACCGCACCATAGGCGCGCTCCATCCAGCCCGCATGGCCGCCATGCGCCATCCTGGCCTTGCCCGCGATCTTCACCATCAGCCACGGCGTGATGATGACCGCGACAAAGAACGACAGGATCATCGCCGCCGAGGCATTGGCCGGAATGGGCGACATGTAGGGCCCCATCAGCCCGCTCACGAACAGCATCGGCAAAAGCGCCGCCACCACCGTCAGCGTGGCCACGATGGTCGGATTGCCCACTTCGGCCACCGCATCTATGGCCGCCTGCGCACGGGGGCGCGCATCGCCCATGCCCCAGTGCCGCGCGATGTTCTCGATCACCACGATGGCATCATCCACCAGAATCCCGATAGAGAAGATCAGCGCGAACAGGCTCACGCGGTTCAGCGTGTAGCCCATGATCCAGCTCGCAAAGAGCGTGAGCAGGATCGTCACCGGAATGACGATGGCCACCACCACCCCCTCGCGCCAGCCGATCGCCAGCAGCACCAGAAGGATAATCGACACCGTCGCCAACCCCAGATGGAACAACAGCTCGTTGGCCTTCTCGTTCGCCGTCTCGCCATAGTCGCGCGTCACGGTCAGGCTGACATCGCCGGGAATGATCCGCCCTTCCTGCGCCTCGATCCGGCGCAGCGCGGCCTCGGCCACCACGACCGCATTGGCCCCCGCCCGCTTTGCCACCGCCAAAGTCACCGCAGGGCTGCGCTGCAATCCGCCCGCAGACTTGACGATATTCGCGACAATCGCCTCGCCCGTATCCGGAACATAGGTCACATCGGCCACATCTGACACATAGACCGGTCGCCCGTCCCGCGTCGTCAACAGCAGGTTCGCCACCTCGGCAGGGGCCGTCAGCGTCTCGCCCGCCACCAGATCGACCTGATCGCCGCCGTCGCGCAGCTTGCCTGTCGTCAGCGTCCGGTTGGCCTGCGCCACCTTTCCCGCCAGTTGCTGCAACGTCACACCGTATAGCGCCAGACGGTCGGGATCGGGCGCGATGCGGATCGCCTCATGCGCCTCGCCCACCAGATAGGTCAGGCCCACATCCTCGGTCTTGGCCACCTCGGCCTGCAAGGCCCGCGCGATGCGGGTCAGGTCATTCGCCCCCACCCCGCTTCCCGCCTTGCCCGACAGGGTCACAGCAAGAATCGCCACATCGTCGATCCCGCGCCCCACGATCAGCGGCTCGGCAATCCCCACCGGTATCCGGTCGAGGTTCGCCCTCACCTTGTCATGCACCCGCAAGACCGCATCTTCCGACCGCGTCCCCACCGCAAAGCGCACCATCACCAGCGCGCCATCGTCGCGCGTCTGCGAATAGACATGCTCGACGCCCGCGATGCCCTTGACGATCACCTCCAACGGCTCGGTCACCAGCTTCACCGCGTCCTCGGCCTTCAGGCCGGGGGCGGCGATGTGGATATCCACCATCGGCACCGAAATCTGCGGCTCTTCCTCGCGCGGCAGCGCGCCCAGCGCGACCAGCCCCGCCGCCAGCGCCGCCAGAATGAACAGCGGCGTCAGCGACGAAGCGATGAAGGCCCGCGTCAACCGCCCCGCAAGGCCAAGGGGGGACGCCTCACTCATCGCCGCCTCCGGCCTTGGGCGCTTGGGTCATGACCACGTCACCGGCGACAAGCCCCGTCAGAATCTCGACCTGCCCGACCTCGCGCGTTCCGGGCACGACCACGCGCATTTCCGCGCCCGCAGCCCCTTCGACCGCCACAAAGTCCAACCCGTCGCGCGTGACGATCGCCGCTTGCGGCACCACCAGCGCGGCATGATGGCCCACGGGCAAACGCACCAGCACCCGCGCGTCGACGAACCCGTCGGGCAGGTCCGGCACCTCGACATCCGCCACCACCCGCCCGTTCTCGATCAGCGGGTAGATCTTGACAAGCTTCCCGCCCGCCATCCCCTCGATCCGGATCGCGTCGCCCTCGTGCAGCGCGCCGGCCAGCCGCTCGGGCACCGCCAGCCGCAGGAAACTGCCGCCGACCGCCAGCGTGGCCACGGCCTCGCCCGCCATCACCACCGCCCCGCGCGACAGCGGCACATCCAGAACACGGCCCGCCGCAGGGGCCAGCACCACGCCCTCGGTCTGGCTTTGCCGCGTCACCTGCGCCTGCGCCTCGATGGCGGCAAGCTGTCCGGCCAACACATCGGCCTGCGTGCGCAGCGCATCCAGCCGCTGCGCCGTCGTCACCCCCTGCTTCAGCAATTCCTCGCCGCGCCTAACCTCCGAGGTCGCATTGGCAAGCTGCGCCGCGACTGCCGCCTTTTGCGACTCCAGCGCCGAAAGCTGGAACGCCAGCTTGTCATCGACGATCCGCGCAAGGGGTTGCCCCTCGGTCACCGTGTCGCCCTCGCCCACCTGCAAGTCGACCAGCACCCCGCCGATCCGCGCCCGCGCAGGCACACGGTCACGCGCCTCGATCCGCGCATAGACCGCTTTCCAATCCGTCACCTCGACAGGCTGCACCGTCAGGCTTTCCGCCCGCGCCACCCCGCCCAGAACCGCCATAAACGGGACCAGAAGAACCGAAAGGAATAGTCTGTGCGTCATGCGTGCCCCCTGTGCTGCGGCTCTTTATATATTAATATATGAATATGTAAATATCAATGATCCCGCATCACCGATCCAGCCTAGGCCAAAGAACGGGGAAAATATGTGATCCAAATCAATAACCTGCGTCAGTCCCGCAGGCAGTTTCGCAAGCCGCCTTTACAACCTACTATTTTTGTCGGAAATACAGAATACCCTACCCCGAGGATCTCATGCACCGCGCCCTTCCCCTGTTTCTCGCCCTTCTCCCCGCGCCCATTGCCGCCGCGGGCACCGCCGCAACCCCCGCCGCCGTTGTGGAAACCTATGCCGACATCGCCGAGGCCACCTTTGCCGACAGCCTCGCCGCCGCGCGCGATCTGCAAACCGCCGTCGATGCGCTGCTTGCCGCACCCGCAGCCGAAACGCTGGCCCAAGCCCGCGCCGCATGGGTCGCCGCCCGCATCCCCTACCAGCAATCCGAGGTGTTCCGCTTCGGCAACCCCGCCGTCGACGACTGGGAAGGCCGCGTCAACGCATGGCCCCTCGACGAAGGGCTGATCGACTATGTCGCCACCCCGCCCGATGCCGCCAACCCGCTTGCCACGCTGAACGTCATCGCCACCCCGCGCTTCACCCTTTCGGGCACCGCCGTCGATGCCACCCGCATCACCCCCGCCCTGATCGCGGACACCCTGCACGAGGCGGGCGGATCCGAAGCCAACGTCGCCTCGGGCTATCACGCCATCGAATTCCTGCTCTGGGGACAGGACCTCAACGGCACGCGGGCGGGCGCGGGCGACAGGCCGCACACCGACTATCTGCAAACCGCAGCCTGCACCCACGGCCATTGCGACCGCCGCGCCGCCTATCTTTCGGCCGCAACGCGCCTGCTCGTTGCCGACCTTGCCGAAATGGCCGCGCAATGGTCCGCCACGGGTGCCGCCCGCCGCGCGCTGACGACCGCCCCCGAAGCCGCCCTTGGCGCGATGGTCACAGGCATGGGCAGCCTGTCCTACGGCGAACTCGCGGGCGAGCGGATGAAACTCGGCCTCATGCTCAACGACCCCGAGGAAGAACAGGACTGCTTCTCAGACACCACCGCCAACAGCCACTATTTCAACGGCCTCGGCGTGCAGAACGTCTACCTCGGCCGCTATCTTCGCCGCGACGGCACCACCCTCTCCGGCCCCGCGCTGGCCGATCTGGTCGCCGCCGCCGACCCTGCCACCGACAGCCGCCTGCGCGCTGAACTCGACGCCTCGCTCTCCGCCCTCGACGCGCTGCGCCTGTCTGCGGCCTCCGGCGTGGCCTATGACCAGTTGCTCGCCCCGGACAATGCCGATGGTGCCGCCCTGATCCGGTCCGCAATCGGCGCGCTCGTCACCCAGACCGACACGCTGGCGCGGGCGGCGGGGGCCCTCGGCCTTGACCGCATCGCCTTCGAGGGGTCCGACAGCCTCGACACGCCGGACGCCGTGTTCCAATGATCCGCGCCGCCGCCCTGCTGCTGTCGCTCCTGCTCGCCCGACCCGCGCTGGCAGAGGGCGGCGCGCCCCTGCCGCGCACAGCCGCCGAAACCGCCCGCATCCAAGCCATCCTTGCAGCGCCAACCGGTTTCACCGCGCCCGAACCCTTCGAATCCCTGCCCGCAGGTGCTGCTTCGGTCCGGCGCAGGGCCACGGCCGATGCCTTCAGCCAGCCTTCGGGCAACATGTCCTTCGCCCGCCAGATGCAGTTCCAGCTCGGCAACGCGCTCTTCACCAAGACATGGGTCGCAGCCCCCGCCTCGACCCGCGCCTCCGACGGTCTTGGCCCCCTCTTCAACGCCCGCGCCTGTCAGGATTGCCACATCAAGGACGGGCGCGGCCATGCCCCGAACGGCGCGGGCGACCTTTCGATGCTGCTCCGCCTCTCGCTTCCCGGCGGCACGGGGCCGGCCGAAATCGCCGACTGGCTCGCCACCCGCCCCGATCCGGTCTACGGCGGCCAGTTGCAGGATTTCGCCACCTCCGGCCAAACCGCCGAAGGCAAGATCTCCGTCACCTATACCGAAATTCCCGTCACCCTTGCCGATGGCACCACCGTCAGCCTGCGCGCTCCGGCCTACGCCATCGCCGACCCGGCCTACGGCCCACCCGACCCCGCGCTGATGCTCTCGCCCCGTGTCGCGCCGCAGATGATCGGCCTCGGCCTGCTCGAGGCCATTCCCGCCTCCGACATCCTGTCACGCGAAGACCCGGACGATGCCGACCACGACGGCATCTCGGGCCGCGCCGCGCGTCTGCCGCAGGCGGATGGCGCGGCACGCGCGCCCCTGCTGGGCCGCTTCGGCCTCAAGGGCGGGGCGGCCACCATCCGCGACCAGACCGCCGCCGCCTTTTCCGGCGACATGGGCCTGTCCTCGGCGCTCCACCCCGATCCTGCGGGCGATTGCACCGCCGCGCAAACCGCCTGCCACGCCGCACCCGACGGCCAAGACCCCGATACCCGCGACGGGGTCGAGGTCGGCTCCGAAAGCCTCGACCTCGTCACCTTCTACGCCCGCAACCTCGGTGTGCCCGACCGCCCGCTGGCAGGCGATCCGACCGTGCTGCAAGGCAAACGCATCTTCCACGAAAGCGGCTGCCCCGCCTGCCACACGCCCAAACACGTGACGGCCCGCCTGACCGGACAACCCGAACAAAGCTTCCAGCTTGTCTGGCCCTACACCGATCTTCTGCTGCACGACATGGGCGCGGGTCTGGCCGATGGCCGCCCCGAAGGCCGCGCCACCGGATCGGAATGGAAGACCCCGCCGCTCTGGGGCATCGGCCTGACCCCGCAGGTCACGGGCCACGCCTCCTACCTGCACGACGGCCGCGCCAGATCGCTGCTCGAAGCCATCCTCTGGCACGGCGGCGAGGGACAGGCCGCCCGCGACCGCGTCACGACCCTGCCCGCCCCCGACCGCAAGGCGCTGATCGCCTTTCTGGAAAGCCTCTAGAAGATCGGCGTCACTTCCGAACCGGCCGCCAGACGCTTGCACCATTCATGCACGTCGCCCGCGATCCGGTCGCCGATATCGGGATACCCCGCCATCGCCGCCCGCGCCGACAGATCGCGCGGCTGGTCAAAGCCTACCCCGCTTGCGTCGAACACGGTCCAGTCGGTCCCGTTCACGCTGACCTCGGCATGTTCCGGCGTGCCGCGCACGGTCCAGCCCATGCCGTAAAGGTCATAGTGATACTGCCCCTCGGGCAGCGGCACCTCGCGCTCGTGGATCATGTGCATCCGCACATATTCCATCACCACGTTGCGGGTCTTTTTCAGCACTTCGGCAATGATCTCGGGCCAACCCTCCTCAAGCCCGTTCTCAAGCACCGTCCACGCCCCCTCGGACCCGGCCGGACGAAAGCCCAGCGCATCCAGCGCATCCGACCGTGCGATGTCATGCACCGTCTCGCCGATCCGCAGCCGCGCCATCGGGCTGAACTCGGTCACGGGCAGCACCGGCACGTCGACCGCTTCCGCCAGATCACCGGCCTGCGCCTGAATGCCCTGCTGCGCCAGAATCCCCTCGGCAATCGGCGTCAGCATCAGCCGCCCGCCCTTGGCCTCGGCCAGTCCGGCGATGCGCAGCGCCATGGCCTCGGTGCTTTGCGGCACATCGCCCGCCGCGAAGCGCAGCAGCCCACGCAACACCGGCGAGGCCGCGGCGTCATCCACCTCGACCACATCCTCGATCAGCTTCAGCGTCCGCCGCGCCACCATCCGCAGCGCCAAGGCCCCGCTTTCCACCTTGTCGGCCAGCACGTCGGCCACAAGCTGCAACTGCCCGATCACCCCCTGCGACAGGGCGCGCGGCACATCATCCATCACCCCCATCAGGCCGATGGACCTGCCCGCCGCGTCCCGCAACGGAAAGCCCGCCCAGAACTGCACACCGGCAAGCCCCATCGCGCTGAACTCGGCCCCCGCATCGCCCGACCGCTCGCCCGAATGCAGCGACGGCGGCAGATCGGTCACGCCCTCGCGCTCGGGGTAGAACACCACCCGCGCGCCCGTCGCGTCGGCAAGACGGATGCACACCCATTGCGCGCCCGAAATCGCCCGCGCCAATGCCGCCACGGCGGCAAAATCGGCGGCCGCCAGCACGCGCGGCAAGGCATTCTCGACCTCGACCGGTTTCAACCCGTATATCTGCGCCACGGCCATGCCGGTCTCCTTCTCGCTCTTCCCCCCCAAGAACGGCACAAGCGGCACGACCTTTAGGCGGACGCTTCCAGAAGCAGCCAAAGCACGGTATACAACGGTATGCGACAGACCCTGACCCAGATCTTCGAAGCCCGCGTCAGCGCCGGAACCCTCCGCGCCGATCCCGCGCAGCACGCGGTTCTGGCCGATCTCGAACCCCTGCGCGCCTGGCTCGAAGCCAATGCCGAACGCCGCGTGGGCCTTTTCGCGGGCCTCTTCGCCAAGCCGCTGACACCGCCGAACGGCCTGTATCTCTGGGGCGGCGTCGGGCGCGGCAAGTCGATGGTCATGGACCTCTTTACCGAAGCGACCGACATCCGCGCCAAGCGCCGCGTGCATTTCCACGCCTTCATGCAATCCGTCCACAAAGGCATGCACGAAGCGCGCAAGACCGGCACCGAAGACCCCCTCGCCCCCGTGGCCGAGGCGATCATCAAGGACACCCGCCTTCTCGCCTTTGACGAAATGCAGATCACCGACATCACCGATGCGATGGTCGTGGGGCGCCTGTTCGAAAAACTCCTGCAGGCAGGCGTGGTCATCGTCACCACCTCGAACCGCCCGCCCGAAGACCTTTACAAGAACGGCCTCAACCGTGCGCTGTTCCTGCCCTTCATCGACCTGCTGAACCGCCGCTTCACCGTCCGCCACCTGCAAAGCCCGACCGACTACCGCCAGCACCGGCTTGCGGGCGCGCAGGTCTATTTCCACCCCGCAGGCAAGGTCCGCCCGCAGATCGATTCGATCTGGTCCGACCTGACCGGCGGGGCAGCGGGCGAACCCCTCCGCCTGCCGGTGAACGGGCGCGAGGTGACCGTGCCCCGCTTCGCCAACGGCGTGGCCCGCGCCAGCTTCTGGGACCTTTGCGCCCAGCCTCTCGGGCCGGGCGACTACCTCGCCATCGCCGCCGCCGCCCGCGTGCTGATCCTCGAAGACATCCCGCAACTCTCCTCGTCGAACTACAACGAGGCGAAACGCTTCGTCACCCTGATCGACGCGCTCTACGAGGCAAAGGTCCGGCTCATCTGCTCGGCCGCCGATCTGCCCGAACGTCTCTACCTCGAAGGCACCGGAGCGTTCGAATTCGAACGCACCGCCTCGCGTCTGCGCGAGATGCAGGGCGCCGACTGGGCCGCCTGAACCTCGCCCGAATTTTCGCAGAAGATTTACCCCCGATTTCCTTCGCAAACGGAAATCCCTGACAAAACGTTACTTCCGCCGTGCAAACCCGTGCATCAGCTGTGCATCGGCGCCCCGCCCGCCTTCAGCCCGCCCAGACCTGCCACAAAAGCCGCAGCGCCATCCCCGTCGAGGTGGCGACCAGCAGCGGCTTGATCAGTCTCGCCCCGATCCGCATTGCAAGGCGCGACCCGATCGCAGCCCCCAGAACCTGCGCCGCGGCCATCGCGAACCCCACCGCCCACCATGTCGCCCCCGAGGGGATGAAAACCGTCAAGCTCCCGATATTGCTTGCGAAATTCAGCAGTTTCGTATGCGCCGTGGCCTTCAGCACCCCGAACCCCGCCAGCATGACGAAACCCAGCATGAAGAACGACCCCGTCCCCGGCCCGAAAAAGCCGTCATAGGCCGCAATCAGCGGCACCGCCGTCAGCGCAAAGACCGCAGGCTTCACCCGCTCGGCCTTGTCCTTGTCGGTAAGTCCCGGTTTGAACGCGAAAAAAGCCGCCACCGCCACCAGCACCACGGGCATGACCATCCGCAACACCTGCGCCGGAATCAGATGCGCCACCAGCGCGCCCACGGCCCCCGCGACCGCCGAAATCGCCGCCATTCCCGCCTGGTCGCGCAACCGCACATGGCCCGCCCGCGCATAGCTAAGGGTTGCGGTCGCAGCCCCGAACGTGCCCTGCAACTTGTTGGTGGCCAGGGTTTCCAGCGGCGACGCCCCCGCCAGCAGCAAGGCCGGAACCGCAATCAGCCCCCCGCCCCCCGCGATGGAATCGACAAAACCCGCCACAAAGGCTGCAAGGACCAGCAGCATCGCCACATGGGGAAGAACCTCGAACATGACCGCTCCGTTTATCGCGCCTTAACCCCTATGCCGCATTCTGCGCGGATGAGGTCAAGAGACGAAGTCCTCGCGGGAATAGCCCTGAATGAACAGCAACGCCGTCAGATCGCCGTGGTTTATGCGAATGTCGCATTCCGCCGCCACCACGGGTTTGGCATGCAGCGCCACACCCGCGCCCGCACGTTTCAGCATTCCCAGATCGTTCGCCCCGTCGCCAACGGCCAGAACCTGATCCTCGCGCAGCTTTAACCTTTCGGTAATATCTACCAGCGCATCCACCTTGGCCTGCTTGCCAAGGATCGGCTCGGCCACGGTTCCGGTCAGAACGTCCCCTTCGGAAATCAATGTGTTGGCCCGGTTTTCGTCAAAGCCCAACACCCCCGCGATCTCACGCGTGAACGCGGTGAACCCGCCCGACACCAGCGCCGCATAGGCCCCGTTGGCGCGCATCGTCGCCACCAGTTCGCGCCCCCCCGGCATCAGCGTGATCCGGTCGCGGATCACCCGCTCGATCACCGCGACGGGCAGGCCCGCCAGCAGCCCCACCCGCTCGCGCAGCGCGGCCTCAAAGTCCAGCTCGCCATTCATCGCCCGCCGCGTGATTTCGGCCACCCTCGGCCCCACCCCCGCCTCGTCGGCCAGTTCGTCGATGCATTCCTGCTCGATCATGGTGCTGTCCATATCCGCCAGAAGCACCCGCTTCCTGCGCCCCTCGGCCGGCTGCACCACCATGTCGATGCCCAGCGCCTGCAACCCGTCCCACGCCTCCCACCGGCCCGAAGGCATTGACTCCACGGGAAATTCCGCAGCCACGCCGGGGTCCAGCCAAACCGCATCCCCCCCGCCCCAGGCATTCCGCAGGGATTCGACCGTGGCACGGTCAAGGATCGGGCGGGCGGGGTCGGTCAGAAGCGTGACGATGAACATGGCAAAGTTTCCGATAGTGGAATCCGGCGTCGCTTTTCCGCGACGATGCGGCGCTTTACGACGATTTTCCCGCTTGTGCCACCCCGCCCGCCCCGTTAATTCCGGCGGCGGGACACCCTTCCCCACCGAAGGGCAAATATCTGGAAGGATACCATGACCGACCTGACCGCACCGGCACTGCGCCCGGCAAACCCGCGCTTTTCCTCCGGCCCCTGCGCCAAGATCCCCGGCTTCTCGCTCGACCTGCTTGCCGACGCCCCGCTTGGCCGCTCGCACCGCGCCGCCGTCGGCAAATCGAAGCTGAAAGAAGCGATCGACCTCACCCGCGAAATCCTGAACGTCCCCGAAGGTTACCGCATCGGCATCGTCCCCGGCTCCGACACCGGCGCGGTCGAAATGGCAATGTGGTCCCTCCTCGGCGCCCGCCCCGTCGAAATGCTGGCGTGGGAGAGCTTCGGCGAAGGCTGGGTCACCGATGTCGTGAAACAGCTCAAACTCGACGCCACGGTGAAAAAAGCCCCCTACGGCCAGATCGTCGACCTTGCGACCGTCGATTTCGACCGCGATGTCGTCTTTACATGGAACGGCACCACCTCGGGCGCACGCCTTCCCGACGGCGCGGCCATTCCCGATACGCGCCAAGGGCTTACCATCTGCGACGCCACCTCTGCCGCCTTCGCGATGGACCTGCCCTGGTCGAAACTCGACGTCACCACCTTCTCCTGGCAAAAGGTGCTTGGGGGCGAAGGCGCGCATGGCGTGCTGGTCCTTTCCCCCCGCGCGGTGGAACGGCTGGAAAGCTACACCCCCGCATGGCCCCTGCCCAAGATTTTCCGCCTCACCGCCAAGGGCAAGCTGATCGAGGGCATCTTCACCGGCGAAACCATCAACACCCCCTCGATGCTTGCGGTCGAAGATTACCTCGTCGCGCTGAAATGGGCCAAATCCATCGGCGGCCTGCCCGCCCTGATCGCCCGCGCCGAGGCGAATGCCAAAACCGTCTGGGACTTCTGCGCCGCCAACCCCTGGATCGCCAATCTGGCCGAGACGCCGGAAATCGCCTCCACGACCTCGGTCTGCCTCAAGTTCACCGACCCGCGCATCACCGATGGCGAGGCTTTCGCCAAGGCGGTCGCCAAACGGCTGGAAAAGGCGGGCGTGGCCTATGACATCGGCGCCTACCGCGATGCGCCCGCAGGCTTGCGCATCTGGTGCGGCTCGACGGTCGAACAGGCCGATGTCGCCGCCCTGATGCCCTGGATCGCCCACGCGTTCGAGGCCGAAATCGCCGCACAGGCCCAGGCGGCCTAAGGTGCGCAGCAAGCGCGCACCCTGCGGGGTGCGCGCTCTCCCCCAAACATCCATCTGACAGGAGCCCCCAATGGCCCCCCGCGTTCTCGTATCCGACGAACTCTCCGAAACCGCCGTCCAGATCTTCCGCGACCGCGGGGTCGAGGTGGACTACCTGCCGAAACTCGGCAAGGACAAGGACGAGTTGGCAAAGCTGATCGGCCAGTATGACGGCCTCGCCATCCGCTCGGCGACCAAGGTCACCGAGAAACTCCTCAGCCTTGCGACCAACCTCAAGGTCGTCGGCCGCGCCGGCATCGGCGTCGACAACGTCGACATTCCGGCGGCGTCGAAAAAGGGCGTCATCGTGATGAACACGCCCTTCGGCAACTCCATCACCACCGCCGAACATGCCATCGCCATGATGTTCGCCGTGGCACGGCAGATCCCCGAAGCCAACGCCTCCACCCATGCGGGCAAGTGGGAGAAATCGAAATTCATGGGGGTCGAGCTGTTCAACAAGACCCTCGGCGTGATCGGCGCGGGCAACATCGGCGGCATCGTCTGTGACCGCGCCGTGGGCCTCAAGATGAAGGTCGTCGCCTACGATCCCTTCCTGTCCGACGAACGCGCCCGCCAACTCGGCGTGACCAAGGTCGAACTCGACGACCTGCTCGCGCGGGCCGATTTCATCACCCTCCACGTGCCGCTCACCGACAAGACGCGCAACATCCTCTCGGCCGAGAACATCGCCAAGACGAAGCGCGGCGTGCGCATCATCAACTGCGCCCGCGGCGGGCTGATCGACGAGGCGGCGCTGAAAGCGGCCCTCGAAACGGGCCATGTCGCAGGTGCCGCGCTCGACGTGTTCGAAACCGAACCCGCCACCGAAAACCCGCTCTTCAACCTGCCGAACGTGGTCTGCACCCCGCACCTCGGCGCCTCGACCACCGAAGCGCAGGAAAACGTGGCGCTTCAGGTCGCCGAACAGATGGCCGACTACCTGCTCACGGGGGCCGTGCAGAACGCGCTCAACATGCCCAACGTCACGGCCGAGGAAGCCGCCGTCATGGGCCCGTGGGTCAAACTCGCCTCGCACCTCGGCGCCTTCATCGGCCAGATGACCGACGAGCCGATCAAGGCGATCAACATCCTCTACGACGGCGCCGTGGCCGACATGAACCTCGCCGCGCTGAACCAGTCGGTCATCGCCGGCGTGATGAAGGCGCACAACCCCGATGTGAACCTCGTCTCCGCCCCCATCGTGGCCAAGGAACGCGGCATCCAGATCTCGACCACCCGTCAGGACAAGACCGGCACCTTCGACGCCTACATCAAGGTCACGATGGTCACCGACAGCCGCGAACGCTCGGTCGCGGGCACCTGCTTCTCTGACGGCAAGCCGCGCTTCATCCAGATCAAGGGCATCAACATCGACGCCGAAATCGGCCAGCACATGCTCTACACCACGAACGAGGACGTTCCGGGCATCATCGGCCTTCTCGGCATGACGATGGGCAAGAACGGCGTGAACATCGCGAACTTCACCCTTGGCCGCTCGGGCGTGGGTCAGGACGCCATCGCCATCCTCTACCTCGACCAGCCGATCGACCCCAAAGTGGTCGAGACGCTGGAATCCACCGGCATGTTCCAACAGGTCAAACCGCTGGAATTCGACGTCGCCTGAAACGGCAGGCCCCAAGCAAACGGGGGGGCCCAAGAAACTTGGGGGCGGGGTCATCCTCGCCCCTTTCCCTTTCAGCCTTGCTCAAATACTCCACGGGGGGTGCGGGGGGTGTGAAACCCCCCGCTTCCGCAGGAAGACGCAATGATCACCTACGCCATCGGCGACATCCACGGCCATATCGACCTGCTCCGCCGCGCGCATGACCGGATCGCGGCCGACCGCGCCCGCCACGGCACGGGCGACGCGCCGGTGATCCACCTCGGCGACCTTGTCGACCGCGGCCCCGACTGCCGCGGCGTGGTGCAATTCCTGATCGACGGCATGGCGGCGGGCCAACCCTGGCAGGTGCTCAAGGGCAATCACGACCGCATGTTCACGGGCTTCCTGTCCGACATGCATCACCATGACGAAGGATTGCGGGGCGAATTGTCATGGCTGCATCCGCGGCTCGGCGGGGCTGCGACACTCGCCTCCTACGGGGTGCGCCATCCCGCCGACCGCCCGCTAGCCCCGGTCCATGCCGACGCCGTCGCCGCCGTTCCGCAGGCGCATATCGATTTCATCGACAGCCGCCCGACATGGCTGCAACGGGGCGAGGTGGTCTATGTCCACGCCGGCATCCGCCCCGGCGTGCCGATGCCCGAACAGCGCGAGACCGATCTCGTCTGGATCCGCGCGGGCTTCCTCGATGACCCCCGCGACCACGGCTTTCTGGTGGTCCACGGCCACACCGCGCTCGACCATGCCACCCATTACGGCAACCGCGTGAACATCGATTCCAGCGCCGCCTATGGCGGCCCGCTCACCGCCATCGTGCTGGAAGGGCGCGAGGCTTTCGTGCTTACCGATCAGGGTCGCGTGCCGCTAACGCCTTGAGCCGCCAAAGCGAATGCACCAGCGTTCCGGCAAAGAACACAAGCGCGATCCCGAACACCTCGACCAGCCCCGGCCCCTTGGGCACGCCCCGCACCGCGACAAGCACGCCCACCGCAAGCAGGCCCAGCACGGAAAACACCGCGCGGAACTGCAATTCACCCTTGCTTGGCCCGTATTTTCCCGCCATCCGCACCTCCCCTTTCCGTCCAACCTATAGCGCAACGGGCAATTGCCAAGCCGCCTGCTCCGTGCTTCCTTGGCCCGCATGATCCGGTCACAGCGCTTTCCCTATCTTCTCACCGCCGCCGTCATCGGCTTGGCCGCCCTGACGCTGCTGCTCATGGGCCGCGTGCCGATCTGCACCTGCGGCTATGTCAAACTCTGGCATGGCGTGGTGTTCTCGTCCGAGAACTCGCAGCATCTGACCGACTGGTACACCTTCAGCCACATCATCCACGGCCTGCTGTTCTATGCCGCACTCTGGCTTCTTGCCCGCCGCCTCCCGTTCGGCTGGCGCCTCGCCCTCGCCACGGTGGTCGAAGCGGCCTGGGAACTGCTCGAGAACTCGCCCCTCATCATCGACCGCTACCGCGCCGTGACCATCTCGCTCGACTACTATGGCGACAGCGTCCTCAACTCGACCGCCGACATCGCGGCGATGATCGCGGGCTTCCTTCTCGCCCGCCGCCTGCCGCTCTGGGCCAGCGTCGCCCTCATCCTCGGCTTCGAGGCGATGACGACATGGCTCATCCGCGACGGCCTCGCGCTCAACATCCTCATGCTCGTCTACCCGCTCGAAAGCGTCCGCCTCTGGCAGGCGGGCTAGCTGGCTTTCGCGGCGGCGGCGGGAAAGGCCCGCGCCATCGTGACCCCGCGCGTGGCGTTCAGCACCATCAGCCCCGCCCATAGCCCGTGATTGCCAAGCCACGGCACCAGCGCCACAAGCGCAAGGGCATAGACCCCGACCGAAAAGGTCATCGCCCGCCGCATCTCGCGCGTCAGCGTGGCGCCGATGAAGATACCGTCATAGATCCACGCCGCCACCCCGATCACCGGGGCGATCACGACCCAGGGCAGAAATGCCCGCGCCTCGGCCCGCACGCCGGGCGCTGTCGCCATCAGGTCGATGATCCACGGCCCCGCCATGGCAAAGGCCAGCCCCATCGCAAGCGCCCCGCCGAATCCCCAACCCATGCAAAGCCTTGATGCCCGCCGCACCATCGCCGGCGCTTTCGCCCCCACCGCCTGCCCGACAAGGCTCTCGGCGGCAAAGGCAAAACCGTCCAGCGCATAGGCGGTGATCGACAGGAATTGCAGCAGCACCTGATTGGCCGCAAGGGTGCCGTCGCCGAAACGCGCACCCAGAAAGACAAAGGCGGTAAAGGACAGTTGCAGCAGCACCGACCGCACCATGATATCGCCGTTCACCGCCACCATCACCCGCAGCGCCGCCGCATCCCGTAGCCGCGCCACGGCAGGCCGCAGCCAGGGCAGCACCCCGTCGCGGCACAGCCACAGCCCGAAGACCAGCCCCGACCATTCGGCGATCAGCGTGGCCCCCGCCACGCCGCCCACCCCCCAGCCCAGCCCCAGCACGAACCACAGGTCGAGCAGGATGTTCACCCCGTTGATCCACAGCTGCAACACCAGCACCGCCCGCGTCCGCTCAAGCCCGATCAGCCATCCCGTCAGCGCATAGGCCCCGATGGTCGCAGGCGCCCCCCAGATGCGGATCGCCAGATAGTGCCGCGCCATCGCCTCGACCTCGGCCCCGGCAGGCGCCACGCGGAAGGCCAGGAATGCGATCGCCCCCTGCGCCAGCACAAAGACCGCCCCCGCCGCAAAGGCCACCGCCAGCGCCCGCAACAGAATGGCCGCCCGCTCGTCCATCTGCCCCGCCCCATGCGCCTGTGCCGCAAGCCCCGAGGTGCCCATCCGCAGAAATCCGAAAACCCAATAGACCGTGGCAAGCACCACAGCCCCGAGGCCCACCGCCCCGATGGGCGCCGCCTGCCCCAACTGCCCGACGACCCCCGTATCCACCGCGCCAAGCAGCGGAACCGTGGCATTGGACAGCACGATGGGTGCTGCAATCTTCAGAAGACGGCTGTGGCTCAGGTCGGTCATTGCGGCACCTAACTTCATGTCACGGCCGCTGTCACGGGGCCTTTTCACGGGGCCTTTTCACTGGGTCATGTCACGGGGTCTTGTCACGCATGCACCCTGTGCCCGACGGCGGCGGGGGGCTTTCTGCCCCCCACGCCGCGCGTGCCGCGCGCCTCCCCCCGAGGATATTTCCGGCAAGAGGAACGGGACAGGACAAACAGCCCGCTTCCTCTTGCCGGAAATATCCTCGGGGGTGAATTGGCCGCAGGCCAAGAGGGGGCAGACAGCCCCCTTCCTGCCCGTCAAACCCCGTCTTGCGGCATCAGGAAATGCCCCGTCGCCTGCGCGAACAGCCGCGCCCGGTTGTCCTGCCATGCCTCGACATGCACGCTGGCATAGCGCCGGCCCGAGCGGTTCACCCTTGCCCGCGCATAGGCGTCGCGCGGCAGGCCCGAGCGCAGGTAATCCACGGTAAAGTCGATGGTCTTCGGCAGGCGCGGCGGGTGGGCGGCGATGGCCGCAGGGTCCAGCCGCCCGGCCTCCATCTCTTCCCAAAGCGTCACCCAGGACAGTTCGATGATCGCCACCACCTCGAGAAAGGCCGCAATCGCCCCGCCATGCAGCGCGGGCAGCATGGGGTTGCCGATCAGCTTCTCGTCAAAGGGCAGGATCGCCGTCAGCTCGTCTCCGCGCCGGTCGAAGCGGATGCCCAGATACTGGATATAGGGCACGCCCGACCACAGCTGCGTCAGCGCCGCATCGCGCCGCTGCTTGATGACCTGCACGGGCTCGGGCTTCTCGCGCATCACAAGGCCCCCTTGGGAAGGTCGAGCGTGAAGGCCCCCGTCGCCGCCGCCACGGGGCGGCTTTCATCCTCGTCCGTCGCGGTCACCCGCACAAAGGCCACGGTGCGCGTGGTGTGGTAGCACTCGGCCCGCGCCGTGATGGTCTGGCCCGGCGTGGCGGGGCGGAAGTAATCCACCCGCAAATCCAGCGTGGCGGTCGAAACCGGCGCCACAGGGTGCGACATCACCGCCGCCCCGCTCGCCGTGTCCATCAGCGCCGAGACCGCCCCGCCATGCATGACCCCCGTCGCGGGATCGCCGATGAAACGCGCGTCATAGGGCATGGTCATTTCCACACGGCCCTCGCCGAAGCTGACAAGCCGCATCCCGAGCGCGCGCGAATGCGGCAGGGCTTCGATGAAGCGGCGGGCGATGTCGATGGGTCGGTCACTCATGCCCCCATAATCCCGCGCCCCGCCCGATGTGCAAGGGGCGATCCGCCCTGATCACGGCCACGCCACCTGACGCGACGTTATGTTTACCTTAACGTCAAGCACTGCGCTATACTTGGCGCATCGACCCTCCGACTCTGCCAGCCGCCACCCGAACCCCGCCCCCCCGATTTCGCCCGCCCGATTTCGCCCCCCGACCCTGCACAGGCCCCCCATGACCGGACCCGCCCCGAAAGACGCCCTCCTGACCATCCGCGAGATGTGCGAAGCCTTTGACGTCACCCCCCGCACCCTGCGCTTCTACGAGGCCAAGGAACTTCTCTTCCCGCAGCGGCGCGGCACGGCGCGCTTTTTCACCTATCGCGACCGCGCAAGGCTGAAACTGATCCTGCGCGGCAAGCGGTTCGGCTTCAGCCTCGAAGACATCCGCCAATTGCTGGAGATGTATGACCGCGACCCCGGCCAGCAGGAAGCCCAGCTTGCCCGCACCTACGACCTCGCCTGCGGGCGCCTCGCGCAGATGGAGCGCCAGAGGGCGGAACTCGACGAGGCGATCGCCGAGTTGAAAGACCAGATGGACTGGGGCGCCCGAACCCTCGCCGCCCTGCGCCGCGCCGCCGAATAGGAAGACCGATGCCCCGCTACTCCGCCCCGATCAAAGACCTGCAATTCGTGCTGCACGACGTGCTGGACGTGACGCGCGCGGATATTCCGGGCTATGCCGACCTTGACCCCGCCTTTACCGCGGCCGTCTTGTCCGAAGCCGGACGTCTCGCCTCGGACGTCCTCGCCCCGCTCAATGCCACGGGCGACCGCATCGGCTGCACGCTGGAAAACGGCACCGTCCGCACCCCCCCCGGTTTCGCCGGGGCTTTCGCACAGCTGCGGCAGGGCGGCTGGCCCGCGCTCGATTGCGACCCCGCCTATGGCGGGCAGGGTCTGCCCTATCTGATGGGCACCGCCGTGGGGGAAATCTTCGTCGGCGCCAACATGGCGCTGAACATGTACCAGGGCCTGACCCACGGCGCCTATTCCGCCATCCACGCCCACGGAACGGCAGAACAGAAGGCGACCTACCTGCCGCGCCTCGTCTCGGGCGAATGGTCCGGCACGATGAACCTGACCGAACCGCAATGCGGCACCGACCTCGGCCTGATCCGCAGCCGCGCCGAAGCGCAACCCGACGGCAGCTACCGCATCACCGGAACCAAGATCTTCATCTCGGCGGGCGAACATGACCTTGCCGAAAACATCATCCACCTCGTCCTTGCCCGCGCCGCGGGCGGGCCCGAGGGGACCAAGGGCCTGTCGCTGTTCATCGTTCCGAAATTCCTCGTGACCGAAGCCGGCGGCCTTGGCCCGCGCAACCGCGTGGTGGCCAGCCGGATCGAGCGGAAGATGGGCATCCACGCCAACGCCACCTGCCAGATGGAGTATGACGGCGCGACCGGCTTCCTGATGGGCGGGCTGCACAAGGGCATGCGCGCCATGTTCACCATGATGAACGAGGCCCGCATCGGCGTCGGCGTCCAAGGCTATGCCGTGGCCGAAGCCGCCCTGCAGAATGCCGCCGCCTATGCGCGCGACCGCCTTCAGGGCCGCGCCGCATCGGTCCCTGCCAATCCCTCGGGCCCGGCCGATCCGCTGATCGTCCACCCCGATATCCGCCGCAGCCTGATGGACCAGCGCGCCTTTACCGAAGGCGCACGCGCCTTCACGCTTTGGGCCGCCAGCCTGATCGACCGCGCCACCCGCACAGGCGACACGGAAGCCGAGGCGCTGGTCTCGCTCCTGACCCCCGTCATCAAGGGATTCCAGACCGACAAGGGGTTCGACTCGACCGTCGCCGCGCAGCAGATCTTTGGCGGGCACGGCTATGTCGAGGAGAGCGGCATGTCCCAATTCGTCCGCGATGCGCGCATCGCCATGATCTACGAAGGCACCAACGGCATCCAGGCGCTCGATCTGGTGGGGCGCAAACTGGGGGCCGACGGCGGCAAGGCGATCATGGCCTTCTTCGAACTGGTCACGACCTTCTGCTCCGAAAACGGGACAGACCCCCGCATGCTCCCCTTTGCCACCCCGCTCAAGGCCGCCTGCAAAGACCTGCAGACGGCCGCGATGCATTTTTTGCAAACCGCGCCGAAATCACCCGACACCGCCCTCGCCGGAGCGACCGATTTCCTGCATCTCATGGGCCATGTCTGCTTTGGCCTGATCTGGGCGCGCATGGCCCGCGCGGCGCTGGCGGCGCTGGACAGGGGCCACCCCGACGCGGCCTTCCTTGATGCGAAACTTGCAACGGCGCGCTTCTACATGGCCCGCCACCTGCCCGCGACCGCCCTTCACCTTGCCCGCATCACCTCGGGCGCCGATCCTGTGATGGCGCTTCCCGCCGAAGCGTTCTAGCCTGCCTCACCACGAATTTTCTGCGAAAATTCCCACCCTTCCCGATGCCGAGTGATCCATGCCCAAACGCTTCCGCCTGACCCGCCGCTTCCCCGTCGCCATGACCGAGGACGGCTACCGCAAACTCAAACGCTTCGCGACCGAGGCCGGGCTGGACGAGGGCGAGGCGCTGTCCTTTCTTTTCGAGAATTTCGACAGCGTCATGGACAAGGACACGCTTACCCACCGCCTGCGCCTGTTCAATTCGGAACTCGAGGACCGCAAGCGATGAGAATCGGGGAAAGGCAAGGAAGATGAGTATTTGGGCAAGGATGAAAGGCGCGGCATCGCCCCTGCGGTCCGCCCCGCCTGACCGCCGACACTTGTCCGCCACGGCCAGACGGGGCTTCACCCTTGACGGTCATCGGCTCTCCAGCCTGTACCGTGCCGTCTGTCTGCGCTGAAAAGGTTAACAAATCACCAAGGCTGACCCCCTTCATCCTTGCGAAAAATACTCTGGGGGTCCGGGGGCAACGCCCCCGGGGCCGGCCACACCAACCGGAGGGTGAAAATGAAACTCTACTGCTTCGGCGAAAGCGGCAATGCCTACAAGGTCGCGCTGGCGCTGGCCCTGACCGATACCCCGTGGCAGCCCGTTTTCGTCGATTTCTTCAACGGCGAAACGCGGCAGGCGGCGTTCCGCACCCTCAACCCGATGGGCGAGGTTCCCGTCCTCGACACCGGAACCCGCATCCTGACGCAATCGGGGGTGATCCTGACGGAAATCGCCGCGATGACCGGAAAGCTCGGCGGCTCCGGCCCCGCGCAGCAGGCCGAGATCCTGCGCTGGCTCTTCTGGGACAATCACAAGCTCTCGACCCAGATCGGCACCTGCCGTTTCCTGTCGAACTTCCTCCCGCCCGAAAAGCGCCCCGAGGGCGTGATCCCCTTCCTGCAAGGGCGGCTCAAGGCGGCCTATGCGGTTCTCGACGCGCATCTGTCCGGCCGTGACTGGATCGTGGGCGATGGCCCCAGCATCGCCGACCTCTCCTGCTGCGGGTATCTTTACTACCCCGAGCCCTTCGGTTTCACCCGCGCCGACTGGCCCCATATCGACCGCTGGCTCGACCGCATCGCGGCCCTGCCCGGCTGGAAGCGGCCCTACGCGCTGATGCCCGGAAACCCCTCGGACCGCGCCTGACCTGTCCCGACCGAAAGAACCCGCCATGCAAGACGCCTTCATCTATGACGCGATCCGCTCGCCCCGTGGCAAGGGCCGCCCGGACGGTGCCTTGCACGAGGTGACCGCCGTCGCCCTGTCGGCGCGCATGCTCGATACGCTGTCCGCGCGCAACGGCCTTGCCGGCGGCGCGGTCGAGGATGTGATCTGGGGCAACGTCACGCAGGTCGGCGAACAGGGCGGCTGCCTCGCCCGTTCTGCCGTGCTGCTGTCGGGCCTGCACCCGTCGATCCCGGGCCTATCGGTCAACCGCTTCTGCGCCAGCGGGATGGAGGCGGTGAACCTCGCCGCCAACCAGATCAGGGGCGGGGCGGGCGCGGCCTATATCGCGGGCGGGGTCGAGATGATGTCCCGCGTGGCGATGGGGTCGGACGGGGCGGCCATTGCCGTCGATCCCGCGCTTGCCATGTCCACCTGCTTCGTCCCGCAGGGCATATCGGCCGACCTCATCGCCACCGAATACGGCTTCACCCGCGAACAGGCCGACGCGCTGGCCGTCGAAAGCCAGCGCCGCGCCGCCGCCGCATGGGCCGCAGGGCATTTCGACCGCTCGGTCGTTCCGGTGACCGACCAGAACGGCCTGACGATCCTTGCGCGCGATGAATACATGCGCCCCGCGACCGACATGGCCAGCCTTGCCGCCCTGAAACCCGCCTTTCGCGACATGGGCGAGGGGATGCCCGGTTTCGACCGCGTCGCCCTGATGAAATACCCCCATCTCGAACGGATCGAGCATATCCACCACGCCGGAAACTCAAGCGGCATCGTCGATGGCGCGGCGGCCCTGCTTGTCGGCAATGCGGAATTCGGCCGCGCCTATGACTTGCGCCCCCGCGCGCGCATCCTTGCCACCGCCAAGATCGGCTCCGATCCCACGATCATGCTGACAGGCCCCGTTCCCGTGACCGAAAAGATCCTGCGCGAAGCGGGTATGACCATCGCGGACATCGACCTGTTCGAGGTGAACGAAGCCTTCGCCAGCGTCGTACTGCGCTTTCTGCAAGCCTTCGAGGTCGACCCCGCCCGCGTGAACCCCAACGGCGGCGCCATCGCGATGGGCCATCCACTGGGTGCCACGGGGGCAATCATCATCGGCACGCTGCTCGACGAACTCGAGCGGACGGGCAAGACCACCGGCCTCGCCACGCTCTGCATCGCGTCGGGCATGGGGGCCGCAACCATCATCGAGAGGATATGATGCCGAAACTCGACCTGACACGCGTTCCGGTGAAAACCGGATCCATCTACCCCGCCCCCTATGCCGCCATGATGGCGGGCCGCTCGTCGCTGCGTCTGGGCGAGGCCGGAGGCCTGACCCAGTTCGGCGTGAACCTCGTCACGCTGGAACCGGGCGCGATGTCCTCCTTGCGCCACTGGCACAGGGCCGAGGACGAGTTCGTCATGGTGACCGAAGGCACCTGCATCATGGTCACCGATGCCGGCGAAGAGGAAATGCAGGCCGGAGATTGCGCCGCCTTTCCCGCAGGGCTGGCCGATGGGCACCACTTCCTCAACCGCACCGACCGCGTGGCGCGGTTTCTCGTCATCGGCAGCAAGGCAAAGCACGAGGTCGCCACCTATTCCGATGTCGATCTGGTGGTCGAGATCAAGGACGGCACCGCCGCCTTCCGCCACAAGGACGGGCGCGACTATCGGGGGCCCGAGGGATGAGTGCCCCAGTCATCTCTGCCCGCGCCCTCTCTACTCACGCCCTCACTTCCCGCGCCCCCACAGCCCGCGCCCGCCCGTTGCGCAGGCCCGCACCGTACGGCCGCGACCGCAAAGGCACGGGGGCCGCGCTGCCGGCCGGAAAGGACATCTGCTGATGCCGCGCATCCCCCTTCCCGACTGGCAGGACGAACCTGATCCGCAGCACCCCGTCCTTGGCGGCGGCAGCGGCCCCTACCGCTACCGGCTGCTCTCCGACCCCGGACAGCTCACCCAGTTCGGAGCGTTCATCGAGGAACTGCCCCCCGGCAGCCGGTCAAGTTTCCGGCACTGGCACGAAACCGAGGACGAGATGATCCTTGTCCTTCAGGGCAGCGTCACGCTGGTCGAGGACAGCGAAACCGTCCTGACCGCGGGTGAGGCAGCCGCATGGCCTGCGGGCCATCCCGTCGGCCACAGCCTGCACAACCACACCGAGGCGCCGGTCCGCTACCTTGTGATCGGCACGCGCAACCGCACCGACCGCATCCACTACCCCGACCACGACCTGATGACCGAAAAGGACGGCCCCGCCCGCCGGTATTTCCATGCCGACGGCAGACCAAGGGAAAAGCGGTAAACTGCCCCAACGCCTGACCGCCCACGCCCCATACCTGACCGCCCGCCCCTGCCCCCGCAATCCTGACACCCCGCCACAGGAGAGACCCATGCCCGATTTCACCCTCACGACCGCACCGGATGGCGTCGCGACCATCACTTGGGACGTGGCGGGCAAGTCGATGAACGTGCTGTCTCTGGCGGGCATCGCCGAACTCGACGGGCTGATCGACCATGCCCTGTCAGACCCCGCGATCCGCGGCATCATCCTCACCTCGGCCAAGCCCGATTTCGCGGGCGGCATGGACCTCAGGGTCATCGCGCAGATGCAGGCGGGCGGGGCGCAGGCGGTGTTTGACGGCGTGATGTCCATGCACGCGCTCTTGCGCAAGATCGAACGCGCGGGGATGGACCCAAAGACGCTGCGGGGTGGCAAGCCCATCGTCGCGGCCCTGCCCGGCACGGCGCTCGGGATCGGCCTCGAACTTCCCCTCGCCTGCCACCGCATCATCGCAGCCGACACCCCGCGCGCCAAAATCGGCCTGCCCGAGATCAAGGTCGGCATCTTCCCCGGAGCGGGCGGCACCACACGCCTGACACGCAAACTCGGCGCGATGGCCGCCGCCCCCTTTCTGCTCGAAGGGAAACTGTCAGACCCGAACTCCGCCAGATCCGGCGGGCTTGTCGACGAGGTCGTCCCCCCCGAAACCCTGCTCGCCCGCGCGCGCGACTGGGTGCTTGCGGCCAGCGATGCCGATCTGGTCAAACCCTGGGACGCCAAGGGCTACAAGATGCCCGGCGGCACACCCTACCACCCTGCGGGTTTCATGACCTTCGTCGGCGCCTCTGCGATGGTCACGGGGCAGACGATGGGTGTCTACCCTGCCGCCCGCGCCATGCTCTCGGCGGTCTACGAAGGGGCGCTCGTCCCCTTTGACACCGCGCTGAAGATCGAGGCCCGCTGGTTCACGCAAATCCTGATGGACCCGACTTCAAGCGCCATGATCCGCACGCTGTTCATCAACAAAGAGGCACTGGAAAAGGGCGCGAACCGCCCCGCGCTTCCCGACAGCCCCGTGCGCCACCTCGGCGTGATCGGCGCAGGTATGATGGGGGCGGGCATCGCCCATGTCGCGGCCCTTGCGGGCATCACCGTCACCCTTGTCGATGCAACGCAGGAGGCCGCCGAAAAGGGGCGCGCCCATTCGGAAACCCTGCTCGAAAAATCAGTCCGGCGCCGCAAGATGACACCCGGTAAAATGGCCGAAACGCTGGCCCGCATCACCCCGACCACCGATTACACCGCGCTCGGGACCTGCGACCTGATCGTCGAAGCCGTGTTCGAAGACCCCGCCGTCAAGGCCGAAGTCACCCGCCGCGCCGAGGCGGCATCGGGCGCGATCTTCGCCACCAATACCTCTACCCTGCCCATCACGGCGCTGGCGCGCGCCTCGCTGCGTCCCGACCGCTTCCTCGGCATCCATTTCTTCAGCCCCGTCGACAAGATGGCGCTGGTCGAAATCATCCGTGGCAAGGACACGGCAGCCGAAGCCGTTGCCAAGGCGCTCGACTTCGTGCGCCAGCTGCGCAAGACGCCCATCGTCGTCAATGACGCCCGTTTCTTCTACGCCAACCGCTGCATCATCCCCTACCTCAACGAAGGCATGCGCCTTGTCGCCGAAGGCGTCACCCCCGCCCTGATCGAGAACGCCGCCCGCATGCTGGGCATGCCGCTCGGGCCGCTGCAACTGATCGACGAAACCTCGCTCGATCTCGGGGTAAGGATCGCCCGCGCCACCCGCGCCGCGATGGGCGATGCCTATCCCGACGGCGATGTCGACGCGGTCCTGTTCCGCATGGCCGACCTTGGCCGCATGGGGAAAAAGGCAAAGGCAGGCTTCTACGCCTATGACGACACGGGCAAGCGGCTTGGCCTCTGGTCGGGCCTCGGCACCGAATTCCCGCTGGCAAACCCGCAGCCCGATCTGGCGACCGTGCAGAAGCGCCTGCTTTACGTGCAGGTTCTGGAAGCCATCCGCGCGCTGGAACAGGGCGTTCTGACAGACATCCGCGAAGGCGATGTGGGCGCCATCCTTGGCTGGGGCTTCGCCCCGTGGAGCGGTGGCCCCTTTTCCTGGGCCGACCGCATCGGCGCGGGGGCCGTGGCGGAAACGGCGCAGGCGCTGGCCGATGCCCACGGTCCCCGCTTCGCGCCCCCTGACCTCTTGGTCGACATGGCCGCCAAGGGCGAAACCTTCTACCGCCGCTTCGCCAAGGCAGCCTGAGCAAGCCCGCGCCCCGCATCAAGGGCGATGCGCAGCGCCATGATCTCGCGCGCCTCGGGCACTCCGGGCGACAAAGGTCCCGCACCCGCACCCGCACCCGCCTCACCCGAATCCGGCCCGGTCCCGCCACTGGCGAAATGCAGCCCCGCGGCCACCACGACCTGCGGTCGGTCGAACCACAGCCGAACCACCGCCCGCCCGTCCGGCGCCACCCGACCCGCGCCGCGCCAATGTTCAAGCGCGCGCGCAGGCAACAGCATCACACCGCCATCCAAGCCAAGGGCGATCCGCTGGTCTGCGGGCAGGATCATGCCCACCGCATTGCCCAGCGCCCCCGCAGGCAGCGCAAGCGGCCAGAACGCCGGCTCCATCCCCGCCCCAAGGCAAGACCGCGCCACCCCGCGCAAGACCGCAAGCCCGCCGAGCGTGACGATTGCCTCGCCCGCGCGCAGCGCACCCGCCGCACGCCATCCGCGCGCCGTGGCGACAGGCAAACCCGCCTCGACCCCTTCGACCGCATATGCCGGACCGCGCTCCACCGCGCCGATACCTCCACCGGAACCACGGCAAAGCCCTGCCCCGCCCGACAGGCATCCACGCGCCCGAAAGGCGGCAAAGCGGCGAAGGTTTCAGCGAATGCCGTTAAAATCGTAGCCGAACCGCGCGATATCCTCGGCACAAAGTGCGGCCACCAGCGCCGCATCGGCATCGCTATAGGCTGGCCGCCAATCCGTCACCCGCTCCGAGGCATTGGCCCGCGCCACAGGGGTGATGCGAAATCCAAGATGCGCCTCGAACGGTGCAAGTTCTTCGTCAAGCCGTTCAAGCCGGACGTAAAGCGATGCACGCTCCACCCCGCCCGCGTCGCGCATATAGGCCCCGTAGGGCCAAAGGCTGACAGCCGTGCGCGTATGCGGATGGTTCAGGAAGCCCGAGAAACCGTTGGCCTTGGCCAGCCCCACGGCCGGATGGGCAAAGCCCTGCCCCCGCAGCCAGTGGTAATAGCTCACCATCCGGTCCCAGGGGTTGCGCACCAGCGTCAGGGTAAAGAACCCCTCCAGATCCGCAGGCAGCAAGCCGCCCAGATCGGCCAGTGTCGAATGCTTCCACAGCCGCCCCGCCGCCTTGAGCGCCTTTTGCCGCCCGCGCCGCGCCACAGCCTTGGGCGTGTCGCCCACCAGAATGTCATCCGCCATCGCCCGCGCCTCGAGCGCCAGCGCCAGCGCCGTGCCACCCGTCTTGGGAATGTGGATAAAGGCGTAACGCCGCCCGCGCGACAGGATCACCGACCAGCCCCCCGCCGCGCCGAAGAATTTTCGCCGAAAATTCTTCCGAAAATTCTTCGCCGAAGAATTTTCCGCCCCACGGTCACACCCGGTTCGGCATGTCGCGCCCGTCGAGATGCGCGATCAGGTTGTCCACCGCCATCAGCCCCATGTTCTCGCGCACCTCCAGGCAGGCGGTGCCCAGATGGGGCAGCAGCGTCACATTCTCCATTCCGATCAGGGCAGGCGGAACCTTGGGCTCGAACTCGTAGACGTCCAGCCCCGCGCCAGCGATCCGCCCTGCCTGCAAGGCCGCGATCAGGGCGCTTTCATCCACCACATCGCCGCGCGCGATGTTGATGAAATAGCCCGAAGGTTTCATCGCGCCGAAAGCATCCGCCCCGATCAGATGATGCGTCGCGGCCCCGCCCGGAACGGCGACCACGACGAAATCCGCAGCCATCGCCTGATCCAGCGGCACCTGCCGCGCCGGAACCCCGGCGTCCCCGACGGTCGAGCGGTTGTGGAACAGCACCTCCATCCCGAAACCGTAATGGCAGCGCCGCGCGATCGCCTTGCCGATCCGGCCCATCCCGATGATGCCGACGGTCTTGCCCGTCACATGCATCCCCAGCATCTGCGTCGGTCCCCAGCCCTGCCATTGGCCCGCCCGCAACAGGCGCTCGCCCTCGCCCAGACGCCGCGCGGTCATCAGGATCAGCGACAGGGCGATATCGGCCGTGGCATCGGTCACAGCACCCGGCGTATTGGTCACCGCGACCCCTGCCGCCTTTGCGGCCGCAACGTCGATATGGTTGTAGCCGACCCCGAAATTGGCCAGCAGCCTTGCCCTTGGCGCCGGAACATCGGCAAAGACATCGGCCTGAAAGCGGTCGCCCAATGTGGGCAGGACGACATCGTAATCGCGCAGCGCCGCGCGCAGTTCTGCCGCGTCCAGCACCGCCGCGCTGTCGCGCAGGGTCACATCGAACCGCGCCTTCGCCGCCGCCAATACCTTGTCCGGCATGGGCCGTGTGATGAGCAAGCGCATCAGAACAACCTCCCGCCCAAGGGCACCTCGTGCCCCGGCCCGATCAGCACCACCTCGCCCGCCGCATCCGGCACGCCCAGCACCAGCACCTCGGACATGACCTTGCCGATCTGGCGCGGGGGGAAGTTGACGACGGCCAGCACCTGCCGGCCCACCAGCCCCTCGGGGGTGTAATGCGCGGTGATCTGGGCAGACGAGCGTTTCTCGCCGATCTCGCCGCCGAAATCGACCCAAAGCTTTATGGCGGGTTTCCGCGCCTCGGGGAAGGGTTCGGCGCGGGTGATGCGGCCCAGGCGGATGTCGACCTTGGCGAAATCGTCATAGGTGATGGTCATTTCCCCAACTCCCGCCCGCGATCCGCCGCCGCCCTGACCGCCCGCCGCATAAGGGGCGGAAGCCCGCTCGCGTCATCCATCAGCACCGCCAGCGCCGCCGCCGTGGTTCCGCCCGGCGAGGTTACGTTGACCCGCAACTGCGCCGCGCTGTCCGGCGAACGATGCGCCAATTCCCCCGCCCCGCAGACGGTTGCCCGCGCAAGCTGCATGGCGGTCGCCTCCGGCAGGCCCTCGGCCACGCCCGCCGCCGCCATCGCCTCGATCAGATGGAACACATAGGCGGGGCCGGAACCGGACACCGCCGTCACGGCGTCGATCTGGTGTTCGCCCTCGAGCACCACGGTTTCCCCCACCGCCGCCATCAGCGCCACGGCCAGCGCCATGCCCGCATCGGTCACATGGCCGTTGCGGCACAGGGCCGTGATCCCGCGGTTCACCATCGCGGGCGTGTTGGGCATCGTCCGCACGATCGGCGTGCGCGCACCCAAGGCCGCCTCGAAGGCCGCAATCGTCGTTCCTGCGGCGATCGAGACGAACAAGGTCGTCCCGTTGCCCAAGGCGACAAGCGACGGCAGCGCCGCCCCCATCATCTGCGGCTTCACCGCCAGCAGCGCCACGGCGGGCTTTTCGGGAACCCCCTCGTTCAGATGCACTCCCGAGGCGCGCAGCCACTCTGTCGGGTTCGGCTCGATCACCCAGACCGATGTCGCGGGAACGCCCGCCGCAAGCCACCCCGTCAGAAGGGCAGACCCCATCTTGCCGCAGCCCAAAAGCACCAGCCCGTCACGGGCCACCTGATCCAGCATGAAATTCCCCGATTTGCTTCGGGGCAAAGACTAGGCGCGGCCGTAGGCCTCGGCAATGGCGACCTTCATGGCGTCGGCGGGGGCATGGTCGGCCCAGGCGACAAGCTGGAACGCCGGATAGAACCGCTCGGCCGCCATCACCGCGCTGGCGATCAGCCGGTCGATCTGGTCGGGATTGGCGCTTTGCCCGCCCGACAGCACAAGACCATAGCGCCAGACCATCAGTTTCTGGTCGTCCCAATAGGTGAAAGCCCCGGTCCAGACCATGTCGTTGGCGCGGTTCAACACCTCGTAAAGCTGCCCCATCCGCTCGGTCGGAGGCTCCATTTCAAAGGTGCAGATCAGCCGCAACGTCTCGTCCTGCCGCGACCATGCGAGGGTCAGCGCATAGGTCCGCCACTGTCCCTCGACCGTCATGGCGATCTGGTCGTCGGTGACGCGGTCGAATTCCCATTCATGATGCTCGGCCAGCGTTTCGACGATGTCGATCGGGTGCAGGTCGTCCACGTTCAGGAAATCTTCGGTCAACGACATCGCCCGGCCTCATGATAGCGCCACGTGCAGGCTATGACCCACAAGAGGCTGTTGGTCCGGCAAGTTTCAGCGTTCGCCGGACTTGATCCATACTAGATATGGTGGGCCTGATGCGAAAGCCTGTAAAGTGTTTTCTGCGCCAATCTTCTGTGGACAGTTTCCGTTCACCAAAATGAACGCCTCGTGACCGACTTTTCCTGCGGTCACGGTGCCGGCCGGATGGCGGACTCCTGACATGCTCACCCCTTACGCGCGCCAACGCTCCTGACGCGGGCCGGCAGGGCCTTTTTGCCACGTTGCGCGATCAAGGCAAAGCCCCGAGGATGCGCGGCGCAGATGTATGCCTCATCCCCTTGTCAGCCGACCCTGTGCCAAAGAAGTGCTGCACGCTGCGAACGACCACGATAAACCCGCCACATCTCTTACGATTGCACCGTGTAATGCCTTATCAGGATCCGCAGACCGCCCCGGCCGCAGGCAAGCCCGAAACAGGCGAAGCCTATGTGTTCCGCGACTTCGAACGGTCGCGCATTCTGGCGATACGCCGGGCCTTGGCCGACGATCCGGCGCTTTACACCTTCTGGTTCCTTGCCGTCGTCGCGATCTGGACGGTGCTGATGTCGGCGGCGGCCGGATTGCACGGGCAGAACCTGCTGGCCGTCAACGTCACGCCGCATGTGGCGCAATATACGCTGATCCTCGGCATCTTCTTCTATCCCCGCCGTCTGGCATGGGTGCCGCTGCTCGCCTATGGCTCGGTGTTCCTCTATCCCTTCTACCAGCCCTTCACCAATTCCACACCGTGGAACGACATTCACGGCTTGACATGGACGGTCGTGGCGATGCTCTTCGCGATCAGCCTCGGCGCGGGGCTGGTGCTGAGCTGGTGCTACGACCTGTCGTTCCGCGCCGCGCGGCTTCGGATGCGGGCCCATTCGGCCGACCTGTTCCTGTGCTTCGCGTCCTTCGTGTTCTTCGCCGTGATCGGGGCCATCCAGATCAGCCTGTCCCTGCGCTACGCGGCCACGCTTGATCCTGCCCTGCGCGCCGCCCTCGGGTTCGGGCCGGACTATGTCGAACTGTCCGTCATCCGCATGTTGCGGGGCTGCGTCGTGGTCGCGGCCTTCCTTCTGGCCGCGCTCGAGTTTCCGCGCCGCAACCAGATCTTGCCCACCTTCGCCGTGATGCTGCTGTTTCCGCTGATGGCCGCCGTTCAGGCCCGGGGCTACGTGCTTTACCCGATGATCGACGTGGTCGTGCTGGGCATGGTTCTCGTCATCGCGCTGCCCTTGCGTGTCGCCCTGTTCGGCTGCATCGGAGGCTTTGCCATCTATGCCGCCCTGACCGGCGCCTTCCTGCGCGACATGTTGCCCGCCGACCCGCACGAGGTCCTGCTGGAGCGCTACTCGCTCATGGCGCTGACCATGCTGCTGCTCGGCATGGCGGTCAAAAGCCACACCGACAACCTGATCTCGCAGAAAGACGCCGCCATCCGCAAACTCGACCGCGCGCGCGATTTCGCGGGCGTGGGCCTTTTCGCCCTGAACCGCGCGACGGGGCGCTTCCGGCTGGACGATGCCGCGCAGCGGATGCTCTCGCTGCCCGCCGAAGGCCCGATCGACGACCTGCGCGATGCCCTCTCGGTCGATGACGCCGCCGCCCTGATGCGCGGCATGATGCCCGGCGCGGCCCCCTCGCGCGATCTGGTCATGCACGCCACGACAGGCCGCGTCCTGCACAGCTTTCTCTGGACCGAACCGTCCCCCGCAGGCGATCCGGTCTCTTTCGGCATCCTTCTCGACGTGACCGAATCCGAGAACCGCGAAACCCGGCTCAAGGAAACGCTCGAGGAGCTGTCGAACCGTCAGGAACGGCAACGCCAGCTTTTCTCGATCGTCTCGCACGAATTGCGCACCCCCGCCTCGGTCATGTCGATCCTGATCGACGACCTGCCCGACACCGACGACCGCACCCGCCTGCACCGGCAAATGCGCGAGGCGGCGGACCAGTTGCTTTCGGTGCTGGGCGACATGCGCCAGACGGTGAACCCCGAAAAGAACCTGCCCGTCAAACGCGTGTCCTATGTGCCGGCCGAACTGGCCGAATCCCTGCGCAACGCCCTCAGCCTGACGGCGCGCGACCATGACATTTCCCTGTCGCTGTCGCTGGGGGCGGGTGCGGCCAAGCCGCGCGTCGGCGATGTGATGCGGCTGCGGCAGGCGCTGTCGAACCTGATGCGCAACGCGCTGATCCACAGCAAAGGCACACAGGTGCGCCTGTCCTTCTCGGCGCAGCCACCGATGGTCGCGGGCGCACCGCCCGTCAGCCAATGGCAGGTCGAGGATGACGGCATCGGCATCGCGGCCGATCAGGTCGACCGCCTGTTCCTGCCCTTCGAGCGCGGCACCGACGACCCGCGCCGCCTGCCCGATGGCAGTGGCCTTGGCCTTTACATCGCCCGCCAGTCCATCGAAATGCTGGGCGGCACGCTGCAATTCTACCAGCCGCAGCGGGGCGGGGCGGGGTATGTGCTGCGCCTGCCCGAACCGCTCGCCGAAGCCGCGCAGGAACCGTCGGCCACGGCACCCGCCACAGCCCCGCTTGCACCGGATCATGTCTGGAGTGTCGTCCTTGCGGAGGACAACGCCCTTGTCGCGGATGTGACGAAGGCCCGGCTCGAACGTCTGCACGCCAAGGTCCGCGTCGCACCCGATGGCCGCGCCGCGCTCGAGATGATCGCCGAACGCCAGCCCGATCTGGTCATCACCGATCTGTTCATGCCGGAACTCGACGGCGACGACCTGATCCGCCGCCTGCGCCAGCAGGGCTATACCAGACCCATCATCGGCCTGACCGCCGCCGTCGTGGGAGAGGAGATGAACCGCTTCCACGCGGCAGGGGCCAATATCGTGATGCAGAAGCCGCTCGATTTCGCCGAAGTGCTGCGCATGATGCGCGAAGGCTTCCCCGACGCGCCGACCTTCTGAACAGGCCGCCGCCTCGGGGGGCGTCGAGCCCCCTCTCGGCGGCCCTGCCGGCGCGGGTCGGCGCCGGTCGCCTTAGGCTCAGGCGTCTTTCTTCCTGGCCGCTTTCGGCGCATCGGCAAGCCGTGCTTCCAGTGCCGCAAGCCGGGCTTCCAGCGCCGCATTTTCCTCGCGGGCCTTTACGGCCATCGCGCGCACCGCATCGAATTCTTCGCGCGTCACGAAATCGCGGTCGGCCATCCAGCGGTCGATGAACCCTTTCATCGCCGTCTCGGCCTCGGTCTTGGCGCCCTGGGCCACGCCCATCGCATTGGTCATAAGCTGCGACATGTCATCGAAGAACTTGTTGCGAGTCTGCATGGGCGCACCCTTTCCTTGGCTTGCCCCTATATGGCCCCGCCGCCGCGCCGCGACAAGCCCGCGCCTTGCCGCAGGGCAAATCCCCCCCGTCGCGGCCTGCCCCCCGCGGTCGCAAGGCGAGTATTTGGGCAAGGCTGAACAGGCACCGCCAGCGCCGTCCCCAAAAGCCGTCCCCAAAGCCCTCCACGGTCAGGTGAGTTGACTTCCCGCCCTGCAGCCCGGAAAACCCTGCCATCCCGCGCAAAGGCCCGACCATGTCCTACATTCCCTTTCCGGATATCTCGCCCGAGATATTCTCGATCCAGTACGAAGGCATGACATTCGCCCTGCGCTGGTATGCGCTCGCCTATATCGCGGGGCTGCTGATCGGCTGGAAGCTGATCGCACGGCTTGTGACGACGCAGCGCCTGTGGTCCGGCCCCGCCCCCGTCACCGCCGACCAGGCCGAGCGGTTGCTGACCTGGATCATCCTTGGCGTGATCATCGGCGGCCGCACCGGCTATGTGCTTTTCTACCAGCCCGGCTTCTTCCTCGAGAACCCCGCCCATGTCCTGCGCGTCTGGGAGGGCGGCATGTCCTTTCACGGCGGCTTTCTGGGCGTGGTCGTGGCAGGCATCCTGTTCTGCCGGCGCGAGGGCATTCCCATGCTCACCCTTGCCGATCTGCTTGCCGTCGCCGCACCTGCGGGGCTGATGCTGGGGCGCATCGCCAATTTCATCAACGCCGAGCTTTGGGGCCGTCCGACCACGCTGCCTTGGGGCGTCGCCTTCCCCGGCGAGGCCGCGCAAACCTGCGAGGGCGTGCTGACCGTCTGCGCCCGCCATCCCTCGCAGCTTTACGAGGCGGCGCTCGAGGGCCTGCTTCTGGGCGTCATCCTGCTCTGGGGCGCATGGCGCGGCGGCTGGCTGCAACGTCCGGGGCGGCTTCTGGGCGTGTTCCTCGCAGGCTATGGCATCGCCCGCTTCCTTGTCGAATTCGTCCGCCAGCCCGATGCGCAATTCGTGACCCCGGACAACCCCCTCGGCCTTGCGCTGCACGCGGGAGGCTACGGGCTGACGATGGGGCAACTGCTGTCGCTGCCGATGATCGCGCTTGGCCTGTGGTTCACCCTGCGGGCCTTGGGCAAGGCACAGCCCGCATGACCCCGCTTGCCGATCTGCTTGTCCGCCGCATCACGGCGACGGGGCCGATCACGCTGGCCGACTACATGGCCGAATGCCTGTTGCATCCCGCGCATGGCTATTACGCCACCCGCGACCCCTTCGGAGCCAGCGGCGATTTCACCACCGCGCCCGAAATCAGCCAGATGTTCGGCGAGCTTCTCGGCCTGTCGCTGGCGCAGGCGTGGCTCGACCAGGGCGCGCCCGCCCGCTTTACCCTGGCCGAGCTTGGCCCCGGTCGCGGCACGCTGATGGCCGATGTCCTGCGCGCCACCCGCGCCGTGCCGGGCTTTCACGCGGCGGCACAGGTCACGCTGGTCGAAGCCTCGGCCAGCCTGCGCGAGGTGCAGCGCCGCACCCTCGGCACGGTCGCGGTCGCATGGGCCGATACGGTCGATGCCCTGCCCGATGCCCCGCTTTTCCTGCTTGCCAACGAATTCCTCGACGCGCTGCCCATCCGCCAGTTCACCCGCACGCCCGGGGGCTGGGCCGAAACCGTGGTCGGCGTGACCGGCGGGGCATTGACCCTCGGCCGTGCCGCGCCCGCCGACCTCGGACCCCTGCGCCACCGGCTTGCCGATACGAAACCCGGCGACGTGGTCGAGGTGATGCCCGCCGCCGGCGCCATCGCCTCGCGCCTTGGCGGATTGATCGAGACCCGCGGCGGGGCGGCCATCTTCGTCGACTACGGCGATTGGCGCAGCCTTGGCGACACGTTCCAGGCGCTCAGGGATCACCGCTTCACCGACCCTCTCGCCACCCCCGGCGAGGCCGACTTGACCGCCCATGTCGATTTCGAGGCCATCGCCCGCGCCGCCGCCCCCGCCCGCGCCAGCCGCATGATGACCCAGGGCGAGCTTCTCTCGCGCCTCGGCATCGCGCAGCGCAGCGCCCGACTGGCGCAGGCGCTGACCGGTCCCGCGCTTGAATCGCATCTTTCCGCCACGCGCCGCTTGACCGACCCGTCGGAAATGGGTTCGCTATTCAAGGCGCTCGCCCTGCATCCCTCACGCCACCCGCCGCCACCCGGATTTGACCTTGCTTGAAATCATCACCACCGATGCGATTCCCGTCCGGCACGGCTTCTTCACCCGCAAGGGCGGGGCATCCTCGGGCATATTCGCCGGGCTGAACTGCGGGCCCGGCTCGTCCGACCTGTCCGAGGTGGTGGCGATCAACCGCGCCCGCGTGGCCGATGCGCTCGGCGTGGCGCAGGACCATCTCTTGTCGGTGAACCAGATCCATTCGCCCGATGTGCTGCATGTCACGGCCCCCTTGGCCGACCGTCCCCGCGCGGATGCGATGGTTACCACCACCCCCGGCCTTGCGCTGGGCATCCTCACCGCCGATTGCCAGCCCGTGCTGTTCTGCGACGCAAAGGCAGGCGTGATCGGCGCGGCCCACGCCGGATGGCGCGGCACCCGCGACGGCGTGCTCGAAGCCACCGTTGCCGCGATGGAAAGCCTCGGCGCGAAACGGGCCGACATCTCTGCCGTGATCGGCCCCACCATCAGCCAGCGCAATTACGAGGTCGGCCCCGAATTCTTCGAGGCCTTTACCGACGACGACCCCGCCAATGCCCGCTTCTTCGCCAATGGCACGGGCGACCGGATGCTTTTCGACCTGCCGGCCTTCGGCCTGTCGCGGCTGCGCGCGGCAGGGGTGGGCCATGCCGAATGGACGCGGCACTGCACCTATGCCGACCCTGCGCGATTCTTTTCCTTCCGCCGCACCACCCACGCGGCCGAGGCCGATTACGGCCGCCTGATCTCGGCCATCCGCCTCTGACGCGGAATTGTCGCAATTCCGGCAACGATCCCCGGGCCTGCACCGCTCATTGTCAACAAAACAAGACCGCCACCGCCCGGGGGCGCAGCCACAATTGCGGCCCGCCCCGCCGATTCATGTCCAGATGATGCACAATCAGGGCCAAATCCCCGCCGCAAATTCCCGCCAGATTGGCCCCATCAAACGCCTGCCACTTGGGGAGCGAACCATGAAAAAAGACCGCCGCTGGCTGAAATCCGTGATCGCCGCCAGCCTCGAGCCGCAAATCGCCCTGCCGTGGCAGCGCGGCAACCGCAAAAAGCCCGCCGCGATGAAGCCGGCGGCGACCAAAGCTTCGGCCATTGCTGCCCGCTGACCGAAGCGCGCGGGGCCCCGGTGGCCCCGCTCACCATCTTTGATTCGCCGCACGATCCGGCCGATTGGCCCCCCGTTTGCGACAATCCGGCCGAGCGGCCCCAAATCCGCCACCTTTCCCGCGCCAATCGCGGCCAAAGTTTGACGCAAGACACGCAGCCCGCCATATTACGAACATGGTCGACCCGAAGAAGTGTAGGCAATTGCGCTTCGGTCCCGGGTCCGGTCTTGCTTCGGTAAAGCGGCCCCCGGCGTGTTCCTCTGCGCGCCACTCGGGGCCGCTTATCACTTTGGGGGTCAGGCAGATCGCGGCGCGGCGCGCGCGCCCTCTCAGGCCGATTTCGCCAGCCGCGCTTCCAGCACGTCAAAGGGAACGCCCGGCTCATCCTTGGCGCAGCGGATCACAAGGCTGGTCTTGACCGTCGCCACATTCTCGGCTTTCAGCAATTCGCCCGTCAGAAAGCTCTGGAACGACGACAGGTCAGGCGCCACGCATTTCAGGATGAAATCGATCTCGCCATTCAGCATATGGCACTCGCGCACAAGCGGCCAGTTGCGGCAGCGTTCCTCAAAGATCGCCAGATCCGCCTCGGCCTGACTTTGCAGCCGCACCATCGCAAAGACCTGCACCTCGAACCCCAGCTCGCGCGCGTCGATATCGGCATGGTAGCCGCGCACGTATCCCGCCTCCTCCAGCGTCCTGACCCGCCGCAGGCAGGGGGGCGCGGAAATCCCCACGCGGCTGGCAAGTTCGACGTTCGTCATCCGCCCGTCGGCTTGCAGCTCGGCAAGAATCTGGCGGTCAATCGGGTCGAGCTTCGATCCGGCCATGTCGGTCCCCTTTGCTCCGGTCGTTGCGCCGGAATTTTCGACTATGTAGGCCCGACCCGCCTTTTGCGCAATAATGTTTCAACGCCGCGCAAGAAAAAGACCCGCCTCCCCTGCCGCCCGCGCGCGGTTCCCCTGTTCATCCTTGCCCAAATACTCTGGGGGTTCGGGGGTGAAACCCCCGATGCTTGGGCCTTTCCCCCGTCCGTGCTTGTGCATATATCAACCCCCTGACAGACGGACAGCAGGGGAACATCATGGGCGAGACGCGGCACACCAAGGTTCTGATCATCGGCTCCGGCCCCGCAGGCTATACCGCCGCCGTCTACGCCTCGCGCGCGATGCTCGAACCCATCCTCGTGCAGGGCCTGCAACCCGGCGGCCAGCTCACCATCACGACCGAGGTCGAGAACTGGCCCGGCGACACCCATGTGCAAGGCCCCGACCTGATGGTCCGCATGGAAGAGCATGCCCGCGCGATGGGGGCCGAGATCATCACCGATTACATCACCTCGCTCTACCTGCAAAACCGCCCCTTCACCGCCCAATCCGACAGCGGCACCGTCTACACCGCCGATGCCGTGATCCTTGCCACCGGGGCGCAGGCGAAATGGCTCGGCCTGCCCTCCGAGGAGAAATTCAAGGGCTTCGGCGTTTCCGCCTGCGCCACCTGCGACGGGTTCTTCTATCGCGGCAAAGAGGTGGTCGTGATCGGCGGCGGCAATACGGCCGTGGAAGAGGCGCTGTTCCTGACCAACTTCGCCTCCAAGGTCACCGTGATCCACCGCCGCGACAGCTTCCGCGCCGAAAAGATCATGCAGGACCGTCTGTTCAAACACCCCAAGGTGCAGGTCCTCTGGAACAACACCGTCGACGAGGTTCTGGGCGACAGCTCCCCCCTCGGCGTCACCGCCGTCCGCGCCCGCAATGTCCAGACCGGCGAGATCACCGACATCCCCTGCGCGGGCTTCTTCGTCGCCATCGGCCATGCCCCCGCCTCGGAACTGGTCAAGGACCAGCTCGAACTGCACAACGGCGGCTACGTAAAGGTCGAGGCAGGCTCCACCCGCACCTCGATCCCCGGCGTCTTTGCCGCGGGCGACCTGACCGACCACGTCTACCGTCAGGCCGTCACCTCGGCCGGCATGGGCTGCATGGCCGCGCTGGATGCGGAAAAATTCCTCGCAGGGCACTAGGCGACAGGTTTCCTGCCGCAAATCCGCGCGGCTTCTTGAAAACTTTCACCTGTCCCCCACCCGGTCAGGCCGGCTCCGGCGGGCAGGGCAAACGGCCTTTCTTCCTCCCGTGCTGCGGAACGGCATTCCGGCGGCGGCCGAAAGCGCGGCATTTCCGCCCTTTTTCGGCCCCCTATACCCTTGTTTGCTGGAAATCCTTCCGCCAAAGCGATAAGCCCCGCCGCGACTGCGGGTTGCCCCGCATATTCCGCAAACCCCGAGGCCCCATGACCCTTTCGCACCACGCCCCGATCCCCGAGCTTTATGTTTCGGCCGACAGCGCCCAGAAACTGAAGATCGAAGCCGCCACCCTTCCGTCGTGGGATCTTACCGCGCGTCAGGTCTGCGACCTCGAACTGCTGATGAACGGCGGCTTCTTCCCGCTGCGCGGCTTCCAGTCCGAGGCCGATTACAACGGCACCGTCGAGAACATGCGCACCGCCGACGGCACGCTCTGGCCGATCCCGGTCACCCTCGACGTGTCGGAAAAATTCGCCGAAACCGTCGCCGCCGGACAGGACATCGCCCTGCGCGACCAAGAAGGCGTGATCCTCGCCATCCTGTCGATTTCCGACAAATGGGTGCCGAACAAGTCCAAGGAAGCCGAACATGTCTTCGGCGCCGACGATCTTGCCCACCCCGCCGTGAACTACCTGCACAACGTGGCCGGCCCCGTCTATCTCGGCGGCGCGATCACCGGCATCCAGCAGCCCGTGCATTACGACTTCAAGGCCCGCCGCGACACGCCCAACGAACTGCGCGCCTTCTTCCGCAAGATGGGCTGGCGCCGCATCGTCGCCTTCCAGACCCGCAACCCGCTGCACCGCGCGCATCAGGAACTGACCTTCCGCGCCGCGAAAGAGGCGGAAGCCAACCTCCTCATCCACCCCGTCGTCGGCATGACCAAGCCGGGCGATGTCGACCACTTCACCCGCGTGCGCTGCTATGAAGCCGTGCTTGACCAATACCCCGCCTCGACCACGCATCTGTCGCTCTTGAACCTTGCCATGCGCATGGGCGGCCCGCGCGAGGCGCTCTGGCACGCGATCATCCGCAAGAACCACGGCCTGACCCATTTCATCGTGGGCCGCGACCACGCCGGTCCGGGCAAGAATTCGGCCGGCAAGGATTTCTACGACCCCTACGCCGCGCAGACGCTGGTGGCCGAGCACCAGAAAGAAATCGGCATCGAGATGGTCGATTTCAAACAGATGGTCTACGTTCAGGAAAAGTCGCAATACTACCCCGTCGACGAGGTTCCCGAAGGTTCGACCGTGCTCGACATTTCCGGCACCGAACTGCGCCGCCGCCTGCGCGAAGGGCTGGAAATCCCCGACTGGTTCAGCTTCCCGCAGGTCGTGACCGAACTCCGCCGCACCTCGCCCCCGCGGGCCAAACAGGGCTTCACCGTGTTCTTCACGGGCCTGTCCGGCTCGGGCAAATCGACCATCGCCAACGCGCTCATGGTCAAGCTGATGGAGATGGGCGGCCGCCCCGTGACGCTGCTTGACGGTGATGTGGTGCGCAAGCATCTGTCCTCGGAACTCGGCTTCTCGAAAGAGCACCGCGACATCAACATCAAGCGCATCGGCTATGTGGCGTCTGAAATCACCAAGAACGGCGGCATCGCCATCTGCGCGCCGATCGCCCCCTACACCGCGACCCGCCGCGCCGTGCGCGAAATGATCGAAGCGTTCGGCGCCTTCATCGAGGTGCATGTGGCAACCTCGATCGAGGAATGCGAACGCCGCGACCGCAAGGGCCTCTACAAACTCGCCCGCGAAGGCAAGATCAAGGAATTCACCGGCATCTCCGACCCCTACGAGGCACCGACCAAGGCCGAGCTTGTGGTCGATACCGAAGGCACCGACGTGGATTACTGCGCCCAGCAGGTGATCCTGAAACTGGAAAGCATGGGCCTCATCAAGGCCTGAGCCTTGGCGTGACCCAATGGAAAAGCCCCGCTCCGGCGGGGCTTTTTCGTTCTGCTCACAGAGTGGCCGCAGAATGTGGGCGCAAGGTGGGGGCGAAAAACGGCGGCAGGAATCCTCTACCGCTCCTGCGCCCCCTTGCCCGCCAGAATCCTGCTCCGGAACCCCGCAATCCGGCGGATGCGCGTTTGCGCCGCTTTGGCCCCCGCAAGGTTGATGACGTAACTCCGCTGCCGCCCCGGTGTCAGCGCATGAAAGGCTTCGGCCAGCTCCGGGTCGGCCTCCAGCGATTCGGCCAATTCCGCGGGCAGGTCCACCTCGCCCGCCTCGCGCGGGGCGCGGCGGCCCGCTTCGGCATGGGCCTTGGCCTCGGCCAGATAGGCGGCAACCGTCGCCGCCATCGCCGCCACCTGCCCATTCTCCGTGAACTTGATCGAGTCGGGATGCCGCGTGTTCGGCCCCTGCCGTTCCATCACGCCCGCAGGGTCGGCCATCAGGGCGGCTTCAAAGAAATTCAGCCGGAAATCCCCGTTCAACGCCCCGATCAGCGCCACGTTGCGCCCGCCCGCCATATAGCAGGGATGGCCCCATTTCGCCGTCTCGACCAACCCCGCCCCAAGGCACAGGCGGCGCAGCGCCTCCAGCCCCGCCGCCCATTTCCGCGTCACGCAGGCATCGCTGTCGAACCGCGCACAACGCCCGCACCCGCGGGCAAAATAGTCGTCGGGATCGGTGATCATCGCGGAGCCTCCCAGCCTGCAAGCCTGCAAGCCTAGCCGACAGCCGCGCGGGTGCCAATCAGGCGTCAGTCCGGCCAGCATCCCGCGCCCGTTTCCCGCCCGATCCATGTGGCAAAGGCCGATCCGGCCGCCCCGCGACAGCGCTCACCGTGGCAGCATGCGCCCCGCCAGCGGGACCGCCCCTGTCAATGCACGTTCACCGGCGCCATGTCATTGGCCCGCGCCAGCGCAAAGGCCATCGCCCGATCCCTGACCAGCGCCAAACGGTCGCCGTCCACGTCATGCAGCGCATAGATCGTGGTCAGCCTGCCCGCATGGGCCTGCACCTCGGCGGGCAGGTCCGCCACCGCGACGGGGCGCACATAGACGATCTTGCCTTCGCCCTCGGGCAATCCTGCGAATTTCGTATCCATCTTTCCCTCACTTCCGACGAGAACTGATCGCGATGGTCTGAACCACCGTTTCCGGCACCGACCGGCGCAGGTCGATATGCAGCAGGCCATGCTCCATGCTCGCCCCCGCCACCTCGACCCCGTCAGCCAGCACAAAGCTGCGCTGGAAGGCGCGGGCCGCGATGCCGCGATGCAGGAACACCCGCTCGGCCCCGTCATCGCCCTGACGGCCACGGATCACCAATTGCCGGTCCTCGACCGTGATCGACAGGTCCTCCTCGCGGAACCCCGCCACCGCAAGCGTGATGCGATAGGCGTTTTCCGACGTGGCCTCGATGTTGAACGGAGGATAGCCTTCCGCGGTCTTGGCGGTGCGTTCCACCAGCCGTTCCAACTGCTCGAACCCCAACAGGAACGGGTGCGTGCCAAAGCTCAGTTTCGTCATAGGTCATGCCCTTAAGCCAAGCGACATTCGGCAAGGGCCCCGTCATGGCGGCCCCCGCTACCGTGAATATGGGGCGGCGTCCGCAGCCCTGCAAGACCCGACGAAACAGGCAAATTTCGTCGCTTTTCGCGGCTTCGCGGGGCAGAAATCTTCCCCGAATCCTCTTGGTGCCCTATACTCTCTCCCAGCAAACAGAAACGACTCAGGCCGCCAAGGTCTGGGCAACAGGTCCGCAGGTTCCATGAACGCGCCCAGCGAGATGAACTTCGAAGACATGCTCCGCATCCGGCTCGAGGTGCTGCGGCGCGAGCATCGTGATCTGGACGAGGCTATTTTTGCCCTCGAAACCGGCGGTCGCCCCGACCAGCTGACCCTGCGCCGCCTGAAAAAGCAGAAGCTGGCGCTGAAAGACCAGATCGTGAAACTGGAAGACCAGCTCATCCCCGACATCATCGCCTGACGGCGGCCCCTCGCGCCCGCCGCGCCCCACCTGCCGCGCCCAGCCCGCCGCGCCCTGTTCCCCGCCTCGCCCCGCGCGGTATCGCCGCCCCGCGCCTTGTCGCTTCCTCTTGCCGGAAATATCCTCGGGGGGTGGCGCGCAGCGCCAAGGGGGGCAGACAGCCCCCCTGCGACGGTGGCGCCTGAAAAGCCCGCCCAAATCCCGCCCCCGCATCCGCGCGGCAACCCTTGCGCTTGCCCTGACGGCCCAATCCTCTATACCCGACCGCAACCGCAGGAACGGGGGCAGGCATGGCCGCAAGCGTTGGAATCATCATGGGGTCGCAGTCCGACTGGCCGACCATGAAAGAAGCCGCCCTGATCCTCGACGCGCTCGGCATTCCGTACGAGGCGAAGATCGTCTCGGCCCACCGCACCCCTGACCGTCTGTGGACCTACGGCAAGACCGCCGCCGAACGCGGCTTGCAGGTCATCATCGCGGGCGCGGGTGGCGCAGCCCACCTGCCCGGCATGATGGCATCGAAGACCCGCATCCCCGTCATCGGCGTGCCCGTGCAGACCAAGGCGCTCTCGGGGGTCGACAGCCTCTATTCCATCGTCCAGATGCCCAAGGGCTACCCCGTGGCCACGATGGCCATCGGCGCCGCAGGGGCGGCCAATGCGGGCCTTCTGGCCGCAGGCATCCTCGCGCTGCAAGACCCCGCCCTCGCCGCCCGTCTCGACGCATGGCGCGACGCCCTTTCCGCCTCCATCCCTGACGAGCCCAAAGATGACTGACATGCTTCCCGCCGGTTCCACCATCGGCATCCTCGGCGGCGGGCAACTGGGCCGGATGCTTTCGGTCGCGGCCTCGCGCCTCGGCTATCTGACGCATATCTTCGAACCGGCCGCCAACCCTCCGGCGGAACATGTCGCCCATCGCCTGACGACCGCCTTCTATGACGACCTCGATGCGCTGGCCCGTTTCGCCGCCTCGGTCGATGTCATCACCTATGAATTCGAGAACATTCCCACCGCAGCACTTGATGTGCTGGAAAAGACCCATCCCATCCGCCCCAACCGCCGCGCGCTGGCCATCAGCCAGGAACGGATCGCCGAGAAAGATTTCCTCACCGGCCTCGGGCTGACCACGGCACCCTATGCCCGCGTGCAAACGCTGGCCGACCTGACAGCCGCAATCGACCGCATCGGCACCCCCGCCATCCTCAAGACCACGCGTCTGGGCTATGATGGCAAAGGTCAGGCCCGCATCATGTCGCGCGTCGATGCCGAAGCGGCGCATGCCGCGATGGGCGGGGCCGAAGCCGTGCTCGAAGGCTTCATCGACTTCACGCACGAGGTCAGCGTCATCGCCGCCCGCGGCCTCGACGGCTCGGTCGCCTGCTATGATCCGGGCGAGAACGTCCACAGGAACGGCATCCTCTCGACCACGACCATCCCCGCCCGCCTCAGCGCCTCGCAGCGCACCGACGCCATCCTGATCGCCGCCCGCATCCTGAACGCGCTCGATTACGTGGGGGTCATGGGGGTCGAGCTGTTCGTTACCCCCGCAGGGCTGATCGTCAACGAAATCGCCCCGCGCGTCCACAATTCGGGCCACTGGACGCAGAACGGCTGCGCGGTCGACCAGTTCGAACAGCACATCCGCGCCGTGACGGGCTGGCCGCTGGGCGACGGGTCGCGCCATTCCGATGTGGTGATGGAAAACCTGATCGGCGACGACATCCTGCGCGTGCCCGCCATCGCCCGCGAAAAGAACGCAGCCCTCCACCTCTACGGCAAGGCCGAGGCGCGGGCAGGCCGCAAGATGGGCCACGTCAACCGCGTGGTCGGCTAGGCCGCCGGGCCTTGCGGCAAAGGCCGCTCGCTGCCACCCGCGCCGAACCGGCGCAGGCCATCCCGACCGGCGCGCCCAGACCTGCGCGCCCCCACCGGCGCGCACTAGCCTTGGCCGCCCTGCGCTTGCGTCAGTCCTTGCCCTCGATCAGCTCCTCGACCGCGCCGCCATAGCCCAGATCGGGGTCGAACCGTCCGCGCTCGAGAAAGGTCAGGACTTCGGCAATGACCAGCGGGTTGAACATCAGAAAGGTATGGGTGACCGGCAGCACGATATGGTCGGTCATCCCCGCCACCCGCGTGCTTTCCACGCTGACCTTGCCGTCATCCGGTCCGGGGATCACCTCGGAATAGACGGGGTTGAGCGAGCGGTCCCCCGCGATCACGCCAAGTTCGTAATCCGGCAGCGGCAATCCTGCGGGCACCGATGCCGGATCGGTCCCCAGTTCCATCCCCGCAGGCCCGTTGACCCAGGCAAACAGCCCGATCCCCGAAAAGGCATCCACCAGTTCCGACCCGCCGTTGGGCGGGGCCAGCATCACCACCCGCCCCATCCGCTTCGGCCGGTTCCCGGCCAACCAGGCCCGCGCCAATATCCCGCCCATCGAATGGGTGACGAAATCCACGCGGGCATCGCCGCAACGCGCCACGGCCTCTCCCACACGCGGCACCAGATCCTCGATCCGCGCCTCGGTCGAGGGATAGCCCTCGTTCACCACCGAATAGCCCTTTGCCTCAAGCGCCGCCTGCATCGCCAGAAGCGAATCCTCGCTGCGCGCCAGGCCGTGCAGCAGCACCACGCACTCGGCCCGCAGGGGTGTGGCAAGCATCAGGAACAGGAAAATCCAGCGCATCATGCGCCAACCCTAGCCCCTTCGCAGCCAATGGACAAATCACGCCCCCTCGCGCACCTTCACGGCATGAGCTATCGCCCCACCCGCCTTGCCACCCGCGCGCTGATCCTGCATCAGGACCGTCTTTTGCTGGTCAACGCCTATGGCGGCACCAAGTCCGACCTCTGGTGCGCCCCCGGCGGCGGCGTGAACCCCGGCACCTCGCTGCCCGAAAACCTGATGCGCGAGGTGTATGAGGAAACAGGCCTCACCATCGCCGTCGGCGCTCCGGTGCTGGTCAACGAATTCCACGACCCCGCGCGCGGCTTCCATCAGGTGGAAATCTTCTTCCGCTGCACCATCACCGGCGGCGCGATCGACCAGGGCTGGCAAGACCCCGAAGGCGTCGTCACCCGCCGCGCCTTCTTTTCCCGTCATGATCTGGCGACGATCCGCGTCAAGCCCGACAGCATCGCGCAGGCTGCATGGGATGATGCCATGCTTTACGACCCGCTCGAACGGATCGTGCCATGAGCCGCGCCTTCGTCAAAGAGGGCGACGGCGCGCTCGACCCGCTGCCCGACCTGCCCGTCTCGGCCCACCCGAACCACGTCACGCCTGCGGGCCTTGCCGCTTTGCAAGCCCGCCTGCACGAGGCACAGTCGCGGCTCTCCGCCCTCAAGGCTCGCCCCGACCGGCTCGACAAACTGCCCGAAGCGGCGGCGGAACGCGACATCCGCTACATCGAAGCCCGCCTGCGCACCGCCATCCTGACCGATCCTGCAGGCTTTCCCCTGACCGAGGTTGCCTTCGGCCTTGTCGTCACCGTCGCCGACGCCGATGGGCATGAAACCCGCTTCCAGATCACGGGCGAGGACGAGGCCAACGCCGCCTTGGGCCGGATCACCCCGCAATCCCCCCTCGCCCGCGCGCTGCTGGGCGCGGCGGTCGGCGATGTGGTGAAATGGAAGAAACCTTCGGGTATCGTCGAGCTGGAAATCCTGTCGATAGACCATCCATGATCCGCGACCTGCACCCCGAATCCGACCTTGCCGCCGTGGCCGCCTTCCTTGACGAGTCCGCCGATTACTGGCTTCTGGCCGATGGTCATGCCCCCGGCCCGACCGCCGCCGCCGAATTCTTCACCGATTGCCCGCCGAACTGCGACCCCGCCGCCTCGCGCCGCCTCGGGCTTTTCGTAGGCGGGCGGCTGTCCGGACTTGCCGAACTCGCCTTCGGCTTTCCAGTGGCGGGCGACGCCTTTCTCGGCCTGATGATCCTCGCCCCGCGCATGCGCGGCCAGGGGCAGGGCCAAAGGCTGCTGGCCCATGTCGAATCCCTTGCCCGCGCCGCAAAGGCGCCCGCCCTCTACCTTGGCGTGATCGAAGCAAATCCCCGTGGCCGCGCCTTTTGGGACCGCCACGGCTTTCGCCCGACCGGAGTCACCCGCACCGACGCGCGCAACACCTTCCACCGCCTCGTCAAGGCACTCTAGCGGCTTGCCTCAGCCCCGGCTGACCGTCGCCCAAAGCACACCCCCCAGCGCCACGGGAAAGCCGATCAGGTGATAAAAGGCGATCTTCTCGCCAAGAAACACCACAGCCAGCCCCGCGCCAAAGACCGGCATCAGATGCAGGAAGAACACCGACCGCGAAGGCCCGATCCGCGCCACCGCCGCGTTGTAACTCAGCAAGGCGACGACCGAGGCGAAAACCCCCGTATAGGCCACCGCACCCAGCCCCGCCGCCGTCAGCGGCACATGCAGGCCCCGCGACACCTCCCACAGGTGAAAGGGCAGCATGAACCCCGCCCCGCCCAGCGCGATGAAAAAGGTCAGCCCCACCGCCGACAACCCCTTGGGCCTGAACTTCAGCAGCACCGAATACAGGCCCCAGACCACCAGCGCCGCCAGAATCCACGCATCCCCCACATTGAAATGCAGGTCCAGCAGCCGCGCCGGTTCACCCCGCGCGATGATAAAGGCGACGCCGCAGAAACTGACCCCGATCCCCGCCGCCTGCCGCAGGCCCAGCCGCTCGCGCAGCACGATCCAGGCGATGATGACCACAAAGACGGGCATGGTGGCCGACACGAGCAGCGCGTTGATCGCTTCGGTCGAATGCAGCCCGATATAGGTCATCGACTGGAACATCCCCGCCGACAGCACCGCCATCGCCGCGACCAGCGGCAGATGCGCCCGCACCTCGGCCCAGTCGGCCCGCAGCCGCCGCCATTCAAAGGGCAGCAGGATCACCGCCGCCAGCGCCCAGCGCCAGAAGGTCAGGCCAAAGGGCGGCACATCGGCACGTATCGCGCGCCCCAGCACCCAGTTGCCCGCCCAACACAGCGAAGCAAGGGCCGCAAGCCCCGCAGCAATGGCAAAATTCTTGTTCATGGCCAAAGGCTAAGCCGCCCCGACCCAAAGGGCAATCCGCCAACCCCGCGATTTCTGACGCAGAAATCGCGCCGGAATTTGGCGCAAATTCCGCGCGCCCGACACTTGCCCCCGATTTTTGTGTCAAAAATCGTCGCGATATCTGCGTCAGATTTCGCCGCGCGGCCCAAAAGAAACGCGCCCGACCCTCGCCTCCGATTTTTGCGCCAAAAATCGTCGCGAAATCTGCATCAGATTTCGCCGCCCGGCCCAAAAGAAACGCGCCCGACCCTCGCCCACGATTTTTGCGTCAAAATTCGTCGCGATATCTGCGTCAGATTTCGCCGCCCGGCCCAAAAGAAACGCGCCCGACCCTCGCCTCCGATTTTTGCGTCAAAATTCGTCGCGATATCTGCGTCAGATTTCGCCGCCCGGCCCAAAAGAAACGCGCCCGACCCTCGCCTCCGATTTTTGCGCCAAAGATCGTCGCGATATCTGCGTCAGATTTCGCCGCCCGGCCCAAAAGAAACGCGCCCGACCCTCGCCCCCGATTTTTGCGTCAAAAATCGTCGCGAAATCTGCGTCAGATTTCGCCGCCCGGCCCAAAAGAAAAAGGGGCGCAGCTTTCGCCACGCCCCCCGTTTCTGCCGGATGGCAGGGATGATTACATCATCCCGTCCATGCCGCCCATTCCGCCCATGCCGCCGCCGGCACCCGCGCCGGCCTTGTCGGCCGGACGGTCAGCGATCATGCACTCGGTGGTGATCAGCAGCGAGGCGACCGAAGCCGCATCTTCCAGAGCGGTGCGAACCACCTTGGCCGGGTCGATGACGCCGAACTTGAACATGTCGCCATATTCTTCGGTCTGGGCGTTGAAGCCGAACGACTTGTCGTTCGATTCCCGAACCTTGCCAGCCACGACCGAACCGTCCACGCCCGCGTTCTGGGCGATCTGACGAAGCGGCGCTTCCAGCGCGCGGCGCACGATGTTGATGCCGTTGGTCTGGTCGGCATTCGCGCCGACAAGACCTTCAAGCACTTTGCCAGCCTGGATCAGGGCCACGCCGCCGCCGACGACGATGCCTTCCTGAACCGCAGCGCGGGTCGCGTTCAGCGCGTCGTCAACACGGTCCTTGCGCTCTTTGACTTCGACTTCGGTCATGCCGCCGACCTTGATCACGGCAACACCGCCAGCCAGCTTGGCCACGCGCTCTTGCAGCTTCTCGCGGTCGTAGTCGCTGGTGGTTTCCTCGATCTGGGTGCGGATCTGGGCCACACGCGCCGCGATCTCGGCCTTGTCACCGGCACCGTCGACGATGGTCGTGTTGTCCTTGTTGATCGACACTTTCTTGGCGCGGCCAAGCATGTCGATCGTCACCGACTCGAGCTTCATGCCAAGGTCGTCCGAGATGACCTGACCACCGGTCAGGATCGCGATGTCCTGCAGCATGGCCTTGCGACGGTCGCCGAAGCCCGGAGCCTTGACGGCAGCGATCTTCAAGCCGCCACGCAGCTTGTTGACGACCAGCGTGGCCAGAGCCTCGCCTTCGACGTCTTCGGCCACGATGATCAGCGGGCGCTGCGACTGGATCACGGCTTCCAGCAGCGGAACCATCGGCTGCAGCGACGAGAGTTTCTTCTCGTGCAGCAGGATGAACGCGTCTTCGAGTTCCGCGATCATCTTGTCGGCATTGGTCACGAAATAGGGCGACAGGTAGCCACGGTCGAACTGCATGCCTTCGACGACGGTGGTTTCCGTCTCGAGACCCTTGTTCTCTTCGACGGTGATGACACCCTCGTTGCCGACCTTCTGCATCGCGTCAGCGATCTGGCGGCCGATTTCGGCTTCGCCGTTGGCCGAGATGGTGCCGACCTGCGCGACTTCGGCGGTGTCCTTGACCGGACGCGCCGCAGCCTTGATCGCCTCGACGACCTTGGCGGTCGCCATGTCGATCCCGCGCTTCAGGTCCATCGGGTTCATGCCGGCGGCAACGGCCTTCATGCCCTCTTTGACGATGGCTTGGGCCAGAACGGTGGCGGTGGTGGTGCCGTCACCCGCTTCGTCGTTGGTGCGGGAAGCGACTTCCTTCACCATCTGCGCGCCCATGTTCTCGAACTTGTCGGCCAGTTCGATTTCCTTGGCGACCGAAACACCGTCCTTGGTGATGCGCGGCGCGCCAAAGGACTTTTCGATCACCACGTTGCGGCCTTTGGGGCCGAGCGTGACTTTGACGGCATCGGCAAGGATGTTCACGCCGCGCAGCATGCGGTCGCGGGCATCGGTATCAAAACGAACGTCTTTCGCACCCATGGGGGAGACTCCTCTGAATTTCTGTTTGCAAGATCACGGGTGCGCCGCAGGGGCACACCGCAAGCGTCCTCAGGCGATGATGCCGAGGATGTCGCTTTCTTTCATGATCAGCAGTTCCTGACCGTCGAGCGTCACTTCGGTGCCCGACCATTTGCCGAACAGGATGCGGTCGCCAGCTTTCACCGACGGTGCGATCAGCTCGCCCGAATCCTTGCGCGCGCCTGCACCGACAGCGACGATCTCGCCCTCGGCGGGCTTTTCTTTCGCGGTGTCGGGGATGATCAGACCGCCCTTGGTCTTGTCTTCGCCTTGAATGCGCTTGACGAGCACGCGGTCATGCAGCGGTTTGAATGCCATCTGAGAACACTCCCTAGGTTCCAGGTTGAATACGATTAGCACTCATATTGGACGAGTGCTAACGACGCCTCAGATAGGCCCGCCCGCCGCCCGTGTCAAGAACTCGGCCGCCGCTAAAGTTGCGCGCGGGTGCCGCCGCGCCCCTTGGCAGCCCGCCCCCGCGATGCCACCTTTGCCCTGCCCCCAAGGATATGCCGATGAACCCGCTGAAACGCCTCGCCCTGCTGGCCCTGTGCCTTCCCGCCGCCGCTCAGGCCGAATGTCGGGGTGCCAATCTGTTCACCGCGCTGCCGCCTGCGGAACAGGCGGAAATCCGCGCCGCGACCGATGCCGCCCCCTTCGCGCGCGGCCTGCTCTGGCAAGCGACACGCGGGGACGAATCGATCACCCTGCTCGGCACCTACCATTTCGACGACCCGCGCCATGATGCCATCATGGCCCGCGTCACCCCGCTGCTCGACGCCGCCACGACCCTGCTGGTCGAGGCAGGCCCCGCCGAGGAAGCCGCCCTCAAATCCGACCTTGCAAAGAACCCCGCCCTGATGGTCTCGACCAACGGGCCGACCCTGCCCGAATCCCTTCCCGCCAAGGAATGGGAGGCGCTTTCCGCCGCGATGAATGCCCGCGGCATGCCCGCCTTCATGGCCGCCAAGCTGCGCCCCTGGTATGTGACGATGCTGCTCGCCCTGCCGCCCTGCGCTATGGCCGATCAGGCAGCACTTGCCTCAGGCGGTCTCGACCAGCGGCTGATCCGCCACGCCACGGACCGCGCCCTTCCCGTCGCGGCACTCGAACCGCATGACACGGTCTTGCGCATGTTCGACACCATGCCACCCGCCGACCAGCTGGCGATGATCCGCTCCGCCCTCGCAACCGAGGCGCAGGCCGAGGATTACTCCGCCACCCTTGCCACAGCCTATTTCGACGAGGACGCCCGCCTGATCTGGGAACTCAGCCGCCACTTGGCGCTGAAGCTGCCGGACTACGGCCCCGAACAGGTCGCCCGCGACTTCGACGCGATGGAAACCGCGCTGATGACCTCGCGCAACCGCGCATGGAGTCCCGTCCTGCAAGCCGCCGGCGCCAAGGGCCCCGTCTTCGCCGCCTTCGGCGCGCTGCACCTGTCGGGGGAAAACGGCGTGCTGGCGCTGTTGCAGGCCGATGGCTGGAAGATCGAACGCCTGCCGCTCTGACGTCTTCCGCAAAGCATTCGCAAACCGGTCTTTCCGCGAAACCTCCCCCACCCGATCTTTCGCGGAAAGATCGCCCGACGGATTCTTCGCAGAAAAATCCGTGCCCGCCCCGTTAGCTGCCGCGTCAGAAAAAGCCGCACTTGCCCCGTGGTGACAAACGCCGCGCCGCAGCATATACAGCGCGCCAAAGTTCACCCTCGCACAGGCACCTCCCATGACCACGCTCGTCTTCGGCCACAAATCCCCCGACACCGATTCCACCGGCTCGCCCATCATCTGGGCCTGGTATCTGACCCAATCCGGCACCCCCGCAAAACCCGTCCTTCTGGGCGAGCCGAACACCGAAGCCGCCTTCGTCCTCAAGCACTGGGACCTTGCCAAGCCCGAGATCATCGCCGACGTCTCGGCCGATGACACCGTCGTCATCGTCGACACCAACAACCCCGCCGAACTGCCCCCCTCGATCAATGACGCCAAGATCACCGGCATCATCGACCATCACATGCTGGTCGGCGGCATCAAGACCAAGACCCCGATCGACATCACCATCCGCCCGCTCGCCTGCACCGCCACCATCATGCACGACCTGATGGGCGACGCCGTGGCCAAGGCTCCGCGCGGCATCAAGGGCGCGATGCTGTCCTGCATCCTTTCCGACACGCTGGAGTTCCGCTCGCCCACCACCACGCCGCATGACCGCGCCGTGGCCGAGAAACTCGCCGCCGATCTGGGCGTGAACCTGAACGACCTCGCCACCAGGATGTTCGAGGCCAAGTCCGACGTTTCCGCCTTCTCCGACGCCGAACTGCTGCGCATGGACTCCAAGGAATACACCGTCGCGGGCAAGGAGTTGCGCGTCTCGGTCCTCGAAACCACCGCACCCAAGGTCGTGCTCGACCGCAAGGCCAGCCTGATGGCCTCGATGGAGGGCGTCGCGAAAGAGGACGGGGCCGATCAGGTTCTGCTCTTCGTCGTCGATATCATCAAGGAAGAGGCCACGCTGCTGGTCCCCAACGATCTGGTGAAGCAACTGGCCGAAGCCTCGTTCGGCGCCAAGGTCACCGGTGACACCGTCGTCCTTCCGGGCATCATGAGCCGCAAGAAGCAGATCATCCCCGCGCTCAAGCTCTGACAGGCCCGAACGCCGCGCCAAGGCCCCCGCAAGGGGGCCTTTTTCATGCGCCCGAACTCACAAACGCCAGCCCCTTTCCATCGCCCCGCCCTGTCAGGGCAAGGGAAACGGGGGCGCGGCCATTTGGAACCACCGCCCGCATTCCCTCTTTCCTCCCGCTGCGCTATCACTCCGCGCAAGCCAAGGAGAACCCCATGACCGACCTGATCGACAGCCTCGCCAGCATTTCCGACCGCTACGATGCCGTCTTCTGCGACCTCTGGGGCTGCCTGCACAACGGCAAGACGGCCTTCCCCGCCGCGGTCGAGGCTCTGCGCGCCTTCAAGGCCCGTGGCGGCACCGTGCTTCTGCTCACCAACTCGCCCCGCCCCAAATCCAGCGTGGCGGCCCAGCTTCTCGGCATGAACGTGCCTGCCGACTGCTGGCATGACATCGTCTCATCCGGCGACGCCGCGCAATATGCGCTGTTTTCCGGCGCGGTCGGCACGCGCGTCCACCACATCGGCGCACCGAAGGACCTGACCTTCTTCTCCGACATCTCGCCCGACCTCGCCCCCCTCGCCGCCAGGACGAACATCACCCGCGTCCCCTTGGCCGAGGCCGAGGGCGTCGTCTGCACCGGCCTTGCCGATGACCTGACCGAAACGCCCGACGACTATCGCGCCACCCTGCTTGCGATGAAGGCGAACGGCCTGCCCATGCTGTGCGCCAACCCCGACCTCATCGTCGACCTCGGCGACCGCCGCCTCTATTGCGCAGGCGCACTGGCCGCCGCCTATGAACAGATGGGCGGCACCGCCCTTTACTTCGGCAAGCCCCACCCGCCGATCTACGACCTTGCCCGCCGCCGCCTTGCCCTGCTGAACGACTCGCCCGACCCGCGCATCCTGTGCATCGGCGACGGGGTGAACACCGATGTGCAGGGCGGGCTGTCCGAAGGGCTCGACACGCTTTTCGTCACAGGGGGAATCGCCGCAGACGAATTCGGCCCCGATGCCGCCTCGCCCGATCCGGCGCTGCTGGCCGCGTGGCTGGGCGCGAAACAGCAGTATTCGACCTTTGCCATCCCTTTCCTGCGCTGATCCAGCAACATAATTACGTCAAATAGTCGCAAGGCGAATATTTATTACCCAACCGATTGCGCCGCGCCGCAGCATCGGCTATGGTCCTGCCAAGCCCAAGCAGGACCAGACCCATGTTCGCACGCGCCATCGACAACCAGCCCCGCGGCACGATCTGCATCGAAGATCTCGAAATCGGGATGACCCGCTATCTGCTGAAAACCGTCACTGACCGCGACATCGAAATGTTCGCCGAGGTGTCGACCGACCGCAACCCCGTCCACCTCGACGATTCCTACGCCCAAGACACCATATTCGAGGGGCGCATCGCCCACGGCATGCTGACCGCCGGCCTGATTTCCGCTGTGATCGGCGAACAGCTTCCCGGCCACGGCACGGTCTATCTGGGCCAAAGCCTGCGCTTCATGGCCCCCGTCCGCCCCGGCGATACCGTGCGGGCCGAGGTGAAGGTGACCGCGATCGACCACGCCAAGCGCCGCGTCACCCTTGAAACCCACTGCGCCGTGGGTAATACGGTTGTCCTGAAGGGCGAGGCGCTGGTTCTGGCGCCCAGCCGCAAGTTCGACTGACAGCCACGGGCGCGCCCCGTGCGCGCCTTGGGGTAAGATGCGTATTCACCATCACTGGCAGGGACTTCCCCGCGATGCACAGGGCGCTTCCGTCGCCATGGGCAATTTCGACGGCGTCCACCTCGGCCACCGCTCGGTGATCGACCGCGCGCGCGGCGCGGCCCCCTTGGGTGTCGTGACCTTCGAACCCCATCCGCGTCAGGTCTTTGCCCCCGACGCATCCCCCTTCCGCCTGATGAACGCCGAAGCCCGCGCCAACCGTCTTGCGAAACTTGGCGTGGCCGAGCTTTACGAACTTCCCTTCGATGCCACCCTGTCCGGCCTGTCCCCTGCCGAATTCGCAAGCCAGGTGCTGGTGCAGGGATTGGGCATCTCGCATGTCGTCGTCGGCGCCGACTTCCGCTTCGGCAAGGGCCGCGCGGGCACGGCCGAAGACCTCGCCACGCTGGGCCGCGACCTCGGCTTTGCGGTCACCATCGCCCCCCTCTTGGCCATCGACGGGCAAGAGGTGTCATCCACCGCCATCCGCGCCGCGCTGGCCGAGGGCCGCCCCCGCGCGGCGGCCGCCATGCTCGGCCACTGGCACCGGATCGAGGGCGAGGTGATCCACGGCGAGAAGCGCGGCCGCGAACTGGGCTACCCCACAGCCAACATGTCGGTAGACGGGCTGCACCTGCCCCGCCTCGGTGTCTATGCCGTGCGCGCCGATGTCCTGACGGGCCCGCAGGCGGGCAGCTACATGGGGGCCGCCAGCCTTGGCGTGCGGCCGATGTTCGGGGTGAACCGGCCCAACCTCGAAACCTTCCTTCTCGATTTCAAGGGCGATCTTTACGGCCAGCACATCTCGATCGGTTTCGTCGACTACCTCCGCCCCGAACTGAAATTCGACGGCCTCCCCGCCCTCATCACCCAGATGGACGCCGACTGCGTCAAGGCGCGCGAAATCCTCTCCGCGCTCTGACAGGCAAATTTCTTCGAAGAAATTTGCAAATCCGTCCGAACGGATTTGGCCCCCCTTCCCTTCCGCCCGCCAAACGGGCACCTTTCCCCCATGACCGAAAAACTCCGCCCGCGCTTTTGGGAAACCGTTCCCCTGAACAAGATGACCGCCCCCGAATGGGAGGCGCTCTGCGACGGCTGCGGCAAATGCTGCCTGAACAAGATCGAATACGAAGACACGGGCGAGGTGGAATACACCCGCGTCGCCTGCCGCCTGCTCGACGGCGAAACCTGCCGCTGCACGCAATACCCGATCCGCCACCAGTTCGTGCCCGATTGCGTGCGCCTCACGCCCAAGACCTTGCCGAAAATCGCCTATTGGATGCCCGCAAGCTGCGCCTACAAACTGCTTCATCAGGGCAAGACCCTTCCCGACTGGCACCCCCTCGTCACCGGCGACCCCGACAGCACGCACAAGGCGGGCCGCTCGGTCCGTGGCCTGACCGTGCCGGAGTTCGAGGTCGACGAGGAAGATTGGGACGATTACATCATCGAGGACCAGACCTGATGTTCTTTGCCTCCGACAACACCTCCGGCGCTCCGGCCGAGGTGATGAACGCCCTGCTCCGCGCCAACGAAGGCTATGACCGCAGCTACGGCAACGACCGCATCATGGCCGATGTCACCGCCCGCATCCGCGACCTTTTCGAAGCGCCCGAGGCTGCGGTCTACCTCGTCCCCACCGGCACCGCCGCCAATGCCCTCGCCATCGCCACCCTCACCCCGCCCTGGGGTGCCGTGTTCTGCCACCGCCACGCCCATATCGCCGAGGATGAATGCGGCGCGCCGGAATTCTACGCCTCGGGCGCGAAGCTCGTCCTCGTCGAAGGCGCGCATGGCCGCATGACACCCGAAACCCTGGCCGCCGCCCTTGCCACCACGGGGGCAAGCGGCGTCCACGGCGTGCAGCGCGGCATGCTCTCGCTCACCAACGTGACCGAGGCGGGAACCCTCTACACCCCCGCCGAGATCGCCGCCCTCACCGCCTTGGCCAAGGCCCACGGCCTGCCCTGCCACCTCGACGGCGCGCGCTTTGCCAATGCCATCGTGGCAACGAAATCCTCCCCCGCCGAAATGACATGGCGCGCGGGCATCGACGTGCTTTCCTTCGGCGGCACCAAGAACGGCCTTCTCGGTGTCGAGGCGGTGGTTTTCTTCGACCCCGCCAAGGCGTGGGAGTTCGAGCTGCGCCGCAAACGCGGCGGTCACCTCTTTTCCAAGCACCGTTTCCTGTCGGCCCAGATGCAGGCCTATCTGGCCGACAACCTCTGGCTCCGCCTCGCCGTCCACGCCAACGACATGGCCGCACGGCTCTGGCAGGGCATCGCGGCCTTGCCCCATGCGGCGCTGACCCATCCCTCGCAAGCGAACATCGTCTTCGCCAATTGGGAAGCGGGCGGCCACGACCGGCTGCAAGCCGCAGGGGCCATCTACTACGATCTGCGCCCCACGCCCGAAGGCCGCGAAACCGCCCGCATGGTCACAAGCTGGAACACCACCACCGACCACGTCGACGATTTCGTCACAGCCCTCAGGGGCTGACGCGCCCGCCCCCGCTTTCACACCCGCTCAAATATCCTCGGGGGGACGCCGCCCCCTTGGCGGCGCGGGGGGCAGACAGCCCCCCGTCGCACCCGTTCACCCCGCGCCACGCCCAGAGGCCCCGCACAGGGCAAAGTCGCCCGCCGCCAAGGCTAGGCCCCCGCCAGATGCGCCTCCAGATCGTCCAGCCGGTCCTGCCCCCAGAACCGCGCGCCTTCCGTCACGAAGAACGGCACGCCGAAAACGCCCTTTGACACCGCCTCTTCCAGATTTCCGGCATAGGTCTCGGCCGCCATCAGCATCCCCCGATCCGCGACCTTGGGATCGAAACCGTTCTCTGCCAGCGCCGCATGGATCACCTCGTCCTCCGAGATGTCCTTGCCTTCGGCCCACATCGCCCGCCCGATGGCCAGAACATAGCCCGCCAGATCGCCGCCCCCCGCCGCCTGCGCCGCAATCAGCGCATAGGCCGCAGGCGCAGGGTTCGCCCCGCGAAACAACGGGTCTGCCGTCATCCTGACACCCAGCTTCCTGGCCTGCCGCGCGAGATCCTCGGCGGAATAGCTCACCCGTGACGGATGCCGATCGGCCCGCACCTTGCCCCCCGTGCGCGGAAACAGCGCCAGCGCATCAAGCGGCTTGTAGACCAGCGTCGCCCCGTGCAGTGCCGCAATCTCGGCAGGCCGCCGTCCGGCCAGATAGACCCACGGCGATTGCAGCGCCAAAAAGTACTCAATCTGCGCCATTTCCGCACCCCGCCCTTCGCCCGTGTTTCCAAGAGCGTAACGCGGTGCTAAGGCACAACCAACCCGAATCCGAGCCCACCGGAGTAACCATGCCCGCAATCACCGAGCCGAAACTCATTTCCGGCAACGCGAACCTGTCTCTCGCCAAATCCATCGCCCGCCGCATGTCGATGCATCGCGGCATGTCGGTGAACCTCGTCGACGCCCGCGTCGAACGGTTCAACGACCAAGAGATTTTCGTCGAGGTGTTCGAGAACGTGCGGGGCGAGGACATGTATGTCATCCAGCCCACCTCGAACCCCGCAAACGACAACCTGATGGAACTGCTGATCATGGTCGATGCGCTCCGCCGCTCCTCGGCCAGCCGCATCACCGCCGTGATCCCCTATTTCGGCTACGCGCGGCAAGACCGCCGCGCCAAGGCCCGCACGCCGATCAGCGCCAAGCTCGTCGCCAACCTGATCGCCGAGGCAGGCGTTGACCGCGTCCTCACCCTCGACCTGCACGCCGCGCAAATTCAGGGTTTCTTCGACCTTCCGGTCGACAACCTCTACGCCTCGCCGGTGTTCGCGCTCGACATCGAACACAACTTCAAGGGCCAGATGGATGACCTCATGGTCGTCTCGCCCGACGTGGGCGGCGTGGCCCGCGCGCGCGAACTCGCCAAGCGCATCCATGCCCCGCTCGCCATCGTCGACAAGCGCCGCGAAAAGGCGGGCGAAGTCGCGGAAATGACCGTGATCGGCAATGTCGCGGGCAAGAAATGCATCATCGTCGATGACATCTGCGACACCGCCGGCACGCTGTGCAAAGCGGCCGAAGTCCTTATGGAAAACGGCGCGACCGAGGTGCATTCCTACATCACCCACGGCGTGCTGTCCGGCCCCGCCGTGGAACGCATCACCAAATCGGTGATGAAATCGCTCGTCATCACCGACAGCATCGAACCGACCGACAAGGTCAAGGCCGCGCCCAATATCCGCATCGTGCCCACCGCACCGATGTTCGCCCAAGCCATCCTGAACATCTGGAACGGCACCTCGGTCTCGTCGCTGTTCGAAACCGACACCCTCGTTCCGATCTACGAAGGCATGTACCAGCGCGCCTGACAGGGGGCGCGGCCCGTCCCGCCAAGCGCCCCTCCTCCCTTTGCAAAGCGGGGGGGCTGCGGCGCGGCGGGACTTGGCCGCCTACTCGACCTCCCACAAATCCTCGTCCCGCACGGGGCCGATCGCCGTCCAGTCCGCCCGCAATTGCGCAACGCGCGTATCGCTCCATGTGCGAAAGACCAGGTGGAACCCCGTCGCGGTCACCTCTTCCGCCGACAGATCGGCGCGGATGTTCGACTTGTGGTCCATATCCCAAAGCGAAATGCCGACCATCACCGCGGGCTTTGCAAGGAACGGTTCGGCAAAGACAATCACATGGCGGCTTTCCCGCCGCCCTTCGCCGGTCCACATCGGCCCGTCCGTCGCGTAATCCGAAAACAGCATCCGGCTTCCCTGCTGGATACCCATCGGCCCGCTGATCACCTGTCGCTTCGGTTTCGAACTCATGGTCACTCATTATACGGCTTTCGGGACGAAACATTGACCGAAAACAACGAAAAAGGGCCCTGCCAGACGGCAGAGCCCCAATTTTCGCCCAAAGCGTTAAGGAACGCTTAACGCTTTACAGCCCAGCTGCCGCGCGCAGGGCCGCCATATCGGCGACCAGCTTGTCGGCAACGTCCTTGTCCTCGGTCGCGGCAGCGGCCTCGCGGGCCTCGACCATCAACGCGTCGAACAGGGCGGCGTTGGCTTCTTCCACCGGAACCGCGCGCTCGGCCAGAACCGAAACGCCCGCCGCCGTGATCTCGGCGAAACCGCCGGTGACCACATAGGCTTTGGTGCCGTCAGCGCCCAGCGCCTTCAGGATGCCGGGCCGCAGCGTGGTGATGGTCGGGGCATGCCCCTCCATCGCCGTCAGGTCGCCATCGGCGCCCGGAATCTGCACCTCGGTCGCGGCGACAGAGGCAAGCCTCCGTTCCGGCGAGACGAGGTCGAATTGCAGCGTGCCTGCCATGTCGCCCCCTTAGGCCGCAGCCGCGGCGAGACGCTGGGCCTTGGCAACCACTTCCTCGATGTCGCCGACCATGTAGAAGGCGGCTTCCGGCAGGTGATCGTATTCGCCGTTAACGACCGCTTTGAACGAAGCGATGGTCTTTTCCAGCGGAACCTGAACGCCGTCCGAACCGGTGAAAACCTTCGCCACGTCGAAGGGCTGCGACAGGAAGCGCTGGATCTTGCGGGCGCGGGCCACCGTCAGCTTGTCCTCTTCCGACAGTTCGTCCATCCCGAGAATGGCGATAATGTCCTGAAGCGACTTGTAGCGCTGAAGAATGCCCTGAACCGAACGGGCGACCTGATAATGCTCGTCGCCGATCACGGCGGGGTCAAGCAGACGCGAGGTCGAGTCGAGCGGGTCGACGGCCGGATAGATGCCAAGCTCCGAGATCGCACGCGACAACACCGTGGTGGCGTCGAGGTGGGCGAACGAGGTCGCAGGCGCAGGGTCGGTAAGGTCGTCGGCCGGAACGTAGATGGCCTGAACCGAGGTGATCGAACCCGCCTTGGTCGAGGTGATGCGTTCCTGCAGCGCGCCCATGTCGGTCGCCAGCGTCGGCTGGTAACCCACGGCCGAAGGAATACGGCCCAGCAGAGCCGACACTTCCGAACCGGCTTGGGTAAAGCGGAAGATGTTGTCCACGAAGAACAGCACGTCCGTCCCCGACTGGTCGCGGAACTGTTCGGCCAGGGTCAGGCCGGTCAGCGCCACGCGGGCACGCGCCCCCGGAGGCTCGTTCATCTGGCCGTAAACAAGGGCCACTTTCGACTCGGTCAGGTTATCGACCTTGATAACGCCCGATTCCATCATCTCGTGGTACAGGTCGTTCCCTTCACGGGTCCGTTCACCCACACCCGCGAACACGGAATAGCCCGAGTGCACTTTGGCGATGTTGTTGATCAGTTCCATGATCAGAACCGTCTTGCCCACGCCGGCGCCGCCGAACAGGCCGATCTTGCCGCCCTTGGCATAGGGGGCCAGCAGGTCGATGACCTTGATGCCGGTCACCAGAACCTGGCTTTCCGTCGCCTGCTCGCTGAAGGACGGGGCCTTCTGGTGGATCGGGCGGTATTCGGTCGCGTTGACCGGGCCCTTTTCGTCCACCGGCTCGCCGATGACGTTCAGGATGCGGCCCAGCGTCGCGTCACCCACCGGCACCGAGATCGGTGCGCCGAGGTCTTTCACCGGCGCGCCACGGACCAGACCTTCGGTCGCGTCCATAGCGATGGTGCGGACGGTGTTCTCGCCCAGGTGCTGCGCCACTTCCAGAACAAGGCGCTTGCCGTTGTTCACGGTTTCGAGGGCGTTCAGAATGGCCGGAAGGGCCCCTTCGAACTGGACGTCAACCACAGCGCCGATGACCTGCGTCACCTTGCCCGCCGCGGCAGCCGCTTTCGGTGCTTTTGCCATGTCGTTTCTCCGGTTCCTCAGAGCGCCTCGGCGCCCGAAATGATTTCGATAAGCTCTTTGGTGATCGCAGCCTGACGCGAGCGGTTATAGATCGTCGTGTACTTGGTGATCATCTCGCCTGCGTTGCGCGTTGCGTTGTCCATCGCGCTCATCCGTGCGCCCTGTTCCGACGCACCGTTCTCCAGCAGGGCGGTAAAGACCTGCGTCGCCAAGCCGCGCGGCAGAAGGTCGGCCAGAATGGCCTCTTCGCTCGGCTCGTAATCGTAAAGCGCGGTAACGGCGGCCCCGTCGAATTTCGCCGGAATCACCTGCTGCGCGGTCGGGATCTGGCTGATCACCGACTGGAAGCGGTTGAAGAACAGCGTCGCCACGTCGAATTCACCGCCGTCGAAACGGCCGATGATGTCGCGTGCGATGGCCTGCGCGTTGACATAGCCCACGCGCTTCACATCCGACAGGTCCACGTGGCCGACGAAATGCGCGCCAAGGTCGCGTTTCAGCGCCTCGCGGCCTTTCTTGCCGACGGTGAGGATCTTCACCGTCTTGCCGGCGGCCAGCAGTTCTTGCGCATGCAGACGGGCAAGGCGCGCGATGGTGCTGTTGAAGCCACCGCAAAGCCCGCGCTCGGCCGTCATCACCACCAGAAGATGCACCTTGTCCGACCCCGTCCCCGCCAAAAGGCGCGGGGCCGAAGCCGACGATCCGACCGAAGCCGCCAGCCCCGCCATCACGGCATTCATCCGTTCGGCATAGGGGCGTGCAGCCTCGGCAGCATCCTGGGCCCGGCGGAGTTTAGCCGCCGAAACCATCTGCATCGCCTTGGTGATCTTGCGCGTGTTCTTAACGCTCGCGATCTTGTTCTTTAGGTCCTTAAGGCTGGGCATCGTTTATCTCCCTGCCCCGCCCTCAGGCGAAGTCTTTCGCGAACTTGTCCAGCTCGGCCCGGATCGCCTTCTCCAGATCGCCCGCAACCTTGCGGTCGTTCTTGGTGATGTCTTCCAGAAGGGCCTTGCCCGTGGTCCGCAGATGCTTCAGCAGGCCCGCTTCGAACCGGCCAACGTCCTTCACCGCGATCTTGTCGAGGTAGCCGTTGGTGCCCGCGAAGATCACGCAGACGATCTCGGCGTTGGTCATGGGCGAATACTGGTTCTGCTTCATCAGCTCGGTCAGACGCGCGCCGCGGTTCAGCAGCTGCTGGGTCGAAGCGTCAAGGTCCGAACCGAACTGCGCAAAGGCCGCCATTTCGCGGTACTGCGCCAGTTCGAGCTTCACCTTGCCGGCAACCGACTTCATCGCGTTCGTCTGCGCCGAAGAGCCGACGCGCGACACCGACAGACCGGTGTTCACAGCGGGGCGGATGCCCTGATAGAACAGTTCGGTTTCAAGGAAGATCTGCCCGTCGGTGATCGAGATCACGTTCGTCGGAATAAAGGCCGACACGTCGCCGCCCTGCGTTTCGATGATCGGCAGCGCGGTCAGCGAACCGGCACCGAAATCCTCGTTCAGCTTGGCCGACCGCTCCAGAAGGCGCGAGTGGAGGTAGAAAACGTCGCCCGGATAGGCTTCACGTCCCGGCGGACGGCGCAGCAGCAGCGACATCTGGCGGTAAGCCACGGCCTGCTTGGAAAGGTCATCATAGATGATCAGCGCATGGCGGCCGTTGTCGCGGAAGAATTCCGCCATCGCGGTCGCCGAATAGGGCGCGAGGAACTGCATGGGCGCCGGGTCCGAAGCGGTCGCGGCCACGACGATCGTGTAGTCGATCGCGCCGGTTTCTTCCAGCTTCTTCACAAGCTGCGCCACGGTCGAACGCTTCTGGCCGATGGCGACGTAGATGCAATACAGCTTCTTGCTCTCGTCGTTGCCAGCCGCTTCGTTGTACGACTTCTGGTTCAGAATGGTGTCGAGCGCCACGGCGGTCTTGCCGGTCTGGCGGTCGCCGATGATCAGTTCGCGCTGGCCACGGCCTACGGGGATCATCGCGTCCACGGCTTTCAGGCCGGTTGCCATCGGCTCGTGAACCGATTTGCGCGGGATGATGCCGGGGGCCTTCACGTCAGCGACGCGACGCTCGGTCGCCGCGATCGGGCCTTTGCCGTCGATCGGGTTGCCAAGGCCGTCAACGACACGGCCCAGCAGCGCGTTGCCGGCGGGCACGTCCACGATGGACTTGGTGCGCTTGACGGTGTCGCCTTCCTTGATGTCCTGGTCGGAACCGAAGATCACGACGCCGACGTTGTCGACTTCGAGGTTCAGCGCCATCCCGCGGATACCGCCGGGGAATTCCACCATTTCACCGGCCTGGACGTTGTCCAGCCCGTGCACACGGGCGATCCCGTCACCAACCGAAATAACGCGGCCCACTTCGGCCACTTCGGCATCCTTGCCGAAGTTCTTGATCTGCTCTTTCAGGATCGCAGAGATCTCAGCAGCCTGAATTCCCATCACCCAACCTCTTTCATTGCATTCTGGAGAGCCGCGAGCTTCGACCGCACCGAAGTGTCGATCATGGTCGAGCCCAGCTTGACGACAAGACCACCGATAAGTGTCTCATCGACGGCGGTTTTCAATTTCACGTCCTTGCCCACCCGCGCTTTCAGCGTGTCGGCCAGTTTCTTCGCCTGATCGGCGGTCAGCGCCGCGGCGCTGGTCACTTCGGCGGTCACCTCGCCCTTTTCGGCGGCGATGCGCGCCAAAAGGTCGGTGACAAGCTGCGGCAGCACGAACAGGCGCCGCTTCTGCGCCATCAGCGCCAGCGTGTTTGCGACCAGCACAGACACGCCCATCTTGGCGGCGATGGCGGCAATGGCACCTGCCTGTTCGTCACGCGACACGACCGGCGAGCCGATCATCGCGACAAGTTCGGGGCTTGCGGCCAAAGCCGCTGCAAGCGCGTCGGCATCCCGTTCCAGCGCCTTGAGGCCGCCTTCTTCCTTAGCAAGGTCGAAAAGCGCCGTGGCGTAGCGTGCGGCGATGCCGGAGGAGATCGAAGCTGGTTCGGACACGTCAACCCTTCCGCTGTTTTCGCCCCGTCCCGCTGACCCGCAGGCAAAGGCTTCCCAAGGCGCACGCTGTTGCGCGCGTCGGTGTGAATTTGCGGCGTCATTAGCAGAGGTGCAGGAACCCCGCAACCGTCAAGGAAGCGTGAACGTGACTGATTTGGTCATGATTTTCTGGGGGTTTCGCCAAAGCGCCCGCCCCTGCGACTCTTTGCGCGGGGCGGGGGCGGCAAAGCGGGGTGCAAACCGCCAGAATCAGCGCGCTTTCCAGACCGTGCAACACCGTGCCCGACCCTGCGGCCCGCCCCTGCCGCCGCCGCCCCTGCCGGACAGCCGCGCCAAATCCGTCCGAACGGATCTGCAAATTTCTTCGAAGAAATTTGCCCGCTCAGTCGCCTTGCGTCATCGCAGGTTCCGGCACGCCCTTGCCCACGCCTTCCAGCACCCGCAAGGGCCGCCGCACCACCGCCCCCAGCCCCCCGCGCGTGGGGGCATAGACCTGCTTTGATGCCTCGACCATCAGCACCCCGCCCGCCAGCCACGGCCCGAAGCGCCGCCCGAAGCCTTCCCAGTAATCCGCCGTCCGCAGCCAGAACCGCCCCTGCGCGGGGGGCGAGAACAGCGCGGCGCAGGTGCGCTCCGGCGTAAAGCCGTGCCGCTTCAGCTGCGTTTCCAGCTGCGACATCGAATAGGGCCGGCCAAAGCCAAAGGGCGTTCCGTCCCGCCGCGACCACAGGCCCGACCGGTTCGGCACGATGAACATCGCCTTCCCCCCCGGCCCCAGCACGCGATGCGCCTCTTGCAGCACCTCCGAAGGGTGTTCCGACGTTTCCAGCCCGTGCATCAGCACCAGCCGGTCGATGAACCCCGTCGAGATCGGCCAATGCTCCTCCTCGCACAGCACCGACACGTTCTCCAGTCCCGCAGGCCAGGGCATCACCCCCTGCGGCCCCGGCATCAGCCCGATTACCCGCCGCGCCTCGGTCAGGTAGGGTCGCAGCAGCGGCACGGCAAAACCGAAGCCCGCCACCGTCTGCCCCGCCTGCACCGGCCACAGCTTGACCACCTGATCGCGGATCGCCCGCTGCGCCACGCGGCCCAGCTGCGTGCGGTAATAGAAATTGCGAAGGTCGAGCACGTCGAGGTGCATTGCACTTGGCTTTCCTGCCGGTCCAGACTGGCGACAGCATACCCAAGACAGGGACAAAGACCATGCCGCTCGAACTCGTCACCATCCCCTGCCTCAAGGACAATTACGCCTACCTGATCCACGACCCCGAAACCGGCGAAACCGCCGTTGTCGACGTGCCCGAGGCCGCCCCCATCCTCGCGGCGCTCGGGCAGCGCGGCTGGCGGCTGACCGACATCTGGCTTACCCACCATCACTGGGACCATATCGACGGCGTCCCCGCCCTGCGCGACGCGACGGGCGCTCTGGTCACCGGGGCTGCGGCCGATGCCCACCGCCTGCCCCCGCTCGATTTGTCCCTGCCCGCGGACGGCAGCTTCACCCTCGGCCGCCACAGCGTCGAAACCCTCGAGGTTCCCGGCCATACCGTCGGCCACATCGCCTTTCACATCCCCGCCGCAGGGCTTGCCTTCACCGGCGACAGCCTGATGGCCGCGGGCTGCGGCCGCCTGTTCGAAGGCACCCCCGACCAGATGCACGCCAGCTTGCAGAAACTGGCGCGGCTGGCCCCCGGCACGCTGATCTGCTCGGGCCATGAATACACCGCCGCGAACATCCGCTTCGCCCTGACCCTTGAACCTTCCAACGCTGCGCTTATCTCTCGTGCAGACAAGGTGGCGACGCTGCGCGCAGGCGGGCATCCCACCGTTCCCGTCACCCTTGCCGAAGAACTGGCAACCAACCCCTTCCTCCGCACCCACAGCGCGGAAATAAGGGCCAACACCGCCCTTGGCACCGCCCCCGACGCCAAGGTTTTTGCCGAAATCCGGTCCCGCAAGGACAGCTTCTAGGCATCCACCGCCACCAAACGATCACTTTTTCCGGTCCTTTGGCGGCAAAGCGAAATTAGCGCCAATTTGTCCTTGAAGTGCGGCGAATAAAGCCGAAGTCTAAGGGCATGAGGCCACGGCTGGATCGGGTCCGTCGACCCGTCCGGCCCGCAGGACAGGAGCACCCAACGTGCCGTCATTTTCGACCACACTCGAGCAGGCCATCCACGGCGCACTCGCTTTGGCGAATGCACGCCGCCATGAACTCGCAACGCTGGAGCATCTGCTTCTGGCGCTGATCGACGAACCCGATGCAGCCCGCGTGATGAAGGCCTGCTCGGTCAACCTCGACGATCTCAGGAAAACCCTGATCGAATTCATCGACGACGACCTCTCCACCCTCGTCACCGATGTCGAAGGGTCCGAGGCCGTGCCGACCGCAGCCTTCCAGCGCGTGATCCAGCGCGCCGCGATCCACGTCCAGTCCTCGGGCCGGACCGAGGTGACGGGGGCCAATGTCCTCGTGGCCATCTTCGCCGAACGCGAATCCAACGCCGCCTATTTCCTGCAAGAGCAGGACATGACGCGCTATGATGCGGTGAACTTCATCGCCCACGGCGTCGCCAAAGACCCGTCCTACGGCGAATCCCGCCCCGTCTCCGGTGCCGAAGAACATCAGGAAACACCGAAAGCCGAAGCCGGCGAGGCGAAGGAATCCGCCCTGTCGAAATACTGCGTCGACCTCAACGTCAAAGCCCGCAAGGGCGATGTCGACCCCCTGATCGGCCGCGATGCCGAAGTCGAGCGCGCGATTCAAGTCCTGTGCCGCCGCCGCAAGAACAACCCGCTTCTGGTGGGCGATCCGGGCGTGGGCAAAACCGCCATCGCCGAAGGTCTGGCGTGGAAGATCGTCAAGAAAGAGGTTCCCGAAGTTCTGGCCCATGCCACGATCTTCAGCCTCGACATGGGCGCGCTTCTGGCCGGCACCCGCTACCGTGGCGATTTCGAAGAGCGTCTGAAAGCCGTCGTCAAAGAGATGGAGGATCACCCCGACGCGATCCTGTTCATCGACGAAATCCACACCGTCATCGGTGCGGGCGCCACTTCGGGCGGGGCGATGGATGCCTCGAACCTTCTCAAGCCCGCGCTTCAGGGCGGCAAACTGCGCTGCATGGGTTCGACCACCTACAAGGAATTCCGCCAGCACTTCGAAAAAGACCGCGCCCTCTCGCGCCGCTTCCAGAAGATCGACGTGAACGAACCTTCGGTCCCCGATGCCATCAAGATCCTGATGGGCCTCAAACCGCATTTCGAGGAACATCACGACCTGCGCTACACCTCCGACGCCATCAAATCGGCGGTGGAACTTGCCGCGCGCTACATCCACGACCGCAAACTGCCCGACAGCGCGATCGACGTGATCGACGAGGCGGGCGCCGCCCAGCACCTTCTGCCCGAAGGCAAGAAGCGCAAAACCCTTGGCACCAAGGAAATCGAGGCTGTCGTGGCGAAAATCGCCCGCATCCCCCCGAAGAACGTGTCCAAGGACGATGCCGAAACCCTGCGCGATCTGGAAAAAACCCTCAAACGCGTCGTGTTCGGTCAGGACAAGGCGGTTGAAGCACTCTGCTCGGCGATCAAACTCGCCCGCGCCGGCCTGCGCGAGCCTGAAAAGCCCATCGGCAACTACCTCTTTGCCGGTCCGACAGGCGTCGGCAAGACCGAAGTCGCCAAACAGCTTGCAAGCTCGCTCGGCGTGGAACTGCTGCGCTTCGACATGTCGGAATACATGGAGAAGCACGCCGTTTCCCGCCTCATCGGCGCGCCTCCGGGCTATGTCGGCTTCGATCAGGGCGGCATGCTCACCGATGGCGTCGACCAGCACCCCCATTGCGTCCTGCTCTTGGACGAAATGGAAAAGGCGCACCCCGATGTCTACAACATCCTGCTTCAGGTCATGGACCACGGCAAACTGACCGACCACAACGGTCGCACGGTCGATTTCCGCAACGTGATCCTGATCATGACATCGAACGCCGGCGCGCAGGAAATGTCGAAATCGGCCATCGGCTTCGGGCGCGAGCGGCGCACGGGCGAAGACACCGCCGCCATCGAGCGGACCTTCACCCCCGAATTCCGCAACCGTCTGGATGCGGTGATCTCCTTCGCCCCGCTTGGCAAGGAAGTGATCCTGCAAGTCGTCGAGAAGTTCGTCCTGCAACTCGAAGCGCAGCTCATGGACCGTGGCGTTCACATCGAACTCACCCCCGAAGCCGCCGCTTGGCTGGGCGACAAGGGCTATGATGACAAGATGGGCGCCCGCCCGCTTGGCCGCGTGATCCAGGAACACATCAAGAAGCCGCTGGCCGAAGAACTGTTGTTCGGCAAGCTGGTCAAGGGTGGCGTGGTCAAGGTCGCGGTCAAGGATGACGGCATCGTGCTGAACATCGAAGAACCGGCCAAGCCGCGCCTGACAGGCTCGAAGCCGCCGCTGCTGACCGCCGAGTAAGGCGCGACCCCGACACAAGACCAAAGGCCCCTGCCGCAAGGCGGGGGCCTTTTTCTTTGCCGCACGGGTGAAGAAAGTCTTAAGCCGCCGTGTCAAACCTGTGCATCAGATGTGCATCCGCACCATTTAACGCTCGGTCAATTTCAACTCGATCCGACGGTTCTGCGCGCGGCTCGCCTCGTCGTCGCCCGCCGCTACGGGGCGGTATTCCCCGAACCCCGTCGCGGCCATCCGCTCGGGCGGGAAACCAAGGGCCGTCTGCATGTAGCGAACCACCGAAAGCGCCCGCGCCTGCGACAGCTCCCAATTGTCCTTGAACAGCCCCGTTCCCAGCAGCGGGATATTGTCGGTATGGCCGTCCACGCGGATGATCCAGTCAATCTCGGGCGGGATATCTCCCTTGATTTCATTCAATATTTTCACCACTCCGGCAATCTGCGCCTGCCCTTCCGGGGCCAGATCGGCCGCCCCCGGTTTGAACAGGACCTCGCTGGAAAACACGAAGCGGTCACCCACCACGCGCACCCCTTCGCGCCCGTCCAGCAGCGACGACAGCTTGCCAAAGAATTCCGACCGGTATCGCGCCAGATCGGCGTTTTCCGCCTGCAAACGCAGCTTTTCCGCCTCTTCCAGTTCGGCCCTTTTCCGCTGCTCGGACGCCACCTGCGCCAAGGCCGCGTTCAACTGCGACCCAAGGTTTTCAAGCTGCACCTTGGCCTTGGCATCCTTGTCCGCCGCCTCGTTCAGCACCGCCTGAAGGCTGGCCAACTGCCCACGAAGCGAGGCGATCTGCTCATTCAGCAGCGCCATTTTCCGCTGCGCTTCCAAGGACTTGGCCTGTTCCTCGCTCAGGGCTTGCTTCGCCGCCTCAAGCGCCGCGTCCTTGCCGGTCAACCCCTCGGCCCGCTTCGCCGCCTCGGATTTGGCAGCCGCCAAAAGGGTCAGCGTATCCTCGGCGCGCTGCCGCTCTTCTTCCAATGCAAGCGTCATCGCGGTGATCTCGTCATCGGATGATTTCAGCTTGTTTCGCAATTCTTCCAAGGCCTTGGCATCCACCAGCCGTGCCGCCTCGGCATCGCCCAGCTTGGCGGTGGCTTCGGTCGATTGCCGCCGCAACGTCTCGACCAGCGCGGCCATCGCCTCGCGCCGCGCCGCCGCAAGCCGCGCCTCTTCCGCCTGCTTGTCGATCTCGGACCGCGCCTTGGCCAGCGCCAGTTGCGCGGCCTCTTGCTCGGTCAGCAGTTTTTGTTGTGCGGTTTCAAGCTCTTGGACAGTGCCTGTCAGCTTGTTCTTTTCCGCCAGAAGCGATGCGACCTGCGCTTCAAAGCTGACGATCTTGCCTTGCGCGGTCGCCAAATCTCCCTGCGCCGTCGCCAACTGCCCCGAAAGCGAGGCGATCAGCGACGCCTGTTTCTCTCCCTCGGCCTTTGCCGCCGCAAGCGAGGCGTCCAGTTCCCCCACCTGCGCCGTCAGCTCGGCAGCCTTCTTCTTTTCCAGCCCCAAGGCATCGGCCAATTGCGCGATCTGGTCGGTCAGGCTGTCCAACTCGTTCGACTGCGCCGTGATCGTGTCGCGCAGCACCACCTGCATCACGGTAAAGATGGTCAGAATGAACATCATGACCATCAAAAGCGTGGTCACGGCGTCCACAAAGCCGGGCCAGATCATCGCAGTATCTCGGCGCGACCGAAGGCCCATGATCTACCCCCGCCCGACCGTGCCACGCGACAGCGTGCGGATCGCGGCCGTCAACGCAGCGATGTCGCCGCGCAGATCGGCCGTGCTTTCCTGACGTCCGGCCGAAATTTCTTCAAGTATCCTAAGCAGTTGCACGTCGATCGACCGCAGGCGCATCCGGCTTTCGGCATCCGAATGCGCGCCTCCCTCGGCCCCCGTCAGTGCCGCGACCAGCCGGTCCTGCCCTTCGGCGATCCGGTTCAGGGCCGCCGCCTGTCCGGTTTCGGCCTCCATCCGCTCGGCCAGCTTGGTGATGGCGCGGGCAAGATCGTCGATCTTGTCTTCGACCATGACACGCGTGATATCGGATTGGGTATAAAGGGATTGCAGCGCATCCATCTGCGCCGCCATCTGGTCGACCACAGCCGCCATCGCATTGCTGTCGCCGCCTTCGCCATCAGAAGCAAGGCTCACGCGGGTGATCGACGACAGCCACTCTTCCAACTCGCGGTAGAAGCGGTTCTGCCCGTGTCCGGCAAAAAGTTCGAGCAACCCCACAACCAAAGATCCGGCAAGGCCCAGCAAGGACGAGGAAAACGCCGTCCCCATCCCGCCCAACTGGTTCTCGAGGCCCCCCATCAACTTCGTGAAAACCTGTATGCCCGTTTCACCCTCTTGCGGGGCAAGCGAGCGAATGGTTTCGACCACCGCCGGAACCGTGGTGGCAAGGCCGTAGAATGTGCCGAGAAGCCCCAGAAAAATCAGCAGGTTGGTCAGATAGCGGGTGATATCCCGCGCCTCGTCGATGCGGGTGGCGACCGATTCAAGGATGGACCGCGACGAGGAATTCGAGATCTGCATCTTTTTCCCGCGCGATCGCAAAAGCGAGGCGAGCGGCGCCAGCAAACGCGGCGGGCGGGTGTTTTCGTGCCCCGGAATATGGCGCACGAAATCCTCGATCCAGCTGACCGACTGCATCAGGATGAACACCTGCCAGAAGCAGGTCAGCACCCCGAGGAAAAAGACGCCCGCAATGAAACCGTTCAGCAACGGGTTTGTCTGGAAAATGCCCGCCACCTGCGCATGGATCACCCAGGCACCCGTGGCGACCAGCACGACAACGACCAGCATGAACACCAGTTGCCGGATCGGCTGGCTGAAGGTGGTGGCCGGCTCGGCCCGGAACTTGTCCATCAGGTCACATCCACAAGGTTCTGCTGCGCGATCACCATAACAGCCCGACGCCCCATGCCAAGGGGAAGCCCGTTCACGAACACAGTTGCCGGACCCTTGCGGCCAACCAGTCGAGGTCGGCATCGGCGATGCCAAGTGCTGCAAGATGTTCCGCGGTCGAATAGAGGTAGTCGCGGTTCGGCCCACGTCCGCCTGTCGCATGGGCAATGATTTCGGCCTGCTCCTCGAGCGGCAGGCCACCGCAATACTGTTCATGCACGGGGTCGATGACATAGGCCAGCGCCGTGACCTGACGGCCATCCGACAGGGTCACATCAAGCCATTCCTCGATATATGCGGAAGATATGAGCTCTCTTTCCCGCAATGCCGCCAGCGTTTCGTCTTCGGCGCCTTCCGCCACGCGAAAGGCGACGCCGTCGCAATGCACGCCCGTGGCCCTGTCCAGCGCCAGCACCAGACCCGGCGCTTCGACCGAGCCGCGATGGTGGATCGAGCGCATGCAGAAACTGCGGTGCCAGCCCGCCAGCCGCGCCACATGGCGTTCGGCCACGGGAAATTCCGGATGCCAGATCAGCGACCCATAGCCGAAGACCCAAAGCGCAGCTTTCATTGACTGGCCCTCATGTTGCCGCACCTGTAGACAACAGGGCGTTGAACTTGGAAAGGGCGTCCGATGCGGGCATTGCTTGTCGCGGTTCTGATCGCGGCCATTCTTTGGGCCGGTTACTGGGTCGTCGGTTCGCGTCTTGTCGAACGCGAGGTGACGGCTTGGTTCGCGGCACCGCATGGCGATGTGACGGCAGCGCAAAGCGATATCACGGTTCTGGGCTTTCCCAACCGCTTCGACCTGACCGTGACGGACCCCGCCCTTGCCGATACGGCCCGTGGCTGGGGCTGGCGTGCGCCCTTTGCGCAGGTGTTCATGATGACGTGGAAGCCGTGGCACCTGATCGCGGCCTTGCCGCAAGAGCAGGAAATCGACACGCCTTTCGGCCCCTTCCGCCTGACGTCGAGCCAGTTCGAAGGCAGCCTCGTGATGATCCCCGGCACGGCATTGGCGCTCGACCGGACGGTTGTTTCCGCCGACAATCCGGCCTTGCTGCGCGCCGACGGGTGGGAGGTTTCGGCCACCAAGGCGACATTCGCCACGCGCCTCGCGCCCGATGACGCCAAGGCGCACGAAATCGGGATCGAGGTCACGACCCTGACACCGCCCGCAGAGTTCCGCATGGCGCTGGCGAACCGGTCCGCCCTGCCCGAACAGGTCGAAAAGGTGCGGCTTGACATGGTTGCAACCTTTACCGCGCCGATTGACCGTTTTGCCGCCGTGGCCCGGCCGCGTTTGTCCGCACTACGGGTGAAGGAAGGGCTTTTGCGCTGGGGCGATATGGTCATTTCCGCCAATGGCGAGGTAAGCCCCGCCGCCGATGGCACCGCCGAAGGCCGGATCGAGCTAAGGGTGCAAAACTGGCGCGAACTGGTTCCCGTGCTGGTCGCGGCGGGGTTGGTGACAGCCGAAGTGTCGCCAACCGTAACACGCGCCATGGAATTGCTGTCGGAACAGGGCGCGAACCCCGACGTGCTGGACATTCCGCTGGTCATGCAATCGGGGCGCATGACGCTGGGGCCGCTCCCCCTCGGGCCGGCGCCGCAGATGTTCTAGCGGCAGTAGGGGCCGTTGCGGTAACCGGCGGTGTCGAAATGCAGATGGTCTTCGTGGTAGCCATCCGATCCGGGGCCGAGCGTCGTGCCGAAGATGCCGCAGGCGGCCTTGTGCGCCTTGCGGATCTGCCGATTGTAGTCTGATTTGACCGTCCATTCGCTGCCATCGGAAAAGACGAAGGCCGAAATATCCACCGCCTTGCCGCGCCCGTGTTCGCTGATCTTGTTGCCGCGAATGTTGTTACGCGGACGGCAGACGTAGCTTCCGGCAATCTGCAACTCGACCACATCTTTGGAGAAGGCGGGCTGCATGCCCTTGTCGATCCATGTCTTGAGGGCCGTTGCCGTGTTGCAGTCGATCGTCGCCCCGCCCCGCAGGCGTATGCCGTCGATCGACGTGACGCGGACCGGTTCCTCGACCCCGCAGCCTTTGACTTTCGACGTTATCGGCGCCAGCTCGTCGCCGCGAATGTCGGGGTCGCCGCAGACATAACCGTCGGTCGGGACCGGCTTTTTCGGTTTGCGGTTGCCGAAAAGCGCCCCGAGGCCGCCGCCACGCGCGGGTTCGTCGGCTGGTGCTGCTTCGACCGGCGCCGAAGCCAGCAGAACGTCGGGGCGTTTCCTGGGGCGCAGGGTGCCATCGGTCGCGGGTGACACGGTGACCGCCAAAAGTGCAGGAACCGGCATCGCAAGGCTTGCAGGACGCGGCAGGGGGCGCGGTATCTGACCGCTCAGGGCAGGCGGCAGCGCGGCAAGACCGGCGGCCGGGCTTGCTGTCGGCAGGGCAATCGTCGCAGGTCGCGGCTTGGGTCGCGGCCCCTGCAGGGCCTGCGGAACCGTTGCAAGCGCCGCGACTGGCACCGCTTGCGGCAGGGCGGCTGTTGCCGGGCGCGGGCGCGGCCGAACCGGGGCTGCGACTGGCTGGGCAGATGCCATGTCCATCGGGCGCGGCAGAGGGCGCAGCGAGGTCGTCATTTCAGCCTGCGCGGCACTGCCTGCCACCAACAGGGCAGCAAGGGCCAGACGGATCACCTAGGCATCTTTCTTGGCGGCCACGCGGCCGAAATCGGGGGCGGCAGTATCCTGTCCGGCCTCGATGATCCCGCGACGGATCGCGCGGGTGCGGGTGAAATAGGCATGCAACTCGTCACCATCTCCCATCCGGATGGCCCGCTGCAGGACGAACAATTCCTCGGTAAAACGGCCGAGGATATCCAGCACGGCATCCTTGTTGGTCAAAAACACATCCCGCCACATCGTCGGGTCCGACGCCGCGATACGGGTAAAGTCCCGAAACCCCGACGCGGAATACTTGATCACTTCCGAATTCGACACGCGCCGCAAATGATCGGCCACGCCCACCATGGTGTAGGCGATCAGGTGCGGGGTATGCGACACGACTGCCAGCACGAGATCATGGTGGGCGGCGTCCATTTCATCGACATTCGCCCCCATACCCTCCCACAAGGCGCGCAGGCGCGAGGTCGCTTCCGGGGTCGAGGTTTCGGTCGGCGTCAAAAGGCACCAGCGGTTCTGGAACAGGGTCGCGAAGCCCGACCTTGGGCCGGAATGTTCCGTTCCTGCAAGCGGATGGGCGGGCACAAAGGCCACGTCGGCGGGAATATGCGGAGCAACGGCTGCAATCACCGCCTGCTTCACCGAGCCGACGTCGCTGACGCAGGCACCCGCCTTCAGGCGAGGGGCGATTTCGGCGGCAATTTCGCCCATAGCACCCACGGGCACGCAAAGCACGACCAGATCGGCACCGTCGACGGCTTGCGCCGCTGTGTCGAACACCTTGTCGCAAAGGCCGATTTCCAACGCCGTCGCCCGCGTTTCCGCCGACTTTGCGTGGCCGGTGATCTCGCGTGCCAATCCGAATTGGCGGATCGCCAGTGCCATCGAGGAAGCGATAAGCCCAAGCCCGATGAAAGCTACACGGTCATAGATCGGCGCGGGCTTGGCAGTCATTTCACACCTTTGAACTGCGCCACGGCATGTGCAACGCGGCGGCAAGCGGCCTCGTCACCGATGGTGATGCGCAGACAATGCGGCAGCTTGTAACCCGCAACGCGCCGCACGATCAGCCCTTGGGCCTGAAGGAAGGTATCGCAGGCGGCGGCTTCCTCGTCAGAGGCAAAGCGGGCGAGGACAAAATTCGCCATCGAGGTATCCGAGGGCACACCCAATTCGGCCAGCGCCTCGGACAGCCAGTGCCGCATGCGGGCGTTTTCGGAACGGCACTTGGCGACGAATTCCTGATCGCGGACCGCAGCTTCTGCGGTTTCAAGCTGCGTGTTCGACAGGTTGAACGGGCCGCGGATGCGGTTCAAGACGTCGATGATCGCCTTTGGCCCGTAGCCCCAACCGATCCGCAATCCGCCCAGACCATAGATTTTCGAGAAGGTCCGCGTCATGACGACATTGCTGCGGCTTTCGATCAGGGCAAGACCGCCGTCGTAGCCGTCGACATATTCGGCATAGGCCCCGTCGAGAACGAGGATGGCTTGCTTTGGCATCCCTTCGGCCAGACGCTGGACATCGGCCATCGAAATCATCGTGCCGGTCGGATTGTTCGGGTTGGCGATGAACACCAGTTTTGTGCGCCGGTTGCAGGCGGCAAGGATCGCATCGACATCGGTCGTGCGTTCACGCTCGGCCACCTCGACGGGCGTGGCCCCGACCGCAAGCGCCGAAATCCGATACATAAGAAAGCCGTGTTCGGTGAAGACCACCTCGTCCTTGGGGCCGGCATAGGCCTGACAGAGGAATGTGATGATCTCGTCGGAACCCACGCCGCAGATCACCCGCTCGGGGTCGAGGCGATGCACTTCGGCAATCGCCTCGCGCAAGGCGGCGTGGTCGGTGTTGGGGTAGCGATGCAGCGAATGGACCGTGCGGGCAAAGGCTTCCTTGGCCTTGTCCGAAGGGCCGAAGGGGTTTTCGTTCGATGACAGCTTGACCGCATTCTGCACGCCCGCCACATGCGCCTTGCCGCCCTGATACAGAGCAATGTCAAGGATGCCGGGCTGCGGTTTGATGGCGTCGGTCATGGAACTCCCCCCTGTCACGCGGCTTCTAACGATGGCGCAGCCGCAAGGCCAGTGGGTTTCTCCGGTTGAATCGCCGCAGCCTTTTATTTGCTGCGCGATTGCAGCCAGTCCATCAGCGCCATGAGAACGCCGGAAACGACAAAGGTCAGATGGATGCCCGTCAGCCACATCAGTGTCCGGTCATCGACAGGCGGGGAACCCGGATTTCCGATTTCCATGAAGCGCTTCAGAAGATGGATACCCGAAATCGCGACGATCGAGGCGATGAGCTTCATTTTCAGGCCGCCGAAGTCGACCTTGCCCATCCATTCCGGACGGTCCGCCCCCGCGTCGAAATCGAATTTCGAAACGAAATTCTCGTAACCCGAAAACATCACGATCAACAAAAGATTTGCCGCCAGCGTCAGGTCGATCAGCGTGAGGACGACCAGAATGGTCTTTTCGGGGGACAGCGTCAGGATTTGCGGCGCGTAATAGACAAGCTCGCGCAGGAAAATCACGGTGAGCATGCCCAGCGCGACCACCAGACCAAGATACATCGGCGCCATCAGCCAGCGCGATGCGAACAAGCCGCGTTCGAAACGATCTTCCAATGTGTTTTTCATGCCAAGCGAAATGGACCGCAGCGCGCAAAAAGCAAGAGGCCCGCCACAAGGGGCGGGCCTTTCGTAGCACAAGAAGCGAAGATCAGTTCTTCGCGTAGTATTCGACGACGAGGTTCGGTTCCATCTGGACCGGATAGGGCACATCGCCCAGCGACGGCGTGCGCACGAAGGTCGCGACCATTTTCGAGTGGTCGACTTCGATGTAGTCGGGAACGTCACGCTCGGTCAGGGCGACGGCTTCCAGAACCAGAGCCATCTGCTTCGACTTCTGGCGCACTTCGACGACATCGCCTTCCTTGACGCGGTAGGACGCGATGTTGACGCGCTTGCCGTTCACGGTGACGTGGCCGTGGTTCACGAACTGGCGCGCGGCAAAGATCGTCGGGACGAATTTCGCGCGGTAGACGACCGCATCGAGACGACGCTCGAGCAGGCCAACCAGCATCTCGCCGGTGTCGCCCTTGACGCGTTCAGCTTCGCCGTAGATTTTGCGGAACTGCTTTTCGGTCAGGTCGCCGTAGTAACCCTTGAGTTTCTGCTTGGCGCGCAGCTGCGTACCGAAGTCCGACAGCTTGTTCTTGCGGCGCTGGCCGTGCTGGCCGGGGCCGTATTCGCGCTTGTTCACCGGAGACTTCGGACGTCCCCAGATGTTTTCGCCCATGCGGCGGTCGATCTTGTGCTTGGCAGAGGTGCGTTTGGTCACCGCTGATCTCCTTCTAAGTTACGAAGGGCGTTGTCCTTTTCCCCGGGGGGACGACAGGCTTCCCCTTGCGGGGGCCACCAACACCAATGAAAAACCCCGACCTTTCGGCCGGAGTTGAGGGGCTTATACAGCCCGTTGAAGCAGAGTCAACCAGCCTCAGGCCGCAACATCGTGCCGCAGGATCGAGGCTTCGGACGCCGAAAGGTTGCGCCGCGCGTAATCGCCGTAGCTTTGCGGATTGACCGCGATCTGCGGCAAGAGGCCAAGCAAGCCCTCGCGCTGGTCGGGATCGATCGTGTCGAGCGCGGTATTCGACGGGTGAAAGCTTTCCGTCTCGATCCCGTTGGCGAAAACGATGTTGTGCCGTTCCAACAGGATGTGAACGTAGGTCACCTCGCGCAGGGCATAGTCGACGGTCACGGTGGTGTCGTTCAACAGGTCCTGCGCCCGCACGAGGACTTCGGGCGTGTTGAACAGGGCCTGCGCCGCAGGCCCGCGCAACAGCATACGGTGTTGCGGCGAAACCAGAAGGTCAGGCTCGGGCCGCCCGACGCCATAGGCCCCCGCGCGGAACCGGACGGGCCGGAGGTGCGGCATGGCGTAGAGCCGCGCGCCGGTCATGCGGCGGCTTCCGGTCCACAGAATCTCTTGCGGGCCGTTGTCCTTGGTCAGCACCCTGTCTCCTGCACGGAGCGAGCGGATCAAGCGCGGGCCAACCGGTGTCGCGATGCGCGTTTCAGGCGTGAAGCAGATCACACCGCCGGCCTCGACCGCGCCCGCACCGGAATGCGTGCGATCTATCTGGGTGCGCACGACCCAAAGATCGGCGTCTTTCGGCGGCAACTCGCCATAGAACATCAGAAGTCGCGCCGAACTTGACGGCACGTCTATCACCGTCACGGAAAAGCTTTGGTGACCGTCGGTCACGATGAAGCCCTGGTCGGGTTCGTCCTCGTCCTGTTCCGAAGCGGCTTCGTCGGCGGACGCGCGTTCCATCGCAGCGCCGACAAGGCGGCGCACCATGCGCGCCGCACGTTTTTGCATGTCTGCCTTGCCCTCGTGCCCTTCCAGAAGAAGCGTATCCTGCGTGCGATCAACCCGGACGGCTTCCCCCGTCCAGCGCCAAGCCACACCCACGGTCAGCGAGTCGAGTGTCGACGCCGCCAAACCATCCACTTCCGTCTGCGCCCAAGAGATGACAAACGTGCCGCGAGAGCCCGTTTTCATTGCCTGTTACCGTCTGCTCGTTTTTTCTTGTTTATGACGAAAGGCTAGCAGGCTTACAGACCTTTGGCTATATCCCAAGCGCAACACTGCGCAGCGAAGTTTCGGAATTCGTTCAGAAGTTCAGCCGCAGGTTCACCGAGCCGATCATCTGCGATTCGGGCTGGGTGGTGAATTCCTTGCCAAGCCATGTCACGCCATAGAACACCTCGGACCGGTCGCCCTGCCAATGCACGCCCGCGCGCAGGCGGCTGCGCGTGTCATTGGGCTGCGCGGCGTCGCCATCCTCGAAATAATGGCTGTCGAACACGCGCGCGATGTCGCCGCCCATGACAAGGCTCAGGCCCGAAGTCCGGCTTCCGGCGACGGCGCGGTAACGCTGGCCGCTCGGGCCGTCGCGCAGCATCAGCGCCTCGCGGGTGAAGCCGCCGAAGCTGAGGTCGGCACCGACACGGACGAAGGTTTCGACACCGGCCTGCGCCTCGACGAAGGGGCGCAATTCGGCGTTGGAAAGCGCGATGCGTCTGCCCATCTCGGCCTGGGCGGTCGGATAGAAGGCATCGTCGATCTGGGTGTCGTAGACTTGCGGTTCACCAAGGCCGAGCAGATCATGGATGTTGGATTGAAGATCGCTCGCTCCGGTCTGGGGGCCGGTAATCACGATGTTTGCGCCAAGGCTGGTTTCGATCCCGTGCCAGTCGAAATGGGTGTGCAATCCGAAGGTCAACGCGCCGACGAAGCGGCGGTCGTTCGGATCGGCAACAAGCAGATCGGCGGGGGCGATCGTCTCGCCGACGGCGCGGAATTCGAGGATTTGACCTGCGGTCGCGGGCAGCGCGCCCGACCATTCCGTGCCCCGCACGCGCGACAGGCTGTACGAGCCTGACCGCCAGCGGTCGCGGCCGTCGCCGAGAATGTCATTTGTCAGAAGCCGGCCCCATCCAAGGGTGACACGTTGTTCCTGTGCGGAAAGCGAGGCGGGGATCAGGGACAAAAACGCGCAAAGCGCAAGCAAGGGCTTGTTCATATAAGGTCCATCGATATCAAGCCCCCAAGCTTGTGACCAATTTATATCCTGCAGTCGCTTCGGGCCAGCCTTCGGGATGGCCTGACGATACCTTGGTCACAAACCGTTGCATAAACGCCGGATGTGATGCCGTTCGGACAGAAAAACTGTGCAAATTCGTCATCGGCCGTGTCGATTTCGTCAAATGACGAATTTGCAGATCCGTCCAAACTCGACAAATTCGTCAGTTTCGTCCGCTTGGTAACCAAATCATCACCTTTATGAACGCCTCGTCACCCCGCCGTTTCGGCGCCGCACAGCCGGATGTATACCGATATTCGACCGCCGCTGGTGAGTTTTACGAGTGGCTGAGTATCGTGTGTGTGTAACGAGTGTGTCGGTACTGGTTGTTACCTTGTTCGCGTAACGAGTTAAGCTGGCGGCGGTCTTTCTATCGGGTTTAAGGGGCGCAGGGTTTGCGCCCCTTTACCTTATGTGCCGATCAGATCGGCTTCCTCCCTTACCGACTGTGCGGCGCCCGCGATCTTGTAGAGATGGGCATCCAGACCCGAATGGAACCCGTCGAGCGCCGTGATCAGCGAGGCCAGCCCCTCGTGCGGTTTCGGCATCCGTCCGCATTCGACACGGCTCATGATACGGATCGAATCAAGCGCAACGATGGCGCGGCGAAGCGAACCGATATCGGCCACCAGCCGCCCCGAGATGCGCGCCAGACCGACAAGCGCCTCGGAGGCTTGGGCGTCGTAGTCGGCGGCCAAGGCTGCAAGCGCGCTGCGCTCTGCGGCGATGTCGATGCCGTCGCCGGCCATCGTCTGACGGGCGAATTGCCGTTCGGCCATCCGCATCAGGCGCGAGGCTCCATGCTGGAACAAGGCCGCCTCTTCACCCGCCATCACGAAGGGTGAAGCGGCATCGCCATCGCCCAAGAGACGGTTGAGTTCGCGCATGACGGTGCCCGCAAGGTCGCGGTAATTGTCGGCGATTGCGCCAAGCGGTCCACCCGAGCGTTCGATCCTTGCCGAGATGATGCGCATGTTGACCGGCACAAGCTGCAAGCGCCGCAGATCGGCCGTAACCCGTGCCTTCTGGGCGCGAATGGTTTCGGCCTGCTCTGCAAGGCGCAGCATCGCCGCGATGCGCCCGTCAGGCTCTGCGCGCAGGGCGGCGTCATGCGCGACAAATTCGCTTGCAAGGGCGCGGGCCTGAAAGTTGGCATACCGCGCAAAGCCAAGTTCGGTCAGCCGCCCCAGCAGCCGCGCCGCCGATTGCGGCGGGGTCAGCTTTTCATCGCGCTCGGCCGCGAGCAGGGCCGCATATTCGGCCACGACCTGCGCGAAAAGGCCGCTTGTGGGTTTCATCCGGACCGAGAGATAGCCGCCGTTGCACGGCGTCACCAAGGCAAGCACCCAGTAGTATCGCCCGTCCTTGGCCTTGTTCTTCACATAGGCCGCGACGGGATAGCCCGACTGGATCCCGTCCCACAACAGCTGGAACACCCCCTTGGGCATGTCGGGATGCCGGATCAGGCGGTGCGGCGCGTTGCGCAGTTCTGCCGCCGGAAAGCCGCTGATGCGCATGAACACATCGTTATAGGCCCGGATCACGCCGCGCCCGTCGGTCCGCGAGAAGAAGGTCTCGTCCAAGCCAAATGGCGCCTCACCCGTCCGCACATCACCCGTTTGAAAAACCGCCGTCATGGGATGCCCCTTTGCGATAGGCGGCGCCGTTCTGGCGCTACGCCGCAAGGTGCAAAACGGCAAATGACGTGCCACCGTTAGTTGATCGAACGGTTTTTCACACCGTCGCCTTGGCGGCCGCCTCCCAACTCGGCAGAACGGATGGTGCGGCGAAGTAATATCCCTGCAGACAATCGACGCCGAGCGCCGTCAGCCACGCGGCCTCGGCCTCATGCTCGACCCCTTGCGCAACGCAGATCATGTCGAATTGCCGCGCGATGGACAGGAAAGCCGCCATCAGCACCTGATTGTCGGCATCCAGATGGATGGCGCGGGTGAACTGGCTATCGACCTTGAGGACATCGAAGGAAAATTCGCGGAAGTGGCGAAGGGCCGTCTGGCCTGCGCCGAAACCGTCAAGCGCAAAGGATATCCCCTTGCGCCGCAGGTCTACCATGAAGGCCGCCACGACCTCGGGCACGGTCATTGCACTGGTTTCGGTGATTTCGAGGATGAGACGCTCGCCCACGCCATCGGTGCCCTGCAAGCCGTTTTGCAGAATCCGCATCCAGCGTGGCCATCCGATAGACCGCGCCGACATGTTGACAGACAGGCGCAGGTCGCGATGGCGTCGCAGAGCATCCAGCCCCATGGCAAGCGCGGCACAGTCGATTTCGCGCCCGAGTTCCTGCTGTTCGACCACAGACATGAAATCGCGCGCCGGAATCACGCGCCCCGTCCGGTCAAGCACGCGCATAAGCCCCTCGTGAAAGCCGTTCCGTCCCGGATTGGCCGCCACGACGACCGGCTGGTAAGCCAGACGCAGGCGCCGTTCCTTTACCGCTTCCGCGACCATTCCCAGAACCTGCCGGTCATTTTCGGCAACGGCCCATGACAGCGGGCTTTCGCCGGCGCTGTCGATTGTCTTTTGCATCTGCATTCGGTCACCCCCATGACACCCCTTTGTCGACAAAGATGCGCCCCAGCCGTAAACACGGGGTGAATGCGGATAGGAAATAGCATGTCAGACCGTTGCCCCTGGTGCGGGACCGACCCGCTCTATGTCACCTATCATGATCAAGAATGGGGCATTCCGCAGCGCGACCCGCGGGCCTTGTGGGAATGCCTGATGCTCGAGGGGTTTCAGGCCGGTCTGTCGTGGATCACCATCTTGCGGCGGCGCGAGACGTTCCGCGCCGCCTTCGCGGGGTTCGATCCGGCAACCATCGCGCAGTGGGGCGAGCCCGAGGTGACGCGCCTGCTTGGCGATCCGGGGATCATACGCCACCGCGGCAAGATCGAAGGAACGATCCTGTCAGCCCGCGCCTACCTGCGGATCGAGGCGGACGAGGGTTTCTCACCTTATCTGTGGAAGCATGTGGGCCACCGCCCGCAACAGAACCAACCCCGAAGCGGGGCCGATATTCCCGCGCAAACGCCCGCCTCGGTCGCCCTGTCAAAACAGCTCAGGCAAGACGGGTTCAAATTCTGCGGCCCGACGATCGTCTACGCCTTCATGCAGGCCGTCGGCATGGTGAACGACCACCTCGTCACCTGCCCGTCGCATGGACATGCGGCTTCTTTCGCCTGATTTCACCTTTGCCCAAATACTCTGGGGGGTGCGGGGGGCTAGCCCCCCGCCGCTTCCGACATCATGGCCGCCAGCACGGCCTTGGCATTGTCGCTGTCCCATTCGGCATCGCCGATCAGCCGCGCCACTTCCTGCCCTTGCGGGTTCAGGATCACCGTCACGGGCAGGGCCAGCACACCCATCGCCCGCGCAAGGTCGGATTTCGGGTCGCGCAGGATCGGCAGGCCGGTCACGCCTGCCTCTTCATAGAACCGCTGGATACCCTCGACAGCATTGCGTCCGGTCGCCACGGGCACAACTGCCAGCCCGGGCATCGCGGCCTGCAAACGGTCGAGCGACGGCATCTCCTTGCGGCAGGGCGCGCACCATGTGGCCCAGAAATTCAGCACGACCCATTTGCCGCGCCAGTCGGCCAGCGGATGGGGAGTGTCGGCCTCGTCCAGAAACACCGCCTCGGGCAGATCGACCGGCGTTTCGTGAAGCGCCAGTTTCTTCATGTCGCCCTCGCGCAGGGCGGCCACATCGGCGGCAGCCGGATTTGCACCAAGCATCAAGGCCGTATAAAGAACCGCCAACCAGATCTGCCGCATATCACCTCGCAAAGGCCGCATCATGACCGATACCGCGACATCCAAAGCCGCCAACCAGATGTGGGGCGGGCGTTTCGCCGAAGGTCCGGATGCCATCATGACGGCGATCAACGCCTCAATCGGCTTCGACAAACGGCTTTACGCGCAGGATATCGCAGGCTCTCGTGCCCATGCGGCCATGCTTGCCGCCACGGGTATCCTGACCAATAAGGATGCCGAGGCGATCGGGAAAGGGCTTCTCACGGTCTTGTCAGAGATCGAAGGCGGGAATTTCCCGTTCCGCACCGATCTGGAAGACATTCACATGAATGTCGAGTCGCGGCTGAAAGAGATCATCGGCGAGCCGGCGGGGCGGTTGCACACGGCGCGGTCGCGCAATGATCAGGTCGCGGTGGATTTCCGGCTATGGGTGCGCGACCAGTGCGACGCGGCCATCTCCGGCCTGACGGAACTGATGAAGGCCTTTCTTTCGCAGGCCGAAGCCGGTGCCGACTGGGTCATGCCGGGCTTCACCCACCTGCAAACGGCGCAGCCCGTGACATGGGGTCACCACATGATGGCCTATGTCGAGATGCTCGCCCGTGACCGCAGCCGTTTTGCGGATGCGCGGGCGCGGATGAACGAATGCCCCCTTGGTGCTGCCGCCTTGGCGGGCACGTCCTTTCCCATCGACCGCCACGCGACGGCACAGGCGCTGGGGTTCGACCGGCCCACGGCGAACAGCCTCGATTCGGTATCGGACCGCGACTTTGCCCTAGAGTTCCTTTCCGCCTCGAGCATCTGCGCGATGCACCTGTCGCGTTTTGCCGAGGAACTGGTGATCTGGTCGAGCGCACAGTTCCGCTTCGTCCGGCTTTCGGACAAGTGGACCACCGGCTCGTCGATCATGCCGCAGAAGAAGAACCCCGACGCGGCGGAACTGCTGCGCGCCAAGCTGGGCCGCATCCTTGGCGCGACGGTGGCGCTTTTCACCATCATGAAGGGTCTGGCGCTGACCTATTCCAAGGATATGCAAGAGGACAAGGAACAGGTGTTCGACGCCGCCGATACGCTGATGCTGGCGTTGGCCGCCATGACCGGCATGGTCACCGACATGACAGCCAACCGCGAGGTTCTGGCGCAGGCGGCGGCTTCGGGTTTCTCGACCGCGACCGATCTTGCGGATTGGCTGGTGCGCGCGCTTGGTTTGCCCTTCCGCGAAGCGCATCATGTGACGGGAACGCTGGTCGCACTGGCCGAATCCAAGGGCTGCGACCTGCCGGACCTGTCGCTTGCCGATATGCAATCGGTGCATACGGGCATCCGCGCGGAGGTGTTCGATGTTCTTGGTGTGGAGAATTCGGTCCGCTCGCGGACATCCTATGGCGGGACGGCGCCCGAACAGGTTCGCGGGCAGGTGGCGCGCTGGAAGGCGGCATTGGCCTGAGGTGGCCCCGCGTGCTTTACTCGTGCTGCTTTCGGTCTCGGCCTGCGGATATCCGGTGAACGGCGTAATCCACATTGGCGGCGCCGATCTGCGGGTCTATCCTTCCATCTCGATCAAGGCGCATGACGGCGCCGCAACCCGTTGAACCAGAGGCGATTCATGAAACATCTTATCCTACTGGCCGTTTTTGCGCTGACCGCCTGCGGGGCCGATGGCGCGCCCGAGAAGCCGCAGACCGGTGTTGCCATCACGGGCGAAGCGCGCGTCGGCGTGACCGGTTCGCTCTAGGGCCGACAGGGCCGATGTGATCGTGGCCGTGCGGGCAAACCCTGCCCGCGCGAATTGCGCCACGCGTTCCATCTGATATAGCACGCGGCAAGCGTATTGGCGGCAAGGGCGTGTGCGATGGATCATTTCCTTTACAAGAACGGCACCCTTCATGCCGAGGATGTGCCGATCAGCGAGATCGCGGCCGAGGTCGGCACGCCGTTCTATGTCTATTCCGCCGCCACGCTGACACGGCATTACCACCTGTTTACCGAGGCCCTGTCGCCCCTGCCGCACATGGTGTGCTTTGCGATCAAGTCGCTGTCCAATGTGGCGGTGCTGAAACTGCTTGGCGACCTTGGCGCAGGAATGGATGTGGTTTCGGGCGGCGAGTACCGTCGCGCCCGCGCCGCCGGTGTGCCGGGAAACCGCATCGTGTTTTCCGGCGTGGGCAAGACACGGGACGAGATGCGTCTGGCGCTGACCGGCGGGATCAGGCAATTCAACGTGGAAAGCGAGCCTGAATTGCACGCCCTGTCCGAGGTTGCGACCTCGCTCGGCCTGACCGCGCCCATCACCATCCGCGTCAACCCCGATGTCGATGCCAAGACCCATGCCAAGATCGCGACGGGCAAATCCGAAAACAAGTTCGGCATCCCCATTGCCCGCGCGCGCGAGGTCTATGCCGAAGCGGCACGCTTGCCCGGCATCGAGGTGATCGGGGTCGATGTGCATATCGGCAGCCAGTTGACCGACCTTGCGCCCTTCGAGCAGGCCTATCTCAAGGTGGCGGATCTGACACGGCAGTTGCGCGCCGACGGGCATGATATCCGCCGTCTCGATCTGGGCGGGGGGCTAGGCATCCCCTACACCCGTTCGAACGAAGCGCCGCCCCTGCCGCTGGATTATGGCGCGCTTATCAAGCGCACCGTGGGCGATCTGGGCTGCGAGATCGAAATCGAACCGGGTCGGCTGATTTCGGGAAATGCGGGATTGCTGGTCGCCTCGGTCGTCTATGTGAAGAATGGCGAGGGGCGTGATTTCCTGATCCTCGACGCGGCGATGAACGATCTGGTCCGGCCGTCGATGTATGACGCGCATCATGACATCGTTCCGGTCGTCGAGCCTGCCGCCGCGACCGAGGCTGCGGTCTATGACGTGGTCGGCCCCGTCTGCGAAACGGGCGATACCTTTGCCAAGGCCCGCCCCGTCGCCCCGATGCACGAGGGCGATCTGGTCGCCTTTCGTTCGGCGGGTGCCTATGGCGCGGTGATGGCGTCGGAATACAACACCCGCCCGCTTGTGCCCGAGGTTCTGGTGAAGGGGGATCACTTCGCCGTCATTCGCCAAAGACCGACCTTTGACGAAATCCTGAACCGCGATACCATCCCCGAATGGTTGTGATCCGGCCGGTCCCAAAGGGCCGCCCAAGCGGCGGAGGCCGATGACAGACGACAGTGCCAGCATGTTCAAGGCCATTGCCCGCCCCCTACGGCTTACGCTGCTGGGGCTGTGGGCTGAACGGCTTGTGCGGTGCCTTTGGCCGCTCTGGACGGTTCTGATCGCCACGCTTTCCGCGCTTGCCTTCGGGTTGCAGGATCTTTTGCCGATCGAGGTGGCTTGGCCTGCGCTGATTCTGGCGGGGCTTGCAGCACTTGGCTTTCTTTGGCGCGGGTTCCGGCAGTTCCGGCGCCCGACACGGACCGAGGCGCTGATCCGGCTTGACCAGCGGCTTCCCGGACGCCCGCTTGCGGCCTTGACCGATACGCAGGCGATTGGCGCGGGCGATCCGGCCTCGTTGGCGGTATGGCAAGCGCACCGCGCCCGCATGGCAGCCCGCGCGGCGGGTGCAAGCGCCGTCGAACCCGACCTGCGTCTTGCCAGCCGCGACCCGTTTGCCCTGCGCTATGTCGCGCTGACGGCCTTTGTCATGGCGCTGATGTTCGGCTCGCTCTGGCGCGTCACGTCGGTCGAGGCGCTTGCTCCGGGATCGGGTGCGAATATCGCGGCAGGGCCGACATGGGAGGGATGGGCCCAGCCGCCCGCCTATACCGGAAAACCGACGATCTATCTGAACGAGGTCGACCAGACCGCGCTGTCCTTGCCGGTCGGCACCCGCCTGCAATTCCGGCTATACGGCGAAGTGGGCGATCTGACGCTTTCGGAAACCGTCTCGCAGCGGACCGAGGTTCCGGCGGCGTCAGAGCCTGTGCATGATTTCACCCTGCGCCAGTCGGGCAAGGTTTCGGTCGATGGTCCGGGCGGTCGCGCCTGGGAGTTCACCGCCACACCGGATGCCGCGCCGAGCGTCACGCCGGACAAGACGGTTGCGCGGGAAGCCGACGGCAAGCTGAAGCAGAAGTTCAGCGCCAAGGACGATTACGGCATCGCCTCGGGTCAGGTGAGCATCGCGCTCGACCTTGCCGCCGTGCAGCGGGTTTACGGGCTGACGGTCGACCCCGAACCGCGCGAGGCTGCCGTTCTGGACCTGCCCTTGCCGGTGCATGGCAGCCGCGCCGAGTTCACCGAGACATTGGTCGATGACCTGTCGAAGCACCCCTTTGCCAACCTGCCCGTCACCATGACCTTTTCGGTCACGGACGGGGCCAACCAGACCGGCCGGGCCGAAGCCCTGCATATTACCCTTCCGGGCAAGCGTTTCTTCGACCCCTTCGCCGCTGCCCTGATCGAAATGCGCCGCGATCTTTTGTGGAACCGCAGCAATGCGCCGCAGGTCGCGCAGATCCTGAAAGCGGTCACCCATCGCCCCGAAGATATGATCCGGAACCAGCGCGCCTATTTGCGGCTGCGCGTGTTGATGCGCGATCTTGACACGCAGGCCGCCACGCTGACGCCCGAAGCCCGCGACACGATGGCCGAGGAGCTTTGGCAAATCGCGTTGATGGTCGATGAAGGCGACCTTGCCTCGGCGCTTGAAAACCTGCGTCGCGCGCAGGACCGGCTGGACGAGGCGATCAGGAACGGGGCGGACAAATCCGAAATCGACCAGCTGATGAAAGAGCTGCGTCAGGCGATGAACGATTACATGCGCCAGTTGGCGCAAGAGGCGGAAAAGAACCCCGACCAGCAGCAGTCGCAGAATATGGACGGCATGCAGATGTCGGCCGACCAGTTGCAGCAGATGCTGGACGAGCTGCAAAAGCTGATGGAAGAGGGCAAGACCGCCGAGGCCCAGCAGCTGATGGAGATGCTGCGCCAGCTGATGGAAAACATGCAGGTGGTGCAGGGGCAGGGCCAAGGTCAGGGTCAGGGCGGCCCCGGGCAGCAGGCGATGCGCGATTTGCAGGATACGCTGCGCAACCAGCAGGGCCTGTCGGACGATGCCTTCCGCGATCTGCAGGACGGGCAGGAAGGCGAGGGCGAGCAAGGGCAGGATCAGGGTGAGGGCAAGGGCGAAGGCAAGGGCGGACAAAGCCTTGCCGACCGCCAGCGCGAGCTGCGCGACAAACTTGGCCAGTTGCAGGGCGGGCAGCTTCCCGGTGACGGCAGCGAGCAGGGCGAGGAAGGCCGCCGCCAGCTTGACCGTGCCGGCCGCGCCATGGACGAGGCCGAAGATGCCCTGCGCGACGGCGACTTGCCGCGCGCACTGGACCGGCAGGCCGAGGCGATGGAAGCGATGCGCGACGGGATGCAGAATTTCGGCGACGCCCTTGCCGAGACCCAGCGGCAGGGCGATGCGGCGCAGGGCGAAGAATTCGGTCAGGCCGATCCGAATGGCCAGCGCGATCCCCTGGGCCGCGAACCGGGCAATTCGGCGCGCATCGGTTCGGACCGGAACATGCTGCAAGGGCAGGATGTCTATCGCCGCGCACAAGACCTGCTTGACGAAATCCGCCGCCGTTCAGGCGAACAGGCGCGGCCCGAAGGCGAGCGCAACTATCTGCGCCGCCTTCTGGATATGTTCTGAATCATTCTCCGCTGTCGGCGGTCAGCCCCTGAATCGCCGCCGTCGCACGACGCATCGCGCCGTCAAGCCACAGCCGGCCGGCATCGACGGTCTGGACATAGCCATCCATCGCACCCTTCGAGGCGGGGATCTGTTCGGAAATCTTCGGCGCCATCGCATAGGCCCCGGCAGCCCCTGCGGCGATCAGAAGCGACAGGACGAAACCGCTGCGAAAACCGCTGCGCGCGGCGGGTTCGTCGGCGCTTGCCGCATCGACATCGGCCGCGCCGGACCGGAGCGACGAGTTGATTTCCTCGATATCGGGCAGCAATCCGCGGCGTGACGGCGGCTTGGCCGGTTCGGGCGGGGGTGCGGCTTCGGGGTCCGCGCCCTTGAGCCGCGCGATGCGTCGCGCTGCCGCCGCCGCAAGCCCGCCACCTGCCGCGACATCGGGTGCGGAAAGCGGCATCTCGGTCTGGGTTTCGATGGGGGCGGCTTCGGCCCTGCGGGCGGCGGCTTCGCGTTCGGCCTCTTCGCGCAGAACCGCCATCAGGTTTTCGTCAAGCGTCCGGCGGGCGGGCGTTTGCGGCAGGCTTTCGGGTTCGGGCGCTTCGTCCAGATCGGGGCCGGACTCTCCGAACAGCGCCTCTTCATCGGCTATCGCAGCCTCGACTTCGGCCGGCAGCTGGAACCAGGCGTGGCCGCAGTTTGAACATTGCACATCACGTCCCCCTTCGGGAATCGCGGCATCATCCACTTCGTATTCGGCGTCACAATTCGGACAGATCAGGCGCATTCCGTCATGGTCCCCACTGAATCAGGCCCTGCGCATTCCGCCTTGACCCGACACACCCTGTTTTACATACCCCATGGCAGCAAGCGGACCCACTCCGATTGCAACCGACACCACCTTGGGCAATGCTGCGCCCGCAAGCAAGGGCAGAAGAGGCATCCGTGATCGCGTTTGACAATGTCGCCTACAACTACGGAGGGGGCGAGCTTTTGTCCGAGGTCAGCCTGCGCCTTGCGCCGGGATCGTTCCACTTTCTGACCGGCCCTTCGGGTGCGGGCAAATCGACCCTGCTGAAGCTTGCCTATGCCGAGCTTTTGCCGACCGCAGGACATGTCACGATCTTCGACAAGGACGTGCGCAGCCTTGGTCGCAACGATGTCGCGCTGACGCGCCGCCGGATCGGTGTGGTGCATCAGGATGTGCAGTTCCTCGACCATCTGCCGCTTGCGGCGAATGTGTCCCTGCCGCTGACCGTTTCGGGCAAGCAAGGAAATCCGCGCGATCTGACCGACCTTTTGCAATGGGTCGGTCTGGGCAAGCTGGCCGATGCGCTGCCGCCTTCGCTGTCGGGCGGCGAGAGGCAAAGGGCGGCACTGGCGCGGGCCATCATCATGGGGCCCGACGTGATACTTGCCGACGAGCCGACGGGTAACCTCGATTGGGAAATGTCGCTGCGACTTCTGACACTTCTGGCCGAGTTGAACCGGATGGGTAAGACGATTCTGGTGGCCACCCATGACCTGAACCTGATCCGCCAGGCCAAGGCGCAGGTGGCCGCCCGTGTGCTGCGCATCCGCAACCGCCGTATCCAGCTTGCGGGGGCCGATCTGTGATTGCGTCCTTTCAGGCCCTGCTCTTCTCGGACCGGGCGGCGGACCGCGTGGTGCCACCCACGGGCCATACCGCATGGCTGACCACGTTCACCGCCGCAGCGATGACCTTCCTTGCGGTCTTTGCGCTGGCGCTTTCGCTTGCATCGGGCCGGCTGGCTGCGCGGTGGTCGGAGGCTTTGGCAAACACCGCGACGATACGCATTTCGGCCCCGGCAGACCAGATGCAGCAGCAAACCGACGCCGTGCTTGCCGTGTTGTCGGGCACCCCGGGCATCGCCAGTTCGCGCGCCCTGACGAATGACGAGCAAAAGGCGCTTCTGGCGCCGTGGTTCGGCCCGGATTTGCCGGTCGAGGCATTGCCGCTTCCGCGGCTTATCGAGGTGACGGAAACCGGCGAGGGCTATGACAGCGAAGGCCTGCGCCAGCGCCTGTTGGCCGAAGCTCCGGGGGCCGTGCTTGACGACCATACACGCTGGCGCCGCCCGCTTGCCACGGCTGCCGCGCGGCTCAATCTGTTGGGGGGGCTGTCGATCGTGCTGATCGGTGCGACGATGGCCGCGATGATCACGCTTGCGGCCAATGCCGCGCTTGCGGCCAATGCACAGGTGATACGCGTGTTGCGTCTTGTCGGGGCGCAGGACGATTACATCGCTGCCGCTTTCGTCCGCAGGTTCACCCTGCGCGCGGTGGCCGGATCGGCCATAGGGGCCGCGCTGGGGCTTGTGGGCGTGTTCCTTCTGCCGCCGGTCGACGAGGCGGGCGGTTTCCTGACGGGGCTTGGCTTTCAGGGGACGGGCTGGCTGTTGCCGCTGCTTCTTCCGCCCATAGCAGGGGCGGTCGCGCTGATCGCAACACGCGCCGCCGCGTTCCGCAAATTGCGAGAGGTGCAATGACCAATCCTGTCCGCTGGCTTTTGTCGTTGCTTTTCATCGCGCAGATGTATCTGGCGATGCTGGTTCTTGCGGTGGTCTATCTGGTCCCGGCCCTTGTCTCGCGCAGCGGGGCATGGGCGGGCGTTCATGCCTATTGCCGCTGGGTGCGTTTCACTGCCCGCATCCTTGTCGGCCTGCGGTCGGAAATCAGGGGCGAGGTGCCGCAGGGCGAGGTGTTGATCGCGTCGAAGCACCAGAGTTTCTTTGACATCATCCTGATCTGCTCGGCGGTTCCGCGCCCGAAGTTCATCATGAAGAAAGAGCTGAAATGGGCCCCCCTGCTGGGCTGGTATGCGCTGCGCATCGGCTGCATTCCGGTGGATCGCGGCAAGAAGGGCCGCGCCATCGCCGAAATGAAGCGCGCGGTGGCAGAGGGCGCCAAGATACCCGGCCAGTTGATCATCTATCCGCAAGGCACGCGCGTCGCACCCGGAGCGACGCTGCCCTACAAGGTCGGCACGGGGATCATCTATGCCCAGATGAACCGTCCCTGCGTTCCGGCGGCGACGAATGTCGGCGTGTTCTGGCCGCGCCACGGCATCTTGCGCAAGCCCGGATTGGCCGTTGTCGAATTCCTTCCCGCCATCGCGCCGGGCAGATCGATTTCAGAATTCATGGCCGAAATCGAAGCCGTGATCGAACCCGCATCGGACCGCTTGATGCAAGAGGCGGGGTTCGTCGCGGCAGGGTGATTGCCGAACGGCGACGCAAGACATTCGCCAATGTGGCCCGGCGACTGACGACGCGTCAGATCGCGAGGCCAGTCTTGCGCCCATCGTGAAAGGCATAGGGTGCCTGCCTCGGGGCGGCGCAATCGCCGATCCGGTGCAGCAGCTTGCCCGCGATGGCTTCGGGAAACGGGTCAAAGGCGATGTTCGTCGTTGCCATCACAAGGGCCGAAGCCGCAAGTGTCTGCTCGCTTCCATCCAGCATGGACCGCACCGATACGCCGTTGCCGTGCCAGCGGGTGATGACATGTTCGGTCAGCATCACGGCGCCGGCCTGCGCCAGACGCTTGCGCGCCGGACCATCGGCCGAGGTGCGGGCAATTTCCTTGCCGACGAACGGGTCGGGGGTGACCACGATCACCTTCTTGCCCTGTTCGGCCAAGGCCCATGCCGTTCCAACGCCGCGCCAGTTGCCGCCCTCGTCATAGACGACCACGGTGCCGCCAAGCCGCGCCTCGCGCCGCAGCACCTCTTCCGGCGACCAGACGCCGCCGGCTTCGATTCCCGGAAGGGTCGCGGCCTCGGGCATCCACCGCTGCCGTCCCGTGCCATCGGGCAGCGAGCCTGTGGCGATCACCACCTCGTCCGCATCGTGTGAAGCGACCTCGGTCTCGTCGAGATAGGTGTTCAATCGCACCGTCACGCCCAGCTTTTCGAGTTGGCGTTCATACCAGCCGATCAGGTCCATGATCTGCCCGCGCCGCGGCTGCATGCCTGCCAGCCGGAACTGCCCGCCCAGTTGCGGCGCTGCCTCGACCAGTTCGACCCGATGTCCGCGCTCGGCCGCGACCCGCGCCGCCTCTAGTCCCGCAGGGCCACCCCCGACGACCAGCACCGATTTCTTCACAGCCGCAGGGGTGAAACGGTCCCCGCCCCATTCCCATTCGCGCCCCGCGCTCGGGTTGATCAGGCAGGAAATCCAGTAGTCGCGCGATCTTCGCCCCCAGCACATCTGGTTGCAGGAAATGCAGCCCCGCACGTCCTCGGCCCGCCCCTCGGCCGTCTTGCGCGCAAGGTGCGGGTCGGCGATTTGCCCCCGCACGATGGAAACCATATCGGCCTGACCCGAAGCGATGACGCTTTCGGCATTCTCGGGCGTGCGGACATGGGCTTCCGACGTCACCTTGGCATGCGTCACGACGCCCTTGATCTGCTCGGTCACGGGGGCGGTGAGTTTTTCGCCGAACAGGAAGGTCGGCATCAGCCGTTCAAAGTCGAGATAGCCGCCATGCCCGCAGGTGACATAATCGACATGTCCCGTGGCATCGTGCAACGCCACGCATTCGAGAAGGCTTTCCACCGACAGCGTCACGGCAGTCGCATCCGAGGTGCTGACCGCCAAGCCGATGATGAAATCCTCGCCACAGGCGCGGCGGATGCGTTCGATGATGGTGCGCGAGAACCGCGTGCGGTTTTCGAGTGAACCACCCCATTGATCGTCGCGCTTGTTGGACCAGGGTGTCCAGAACTGGTCGAGAAGCGAGTGATAGGCCGCCCAGACCTCGACCCCCTGAAACCCCGCCTTCTGGCACCGCACGGCGGCGGCGACATGGGCGTCGATCAACTCCCAGATCTCGGCTTCGGTCAACTTATGCGACCCGTCCGAGTCGTGATAGCTCGGCTCGCCCGAGGGTGACCAGTGCGGCTGGAAACTCAGATCGGAATCGCCATGCGCGCCGATGTGGTAAAGCTGTTGCAGGATCACGGCCCCCGCCTCTTTCACAGGTTCCGTCACCTTGCGAAAATGGGGGATCACCTCATCCGTGCCATGCCGGAAATTGCCCCGCGTCAGAACGCCGGTCCGGTGTACCGGCATCGGCTCGCAGACGATCATCGCCGCCCCGCCCAGCGCCCGCTCGAGCAGATATCCCGCCGTCCTCTGCCCCGGCAGGCCGTTCTCGGCCATGTTGTTGGTATGGGCGCCAAAGACGATCCGGTTGCGCAATGTCTGGCCGCGCAATTCGATGGGCGAGAGAAGATGGCGGTGGTTCATGGGCGTTTTCCTGCGTTGCAAGACCAGCCTAGCGCGCCGTTCCGCCTGCATCCGCCTTCAGCCGCGACACGGAATGGTCAAGTTCCGCCCTGCGCTTTCATCCTTGCCCAAATACTCATCTTGCAACCGCAGCCAGGCACGGCACATCGGCCGCCAAGGCGCCGTTCTGCCGCTTCCTTGTCGCGGGAAAGGGGATCTTCGGTCAGAATGGACAGGCGGCCGAAAACTCGACCCATGCCTTCGTTTCGGGATGGTGCAGCGCCAATGTCTCGGCATGCAGCATCAGACGGGGGTAATCCCGCGCCGATCCCTCTGCGTAGATCGGATCGCCAAGGATCGCATGGCCCAGTTCGCGCATATGCACCCGCAACTGGTGGCTGCGGCCGGTGTGGGGAAACATCCGCACCCGGGTCTCGCCGTTGCTGCGGCTGACGACTTCCCAATCCGTCACCGCCGGACGCCCGCGTTCATGGTCTACCTTTTGGCGCGGGCGATATTCCCAGTCGGCGCAAAGCGGCAGGTCGACCGTGCCGCGATCTTCGGCCATCAGCCCTGCCACACGGGCGATGTAGCTTTTCCGCGCCCGCCGCTTTTCGAATTCCTGCCCCAGAAAGCCCTGCGCCGCCTTGTCCCGCGCGAAGATCATCACGCCCGAGGTGTCGCAATCAAGCCGATGCACCAGAAGCGCGCCGGGGCGGAACAGTTCGAGCCGCGTCATGAGGCAATCTTCGCGTCCCTCCAGCTTGCCCGGAACCGACAGCAGGCCCGACGGCTTGTCCACCACGATGATCCGCGCATCCTCGAAAAGGATCACGGGGTCGCCCGGGGGCGGGCTGTAGCTGAAATCGGGAAGCAGGCTCACACGACCCGATGCCCCGCCGCCCGCAACGCTGCCGCAAGCGCGCTGATATGGGCGGGACCGACATCGCAGCAACCGCCGACGATTGTGGCCCCCTGCGCCACCCAGCCCATCGCGAAGCCCACGTATTTCTCGGGCGTCAGGTCGTGGCGATGCGTCAGGGCGGCTACGGTGGGCTGGTCTTCGAGGAAGCCGTCCGAGATGTGGGTGAACCCGTTGGCATAGGCGCCGAAGGGAAGTCCGAACCCCTTGACCACCGCCATCGCCGCCGCCATCGCTTCGGGCACCGAACAATTCACCAGCACTGCCGCCGGATGGTAGGTATCGACCAGCCGCTTCAGATCGGCCAGCGCCTCGCCCGAGCGCAGTTTCGTGCCGTCGCGGTCATCGACCGTCACCGACAGCCACACGGGCTTGCCCGCCGCCTGCGCCCCGCGCAGCGCGCCTTCGGCCTGCATCACGCTGGCCATCGTCTCGAGCAGGATGACATCGACCTGCGGGCCAAGGATGCGGGCGATTTCGGCGTATTTCGGCTCTGCCTCGGCCAGAGGAAGGGTGACATCGGTGCGATAGGTTGCCACGAGCGGCCCCATCGACCCCGCGATCCGGCCCGACCCATGCGCATCCCGCGCAGCCCGCGCCTCGGCCAGCGCGCGCGCGTGCAGGTCTGCGAACAGGTGGTCGAGGTTGAACGGCTCGAGCCGGTCGTGGTGGATGGCATAGGTGTTGGTCGTCGCCACCGTCGCCCCTGCGGCGAAGTAGTCGTCATGGATCGCGCGGACCAGATGCGGATGGTCAAGCATGACCCGCGTGGCCCAAAGGGGTGTCGGCTCGTCACCCGAACGCGCCACCAGTTCCTGCCCCATGCCACCGTCGAGCAGCGTGATCTCGGCCATCTTCATCTCTCCCATCAGGATTCGCGGTCGAACTGCGGCAGACCGTCGTTCAATTCGTAATAATCGCCCTTGTCGGCCACATACCAGTGACACTCGACCGAAACGCCGGTTTCTCCGTCGATCGTGCCTGCGCCGATCGAGGTGGTATCGCCGCCGACCGGTTCCCAGAACAGGCTTGACCCGCAGGTTCTGCAAAAACCGCGCCTTGCACTGTCGCTGGACCGGAACCACGCCAGACCGTCATCGCGCACCATCCGCAGCGCGGCTGTGGGAACCGATGTGGCGGCCCAGAAATGCCCGCTCGTCTTGCGGCACTGCGTGCAATGGCAGGCGATGACGGGGCGCAGGGGTGTGTCGGCTTCGAACACCACCGCACCGCAAAGACAAGAGCCGCGCATCAGGCGGCGTCCCTGAACACTTCGGCCAGCAGGGGCACGATCCAATCTTCGTCCGCACGGGTGAAGGCGGCGGGCGTGTTGCTGTCCAGATCAAGCACCCCAAGCAGCGCCCCCGCGCCGTTCCAGACCGGCACCACCAGTTCCGACCGCGTGGTCGAGGAACAGGCGATGTGGTCGGGGAAAGCATCGACATCCGGCACGTTCAGCACCTTGCCCGACCGTGCCGCGGCACCACAGACCCCGCGGCTGAAGGGAATGACCAGACAGCCATGCCCGCCCTGATAGGGCCCGATTTTCAACAACTCTGGCCCCACGACGCGGTAAAAGCCCGTCCAGTTGGAATAGGGATGCCGGTTGTGGATTTCACAGACCACCGTGGCCATCAGCGCGACCGCATCCGTTTCGCCATGACACAGGGCGCGGATTGCCGCTGTGATATCATCGTAATCAATAGCCAAGGGCGCACCCGTCTTTTCTCGGGTCCGATCCGCCGACCAGAACCCCGTCCTCGCCAATGAAAATGGCTTGCGACCCGCCGATCGGCTCGTCGGGAACCGATACGTCATGGCCCATTTCCGCCAAACGGGCGCGCACCTCGGGCGCATAGCCGCGTTCCACCTTCATCCCGTCAAGCGCGCCGAAACTGCGCGGCGCGTCCATCGCGGCCTGAATGTCCATTCCGAAATCGACGAGGTTCGACAGGAAGCGGATATGGCCGTTGGGCTGATAGGCGCCGCCCATGACGCCAAAGGGCATGGTCACGCGACCAGCTTGCCGCAACATGCCCGGAATGATCGTGTGCATGGGTCGCTTGCCGCCTGCCGCCTCGTTCGCGTGGCCTTCGACCAGCGAGAAACCGGCGCCGCGATTCTGGAAGTTGATGCCGAACTTGTCCGAGGCGAGGCCTGCGCCAAACCCCCAGAACACAGAGTAGATCAGGCTGACCGCCATACGGTCACGGTCGACCACGGTGATGTAGACCGTGTCTTTATGCACCGCCTCGGACAGGGGGGCCGGGGCGGCCATCGCACGCGCGGGGTCGATCAGCGCGGCGAGTTTTGCTGCCGTCTCGGGGGAAAGCATTTGCCCCAGCCGCGTGACATGGTCGGCATCGGCCAGAAAACGGTTGCGGGCATCGTATGCCAGCTTTGCCGCCTCAGCCTCGATATGCGCACGCGCGGCGCCCCAAGGGTCCATCGCGGCGATGTCGAAATGCTTCAGGATATTGGCCAGCAGGATCGCCGTCGCGCCCTGCCCGTTCGGCGGATGCTCGACCAGCTCCACACCCTTGTATTCGCCCGAGACCGGCTCGGCGTAGTCGCAGGTCACGCCGGCGAAATCCTCGAGCGTATGCGTCCCGCCCAGAGCGCGTAACGAGGCGACCATATCCTCGGCCACTTCGCCCTCGTAAAAGCCTTTGCGCCCTTCGCGGGCCACGCGGCGCAGAACCTCGGCCTGTCCGGGGGCGCGGAACATCTGGCCGGCTTTGGGAACCTGTCCGTCGACCAGATAGAAGCGCCGCGCGGCGCCCCTGAGGGCTTCTGCGTCAACGGCCCAGTCGAAGGCCACGCGGGGGGCCACGGGAACGCCTTCGTCCGCATAGCGGATGGCAGGGGCCAGCACGGCATCAAGCCCGAGCTTTCCCCAATCTTCCGACAGCTTGCAAAAGGCGTTCACCGCGCCGGGCAAGGTCACAGCCTCGATCCCCTGGATGGGCACGGTGGCAAGACCGCGCGACCGCATTTCCGCGGCTGAATAATCACGCGGGGCGCGGCCGGAACCGTTCAGCGCGACGATCTTTTCGGAACCGGCCGGTTTCAGCAGAACGAAGCAGTCGCCGCCGATACCGGTCATTTGCGGTTCGCAAATTCCCAGAAGGACGGCACCGGCAATCGCGGCGTCGACGGCATTGCCGCCCGCCTTCAACACATCGACCGCGACGGATGCCGCGAGCGGATGCGATGTCGCGCACATGCCATTGGCCGCAAATGTCGCTGAACGACCCGGCCTGTGAAAATCGCGCATGTCATCCTCCCTTGGTTAGGGCGGAAGGTAGGCGGCACCGATCCGATTGCCAAGCGTGGGGCGCAAGACCATGGAAACCCCGACATCGCCAGCTAGGTGGGGGCTGTCGCCAGCGATGCCGGGGTGAAGCTTTCAGTGCAGCTACTGCTCTGTTATCGGCACGGCTACGGGCAAGTTTAGGGGGGGATTCCGGCCTTTCTGCGTCAATTGTGACGAATCAGAAACGAATCACCCGTGTCTTGCGCATTGTGTCCGGCAAGACGGAAGTCGAGAACGTTGCAGCCCAGACGGCGGCGCTGGACGAGTCTTTCGGTCAGCACACGAATCAGGCCAAGGCCGAACCCGCCTTCGGGCAAGGTGGCCGGATCGTAGCGGTTCCCGCGGGTAAAGACCGGGGGCACGACGCCCTTGTCGAGAACCCTGCCGCACAACTGGCCGTGGCAGAGCCACAGGCTTGCGCTGACCGGCCCGTGCCCGCCGCCATAGGCATGTTCGGCGACGTTGTTCAGCACCTCGGCCATCACCAGAAGCGCGGTTTCCCGCTGCGCCGGAGCCAGCACGGCAAGGGGGCCACCCTCGATCCGCACAAGAGCTGCCCGCACCGCGAGGGGATCGGCAAGGAATTTTTCATGTGCGAGAAGCACGGTTCAATGCGCCGTTGCCGGACCAATCGGAACGACGGGATGAATGGTGAAAACGCTGTCCATGCGCGTCAGGCGAAACACCCGCTCGACCGGCGGGGTCAGTGCGGCCAATTCCAGAACAACGCCTTCGGGCAAAAGCCGCCGCACCGCTACAATTGCGCCAAGCCCCGAAGAATCAAGGAAATTTACCGACCCAAGGTCAAGAATGACACGCCCTTCGGCATCGGCCACAGCGGCGCGGAACCGGTCTTTGAAGGCCAGCACGCCCGCAGCATCAAGCCGCGCGGCCGTGGTTGCGACGACCCGTGCTTGCGTGGTTTGGATGATCGAAAGCTCCATCGCGCCTGTCTCCTGCACCGTGCTGCGGCACAGGCTAGGCGACGAGACGTAAAGATTCAGTTCATCTGGAACTGGAGCGGATAGCGCCCGTCCTCGAAATCACCGAACAGATCGCTAAGGTCCGGATGGCCCACCGGTTCGCCGGTTTCATCGGGGATCAGGTTCTGCTCGGACACATAGGCCACGTAGTAGCTTTGATCGTTTTCGGCGAGCAGGTGGTAGAACGGCTGGTCCTTGCGGGGACGGCTGTCCTCGGGGATGGCGTCATACCATTCTTCGGTGTTGCTGAAGCGCGGGTCGACATCAAACACCACACCCCGGAAGGGATGTTTCTTGTGCTTGACCACCTGCCCAAGGTGATATTTCGCATGCGTCGTAAACATGGCATCGTGCTCCCCACAGGAGATAAATAATCCCTTAGGCCATGGCTTGTCCATCCGAGAGGCTGGCCGATACGGGAAACAGTCTGTGACGCCAGCCCCCACAGTCGGCCACAATGGCGCGCCGCAGGCTGCGGCAATCGTGATCTGTGTTAATCCTTTGGGGCATTTCCTCCGGCCGCGTTTTCCCCTATCTTCGCCACAAAAGAATAAACCGCGAGGGGCAGATGAGCAGACTTCTCCGCGCGTCGATCCTGTTGCTACTTCTTGCCTCCTGCGGGGGCGGCAACTATTCGGCGCCCAGAAATTTGGACAACGCATGCGCCCTGCTGCGCGAGCGTCCGACCTATTACCGTGCGATGAAGGCGACCGAGCGGCGCTGGGGCATTCCCGTCCACGTCCAGATGGCAACGATCCATCAGGAATCGAAGTTCATCGGAAACGCCCGCACGCCGCACCGCTTTGCCTTGGGTGTGATCCCGATGGGGCGCCAGTCTTCGGCCTATGGATATTCACAGGCCATCGACAGCACCTGGGACGACTACCGCCGCGATGCGGGCCGCATGGGCGCGCGGCGCGACCGTATTCAGGATGCGACCGATTTCATGGGGTGGTACATGAACGAGACATCCGAAAAGCTGAACGTCCCGAAATGGGATGCCGCAAGCCAGTATCTTGCCTATCACGAAGGTCGCAACGGCTTTGCCAACCAAAGCTATCTGGGCAAGCCCTGGCTGATGGACGTGGCGGCCAAGGTCGGCAGCCGCGCCGAGATGTATCGCGGCCAGCTTGAAACCTGCGGCAGGCTTTAGATCACTTCCGTTTGTCGGCTTCCGTCGCGATCGAGAACAGAGAGGGTGGCAAATCGCCGCCCTTTTTCATTTCGCCCAGAATGACCGTGGTCTGGCTGCCCAGATCATCGGTGATCACCCATTGGCGCAATTCGACGGGATCGGGCGTGAAAACCAGCTCGATGGTGCCGTATTCGGGATGGTCCGGGTCCTGCACGGCAAGCCGTGTCGTGGCGTCTTGTTCGACGTGCCCGACAACCATCCTTGCGCGCCCGAGATCGACCCCTTCGGCAAGGATCAGGCTGAGGGGCGTGCGGCTGAGCGGATATTGCTCGGGGGGCTGGTTCGACTTGGCGTCGAAAATCGCCACCTGCCCCCCGCCCGCCATCACAAGGCTGCGGTCGGGCGGATCATACTCGAACCGGACGCGACCGGGACGCTTGATATAGAGCTTTCCTGTCGAAATGGACCCGTCCGCGTTGACCTGCGTAAAGGGCGCTTCGACGGTGGTCAGACCGTTCACATAGCGGTTCAGATCGTTGATCGCGATCTTCTCGGCATGGGCCGGAAGGGACAGCATCAACGCGGCAATCGGGGCCAAAAGGGCGGTGCGCAGGGTCATGGGACAAGTATAGCGACGCCGCGGCCCGCTTCACAGGGTGGCATTGCGATGTTGCGGAAAAGTGCCTGCCTCGTGATCGCCCGTCATCAAGCAATGAAGCGGCGAAAAATCCCGTCATGTCGCGGTCATTCTTCGCTATATCTGGACAAGGCAGAATAATCTTCGACAATTGCTTATTTTATTCGCGCTTTCTTCCAAGAACGGGAAGAACGGCGCGCAGCTTTGCCAGCACCTTGCGCGGCAATGCCTGCATCTTGCGGGAAATCTTCTTCAAGGCAGTGGCACTCATGAAAATCGTGGTTCTCGGCTCTGGCGTCATCGGCGTGACCTCGGCGTGGTATCTGGCCAAGGCGGGGCACGAGGTGACGGTGATCGACCGTCAGGCTGGCCCCTCGCTCGAGACGTCCTTCGCCAATGCGGGCGAGATCAGCCCCGGCTATTCCTCGCCCTGGGCCGCGCCGGGCATCCCGCAAAAGGCGATCAAGTGGATGTTCATGAAACATGCGCCCCTGATCATCCAGCCGCGCCCCGATCTGGCGAAACTGGGCTGGATGGCGAAGATGCTCGCCAACTGCACGACCGAAGCCTACCAGACCAACAAGCGCCGCATGGTCCGCCTGGCCGAATACTCGCGCGATTGCCTGATGGAACTGCGGTCCGAAACCGGCATTTCCTATGACGAACGCACCCAAGGCACGCTGCAACTCTTCCGCACGGCAAAACAGGTCGAGGCGGCAGCAAAGGACATCGACGTCCTGCGCGCCGACGGCGTGCCGTTCGAAGTGCTGGACCGCGACGCCTGCATCGCCGCCGAACCCGGCCTTGCCGCAGCGCGCGACAAGATCGCGGGCGGCCTGCGCCTGCCCGGCGACGAAACCGGCGACTGCTTCAAATTCACCAACAGCCTTGCCGACATGGCCGCCGCTGCCGGCGTGACCTTCCGCTACGGCATCTCCATCGACGGGCTGGAAGCCGCAGGTTCGCGTATCGAAGCTGTCCGCACCAGCACGGGCCGGATCACGGCAGATGCTTTCGTCGTGGCACTGGGCAGCTACTCGCCCTTCCTCGTGGCTCCCTTTGGCATCAAGCTGCCGGTCTATCCGGTCAAGGGCTACTCGATCACCGTTCCGATCACCGACGAAAGCCGCGCGCCGGTTTCGACCGTCATGGACGAGACCCACAAGATCGCCATTACCCGTCTGGGCGACCGCATCCGCGTGGGCGGCATGGCCGAAATCGCGGGCTTTGACCTGTCGCTCAACCCGAAACGCCGCGCCACGCTGGAACATTCGGTCGAGGATCTTTTCGGCGGCGCGGGCGACCAGTCGCGCGCCAGCTTCTGGACCGGACTGCGCCCGATGACACCCGATGGCACCCCCGTCGTGGGCCGTTCGCCGGTTTCGAACCTGTTCCTGAACACCGGCCACGGCACGCTCGGCTGGACGATGGCGGCAGGGTCGGGCCGTGTGCTTGCCGACATCGTCTCGGGCCGTGCGACAGAAATCGAAAGCGCCGACCTCGGCTTTGCCCGTTACGAACGCAAGGTGACGCGGCCTGCACGGGTCGGCGCGGCCTTGCCTGCGTGATTTCGCACTCGGACAAATATCCTCGGGGGGTGAGCCCCGCAGGGGCGAGGGGGGCTGACAGCCCCCCTGATTTTTCGCAGAAAAATCGTCAGTTCCCCAACCTCAGGACCGCCCCTGCCAAAAGGGCAACGGTGGTCGTCTGGTCGAGGTATCCTGTCGCATCCATGTTCCGCGCTTCCTGAAACCGGCGGATCGCACGGCGGGTGCGGTCGTCGAACTGGCCATCGACCTTGCCCGGTTTCAGGCCCAGCGCGTCGAGCCGTGTTTCGATGACGCGCCGCGCTTCCGGCCCCAGCCCGAGGGCGGCTTCGACCGCCTCCTGTCGCGCCGTCTGGTCGCCGCTTTCCGCTTCCGACGTCAAAGCGTCGATTCGCGCCTGGGCTTCGCCTGCGAATGCCCCGTCGGGATAGCTTGCAAGATAGTCCTGATAGGATGCGATGGTCTGATCGCGCGAGGCCAAATCCCATGCCGCGCGGTCGGCCGCTTCGGCCTGATCCATCCGGTCGGCTTCGGATGCTTTCAGGCGCTCTTCGGCCAAGTCGGCATAAAGCCCGTCGGGATAGCGTTTGAGATAGGTGCGCAGGCCGGCTTCATCGCCTGCGGCACCGGTTTCCTGCCAATAGGCGCGGTCTTCGGCCTCGACCGCCTTTTGCCGCGCGGCGGCCTCGGCCTCGAGCGCGGCGGAACGTGCGTCGGCCTGTTCGGTCAGTTTCACGATCTGGTCGCGGGTCAGGTAAGAGGTGGCCTCGTAGCCGTTTTTCTTCTGCCATGCGGCGATGGCGGTGCGCGACCCGGCGCCGAAAACCCCGTCGATCCCTTTCGGGTCGTATCCCACAAGTGACAGACCGCGCTGTATCGCGCGGCGGTCATCGCGGTTCAGGGCAAGTGCTGCCTCTGCCTCGCGCGCCTCGCGTTGCGGTTCTGCCTTGATGCGGGCGATCTCGGCCCGCGCCTCGTCGAGATAGCGCCCTTTGGCGTAGCGTTTGGCATAGGCCTCATAGGCGCCAAGCGTGCCCTGCTCGACCGTGCTTTCCCAGAAGACCGCTTCGGCATCGGGTCCGGGCAAGGGGTCGGCCGCAGCGCCCGCGTCCGCCGGACGGAAGGGCACCAGACCGGACAGAAAACCGTCTGCCGTCAGGTCGGGATTGGCGTCGAGCATCACGGCCAGAGATTGGCCCCGCAGCGGCAGCGCGCGCGCCACGAAATCGGCAACCCGCGCCGCATCGCCACGGATCAGGGTCACCCCCTGCGGCACGGGAACCGACCCGATCCCCGGGTCGAGACCGGGACCAAGCGGCAAGCGGCGAGGCTCGGTTCCCAGCACGACGACCGCGCCGCCCGGAGCTTCGGACGCCACCTCAAGCACCGTCGCAAGGGAAATGCCGACACCGTCGACCGTGGCAAGGTCGGGCACCGATGCTTCGACCCCCAGAAACCATGTATTGCTCGCGGCCTGTGCGAAGTGGCCGGACAGGACGATGACCAGACGCCCGTTTTCCGGCGCGGCCTGAACGAGCGGCGAAAGAAGGCCACGGATTTCGGGGGCTTGCATATCCTGACCCGAGGTGACGTCGAACCCCGCAGCCTGTAGCGCATCGACGGCACCCAAGGCGGCGTCAGCCTCGGTTATGTCGGCACCATCCGAATAATTCTCGTTCCCGACGATGACGGCGCGATCCTGCGCCCAAAGGGGAACTGCGGTGCAGAGCAAAAAGGCGGCAAGGCTGATCGGGCGGAACATGGGCAGACCTCCAAAGATTTCCTGACAAAACCCTTGGCCCGCCCGCTTTGTTCCGTCGGACCGAAGCGAAGCCGTCAGACCATGTCGCGCGACAGGCGCATATAGGTGAACATGCCTGTCAGAAAGCCTGCGAAGGCCAGCAACCCGGCGGTTACCATCTGCTGGGGGTCTTCGATCCGTGCCGAGAGGGCAAGATAACCGAAGGCCCAGAAACCCGACCAGCTTACGACGCAGGCCACGGCGATCACTTTGCGCATACTCCCCTCCTCCCAAAGGTTCGTTGGCGCAAGCGTAACCCAAGTGGCGCAAAACGCATCATCTATTCTGCATATGTCATTCCGAAAGGACCGAGGCGAGGTAGCGCCCGTAGTCGTTCTTGCGGAACACCTCGGCCCGCGCCGCCAATTGCGCTGCCGAAATGAACCCCGCGCGATAGGCGATTTCGTCAGGGCTGCCGACTTGCAGGCCCTGACGGTCGGTCAGGGTGCGGACGAAGTTTCCGGCGTCCAGCAGCGAGCCGTGGGTTCCGGTGTCAAGCCAAGCGAAACCGCGGCCCATCTTCTCGACCTGAAGGGACCCTTCCTCGCGGTAGATTTCCAGAAGATCGACGATTTCCAGCTCGCCCCGAACCGATGGCTTCACGCCCCGGGCCAGTCGGGGCGCGCGGCCGTCGAGGTAGTAAAGCCCGGTGACCGCATAGTTCGACGGCGGCACGGCGGGTTTTTCGATGATGTGCTGCACGCGGCCATCCTTGTCGAAAGCCACGACGCCGTAGCGTTCCGGATCGGCCACGCGGTAACCGAACACCGTGCCGCCATCGCGCTGCGCATCGGCGCGTGCCAGCGTTTCGGGCAGACCGTGACCGAAAAAGATGTTGTCACCCAGCACCATCGCGCTTGGCGCTCCGTCGAGAAAATCTTCGGCCAGCAGATAGGCCTGCGCCAGCCCGTCGGGCGAGGGCTGGACGATATAGGTGAAGGAAAGGCCCCATTGCGAGCCATCGCCCATCAGGCGCTTGAACTGGGCCTGATCCTCTGGCGTGGTGATGATGGCGATCTCGCGGATGCCACCCAGCATCAGCACGGACAGCGGGTAATAGATCATCGGTTTGTCGTAGAGCGGCAAAAGCTGCTTTGACACGCCCATGGTGATCGGCCAGAGCCGCGTGCCGGATCCGCCCGCCAGAATGATCCCCTTGCGCTGCATCAATGCTCTCCCAGTTCCGCCACCACATCTGCCAGACCGATCCGCCAATCGGGCCGCACCACGCCGAAATCACGGGTCAAGGCGGTGCAGTCCAGTCTGGAATTGGCAGGACGCCTGGCCGGAGTGGGATAGGCATCGGTCGGGATATCATTGATAGCACAGGTCAGGCCGGCCCTGTCCATGATGGCACGCGCGAAATCTGCCCAGCTGACATCGGGACTGCCCGCGAAATGGTAGATGCCGCCCGACGCCCCGCCCGCAAGCGCCCCTGCGGCAACGAAAAGCGCATCGGCGATGGCTGCGGCGGGTGTCGGCCCGCCGATCTGGTCTGCCACCACGTTCAGGCTTTGGCGTTCGGCCCCGAGACGCAGCATCGTTTTCACGAAATTGGCCCCATGCGCCGAAAAGACCCAGCTTGTCCGCAAGACCACCGCCCGCGCGCCGCTATCGATGATAGCAATCTCGCCCGCGCGCTTGCTGCGGCCATAGGCGTTGCGGGGTGCGGTTGGCCGGTCGGGGGTGAAGGGCGCCGTGCCTTCGCCGTCAAAGACGTAATCGGTCGAGATATGCAGAAACGGCACCCGGAGCGCGGCGCATTCACGCGCCATCGCGGCGGGTGCTTCGGCGTTGACGACATGCGCGGCTGCTTCCTCGGACTCGGCCTTGTCCACGGCCGTCCATGCTGCGGCGTTGATGACGGCATCGGCCCGCGCCGCGCGAACCGCCGCCGCGCAGCTTGCCGGGTCAGACAGGTCGGCGCGGTCGCGGCCCAGAAACTCGGCCATGACACCTGCGGGAAGGCGCCGCGCCAGTTCTTGCGCGACCTGCCCTGTCTTGCCGAAAACCAGAACCCTCACGCCTTGACCCCCAGACGCTGGCCCACTCCGGCACGGTTCTGCAAGGCGCGCCACCACGTTTCGTTGTCGAGATACCAGCGCACCGTGCGCCGCAGCCCTTCCTCGACCGTGACCGATGGCCGCCAGCCGAGTTCGGTCCTGATCCGTGTCGGGTCGATGGCATAGCGCAGGTCATGGCCCGGACGGTCGGCGACGAAAGTGATCAACCGGTCATAGGGCGCGCCGTCGGGGCGCATCTCGTCGAGCAGCGCGCAGATGATACGGACCAGGTCGATATTGCGGGCCTCGTTCTCGCCGCCGATGTTGTAGCTGCGCCCGATGGCACCCTTGTCCAGCACGCACAGCAGGGCATCGGCGTGATCCTCGACGAAAAGCCAGTCGCGCACGTTCTGCCCGTTGCCGTAGACCGGAATGGGCTTGCCCGCCAAGGCGTTCAGAATGACCACGGGCACCAGCTTTTCGGGAAAGTGGAAGGGGCCGTAATTGTTCGAGCAATTCGTCAGGACGACGGGCAGGCCATAGGTTTCATGCCACGCCCTGACCAGATGGTCGCTTGCCGCCTTTGACGCCGAATAGGGGCTGTTGGGCGCATAGGGGGTGTCTTCGGTGAATTTGCCCGTCGCGCCCAGACTTCCGAACACCTCGTCGGTCGAGATGTGGTGAAAGCGGAACCCTTGGGGTTTGCCCTTGCGAACCCAATGGGCACGCGCGGCTTCCAGCAGGTTGAAGGTGCCGGTCACGTTGGTTTCCACGAAATCGCCCGGCCCGTCGATGGAACGGTCGACATGGCTTTCGGCGGCAAGATGCATGATCGCATCGGGTTCGTGTCTGGCAAGGACGGCATCAAGCGCCGCGCGGTTGCGGATATCGGCATGCTCGAAGGAATAGAGGGGCGAGTCTGCGACCGATGCGACGTTGTCGAGACAGGCCGCATAGGTCAGCGCATCCAGATTCACCACCTGATGCCCGCGCGCCACGGCAAGCCGCACCACGGCAGACCCGATGAAGCCCGCGCCACCTGTGACCAGTATTTTCATGCCGCACCATAAACAAAAGGCGATTGCCAGTCGGCAAAGGCCGGGGCCACTTGATCCTTGGCCGACAGCACCGGGTCGGTCACGCCCCAATCGATTCCGACGCTGTCCCACCTGACGCCGCCGTCACAATCGGGGGCGTAGACGTCGCTGCATTTGTACTGGACCTCGGTTTCGGGTGCGGTGGTCACGAAACCATGCAGAAACCCCTTGGGAACCAGAAGTTGCCGTCCGTTCGCGGCGGTCAATTCGACAGCGACCCACTTGCCATAGGTTGCAGAGCCGATGCGGGCATCGACTGCGACATCAAGTATCGCACCGCGCGAGCAGCGCACGAGTTTGTCCTGCGCATGCGGCGGCTTCTGGTAGTGCAGGCCGCGCAAGGTGCCCTTTGCCGCCGAGAAGGAATGGTTGTCCTGCACGAAAACGGTCGAAACCCCTGCGGCGGCCATGCGCTGCGCGTTGAACGTTTCGGAGAACCAGCCACGCGCATCGCCGAAGCGCTGCGGCGTAAGGATCAGGACTCCGTCAAGCGCGGTGGTTTCGATCTGCATGGCGACCCTTTCATGTTGCAGTGCAGCATTTCGACCCACCGCGGCGAAATCAAGGCAGGGTTACAGCAATTCCTGTACGGCCCGCGCCACGGCAAGACCAAGCTTGCCATGCGCCGCCTCGTCGTAATGCACACCGTCGACCATGCTTACCGAAATCACCTTTCCAGCATCCAGATAGCCGATCCCGCGCGAGCGCGCCAAATCCTCGTAAAGCGGCGGCAAGGCCTGCGACCGCGCGGCGCCGCCCCAGAATTCGGTCTTGATCGGCCCGACCTCGACGACTGGCGGGGGGCAGATCAGCAAGATCTTGAATCCGCCATGCCGCGCCTGCATCTCGATCGACATGGCAAGGTCCAAAAGCCCCGCGATGCCCGCCACAACGATTTCGGGCGTTGCTGCGAAGCGGGTCTTTACGTCGTTGGTGCCCAGCATCAGCGTCATCACATCGATGGGGCCGTGGCTTTGAAGGGCCATTTTCAGCCCTTCGCGCCCGTCCATGATATCGCCCATGACGGGATCGACAAAAGCCGCCGTCCGGCCCGGAAGCCCTTCTTCCACAAGTTCCCAATCAGCCCCGAGCGCCGCCTGCGTCACGGTGGGCCAGCGCACGCCGCGCCCGAAACGGGCATAGACGCCCCGGTCGACGATGGGCGGCGTGCCGTGGGTATTGCTGTCGCCAAAGGTGAATAGGATCGGCATGATGGTTCCCCGCCCGCGGTGCATTTGGCCGCAGGCTAGGGCGCGGCGGCCTGCAGGTAAAGCGCCTTTGCCCCCTTGGACTTTGCGCGCCCCGCGATCATATAGGGGCAAAGCTTTCCGGATGAGGGCACAGCATGTTTGGAATGGGCGATACCCCCGCCGTTGCGGGTGATCTGGTCAAGGATGTGACCGAAGCAACCTTTATGGCCGATGTCATCGAAGCCAGTCGCGAGGTGCCGGTCATCGTCGATTTCTGGGCGCCGTGGTGTGGCCCGTGCAAGACGCTTGGCCCGCAGCTCGAAGCCGCGGTCAAGGCTGCGGGCGGCAAGGTCCGCATGGCAAAGGTCGACGTCGACCAGAACCAGATGATCGCAGGCCAGCTGCGCGTGCAGTCGATCCCCACCGTCTATGCCTTTTGGCAGGGCCAGCCCGTCGACGGGTTCCAAGGGGCCGTGCCGGCATCGGAGGTCAAGAAATTCATCGACCGCGTCGCGGCGCTTGCCGGTGACGGCGGTCTGGCCGAGGCGCTCGAAGCCGCAGAACAGATGCTTGCCGAGGGTGCGGTGACGGACGCCGCCGAAACCTTTGCCGCCATTCTGGGCGAAGAGCCGGAGAACGCATCGGCCTTTGCCGGACTGGTTCGCTGCCACCTTGCGCTGGACCAGCTTGACCAAGCCGAGGCGATGCTTGCCGCCGCCCCGCCCGCGATTGCCAAGGCCAAGGAGATCGACGCCGTGCGCGCGCAGATCGAACTGGCAAAACAAGCGGCAAATGCCGGTCCCGAGCAAGACCTGCGCGCCGCGGTTGAGAAAGACCCGCACAGCCGTCAGGCCCGTTTCGACCTTGCCTTGGCGCTTCACGCCGCTGGCAAGGTGGAAGAGGCGGTTGACGTGCTGCTCGACCTGTTCCGGCTTGACCGCGAATGGAACGACAGCGCCGCCAAAACCCAGCTGATGACGATCTTCGAGGCGCTGAAGCCCACCGATCCCATCGTTCTGAAGGGGCGTCGCCGGCTTTCCTCGATGATATTTGCCTAGAGGCCCATGCGGGCTATCTGCACCCCATGATGCATGCCTCAGACTTGCCCGAGACGATTCCCGTTTTCCCCCTTCCGGGGGCGTTGTTGCTGCCGCGTGGGCGGTTGCCTTTGCATATTTTCGAGCCGCGCTACCTTGCGATGATCGAAGATTGCCTGAAAACCAAGCACCGGCTGATCGGAATGATCCAGCCGCGAGAGGTTCCGGGCACGGGCGAGAAGCGGTTGAACGCAATCGGCTGCGCGGGGCGACTGACGGGGTTTTCCGAAACCGAGGACGGGCGCTATATGGTGACCCTGTCGGGCATCTCGCGCTTTCGGGTCAAGGACGAGGTGCAGGGTTTCACCCCGTACCGGCGCTGCAACGTCGACTGGACGGGTTTCGGCCGCGATCTTGGTGCGCAGGAAGAGGACGCCGGTTTCCAGCGCGAGGAATTTCTTGCCCTGCTCAACCGCTTCTTTCTTTCGTTGAACCTGTCGACCGACTGGTCCAGCCTGAAAGAGGCCGAGACCGAGTTGCTTATCAACTCGCTTTCCATGCTGTGTCCCTTTACGCCCGAGGACAAGCAGGCCCTGTTGGAAGCGCCCTCGTTGACGACGCGGCGCGAAACTTTGGTGACCCTGATCGAATTCGCCATGCGCAGCGGTTCAGGGGATGAGGTGATGCAATGAGCGACAGCGCAACCGTGTTCGACCGGCGGATGCTTGAATCCCTTGTTTGCCCCGTGACGCAGGCAACGCTGTCTTATGACGCCGCGCGGCAGGAACTGGTATCGAAACAGGCCAACCTTGCCTTTCCGATCCGCGACGGCATTCCGATCATGCTGATTTCCGAGGCGCGAACGCTGGACTAGGGGTGTTGGTGCGGCGGAACGCGGGCGCAGCCTGAAGGTTCAGGCCAGTCCCATCGCCTTCCACGCCATCGCCGCCCGCCGCTGCATTTCGGGAATCGCCTGCCCGTGGGCCAGAAAGGCCGCAACCTCCATCATCTCCCAACGCTGCCCTTCGTCGCCGAAGCGGATGGCGGAAATCTCTTCCTCGGCCAGCAACCCGCCGAACAGGACCGAGGGGCGGGTCGGCACCGTCATCGACGGGAGCACCCGCGCGAAAAGCAGCCGCCCGGGCGAGAGTGTCAGGCCGAATTCCTCGACGATCTCGCGCAGGACGCACTCCTCGGCGCTTTCCCGGCCTTCGCGTCCGCCGCCGGGCAAGTCCCACCAACCGGCCCAAGGCAGGCCCGCGATGTCGTCGCGCTGATAGGTCAGCAGGCGGCCACCGCAGAACAGCGCGGCCTTGGCACCAACGAAATCAGACACGCGCTTCAATCATTGATGTCGCGATCCCACAGTTTGACCTGACCTTCGCGCACGCCCATCGTGCGGCGCAGGGCCAGCCAAGCCAGCACAGACATGACGGCAAAGAGGAACAGCAGAACCGCCAGTCCGCCGGCGAAGATGCCAAAGCCTACCAAGGCCCCCGTCAGCACCGCGCCGATTGCAAAGCCCAGAAAAATGTAGCCCGGCGCCATCACCTCGAGCCCGCCCAGCACGAAACCCGCGACGATCCAGACCCACCAGACCTGCCAAAGACCCTCCATCACGCGCGCCCCTTGAGCATCTTGAAGGCATCGCCAAAGGCGTCCAGCACACTTGTCGGCAGGATCACGGTCTGCTTGCCCTGCCCGACGGCGACGGCCTGCAACGCCTCGACCTGTTTCAGCGCCACCTGATATTGCGCCGCTTCCAGACCGCTTTCCTTGATGGCCACGGCGATCACGCCGGTCGCATAGGCCTCGGCATCGGCCAGAACGCGCCGCGCCTTGGCCGATTGCTCGGCGGCGTAAAGGTCGCCATCGGCGGCAAGTTCCACCGCCCGTTTGCGCCCCTCGGCCTCCATCACCTGCGCCCGCCGCGCACGTTCGGCGTTGAGTTGTTGCAGCATCGCCGCCCGCGTGGCGTCATCCAGATTCACGTCGAGGATTTCGGCCCGCGTCACCTCGACCCCCCAGTCGTCGACCATCGCGCTGACCTGTTCGCGCACGCGTTCGATCAGTTGCGCGCGGTTCGACTGCACCTGATCCAGTTCCAGCTTGCCGATTTCGGACCGCACGATCCCCGCCACGGTCGTGGCAATCGCACCGTCTACGTCGCGGATGCGGTAAACAGTCTTTTCCGGCTCGGTGATGCGGTAGAAAACGCTCGTCTCGACCTTAACAAGCACGTTGTCGGCGGTGATGGCGTCCTGGCTCGCATTGGGAAGCTGCCGTTCTAGGATGGAAATCTTGTGCGGCACACGGTCGAGGAAAGGCACGATGAAGTTGATACCGGGCCCGAGAACGGCGCGAAGCCGCCCGAACCGTTCGACCACGTGCTTTTCCGACTGCGGCACGATCCGCACGCCAAGAAAGACGCAGAGGATAAGAAAGGCCGCGATTGCCAGAAAGACCGCGTTGCCGCCGAACAAAGGCTCGTTCATCGTCTACTCCTGTCCAAAGGATACAGGCCGAAGATGTGGGCAATGCCGGTTGTGCGCAAGCGGTCAGAACGATGCGCGCATGAAGATCGTGATCGGCGCAAGATCGGGTGGCGCGTCGCGGAACGGGGCGCAGACCGAAAAGCCGAACCTTTGGTAAAGCCGGATCGCATCGGCCATGAAGGGCGCCGTCTCTAGCACCGCACCTTTGTAGCCCTTGCCCTGCACGGCGGTGCAAAGGTCCGCGAGAAGGGCCTTGGCCAGCCCGCCACCACGCGCCATCGGGTCAAGCCAGACCAGAAGCACCTCGGCCTGCCCGGCGTCATAGCGGGAAAAACCGGCATGGCCGCAAATGGCTGCGCCCTGTTCGACAACCAGCATCGCGGCATCCTGCGCCGTGAAGATGCGCTGCAAATCCTCGACCGTGTCGCTGTAATAGGCCGCGGCCACGCCATCGGCGGGATAGCCGAGCTTTCGGCACTCTGCCTCGTCCCAGGCGGCCATTTCGGCGCGCATGCGGTGGATCGTTCGGAAATCGGCAAGGTCCGTCGCCAGCCTGATGGTATGCATGCCCGCTCTCTGCTGCCCCTGAGCAAGGCTAGCACGCGCCTGCCTGCCCGTGCTAGCCTTGCACCCATGCCCGCCCTGTGCCGCGATTGCCTGACCACCTTTGACAGCGGCCGCCGCTGCCCGTCGTGCCGCAGTCCGCGCGTGCTGTCCCACCCCGAGCTTTTCGACCTGTCGGTCGCACATATGGATTGCGACGCCTTTTACGCCAGCGTCGAAAAGCGCGACGATCCCGGCCTTGCCGACAAACCCGTCATCGTAGGCGGTGGCACGCGGGGAGTGGTTTCGACCTGCTGCTACATCGCACGCATCAGCGGTGTCCGTTCCGCCATGCCGATGTTTCAGGCGCTGAAGCTTTGCCCCGATGCGGTCGTGGTGAAGCCGCGCATGTCTGTCTATGTCGAAGCCAGCCGCAAGATCCGCGCCATGATGGAGGAGTTGACCCCCTCGATCGAACCCCTGTCGCTGGACGAGGCCTTTCTCGACCTGTCGGGCACGACCCGCCTGCACGGCGCGCCCCCTGCGGTGCAGATGGCGCGTCTGTTGCGGCGGATGGAGACGGAGCTGGGCCTGTCGGGATCGGTCGGGCTGTCGCACAACAAGTTTCTGGCGAAGATCGCGTCCGACCTCGACAAGCCGCGCGGATTTTCGGTGATCGGCAAGGCCGAGACGCAGGCCTTTCTGACGCCGAAATCGGTGCGCATTATCTGGGGGGTGGGAACGGCCATGCAGACGGCACTGGAAGCGGCGGGCATACGGACCATTGCCGACCTTCTGCGCTGGGACCGCGCCGACCTGTCGGCCCGCTTCGGCAGCATGGGCGACCGCCTTTGGCACCTTGCCCGCGGTCTGGACCACCGCCGCGTCATGCGCGACGAAAAGCCCAAGTCGATCAGCAAGGAAACCACCTTCTTCGAGGATACGTCCGACCCCGACATCCTCGACGGCCATTTGTGGAGGTTGGCCGAGCAGGTCGCCGACCGCGCCAAGGCAAAGCGTCTGGCGGGCAGGACCGTGGTGCTGAAGCTCAAGACCGGCGATTTCCAGACCGTCACGCGCCGCCATGCGCTGGGAGATGCAACGCAGACCGCAGACCGAATCTATCGTGCGGTCCGCGAGTTGTACGACCATGCGGGCGCGCGTGGCCCTTTTCGGCTGATCGGCGTGGGCATAGCCGACCTGACCCCCGAATCCGAGGCAGACCGTTCAGGCGACCTGCTTGACCCCGATGCGGGCAAACGCGCGGCAGCCGAACGGGCGACCGATGCCATCCGCGCGCGCTTCGGCGCCGAAGCGATCATCAAGGGCCGCGCCCTGCGCTAGACGAAATCCGCCGAAGGGCCGCGACTCACTCGGCTGCCAGTGGCAGCCTGTCGCGTCCGATTTCCGCCAGTTCCGTAATTACGCCTGCCATCAGGGAGCGAAATGCTTCGAAGTCGGGGCGCGGTTCGATCCGCGTTTCGTCCATGTACAGCGCGCGGTCGATTTCCACCTGAACCACATGCGCCCCGCGCGATGGCCGGCCATAGGCCTGCGCGATATAGGCCCCCGCAAAGGGTGCATTGCGCACCACGCGCAGGCCGGCGCCGGCAAAGGCAGCCTCGATCCGTTCGACCACGTCGCGTCCGGCCGCAGCGCCGAAGCGGTCGCCCAGCACGACCTCGGGGCGCGGTTGTCCCGGTCTGGCATGGGCTTCGATCGCCTCGTGCGGCATGGAATGGCAATCGATCAGAACGGCCTTGCCGAATTGAACCAGTGAGCCGTCGATCAGGCGCTTCAGGGCGTCATGATAGGGGTGCCAGTGCCGGGTCAGGCGATACTCGGCCTCGCTCAGCGGCAATTTGCCCCGATAGATCGCGCGCCCGCCTGCCACCACACGCGGAATGACACCAAGGCCGGAAGAGACGCGCGGATTGTGGGCCACCCGTTCCACACCGGCGATCACGGCGGGATCCAGTTCGTCGGCGGCACGGTTGAGGTCGATATAGGCCCGAGGCGCCCGCGCGGCGATCAGCGGTGCCCCGACCAGGGGCGCATGGGCGAAAAGCCGGTCGACAAAGGCATCTTCCGACGACCGGATCGTATGCGGGTCAAGCAGGCTGGCGTCGAGAAACGCGGCAGGATAATCCTGCCCGCTATGGGGCGAGGAAAACACAACCGCCGTGTCGCGGCGGTCCGGCAGGTAAAGGCGATAGGCGTCTTGATCCATATGTTCAGATATAGCCGTATTTTTTCCTTTGCCAAAACCCCTTGAACCCCGCTGCGACTCCTTTTATAGACCGCCCACCGACGCGGAACCGCCCGCGTCTTTTTGTTTGGACTGGGCGGTGACGAAACGGGGCGTGGGCGGTTAGCTCAGCGGTAGAGCACTACGTTGACATCGTAGTGGCCACTGGTTCGATCCCAGTACCGCCCACCATTTCACCGCTTCCTTCGGGAAGCTTATGACGGATTTCAAGGCGCTGCGCGCCGCGAATGGGAGAAGAACGATGAAGGTTGCGAACTCGCTCCGCTCGCTCAAGACGCGTCATCGCGATTGCCAGGTCGTGCGCCGCAAGGGCCGCGTCTATGTGATCAACAAGACGCAAAAGCGCTACAAGGCCCGTCAGGGCTGAGCGCTGTCAGAAGCGAACGATGCAGGGCCGTCCTTCGGGGCGGCCTTTTGCTTTTGCGGCGGCGGCAGGGATTCGGGCGAACCCCGATTCGGTTTTGGGACCGATGGGCGATCTTTCCCGCAAGGAACCGGGCCGCGGTGCGGGGCGCGCGCGCTGTCAGGTGCCGGAAACCGCTGTTGCGGCCATCTCGGGGCGGGCCTAGGCTTGGGCCGTCATCCAGAAGGGTCTTGCCATGCGCCTCTACCACTCGCCGACCTCACCCTATGTTCGCAAGGTCATGGTGCTTCTGCACGAGACCGGAATGCTGGATCAGGTCACGCTTGTGTCAAAGGCGGGCTCGCCCATCGATTCCGCGAACGCTCCTCTCGAGGCGAATCCGTTGGGCAAGGTTCCCGCGCTTGAACGCCCCGACGGCCCCGCGCTTTACGACAGCCGCGTCATCTGCCGATATCTCGACGATCTGGCAGGTTCGAACCTGTATGGCGCAGGGCCCGCGCTTTGGGATGTGCTGACGATAGAGGCCACGGCAGACGGCATCCTCGATGCCGCGCTGCTGATGGTGTATGAATGGCGGCTGCGTCCGGAAGAGCACCGTTACGATCCGTGGGTCGAGGGGCAGTGGGCCAAGGTGGACCGGGCGCTCGATACGCTCGAGACACGCTGGATGGCGGAACTTGTGGGCCCGCTCGACATGGGGCAGATCGCCGTGGCTTGCGCGCTGGGGTATGTCGACTTTCGCCACGACGCCCGTGGCTGGCGCGATACGCGGCCGCATCTGGCGGACTGGTATGGCGATTTTGCCAAGCGCCCGTCGATGATCGCGACGCAGCCCGCCTGAGCATGCTGCCGTGGCATGACTTCGTGACGGTCTGGGCCTTTCTGGCTGCCAACATCGCCTCGCCGGGGCCGAATGTGCTGAACACCATCGCATTGGCGATGGGGTCGGGCCGGGCGGCGGGATTCGGCTCGGCGGCAGGGGTGGGGCTTGGCATCGGGTTGTGGTGCGTTTCGATGACCCTGGGTGTTGCCGCCGTGCTGACCATGGTTCCGGGGGCGGCGCTGGCGCTGACGCTGGCGGCGACGGGTCTGCTGCTCTGGTTTGCGTCACGCTATGCCCGCGCGGCGTGGCAGGGGTTTCGCCGGAACGGAATGGCCGCGCCGACCGGCAAGGATGGCGCGGGATTCGCCACGGGTTTCCTCCGCTCGCTTGCCGTGAACGCGCTGAACCCCAAGGCGCTGACCAGCTGGCTTGCGGTTCTGGCGATGTTTCCGACGGCCCGCGCCACGGGTGCCGATATCGCGCTGCTTTGCGCCGGTGCCTGCCTGCTGTCGTTCAGCCTGCATGGCGCCTATACGCTTGCCTTCTCGACCCCGGTCGCCTTGCGCGTCTATCTCAGGGCGGGATGGCTGCTTCAGGCGACGGCGGCGGTCATGTTTACCGGTTTTGCCCTGCGGCTCGCGCTTAGCTTGACCTGAAGATCTTGCGGAAGGGCGCGGCGATCCAGCCCTGCACGCGACGCAAGCCCTGCACGACAGCGGTGCGCGCGCGAGACGGGCGCCGCAGGGCGCGGTCACCGATCCAGCCATAAAGCGCGCCGGCCAGAACCTGCCAGATGTTGTGCTTGTCGGCCTCGATCCGCGAGGCCCCGACGAATCCGGCGGACAGGATCACGGCACCCTGCACCCAGGGGTTGCCCGTCACACATTCATGCACCAGCGCAGAGGCCCCGTAGACCGCAGCCGAGGTATGTCCCGACGGGAACCCCTGATCCCCGCCATTGGGGCGAATGTTGATCGCGGCCTGCCCCAAACCGTGTTTCGTGCCATGCGTGGCAATCCATGATGCGGCAAAGCGCACGGCGTATTCGGTGGCCTTGCCATTCACCGCAGAACAGCCCCAGCCGATCATGGGCAGCGCCACCTGCAACTGGTCGCCGATCCGCTCGGGCAGCGATTTGCGGGATGCTGGCGCCATCAGCACCCCAAGCACCGTGAGGGCCAGCAAACCCGCCACGATTCCCTGCCGCCAGCGCGACAGACCTGTCCGAACCTTTGCCCACATGGACGACCACCCTGCCTTGAACTTGCGCGTCTATAGCCCGTTGCCCGCAGCTTCGCTACGACTTGTCGCAGGGTCTGGAAAGCCCGGAAAACAAAGCCACTCTTACGCGGCAGGCGCCTTGTGCGCGCTGCGACGGGCCGGTGATGCCCGCCAAAGCTGCAAAAGGCGCACAGGAAAACCACAGGCCGCGCAAATCCTGCGCCGGATTGGCCCAAATGCCCCTGCTGCGCCCGTTTGTCCGCTGGACGAAGGAGCGCAGCTTGGCTAAAAGCCGCCCGGCAAGGCTGCGGGCGACCGTGGCCCTAACGGCTTATGGGGCGCGGGCGGAACCCGCGTTCTTGAAAGGGAGAAATTCTCGTGTCCCACGCAGACGACACCACAGGCGCCGGCACCCGCCGTGACTTCCTGTACTACGCCACGGCAGGGGCCGGAGCTGTCGCCACCGGCGCAGCCGTCTGGCCGCTGGTCAACCAGATGAACCCCTCGGCCGACGTTCAGGCGCTCGCCTCGATCTTCGTCGATGTTTCGGGGGTCGAGACCGGAACGCAGCTGACGGTCAAATGGCTTGGCAAGCCGGTCTTCATCCGCCGCCGGACGCAGGAAGACATCGACGGGGCGCGCGCTGTCGCGCTGACCGATCTGGTCGATCCGAACGGCGAGAACGCGAACAAGCCGAACGCCGATGCCGCCGACGAGAACCGCACGCTCGACGAAGCGGGCGAATGGCTGGTGATGATGGGCGTTTGCACCCACCTCGGCTGTGTGCCGCTGGGTGACGCGGGCGATTTCGGCGGCTGGTTCTGCCCCTGCCACGGTTCGCACTACGATGCCGCCGGACGCATCCGCAAAGGCCCCGCCCCGCGCAACCTGCCGGTGCCGGTCGCCGCGTTCACCGACGAAACCACGATCAAGCTCGGGTAAGGAAACAACAGATGGCCGGAATTCCGCACGACCATTACGAGCCGAAAAGCTCTGGCGAGCAGTGGCTGCACAAGCGCCTACCCATCGTCGGGCTGCTCTATGACACCATCATGATCCCCACGCCCAAGAACCTGAACTGGATGTGGATCTGGGGAATCGTCCTGACCTTCTGCCTTGCGCTGCAAATCATCACCGGCATCGTGCTGGTCATGCATTACACGCCGCACGTCGACCTTGCCTTCGCTTCGGTCGAGCACATCATGCGCGACGTGAACGGCGGCTATATGATCCGCTACTTCCACGCGAACGGCGCCTCGCTGTTCTTCGTGGCGGTGTATCTGCATATTTTCCGTGGTCTCTACTACGGAAGCTACAAGGCTCCGCGCGAAATCACCTGGATCATCGGCATGCTGATCTATCTGGCGATGATGGGCACGGCCTTCATGGGCTACGTTCTGCCCTGGGGCCAGATGTCCTTCTGGGGTGCGACGGTGATCACCGGCCTGTTCGGCGCCATCCCCGGCATCGGGCCGAGCATCCAGACCTGGCTTCTGGGCGGCCCTGCCGTGGACAACGCCACGCTGAACCGCTTCTTCTCGCTGCACTATCTGCTTCCCTTCGTGATCGCCGGCCTTGTCGCCGTTCACATCTGGGCGTTCCACACCACGGGCAACAACAACCCGACCGGTGTCGAAGTGCGCCGCGGGTCCAAGGAAGAAGCCGCCAAGGACACGCTGCCCTTCTGGCCCTACTTCGTGATCAAGGACCTGTTTGCCCTGGTCGTGGTGCTGGTGGTGTTCTTCGCCATCGTCAGCTTCATGCCGAACTACCTTGGCCACCCCGACAACTACATCGAGGCGAACCCGCTGGCGACGCCCGCGCATATCGTGCCGGAATGGTACTTCCTGCCCTTCTACGCGATCCTTCGCGCCTTCACCGCCGACGTTCTGGTGGTGCAGATCGCAAGTTTTGTCACCGGTGGCATCGTCGACGCCAAGTTCTTCGGTGTGCTGGCCATGTTCGGCGCGATTGCCGTCATGGCGCTGGCGCCTTGGCTTGACACCTCGTCGGTGCGGTCGGGCCGCTATCGCCCGATGTTCAAGTGGTGGTTCGCCCTGCTGGCCATCGACTTCGTGGTGCTGATGTGGGTCGGCAGCCAGACGCCCTCGCCGTTCACGGCATGGGTTTCGCTGATCGCTTCCTACTACTGGTTCGCCTATTTCCTGATCATCCTGCCGCTGCTCGGTGTCATCGAGAAACCGCTGCCGCAGCCTGCGACGATCGAGGATGACTTCAACGCCCACTACGGCAAAGCCCATCCGGCCGAGTGAGAAAGGAACTGACTGACATGTTCAGGAAAATCGCACTCAGCGCGGTCACCGCAGCGACCCTCGTGGTCGCTGGCACCGCCAGCTTTGCTGCCGAAGGCACGGCGCATATCGAAGATGTGGCCTTCCCCTTCGAAGGCCCCTTCGGAACCTTTGACCGCAACCAGCTTCAGCGCGGGTTGCAGGTCTACACCGAGGTTTGCTCGGCCTGTCACGGGCTCAAGTTCGTTCCCATCCGCACCCTTGCGGACGAGGGCGGGCCGCAGCTGCCCGAGGATCAGGTCCGCGCCTATGCCGCAGGCCTTTCGGTGAACGACGAGGCATCGAACCCGAAGCTGATCGATCCGGAAACCGGATCGGCCCGCACGCTGGTTCCGGCCGACAACTTCCCCGCCAACCATGCGGCAGGCGCACCCGACCTTTCGTTGATGGCAAAGGCACGCGCCGGTTTCCACGGCCCCTATGGCCTTGGCATCAACCAGCTGTTCCGTGGCATCGGCGGGCCGGAGTATATCCACGCCATCCTGACCGGCTACACCGGCGAGGAAAAGGAAGAAGCGGGTTCGGTCTTTTACGAGAACCACGCCTTCTCGACCGGCTGGATCAAGATGCCGCCTCCGCTGTCGGACGATCAGGTGACCTATGCCGACGGCACGCCGGCCACGCTGGACCAGATGTCGATGGATGTCGCATCCTTCCTGATGTGGACCGCCGAGCCGCATATGATGAACCGCAAGGAAACCGGCTTCAAAGCCGTGATCTTCCTGATCATCTTCGGCTCGCTGCTCTATCTGACGAACAAGCGCATCTGGGCTGGCGTCAAAGGCAAGAAGCTGGCCTGAGCTGCACCCGCAGATTGAAACGGAAAACCCCGCCACCGTGCGGGGTTTTTCTTTTGGAAGCGCCGTTTTCTGCAAGCCCCCCCGCAGGCCATGCGCGGGGCGCGCGATCCGCTAGCAGGTCAGCCAGTCACAGGTTGCTGGCCGCGCCAGATGGCCCAAGGACGGTTTCGGCCCGTGCGAAAGACCTAGCCGAGGTAGTCGGACAGCGCCTTGGGCGGATGGGCGAACAGCGCCGCCGTATCGCAGGGGGGGTGGGCGACACCGTCGGCCACCAGAACGGTTTGCCCGGCAAAGCCCTGTGCGTCTTTCGGGTCATGCGTGACCATCAGCACGGTCGCCCCCGTTTCGGCGGCAACCTCACCGACCAGCCCGAGCATATCCTGTTTGAGAGCCGGGCCCAGGGCGGCAAAAGGCTCGTCCAGCAAAAGCAGGGGCCGCGCCCGCAGCAACGCCCGCGCCAAGGCCGCCCGCCCCGCCTGACCGCCCGAAAGCTGTGCGGGCCGCCGCGCGCCAAGCCCCGCAAGACCGGTGCGGTCAAGCGCCCTTGCGATCTGTTCCCGTTGCGTGACCGTGGGCCGCATCGAGGGCGAAAGGCCGAGGGCAAGGTTCTGCGCAATGGTGAGGTGGGGAAAGAGGTTCTGGTCCTGAAACAGGATCGTCAAAGGCCGCTCGCCCGGCGGCAGCGGAACAAGGTCTGCACCCTGCCAGAGGATGCGCCCGGACGCTGACGCAACGAAACCGGCGATGGCGTTCAGCAAGGTCGACTTTCCCGCGCCCGATGGCCCGATGATGGCCACCCGCGCGCCTTGGGGAATGCTCCAGTCGGCGTATAGCCGGAAATCGGCTTCGGTCAGAACGACCCGTTCAAGGTGCAGCACGGCGGCCTATCCCATCGAAAAGCGCAAAGAGCGCGAAACTTGCCGCCACAAGGACCAATGCCGCCCCTGCCGCCGCCTCCATCCGGTATGCGCCCATGAGGCGATGTACGTAAAGCGGCAGGGTCGCGCCGCTTTCCCCCGCAAAGAGCGTGATGACCCCAAGATCGCCCATCGAAAGCGCGGCTGCCACGCCCGCACCGAAACCCAAGGGGCGGGCAAGCCTTGGCAGGGTAATCCAGCGCAGCCGCGCCACACCGCGCAGGGCCAGCGAGTCTGAAAGGCGCCCGTAATCGGCGCAAAGCGCCCGCGCCTCGGGCAGAAGCAGCCGATAGGCATAGGGCAGAGAGAGCAGGGCATTCACCAGAACCGTTACGGGCAGGGCGATGTCTTCTGGCCGCACCAAGGACCGCAAGGTCAGAAACAGCCCGGTTCCGAGAACCAGCCCCGACACCGCCAAGGGCAGCACCGCCACCGCGTCGAAAAGGCGCGCTCCGCTTGCGCGGCGCGCCACGGCAAGGGACAGGATAAGCGCCGCACCCGATGTCACCACGGTCGAAGCCAGCGCAACCGATATCGACCGAAGCAGGGCCATGCCCAGACCTTGGGGAAGATCGGACAAGCCCGGCACACCCCGCACCACCACGGCGCCCAGTGGCAGCAGCAGGAAAGCCGCCGCCAAGGTGATTGCCAGCGCATCAACCGCCCGCCGCCACCCTTTGGGTGCTGCAAGGTCCATCTGCCGCCCCAATCCCGCACCGAAACCCGCCGACGTCAGCGCGACCCAGCCCAAGGCGACCGCTCCTGCACCAAGGGCGAACTGGATCAGCGCCAATGTGGCCGCCCTTGCAGGGTCATAGTCGAAGCGCAGGGCCTGATAGATCGCAAGCTCAACCGTTGTCGCACCGGGACCGCCGCCCAGAGTGAGTGCCACCGCAAAGCTGGCAAGGCAGATGGTGAATATCACCACGGCCGCCCCCGGCAGGACCGCCCTTAGCATCGGCACTTCGAGATGCCGGAACATCGCGCCTTGCGGCATGCCGAGCGAGGCGGCAAGGCGGAACCTTTCCGCCGGAATCGCCTGCCAGCCCATCAGGAGCATCCGTGTGGCAAGCGGCAGGTTCAGGAACACATGCGCCAGCACGACCCCGTGCAACCCGTAGACCGAAAGGCGCGGCAGGCCAGTCAGCGAAAGGGCATCGTTCACCAGTCCGCCACGTCCGAATACCGCAAGCAGCCCCAGCACCGCCACGATCACCGGCAAAAGGAACGGGGCACCCATGAGCGAAATCAGCAGGCCCCGCCCCGCAAACCGGCGCCGTGCCAAGGCCCGCGCCACGGGCACGGCAAGAAGGCATGACAGTGACGCCGACAGCCCCGCCTGCAAGACCGTAAAGCGCAGGGCCGACCAGTCCGCAGGTGTCGGGCGCAGGCTTCCCGCCCCCTTCCCGACGACGACGGCCATCCCCAAGGTCAGCGTCACGACAAGGGCGGCGATTGCCGCCGCCCCCGGCGCGCGCCTTACTTCGCCAGCGCGGCTTGCCATTCGGCCAATGCGCCGTCGCGCGCGGCTGCCGCTTCCTCTGCCGTCATGAGCAGCGACTTGGCGGGGCGGAAGCGGTCGAACCCTTCGGGCAGCCCAGCCGAGGGCGTCACGGCGGGATACATCCAGTTCGTCGTCGGAATGGTTGACTGGAAAGCGTCCGAACCGATGAAGGCAAGGAACTTGTCCGCAAGGTCCGGCTGGTCGGTCGCGGCGAGCTTTCCGGCAACTTCGACCTGCATGTAATGTCCTTCCTCGAACACCGCCGCCGCCTTGCTGTCATCGCTTTCCGCAATCAGGTGATAGGCGGGCGAGGTGGTATAGGACAGAACCATGTCGGCCTCGCCCTCGGTGAACAGGCCATAGGCCTCGGACCAGCCGGGGGTGACGGTCACGATATTGTCGGCCAAAGCCGCCCAGACATCCTTGGCCTTGTCGCCATATGCGGCCTTGACCCAAAGCAGCAGGCCCAGACCGGGGGTCGAGGAACGCGGGTCCTCGATCACGATCTTCAGATCAGAAGCGCCGAGTTCCTCGAAGGTCTTGGGCACGTTTGTGACCTTGGTCTTGTCATAGACCATCGCGAACCAGCCCCAGTCATAGGGCACGAAATCCGCATCGGAATAGGTCACGGGCAGATCGTTGGCCCATGTCTGCCCGTGCGCCGCGAACAGCCCCGTCGCGCGTGCCGATGCCGTCAGGCTTGTGTCGATACCAAGGACGACATCGGCTTCCGATGTCTTGCCCTCCATCTGGACGCGGCCCAGCAGGGCTGCGCCATCGCCCGCCGGCACGAATTTCAGATCGCAGCCGCAGGTCGCCTCGAAGGCCTTTTCCACCGCCGGGCCGGGGCCCCATTCGGCGACGAAGCTGTCATAGGTCAGCACAGTCAGCACAGGAGTTTCGGCCGCCGCCATGCTGGCAACGGTGGCAAAACCCAGCGCAAGGATCGAAGTTTTCATATCTTCCTCCAATTGCGACGGGACAGGTCGGGCTTGGAGAATTCCATGCACCTTCCCTCCGCCGGTATGATCCGGTTCAGGTTCAACGGGTCCGCTTTCGCATCTCAGCCACTGGGGCACCCCGAGGTAAGGCGCAAAATAGGCCATCGCCCGCCAGACGCAAGGGGGGAGAGAGGGTTCGGGGCTTGGCCAATGAACCAACATGTTGTCCCGCCGCACGCTTTCGCCTAAAGCAAACAGCGCAGAACAGGGGCGGCCTTCATGTCTTTCAACACCTTCGGCCATATCTTCCGCGTCACCACTTGGGGCGAAAGCCACGGACCCGCGCTTGGCTGCACGGTCGACGGCGTGCCGCCCGGCATTGCCCTGACCGAAGCCGACATCCAGCCCTGGCTTGACCGCCGCAAACCGGGGCAGAACAAATTCACCACCCAGCGGCAAGAGGCCGATCAGGTCCGCATCCTGTCGGGCGTGTTCGAGGGGATGACCACCGGCACCCCGATCCAGTTGATGATCGAGAACACCGACCAACGGTCAAAGGATTACGGCGACATCGCGCAGGCCTTCCGCCCCGGCCATGCCGACATCACCTATCACCAGAAATACGGCCACCGCGACTATCGCGGCGGCGGGCGCTCTTCGGCGCGCGAAACGGCGGCGCGTGTGGCTGCGGGGGGCGTGGCCCGCGCCGTGCTGGCGCGCCTTGCACCTGCGGTTCGGATCAGCGGCTTTATGGTCCAGATGGGTGCAAAGGGCATCGACCGCACGCGCTTTGACGAAACCCAGATCGACCAGAACCCCTTTTGGTGCCCCGATGCCACCGCCGCGATCGAATGGGCGGGTTATCTCGACGAACTGCGGCTTTCGCACAATTCGGTCGGCGCGGTGATTGAAGTCACGGCAACGGGTGTTCCCGCAGGCCTTGGCGCGCCGCTTTATGCCAAGCTCGACAGCGATCTCGCCTCGGGGATGATGTCGATCAACGCGGTCAAGGCCGTGGAAATCGGCGATGGTATGGGCGTGGCCGCGCTGACCGGCGTGGACAATGCCGACGAAATCCGCATGGGGCCCGACGGGCCCGAGTTTCTGTCGAACCATGCGGGCGGCATCCTTGGCGGCATCTCGACCGGCCAACCCGTCATCTGCCGGTTTGCAGTCAAGCCGACGTCGTCGATCCTGACCCCGCGCCGCACGATCGACACCACCGGGGCAGAACGCGACCTTATCACCAAGGGCCGTCACGACCCTTGCGTCGGTATCCGCGCCGTGCCGGTGGGCGAGGCGATGATGGCTTGCACGCTGCTTGACCACTTGCTGCTTGACCGTGGGCACACGGGCGGGCTGCGCGGCAAGATCGGCTAACCGCCGCGCAATTCGGCATGGAACTGCCGCAGCAGCGGCACGCGACGGGGGCGGAAACTTGCCCCCGTGGGTTCGACCCGTCCGATCCGCATCAGATCGAAGCGCCGGAAATCCTGCCTTAGGCAGCACCATGCCAGCAGCATCAGCGAGCGGTCGAGGAACACGATCGACAGCGGCCAGATACTTCGGCTTGTGACTGCGCCTTCCTTGTCGCGGTAGCTGATCCGCAGTTCCGCCTCGTCCCAGGATGCCTGCCGAAGCACGGCCAGATGCGGCGGGGCGGGGGGGCGTTTCTCGAAGCGATAGGTTTCCTGCACGGCATGAAGCGCCTGCCGTTGAACGCGGTCGGGCAAGGTGGCGACGATCTTGGCCAAGGCCGCCTGCGCTGCGCCGGCAAGGGCGGCATCCCCGACCAAACGCACCTCTGCCAGGCCCAGCACCAGCGCCTCGACCTCGAGCCGGGTGAACATCTGCGGCGGCAAGGCCGGGTCTTCGGTCAGCGTGTAGCCAACCCCCGCCGCGCCGTCGATCAGGGCGCCGCCGGCACGAAGCGAGGCGATATCGCGGTAGAGCGAGCGTTCGGAGACGCCCGTCTCTTCGGCCAATCGTGCCGCGGTGACGGGCTGCGGCAGGGTGCGCAAGGCATGGAGCAAACGGAAAAGACGGTCGGGTCGGGCCATGACGGTTCCTGCCAGCTTCTGTCAGGAAGGCTAGCGCAGGATGCAAGGGTCACCAAGCCCGAAAGGATATTCCATGCTGACGCTTTTCCACGCCCCGCAAAGCCGCTCCACCCGCATCCTGACATTGATCGAGGAGATGGGCGCAGCAGACAAGATCACCCTGCGCCCCGTCGATATCATCCGCGCCGATGGCACGGGTGCCAGGGACCATGCCAATCCGCACCCCGACGCCAAGGTCCCCGCACTGGACCACGACGGGACGCTTGTCACCGAATCCGGGGCGGTGATGCTGTATCTGACCGACCTGTTCCCTTCGCCCCTTGCGCCGGTGCAGGGCGATGCGAAGCGCGGCGCGTTTCTGACCTGGCTTTTCTGGTACGGATCGGTGATGGAACCCGTGATGATCCTGTCGGGCGCGGGTCTTGACCATCCGTGGCTGGCAAAGACCTATCGCGGGATGCCCGAAATCACCGCCCGTCTGCAAAGCGCCCTGTCGCGCGGCCCGTGGCTTCTGGGCGATACCTTCACCGCCGCCGACATCCTGATCCAGTCGCCCTTTCACTGGTTCAAGGACGCCATCCCCGACGACCCGCTGATCCGCGACTGGCTTGCCCGTGGTGCGGCCCGCCCCGCCTATCAGCGCGTCATGCAGGCCGAGGCGCAGCGCCGCGCGGCCTGATCACTGCGGGCGGCGACCAAGTTGCACCGCCAGAATGCCGCCCGCCACGACTGCGACACCCAACAGGTCGAGCGGTCCGATCCTTTCGCCCAGCAAGGCCGCGGCGATCATCACTCCAAAGAACGGATTCAGGAAGTGGAAGGTCGCCGCACGCACCGCCCCGATCCGCTTGACCAAAGCGAACCAAAGCAGCGTCGCGGCCAGACCCGGCACAAGGATCTGGTAGGCAAAGGCCACCACGAGTGACGGGGTCAGCGCAAGGCGGGGCGTCTCGAACGCCAGTGCCACCATGCCCAGCGCGACCGATCCCACCAGCATCTGCAAGCCGACGACCATCAGCATGTTGCCCTGCCCCGAGGCAGAGCGCAGCGTCAGCGTCGCCACGGCAAGCGCCAATGCACCACCGATGCACATGGCGACGCCCAGATGGTCGGCCCCGCCTTCGACCCGCGTGCCCATGATCAGCGCCACCCCCGCAAAGCCCGCAACAAGCCCCGCAAGGCCAAGGCGGCCCACACGATCACCCCGCACCGCCCAGCCCAAGGCCGCGACGATCAGGGGCATCGAAGCGGCGATGATGACGGCCAAGGACGCCTCGACCCATTGCAGCGCAAGAAAGTTCAACCCGAGGTAGGCCGCGTTCTGCAACAGGCCGAACAGCACGACCGACCGTGTCTGGGTCTGCGAGAGGCGCCAGCTTTGCCCCATCGCCCGCGCCACGCCGACAGCCAGCAGGCCCGAGATCGCGAAACGGCAGGCCAGCGCGTAAAGCGGCGGCGCATCGGCCACGATGATCCGCGCGGTGGCAAAGGCCGATGACCACATCAGACTGAACATCAGCCCCATCGCTATCGCCCGAAAATCCATCATGTCCCCCGCGCCACAGAAAAGGGCCGCCCCGAAGGACGGCCCCGAACCGAGTCTGACGACCCGAAATACGATCAGGCGTTGACGCTGTCTTTCAGCGCCTTGGCGATCGAGAACTTGACCTGCTTGTCGGCAGGCTTGGTCACGGTCTCGCCCGTGGCCGGGTTACGCACCTGACGCTCGGGGCGGGCGCGGCAGACCACCTTGCCAAGGCCCGGCAGCGTCACGGCACCGCCAGCGGCGACTTCACGCGACACAACCGCAGCGATGGCGTCGAGTGCAGCGCCAGCCACTTTCTTGTCCGAACCCATTTGTTCGGCCAGAGCGGCGACAAGCTGCGTCTTGGTCATCGGTTTCTGCATTCTATCCATCCTTCGTTTCTGGTCCCACCGCTCGGGCAGGAATGTCCCTGTACTTCAAGCGACGTCAAGCGACTGTCTCGTCGCTAAATTAGGTTTTGGCGAACAAATCAAGCCTATTTCGCAAGTTCCGGATGGAATAGGCAAGCCCTGTCACAGGAAGGCAGTTTCATCGAAGCTGCGCAACTTGCGGCTATGTATCCGCTCGATCGGCATTTCGCGCAAGCGCTCCATCGCCCTGACACCGATCAGAAGATGCCGCGCGACCTGCGTCTTGTAGAACTCGGAGGCCATGCCCGGCAGCTTCAATTCGCCATGCAAGGGCTTGTCGGAAACGCAAAGAAGCGTTCCGTAAGGCACGCGGAAACGGAACCCGTTGGCCGCGATGGTCGCCGATTCCATATCGAGTGCGATGGCCCGGCTTTGGCTCAGGCGCTGCACGGGGCCGGACTGGTCGCGCAGTTCCCAGTTCCGGTTGTCGATGGTCGCCACCGTTCCGGTCCGCATGATGCGCTTGAGTTCGTAGCCTTCGAGCTGCGTCACCTCTTCCACCGCATCTTCCAGCGCGATCTGGATTTCGGCCAGCGCCGGAATCGGCACCCAGACGGGAAGATCGGCGTCGAGCACGTGGTCCTCGCGCAGGTAGGCATGGGCGAGGACGAAGTCTCCCAGACTTTGCGAATTGCGCAGCCCCGCGCAATGGCCCACCATCATCCACGCATGCGGGCGCAGCACCGCTATGTGGTCGGTCGCGGTTTTGGCGTTGGACGGCCCCACCCCGATGTTCACCAGCGTGATCCCCTGACCATCGGCCCGCTTGAGGTGATAGGTCGGCATCTGCGGCATCTTCGACGCCTGTTGCAGCACCCCGTCACCGCGGGTGATCGTCTGGTTACCCGGAGCCACGAAGGCCGTGTAACCCGAGGCCGGATCGTCAAGGACCGACCGCGCATAGGCTTCGAATTCATCGACGTAGAACTGGTAGTTCGTGAAAAGGACGTGGTTCTGGAAATGCGCGACATCCGTCGCCGTGTAATGCACAAGGCGCGCCAGCGAATAGTCGACCCGCTGCGCGGTAAAGGGTGCGAGGGGTTGCGATCCGTCGGGGTGGAACTGGCGCGTGCCGTTTACGATGTCGTCGTTGGTGGTCGAAAGGTCCGGCACGTCGAACACATCGCGCAGGCTGAAATCGAGCACGCCTTCCTGCGGGATCGTCACGTTGGGGTTGCCCGCCACCGCGAAATGCACCGGAATCGGCGTGTCGGACGCGCCGATCACCACGGGTTGCCCGTGGTTGTGGATCAGCAATCCAAGCTGCTGGATCAGGTAATTGCGAAACAGGTCGGGCCGCGTGACGGTTGTCGAATAGCTGCCCGGAGCGGCGACGTAACCAAAGCTCAGGCGCGAGTCGGTCTTTACGTGGCTGGTCGAGGTCAGCCGGATTTCAGGATAGAAGGCCCGCACGCGCGCCGCCGGCTTTGCGCCCGTGACCGAGGCTGCGAAATGCAGCGACAGGAACTCGGTCGCCGTGCGGTAGATCTCTTCCAGACGGTCCACCGCTGCGGCAGGGTCGGAAAAGGCCTGGGGGGCGGGGTGGTCCGGCATCAGGACCGGCAGGGTATCGTCGTTCATGCGTCAATCACTTCATTTTGGTCACGCATCTAAGCCGGAACCGGCCCGCCCGCGCAAGTGAAGCCTTTGCAACATTCAGCCCTTGCGGAACAGTGCGATCAGCGCGCGGTCGGAGGCATGGGCCGGGTCCATCAGGGCCGCCCCTTGCCCGTAGATCTCAACCTCGATCAGTTGCAATCCGGTGATCGGCAGCGCGGCCAAGGCGGCATCGAAACCCATCGCCGCAAAGACACCGGCGTTGATGGAAAGCGCAACCTGCGCGCCCCTGCGGGCTTGTGCCAGCACATGCGGCAGCGCCGACGGGCCGACATGACCGTGGGTAAAGGTGCCGGAGCTGACGATGCCGCCATAGCCGCCCGCAAGCGGCAACGGTTGCATCACATCGGCTTGGACCAGACTGCGGTAAATGCCCTTGACCCGCGCGCGTTCAAGCATCTCGGGCGACAGGTCGACCCCGTCGATGGGCGCCGAAAAGCCTGCGCCGCGCAGCCGTTCGGCCAGCAATCCGGTGCCCGCGCCGATATCGAGCACCGGCCCCGCGCCGCCTGCCGCAAGGAATGCCCGCGCCACATGGGCGGGCAACAGATAGTCCATACCGGCAGCAAAGCCGCCGTCGTAGCTTTCCGCCCAAGCGCGATAGACCCGCAGGCAATCGGCGGGTGTGGCTATGGAATAGGCGCTGTCCAAACCTTCGCTCATGCTTGCATCGACGCATTTCGCCCCGTGAAAATCAAGCCACACCCTTGCAGCGCCCCGCCCCGCACCCGATAGTCGGGGGATGAAAACGCTGCTTTCCATCGGTCACGGTTATTCGGCCCGCGCCCTTGCGCGCCTTCTTCTGCCGCAGGGCTGGCGGGTTATCGGCACCACCCGGTCTGCCGCGACCGCCGGCGAGCTTGCGGCTTCGGGTGTCGAACCCTTGCTTTTGCCCGCTTCGCTGGCCCCCGCTTTGGCGCAAGCGACGCATATCCTCAGCTCGGTCGCGCCGGATGACGAGGGGGACCCGATCCTGCGCGACCACCGCGACGCGTTTGCCGCAGCGCGGCCCGAATGGGTGGGCTACCTGTCCACCACTGCGGTCTATGGCGACCATCAGGGCGGCTGGGTCGACGAGACGACCGCGCTGACCCCCACGACGCGCCGTGGCGCGGCCCGTGTTCTGGCCGAATCCGAATGGGCCGCACTTGGATTGCCGCTGCACATCTTCCGCCTTGCGGGCATCTATGGCCCGGGTCGCGGCCCGTTCGAGAAGGTGCGAGACGGGTCGGCGCGCAGGATCATGAAGGCGGGACAGGTGTTTTCCCGCATCCATGTCGAGGATATCGCGCAGATCGTGGCGGCGTCGATCGCGCGCCCGAATGCCGGTGCGGTCTATAACGTCTGCGATGACGACCCCGCCCCGCCCGAGGATGTGATCGGCCATGCCGCGACCCTGCTCGGCCTGCCGCTTCCGCCGGCCATCGCCTATGAAGACGCCGAGATGACGCCGATGGCGCGCAGCTTCTATGCCGAGTCCAAGCGCGTGCGGAATGACCGGATCAAGCACGAACTTGGCGTGTCGCTTCACTACCCCAGCTATCGCGAGGGCCTTGCCGCGCTTCTTGCCAGCGAAAGCGGGCGTGGCTGACCTTTTGGAGCAGAATTCCGCTCACGATCCCTTGAAACCTTCGTGAGAACGCCCAAATAGCGCAATGCGGGACCGGGCCCCTCTGACGGCATCTTACATGTCGTGATGTCGGACCGCATCGAGTGCGCTCGATGTCATGCCCGGTTATTGGCAGACCTCTCGGCGCGTGTGGCAAAACAGAGAGGTCATTGCCCGCTATGGAGTTTCTTTTCCTGCCCTTCCTCGCCACGCCGATCTGGATGTGGCTTGTGTTCATCACGCTGGTCGTGGGCCTGCTGGTCCTTGACCTTGGCGTTTTGCACAAGACCGACCACGAGATCGGCGTTGCCGAAAGCCTGAAACTTTCGGCCATGTACATCACCCTTGGCGTCGCCTTTGCAGGCTTTGTCTGGTGGCAAATGACGCCCGCTGCGACGGCGCAGTATCTGACGGCCTTTGTCGTCGAAAAGACGCTGGCGCTCGACAATATCTTCGTCATCGCGCTGATCTTCTCGTTCTTCGCCATTCCGCGCGAATACCAGCACCGCGTGCTGTTCTGGGGTATTCTGGGCGTGATCGTGCTGCGCGGCATCATGATCGGGCTTGGCGCGACCATCGTCGCCAACTACGGCTGGGTGCTTTACGTCTTTGCCGTGTTCCTGATCTTTACCGGCATCAAGATGCTGTTCGTCAGCGAAAAGAGCCACGACCTTGCCGGAAACCCGCTGCTCAAGTTTCTGAAAAAGCGGATGAACGTGACCGATGACCTGCACGGTCATGACTTTTTCGTCAAGAAAGCGAACCCCGAAACCGGCAAGCTGACGCGCTATGCCACGCCGCTTTTCCTTGCGCTGGTGCTGATCGAGGTGGCTGATCTTGTCTTCGCGGTCGACTCGGTCCCTGCGGTGTTCACGATCACGACCGATCCGTTCATCGTCTACACGTCGAACATCTTCGCGATCCTCGGTCTGCGCGCGCTTTACTTCGCCCTGGCCGCGATCCTGCACCGCTTCGCCTATCTGAAGTACGCGCTTTCGATCCTGCTGGTGTTCATCGGATCGAAGATCTTCATCGCCGACCTGATGGGCTGGGCCAAGTTCCCGCCGGCATGGTCGCTGGGCATCACCTTTGCCATCCTCGCCGCTGGCATCGTGGTATCGGTCTGGAAAACGCGCGGAGAGCCGGCGGCGCCGCTGGTCAAGCCCGCCGAATAAGACATAGCGCCCGGCCCCCAAAGCCGGGCGCAACCCTTTTCAGGCCCGCTTCTATTCAGGCCCGCTTGCCCACCACGGCAACGCCCAGCGCGGCCAGAACCTTTGCCTCGATCTGTGCGGCATCCATGCCGGCGATTTCATACATGCGTTCGGGCGAAGCCTGATCGATGAAGATATCGGGCAAGACCATCGAGCGGAACTTAAGCCCGCGGTCAAAGACGCCTTCCTCGGACAAAAGCTGCGCGACATGGCTGCAGAAGCCGCCCACCGCGCCCTCCTCGACCGTCACCAAAGCCTCGTGATGGCGTGCCGCGTTCAGAATAAGGTCGCGGTCCAGCGGCTTGGCGAAGCGCGCGTCGATCACCGTGGGCTTGATCCCCTTGGCCGCAAGCGCCTCGGCCGCGCGCAGCACCTCGGTCAGGCGCGTGCCAAAGGACAGGATCGCGACGCGCCCGCCCTCGGCCACGATACGGCCCTTGCCGATCTCGAGCGGAACGCCACGGCTTGGCAGATCGACGCCGACACCATCGCCACGGGGGTAACGGAACGCGCTTGGCCCTTCGTCATGGGCGGCAGCGGTGGCGACCATATGCATCAACTCGGCCTCGTCCGCCGCTGCCATCACGACAATGCCGGGCAGGTTGGCAAGGAATGCGATGTCGAAAGACCCCGCATGTGTCGCCCCGTCCGCCCCCACCAGACCGGCACGGTCGATGGCAAAGCGCACAGGCAGGCGCTGGATGCACACATCATGCACGACCTGATCGTATCCGCGTTGCAGGAAGGTCGAATAGATCGCGCAAAAGGGTTTCATCCCCCCCGCCGCCAGCCCCGCGCTGAATGTCACGGCATGCTGCTCGGCGATGCCGACATCAAAGATGCGCTTGGGGAAACGGTCGGCAAACAGGTTCAGCCCCGTCCCGTCCGGCATGGCCGCCGTCACGGCCACGACCTTGTCGTCGCGCTCGGCCTCGGCGATCAGACCTTGGGCGAAGACCTTGGTATAGCTGGGCGCGTTCGAGGCCGCCTTGGCCTGCACCCCTGTCAGCACGTCGAACTTGCCCGTGGCGTGGCCCTTGTCGCGCGCCGCTTCGGCGGGGGCATAGCCCTTGCCCTTTTTCGTGATGACATGGATCAGCATCGGCCCGGTGGCCCGCGCCTTGGCCGTGCGCAGCACCGCCAGCAGCTGGTCCAGATCATGCCCGTCGATGGGGCCGACGTAGGAAAAGCCCAACTCCTCGAACAATGTCCCGCCGACGGCCATGCCCTTGAGCATTTCCTTGGCCCGACGCGCTCCCTCTTGGAACGGTTCGGGCAGCAGGGACACCGCCCCTTTTGCCGCCGCCTTGAATTCCTGAAACGGCGCGCCGGTGTAAAGCCGCGTCAGATAGGACGACAGCGCCCCGACCGGCGGGGCAATCGACATTTCATTGTCGTTCAGGATGACGAAGAGCCGCTTTTTCAGATGGCCCGCGTTGTTCATCGCCTCGAAGGCCATGCCGGCGCTCATGCTGCCGTCGCCGATGACGGCAATCGCGTCGCCCGCATCGCCGCCAAGGTCACGCGCGGCGGCGAAACCCAGCGCCGCCGAGATCGAGGTCGAGCTATGCGCCGCTCCGAACGGATCATAGGGGCTTTCGGAGCGTTTGGTGAAGCCGGACAAGCCGCCTTCGGTCCGCAGCGTGCGGATGCGGTCGCGCCTGCCGGTCAGGATCTTGTGCGGATAGCACTGATGCCCCACATCCCAGATCAGCTTGTCGCGCGGCGTGTCGAATACGGCGTGGATTGCCACGGTCAATTCGACCACACCCAGACCCGCGCCCAGATGCCCGCCCGTCACCGACACGGCAGAGATCGTTTCGGCCCGCACGTCATCGGCCAGCTGGCGCAATTCGCGGTCACTCAGCGCCTTCATGTCCGAGGGCTGTCTTACGCGATCGAGGATCGGGGTCACCGGTCTGTCGTTCATTCCCAAACCCTCAGCTTTCCCGTGCAACCACAAACCGCGCCAGGGCGATCAGGTTTCCGGCCGATGCACCATAGGCACGCAAATGCGACTCGGCCTCGGCCACAAGGGCATGGGCGCGGGCCTTCGCCTCGGCCAAGCCAAGCAACGAGACAAAGGTCGCCTTGCCCGCATCGGCATCCTTTTGCAGGCGCTTTCCGGCCTTGGTGGCATCGCCCTCGACATCCAGAACATCGTCCCAGATCTGGAAGGCCAGCCCCACCGCCGTGGCATAGGCCCGCAGCGGCGCAGGGTCGGCCCCGGCGATGACGGCGCCCGCCTCGGCGGACCAGCGGATCAGCGCGCCGGTCTTGCCTGCCTGAAGATCGGTGATCGCCTCGAGTGTCAGCGGTGTGGTGGCCGTTTCGGCGGCGATGTCCAAGGCCTGCCCCAGAACCATCCCTTCGGCGCCGCTTGCACGCGCAAGCCCCGCCACCAGCGCAATGCGCACATCGCCAGACCCGAGCGCCGGATCGGCCAGCAGCTCGAAGGCCAGCGTCTGCAAGGCGTCGCCCGCCAGAACAGCCGTCGCCTCGTCCCATTTCACATGGACCGTGGGCTGCCCGCGCCGCAGGTCATCATCGTCCATCGAAGGCAGATCGTCATGCACAAGGCTGTAGGCGTGCAGCGACTCGACCGCCGCAGCGGCGCTGATGGCATCCACACCGCCCAGCATCCGCGCCGATTCCAGCACCATGAAACCGCGCAGCCGCTTGCCGCCGCGCAAGGCGTAGCGCATCGCCTGCACCACGGGCACATCGCGCCGCCCCGCAAGTGCCGCCATCAACCGCGCCTCGATCCGCGCGGCATCGCTTGCCAGAACCGAGGAAAAGCTCACAGCCCCTCCGCCGGAGAGGTTCCGACTGCACGGCCTTCCTGCGCGCGGATCATTTCGACCTTGGCTTCCGCAGCGGCAAGCTTGTCGGCGCAGTACTTTTTCAGCGCGGCACCCTTCTCATAAAGCGCGATCGACTGTTCCAACGCCACATCGCCCCGCTCGAGCTGGTTCACCACCTGCTCCAAAGCGGCCATCGCCTCTTCGAACGTCATCTCGGCCACGGATTTGTCGGTCATCGTCCACGCTCCTCAAGCACGCCCACATGCGCCGCCACGCAGGCCTCCAACGCCTGCAAATCATATCCCCCTTCGAGTGTCGAGACGATCCGCCCCCCCGCGTGGGCATCCGCGATGTCGCAGAGCCGCCCCGTCAGCCAGGCGTAGTCGTCTGCTTCCCACTCAAGCCCCGCCAAGGGATCATCCGCATGGGCATCGAACCCTGCCGAGATCAGGATCAGTTCCGGCCCGAAAGCCTCGAGCGCGGGAAAGACGCGCGCCTCATAGGCCGCCCGCATCACGGCGCTGCCCGACCCCGCCCGCAGCGGAACGTTGACGATCTGCCCGTGCGCCCCGCGCTCGGACTCGGCCCCCGATCCGGGATAAAGCGGCATCTGGTGGGTCGACGCGAAAAGGCAGCGCGCCTCGTCCCACAGCAGGTCCTGCGTGCCGTTGCCATGATGCACATCGAAATCGACGATGGCGACACGCGCCAGCCCGTGCCTGTCGAGCGCCCGCTTCGCGGCGATGGCGACATTCCCGAAAAGGCAGAAGCCCATCGCCTTGGCGGTTTCGGCATGGTGGCCGGGGGGACGGCCCGCGACGAAGGCATTCTTCGCCTCGCCCCGCAACACGGCATCGACCGCAGCAGCACACCCGCCAACGCCGCGCAGGGCCGCCACCAGCGAACGCGGCGCAAGATAGGTATCGCCGTCCAGTTGCCCCCAACCCTCGACCGGAACCTCGGCCTTCACCCGCGCCAGATACCCGGCCGGATGGCAGCGCAGCACTTCCGATTCTTCGGCCAGCGGCGCTTCGCGCCGTTCGACGGCCAGACCCGCAAGACCCCGCTCGACAGCCCCCAGCCGCGCCACCTGTTCGGGGTGGCCGGGCGGCGTCATATGGCCGAAAAAGTCCGAATGCGTGTAAACCAGCGTCGCCAAAGGCCCGCTCCCTTGTTCATCTTTGCGGCAAATACTCTGGGGTCCGGGGCAAAGCCCCGGGGTCTGCCGCCCCTCAGTCGGGTTGCAGCATATAGCCTTCGCCCCGCACGGTCTGCAAATAACGCGGCTGGCGCGGGTCTTCCTCGATCTTGCGGCGCAGACGGGTGATCTGCACATCGACCGCCCGTTCCTGCGCGCCCTCTTCCGCGCTGCGGCCCAGATCGCCGACCAGCTTTTCGCGGGCCACCGCCGTTCCGGGCTGCGCGGCAAAAATCCGCATCAGCGCCGACTCGGTCGCGGTCAGCCGCACAGGTTCGGAACCGCGCCACAACTCGCCGCGATCCATGTCGTAGCGCACAGCACCCATATGCAGGACCTTGGGCGCGGGTTCGGCGGGCTTCACCTGTGGAACACGCCGCAGGATCGCGTTGATCCGCAGCAACAACTCTTTCGGCTCGAAGGGTTTGACCAGATAGTCGTCGGCCCCCGCCTCGAACCCCTCGATCCGGTTCGACGCCTCGCCCTTGGCGGTCAGCAGCAGGATCGGAACCGCCAGCCGCCCGCGCAGATCGCGTGTCAGGCTGATCCCGTCCTCGCCCGGCATCATCACGTCAAGCACGATCATGTCGAATTCCAGTCCGGCCAGCAGCCGACGTGCCTGGGCGGCATCGCGCGCCACGCTGACAAGATAACCGTTGCGCATCAGGAACTTTTGCAAAAGCCCCCGGATGCGTTCGTCATCGTCGACGACAAGCAGATGTGCCTGCAATTCAGTCATGCGTTCCCGTCCCTCAGCCCTTGATACTGCCGCCGCAGTTCAGGGTCCATCATCGCTTCCAGCACGGTGCGGAAGCCCTGCACCGCCGCCGGCCCCGCCGCCCTGTAGGCCGCACGCATCCGCGCCCTTTGGGCATCGGACAGGGCGCGTTCCAGTTCGGCGCCCTTGGCGGTCAGGTAGAGATGCCGTTCGCGCTTGTCCTGCTTGCCCACGCGGCTTTCCACCAATCCGTCTTCGACCAGCGACCGCAGCACCCTGTTCAGACTTTGCTTCGTCACGCCAAGGATCGAAAGCAAATTCGACACCGTCGTTCCGGGCGAGCGGTGGATGAAGTGGATGGCGCGGTGATGCGCGCGACCGTAATCCATGCCTTCGAGAATCCGGTCCGGATCGGCCGTGAAGCCGCGATAGGCGAAGAACATCGCCTCGATGCCCTTGCGCAACTGCTCGTCTGTCAGAAACAGCAGCCCTTCGCCGCCCGTGGTGCCGTCAACCATAACATGCTCCCTGCTCGCTTCGAATTTACGTCAGCCTTGTTGACTTTCCAAGCACAGACTGTTAGCCACACCTCCGGTTTTGCGCAACTTTATGTCCGTTTCGGACCTAACATACGCAACATTCGCAAATTCTTACCCGTGGGAGAGGGCAAATGGCTGGCTACGACGATCGCGATGGTTTCATCTGGATGGACGGCAAACTGGTTGAGTGGCGGCAAGCGAACGTTCACATCCTGACCCACGCGCTGCACTACGCTTCGGCCGTGTTCGAGGGCGAACGCTGCTACAACGGCAAGATCTTCAAATCCGCCGAACACTCGGCCCGCCTGCTGAAATCGGGCGAGATGCTCGACATGCCGATTCCCTACACGGTCGAGCAGATCAACGCCGCGAAGGAAGAAGTGCTCAAGGCCAATGGCCTGACCGACGCCTACATCCGCGCCATCGCCTTCCGTGGCGTGGGCGAGGAAATGGGGGTCGCCTCCCTCAACAACCCGGTGCGCCTTGCCATCGCCTGCTGGACATGGGGTGCCTATTACGGCGACGCCAAGATGAAGGGCGCCAAGCTCGACATCTCGAAATGGAAGCGCCCGTCGCCGGAAACCATCCCGTGCGAGGCAAAGGCCTCGGGCCTGTACATGATCTGCACCATGTCGAAACACGCCGCCCAAGCCAAAGGCTGCTCGGACGCCATGATGTATGACTATCGCGGCTATGTGGCCGAGGCGACGGGGGCCAACATCTTCTTCGTCAAGGACGGAGAGGTCCACACCCCCGCGCCCGACTGCATATTGAACGGCATCACGCGCCAGACCGTCATCGGCATGCTGCGCGACATGCAGATCAAGGTGCATGAGCGGCACATCCTGCCCGAAGAGCTTGCCACGTTCGAGCAGTGCTGGCTTACCGGCACCGCGGCCGAGGTCACCCCCGTCGGCCAGATCGGGGACTACACCTTCGAGGTGGGCGACATCACCCGCCGCGTGGCCACCGAATACGAGGCGCTGGTGCGGGCGTAAGCCCCCCCCGCACTCTTTCGCAAAGACACCAAACCCCCTGTGGCGACACAGGGGGTTTTTCTTGGCCCGACGCGACCAAAGGCGCGGGGGGACGAAACCGGACCGCATCGGCCCCTGACCACTTCCGTTGCGCGTTCCGCATCGCTACGATCATCCTATGATTGCAGAAAACGCTTTTCCACTCGCCCTTATTTCCGGGCTTCTTCTTCTCACCTACCTCGCCCTTGTCTGGCGGAAACGGCCGAAGCGGCGCCGCTTGTTGGTCGACGGATCGAACGTGATGTATTGGCGGGACGGCAAACCCGATCTGACCACGCTGCGGCAAGTCATGCTGGCGCTTGTGGAACAGGGCTTCTCGCCCGATATCGTCTTCGATGCCAATGCGGGCTACCTTTTGACCGGCAGGTTCCGCGACGATCACGCCTTTGCAAGGCTCCTCGGCATTCCGGCACATCGCATCCTTGTCGTGCCAAAGGGAAATCAGGCCGACAGATACATCCTGACCGCGGCCCGCGAACTGGAAACGCGCATCGTGACGAATGACCGCTACCGCGATCATGCCGACGACTTTCCCGAGGTTCTGGTCAAAGGCCACCTCGTCAAGGGTGGTTACCGTGACGGCGTCCTCTGGCTTGACCCGCTGCGAGAGACGGCCTAGGCCGACCGCCCCCGCGCGATCCGCAGGAATTCCACCAGCCGCCGGTTGCCCGCTGCTGCCTCGCTCCGGTGCCAGAACCCGCGCCCTGCCCGTGCGATGCGCATAAAGGCCCGGACGCGCCCCGTTCCGCGCGCGTGGCCGTGGTCTGCTAGATGTCTGGACATGGCAAGCCTCCCTGAACGCCTGCGCGATGCTAGCACCGATGGGCCGATTCCCCAAAGACGGGCTTCGCGCCCTGCGGGTCTTTGCCGTCAGTCGGTGCCCGGTCCGAAACGCCGTGGAAGGGCCTGTTCCTTTTCGGTCTCGGCGCTCGGCTCGAAAATCTGCAGGGCGACCAGCGCATTGGTCAGCGTAAGGTTCGACATAGCCTCGCTGACCGGTTCCAAAGGCACGAGCAGCGCGGCCAGAAACGCCGCCTGCCCAAGCCCGATTAGGTTGAGCGTTCCCGCAAAGGACGGTTTCCGCGTCTTGTGCCGCAAGCGCCGCTGCGCCAGTTTTGCCCCCGGCCAGCCGCCGAACAGGGCAAGCGTCAGCAGGGTCGCTTCGGGAATGCGGCTTTCGCCGCGCTCGGCCCGTCCCTTGTCGATGGCAAAGGCGACATAGGCAAGCACGCTTGCCACCAGCACGTAGCCCGCCAGACAGACCGCAAGAAACCCGACCGACCCCGGTGCCATCATACCGCGCTGAACCCGCCGTCGACGAAAAGCTGCGTCCCCGTGATGAACTCAGCATCATCCGACGCGAGATAGAGCGCCGCGCGCGCGATGTCCTCGGGCTGGCCGAAGCGCCCTTGCGCGGCCTTGATCGCGGCTTCCGACACATCCACCCCGTATTTCGTCAGAAGCTCCACCTCGCGTTGGCCGTGCGGCGTGTCGATGAAACCGGGACAGATGGCGTTGCAGCGGATGCCACGGTCGCGGAACTCGACCGCGATGGCGCGGGCGAACATGTGGCAGGCGCCTTTGGTCGCATCATACAGCACCTCCATCGGCGTGGCATAGACGGCGCTGATGCTCGATGTGCAGACGATGGCCCCTTTGCCCTGCGCCAGCATGTGCGGCAGCACGGCGCGGGTCATCAGATACATGGACTTCACGTTCACATCGAAAAGGAAATCCCAGTCCTCTTCCTCGGTTTCAAGGAAGGGTTTGATGACGATGGTGCCCGCGTGGTTGAACAGAACGTTCACGGGGCCAAGCTCGGCCACCACGGCGGCAACGGCACCGTCCACCTCGGCCTTGACCGCGACATCGGCCTTGGCAAAGACGGCCCTATGCCCCGCGGCGACCAGCTCTTCGGCCAGCGCCTGCCCTGCCGCCACGTTGCGGTCGATGATCCCGACCGAAGCCCCCTCGGCGGCGAAAAGCCGGCTTGCCGCCCCGCCGCAACCCGTCGCCCCGCCCGAGATGATTGCCACCTTGCCCGCCAGCCTGCCCGCCATTTTCCACTCCCTGAAAGTTAACGCGCAGCCTAGGCAGCCCCGCCCCCGTGCGCAAGCCGCGCCACGGCCCAGCGCGCCGCATCGGCCACAGCGGCATCGGCATCGCCCGCCAGGGCGGCAGCGGCGGGGGCAAGCGCAGGCATCCCCGAATTGCCGATGGCGTAAAGCACGTTGCGCACAAAGCGGTCCCGCCCGATCCGCTTGATGGGCGACCCTGCGAAACGGGCGCGAAACGCGGCATCGTCCAGCGCCGCAAGCTCGGCCAACTCTGGCGCGCCGATCCGTGGCTGGTAGCCCAAGTCCTGCGCCGCCTGCGCGAACTTGTTCCACGGGCAGACCGCCAGACAATCGTCGCAGCCGTAGATCCGGTTGCCCATCAGCCCGCGCAACCCCTCGTCCACCGGCCCCTTATGCTCGATGGTGAGGTAAGAGATGCAGCGCCGCGCGTCGAGCTGATAGGGTGCCGGAAAAGCCCCTGTCGGGCAGATGTCGAGGCAGGCGGTGCAAGACCCGCAATGACTGACCTCGGCCGCATCCTTCGGCAGGTCGAGCGTGGTGAAGATCGCCCCGAGGAAGAACCAGTTTCCCAGATCGCGCGACAGAAGGTTGGTGTGCTTGCCCTGCCAGCCCAGCCCCGCCGCCTGCGCGAGCGGCTTTTCCATCACCGGCGCGGTATCGACGAAAACCTTGATCTCGCCACCACCCTGATCGATCAGCCAGCGCCCCAGACGCTTCAACCGCCGCTTCACGAGGTCATGGTAATCCTTGCCTTGGGCATAGACCGAAACCGCCGCCCGGTCGGGCATATCCAGCACCGCCAGCGGGTCGCTCGCGGGCGTGTAGACTTCGGCCAGCATGATGACCGACCGCGCCTCGGGCCAGAGAGCGGCGGCAGAGCCACGCCATTCCGCCCGCTCGGCCATCCAGCCCATCTGGCCCTGCCGCCCCTTGGCCAGCCAGTCCGCCAGCCGTCCGGCCGTTTCGGGCGTCGCATCGGGCGCGCAGATGCCAAGCTTGGAGAATCCTTCCTCCAAGGCCCGCGCCGTCAAAGCCGCCTTCAACGCCTCTGACATGTCCTGTCCTCAAATATCCTTCGGGGAAGTCGCCAAAGGCGACGGGGGCCGCTCAGAAATCAAGATCCGCATAATGCTGCGGCGGCGGGAAACCCGGCACCTGATCGGCCAGCAGCGTGCGGAAACTCGGCCGCGACTTGATCTTGGCATACCAGTCCTTGACCGTCGCCGAACGGTTCCAATCGACATCGCTGATATAGTCGAGACAGGACAGATGCGCGGCGGCGGTGAAATCGGCCAGCGTCATCACATCTCCCGCAAGCCAGCGCCGCTGGTCGAGCAGCCAGCCCAGATAGTCGATGTGGTATTTGATCCGGCTTGCCCCGAACTTCACGTTCTTGCTGTCGGGATAGCCCTGCCCCATGACCTTCTTGTTCACCCGCTCGTACAAGAGCTTGGACGTCACCTCGTCATGGAACTTGTCGTCGAACCACGCGCAAAGCCGCCGCACCTCGTAGCGCAGATCGGGGTCACGCGGCATCAGCTGGGGTTGCGGATGGCTTTCCTCGAGATATTCGCAGATCGCCTGACTTTCCGACAGGACACGGTTGTCGATCTTCAGCACGGGCACCTTGCCCGCCGGATTGCGGCGCAGGAAATCGGGCGAGGGTTCCCAATACCGCTCCTCGACCAACTCCACCTCGAGCCGCTTTTCGGCCAGAGTCAAACGGACCTTCCGGCAGAAGGGCGAGAGGGGGAAATGATAAAGACGGATCATCTGATGACGTCACACCTGTGTAACATTGCCTAACTCCTTGCCCGCTTAGGCTGTGGAATTCAACCGTGATTGACGGTCAGGCAGCTTGGCGGCGCTTTATTCTTCGAAGCAATCGGCGCGGCCGTCGGCTGCGATGGTCGCGGCCCCGCCCATGATCGACCGCGTCCGCCGCCGCACGAAGGACGACGGGTTGCCCGCGTCGCGGTTTTGCGGGTCAGGCAGGACGGCTGCCAGACGCGCCGCCTGCGTGGGCGTCAGGTCACGCGCATCGACCCCGAAGTGATGCTGCGCCGCCGCCTGCACGCCAAAGACGCCTGTCCCGAATTCGGCGACGTTCAGGTAAACTTCGAGGATACGGCTTTTCGACCAGAACAATTCGACGACCGGCGTCATCGCCGCCTCCATCGCCTTTCGCAGCCATGACCGGCCGTGCCAGAGAAAGACGTTCTTCACGACTTGCTGGCTGATGGTCGACGCGCCACGGGTCGACCCCTCTTCCACCGCCTCGCGGATCGCCTTCATGTCGAAGCCCCAGTGCAGGCAGAAGTTCGCATCCTCTGCCGCCACCGCCGAGCGCGGCATTTCGGGGGCCATGTCGTCGATCGAGACCCAATCCTTTTCGATGCCGCCCAGACGCCAGACCTCGCCCAATTGGTAAAGGTTGATCGGGGGCGGCACCACGCTGAACAACAGGATCAGCACCATGTAAAAGGCCGCGATCCCGCCGATGATGCGGCCCGCCCAGCGCAGCGCGATGCGCTTGCGGTCGGGCGCGGGTGCCACGACGACAGCCGTCGAGGGCTTGCGCGGCCGCCGTTTCGGAGCGGCAAGCGGCAGTTCTTTCTGGGGCGGGGTATCGTCGGTCATGGGGGGCAGCATAGCCATGATGCGAAGGGCAGGGTCAAGCCACGCCGCTTGCCGCCGGACGAGATGGGCAAGAAACGCGCCTTGCGATTTTTCTGCGAAAAATCAGGGTGGCGGCCGGTGCGGCCGAATTTTCGCAGAAAATTCGCGAGCAGAGGCCCAGAAAAAAGCCCCGCATCGCTGCGGGGCTTTCATGGTCACTCGGCCGGAACCTTTGCCGCCTCGTCGGTCAGCGGGTGGGCAAGATGGACCAGCATTTCCTTGGGGCAGACTTGCAGGAAGTTGCGCTTCTCGCTTTCCCACTCGCCCAGGATACGCGCCGCGATCTGGCTTCCCGTCTCGTCCAGATGGCGCTGGATCAGCCCTTTCAACTGGGCTTCCCAATGCGGATGGCCGATGCCGCAGGTCACAAGCGATTCAAGGTTCATGAAATCCTCGGCCACGCCGGTGGGATCGTAGACGTAGGCCATACCCCCCGTCATGCCGGCGCCAAAGTTCGCGCCGATCCGGCCAAGGATCACGGCCACACCGCCGGTCATGTATTCGCAACCGTTGGAGCCGCAGCCTTCGACAACCACCGAAGCGCCCGAGTTGCGGACGGCGAACCGCTCGCCCGCGCGGCCGCTGGCGAAAAGGAAGCCATCGGTTGCGCCGTAAAGCACGGTGTTGCCGATGATGGTGTTGTCTTCGGCCCGCAGGGGCGAGGACATCATCGGTCGCACGGTGACGGTGCCGCCGGACAGACCCTTGCCGACATAGTCGTTGGCATCGCCCTGCACTTCGATCTTCAGCCCGCGCACGGCGAAAGCACCAAGCGACTGGCCGCAGGAACCGGTCAGCTTCACCGTCAGATGGTCGGGCTGAAGGCTGTTCTTCATACCGAACTTGCGCACGATGTGGCTGCTGGCCCGCGTCCCGATGGTGCGCAGCGTGTTGCGCACCGCGTAGGAGAGCTGCATTTTCTCGCCATCCTCGAAGAAGCGCGCGCCGTCGCGGATGATTTCGGCATCCAGCGTGTCCGGCACCGCATTGCGCGGCTTGGACCGGTCGTAGGTGATCTTCTGCGCCCCATCGACCGTGATGAGCAGCGGGTTGAGGTCGAGGTCATCAAGATGCGCCGACCCGCGCGAGACCTGCGTGAGCAGGTCCGCCCGACCGATGATCTCGTCCATCGACCGCGCCCCGATGGAGGCGAGGATTTCCCGCACTTCCTGCGCGTAGAAGGTGATGAGGTTCACCACCTTGTCCGCATTGCCGGTGAACTTTGCCCGCAGCGATTCATTCTGCGTGCAAACCCCGACGGGGCAGGTGTTCGACTGGCACTGGCGCACCATGATGCAGCCCATCGCAATCAGCGCCGCCGTGCCGATGCCGTATTCCTCGGCCCCGAGCATTGCCGCCATCACCACATCGCGCCCTGTCCGCAGGCCGCCATCGGTGCGCAGCGTCACCCGCTCGCGCAGGTTGTTCATCGACAGCACCTGATGCGCCTCGGTCAGGCCCATTTCCCACGGCAGACCCGCGTATTTGATGCTGGTGCCGGGCGAAGCACCCGTCCCGCCGTTGTGGCCGGAGATCAGGATCACATCGGCCTTGGCCTTTGCCACGCCTGCCGCGATGGTGCCGACACCGCTGGCCGAAACCAGCTTGACCGTCACCTTGGCGCGCGGGTTGATCTGCTTGAGGTCATAGATCAGCTGCGCAAGGTCTTCGATCGAATAGATGTCATGGTGCGGCGGCGGCGAGATCAGCGTCACGCCGGGGGTCGAATGGCGCAGACGCGCGATCAGCGCCGTGACCTTCATGCCGGGCAACTGCCCGCCCTCACCGGGCTTGGCACCCTGCGCGACCTTGATCTCCAATTCCTCGCAGGCGTTCAGGTATTCGGCCGTTACGCCGAAACGCCCGGATGCCACCTGCTTGATCTTGGCCGACGGGTTGTCGCCGTTCGGTTCCGGCAGGAAATGCGCCGGGTCTTCGCCGCCCTCGCCCGAGTCAGACTTTGCCCCGATGCGGTTCATCGCCACGTTCAGCGTCTTGTGCGCCTCGGGCGACAGCGCCCCGAGCGACATGCCCGGCGTCACGAAACGCTTGCGGATCGAGGTGATGGATTCCACCTCTTCGATCGGCACGGGCTTGCCGAGGGTCTTGATGTCGAGGAGGTCGCGGATATGGATCGGCGGGTTGGCCCGCATCGCGGCCGAATACTGCCGCCACAGGTCGAAACTCGCCCGGTCACAGGCAGCCTGCAACATGTGCATGGTCTGCGCTTCCCAAGCGTGCTTTTCGCCCGAACGCCGCGCCTTGTAGAACCCGCCGATGGGCAGGACATCGGCACCACCCAGCCAGCCTTTGGCGTGGACCTCTTCCAGCTTCTGCTCGATCCCGTGCAGGCCGATGCCGGAAATGCGGCTGTGCATGCCGGGGAAGTATTCGGCCACCATCGCACGGGACAGGCCCACGGCTTCAAAGTTCAGACCGCCGCGATAGGACGAGATCACCGAAATCCCCATCTTCGACATGATCTTGAGCAGACCTGCGTCGATGGCATCGCGGTAGCGCCGCATGGCATCGGTCAGGCTGCCTTCGATCAGCCCGCGCTCGATCCGGTCGGCGATGGAATCCTGCGCCAGATAGGCGTTCACCGTGGTCGCACCGCAGCCGATCAGCACCGCAAAGTAATGCGGGTCGATGCATTCGGCCGAACGGACGTTGATCGAGCAGAAGGTGCGCAGCCCCTTGCGGGTCAGCCAGCTGTGGACGGCGCTGGTGGCAAGGATCATCGGCATGGGCACGCGCCCCTCGCCCTGATGCTCGTCGGTCAGCACAAGCTGCCCCGCGCCCGACCGCACGGCATCTTCGGCCTCGGCGCGGATGCGTTCCAGCCCTTGGCGCAGATCGTCATGGCCCGGTGCCACGGGGAAGGTGCAGTCGATGAAAGCGACCTGATCCCCGAAACGCTGGACCAGCACGTCGAATTCGCGGTTCGCGATGAAGGGGCTGTCGAGGACGAGAATTTCCGTCTGGCTCGAGTTTTCGTCCAGCACGTTGCGCAGGTTGCCGAAGCGCGTCTTCAGCGACATGACCCGGCCTTCACGCAACGAGTCGATGGGCGGGTTGGTCACCTGGCTGAAGTTCTGCCGGAAGAAATGGCTCAGCGGGCGATAGACCGTTGACAGAACGGCGGCGGGGGTATCGTCGCCCATCGAGGCGATCATTTCCTTGCCGTCCTCGGCCATCGGGGCCAGAACCTGCTCGAGCTCTTCGACCGTGTAGCCCGCCGCGATCTGGCGCTTGCGCAGATCGGCCCCGCTGAACAGCGCCGCTTCGGGCACGTCACGCAGCAGGGTGTTCAGTTCGGTGACCTTTTCGATCCACTCGCCATAGGGGTTGGCCGAGGCCAGTTTGTCCTTCATTTCGGCGTCGTGATAGAGCTTGCCGCCCTTCATATCGACGGCGATCATCTGCCCCGGCCCAAGCGCGCCCTTTTCGCGGATGGTGGTTTCGTCGACAGGAACCATGCCCGCTTCCGAACCCGCGATGAGCAGGCCGTCACCCGTGATGACATAGCGCATCGGGCGCAGGCCGTTGCGGTCAAGCCCGCCGCAAACCCAGCGGCCGTCGGTCATGGCCAGTGCTGCGGGGCCGTCCCACGGCTCCATCACCGCGTTGCAATAGGCATACATATCGGCCCAGGCCTTGGGCATGTCGGTCGTCGCCTTGGACCACGCCTCGGGCACCAGCATGGTCTTGGCCATCGGCGCCGAGCGGCCCGAGCGCACCAGAACCTCGAACACCGCGTCCAGCGCGCCGCTGTCAGAGGTGCCCGACGGGATGATCGGCTTGATATCCTCGGCCGCCTCGCCAAAGGCGGATGATGCCATGCGGATCTCGTGGCTCTTCATCCAGTTGACGTTACCCTTGAGCGTGTTGATCTCGCCGTTATGGGCCAGCATGCGGAAGGGCTGCGCCAGCCACCACTGCGGGAAGGTGTTGGTGCTGTAGCGCTGGTGGTAGATGGCGAACGAGGACTCGAACCGCTCGTCCATCAGGTCGGGGTAGAATACCGCGACCTGCTCGGCCAGCATCATCCCCTTGTAGATGATCGACCGGCACGACAGCGAGCAGAGGTAAAGGCCCTGGATCTGTGCCGCGATGGCGGCCTTTTCGATGCGGCGGCGGATGATGTAGAGCTCGCGCTCGAACTGGTCGTCGTCGATGTCCTTATCGCAGCGGATAAGGATTTGTTCGATTTCCGGTCGCGTTGCGTTCGCCTTATCGCCCAGAACTTCGGTGTTCACCGGAACGTGGCGCCAGCCGTAGATATAGTGGCCCATGCGCAGCACTTCGGATTCGACGATGGTCCGGCAGCGTTCCTGCGCGCCGAAATCGGTGCGCGGCAGAAACACCTGACCAACGGCGATCAGCTTACCCATATCGGGTTCATGTCCGGTGCGGCGGACCTGATCGTAGAAGAACTTGACGGGGATCTGCACGTGGATGCCCGCGCCGTCGCCCGTTTTGCCATCGGCATCGACCGCGCCGCGGTGCCAGACCGCTTTCAGCGCGTTGATCCCGTTCTCGACCACCTTGCGCGACGGCTTGCCGGAAATGGCCACGACCAGACCGACACCGCAGGACGAATGTTCGTCATCGGCCTTGTAAAGTCCGTTCGCGTCCAGCCAAGCCCGCTTCGCCTCTTCGGCCTTCACCCAGGCGTCATCATAGATTGTCATGGCTTAGGGCCTCCTGTGGCATGGGCGAGATCGGCAGCGAGGACATCACCGCGTCGCAATCGAAAATCGGTTGGGTTGTGGCAAAACCGGCTTCACCGGATTCGCTGAATTTGACCGGAGACCCGTCGAGCGGCAGGAACCCCTGTCCGCCGTCCCACTGGCTTGGTCCGGCGAAGAACAGACGCCACTTGGCGCTGACATATTCGTTGCCGTAGGACCGCCGCAGCAAAGTGCCATCCGGACCCGTTTCGGAATATTCGAATTCGGTCTGCTGCAAGGGTTCGCCGTCGATGACGATGTTGCTTCCCGTCAGCGCATCATGCCCGGCGATTTCGGTCGGTGCGGCGCCGTCTGTCGACAGGTTGAAACGATAGTCGTCGCGCCCGCGCGCCAGAAGTTCCGAGAAGGAAGCCGGATCGGCAGCACCCGGAACCAGCACCTGCTTGGTTCCTGCGCCGACCTCGTAGCTTTCGACCCATTCGCCCTCGTTGTTCACGCGGCTCAGGAAGAACATGCCCTCCTGATCGAAATCGGCGCGCCATTTGTCGCCTGCGGGGTCTGCCTCGCAGGTGTAGTGGTTCGACACGCGGCAACCCTTGGATTGCACGGTCAGAAAGGTCGTGCAGCCTTCGGGCGGGGTAAAGCTTCCCGCTGCCGCCGGGCCGGCCAGAACCGCAAGGATCAGCGCGGCACGCATCACTCGGCCGCCACCGTTGCGGGTTGGGCCAGATAGGACAGGATCGCTTCGGCCGCCTCGCGCCCGTCACGGATGGCCCAGACCACCAGCGAGGCACCGCGTACGATGTCACCCGCCGCGTAGACACCGTCGAGGCTGGTCGCATGGCTGCGGAAATCGGCCTTGATCGTGCCCCAGCGGGTGACGGCCAGTTCCGGCACGCCCCAAAGGGTCGGCACGTCTTCCGGCTCGAAGCCCAGCGCCTGAATGACCAGTTCGGCAGGCTCGACGTAATCGGCCCCTTCGATGATTTCCGGCGACTGGCGGCCCGACGCATCGGGCGCGCCAAGGCGCATGCGTTGCACCATCACACCATCGACCACATCGCCGCCGGTAAAGCCCTTGGGCGCGGTGAGCCAGACGAAATCGACGCCCTCTTCTTCGGCGTTCTGCACCTCGCGTTGCGATCCGGGCATGTTGGCCTTGTCGCGACGGTAGAGGCATTTGACCGAGGTCGCCCCCTGACGGATCGCGGTGCGCACGCAATCCATCGCGGTATCGCCACCGCCGATTACCACGACGCGCTTGCCTGCGGCGTTCAGCTCGCCCGAGTCGAATTCGGCCACTTCGTCGCCAAACGACTTGCGGTTCGAGGCGGTCAGATAGTCGAGCGCGCGCACCACGCCCTTGGCACCCACGCCGGGGGCCGAAATGTCGCGCGCCTTGTAGACACCCGTGGCAATCAGCACGGCGTCATGCTGGCCGCGGATGGCGTCAAAGCTGATGTCCTCGCCCACGCGGCAGTTCAGCACGAATTGAACGCCCGCTTCTTCAAGCTGCGCGATGCGCTGCATGACGACGGGCTTTTCCAGCTTGAAACCGGGGATGCCGTAGGTCAGCAGACCGCCCGCACGGTCGTAGCGGTCATAGACCGTGACCTGAACGCCACGCTTGCGCAATTCACCCGCCGCCGCCAGCCCGCCCGGACCCGCACCGATGATGCCGACGGAATCCGTCCGTTCGGACAGGGGAACGATCGGCTTCACCCAACCGTTTTCCCAGGCAAGGTCGGTCAGGTATTTCTCGACCGAACCGATGGTCACTGTGCCGTGGCCCGACTGCTCGATCACGCAATTGCCTTCGCACAGACGGTCCTGCGGGCAGATGCGGCCGCAGATTTCGGGGAAGGTGTTGGTGGCTTGCGAAAGCTCGTAAGCCTCTTGCAACCGGCCCTCGGCTGTCAGGCGCAGCCAGTCGGGGATGTTGTTGTGCAGCGGGCAATGCGACTGGCAATAGGGCACGCCGCACTGGCTGCACCGACCCGCCTGCTCGGCCGCTTTTTCGGCGGCGAATTCGCGGTAAATCTCGTGGAAATCCTGCGCGCGCAGGTCTGCCTGCCGCTTCTCGGGCATCTCCTTGCCGACCGTGACGAACTGGAGCATGCGTTGCTTGGCCATGAAGGCGCCCTCCGACAGGATAATCTCAGGCGCGCTTTTTACTTTGGCTCTTCCGGCAATAAAAGTCAGCACTACTGACCTAATGCCCGCTTTTTTCGACGATGGGTCAAAAATACTGCCCGATCGGGCGATAATTGGGTCAGTATTAGTTACCTAAACTCTCAAAACCCCAACAGAAGCAGCGCCAAGGCCAGGCTTCCCACGATGATTCGCCACCAGCCGAACAGAACAAATCCGTGGCGAGAGACGAAATCGAGCAGCCAGCGCACGACCAGCACGCCACTGACAAAGGCCAGAACGAAGCCGATGACGATGTTTCCCAAGCCTGCGAAATCAAGAATGTGGCGGCTTTTCCACAGATCGAATGCAAAGGCGGCGGCCATCGTCGGCATCGACAGGAAGAACGAGAACTCGGCCGAGGCGCGCCGCCCCACACCGATCATCCGCGCGCCGACGATGGTCGCGCCCGAACGGCTGACACCCGGCACCAAGGCGAGGCATTGGAAAAACCCGATGGCCAAGGCCTTGCGGAAAGGCAGTTGCATCGCATCCTCGTGGGTCGCGGCGGGTGCGAAACGGTCGACGAACAGCAAGATCACCCCGCCGACGATCAACATCACGGCCACCAGAACCGGCGTTTCGAACAGCACGGCCTTGATGAAATCGTGCAGGGCCGCACCGATCACCATCGCGGGCAGAAAGGCCAGCAAGACCGAGAACACGAAGCGCGCCGCTGCCGGATCGGTGCGAACGGTCGAGACGACCTGCCAAAGTTTGGCGGCATAGACGGTCAGGATCGCAAGCACGGCGCCTAGCTGGACGACGACCTCGAATGTCCGTCCCGGGCTTTCGAAGCCTAGAAAGTGACCCGCCAACAAAAGGTGCCCCGTAGAGGAGACCGGTATGAACTCGGTCAGGCCCTCGATCAGGCCGAGGATGACCGCGTCGAAGGTATTGCCCAACTGGTTTACGCCTTGCGAAGGTTCTTCGCCGAATTCTTGATGGCCGCGTACTGCCCCGAGGGACGGTAGCGCCACAGATACTCGGGCAGGACAGCGCCCATAGCCGTGGGGGCAATCCCCAGTTCGGCAAACCCGCGCGCGCCGGGGGAAACCACGTTGTCACGCTTGAGGTTGCGCACCTGGTCGCGGGTGATCATCCCGTTCTTCACGATGCCGGCAGTCAGAGCTTGCAGCAGGTCGAAGGCGGCGCCCATCAGGCTTGCCACGAAGAACGGCACGTTGAGCACCAGCCGACGCCGCTGGATGACGGCCAGCATCTGCTGCATCAGGTCGCGGAAGGTCGCCACATCCGGCCCGCCGAGTTCGTAGATACCCGGCGCGGCATGGCCTAGAACGCCTGCAACCGCGGCCTGCGCCACATCATCGACATAGACAGGCTGGAATCGCGTGTCCGCCCCGACGACGGGAAGGATCGGACCCATCCGCGACATGGCGGCGAAACGGTTGAAGAAGCCGTCCTCGTTGCCGAAGATGATCGAAGGCCGAAGGATGACCGCTGTCGGGAAGGCCTGCAGAACCGCGGCTTCGCCCTTTGCCTTTGTCTGCTGGTATTCGCTTTCCGAGGCCGCATCGGCCCCGATGGACGACAGCTGGACCAGATGGCCCACGCCCTCTTCCGCGGCGATCCGTGCGATGCGGGCTGCACCTTCGGCTTGGACCGAATCAAACGTGTTGCGACCGGCGCGGTTCAGGATGCCGACGCAGTTGACCACCGCATCCGCCCCGCGCATCACGGCGCGCACGCTTGCATCGTCGCGGATATTGCAGGCCACGGGTTCGACCTGACCGACGACACCGTAGGGTTTGACGAACAGCGCGTCATTGGGATGGCGGACGGCGACGCGGACGCGCCAGCCCTCTTTCGCCATGCGGCGGGCTATGTAGCGCCCGACGAACCCCGAACCGCCGTAGATCGTGACCAGTTTGCTCATGCCCGGGCCTCCATATGCTTCGGCTGCTGATTACACGCTTGCCCGCGAAAGGCCAAGCACCACGAAACGCCGCAGGGAAGGGACAGATTTCTCTGCGGAAAATCGGGGCGGTTCTGCCCGTGCCGCGCCGGTTCGCACCGATTTCATTGCGGGTTGTTCCGGGCCGCCCCGCCGCCGCCCCGCCGTCGCAAAGAATCTTCACGCCATCCGTTGACACCGCCCGACCGCTTCTTTACATCGCCCCACATCGACGTGATGCCCAGATGGCGGAATTGGTAGACGCACTGGTTTCAGGTACCAGCGCTGCAAGGCGTGGAGGTTCGAGTCCTCTTCTGGGCACCACGTCGATCTTAGCGAAAAGGGCGCGCTGAAAAGCGCGCCCTTTTGCCATTCCGGCGTCCTCCTGCGTTGACCGTGCCCCTATGGGGGTCTAATGCGGGCCGACACCTTACGGACAAGGATTTTCCCGTGGCGATCCACCTTTACCGCAACGACCTGCCTGACGGGCTGACGCTTGGCCCCGTGGTCGCGATCGACACCGAAACCATGGGTCTCGACCCGCGCCGCGACAGGCTGTGCCTTGTCCAGCTTTCGGACGGGAACGGCGATGCACATCTTGTGCAGATCGAACGCGGCCAGACCAGCGCGCCGAACCTCGAACGTCTGTTGACCGATCCGGCCACGCTGAAGCTGTTCCATTTCGGCCGTTTCGACATTGCCGCGATGAAGAAAGCCTTTGGCGTCACCACCGCGCCCGTCTGGTGCACGAAGATCGCCTCGCGCCTGATCCGCACCTTTACCGACCGGCACGGGCTGAAATACCTGCTGCTGGAACTTGTCGGCGTCGACGTCTCGAAGCAGCAACAGACATCGGACTGGGGGTCGGCCACGCTGACCGATGCGCAGAAGGAATACGCCGCGTCGGACGTTCTGTACCTGCACCGTCTTATGACCGAGCTGGAAGCGCGCCTGATCCGGGAAGGCCGGATGGAGCTGGCGCAGCGGCTGTTCGATTTCCTGCCCACACGGGCCGAGCTTGACCTTATGGGCTGGGATGAACCCAATGACATCTTCCACCATTGACGCGACCGATCTGCTGAAGACCGCCCGTCGCGTCATCCGTCGCGAATCCGAGGCGCTGACGCTTTTGGCAGATAGCCTTGACGCAGCCTTTTCGGCTGCGGTGCAGACGATATTGCAGGCGAATGGGCGGGTGATCGTCTCGGGCATGGGGAAATCGGGCCATATTGCCCGCAAGATCGCGGCCACGCTCGCCTCGACCGGCACGCCTGCGCAATTCGTGCATCCTGCCGAGGCAAGCCACGGCGACCTTGGAATGGTGATGCGCGGCGATGTGGCGCTTGTGCTGTCCAATTCGGGCGAGACGCCCGAGCTTTCGGACATCATCGCCCATACCCGGCGCTTCGACATTCCGCTGATCGGGGTGGCGTCGCGTGCCGACTCGACCCTGCTGCGGCAGGCCGATGTGGCCCTGCTGCTGCCCCCCGCGCCCGAAGCCTGCGAGACGGGGATCGTGCCGACGACCTCGACCACCATGACCCTTGCGCTGGGCGATGCCATCGCGGTGGCCCTGATGGAGCACCGGCAGTTCACGCCGGAACATTTCCGCCTGTTCCATCCCGGCGGCAAGCTGGGGGCGCGGCTGTCCAAGGTGCGCGACCTGATGCATGGCGACCCTCCGACGGTGACGCATGACACCTCGATGGGCGAGGCGCTGATCCTGATGTCGGGGCGCGGCTTCGGTGTCGTCGGGGTGACCGATGGCGATGGCTACTTGCAGGGCATCATCACCGATGGCGACCTGCGCCGCCATCTGGACGGCCTGATGGATCTGACCGCCGGAGATGTGATGACGGCCGCGCCGCGCACCATCGGGCCGGATGCGCTGGCCGAAACCGCCGTGCGCATCATGAACGAAAAGAAGATCACCTGCCTGTTCGTCACCGATCCGCCCGACAGCACGACTGCCGTGGGGCTGTTGCACATCCATGATTGCCTGCGGGCCGGTATCGCCTGATGGCCGTGCGGCGCGCCTTTGACGGGTGGTCGCGGACCGTGGGCTGGCTCAAGGTTGCGTTGCCGTTGACGGCGCTTGGCCTGTTGTCGACGCTGTTTCTGGTGTCGAACCGCATCGACCCCGAAGCCGCCATTCCCTATGCGACGGTCGATGTGGAATCGCGCATGCGCGAACCGCGCCTGACCAAGCCCGCCTATGCGGGGACCACCGTCGATGGCAGCGCCCTTGTGATGTCTGCCGAAGAGGCGCGGCCTGCCACGACACCCGGCGCGCCCTCGACCGCGACAAAGATCACGGCAAGCCTGACGACCCCCGATGGCAAGCGCACCGACATGCGGGCGGATGACGCCCTGCTCGACGCCGAGGCGAACAGGTTGAACCTGAACGGAAACGTCATTGTCGAGAACTCGACCGGCTACCGCATCATGACCGAGGCCCTGCAGGCGGATCTGGCGAAAACCGAGCTTGCATCGCAGGCAAAGGTCAAGGCTACTGGCCCCGCAGGACAGATCACCGCCGATGCCATGACGCTGACCGGCGACGGCACGCCGGGCAAGCCCTATCTTCTGGTTTTCAAAGGCAGCGTTAAACTGGTATATCAGCCCAAATGAAGCGCAACTTCCCCCTCGCCCTGTTCCTTGTCGCCGCGACTGCCATCGGCCAACCGGTCCTTGCGCAGCAGATCGAATTCAAAGGGTTGCAGCAAGACAGCTCGCTTCCCGTCGAGGTGGCGGCCGACAGTCTGGCTGTCGACCAGACCTCGGGGCTTGCGACGTTCGACGGAAATGTCGTCGTGGTGCAGGGTGACATGACGATCAAGGCCGGAAATGCCCGCGTGGAATATGCGGCCGATGGAACCGGGATCGCCAAGCTGTATTTTTCGGGCCGCGTCACCTTTGCCGGCGGAACCGAGGCGGCGCAGGCCGACGAGGCCGTCTATACGGTTGCCGCGGGCGAGGTTGTCATGACCGGCGATGTGCTGCTGACCCAGGGCAGCACCACGATTGCGGGCCAGAAGATGGTCTATGACCTGCAAAAGGGCACCGGCAAGATGGAAGGGCGGGTCCAGACCAGCTTTACCCCGAAATCCGCGGCCGAGAAGAAAGCGCCCAAGGCCACGCCGACGCCGGGCGCCGCACCGTGAACGCGAAACCCGAATTGACGGTAACCGAAGGTTCGGCCGGGCTTGTGGTGCGGGGTTTGCGCAAAAGCTACAAGCGCCGCCCCGTTATCCGCGACGTTTCGATGAACCTGATGCGGGGCGAGGTTGTGGCGCTGCTGGGTCCGAACGGTTCGGGCAAGACCACCTGCTTTTACGCCATCGCGGGCCTTGTGACCCCCGAAGGCGGCGAGGTGCTGATCGACGGGCGCGACGTTACCGCGCTGCCCATGTATCGCCGCGCCCGCCTTGGCATCGGCTATCTGCCGCAAGAGGTCTCGATCTTTCGCGGCCTGTCGGTCGAGGACAATATCCTTGCCGTCCTCGAGATTGCGGTGACCGACCGGCACAAGCGCCGCGAACGGCTGGAAGAACTGCTTTCGGAGTTTTCGATCACCCACCTGCGCCGCGCGCCCGCGCTGGCACTTTCCGGGGGCGAGCGCCGCCGCGTCGAAATCGCGCGCTGTCTGGCGGCCGATCCGAAATACCTGCTGCTCGACGAACCCTTTGCAGGGGTCGACCCTATCGCGGTTGCGGAAATCCGCCACCTTGTTGCCGACCTGAAAGGGCGTGGCATCGGCGTTCTGATCACCGACCACAACGTGCGCGAAACGCTCGAGATCGTGGACCGCGCCTATATCCTGCACGATGGCAAGGTGCTGATGAGCGGGACGACGGACGAGGTCGTCAGGGACGAGATGGTCCGCCGCGTCTATCTGGGGCAGAATTTCCGCATCAGCTGACGGGCGGCCATTTGGACTAGTCCGCACGATCCATGTTGACAAGACGGGCAGGCTTGGGCGCAAATGTCCTTGATGCGACCGACACACGCCATGCCCGGATCCGCCTATGCCGCCCCACGACGGGTGCCGCACCTTGCAGGATCGGGCAGCGCCCCTCAGATTAACCAGAGCCGTCCGTTCCGCGCCATTGCGGCGGCCGGTGTTTCATGCGCGAAGGAGGCATCATGCGCTACCAGATCAGCGGCAAACAGATCGACATCGGGGAAGCCCTCCAGACCCATGTAAAGGCCGAACTCGGCGAGGTGGTCGAGAAATACGCCCAGCGGCCGACCGATGCGTTGATCGTCTTTTCGCGCTCGGCGCATGAATATGTCTGCGAGGCGGTGATCCATCTTTCGACGGGCCTGACGGCGCAGGCCAAGGGCCATGCCACCGAAATCTACGCGGCTTTCGAATCCTGCCGCGAGAAGATGGACAAGCAACTGCGCCGCTACAAGCGCCGCATCCGCAACCACCACAACACCCGCACGGCGCCGGTTGAATTCGCCGAAGGCTCGTCCTATATCCTCGCGCCAACGGAAGAGCCCGAGGATGATACGGACGACCTGACCCAGCCCATCGTCATTGCCGAGATGGAGACGAAAATCCCCTCTGTCACGGTCGGCGAAGCGGTGATGATGCTGGAACTTGGCGGCCAGAAAATGCTTGTGTTCCGCAACGAAGGACATGGCGGCGTGAATGTGGTGTACCGTCGTGATGACGGAAACATCGGCTGGATCGATCCGCGCAACAGCAAATGACCGGCACAATCCGGCACAGGAACGACTGACGGCATGGACCTTTCCAAGCTACTTATTCCGGGGGCCGTCAGGGTCGTCGGTCAACTGACCAGCAAGAAGCGGCTCTTCCAGGAACTGGGAGAGCTGGCCTCCTCGGCCTACGGGCTGAACGCGGCGACGGCGATCGACGGGTTGCAGGAACGCGAAAGCCTTGGCCCCACCGGCGTGGGCCACGGCATCGCTTTGCCCCATGCCCGTCTGGAAGACCTGTCCCGGATCGTCGGCGTTTTCATCAGACTGGAAAAGCCGCTCGATTACGACAGCGTCGACCGCCAGCCGGTCGATCTGGTCTTTGGACTGTTCGCGCCGAAGGATTCGGGGGTCGAGCATCTCAAGGCGCTGGCGCTTGTGTCGCGCACCATGCGGGATGCGAATGTCGTCTCGAAGCTGCGGGCGAACACCGATTCCGCCAAGCTGCACGCCATTCTGACCGAAGCGCGGACGATTCAGGCCGCATGACCGCGCGGCCCGAAACCGAAGCCCATGTAGTCGCGCTGATACGCCTCGCGCGCGGCGTCTTCGACCGAAGCGTCAAGAACCGCCTCGACGCCCGAGGGTTCGGCCGCGCGCAGGGGTGGCATGGCGACACCGACTTCGGCGCACAGCCACGAAAGCCCCTCGGGCAAGCGATCCTCGCGCAGCACCGCGTCGGGGCCGTTGAACAGGGCGAAGCCTTGCGTCAGCGCCGTCTGGCTGGCCCATGCCGCAGGCGTACGGAACCCGGTCTGGCCAGCGATGTTGCGTTTGAGGAAGCGCAGGAAGGCGACAAAGGCCGCGCGCTCTTCCTCGACCGAGGCGTAGCCCTGTTTGGGAAAGGCGACGCCATGCACCCGCGACAGGATATTGCGCTGCTCTGGCCCCAGACCGCTGCCCTGCGCGTCCTTGAAGGCCGCCCATGCCCTGTCGACCGGATGGCGCAGCACGGTAAAGCTGCGGTGTCCGGCATGGGCGCGCTTCCACTGGCGCAACGACTTTTGCACGAAGTCGCGCTCCAGCCCGCCGAACGCTTCCAGCCAGTCGACCACCCGCGCCTCGGGCCCGCCGCGCAGCGGCATGAACAGCAAAGGCACCTCGCGCGAGGCGATGAAGCCCGGAATGCCCGCCGTGCGGCGCGGTTCGAAATTCGGGGTGCGTGACAGGTTGAAGCGGTCGAGCCGCGCCAAGGCCTGTTCCATCGCGGCAGGGTTCGTCACCTTGTCGGCCAGCGGTTCGGGGTTTTGCACCGTCAGCGACTGGTCCACCGCATCAAGCCGCGCATCGACCCGGAGGAAGGCGGCAAGCCCGTTCAGAACGGCAAGATCCTGAATATCCTCGTAGTCGAGATAAAAGGCGGTCTGCCCGCTGGTCTGCAATGCGTTCAGCAGCCGGACCTGAAAGCCCTGCACGGCATCGAGATGCGCCTCGAATTCGACGCTGTCGAAACGGGCCTTGGCCTGTTTGAGGTTTTTGGGGTTGGTCAGTTTCCATTGACCTGTCGCCTGCGCGATCTTGAGGCTGACATAGCTTTCCACCGGATTGCGCGTCAGCACGATCTTGGCGCAGCGCGTGTCGGCCATGACGGCATCGAATACGCGCGGGTCGTGGTCGTGGAACCAGCGGAAGCCGACCATGCCGCCCGTGGCCGCCCGCGCGGCCGCGATCAGCGCCATCGGGTCAGACTCGCGCTGGGCGAGGGTAACGCCGAACATCTCGGTCTGGTCCTTCTTGCCGATGAAGAAGGGGTTGAACAGTTCACCCAGACAGGAAACGCCGTGCAGCGCGTTCAGATTTGCTTCCAGAAAATTGGACCCTGTCCGCATTTCGGCGAACATCACGAAGCTGTCGAAACCGCGCACTCACTTCACCAGATAGGGCCGCCCGCGCGAGGCGCTGGCGGGGCGCGGGTCGTCGCCCGCCGGAAAATCGCCCATAAGCACAGGCTGCATCCCCTGATTGCGCAGGTTTTGCAGGAATTGTCCAAAGCCTGTCAGGTCCGTCATCTTCGGCGCTTCGGTCAGCCGCCGCAAGGAACGGGGGCTGATCTCGTCCACGATGGTCTGCAACGGCTCCATCGGGCTTTCGACAAATTCCGCCAGCGTCCAGATGCGGACACGGGCCTTGGTGCTGGATTGGCGCAGGACGGCAAGCGTTTCGCTTTCCACCTTTTGCAACCGCGCCGCCTCGCGCCGGATGTCGCCGAAGTTGCGGTTCGATTTCCAAAGCGGCAGCGCCCATGCGCCCGATATCACCGATATCTGCGCGTTGGCGTCCATTGCGATAAAGGGGTTCAGCGTCTGGCTGTCGGCAGGCCCGAACTGGAAGCACTGCCTTTCGCCCCGCGTTGCCCAGATGAGGTTGGTCAGGAAGGACCGCGGGTTGTAGTCGCGCAATCTGGGGCTGTCAGAGAGCGCGCCGTTATAGATCGCCTCGCCCCCGGCGAATTCTACGCGGTCGGGGGCGAAGAGGTGGCCATGCACGCGGCTTCCCGTCGTTTTGGAAAGCCACATCTCGAAGTTCTCGAACACCTCGGAAAAGCCGTGGAACACCGAATAGGGCGCCGCCGTGCGCCCGTTCTCGAAGTTCTCGTTCGGGAAGCGGCTTTGCATGTAAAGACCGGGACGCCCTTTGACCCGCCGCTCGACCGCCTTGGCGAAAAGACGGTCGATCTTGCCGGGGTTCGGTTCCCGACCGGCCTGCGCCTCGGCGTCGTCGGTCAGGAAGGTGCGGTAGAGTTTGTTCGCATGCGGCCAGATCTTGCGCGCCACGAAGCAATCGGACCGGCGCAAAAGCTGGAGGTGGTCATCGTAGAAGATATGCGGCTTGCCCTGAAAATCGAACTTCGACAGCGTGAGCGACCGGCTTTCGACCGAGCTTGAGACCAGCCGCACCAAGGTCTGGAAGTAGCTTTCGTCGGGAATCCAGACGCGGCGGAAATAGTCGTCATAAAGCTTGCGGTCCGGCCCCTGCAGAATGGCCGAAAGGGTTTGCCGTGTCAGGCACCACCATTGGCTGCCAAGATGCGGCACGACATCCTTGGGAATCTTGCGCTGGAACCGCACACGGCGTTGCAGGGCGACGTAGCGGTCGAAAAGCCACCGCTGCGTGCGCCACGAAAACGGGAAGCGGAGGGTAAAGCGTTCCATGTTCAGCCCGCCGATGGTCCAGCCGACCTCTTCGGTGGTGACGCTTTCGATGAAATCGGTGCGGGGGCGGGCATCGAGATAGGCGATCAGGTCGCGCACGGGGCGCAGGGGCATGCAGGACCCCGAGGCGAGGTAGACATGCCGGACCTGCGGAAAGTCGGCCAGCATCACCTCGGACGCGGCTTGCGTGGCGGCGACGATGCCCCATGTGCCCCATTCGCAGGCGAAACGTTCGGAAAACCGGACATTGGCCAGATCGGCCAATTCGGTTTTCATGGTGTCGTAACTCCACGCCTTGACCCGCGCGTCGACGTGGATGACGACCGGACAGCCGCGTTCCGCCCAGTGACGCGCCACTTCGGCGGCGCGGTGCAAGGCCGTGTGGCACAGCATGACAAAGCCGAGGGTGGTGCTTTCGGTCATGCCCAATTCCCCTTGGACATCAGGCCCAGAATTTCGAGCTGTCGCCAGTTGATGTATTTCTCGCTCCACTTGCACCACAGGTCGGGCTGGGATTTCAGCCCCTCGCGGTAGGCGCGGTATTCGTGGCTGTCGGCATAATGCTGACGGCGCTTCATCTCTTCCTCGGCCTTGACGGCGAAGGTATCGAGGAATTTGGCATGAAGCAGGCAGCCGCTTGCCTTTTCACCACCCCATTCATCATAGACGAGGTTCAGCCCGCGCGGCAGCAGCATGTGGGTCGAGCTGACATAGGCATAGGCGCGGTCCCATTTGACCAAGGGCACCTTGTTCAGCGCGGGTGCGCGTTCGGGTTCGTCGGCAAAGAACATCCGGCCGCGCGGCCCGCCCTGAAGCCAGAGGTTGCCCAGCCCCGCGTTGCGCTTGACCGAATAGTTCGCGCTGTCGAACCACTGCGCGATTTCGAACGGGTCCTGACCTTCGGCATAGGGCTGCGCGTCGATCGGACCCTTGGGATACATGTCGAGGATCATGGCCGAGAAGGAGCGGATGCCCGAAGTGTCGAGCCAGTCGGTCAGCGCGCGCAAGGGCCGCGTTTCGCAGAAGGGATAGATCAGGAATTCGTCGACATCCACCGTCAGCGTCCAGTGCTGGTGGCAGTAGCGGCGTTGCAGATGGGTGATCCAATCCATGCCGAAGCGTGAATTCTTGTAACTGCCCGTGGCCAGCCACAGCGAAACATCGGGCTGCGCAAGAAGGTATTCGCGGCTGCCATCGGTCGAGCCATTGTCGACGATCAGGAAGTGGTTGACGCCCAAATCCCTGTAATAGCGAAGAAAATAGGGAAGGCGGATCTTTTCGTTCCGCAGGGTGGTGCAAAGCAGGATGCTGTCGGACCGGATCGCTCCGGTGCGATTGGCAAGGCTTGTCATTTCGCGCCGCCGCAGCCAGCCGCGCAAATGCAAACGCCGCCGCCGAAGCCGCAGCCGATATGCCCCGATCAAACCCACTCGAACAACCTGCCCCTGCCACATCGGGCCACCCGTCAAGTGCGCCCGTCCCCGTCTTCGCCTATGGTCCCGACATGGGCTGCGCCCTGTCCGGTTCCGTACAGATTAGTAACAACCCATCCTAAAGTAAACAAAACTTGACTTTCGGATCGTATGATCTCCTAGAAGTTGTAAATGATTCTTTACAACCAACCTCCGCGCGACATCAGCCCCAGTGCCTCGAGCCCGCGCCAGCCGTCGTAGCGGCGCGATGTGCTGCACCACAGGTCGGGGTTCGAGGACAGTTCGTCATAGTAACGGTCATAAAGCGCAGCATTTGAGAAGTGTTCGCCACGTGCCTTTTCCTCGGCCGCGCGGGCAACGGCGAGGTTGAGGAACTTCGAATGCAACAGAAGGCCCGAGGGCGCCTCGCCCCCGTCGCTTTCGTAAAAGCGGTTGAGACGGGGCGGCAGCAGGGAATGGGTCGAGTTGACGTAGGCGTAGCGCCGGTTCCAGCGCACCAGCGGCACCTTGTTCAGCGTGGGCGCGCGCTCGGGCGCATCGGCAAAGAACATGCGCGCCCTCGGGCCACCTTGCAGCCACAGATTGCCCATCGGCTTTTGCACGCGCATTCCGTAATTGGCGCTGTCAAACCATTGCAGCACGGCGAAAGGGTCGTCGCCCGCCCGATACTCCTGCACCGCGACCGGCCCTTTGGGATACATGTCGAGCATCATGGCGGGGAACATGTCCCGGCCCTGCCCGTCAAGCCAACCGGTCAGCGCGCGCAGGTCGCGGGTGTCACAGTAGGGATAGACCAGGGCCTCGTCGGCATCGAGCGTCAGGCACCAGTGGCCGTGACCGTAGCGGGCCAAAAGCCAGTTGGTCCAATCCAGCCCGAAACGCGACGCCTTGTAGCCCGCCCCCGTGCGCCACAGCGACACGTCGGGTTGCGCGGACAGCAGGTCTTGCGTGCCGTCGGTGCTGGCATTGTCGACGATCAGGAAGCGCGCCACACCGAGGTTGCGGTGATATTCGAGAAACCACGGCAGGCGCAGCGCCTCGTTCCGCACGACGGCGAAACACAGGATGTCATCGCGGGAAATATCGGCCGTCCGGTCGACCACCGGCGCCAGATCGTGCCGCTTGCCGATGGCCCGCGCCAGCAGCCTGCGCCGTTTCCAGCGCAGGCGATAAGCATCAAGCCAAGCGGCCACGCCGTTACTGCGCAGCTTTCTGCAAGGCGATCATGTCATGCAGATAAGCTGAAAACTCGTCACGCAGATCAGGCCGCGACAGTCCGAAGGCCACCGTCGCCTGCAAGAAACCGGCTTTCGACCCGCAGTCGTAGCGTTGACCGCGGAAGCGGTAGCCGAACACGTTGCCATCGGCCACTTCTTCGGCAATCGCGTCGGTCAGCTGGATTTCGCCACCGGCACCCTGCTTCATGCGGTTCAGGTTGGTCATGACCTTGGGCGACAGGATGTAGCGCCCGATCACCGCGAGGTTGGAGGGTGCGGTTCCGGCTTTGGGCTTTTCCACCATGCCCTTGGCCTTGACGATCGAGCCCATGTCCTCGCCGATATCCAGCACGCCGTATGAGGAGGTCCGCTCGGGCGCCACTTCCATCGCGGCGACCATGTTGCCACCGGTTTCGGCATAAGCCTCGACCATCTGTTGCAGGCAGGGCTTTTCGGCTGCGATCACGTCATCGGGCAGCAGGACGGCAAAGGGTTCGTCCCCCACCAGCCGCCGCGCGCACCAGACCGCGTGGCCAAGGCCAAGCGGGCGGTTCTGGCGGATATAGGCGATGGCACCCGAATCCATGTTCGTCTCTTTGAGGATTTCGAGCAGGTCTTCCTTGCCCGATTTCTTGAGCGCGCTTTCAAGTTCGGGCGCGTTGTCGAAGTAATCCTCGAGCGCGGATTTCCCGCGCGACGTCACGAAGATGAATTCCTTGATGCCGGCAGCCCGCGCCTCGTCGATCGCGTATTGGATCAACGGGCGGTCAACCAGCGTCATGATTTCCTTGGGAATGGATTTGGTCGCAGGCAGGAACCGCGTGCCCAATCCGGCGACGGGGAAGATGGCCTTCGAGACCTTCTTGATTTTCATTTCGACACCTATGTTTCAGCCCGGAACACCCGGCGCCGATACCACGCCCATGCAGTGCGGTCGGTAGGCACAGATTAACAGCCTTCCGCCCGATGGGAAACGCCGTTGCGGTAGCGGTTCCGTAGTGCATCCGCAAGCACGACGATAGGGCATGGACATGTCAAATCTGCGGCTTTTCGCCTATTTCATCGCCGCCATCATCGCTTCGATCACGGGAACGTCGCTCGGGTTGTTCAATTCCCAGAATTGCCGCCCTTGGGCTTCGACCTCGACGCAAAGCACCGCGCGTCCGTTTTCGAGAAAGCGCAGCTGTTCCAGGCCTTCCAGCTTTTCCAGCGGCCCGACGGGCCAGGACGGATAATCGCGCAGCGCGGCGGGCCGATAGGCATAGACGCCGACATGGTGAAAGACCGGTGTCGGATCTTCGTCGGCATAGGTCTTGCCGGTGAAGGGGATCACCTCTTTCGAGAAATAGAGGCCGCGCCCGCCTGCGCCGAAAACGGCGGTCGTGCCGCCCACGCGTCCGGCGCGGCGGTCGGCCAGAAGGGCTGCGAGCATCTTGCCCTCGCAGCGCAGCACGGGCGTTGCGATTACCGCCGCAGGATCGGCCCGCAGGCCCGCGACAAGATCCTCGACGAACCACGCGGGGGTCAGGGGGGCATCGCCTTGCAAGTTCACGACGATGTCGTAACCCGTCAGCTTTGCCGCCACTTCGGCGCAGCGTTCGGTTCCGTTCTGGCAATCGACCGACGTCATCACCACCTCGGCCCCGAAGGCTTCGGCGTGTTCGCGGATGCGATCGTCATCGGTGGCGACGACGACGCGGTCGACGCCGCGCACGGCCATCGCGGCCTCCCAGCTGCGGCGGATCAGGGTCTTTTCGCCGTCTGGCCCCCGAAGCGAGACCAGCGGCTTGCCCGGGTAGCGGGTGCTTGCGTAGCGGGCGGGGATGGCGATCAGAACGCTCATTTCAGGTCGACTCCGGGTGCGTGGGCGATGAAGAAGGGATTGTCCCACCCCGATTTGCCATAGGCGAGGGGCGTTCCGTCATCCATGCGCACCACAACGCCGCCCGCGCCGCGCAGCACGGCATCGCCGGCCGCCGTGTCCCATTCCATCGTGCGGCCAAGGCGGGGGTAGATGTCCGCCTCGCCCGTGGCGACCAGACAGAACTTGAGGCTCGACCCCGCGCTGCGGCTGTCCTTGACGGCGTAGCGGGCGATGTATTCCTCGGTCGCGGCGTCGCGGTGCGATTTCGACGCGACCACCATGAGTGCCGCGTTGTCGGGCCTTGCCACGCGGATTTCGCGCTGTGCGCCCGCCACCTCTTCGACCGTGACCCCGTCGGGACGGGTGTAGAACAAGCGGCCCTGTGCGGGGGCATAGACCACCCCGCGCAGCGGCACGCCCTTTTCGACATAGGCGATATTGACCGTGAAATCGCCGCGGCGCTGGACGAATTCCTTGGTTCCATCAAGCGGATCGACGATCAGGAAGGTCTCGGCCCGCAAGGCGTGGCTGTCGGCCTGCTCTTCGGTGATGAGGATCACATCGGGAAACGCCGCCCGCAGGCCTGCCGAAATCAGCGCATCGGCGGCTTCGTCGGCCTCGGTCACGGGCGACTGGTCGCCTTTGACCTTTACCGCGAAATCGGGGCCGTCATAGACCTCCATGATCTTTGCACCCGCATCGAGCGCCAGTTGGCGGATAACGGGAATCAACCGCTCGAAGTCCATTGCACACCCCATGCAGGCGCATCGGCCCGCCCTGATTGAAAACCTGACTTTTCCGCCTTATCATGCGCCCTGCGACCAAGGGCAAGCGGCCCTGCGCCAGTGTGAGGGTTCGGGTTTGAAATTCTACGCCGAAGTCAAACAGACCCATGCCCGCACCGCCTGGTCTATCCTTGAACTCGTCTTTCACGGCGCGGTCCACAATGTCCGCAAAAGCCACACCAGCGCGGTGATCGGGCTTTTGCTGAATCTTGTGCAGGCGGTGATGATGATCGCAGGCTTTTACCTGATGTTCGCCTTTACCGGCACACGGCATATCGCGATCCGTGGCGATTACATCCTGTATCTGATGTCCGGCATCTTCATGTACATGACGCATGTAAAGGCCATGCAGACGGTGATGAAGGCCGATGGCCCGACAAGCGCCATGATGAAGCACGGCCCGATGAACACGCTGATCGCCGTGGGTGCCGCGGCGCTGGGTGCGCTTTATCTGCAGATCCTTTCGGCCATCGTCGTGCTGTTCATCTACCATGCCGTCATCTCGCCCATCACCATCGACCAGCCGATACAGACGCTGGGCATGATGGTTCTGGCCTGGGCGACGGGTGTCGCCATCGGCATGATCTTTCGCGCGGCGACGCCGTGGCAGCCGCGGTTCTTCGGCATCGTGGCGACGATCTATGCCCGTCTGAACATGATCGCGTCGGGCAAGATGTTCGTGGCCAACGCCATGCCGACCGTGGTTCTGGGCTGGTTCGACTGGAACCCGCTGTTCCACATCATCGACCAGGGGCGCGGTTTCATCTTCCTGAATTACGCGCCGCGCTACAGCAATGTGGAATACCCGCTGTATTTCCTGCTGGCCTGCCTGACGATCGGCCTGATGGGCGAGTTCTACACGATGAAGCGCGTGTCGCTGTCGTGGTCGATGGGCAAGTGACCGGGCCTTTGCCCGGACCCGCGCGACCCCGTCTTTCGGATTGGCTGCAAATTCCCGCAAGCCTGACGCTTGCAGGCCCAACGCCCCCAACTTATATACCCCACGAAGCCGGAAGGGGCGGGCCGCTCCTGCCGGACAGACTTGGGATCGGGGCCGGACGCCTTCCTATAGGGTCCAGCCCCACAACATCGCCGAAAGAAGGGTAGCATATCATGGCCAAAGTCATCGGGATCGACCTCGGGACCACCAACAGCTGCATCGCCATCATGGACGGTTCGCAGCCCCGCATCATCGAAAACTCGGAAGGCGCGCGCACCACGCCCTCTATCGTCGCCTTCACCGAAGGCGAGCGTCTGGTCGGCCAGCCTGCGAAACGTCAGGCCGTCACCAACGCATCCAACACCATCTTCGCGGTCAAGCGCCTGATTGGTCGTCGTTTTGACGATCCGGTCATTCTGAAAGACCAGAAGAACATGCCGTATAAAATCGTCAACGGCGGCAATGGCGACGCTTGGGTCGAAGTGCGCGGCGAGAAGTATTCGCCCAGCCAGGTTTCGGCCTTCATCCTTCAGAAAATGAAGGAAACCGCCGAATCCTACCTTGGCGAGTCGGTGACGCAGGCCGTCATCACCGTTCCGGCCTATTTCAACGACGCCCAGCGTCAGGCGACCAAGGACGCGGGCAAGATCGCCGGTCTTGAAGTGCTGCGGATCATCAACGAACCGACCGCTGCGGCGCTGGCCTACGGCCTCGACAAGAAAGAGGCGCGCACGATCGCGGTCTATGACCTTGGCGGCGGCACCTTCGACATCACCATCCTCGAAATCGACGATGGCCTGTTCGAGGTTAAATCGACCAACGGCGACACCTTCCTTGGCGGTGAAGACTTTGACATGCGGATCGTCAGCTATCTGGCCGACGAGTTCAAGAAAGAGCATGGCGTCGATCTCACGCTCGACAAGATGGCGCTCCAGCGCCTGAAGGAAGCTGCCGAAAAGGCCAAGATCGAGCTGTCGTCCAGCCAGCAGACCGAAATCAACCAGCCGTTCATCAGCATGGACAAGAACACCGGCCAGCCGCTGCACCTTGTGGTCAAGCTGACCCGTGCCAAGCTGGAATCGCTGGTCGACGATCTGATCAAGAAATCGATGAAGCCCTGTCAGGCAGCGCTGAAGGATGCAGGCCTGACGATGGCCGACATCGACGAAGTGGTGCTTGTCGGCGGTATGACCCGTATGCCGCGCGTGATCGAGGAAGTGACCAAGTTCTTCGGCAAGGAACCCCACAAGGGCGTGAACCCTGACGAAGTCGTGGCTGCCGGTGCCGCCATTCAGGCCGGCGTGCTGCAAGGCGATGTGAAAGACGTCGTCCTGCTTGACGTTACCCCGCTGTCGCTGGGCATCGAAACCCTGGGCGGCGTGTTCACCCGCCTGATCGACCGCAACACCACGATCCCGACGAAGAAGAGCCAGGTGTTCTCGACGGCCGAAGACAACCAGAACGCCGTGACGATCCGCGTGTTCCAGGGGGAACGCGAGATGGCTGCCGACAACAAGATGCTCGGCCAGTTCAACCTCGAACAGATCCCGCCGGCCCCGCGCGGCATGCCGCAGATCGAAGTCACCTTCGACATCGACGCCAACGGCATCGTCTCGGTCAAGGCCAAGGACAAGGGCACGAACAAAGAGCAGGCGATCACGATCCAAGCCTCGGGCGGCCTGTCCGACGAGGATATCGAGAAGATGGTGAAGGACGCCGAGGCCAATGCCGAGGCCGACCGCGAGCGCCGCGAGCTTGTCGAAGCCAAGAACCAGGGCGAAAGCCTGCTGCATTCGACCAAGAAATCCTTGGCCGAGCATGGCGACAAGGTTGACCCCTCGACCGTCGAGGCGATCGAACTTGCGATGGGCGCGCTTGAAGAGACTCTCAAGACCGAGGACGCCGGCAAGATCAAGGGCGGCATCCAGAACCTGACCGAGGCCGCGATGCGGCTGGGCGAAGCCATCTACAAGGCCAGCCAGTCGGAAAGCGAAGGCAAAGACCCCGACGCGCCGCGCGATGTCGATGACGACATCGTCGATGCCGATTTCGAAGACCTTGGCGAAAACAAGCGGAAGTGACACCGCGTGAAACGGGAAAGGGGGCGGTTCGGCAACGAACCGCCCCCACCCGGTTCAGATAGGGGGTTTTGCAGTGGCAAAACGTGACTACTACGACATCCTCGGCGCCCCGCGCGGGGCCTCGGCCGAAGAATTGAAAAAAGCCTATCGCACCAAAGCGAAAGAGCTTCACCCGGACCGCAACTCTGACAACCCGAACGCCGAAGCCCAGTTCAAGGAAGTGAACGAGGCTTACGAGGTGCTGAAGGACGCCGACAAGAAAGCCGCCTATGACCGCTACGGTCACGCGGCCTTTGAGGGCGGAATGGGCGGCGGCGGGCGTGGCGGCTATCCGGGCGGCGCGGGCAACGGCGATTTCGCCTCGGCCTTTTCGGATGTGTTCGAGGACCTGTTCGGCGATTTCATGGGTGGCGGCCGTGGCGGCGGCGGCGGACGGTCGCGCGCGCAACGCGGATCGGACCTGCGCTACAACCTGCGCGTCAACCTTGAAGAGGCCTTCAAGGGCGTGCAGAAAACCATCAACGTCCCCACCTCTATCGCCTGCGACACATGTCGCGGCACCGGGGCCGAAGGCGGCGCCGAACCCGTCACCTGCCCGACCTGTTCGGGCATGGGCAAGGTTCGGGCGCAGCAGGGCTTTTTCACCGTCGAGCGCACCTGCCCGACCTGCAACGGCATGGGCCAGATCATCAAGAATCCGTGCCGTGCCTGCGGTGGCGCGGGGCGCACCGAAAAGGAACGCGCCCTTTCCGTCAACATCCCCGCGGGGGTGGAAACCGGCACCCGCATCCGTCTTGCGGGCGAGGGCGAGGCCGGTCTGCGCGGCGGTCCGGCGGGTGACCTTTACATCTTTATCGAGGTCAAGGATCACCCGATTTTCCAGCGCGACGGGGTGCATCTGTTCTGCCGCATCCCCGTGAGCATCGGCACCGCCGCCTTGGGGGGCGAGGTCGAGGTTCCCACCATCGACGGCGGCAAGTCGCGTGTGAAGGTTCCGGCCGGCAGCCAGACCGGCAAGCAGATGCGCCTGCGCGGCAAGGGCATGCCCGCCCTGCGTGGCGGCGGCACCGGCGACATGGTTCTTGAACTGGCGGTCGAGACCCCCGTCAACCTGACCGCGCGGCAGCGCGAATTGCTGGAAGAGTTCGAGCGGCTTTCGGAAGAGAACAACCCCGAGGGGCAGAGCTTCTTTTCCAAGGTCAAAGGGTTCTGGGACGGCATGAAAAGCTGAACCGAAAGGCCGCCCCCGGGGCGGCCTTTTCGTTCCGGGTTGCTGACCGACGCGCATCGGGCCGGTCTGGACCGGCTGGCCGGCTGGCGCGACAGGCACGGCGGGTGCGACAAAAGTCGCGGATATGCCATGCATGTCGTTTTTATCTGCCAAGGGTCGGGTTGACTTGCCCGTTCCCCCGCGGTTCGGGCAGATAGGGGCGAACATCCTTTGCGACCGGAGTCGTCCCCATGAAAACCCATGTCAAAGCCCTTGTCGTCGGCGGCGGTGCTGTCGGCAACGGTATCGCCTATCACCTTGCCAAGGCCGGCTGGGATACGATGCTGGTCGAGCGGGACGAGTTGACCTCGGGGTCCACATGGCATGCGGCGGGCTTGTTGCCGCTGTTCAACATGTCCTTCGCAACGACGCATATCCACAAATACTCGGTCGATTTCTACAAGGGGCTTGAGGCAGAGACGGGTCTGAACCCCGGCTTCTACGTGGTCGGCAACCTGCGCATGGCGCAGACGCAGGACCGTATGGACGAATACATGCTCTATTCCTCGGTCGCGGAAACCGCCGGGGTCTATCACGAATTCATGACGCCGAAGCAGATTGCCGAGCGGTGGCCGCTGGTGCGGACCGATGACCTGAAAGGCGCGCTGTTCCATCCGCAGGACGGCTACATCAACCCCGCCGACGTGACGCAGGCCATGGCCAAGGGCGCGCGGATGCTGGGGGCCACGATCGAGCGGCGGATTCAGGTGGATGCCTATCGCTGGACGGGCAGCGAGTGGATCGTTTCGGTCACGCGCATGGTGGAACAGGGTGGCAACCTTGTGCCGTCCGACGAGAAATACGAAATCCATGCCGAGCATGTCGTGACCGCGACCGGCAACCACGCCCAGCGCACGGCGCGTCTGCTGGGGATCAAGATCCCCGCGATTCCGGTCGAACACCAGTATATCGTGACCGAGCCGGACCCCGCGCTTGTCGAATGGCGCAAGACCAACCCGCAGCATCCCGTTCTGCGCGATGCCGACGCCAAGTGGTATGTGCGCGAAGAGCGCGGCGGCTGGATTCTGGGGCCCTATGAGAAGGGCGCGCCTGCGCGGTTCCTTTATGACGTGCCGCAGTCGTTCCGCGCGGACCTTTTCCCGCTCGACCTTGAACGGATCGAGGCGGAATACATGTCGATGATCCATCGACTGCCCTCGTCGGAAACCGTGGGTCTGAAGGACGATTTCAACGGCCCGATCTGCTATACGCCCGATGGCAACCCGCTGGTCGGCCCCGCGCCGGGTCTGCGCAACATGTGGCTGGCCGAGGGCTTCAGCTTCGGGATCACCGCGGCGGGCGGCACCGGCTATTACCTTGCCCAGATGATGGTCGAGGGCGAGGCCGAGATCGACATGGCCTCGCTTGACCCCAAGCGCTACGGCAACTGGATGACGACCGAATATGCCGCGCGCAAGAACGAGGAGTGCTACGACCACGTCTTCGTGCTGCACCACCCCGATGAAGAGCGCGAGGCCTGCCGCCCGCTGCGCACCGCCCCCGTCTATGACCGCCAGAAGGCGCTTGGCGCGCAGTTCGGGCAGGTGAACGGCTGGGAACGCCCGATCTATTACGGCCCCAAGGACGCGCCCGAGGATTTCGACCACAATTCCCGCAGTTTCCGCCGTGGCGGCTGGTGGCAATATGCGGTCGACGAGGCGAAAGCGATCCGCGAGACGGCAGGGCTGATCGACGCGACAGCCTTTACCAAGCATATCGTGCGCGGACCGGGGGCTACGGCCTTCCTCGACTGGTTCACCTGCAACGCATTGCCCAAGGTGGGGCGGATCAACCTGACCTATGCGCTGACGCCGCATGGCACGACGCGGACGGAATACACCATCGTCCGCAATGGCGAGAACGACTACTACCTTGTCTCGGCCGGTGCCTGGACGGCCTATGATGCCGATTACCTGAAGAAATGTGCAGAAGACTTCATGGGCAAGGGCGGTGGTTACATCGACATCCATGACGTGACCACGCAGTGGGGCGTCTTTGCGCTGGCGGGGCCGAACAGCCGCGCCATCCTGAAGGAACTGGTCAAGGACGCCGATCCCGACACGGTGCTGTCGAACAAGCGTTTCCCCTGGCTGTCGGCCCGCAAGATCGAGCTTGGCATGTGCCCCGTGAACGCGATCCGCGTGGCCTATACGGGCGAGCTTGGCTGGGAACTTCACCACCCGATCGAGATGCAGCGCTACCTGTGGGACCAGTTGATGGCCGCAGGGGCGAAGCATGGCATGAAGCTGGTCGGCGCACGGGCGCAGAACTGGCTGCGGCAAGAGAAATCCTACCGCGCCTTTGGCAACGAGTTGGGCCGCGATGCGACCCCGCTCGAGGCGGCGCTGGACCGTTTCGTCGACTTGTCCAAGGATTTTCAGGGCAAGGACGCGATGCTGAAAACCGGCATCCGCAGCAAATGCGTGACCGTGCTGATCGACGGCCCTGCCGATACCGATCCCTGGGGCAAGGAAGCGCTGGTCGTGAATGGCGAGAAGATCGGGCGTCTGACCAGTGGCGGCTATTCGGTGGCCTTCGGCAAGCAGATCGGCATGGGCTATGTGCGCCCCGATCTTGCGGAAGTGGGCACCAAGATGCAGGTCCGCATCAACCGCGAGCTTTGGGATGCCGTGGTGGTCGAGGACAGCCCCTTCGATCCGACGAACGCCCGTATCCGTGTGGATGGCTGACAGGGCGGAGCGGGGGCCAGCCCCCGCACCACGCCGAAGCAGCGGGGGGCCAGCCCCCCGCGCCCCCCGGGATATTTGAGGCAAGAGGAAAGGGCGCGGCTTCGGCTGCGCCCTTTGCTTTAGCGCGTGTTGGCGGCCAGCCACGCGCTCCATTGTGTCGTGCTGCCGTTGAAGGTGTTCAGGTCCACCTCGCCCGGCACGCCGGGGACGGCTCCGGTGCTGGAGTATTGCCAGAAGGTCCAGGGGCGGCCGCCGTAAAGCTCATCCGGGTGGGCGGCGACCGAGCGGAGCCAGAAGTCGTAATTTCCGACGCGCCAGAGCTGGGTGTCGCGGTAGAAATCGACGCTGGTGTAGATCACGGGGCGTTGGCCGTAGTGGGATTCGAGAGCTTGCAGGAAGATGCGGGCTTCGGAGCGGATGACGGCACCGGACCGGCGGAGGGTGCAGGTGGGGGAGAAGGGCGTCCATTCGAGGTCGAGGACGGGGGGGAGGCTGCCCGCCTCGCGCGGGACGTGGCGGATGAACCAGCGCGCCTGCTCGGACGCGGGGCGGCAGTGGTAGAAGAAATGGTAGGCGCCGTGGGCCACGCCCGCGCGGCGCGCCGCGCGCCAGTTGTCGCGGAAGGCAGGGTCGATGATGTCGCCGCCCTCGGTCGCCTTGAGCCATGCGAAGGTGACGCCATTGGCGCGGGCGGTGTGCCAGTCGATTTCCGGCTGGTGGCGCGAGGCGTCGATGCCGTGGACGGGGTGGTCGCGCGGGGTGCGGAAGCCGAAGTCATGCGGCGCGCTGTCGGCAAAGTTGAGGCGCGGGGCGGGCTGGCCGTAAGAGGCCGGGGCTTGCGCGGTTGGCGCGGGGCCACCCCCGCATGCGGCGAGGGCGAGGCCGATGGACAGGGCGAGGGCTGCACGGATCATGCCCGTATGGTGCATGATCGGAACGCCGCTGTCACCAACCGCGTCGCAAATCGCGGCGGGCTGTGGGCGGCAAGCCGCCTAGCCGAAGCGGGCCGGATCGAGCGCGGCGACAAGGTCGGGCGAAAGCTCGGGTGCGGTGCCCGCCAAAAGATCGGCTGCGAGTTTGCTGGCCGCAGGCGCGGATTGGAAGCCGTAGCCGCCCTGCCCCGCGATCCAGAAGAAGGACGGGTCACGCTTGTCGCGCCCGATCACCAGCACGCGGTCGGGTGAAAAGGTGCGCAATCCTGCCCAGTTTGAAATCAGGCGGGTGACGGGTTCGGTGACCATTTCCTCGTATCGGGCCAAGCCTTCGGCAAGAACCATGTCGTCGGCCCATGCATCATGCGGGTCCATCGGGTGTTCCTCGGCCGGGCTGACGATCAGCGCGCCTGCGTCGGGTTTGGCGTACCAGGTTTCGCCCGCGCCGAAGATCATGGGCCAGCGCGAGATGTCATGCCCGCCGGGGGCGGGGATGCGGGCCATCGAGCGGCGGTTGGGCTGGAAGCCCAAGGGCTGGATGCCCGCCATGCCGGCTACCACGTCGACCCATGCGCCTGCGGCGTTGACAAGGGTAATGCCCGTGAACTCTTGCCCCCCTGCGGTGACGGCCCAGCCGGTGGAGGTGCGGGTGATGGCCGTGACGGGGGCGCCGGTAACGATGCGGGCACCCTGCGAACGCGCCGTGCGCGCGAAGCCCTGGATGAGAAGGTCGGTGTCAATGTCCCACGCATGGTCGGCATAGGCGGCGAAGGCGACCTGATCGTTCAGGATCGGCACCATCGCGCGGGCCTCGTCGGGGGTAATCGGGTCCATGTGCATGGTTTCGACATCGTGGCGGAAGGCGTCGCCCTCGTCCGACTTGGTAATGATCATCAGGCCGCGGGGGGTAAGGATGTTGTCCTGCGCGCGGAAGTGGTCGCCCGAGGCGAGCGAGAGTTCCACCACAGCAGGCGCGCCGTAGCGCGGTTCATAGAGCGCGGCAGAGCGGCCCGAGGCGTGATGCGCGAGCGCGGATTCCGTTTCGAGCAGCGATACCTGACCGAGGGCCGAAAGACGGGCGGCTGCCGAAACTCCGGCAATGCCGCCGCCGATGATGATGAAGTCGTTTTCCATGCGGGCGACCATGCCAAAAGGCGCGGGCGCGGGCAAGCCAAGCACGGCGGGTTTTGATCAAATGGCGACATCGCGCCATGCGTGATGTGACAGCGGCGCCGTTCTGGCCCAAGCAGGCTATCGGCCATATGCGGGGCAAAAACGAAAAGGCCCGCCACGGGGGCGGGCCTTTGGTTTGCCTTTCGGCGGCGATCAGGACGGAATGTCGCCCGTGACGCCTTCGACGTAGAACATCATGCCGGCAAGGGTGCCGTCGTCGGCCACTTCGCCCTCTTTCAGCCAGGCCGAACCGTCCTGCTTGTTCAGCGGGCCAGTGAAGGGGTGGTAGGCACCCGAAGCGATGGAATCGCGCACTGCCTCGGCCTTGGCCTTGACGTCGGCGGGGACGGCATCGGTGATGTCGCCGATCTTCACTTCGCCGCCGCCGATACCGGCCCAGGTGTCTTTCTGCGCATAGGTGCCGTCGAGCAGGGCCTGAACGCGTTCGGTGTAATAGGGCGCCCAGTTGTCGATGATGGCCGAGACACGCGGGCTCGGCTTGTATTCGGCCATGTCAGACGCCTGACCGAAGCCGATGACGCCGGGGGTCTTGGCCGCTTCGGCCAAGGGCGCGGTCGAGTCGGTGTGCTGCAGGATCACGTCGACGTCCTGTTCGATCAGCGCCTTGGCGGCATCGGCCTCTTTCGCCGGATCGAACCAGGTGTAGGCCCAGACGACCGAGATGGTCACATCGGGGTTCACCTTCTTGGCGTGGATGTAGGACGAGTTGATGCCCTGGATCACTTCGGGGATCGGGAAGGAACCGATGTAGCCGATCTTGTTCGACTTGGTCATCAGGCCGGCAATCGTGCCCATGACGGCGCGGCCTTCGTAGAAGCGGGCGTTGTAGGTGGACACGTTCGGCGTGTCGCGCTTGTAGCCCGTGGCGTGTTCGAACTTGATGTCGGGGAACTTGGCGGCGACGGCATTGGTCGCATCCATGTAGCCGAACGAGGTGGTGAAGATGATGTTGCACCCCGACAGCGCCATCTGCGTCAGGACGCGTTCGGCATCGGCACCTTCGGGAACGTTTTCCTGAAACACCGTCTCGACCTTGTCGCCCAGCGCTTCCATCATGGCAAGCCGGCCCTGGTCGTGCTGGAAGGTCCAGCCGCCGTCACCGATCGGGCCGACATAGACGAAGCCGGCTTTGACCTTTTCGAGGCCTTGGGCGAAGGCGAGCTTGCCGCCCATCATGGTGGCGAAACCAAGCGCGGCGCCGCCTTTCAGGATCGATCTTCTTTGCATTCCATTTCCCCTCAGTTCGGGCGACATGCCCGTCGTTGATGCCCCTTAGCGCGAGGCGTGAAAATTCTGTCCCAGCGCGGCAGGCGCGTTAAGCGAGGCGCGCCCCTTGCCCGATGACATCACCACCAGAACCAGAATGGTTATCAGATAGGGGGCCATCGACAAGTAATGCGCAGGTATAGCCGCTCCGGCTGCCTGTAGATTTAGCTGAAGCACGGTGATTCCGCCGAAAAGATAGGCGCCGAGCAGCACGCGCCAAGGCTTCCAGCTTGCGAAAACCACGATGGCAAGGGCGATCCAGCCTGCGCCTGCTGTAATTCCGTCGGTCCATTGCGGTACGCGGATCAGGCTGACATAGGCGCCGCCGATGCCCGCCATCGCGCCGCCGAACATGATGGCCAGAATGCGGATGCGAATGACCTTGTAGCCCAGCGCGTGTGCGGCATCGTGGCTTTCGCCCACGGCGCGCAGAATCAACCCGACGCGGGTGTATTTCAGCACGGCCCAGACGGCGGCGATCGAGGCGACCGAGAAGTAGACGACCCAGTCATGGTCGAACAGGATGCGGCCCAGGACCGGAATGTCGGCCAACGGGCCAAGCGGAACGGTTCCGGTCAGGGGCGGTTTGACGCCGTTGTAACCCTGCCCGATCAGGGACGAGAGACCTTGGCCGAACAGCGTCAGCGCAAGACCTGTCGCGACCTGGTTGGACAGCATGAATTGCGTCAGAAAGCCGAAGACCAGCGACAGGGCCGCTGCACCGACCGCACCGCCAAGAAAACCGAGGTAGGGGTTTCCCGTGGCCACCGCAGTCACGAAACCGCAGATCGCGCCCATGATCATCATGCCCTCGACCCCGAGGTTGAGGACGCCTGCCTTTTCCACGACCAGCTCGCCGATCGCCGCAAGAATGATCGGCACCGAGGCCACCATGAGCGAGGCGATCAGGACGGCGGGATTGATATCGCCAAGCATCAGATGGCCTCCTTCTTGCTGCCGAAGCGGATGCGGAAGTTGGTCAGAAGATCGACGGCGAGAAGGAAGAACAGCAACATCCCCTGAAACGCCTGGATCGCGGCGGAGGGCAGGCCGAGAATGAAGCTGGCAAGCTCTCCGCCGATATAGGTCAGCGCCATGAGCAGCCCCGCAAGCAGGATGCCAAGCGGGTTCAGACGGCCAAGGAAAGCCACGATGATGGCGGTAAAGCCGTAGCCCGTGTTGAAGTCGATGCTGATCTGGCCTGCGGGGCCGGTCACCTCGAACAGGCCGGCCGCTCCGGCAAGGCCGCCGGAAATGCCCATGCAAAGGATCACGAGGCGTTCGGGCGACACACCCGCAAAGCGGGCGGCGCGGGGGGCCTGACCGGCAAGCTTGATCTGGAAGCCCAGGATGTGGCGTTGCAGCAGGACATAGGCGGCGATGACCACGCCGATGGCCGCGACAACCCCCCAATGCAGGCCGGTGCCCGCGATCAGTTCGGGGTTCGCCATCGACGGGATTTGCGACAGGTTCCGGCTGCCGGGAAAACCGCCGCCTTCGGGATTGCGCATCGGGCCAAGTGCCATCGCGGCAAGGATGTATTGCGCGACATAGACAAGCAGCAGCGAGACGAGGATTTCATTGGTGCGGAAGCGGGTTTTCAGGATTGCCGGGATCATCGCCCAAAGCCAGCCGCCGAAGATGCCGGCAAGGATCATCAGCGGGAAAATCCAGCGTGTCTCGACCGGATAGAGCGCAAGGCCCACCCCGGCGCCGAAGACCGCGCCCATGATGTATTGCCCCTCGGCCCCGATGTTCCAGATGCCCGCGCGGAAACCGAGCGACAGGCCCGTTGCGATCAGGATCAGCGGGCCCGCCTTGACGAGGAGTTGGGGGCGCGAATAGGCGGCATATTGCGGATCGAAGAGCGGGTCCCAGAAGATGGTGCGGATCGCCTCGACCGGGTTCTTTCCCAGCAGCGCGAACATGATGCCACCCGCGATCATGGTCAGGATCACGGCAAGGATCGGGGTCGCGGCCTGCCAGAAGCGGCTGGGCGAGGGGCGTTTTTCAAGCCTCAGCATATCGAACCCTCATTCTTCACATTTTCTGTCCGCATGTATCCCCGGGATGGGTGCGGGAAGGGCAGACAGCCCGTTCCGGCCTTTGGCGAAGAACCCTGATCAATGGGCATGGTGCGCCACCTCCATGCCATGCGCGCCGCCCATCATCAGGCCGATCTCGTCGATGGTCAGGCCCGCAACGGGGCGCGGCGGGGTCAGGCGGCCTTCGTTCAGGGCGGCAAAGTTGTCTGCGATTTCAAGCAGTTCATCAAGGTCTTGGCTGATCACCACCACCGCCGCCCCTTGGGCCGCACGGTCAAGGATGGCTTGACGGATCGCGGCGGCGGCAGCGGCATCGACACCCCAGGTCGGCTGGTTGATGACAATGACCGTGGGCGCCTGCGACAGTTCGCGCCCGACTACGAACTTTTGCAGATTGCCGCCGGACAGCGCGCGGGCAGCGACATGGGTTCCGGGGGTGCGGACATCGAAATCCTTGACGATGCCTTCGGCAAAGCTGCGGGTGGCGGGCCAGTCGATAAAGCCATTCTTCACCAGCCCTTGCCGTGTCGCGCCCGAGAGAAGCGCGTTTTCCACAAGGCTCATATCCGGTGCGGCGGCGTGGCCGAGGCGTTCTTCGGGTGCGGCGACCAGCCCCGCGCGGCGGCGGTCGTTGGGGCCAAGTGCCGAGACGTCCTTGCCGTCGATGGAAAGGGTTCCTGCCGCCGTGCGGAGTTCGCCGGAAAGGGCGAGGAGAAGCTCGTCCTGCCCGTTGCCCGCAACGCCCGCGATGCCGAGGACTTCGCCCTTGGCAACCGAAAACCCGATGTTCTTGAGCGAGGTTCCAAAGGGAATGGGCGATGCGACGGAAAGGCCCGACACCTGAAGCGCGGTTTCCCCCTTGGCCTTTGCGCCACGTTCCGGCGGCGTCAGCGTGGCGCCCACCATCAATTCGGCCATTTCCCGCGCCGAGCGGTCGCGCGGGGTGCAGGTGGCCACCACCTTGCCACGGCGCAGGATCGTCGCCTCGTCGCAGAGGGCGCGGATCTCTTCGAGTTTGTGACTGATATACAGGATCGCGGTGCCTTCGGCCGAGAGCTGGCGAAGGGTCTTGAACAGGATCTCGACCTCTTGCGGAGTGAGGACCGAGGTCGGTTCGTCCATGATCAGCAGTTTCGGATCTTGCAGCAGGCAGCGAATGATCTCGACCCGCTGCCGTTCGCCTGCCGAAAGGTCGCCCACCATGCGGTCGGGGTCGAGGGGGAGGCCGTATTCTTCCGACACCTTGCGAATGCGCCCCGCCAGATCGCGCAGCTTGGGCGGGTTTTCCATGCCGAGGGCGACGTTTTCGGCCACGCTCAGCGCCTCGAACAGCGAGAAGTGCTGGAACACCATCGCCACGCCGCTGGAACGGGCCTGCCGCGGTTCGTTCGGGGCATAGGCGGCACCCGACAGGCGCATGGAGCCAGAGTCGGGTTTGACCAGACCGTAGATCATCTTGACCAGGGTCGATTTGCCCGCGCCGTTTTCGCCCAGAAGGGCGTGAACCTCGCCCTCTTTGATCGAGAAGGACACGTCGCTGTTGGCGACCACGCCGGGATAGGCTTTGGTTACCCCCGAGACGGCAAGCAGTTCGGGTCTGGTGGTTTGCCCTGTCATCCCGCGTTCTCCTGTCGTGACGCGTTGGTCTTCCGGTCTAGAAAGTCTGCCGCGACGCCGATGGCAATGGCTTGGGGATGTTTTCCCAAGGCAGGGTTGCCGATCGGGCAATCGATGCGCGCGATATGGGCGGGCGCGTGCCCGAGGGCGGCCAGCCGCGACCGGAAGCGCGCCCATTTGGTTGCCGAACCGATAAGGCCGCAGCGGGCGAAGCCGTGGGCCAGCAGGCGGTGGCAGAGGTCGAGGTCCAGCGCATGCGAGAAGGTGAGGATGAGATGCTCGGCCTCTTGCGGCGCTTGCGCGACCAGTGCGGCGGCGTCGGGTTCGGCGCGGCGCGTGACGCCTGCGGGGACCGCCTCGGGGAAGCGGTCGGCGGCGACATCGACCCAGGTGATATGCAGATCGGGCAGCGGGGAAAGCGTGGCAACGAGCGCGCGGCCGACATGCCCCGCACCCCAGACCCAGAGGTGGCGTGCAGGACGGGAAAGCGGTTCGACGAACCAGCCTTGGGTCAGCGTCGGCGCGGGGACAATGCCTTGGGCGCGGGCGCGATCGAGGATGCGCTTGGCGGCAAGCGGCATGGCGCGGCCATCGGCGCTGCGGGCGATCAGGCCCGCAGCGGGGGTGGGAAGGTTGGACGCGTCATAGATTTCGGTCAGCACCGTTACGGCACCGCCGCAGCATTGGCCAAGGTTCGGGCCAAGCGCCGTGCGGTCAAGCCGGCTGCCGCCACGGGCCAAAAGGGCGCGGCCGCGCAGCGTCGCCTCGTGTTCCAGCGCGCCGCCGCCGATGGTGCCGGACTGCCCGCCCTGCCAGACGAGCATCGCCGCCCCCGTTTCGCGCGGAGACGACCCGTCATGCGCGGCGATGACCACGCGGGCCACGCTGCCGTGGCGGTGGACAGCTTCGGCAAGCGCGGCAAGATCAAACATGGCCGCGCACCCTTTGCACCGCCGCAAGCACCCGTTCGGCCGTGGCTGGGGCGTCGAGGGCGGGGTAGGCCGACCCGTCACCGCAGGCGGCAATGGCATCGGACAGCGCGTAAAGCACCGAAATGCCAAGCATGAAGGGCGGCTCTCCCACGGCCTTGGACCGGCCCACGGTCTCTTCGCGGTTGCCCTTGCCCCAGAGCGAGACGTTGAAGATGCGCGGGCGGTCGGAACAGGCGGGAATCTTGTAGGTGCTGGGGGCGTGGGTGGACAGCCGCCCCTTGGCATCCCAGACCAGTTCCTCGGTCGTGAGCCAGCCTGCGCCCTGGACGTAAGCCCCCTCGATCTGCCCGATGTCGAGCGCGGGGTTCAGGCTGCTGCCCGTGTCATGCAGCAGATCGGCGCGGAGGATGCGGTTTTCGCCTGTCAGGGTGTCGATCACCACCTCGGTCACGGCGGCGCCATAGGCGAAATACAGGAAGGGGCGGCCTTGGCCCTTGATCCGGTCCCACGTGATCTTGGGCGTGGCGTAAAAGCCGGTCGAGGACAGCGACACCCGCGCCTGATAGGCCCATGCGGCGACGCGGGCGAAATCGTATTCCTCGCCCGCGACGCGGACCATGCCGTCCTTGAACCTGACGGACGCGGGTTTGACCTGATGCTTTTCGGCGATGAATGCGGCCATGCGGTCGCGGATCGTCACCGCCGCCGCCTGCGCCGCCATGCCGTTGAGGTCCGACCCGCTGGAGGCTGCGGTGGCCGAGGTGTTCGGCACCTTGGCCGTATCGGTCGCGGTGATCCTGACCGCGCCCGCATCGAGGCCGAAGACCGCCGCCGTCACCTGCGCGACCTTCTGGAACAGGCCCTGCCCCATCTCGGTCCCGCCGTGATTCAGGGCGATGGAGCCGTCCTGATAGACATGGACCAAGGCCCCCGCCTGATTGAGGTGGGTAAGGGTGAAGGAAATCCCGAATTTCACCGGCGTCAGCGCGATGCCGCGCTTCAGGATCGGGTTCGCGGCGTTCCATTCCGCAATCGCGGCGCGGCGGGCTTGGTAGTCGGAGGTCCGCTCCAACTCCGCCACCAGTTCATGCCCGATGAAATCCTCGACCGGCATCTGGTAGGGCGTGGTCTGCACCGCGCCATCGGGCGGCAGGGCGTGCGAGCCGACGGAGGCGGCGCGGCCCCGCGAGGTGAGGTCGGCCCCGGCTTCCACATTCACCTTTGCCGAAATACTCTCGGGGGGTGCGGGGGGCAGACGGCCCCCCGCCTTGTCCGCCATCGCGCGGTAGAAGTTGACGCGCCGCACGTCGAGCGGATCGCACTTCAGCGCATGGGCGATGTGGTCCATCACCCGTTCGATCCCGATCATGCCTTGCGGGCCGCCGAAGCCGCGAAAGGCGGTGGCGCTGGTGGTGTTCGTGCGCAAGCGGTGGCTTTCGATGCGCACGGCGGGCAGGACATAGGCGTTGTCGGCGTGCAACATGGCACGGTCGGCCACGGGCAGCGACAGGTCCATCGACCAGCCGCAGCGGAATAGATGGGTGAATTCCACCCCCGCGAGCTTGCCCGCATCGTCGAAGCCCGCGCGATAGAGGATGCGCAGGTCATGGCGCTTGCCCGTCACGACCATGTCGTCGTCACGGTCATAGCGCATCTTACAGGGCCGCCCCGTGGCGCGGGCGGCGACGGCGCAGGCGATGGCGAGCCAGTTGCCCTGGCTTTCCTTGCCCCCGAAGCCGCCGCCCATGCGCCGGACCTCGACGCGCACGGCGCTCATCGGCAGGTGGAGGGCGTGGGCGACCTTGTGCTGGATTTCGGTCGGGTGCTGGGTCGAGGAGTGGACGACCATATCCCCGCCATCTTGCGGCAGGCAGGCCGCGACCTGACCTTCAAGGTAGAAATGTTCCTGACCGCCAACCTCGAACGACCCTTCGACGCGGTGCGCGGCGCCCGCGATGGCATGCGCGGCATCGCCCTTGGTCCAGATGACGGGTCCGTTCTCGAAGCGGCTGCCCACGGCGAGGGCGTCGTCGATGGTCAGCAGGGCGGGAAGGGGTTTGTAGGTGATCTTGCCCAGTCGCGCGGCCTTGCGCGCGGCAAGGTGCGAGGTGGCGATCACAAGAAAGACGGGTTGGCCGACGAAATGCACCTTGCCCGTGGCGAGAAGCGGTTCGTCGCCAAGCGAGGGCGAGCAATCGGGAACCTCGTCGAAATCCTCGGCCGACATGACCGCGACCACGCCGGGGGCGGCGCGGACGGCGGAAAGGTCGATGGCGGCGATTTCGGCATGCGCCTCGGTCGATAGGCCAAAGGCGAGGTGCAGCGCATCGGCGGGAAGTGGCAGGTCGTCGACATAGCGGGCCTGACCCGTCACATGCAGGGGGGCGGCATCGTGGGGAAGGGATTTTCCGATGCTCATGCCTGAACCCCCAGCACGGAAACGGGCATGCCGTTCAGGTCGTGAAGATAGCGCAGCACCATGTTCTGCGCGGTGGTCAGACGATAGGCGGCGCTGGCGCGCATGTCGGAAAGCGGGGTGAAATCCTGCGCCATCGCGGCGGCGGCGGCGCGGGCGGTCGCTTCGGTGAAGGGCTGGCCCAGCAGGGCCGCTTCGGCATGGGCGGCGCGTTTCGGGATGCCCGCCATGCCGCCAAAGGCGATGCGGGCCTCGGTCACCTTGCCGTCCGTCACGGTCAGGTTGAAGCAGCCGCAGACAGCCGAAATGTCCTGATCGAAGCGTTTGGACAGTTTGTAGCAGCGCAGCGCGGGGGCGGAATCGGGGATCGAGAGACCGGCCACGAATTCGCCCGCCTGCCTGTCCTGCTTGCGGTAGTCGAGGAAGAAGGACTCGAGCGGGATCGACCGCATCTCGTCGCCGCGCCGCAGGTGGAGTTTCGCGCCCAGCGCGATGAGTGCGGGAGGGCCGTCGCCGATGGGCGAGCCGTTGGCGATGTTGCCGCCGATGGTCGCGGCATTGCGGATCTGCTCGGACGCATAGCGGCGCAGAAGCTCGGCAAAGCTGGGGTGATGCGGTTCGAGGAAAGCACGCAAGGCGGCGATGGTGACGCCCGCGCCGATGTGGAACATGCCGCCCTGCCGTTCGATCTGTTGCAGGTCGGTGACGCCGTTGAGGAAGGCCACGGGGGCAAGGTCGCGCAAGTGTTTCGTGACCCAGAGACCGACATCGGTCGCCCCCGCGATCAGGGTTGCGCCGGTGTTTTCCAGATACCAGTCTGCAAGGTCGTCGCTGTTCGTCGGGCGGAAGAAGGGGGGGCTGTCTGCCCCCCTCGCCGCCGATGGCGGCTCACCCCCCGAGGATGTTTGAGCGAGTATGAAAGCGCGATCCGTCTGCATCCAGTCCGGCACGGGCGCGGTTTCGGCGGCCTTGGCGGCGCGGATGATCGGGGCGTAGCCGGTGCAGCGGCAGAGGTTTCCGGCAAGCGTGTCGTCATGGTCGGTCTGGCCGTTGAGGTGGGCAGTCGCCATCGAGACGACGAACCCCGGCGTGCAGAAACCGCATTGCGCGCCGTGGTGGTCGACCATTGCCTGCTGGACGGGGTGAAGCCTGCCATCGGGGGCCGAGATGCCTTCGACGGTGCACACGGCCTTGCCGTGGAGTTGCGGCAGGAACAGGATGCAGCCGTTCAAGACGCGGCTTCCGCCCGCGTCCGTGACCATGACGGTGCAGGCGCCGCAGTCGCCTTCGTTGCAGCCTTCCTTTGTGCCTTTCAGGCCACGCTCCTCGCGCAGCCAGTCGAGCAAAGTCCTTGTCGGCGCGATACCCGACAGCTGGACCGGCGTTCCGTTGAGGAGAAACGCGATCTCGGACATGTTTCAACCCGCCGCCTTCTCCCCGTTCGAGGCGTCATGCGTGGCCGCCCGATGCGGCGTAAAGCGGGCCACGCGCCCCATGCCCGTTTTCGGGCTGTTGTTATCCTAACAGTGAAGCAAGCCCACCCGCCACATGGCAAGACATTCCTTTCGGCTTTTCTTGGAAGCAGTTTCGTCCAATGCCGAAAGAAGGGGCGGGGTTTCCTGTTCGTTGCCGCGCCTGTAGGCTGGCCGGCATGACGAACCCTTTGCGATTCATCCATCTGCGCGTGCATACGGAACACTCCCTTCTCGAGGGGGCTGTTCCGGTCAAGAAACTGGTCAAGCTGGTGGCAGGGGCGGGGATGCCTGCGGTCGCCGTGACCGATACGAACAACATGTTCGCCGCGCTGGAGTTTTCGGTCACCGCCAAGGATGCGGGCGTGCAGCCGATCGTCGGCTGCCAGGTTTCGGTCGCCCATGACCCGGCCGCGGCTGGCGAAAAGCTGCGCCTGCCCGCGCCAGTCGTTCTGCTGGCGCAGAACGAGGCGGGCTACATGAACCTGATGAAGCTGAACTCGTGCCTGTATATCGACAAGGGCGGGCAGCTCAATCAGGTCACGGTCGACGAGTTGGCGCGCCATTCCGAGGGGTTGATCTGCCTGACAGGCGGGTCCGATGGTCCTGTGGGGCGGTTCCTGCAAGCAGGGCAGGAGGCCAAGGCGCAGGCCCTGATGGAGCGTTTGGCGGCGATTTACGGCGACCGGCTTTATGTCGAGTTGCAGCGCCATCCGGGTGAAGGCGGTGCCTTGTCGGTTGCCGAAGCCGCGACCGAGCGCGGGTTCATCGAAATGGCCTATGCGATGCGTTTGCCGCTGGTCGCCACCAACGACGTCTACTTCCCGAAATCCGAGATGTTCGAGGCGCATGACGCGCTGATCTGCATTGCCGAAAAAGCCTATGTCGACCAGAGCCAGCCGCGCCGCCGCCTGACGCCGCAGCATTACCTCAAATCCGAGGCCGAGATGTGCGCGCTGTTCGCGGACCTGCCCGAGGCTTTGGAAAACACGGTCGAGATTGCGAGGCGCTGCGCCTTTGCCGCCTACAAGCGCAAGCCGATCTTGCCGAAATTCGCGGATGACGAGGTGCAGGAACTGCGCCGTCAGGCGAACGAGGGGTTGCAGGCGCGGCTTGCCGTCATTCCCCATGCGGCGTCGCCCGAGGAATATCAGGCGCGGCTCGATTTCGAGCTGGGGATCATCGAGAAGATGGGCTTCCCCGGTTACTTCCTGATCGTGTCGGATTTCATCAAATGGGCCAAGGACCACGGGATTCCGGTCGGACCGGGGCGGGGGTCGGGGGCGGGGTCGCTGGTTGCCTATGCCCTTACGATCACAGACCTTGACCCGCTGCGCTATGCGCTGCTGTTCGAACGCTTCCTGAACCCCGAGCGGGTGTCGATGCCCGACTTCGACATCGACTTCTGCATGGATCGCCGCGAGGAGGTGATCCAGTATGTGCAGGAGCGCTATGGCCGCGACAAGGTGGGGCAGATCATCACCTTCGGGGCGCTGTTGTCCAAGGCGGCGGTGCGCGATGTGGGGCGGGTGTTGCAGATGCCCTTCGGGCAGGTGGACCGCCTGTCCAAGATGATCCCGCTGGAAGGGGTGAAGCCCGTTTCCATCACCAAGGCGCTTGCCGACGAACCGCGCCTGCGCGAGGCGGCGAAGGAAGAGGTTGTCGGGCGGCTGCTGACCTATGCCGAGCAGATCGAGGGGCTTTACCGCAACGCCTCGACCCACGCGGCGGGGGTGGTGATCGGGGACAGGCCGCTGGACGAGCTGGTGCCGCTGTATCAGGACCCCGCGTCGGACATGCCCGCGACGCAGTTCAACATGAAATGGGTCGAAGCGGCGGGCTTGGTGAAGTTCGACTTTCTGGGGCTGAAAACCCTGACCGTCATCCAGAACGCGCTGGACCTTTTGGCGCTGCGGGGCGTGACGCTCGACATCAGCCTGATCCCGCTTGACGACAAGCCGACCTACGAGCTTTACGCCGCCGCCAAGACGGTCGCGGTGTTCCAGGTGGAATCCAGCGGCATGATGGATGCGCTGCGGCGCATGAAGCCCACCTGCATCGAGGATATCGTGGCGCTTGTGGCGCTATACCGTCCCGGCCCGATGGAGAACATTCCGGTCTATTGCGAGGTCAAGAATGGCCAGCGCGACCTTGAATCGATCCACCCCACGATCGACCATATCCTTGCCGAAACGCAGGGCATCATCGTCTATCAGGAACAGGTGATGCAGATCGCGCAGGTCATGGGGGGCTACAGCCTTGGCGGGGCCGACCTGCTGCGCCGCGCGATGGGCAAGAAGATCGCCGAGGAAATGGCCAAGGAGCGGCCCAAGTTCATCGACGGGGCCAAGGCGACGCACGGGATCGACGCCAAGAAGGCGGGCGAGGTGTTCGACCTGCTCGAGAAATTCGCCAACTACGGCTTCAACAAATCGCATGCCGCCGCCTATGCGGTGGTGTCCTACCAGACCGCCTATCTGAAGGCGAATTACCCCGTCGAGTTCATGGCCGCCGTCATGAACTGCGATATCCATCTGACCGACAAGCTTGCCGTCTACAAGCGCGAGGTGGACAAGCTGGGGATCAAGACGGTCGCCCCTTGTGTCAACCGGTCGCTGGCGACCTTTACCGTCGTTGACGGGCAGGTCGTCTATGCGCTTGGCGCGCTCAAGAACGTGGGTGTCGAGGCGATGCGGCTGATCGTCGAGGCCAGAAAGTCGGACGGCGGCGGGGAAAAGCCCTTTGCCACGCTGTTCGATTTCGCGCGACGGGTCGATCTGAAGCGCGTGGGCAAGCGCCCGCTGGAAATGCTGGCGCGGGCGGGGGCGTTCGATACGCTCGACCCGAATCGCGCGCGGGTGTTCGAGGCGCTTGACGGTCTGGTCACCTATTCCGCCGCGATCCACGAGGCAAAGGCCTCAAATCAGGTCTCGCTTTTCGGCGAGGCGGGGACGGACATTCCCGAACCGCGCCTTGCAGGGCGGGACGACTGGCTTCCCGTGGAACGGCTGGCACAGGAACATCAGGCCATCGGGTTCTACCTGTCGGGCCATCCGCTGGATGACTATATGGCTCCGCTGAAACGGCGCGGGGTGCTGACGCTGACGGAATTGACCGCAAAGGCCGAACGCGGGCCGCTTGTGGGCAAGCTGGCGGGGTCGGTGTCGAGCCGTCAGGAACGGAAGTCGGCCAAGGGCAACCGCTTCGCCTTTGTCCAATTGTCGGACCCGACGGGCCTGTATGAGGTGACGGTCTTTTCCGACACGCTGGAAGCCGCGCGTGACAATCTGGAGCCGGGCAAGAACGTGGTTCTGACGGTGGAAGCGAACCTCGAGGGGGACACGCTCAAACTGCTGTGCCGCGCCGCGCAGCCGATTGACCAGGTGGCCGCAGAGGGAGGGGCCTCGGCCCTGCGCATCCATTTGAACAAGGCCGAAGCGGCCGCCTCGGTCGCGGCGCTGTTTGCCAAGGTCGAAGGTCGCAACCGTGCGCAGATCACGATTTGCGTGCCCGACGAGACGGGGCGCGAGATCGACCTGACGCTGCCGCAGCCCTATCCCGTCACGCCGCAGATCAAGGGTGCGATCAAGGCGATGGCAGGCGTGGTGCTGGTCGAGGAAGTCTAGACACAAGAAGGGGCGATGCGCGGCAACCCTCCGCGCCCGTCTGCCGTTTTGCGCGCCTGTTCCGCGTTCAGAACAGGGCTTCGGCGATGGCCTTCAACTCTTGCCAAAGGTTCGACCCGATCAGGAAACCCCGCGCATTCGGACCGATGCGCAGGATGTCGAGCAGGACAAAGACAGCCAGCAAAACTCCGACCATCAATACAATCATCCCGAACATGCGGGACATGAACATCATCGTCCGCATCGCAACTCCCCCAAGTGGACGCTAAGACAGATGTTAACACAATTCAGGGTGTTTTGATACCGCGATCAGAACAACCAGCGCATGCCAAGCTTGGCCATCGTCACCGACAGGATGATGCGGGCGATGTGATGGAGCGTGACGAAGACAAGGCTCATTTGCAGGGAGAGCGCGATCAGGCTCATCTCGGCAAGCCCCCCCGGAGCGAAAGACAGGAACACCGCAGGGGCCGGTTCATCGACGATGGGCGAAAGGGTAAGGGCAAAGGCGAATGCGATCAGCAAGGCCGCGACAGCGTTGATCGCGGCAAGGCCGAAGGCGCGGGCCAGCATACGGCGATCAACCCCCGCGAAACGCGCGCCAAGTCCGCAGCCGATGACGATCTGGGTCACCCCGACCAACCATGCCGGCGGCACGCCGTGGACGATGCCCGCGGCATGGGCCGTCGCTGAAAACAGGATCGGTCCGGTCATGATGGCCGCAGGAAGATGCAGCGCGCGGGCCGTGGCAAAGCCCAGCACACCTGCCGCAAGCAGGATCGCCACCTCGGCAAGCGAAAGGGGCAGGGCCGCCGCTGGCAGGCTGATGCCGCTGGCCGATCCGACCATGCCGCCGGTCAGGACGGTAAAGATGAGCGGAACGAAGATGATGGTCAGGATAAGCCGCAGGAATTGCAGCACCGTCATCAAACGCACGTCGCCCCCCGCCTCTTCGCCAAGCTGCACGGTTTCGATCAGGCCGCCGGGGACCGCACCGAAGAAGCTTTCGACCCTTGGCAAACCGCCGCGCCGATAGATCGCGTAGCCCACGGCATGGCTGAGCGGCAGGAAAAGAAACAGCGCCAGCAGGCTGGGCCACCAGTCGGCGATGCCCGCCAGAACAGCGGGTGTAAAGGCCCCGCCGATGGAAACGCCGATCACCGGAACAAAGGCCAGACGCAGACGCATCGGCAAAAGGATGGATTTGCCGAAGGGACGCCAACCCGACGCCGCCGCCACTCCGGTGGTGACAAGCGACCCCAGAAGCAAGGCGATGGGCAGATGCAGAAGTTTTGCCGCCAAACCGCCCGCCGCCCCCAGTGCAAGGGTCAGGCCAAGGGCGACGGGGTCGATCCGGGTAAAAGGGTTCTTCATCTGCTTCGTTCGGAAAACGTCACCTGCCCCGTGCAACCCGCGCGACCTGCGCGCCGATCGGGCAAAGGGTTGGCAGCGGCCTGTTTCACCCTTGCTTAAATACTCATGTCGCAACTTTGGAAAGGCAGCGTGACAGGTGGCACCAGCCGCCAAGCCCACTGTCTATCAATGCGGCGGGCTACCAATGCGGCGGGGGCGCGTTGGCGGCGGGGGCTTCGCCCGCCATCTGCTCGCGCTCGGCCTCGCGTTCGCACAAAAGGTGGACAAGGCGGGTAAGGCGGTCGATCTCGCGCTGCTGGGCGGTGACGACATCCGAAAGGTCATCGACAGCGCGGATCAGGTGCGAGAGGCGTTCCTCCATCGTGTCGTGACGGTCCATGCTGGCCCCTTTTTCCTTTGGCTGCGGTGCTTGCCGCGTCCTGCCCCTTCCGATACACGGGCGGCGAGAAAAAGCGAAGGTCCGACCGATGGCACAGGACAAATCCTCTGAGTCCAAGACACGCCGCCCCCGCGCCGAAACCCCGAAAGGGTTCCGCGACTATTTCGGTGCCGAAGTCACCGAGCGCAAGGCGATGCTCGACAAGGTGGCCGAGGTGTACCATCGCTACGGCTTCGACCCCCTCGAGACGAGCGCGGTCGAGACGGTCGAGGCATTGGGCAAGTTCCTGCCCGATGTGGACCGCCCGAACGAAGGGGTTTTCGCATGGCAGGACGAGGACGCCGATTGGCTGGCGCTGCGCTATGACCTGACCGCCCCCTTGGCCCGCGTTGCGGCGCAGTATCGCAACGACCTGCCCTCACCCTATCGGCGCTATGCGATGGGTCCGGTGTGGCGGAACGAAAAGCCCGGTCCGGGGCGGTTCCGGCAGTTCTACCAGTGCGATGCCGATACGGTCGGCGCGCCAAGCGTGGCGGCCGATGCCGAGATTTGCGCCATGCTGTCGGATGCCTTGGAAACCGTGGGGATCCCGCGCGGCGACTATGTGGTGCGGGTGAACAACCGCAAGGTCCTGAACGGGGTAATGGAAGTGGCGGGGGTGCTTGACCCGTCCGATCCCACGCGGTTCGAGGCCGAGCGCGGCATCGTGCTGCGCGCCATCGACAAGATCGACCGTCTGGGCGAGGGCGGGGTGCGCGCGCTTCTTGGCGAAGGCCGCCGCGACGAGTCGGGCGATTTCACCAAGGGCGCGGGGCTGGGGGCCGAGCAGGCCGAGGTCGTCATGGCCTTCATGGCCGCGCGGCGTGACACGGGGGCGGCAACCGTGGCCGCGCTGCGCGGGCTGGTGGGCGCATCGGTCATCGGCGGCGAGGGCGTGGCCGAGCTTGAGACGATTGCCGAATTGCTGGACCGTCAGGGTTACGGGTCGGACCGCATCGTGATCGACCCCGGTGTCGTGCGCGGGCTTGGCTATTACACGGGGCCGGTGTTCGAGGCCGAGCTGACCTTTGAAATCCTTGATGAAAAGGGGCGCAAGCGGCAATTCGGGTCGGTTTCGGGCGGCGGGCGGTATGATGACCTCGTGAAGCGGTTCACGGGGCAGTCGGTGCCTGCGACGGGGGTATCCATCGGGGTGGACCGTCTGCTTGCGGCCTTGCGGGCCAAGGGGCGCGCGGGCGGCGAAGGCGCGGGGCCGGTGGTGGTGACGGTGATGGACCGTGACCGCATGGCCGATTACATGGGCATGGTCGCCGATCTGCGCAATGCCGGATTGCGGGCCGAAGTCTACCTTGGCAACCCGAAGAACTTTGGCAACCAGCTCAAATACGCCGACAAGCGGGGGTCGCCCGTGGCTGTCATTCAGGGCGGGAACGAGGCTGAAAAGGGTGTCGTCATCCTGAAAGACCTGATCCTTGGCGCGAAGATCGCCGAGAATGCCACGCTTGAGGAATGGAAGGACCGCCCCGCGCAGGTCGAGGTGCCGCGCAGCGAACTGGTCGCGGCGGTGCGGAAGATGCTGGGGCAATGACGACCAAGGCCGACATCCGCGCCGAGGCCGAGGCGCTCTTCGCGGCCTTTCGGGCGGCGGGGGCGGTGCCGGTCGAGGCCGATATCCTGCTGCCCGCCGAGACGCTGCTGGATCTGTATGGCGAGGATATCCGCGCCCGCGCCTATGTGACGAACGACCCGCTTCGCGGGGAAATGGTGCTGCGGCCCGATTTCACCGTGCCGGTGGTGCAGGCGCATATGGCGCACGGGGCGGACCCCGCGCGCTATTGCTATCTGGGCGAGGTGTTCCGCAAGCAGGACCATCGCGGCCCAAGGGCCAATGAATACATGCAGGTGGGGTTCGAACTCTTCGACCGCACAGCGCCCGAAGCGGCGGATGCCGAGGTGTTCGCGCTGTTCGCGGGGCTGCTTGCGCCGCTTGGCTTGCGGGCGGCGACGGGGGATATCGGGATCCTGATGGCCGCCGTGCGCGGGCTTTCGACGAGCGAACGGCGCAAAGCGGCGCTGTTGCGGCATGTCTGGCGGCCAAGGCGGTTCCGGCAATTACTGGACCGTTTCTCGGGCCGCGCACCTGTGCCGGACGCGCGGGCGAAACTGCTGGAGCGGCTGGCATCGGACTCGCCCGAGGCGCTGATCGAAGCGGCGGGAAGTTTTGTCGGCCTGCGTTCGCCCGAAGAGATCGCGGCGCGGGCTGCGGCGCTGATCGAGGATGCGGCGACCCCCGCCCTTGCAGCCCCCGAGGCGGCGCTGCTTTACGACCTGCTCTCGCTGCAGGCGCCTGCGCGGGCGGCGCTGGCGCATCTGCGGGGAATAACCCCGATGCTGCCCGCCATCGCCCCTGCGGTGGACCGTTTCGCAGCACGGCTCGACGCGCTTCACGCGCGGGGGATCGACACCGCCACCCTGCCCTTCGAGGCAAGCCACGGGCGCACCAGCCTCGAATATTACGACGGCTTCGTGTTCAGCTTCCACGCCTCCGATCCGGCGCTGCCTCCGGTAGCTTCGGGCGGGCGCTATGACGCGCTGACGGGGGTGCTGGGGCAAGGGCAATCCATCCCCGCCGTTGGCGGCGTGATCCGGCCCGGCCTTGTCGCCCGCCTGAAAGGGGGTGCCCAATGATCAAGATCGGTGTCCCGTCCAAGGGGCGGCTGATGGAAAAGACCTTTGACTGGTTCGGCGCACGCGGCTTGACCATGCGCCGCACCGGCAACGAGCGCGAGTATTCCGGCACGGTCGACGGGCATGACGGGGTGGAACTGGTGCTTCTGTCGGCGGGCGAGGTTCCGCGTGAACTGGCAGCGGGGCGCATCCATCTTGGCGTCACGGGCACCGACCTTGTGCGCGAGAAACTGGCCGACTGGCCCGAGATCGTGGCCGAGGTCGCGCCCTTGGGTTTTGGCCATGCCGATCTGATCATCGCCGTGCCGAACGCATGGGTGGATGTGGACACGCTTGACGACCTCGACGCCGCTGCGGCTGCGTTTCGTGCCGAACATGGCTTCCGGCTGCGGATTGCCACCAAATACCACCGTCTGGTGCGCGATTTCCTGACCGCGAACGGGGTGGCGGATTATCAGCTTGTGGACAGTCAGGGTGCCACCGAAGGCACGGTCAAGAACCTGACCGCCGAGGCGATTGCCGACATTACGTCAAGCGGCGAGACACTGCGGGCGAACCACCTGAAAATCCTGTCGGATGCGCTGATCCTGAAATCGGAAGCGATGCTGTTCCGGTCGAAACTCGCGGACGATCCGGCGCTTCCGGCATTGCTGAAAAAGCTCGGATTCTGATCGCTTTCATAGGCGCACAAATATCGCACGGGGTAGTCCGTCGGATTCGCCATCGGTTCGGGAAACCGATGGACCGGGGGTTGTGAAACCCCCGCTGCTGCCCGATCAGCCGCGCTTGCGGCTGACCATCGCCACCCCGAACCCCGCAAGCGCCATGCCCGCCCATGCCAGCGGGGGCATCGCCTCGCCCAGAATGGGCCATGCGAAAAGGGCCGAAAAGGCGGGGACAAGGTAGAAGAGCGCCGAGACGCGGCTCACCTCGCCCGCGCGGATCATGGCGAGGAGGAGCGACATGGCGAGGATGGAGTTGGCGAGGACGAGGTAGGCTAGGGCAAAGGCGAATTCGGCGTTCCATGTCACGTGCATATCCTCGGTCGCCCATGCCACGGGCAGGCAGAAGGCCGCGCCCACGGCATATTGGATCATGTTCGAGGTGACAGGGTGGTGGGTGACGCCGAAGCGTTTCTCGTAAAGCGTACCGCCGGTGATGCCGAAAAGGGCGAGGATGGTGCAGAGAAGTCCGAAGGTGCTTTCCGCCTGAACCGAGGAGCGTGCAAGGATCACCACGACAGCCCCCGCAAGGCCGAGCGCGAGGCCGAGCCATGCAAGGCGGTTGACGGTTTCCCCGACGAAGCGCGGCGCGACGAGGGCGACAAGGATCGGTTGCAGGCAAACGATGATCGCCACCCCGCCCGCCGAAACGCCGGACTTGAAGGCGATGTAGCACAGGCCAAAGTAGACGACCTGTATCAGGAAGCCGACGAGGCCCACATCAAACCACGCGCGGGCGGTTTTGGGCAGCGGCGGCCGCAGGATCAGGGCAAAGGGCGCAAGAACCGCCAAGACGCAAACATAGCGCAACGCCAGCAGCGTGATCGGTGCCGAATGCTGCAAGCCGAGTTTGGCGATGCCGAAACCCGCGGACCACAGGATCAGAAAGACGGAGGGCGCGGCGACAAGCCAGAGGGGGCGTTTGGACATGGGGCGAGATTGGCCCATAGGGCGCTGAGGTGGTTGTGCATTTGCGACCTTGGGGCCGCGCCCGACGATTTTTCTGCGAAAAATCAGGGCGGGCGTGGGGCGGATTTTTCGCAAGAAAAATCGTAGCCCACCAGCGCAGCCCGATTTAGGCCGACACCTGCGCACGGGCAGCAGAGGTTGGTTGTGCGATTGCGACAGTTCGCGACCATGCCGGCGCGTTTTCAACGTGAAGGAGTGCGTAGGTCGGTCTCTGGCGGGTCGGTGATGACTTTTACCGACTTGCCCAAGGCATCTTGCAAGGCCACAAGCAATCTTGCGTGGTCAGACTGTGCGTCAGCGACGATGGCGACGACTTCGGGAGCCTGGGAGGGCTCGGTGAACAGAGTAATGGCGGTTTCGCCGCCAAAGCCATACAGCACCAGTTCAAGGAAGTCGTCGTCTCCGACCCTGCCAAAAAGCTCGGCCTTGGTGCCTTCGGGAAGGCGGTTCAACAGACGGTATTTCAGGCGGGTGAAGCTGGAACGGAAATGTCCGATCTGCGTGCCACGCCCGCTCGGCCAAAGGTCGCGCGGCTGTTCGTCGGAGATCGCCAGTTTCGGTTTGCGTAGACGTTTCGCGGCGAGAGGCCTGCGCTTTGCCGAAGCTTGCACGACAAAATGTGCTACGGGTTTCGGCATCACAACACCTCAACAGGAATGAATACTGTCCCTTGCTGCCCGGGAAGATCCCGCACGCCTTCGCCCCCTTCGCACCAGATCGCGCCGCGTCCGGCGGGAAAGTTGCGTTCGCGGCTGGGCGGGATGTCGGTCACGAAGCTATAGCCTGTCGCGCCTTGTGGAAGCGGGCCGAGATAGGCCTTTACCGCGGGTTCCGCATTTCCCTGATTCATGCGTGGCGACCTTCCCCAAAGCTGGCCGGTGCGGAGGACCTCAGCCTTTTCCTGCGCCCCGACAAGGCGATGATAGACGGGGCGATGCGAGACAGGGCTGGGATCGGTCGGCGGCACAGGAACACTCGGAACACAACGGGACCGAGGTTACGCGACTGCGGCCGAAAGTCAAAGACTGGCTCAGCGCAGCCCGATATCGGCCAATGCCTGCGCGAGCGAGGGGGGAAGCGTCTCTTCCCGCGCGCGGCCCTTGGGCAGGTCGCGCGGGCTTTCGGCGGGGTCGAGGTAGCGCCAGCCCTGAAAGGGGCGGCGGGTGGCGGGTTCGGTGCGGATGACTTCGGCGTCTAGAACAAGCGCGCAGCGCAGGATGCCGTCGCTGCCTTCGACCCGTTCCAGCGCGAGGATACGTTGGCGGGCAAGGATCACGCCCTTGATAACCCAGTAGAGCGACCCGCCGCCCGTCACCTCGGACTCGCGCTTGGGCCACATGCGGGTGACGTGGATGGCGCGGCCCTTGGGCCAGAGATGGGCATGGCTTTTCTGCCAGTCGGTCAGGTCTTCGACCGAATCCGAACCGACGCATAGCTTCAGGATGTTGACGAATTCGGCCATGATCTTCCCCGTTCAGGGCGTTCATCCTAGACCGTTGGTTAACGGCGGCAAGGCCATCTGTCGGCATTAACGGGCTTTGACCTTCGCCGCCTGTGGGCCTATCTTGTGTCCTTCGCCGTGACTCCCCCAATACAAGGACTTTTCCATGTCTCGATTCGCTGCCCCCATTGCCGAGCAAATCTGGGATATGAAGTATCGGCTCAAGGCGGCGGATGGCACGGCGATCGACGGTTCGGTCGAGGATACCTGGCGCCGCATCGCGCGGTCCTTGGCCGAGGTCGAGAAGAACCCCGCCGAATGGGAAGAGAAATTCTACGGCGCGCTTGAGGGATTCAAATACCTGCCTGCGGGCCGCATCACGGCGGGTGCCGGCACGGGGCGGGCGGTCACGCTGTTCAACTGCTTTGTCATGGGCACCGTGCCCGACAACATGGGCGGCATCTTCGACGGGCTGAAGGAAGCCGCGCTGACCATGCAGCAGGGCGGCGGGATCGGATACGACTTTTCCACCATCCGCCCGCGCGGGGCCGAGGTGAAGGGGGTTGCGGCCGATGCATCCGGCCCGCTGTCCTTTATGGATGTCTGGGATGCGATGTGCCGCACCATCATGTCGGCCGGATCGCGGCGCGGCGCGATGATGGCGACGATGCGCTGCGACCACCCCGATATCGAAGCCTTCATCGAAGCGAAGAAAGACCCCGCCCGCCTGCGGATGTTCAACCTTTCGGTGCTGGTCACCGACCCGTTCATGGCGGCGGTCAAGGCCGATGGCCCGTGGGAGCTGGTCTTTGACGGCAAGGTCTACAAGACGGTTCAGGCGCTCGATCTGTGGAACAAGATCATGCGCAACACCTTTGATTTCGCGGAACCGGGGGTGATTTTCATCGACCGCATCAACGCGATGAACAACCTTGCCTATTGCGAGACGATTGCCGCGACGAACCCCTGCGGTGAGCAGCCCTTGCCGCCCTATGGGGCTTGCCTGCTGGGTTCCATCAACATGGCGACGCTGGTGGCCGATGCCTTCACGCCGAAAGCGCGGGTCGATCTGGCAGCGCTGGATGGTCTGGTGCGGCTGGCCGTGCGGATGATGGACAACGTGGTCGATGCAAGCCGCTTCCCGCTGCCCCAGCAAGAGGCCGAAGCCCGCAACAAGCGCCGCATCGGCCTTGGCGTGACGGGGCTTGCCGACGCGCTGCTGATGGTCGGCCTGCGCTATGGCTCGGCCGAGGCGGCAGAGGCTACGGAAGCGTGGATGAAGGCGATTGCGCGGGCCTCATACCTCGCATCCGTCGATCTGGCCAAGGAGAAGGGTGCCTTCCCGCTGTTCGATGCCGAGAAGTATCTCGCCTCGGGTTCGCTGCGGCATATGGATCAGGATGTGAAGGATGCGATTGCCAAGCATGGCATCCGCAACGCGCTGCTGACCTCGATCGCGCCGACGGGGACGATCAGCCTTTATGCGGGCAACGTATCGTCGGGGATCGAACCCGTGTTCGCCTATGCCTATACGCGCAAGGTGTTGCAGAAAGACGGGTCGCGGACCGAGGAAGAGGTCGTCGATTACGCCGTGCGGCTGTGGCGGGAAAAGAACGGTGACGGGCCGCTGCCCGATTACTTCGTGAACGCCCAGACCCTGCCCCCGCTTGACCACGTGCGGATGCAGGCGGCGGCGCAGAAATGGATCGACAGTTCGATTTCCAAGACGATCAACTGCCCCGAGGATATCAGCTTTGACGATTTCAAAGAGGTCTATATGGCCGCTTGGGACCAAGGCTGCAAAGGCTGCACCACCTATCGGCCCAATGATGTGACGGGCTCGGTCCTGTCGGTGTCCGAGGCATCGGACAAGACCCCGTCGGAAGCGCCCGCGCAGGTGAAGCAAGCGGCCGAAGGGGGCGAGGTGGTTTACCTGTCGGAACCTCTCGACCGTCCGGCGGCGCTGGAAGGGGCGACCTACAAGCTGAAATGGCCGGGGTCGGAACACGCGCTTTACATCACGGTGAATGACGTGGTGATCGCGGGCCACCGGCGGCCGTTCGAGGTGTTCATCAATTCGAAGAACATGGAGCATTTCGCCTGGACCGTGGCGCTGACGCGGATGATTTCGGCGGTGTTCCGGCGCGGGGGGGATATCTCGTTCGTGGTGGAAGAGCTGAAAGCCGTGTTCGACCCGCGCGGCGGGGCGTGGATGGAGGGGCGTTACATCCCCTCGATCCTTGCGGCCATCGGCGGGGTGATCGAACGCCACCTGATCGCGATCGGCTTTATCGCGGGCGAGGGGCTGGGGCTGAAATCGGACCCGCAGGCCGAAGTGGTCGCCATCGGCGCGCCCAAGGGCAAGTCCTGTTCAAGCTGCGGCAGCTACGAGATGCGCATGGTCGAGGGCTGCATGACCTGTGCATCCTGCGGCTATTCGAAATGCGGGTAAGGCGGGCGAAGGGCGCCCGCCTTCAGCCGTGACGCACCAGCACCAGCGCATCGGCCACGCGGTCCAGTTCGGCAAGGCAAACCAGCTCTGTTTCGGGGTCGAGTGCTGCGAGGCTTTCGTCAAGCGCCACGACGGGGGCGTTCTGCAAAAGCGCGCGGGCAAGGAACATGCGGCTTCTTTCGCCTTGGCTTAGCTGCCAGCCGGTTTCTCCGAGTTGGGTGAACAGACCCGCAGGCATACGGTCGACAAGATCGCCAAGCCCAAGCTGGCGCGCGATGTTTTCGGCAGCCTCGAGATCGGCGGGCTTGGGTGGCCAGCGGCGCGAGAGCAGCAGGTTGAAGGCGAAAGAGCCGTCGAGCACGTGGTTGTCGTGGAACTGCGGCACCATCGCGACAGCGCGCGCGGCATGGCGCGGCGCCACCGGACCGGCGGCGGACAGGACATGGCCGCCACCTGTGGTATCGCCCTTGGCCAGCAGGCGCAGCAAGCTTGACTTGCCCGAGCCGGACGGGCCGGTCAGCCAAAGCCGCGCCTTTGGCGGCACGGGAAAGCGGAACGACAGGTGCAAGCCGCGCTCGGGCCGCACCAAGGGCAAGTCCTGCACGGCAAGACGCGGCGTTCCTGACTTTGGCAGGGGCGGAAAGCGCGCCTCGGGGGCGGCAGGGCGGGCACGCCACAGCGGCGCCATCTGGACAAGCCCGACACGAACGGCGGCATAGGCTGCCCATGTTCCGGACAGGCTGACCAAAGCGCGCGCCGAAAGCAGGATGCCACCCAAAGTGATCGCCATGTCAGCCCGCTGCGGGACGGCACCGGCCCCCGCCGCCACCAGCGCCAAGGCCGCGACGGCAAGAATGCTCCAGCCGTTCGGCAGGACCGCAAAGGCGCCAAGGCTGGCGTGATCCATCTTTTTTCCCGCTTCGGCATAGGCGGACAGCCCCGTCGCCTCGCTCGACAGGATCTCTTCGGGAGTGCCGAGAATGGACAGGCTGCGGTGGCCGATCATCCAGCTGACCATGCGGGTGGTCAATCGGCGGCTGGCCTGCATCCAGAGGGCGAAGCGATCGACGAAATGGCGAAAGAGCATCGCTTGCGCCACCAGTACCGCGCCAAGCAGCGGCACCAGACCGAAGGCGAGCGGGCCTTGCGCCAGAACCCAGACCGCCCAACCCAGTGCCGCAAGCGCCAAAGGTGCCGATGTGGCAAGCGCGGACAATGCCGTTTCGATCCCCTGCGCTTCCATGCCGCGCGACAACAGTCCTTCGGGGCCTTCGGCGCGCAATTCCATGTCGGGCAGGCACAGCGCGCCGGCCAAGAGCCGCCGCCGCACAAGCCCAGCGATCCGGCGTGACAAGGCATCGGTCGTCAGGCTTTGCGAAAGCTGCAAGACCGGAGCCAAGGCCAGAAGCAAGACCAGCCACGCCCCAGCCGGCGCTTGACCGGAAAGAGCCGCCGCCCCCAGCAAACCCCAAAGAAAGACTTCGGCCCCTTGTGCCGCAAAGGCCAAGGCCAGCGAGGCGAGGGCATAGCGCAAAAGCCCCTCGTGCCGGATGGCCCGACGCGTTGCGTGGGGCGCAGGACGCAGGCGCCAAAGGCCCGACACTTGCGCACCGGCCGCGTCTGCGGCGCAAAGCGCCTCGGCCAAGGCGGCCCCGCCGCCAACCAGCGCCGCGACCCGCCTGCCTTGGCGCAGAAGCGACGGGTGGGGTGGCGGGACCATCGCCTTGGCCAGTCTGTCCACCCCGATCCGATGGCGCGCGCCATCGGGTGCCAGAACCCGTCCGCGCCCGACCAGAAGCAGAAACCCGTCACCCGACGGATGCCAGACCAGCGCGGGAGCAGCAGCTTCAAGCGCGGCGGCCAGATCGGCCCGCAGCACGGGGCGCCGGTCAAGCCTGATGTCGAGCCGGTCGCAAGCCCATGCTGTCCAGCTTGACAGATCGGCTTCGTCATCGGCCGGCGTATCGGTGCTGACGGCGGCGTCGCTGCGACCGGCAAGCAGGGCCAAGGCGCGGCCCAGTGCGGCGCGCGGCCACCACGCAAGCGCATCGGCCGGATCAAACGCGGCGTGCAGCGCGGGATCAGGATGCAGGTTCGACACGAAAGTCCCCTATTGCCAAGGGCTGCCAGTCTTGTTCGAGACGGAGTGCAAGCTTGCGTTCCGCCGCCAGCAGCGAAGCGAAGGGGCCAGCCGCTTTTGCAAGCGCAGGGGGCGGGCCATCTTGGACAAGGCGGCCGTCACGCATCACAAGCACGCGCGAGAACCCCATCGCCTCGGTCGCGTCATGGGTCACCCAGATCAGGGTCTTGCCTGACCAATGCCCCTTTATGGTCGCCAGCAGCCCGCGGCGACGTTCGGCATCGAGGCCGCGCAGGGCCTCGTCGCAGAGGACGAGACCCGGATCGGTCTGGTTCGTCCCGCCCTGTCCAAATGCCCTTGCCAGCCGTAGCCTTTGCCCCTCGCCTGCGGAAAGCAGCGCGCCGCCCGCGCCGGTCGGGGTTTCAGGCGACAGGTCAAGACCGGCCTTTGCCAGCAGGTCGGGGCGTTGTGCGGCGTCAGAAAGCGTCGCCCCCCAAAGGCGCGACACGGGGTCGAGCCAGACCATCCGGCGCCGGAGTGCGGCGAGTTCGGCAAGTCCGATAGGCTCTCCGTTCACCTGCATGCTGCCTGACGCCAGATCGTGCCAACCCAGCAAAAGCCCGATCAGGCTGGATTTTCCCGAACCCGACGCCCCGACGATTGCCACATCTTCGCCTGCGGCGATGTTCAGCGAAAGATCGTGCAGGATCACATGCCCGCCCGCCGAGACCCTTGCCCCCTGCAAGGCAATGCCGAAGGACGCCGCCTGTGCGAACGATTTGCGCAACGGGGTAAAGGGGCGGTCCGGCGCGCGCAGGGGTTCTTCCAGCCGCGCCAGCATCGCCTGCTGTGCCGGAATGCCACGGAGCAGGGCCGAAAGGTCAAGAGCCGCCGAGGGAAGTTTCAGCAACCACCACAGGAACAGCAGATCCGTCGTGCGCGAAAGGGCCAATCCGGCCGTCAGCGCCAGTATCAGGGCCTGACCGATGGCCCCCGCCGTCGCGGCAAGGCGCATCCGGTCACGGGCCGACCGGTTCCAGTCGTCAAGCAATCCGTCCTGCCGCGCCACAAGCGCCGCCTGCGCGTGGTGCGCGATGACGGCAGCCTGTCCGCGCAGCGCGTCCATCAGAAGCGTGGCTTGCGCGGCCCCCAGACTGCGCAGGGTCATTTCCCGTTCGCGCAGCAGCGGGGCCGTCAGGGCAGGCCAGGCGATGGCAAGGGCGGCAAGTGCCAGTATGGCAAGGGCGTTCGCCGGAGCGAGCAGGATCAGACACAGGGTCAAGGCCAGCACTTCGGTCAAGGATTGCGCCAGATGCATCACCTGTCCCGGCAGCGTCCGCATGAGCGGAAGGCTACGGGCGCGCTCGGCCATATCGCCCAAGGGACGGCTGGCAAGCCAGCGGTCGGGCAGGCGCAACAGTTTGGACATGGTGGCCATGCGGTAATGCCGCTCGACCTGCCGGCCCAGCCGCATCAGGCCGACACCCAGCATCAGGCGCATTGCGAACAGCGCCACCAGAACGGTAAGCGTGACCCAAAGCGCCGTTTCAGGCCGGTCCGGCAGGATCGGCATGGACGGCTCAATCAGGTGGCGGAATGCAAGCGCCTCGAACAGGCTGCCAAGCACGGCAAGCACGGTTCCGGCAAGAAGCAGAAGCGGCAGACCTTTTCCGGTCGCGCGACAGGCTGCCACCAGCGAGGCGGGCTTAGCGGCAGGGCTTGCGAAACGGTGGCTTTCGGCAACCGTGCCGGGATCGGCGCGGCCGACCGACAGAAGCACCGCGCCCTGCAGCATCAGCCGTGGCTCCTCTCCCCGACGCAAGGTAGGGTCGGGCACCACGGGCCAGAAGCTGGCGGGCACGAGGCGGAAGATATCGTCCTCGGACTGGCGGGTTTCCTGCAACAGCGCCCGAACGATCCGCGCTTTGTCGCCAGCGGTCGGCAAACTTGCCGCAAGGGCAATGCAGGCTTCGAGGGAAGCCAGCGCGAACCAACCCGACTGTTCTGCGGCACGGTCCACCTCGTGGGGCGGCAGACCCAAAGACTGCGCCTTGGCGCGCAGGGCGGAAAGGTTCTCGTCTCCCTTGGCCCATGCGCACCAATCCGCCGCCGCGACGCGGTGGGTGTGGCAGAGCAGGCGCGCGCGAAATAGCGAAAGCCTTTGCCACGACCCGCCGCGCGCCGGATCCATGACCTGCACGAAGGGGCCGATCCGCCGCCAGACGACCACGAAATGCGGCGCGCCGTCCGGCAGTCTTACGACCACCAGCGCGGGCAAGTGATCGGCCAGCCGATCGGCGGGCACCATCCGCTGTTTCGCGGGCAGGCCGTGATCGGTCAGCACCTGTTCCATGATATCGATCGATGTGCCGTCCAGATCGGTCTGGCATGCCTCGCGCAGGCGGGACAGGTCGATGGGCCTGCCGGAACTGGCAAGCAGGCTGGCCACCGCCGCCGGACCGCAGTCCATCGCAGAGGTTTGAAGCACATCGACGGCAGTCAGGCGCATGGGTCAACTCGCTCGTGTCATCCAGAGCCTTTGCTTGCACGCCGTGCAAAGCCGGGGGCAAGCGCGCTTGCGGCCGCCCGCAGGACGTTTCGGGGTTTGCGGCGGCCAAGTGGGGGCGGTGGGGGAAATGCCCCGCCCCGGTGGGGCAGAAAAACGGTGAAACGGCGGTTTTGCCCCCAGTGGGTGCAGGGGACTAACCCTTGACCATCGAAACCGAATCACTTGCGAAAACAGGCCCGCTGCACAATGTCGATCCACCCCCATCTAGCCGCCGATACGGATGCCGAGGACATTGTCCACGTCACCTTGCCGCGGCGTGTGGTGCGGCAGGACCGGCAGGGTGTTCCCGTGATCTACTGGGGGGCCGAGGTCCTGCGCTTCGACGAGCCGGCGCTTGCGCCGCTGGCCGACGCGATCAGCGCGGGATTGCCCTTTTCGCCGATGCGGTCATGCCCGCTGGCCCCCGCCGACCGCCTTGCCGATGCGGTCGGGGCGCTGACGGGGCTGGGCATTCTGGGCGACCGTGCCGAAACCCCCGCACCGCGCAGCTTCACCGCGCCCGATCTTCCCGCAACGCTGCTGCATCTGGACTGGCGCGACCCTGCTGCCGTGGGCGGGGCGCTGCTGTCCTCTCCGATCGCGCCGGCGCATCTTGAACTTGTGGTTCCGGTGTTCCGCATCGCGCATCTGGCGACCGATGCCGATGGCCGTCAGGTCGGCGAGGCGAATGTCTTTCCGCGCGCCCTGCGCCGGAATGTCGAAACCGACTGGCAGACCTGCACCTATGCAGGCACCCGCCATCGTGATGACAAGCCGATGAACCTGACCGCGCTGAAGGCGATGCGCGCCCATTGGCCCGAGATGATGGCAACGCTGGCGGCCATACGCGACCGCTACATGACGCGGGCCGCGCTTGCGGGGCCGATGACGCTGGGACAGATCGAACGTCTGTGCATCGCCGTGCTTTCCCTGCCGACATGGCATTCCTTCAAGGATGCCCCCCTGCATCCGGTGCTGTCGTCGCTGTTCCGGGTGACCGATGGCCTTCGCATCGTCGTGCATCAGATGATGTTCGTGGGCGTGGCAGAACCGATGCTGCCGCCCGATGCGGTGATCTCGGCCGCAGAGCTGTTCGACTATGCCGAACGGTCGCTGTCCTTTCACTCGGACAGCGGGGTCTGCGCCGGACCCGAGCATTTCATCCGTGAATTCCTGTCGGTTCTGGTAGACGGCGCGGCACCCCGCTTCGGAGCCAATGGCACCATCGGTGCGGACGTGGCCGCCGCCATGACGGAACTTGATGTGGCGATGGACTACGGATTTACCGCTTTGGCTGCCCATGCCGCCTGTTTCGCGGTCTGGCCCGAGATGGCAGAAGCCTGGGCCGAGATCGTGGCGCTTGCCGAAGGCTGGCCATCCGGCCTTTCGAGCGGCGTCGATGCCTTCCGGCTTGAAGCGGCCGAAGCGGGGCGGCGGCTGATCCATGCCTCATACCTCGGGCAGGCCGACTGGCGCGAGATGCGCCGCAGGACCTATGCGGAAATCGAGGGTGCGGCCGTGGCGCTTTCGCGCCAACCCGCCCCCCGCCTCGCCGTGGCAGACCGCGTCGTGCCGACCACGGACGACCTGACACGCGCCCTTGCCGGATTGCCGGATGCCGCAAGGTTGCAAGCGGTGCTTGCCCGCTTTGCCGCAAGCGCGGGCGCACACCTGTCACGGGCGGCGGCGCTTCAGGCCAGGATCTCGGACATGTTCCAGCGCCCGCCTGCGGCCGGATTCACGTTGGCAGATATGACCCTGCACGCCCGGCTTGTGGACGACCCGCATCCGAGGCTGCAATTCCTGCCGGAAGTCCTTTTCCGCCTGTGCGGGCTGGAGCTGGACATCAAGACATTCCCTGCGGGCGATACCGCCTTTGCAGGGTCCGAAATCGACGTGTCGTCGATAAACCAGCGCGGGGATGAACCGCGTTACCAGTAAAAGGGAGACCACCATGAACGTCACCACCAACCTCCGTGCAGGCCGCCAGACCCAGAAGCAGGGCACCTCGACCGACAGCACCAGCACCTCGACCCCCGATCCGGTCGTTTACTACCCGCCGGTTACCCGCTGCCCGGGCGTCTGATCGCCCAGCAGTTCTGACCGGGGTCTTTTCCAGCGTGAAAAGGCCCCGGTTTACGTTTTGACGATTTGATCCAGCCATTTTGCCTTCACTTGTCCCGGCCGCGTCGAAATGGCTGTTCTCGCGCGCCACTCAGGATATGCTGAGGAAAGAAGATGTTCGCTGGCAGATCGGGACATGGTGCAGTACAGGCGGCCAGACAGGTGAGCGCGGTCGTCCTCATCGTCGAAGACGAGCCGATCCTCGGTCGCAACATGCGAACATTTCTGAATGCGCGCGGCTACCGCGCGGAACTGGCCGCAAGCCTCGGCGCGGCACGCGAGATGTGGGCCAATCTTCATCCGGACCTGATCTTTCTTGACCACAACCTGCCCGACGGGCTTGGCCTGTCGCTGATCCCCGAGGTCCGTGCGCTGGACCCCTGGACCAAGATCGTGATGCTGACCGCGCATGGCGGAGTCAATCTGGCGGTTTCGGCGATGAAGGCCGGAGCGGATGACTATCTGACCAAGCCTGCCAGCCTTGATGAAATCGGGCTGACGGCACAGCGGATGATGGATCAGGCCCGCAAGGAAGGCGCGGCGCGCTATATCAACCGGCTTGACCGCGAAGCCGCAGGGCTGGACCGTCTGGTCGGAACCTCGCCCGCGATGGGAGAATTGCGGCGGCGCATCCGCGCCCTGCACGCGGCCGAAGCCGCCGGTTCGCCGCCGCCGGTGCTGATTTTGGGCGACACCGGAACGGGCAAGGAACTGGTCGCGCGGGCCATCCACTATGGCGGTGCGCGTTCTGCCGAACCCTTCATCACCGTCAGTTGCGCCACGCTTTCGGACGCGATGGTGGACGACCAGCTTTTCGGCCACGAGCGGGGTGCCTTTCCGGGGGCCGAGGAGCGGCGGCTTGGACTGATCGAAGCCGCTCATGGCGGAACGCTGTTTCTGGACGAGGTCGCCGCTTTGGCTCCGGCCCATCAGGCGCGGTTGCTGAAAGCGCTCGAGGACGGGCGCATCCGGATGCTGGGTGCGGTCGAGGACCGGACCGTCGATGTCAGGGTGATTGCGGCCACGAACGCGCCGCTGCCCGAACTGGTGCGCGACGGGAAATTCCGCGCCGATCTTTATTATCGTCTGGCGCATGTGACGATCGAGGTGCCGGCACTGGCCAAGCGCGGGCAGGATGTCATCCAGATCGCCGAAACCATTCTGGCAGATCTGCAAACCCGTTTGGGTCGCCCCAAGCTGTGCCTGTCGAAGGATGCCGAAGCGGTGCTGTTGCGGCACCGCTGGCCCGGCAATGTGCGCGAGCTTCGCAACATGCTGGAACAGGCCGCCTTCCTTTCACCGCGCGATGCGATTTCGGCGGGCGACCTGCCGATACAGGGAATGGAGGTCGAGCCACCGTCCGATGACCCCGATGTGGAACCGGGACTTGAAGCGGTCGAACGCACGCTGATCATCACGGCCTTGCGGACGCACAAGGGCAATGTGACCAATGCCTCGGCCTCGCTTGGTATCTCGCGCGATACGCTGCGTTACAGGATGGAGAAATTCGGCCTGAAGCGCGATTTCTATACAGGGTAGGCGATGCAACGTCCCTTCAATCTGCGGCTTTGGGTCGTGACCGTCACGCTGGGGACGCTGCTTCTGGTGCATGCGGCGCTGGGTTTCGTGCTGACGCGCTATATCGGGCAGCAGATCATCTCGCGCGAGGGGGAGGAAACGCACGAATTCCTGAATTCGATCGTTCGCGCGGAAGGCACCGCCGATATCCTCATGACCCCTGCGGGCGAGGCCGCGCTGACCAGTTTCAGCCACCATTTGATGTCGACGCCGGGTTTTCTGCTGGCCAATATATACGGGTCCGACCGTGTCATCCGCTGGTCGACCGACCCCTCGCTTATCGGGACGATCCCGGAAGAGGCCGATGATCTGGACGAGGCACTGGCAGGCAAGGTCAGCACCTCGCTGAACGCCGAAATCGGAGATTCCAGTGCGGCCAAACAATCGGGTGAAGAGCGGGTCATCGAAGCCTATCTGCCCATAGAGAACGCATCGGGCGATGTCGTCGGGGTCGTGGAATACTACCGCGACGCCACCACGCTGCGCGTCATGCTCGACCATGTGGCCGAAATCGTCTGGCTTGGCGCGCTGGCGTCGAGCCTTGTCATCCTGATCGCGCTTTATGGTGCCGCCGCTCGGGCAACACGGCGCATCGCGGACCAGACCGCCGAATTGCAGCGGCTTTCGGTCATGGCATCGCTGGGACAGATGGCGGCCGCGGTCACCCATTCGCTGCGCAATCCGCTGGCTTCGATCAGGTCATCGGTCGATCTGTTGCAGATGTCGCATCCGGGCCTTGTCGACGAGGCCGTGGCCGATGTGAATTCCGAAGTGGACAGGATCGACAGACAGGTTCAGGACCTGCTGCAATTCGCCGGTTCAGGTGGTGGTCAGGCGGCGAATGTTCCGCTGTCCGGCCTTGTCCAGACGGCGGTGCAGCGCATCGTCGCGCGGGCCGAACGTGACGGCGTCCGGATAAGGACCGAAGAGATCGCGCCCGACCTGAATGTCCACGCAACGGGGCCTTTGGTCTTGCAGGTGATGGAGAACATCCTGACGAATGCGATCGAAGCGATGCCCGACGGCGGCGAGATCAGCATTTCGTCGTGGCTCGAGCGGGGATACGTGCGGCTGACGATCCGGGATCAGGGACCCGGCATTCCGAAGTCGCTGGTCGGCAAGTCTCCGACCCCGTTCCAGACGACGAAGCTGCGCGGATTGGGGCTTGGGCTTTCGATCTCGGACCAGTTGCTGTCGCGCTTTGGCGGCCGGCTGGAGCTTTCCAATGCCGAGGATGGAGGTGCTGCGGTCAGCCTCATCCTGCCGAATGCGCGACGGGGCTAACACCGTCGGATCGGGTGCCTTTGGCATCATGATCGGGGAAAGCCGGCGCGACCCTTACAGAAACCGCGCCCTGAACCGGGCGATTTCGCGCGGGGCCGGGCTGCGGCCCGTGTAGATTTCGACATAGCGCGGAATGCGTGACAGGCGCGTTTCAAGGGCTTCGTCGGCCTGCATCGAAATGTAGCCGATCTGCACAAGATAGATGGTGCGGGCGCGCGTATCGGCGTCGTCCTCGCTATGGCCCCAGCGGAGCAGCATGGTTGTCAGCGCGGACAATCGTTTGGCATCGGCCGAGGTGACGCGCGCAAGGATTGCAGGGTCTTTCAGGCCCCAGCCGCGCATCGCGAATTCCAGTTTCGCATCGAAGGTTTCGGGGCGGAGGAAACAGGCGATGACGTTCAGCATCGCCTCGGTTTCCGTTTCGGCATAGGCGGCGGCGGCGGCGCAAAGCGGCGTCGTCGTGCGGGCTTCCCACATGTCGGCAAGGGCCGAGAGCAATTCGCCGCGGCTTTTGAAGAACCAGTAGAAACTGGTCCGCGAGAGCTTCAGGCTTTCGGCCAAGGGCAGGATTTTGACCGCATCGATCCCCTCGCGGATAAGCGCGCCATAGGCTGCGTCAAGCCAGCCCTCGCGCGATCCGCGCCAACCTGTATCGGGGTCCGTGTCCTGTTTCATGACGCCAGAATATGGGGGAAGGGGGCTTGTCGCAAGGAAATGTTCAGATGTGTTGTCATACTTGACATAGGTGAACATTCTACGCGAGATTGGGCAAAACCGATCACCAGCCGAGGCGAAGCCATGTCCAACGATCCGCTGTTGCAGCCCTATCAGTTGAAGCACCTGACGCTTCGGAACCGGATCATGACGACAAGCCATGAACCCGCCTATCCCGAGGACGGGATGCCCAAGGACCGCTACAGGCTCTATCACCTCGAACGCGCCAAGGCGGGGGTGGCGCTGACGATGACGGCGGGATCGGCTGCGGTGTCAAAAGACAGCCCGCCCGTGTTCAACAACATCCTTGCCTACAAGGACGAGGTGGTGGGCTGGATGAAGAAACTGGCCGACGACTGCCACGAGGCAGGGGCGGCGGTGATGATCCAGTTGACGCATCTTGGCCGCCGGACACGCTGGGACAAGGGCGACTGGCTGCCCGTGGTGGCCGCCGGCCCCTCGCGCGAGCCGAGCCACCGTGCGTTCCCGAAGGTGATCGAGGATTGGGACATCGCCCGCATCATCGACGATTACGCCGATGCGGCAGAGCGGATGGCGGAAGCGGGGCTCGATGGGGTGGAGTTCGAGTGCTACGGGCATTTGATGGACCAGTTCATGTCGCCGCTGACGAACACGCTGGCGCATCCCTATGGCGGCAGCTTTGACAACCGCATCCGCTTTGCGATGGATGTGCTGGAGGCCTGTCGCAAGCGGGTGGGCGAGAAATTCCTTTTGGGCGTGCGCTATACGGCGGACGAGGATTACGAAGGCGGCATCACCCCCGACGAGGGCGTAGAGATGGCCAAGCGGTTCCGCGACTCGGGCCTTGTCGACTTTGTCAACATCATCAAGGGGCGCATCCACACCGACGCGCATATGACCGATGTGATCCCGATCCAGGGGATGCGTTCGGCGCCGCATCTGGATTTCGCCGGGCGGATCAGGGCCGAGGTGGGGCTGCCGACATTCCACGCGGCGCGGATTCCCGATGTGGCCACGGCACGGCATGCGGTGGCGTCGGGCCAGCTTGATATGGTCGGCATGACGCGGGCGCATATGGCGGACCCGCATATCGTGCGCAAGATCGAGGAAGGGCGGGAAGAGGATATCCGCCCCTGTGTCGGGGCGACCTATTGCCTTGACCGCATCTATCAGGGCGGCATGGCGCTTTGCCTGCACAACCCCGCGACGGGGCGCGAGGAGACGATGCCCCATACCATCGCCCCTGCGGCGGTGAAGAAGCGCGTTGTCATCGTGGGGGCCGGACCTGCGGGGCTAGAGGCGGCGCGGGTCGCGGCAGAGCGGGGGCATTCGGTCGTGGTGTTCGAGGCCGCGGATCAGGCAGGCGGGCAAGTGCGCTTGACGGCGCTGTCCAAGCGGCGGGCCGAGATGATCGGCATCATCGACTGGCGGATGGCGCAATGCGCGGCGCGGGGGGTGGAATTCCGCTTCAACACCTATGCCGAGGCCGCCGACATTCAGGCGGAAAAGCCGGATGTGGTGATCATCGCGACAGGCGGTCTGCCCGAAAAGGATATTCTGGACGGCGGCAACGAATTGACCGTGACGGCATGGGACATCCTGTCGGGGGATGTGAAACCGGGCACGAATGTGCTGCTTTATGACGATGCGGGCGACCACAGCGCGATGCAGGCGGCGCAGATGCTGGCCGAGGCGGGCGCCACGGTCGAGGTGATGACGCCGGACCGCAGCTTTGCGCCCGAAGTCATGGCGATGAACCTTGTGCCCTATATGCGGGCGATGCAGCAAAAGGCCGTCACCTTTACCGTGACTTACCGTTTGCTGTCGGCCGAAAAGGACGGGAACCGGATCAAGGCGGTGATCGGGTCCGACTATCTGAGGGGCGCGCTGCAAGAGCGGCATTTCGACCAGATCGTCGTGAACCACGGGACGCAGCCCTTGGCGGATGTCTACTTTGCCCTCAAGCCGCTTTCGGTGAACCTTGGCGAGGTGGATTACGACGCGCTTATCGCGGGCGAGCCGCAGGCGGTAAGGAAGGGGCCCGAGGGGTTCCAACTGTTCCGCATCGGCGATGCCGTGTCGTCGCGCAACACCCATGCGGCGATCTATGACGCGCTGCGGCTGGTCAAGGATATCTAAGGCGTATCGGGTTTGGTGGCTGGCCCCACCCCCGGACAGGGGGAGGGGGCGCTTTCGGTCTGGCCTTATTGCCGGTCGATCCAGTCGCGGAACCGGGCGACCACCTCGGGGTCGCTGTCGACCATGTATTGCGGGGCGGGGTAGCTGCCGGTGTGGACGTCGCTTGCAAAGGCGGACATGGCCTTGACGCGCATATCTTGCAGGCGGGCGTATTCGGCGGCGAAATCGGCGTAAACCTTGGCGTGGCGCGGGACGCGGCCCTTGGTCTGGCCAAGCACGTCGTCGGTGAACAGGTATTGCGCATGACCGCCCGGACCTGCGCCCATCGAGATCAGGAAAAGGTCGGTCTTTTCGGCGATGGCATCGGTGATGGAATGGGGGACCACCTCGATTTCCACGGCAAAGGCGCCGGCCTCTTGCAGCGCCTTGCACTGGTTGTAGACAAGCTTGGCTGTTTCCAGCGTCTTGCCCACGGCCTTGAACCCGCCGGTCCACGTGGCCTTGGAGGGGATCAGGCCGACATGGCCGCAGACCGGAAGGCCGTGGTCGGCCATTGCGCGCACGGTTTGCAGGCTGCCCGAGCAGTAGAAGCCATCGGCCCCCGCCTTATAAAGCGGAAAGGCCCATTTCAGGAAATCGGCGGTGTCGCCGATTTCGTAGAAATTGTCACCGGGGAAGGCAAAGGCGGTCGGCGCAGCCTCGCGGAAGCGGCGGTCGAACAGCATGGCGGGGGGGATGGAGAGAAGTTCCACCCCTGCCCGTTCGGCGGCTTCGGCCTCTTCCAGCGTTTCGACGCGGAGCATCGCGAACTGGTGCTTGCCGCGCTGGTCCAGCAGGTCGCGGACGGTCAGGCGTTTGGCCATCACGGCACCTCGATGAAGACGTCGTCGCCTTCGGTTTTGACGGGATAGGTTTTCAGGTTCACGCAGACGGGGGCGCGCTTTGCCTCTCCGGTGCGGTAATCGAACTGGCCGTTATGCTTGGGGCATTCGATCAGGTGGCCCATGACAAGACCGTCGCACAGGTGGACGTCTTCATGCGTGCATTTGCCTGCGGTGGCAAAGAACTGGCCATCGGGCGAGTGGTAGATGGCGTAGGTGGCCCCCGCATGGTCGAAGCGGATCAGATCCTCTTCGTCGATGTCGTCGGTGGCGCAGGCGCGGATCCATTGCGGCATTTCGGGTTCCTTATTCGGCGGGGATGGCTTCGCCCAAGGCGGCCTTGTGGAAATCTTCGCGGTAGGGTTTCGCGGTGGCGGGCAGGTCGCGGCGAAGGAAGAAATCCTCATAGGCGAGCTGGCGTTTCAGCGCGGGCCACATTTCGCGGAACGCCTCGGCAATCGAGCGGTTGGGCGCGGGCAGGTCGTGCTTGATGGTGTCGTGCAGGCGCGGCAGCGCGTGATAGGGGACCATCGGAAACATGTGGTGTTCCACGTGGTAGTTCATGTTCCAGTAGATGAAACGGCTGATCGGGTTCATGTAGACCGTGCGCGAATTCAGGCGGTGGTCGATCACGTTGTCGGCCAGACCGCCGTGCTGCAACAGGCCGGTCATGATGTGGTGCCATGCGCCATACATGCGCGGCAGGCCGATGACCATGAGCGGCAGGATGGACTGCATGGCGAACGCCAGCACGAGGGTGGCGGCGTAGATGGCCGTGTAGATGATCGCCACGCGCTGCACCTTGCCCCATTCGGATTGCGGGACAAAGGTTCTCTCTTCGGCCGTGGGGCCGGACAGGGCGTTGGTGACCATGCGCGGGAAAAAGGCGATGACGTCGGGGATGCCGAAGAAGGCGAGGATCAGCTTGGCGAAAGCGGGGGGCCGCATGATCGCGATTTCGGGGTCGCGGCCGACGATATAGGTGTCGGTATGGTGGCGGGCATGGCTCCACCGCCAGGTGGCCGAGTTGCGCATGATCATGAAGGACGCGATTTCGTAGACCGCATTGTTCATCCACGGGGTCTTGAAGGCGGTGCCGTGGCCGCATTCGTGCCAGCGCGAATCCGAGGCCGAGCCATAAAGGACACCGTAGGCAAGCCAGAAGGGCACCGACCACCATGATGGCCAAAGTGCTACTCCGATGGCGGCAAAGGCGACCATGCAGCCGTAAAGGATGACGGTGTCACGGATGGCGGGGGCATCGCTGCGGGCCATCAACTCTTTCATGACCTTGCGCGGCACGTCGGTATGATACCATTCAGCGGCGGCAAGTCCGGTTTCGACGGCGCGCGCTCCGTCAGGGCCAAGAAGGCTGTAGTCGCGTTTCGACATGGTCGGCGGTTCCCGTGCAGTTTGGGCTGTCATTCCTGTGGTAGAACAATCGTTCCAATTCACGCAATCCCGCCCTTGGCTTTTTCGTCAAAAATCGTCACATTCATACGAGAGGTTTGATGAAAAATCGTCAAGGATGTTATGGCACGCAAAGTGGGCATGGCGGCGCTTGCCGCTGCGGCAGGGGTTTCCGTCGCGACGGTGGACAGGGCGCTGAACGGGCGCGAGCAGGTTACGGCGGCGACGCGGGCGCGGATCGCCGAAGCGGCGGCACGAATCGGACATCCGGCGGCGGCGCGGCTTTCGGGCGGCGACAGCGACCGCCCGCGTCTGCGGCTTGGGGTTCTGCTTCACAAGGCGGGGCAAGAATTCTACCAGAACATGGCGCGCGAGATGCATCTTGCGGCAGCCGCGGCGACCGAAGCCAATATCGACCTTGTGCTTGAATTCGCGGCCTCGCAGGCGCCCAGCGAGGTTGCGGCACTGTTGCGGACGATGGGGCAAAGATGCGACGCCATCGCGGCCACGGCCGTCAACCACCCCGAGATCACCGGAGCGGTCGAGGAGCTGCGGGCCAAAGGCGTTCCGGTCTATTCGCTGCTGTCCGATTTCGCCCAAGGTGCGCGCGCCGGCTATATCGGCTTGAACAATCTCAAGGTCGGTCGGGTCGCGGGCTGGATGGTCGGACTGGCGACTCGGCAGGCGGGGAAGGTCGCGATTTTCGTCGGCGGCGCGCGCTGGCACGGGCACGAACTGCGCGAGGCGGGGTTCCGGTCCTACCTGCGCGAGGCAAGGCCGGACCTTGAGGTGATGGAGGCGCTGGTCAACCTCGAGACGCGGCAATTGACCTATGAGGCGACGGTGAACCTGTTGGCGCGGCAGCCCGAGTTGCGGGCGATCTATGTCGCGGGCGGCGGCATGGAGGGCGCGATCGCCGCCGTGCGCGAGGCACGAAAACCGGGCGAGGTGGTGCTGGTCGTCAACGAGCTGACAACCGAATCACGCGCCGCATTGGCGGCGGGCTGGGTGACGTTGATCGATGCGACACCCCTGCCGCTGCTATGCCGCGAAGTGATGATGCTTCTGGTGCGGGCAAGCCTGCGGGGTGTCGGCGATACGGGCGCGCAGCACTTTCTCAACTTTGAAATGCATGTTGCAGAAGGGCTTTAGCCGCGAAACGCATCTGACGATTTTTCATCAAAACGACCTGACGAGTTTGCGAAGCGCGTGGCGTGGAATCTTTCAGTTGATTCCCCCGAAAAATGGAATATCAATTCCACCAGCGCCGTAATGGCGATGGACGCTCAAGGAATTCGATATGCTGCCCTTTGCCCTGAACCATATGACCGCCCCCCGCATGGGATGGGAGGCGTTTCTCGACCTGTCCAAGGCGCTTGGCTGTGTGGGCGTGGAATTCCGCAACGACCTGAATGGCCCGCTGTTCGGCGGGGCCGATCCGGCAGCGGTGGGCGCTGCGGTCAAGGCCCGTGGCCTGCGGTTTCTGGCACTGGCCGAAGTGAAGATGTTCAACGACTGGTCCGAAGCGAAACGCGCCGAGGCCGAGGCGCTGATGAAAATTGCCGTGGCGGCAGGAGCCGAGGCGATCAGCCTTATCCCGCGCAACGACAATGTGGCGACCGACCGCGCGGAAAGCCGCAAGGTAACGGAAACCGCACTGCGCGAATTGCTGCCGATGCTCAAGGCGCACGGGCTGAAGGCGATGGTCGAACCCTTGGGCTTTGCCGTCTGCTCCTTGCGCTACAAAGACATTCTGGCCGAGGCGATCCATGCCGCGGGCGGGGTCGGCACCTATTACATGGTGCATGACACGTTCCACCACGCGCTGGCTGGGTTCGGCGCGATCTATCCCGAACTGACGGGGATCGTCCATGTGTCGGGCGTCAAGGACATGATCCCGCTTGATGACATGCGCGACCCGCATCGGGTGCTGGTCGATGCCGACGACATTCTGGGCAATGTCGCGCAAATCCGTGCGCTGCGGGCTGCGGGATATGCGGGACCGATCAGCTACGAGCCTTTTGCACCGTCGGTGCATGACATGGCCGATCCGACGGCGGCGCTTGCCGCTTCGATGGAATTCATCCGCAAGGGCGTGGAGGCCTGAGCGGAAGATGCGGGTGGTTTTTGAAATTATTCGCCTATTGCAATAATCGTTGCAATAGGCGGCATTTCAGATATGCCCGTTGAGGAACCGTTCACCAGAACGGTCCGGCAGGGAGAGACGGTGTGCCGGACACCGACATGTGGAGGAGAAAACCATGAAAAAGACCCTTATCGCTGCGGGTATGCTGGCCCTGATGGGTTCGACCGCGATGGCTGACGGCATCGGCGTCTCGATGGCCAAGTTCGACGACAACTTCCTGACCGTTCTGCGCAACGGCATTCAGGCGCAGGCCGATGCCGCCGGCCTGTCGGTCCAGATCGAAGATGCGGGCAACGACGTTGCCAAGCAGCTTGACCAGATCAACAACTTCATCGCTTCGGGCGTGACCGCGATCATCGTGAACCCGGTCGACACCTCGGCCACGCAGGCGATGTCGGATGCTGCCGCTGCCGCAAATGTCCCGCTGGTTTACGTGAACCGCCAGCCGATCAACGTCGACACCCTGCCCGACAACCAGGCTTTCGTGGCGTCGAACGAGGCCGATTCCGGCACGCTGGAAACCATCGCGCTGTGCGACAACTGGGCTGCCGAAGGCAAAACCGAAGTCAACGTTTACGTCATGCAGGGCGAACTGTCGAACCAGGCCGCCGTCCAGCGCACGCAGGACATCTACGATGTGATCGAAGCCGGCAAGTGCAAGGTCAAGATCAACGTGATCGACCAGCAGACCGCCAACTGGTCGCGCGACGAAGCCACCAACCTGATGACCAACTGGCTCTCCTCGGGCGCGGCGTTCGATGGCGTGATTGCCAACAACGACGAGATGGCTCTGGGCGCGATTCAGGCGATGAAGGCCGCCGGTATCGACATGGCGACCGTTCAGGTCGGCGGCGTGGATGCCACGCAAGACGCGCTGGCTGCGATGCAGGCGGGCGACCTCGACGTGACCGTGTTCCAGGATGCGGCGGGTCAGGGCGGCGGTGCGCTGGATGCGGCGACCAAGCTGGCTGCGGGCGAAGCGGTCGAGCAGAAAGTCTACATCCCCTTCCAGCTCGTGACTCCGGCGAACGTGGCCGACTATCTGGCCAAGAACTGATCCCCGACAGGGGACAAGGAGGGGCGGCGCACAGGTGCCGCCCCTCTTTCATCTTGCCGCGCGGGGCAGCGCGGGCGGATGCTGCACTTATCAGTCGAAAAACGGAGGAGAAGCCGTGTCTCAATCGACGCATGGCCTTGGTGGCCTAAAATACGACCCGGCCAAGCGGTCCCGGCCGCAAGAGTTGAACGTTTTCATCGCGTTGATCGTGATCGTCGCGGCCTTCGAGATTCTGGGCCGCCTGCTGATGGGCGACAGCTTTCTTCTGAACACCCGCGACAATGTCGACACGTTCTTCAACGAGCAGCGGCTTCAGATCATCATCCTTCAGGTTTCGATTGTCGGGATCATCGGCCTTGGCGTGACGCAAGTCATCATCTCGGGCGGGATCGACCTGTCCTCGGGGTCGATCGTCGGTGCGACGGCGATGATCGCGATGAGCTTCGCGCAGGTCGCCACAGTGAATGGAAACCCCAACCCCAAGGCGATTTTCGGCGACTGGGCGATGGATCTTCCGGTGATCGTGCCGGTGGTCGTGGGCCTGTCCTGCGGGCTTTTCGCGGGTCTGATCAACGGCGCGCTGATCGCATATACGCGCATCCCGCCGTTTATCGCCACGCTGGGCATGATGGTGACAGCACGCGGGTTGTCGAAGTGGTGGTCGAAGGGCAACCCCATCTCGTTCCCGACAGACGGTTACGCCACCATCGGCAAGGGCATGATGCCCGTGGTGATCTTCATCGTGCTGGCGGTGCTTTTCCACTGCATCATGACCTACACGAAATACGGCAAGCACTGCTACGCCATCGGCTCGAACGAGGCTGCGGCGCGGATGTCCGGGATCAACACCGAGCATCACAAGATCCTTGTCTACACGATCGCGGGGGGCCTTGCCTCGCTTGCCGCCGTGGTCCTTTCGTCCAAGAACCTGACCGCGCAAGCGGGCATGGGGGTGATGTACGAACTCGACGCGATTGCGATGGCCGTCATCGGGGGCGTCAGCTTGCAGGGCGGGCGCGGGTCGATCCTTGGCACCGTGCTGGGGGCGCTGATCTTCGGGGTGATCATCTCGGGTTTCACCTTCCTCAAGCTCGACGCCTACTATCAAGAGATGGTCAAGGGCATCATCATCGTCGCTGCCGTGGTGCTGGACCAATGGCGGCAAAAAGGCCGGTCACGGGGATAATGGGCATGGAAGACATCGTTCTGGAAACACGCGGCCTGACCAAACGCTATGGCGGGGTTCACGCACTGGAAGACGCCAATTTCATCCTGCGCAAGGGCGAGCATGTGGCGGTCGTGGGCGACAACGGGGCGGGGAAATCCACCTTCGTCCGGCAAGTCACGGCCGTCGAACAGAAGTCGGCAGGCCAGATCTTCTTCGACGGCAAGGAAGTGAATTTCGAAGGCCCGTTGCAGGCGCGCGAGGCGGGGATCGAGACCGTGTTCCAGACGCTGGCACTGGCCGATGACCTCGACGTACCCTCGAACCTGTTTCTGGGGCGCGAGATGTTCAAGTTCCGTCTCGGTCCGTTCAGCATCCTCGACCGCAAGGCGATGCGCGAACGCACGCTCGAGGCGCTGAAAACGACGGCGGTCAAAATCCCCAACGTCGACAACCCGATCCGCAACATGTCGGGCGGGCAGCGGCAATGCGTGTCGATCGCACGCACGGCGGCTTTCGCCTCGAAACTGGTGATCATGGACGAACCGACCGCCGCCTTGGGCGTTCAGGAAACGGCACAGGTGGAAAACATCATCCGCGGCCTGAAAGATCGCGGCGTGCCGCTGATCCTGATCTCGCACAACCTTCGGCAGGTGTTCGATCTGGTCGACCGGATCGTGGTGTTCCGTCGCGGCCGCATCGTCGCCTCGCTGCGCAAGGATGAAACCGACGGCAACGACATCGTCAGCTACATCACGGGCGTCAAGGGCACGGACGCGGCCTTCGCCTGACAGTCAGCCACCACGCGGGTTTAAAAAAAGGCGGGCCATTCCGGCCCGCCTTTTCCATTTGTCCGGGGGGACGCGGCCTTATTCGGCCGCGTCGATGGTCTTCGTGCCATCCAGCAGATATTGCCGGGCAAGTTTCGCCTCTCTCGCGGTAAGGCTTCTGCGTGCGGCGGGTCCGTAGGCTTGGAAGTTTGCGTCTGCGAGCATGGGGAAGAGGGTCAGGATTTCGTCTTTTGCCTCTTCGGCGAGGGCGCCCCAGCCTTGCTGTCCGGGGTGGAAGGATTCCGACGGTGCGCCTTCGGCATAGACGATCTCGTGCGTGTCGA
>NZ_JACLQD010000002.1 GCF_014243445.1 Paragemmobacter straminiformis
TCGACACGCACGAGATCGTCTATGCCGAAGGCGCACCGTCGGAATCCTTCCACCCCGGACAGCAAGGCTGGGGCGCCCTCGCCGAAGAGGCAAAAGACGAAATCCTGACCCTCTTCCCCATGCTCGCGGACGCAAACTTCCAAGCCTACGGACCCGCCGCACGCAGAAGCCTTACCGCGAGAGAGGCGAAGGCCCTGTGGGGATGGATGCAGGCACCGCAGGGGCGGGCGTCCTGCGCGTGACGAAAGCGGGCGGTTGACGGGCCGCCCGCGCCCCGCCGCCCGGGCCTTTACGGATGCCATCGGCTAGGGTCGGTGCATATGGCGCTGGAAAGCCGCGCGCGGATCGGGAATGATTTGCCGCGGGATGAAGGTGGCAAAGGCGGGCAGGTTGCATGGTCAGGACGAGTGGGGCGGCGGCGGGCCTGCCTGAGGCGAAGCGCGGCTATCTCAAACTGACCATGGGGCTGGGCCTCGGGCTATTGCTGGTGGGGGTGGTGCTGTTGCGGCTGGGGGGGCTGTCGTTCCTGACGCAATGGTTCCTGCTGCGGCAGGATATTCCCTTGCTGACGCTGGGGCTTGTCATCGCCCGTTTCGCCGCGGTGCGTTTGCGCGACGGGGGCGGGCCACCTGTGCCGGTCGGCGGCGGGCTGGTTCTGTCGCTGGCCGCGCTGCTGGTGCTGGGCGGGTGGCTGGGCCACCGCTTCCTGCTGATGGGCTATGACATGAGCCGCGACGAGCAGATGGCGACCTTTGACGCCGTGGTTTTCGCGCAAGGCCGGTTGGTCGAGCCGCTGGCCGCGATGTGGCGCGAGAATGCCGCCGCGCTGAACCTGTTGTTCATGTATACGGCGCAAGAGCGTGTTGCGTGGATTTCCAGCTATCTGCCGATGAATTCGGCGATACGCGCCGTCTTTGCGGTGTTCGATATGCAGGCGCTTGCAAGCCCGGTGCTTTCGGCTGTCGGGCTGGTTGCGCTGTGGCGCTGCGTCCGGCGTCTGTGGCCGCAAGACAGCGGGGCTTTGGCAATCGCGCTTGTGCTTTACTGCACCTCGGGCGCGGTTCTTGTGAATGCGATGACGAGCTATGCCACGACCGCGCATCTGGCGCTGAATCTGGTCTGGCTGGCGCTTTTGCTGCGCGGCGATGCGCGGGGCGATCTGGGGGCCATCCTTGCGGCTTTCGTGGCGACCGGCCTGCACCAGCCCTTGCCGCATCCGCTTTTCGCGCTGCCGGTGCTGCTTTTGGTGGCGCGCAGGGATTGGCGGCGTGGCGCGGTCTTTTTCGTCGCCTATTGCGGCATCTGCGGCTTCTGGCTCTGGTGGCCGCATCTGGTCGGGCCGATGGTCACAGAGGGCGCTGCGGCAGCGCCGCAAGCGGGCCTTGGCTTCCTGTCGCGCCTTGCCGGACTTTTCGCGCAACGCGACGGGCTTGGCCTGTCCGAGATGGGGGCGAACCTTTTGCGCTTCGTGGCATGGCAGCATGTGCTGCTGGTGCCGCTGTGCTGTCTGGCCCTGCCGCTGATCCGCAAGGAGCCGATGGCGCTGGCGCTGGCGGGCGGGGTCGGTCTGACGGTGTTCGCGATGGCGGTGATCCTGCCCTATCAGGGGCATGGCTTCGGTTATCGCTATCTGCACGGGCTGATCGGCAATATGGTTCTGCTTGCCGTTTACGGATGGCGGCAGGTGCGGGGCGATGGCGTGGCGTGGCGCGGCTATGTCCGGTCGGCCACCGTTTTGACGGCGGTCGTCCTTTTGCCCTTGCAGGCGTGGATGGCGCACCGGTTCTATGCCCCCTATGCCCAGACGCGGGCGGCGCTGCTGGCGACCGATGCCGATTACGTCGTGGTGGGGGTGGCCGATGTGCCCTTTTCAGCTGATCTGGTGTTCAATCCGCCCGCGCTTGACCATCGCCCCGTGCTTTTGCTGCGCGAAGGGCTGAAGCCCGAGGGGCGCGCGGCGATTTGCGCATCAGGCCCGACGGTTGCCTTTGCCGGTGCGGCGATGCTGGGCGGGATCGCGGCCTATTACGGTGTCGCGCCCCGGCCCGGGACCGAAGCGAAGAACGTGGAAGCGGCGCGCCTGCTGGAAGCGGAAGGGTGCTGGATCTTGCCCTGACGCGGGCCTCAGCGACGGGCGCCACGGTTGAAGGTGGTGGCGAGTTTCGTGACGGCGTAATTGTAGACGACCATCAGAACCGTCAGCGTCGGCGCGGCGATCCACATCGGCAGACCGACCATGTCGTAAAGCACGTGCATCAGCGCGACCGAGACGGGCAGGCCGAAGAAGATGCCGAACATGTAGAGCAGATAGGATTTCCAGCGCAGGTCCTGCCGGAAGGTGAAGCGGGCGTGGAAGGCATAGGCGAAGGTGCCTGTGACCAGAAAGCAGGTGACCGAAAGCCCGACATAGCCGAAGCCCAAGGCATCGCCGCCGATCAGGATGACGTTGTTGATCGCGGCGCAAAGACCCGCGCCGAGCAGGTAGCGGAGTTTGCGGTTGTCGAGCGCCTGCATGGTCAGATCCCGCCGAGCCGCTTGAGACGCAGGCGCGGCAGCGCCCTGTCGACCAGCCGCGAGCGGTGCAGGTAGCGCGCAAGGCCGGCAGGGCCAAGGCCGAGCAGCATCGCCACAAGCCGCAGCGGATGCCTTTCGGCCTTGTGCAGGGCGGCGGCGAGAAAACAGTTCACCTCGACCGAGGCACGGGCAAGGCGTGTGTCGCGCCGCGCCTGCGCTGCGGGCAGATGGGGCAGGTGCCGCGCCAGCACGCGTTCGAGTTGGTCGCGGAAGGCGGCGGCATCTTTGGCCCCCTTGACCGTCAGCGACGCGCCGTGCAGCCGGAAGGCCGTGGTTGCTTTTTCCCGAATGAAGAAAGGCCCTTGGCGGGCGATCTTCAGGTAAAGATCCCAATCCGCCGTATACCAGAGCGCGTCATCCAGCCCGCCGCAGGCGATCCAGTGGTCGCGGCGGATCACCGGAGAGGGGATCGCGATGGAGTTCTGCACGATCAGCGCCGAAAGCACAGTATCGGGCGTCTGGGAACCCGTGGCGAAAGGCAGGTTCCATGCCCCGATCGCGCGGCCCGCATCGTCGATGAACTGCGACGGCCCGACCGACAGGCTGGCATCGGGGGCGCGGCCCATCGCATCGCGGACCGAGGCGAGATGGCCCGGAAGCCAGAGATCATCCTGATGCAGCATGCAGACATGGGGGGCGCGGGCTTCGGTGACGGCACGGTTGGTCTTGGCCGTCCAGGAAACGATCTCTGGTGTTGCGACCCAGCGCAAGGCCAGACGGCCCGAATAGCTTTCGGCGATGCGGCATGTCGGCCCGGGGTCGGGGCTGGAATCGAACAGGATGAATTCCACGCCTTCGGGCCTTTCGCGGGCGGCGCTTTCCAGTGTCGCGGGCAAAAGGCTTGCGCCGTTGTGCAGCGGCATCGCGACACTGAGCCAAGGGGTCATCAGGCGCGGCCCTTGCCGGGTCCGGCCGTGTCGGGGGCGCGTTCGAAGAAGCTGGCCTTGTGCCCGCCGATGATGGCGAGAAGGAAGCCGCCCAGCATGTTCTGCATCCCGAGCGTCAGGCACAGCGTGCCGAGCGTGGGCAAAAGCACGTTGGCGAGGCTTTGGTAATCGCGATTGATCCATTGCAGATAGACAAAGCCGAGGATCACCGCCCCGAGGCCGAAGAGGCCAAGCCCCGAAAGCAGCATGGTTTCCAGATTGGCGACCCGTGCGGCGAGGCGCGTCACACCTGTCGGGGCGCGGTATCCCGCGCGGATGCCGTAAAGATGCGCCGAAAGCGCCAGCAGGAACGAGAGATGCCCGATCGAGACGAGCGCCGAGCCGAGCAGGGTCCAGTAAGACCCGATCTGCGGCGCCGTGCCCGGAACGAGGTATTGCAGCAATGCGACAGCCAGAAGCGCAAGGCCCGCCGCCATCGACATCATCGCTGGCAGGCCGAAAAGCCAGGTCGGGCTGAGCATCAGCAGGTAGCGCAGATGCCGCCAGCCGTCGCGCCACGGGCGCAGATGCGGCGGGCGGTCGCGCAGGTCGGGCGACAGGGTGGCGGGAACCTCGTCGATCCGCACGCCGCGCAGGCTGGCCTTGATCAGCATTTCGCTGGCGAATTCCATCCCCGTGCCGGACAGGCCAAGGTTCAGGAAGGTGTCTTTGCGGATGGCGCGCAGGCCGCAATGGGCATCATCGACGCCACTGCGGAAGAACAGGTTCAGGATGCCGGTCAGGACCGGATTGCCGATATAGCGGTTCTTCCACGGCATGGCGCCCGGTTTGATGCCACCCTTGAAGCGCGATCCCATGCACAGCTCGGCCCCGTCGAGGAGTTTGCCGATCATCGCCACGCTGTCGCGGAAATCGTAGCTGCCATCGGCATCGCCCATGACAAGAAAGCGCCCCTGCGCCTGGGTGAAGCCGCCGATGATGGCGGCCCCGTATCCCTTTTCGGCCACATCGACGACGCGCGCGCCCAAGGATGCCGCAAGCGCCTGACTGCCATCGGTCGAGCCGTTGTCGGCGATCACGATCTCGCCCGAAAGGCCGTATTCCGCCTTGATCCGGTCAAGCGCCTCGGTGGCATTGGCGATGCAATGGGGAAGCGAAAGCTCTTCGTTGAGGCAGGGCATGACGATGGACACATCGAGGGGCCAGGCCGGATTGGTGTTCATCGACTGAAGCCTTTCGCGGGAAACTCTTGCAGCGCCCGTCTTTCGGATGCATCGAAAGGTTACGCGCTTCGTTGCGGCGTTTTCAAGTCGGGCAAGTCGGCCGGGCGGCGGGCGTGGCAATAGGGACTCAGGTCGCGCGACAGGCGTGGCAGGGCGGGGCGGAAAGCACTGGCGGGCGCTGTGGCCTGCGGATAGCGTCCGCTGCGTTAAGGTTCATGAAGGGGCGGTGGCGCCTTGGCACATCCTGCACAAAGCATCGGACCGGCCCGGGGCGAACCGCCTGCGCCGGACATGGGGGGCGGTGTCGTGCGGGCTGCGGTCTGCGCGCTTCTGGTCGTGGCACTTTGGGCCGTGACGCGCCCCTATGAAGGCTATGTCCATGACGCGCAGCTTTATCTGGTGCAGGCCCTGCACCGGCTGGAGCCTGCGCGCTATGCGGCCGACCTGTTCTTTGCCTATGGCTCGCAGGACGGGTATTCGGTGTCCTCGGCGCTTTATGCGCCCCTTGTCGCGGCATTGGGAGAAAGCCGGGCGCATCTGGTGGCGCTGGTCGTCGGCTATGCCCTGTGGCTTTCGGGGCTGTGGGTTCTGGCGCGGACGATCTTTGCAAGCGGAAGCGCGGCGGCGGCGGCGGTTCTTGCGGTCATAGCGCTTGTGCCGATCTACAATCCGGGCGCCTTGCACTACGGGGAATCCAGCGTAAGCCCAAGGCTTTACGTCGAGGCGACCAGCTTCTTTGCCATTGCGGCCATCTGTCTGGGTCGCAACCTTGCGGCCGGGGTGCTGCTGGTCTGCGCCTTTGCGTTGCACCCGATCATGACGCTGCCGACGCTGGCACTGGTGGCGGTGCTGCGCTTTCGTCTGACCGTCTTGCTGGCCGTTGCGGCGGCTGGTCTGGGCGCGGTGCTGGCGCTGGCCTTTGCCGGCATCGATCCTTTTGTGCGCATCCTGCAACGGATGGATGCCGAATGGTTCGGCGTGGTGCAGGTGCGGACCCCTGCGGCGCTGGTGCAGAACTGGATTCTGCCTGCCTGCCTGCTTCTGGTGTTTCCGGTGGTCTCGTGCGGGCTGGTCGCGCTGCGCGGCACGCCGATGCAGGCGCGTCTGGCGCGGGCGGTGCTGCTGCTTTGCCCCGCGCTGGTGCTGACGAGCTGGCTTGCGGGCGAAGTTCTGATGAACCTTCTTTTCCTGAACCTGCAACTCTGGCGGGGCCTCTGGCTGTTGACGCTGGCGGGAAACTGTCTGGTTCCGGCCGCCTATGCGCTGTTGCCGCGCGAAGGGGGCAGCCGCGGGCTTTTTCTGGCGGCGGTGGTCGTGAACCTGTGCGAGGCGCGCTTCGGCATTGCGGTGATGCCCTTTGCCTCGGCCGGTTTTGCGCTGGCATCGGCTTGCACGCTGGCCGCGACAGGGGGGGGGCGGTGGTTCCATTCGGCGGCGCGGATCGGCGGCTCCGCCTTTGCGGCGGTTGCGACCTTGCTGTTTCTTGGAGAGGTCGCCGCCGTCGCCTTGCAGCCAAGGCTTCTGACCGTGCTTGACGTGTTGCAGCGCGTGGCGCTTGTGCTGGCGGGGGGGGCGCTGTTGGTGCTGGCCGCGCGGCGCGGGCGGCAGATCGGTGTCGTGCTGCCGGTTCTGGCCTTGGGCGTGGCGGTCTGGGCGGGCTTGCTGGCGGACCAGCGCACCAATCGCATGGCCTTTCTGACGGGAGCGGCGCCGGTCGATCCGGCCTTTGTGGCGGCCACCGAAGGCAAGACCGTCTATTGGGAGGGGGGGCTTGAATTCCTGTGGTTCCGGCTGCGGCAGCCCAGCTATTTTTCATGCTATCAGGCGGCGGGGTCGATGTTCTTTCGGGGAACGGCGATCGAACATGCGCGGCGTGCTGCGGTGCTGCGGCGGCTGAACACCTCGGATTTCGCGCTCGAGCCGGACGCCTTTTGCCCGCAACGTGCCGACCCGCTGTTCGAGGGGCCGGCCAGAGGGGCGCAGCTTGCCGATGTCTGCCGCGCCTTGCCCGAGCTTGACGTGCTTGTCCTGCGGGCCGATCTGCCCGATGTGCCGCATCTGCGCTGGCAACCGGGGTTCGATGTGCCCGCCTCGGGTATGCCGGTGCCGCCCAAGGATGCGCGGCCCGTCTATGTGCCGGGCAAGCCAAGGGGGTTCTACAACCTTTACCGCTGCGCCGACCTGCGCTGAGGGGGCGGTTGCGACAGGGCGCGCACTTGTGCCGGGGTGGGGTCGCTTCTAGGCTTTCGGCCAAAGCGAGGGGGCGGGGGTGCAATGCGGATCGCGATCCTGACGGATATTCATGCCAACCGCGAGGCGTTCGAAGCCGTTCTGTCCGATGTCGCGGCGCGCAAGCTCGACCGGATCATCTGCCTTGGCGATATCGTCGGCTACGGGCCGGACCCTGTCTGGTGTGTCGAACGGGTGATGCGGCTGGTCGATGAGGGGGCCTTTTGCATCAAGGGCAACCATGACAGCGCGGTGGGGCGAAGCGACGAGCATCTGAATGTCACGGCGTTGCGGGCGATCAACTGGACGCGGCCCCTGCTGTCGGAGGACCACAAGACCTTTCTGGCCGGGCTGCCGATGCGGCACGAGGAGGGCGAGCTTCTGTGCGTGCATGCCAGTGCCAATGATCCGGCGGACTGGATCTATGTCACCAACGAAAGCAGCGCGATGGGATCGTTCCGCGTGTCCGAGGCGCGGGTGATCCTTGTCGGGCACCGCCATGTTCCGGCGCTTTACAGCTGCGACATGGGCGGGCGGGTCAAGGGCCAGCGGGTGGTGGCGGGGATGGCGATGCCGCTGATCCGGTCGCGCCGCTGGCTGGGGGTTGTCGGTTCGGTGGGCCAGCCGCGCGACGGGGTGGCGCAGGCGAATTACGCGATACTTGATCTGGCGCAGAACGAACTTTCATTCCGCCGTGTACCCTATGACGTGCAAAGGACCGTGGGAAAGCTGCGGGCGGCGGGTCTGCCCGAGTCCCTTGCCATGCGGTTGAACTGGGGGACGTGACGCCATGATGATACGCCCGAGCGAGGGTCTCGAGATCGACGGCTTCGCGCTGGGGGCCTGCCTGCACAAGGGCGGGTTCGCCACGATCTGGAAGGTGACGCATCCCGACCACGCACAGGCGATGGTGATGAAGGTGCCGACGATCCTTGACGGCTATGACGCGCCGACCATCGTGGGGTTCGAGGTGGAGCAGATGATCCTGCCGCGCCTGTCGGGCCCCTATGTGCCCAAGCTGATCGCGGTGGGCGATTTTCGGGTCATGCCCTATGTGGTGACCGAAGAGATCGAGGGCAATTCGCTTCTTGCGCTGTTCGATGCGGCACCTTTGCCGCTGTCGGAACTGATCGAGACGGCGGCGCGGATGACCGAGGCCGTCCACGAGTTGCACAAGCAGCATGTGGTGCATCTGGACCTGAAGCCCGCGAATTTCCTGCAACGGCCAACGGGCGAGATGGTCTGCATCGATTTCGGCCTGTCGCGGCACGACCAGTTGCCCGATCTGCTGGACGAGGAATTCACCATTCCGATGGGGACGTTTCCCTATATCGCGCCCGAGCAGTATCTGCGGCAGCGCGACGATCTGCGCAGCGACATCTTCGCGCTGGGCGCGATCATCTACGAAGGGGCGACGGGCAAGATGCCCTTTGGCAAGCCCGAGCGGCTGCGGGCCGTGCGCAAGCGGTTGTGGCGCGATCCGGTGCCGCCGCGCGCCATCGACCCGCGCATTCCGGAATGGTTGCAAGAGATCATCCTGCGCGCTCTCGAGGTGGACCCCGCCAGACGCTACCAGTCGGCGGCGCAGATGTTGTTCGATTTGCAGCATCCCTCGCAGGTGCGGCTGACCGAACGCGGGCGCAAGATGAAGCAGGACGGTGCCCTTGCCGTTTGGCGGCGCTGGCGGGCGATGCGCAAGCTGCGCGGCTTTGCCCCGCCCGCGGGGATGAGTGCGCAGATCAGCAAGGCGCCGGTCATGATGGTCGCGGTGGACCTGTCGCCCGAGATGGAGGGGCTGAGCCTGCTTTTGCTGTTGCAGGTGAAACGGATGCTGTCGAGCCAGCCGGATGCGCGGGTGGCTTGTGTCAATGTCATCAAGACGGCGCGGATCGGGATCGACCCGACCACGACCGAGGATGGCGACCATCTGCATGTCTCGCGGCTGATCGCGCTGCGGGCCTGGGCGCAAGACCTCGACCTGCCTGACGAGCGGCTGACCTTTACCATCCTCGAGCATTCCAACCCCGCGCAGGCGATCGTGGAACATGCGGCCAAGAACCAGATGGACCATATCGTGATGGGTGCGCGCAGCCATTCCGCCTCGCGCCGCTATTTGGGGTCGGTTTCCTCGCAGGTGGTTGCGGAATCGTCGTGCAGCGTCACGGTGATCCGTCTGCCGGCCGTTGCGGCGGCCGAGGCGGCCTAGGCGCTACCGCACCGTGCTGAGCCGGACACCGGCAAGGGTGACGGCAAGGCCAAGCCCCATGGGCAGGGTGAGAGGTTCCGCGAACAGTGCCCAGGCCCAGATCATGGTCACCGGCGGGCTGAGGTAGATCGCGCTGCTGACCTGCGCTGCGGGATAGATGCGCAGGGCGATGAAATAGGTGCTGTAGCAAAAGAAGGTGGCGAAAAGCACCAGCCAGCCGACGCCGAACCAGAAATGCGGATCGGACGGCGGGGCCAGTCCGCCCGAGACATGCAGGCAGATGCCGAAAAGCCCCGCCGCCGTCAGGCATTGGATCGCAAGGCTTTGATGCACAGGCATATGCACCGCGCCGATCTTCTTTTGCAGCACGCTCGCCACGGCAAAGACCAGCATGGCGGCGACCGTCAGCAGATAGGCCCAAAACGGCGCGGTCCCGAGGCGCAGCCCGCCCGCCGAGGCGATGACCACGCCTGCGGCGCCAAGCGCGGTTCCGAGCCATTGCCGCCCCTTCAGCGGCTGGCGCAGCACCGGCGCGGACAGAACCGCGATGGCAAGGGGAACAAGGTCCGAGATCAGCGCGACAAGGCCGGTCGGCACGCGCTGCCCGATGGCAAGGGCGAAACCGCCAAGGTACAGGAACATGATGGCGCAGCCGAACCCCATTTGCTGCAAAAGGGCGCGCAGGCCGATGCGCGGGCCGATCATCAGCGCGGGCAGAAGCAGCAGCGCGCCCGCCAGAAGATTGCGCCAGAACAGCACCTGAAACACCGTCGCATGGTCGCTGGCATAGCGTATGCCTATGAAGCCCGAAGCCCAGCTTGTGACCAGCGCCGCCGCGAGCAGCGGCCACAAAAGCCGGCGCAGCACGGGCGCAGAGGGGGCGGTGGTCATGGTCGGTCAACCTGCGGGGCGGTTTCGGCCCGACGGGGCCGGGCCTTGGTGGCCGGGGCGATAGGATCGCGTCGCGTCAGGAAAGGCTGGGCCAGCAGCGGCACCCTGCGCCGCCAACGCGACGCCTGCGGTCTTTTCCAGCGGCGCGCCCTAGTGGTGGTGCCGGTGCCGATGTTCGGGGCGTGGCTTGTGACGCCGGTCGGGGGCCTGCGGGTGCAGGGCCGCCGCCATGCGGGCGATCAGCTCGGCGCGGGCCGCATCGTCCGGGCAGCGGGCCAGCGCCTCGGACAGGGCGAGGGACAGGCGCGAGGCGTCATTGTGCCAGTCGTCACAGGCGATGCAGGCCGGGTTCACGCGCGGTGCGGCACCTTCGGTCAGGCGGGCGCGGGTCGGGCCAAGGGCGTAGGTCGCGTCCAGTGCGGGGATGACGACGGCATCGGGACCAAGCGACGGGCGCAGGCGGTCGGCCAGACCCTCGATCGCGGCGGGTTCGCCGTGGACCAGAAAGATCTGCGCGGCCAAGGGTTTGCGGGCTTCGATCCAGGCCTGCAATTCAGGCCCGTCGGCATGGCCCGAGTAAAGGTCGATCGAGCGGATGCGCGCGCGCACGGCATAGTCGCGCCCTTGGATCCGCACCTCGGGGGCGCCGTCTTGCAGGATGCGGCCCAGCGTGCCTGCGGCCTGAAAGCCGACCAGAAGCACCGTGGCCGCATCGCGCCAGAGCCAGTTCCTGAGCCGGTGACGGATGCGCCCGGCCTCGCACATGCCCGAGGCCGCGATGACGATGTGAAAGCCCTGAAGCCTGTCAAGCGCCATGCTTTGCTCGACGCTTTCGGTGAAATGCACATCGGTGGCGCGCAGTCCTTCGAGAAAGGTCTTGCCGCCTTCGAGTGATTTCGCATGGCGGGCAAAGACCCGGGTGGCGGCGGTGGCCATCGGGCTGTCGATGTAGATCGGAATGCGCGGCAGGTCGCCTTGCGCCATCAAGAGGCGCAGGTCGGACAGCAGTTCCTGCGCGCGCTCCACCGCGAATGAGGGGATGAGCAGCACGCCTTCGGGGTTCATGGCGGCCAGAACCTCGTCGCGCAGCAGGGCGCGGCGGGCGGGGGCGGTGGTGTCGTCGCGGTCGGTGTCGCCATAGGTCGACTCGCAGATGATGTAATCGACGCCGGCCGGTCCGGTGGGGTCGGGTTCCATCAGTTTGCTGTTGGGGCCGATGTCGCCGGAAAAGAGCAGGCGGCGGGTTGTGCCGTCGACCGCGAGTTCGATTTCGACCGAGGCCGAACCGAGGAGGTGGCCCGCATTCCAGAAGCGCGCGCGCAAATCCGGTAGGACCGTGAACCAGTCGCCATAGGGATGGTGGTCGAAAAGGCCAAGGCAGGTCATCGCGTCGGCCTGGTCATAGATCGGCTGGACCTGCGGGCTGTGGCGTTCGACCTTGCGGCGGTTGAGGTGTTCGACCTCGGAGGACTGGATATGGGCGCTGTCGGGCAGCATCACCTCGCACAGGTCGGCGGTGGCGGGGGTGGCGTGGATCGGGCCGGAAAAGCCGTCGCGGACCAGTTTGGGCAAGAGGCCCGAGTGGTCGATATGGGCATGGGTCAGCACCACCGCCCTGATGCGGCGGGCGTCAAAGGGGAAGGGGCGGTAGTTCAGTTCCTTTTCGGTCTTTGGCCCCTGGAACATGCCGCAATCTATGAGGATTTCGCCCGAAGCCGTCTGGAGCCGGAAGCAGGAGCCGGTGACGCCGCGTGCGGCACCGTGGAAGCTGAGCCTAGGGTCGGACATGGGAAACCTTCCTTGCTTTGGGAAAGATTAACAGCATTCGCGCCGGGCGCGAGCGCGAGTTTCGGGGCCGGGCGCATGATTTACAGATGCGGGCAAGCGGGCTAGCCTGCGACAATACCCTTGGTGACGCGATGCACAGTTGATGCACGCTTTTTTGCATGTCGGGCAAAACTGCCCGTTTGACGGAGGGACCATCCATGAACCGGTTGCACACACCGCTTTGCGACCTTTTGGGCTGCGACGTTCCGATCCTTTTGGCCGGCATGGGCGGGGTCGCGCGGTGGGAGCTGGCGGCGGCGGTGGCCAATGCGGGCGGCTTTGCGATGCTTGGCATGGTGCGCGAAAGCCCCGACCTGATCGAGGCCGAGGTGACGGCGCTGCGGGCGGCGACGAACCGGGGTTTCGCGGTCAACGTGATTCCGTCGGCGACCGAGGCGGGGTTGCTCGACCGGCAGATCGGGCGATGCCTCGAGCTTGGCGTGTCGCGCTTCACTTTTTTCTGGGATGTGATGCCCGAGGTGATCGGGCGGGTGAAGGCGGCGGGCTGCACGGTGCTGCATCAGGTGGGCGACAGCGAAAGCGCGCGGCGGGCCGAGGGCGCGGGGGCCGATGTGCTGATTGCCCAAGGGGTCGAGGCGGGGGGCCATGTGCATGGGCGGGTCGGCACTTTCGCGCTGCTCGAGGAGGTGTTGCGAGGGGCAGGGGTGCCGGTCGTCGCCTCGGGCGGGATCGCAAGCGGGCGGGCGGTGGCTGCGGCGCTGGTGATGGGCGCGCAGGGGGTGCAATGCGGCACGGCCTTTCTGGCGACGCCCGAGTCATTCGCGCATGACTACCACAAACAGCGCATCGTCGAAGCGGGGGCGGGCGATACCGTGCTGACCGATATCTACGTGCTGAACTGGCCCGCCCATGCTGCGGTGCGGGTGCTTGCCAACAGCGTGACCAAGCCCCTTGGCCTTGATCTGCTGGGGCATGACCCCGCCGATCTGCCGCGCGAGACGGTTGCGACCTTCGAGGGGCAGCGCCTGCTGCGCTATGGCACGGATTCGCCGCAGCGCGGGACGACCGGCGATCTGGAAGCGATGGCGCTTTATGCCGGGCAGGGTGCCGGGGCGATCGAGGCCGTGGTTCCGGCAGGCGAACGTCTGGCGCGTCTGGTGGCCGAGGCGCAAGACTGCCTGCGCGGCGGGGCGCGGATGGTCGCGGGCGGCTGAACGGGGCGTGCAACCGTCCCGATCCGACCGTCAGGGGTCGCTGCCGGACATACACGGGGCGGGCGGCGGTCCTAGCCTTGGACCAGGGCAGGGAGGGCGCGACGATGGCCGATGGACAGCCGGACGGGCAAGAGACGAAGCGCCAGCGCAGCGGGCGGACGCAGCGGCGCGAGAGCCGGATGCACGGGACCGAGGGCGTGGGGCGACCCTATATCGTCCGCAACATCCCGACCTATGACATCCTGTCGGAAGAAAACCTGATCCGCATCGAAACCACCGCCGACCGTATTCTGGCCGAGGTGGGCATCGAATTCCGCGACGATCCCGAGGCGCTGGAGCTGTGGCGCAAGGCGGGGGCGCAGATCGACGGGCTTCTGGTCAAGTTCGAGCCGGGGATGCTGCGCGAGGTGCTGAAGACCGCGCCTGCCGAATTCACCCAGCACGCCCGCAATCCTGCCCGTTCGGTGCGGATCGGCGGCAGGAACGTGGTGTTCGCGCCGGCCTATGGCTCTCCCTTCGTGATGGACCTCGACAAGGGGCGGCGCTACGGGACGCTTCAGGATTTCGAGAATTTCGTGAAGCTGGCGCAGGCCTCGCCGTGGTTGCACCATTCGGGCGGGACGGTGTGCGAGCCGACGGATGTTGCGGTGAACAAGCGGCACTTCGACATGGTCTACGCGCATCTGCGCTATTCGGACCGGCCCTTTCTTGGATCGGTCACGGCGCAAAGCCGGGCCGAGGATTCCATCGACATGGCGCGGCTGGTCTTCGGCGCCGATTTCGTGGACCGGAACTGTGTCATCATGGGAAACGTCAACGTCAATTCGCCGCTGGTCTGGGATGGCACGATGACCACGGTGTTCCGTGCCTATGCGCGGGCCAATCAGGCGTCGGTCATCGTGCCGTTCATTCTGGGCGGGGCGATGGGGCCGGTGACCAATGCGGGGGCGATTGCACAATCGCTTGCCGAAACGATGGCGGGATGCGCGCTGACGCAGTTGGAACGGCCCGGCGCGCCGGTGATTTTCGGCAACTTCCTGTCGTCGATGTCGCTGCGGTCGGGCAGCCCGACCTTTGGCACGCCCGAGCCTGCCATCGGGTCGATGGTGATCGGGCAGCTTGCGCGGCGGCTGAACCTGCCGCTGCGCTGTTCGGGGAATTTCACCACCTCGAAACTGCCCGATGCGCAGGCGATGACGGAAAGCACCATGTCGATGCTGGCCGCCGTGCATTGCGGGGCGAATTTCCTGTTGCATTCGGCGGGGTTCCTCGACGGGCTGCTGTCGATGTCTTACGAGAAATTCGTAATGGATACAGACCTTTGCGGGGCGTTGCATTCCTATATGGACGGGGTGAAGATCGACGACAACGAATTGGCGCTGGACGCGTTCCGCGAGGTCGGGCCGGGGAACCATTTCTTCGGTTGCGCCCATACGATGGCCAATTACGAGACCGCTTTCTGGGACAGCCAGACCGCCGATAACGAGCCCTTCGAGAAATGGGAGGCGGCAGGGTCGGTCGATGCCGCGACGCGGGCCAATGCGCGGTGGAAGAAGGTGCTTGCCGAATACGAGGCGCCGCCGCTGGACGAGGGCACGGACGAGGCCCTGCGCGACTTTATCGAGCGGCGGAAGGCCGGCATGCAGGACGCCTGGTATTGAGAGGCCACCGCGCAGGCGGGTCGCCACCCCGCAGCCGATGCCTGATCTGGCCCCGTGCGACGGGCGGGCGGCGCTGTCGGGCGGGTCATGGCGGGTTTGAAAAAACTCCCGAAATGATTGCGCAAGCCGCAATCCATGCTTGCCGAGCGGGGGCATCCTCTCCTAGCTTTCCGATACGGTCCGGGCTGCGTGACTTTGGTCGCAGGGCGGCTTGGCTGCGGGAAAGCCGGACGGGAATTTGACCCAGGGAGAGAGAGAAATGACGCTTCGCAAAACGCTGATGGCAACGGCGGGGATCGCCGGATTGCTGGTCGCGCCGGTGGCTTCGGCGCAGTCGCTGGAAGAGATCGAGGCTGCGGCAAAGGCCGAGGGCACGCTGACCACCATCGCCCTGCCGCACAGCTGGTGCAATTACGGCGGGGTGATCGAGGGGTTCAAGGCGAAATACCCCGAGATTTCGGTGAACGAGCTGAACCCCGATGCCGGATCGGCCGACGAGGTGGAGGCGATCCGCGCCAACAAGGACAACAAGGGACCGCAGGCGCCCGATGTGATCGACGTGGGCTTCTCGTTCGGGGCTTCGGCGCAGGCCGAGGGGCTGTTGCAGCCGCACAAGGTTGCAACTTGGGACACGATCCCCGCCGATGTGAAAGACCCCGACGGGCATTGGTATGGCGACTATTACGGCGTGCTGGCCTTTGTGGTGAACAAGGAGCTTGTGCAGAACGTGCCGCAGGACTGGGCTGATCTGCTCAAGCCCGAATATGCGGCCTCGGTGGCGCTGGCGGGCGACCCGCGAGCGTCGAACCAGGCGATTCTGGGGGTGATGGCGGCGGGCCTGTCGACCGGCGCGGAACCCGGTGCGGCGGCTGCGGAGGCGGGGCTGAACTTTTTCAAGCAGATGAACGACGCGGGGAATTTCGTTCCGGTGATCGGCAAGGCGGGGACCATCGCGCAGGGGGCGACGCCCATCGTGATCGCCTGGGACTACAACGGCTTGTCGTGGCGTGACGAGCTGGCGGGGAACCCCGACCTTGAAGTCGTGGTGCCGAAGTCGGGCGTGCTGGCGGGGGTCTACCTGCAGGCGATCAGCGCCTATGCGCCCCAGCCCAATGCCGCCAAGCTGTGGATGGAATATCTTTACAGCGACGAGGGGCAGCTTGGCTGGCTGAAGGGCTACTGCCACCCGATCCGCTTCAACGACATGGTCGCGCGCGGGGTTGTGCCGCAAGAGATGCTCGACGCGCTGCCGCCCGCCGAAGGCTATGCGAAAGCCGTCTTCCCGACGCTGGACCAGCTGACCGCCAATGCCGATGCGGTGAAGGCCGGTTGGGATACGGTCGTCGGCGCGAACGTGCAGTGATGTGACAAGGCCCGCCCCCTGCGCGGGGCGGGCCGCTTTTCTTGCGAGGGACGCCAGATGCAGCCGACCAAAGCGCCGCGCCGACCGGCCCATCTGTGGAACTGGCTGGGCGTGGTGCCGTTTTTCCTGTTCGCGGCGCTGTTCCTGATATTGCCGACGATGCAGATCGTGCTGGGCGCGTTCCGCAGCCCCGACGGGGGCTTGACGCTGGCGAACCTGCGCGGGCTGTTCACGCCGAACATCATGGCGTCATACATGATTTCGATAAAGATTTCATTGGCTTCGGCGATCATGGGGTGCGTGATCGGCTTTTGCATCGCCGCCGCCGTCACGCTGGGGGGGCTGCCGCGCTGGATACGGGGGCCGCTGCTGACCTTTTCGGGGGTGGCGTCGAATTTCGCGGGCGTGCCGCTGGCTTTTGCCTTTCTGGCCACGCTGGGGCGGTTGGGGTTGGTGACCATCGTGCTGCGCGACTGGTTCGGGGTGAACCTTTACGCCACGGGGTTCAATATCCTGTCCTTCTGGGGGCTGACGCTGGTTTACCTGTTCTTCCAGATTCCGCTGATGATCCTGATCATCACGCCCGCGCTCGACGGGTTGAAGCGGGAATGGAAGGAGGCCGCGCTGATCCTTGGCGCGACGGGGCCGCAATACTGGCGGATGATCGCGCTGCCGATCCTGTTTCCGGCGCTGCTCGGGACATTCGCGCTGCTGTTTGCCAATGCCTTCGGCGCGGTGGCCACGGCGATCGCGCTGACAGGATCGTCGCTGTCGATCGTGCCGATCCTTCTGTTCGCGCAGATCAGGGGCGATGTGCTGGGGGACCCCGGTCTTGGCTATGCGCTGGCCTTCGGGATGATCGTGGTCACAGGTGTGGCCAATGCGGTCTATGTCTGGCTTCGGGCACGCAGCGAGAGGTGGATGAAATGAACCGCGTCTGGTCATGGCTCGCGCTGGGCGTGGGGCTTTTGTATTTCTTCCTGCCGCTGCTCGGGACGCTGGAATTCTCGTTGCGCAAGCGGAAGGGGGAATATTCGCTTGACGCCTATACGGCGGTCTTTGCCGACCCCGCCTTCCGCGCCACGTTGGGCTATTCGGTGGGAATGGCGCTGTTGACCATCGTGTTCGGCGTTCTTCTTGTCGTGCCAACGGCTTACTGGGTGCGGTTGAAGTTGCCGCGTCTGCGCCCTTGGGTCGAGTTCATCACGCTTCTGCCGCTGGTCATTCCGGCCATCGTGATCGTTTTCGGCTATATCCGGCTTTACAACACATCCAGCTTTCTGCCGCTGACGGGAAGCGCCTCGGGGACCAATCTGCTGTTGATGTTCGGCTATGCCACGCTTGCGCTGCCCTACATGTACCGCGCGGTGGATACGGGGTTGCGGACCATCGACATCGGCACGCTGACCGAGGCCGCGCAAAGCCTTGGCGCGGGGTGGGTCACCATTCTGGGGCGGATCATCCTGCCCAACGTGCTGGTCGCGGTGCTGTCGGGGGCGTTTCTGACCTTTGCCATCGTGATCGGGGAATTCACCCTTGCGGCGCTTTTGAACCGGCCTGCCTTTGGCCCCTACATGCAGCTTCTGGGGGCGAACAAGGCATATGAGCCGGCGGCCTTGGCGGTGATCGCCTTTGCCATCACATGGGCCTGCATGGGGTTGATCCAGCTGGTCACCCGATTTTCCAATCATACGCGAGTGAACGCATGACCTTTCTGTCGATTTCGCATCTGGAAAAATCCTTCGGGGCCAACAGGGTGGTCAAGGATTTCAACCTGCCGATCGAGAAGGGCGAGTTCGTGTCGCTGCTTGGCCCGTCAGGCTGCGGCAAGACGACGGTGTTGCGGATCGTGGCGGGGTTCGAGAGCCCCAGCTCGGGGTCGGTGACCATCGACGGGCAGGATGTGACGGGGTTGCGCCCCAATGACCGCAACATCGGGATGGTGTTTCAGGCCTATGCGCTGTTTCCCAACCTGACCGTGGCGCAGAACGTCGCCTTTGGCCTGAAGGTCAAGGGCGTGGCAAAGGCCGAGGCCGAGGCGCGGGTGGCCGAGATGCTGCGGCTGATCGGCCTGCCCGATCTTGGCGGGCGCTACCCCTATCAGCTTTCGGGGGGGCAACAGCAGAGGGTGGCGCTGGCGCGGGCGCTGGCGGTGCGGCCAAGGGTGCTGCTTCTGGACGAGCCGCTGTCGGCGCTGGACGCGAAGATACGCGTCTCGTTGCGGTCGGAGATCAGGGAGATCCAGCGCGAATTGGGGATCACCACGGTTTTCGTGACCCATGACCAGGAAGAGGCGCTGTCCATGTCGGACCGCGTGGTGGTGATGAATGGCGGGATCGCGGAACAGGTGGGCACGCCCTTCGAGGTGTATAACCGGCCGACGACGCGTTTCGTCGCCACCTTTGTCGGCACGCTGAACCTGTTCGAGGCGGAAGCGGATGGACAGGGTTTGCGCATCGCGGGCGTGCCCGTGCGGCTGCCCGAGGCGGTCGAGGCCGCGCGGGGCGGGCGGCTGAGTGTGGCCTTGCGGCCGGAATCGCTGCATCTGGGCGGGGGCGAGGTGACCTTGCCCGCCACGGTCGAGGCGGTGGAGTTCCTCGGCTCGATCCTGCGGTTGCGGTTGCGGGTGGCGGGGGTTCTGGTGGCGCTGGACACGTTCAACCGCGCCGATGCGCCGCCGCCTGCCTTGGGACGTGCTGTCGAGGTCGGGTTTTCGGCCCGCGATCTGGTGGTGCTGAACGGCTGAGGCGTCTTTCCGCGCGTATTTTGCCGCGATGGGGCCTGTTTTCAAGTATTAACGAGGGGTGATTTTAGCGGAGTTCATTATGACGCGACGTGTTGCGGTGTTGGTGGATGGTGACAACGTGCCCCCGTCGAAGGCCGCGCGGATCGTGGCCGAGGCCGAGAGGATCGGCCGTATCGACGTGTCGCGGGTTTACGGCGCGGTGAGCCGCACCCCCGGTTGGGACGCCGCGGCGGGGTTTCGCATGATGCATGCGGGGGCGGGCAAGAACGGCGCTGACCTTTTGTTGACCATCGACGCGATGGAACTGGCGCTGCTGGGCGGGTTCGAGGATTTCGTGCTGGCGACCTCGGACAGGGATCTTTCGCATCTGGCTTTGCGGCTGCGCGAGCGGGGGTGCCATGTGCTTGGCATCGGCGAGGCCAAGGCCACGGCCGATTTCCGGGCCGCTTGCAGCCGGTTCGTGGTGTTTCCCGATGAGGCGCCGGTCAGGGCGGATGCGCCTGTGGCGGTGGTGCCGGTTGTGCCGAAGCCCGCGCCCAAGCCCGCGCCGCCGAAGGTTGCACCACCAAAGGCTGTCGCTGCACCTGTGGCCGGACCGGCGGCGGGTGATCTGGATTTGAAGATCCGGGATATGATCGCGAAGTACAGCACGGGCGGCAAAGGCATAAAGTTGACCGAACTTGCCCCGAAGATGCATCAGACGCATCGGGTCATGATCAGCACCTATCCGGAGCGGACCTGGCGGGCCTATCTGATCAAACGGCCCAATCTTTACGAGGTCGATCCGCGCGGGGCCGAGGCGATGGTGCGCTTTCGTCCGGCGGGGTTCGGCCCCTGGGAGGCGGCGGGCTGATCGGGCGGGGCGGCTCTTGCCGTCGCGGGGCGCAGCAGGCCGTTTCCGGCGTATTTGCCGTTCTTGCGGCGGAAGGCGAGGGCGCTTTCGCCGAAGCGGCGGGTGAAGGCGCGCGATAGCACGCTGGCCGAGCTGAAGCCGGTGCGGATGGCGATGTCGGTCATGGGGGCGCTGCCGGTGGCGAGGATGCGGCGGGCGGCTTGCAGGCGCAGTTCGGAGTAGAAGGCGCCGGGACTGTAGCCGAGGCTGGACTGGAACAGGGTTTCCAGCCGCCGGACCGAAAGCTGCACGCGTTTGGCAAGGGCGGCGGTGGCAAGGGGGGTGGCGATGGTCGCCTCCATCAGGCGGATGGCGGCGGCGACCTTGTCATGCACGGCGATACCGCCGTATTGCGAGCGGCGTTGCGGGGTGGCGTGGTCGATGGTCGAGGTGATGAAGCTTGACGCCACCTCATGCGCGAGTTGCGCGCCGAAGCGGTTGCGGATCAGGTCGACCATCATGTCGAAGGCGGGGCCGGCACCGCCCGCGGTGATGACCCGCTCGCCTGTCACGTAGCGGTCGGGCAGCACGTCGAGGTCGGGGTATTCGAGGGCGAGGGCCTCGATATCCTCCCAATGCACGGTGACGCGCGCGCCTTTGAGCAGCCCTGCCTTGGCAAGGATCCATGTGCCGGTGTCGATGGCCCCGATGACGGGAACCGAGGCGGCGGCCTTGCGGATGTCGCGCAGGAGGGGGGCGGTCGTCACCTCGGCCACGCGGAAGCCTGCGATGACGATCAGCATGTCGAAGCCGCGCACCGCCGTCAGGTCCGGCCCGCCCGGCAGGTCGAGCCCGCAGGTCAGGGCCACAGACTCGGCGCCGGGCGAGATGACGAGCCATTGGAACGCCTCGTATCCCAGATGGCGGTTTGCCGAACGCAGCGGGTCGAGCGTCGAGGCGACGGTCAAGAGCGAGGCATGGGGCAGCACAAGGAAGCCCACGCGGAAGGGGTTCGGCGGTTTGGTCGGGGTCATGACGAATTTGCCCGTTTCATTGCGCAAAATGCAAAGCAGACCCCGTTTTAGCGGTTTATCAAGGGATGGCAATGAGGGAGGACGCGATGCCGCTAGCCATGAACCGCGAGGTTTTCATCACCTGTGCCGTGACAGGATCGGGTGGCACGCAGGACCGAAGCCCGCATGTGCCGCGTTCGCCCCAGCAGATCGCCGACAGCGCGATTGCGGCGGCCAAGGCCGGGGCGGCGGTGGTGCATTGCCATGTGCGCGACCCTGAAACGGGCAAGCCCTCGCGCGATCCGGCACTTTACCGCGAAGTGACCGAACGCATCCGCGACAGCGCGACCGATGTGGTGCTGAACCTGACGGCGGGCATGGGGGGCGACATCTATTTCGAAGGCTCCGAGGACATGGGCCGGATGGGGCCGCGCAGCGACATGGCGGGGGCGACCGAGCGTGTGGCGCATGTGGTCGATTGCCGTCCCGAGATCTGCACGCTCGATTGCGGGACGATGAACTTCAACGAGGCCGATTACGTCATGGTCAATACCCCCGGCCTGCTGCGCGACATGGCGCGGCGGATGACGGCGGCGGGCGTGCGGATCGAGATCGAGGCCTTTGATACCGGCCATCTGTGGCTGGCCAAGGAACTGGTGAAGGAAGGCGCGATCCCCGAGCCTGTGCTGGTGCAGCTGTGCATGGGCGTGCCGTGGGGCGCGCCCGACGACCTGAACACCTTTATGGCGATGGTCAACAACGTGCCTGCGGGCTGGCATTATTCGGCCTTTTCCATCGGGCGGAACCAGATGGCCTATGTCGCCGCCGCCGTGCTGGCGGGGGGCAATGTGCGTGTGGGTCTGGAAGACAACCTCTGGCTTGAGAAGGGCGTGCTTGCCACCAACGCGCAACTGGTCGAGCGGGCGGCAAGCATCATCGAGAACATGGGCGCGCGGGTCATTACCCCCGCCGAGGTGCGCGCGCGGCTGAAGCTCGAGAAGCGGCCGCCGTTGCCGCGCTGACCGGGGCCGCGCCGATGGACCCGATCCGCCCCACGGCCGCGCCCGTGCCGCCGCAAGCGGTGGCCAAGGTGATGCCGCTGGGGCGGGGATGGATGCTGCTGGCGCTCGAGACGGGGTTTGCGTTGCGCAACACCGCCGAAGGCGTGGAGCAGCGCCTGCGACCCGAAGAGGCCGAGGCCCTGCGCAAGGGCGAGATCACGCCCGAGGCGCTGGCCGCCCGCTTCGGCGGGGCGCATCACCAACCGGCAGCGGGTGCGGTGACAGTGGCCTTTTCGGCCGAGGCGATGCGGCTTTCGGGCCAGACGGGGCCAAGGGCCAAGGCACGGGCCAAGGCAGGGGCCGAAGCGCCGCCGCCCGCGCAAGGCGGGCGCTGGCGGATGGAATGGATCGGGGTGGCGCTGGCCGCCCTGCTGGTTCTGGTCCTGATCTGGGCCATGTGAGGAGAAGAAGATGGCACGCAAGGCAGGGATTATCGGCGGTGGTGTGATCGGCGGCGGTTGGGCCGCGCGCTTCCTGCTGAACGGGTGGGATGTGGTGGTCTTTGACCCCGACCCCGAAGCCCCGCGCAAGGTGGGCGAAGTGATCGCCAATGCCCGCAAGGCGCTGCCCGCGCTGTCGGACGGGCCGATGCCCGCCGAGGGGCGGCTGTCCTTTGCCGGGACCATCACCGAAGCGGTCGAAGGGGCGGATTACATTCAGGAAAGCGTGTCCGAGCGGCTTGACCTGAAGCACCGCGTTTTCGCGCAGATCCAGCAGGTGGCCCCCGACACGCCGATCGGGTCATCGACCAGCGGTTTCAAGCCGAGCGAGTTGCAGCAGAACGCCGCCAACCCCGCGACGATCTTTGTCGCCCATCCGTTCAACCCCGTCTACCTGCTGCCGCTGGCCGAGGTCGTGCCTTCGGCCAAGTCAGACCCTGCGCTGATCGAGGCGGCGAAAGAGACGCTGCGCGAGATCGGGATGTTCCCGCTGCATGTCAGGAAAGAGATCGACGCGCATATCGCGGACCGCTTCCTCGAGGCTGTCTGGCGCGAGGCGCTGTGGCTGGTCAAGGACGGTATCGCCACGACCGAGGAAATCGACGAGGCGATCCGCATGGGCTTTGGCCTGCGCTGGGGCCAGATGGGCCTGTTCGAGACCTATCGCGTGGCGGGCGGCGAGGCGGGGATGAAGCATTTCATGGCGCAGTTCGGGCCCTGCCTGACATGGCCCTGGACCAAGCTGATGGATGTGCCCGAGTTCAACGACGAACTGGTCGACCTGATCGCGGGGCAGTCCGATGCGCAATCGGGGATGTATACGATCCGCGAGCTTGAGCGCATCCGCGACCAGAACCTGATCGGCTTTCTGCGCGTGCTGAAAGAGCGCAACTGGGGTGCGGGCAAGGTGCTGCTTGAGCATGACGCGCGCCGCAAGGCGGCGCTTCCCGCGCCTGCGGCGGGGGACGGGCCGATGGAGACGGCGCGGATGACCGTGCTGCCCGGCTGGATCGATTACAACGGGCATATGACCGAAAGCCGCTACCTCTTTGCGGCCTCGGAAACCTCGGACGCGTTCTTGCGGCATATCGGGGCGGATATCGCCTATGTCGGGACGGGCTACAGCTATTACACCGCCGAGACGCATATCATGCATCTGGGCGAGGCGCGGTTGGGCGATGCGCTGACAGGCACGGTGCAGGTGCTGGCCGCCGATGAGAAGCGGCTGCACATCTTTATCCGCATCCTCAAGGACGGAGAGGCGGTGGCCACGCTGGAGCAGATGCTGCTGCATGTGGATATGAAGGCGGGCAAGACCTGCGCCGCGCCGCAGGCGATCCGCGACCGTCTGATGCCGATTGCCGCAGCCCATGCCGGTCTGCCGCGTCCCGAGGCTGCGGGGCGGGCCGTGGGGCAGCGCAAGTGAAACGCGTTCTGGTCACGGCGGGGGCGAATGGCATCGGGCTGGTGATGGCGCAGGCCTTTGCCGGCGCGGGCTGTCGCGTCTGGGTGACCGATGTCGATGCGGCGGCGGTGGAGCGGGTGCCCGCAGGCATCCGCGCCACGCTGTGCGACGCGGGGGACGAGGGCGCGATGGCGCGTCTGTTTTCGGCCATCGCGGCGGATTGGGGCGGGCTGGATGTGCTTTGCGCCAATGCCGGGATCAAGGGGCCGACGGCGGCGATCGAGGATATGCCGCTGGAGGACTGGCACCAGTGCCTTGGCGTCAACCTCGACGGGGCGATGCTGGCCGCGAAATACGGCGCAAGGCTGATGAAACCGGCGGGGGCGGGGGTGATGATCTTCACCTCGTCGACCAGCGGTCTTTACGGAACGCCGTTCCGTGCGCCCTATGTGGCGGCGAAATGGGGCGTGATCGGGTTGATGAAGACGGTGGCGATGGAGCTTGGGCCGCACGGCATCCGCGCCAATGCGATCTGCCCCGGTTCGGTGAATGGCCCGCGCATCGACCGCGTGATCGAAGCCGAGGCCGCGGCCAAGGGCATGACGCCCGACGCCGTGCGGCAGGGCTATGCCAGCGGCACGGCGATGAAGCGGCTGACCGATGCGGGGGATGTGGCGGCGATGGCGCTTTTCCTCGCCTCGGACGGGGCGAAGATGGTGTCGGGACAGGCGCTGGCTGTCGACGGCATGACATATAACGTGGACCCATAGGGGATTGGCGATGCATTTCGGTTTGACCGATGAACAGAAGATGATCGTCGAGACGACGCGCGCCTTCGTCGAGAACGAGCTTTACCCGCACGAGATCGAGGTGGAACGCACGGGCCATCTGCGGATGGAGCTGATCCGCGAGTTGCAGGCCAAGGCCATCGCGGCGGGGCTTTATGCCGCCAACATGCCCGCCGAGGTGGGGGGCGCGGGGCTCGATACGCTGTCGTGGCTGCTTTACGAGCGCGAGCTGGGGCGGGCGAACTATGCGCTGCACTGGACCTGCGTGGCGCGGCCGTCGAACATCCTGCTCGCCGGAACCGGGGCGCAGCGGGAGAAGTATCTTTACCCCTGCATCCGGGGCGAGAAATGGGACTGCCTTGCCATGACCGAACCGGGGGCGGGGTCGGATCTGCGGGGGATGAAGGCCAGCGCGCGGCAAGAGGGCAGCGATTGGGTGCTGAACGGCACCAAGCATTTCATCAGCCACGCCGACCTTGCCGATTTCGCCATCGTCTTCATGGCGAGCGGGGAAGAGGACACGCCGCGCGGCAAGAAGAAGCTGATCACGGCCTTTTTCGTCGACAAGGGCACCCCCGGCTTCACCGTGCGGGACGGATACCGCAACGTGAGCCATCGCGGCTATACCAACGCGGTGCTGGAGTTCGACAATTGCCGCATCCCCGCCGATCAGGTGCTGGGCGAGGTGCACAAGGGCTTCGAGGTGGCCAACACATGGCTCGGGGCCACGCGGTTGCAGGTCGCGGCCACCTGTCTTGGCCGCGCGGACCGTGCGCTGGGCCATGCGGTGCAATACGCCGCCGAACGCCAGCAATTCGGGCAGAGCATCGGCAAGTTCCAGGGCGTCAGCTTCAAGCTTGCCGATATGGCGATGGAGCTGAAGGCGGCGGAGCTGCTGACATGGGAGGCGGCGTGGCGCTTTGACGAGGGGTCGGTCACGGAAGCCGACATGTCGATGGCCAAGCTGAAGGCGACCGAGGTGCTGGCCTTTGTCGCGGACGAGGCGATCCAGATCCACGGCGGCATGGGGCTGATGGATGACCTGCCCCTGGAACGCATCTGGCGCGATGCGCGTGTCGAGCGGATCTGGGAAGGCACGAGCGAGATCCAGCGCCATATCATCAGCCGCCAGATGCTGCGGGCCTATGGCGCGTGACGTCCGGCGCAGCAAGGGGGGCTTTCCGCCCCCCTCGGGGCTTTGCCCCTCACCCCCCGAGGATATTTGAGAAAAGAAGAAACCGGATGTTAACTTTTGGCTGCGACTCTGGAGGCACGGTACAGGCGGGGACGCCGATGACCGTAAAAGGAGAAGGCACCCTGTCCTGCCCCGCAGGGCAGGGTGTTTCCTTGCCCTTCTTCTTTTTCCAAATATCCTCGGGGGGAGGGGTGCGGCACGCGCCCCGTGGGGGGCGGAAAGCCCCCCTTCGGAGACAAACGGCGCCTTGCGCCGTGCAGGCGACAGCAAGGGCGTCTGCGCGGAACGCGCAGGCTTTCGGGTTGGAGCGGCGCCATGCGTGATCTTTCGCGGCTGCTGCGGCCGAAGTCGATTGCGGTGCTTGGCTCGGGCTGGGCGAAGAATGTGATCGAGCAATGCCAGAAGATGGGGTTTCAGGGTCCGGTCTGGCCCGTCCACCCCTCGCGCGAGGAGATTGCAGGGGTGCGGTGCTACCGCGCGCTGTCCGACCTTCCGGCACCGCCGGATGCGACCTTTATCGGGGTGAACCGGCATGCCACGCTGGATGTCGTGGCGGAGCTTGCGGCGATGGGGGCGGGGGGGGCCACCTGTTTTGCGAGCGGATGGGAAGAGGCGGGCGAGGCGGATTTGCAGGCGCAGCTCGTGGCGGCGGCGGGGGATATGCCGATCCTCGGGCCGAATTGCTACGGGGTGATCAACTACCTCGACGGGGCTTTGCTTTGGCCCGACCAGCATGGCGGGCGGCGGGTGGAGCGGGGGGTGGCGCTGCTGTCGCAATCCTCGAACATCGTGATCAACCTGACCATGCAGGCGCGGGGTTTGCCGGTCGCCTATGTCGCCTGCCTTGGCAATGCGGCGCAGGTCGGGCTGGCAGAACTTGCCGGGGCGTTGCTGGCGGATGATCGGGTGACGGCGCTTGGCATGTATGTCGAAGGGATCGACGACGCGGCGGGCTTTGCGGCGCTGGCCGACGCGGCGCGGGCTGCGGGCAAGGGGATTGTCTGCATCAAATCGGGCAAGACGGAGTTGAGCCGCACGGCGGCGGCGTCGCACACGGCCTCGCTTGCCGGAGGGGGGGCGGCGTCTTCGGCCTTTCTGCGGGCATGCGGGGTGGCAGAGGTCAGCACGCCTGCCGAATTGATCGAGACGTTGAAGATATTCCACCTGTGCGGGCCGCAGATCGGGGGCCGCTTGTGTTCGCTGTCCTGTTCGGGCGGCGAGGCGGGGTTGGTGGCGGACCTTGCCGCGCCCTTCGGGTTGGACTTCCCGCCGCCGTCCGAGGCGCAGCGGCAGCGGCTGGGGGACATCCTTGGCCCTATCGTCGCCATCGCCAACCCGTTGGATTACCATACGTTCATCTGGGGCGACGGGCCGCGCACGACGGATGTCTTTACCACGATGCTTGCGGGGTATGACGCGGGTATCTTCATCATCGACCCGCCGCGACCGGACCGCTGCGATCCGTCGAGTTTCCAGCCCGCGCTGGATGCCATCGTCTCGGCCGCGCGCAGCACGGGAAAGCCCGCTTTCGCCGTGGGGTCGCTCCCTGAGAATTTCGACGAGGATCGGGCGATTGCGATGATGGAGCGCAATGTCGTGCCGATGATGGGCCTCGAGACGGCATTGGGCGCGATACGGGCGGCGCAGACGGGGCCGAACCGTGGCGGCTGGCGGCCTTGGGCCGTGGTGCCTGCCCGGCCCTTGCGGATGCGCGACGAGGCTTCGGCCAAGGCGCTTTTGGCGGCAAGCGGGGTGGCCGTGCCGAAGGGGGGGACCTCGGCCACGCTTGCGGGGCTGGATGTGGCGGGGCTGGAGGCGCCTTTCGTGCTGAAGGGGCTGGGCTTCGCGCATAAGACGGAAGCCGGGGCCGTGCGGCTGGGGCTTGCCTCGCTTGACGGGCAAGCCGCGATGGCGGGGGCCACGGGATATCTTGTCGAAGAGATGGTCACGGGGGTTGTGGCCGAAATGCTGGTCGGGCTGCGGCGCGATCCGGTTTACGGGGCCACGCTGACGCTGGGCTTCGGCGGGGTGACGGCGGAAGTGCTGGCCGATACGGTGACGCTGGTGCTGCCCGTGACCGAAGACGCGGTGGTGGCGGCGCTGCGCGGATTGCGGCTGTGGCCGCTGCTGGACGGCTATCGCGGGCGGGCGCGGGCGGATGTTGCGGCGCTGGTGCGGGCCGTGATGGCGTTGCAGGCGTTGATGGCCGCAAGCCCGGCTTTGGACGAGATTGAAATCAACCCGCTGATGCTGCGCGAGGCGGGTGCCGTGGCGGTGGATGCGGTGATCTGGGAGGAGGCGAGATGATGCAGATGCGCACGGACGGGCCGATCAGGACGCGGCGCGAGGGGGCCATTCTTGAGGTCACGCTGGACCGGCCCAAGGCCAATGCCATCGATCTGGTGACAAGCCGGATCATGGGCCATGTTTTCCGCGACTTCCGCGACGATGATAGCCTGCGCGTGGCGATCCTGCGGGCCGAGGGGGAAAAGTTCTTCTGCCCCGGATGGGACCTCAAGGCCGCGGCGGCGGGGGATGCGGTCGATGGCGATTACGGGGTGGGCGGTTTCGGCGGCTTGCAGGAATTGCCGAACCTGAACAAGCCGGTGATTGCCGCCGTGAACGGCATTTGCTGCGGGGGAGGGCTGGAGCTTGCGCTGTCTTGCGATCTGATCCTTGCCAGCGGGAACGCGACCTTTGCGCTGCCGGAGATCCGGTCGGGGACGGTTGCGGATGCGGCGAGCATCAGGCTGCCGAAGCGGATACCCTATCACGTGGCGATGGACCTTTTGCTGACGGGGCGCTGGTTCGATGCCGACGAGGCGCTGCGCTGGGGGCTGCTGAAAGAGATCACCACCCCCGCCGATCTGCTGCCCAAGGCATGGGATCTGGCGCGGCTTCTGGAAAGCGGGCCGCCGCTGGTTTACGCCGCGATCAAAGAGGTCGTGCGAGAGGCGGAAGCCATGCGGTTTCAGGACGCGCTCAACCGTATCACCAAGCGGCAGATGCCGACGGTGGACCGGCTTTATTCCAGCGAGGACCAGCTTGAGGGGGCGCGGGCCTTTGCCGAAAAGCGCGATCCGGTGTGGAAGGGGAAATAGGCGTCAGAGGTCGCCCACCTGCGGGCCCCATGTGTCTGACAGGGCGAAGCCCGTGGCGAAGGGGTCGTCGGGGGATAGGCGCAATTCCTCGCGGCCATAGACCCATGCGCTGCCAGTGATGCGGGGCAGGACGGCGCGGTAGGGGCCGACGGAGGTTTCGCCGATGGCCTCGGCCGTGAAGGTGCCGCCGATGATGCTGCACGAGGTGCGCAAACCGCCCAAGGCGATTTCGCCGCGCGCGAACATGCAGGCGAGGTTGGCCGATGATCCCGTGCCGCAGGGCGAGCGGTCGACACGGCCGGGTTTCAGCGTGGTGCAGGTGCGGATGGTGCCGCCCCCTTCGCGCGCGCGGAACATGACATAGGCGACCTCGTCGAGACCCGCGATCCCGGGGTGGTGGATGTCGATCTGGCCGCGCAGGTCGGATTTGATGGCGATGCCCGCTTCGGCCAGGGCGCGGGCGTTGGCGGGTTCGATGGTCAGGCCGATCTGGTCTACATCGACAAGGGCGTAGAACACGCCGCCAAAGGCTATGTCGGCGCGGATCGTGCCGAAGGCGGTGGTGCGGACGGGGGCGTCGAGGGCAAGGGCAAAGGCGGGGACATTGTCGAGGCTGACCGAAAGGCAGCGCCCGTTCTTGCAGCGCGCGCGGGCGATGACAAGGCCTGCGGCCGTGTCGAGGCGCAGCGTGGTTTCGGGTTCGACCATCCTGACGCGGCCCGATTCCAGCAGGGCGGTGACGACGCAGATGCAGTTCGACCCGCTCATCGGATGGGCGCGGTCGGGTTGCAGGACGATGAAGGCGGCGTCGGCGTCCGCACGGCAGGGTGGCAGCAGAAGGTTCGTCGTCATCGCCACATGGGCGCGCGGCTCGAAGGTGACAAAGCGGCGAAGGCTGTCGTCTACCTGATTGATATGGTTCATCTTCTCAAGGATCGTCGCGCCGGGGATATCGGGGGCGCCGCCGATGATGACGCGGCCGATCTCGCCCTGGCAATGGACTTGAAGCAGGTCGAGGGAGCGTTCGAATTTCATGTGATGGCCAAGCCCCGCGTTGCAGTTCCGGCCCCGTGGCCGCTGTGGTTTCGACCTCGGCCCAAGTGCCGAGGGTGGGTTGGGCAAGGGTCGATGCGACAGGGCTTCAGGTCAAGCGAAGGCTTGGCCCCCGTGATCCGCTCGCCCGTGATCCGTTGGCCCGTCAGCCGCGCCGTGCTCGCGGCACGGGTCGGGCCAAGGTGGCGGTGGCCCGTGGCGCAGGGCAGGCCCTTTCTTTCCGATGCCGGAAAGACCGGCACGGTATCGGGCAGGGCGGGGCGTGTAATCGGACGGTTCAGGCTGATGCCCGCCCCGGTGACGACCGTAACCATGCGTCTCTCCAAAGGCCGCCACCCCGCGCCGCGCGATCCTGACCCGCGTCTGCGGCTTTGCCTGTTCATCCTTGTTCAAATACTCCGGGGGGTGCGGGGGGCTGGCCCCCCGCTGCCAAAGGCCGTCATTTCCAGGTGATGATCCCTTGCATCGCGGCGGCGAATTCGGCCTTTTCCGCATCGGTCAGGGGGCCGAAGGGCAGGCGGCATTCGCCGACGGGAGTGCCCTGCAATTCGCAGCCGTATTTCAGCTTTTGCACGAACTTGCCCGATTCAAGCACGTTCATCGCGGGCCAGAGCGCCTGCATGATCTCTTTGGCACGGGCATGGTTTCCCGCGCGGAAGGCCGCGTCCATGTCGCAGACGGGTTTGGCCATGCAATTGGCCGGGCCGCAGATCCACGAGTCGGCGCCCCATTGCATGAAATCCCAAGCGATGTCGTCAGAGCCTGAAACAAGCTGGATGCGTTCCGCGTAGCGGGTAGAAATGCCGATGGCGCGTTGCAGCACGCCCGAGGATTCCTTGATGCCGATGATATGCGGATTGTCGGCCAGCGCGTCGAGCGCCTCGTATCCGATTTCGACCCCGTCTTTGCCGGGGTAGGAGTAAAGCACGATGTCCATGCCGGTAGCACTGGTCACCGCGTTGAAATGGTTGACGATTTCTGCCTGAGACGGTTTGGTGTAGAAGGGCACGGCCAGAAGGACGGCGTGGTAGCCCATGTCCCTGGCCCGCAGCGTGTTGGCGATGACGCCCGCGGTCGAGGGGGCGTTGGTGCCGGCGATCAGGGTTTCCGAGGGAAGGGCGAAATCCTTGACGAAGCGCAGCACGCTGTCGCGTTCGGCATCGGTCATCAGGTTGTATTCGCCCGACGATCCGCAGGGCACCCAGCCTGCGACACCTGCCGCGCGCAGGGCCGCGAGATGGGCGCCGAAGGCTGCGAAATCGATCTGGCCCGCTGCATCGAAGGGGGTGACGAGAGCGGGCAGCACGCCCGAGAGTTTCAGCATGGCGAGGGTCCTTTGCGGGGGAAGTGCGTGATCGTGTCGCCACGCTGTCGACGTATTTCTGCCTGCGGGGCAGGGGTCCGTCAACACAAAAATAATCTGTGTCGACACGATGCGCCGATGGGGCTAGCCTTGCCGGGGGCGATGCAGGAGTGCCGATGGAAGAGGAAAGCGAGACCCGTCGCGCCAAGGGAACCGGCGCGCGCTTTGCCTACGAGACGATCCGCGACGAGATTCTTGCCCTGACGCTGGGGCCGGGGCAGTTGCTGGACGAGACCTCGCTTGCCGAAAGGTTCGGCATGTCACGCTCGCCCGTGCGCGAGGCGTTGATCCGGCTGGCGGGCGAGGAGCTGGTGGTGATGCTGCCCAACCGGTCAACCATCGTGGCGCCGATCGATGTGCAGGCCTTTCCGAAATATGTCGAGGCGCTGGATCTGGCGCAGCGGGTGAACACGCGGCTTGCGGCCGAATTGCGCAGCGATGCCGATTTGCGGGCGATCGCGGCGCGGCAGCGGGAATTCGAGATGGCGGTGAAGTCGGGCAAGCATCTTGCGATGTCCGAGGCGAACAAACGCTTTCACATGGCCATTGCCGAGGCGGGGCGGAATGCGTTTCTCGCCTCGTTCTACGAGCGGTTGCTCGATCAGGGGCGGCGCATCCTGCACCTGCATTTCGACTATCTGGAGCGGACGCGGAACGGTTCTTTACTGACCGACGAGCATGGCGAGATGCTCGAGGCGATCCGCAAGCGGGATGTGGCGCGGGCCGATGCGCTGGCCCATGCCCATACGCGGCAGTTCCGCGACAATTTCTTCGACTTCATGAAGGAAAACCACGCGCAAGGCATGTCGCTCGAGGCGCCCGCGCCTTTGACGTGAGCGTGGCCTGCGCTGCGGGCCCTGCCGCTTTCGGGCGGCGGGGCGCGCGGCGTCGGGGCCGTATCTGCCTGCGGGGCAGGGGCAGCACCGTCTGACCGGGCGGGGCTTTGGCGTGCCGCGAGAAACTTCTTGTAACTTCACAAAATTATGCAAAGTTGTGTTGCAAGGAGAATCGCATGCTTGGAAACCGCTTTGCCACCCGCATCAATTCCTTTGCCTCGGCGGCCCATGACTATTGGGCCGGCCAGCAGGCGAAGCCGTCGCTCGAGCAGATGATCCGGCGTGCCGCCACTGTTCCGGGGTTGACGGAGCTGGACCTGAACTATCCCGACCACGTGGGCGGCGACCCTGCCGCCGTGGCGGCGATGGTGCGGGATTGCGGGTTGCAGATCAGCGGTCTGGCGATGCGATACTATACCAATCCGGCCTTCAAGCGCGGGGCCTTTACCAACCCCGACCGTGCCGTGCGGCGCGAGGCGATTGATCTGACCAAGCGCGGGATCGATGCCGCCCGCGCCATGGGCGCGCCGATGATGACGCTGTGGCTGGGGCAGGACGGCTTTGATTACGCCTTTCAGTGCGACTATCAAAGGTTGTGGGCGGATGAGGTCGAGGGGATTGCGGAAGTTGCCGCGCATGACCCCGATTGCCTGATTTCCATCGAATACAAGCCCAACGAACCCCGGTCCTACAGCCTTTTGCGCGATGCCGCGACGACGCTGCTCGCCATCGACGAGGCGGGGGCAGACAACCTGGGCGTGACGATCGATTTCGCCCATGCGCTTTACGCCGACGAGCAGCCCGCCAATGCGGCGGCGATGGTGATGCGCCGGTCGCGGCTGTTGGGGCTGCACCTGAACGACGGCTACGCCAAGCGCGATGACGGGCTGATGGTGGGGGCCGTGCATATGCAGGCGACGCTGGAACTGCTGGCCGAGGTGAAGCGCGGCGGCTTTGACGGGGCGGTCTATTTCGACACGTTCCCCGATGCCTCGGGTCTTGATCCGGTGGCGGAATGCGCGGCGAACATCCGCACCGTGCGCCGGATGCTGGCGGCAGTGGAACGGATGGAGGGCGATAACCGGATGGCCGATGCCAAGGCGCGCCACGATCCGGTGACGGCGCAAGAGATCGCGCAGCTGGCCCTTTCCGGAGGTGTCTTGGCAGCCTGAACTTTACGAAACTACATGAAATCGTGTTGATAGGGAGGAAACCATGCAACAGATTCTGAAAGGCGGCCTTGCTGCCGCAGCCCTTGCCCTGACCGTCGGGATGGTGCAGGCGCAAGACCTTGCACCGCTGAATTCCGACTCGGAGCCTGACCGGATGGACTGGTCCGAGCTGGACGCCAAGTTCGGCGCCTTGCCCGCCGTTCCGGCAGGGACCAAGGTCGGCGGCGTGTCGAAAACGCTGACCAACGAATACTGGCGCTCGCTCGGGCAGGGTTACCAGAACGTGGCCGACAAGCTGGGCATCGAATTCGTCTATCAGGCGGCGCAGTCCGAAGGCGACCAGTTGGGCCAGCTTGCGATTGCGGAAAACCTGATCAGCCAGGGGTTCAACGCGCTCTTGTTCTCGCCCCAGACCGACGCCAACCTGATCCCTGCGATGGAAAAGGCCACGGCCGCCGGGGTTCCGGTGCTAAACGTCAATGACGCGGTGATCCCTTCGGCCGCGCATTACGTGGGCAACGTGCAAAAGGGCAATGGCGTGAACGTCGCCAACTGGTTCATCGCCAACCGCCCCGATGGCGGCAAGGTCGCGGTGATCGAGGGCCAGCCCGGTGTTTACGCCGCAGGCCAGCGCACGGCGGGCTTTACCGAAACCATCACGGCGGCGGGCAAGTTCGAGGTCGTCGCCTCGGTTCCCGCGAACTGGAGCCGTGAAGAGGCGTTCAACGCGGCGGCGACGATCTTGCAGCAATACCCCGACCTGATCGGTTTCTATGCCAACAACGACGGCATGGCGCTGGGTGTGGTCGAGGCGGTCAAGGCCGCTGGCAAGCAGGAGCAGGTCGCGGTTTTCGGAACCGACGGCATCTCGGACGCCTACGCCGCCGTGCGGGCGGGTGATCTGACGGGAACGGTCGACAGCTTCCCCGTGCTGACGGGCGAGGTGGCGATGGAAGTGGCGCTGCGTCTGATGGCGGGCCAAGCCCTGCCGCGTGTGGTCGCAACGCCGCAGGCGCTGATCACCAAGGACAATGTGGAAACCTTTGCCACATCGGACATGGCCGCGCTGCGCGCCGCTTTGCTGGCCCAATAACGGCCAAACCATCGTCCCGCCCGCCGCTTTCGCGGGCGGGACGACCCTTTTCACGTCCTTTCCCAGAGTCGCACCCCATGACGCCGCGCCTTGTGCTTTCGCAGATCGACAAATCCTTCGGGCCGTTGCAGGTGCTGCATGGCGTGACGCTGACGGTCGGCGCGGGCGAGGTGCATGGCCTGCTGGGCGAGAATGGCGCGGGAAAATCGACGCTTCTGAACATTCTTTCGGGCGTGTTTCGCGCCGATGCGGGGCGGGTCGAGATCGACGGGCAGGCCCGCACGATCACCTCGCCGCGCGATGCGTCGGATGCGGGGATCGCGATGATCCATCAGGAATTGCAGCAGGTGCCGGAACTGACGGTGGCGCAGAACATGTTCCTTGGCGCGTCGCTGCGCCATCTGGGGGGGCTGTTCGTCGACCGCGCCGCGCAAGAGGCCGAGGCGCGGCGACTGCTTGCGCCGCTCGATCCGTTGATCGATGTGACAGCGCCGATCCGCACCCTGCGCGTGGCGCAGCGCCAGATCGTTGAGATCGCCAAGGCGTTGCGCGCCCGCGCGCGGATCATCGCGATGGACGAGCCGACCTCGAGCCTGACGCCAAAGGAATTCGACCGCTTGGTCGAGGTGATCCGTGGCCTTCAGGCGCAGGGGGTGTCGGTCATTTATGTCTCGCACAAGATGGACGAGGTTTACCGCGTCTGCCAAAGCGCCACGATCCTGCGGGACGGGCGCCTGATCGGGCGGGTCGAGTTGCCGCAGACGCCGGTTGCCACGGTGATCGAGCGGATGGTCGGGCGCGAATTGGCGCATGGGGTGCATCACGGCTTTGCGCGCGAGCGCGTGGTCCTCGAGGCGCGTGGCCTGACGCGGGGCAGGGCGGTGGTCGATGCCTCGCTTTCGCTGCGCGAGGGCGAGGTGCTGTGCATCGCGGGGCTGGTCGGATCGGGGCGGACCGAGCTTTTGCGCCTGATCGCGGGTGTCGATGCCGCCGATGCGGGCGAGGTTCTGGTCGATGGCAAGGTGATTGCCGGAGGCGATCCGCGCCGCCGTATCCGTGCGGGGCTGGGGCTGTTGCCCGAAGAGCGCAAGCGCGACGGGATCATCCGGCACCGTCCGGTGACGACGAACATCGCCCTTCCGGCGATGCGAAGGTTTTCCCGCTTTGGCATCATCCGCCGTGCCGCCTTGACGGCGCGGTCCGAGGAACTGATGCGCGATGTGCAGTTGCGCCCGCTGGACGTCGCGCGCCCCATCGGGAGTTTCTCGGGCGGGAACCAGCAAAAGGCGATCATCGGGCGCTGGCTGGCCGCCGACACGCGGATTTTCCTGTTCGACGAACCGACACGGGGCATCGATGTCGGGGCCAAGGCCGAGATCTACGCGCTGATCGAGCGGCTGGCCAAGGAGGGGCGGTCGATCCTTGTCGTCTCGTCCGAACTGCCCGAGGTGATCCGCCTTGCCGACCGCGTTCTGGTGATGCGCGAGGGGCGGATTGCCGCCGAACTCGGCCCCGGCGAGATCACCGAAGAGAACATCGCCCGCCACGCCATTCCCGCCGCCTGATCGAGGACGCCCAAGATGACCGCCCCCACCCGCCCCGCCTTTCTGTCGCGCATCCGCTTTCGGGATGCGGGAACGCTGCTTGGCCTTGTGCTGATCGGCGTGGTGTTCTCGGCGCTGACGCCGGTGTTCCTGACCACGCCGAACCTGATGAACATCTTGCAGCAATCGGCCATCAACGCCTGTATCGCGCTGGGGATGACGCTGGTCATCATCTCGGGTGGGATCGACCTGTCGGTCGGCCCCGTGGCCGCGCTGTCGGCGGTGCTGGGGGCTGCGATGATGGTGGCGGGGGTGCCCGCACCCCTTTCCGTGATGGTGGCGCTGGCGGTGGGCATGGCCTGTGGGCTGTTCAACGGGGTGCTGATCACCTGGGGGGGCTTGCAGCCGTTCATCGTCACGCTGGGGGGGTTGTCGCTGTTCCGGGCCTTTGCGCTGATCTATACGGGCGGCACCCCGATCTTCGGCATTCCCGACGGTTTTCGCGCCTTTACCAACGGCACCGTGCTGGGGGTGCCGAACCCCGTGGTGATCGTGATCGTGCTGGCCCTGGCGGCATGGATCATCCTGAACCGCACGCCGCTGGGCGAATACATGATGGCGGTGGGCGGAAACGAGGAAGCGGCGCGGATCTCGGGCGTTCCGGTGCGGCTGACGAAGCTTGCGGCCTATATGATCTCGGGGCTGATGGCCTCGGTCGCGGCGATGATCCTGATCGGTCGGCTGGGGGCGGCCGAGCCGACGCTTGGCACGCTGTGGGAGCTTGACGCCATCGCCGCCGCCGCCATCGGGGGGGCGTCGCTGATGGGGGGGCGCGGGTCGATCATGGGAACCTTGATCGGATGCGTCATCCTAGGCGCTTTGCGCAACGGTCTTACGCTTATGAACGTGCAAGCCTTCTACCAATTGCTTGCCACAGGTATCATCATCATCGTCGCGATGCTGATCGACCGGGCGACAAGTGGCAAGCAGGGGGGCTGATGAACGATCCTAGGGCCGTGGGGCCGCAGATACGGATGAGGCTGCCGAGCCTTACGCCGCTGGAAGGCAAGGTTGCCGCCGATATCCTTGCCCGGCGCGACATCACCGAGGACACGGCGCTGCGCGAGGTGGCCGAAGGGTCGGGCGTGTCGGAAGCGATGGTGGTCAAGGTCGCAAAGAAGCTGGGCTTCGCGGGGTTCCGCGATTTCCGCGCCGGATTGATCGAGTATTACGGATCGGAAAGTGCCAGCCTGCATTCCGAGATCTCGGCCGAGGATACGGCGGGCGAGGTGGTGCAGAAAGTGTTCCGCACCGCGATGCAGGCGCTGGAAGAGACCTTTGCCATCCTCGACCTCGAAGCCTTTGAACGGGCGGCGGATTATCTGCACCGCGCAAGGCAGCGCGATTTCTACGGGCTGGGCGGATCGGCGCAGATCGCCCGCGATGTGAGCCACAAGTTCCTGCGGATCGGCATACGCACTTCGGTTTTTGACGACGCGCATATGATGATGATGTCGGCGGCGCTGCTGACGCCCGATGATGTCGCGGTGGCCTATTCGCATTCGGGCACCACAAGCGCGGTGATCGAGGCGCTGGAGCTGGCGCGCAAGAACGGGGCGCGGACGATCGCGGTGACGAATTACGCCGACAGCCCGCTGGCCCGCATGGCGGATGTGGTGCTGTGTTCCACGGCGCAGAACTCGCCGCTTCTGGGCGAGAATGCCACGGCGCGGATCGCGCAGCTGAACCTGCTCGACGCGCTGTTCGTCGCGACCGCGCAGCGCGACCGCAAGACGGCCGATGCCAACCTGTCCCGCACGATGCGGGCCGTACAGTCGAAACGAAGGGGCTGATCCATGCCGAACCCGCCGGTCGTTCTTGTCGTCGGTTCCTTGCACCATGACATCATGGTCGAGGCCGACCACCTGCCACGGCGGGATGAAACGGCGGTGGGGAGCCGCTGGTATCCGAAATTCGGCGGCAAGGGGGGCAATCAGGCGGTTGCGGCCCGTGCGGCGGGGGCGGGGGCGCGGATGTTCGGCGCTGTCGGCAAGGACGGGTTCGGTGATTTCATGCTGGCGGCGCTGGACCGGGGCGATGTGGACCGCCGCTTCCTGCGCGTGATCGAGGGCATCGGCACGGGGATGAGCGTGGCGATACAGGATGCGGCGGGTGATTATGCCGCGACCATCGTCTCGGGGGCCAATCTGGCGCTGGATCCCGCATGGCTCGGGGATGCCGCGCTGTGGGACGGGGTGGCGGTGCTGGTGTTGCAGAACGAGATTCCGGTCGAGGTGAATATCGCCGCCGCGCGGGCGGCCAAGGCGCGCAAGCTGCGTGTCGTGCTGAACGCCGCACCCGCGCGCGAGGTGCCCACAGAGTTGCGCGAGATGGTCGATGTTCTGATCGTCAACGCGGTCGAGGCCGAGATGTTCGGGGCGGAGCCTGTCGGGGACCTGACCTCGGCGCTTGCGGCGGCGCGGCATCTGGCGGCGCGCTACGAGAGCGTGGTCGTCACGGCAGGCGGCAAGGGGCTGGCGGTCTGGACCCTCGAGGATGAAGAGATCGCCATTGCGGCAAAGCCCGTCACGGTCACCAGCACCCACGGGGCGGGCGATTGCTTCACGGGCGCGCTTGCCGCTGCCATCGCGCGGGGCGAGAGCCTAGCCACGGCCTGCCGGATCGCATCGGAGGCCGCCGCGGCGCATGTGTCGCGCCGCTAGCGGGCGCGGATCAGGACGGCACGCAGAGAACGAGCAGCGCCAAGAGCGCCGTCACCGAAAACGCGGCCCATTCCAGACGGCCGGGGGCGCGGCTGTCATCGGGTGCGGTTTCCGCAAGGAATACGGCCAAGCCGGGATCATGGGCGCAGAACATCGGCATCTCCTTTCGGGGCGAAGATCGGGGCGGCCCCGCCGCCGGAAGCGCCGCGCAGGCTTTCGGGGGCAATGACGATGGCAAGGGCCGCGATGTAGACAAGGCCGAAAAGCATCAGCGCCGGATAGCTGGTGCGTCGGGCGGTGCGGATGGTCGGGGTCATGCGATGGCCCTTTGCAGGTCACGAGAGGGGCGGTGCTGTTGCGCCCGCGCGGCAAGGGCGTCGCGCAGGGCGAGGGCGGCAGGCCAAGGCCCGTAGCCGCTGGCGGAATTGATGTGGCCCGCAAAGCCGAGGTCGACGAGGTCGGCCCGCCACGTCGTGGCCAATGCGCTGCTTTGGGCAAAGCCCATCCACGGGTCGTTGCGGCTGGCCACGACGGTTGCGGGCACGCCGAGCGGGCAGTCGGGCAAGCCGGCAAAGGCGGCGAGGCGCTGGCTGGTTTCGGGGTTGGCGGGGGCGACGAGGAGGGCCGCCGACACCCTGAGTTGCGGCCAGCGTGTCAGGATTCGCGCGGCGAGGATCGCGCCGAGGCTGTGGCCGACCAGGATGCATCCGGGATGGTTCAGGATGGCGCCTGCGAGTTCGGTTTCCCATGCCTCGGGGGTCGGGTTGGACCAGTCATACTGCTCGACGGTCAGCGCCGAGGGGTCGATCGTGGCCCACCAATGCTGCCAGTGCGGGGCGGGCGAGCCGTCGAGGCCGGGCAGAATCAGGGTTTTGGGCATGGCATGCTCCTTGGTTGCAGGAAAAGACTACCACGTTTGTCGTGATTGGGATTCCAAACTTGGGGTGCAAAAGAGAAAATGCCTATTGCGCCGCAGGGCGGGGCGGACGGGCGCGCGGGTCGCGGCCGTGTATTCCGTGCGCGCGGGGAAAGGGTGGGGCGGGGAATTATCCTTTCCCGGCTGTCGCGCGCGGCAGGGGTTTCCTTCTGTTTCGGGCCAAGGTTTGGAATGGCCGGAGGGCGGAATTGCGGGCATCTTAATCACGACAGATCATATCGAGATAAGGCCCGACCATGACAAGCACCATCATCGGAGTTTCCGGAAACCTTGACCGCCCGTCCAAGACCCGCGCGCTGGTCCAGACCGCGGTTGCCACCGCGGCAAGCCGGTTCGAAGCCTTGGGGGCGGTCTTCGATCTTGCGGATTTCGGGCCGTCGCTTGGCACGGCGCGGCGGGCCGCCGATCTGGCCCCGCCCGCGCGGTCGGCGTTGGATGTGATCCTGTCGGCAGATGCGCTGGTGGTGGCAAGCCCTGTCTACAAGGGCAGCTATACGGGCCTGTTCAAGCACCTGTTCGACCTGATCGACCCCGAGGCGCTGCGCGACAAGCCGGTGTTGCTCGCGGCGACGGGGGGCGGCGACCGCCATGCGCTGGTGATCGAGCATCAGCTGCGCCCGCTGTTCGGCTTCTTCGAGGCGCGCACGCTGCAAACCGGCGTCTATGCGTCGGAGCGTGATTTCGTTTCGGGCCAGCCCGCCTCGTCCGCTTTGACCGACCGGCTGGAGCGGGCGGTGGGCCAATTGTCGCCCTACTTCACCCGCCGGACCCAGCCCGAGGTGTTCGTACTGAGCGCATGATCCGCAGGGGCGGCCCCGGTTTTGCGGACCTGTCCCGCCTGCGGGCCGGGTCTTGCAACAGGGTCTGCAATGCAGCGATAAATGCATTGCAATCCGTTTGACAAGTTTTGCTGCGGGTGGTGGACTGCGGGGCGCGGGCAGCTTTTGCCCTTACGTCTGGATGTGACACATGGTCTCTTACCGCCCGCCCGAATCCTATGAAGAACTGATAAAGCTGATCCACGACCGTTACGAGGACATGAGCAAGTCCTACCAGCGGATCGCGCTTTACCTGACGCAGAACCCCAACGATGTGGCTGTGCTGTCGGTCAATGCCATCGGGCAGAAATGCGGGATCCATGCGTCGAGCTTCGTGCGCTATGCGCAGTCGCTGGGCTACAAGGGGTTCAAGGAGTTGCAGGCCGTGTTCCAGCGGCGTCTGTCGACCGCAGCGCCGGGCTTCGATGCGCGGGTGCGTGCGCTCGAGGCCGAACTTGGCGGGGCGCGGGAAGGGGAGTTGGGTTTCCTTGCCGATCTGGTGACGCGGGATGTCGCGTCCTTGCAGGATTTGCTGTCGAACATGGATGCAGGCCAGCTGGCCGAGGCGGCGGCGCTGATGGAGGCGTCGGATACGATCTATCTGCTGGGGCAATTGCGTTCGGCCCCTGTGGTCGAGTTGCTGCGCTATGTGCTGACGATGCTGGGCAAGCGCACGGTGCTTCTGGATGCGGGCGGGGGGCTGGCCACGCATATGGCCAAGGTTGCGCGGCCCACGGACATGCTTTTCGTGGTGTCCTTCCGGTTCTATGCGACCGAGGTGGTGAACGTGGCCGAGGAAACCGCCGGACGGGGCGTGCCGATCATCGCCATCACCGACAGCACGCTGTCGCCCTATGCCAAGATGGCCAAGATCATGTTCGCGGTGCCGGAACATGAATACACCTTCTCGCGCAGCCTTGCCGCGCCCATGTGTCTGGCGCAGGCGTTGTGCGTGGCGCTGGCCTCGCGGTTGCAAAAGAACAGCGACGACCCGCGTATTCCGGTGGTGACGGGGCCGTAAGGGAACAGGGCGCGGTTCGGGCCGCGCCCCGACCGGTTCAGGCTGGCAGTTGCATCGGCCCGTCCGGCACGGGCATTCCGCCCGCGACCGCGCCCCAGACCGACTGGTCGAAATTGACGATTGCGCCCGTCATCAGGCCCGCGTCGTCCGAGACGAGGAAGTTGACGGCGCGCGCTGTCTCGGCCGGATCGACGAGGCGACCGAAGGGCAGGGCGGCGGCGGCCTTGGCCTCCCAGTCGGCATCGCCGCCGGCTGCCTGAATCTCGCGTTCGTGGTCGGATGCCATCCAGCCGACGTTGAGCTGGTTGACGCGGATGCGGTTGGCCATCACCGAAAAGGCGGTGTTGGAGGTCAGCGTCGTCAGCGCCCCTTTGGAGGCGCAATAGGCGTTGATGAAGGGCTGGCCCGCGAGGGCCGAGATCGAGCCGATGTTACAGATCGCGCCTTCGATCCCCTTGGCGATCATCAGCTTGATCGCTTCCTGCATCAGGAAATAGGGGCCGCGCACGTTGGTCGAGAACAGCTCGTCAAAGGTTTCGGGCGTGGTGTCGACGATGGTGCCGCGCGCGGTCGAGGCTCCGGCGTTTACCAGCACGTCGATACGGCCGAAGAGGCGGTCGGTTTCGGCGATGACCCTGCGGCAATCTTCGATCCGGCCGAAGTCGGCTTGCAGGAAATGCGCCCAGATGCCATGCGCCTCGGCGATCTCGCGGGCGACATGGGCGCCGCGTTCGGCATTGCGGCCGGTGATGACGATGCCTGCCGCACCCGCCGCGGCAAGGCGGCGGGCAATGGCGGCCCCGAGACCCTGCGTCGCCCCCGTGACGACGCAGACTTTCCCGTCCATGCGGTTCACTGCACCACCTCGTATCCGGCGGCGGCCATGACGCGCATCAACTCTTTATGGCCCTTGATCGCCATTTCGAGCGGGGGCGAGACCTTGGGGTCCTGTTCGGCTTCGACGACGAACCAGCCTTCGTAGCCCTTGCCCGCCAGCGCCTTGACGATGGCTTCGAAATCGAGCGAGCCGTCGCCCGGAACGGTGAAGGCCCCTTTTACCACCGCATCGAGGAAGGACTCTTTCGAGCGGTCCAGACCGTCGACGACCGAACGGCGGATGTCCTTGGTGTGGACATGGGTGATGCGTTTCCAGTGGTTTTCGATGACGCGCAGGTTGTTGCCGCCCGCGAATGCCATATGGCCCGCGTCGAACAGCAGCGGCACGGTGGAGTGTTTCATGAACAGGTCGAGTTCGGCTTCGGTCTCGATCGCGGCGGCCATGTGGTGGTGGTAGCTGATCGGCATGCCGTTGGCAGCGCACCAGTCGGCAAAGTCGCTGATCTTGCGGCCATAGGCGGCGACCTCGGCCTCGGCCAGTTTCGGCTTGGTGGCGAGGGGCGCGGATTTGACGCCCTGGATCGAGCGGGCGGTTTCACCGTAGACGATGCAGGGGGCGCCCGCCGCCTTGAAGAAGGCGTGCTGCGCGGCGATGCGGTCTTTCTCGACCTCGATATCCCCGTCGAGCAACAGGCCCGAGAACCAGCCGCCGCAGACGCTGATGCCGTATTTCTTGAGGATCGGGCCCAGTTCGGCCATGTCCATCGGGAAGCGGCGTCCGGTCTCCATGCCGGTGAAGCCCGCGACCGAGGCTTGCCGGAGGCATTCCTCGAGGCTCACATCGTCGGAGAGTTCGGCAAGATCGTCGTTCCACCATGCGATGGGGGCGATACCAAGTTTGGCTTTCATAGGTCAGACTCCAATGCGCTGTTTGGCGCGGATGGCGATTTGGCTGTCGCGGGCTTTCTGCACGCTCTCGCGGGTGGATACTTCGGGCACACCTACATCCCAATCGGCATCTCCGGGAACCCATGAATAGGCATCGGTGGTGATCGAGATGACGGTGGTCCGGTCGTTGGATTTGGCCCAGGTCATGGCGGCTTCGAGATCGGTCAGGCTTTCGACATGGCGCGTTGCCGCCCCCATCGCCGCGGCATGGGCCGCGAAATCGACGTGCAGCGGGGAATCGGCGTTCTGGATGCGGCAGTCTTTCAGCAGGTTGTTGAAGCCGGGCACGCCCTTGAACTGTTGCAGGCGGCTGATGACGGCGTAGCCGCCGTTGTCGCAGACGATGACGATCATCTTATGGCCCGACAGCACGGCAGAGTAGATGTCGGAGTTCATCATCATGTAGGTGCCGTCGCCCAGCATCACGATGGGCGTGCCGCCGACCGCGCCGGGGCCGGATTGCGCCATCGCGCAGCCCCAGCCCGCGGCGATTTCGTAGCCCATGCAGGAAAAGCCGAATTCGAGGTCGAAGCTGTTCGGGGCCTTGACGCGCCAGCCCTTGGCAACCTCGCCGGGGATGCCGCCTGCGGCGGCGATCAGGGTGTCTTTCTCGCCCGCCGCGCGGTTCACGACATTGACCACCTGCGCATAGGTCGGGATGGCGGTGTTGGTCGGGGCCTGATGGCTGTCGAGAAGGGCGTCCCATTCGGCGAAAAGCGCCTTGGCGCGGGGCATGTGGTCGGCCGGGGCTTTCCATGCCGCAAGTGCCGCGTCGAGTTCCTCGACGCTTTCCAGCGCATCGCCCACGATGGCGAGGGCGCGGTGCTTGACCGCGTCGAAGCGGGCGGCGTTGATCGAGATGAAGCGCGCGTCCTTGGAGAAGGCTGTCCAGGAGCCGGTGGTGAAATCTTGCAGGCGGGTGCCGATGGCGATGATGACATCGGCCTCGGCGGCGAGTGCATTGGCCGAGGTCGACCCGATGATGCCGAGGGGGCCAGCGTGGACGGGGTGGTAATGGGTCAGCCCGCCCTTGCCGGCGAGGGTTTCGACAACCGGGATGCCGCGTTCGGCGGCAAAGCGGGCGACCACGGTTTCGGCGCCCGAATAGCGCACGCCTCCGCCTGCGATGATCAGCGGTTTCTTCGCGGTCTTGAGCAGGGCTGCCGCATCGGCGATGGCGCGGCGGTCGGGGCGCGGGCGCGGGATCGACCACAGACGCTCCTCGAAGAAGACGGCGGGATAGTCGAAGGCGATTTCCTGCGTGTCCTGCGGCAGGCCGATGAAGGCGGGGCCGCAATCGGCCGGGTCGAGCATGGCGGCCACGGCCTGCGGCAGGGACGAGATGATCTGCGCGGGGTGGGTGATGCGGTCCCAGTAGCGGGTCACGGATTTGAAGGCGTCATTCACCGTCACGGTCGGGTTGTTGAAATGTTCGACCTGTTGCAGCACCGGATCGGGCAGGCGGTTGTTGAAGGTGTCGCCCGCGATCAGCAGGATCGGCAGGCGGTTGGCGTGGGCCGTGCCCGCGGCGGTGACCATGTTCAGCGCGCCCGGCCCGATGGAGGAGGTGGCGATCATGATCTGGCGGCGGCGTTTGGCCTTGGCAAAGCCCACGGCGGCAAGGGCCATCGACTGTTCGTTCTGGCCGCGCCATGTGGGAAGCTTGTCCTGCACCGATTCGAGCGCCTCGGACAGGCAGGTGACGTTGCCGTGGCCGAATATGCCGAAGACACCCGCAAACAAAGGCACGCGCTGGCCATCGATTTCCGTGACCTGCGCCGTCAGCCAACGCACCACGGCCTGTGCCATGGTCAGGCGAATCGTCGAGTGTTCCATAGAGCATTCCTCCCTCAATCTTGGTCGTGACCATAATATCGCGCATTGCGTGTTGACAATAGGTGTTTAACGCAATGAATATTGCAAAGACTGAATCGGGAGGAAAAAACATGATCCGGATCGCTGTGCTCGGCTGCGGGCGCATCGGCGTGATGCACGCCGCAAACATCGCGGCCCATCCGCGTGCGGTGCTTGCGGGTGTGTTCGACATTCACGCCCCTGCGGCGCAGGCCGTTGCGGCCAAGACGGGCGCGCCGGTCTTTGCCTCGGCCGAAGCGGTCTTTGCGTCGAAGGACGTGGATGCGGTGCTGATCGCCACGGCGACCGATACCCATGCCGACCTGCTGGAACTGGCCGTTGCGGCGGGCAAGCCCGTGCTGTGCGAGAAGCCCATCGACCTGAGCCTTGCGCGCGTGAACCGCTGTGCAACGACCATTGCGGGCGCCAAGGTGGCGATCCAGCTCGGGTTCGTGCGCCGGTTCGACCCCGGCCATGCCGCCGTGCGCCGCGCCATCGAGACGGGCGAGATCGGCGAGTTGCATCAGGTCGTCATCACCTCGCGCGATCCGGGAATGCCGCCGCCGGCCTATACCGCCGTTTCGGGGGGGATTCTGCGCGACATGACGATCCACGATCTGGATATGGCGCGGTTCATCCTGGGCGAGGAGGTGACCGAGGTTTTCGCCACGGGCTCGCGTCTGGTGGACCCTGCGCTGATGGACCGCTTGGGCGATTACGACACGGTGACGGTGGTGCTGAAAACCGCAAGCGGCAAGCAGGCGATCATCAACAACTCGCGTCAGGCGGTTTACGGCTATGACCAGCGAGTTGAAGCCCTTGGCACCAAGGGGATGGCCCTGTCGGAAAACCGCCGCGCGCACGGGATGACGCTGCACAAGGCCGAATTCACCGACCGCGCCGAACCGCTGCTCAATTTCTTCATCGAACGCTACCGCGAGGCTTTCGACGCCGAAATCTCGGAATTCGTCGATGCGGTCGAGACGGGCCGCGCCCCTTCGGTCGGGTTCGAGGACGGGCGTCTGGCCCTCGTTCTGGCGGAAGCCGCTTTGAAATCGATCGCCGAAGGGCGTGTCGTCGCCGTCAAGGAGCTGAACTGATGTATTCCCGCTTCGGTCTTTTCATCGCAGGTGCGTGGCGTGCCAGCGTCACGGGCGCGACCGCACCCGTGTTCAGCCCTGTCACCGAACAGTCGCTGGGCGAATGCCCCGTAGCATCGGTCGCAGACACCGAGGCGGCGATTGCCGCGGCGGGGCAGGGGTTGAAGGCATGGGCCGCCACCCCCGCCTTTGACCGTGCCGATGCGCTGCACCGCATCGCGGACGAGATGATCCGCCGCACCGACGAGGCGGCGCGGATGATCAGCCTTGAAACCGGCAAGCCGATTGCCCAGTCGGGCCGCGAATGGGGCCTTAGCATCGACCAGTTCCGCTGGTATGCCGAAGAGGCCCGCCGCATCTATGGGCGCATCATCGAAAGCCGCGTGCCGAATGGCCGCTTCGAGGTGCACCATGAGCCGGTCGGCATCGTCGCGGCCTTTACCGCGTGGAACTTTCCCGCAGCCCTGATCGCAAGGAAGGTGGCTCCCGCCCTTGCCGCAGGCTGTGCGACCATCCTGCGCCCCTCCTCCCAGACTCCGGGTGTGGCGATGGTCATGGTTGACTGCTGCCGTGCGGGGGGCTTGCCCGCCGGCGCAGTCAATCTGGTTGTCGGGCCGACGGGTGCCACCTATGCGCCGATCATGGCGGCGAAATCGGTGCGCAAGGTGTCCTTGACCGGATCGACCCGCGTGGGCCAGCAGATGATCCGCGACGCGGCGGCGACGCTGAAGAAGGTGTCGATGGAGCTGGGCGGGAATGCCCCCGTGATCGTCTATGACGATGCCGATCTGGAAGGCGCGCTGAACCTTGCCGTGCCGACCAAGTTCGCCAATGCGGGGCAGGTCTGCGTCACGGGTGACCGCTTCTATGTGCATGAAAGCCTGCACGATGCCTTTGTCGACGGTTTCGTGACCCGCGCCCGCGCGATCAAGCTGGGCGACGGGCTGGATGCGAGCGTGGGCATGGGGCCGCTGATCAACGCGGGCCGTCTGGCCGAGATGGAGAAGATCGTCGCCGGTGCCGTTGCGGCAGGGGCGAAGGTTGCGACCGGCGGGGCGCGGGCTTCGGGCTTCAACGCGGGGCATTTCTTTGAACCCACGGTGCTGACCGGTTGCACCGACGAAATGGGCGTGATGGCCGAGGAAAACTTTGGCCCCATCGCCGCGATCACCCGCTTTTCCTCGGAGGACGAGGTGCTGGCGCGGGCCAATGCCTGCGACATGGGCCTGTCGGCCTATGCCTTTACCACCAACCCCGCCCGCGCGCGGCGGACGGTGCAGACGCTCAAGGCGGGGATGGTCGGGATCAACTCGTTCGCGATGGCGGCTTCGGAAGCGCCCTTTGGCGGGACCAACCATTCGGGCATGGGCCGCGAAGGCGGGATCGAAGGCATCCGCGATTACCTTGACGTGAAATCAAGCCAGATGGTGTGGGCATGATACCGAACAAGCTGAAGGCGCTCTGGGCGGAAGGAAAGCCCACGATCAACGGGTGGTGCAGCATCGGCAACCCCTTTACCGCCGAGATCATGGCGGCGCAGGGGTTTGACAGCATCACCATCGACATGCAGCACGGGGCTTTGGACTATTCCAGCGTCTTGCCGATGTTTCAGGCGATGCGGGCAAGCGGGGCCACGCTGATGGCCCGCGTGCCGTGGCTGGAACCCGGCATCATCATGAAGGCGCTGGATGCGGGGGCCTATGGCATCATCTGCCCGATGGTGAACAGCGCCGAGGAGGCCGCGCGCTTCGTCAGCTACATGCGCTATCCGCCCCACGGGCAGCGCAGCTTTGGCCCGACCCGCGTCTCGTTCGCGGCGGGGGCGAATTACGCGGGCGAGGCGAATGACAACATGCTTGCCTTTGCCATGATCGAAACGGCCGAGGGCATGGCGAACCTTGACGCCATCGCCGCGACGCCGGGGCTGGATGGCATCTATGTCGGCCCCGCCGATCTGACGCTGTCGCTGACGCAAGGCCGCCTTGCCCCCGGTTTCGACCGCGAGGAACCCGAGATGATCACGGCGCTGCAAACCATCGTCGCGGCCTGCAAGAGGAACGGCATCCGCGCCGCCCTGCATTGCGGCACGCCGGACTATGCCGCCCGCGCCATCGGCTGGGGTTTCAATATGACAACCGTGGGCGGCGACAGCCGCTTTCTTGCCGCTGCCGCAGGCGCCGCCGTCGCGGGCTTTCGCAAGCTGACGGATGGCGCGACCGGAAAGACGGAAAAGGGGGCTTACTGATGCCGCATATCCTGATCGCCGGAAAGCTGCATCCGGCTGGGCTGGCGCTTTTGGATGCCACGGCGGGGGTGACCTATACCCATGTCGAGGAGATCAGCGAGGACAGCTACCAGCCCTATCTGGAGCAGGCCGACGGCATGGTGATCCGCACCCAGCCGATGACGGCGGCCAGCGTGGCCAAGGCCGCGCGGGTGAAGATCGTGTCGCGCCACGGGGTGGGCTATGACGCGGTGGATGTGGCTGCGCTGAACGCGCGCGGCATTCCCCTGTGCATCGTGGGCGATGTGAATTCCGTCTCGGTCGCGGAACATGCGATGATGCAGATCCTTGCCTGTGCCAAGCAGTTGATCCGGTCGGACCGCGCTGTTCGGAACGGGCCCTGGGGCTGGCGCAACAGGCTGGAACAGGGCGAGGTGTCGGGCAAGGCGCTGCTCATCATCGGATACGGCCGGATCGGGCGGCATCTGGCGGTGATGGCCGCGGCCTTCGGCATGAAGATCGTGGCGCATGACCCCTATCTTGCGGCGAAGGGCTGGCCCGAGGGGCCGGTCGCCTGCGCCGACGATCTGTCTGCCGCGTTGGCGGTGGCCGATTTCGTTTCGGTCCATATCCCGAAAGCCGACAGGCCGATCATCGGGGCCGCCGAGATCGCGTCGATGAAGCGCGGGGCGATCATCGTCAACACGGCACGCGGCGGGATCGTGGACGAGGCGGCGCTGTGCGATGCGTTGCGGTCGGGCCAGATCGCGGCGGCCGCACTCGACGTCTTCGATGCGGAGCCGCCGAGCGCGGACCATCCGCTTCTGGCCTTTGACCAGGTGATCCTGACACCCCACACCGCCGGCCTTACCGCCGAGGCTGCCGAGCGGATGGCCGTGTCATCGGTGCAGAATGTGCTCGATTTCTTTGCCGGAAAGCTTGATCCGGCGCTTGTCGTCAATGCTGCGGCCCTGAGGGGCGCGAAGGAACTTGTGAAATGACCAAACCCAAACTGCGTATCGGCCTGATCGGAACGGGCTTCATGGGCAAGGCCCATGTCTTCGGCTTCACCTCGGCGCCGCGCGTGTTCGAACTGCCGTTCGATCTGGAACTGCATACCGTGGCCGACATCACCGATGCCGCCGCCGAACGCGCCCGCCAGACGCTGGGCTTTGCCCATGCGACAAGCGACTGGCGGACGATCATGGCCAACCCCGAGATAGACCTTGTGTCGATCACCGCGCCCAATGCGCTGCACAAGGAAATGTCGCTGGCGGCCATCGCGGCGGGCAAGCATGTCTATTGCGAAAAGCCGCTTGCGCCGCTGGCCGCCGACGCGCTCGAGATGACGCTCGCGGCGGAAGCCAGGGGCGTGAAGACGCAGGTGGGTTTCAACTACCTGTGCAACCCGATGCTGGGATTGGCGCGGGATATGATCGCGGCGGGCGAGCTGGGCGAGATCCGCGGCTATCGCGGCATCCACTGCGAAGATTATATGGCCGATCCGGCAGGCAATTACACGTTCCGCCACGATCCGGCGGGCGGCGGGGCGCTGGCCGATATCGGCAGCCACGCGCTGGCGACCGCCGAATTCCTGTGCGGTCCGGTCACCCGCGTGATGGGCGATTGCGTGACCATGATCGCCGAGCGCCCCGACGGGCGTGGCGGGCGCAAGGCGGTGACCGTCGATGACGTGGGCCGCGCCTTCCTGCGCTTTGCCAACGGGGCCACGGGCAGCATCGAGGGCAACTGGATCGCCACGGGCCGCAAGATGCAGCATGACTTCGAGATTTACGGCACCAAGGGCGCCTTGGCCTTCAGTCAGGAGCGGTTCAACGAGCTGCACTTCTTCTCGACCGCCGATGCCAAGGGCCGTCAGGGCTTTCGCCGGATCGAGGCAAGCCCCGACCATGCGCCCTATGGCCTGTTCTGTGTCGCGGCGGGCCACCAGATCGGGTTCAACGATCTGAAGGCCATCGAAGTGGCAGGCTACATCAACGCCATCGCGGGCAAGGCCCCCGAGCCGTTCAACTTCCGCGCGGGGCTTCGCATCCAGACGCTGGTCGAGACCATCCAGCGGTCGTCGGCCGCGCAAGAGTGGCTTGACGTGAAATGACGCTGTCGGTCGGGGTCATCGGTCTGGGCGTGATGGGGGCAGAGCATCTGCGCCTGCTGCGCGAGGAAACGGGCGGCGCGCGTGTCGTGGCGGTTTGCGATGCCGATGCGGATCGGGCGCAGGCGCTGGCACAGGGCGCGCAGGTCTTTTCCGACCCGATGGCCCTGATCGCGGCGCAGGGGGTCGGGGCGGTCGTGATCGCCTCGCCCGATGCGACCCATGCGGGGCTGGCCTTGGCCTGTATCGCGGCGGGCAAGCCTGCGCTGTGCGAAAAGCCCTTGGCCGCGACCGCCGCCGAGGCGCTGCGGATCGTCGATGCCGAAGTGGCGGGCGGCAGGCGGCTGTTGCAGATCGGCTATATGCGCCGGTTCGACCCCGCCTATGCCGAGATGCTGGCCGTACGGCAGGCGGGCGGGATCGGCGCGCCGGTGCTGCTGCACAACATCCACCGCAACGCGGCAGCACCCGACTGGTTCACGGGGCCGATGGCGGTGACCAATTCCTTTGTGCATGAAATCGACATCAGCCGCTGGCTTCTGGGGTCCGAACTCGCTTCGGCCATCGTCCATGCCGCGCCCGGGGGCGATCCGTTGATGGTCACGATGGAGACCGACAAGGGCGAGATCGTCTCGACCGAGGTCTTCATGAATGCCCATTACGGCTATCACGTGCATGCCCAGATGGTCGGGCGCGAAGGCACGGTCGAGATGGCAGCGCCTGCGGTCACGCTGGCCAACCGCGCGCGACAGCATGGCCACGGCTTTCCCGCCAACTGGGTGCCGCGCTTTGCCGATGCCTATCGCATCCAGATGCGGGCATGGGTGAATGCGGTCGCCACGGACCAACCGGTCGGGGCTTCGGCCTGGGACGGCTATGTTGCAACGGCTGTTGCCGAGCAGGTCGTCACCGCATTGCAGACCGGGGCCAAGGCGCAGCTTTTCCTCGGGTCGCGGCCCGCTCTTTACACCTGACACCAAGAACAGAAAGCCAGCCCCATGCCGATCCGTTTCGCCCTTAACCGCACCTGCGCGCCGCAACTGGCGCTGGACGAGTTTATCCAGATTGCCATGGCGGCGGGGGTCCATGCGGTGGAAATCCGCAACGATATCGAAGGGCGCGAATTTGCCGATGGCACGCCTGCGGCCGAGGTGAAGGCGCGGCTCGATGCGGCGGGGCTGGCGGTGGCTTCGGTCAACGCGCTGCAACGCTTCAACGAATGGACGCCCGAGCGCGCGAAAGAGGCCGAGGCGATCATCGCCTATGCCGCGGCCCTTGGTGCGCCGGGTGTGGTGCTGTGCCCCGTGCATAACGAGGACCACGGCTGGACCGGGGCCGAGGCCGAGCGCAACCTGCGCGACGGGTTGCGCCAGTTGCGCCCGATTTTGCAGGCGCATGGCGTGACGGGCTATGTCGAACCGCTCGGGATGAAGGGCTCGACCATGAAACGGCAGGACATGGCCGTTGCGGCCGTGACCGATATCGACGGCTGGGACGCTTACGAGCTGTGCTACGACACGTTCCAGTTCTTCCGCTGCGGTGACACGCAGCTGTTCCCCGAGCGGATCGGCCTTGCGCATATGTCGGGCATCTCGCGTGGCGATCTTGGCCCTGCCGAGCTGACCGAACCCGATCGCGGGCTGATCTTCATCGACGACCGCGTTGGCAATGTGGCGCAACTGCGCAGTCTGTTTGCCGCCGGATACAAGGGTTTCGTGTCGATGGAGCCATTCAGCCCCGCCGTCCAGCAAGACCCCGACCTGATGTCGCGGTTGCGGGCGAGCCTTGAATATGTGGGTGCGCTGCTGCCGAAAGCGGCCTGAGGGACGATGCAGCGCGTCAGGCCCCTGCGGTTCGGGTCTGGCGCATCTTGCAATGCAGTGAATATTGCTATGCAAGAAAAATTGCCAAAAACAAAAATTGACAAAACAATTGGAACCGCATTTGATACTCGCAGGCGAAAGTCGCCATCCGGCCAAGGGAGCCGGTGATTCCAAGGGAGGAATACGAATGAAAAAGACTCTGCTGCTTGCATCCGTTGCGATTGCGAGCCTGACCTCGATGGCCTCGGCGGCCGACCTCAAGGTCTGCGTGAGCTGGTCGAACTTCCGCGAAGAGCGCTGGAAAACCGACGAAGCCGCGATCAAGGGCGCGCTTGATGCCGCCGGTGCGGAATACATCTCGGCCGACGCCCAGACCTCGGCCACCAAGCAGCTTGCCGACATCGAAGGCATGATCACCCAAGGCTGCTCGGCGCTGATCATCCTCGCGCAGGACTCGGCTTCCATCGGGCCGGCCCTCGATGCCGCGCAGGACGCCGGCATTCCGGTTGTCGGCTATGACCGCATGATCGACGACCCGCGCGCCTTCTACCTGACCTTCGACAACGTCGAAGTGGGCCGGATGCAGGCCCGCGCCGTTCTGGAAGCCGCCCCCAAGGGCCGCTATGTCATGATCAAGGGCTCGCCCGTCGACCCGAACGCGGATTTCCTGCGGGGCGGCCAGCAGGAAGTGCTGCAAGCGGCGCTTGACGCGGGCGACATCACCATCGTCGGCGAAGCCTATACCGAGGACTGGCAGCCCGCCAACGCCCAGAAGAACATGGAACAGATCCTGACCGAGACGAACAACGGCGTTGACGCCGTGGTCGCTTCGAACGACGGCACCGCCGGTGGCGTGGTCGCGGCGCTGACCGCGCAGGGCATGGCCGGCATTCCGGTTTCGGGTCAGGACGGCGACATGGCCGCGCTGAACCGCGTGGCGCTTGGCACCCAGACCGTTTCGGTGTGGAAAGACAGCCGCGCGCTGGGCAAGGCCGCGGGCGAGATCGCCGTGGCGCTGGCCGGCGGCACCGCGATGGACAAGGTCGAAGGTGCGGCCATGTTCAAATCGCCGGGCGGCAAGGACCTGACCTCGGTCCTGCTGAAGCCGGTTCCGATCACCAAGGACAACCTGAATGTCGTTCTCGACGCGGGCTGGATCACCAAGGACGTGCTTTGCGCCGGGGTGACGGGCGACGTCGCTGTCTGCAAATAAGCTGACAGGCTGAAAGATTGCGGCGTCCCGTGCAACAACGGGACGCCGCGCTTAACGGGCGGGACCCCCTGCAGGGTGGCCCGAGGGGAGGAGAGACTGACATGACTGACACCGGGCAGGTTGCCACTGCGCCCGCGCCGAAGCGTGGCATCATCGACACGCTGGAACTTGATGTCCGGCTGCTCGGGATGCTGGTGGCTTTCGCGGCGATTGCGCTTGTTTTCACAATCTGGACGGGCGGCACCTTTGTCAGTCCGCGCAACGTCTTCAACATTTCGGTTCAGGCCGTGCCGGTGGCGATCATGGCTTGCGGGATGGTCTTCGTGATCGTCGCGCGCCAGATCGACCTGTCGGTCGGCTCGATGCTGGCCATGTGCTCCGCCGTCATGGCGATGAGCCAGGCCACATGGTTGCCGCAGGCGATGGGGCTGGAATACGGCAATCCCTATATCCTCGTGATCACCATCCTGCTTGGCTTTGCGGTGGGGACGGGCATGGGGGCGATCACCGGCTGGCTGGTCGGCTACCAGCGCATCCCGTCCTTTATCGTCACGCTGGGCGGTCTGTTCGTCTGGCGCAACGTCAACTGGTATACGACCAACGGCCAGTCGGTTTCGCTGACCGACCCGCATCTGCTGATGTTCGGCGGCACCGAAGGCGTGCTGGGCGCGCCGATCAGCATGGTGCTGGGGGTTATCGCCTCGGTCGCGGCGGTGCTGGGGCTGATGTCGGCACGGCGCAACAAGCAAAGCCACGGCTTCGTCGTGAAGCCCGCCTGGGCCGAGGGCGTGATGATGGCGCTTGTCGTGGGGGCGATCATGCTTTTCGTCACATGGCTGTCGCGCTATCCGGTGCCGGAGGCCAAGCTCAAGCGCCTGTTCGAGGCGCGGGGCGAGGTGATGCCCGAAGGCTATTCGGCCATGCACGGTCTGCCGATTTCGGTCATCATCCTGATCGTCGTCGCGGTGGGCATGACGATCACCGCCCGCAAGACGCGCCTTGGCCGCTATATCTTTGCCATGGGGGGCAACCCCGATGCGGCGGAGCTGTCGGGCATCAACACCCGTGCGCTGACCGTCAAGATCTTCGCGCTGATGGGGTTTTTGTGCGGGTTGGCGGCGCTGATCGCGCAGGCCCGCCTGCAAAGCCACGGCAATGACATCGGGATGCTGGAAGAACTGCGCGTGATCGCCGCTGCAGTCATCGGCGGCACGGCCCTTGCCGGTGGTGTCGGCACGATCTACGGCGCGGTGCTTGGCGCGCTGATCATGCAATCGCTGCAATCGGGCATGGCCATGGTGGGCGTGGACACGCCCTTCCAGAACGTCGTCGTGGGGCTTGTCCTTGTGATCGCCGTCTGGGTCGACATCATCTATCGCAAGCGCATGGGGCTGACGAAATGAGCAACACCGCACGCACTCCGCTTGTCGAGATGCGCGACATCTCGATCGCCTTCGGTGGCGTCAAGGCCGTGGACCACGTGTCGATCGACCTTTACCCCGGCGAGGTCGTGGGGCTTCTGGGCCACAACGGCGCGGGCAAATCGACGCTGATCAAGATTCTGGCCGGTGCCTATCAGGCCGACCACGGCGAGATCCTGATCAATGGCGAAAAGGTCGAGATCCGCAACCCGCGCGACGCAAGGGCGCAGAACATCGAGACGATCTACCAGACGCTTGCGCTGGCCGACAACCTCGATGCGGCGTCGAACCTGTTCCTTGGCCGCGAGATCATGTCCAACGGGCTGATGAACGACGCCAAGATGGAGGCCGAGACGCGCAAGATCATGGGGCGTCTGAACCCCAATTTCCGCAAGTTCAGCGTGCCGGTTTCGGCCCTGTCGGGCGGGCAGCGCCAGTCGGTCGCCATTGCGCGGGCGGTCTATTTCAACGCCAAGATCCTGATCATGGACGAGCCGACCGCAGCCCTTGGCCCGCACGAGACGCAGATGGTGGCCGAACTGATCCAGGAGCTGAAGGCGCAGGGCCTTGGCATTTTCCTGATCGAGCATGACATCCACAACGTCATGAAGCTGTGCGACCGTGCCTGCGTGATGAAGAACGGGCAACTGGTCGGGACCGTCAAGGTCGACGAGGTCACCGATGACGACATTCTTGGCATGATCATCATGGGCAAGAAGCCGGCCAAAGCGGCCTGACGGGTGCGCCGCAAGGCGCGCCCATCCCCAATTTTCCCAAAGGCTGAATATGATCAGATACGCCGTTGTCGGTGCGGGATGGATTTCGCAAGAAGCCTTTCTGCCCGCAGTCGCCACGACCGGAAACTCGCGCCTGCAGGCCATCGTTTCGGGCAGCGCCGAAGCCGCGCGCAAGCTGGTCGATTTCCACGGCGCGCCCGAGGTTGTGGACTATGCGGGATATGATGCGCTGCTGGCCAGCGACCGGATCGACGCGGTCTACATCGCGCTGCCCAATTCAATGCATGCCGATTACACGATCCGCGCGCTTCGGGCGGGCAAGCATGTGATGGTGGAAAAGCCGCTTGCGACCAGCATGGCGGAAAGCGAGGCGATGGTGGCCGCCGCGCGCGACAGCGGGGCCTTCCTGATGACAGCCTACCGGCTGCACAACGAACCCGGCACCCATGCGATGATCGAGGCGGTGCGGGGCGGTGCGATCGGGGATGCGGTCTATTTCGCCGCGACCTTCGGCTTTCAGACGCAACTGGGCAACCACCGCCTGAAGGCGGGCCATTGGGGCGGGGCGCTGCCCGATGTCGGGGTTTATTGCCTGAACGCGGCGCGCCATGTCTTTGCCGCCGAACCCGTGGCCGTGCAGGCGATGGCCAGCCGCCCCGCCGCCGACCCGCGCTTTGCCGAGATCGATGCAAGCCTTGCCGTCACGCTGCGCTTTCCCGGTGACCGTCTGGCGCAGTTCTTCTGCTCTTTCGGTTCGGCCGAGACGGAGACCATCCGCATCGTGGGATCGGAGGCCGAGCTGATCCTTGACCCCGCGTTCAAGTTCGACTCGGTCCTGCAGATGACCATCCGCACGCCGGGCCACGAACAGCGCCGGACATTCCGGCAGGTTGACCATTTTGCGGGGCAGATCGCCTATTTCTCGGATTGCATCGCGCAGGGCGTGGCACCCGAGGCGGATGGCGCCGAAGGGCTGGCCGACATGCGCGCGCTTCTGGCGATAGACGAGGCGGCGAGAACCGGCGAGACCGTGCGGCTGGCACCTATGGACTTTGGCCGCGGGATCGACGCGGGGATGGTGCGGCGCTTGCCGGTGACGGACCGGCGTTTGCTGCTGTGACCCGCGCGACCTAAGGCGCGGGGAACCGGGCGGGGCAGCCGCCAACCGCGCCCTGTCAGGGCGACGGGGTGGCGGGCGCCAAGCGCCTTTAGCCTTGTTCAGGCCGGGCGTGACAGGCCGCCTGTGCGGGCTGGGCGCATATCGGGGGTATCGACGGCCTTGCCGCGGCCCTGTATGAGCGCAGGCGAAATGTCCGTCTGTCGCCAGATCATGGGCGGACGGACGCGTCGGGTCATGGTGCTGTGTCGCCATTCGCCATGCAGTTGAAGGACAGGTTTTGAACAACAGGCCACATCTTCTGTCGGTCGCGCCGATGATGGATTGGACCGACCGTCATTGCCGGTTCTTTCACCGGCTGATGACGCGGCGGGCGATGCTTTATACCGAAATGGTGACGGCCCCTGCGGTGGTGCATGGGCCGAAGGACCGGCTTTTGGGCTATTCGGGGGCCGAGCATCCCGTCGCGCTGCAATTGGGCGGGTCCGATCCGGCGGAACTGGCGGCGGCGGTTCGGCTTGCGGTGCCTTTCGGCTATGACGAGATCAACCTGAATGTCGGCTGCCCGTCGGATCGGGTGCAATCGGGCTGTTTCGGCGCGGTGCTGATGGAGCGCCCCGCGCTGGTGGCCGATTGCGTGGCGGCGATGCGGGACGCATCCGACGTGCCGGTGACGGTGAAATGCCGCATCGGGGTCGATGACCAGAACCCCGAGGAGGTGCTTCCCGATTTCCTCGAACGCGTCAGCGCGGCAGGGGTGACGCATTTCGTGATCCATGCGCGCAAGGCGTGGTTGCAGGGGCTGAGCCCCAAGGAAAACCGCGAGGTGCCGCCGCTCGACTATGATCTGGTCAAGCGGATGAAGGCGGCCTATCCGCAGCTGACCATCTGCATCAACGGTGGCGTGACCTCGCTTGCGCAGGTGCGCGACTTGCTGGCGGCGGGGCTGGACGGGGTGATGCTGGGGCGCGCGGCCTATCACGATCCGGGATCGGTGCTGATCGGGGCGGATGCCTTGTGGGGCGATGGCGACGGGCTGGATGCTTTTGGCGTGGTCGAGGCGATAAAGCCCTATATTGCCGCCCATCTCGAGGGGGGCGGACGTTTGCACCAGATCACGCGGCACATGCTGGGGCTGTTTCACGGACGGCCGGGGGCGCGGGGCTGGCGGCGGGTTCTGTCGGAAGGGGTCGCCAAGCCCGGGGCGGGGCTTGGCCTTCTTGATCTGGCGCTGGACGAGGTCAGCCGCGCGGCTGCCTAGCGGCGGGCGAGGGCGAAACGCCCGAAGCCGAAAGACAGCACGCCGCAAAGCGCGATCGCCCCCAGCATCGGCGTGGCGCTTCCGTCGAAGAATGGCCCCGAGGCCGCGATCATCGCCCCTCCGGCCAGCATTTGCAGCGTGCCCCCCAGCGACGAGGCAAGGCCCGCGATGTCGCCGTGATCGTCGAGTGCCATGACCATCGTCGTCGGGATCACGAGGCCGAGGAAGGCATTGGCAAGGAACAGGCCGCCGATGCAGACGAAAAGCGGCGTGAGACCGGCGAGGGACAAGGCGAAAAGCAGGATCGTCGTGGTGGCAAAGCCGATGCTGGCGACGGTCAGCACGGCACGCGCGCCAAAGCGCAGGCCGAAGGGGCCGGCCATTTGCGAGGCGGCGAAAAAGCCGATGGCATTGACCGCGAAGGCAAGGGAAAAGCCGGTGGGCGACAGGCCGAAAGCCCCCGTATAGACAAAGCTGGCTGTGGCGATGAAGACGAAGAAGCTGGCCATGCCGAAGCCTCCGAGGAAGGTCAGCCCCATGAAGCTGCGGTTGGTCAGCAGCCGTTTCGCACCGCGCAGCGTGTCGGCGGCGTCAAAGGGTTGGCGTTGGTCGGGGGGCAGCGTTTCACCTTGCGCGAAGGTCAGGATGGCAAGGCTGACAAGGCTTGCAAGGAGAAGCACACCGAAGATGCCGCGCCATCCGGTCAGTGCCATCACGCCCGATCCGGCAAGCGGGGCAAGCATCGGCGAGACCGAGATGACCAGCATGACGGCCGCCATCAGGCGGGTGGCGGCGGGGCCGGTATACATGTCGCGGATGATGGCACGGGGCACGACCATCAGCGCCGCCCCGCCAAGGCCCTGCACCGCGCGCCCTGCAATGAGCCATTCGACCGAAGGGGCAAAGGTGCACAGGACCGAGCCTGCGATGAAGATCGCGATTCCGGCGTAAAGCGGCGGTTTGCGGCCAGACCGGTCGGCCCAGGGGCCATAGACCAGTTGGGCAAGGCCGAAGGCGATGAAATAGGCGGTGATCGTCGTCTGCATGTCCTGAATGCTTGCACCGAGGCTTGCGCCGATGGCAGGCATGGCGGGCAGATACATGTCGATGGCGAAGGGGCCGATGCAGGACAAAAGGCCCAGGACGAGGGCGGGGCGGGCGATGCGGTCTGTCATGGGTCGGGCCTTCGGCAAAATGAAGTGCGCGGGATACGCCTTTTCGGCGTGCTGTGCCAGATAAAACGGGGCCTTGGGGAAAAGCGGATGTTCGACCGGACAGGATGGCGGCGGGTGACGGGGCAGGGGATCGCGGCTTGGGCTGCGGCGGCGGGGCCGATTGCGGCGCGGGCCGTGGCCGACAGCACCGAGGCATGGCGCTGCGGCGGGACATGGTTCGTCGGGCTGGACGCCTTGGCCAACGATGCCTCGGGCGCGGTGGGCGGCAGGGTGTTCCCGTGGTCCGAGCTTGGCCTTGCGCCGGTGGCTTTGCATCGCGGACAGCTTTCGGTCGTGCGGGCAGGCTATCCGCAGCCGTCGGAGGCCGAGACCGAGGCGGCCTTCCGCTTCCGGCTGAACCGCGATGCCGCGCATCTGGACGGGTTGATCGCGGAAGGCCCCGAAAAGCGGCGGCGCGTGGTTGAGCCGCATCGCTGGATCGTCGGGATGGCGCTGAACGATGCCGACGAGGGGGCCTCGCCCCTTGTCCTGTGGGAGGGAAGCCACCGCATCATGCGCGACGCCCTGCTTGCCGCCCTGCGCGGCCTGCCCGAGGCCGATTGGGGTAAGGCGGACATCACCGAAGCCTATCAGGCCGCGCGCAAGCGGGTCTTTGCGGAATGTCCGCGTCTTGTGCTGCCGCAGCGGAGGGGCGAGGCCGTGGTGCTGCACCGCCTTGTCGTGCATGGCGTGGCGCCCTGGGCTGTGGGGGCGGGGGCCGCGGCGCCGGGGCGGATGGTCGCCTATTTCCGGCCGCTGATGGGCAGCGTGGCCGAGTGGCTGCTGGCAGAGTGACCTGTCCGCGCGGCGGGGGGCGTTCGGGCAAGGCCCGCAACCGGGCGCCGTGGCGCGCTTTTTCGCACGGCGCGGCGATTTCGCTGTAACGTCCGCCTGTCCCGAACGAATTGCACGGATGTGATGCCGTTACCTGATGACGACTGGTCTGTCCTGATGCGCTCTGCCCTTGGCGGGGATGCGCGGGCCTATGCGCGCCTGCTGCGCGAGGTGACGCCGGTCTTGCGGGGGATCGTCAGCGCCAGGGGGCGCAATCTGGCGCGTGACCGTCAGGAGGACATCGTGCAGGAGGTTCTGATGGCGATCCATCGCAAGCGCCACACATGGCAGCCCGATCTGCCGGTGCGCCCCTGGCTTTACACCATTGCGCGGCACAAGGTGATCGACGCCTTCCGCGCCCGTGTCGGGGCGATCAGCCTGCCGATCGAGGACTTCGAGAACGCGCTGGTGGCCGACGATCCGCCCGACGGCTTGGCCGCGCGGGATGTGGCGGGGCTGATCGGGCAGCTCGACCGCCGCTCGGCCCAGATCGTGCGGGCGGTCGGGCTTGAGGACGAGGCGACGGCATCGGTGGGGCTGCGCTTGGGCATGTCCGAGGGTGCTGTGCGGGTGGCGCTGCATCGGGCGATGCGGCGGCTGTCGGTGCTGGCGCAGGGGACGAAACCATGAGGACGGATGCCCTGATCGAGCTTTTGTCGCGGGATGCGGTCTGGCCGTTGTTCCGGCCGCGCCGCATCGCTGCGGCCGTGCTGGCGGCGGTGGTGCTGTGTTCGGCGCTGTTTCTGGCGCTGGCGGGGGTGCGTGCCGATCTGTGGCACAAGGTTCTGGAGCCCGCGATTGCCGCCAAGACGCTTTTGCCTGCGCTGGTCTGCGCGGTGGCACTGCGCGGGGCGCTGCGGCTAGCCCGCCCCGGGGCGAAGGCGGGCGCGGGCTGGCTGTGGGGTCCGGCGGTCGTGGCGGCGCTTTTGTGGCTGCGGGCGTTCGCAAGCCTGCCTGCGGGCCAGCGGTTTTCCGAGGTGGGGGTGCTGTCGCTGTCGGAATGCATCGGGCTGATCCTCTGCCTGTCGGTGGTTCCGGCGGTGGTCGCGCTGCTCACGCTGCGCGAGGGCGCTTCGGTCAGGCCGTGGCAGTCGGCCTTTCTGGCGGGGCTGGCGGCCGGATCGGGGGCCGCTGCCGGCTATTCGTTCTTTTGCGTTCAGGACAACCCGTTGTTCTACGTGACATGGTATGGCCTTGCGATCCTGCTGGCGGCGGCCGGCACCGCCCTTGCCGGCGTGCGGCTGCTGCGCTGGTGACAGGGCGGGGGGCGGCTGTGCCCCGTTCTTGCCTTGCCCTGCCATCTTCGCACCATTGACCTGCCCGAAATCCTTGCGACAGTCGGCACATCGAGCGAAAGGCATGAAATGGTCGCCCCCGACATCGACGATCCCGTCTGCTTCATCCATCAGATCGTTCCGCGGTCGCTGCACGACCTTGTCGCCAAGTTGCGGCAAGAGACCGCGCGCGCCGATGTGCTGGGCGAGGGGGGGAACCCGATCATCGTGATCGGGGTGGTGTTCGATCTGGCGCGGCGCGACGCGGGCCTTGCGGCGGGGTCTGCGGTCAGGTTTCTGGTCGAGGGGCAGGGCGAGGCGCTGTGGCGCCCTTCGGAGCTGTTTGACCGGATCAAGGGGACACCCGCCGAGGCGGTGCTGTTCCAGACGCTGCGCATGGTGGCGGACGGTGTGACGCCGCTTGTGGGCTGGATGCCGCCCGATGCGCTTGGCCTTGGTGCGGCGGGGCAGGTCGATATGACGGTATTGGGCAGTCTGTCTGTGCTGGTCCACGCCTTGCCCGCGGGCGAAGGCCAGCCAGAAGGCGCGCGCTGCGCGGTCTGTCTGCAAGAGGGGCGCAGCGAGATGGAGGCGCTGGAACTGCCCCTGCGCGCCGCGAGCGATTTCCGCCGCTTCCACGCCCTGACGCCGCGTTTCAGGCAGGCCGGGGTCGAGCTTGATTTTTCGGGGCTGGAGCCTGTCGCCCGCGACGAGGGGTAAGCCACGCGCCCCTTTCGCCGCCGCCCCTAGTGCGGCGGGGGCAAGAGGGACGGGCCAAGCGTCTGGCGGACGATTGCGATGGCTTCGTCGGGTGTCATCGATCCCGGAGCCAGCCCCAGCCGCAGCCAGAGGCCGTCGATCAGGGCGCTGATTTGCAGGGCTTTGGCTTCGGCCTCGGCCACGGGCAGAAGCGGGCGCAGGCCGGACATCAGGTTGGACTGCATGCGGGCATGGATCACCCGCTGGATGCGCGCCAAGGCCGCGTCGCGCGGCACCTGCGCGCAAAGCGACAGCCATGCGTGACAGACGGGCGCTATGAACATGTCGGGCTCGAAATTCCCCTCGACGATGGCGATCAGCCGCGCCTGCGGGCTGTCCGCGCGGGCGAGACGCGCGTTGACGCGGTCGCGCAGCACCAGATTCGCCTCGCGCATCACCTGTTCGAAAAGTTCGGCTTTCGAGCGGAAGTAGTGCAGCACGATGCCCTTCGAGGCCCCCGCCTCGGCGGCGACCTTCTCGAGGGTCGTGCCTTGCACCCCTTCGCGCTGCAAGACGCGAAAGGCTGCCGCGCGCAATTCCTGACGCCGGATGTCGCTGATGGAACGCAAGGCCAAGGGCATTCTCCGTTTGTTCGTTGGTCAATCATCCGGCGTGGAAACACAAGATTTGACTTTGTGGATTGTTTATTGTCCCATCGGTCAATCCACCGTCCAGTTGGGCGAAATCGCATCGCACAGGGAGAGCGCCATGATCCGAACCACAGTTGCCACCAGTCTGCTTTTTTGCCTTTGCACCCCCGTTTTCGCCGCCGAAGCCGACAGTTGTGCCACGGTCCGGCTGGCCGAACCGGGGTGGAACGACCTTGCGTTGACCACGGGGGCGGCCTCGGTCGTGCTTGAGGGGTTGGGCTATACGGTGAAATCCGACCTTTTGGGCATCGAGGTGATCTACCAGTCGCTCAAGGAAAACGAGCTGGACGCGTTCCTTGGCTATTGGGACCCCGCGATGCAGACCTATGCCGCCCCCTACGAGGCGGATGGATCGGTCGAGCGGGTGCGCGTCAATCTGGACGAGGCGAAATACACCTTTGCCGTGCCGTCCTATGTGGCCGAGGCGGGGGTGCGGGATTTCAAGGATCTGGCCCGCTTCGGCGCGGAATTCGGCAAGGAGATGCATGGCATAGAACCCGGATCGAACCAGTTGATGTTCGACGTGATCGCCGATCCCGCCTTTGGGCTGGAAGGGTGGAACGTGGTGGAAAGCTCGGAGACGGCGATGCTGCTGGAAGTGCAGCGCAAGGTTGACCGCAAGGAATTCGTCGTGTTCCAGGCCTGGGCACCGCATCCGATGAACAATGCCTTCGATCTGGTCTACCTGACGGGGGGCGATGCGCATTACGGGCCGAACTTCGGCGCGGCGACGGTCAGCACGCAGGTGCGCAAGGGCTATCTGGCCGACTGTCCGAACGTGGGCAAGTTCCTGCAGAACCTGTCCTTCGACATCGCCTTCGAGAACGAGGGGATGGGCTATCTGATCAACGAGTCGATGGACCCGCGCGAGGCGGGGCAGAAGATACTGGCGGCCCGTCCCGAGGTTCTGGACGGATGGCTGAAGGATGTGACCACGCGCGACGGTCAGCCCGGCCTTGCCGCCGTGAAGGCAGCGCTTGGCCTATGACGCCGCTTGCGCCCATGCCCCCCGCCCGGCGCGTCGCCTTGCCGGGGGGCGGTTGGCTGAACCTGCACGAACAGGCCGGAGAAGGGCCGACGCTGCTTTTTCTGCACGGGTTCACCGATTGCGCCGAAAGTTTCCGGCTGATGTTGCCGCATCTGGCGGGGTGCCATGTGGTGCTGCCCGATCTGCGCGGGCATGGCGGGTCGTTCCGCGGGCCGATCCCGTCGCTTGCCACATTGGCCGGGGATATCGAGGCGCTGGTCGCGGCGCTGGGCTTGCGGCGTCCGGTGGTTACGGGCCATTCGATGGGGGCGCTTGTGGCGGTGACGCTGGCGGCGCGGGGCAAGGTTGATCTGCTGCGGCTTGTGACACTTTCGGGCAGCCTGCGGCCGGATGGTCCGGCCTTGCAGGCGCTTGCGGCGCAATTCGCGGGCCTGCCCTCGCCGCTGGCGATGGATCATCCGTTTCTGGACGAATGGTATGCGTGCAGCCGCCCCGTCGCGCCCGCGTTTCTGGAAGGCTTGCGCCGGAACTGCGTGGCGATGCGGCGCGAGGATTGGCGGGACTGTCTGGCGATGCTGGCGCGCGCCGATCTGACCGCCGAGGCCGGGGCCGTCCGCCTGCCGGTTCTCGCGATCAGCGGAGCCGAGGACATGATCTTTCCCGCCGGACACCACCGGCATCTGGCGCGCGCCTTGCGCCCCGAGCGGGATCTGGTGCTGGAGGGTGTGGGGCACAACCCGCATTGGGAAAAGCCCGCGCAAATCGCAGCACTGGTCCGCGATTTCGTCGGCTCAGTCGCGGCAGGGTGAGGGGCGCGCCCCGCTGGCGCGGCCCCTTTGGCCTAGTCTGCGGTGGCGTCCCGCAGGTAGGCGATCAGGTCTTCGGCTTCTCCGGCGCGTTTCAGGCCGTTGAAGGGCATCTTGGTCTTGGGAACATAGCCGCGCGGGTTCTTCAGGAATTGCGTCAGGGTATCTTCGTCCCAGACGATGGCCGCCGATTTCATCGCGTCGGAATAGTCGAAGCCCGCCCATGTGCCGGACACGCGCTCGAACAGGCCTGTGAGCGGCGGGGCTTTCTTGACCGTGTCGCCCCGGACCATGTGGCAGTCGGAGCAGCGGTTGGTGAAGATGCCTTCGCCCTTGGCGGCATCGCCCCCTGCCAAGACAGGAAGGGGGCGGAGTGCAACAAAGAGAAGCGCGGGCAGGATGACGACAAGGAGATGCATCGGAACCTCGGTCTCTCGGGGGATGTCAGTTGCGCGTGATGTGGCCTTCGTAGAAGTAATGCGGCGCAGCGTCGCCCGACATCACATCGTAAAAGCGCATCAATCCGGTCAGGCCGGTGCCCGACAGATAATGGATGCATCCGCCGACGATTTCCTTTTCGGCCGCCGGAGCGGGGCAGGAGCCAGTCGGGAATAGTCCGGTAAAGGTATAGGTCGTGTCGAAGGTGACGGCCTCGCCTTCGAGCTTGCCTTCGAATTCCTCGCGGCCGATTTCGGTGTAAAGCGAAAAACCGTTCATTTCCTGACAGTTGTAATGGCTTATGAAAGTGGCCCAGCAGCCTGATAGGCTGCCTGCGAGTTCGATTGCATAATCGGCCTTCTTGGCGGCCCCGCAGTCCGAGGGGGTGCTGTCGCCCGATACGCTGACCGTTGCGTTGGCGGAAAAGCCGGGGCTTGCTGCGGCCAGAGCAAGGGACGCGGCAAGGACGAGGGTTCGGGAAAGGACGTTCGGAATGCGATGTGTCATGACCTGTCCTGAGCAAGGGGGCTTCGGTTGCTGCTGTGCAGGGGGCGGGTTCGCGCGGCGCCCCCCTGCCGAAGCCTAGCCAAGGCGGGCGGCCGGCACCAAAGCCGAAAGGGCCAAAACGGGGGCATTTCGGCCAAGGGGCGCAAGCCGGGTGCGGGTATTCGGGGGGCGGGGCGGTCGCGTGCGGCCTAGACGGGGGATCCGACGGCCTGCCGGAAGCCTGCGAAGCGGCGGCGGTATTGGGCGGGTGTCAGCCCGACCTTGCGGCGGAACAGGCGGCGGAAGAAGCTCGAATCCTCGTATCCCACCTCTTCGGCGATGGCGTCGACGGGCTGGGCGCCGGTCTCGAGCATCTGCTTTGCTTCCTCGAGCCGGAGGGCGTGGACATAGTCGAGCGGGGCCAGACCCGTGGCGCGGGTGAACCGCCGCACGAAAGTCCGCTCGGCCAGACCCGAGCGCGCGACCATCGCGGCCACGGGCGAGGCCGTGCCGTAATTGTCGGCCAGCCAATCCTGACAGTCGCGGATCGTCGCATCATCGGCCTGCGCGCGGCCTAGAAGCGAGGCAAAGGGCGTCTGGCCCAGATCGTGCCATTGCAGCATGTAGATGCGGGCAACGCGCATCGCCTCTTCGGGGCCGACGAAACGGGCGATGAGCCAGAGCGCGAGATCTTGCCAGCTGGTGCCGCCGCCTGCCATCACGATGCGTTGCGCCTCGCCCGACATGACAAGCGAGCGGTCGAGATTCACGCGGACATTGGCGTAATTGTTCAGAAGCGTGCGCACATAGCCCCAATGGATCGTCGCTTCGGCGCCGTCGAGAAATCCGGCCTCGCCCAGAAGGACGGCACCCGAGCAGGCGCTGCAAAGAAAGCTGCCGCCGCCGTGCATCTGCCTGAGCCATGCGGCTTCGGGGTCGTAGCGGCCCGACAGGATTTCGCCGGGGTTCACGAAGAAATCCGGAATGCAGACGATGTGGGGGGTGGGGCAGTCGTCGAGCGCGTGGTCGGGGCGGATGACGATTCCGTTGGCGGCCATGAATTCGGTTTTTTCGCGCGCGACGATGAAGGGGTTCATGCGCTGCGATCCGGGTTCGCCCGACAGGATGAAGGGCCAGTCGCGGCCCGGCGCGGAGAAAAGGTCGAACATCCCGAACAGGGCCGAGGCGGTCACCTCGGGCATGGCCAGCAGGGCCACGTTGATCCGGTCCCCCGTTCCCTTCATCGGCGCACTCCGCTTTGGCAGATGTCACGGCGCTTAGGCTTTGTGAACGATAGCAAGCGGCCCCGCTCCGGTCCAGCGCCGTCGGATCGTGCAAGGGGCGCGGGGTGATCCCTGTCGGGGGAGTGCGCCGTTCAGGCGCAGGCGGGCAGGGGTTGGACCATGTTCGTCACATGGCGCGGTGCAACGCCGTATTTCTGGCGGAAGGATTTCGCAAAGGCGTTCGCGCTGTTGAAACCGCAGGCTTCGGCCACGTCGCGCACCGATTTGTCGGTTTCGGTCAGCAAGGCCCGCGCCCTTTCGAGCCGCAATTCCTTGAGGTAGCGCTTGGGCGAGGTTCCGACATGGCGTTCGAACATCCGTTCGATATGGCGGCGCGAGGTGCCAAGCCGGTCGGCAATGTCGCCAAGATCGACGTCGGCTTCGATGCTGCCCTCGAACTGGCGGATCACCGAGACGAGCAGCGGATTGCGGATGCCGAGGGTCGACGAGAGGGACAGGCGCTGTTGCAGGTTGGCCGGGCGCTGCTGGCCGTGCAGGCACATCTTGAGAACGGCATCGCCAAGCCGCGCGCCGTGGTGGCGTGCGACGAGTTCGATGAAAAGATCGGTGGCCGCGGCCCCTCCGGCACAGGTGAGGATGCGGTCGTCGATGCAGTAAAGCTGCTCGAGCGGGGCGAGGTTCGGGAAGGTGGCGGCAAAGGGCGGCAGGTTTTCCCAATGCAGGGTGAAGCGGCGGCCCTGCAACAGGCCCGCTTTGGCCAGAACGTAAGCCCCGGTGCAAAGCCCGCCCACGCTGCGGCCGTTGCGCCATTGCGCGCGAAGCCAGTCGGCAACGCGGCGCGAGGCGGATTTTTCCGGCTCGACCCCGCCGCAGACGAAAAGCATCGCCCGGGCAGAGGTGTCGCCGATTGCGCCATCGACGCCGACGACAAGACCGTTGGAACAGGCGACGGGCGCGCCGGTTTCCGACAGGATGCTCCATTCGAAAAGCACCCGCCCCGCAAGCTGGTTCGCGATCCGCAAGGGTTCGATGGCCGATGAAAAGGCGATCAGGCTGAAATTGTGCAACAATACGAAGGTGACGGGGATCGGCTGGTCGTGATGCGGCACCGGAACATGGGCGACGCCTTTGGCGACGAAATTTGCGGTCATGGGTCGGGCTTTCCGGTGCTGCGGTCGCGAGAGGGTGCCCGGCCGCCAGACCTGCTGTCCGGCGGCCGGGATGGTCAGACCCCGAGGTTCGTCCTTACTGGGCGGCCTTGCGCTTGCCTTTGACGATGAGGTGTTCGGGTCCGTAGGGGAAGCCGGTGATGTTGCGGTTGCCGCCTTCGGTGATGACGAGGATGTCATGCTCGCGGTAGCCGCCCGCGCCCGCCATGTGGTTGGGGATGGTGATCATCGGCTCCATCGACACGACCATGCCGGGTTCCAGGACGGTGTCGCAATCCTCGCGCAGTTCCAGCCCCGCCTCGCGGCCGTAGTAGTGGCAAAGCACGCCGAAGGAATGGCCGTAGCCGAAGCTGCGGTATTGCAGCAGGTTTTCGGCGGCATACATCTCGTTCAGTTCCTTGGCGATGTCGCTGCACTTGTTGCCGGGAACCAGCAGCTCCTTGCCCTTGTCATGGACCTTGCAGTTGAAGTCCCAGAGGCGGATATGCTCGTCGCTCGCATGTTCGGCAAACAGCGTGCGTTCCAGCGCCACGTAGTAGCCCGCGACCATCGGGAAGCAGTTGAGCGAGAGGATGTCGCCCGCCTCGATCTTGCGCGAGGTGACGGGGTTGTGTGCGCCGTCGGTGTTGATGCCCGACTGGAACCATGTCCAGGTGTCGAGCAGCTCGCCATCGGGCCAGATGCGGGCGATTTCGCGCACCATCGTCGCGGTGGAATGCAGCGCCACCTCATGCTCGGGCGCGCCGACCTCGATGGCTTCGACCACGGCCCCGCCGCCGATGTCGGCGATGCGGGTCATCTTTTCGATATGGGCGATTTCCTCGGCCGATTTGATCATGCGCAGGCGCATGGAATGGGCAGCGATGTCGACGAATTCCATATGGGGGAATTCGGCTTTCAGCAGGTTCAGCGTGTCGATGGTGATGTGGTCGAATTCGATGCCGAGGCGTTTGACGCCGCCGGTGAGCTGCCGGATGGCGTGGAAGTAGTTGTCCTTCTGCCAGTCGGTATAGGTGACGTTCTTGCCACCGAAGGTGCGGCGCCACGGCTGGCCGCCGTCGATGCCCGCGGTGATCGAGGTCGCGACGTTGTGATCGACAAGGAAGCCGTAGCGGCGGCCGAAGTAGCAGAACATGAAGTCGGAATAGTAGTTGATGCAGTGGTACGAGGTGAACAGCGCCGCATCGATGCCGTTCTTGGCCATGACGCCACGGATCGCATCGAGGCGCCGCTGCATCTCGGTGGCCGAGAAGGTCGGGGTGACCGGGGTGCCGTTGCCGACGTAGTTCTGCAGTCTTTCGCGTTGCATGGTGCAAACTCCTTCGTTGGGTAGGGTGTCAGGTATGTCGCCTGTGTCCGGCCCGACGATTTGGCGGCCCGGAAACAGGATGAGGGATATCGGTCCGGGAAATCCGGATTTTGGCATTATTTGAATTTTTTCAGATAGTTACGCGCGTCTTTTGGCGCTTGCCGACCTTAGCTTGCCCCAAATCCCCATGAGCAGGGCCGCGAGCCGGTCGAGTCTTGGTCCTTCCATCTGTTTGCGGCTAAGGCCGCCGCCCTGAAGGAAGGTGTGGGACATTTCCGTTTCCTCCATCGTCAGTTGCATCACGGGGGCGAACAGTCTGCCCGACCCCAAAACCGAAAGCCCGAGTTCGCGCCGTGCCGCCCCGGACCGTTCCATTGCATCACGCCTCGGCCACCAGATGGCTGTCGGTCGGCGCCCAATGGACGAAAAGCTCTTGCCCGATGTCGAGCGGCAGGCCTGCAAGTTCGTCATGGCTTTTCTGCACGCGGATTTCGTGGCCCTTGGCGGTTTCAAGATAGACCGTCGCGGTCGCGCCCACGAATTCCTCGCCGATGACGCGCACCGGAACGATGTTCGCGGCCCCCGTCGGGCGCGACACGCTCAGATGTGTCTTGGTGTCGAGCACGGTCAGCGTGGCGGTGTCGCCCTGACGCGGCGGGATGGGCAGATTGCCCCCGCCAAGCGCGAGCCGGCCGTCAGGGGTTTCGACCTCGACCATCGATTGCGATGCGGCGAGGACCTTGCCTGTGAAGATGTTCGACGAGCCGAGGAAATCGGCCACGAAGCGCGTGCGCGGCGCGCCGTAGATTTCCTGCGGCGTGCCGATCTGTTCGATCACGCCGCGCGACATGATGACCACGCGGTCGGCCATCGAAAAGGCCTCTGACTGGCTGTGCGTGACATAGACGAAGGTGATCCCCGTTTCGCGTTGCAGGTTCTTGAGCACGGATTGCATCCGCACCTTCAGGGCGGCGTCCAGTGCGGACAGGGGTTCGTCGAGCAGCAGGATCTCGGGCTCGACCACCAGCGACCGGGCGAGGGCCACGCGCTGGCGCTGCCCGCCCGAAAGTTGCGCGACATTGCGGTCGGCGAATTCGAGGATCTGCATCCGGTCGAGCCATTGCTCGGCGCGCTGGCGACGCTCGGCCTTGGCCATGCCGCGCATCTTCAGTGCGAACTCGACGTTCTCGCGCACGTTGAGAAAGGGGAAAAGCGCAAGGCTTTGCCAGACCATCGGCGTGTCGCGCTGCCATGTCGGCAGGTGGTTGATCGGCTTGCCCGACAGGCGGATCGTGCCTTCGCTCGGCGCTTCCAGACCGGCCAGCATGCGCAGCGTGGTGGTCTTGCCGCAGCCGCTTGACCCCATGATGGCGAGGAATTCGCCCTTCTTGATTTCGAAGTCCATCTTCTGCACGGCGGTGAAACCGCCAAAGCGTTTGATCACGCCTTCGAAGGAAACGAGCGTATCGCGTTGCATGGATTACTCCTTGTCGGCGGCGGTGGGGCCGGTGCGGCCCGAGAGAAGGACTTGGGCAAGGATCACCAGCGTCATCGAGATGACGAAGACGAAGGTGCCGATGGCGTTGATGCGGGGCGAGACCTGACCTTGCAGGAAGCCCAGAACCTTGACGGGCAGGGTTTCGTTCAGGCCCGAGACGAACCAGGCGATGGCGAATTCGTCGAAGGAGACGGCCATCGTGATGAAGAGCGCGCCGAAGATCGCGGGCTTGGTGAAGGGCACGATGACATGGCGCATCGTGGCCCATTCGGACGCGCCGAGGTTCCATGCCGCAGGTTCGAGCGCCGGGTCCATCTGCGACAGGCGCAGGCGGATGATCGCCATCGCAAAGGGCGCGCAGATCACCACATGGGCGATGATGACCGAAATGGCCCGGCCCGAAAGATCGATGCGGCTGAGGAAGGCGAGCATCGCAAGGCCCATGATGATCACCGGGATCGTCGGCGGCAGAAGGGCGAGGGCAAGATAGACCTGCTTGCCGAAGAAGTTGTAGCGGTAGTCGGTATAGGCCGCGCCGAAGCCCAGCAGGGTCGAGATGACGCCCACGATCACGCCGATGACCAGCGTATTGCCAAGGCCCTGCCAGACCAGCGGGTCGCTTGCCACGGCCTGATACCATTCGAGCGAGAAATGCCCGAGCGGGATCGAGGGGAAGCGGTCCGAGTTCAGCGAAAAGACGAAGCTTGCCGCGATGGGGGCAAAGACGAAGGCATAGGAAAGGACGATATAGGCCCGCAGCGACCAGTCTACGGCGCGGTTGCGGTTGATGGCTTCGCTGCTCATTTGCGCGCTCCCTTGGCCTGTCCGGCATAGGCGAAGCGCACCGCAAGGAAGGCCACCGCCAGAAGCGTGCCGATCATGGTCAGCGCGATGACCGCCGCGCGGGGCCATTGCTGGCCGGATTTCGTGGTGTCGGTGATGAGGATCGACAGGGTCGTCGGGTCGCCGCCGCCCAGATAGACGGGGCTGACGAAATCGCCGAAGGTCAGGATGAAGCAGAACAGCGCCGCGATCACGAGACCCACGCGCGCCGAGGGGATGACCACCTCGAACACCGTGCGCAGGCGGCCGCAGCGCATGTTGTGGGCGGCCTCGATCAGGGTGCGGTCGATGAACACGAGGCTGAAGAGTTGCAGCAGGATGACAAGCGGCAGCGAGAGCGTCATGTAGCCCACCATCGTCGCCCCCGGCGTGTTCAGCATGGAATAGGGGCCAAGCCCGAACCAGCCGAGGATGACGTTCACGATCCCGGCGTCGGACAGGAAGATCTGCCACGAATAGACGCGGACGAGGTAGCTGGTGAAAAACGGGATCACCATGAGGAATATGGCCCAGCGGCGCGCGCTGTCCGACAGCTTGAAGGTGATGGCGTAGGAACAGGGAAAGGCCAGAACCGATGCCAGCGCCGAGGCCGAGGCTGCAAGCGCGACCGTGGTGCCATAGGCCTGCCAGAAAACCGGTTTGCCGAACATCGTGACCCAGTTCACCGGATCGAAGTCGGGCCGCATGGTGAAGTTCTTCACCGTCCAGAAGCTTAGCGCCACAAGGAAGGCGAGCGGAAAGACGAAGAAGAGCAACTGCCAGACCAGCAGCGGCAGCGAGAAGGTCAGACCGTAGAGGGAAATGGCGCGTCGCATCCTGCGCTGCACTCCGGCTGGAGGGGGAAAGATCGGGGCCGGCGGGCAGAGCCGCCGACCCCCGCGCCATCAGGCGCCTTTGTATTCCGACCAGAAGTCGTTCCAGGTTTCCAGATCCTGCTGGATCGGCCACTGGCGGTACTGGATGCGGCCTGCGCGGATCATGTCGATTGCGTTGCCTGCGTCCTTGGTCATGCCCTGGCGCTTGGCTTCGGCCGGATTTTCGGCCTGAAGCACCTCCCAGCCCTTCTGGTTCGGGATCAGGGCAGGGTAGGCGGCCATCTGGGCCGATTTCGCCTGACCCTTGGCCGAGGTGATGTACTGGATCCACTTCTTGGCGAGATCCGCCTTGGCAGAGCCCTTGCCGATCGAGAAGCATTCCGACCATTGCAGGCCGCCCTGTTCGGGAATGACCGATTTCACCTTGGCGCCGTTCTTTTCCAGAACGCCGGTGATCCAGTCACCGATGCCGGCGAAGGCCAGCATCTGCCCGTCGTTCAGCGACGAGAAGGTGCCGCCGTAGTCGAAGAAACCGCCGATCTGCGGGCGCAGCGTCAGGGTCTTTTCCTTCACGGCCTCCCATGCGGCCTCGTCGATGTCGTAGGGGATCTTGTTGCCGGTCAGCAGGCTCATCTGGCCGAGGTTGGGCAGGTGCCAGTCGAAATGGCCGACCTTGCCGGTCAGTTTCGGATCCCAGAACACGTCGTAGCTGGCGGCTTCGGCCTCGGTCAGGGCATCGGTGTTGTAGGCCACGCCAAGAAAGCCGAAGCGGGTGACGAGCGAGAAGAGCTTGCCGTCCTGCCAGTTGCCGGGGAATTGCTGGAATTCGGGGAAGTAGTCGTCCAGCGCATAATCGGCGGGATCGAGTTCCTCGACATAGCCTGCGGCGTTCAGCGCCTGCACATATTCGGCGTCGGACAGGATCACGTCAAAGGTGCCTGCGGGCGATTGCGAGATCAGGCCCAGCATGTTGTCGCCGCCGGTGTAGTATTTCGGCACGAACTTGACGTTATTCTCGGCCTCGAATTCCGCGACGATATCGGGCTCGGCATGGCCATACCATGCAAGCATGGTGAGTTCGGTCGGGTCGGCCGCAAGGGCGCGGCGCGACAGCATCGGCGTTGCAAGCACGGCGGCGCTGGTGGTCAGGAACGTGCGGCGGCTGACAGTCTGCGCCGTAGTGCGGGTCTGTTGCATGGTTTCAGTCCTGTTGGGTGGGCGTTTTTATTGTCCTGACGTTATGGGGCCGGTGTCGCCGATCCAAATCTGTAATCGAAATTTATCCATAAGCACTGAAAATGCTTCGCTAGGTGTGCATAACTTTTACAACGCCTGACCCGACGCTTTCGAGGCTGGCCACCAGTTCGCTGACAAGGTGCAAGCCGGCAGGGGTCAGGCGCGGATGCTTGTAGAACAGGCCGATGCGCAGCTGTTCGAGCTTGGGAAAGCCTTCTTCTTCAGTCAGTTCGCGCATTCCCGGCAGCAAGGTGGCCTTGGTCAGCGCCGTGACGCACAGACCGTTCTGCACGGCGTTTTGCAGGCCCGAGATGCCCGGTCCGGTATAGACCACCCGCCAGCGCCGCCCGCTGGCATCAAGCGCGTCGATCATGCGGGAGCGGTAGTCGCAGCCTTCGAGATGCGCCCCGAGGGGCAGGGGGCGGGTCGGGTCGGGCACGAAATCATCCGCTCCGGCCCAGATCGGCTGTTCGACCCATGCGCGCGACAGATAGGGCATGCGCGGGCTGTTCATGGTCGCGATGATGACGTCGAGTTCCTCGGCCCTGAGCATCTTGTGCAGCTCGCGGCTCAGGTCGCAGTGGATTTCAAGATCGACGGCGGGGTTTTCGCGCAGGAAGCTGGTCAGGGTGTTTTGCAGGAAGGCCACGGCGTAATCGGTGGGAAGGCCGATCCGCAGCACGCCGGAACGGTCGGTGCGGTGGAAGTAGCTGACCGCCTCGTCATTGGTGCGCACCATCTCGCGGGCGTAGCTGAGCAGGGCTTCGCCCGCAGGGGTGGGCTGGATGGTGCGGCCCTCTTGGGTCAGCAGTTGCGCCTTGACCAGTTCCTCGAGCCGCCCGATCTGGAGCGAGATCGCAGGCTGGCTGCGCCCGAGCGCGACACCCGCCTTTGAATGCCCGCCCAGTTCGACAACCGTGATGAAGGTTCGCAGCAGGTCGGTCGGGAGATTGACCAAAGTTGCCATTCTATTTGCCCCCTCAATGAAACGATTGATACTATATATTTTCCAAATGCGGATCGCGCAACGAATATGGGTCCCAGCCCCAATAACCCGCGAGACCGCCATGCCGCTTGCCTCTGCCTTCGCCTCTGAACTGACCTGGCCCGACTATGACGCCGCCGTCCGCAAGGGCAAAACGCCGATCCTGATTCCCATCGGGTCGATGGAGCAGCACGGGCATCACATGCCGCTGCATGTCGATGTGCTGCTGCCGACCGAATTCGCGCGGCGCGTGGCGGTCGAGGTCGGCGGGCTGGTCGCGCCGCCCTTTACCTACGGGTACAAATCGCACCAGAAATCGGGCGGCGGCAACCACATGCCGGGCACGACGAGCCTTGACGGTGCCACGCTGGTTGCGGCGCTGAAGGATGTGATCAAGGAATTCGCGCGGCATGGCGCGCGCGACATCTGCCTTGTGAACGGGCATTTCGAGAACTCGTGGTTCATCATCGAGGCCATCGACCTTGCCCTGCGCGAATTGCGCTGGGACGGGATCGGCACCGTGAAGGTCGTTGTCCTGTCCTACTGGGATTTCGTGGATCAGGAGGCCATCGCCAAGCTTTACCCCGACGGTTTTCCGGGATGGGATATCGAGCATGGCGGAGTGCTGGAAACCTCGCTCATGCTGGCGCTTTATCCGCAGCTTGTGCAGCTCGAGCGCGCGGTCGATGTCGCGCCTGCCAAGTTCCCGCCCTATGACGTCTATCCCGTCAAGCCGGAATGGACGCCCTGTTCCGGCACGCTTTCCTCGCCCAAGGAGGCTTCGGTCGAGAAGGGGCATATCCTGCTCGAGGTCTGCACGAGGGGCATCGTCGCGGCGCTGCGTGACGAGTTCCTGTCGGCAGGCAACAGGGCGCAAGGTGACGCGCCCGCCATTGCCCGCGCGTCGTGACCTGATCTGGTTTGCTCCCCTCTCGGGGCCCTGCGGGGCCCCTTTTTTTGCGGGTGCCGCGACGGTCCGGTCAGGCGCGGATGATGTTATGCTCGGGCCCCGAGGGGAAATCGGTGATTTTCTCGGCGCCGCTTTCGGTGACGATCAGGATGTCATGCTCGCGGTAGCCCCCGGCCCCTGCCATGCCTTGCGGCAGCATGACCATCGGCTCCATCGAAATCACCATTCCGGGGCGGAGTTCGGTTTGCACGTCCTCGCGCAGTTCGATGCCCGCCTCGCGGCCGTAGTAGTGGCTTAGCACGCCGAAGGAATGCCCGTAGCCGTAAGAGCGGTGTTTCAGCAGGCCCCAGCCGCGATACATCTCGTTCAGTTCGCTGGCGATCTCGTTGCATTTCGCGCCCGGTCGGACAAGTTCGACGCCGCGCTTCTGGACCGCAACGTTCTTTTCCCAGATGCCCAGACTTGCATCGTCGACATGGCCGTAGAAAAGCGTGCGCCCGAGTGCGGTGTAATAGCCGAAGATCATCGGAAAGCAGTTGAGCGAGAGGATGTCGCCCCGCCGCACCCGCCGGTTGGTGACCGGATTGTGCGCCCCGTCGGTGTTCACGCCGGACTGGAACCATGTCCAGCTGTCCATCAGGTCGACATGGGGAAAGCTGGCCGCGATCTCGCGGTTCATCAGGTCGGTCGCGGCGCTGGCGACCTCGAACTCGGGCAGGCCTTCGCGGATCAGCGCCGCAGCGCCAGCGGCCGCTAGGCTGGCGATCCGCGCGCCTTTGCGGATGAGCGCCTGTTCCTCGGCGGATTTGACGGTGCGCATCCACATTGCGGCGGCGCCGATGTCGACCATCTCGACCCCCGGAAGGGCGGCATCGAGCATGCGCCTGAAATCCAGCGAGACGGTGTCGAACTCGATCGCGAGCCGCTGCACCCCGGCGGTGAGCTGGCGCAGGGCGCGGTAGAAATTGTCACGCCGCCAGTCGGTGTAGGTGACATTCCTGCCGAAACTGCGCCGCCATGCCTGCCCGCCGTCGATCCCTGCCGAGATGGTGGTGCTTTCGTCCTGCGTCAGCACCATGCCGTATTTGCGCCCGAAGGCGCAGTAGAGCCAGCCCGAATAGTAGTTGATGCAATGATACGAGGTGAAAAGCGCCGCATCGACATCGTTCGCGGCCATCCATGCGCGGGCTTCGGACTGGCGGCGCGTCATTTCCGCATCGGAAAAGGGCGAGAAATGCTTCTCGCCGTTATGCCACTCGATCACGTGCAGCATGTCCTGCGTCATGGTTGAAAATCCGGCAAATTTCGCTGTCCGAGGATAGCCGTGCAGGCGTGCCGGACAGAAATTTGTAGTGGAAATCTAACTATTTGGATCGCTCTGCCCGCCGCGCGGGCGGAGTGCGGCGGCGTCGAACGGGCCGATTTCCCCGTTGATCCTTCCGATCACCGACTGGCGCTGGCGGGCGGGTTCGCGGGCCTGTCGGGTATAGGCGACCGCGAGAATCCGGATCAGGCTGTTCAGGGTGGTCTCCGTGGAAAGTGCGCCATAGGTGGCGGCATGCGTGCCGGGGGCGAGGCGAAGGTGCTGCGCAAGATGGGCATGACGGGCCACGGATAGGCCGCAGGTGCCTTGCGCCCCGAGGTCGGCAAGGGCCAACCCGAATACCCCGCCGCGCCGGGGGCGGTGCGGGTGGTCTTGACGGGGGCGTCGGTGTTGGCACCAATGGCGCTGCAATCAGGATGGGAGAGACGGCATGCAAGTGGTTCCGGCGCGGCGGGGGCGGGCGGTGCGGCTGGCCAGGGGGCAGGCGATCCGGATCGTCAACACGCATGGCTCGCAGGTTGTCGACACATGGGCGTTCAATGCCGATGATCCTTCGGAATTCATGTCGATGGAGCATCTGCACGCGAGCCTCGGCTCGGTCTTTCCGAAAACGGGTGACGCGCTTTACACCAATCGCCGCCGCCCGATCCTGACGCTTGAGGAAGATACCTCGCCCGGGCGGCATGACACGGTCATCGCGGCCTGTGACGTGCATCGTTACCGCAGCCTCGGTTGCACCGAATACCATGACAATTGCACCGACAACCTGCATGCGGCCCTTGCCATGATCGGCTTCCCGCGCACGGAAACGCCGTCGCCGCTGAACCTGTGGATGAACATTCCCGTCGGTCCCGACGGGCAGATCACCTGGGGCGAGCCCTTGTCGAAACCGGGTGACCATGTGCTGTTGCGGGCGATGATCGACTGCGTGGTCGTGATGTCGACCTGCCCGCAGGACATGATTCCGATCAACGGCGCCAACTGCCTGCCCGTCGAAGTCCATTACGAAGTCACGGGCTGACCGCCGCGCCCTGCGGCCCCTTATCGCCCCGCAACCCCGACCTTGGCCTAGCCCAGACCCATACGAATGGGCGTTTCGTTGATCTTTGGGACTATATTTTGAGTCTTAGGCAGTAGTTCTTTGCGCGCCGGAACGTAATATCCCATAACAAGGTTCGGCGTGCGCTGGTCGGAATGGTTTTTCATCCGCGCTGGTGGCTCTGCTCAAGGATGGGTCGATGGACGATGTAATGGACGATTTTCCTGCCAATGACCGCGCGATCGCTGCGGTGTCGCAGGTCGAGTGCGTCGAGGGGCCGGGGCTGGGCGTCTGGTTGCTGCCTTTGGTCCTTGCCGGTGCCTGCATGTGGATCGCCCTGATCGTGATGCTGGTCCGCTGATCCGTCGGCACTTGGCAGACCGAAGCGACGATCCGCGACGCGCGCGCGCAAAACGCCGGAATTGATTGAAGAGGGCGGCTAAAACGGAACAGACGGCCGCCGTTTGACCCTGTAACGAAACACATCCGTTGAGACCCGGCATCGATCCGATGCGTGACGAGTTGTCTTGGGACGAGTGAGGAGCAATGCCACATGCGGTTTCCGTGTGTCAAAAAACCTGTGTCTTTCGCCTTGGCGATTGCTGGCCGCAGCCTTGCGGCGCTGGCCCTTGTGCTTGCCTTTTCGGCATCGGCCAAGGCCATGATCGTGACACGCGACATGGGCGGGTCGGTGCGTGAACGGATTGCGCAGGTCAACGACCTGAGCGCGAACGGAACCGAGGTGCGGATCGTAGGAACCTGTGTATCGGCCTGCACCCTTTTGCTGGGTGTGCCGACCGCCTGTGTGGCGCCGCAGGCGCGGCTTGGCTTTCACGGGCCAAGCACGCGCAAGCGGGGATTGCCGCTGCCGCGTGACGAATACGAGCGCGTTTCGGCTGAGATGGCGTCGCTCTATCCGCCGCAGATCCGACGCTGGTTCATGACGACCGCCCGCAAGACGACGGGCGATTACATCCTGATTTCGGGCCGCGATGCCATTGCGATGGGCGCACGCGCCTGCGACTGAGGGTCAGCTGTCCTCGCCGTAATAGCCGTAGTTGCCGTAATAGCCGTAGCGCGAATCCGCCATCTGTTCGAGGCTGAGCACGCCGATGTAATGCGTGTTCTCGCGCTGGTGTTCGCGCATCTGGCCGGCGGCCTCGCGCACCTCGCCTTGGGTCGTCGTGGCATAGCGGACCACATGCACGATGGCATCGGCGTAACGGGCCAGATAGCGCGTATCGACCACCGGCAGGATCGGCGGGCTGTCGAGGATGACGATATCGAACCGTTCGCGCGCGGCTTCCATCACGCCCTGAAAGGCCGCACCGTTAAGAAGCTGGTCGGTCGGCCGCGAACTGCGCGCGCCCGCGGCGATCACCACCAGCGGCGATTTGGAATCGCGGCGCGGGTTCAGATAGGTCATGTCGTCGAGATTGCCTTCTGACACGAAGTCGATCAGCCCCGCCTCTTCGGGAAGGCCAAGCCGCTTGCCGACGGTCGGCTTGCGCATGTCCGCGTCGATCAGCAGCGTCTTGACGCCGGCCAGCGCATAGGTGCGGGCAAGGGCGATGGCGGTGGTCGATTTGCCCTCGGCCTGAAGGGCCGAACAGACAAGGATGATGCGCCCCTGCTGGCCGGGGTCGGTGGCAGGTGCGACGCGGTTGCCGGTGCCGTTTTCGAAACCGATGTCGATGGCCGCGCGCAGTTTGCGGAAGGTTTCGGAATAAAGCGACATCGGCGCGGTCAGCACCACATCGGCGGGATCGGCCCCCGATTTCACCTGATCGAGAAGCCCGAATGTCACCGGAACCGGCGCCTGCATGATGTTGCTTAACTGGCTGGCAGCGACAATCCCGCCCACGTAGAATTCGCGCAGGAAGGCCAGCATCACGCCAAGCCCGAGGCCGCCGATCAGTGCAAGGGCGGCGATCAGCCGCTTGTTGGGAAAGGCCGCCGCAATCGGCGGCAGCGCCTCGGAGACGACGCGGGCGTCGGCGATTTGCAGGTTTGCAAGGGCGCCCAGATCCTGTTCGCGGGCAAGCAGGGTCTGGTACTGGCTGCGCGCGATGGTGGCGCTTTGTTGCAGGTTGAAGAGATCGGCCAACATCTCGGCCGAAACATCGGATTCGAGCAGGACATTGCGCAGCTGGTCGCGCGCCTCGGCTTCGCGTCCGGTCAGGCTGCGCATCTCTTCCTGCATCACAAGCATGCTGGCGTTCGACTGGGTTTGCAGATCGTTGTCGAGTGCGGCCAGTTCGTCGCGCAGGTTGATGGCCTCGGTGCTGCCTTGTTCGGCCTGCTGCAACCGGTCTGCCAGCTCTTGCCGCTGGCGCGCCAGCTCGCTTATCGCCTGATCGCCAAGCGTGGACGCCACCGTTGCCCAGTCGCCCGAGGACATCGCGACATCGGCCAGCGCGACCTTGGCCTTGCGGTCGGCCTGCTGGGTCTTTGCCTCGTTCAGGCGGTTGCGCAGGGCGCCGATCGCGGGATCTTTCGTCTCGCTTTCCAGACGCGACAGGTTTGCTTCGATGAAGCTGTTGATCGCGGTTTCGGACTGGGCGAGCTGTTCCTGCGCGGTGGTGATCTGGCGGCGCAGAACGTCGCGCGCGGAAATCGTGGCTTGCGTCTTGGCCCCGACCTGCCGCTCGATATAGACGGCAGCATAGGCGTTTGCGATTTCGGCCGCGCGTTCCGGCGAGGTCGAGGACACGGAAATTTCGATGAGATAGGTCAGCCCGCGCCGCCGCACATCGACCGCGTTCTGAAGTTTTTGCAGGGTCTGGTTCACCAGATTGCCGCTGTCCTGGCCGGTTCTCGGGGCAAGACCGACCAGACGGCGCAGCGCGTTTCCGTCGAGTTCGGCGCCAAGGGCGATGCCCAGTTTCTCGACCCAGCCGAGTTGCGGGCCGAACTCCTTGTCCTCGATCAGCTTCGTTGCCTTTACCACGGCAAGGGCCGTCGCTTCCGAGCGCAGGATTTCCACCTCGCTGTCGACGCGCGAATTCAGGATGGCGCTTTGTTCCTGCCCGTTCGACGAGGGGTCGAGCAGGTTCGACGAACGCCCGTCGACCTGGATGAGGACGCCGGCGCGGTAGATCGGCGTTGCAACCACCAGATAGGCGAGTGCAAGGCCCAGCACGAGGAGCAGGGTTGCAAGCACGCCCCGCTTCTGGCGACGCAGGATGCCAAGGACAGTGTTCAGATCCAGATCGGCTTTATCCAAAATTCTTTTCCTCCAACGACCGCTACAGCATCGGGGCGTCAGTTGTTCAGTGAGCCAAAGGACATGACCTTTGGAGGTTGTCCAGACGAAAGCCGTAGCACCGTCAGGACGCCGGTCGCGAAAGCCCCCGTGTCGATGCGGATCGCGCCATCCGAAAGATGCGGATGCGTTACGATCACATGGCCCTGCACGACGCAAAGGCCATCAGGCGCGGGCGATACGTCGCGCCCCCAGAGCAGCGCCTGTTCGCGCTGCATCGCGATCGGGCGCGTTCCGTCCATGCCGGCATGGGTGAAAAGGTAATCCTTCCCGCCAATGCTTGCGCGATAGCCCTGCGCCAGACCTTCGAGCCACGCCCTGTGGTGGTCGGGGATATGCGCGGCAAGCATCTGGTGCAGGCGGCGGGTGTTGAGCCGTTGCGAAGGTGGCAGGCTGAGCCCGTAGGATCGCAGGGTTTCGAACCCGCCCTGTTGCAGCCAGTCCCAGGCGCGCGGCGGGTCGGCAAGGAAGTTCAGCATCATGCGTTCATGGTTGCCCATCAGCGCCATCGTCCGCGGGTTCGCGGTGGCGGCGGCGGTCATATCGTCCAGAACGCCCGCGCTGTCCGGCCCGCGGTCGACAAGATCGCCCAGCACGATCACGGTGGGTTCGTCAGGCCCCGCATCGGCACGGATGCCTGCCAAGGCCGCGCGCAGCAGGGCGCGGCAGCCATGCACGTCGCCTATGGCGTAAAGCGGGCCGTCAATGCGGCCCAGATCGACGATGCGGACAGGGCCGGGGGCGCGATTGCGCAAGATGCGCCCGACAAGCGATTGCCAGAAGATCATGGCTTTGCCCCCGAAGGGGCGGGGCTGAACGGCTCGACAGGGGCAAGTGTCGCTTGGGCCTGTGCGGGGCCCGACCCCGTTGCCCGCCGGCGCGATTGCCGTCCGATGCCAAGCCCGAGGATCATCATCAGCAGATAGGTGTTCGCGGGGATCTCAAGGCTGAAATCCCCCAGCGAATGCACCGCCCCCAGAGCAAGCGCCCCAAGTCCGGCCGCCGCAATCCCCCTGAACCCGTCGTCGGACCGCAAGCGCCGCCAAAGCAGCGCGCCTATGGCGACAAGCGCCAGCATCGGGACCGATCCGAAGACCAGCCCGAATTCGGCCCAGAGCATCAGGTAGGAATTGTGGGCCAGATCATAGGTCACCGGCGCCAGAAGGGGCGGGGCGCGGAACGCCTCGAAGGCCATGCCGAAAGCATCCATCCCGAAGCCTGTAAAGGGGCGGGCTGCCAGCATGTGCAGCGTCTGTGCGTAGATCGCCAGCCGGTCGACCGATTCATTGCCAAGAAAGAGAACCCGCTCGGCCACGCCTTCGCCCGCCGCGACAAGGGACACGGCGACCAGCACGGCGGCAACCAGTGCCAGCAGTTCGGCCGCCAGACGCCCCGAGGTCACGCCCGCCCGCTGCCGCAACAGCGCCAGCGTCACGGCGGTTCCGGTCATGCTTGCCGCAAGGCCAAGCCGCGATTGCGTGTAGACCAGCCCGATCAGCAGAAACAGCAGGCCGACCGCCACCGTCAGGTCGCCATAGTCGAGCTGCTGCCGCCACGTTCCCTTGCGCGTCGCGCGGATGCCGCGTTGCCGCGACCGTTCCGACAGGATGCCGATCCCCAGCACGATGCCGAAGCCAAGATAGGTGGCCAAGGAATTGCGGTTGACGAAGGTGCCCGTGGCACTGCCCAGATAGGCGGTCTTGTTGCCCCAAGGCGAGAAATCGCCCAGCAACTTGAGCGCGACGACAGCCCAGATCGCTTGCAGGCAGATGCCGCCATAGACCACCTGCGCCATGCGCAGCACGCGTTCGCGCCGCGAGGCCACCTCGAGGACAAGAGCGACAAGCAGGATATAGCCCAAAAAGCGCAGCACGCCCGACATGGCCACATCGGGCTGGACCGAGACGGTCGGCCCCTCGGCCAGCGGGGGCAGCGGCAAGGCTGCGGCCAGCCAGCCGGGCAGAAGCGGGGCAATCGGCAGGCTTTGGAGGTAAGCCCAAAGCGGCAAGAGCAGGACAAAGGCGATCAGCCCCTTGTGGTCGAGACTGCGCAGCCGGTATCCCGCCTCGACCGAGGCAAGCCGCAGGGTCGCGATGCCGGCAATGGCGGCCAGAACCGCTGTCCAGAGCAGCCACCATGTCGCGCGGTTCGACGCCAGCGGCAGCGCCATCAGCGGCACCATCACCGCAAGCAACATGCCAAGCCTGTCATGCAGACGGCTGATCCGGTTGCGCTGTCCCGAAGCGGAATGTGTCACGAGCCCGCCCCCGTTTCGCGCCGAAGCAGGTCGAGGAACGCGCGCTGGTCCGCCGGGGCCGCAGCATCGGCTGCGCCGGCAATCAGCGGGCGCATCCGGTCATGGGTGATGTAAAGGGTGGCCAAGGCCTCGCGGCCCCAGTGCGACAGCATCGCGCGCCCGATATCGGCGCGGGCGAGGGCGGCCACTTCGGGCGTCAGATCTGCCGAAGCGGATACAATCTGAAGGCGAACGTTCAGCGGCCACGGTTCATAGGGCGCGGCGACCTGTGCGGCGGCCAGACGGTCAGCCTCGATTCGTTTCGAGGTCAGCAGGGCGACCGCCATCGCGCGCCCGTTCCGCGGTGAGCGGGCCAGAAAATCATTCGCAATATGATTGCAATTGGTCGAGACAGCCTCGGCAAGGGCGGGATCGGATTTCAACCGTGGAGAGAGTAGCAACAATCTGCCGCATATCGAAAGAATGTCTCGAACGCTGCGAGAACTGGCCGGATGGGGCCATGCGTCGCCTGTTTCGGCAAGGGCCGAGATCACGTCATTCGTCGTTCCGGTGGTCAGAAGCACGGCGCGGTATTCTGCGATGAAAGTCTGTAACGATATGAAAAATATGATAAAAATAGCGATGAAAACAGATGCTGTCCGCGGATTTGTCAAGGTCTCTTCCATCTCTCCGACACGGTGGGTCCCCCACAACTGCCGCTTGTGCCGCCCGCATAAGCGCATTTTCGCGCAAAAGGTGTGCAATGATATCCTAAGTTGTGTCTCCGTCGTTCGGACGTCTTTACGTTTACTAACCAACCGTGTTAGCAAATTCCATGTTAATAATGACTGACGGTGAAAATCATGCAGTTCACGAAAAATCATAGTTTCAGATCCGTTTTGGCAGCGCTTTCCACGGCTGCCGCACTTGCATCAATTTCGGGTTTTCCGGCTTCGGCACAGGTCGCGATCGAGGTGCCTGCGCAGGCTCTTGGCGTCAGTCTTGCCGCATGTAGCTCACCTTCCAGTTGCGACGCGGCTTTGCAGGGGCTGATCGACCAACTGGTGGCGGCGAACCCGGGTGCCGACCTTGCGCTCATCATCGGATCGGTGATCGCGGCGGTTGCGGCAGGGTATAACAACGGCACAATTCCGGCAGCCGTGGCCGAGGCGGCGCTTGTTTCGGCAGGCGGTATCGCCTCGTCGAACGGTCTCACCTCGCTTGCTGCCGTTGCGACACAAGCCGTTGCCACGGTCGTTGCGGGCGATCCGATCGACCTTGAAGCGGTGGCCGAGGCATCCGGAAGCCCCGCCTGAGGCCTTCGGTCCAGGCGCAGGTTGTCGCGCCCGGGCCTCCTTGAAGAACTTGCCTGACGATTTGATTTTCAACGACTTTTTTCGGTCGAATGATGCAGCATGCCTAATGGGGACCGTATGACCTTCGAGCGTGGGCGCCTGAAAAACGAACCGGACTTTCTGAACGAGGAACCGGTGCAGCCGATGCGGACGGCGGAAGCCTTTGGCGACATTGCGCGGGTCCGTCCCGACAGCTTCTATCGCCGGAGCGGGAAGCGGATTTTGGATTTCGCCCTCGTCCTTGCAACATCGCCGCTCTGGGCTGCGCTGGTCTGTCTGACCGCCCTGATCGTGAAGCTCGACGGCGGTCCGGCTTTCTATACCCAGCTGAGGGTGGGGCAGGGCGGCCGCATCTTCAAAATGTGGAAACTCCGCTCGATGGTCGTCGGTGCGGAAGAGAGCCTTGCATGGCATCTGGCAGCCGATCCGAAGGCCAAAGCCGAATGGGCTGAAAACCAGAAACTGTCGCGCGATCCGCGGATCACTGCGGTGGGGCGTCTTATCCGCAAGACATCTCTCGATGAACTTCCGCAACTGTGGAATGTCCTGACCGGAGACATGAGCCTTGTGGGACCGAGGCCGATCATGGTCGAGCAAACACCGCTCTATCGGGGCAACGCCTACTACTCCATGCGCCCCGGCGTGACAGGCGTGTGGCAAGTCCAGGCCCGCAGCAAGTCGACCTTTGCCGACCGCGTTCGCTACGACGAGGCCTACTACCAGAACCAAACGCTTTCTGGCGACCTTGCATTGATTTGCCGCACCGTCGTCGTCGTCCTCGCCGCGAGAGGCACATGATGGGGGGGACGGCAGGCGGACGCCGGGGAGTGGGTGGGTGGGTGGGTGTTATCGGGGGTTTGGGTTGATTTGATGGCGTTTTGACTACTGAAGTTGTCGACAATTATTTGGAACACCTGATGTCATCTCCCTCCGAAACACTTTGCAAATTGTCTTGGTGCCGACGCCAAACGGTAGACGTCTGATGGAGCGACAGCTGCGTATTCTTTTGGTGGGTATCAACTACTCGCCGGAAATCATCTCGATTGCCGTCTACTCGACAGGCATGGCCGAGTTCCTTGCCAAGCGAGGCCACACCGTCGAGGTCGTAACCGCACATCCCTATTTTCCCGAGTGGCGCGCACGTGAGGGTTGGGGCGGTTTGCGCTGGGTTAAAGAGCATGTGGGCGGCGTGGAGGTCACACATTGCCCGATCTACATTCCCGGCAACCCGTCCGGTGTAAGACGAATTCTGCACCACGCCTCCTTCGCCCTCTCCTCCCTCCCTGTCCTGATGCTGAAGGTGATCCGCGGCAAATATGACGTCGTCTTCGTCGTGGCTCCGTCCCTCGTAGCGGCTCCGGTTGGAGCGCTTGCTGCTCGGCTGTCGGGAGCAAAGGCGTGGCTGCACATTCAGGATTTCGAAGTCGAGGCTGCCTTCGCAACCGGCCTCATATCGCAGCAATCCCTCATCGGTCGGCTTGCTGTCCGTTTCGAGCGCTGGACCATGCGCATGTTTGACCGCGTGAGTACGATCTCTCCACAAATGCGCCGGCGCCTTGTTGAAAAGGGTATCCCCCAGGACGAGACTGTCGAATTCAGAAACTGGTCGGATATCGAAGCGATCAAGCCGCTCGACCGACCGTCTCCTCTGAAGGCCGAACTTGGACTGACCGAGAAGATGCTCGTCCTTTACTCGGGCAACCTCGGAAAGAAGCAGGGGCTTGAAGCCGTTGTGGGTGCAGCAGCAAGACTTCAGGATCGGGGAGATATCGCGTTTGTAATTGCGGGTGACGGACCGCTGCGTTCCGACCTTGAACACTTGGCTGCCGGATTGTCCAATGTCGTCTTCATCCCGCTTCAGCCCTACGGGCGTCTCTCGGACCTGCTCGGGATGGCATCGGTTCATGTCCTACCTCAGATGGCAGATGCTGCTGACCTGGTCTTGCCTTCCAAGCTCATCAACATGCTCGCTTCCGGCCGCCCGATTGTCGCAACCGCCATGCCTCACACCGGCATATGGGAAGAAGTCCAAGGCGCCGGAGTCGTTGTCCCTCCCGGTGACACAGAAGCACTGGCACATGCGATCAGCGACCTGATCGATGACCCCATCCGGATGGAAACGCTTGGCAAAGCGGCGAGAGCCAAGGCGATTGAGCGCTGGGACATTGCCAATATACTTTCAGGACTGCAGGGCGACCTTGCGAGCCTGACAAAAACTGCCACGCTTGAAAGAGGCCAGAAGACCGCATGAAGCGCGCACTTATCACCGGCGTTACGGGGCAGGACGGATCGTACCTGGCGGAGCTCCTACTGGCCAAAGGCTACGAGGTCCACGGGATCAAGCGGCGGTCGTCGCTCTTCAACACCGGACGGATCGACCACATTTTCGAGGATGTCCACAAGCCGGGTGCCCGCTTCAAGCTGCATTACGGCGATCTCACTGACAGTTCGAACCTGACGCGGATCCTGTGCGAAGTTGAGCCGGACGAGGTGTATAACCTCGGCGCCCAGAGCCATGTGGCGGTAAGCTTCGAGGCGCCGGAATACACCGCGGATGTCGACGCAATGGGCACGCTGCGCCTCTTGGAGGCGATCCGCTTCCTCGGGCTGGAGAAGAAGACACGCTTCTATCAGGCCAGCACCTCCGAACTTTACGGCCTCGTGCAAGAGACGCCGCAGCGCGAGACCACGCCGTTCCATCCGCGCAGCCCTTATGCCGTGGCGAAGATGTACGCCTATTGGATAACGGTGAACTACCGCGAGGCCTATGGTCTTTATGCCTGCAACGGGATCCTCTTTAACCACGAGAGCCCGCGGCGGGGCGAGACCTTCGTGACGCGCAAAATCACGCGTGGCATGGCTAACATTGCGCAGGGGCTCGAGGATTGCCTCTACATGGGCAACATCGACGCACTGCGCGACTGGGGACATGCCAAGGATTACGTCCGGATGCAGTGGATGATGCTGCAACAGGAAGCGCCCGACGACTTCGTAATCGCGACGGGGGTGCAGTATTCGGTGCGCGAGTTCATCGAATGGACTGCTGCGGAGCTGGGTCTGCGGCTGCGGTTCGACGGGGCGGGTGTCGACGAGGTAGCGGTCGTCGAGGCGGTGACCTCAGATATGGCACCTGCGGTGCGGCCCGGACAGATCGTAATGCGGATCGACCCGCGCTACTTCCGTCCTGCCGAGGTGGAGACATTGCTCGGTGATCCGACCAAGGCACGCGAGAAACTTGGTTGGGTGCCTGAAATCACGGCACAAGAGATGTGCGCCGAGATGGTCGCGTCAGATCTCAAGACCGCACGGCGGCACCGACTTTTGCGTGAGCACGGGCTGGAATTGCCCGTCGCGATGGAGGGTTGAGCAATGCGCGTCTATGTAGCGGGCCATCGTGGAATGGTGGGAAGTGCGATCCTGCGGCGGCTAGCTGCGGACGGGGTCGAAACGATCACGCGCAGTCATGCAGAACTGGACCTGACAGATCAGTCGGCGGTCGCGTCCTTCATGCAGGCCGAGCGGCCGGATGTGGTGATCTTGGCTGCGGCAAAGGTGGGGGGCATTCATGCCAACAACACTTATCCCGCCGACTTCATCTACGAAAACCTGATGATCGAGGCCAATGTGATCCATCAGGCCTTCCGAGCAGGGGTGGAAAGGTTGCTGTTCCTCGGATCGTCCTGCATCTACCCGCGCGAGGCGCCGCAGCCCATGGCGGAGGGGGCTCTGCTGACAGGGCCGCTCGAGCCGACGAACGAGCCCTACGCCATCGCCAAGATCGCCGGTATCAAGCTCTGCGAAAGCTACAACCGGCAGTACGGCACGGACTACCGATCGGTTATGCCGACGAACCTTTATGGTCCAGGTGACAATTTCCATCCGGAAAACAGCCATGTAATTCCCGCGATGTTGCGCCGATTCCACGAGGCGGTACGGTACGGAAAGGACGAAGTGGTCGTTTGGGGCAGCGGCACCCCGCGACGCGAATTTCTACATGTGGACGACATGGCGGAGGCAAGCCTATTCATCATGGATTTGAACGCGGCAACCTACGGTGCGAACACACAGCCGATGCTCAGCCATATCAATGTGGGCACCGGCGAGGATGTGTCGATTGCTGAGCTTGCCACCCTGCTGGCTGAGGTGACAGGGTTCCGTGGGCGCATCGTTTTCGACCGCACGAAGCCGGACGGGGCGCCTCGCAAGCTGATGGATGTCAGCCGCCTGGCCGCGATGGGGTGCAGGGCTGGCATTAGGCTCCGAGATGGCTTGGCCGACACATACCAGTGGTTTCTCGAGACATCCGAGTTCCGCACATGACCAAGGCCAAATCTTATTGTGGCGCAGGCATTTGCGCGCGCCGACAACTGACCGTTGCCGACTTTCTCATTTCAGGGCGATTGCAGGCATGAAAGCCCTGCTACAATCAGCCACTATTAACACTTGGATGAGCATTGTAGTGCGAGTGGGTGGATTGGCCGTGCTTTTGCCAGTCGCCTTGCGGCACCTTGACGTCCACCAAGTGCTCGTCTGGCAACTGCAGAGCAGTATCCTCGCTATGATGATGTGGATCGACTTCGGTCTGACCCCAACCTTTTCTCGGTTTATTGCCGTGGCACGGGGAGGCGGCACTCTGGAGGCCCTGCGCCAACCTGCAGCAAAGATTGCGTCCCATAACGAGCGCCATCCCAAAAGCGGGCAGCGGCTTGACGTGGCGCAGATTGTGACCACTTCCGCTCGGGTCTATCTTGGCATGGCCGCAATTGGCACGTTCATCGTGACCACAGTTGGAACTGCTGTTCTGGCCGCTCCCATCACCGCGCTTTCTCTGCCTTCCGAGGGGTGGCTGGCTTGGCTCTTCACCGCCATCTCGGTGCCATTCGCCCTGATAAACGGCAAAAATAATGCAATCCTAATGGGGCTCGACCGGATCACCACACTCCGGCGTCTGGAAACCGTACTTGGCCTGTTCCAAATTACGAGTGCCGCAATTGTAGTTTGGTTGACATCAAACATCGCATGGCTTGCAGCATGCTATAGTTTCTGGACAGTTGTGGGTTATGCGCTGATCAGGCGTCAACGACAGGTTTTTATTGCCGAAACTGCCATCGTCCCCGTCGTCGAGGCGGTATGGAACCCCGAACTGTTTAAGGTGGCTTGGGCTACTGCTTGGCGTTCCGGTATCGGTGTGCTTCTCAGCACTGGCATCATCCAAGGGTCGGGCATGTTGATGCCCCAACTTGCAAGCCCCGAAGCCGCCGCCGGGTATCTGCTTGTTTTGCGCTTGATCACCGTCGCGAGCCAGATGTCGCAAGCACCGTTCTATTCTCGCCTCCCTGCAATGGCCAAAGCCAATGCTGAAATGAACCGCGCAGCCATGGTTGAATTGGCCCAGCGGGGTCTAATGCTGTCGCTCTGGACTATGGTCGTCGGTGTTTTTGCAGTTCTCGTCATTTTTCCTGCGGTCCTGTCGCTTATAAACGGATCGATAGCGACTGTTCCCCATGACCTTTCATTGCTCTTATCCGTCGCCTTTTTCGCAGAGCGCTATGGTGCGATGCATATGCAAATCTACACCTTGTCCAACCATGTCGTCTGGCACCGCGTGAATGGCCTGACTTGCTTCATCGTGCTAGCCGCCTTCGCCCTCCTTTGGCCGATAGCAGGCGTTATTGCCGTGCCGCTCGCACTGCTCATAGGTTATGGTCTTTACCTTTGCCCCGTCACATCACGGTTGGCGCTGAGTTTCATGCAGCAAAGCCGGATACACTTTGAATGCCGGACCAGCCTTGGCCCAGCGATAGGCCTTATGGCCAGCCTCACCATTGCCGCGGGTGTTTGGAGGTAGCGACACCATACACACCGCAAACGGACGCACAGCCCTGACAAACCACTAACGTTAACTTCCCTCTGCGATTACTGGATTTTTGCTCATGAAACACAAACTCGTTGCGCTCATGCCGATGCGTCACTCGTCCGAACGGGTGAAAGGAAAGAATTATCGTCCCTTCGGTAACGGACGCCCCCTGTTCCAACACATGCTCGATGTTCTCACGGCGACCGAAGGCATCGACAAAGTGGTGATCGACACCGACTCGACAATCGTGCAGGAAATTTGCAGACGCGATTATCCTCAGGTTCAATTGATCGACAGGCCCGACCACCTGCGCGCGGGAACCACTCCGATGAACAACGTGCTCTTGCATGACATTTCGATCGTCGATAGTGAATTCTATCTTCAGACGCATTCCACGAATCCGCTGCTTTCGAAGGAAACCGTCCGCGCGGCAGTGGACACATTCTTTAGTAATTACCCCATCTATGACTCGCTCTTTTCTGTGACTCGGGTCCAGACTCGCCTATGGGATCCCTTGGCGCGGGCCGTAAACCACAATCCGGCGATTTTGTTACGCACGCAGGACTTGCCGCCACTGTTCGAAGAAAATTCCTGTATCTACATCTTTTCTAAGGACAATCTGGTCGTACGCCAGAACCGCATCGGAATGCGTCCCTACATGTTCGAAATGGACCCATTTGAAGCAGTAGATATCGACGAGGAGATCAACTTTCGGGTCGCCGAGGCAATTTATCACGGGACGAAGGAAAAGAAGCAATGACAGCCACCATCCTTGTAACCTGCGGCCATCTCCAAAGACATATTGGGCTGTATCGCGACGAGATCCGCGCCCATGGTTTTGACGTTAATGTCCCCCCCCTGACGGGCCAGCAATTCGGGGCAGACGATATGGCAAATTTCCTGCGCGACGCAGACGTAGCAATTGCTGGTGATGATGCGCTGGGCGCGGATGTCCTCGAAGCAGGCGTCTCGGGCCGTCTGCGCGGCCTCGTGCGTTGGGGCATCGGAACCGACAATGTGGACAAACCGACCGCAACTCGGCTGGGCTTGCCGGTGTTCAACACACCAGGAATGTTCAACCACGAAGTCGCAGATCTGGCTCTTGGTCACCTGCTAAACCTGTCCAGGCATATCCACAAGATGGACCGAGACGTCCGCCAAGGAAAATGGACCCGGTTTGAGGGGACATCTCTAAACGGGAAGGTTTCTGGAATCATCGGGTTGGGTGGTATCGGCCGCGAAATTTGCCGACGGGTGCGCGCCTTTGGCATGCAGGCAATCGGGTGTGACGTCGTCACCATCCCCACGTCAGCTCTGGAAGACGTCGGTGCCACCCAGGTCAGCTTCGAAGACATACTTGACCAAGCCGATGTCATCTTTCTCGCCTGTGCTCTCACAGCCAAAAACCATCATCTTTTGAACGCTACCGCTTTTGGACGCATGAAACCTGGTGTGCTCATTATCAACGTAGCCCGTGGTCCTATCATAGACGAAACTGCGCTGATAGCTGCTCTGGATTCAGGCCGTGTCGCCGCTGCCGGTCTCGACGTGTTCGAGGTTGAGCCTCTGCCTGCAGGCAGTCTCCTGCGATGTTTCGACAATTGCCTGTTTGGCACCCATTCCGGATCATCAACTGCAGAAGCGATACATCGTACCAACCGAGCAAGTGTCGATATCGCGCTCGCCATGCTGGGCGTGAAGCCAGATCATCTGCTCAGCTGCAACCGCATTGCTTGAGAGCCTAACAAGAGTACTCATGCCGAAGATTTCGATCATCATTCGAAGCTATAACGAAGAACAACATATCGGCAGGCTTTTGCATGGTCTCGAAATGCAAAACATGCGCGATTTTGAAATTATCTTGGTGGACTCAGGATCAACTGACAGTACCGTGCCGATTGCGGAGCGCTACGGTGTACAAATTGTACGAATCCCAAAAGCAGAGTTCTCGTTCGGACGAGCCTTGAACCTCGGATGCGCGGTGGCAAAAGGGGAATTTCTACTGTTCGCTTCGGCGCATGTTTACCCCCTGCGCCGAGATTGGCTTGAACGTATTATCGCGCCCTTTGAGGACTCCAGCATCGCCATTAGCTACGGTCGGCAGGTTGGGAACGAGGTGACACGGTTCTCGGAGCATGAAGTCTTCAAATCCTGGTTTCCGGCGCAATCCGTGCGGCATCAGGCACACAATTTCTGCAACAACGCCAATTGCGCGGTTCGCCGTAGTTTATGGGAACAACAGCATTATGACGAAACCCTAACTGGACTAGAGGATCTCGCTTGGGCCAAGGGAGTTCGTACACGTGGCGGTCAAATCGCCTATGTTGCAGAAGCCGTAATCGCTCATGTGCATCAGGAAACTTGGTCACGGGTGCGCAACCGCTATCGACGCGAAGCAATCGCACTGCGGACGATCGAACCAGTCATCCGCTTTAGCTTTGTAGATTTCCTCTCGTTGACTGTACGCAATGTAGCCTCAGATATGAAAACTGCCGCACAAATGGGCCGCCTACGCCACGAAGCAGCGGGCATCGTTCTATTCCGCTTAAATCAGTTTCTGGGGACATGGCTGGGACATCGGGACCCAGACAACGCCGACGCAGAGTTGCGAAGCAGGTTTTACTATCCGACAACGTACCGACGTGATCATAATTTGCAGTCATCACTAGACATCGACTATCGCCAGACTGGCGACAAGCCGACACGTTAGAACGCGCGACAGCCGTCGAACTTGAATGGGAAATACAATGATCAGACGCGCATTGCGGCCACTGAAAGACGCGGTAAGGCGAGAGATTTCGGTCTTGCGTTGGCGCAAAACGCCAGCTGGCCGGTCTACAATTGCAGCATTTGCTGCGCTCAAGGACAGTCAAAGGGGCAAGGACTGTATTTTGCTCTGCAATGGGCCCAGCCTCAATAAAGTTCCCTTTGATAAGCTCAAAGGCCGATACATAATTGGGCTGAACAAAATAAACTTGCTGTTTGACCGGACAACGATGCGCCCAGATATGATCGTTGCAATTAACAAGTATGTCATTGAGCAAAACTCAGAATTCTTCAATAAAACAGAAATTCCGCTGATTTTATCCCGAGCTGGAAATGAGTGCGTCACCAAACGTAGTAACGTTAATTTTTTGAATTTTGACGATCAAGCGCTTTTCTTTTCAGAAAGACCCGGCCACATCACTTGCGAATTTGCAACTGTAACATATTCAGCGCTGCAAATCGCCTTTCATTTGGGATTTGCGCGCGTTGCTATAGTGGGCGCTGATCACAGTTTTAGTCAGGTGGGCAAGCCAAACGAGCTTCAATTGTCTCGTGGGCCAGATCAGAATCACTTTGATCCAAGGTATTTTGCGGATGGAACCCCATGGCAATTGGCTGACTTGACAAATAGTGAGCGCGCCTACGAATTGGCAAGGGGTCGTTTCCAACGAAACGGACGGCTTGTCTTTAACTGCACGGAGGGAGGTAACTTAGAAGTATTTCAGAGAATGCCCCTTATAGAATTCCTCGCCACCAATCCAGATTTTAGATCCCAAAGCGAGGCTGAAACGTGAGTGGCAGCAATTCAGAAAAGACAATGCCAAGTATTTCAATCGTTACGGCCGCTCGGAATATGGAAGCCACGGTAGCAAAAACAATTTCATCTGTAACAAGTCAAAAGCGATCACATGATCAGTATATTTTTATTGATGGAGCGTCTACTGATCGCACAGCAGAAATTGCAAAAGAATTTGCAGACAAAATTGATGTGCTAATAAGCGAACCTGACGCTGGACAATATCACGCTATATCAAAGGGTTTCAAGAAGGCGCATGGTGATGTTTTAGCTTGGATTAACGCAGATGACATTCTGATGCCATGGACCTTCCAAGTAGTGTCGGCAATTTTTGCAAAGTTTCCGGATATTGACTGGATAACGGGTGCACCTAGTTTTCTTTCGGAAGAAGGTGATCTTACGCGTGTCGAATACAAGCCTGGGGCATATCCTACGCACTTTATTAGAAATGGCTGGTTTCGACCGAAATTTGGAGGTTTCTTGCAGCAGGAAAGTATGTTTTGGCGTCGCAGTTTGTGGGAAAAAGTGGATGGCCTAGATGTCTCGCTGTCGTTAGCAGCAGATTTTGATCTATGGATGCGTTTTGCTCAGCACTCAGATCTTATACCAGTCGATATCCCCCTCGCGGCGTTTCGGGAACAGCCAGGACGCCAGCGATCGTCGATACACCAAGATCAGTATGAACGAGAAGTCATGAACTTATGCAGTCAGAAACCATCGCCGTCTCGACTGTGGAACAGCCTCGCCCAACACGGACGTGTCGGCTCAAGCCTCATGCGCTTGGCTATATCTGCTAGACAACCTGTAATTACTTTTAACAATTATACGCGTCAGTGGGACATGGTGACGAGACGGCGGTCTCTGTCTCGTCTTACTTTGGGGCAACTTGCCGACATTCGACTGATGACACGAAAACCATATTAAGTGTATGACCCAAGGGTCTTGTCGGACTCGCACTTTTATCCACTGCTCTGGAGTATGTTTCCTTGATGAAAAACGAAAGGAGCGCCGACATATTCGTGACCATTGTAGTATCAATCAGAAATGCTGCGGTTGATCTATCGAAAACTCTAGATAATTTCGCTTTACAAACCTTTGTCAATTTTGAAGTGCTGATCGCCGACTGCAATTCTACCGATGATCCTGCGCAATACGTTACCGCTCGACCGTATCCCATTGTTCATATAGTTCAGACAGACTACGGGATTTATGATGCTTGGAACAGGGTATTACCGCAGGCGCGGGGTCGTTGGGTTATTTTCATGGGCGCTGGAGATACCTTCAAATGTCCTAATACATTACAGGACGCAGCAGAGTTCCTCTCCCGTTTACCTGATAATGTACTAATGGCATATGGTAGGGTGGATGTGTTGGGCGAGAATGGGAACTTAATGTATGACTGCGGTGCACCTTGGTCGCAGGCGCTGAATCACATTCGTCGTTTTGAACTGTTCCCGCATCAAGCTACCTTTCAGCGAACCGATACCTTCACGCGTTTTGGGCTCTTCGATGCACAGTATCGTATTGCTGGTGATCGAGATATGATTTTGCGACTAGCAGCCGTTTTTGAGCCAGTGTTTTTTCCCCAGACGGTTGCTAATTTTCGCTACGGGGGCACTAGCAGTGTGCCGGAAAAACGTTTGATGAGCATCTTTGAGATGTCCGCAGTGATGGCGAAGCACAATATTAAGCCAAAATCATCGTTCCCTCTCATTAAAGCGACGGTGCTGAACCTACTCACCTATGTACTACCGGAAAGTGTGCTGTATCGTATGGTCGACGCTTACCGCATTGCAACAGGGCGAAAGCGCCGATACCAACCTCGGAAGTCCGCTGAAGATATGCAGGATTTGTGAAAAGGATAGCGCAGGGTGGGAACGATGAAGGATGGGTTAACTCGTAGAATTTTCGTGCTAGGATTGTGTCGCAATTGTGCAAACAGTCTGCCCGCCCTTATTAAAATTTTAACAGAGCTTCGAATTACTGGAAGTTTCGACATTCAGGTGATCTTCGGGGAAAATGGCTCCATAGACGGGACGAGGGAACTGCTGGAACGCGCGGCACAAGAAAAACCATGGCTGGCAGTAGTAGATACAAGTTTTATGGCGACCATCTCCGAACGGTTGGCACGCATGGCTGCTGGCCGGGAGGCACTGAGAAAGAGCTTGCCTGACGCGAAGTCCGACGACGTTGTAATTGTTCTGGACACTGATCTGGAGCTTGCATGTCCACTGAGCGTCAACAATCTGTCTAAAGCGCTTGCAGAACTTGACAAACCGTTAACATCAGGCGTTTGCAGTTACTCGGTCCCATTCCACTATGACATTTTGGCGCTACGGGAAACAGAAAATTCAAATAACCCTGCACTAGATTTTTATCGTTTGAAGATAGATCAGCACAATTTATGGTCTTTTACTTGGAGACCATTTGCTAGATTTCTGAAAGCCATCAGTGTTTCACGTATGCAGCGCCGACTCGGGACAGCTTCTGGAAGAAAATTCTTCAGTGCATTCAATGGGTTATGTATTTATCATCGTGCGCTTTTTGACGACGCTAGTTATATCGGCACAGGCGTCGAGTGTGAGCACGTAGTTCTACACACGAACATGCACCGCATTTCCAACGGAACTATAAGGGTATCTAGCCACATCGGTGTGCTGGCGCCGCCTGAATACATATCGCATCCCTTGCCCAAGGCATTTGCTGTAGCTAGAAAGGCGGTCGTTCACTTTTTTCAATTTAGATCATTTATCGCTTGATACAAATGAGGTTTGCGATCTTCGCCGGATACTCAGTATGACTTCCAATCTCACAAAGGCGTGAAGTTCCAAGGTATCCAGCAAAAGAATTGTGTGGATCGCGTGAACCCCATTGTCCGCTATTTTCATGGTGAGCAAAGACGGAACGGCCGGTCTCAAATCGCCGAAAATGTTCCAGCTTCCAGATTGCGAGGTAGTTCGCCCGGCACAATTTCCATGTCATTGGGCTCGCGTCGGAGCGAAACCGTTTCTTCCGCTTCTGACCGCAGAGTCTGTCTGCTTATGGTACGCACGAGATGCAGCGTGAGAGCTTTGTTCAGAACGAACTGTGTAACAGACCCTACCAACAGCCCTCAGGATTCAACCAAGCCATGCAGTAGATGAGCGAATTTTCGCAACATCGCCACAGAACGTAGAGCTATGTTCCAAATATTTCTTGCTCTTCACTGCACTACACCGTCATAGATAAATGATATCAAATTGCATTCGGAGCAAGAGGCTCGACCAAATGCCGCTTAGATTCCGCCCCCTTCTCATATCGTGCGTCGGATTTTCTTTTGCAGGGATGCCGATGGCACTGGTCGTCGAAACCGTTGCCGGTCGTGGGCCATTTCTCATTATTGCGGCTGTCGGCATTGTTGCAGCCGGGATATTATCGGTATATACTTTTTTTTCAACAAGTTTTACGCTAATAAAAATTAAAACTTTAGTTTGGTCGTGCCTGTTTCTTGGCTTAGGTGTTGCCATTATGATTGGCCTAATACGCACTCCGGCACTTTCCGAAAGTGCGCTTCTATCTGCGCATGCGGCATTTATCTCGACTTCTCCCGTGATTTTCATCGTGGCCGCTGTTTCAGCGTCGGTACGTGATCTGCGTACCAAAAGTCGACTGATTTATTGGGTGATTGCGGGCCCCGCTTTAACGCCAGCGTTGATGTTATCTTATGATCTCACAACGGGGGGAGGGCAGCAGTATATCTTGTCTTGGATTTCTGGTGTTCGCGTTCTCAATACAGGCTTAATCTCAAGTCCGAACGTAAATGCACTCATTGGTGCCTTTGGTGCAATTTCATCACTCTGGCTGATTTTGGAAATGAGAATATGGTACTTTGTTTTTTGTGGTCTGTGCGGCGCTTTCTACCTATTTATTTCGGACAGCCAGGGTGCTTTCATAGCAACATGCATTACAACACTGTTTATAATTGCGCCTCGATATTTAAGCGTTGCAGTCATGCGCACTTTAGTGTTTCTCTGGGTATTCTCCGCGCCGCTACAGATCTTGATTTATTCTTCCATATCTGGGACTCAATTTGGGGACTTACTCACTCGAGCCGAGGCCGAATCGCTTGGTGTTGGCACCGGCCGAAGCGTGATTTGGACTGGAGTTTTTGAGGAAATTCATCGAAGCCTGCCTTCATACTTTTTCGGCACAGGATATCTCAGCGCTCTGAATACAACAGCTGTTAGCGCGATTGGATCTATTCTCTCTTCAGGTGACGTTGGTTTGATACTTCAGCGCACCTACTCGTTACACAATTCAGCGCTGCAAACCTTGTTCGACACTGGGATAGTTGGTCTGTTTTTGCTAGTTTCGTGCACTCTCCGTGCAAGTGAGGCCAGCAGAAGAAATCATCCCAGATTAAATTCCTTGATTCTTTTTATACTGCTGGCTGGCTTCAACGAAGCAGCAGGCACTGTTTATTCAACTTTCACTTATATTCCTTTCATTGCGCTGATTGGTTTACAATGTGTTGGCCGCATTGATGAAGTCAAAACCACCACTGAAATTGCTTCGACCGACTCGCGCAAACTTCGTTTTGGCGCGGGGAACTTAAACTTCACCCGAAGCAAGCAGATGCGCCAACACAAGTGAAGCAATGTTCCCGCCTTGGCAAATACTAGCGCGAGCTCGTTTGCAAAGGAATTCTATGTGTGTACTATCCCTCTTACGGGTCCTAGACATGCGCACATTTAAGAGAATGTCTTGTAAGAGAATGTCTTGCGATTTTGAGGTTTGCAAGTGTGGCAAACTACCGCGCATCGAGGTTGTCGCTTGCAGTATTGCAGGCCTGACTTCATGCAAGGGCATGAGACTCCCAAGAGGAATTTGTCGTTGGAGATTTCTGTTGCAGCTAGGAAGGCAGTTCATCGCACGAGTATCAAACCCCGTTACCGGAATTATTGTTTGAGCTGTTTAAGGACCGCCCAACTCTTAATTTCTAAAACGCCAATCCCGACTCGCCTGCATATGTTGTACTACTATGAAGCCCGCACAACATGATGGTCTCCACTCTACACCGACAGGACGCAAGATGACTTCATATGCCGAACTCACACATGAAAATCCGTCGAGATTGAAACGGTTTTCACATAAATCTAGATTTCATAGATATTGTAAGTTTATAGGGGAAGCTTCTGCAGGTAGGACACAATTAAAATTATTGGATTACGGCGCGGGTGACGGTTATCTGTTTGCAGAGATAGCCAGAAGACAAATAGGTTCATATGAATTGTGGGCGTATGAACCTGTTGAGTCGCAATATCTTCAATTGACCGAGACTGTAAGCAAGCTCGATTTAGAAGTTAATTTGATACAGGAGCTTGAGGAATTTTATTGCTTCGATGTTATTATTTGTGCGGAGGTATTGGAGCATTTTACCGCTATTGAAGCGGTCAATCACTTAACCATGATTAAAAATGCGCTTTCTCCCAACGGGAAGCTATTGATTTCCGTTCCAATCGAGACGGGATTTTCAGGATTTTTCAAGAATATTTTTCGTATGCTAATCGGTCAGGCGCATAGCGGTACTGGCTTCAGAGATATTTTCCGGTCCCTTTTCTCTAAGCCTAAGTTCAGAGGCAATACGGGCTATATACCATCTCATGTTGGGTTTTGTCATAAGAACATTGAATATCTTTTAATCGATAGCGGATTTAGTATTGAAAAGAAGTACTTCTCGCCCTTCCCAATTTTTGGAGAATTCTTAAACTCGCAAGTGTATTTTTCCTGTACTTTGCGCAAATAGGTTTGCAATTGTACGATTGGGGTTCGTGACGTTGCCCCCAACCTTTATCCAGCGTGAGCGAGACTCCGGGTTTGAGTGATCCGACCCCCAACGTTGGACCGCCCGAAGGCAGAGTTTTCCGGCTTCGCTCAGGGTGACGGGCTGGTGACGCCCCCCGATCTCGTGAGCATGATCGGGACCTTGTTGCCGATCGCGCCGTGTGGCCGTTCCTCGTTGTGGTATCTGTATCGACCCAGTGAAAATCTGCTCATGCTACAAAGGAGACGGTAGCGATGAGTGTGACGATGGACGACAGCATCAAACGGTGGACGGCGAAGCGTAAGACGGCGCTGGTGGTCGAAATCATTCAGGGCAAGACGACGGTGGCGGAGGCCAGTCGGGCTTATGACCTTTCGCCGTCCGAGATCGAGGGCTGGGTCGATGATGCCAAGCGGGGCATGGAGAATGCCCTGCGTGCGAACCCGCTGGAGATCCGCGAGCAATATGAGAAGCAGCTGAAGGACCTGCAGGAGGCCTACGGCGAGGCCATGTTGGAGCTGCGCGCCAGAAAAAAGCTGGCGGCCCTCATGGAGCGGGAGGACGGCAATTGATCCGGACGCTCCATGAGGGCCTTCTGGCCGATGGGATCGCGGTGCCGCTGACCAAGCTTTGTGCCTGGTTCGGGGTGTCGCGGCGGACGGTCTATTACAAGCCGACCAAGGCTGCGCCGAAGGTCGATCCCCGCTTTGCCGATCCGATCAAGGTCATGATCGAAAAGGAGCCGTCCTTTGGCTACCGCACGGTGGCGTGGCTTCTGGGCTTCAACAAGAACACGGTTCAGCGCATCTTCCAGATCAAGGGCTGGCAGGTGCGCAAGCGCCCGATCGGCATGCGGCCCCGCATTGAGGCCGTGCCCTCGGTGGCCACGGCTCCGAACGAACGCTGGTCCACCGACCTGTGCCGGGTTTGGGCGGGGCGCGACGGCTGGACAACTTTGGCCCTCGTCATCGACTGTCACACCCGTGAGCTTCTGGGCTGGCATCTGTCGCGATCCGGCAAGGCAACGACCGCTGCCAGTGCCCTCGAGCATGCCCTCATCAGCCGGTTCGGCACCTTGGGCAAGGTCACGCGTGAGTTCCTTCTGAGGTCCGACAACGGCCTGGTCTTCACCAGCCGCCGCTACACCGCCCTCGTCAGGAGCTACGGCCTGAAGCAGGAGTTCATCACGCCACACTGCCCGCAGCAGAACGGCATGGTTGAGCGTGTCATCCGAACGCTGAAAGAGCAGTGCATCCATCGCCAGCGCTTCGACAGCATCCAACATGCAACCCGCGCCATCGGTGACTGGATCAGCTTCTACAACCATCGCCGCCCACATCAGGCGCTGGACATGAAAACCCCCGCTGAGGCATTCGCATTAGCGGCTTAACCTGTGCAGATTCCGCTGGGTCGATACAGAAGAGGTCTATCGCGCCGGATACTAGACCTTCGCCGATGTCGCAGTACGGTTGCCCCGATACATCGAGCAGGTCTACAAAGCCAAAAAAACTACACTCCTCCCTAGGATACCAATCCCCAGAGGAGTTCGAAACCCAACTCGCCCGAAAGGCGGTTTAGATCGTATGACACCGTGGTCCAGTCCAATGGGTTCACTCCATACCCGGCTCAGTTCTGTGTAGAAATCAACACAGGATGCCTCCGAAGGTCCCGTTCCCGACTGAATTTTTCCACCAGTTTCATGCCGCAGGGTTGCTCAATTAATTAGATCATTGCTGGCCTCGCCCGCGGAGGGTTTCAAGAATGTGACTGTAGAGAACGTTCGGCAGCACGGGTTTGGTGATGAAGCCGTTCATACCAGCGGCAAGGCAGCGCTTTTGATCCTCCACAAAGGCATTCGCGGTCATAGCGATGATTGGGGTTTCATGATGTGCCGGAAGCAGCCTGATCTCTTCTGTCGCGGCGAGGCCGCCAAGTCGCGGCATTTGCATATCCATCAGGATCAGCGCGTATCGGTTTAGCGTTGCGAGTTCCAAAGCTTCGAAACCGTCACTGGCCGCATCCACGAAAAATCCAGCGGCCTTGAGGAAGGCGGACGAAATTTCAGTATTGAGAGGTTCGTCCTCGACCAAGAGAACGCGCAGTCCGGAAAACTCCGCGCGCAGCACGTCCTTGGCTGACATAGATGCATCGTCTCGGGGCGTCGGAGAAGCTTTTGCGACATGCAGGCAAACGGTGAACCAGAAGGTGCTCCCTTGCCCTGGCACACTTTCTGCGCCTGCATCGCCGCCCATCAACTGTGCGAACCGGCGCGTGATCACTAGCCCGAGCCCTGTACTGCCTTGCAGATGCGCGGATGAAGTTCCAGCTTGCTCGAATGCGGAAAACAATTTGCTGAGTATCTCCGGTTCAATCCCTTCGCCTTGATCTTCGATCTCGAACTTAACCGTTACCCTGTCCGACAGACGTTCGATTACACGTGCGCGGACGACAACGTCTCCACTGTTCGAAAATTTGATGGCATTGCCGATGTAGTTGATCAGCGATTGTTTCAGACGTACCTCGTCTCCGATCAAAGCTTGGGGTACGCCGACAATGTCGGTTTTCAGCCGTAAGCCTTTTGCACTGGCACGCTCCTTCATCATCTCGACGACGCTAGAAACCAACTCACTCGTCCGGAATGCAGCCTCATTGAGAGTAAATTTGCCCGCGTCGATCTTGCTCAGGTCTAGGATTGCATCGATTGTTCCAAGCAGGTGCTGCCCTGCAGTGATGACCTTCTCGATCCGTTGACGCTGCAACGGGTCGGTTGCTTCATCACGGATCAGAAACGACAATCCCAACACGGCATTCATCGGCGTCCGAATTTCATGACTCATATTCGCCAGAAAAGTTCCCTTGGCCGCGTTCGCCGCTACTGCGGCATCAGCTGCAGCGCGCAACTCCTCGTTCAGGTGTAAAATCTCGCGCGACCGTTCTTCGACAAGTTTTTCCAAGTGATGCTGATAGCGCTTAAGTTCATGATCTGCGCGGTCCCGCTCGATCGCAATCGAGGTCAAGCTTGACGCGTGCTCGATGACCTGAAGGTCCGTCCGATCGGGAGCACCTGAATGGCCTTTGTAGATCGCAAAGGTTCCGATCACGCGGTTCTTAGGGTCCGTCACCGGTTGCGACCAACAGGATGCGAGGCCTGCAGCACTTGCCGCATCCTTGAATTCCTTCCACCGCAGGTCGGTAGTTATATCCGTGACGATGACGCGTTCGTTCAGATATGCGGCTGTGCCGCAAGAGCCAGCCCCCTGTCGTATCTCGATGCCATCGACAGCCGTGTTGTATGCTGCAGGGAAACTGGGTGCGGCTCCGAGCGTTAGGTGTTTGCCGTCAGCGGATACCAAAAGGATCGAGCACTTGGTTTTTGGAAGGATACGTTCGATGCCCTCGACAATTTCGGTATGGATTACGCGTAGAGGTTTCCCTTCTAACAAAAGGCGTAGCACTACGCTGCGGTGCGCTTCCATCATTGCGCCGGAAAACGAACTGGACCCATCATAATCCGCTGGAAAGTTTATCTGCATCATCAGACCGTGGAGTTTAGACGGCATGGCGTTGGAATTGAGAAAGTATGTCGCAAGGTTGGATTGTTATCAAATGGATAGTTTTTTGCTGGAGACGTGAACGGGCGAACGGGTCTGTGAAGGAGCGATCGACCAGACTTCTAACTCAGTATAACGCTCTGCGACGTGTCAGATGAAAAGAGCACGTCGTCCGAAATCTCGTGCCGCGCAACTAGCAGGCTGCATGCGAGCGTGTTGCTGAGCGAATTCGTGACCGACCCAAGGAGCCATCTGGCAATCGCCCCTTGCTTGTGATGACCGACAACGACCAGATCGGCGCTGACCTGTTGTGCAACGCTCGTGATCCGCTCTGCGGCATCGCCGATTTCGAGCCGTGCCTCGGGGCGCAGTCCCATTCGGGTCAAGCGCGCGAAGCCTTCGTCAAGGATACGCTGAACGTCCGGCCTACGATCCTCGGGCGGGTAGATTGTCCCAAAATCGCCGACATACATTTCTCCGGCGGGCTCTAGCACGGCCATCAGGACGACGCGGGCATTGCAGATCTGGGCGAGCCTGGCACCTTCTCGAAGTGCGAGCCGGCCTTCCAAGGTCCCATCATATGCCAAAACGATCGTGCGATACATGGCTGCCTCTCGAATGAGTTTCCATGGCAAGATCTGACACAGTATACGCCCGATCGGGGTTCAAAACAACCGCGGCATCTAAGGGCATTACGGCCCGCCAGTCCGCGATGGGACGGTATCGGCGGCTCCAGACAAACCCGGTGCCTTGGCATATAGGCAAGCTGCAACGCAGGAAAGGGAGACGAGCATGGCGGGATATTGGATTGTGAAAGCCGATGCGGTCAAAGACCAGGACGCGCTGAAGGCTTACAACGACGTCTGGGCTAAGGTGGCGCCACGCTAAGGTGCCGAGGTTCTGGCAGGGCGGGGTCAGATCGTGACCATTGAAGGGGAGCATCGGCCGCGCCAGTTCATCGTGTGGTTCGCAAGCTTCGAGCAGGCCAAGGCCTGCTACGCTGACCCGGAATATCAAGCATCGCTTCCGATTGCCGCCCGCGCCTTTGATCGCGAACTCTCCATCCTCGAAGGCTCGGCTTAACCGCGATTGTCGGAAATCCGACCTGCTTTAGTTTCCGCCCAACGGTTTCGAACTATTTAAAATTTTGTTTATGTTTTGGGCGGCAGGCCGCGCCCCGCATGGACGTGGTAGGCCTTTGTCACGATTTGCCATCGGCCGGCTGCGCCGGGAGAGCTTTTCACCAAGACAAGGTAGTCGGTGAAGTCGGTCCCGAAGCAAGTGTCTGTGACTTTCGCGATCGCAACGGTTCCAGTCACTTCAATGGAAATCATCTCGGCTGAATATGTTGATCCCTCAGGCTGGGTCTCTTCTGATTTCAGCCAGTCGATGAACTCCTGCAGCGGGAAGAACTCGTAAGTATCGCCAAAGTGGCCAACTTGCAGTGCGCCATGGTGAAAGGCGCGCCGCAACCGTTCTTCATCGCCCCAAACCATTCCCTCGAGGTAGTCGACAACGACGGATCTGATCGCGTCGTGTTCTGATCCAAAATTCATCGGCAGCCCCCTGCGTCCTTATACTTCGTTCTCACCAATCCCGCTCTCGTGTAGCGCCTCGTTGCGAGCGAAAGGATCGCGGGATTCTTGCAGCTGTCAACTTTAGAGCGAGTTTCTCCTCATGAAACAACTCTCCGCTGCCCGGGCCGCGCACTTTGCGGGGCCGGTGACCACGCCTGCCACCAGCTGGGCGCTTACCCATCTTGGCGCATCAATGCTGTCGGGGGCTGTCACATCATCAACGCCGATTGACAGATAAACATGCCGCGCCGCCGAGATCAGCCTCGCGCCACACCTGGGGCAGGACGCGTCGCCCGCACTTCTGCCGGTTAATCATTATCTTAGTTAAGGGTGGGGCCGACCCTGTTGGCGTTCGCGTTGCTGTCGACGGGCGTAGACTGGCGCAGGGGGCAAAGCCCCGCGCTGCCGCTCGCCGATCTTGTGACGTTCCGCCCTAAGTCCTTGATCAGGACAGGTCCTCGGGAAGGAAGAATTCGTCCGGACATGTCGCCGGAGGTGCTGCTCCGAGGAGGGGATCTTCAAGGATTGCCGACAGTTGGGCCTGCGCGGCTTTGTCCGGCCCCAGCATTGCAAGTGCGCTACCTACGCTTTGCGCCAGATAGGTTCCGGAAAGCTCGCCAGCAGACACCAGATGGGCAAAATCCTTCTCGACCTCGGCAAAGAAGAGTTTGACGACATCCCTGTCGAGACGCGCCATCCCCACATCGTCGAGGCGCACGGCATGTGCGACCGCGACCAGAAGGATTTCCAGCGCGACTTCGCTGTCGCGGCGTCCTTCGGCCCAACGCCGTTCGGCCAGCATCTGTCCGGCGGGCGTCAGTTGAAAGTCGGTCAGACCCAGCATTTCCGCAAGGCCCTCGAGCCGGATCGGGTCCCGCAGGGGGGCGACCTCTTGGCGGGGCGCGCCACCAAGAGTTTCGGTAAAGTCGTCCAGCCTTGGCCGGGCAGGGGGGCGCTGCCTGTTGCCCGCCTTGGCAGGTGCCTTTGTGCGCTTCGCTGCCTCGGCCTTACCGTCAAGCGTGGATTGAGCGGGGCTTGTAAGCCGAGGCTCGGGATCGGGGGCAGCGGCAGAACCCTCGACCGTCGGGACATTCTCAGAAGGCTTTGCCCGGTCACGTCCTGTCTGGGTCAGGGCGACATAGTGCTTGGGCTGGGCGCCGATCAGCCGCCGAAAGAAACCGGGAGCGGTCTCTTGTTCTTCCACAACGCCGTAGCTGCGCAAATTCAGGTAGTTTCTCCCCATCTCGAACCCTTTCGAGCCGACGAGGACACGCAAGGCATCCTTTTCCATACGGGTGTCACCGGGCAGGAGAGCGGCCAGCGTATCGAGCAGGGCGGCTTCTTGTTGGGACAGCGAGGCGTGCATTGGGTAACCTTTATGGAGTGGGGAGATCCTCCTAGGTCTTTGGGGCGGAATGTTCAATGACGACCGACCGACAAGGGGGCGCGGAAGAGCGTTAGACCGCCATCGGGAACGGCGTTGTTGCGGCTTTCTGCCACCTAGCGCTGCACCTTTTGCGCATGGTGCCACATGCTTCCGAGGTCGCGAGGTGGCAGACGGCCATGATTTGTGGCGCTAAACTGCCATGCACGGAACAGATCTGAAGCGATCCGCGCCTATGAGAAGCGTTTCGATTGGCGCTGAGACCCCGAAAGGCCTCGACGGGTCAGTCCTCCCGATGCGCGCTCGAAATCATCTCTCCCACTCTCTGGCAGGCAATTCCCAACACCTCATTGGCGCTTCGGGCATCTTCAGCCTCGACATAGATGCGCAGTTCCGGGGCGTTGCCAGAGGGGCGGATGTGCAGGATGCGCCCCGAGTGGAGGTGGACCCGCAGGCCGTCCGTGACATCGATCGTGTCGGTTTCTTCGCCTAACGAGGAGAGGAGGCTGTCAAGTAAGGTCGCGTCCTCGGCCATCCTGCGCACCAATGCACCTGATGCGGACGGGTCGACATTCTCAAGCCTGTCTGCGGCTGTGAACCTGGACGGTTCGGCGCTCACGAGGCGGGACAGGCTGCTTTTGCCCGCAGCGACAAGGGTTGCAAGGATCGGCAAGAGGCTGTCGCGTGTCGCCAGTGCAGGAAGCGGTCCCGACAGGCAAGCGTCGAAGCCGAGAAGAAAGCCACCGTTCGCCTCGTATCCCACCACGCGCCGGCCGAGGCCCGCGCCTGCCATGCCAGCGATGACGAAGGGCGACCCGATCCGCGTCCGGATCACACGGGCGAAATGGCCGGAAAGCTCGGCCCCCGTGTTCGACGTCAACGGCGTGACCACAGTGTCAGCCGTCAATACGCGCGCCGTGATTTGTCCAAGAATGTCGCCGGGGATGACCTCGCCTCTCTCGTCGGCGAGAAGGGGGCGGTCGCCGTCGCCGTCGGTTGAAACCAGAGCATCAAGGCCGTGGTCCACGACCCATTGGCGTATCGCTTGCCGCGCCCAGCCGGGGACTGCCTCGGTATCGACGGGAATGAATTCGTCGGATCGGCCTACTTCGACGGTCAGAGCCCCGAGTGCCGCGAGCGCATCGCGGAGCAAGTCGCGGCTGACAGCACTGTGCGACCACACACCTATCCTGCGGCCAGCCAAGGCGCCGCCGCCGAAGGCTGTGACATATCTGTTGACCCAAGCCTGTCCGGCATTGGTGTCGGTCGCAAGCCTAGCGTTGGCACGCCCCGAAGAACGTCCGAGCGCGGCGAGGATCGCGGCTTCGTCCTGCTTCGTGATTTCACCGGCGGGGGTGTAAAATTTCAGGCCGTTGCGGTCGGCTGGAATGTGGCTGCCTGTGACCATCACGGCGGCGGCCCCCGCACCCATCGCGGCAAGCGCCAGTGCGGGCGTGGGCACGGCGCCGCAATCGGTAACCGTCACGCCTTCTTGCAGCGCTGCGGCAATAACCAATTCGGCAATCGCAGGGGAGGACGGTCGCAAGTCACGCGCAACGTAAAGGCCCGTTCCTAACGGACATGCAGCCAGAAATGCGCGTATGTGGTCGGCCAACAGGTCTGCCGTAAGCTCTGTCACCAGCCCGCGAAGACCGGATGTGCCAAATTTTGGCGACATATCGTCAGCCCTTTTCACCTTGGCCGCGGGAATAGACGTCTTCATAGCGGATGATATCGTCCTCGCCGAGATAAGCGCCGGTCTGGACCTCGATCAGCACCATCGGAAGTTTTCCCGGGTTGCCCAACCGGTGTTTGCAGCCAAGCGGAACATAGACCGACTGGTTCTCGCTGACGAGGCGGACCTCTTCACCGATCGTCACCTGCGCTGTGCCACTGACGACGATCCAGTGTTCCGCGCGATGCATGTGGCTTTGAAGTGACAGCGTCGCGCCGGGTTTGACCACGATCCTCTTGACCTGAAACCTGTCGGACAGGGCCAGCGTCTCGAACCAACCCCAAGGGCGATGGTCCGTCGCAAAGGCTTCGGCCTGCTTGGCGCCCTTGGCCGTCAGGGCAGCGACCGCCAGCTTTACATCTTGCGCGCGCGAGCGATGTGCGACGAGAACGGCATCCTTCATCGCGATGGCAAAGATGTCATCGAGACCGATCCCGACGAGTTCGAGGCCATCGCTGTCGGATCGCAGCAAAGTATTCCTGCAATCGAGTGCCGTTGCAGTGCCCGACTGACTGTTGCCGCTGGCATCTACACCCATTTCATCGGCAACGGCATCCCAGCCGCCAAGATCTGTCCAACTGCCCGAGAACGGGACCACCGACATATTCGCCGCGCGCTCCATCACCGCGTAATCGACCGAAATCGACGGAACGCCCGCCCAAGGTTCAGGTGCCAGACGCAGAAAGCCGAGGTCGGGCTTTGCGCCTGCCACTGCGGCGCGCACAGGTTCAAACAACCCGGGCGCATGGGCCTTGAACGCTTCGATGATGGTCCGCGCCGTAAACAGGAAAATACCGGCATTCCAAAGGAAATTGCCCGCTGCAAGCATGGCCTCTGCGCGCGCGGCGTCCGGCTTTTCGACGAAGCGCCGCAGTGGTGCGACCGGGGTTGCCGCGCCCTCCAACTCAAGCCATCCATAGCCGGTTTCGGGGCGTGTCGGCGCGATGCCGAAGGTTACGATCCGTCCGTCACGCGCCGCATCGACCCCTGACTGGACTGTGAGCCGAAAGGCTGCCGCGTCCGAGATCGAATGATCGGATGGCGCGACCAGCATCAGTGCATCTGGAACGTCCGTGGCGAGATGGAGCGCCGCCGCAAGAACGGCGGGGGCGGTGTTGCGCGGTTCGGGTTCAATCAGAACCACGCCGGGCTCGATCCCAGCCTCCATGAGTTGTTCTACGACAATAAAGCGGAAATCGGAGCCGGTCACCACGACGGGTGGCTTGTAGTCGGCCCCCGAAAGGCGCTCTGCCGAGGCGGAAAAGAGGCTCCTCTCTCCCACCAATCGCGTGAATTGCTTGGGAAACCCCTTGCGGGACAGGGGCCAAAGGCGGGTTCCCGCGCCTCCACACAGAATGACTGGTGTTATCAACGTGGGGCACTCCAGATGATTCAATTCTACTTCTACATGTAAGAGTTGTGAGTGCGCATCAAGGGCATTGCTTTGATCTTCATGCGAAATTTCATCTGGCAGCTACCAGCGCCGTTTCTTGATTCGACCCGATCCCCACATGCGCCTGTCTCAAGGCAGAGTGTTCTGGGGATCGGATCAGATCAGATCAGTCGTTAGGTGCCAGCCCAATTGATCGTCAAAGCCAGAAAATGACGATTGCGGCGAGGGCGCAGGCGGACAGGAAAATCTTGGCAAATTTGTTTCATTCTCCGTAGCCCTCCACTGCAAGAAACTTCGCGCTGATATACCCTGTCTGACCGGACGCAGCTCGCATTTTAAACCAGAGAGCATTATCTGAAATGCACTCTGCAACGCCGCTCGGATTTGAAGTGCCTAGTTTTCCTTCGCTGTCACACAGGACAAAACAGGCATCTCTCAACCGGCTGTTTAGACCCAAGTACACTGTGTCATCAGCACGTGTCAGCTGTTCGTCTTTCATTATTCGGGTAATCGATGGGGCATCTGTTGATGAGGTTTCTCGCATGCTTACGTACTCATTGATGTTTGCAGCACGGTATTGAAGTTCTGTCGCCGGAAAGCACGTGCCGAATTCTGCCAGGCTGACCCAACTTCCACTATCCGATTGGTTTGTTCCCCCCATTTCGGTAGCACCGTCGGGGTTTCCTTCACCTTCATAGCCGTCCTCACCCTCACCACCCGTACTGCCGTAGGATTCCTGCGCCCCGTATGGGCCTTCTGACCCATCGAACCCTTTGGCATCCCCACGTTCCAAGCTCCAATCAATTGAACCTAGTAGCGTGTAACCATCAATTAAAGTGGGCTTAAAACGACCATCATCTCCTACAAATCCGTCGTCCAAAGATTGACGTGATACAAAATCGTCCGAAGCATGAACGAAGATCTTTTGTTTGCCGATTGTTTTTTCTGCGCCAGAAATATCTGTATAACTAACAGATACTATGTTGGTTCGACCAATAAGGCTTTGGACTACACCGGGTGCCCAAAGCCAAGAATTCTTTGGCGATGAAATGATCGTAAGGTTGCCTTCACTCTTCTCTGTGAGAACCTGTAGGCCGGAGTCAGAAAATGTCGTGCCGTCTTTAGTAATATCCACTGTGACGGAATGAATTTCGTCGGAATTACTTGGTACCAGGGCGTTGACCAGGATGGGCTTTTCTGTGTCAACGTCATCTGTGATAATGAATTCGGATATCCCAACTATTTTGCCAATATCTTGGCCTCTCGGAAGACAGAAATCGGCAAAGTTCAATCGATCATTAGCTACAGTTGGGAATTCAAGCTCGAAAACTGGTTGATCGGGGTTGAGCAATCCGAGTTCCCGATACTGGCTCGGCTCAACCCGACTATCGAGAAATTTGTCAAGGCTTCCTTTCGGAAGGGACGCTGTAGTGGCAGTCTCGGAGGAATCCGGACCCTGATAGCATGGCATTCTGATTGAGGGCGAGTCCGGAGCGCCTGACACAAAAATTCTATCTAGCGGAATTTGCTCTATTGTCGTTTCTTGAATTTGCGTCGAAACGTTATTTGGCGCGATTTCGCCATCATGCTCAAGGAGAGAGTCTATGAGTGATTGTGATATTCGACGAGATGCCACATAATATTTCTCACATTCAGTCTTCTTTCGTAATTTAAGCTCATCTGGCATTGAGTCAGGATAGAACAGGGCTGAACTCCTGCACACGCCTGGAAGATCATAGTAGCTATTTCCAGTGTTTCTTTCGTACTTGGTCGTAAATACGGAATATTCAACGCGGTTGAGCCTCTGTTCAATTGCCTTTGCTTCGTCCAGTTTGGCGAATTTAGATGCTTCTAGTGGGTCAACAAAGTAAGTCTGAAACTGCCCAGTTTCGTATGAACGAATGACCAGACGCGCCGCTGAAAGTACAGCAAAATCATATTGATAGGGTCCATCACTTGATGAGCGGCGATCCAGAACTTGTTGTCCGGCCCCCCAGAGCCAGCGCGCTGCAAGCGGCGGTGACTTGATTTTTTGGTCTATGAAGTCGCCGATTCCAATTTGGCTGCTGTTTGGATCGATAATTAGTGAGGCAACGGTATACATCTCGTCGCCAAGATTTGCCTTAAGACGTTTGTCTATATAAAGCTGTGCGTTTTGTGCTCCATACTTCTGCACAAGAAGCTCAGTAAGATCCGAAAGCACATCGACAAATTTTGGCTCAAGCTTTACTGCACTTTCGAGGCTCGAAATGGTAGTATCCATCTCACCTCGACTTTTGTGGATCCTTGCGTTGTGAAGAAAGTCCGCAAAACTCTTTGGGGCCTCCACGGGCTCAGTGAGAGATTTCAGTTTCTCAAGCTCTGCCTGAATATCATCGATCTTCTTTGAAGTCTTGTCTGTCAGATCAGCACTGACAAATTTTGACCAGTCAAGAGAAACAGATTTCATAGCTGTGCTTGAAACAACTTGACCAGCGTTTTCTGCCGTAGCGCCGATCGCTTGTAAAGACAGATCAATTCCGGAATTCGTAGCTCGGGCGTTCAATATTATAAGAGCTGAGAAATTTGCTTGGCTGACCATTTCTTCAAAGTCTGCGCCGTTAAATTCTACTGCATTTGCCCAAGCGCTGTTCTGTTGGCCTTGGTCGATTATGTTAATTTGAAAATCTGAAGCAACCATTAGGGATGATTGAAGTGATGCCGCGAGTTGCTTTAAAAGGTTCTCCGGAATGCCAGAATCTTCCGGATTGGCATTCTTTAGGGCATAGGTTCCTTTCGGATCCAAATTGGAAAAGAGTTCCTTGCTTAAGTCTTCTAAAGCAAGATTGATATCTTGTATGTCAGACGCAGATTTAACGCTGGATTCCTGTTGGGAGGGCGCGGCTTCCTGAGAGAATACGGATGTGCTAACTGACGTAATAAGCAACAGCGCTGTACTTAAGTATAGTTTTCGAAAATGCATTGGATACTCCGTTCGTACGAGTTCTTGTTTACTTGTATTGGGTTTCGGTTCGGTTATGCTGTCAAGGCTTCTTTATCAAAGTATTCACTTTACGGAGGAGGTTCGATGCTGAACCGGTTTGTCTATGTGCTTGTATCGCTGTTGTGCGTGTCCGCTTCTGCCGTGTGGGCACAGGCAAGCAACGACCATCTCGTTGTTCTCGGTGAAGACAGTGATGAAGGGGCTGTGCGGAGAGACGACCCGGTTTACGGTAGGGTGGTTTCTGTACTTCAGAATTCGCTGTCTGAGGCGGGCTACCTTGTCATCGACGAACAGCTATTGTCCTCCAAACTAGGTCTGCAGTTCGTGACGGGAGTGAGGCGTCAGGACTTCATTGCGCCCCTCCAAGCGGCAAACACAACTGATGATCCTACCATTCAAAGTCGTCTCGCGTTCGTCTTTAGTGTCGTCCCGATTTTGCAGGATATGTCTATGACACGCCAGCTTCGGGTCCGCATTAAGGGGGAGGTTTACGACCTCGCGACATTGAGGATGATGCGATCAACCGAAGTTGAGAGCTCTAAGCCGAAAATTCTACCGATGGATAAGGCTATATGTAATGACGCTTGTGTTTCTGACGCGGTGGGTGATCAAGCAAGGCTGCTTGCAAGTCAACTGTCCATGGATCTCCTCAATAAACTCAGCGAGTTGTCTGCTGACCAGTCGACATATTCTGTACTCAAACTTTCACTGGCTGGCTTCGATCGCATGACAACCATTCAATTGTCTAAACAGTTGGCGACGTCGCCGGACGTGTTAGCCAGTGAGGTTCTCACCGACGAGGATGGGCGGCGGGTCTATTCGGTCACTACTGTGCGAGACGTAGGCTATCTAGAGGAACTCGTAGCCGGAATTCTTCTCGAGGCTGGTTTCGACGGAACTAGGCTGCAAACATCGCTATCTAAGGAAGGCCTCAACGTTGATTTGGTCGAAGGTTCGCCCGGCGCAGGCAAATCGTCTTCATTTCAGATAGAGATTGGTGGGGAAGCCCTTACATCGGCCGATCTTCGTAAGCTTTCCGCTTTGGTGCTTGACACCTTTGGGGAAGAGCGCGTGTCACTTAGCGGGTCATCAGGGTCATATCGTACCTTTGCAGTGCAGACTGAAGATTCGATCCTGCAGATCGAGGAGAAACTCGCGACGATGATGGAAGGCGCTGGATACTCCGAGCCCGCATTCGATTTATCACTCGGCGACAATGCCGCAAAAATTTCGATTTTGAAAGACGAAGTGCCAACAGGCAGTGACGCCGAAGAGACGCTTTTGGATGTTAAAGACACAGAGGACGCAAAGAGCATCCAGCGGAAATTAAAGGAGAAGGGCTTCTACGAGGGGGCTGTTGACGGCGCTTGGGGCAAGGGTTCGGCGAAAGCACTTTCTTCATACAAGGCTTCGGTTGGAAGTTTAGCAGATGATGACGTCTGGGATCTTCCTACTCAGAAGGTCTTGTTTGCAAATTAAAAGGCTGTCTAGTCAGTCGGCACGGCTGTTCTGAGGATGGCCGTGCTTTTTTGCTGCGCTTCGTCTTCGTATTTTTCCGGCAAGCTGCGCATCATGACGTTGCCCCCGACTTTTTTCCAGCGTGATCGAATTGTCCGCGGCGGTTCAGCTCACGGAAGTACATCAGATATAGGGTATTTCCGGCTTCAAAATGGGCGCCGGTTCGAGGGGCGAGGCCGTGTGGCCTTCCGCCTGTCCCCCGGTATGTCTCCGACCTGAGGGTCGGAGAGAACCTTACCTCAGAACTTTACGTTCAGTGCCAACGCGCCGCTGCCACCCAAGCCGCCGTCGGAGAATACGCCTTCGCCACGCAGGGAGAGCGACGCCGAAGGTGACATTTCGAAGGTGAGGCCCGAGCCGATGGCGACGCCCGTATACTGCGCACCGACGCCGGAGCCCGTGACAAAGGATTGGCCCAGAAGTGTGCCTGCGATGTCGTCGTTCGACACGTTGGTGCTGACGAGCGCCAGAGACAGCACCGTCCCGAGGGTTCCGCCGGCCAGTTCGAAGCTTTCGCTGCGTTCGACCCCGAGGCGGAGGGACAGCGCGGTGGTTTCGCGGCTGTCCACGGTCAGGTCCTGTGCGGTGCCGGTTTCGGTGTAGCCGTCGAACTGTCCTGTTGCTGCGTCCAGTGACAGCGAGGGGGTCCAGACCACGTTCCCCATATGGAAATCACGCCCTGTTCCGAGGTGGAGCGCCGCGAAATCCCCTGCGAAACTTGCGGTGCCGGTTGCAAGGCCGCCAATGATGGTATTGTCGGCGACGGTGCGGCGGCTGTCGCTGTCAGTCATACCCGCGATCAGGCGGGCGTCGAACCAGGCGGCATCCCCCCCTTGCACGGAAAGGCCCGCGAAGCGGTAGTCGGTTTCGGTGCTGGACGAGCCTTCGACATCCGAAACCCCGTTCCCCAGACCTGCGAAAAGGCCAAAGGTCAGGCCGCCTTGGGTGCCGATGGTCATGCCGCCGACAATCCCGCCGGTGCGCCCTGTGCTGGCGACTGTCTGGTCGCGGGCGTCGTCTTGCAAGGATGCACCGAAGGCGCCTGCCCAGCCAGTGGGGCCATCCGTGCCTTTGGTCGAGAGGCTGCCGCCGGCGGGGGTTTGCGCGCCATGCTGGGGCGCTGCGGCGGCGATGCCCTGCGACAGGGCGAGGAGACCCTGACCTTGCCGGGCGAAGCTTGTGGTGTCGAGCGTGGCATAGGTCTCGCCGTCTTGCACGAAGACGCCTTTGCCGAGTTGCGTTACGTCGGCCGGTTCGCCTTCCCATCCGGTAAATGTGACCAGACGGGACATGCCGCCGTCTGTCTCGATCCGGACGGTGTCTCCATCGCCGAGCAGGATCGCGCCGTCGATCTTTGACCGGCCGCGCAGGATCAGGCTGTTGCCCGAGGACGCAGTGGTAGCGGCCGAGACGCTGAGGCCGGTCATGTCGATGGCGATACCATCGGTCCCGATGATCCAGCCATCGTTGTCGATGACCGTCCCGCCCGTGGAATTGTTGACCGAGACGCCGTATTCGCCCTGGATCGTGCCGGAATTGGCCAGTTGCAGGTCACCGCGCGCCATGATGCCGAAGCTGAAATAAGCGGGGCCGACGGCTGTGCCGACAATGCTGCCGGAGTTGACGATACGGCCCGAGGTGCCGACGCCAATGCCATTGAAGCCGCCCGAGATCAGGCCACGGTTTTCGATATCGACGGTGTTGCCCAGGATACCATAGGAGTCGCCGACCCCTTGGCTGCCGACAATCGAACCGAGGTTGAGGGCCGTTACGTCTCCGGTGCTGAAGATGCCGAAAATCCCGGACAAGTCGCCAGAGTTGCTGACCTTCGCCCCCGCTATGCCGAAGACAGCGATCGCGCCGCCGTGGATCGACCCTCGGTTCCTGACGTCGAGCGTTCCTGTGAAACCAAGGACACCGAATGTATCGGACCCGATGCTGCCGAGGTTATCCACCTTGCCGTCGAGCCAAGTCTGCACACCGGAAAAGGCGCCGTATATGGTGCCCGTCGAAGTGTTGGTCAGATCGATGGACCCATCATCGATGATCCCGCCCGGCAGATTGCCAGAGTTGATGCATGTCTGGTCGATCCCGAAATCCAGACAATCCTGAGCTTCGGCAGTAGTGATCGTGCCAAGGGCCGTAGAGCCGAGGAGGAGGCCGCGCAGGAGTGACGCAAAAGTCATGGACGTGCTTTCAATCAAGGGAGTGGGGGCAGAGGTGGTGGCGGGAGTGATGACGTTCGGTGTGGTATGTTAACAAAGCTGTCACCTACGCTGCGCGCGCGGTCAACCTTGGTTAACGGGTCGTCCGCGATTTCCTGAACGGGTCACTGAAAAACTCTTTGTTTTAGTCGCCTTGTCCCGGCCATTTCCACTCAATGGCGGCTATCACTCCGGTAAAGGGTGGCGGGTGGTTACACCTGCGTTGCCCGTGGTGCCGCTTCCCAGACGTTATGCTCGGAATGTTCAAGATACCGCGCAAGCACGTTCACTGACTTCCATCCACCAGCCCGCATGATCGCGATCGCATCATGCCCCATTACCAAAAGGTCCTGAGCCGCACCGACCCGCATCGAATGCCCACTGAAGGCATCAACGACATCTGGATCGAGCCCGGCATCCCGTGCGGCGTCCTTGATTAGACGTTTGACAAAGGTCGCTTCTAGGGCTCGGTCGATGGCTTTCCCTTGATAGATGCCACAGAATAGCGGACCGATATCGGAACCACGCCAATCCAGCCAGCGCGCAATTTCGTCGGCCGTCCGGCGCGAGGTGAAAGAGATCCGCCCCATGCCGAAGGGATCAGCCTTGCTCCGTCGGATAGTCACCCGAAGGGTGCCATCGCCGCGGGGTTGCAGGTCGGATGTTTGCAGGGCGATGAGTTCAGAACGGCGCGTGAGCAGGTCATAACCAAGCGAGAGCATTGCACGGTTTCGCCAGCCCCAAGGCGTGTCGGGTTGTACCGCTAAGAACTGCGTGAGGAATTCTGATGTCAGACCTTTGGCCTGTTTCGGCCGGCACAGCGTTCTGCGCTTTATCCGCCGGATGGTGATGTTCACTGCCTCGTCCAAGGTCGGATCAGGAAGGCGCAGTAAACGGTGGACCTTTCGGATGGCATAGAGTCTGCGCCGAACGGTCGCGGGCGATGACGCGAGACCATCAGCCTCGAGGTAGTCGCAGAGGTCATCTGTCGACACCGGAAAAGCGGAAACCCCTATCGCACTGCACCACGTTTCAAAATGCTGGACGTCAGCGAAATACGCACGCAGGGTGGAGGGAGCGAAGGCACCATCTAGACGGGCAAAATGATCTTTCCAGTTTGCATTGCTTTTCATAATTGCACTTTAGGTGCAATTTATGCGTAATGCAAGGGTGCACGCAAGCCAAATTCGCGCAGCACGAGCAATCGTGAATTGGAGCATTGCAGAACTGAGCAACGCTGCTTCGGTGTCGGTCCGCACAATAAAGTATTTCGAGAGTGAGGAGCCCGGTGTGGCGATGCGGGACACGACGCTTGAGAAACTGGTTAGTGCCCTTGAGGGGCATGGTATTGAGTTTGTGTTCGAGACTGATGGGGCATTCGGGGTCTTGCTTCGCAAAGGTCCATCTGGGGCCCAAGAGATCAAATAATTCTAGACTTTCTGTATGCTTCTGTTTGCACGAGGTCGGTTCGGAGGAGCAGCACGGTGGACAAAGGGAGCCATTTGTTGCGAAGTTCGCAATTTTGGCAGGATTGCTGGATTTTCCTCGTAAGTTGGCCAAGGCTCGCACATGGGCCCGACGACTGGGCCACGCTACATAGGCCAGGTCATGGAACAGCAAGTCTCTTCAGACGTCGCTAAGGTCGTGCAAGCACAGGGCATGCTGACCTCGGCGCAGAACGATAGCGCTTCGTTACGTGAGCTGCTGTGGAACGAATTGGCACCCACGACCCAGTACGAGGTACTGCTCGCCTCGAACATTATCGAGCTGGAACTCTCCTACCTCGTTTCGCGGGAACGCGTCCAAGGCATCTTGAGAGCGTCGGCACGAGATATTGTATGGGAGAAGCTGGTGCGGCTGATGACGGATGTGCCGCTGCAAGATGCAGAACAAATCGCACGCCAAACAGCGACCGCTTTCGTGCAGGGGGAGGCGATAGCAGAAGAAATGCTTGGCCGTTACGGTCTGACGAGGAGCGACATCGAGGCACAGGCCTACCGTGACAACTGGACGCTGCTTCGCGAGGTCGATCATGTTCAGCACCGCTTTGAGTTAAGGAGAGTTGCCCTTATGTCCGACTACCGCTCCGTCCAGAAAAATGCTCGGAAGCAGGACTTCATGGCCGTTGCCGAGGTGGAGGTATCCTGAATGTCGGGAGATCGGGGCCTGGGTCGGCATGGTAGGCGATCGACCGGGCCGAAGACTGCTGCGGGCAAGGCGATCTGCGCCCGGAATGCGCGCAGGCACGGCCTGACGCGGTTCGAGCCGGATCCTGAACAGGTTCGGGAACTCTCGTTAGCGGTCATGGCGCATTTCGGATTGGATGAAGGACGACGCACCTTGGCTACCTGTCTTGCCGATGCCGAACTGCGCATCCAGCACGTGCAGCGGGTGATTTCGCGCAGCTTTCTGGAGGGCCGGGGGCCCCGTTTCAGCGTGGGTGCGGCAGAGCGGTACTTCGCGGAGGCTCAGACAAGACATCGTGATGCACTCGACGAACTGACTGGGGCAGTCGAAGAGCGGAACGACAAATGACCGGACGGACCCAGAGAGTGAAGACGAACGCGCCCCTTCGGCGCGAGCGTCACGAGACCTTCATTCGCGAATACATGACCGGTTTTGACGGTGAACATGCTGCGCGGAAGGCAGGCTACTCACCCAAAGTCGCGCGCAGGATTTGGCCAATCCTGCTTGCTGCTCCGCAAATCACCAGACGAATGCTGGTGATCAAGTGGGGCGACGGGGTCCCGAACATCGAGAAGGACGCGGTCCTGAGGGTACTTGCAGAAGATGCATTCACGGACACCTCCGAGTTGTGGGCTACCAATCCGTTTTCCGGAGAGCGCATTCCGGTCATGTCGAGAGCAACGCCTAATCAGATGAGGCAGGTTGCGTGGAAGACAAAGTCCACATCGCGCGGCGGCGTCAACCTAATCAGCGAGGAAGTGGTCATACTGGCTGGGCGCGCTCATCTCGGGATAATTGCGAAGTCACTTGGCCTCTTGGCTAAGGGAGGATCTGACCGTGAAAAGCGTGGTCTCGATGCCGATTTGGTCGAACGGATTGCGCGTGCGAGAGGGTGATGGACGAGGAAGAGAGGAAATGACGCGCATATGCAAAACAGACTAAGCTCGCCTCAGGGTTGCAATCTCGACTGCGGTGCTGGTTCTTTGTCCCCAAACCCCCGATAACGCCTCCCATACCGACACCTCCAACCGCGCTTCCCGCCGAAGCCCCCCGTTCCCCCCGCTAGCCCAGGCCCCGGCGCGGGGGGGAGGGGGCTTGGACGGGCCGCTTTTCGCGGCAGCGCAGGGTCTTGCGGGGCAGGAAAGACTGGTCAGCGCGCGGCGGCTTCTTGGTCGGGCGGGCGCGCGGGGCGGGAGAAAGCTGCGGCATTGCGCCAAGGCGGCAGGCAAATTCTTCCGAAATCCGGCCGACCTTTAGAATGGAAAAAGGTCCGGAATGGCGGCAGATTAAATCACGATAAATGGAATCGAGATAAAGCCGCCATGCCCCGCAAGATAGCCGGATCACCCGTAAATCGCGACCTTGCGGCCGGACTGCGCCGGACATTGCGGAGTGCGGTTGCTGTGCCTGACGCGCGCTTCGTTGCGCTGGGGCCGGCCTTTGACCCGCCGGATGCCGACGCGGCGCGGGCAGGGCTGTGTTGCCGCCGACCCGCAAGGCCCGGCTGCCCGGCCTGATCTGTTCCGACTGACCTTTACCAACGCGCCGCCGCTTGGCGGCGAACGATCCCCCATGCCTTGAAAGGACCCCGTCCATGACCCGCAAGATCCGCCTTGGTGCCTTCCTTCCCGGTGGTGGCCAGCATGTCGCCGCGTGGCGTCATCCCGACAGCCCCGCCGACGGGGCCACGAATTTCCGGTTCCATGTCGAGCTGGCACAGGAAGCCGAGCGCGGCCTGTTCGATGCCTATTTCCTTGCCGATGGCCTTGCCGTCAGTTTTGGCGGCGGGATGGAAGGGGGCAATGCCAAGGTCGCTGGTTTCGAGCCGGTCACGCTGTTTGCGGCATTGGCCCCGCTGACGAAGAACATCGGCTTCATTGCCACGGCGTCGACCACCTACGAGGAACCCTACAACCTTGCGCGCAAGTTCGCCTCGCTCGATCTGATTTCCGGGGGCAGGGCAGGGTGGAACGTGGTCACCACGGCCACCGAAGCTGCGGCGCAGAACTTCAACCTCGACCAGCAACATCCCCACGCCTTCCGCTACCGCCGCGCTGCCGAGCATGTCGATGTGGTCAAGACGCTGTGGGACAGTTTCGAGGATGATGCCTTTGTCCGCGACAAGGACAGCGGCGTGTTCTTCGAGACCGGCAAACTGCATCTGGCCGGGCATCGGGGCGAGCATTTCAAGGTGAAGGGTCCGCTGAACGTGTCGCGGTCGGCGCAGGGCCATCCGGTGATCGTTCAGGCCGGCCAGTCCGAGGACGGGCGCGGGCTGGCGGCAGCCACGGCCGAGGTGATCTTTACCGCGCATCAAAGGCTGGATACGGCGCAGGAATTCTACCGCGACATCAAGGCGCGCGCGCGGGGGCTGGGGCGTGATCCGGCGCATGTCCTTGTGATGCCCGGCGTGTCGCCCTTTGTCGGGCGCACGCTTGAAGAGGCGCGGGCGAAATACGACCGGCTCACCAGCCTTATCCTGCCGGAGGACGGGATTTCGCTGCTCAACGGTCTGACCGGCGGGACGCTGGACCTGTCGGGCTATGATCTCGACGGCCCCCTGCCGCCGGCCCCGCCGACCGAAGGGATGAAGTCGCGGCAGGCGCTGATCCGCCAGATCGCCGACGACAACAATTTCACCATCCGCCAGCTATACCAATGGGTCGCTTCGGCACGGGGGCATTTCACGATTGTCGGCACGCCCGAAACCATCGTCGATACCTTGCAGGAGTGGTTCGAGAACGAGGCTGCGGACGGCTTCAACATCCTGCCGCCGTGGCTTCCCACGGGGCTGACCGACTTTGTCGATCTGGTGATCCCCGAGCTTCAGCGGCGCGGTCTGTTCCGCACCGAATACGAAGGGGCCACCTTGCGCGAGAACCTTGGCCTGCCTTTCCCGATCAACCGCTACGCCGCGGCCCGTGCCGCCGTGCAAGCCGCGGAGTGACGGCCATGACGCTGCAATCGCTTGACCCTGTGGTGTTCCGGCCGATTTCCTGGGCGGCCCTGTTGCAGGCCGGCCGGACAACGGCACGGGCGGCCCTGTCGCGCTACGGTCTGCTTGCCGCCTTCCTTGTGTTCTGGGAGGGCGCGAGCAGCCTCGGCTGGCTCAACGCCACGGTCTTTCCGCCGCTGCACCTGATCGTCGCGGCGCTGTGGGACGGGTTGGCCAGCGGAGCGCTGGTCGATGACATCGCCATAAGCCTGCAACGCGCGGGCCTTGCCTATGCCGCCGCAATCGTCCTGGGCATTCCGCTGGGTCTGTTCATGGGGCAGATCCGCGCGGTCGAGCAGGCGCTTGATCCGATCCTGCAGTTCTTCCGCCAGACCTCGGCGCTGGCCCTTTATCCGGTGTTCATCCTGCTGATGGGGCTGGGCGAGGCGTCGAAGGTGTTCGTGATCTTCTGGGCCACGCTCTTTCCCATCCTGCTCGCCACGATCGGCGGCGTGAAAGAGGTCGACCGCAAGCTGGTCGAGATGGCCCGCACCTATGGTGCGACCCGCGCCACGGTGTTCCTGCGGGTGATCCTGCCCGCTTCGGTGCCGCAAATCTTTGTCGGACTGCGCCTGTCTGCCACAACGGCGCTTCTGTTGCTGATCGCGGCCGAGATGATCGGCGCGAACAAGGGGCTGGGGTTTCAGGTGATGAATGCCCAGTACAATTTCCAGATCCCGCTGATGTTCGCCGCGATCTTCCTGCTGGCCCTGCTTGGGCTTGGCGCGAATTACGCCCTTGTCACGCTCCAGCGCCGTCTGTGCCGCTGGGCCGACGCCGCCTGATTGCTCCTCCTCTCCTCCTCTCCTCCTCTCCAAACCCTTCAAAGGAAACCGACCATGACTTTCTCTTTCCGCACCCTTGCCCTTACGACGGCGCTTGGCCTTGGCCTTTCGCAGGCTGCCCATGCCGATGTGACGATCCGCTATCTTTCAAGCCAGGGTGGGCTGAACGCCCATGAACTGGCCGCCGAACTTGGATATTTCGACGGCACCGGCATCACGCTGGAAAACGTGGGCTATGCGCAGGGCGGCCCCGCCTCGTTGGTGGCGCTGGCAGGTGGCAGCGTCGAGTTGGGTTCGGCCGCGACTGCCGCCGTGCTGAACTCCATCGCGGCAGGCAATGATTTCGTGGCGGTCTACCCGTCGAACGGCATCAACGATGAGGCGCAGTCGATCTTTTACGTGCTCGAGGACAGCCCGATCAAGACGATCGAGGACCTGCAAGGCAAGACCATCGCCGTGAACACGCTGGGCGCCCACCTCGACTATGTCGTGCGCGAGGCGTTGCACCAGAAGGGTCTGCCCAAGGATGCGGCCAATCTGGTCGTCGTTCCCGGCCCGCAACTGGAACAGGTGCTGCGCTCGAAACAGGTGGATGTCTCGGCCTTTGGCTACTGGCAAACCACCTTCGAAGGGGCCGCGCGCAAGACGGGCGGCTTGCGGGCCGTGTTCGACGATACCGACGTGCTTGGTGAAATCGCGGGCGGCTTCGTCGTGTTGCGCCGCGACTGGATCGAGGCCCATCCTGCCGAAACCAAGGCCTTTGTCGAGGGTTCGGCCAAGGCGCTCGACTATGCCCGTGAACACCCCGAGGAAACCAAGGCCATCTTCGCCAAGGTCCTTGCCGAACGTGGCGAGAACCCCGAGGTCGCACAGTATTTCGCAGGCTACGGCGTGCGGGCCGGTGGCCTGCCGGTCGAGCGCGACGTGCAGTTCTGGATCGATGTGCTGGAACGCGAAGGCAGCGTCGAGCAAGGCAAATTGGTCGCGAAGAACATCCTTTACACCACGGGCGACAGCCCGGCGACCAACTGAAGGCAGGCACAGATGAGCGTGGCAGACCCCATCCTGCGCCGCGGAGAGGTCACGATACGTGACCTCTCCAAATCCTTCACCCTCAACGGGCGGCGGCTGAATGTCTTGCGCGGCATCGATCTGGCCGTCGGCGGCGGGTCGTCGCTGGCCATCGTCGGTCCCTCGGGCTGCGGCAAAACCACGCTCTTGCGGGTGCTGGCAGGACTTGAAGAGCCGGATGCCGGCGAGGTTCTGGTCGACGGAAGCCCCGTTCACGGCATCGGTCACCAAAGGGCGGTGATCTTTCAGGAACCGCGCCTTCTGCCGTGGCTGACGGTGCTGGACAATGTGGCCTTCGGTCTGGAAGTGCGCGGCACGCCCCGCCGTGACGCGCGGGAAAAGGCGCTGCGCTATATCCGTCTGGTCGGGCTGGCCGGCTTTGAAACCGCCTTCCCGCGCCAGTTGTCGGGAGGCATGGCGCAGCGTGTCGGAATTGCCCGCGCCCTGACCGTGCAGCCCGAAATCCTGCTGCTTGACGAACCTCTGGGTGCGCTCGATGCCATGACCAAACTGACGATGCAGGAAGAGCTGGCCCGCATCTGGCAGGAAGAAAGCGTGACGATGGTTCTTGTGACCCATGATCTGGAAGAGGCTATCTTCCTTGCCGACCGCGTTCTGGTCCTGTCGAAGGACAGCGCGATCCCGCCAAGGCTGATCGACATCGACCTTCCCCGCCCGCGCGACCGCAGCGCCCCGGCTTTCGTCGAGCTGCGCAAGACGTTGATGGCCGGTTTCGGGCTGCATTGAGCGACGGAAACAGCTAGTGCTGCCGTGCCACCGGCAAATGGCGCCTCTGCGGCCTTTCGCAAACCTGGTCGGACCGGCACCCCCCGCCCGGCGCCCGCACCGCCGAAAGCCGCAGGCAAACAGGGCGTAGGGGCAGGATTGAAGGTCGCCTACCGCCCCCGTGCCCCGCGCTTAGCACCGCATAGCCCGTGCATGGAAACACGAACAAGACCAACGGCTAGCACGAAAGCGCTATACCGTTGTTATTGTGTGGTTTTCTGGATTTCGGCTCTTGCGGCAGGGTCTGCGGTGAAAAGGGCAAAACATAATGAAAACAAGGTGTTGCCCTCTGCGATGGGACCCTCGGACCTGCATTTGTCAACATCGCAGCGACACGGTCAAGTGCAGGGCAATCCAATGGCTCCATCATCCCCGTTGCAAGATTGTCATCCGACTTCGTTTCGAATGCTTGAATCGTCAATCACCCGACGTCTTCGGCCTTCGATCTTCTTCCACTGATCTCGCACAAGACGCCGAGTGCAACCCCGAGCAGGACATAGAGGATACCGATGTTGATCGCCTCGCCCGTCGTCGCTGCCGTCAGGTAGGCTTGTGCGGCTGCTTGGTTGGCTTCTGCGGTATCGGTGCGGAACGCAACCAAGATGTCAAACGAAACCCGCATGATGCCAAACCAGAACAGCAAATGCGCGATGGCCATTCCGATTCGCGTGAAGAACATAAGTTCGCACACTCCGAGAGGCGTCTCGCTTGCTACCTTGGCGCGTGTGTTCGTGGAGTTCAAGCAACGGACAATCCGGCTGCGCCGCTTGGCCGAGGAAGATCCCGCGACTGGGTAGAGGCGCCGCAACTTCTGTCGCTGGAACAGCATGGATGGGGACTACCCGGCCGCCACAGCCATCTTTTCTTCGGTCAACGCCAACAGGAAGTCCGTGGCGTTTTGGGCTTCGCCGGCTGCCCGGAAGATCGCGCGGCTATCTTCTTTGATCGCTTGCAACCAGCCTTGGATGCAAGCGCCGCTTCGGGCGAAGTCAGGTAAGCGATGCGTCCCACACTTCGGCTCCGACACCTTGCGCGCAGCAAAAACCGCGCCTTTGGGCACAGAGGGCAAGACGAGCGGGAACAGGCAAGGGCTTTCCCTTAACCTGTTGGTTTCCCATAGAATTTTAGATTTTGGCTCCGGCGGTAGGGAGTGACCTAGCTAAGCCATTGTGATTTCGAAGGAAATGTCTCTCCGTATACGGCGAAGAACGCTCCGTTGTGCCTTACGCAGTGCCACGGAGAAGTACGGAAGGCAACCGAATTGTGCCCCTTTTTCCGGGTTTGGCCAACGTCCCGCGCGGGTGAGGAAAGCCGGTCTTGCAGTGTCGGTTCAGACTGCGGCGTCCAGCAGACCTCGATCCTGAAACGCGATCTCCGCCTCGGGACTCAGTCGGTAGATGACCGGAGGCTGGTATGTGGAGTCACACGGCAAAGGACAGTCAGGACTGCGTTCCGTTTTTCGCCTCGAGCAATGGAAACGCCATTGGTCCGAATGGCCATGGCGAGGCCTGGGCGCAGGGTTGCGAGCCACGAGAGCATGGCACAGGGCTTTCACGGCAAGATCGCGCTTCAGGCGGTCACTCGTGGCCCAGCCGACGACGCGCCGCGAGAAGAGAACCATGACGACAGCGAGGTAGTGCCAGCCCTCTGCCGTCCAGACGTAGGAGATGTCCGCCACCCACTTCCGGTCCGAGCCATTTTCCGTGAAGTCCTGCGCCACGAGGTTCGACGCGACGGGCTAGGCATGTTCGCTGTCCGTCGTGCGCTTGAACCGCCGTTTCTGTCGCGTGATGAACTGGTTCTCCCGCATCAGACGTGCTGTGCGTTGCCGCCCAATCTCATGGCCCTCGTCGACGAGGTCGCGGTGCATGCACGGGCTGTCATGGCTGCCGTTCGACAACGCGAACACCGTGCGGATATGAGCCAGATAGACCATGTCCTTCTGCTAGCGGCGACAGGCGGGCCTTTCCTGCCTGGCGAAGAAGCCGCTCTGGCTAACACCGAGGACACGGCACATCCAGCTGCTCGGAAAGCTGACCTTCTGCGCATCGAAATGAAGCATGAGAATGTGCACCTTGTGGAGAGTGAGCCTCTAATTGCCGAGTTCCGCCAAGCATCCGAACGGACATTGTGACGCGTTAGTTTTTGGGTGATCTCAGGGTCTTGGCGATGTAGCGAATGCAGGATAGCTTGAGGCGAGTGAACGAGGTGACGCGCACCTTAGCGGGCGAGACAATGCCTGATGGAGGTGGCAACAGAGGAAGGGGGCCGTCATGAACAAATCCGAACTGTTTGAGTTTTTGCAAATGCGAACAACAGAGGTTTGGGATAGTTCGAAACAACCCTATTACTTGGCAAGAGTGCAGCCCGAATTAAGAGACTCCGGGAAGAATTACAGAGAAGCAACAGGCGAACAAACGTTGGCTACATTTGCGGAAGCTGTGCCGGGTATTCGTGTGGTTCGACACCCGCACAAGAAAGCGAAAATTGGCCTCGTTCCAGCATCATCTCCGTTTGAGTTTTCTGAAATGGAGGGGCAGGCTTCAACTGAAGTCGCTGTACCTGCGTTACAATCGCGTTCGCGGATTTATCGACCGGGCGCGCAGCGCGTTATTGCTGATTTTATGCAACTTTTGTCGACTTTGGATGATAATGATCTGAAGGATTTTCACATACCGGCCCTTGTTTTGGCGAAATTGTTACGGTCGAAATGAAGTTGATAATTGTTGTGGCCACGCCTGACGGGGCCTTGGCGAAAACAGTTGGTCAGAAAAAGACCTCGTTGATTGACTCGGCCGCACTAAGAAAAGCACTGAGTTTTGGTGTAAATGTGAATGTCTTGTCTGCCGTTCCAGCTTCGGTTCATGATTTCACAAAGTACCTTGTTGATCTTGGGCGCGATGCGGACGGTATCATAACTATCCTTGACTCGAGGTTGAATGCTTTCAGCGCGCCTCTTTCTCCCTTCTTTTTTGTTGTTCCGCTCGGAAATGAGAGCGAAAATTTCAATCATCAGAATTTGCTAAGGTCTGCTTACAACAACGGGCTAAAATCATTCCTGGTGTTCTTCGAGAGATTCACAAAGCTTCAGTATAAGAAAATTCTACTGCTGCCTTTTTCGAATTTCACTTCCTCAAAGTTTAGCGATTTGAAGGCGATTTTCTTGGGTGGGATTAGTGCGAGAGGTTTTGGGGATACCCTTGATGGAGCTATTGCCTCAATGAGAGGATTGCAGAAGCCAAAGACTTCCACCGGGTATCAGGATACATATTTTATTGATGACCGAGGGCGGCACTATCAACTCGGCCACGAAAGACATGCGCGGGCAGAAACAGGAAGCCCACCACATTCACTCTTGTGCATAGCTGGCGCTCGATTCAGGTTCGGAGTTGGGTTTGAGGATTGGTTGCATTTCAACGTCTCCTCGGCCCAAGGAGCAATTTCAGGGGATTTTGTCTCGTGTCACGGGGGCACGCTCAATGTCCCGGCGCGCACCCATATAAACCTGTTCCCAAACGATCACATAGCCTGAAATGGTAAGCGGCGCTGACCCAAAGGATAGCGCCGCTTAAGAAACCATTGGCTACACAGGTTTGTTCACGCCACCGCTGCAGATAAGCTAGATCACGGCTTCCCGCTGTTCCAGCTGCCTGACACACGCCCCGGCGCTCAGATACCTCACACACTGGTAGGTTTCATCTGAACGCATGACATGATGCGTAGTCACGTAGTAGATATGGTACGACTAGCGCAGTAAGTCAAGCAAAGGTCGACTAAGATTCTACAAAGCCAGCGAACCATGATTGAAGAGTTCGCGTCGAGGCATCGCCATCTCTTCACACAAACAGGGGCCACGGTGGCGACCCGGTGGACATTTATGCGCGAACGGGAAAGGCCGCCTTGCAGGGCTTTGCCTTAATCTTCTGATTTCAGGTCTAATTTTTGCCCCGACGGAGGGGGGGGGGGGGGGGGGGGGGGGGGGGGGCTAGTTAACGCATTGTTATTTATTGGTAATTTTTCATACGTTGCCGGCAAAGAACACTCCGTTGTGTCTAGTGGAGTGCCACGGAGAGCTACGGGATGCAGCTGAATTGTGCACGCTGCATCGCGACCCATCTGCCGTGACCACGTCCCCTAACAATCAGAAGGATAATTTTTGCATAACAGCTTGCGAGCCTCGGATCGTCATGAGTAGTTTGAACTATACAACGCTAGATTGATGGATCGTTTATGGATGAGTTGTTAAAGGATGGATTTCTTTCGAGAATTTTCAGTCGCCGCTCATCCGCCAGCGTCCGTGTAGAGGGGCAGGTCAACGGTTCCGAAAGAGGCTCTGAAAACTGGGCCGACAATCGACACAAAACCGTCCGAACACTCGTTCACGAAGTGCTGTCGTCACCCGCGTGCCTGATCGTAACGGGATATCAGGATTTTCTCTCGGCTCTGACCATAATTCTCGAGAGCGTTCCCGACATCGCATCGCGCCCGCCGGGAAGCATTCGGATCGTCTTCGGGACCAACAGTGACAGCAGTCGTACGGTTGGTGGGGCAGGGCGGTCGGTATCTGACGAGGCCCGTTCGCATTTCCTGGGCGCTCGTGGGCTCGCAGTCAGTGATCTTGCCGATCTGCGCGCGATACTCGCCCTCGAAGCCATCGAACGAGGCGCAATCTCCTTTCGCGCCTTCGATGCCAACAAGGCCGCGGAAACCCTTGGGAAGCGCCCCACAATGCTGCACGCCAAGTTATACGTGTCGAAAGAACGGGTCCTTTCCGGCTCTGCCAACTTTTCTAATGCGGGTATGCGCTCCAACTTGGAGTTCATCGACGATGTCAGCGACTATCCGGACTTGGCAAAAGCGCGTCGTGAAAGTGCTGAGGCATTTTGGAAGATGGGCGAGGACTGGACTGAGACTGCACTCGAAATCCTGCGCGGCCTGATCCGCCTCGTGAGTGCCGAAGAGGCAGCAGCACGCTCCTACGTGGAGATGACCGGCTTCATACCATGGATGGTAGGTGGGCTAACGAGCGCTGGTAGACCACCTCAGCCGTTTCAAGCCGAACTCGTTTACGAAGCCGCAGGCACGATCTACGAACATGGCTTTGCTTTCGTTGAAGCGCCGACCGGGGCTGGAAAGACCGATATTGGAAAACATCTCGCCGTTGTCCTGCCTGTGACGCATGGAGAGACGGTTCTCAGCACAGGTGAGCGGGCAGACCAGCGGCGGCTCGGCACACTCGCTTTGGTGCCTGCAAGCGTTCATGGAAACTGGGAAAAAAACTCGTCCTCAAACTTGAGTCTGATCAAGCACAGTCACCTTTCGAAGAAGGCGCGAGAGGAAGAGGCAGAGATGAATGAGATTAACCGCAAGATCCAGTCATCGGCGTCAATGATTGTTGACGAGAGCCACCGGATGAGCTCTCGCTATCTCGCCCCATCGGCGCGATCCATTGTGTTCGAACAAAGCCCCGCCATATGGACGGCCTGTCTTTCGGCAACTCTTATGGGCAACCAAGGCCTCGATGGCCTTCTTGCCTTTCATGAAAAGCGCAGCTCGATCTACGTCCCGCCGCAGATCACATCTCGTATCAACGAGCATATGGCAAAGGTTCGCAGGAGATCGGAATTAATCCGAAACTTGCAGGAACTGGAGGACCGTATGGCAGCGCGCCAAGTTCAAGGCGATCTTTTCGAGCGCCCTGAAGTTCTTGCGGAGGAGTTGCGGCGAACAAAGTCGCTAATTGTAGAGGGCGGGCTTGAGCCCCGCCAAATCCAATCCGATCTTGCAGCCTCATTGGCCCCCTATGTGGTCCGGCGCCAGCGCGACTGTATCGGGGAGAGCCCTAACCGGTCCAAGAGTCATTTCACCTATCCCCCGATCAGGCTCGAACGGCTAGACGCCGATTTGACCGAACAGCAAGCGCGCGTCATTGCCCGCATTAAGGATTTGGCGGAAGCCATAACCACCGGAACAACACTTGTTTCGGCGGATCCAAAACGGGCGGGGCAAGCGGAAATTCGGTTCCATGACAAGTCCCGGATCCATATTCGGAACTTCTTGGCAGTGCTGAGGTCCTCTATTTCTTTTGCCCGGATAGAATGGACGCAAGAGCGCGACAGCGAGACTGATCAGAGGGGCAGGGCTTCAATCGGGGAAAGCTTACGACGAGCTGAACGGCAGAGCCGCCGAGCACTTCAGGTTCCTCCAGGTGAGCTGCCGGAAGAGCGGCCCAGCGGCGACGATGATAGTAAGACGCCAATTTGCGATCGAATTCGCCGGCTTCTCGACGTTCCTGCCTTGGTGGAAATTGACGTACAGCGGGCGAAACAAATGGCGGATATTCTGAACCGCCATGTTCAAGTGATCTTCCTCGCTGAACGGATCGGTGTACTCGAAGTCTATGCAAATCTTCTGGTTCGTAATGCCCGAAAGGATGCGGAAATCTTCGTGGTTGCGCCAGGTGTGCCTACATTCGGACAAAGCAAGATCAAGCACCTGCGGAGTGGATCAGACGCGCAGGACTACCTGGCAATCGATGGAAAGAAGGCAGATCCGTTGAAGCAACGGGCGATGTTCCTGACGTTTCAAATGGCAGAAGGGATCAATTTGCAGCGCGCTTCTGCGCTAGGGATTATCGGGGTTACGTCGGACATCAAGGCCATGATCCAAGGTCTTGGCCGAATTGACCGGATCGACAGTCCACATTCAAAGATTCACTACTTCACGTTCGACCTTCCTGGTCTCGTTCTCTCCTCGGACAAGAAGGCGCGCGAAAGGGTCGAAAGTTTAGCACTTCTTTCCGGGGTTGGGGCGAAAGACCTGCCTTCAGCCCTTGTCGAGTTTGCGGCAGGCGATGTGACCGAGTTGATTGTTCGACAAATTAGGAAGCCGCGTGAACTACGACCCAACAACAAATTTGATATGCTTACGCGTCTTGGGAGGCGGCTAAATGCGTCTCTTGTGGAAGATATGCGCTCGAACAGACCGCGCGGCCTCTGGGGCGCGGACCTTTGTCTCCTTAAAGGCAAGGAACCTTCGACAATTTTGGTGCTGAATGGCGAAGCTGGAAGCCTCCGAGACGGCTGCGTGCTGCCTCCGCGTCTCGTTGCAGTGCGCGAGAGTGGATCTGAGCTGATCGTGACTGGCGACCAGTCAGAGACGGCGCGATTGCTCGATGACGCTTACGCCCTCACTGAAGCACAAGGCCGCCATCACGTCCGCCCAACCCTTCAGGATGTACAAGACACCCTGTCGCGGCTTCTCGAAACCTTCGGTGGCCTCACACACTGGGACATCCGACCAGCGAGGACCGTGTCCTTGCTCTCGTCTCTCAGCAAATTCCTTGGAAGTGATAAGTCGGATGATGGTCACGACCTTCTTGGCAGTCTCACGCTACCCTGTTTGGAAAAATTGGCCGAGACTTGGGCTGCAATCCTCGACCCGTCTTGGATCCGCGCCAAACAGCAGATCAGTTCGCGCAGCAAATCTGGCATCGAGATCCCGGATTATCTTGGTATCGAGGCCATTACGCGCGTTTTCTTGGATGAGCCTGAAGCCTACATACAGAGCGCACACGATGCGATGCAGGAACTCCTTGATGGGTGCCGGGCAGCGTCTGATGGACAGACAATTTCACTACTCGATCGTGTTGGTGTGATCTTCAGCGTTCAGCGCTCGTAACCGAGATCGGGATACGATTTAATCTGGTTGCTTGCGATGACGGTTCACAATGACAACTTCTGCGTGCAGGAAGTGTTGACCCGCGTTTTATTTCCCGTCATTTTTTCGGTAACTTATGTCTGAGGATCTTTCGTGCAACCTAATTATATCGAAATATCAAAGCTTTTTTCGAATGATGAACGCTTTACCGTGCCCTTGTTCCAGCGCCCATATGTCTGGTCGCGTGAGGCCCAGTGGGAACCACTATGGGATGATGTAAGAGGTGTTTTGTATAGGCTTGAGCAGCGCAAAGGGGATGCGCCAGTTGCAAGCCACTTCCTTGGTACGATCGTGCTTGAGCAAAAGCCGACGCCAACGGGCAGTTTGACGCGGCGTGAAGTCATCGACGGTCAGCAACGGCTCACTACGCTGCAGATCCTGCTGAAGGCGACTGAGCATGCCATTCAGGTGATCATGCCGGGTCCCGAAGATCCTGACTCCGAAGCTTGGGCCATGGAGCGCGACAAAATCGCTCGGTTAACGAAAAACCTTTCCGCAGGAGAGGAGCGGTTCAAGGTTTGGCCGACGAACGAAGACCGCGATCCTTTCCGTCAGGTTCTTGAGGCGAAAGCGGAAGATGGCCTCAAAGAAAGCAGTACACGGATGGCCGAGGCTTACCGGTATTTTCGGTCCGAAGTATCCAAATATCTCTCCTCCGATCATCCGCTAATTTCGGCACAGCGAATTGTCACAGCTCTGCGAGACTTTCTGAAATTGATCGTGCTCGACCTCGATCAAAGCGACGAACCACAGGCTATCTTTGAAACATTGAACGCGCACGGAACGCCGCTGCTGCCGGCCGACCTGATTAAGAACTGGCTGCTTTGGGAAGCTGCGCGCCAGAAACAAGATGTTCAGGGGCTCTACGAGACATATTGGCGACCGTTTGACAGAGATCATCAATACTGGCGCGGTGTAGTCGGAACGGGTCATGCCGCCCGGCCGCGAGTTGACACCTTCTTGCAGAACTGGCTCAGCAAGGAAACTGTCGAGCCGGTCTCCCCGAAGCACATTTATGATAGATTTCTTCGGTTTGCTGCAGCGAACACTTTGACAAGCAGTGACGCGTCGGTAGTTGCACAGAACATCATGTCTAGCATTCGCAATGATGCGAATTGCTTTTTGCGGATAGACATTCCGAGTGGTAATGGGCGTTTCGATCTGTTCCTTGAGCGGATGAAGTCTTTGGATCTCGTGGTATTCCACCCGTTCCTATTTGGGTTGATGGATCGGCTTCAACACCTGCCAAATGCACTCGAACAAGTAGCCGTTCTGCTGGAAAGCTATCTTGTCAGGCGTGTGATTTGCGGCATGCAAACCCGTAGCTATGGTACGCTTAGTTTGAAATTGTTGCGAACGGTACTCGATTCAGACGGCCAGGACGTTCCCGCTTTGATCAAAGCACAGCTTCTTGGGCTGGACGGCACGGATGAGTGGCCATCGGACGAAGCGTTCGAAAGAGAGTGGATGAGGCGTCAGTTCTACGGTTATTTCCGTCGCGAAAGAGTTTTGATGATCTTGCGAGCCTTGGAGCACCATTACCAGTCATCGAACGGAAAATCCGAACCGCTCATGACCTTTGATTGGTCAAAACTGCAGATCGAGCATATCCTGCCTCAGACTTGGCAGCCCAATTGGCCGTTGACACCCGAAGTGACAGCCGAAGAACGAAAGGCCAATATTCAAGGGATTGGCAATCTTACGCTGGTAAGCCAGGCTCTCAATCCCACGCTATCAAATGCCGCATGGATAGGAAGCGATACAAAGCCCGGCAAGCGTGAGGCGCTGCATAAGTATGCGATGATGCAGATTAACCGAAGGCTCCTCGATGAATTTGGTGAAAATTGGTCTGACGAGACAATAAAACAGCGTGCAAAGATGCTGTTCGAGGACGCAAAAATAATCTGGCCGAAGTAAAAAGCGTTTCTATTCGCGAAATGTAAAGAAAAGGCTAATCAATGGATCTGGCGCAAAAGACACCGGAGCAGCTGGAGCGAATCATCTCTCGCCATAGAGACGCGGGAAAAATGAGCGCTGATTTATGTAAGCAAGCTATGGCTGAGTTGTCCACGCGGGTTGTAAAGGGATTTAATCTCACGCACGCAATCGATCATCTTATTGATGCTGCAAGGTCAGGTAAGCCAACAGATTTCAAACAGTTGGCAATTGCCTCAGGCGTATTTGATGAAAAAATTCATGTCTGGGGAAACTGGGCAACCACCTCACTTAAATTGGATCGTTTGTGTATTTACTGTGTTCACCATGGTTTGCCGCAGCTTACGGCGATGCTGGGAAATGCTGGCGGTAAGATTGGAGACTCCGTATGTGATGGATTTTTGAAAGGTTTGGATGCAGCTGGGATAAAGTATTCAGGTGAGCCTCGCGCGATTTATGAAGAGCATCGCAAAATCTGCATTGAATGGGGCGCAAGTGCTTGATCAGATGTCGTCTCCCAAGGATCTTTGATGCTAGCGACAGCTATAGTCAGGCAGAGCTTGACCGGTCTATTATAACCCCTGATGGGTAGACCTTTCCAGCCGCACAGGTCCAGCTACCCGGAATAAGTGAGGCGGATGCAACGGCCAATGTCACGCAGTCCGAAACCGTAGAGTTACTTTCCATCCGTCAGATCGCCGATTGCGTCGTCGAAAGTAGCCAGCATACTGTCCATGCCGGCGATGATGCGCTCAATGGTGGCGCGCCGCTTTAGGATGGACGGTGCTTCGAGCATTGCGGCAACGACTTCATCACCAAGTGGGGCCTTACCCGTGTATATCATACGACCGAAGAGTATGCCGAATGCGGTGGGGTCAAGCTTCTCTTCAGAACAGAACCGCGAAAAGGCTGCATCTCGTTCTGAAGCCCAATATGCAGCGAAAATAGCGTGGACGTCGTCGTTCGGACCCAGAAGCGGCATTTTTTCGTCAATGAATCTGCTGATAAGGTCACGTTTGTCGCGCAGTTGCGTTTCTGACAGCAAGAGGTCGAAAATCCGTTTCCGCTGCGCTTTAGCTTTACCGACAGAGATTTCTCCCTCTTGTACAGCCACATTGAGGTTAGCGAGCAAGGCAACAATGTAGGCGACGTTGATCTCGTCGCGCCGGATCAGTTCCAGTTCAAAGTCGATTTCTTCCAGCGGCGATGTTTCGTCATCCTCTTTCGGCTCCTTGGTCTTCTGCGCCAGGTCGAGGTACTTAGATTTAAAATCCTCGAAATCCTGCGGGGCCATGGCGAGGTCGTTCGGTTTGAATTCGCTGTAGCTTGCAAGGACGTTACGGATGCGGATCAGTTCGCGGAACCGCGTGACAAATTCTGCCTCTGCATTTTCATCCGGCAGATCGTCCACAGCATCCGGGTTCGGAGTCAACGTAAGCAGGTTCCGGACTGCTTCCTCGAATTTTTCGAGTTGCTCCTCATACGTTCCGACAAGGATTGTCTCCCGGGCATTCTTGTCCGCGAACAGGGCAATAGCTTCGTCTGTGCGTTCCTTTAGATCGCGGAAACAGACGATGTTCCCTTGGCTCTTCTCCTGACCAAGAATGCGGTTGGTGCGAGAAAACGCCTGGATCAGGCCGTGGAACTTCAAGTTCTTGTCGACGTAGAGCGTGTTCACCGTCTTCGCGTCGAAGCCTGTCAAAAACATGTTCACGACCAGCAGAATGTCGACACCCTGATCCGGCACAAAACCCTTTCGATCCCGTGACTTGACCCGCTTTGCGAGGGCGCGGTAATAGGTATAGAACCCACCACCGTCCAAGATGCTTTCATTCGTGCCGTAGCGAGCATTGTAGTCCGCGACGTAGCCGGCAAGCTTGTCGCGGCGTGGGATCTGGGCGCCGGTCGCTGAATTGGTCGGAAAGTTTGTCTCGGGGATCAGGTCGTCTGCCTCGGTGTCTTCTTCGTTCGCAGCGTAAGTGAATATCGTCGCAATCTTAAGGTCGTGTGCCCCGGCCTTCCTTCTTTCCTCGAAGCGGTCGTAATACTTTATCAGACCGTCGACCGACCCGACGCACATCATGGCCCCGAACTGACGGCCACGGGTCTTGCGGTCGTGGTTGTCGATGACCCAATCCACCACCGCCTCGACGCGTCGCGGGTCTTCCATCACTTCGCGCGACGCGAGTTGCTTTTCGCGTTCGGCCTTGGCCTCGGGCGTCTCACCCTCAATCGGGGCGGTGGTGGACATGTATTCGACCGAGAAGCGAAGCACGTTCTCGTCGCGGATGGCATCCGTGATGACATAGGTGTGCAATCGTTGGCCGAAGAGGTCGGCCGTGGTTCGGCGGCCCACGGCATTGTCGGCAAAGATTGGGGTGCCGGTAAAACCAAACATCTGCACGCGTGTGAAGAATTCACGGATCTTGCGATGTGCATCGCCGAACTGGCTGCGGTGGCATTCGTCGAAGATCATTACGACGCGGCTGTCTTTGAGCGCCTGTAGGGCAGGGGAGAAGCTTTCGCGCGAGATTGCGGTGTTCAGCTTCTGGATCGTAGTGATGATCAGTTTGCGTCCGGGTTCGAGGAACTGTTTAACCAGCGCCGCCGTGTCATCCGTGCCGTCGACCGATCCCGGCGAGAAGAAGTTGAATTCTTGCGTGGTCATGTAGTCGAGGTCGGCGCGGTCCACGACGAAGAGCACCTTTTCGACCTTGGGGTTCTCGCACAGGTTCTGCGCTGCCTTGAAGCTGGTGAGCGTCTTACCCGAGCCCGTGGTGTGCCAGATATAGCCGTTCTCGCGTCCGGCCTTGACCCGTTCGGTGATCGCCTCGACCGCGTAGTATTGGTAGGGCCGCAAGACCATCAGTATCTGGTCGCTCTCGTGCAGCACCACGTATTTCGCGATCATCTTCGACAGGTGGCATTTTTCGAGGAAGAAGTCTGCGAACGGCTCCAGCCGGTTCATCGCCTTGTTGTCGGTGTCCGACCAGGTGAAGGTCTGCTTGAAGCTTTGGTGCCGGTTGTTGGCGTAGTAGCGCGTGTTCACGCCGTTCGAGATGACGAAGATCTGGACGAACTGGAACAGGCCGCCGGCGGCGGCAAAGCTGTCGCGCTGGTAGCGGTTGATCTGGTCGAAGGCGGCCTTCAGCTCGACCCCGCGCCGCTTTAACTCGATCTGGCAGAGCGGCAGTCCGTTCACCAGCAGGGTCACGTCATAGCGGTTGGCACGGCGGCCCTGTATGCCGATCTGTGTCGCGACCTGGTATCGGTTGCGGCACCAGTGCTCGAGGTTCATGAACTGCACGTAATGGCTGCTGCCATCGTCGCGGATCAGGTGGAACCGGTCACGCAGGGTGTGGGCCTTGTCGAAGACATTGCCCTTTTCCAGATGGTTGCGGATTTTGCCGAACTCGGCATCCGAATAGGTGGTTTCGTTCTGCGCGCCCAGTTCGGCCCGCAGGTTGGCCCAAAGCGCCGTCTCGGTCGGCAAGGATACCGGCGCCCAGCCTTTGGCTTTGAGCCGCTCGATCAGGATTGCTTCAAGCTGGGCTTCGGACTGGATGGACATCGGGCACCGTTACACGAACATCTGTTGCAGGAGGCCCTTCTTGAAGGCCTCCATTCTTGAGGTCTGGCTACGAACGGCGGCAATCTTGTCGTCTATCGCTAAAATGGCGTCGGCTATTTTGCGTTGCTCGTCTATGCAGGGGACGGCCAGTCTGATTGAAGCAAGAGCTGGATACTTCAGATTCCACGTATCCGACGTCAGACCCTGTGAGCTACGCTCGAAAAGAAAAATCACAGACGGAAGTTTGAAGTAGTAACCCCAAAAATCCATTACCTGCGGTGACGTAGCATAGATGACTGTATATGCCGGACTGACAATACCGTTGTATTTTGAAACTCCACTGGCCCCCTGCCACATGCGCATTGAGTTGTATGCAATATCTCCTGCTCGGACGGATTTGTAGTTTGATAGATCTGCGCTAGCGCCATCTGTTCGATCAATCTCAGCAGCGCGGACTACGCCTTTGTTCATCGTGACCGAAAGCAACTCGGCTAATATGTCGCCCCGTTGGGCGCGCTCGACAAACACCGCTCCAAGGCGTTTTTCTTCCCAGTCTGGAAAAGCGGATCCATCTTCGCGGGTGAAACGAATTTTTTGCGAGAAGAGCTTCTGCATCAGCCCCGCCTTGAACCGCGTTAGCGCTGCTTCTTTCCGCCGCAGCCCCGAAATTTTGCCATCCACCGCACCGAGGAAAGACGCGATTTTTTGCTGTTCGGGGAGGGTTGGAAGAGCGACAGTGAAATCCGAAAGGATAGCTTGGCTGAGGTTGCTGATATTTGTTCCGCCGCCCATTTCATCCAGATAGCGCCGAAACTTTGGGCCTCTAAAAAGGCGGCCGCCAAAAATTGAATCAACACTTTTCGAGGTGCGTCGTCCCCGAATGGTAAAGCCAGAAAAGGACGCCACCGCCTGCATGCGTCCGATGTGGAGGCACCGTCCAATCAACGCCTTGTTTCCATTGGAGCGGACAAAAAGTAGGTCGTTCTCTTGCAGCACGTCTCGATCGGTAAGCTTCTCAGAAATATGAACCGTGGGAAGGCTCTCAACATCGTCGAAATACTCGTTCCTCTGGAACTCCGAAACTCCCAGAATCCGGACCTCCTCACCTGTCATGTCTCGGGTAAAGTTTAGCCCATTTCGGAATTCATAGACGCTTCCTGCTTTCGTAAGTCGCCACTCCCCAGCAAACTCTGGAAATCGCAGCTTCGGAATAGCCCCGCTCATACCGGAGACTCCAGCCCAAGCTCGGCGCAGAAGGCACGGATTTGCGCGTCGATCGGGGCCATGTCCTTTTCGACCTGATCCAGTTCCTGCGCCACGGCGGCAAGATCAATCTCGGCCTCTGCCTCGAACGTATCCACATAGCGGGGAATGTTCAGGTTGTAGTCGTTACCAGCGATCTCGGCGACACTGGCGCGGTGACTAAACTTTGCCTCCTCGTTCCGAGTGCGATATGCAGTGACGATACGGTCGACATCCTCGTCCCGCAGGCGGTTTTCATTCTTGCCCTTCTCGAAACACGAAGAGGCGTCGATGAACAGCACATCGTCCGTCTCGCGGCATTTCTTGAAGACCATAATGCAAGTCGGAATGCCGGTGCCGTAGAAGATGTTGGCGGGCAGGCCGATGACGGCATCGAGCCAGTTCTTTTCCCGGATGATGTATTCGCGGATCACCCCTTCGGCGCCGCCACGGAACAGCGCACCGTGGGGCAGGACCACAGCCATCGCACCATTCTCGTCGAGATGGGCCAGCATATGGGTGACGAAGGCATAGTCCGCCTTCGACGACGGAGCGAGCTTCCCATATTTGGCAAAGCGGTCGTCCTGCAGGAACAGCGGCCGCGCCGACCATTTGGCCGAGAAAGGCGGATTGGCGACGATCGCCTCGAACTGCATCCCCTCATGCTGGGGGTGTTCCAGCGTGTCTTCCTGCTTCAGGTCGAAGTTGCGGTAATGCACCCCGTGCAAGATCATGTTCATGCGTGCGAGGTTATAGGTCGTGCGGTTCATCTCCTGCCCGAAGAAGTCGCCCACATCGCTTACCTCGCGCGCCACACGCAGGAGCAGGGACCCCGACCCGCAGGTCGGGTCATAGACCGATTTCAGCCGCGTTTTGCCGGTGGTGACAATGCGGGCGAGGATCGTGGAAACCTGTTGGGGCGTGTAGAACTCACCCGCCTTCTTGCCAGCGCCGCTGGCGAACTGGCCGATGAGGTATTCATAGGCGTCGCCCAGCACATCGGCCTTGGCATCATCCAGCCGGAAATCGATGGCATCGAGGTGGGTCAGAACACGCGAAATGAGGGCATTCTTGGCTTCTTCGGTGCGGCCAAGCTTGGTGGATGTCAGGTCGAGGTCTTCGAAGAGATGATCGAAGTCTTCCTCGGACGCAGTGCCCATGGTCGAACGTTCGATGTTAGACAGGATTGTTGCCAGGTCGCCTAAGATGAAAGCCCCTTCTTCCCCTCGCTTCGCGACTGCCGAGAAGAGTTCGGACGGCTTGAGGAAGTAACCAAGCGCCTCGACCGAGGCGTCCTTGACGGCGTCGAGCACGGCAGCACCCTCGGCCGACGTTTCGTCAATATCGGTGAAGTCGATCTTGTCGTTGTCGAGGATGCGCGTGGCGTAGGCGTGCATCCGCTCGGAAAGGTACTTGTAAAAGATGAAGCCCAAAATGTAGTCGCGGAACTCATCCGCATCCATTTTGCCGCGGAGGGTATTGGCGATATCCCACAGTTTTTGTTCAAGTTTTTTCTTCTGTTCGTCGGTCATGCCCGTCCCCAATGTTGCTCTTGCCAAGGAAATGGGTCTGCGCCTCGGTTCGCAGAAGATTTTTGTCAGGTTTTCACCTGTGGCTGCAACCCCTTGTTGTAGGAGGCGGGTATCGGTCGTCGTTCGCAGCCCATCAGGTGGCCGAGCCTGCGCCGTTCCGCCTGCGGCGGGCCTTCGGCGGTTTTCTTATTTGTTCTATACTGTTCTATTACATTCTATAGCGGGATATGCCTTAAAAAACAGATGCTTATGGGGTTAATCACGCTATGAAAGCGGTGTTCAGGCCGCACAAGGCGCCTTTGGCGATGTATTTGACGAAGTTGCGACCTACGAACGAGGCACCCGGGGTTGAAAAAGCGGCGACAGCCAATGGAGTCAACGGCGGACAGATAGAGCACGGATTCAAACCCGATTCCGATTAATCACTCGGCCTACCCAGATTTCGTTCAACACGAGACGGATAGGGCCATGTTGTGATGCACAAATTCAAGATCTCCGCGAACGCACGTGACTTTTTACGAACCTTTGATCTCGGGGCTCCCGAGATCAGGCTGGTTTACGCACTTTTCTTTGTGATGCAGCGCATTGAAAGCAATCAATCCATCAACGAAGGGGAAACCATTCGTGCTTACCTCTCTGATCTGAGGAAGTCGGCTTTACCCCCGGAACGGGGAACCAGACTGCTTCGCTGTGTCATCGACCGGCTTCATAAAACAGACCTGTTTAAAGTGTTGAATGTCACGAATTGTAGCCAGTTCATCGAATATCAATTTGGCGATGCATTCATCGACAAAATCTGGGATGTTCCGACCAGATATGTGGTCGCGAATGTCAAGGAAATACGGGAGTGCAGGACTTCGCATGAGATCCATTTTTTAATGCTTGTTTGGGGTTGCCATAAACAAACGTACCCATATTTTGAATTAAGGGCTGATGAGTGGGGCGATCGAAGCTGCCAAAAGAGATGGAAATTAGCGGCCGCACGGATCTCGAAGCGCCTTGGCTATACTTTGGTACTTTGTCCTGACATTCAGCAATTCAGCAGAACACTGCGCCGTGTTAAGGTCCGGGTAATGACTCAAGGCTGTATCTGGTATAGAAAATCTTTTTATTCATCATCCGGATGTACCGAACTATACGAAGCCAAGGATGGTGCTTGCAGAAAGCTTACAAATCAGCAATTGATTGAACGCAGGATTGGCAGTGTATTCGTACATGATGGGCAAGAACCCGATGAAGTCAGCTTGCTTGATGGCGAGACTTAGCACATCCATAATTGTTTTATTAACATTTTGGCATTGTATTTTTTAATCTGCAGCAATCGAACCCAACTTCTCACAATAGAGGTTGGGAATGCACATCGAAACGTCAATCACTTGTCACCGCCGCATTGAAGAAGCTGCGTTTCTTCTGGGCCTTAGCTATCGTTCAACCCTTCGGCTGATACGAGATCACGAGGTCTGCGTTGTTGATGAATGCATCGATTTAGGTGGTTTGCTTCTGTGTCTTGGAGTGCCAAGCGATGTTGTCGTCCAATCTATCCATCTTAAGCGGATATTCCTGACTGGAAGCGAGTTAGCTCAGCGGCTTGGTATCTCATCACGAACAGTTTCCACATACGCGCGCGGAACTCGCAGACTTGAAGGATTTCCACGCTCCATTCGTATAAGTGAGAAAGTCAGGCTATTCTTCGAAAGCGATTTGCAAGAAATGGAATTTGGAACTTCTAATCAATCGGACTTTACTTTTACACCTGTGCATGCACCTAACGATCCAGCCGAATCCGTCATTACAGAGTTAAATATTTCAACTATCCAGTTCAATCTTGAGGAGCTTATTCCTCGTCCGCCAAAGAATAAACGGGTTCGGAAAAAATGACAAACATCCCAATTTTTTTGGGAGCGGAAAGATTTGATATGCATGTCATTTTTCACTTCTGATTTTGAAATTATAGCCAATGTATCATTTATCCAGAGGAGTTCTATCATGATGAATATTATTCCTGGTCGTGCAAGTTCTTTCGCGGATGTCGTTGAATGGGCAAGATTGAACCGCGGTTTGGATGACTTCCGCGCCGTCGCTCGCGTTGAGAAACTCTGGGAGAACGTTCCTCTTTTTAGCCGCCCAGCAGATCTCGGTGGATTCGAAAAGCAGTTCCCCCTTCATGGTTTTGATCCGGCTGTGCACAAGTCAGAGTTTGCATACAAGGCTTGGCGTCGCAAAGTCGTCTCTGTCTTGAAGGCATTCGCGGCGAGGCAAACCACTTCGTCGGCCTTGGTAAAACAGGTTGAGACAGACGGTGTGCAACTTGTCTGGCAGCGGCTGTTAGGTCTCGTTGTTCAACATGTGGAGTCCAGCGCCGAGCCTGCTCTCAAACCGCAGCAAATGCTCCCAGTTCAGTTTCTTTCGCGGCATTCGGTACGACTTGGCATCACGCCTGCCGACCTGTCGGCACAAACTTTGACCCGACTTGGTGCTGATCTTGACGGGAACGACCGCCGGACCGTAATCGCGGCACTTCGAATACTGAACCGCTTGCGGTCGGTTCCAAGGATTGAAGCTCTGTTGGGAGCAGAAGCTTACACCCTCTCGCCATGGCCTCGAAGGCACGCAATCGGTGAACTACCCGAGGCGCTAAGGTCCGAAATCGAACAATGGCTTGACGTTTCTTGTGGCGGCAGTTTCGACCTCGTCGCTGATATGCTGATCAACGCTACATCTAAAAGTGATCGCGCAAAGAAGAGCGTTGCTCTTAGGCGGTTTTGCGAAGCGGCCATTGAAGTTGATCCGGCGCGCAACTGCAGCACCCTTGCGGAGTTTATGAACGTTGAGATCGCAACGGCAGTCTTGCGCCGATGGCTCCAACATGGAGACAAGAAAAGACTCTCCAATCGAACTATCTCTAGCTACTTCAAAGCAGTCAAAACCGTTGCGGCGCATAACCAGGTCGATGTGGCCGGGTTCTGCGTTCTTGAACGGACGACCGTGGTCCTCACCGAAGGACGGCGTGACGGTGATATCATGTCGTTACGTGTAAGGAAGTTCTGTGAAACGTTACTCGGCACAAAAAGTCTTCAAGTCAAACTGTTAACACTTCACGTTCAAGCGCGCCGTCTCGCACAGTCCCTGCTCGACAGAGCAGAGGCAAATGAGCGCGAACTATCCGGAATGGAACTCTATCGTGTCCGACAGCTGGGTGCTTTTGCGGCCTTCTGCGCAATAGAAACTTGCGCCGTCCCTTTGCGGATCGAGAACGTCATGCGGCTGACCTTCCGCGGGCCGGATGCCAATCTGCTCATGCCAACTACCGCAACTCCTTTCGCGCGCATCATGCTTCCGGGGAAGGTTGTGAAGAACCAGAAGCCCGTTGATGCAGCACTCCGACAAGATCGCCGGAACGGCTTGGATACCTTGCGCTGGTATCTGAGTCAGGTTCGCCCGCTTTTTCCTAGCAGCGACGGGAACGACCATCTGTTTCCCGCAGTGCGTGGAGATGGGCCGTTGTCGAAGACGCTCTTTCGAAACTGGTTTATTAAGATCAGTCGGAGCCTCGGCCTACCGATGCGTCCGCACAACTTCCGCCATGGCCTCGCGTCACTGCTGATTCAACAGTTTCCGGGACAGTATGAAGCGGTTGCAGTTCTCTTGGGTGACACAGAGAGCACTGTCAGGAAATACTACGCATGGGTAAATCGTCGTTTGCAGATCGAAGCGGCCCAAGCTCTCGTCGTGGAGCTGGCAAATGCGGCGTGATTGGAGAACGGCAGAACAGATCCTCGGAGAGCCACGCTGGGCGGGTCTAACGGAGCGGGCAGGGTATTTGAGCCTCTCTTATCTGAGAGATGTCGACCGCTTGTTTAAACTCTGCGACGACCGTGGGATCCAGCACATCGATGATGTAACCGAAGATTTGATCAATGACGTAGATAAAGGCGGCGTGAGCTCCTGCTTCCCGAGGCGCCTCGCTAAAGCTTTGCAGATCCTGTTACCCGGCACAATACTGGCGGAACGGGCGGCGCAGAATGCACGGCAACGCCATCAAGCATGGGTTCAGTCTCGACCAAAACAGAGGACGGGCCGCGACTATGGGGCGACCAAGACCGTTCCCGAAAGCGCGTTGCCTCATGCTTGGCAGCTAGCTCTAGCCGACATGCGGTCTGGCCTCGGTTCAGCAACTGAGCGCCCTCCGGCACCACTTATCATCAAGACCATTGCGATGAAGCTTCGCCAGCTCGCAAAGTCTTCGTTGGATGCAGGGGCGTCGGTAGAGCTGAGCGAGGAAAGTCTTGCGGCACTGCATCGCGACATGAACGCACGCGGTCTTTCAAGCTACACTAAACGCGCCACGTGTTCTGCCCTGGGTCGCTTTGCGAAATTTATCAATGCACCCAAGGTGGTCTGCGACAAGCTTCGAGAGCTGACAGCTTTGCACGACGCGAACACGAGTAAAGAGGTAAAGCGAAAAGAGGTCATCTTGCACGAAGTCGACGTGAGTGCTCGGTCTGTTTTGTCGAAGGCAAAGGAGCTTCTAGCGAAGTCTACGCAAACGACAAATCTCAGAAGCGCCCTTACGTGCAGGAATGAGGCGTACTGTCTGGCTGTGTTCACCTTCCTGCCATTGCGGCTCAGTGATACCCGATTTCGCTTCGGAGAGGAACTGACATGGGAAAATGGATGCTGGCACCTTGGACTGACGACTAGCAAAAACGGTCATGACTACTCAACGCGCATGAATCCAGACCTTAATCCGTTCATTGATGCTTTAGCATTGAACGGGTTAAGCGAAGCATATCTCGAATTGGCGCGAACCGAGGTAGTTCGGGATAGACGCCCAGTCTTGATCACTCGGTCTCAGGACGGCGTTGGGTACAACTATGTTTCGGATGTTTGGCGAAAGTACTTCAAGACCGGCGAACATATCGCAAGAACTGAAATGCATGAAGCTTTCGCTGGCATCAGCGGACCTCTTGGCACCGAGCTAGCGCTTGCAGCCTGCGCTCAACATTCACCGCAGTCTGCCTCGCATTACCACAGCCACCGAATTCGTACGGATCGATTAGCGAAGATGCAGCGAGGCTTGGCTAATCTGGCCTCCGGAATTCCAGACAAGAATTTTGATTTCGAATGAAGTCCTGTTCACCCGTTCTCGTTTCAGGCTTTCCATTGTGAAGCCCGAAACGAGAACGGGTGAAACTGAAAGATAGGTGCAGAAGCTGTCCGGAGGGAAAGGAGACCATCTCCGGCGTCGTGCGCCCCGCGAGCAATCACGTTCGTGCGGTCGGAAAACATCAGAAGGAATAATCGATGTTTCATGACCTAAACCTGTCGATGAACTCAAGTTCCGCCTTTGCGGACCTGCAGCTCTATCTTTCAGATCATTTTGACGCCTTTGCCCATGCCGCCGGGCTCCTTGGTGGACGTGCTGGTCAGCAAAGAACTGTCGCCCTCATCCGCGACCTTGGTGAGGCATCTGAACTTTCTCGACGACTTACACGGGAACTGCAGTTTTTAAAGGAGCTGCTGACGCTCGAACATGTCGGTAACCCTGATAGACCAGAGTCCGATTTCTTTGCTGCGATCAATCCCGACGCCCCGTATGTCACGGAAATCTGCTTGCTGTCCGAAGGGCTGGTTGAACGCATCGATGCCATTGAAACCAAGTGCGAGGCCATTCCCGTTCGGTCGGGCGTAGTCGCACACGCTTCGAATGAGGTGTGATCATGCAGCGAGGTGTTTCGGACTACGCTATCGCATCGCGCAGTATTCTCTGGACGATGGAACTCTCTCGCGAGGTCGCCAAAGTCGTCGCTCGGTATCCAGTTCTGTTGATCAGGGATGATGTTCGGCAAATGCGCGAAGATTATAGATCTGGCGACATTTGGACCGACCGACATGATGCTACACTGGACCGCATCAAGGCACACTGCCGGCTAGCAATCTTGCAGAAACTGCCCGCCTACGCAGAGGTTTTTGACAGCGAACAGGTCGAAGACTGCGAGCTTCTTGATCCAGAACTGGCCACCCATCGTCAGATATGGATCACGGTTGATCGTTTCAAACGGATCCGTCGGTCGGCACAGGACCACATTTCAATGCTTGAGGCGTTGCCATGCACGTGCCGAGCCAGCTGAGTTAGAGACTCGATTTCCAAAAAATGGTTCTTTGAAGCAAACTCTTCGGCTGACATGGAGTGGTTGCGGCAGCGTTATGCGTTCTGGCCGGTACAATCAATCATAAGGGGCGGCCATAGGGCCGCCCCTATCCCAGCGGCCAACACTGTTGACCTGCCCCCTGGTCGTCCCTCGTTCATAACGAGAGTCCTTGGGGTTGTGATCCGATCCCCAACGTTGGACCGCCCGAAGGCAGAGTTTTCAGGCTTCGCTCAGGGTGACGGGCTGGTGACGCCCCCTGATTTCGTCAGCATGATCGGGACCTTGTTGCCGATCGCGCCGTGTGGCCGTTCCTCGTTGTAGTATCTACGCCAAGCCTCCAACTTTTCTGCCGCGTCCGCAAGGGTCAGGAACCAATGCTGGTTCAGGCACTCGGTCCGGAAGCGTCCATTAAAGGCTTCGATGAAGGCGTTGTCTGTTGGCTTGCCTGGGCGCGAGAAGTCGAGGACCACCCCGCGCTGATAAGCCCAGAGGTCCATGTCGCGCGAGACGAACTCGCTGCCCTGATCGACGCGGATCGTCTTGGGATAGCCAGCTGTGCGGCACACTCGGTCGAGCGTCGCGACCACATCCTCGCCGCGGTAGCTGTAGCGAACGTCCAGAACCGGCACGTAGCGCGAGAAGGTGTCAACGACGGTCAGAACCCGCAACTTTTTGCCCGTCGCCAGCTGGTCGTGAACGAAGTCCATCGCCCAGACATCATTCGGTCCGACAGCCACGGCACGGTCATCGCGCAGCTTCGCCTTCACCCGCCGTTTGGGCGTCTTGTGCCTGAGCTGCATGCCCAACTCCCTGTAAATCCGATAGACTTTCTTGACGTTGATGCCCCAGCCTTCGCGGTCCAGCAGAACGTGAACGCGCCGGTAACCATACCGGACCCGCGTTTCACAGATCTCCTTGATCCGCTTCGCCACGGCAGCCTGATCGGTGCGGCGGGATTGGTAGTGGAACGTCGAACGGTCAAACCCGATGGCCCCACAAGCCTGCCGGATCGACACCGCCCAATCGCTGCACATCCCGCGAACAAGTTCGCGCATCCGACCAGGCTTCAGAGCTTTCTGCGGATGACGTCCTGCAGCATCTCGCGGTCCAGCGTCAGGTCCGCCACGATCTTCTTCAGCCGCGCATTCTCGTCCTCGAGCTGCTTGAGCCGCTTCATCTCGGTCGGAAGCAAACCGGCATACTTCTTCTTCCAATTGAAGTAGGTCGCCTGGCTGATCCCCGCCTTGCGGCAGATCTCCGCAACTGGCGTGCCGTCTTCGCCCTGCTTGATGATGAACGCCTTCTGGGCGTCCGAGAAATTGCTCGCCTTCATCCGATTCCGCTCCTCTCCCAGCCGGAAAAGCGTAGCCGAAAACTCCAGCTTCAAACGGTCCAGTTTGGGGGGATCAGATCAGAACGAACCGTAGCTGTCAGCGATTACCCGGAGGCGTGGCCGTAAGCACTTTTGCCCCCGATGCGCGTTGCCGTCTGAACCGTCCTGTTCCACTCGCAAAACCTGCATCGTCAGTGCGTTTCCACACAGCCTCGGCCCAGAGCGGACCTTGGCGAGATTTGTGTCGCTGCGGCGCAGTTTCGCTAAACCGGCCATTCGCTGAACGGTAGTGGGCACATCGACCCCCTCGGAACCGTAACCAGCCTCGCACAGATTGAAACTCGCCATCTCGCCGAAGATGGATCATTCCGAAGCCTATCGCAGACCCGAACTCTGCTTACAAAACTTAAAGACCTGCTTCTCCACCGAAAAACCGAACTATAAGCAAACGGCTAGGGCCACAAACGCCACATCTAATAGATTGTTTCGGACGCCTTTTTGGCGAACCAGAAGCGAGGGGGCTCACCGCTGCGCTTCAAACCCACATACAGTCCTCGGACACCGGTTGAATCATTGTAGCTCCTGCTTGACTTATATTTCGAGAAACTGAGCTTGAAGATGAGGCTTTGCCTGTAGGATTTGAGCGCATCGTCAAGCCAGCCGTGTTTCGCCCACAGGATAGCACCCTCATCCTGATATCTGCTCCTATGACTATCGGGGTCCGGCTGCCACTCGCCCCAAACTTCGCTCTTCAATACGAGCCTGTTTGCGCGGTCACGCCAATGGCGTTCATCATCGTCAGATGTCAGCCCGAGTAGCTTGTTGAGCGCCAATCCCAGCCTTGGACGGGCCATAGCTCGCCGGGTGGCCCACTCGTCACGCTCGTCAATGCCAATGGGATACTTCTCCGGCTCCCATATCAACGGACGGAACGGCGTCTCCCCTGCGTGTCGGTCAACACGCCCATCTGACCAGAAACTTGGCAGCCAGAAATCGTGCTCAGTTGTTTTGGAGAACTTCGCACACTGCCCAACCGCGCCCCTCTCCTGGATTAGAGCGGACATGAACCTGACGAATACGCCATCCGGTGACTTCCAATCTCCACAGAGGGGCAAGAAGCCATCCCCAAGGCCCTCGGGGAACCCAACCTTCCGAAACAGCGCTTCATCATCTACGAGTGTTTCCTGGCTTCCTTTTCGTTCACCCAGGAGGTTCTGTCGCGCCTGCGCCGGAACAGAATCCTTGTGGTCGAACAACCACGATCCGTCCCTAAACGATACGTCGTTTTCCCTTAGCCACTCGTTCCAGGGATTCTTGTCTTTTGAGTCATAGCTGGCGCGCACGACGGGACGTGATTTCACCAGCTTCGTTGCGGCATGGAGGAGCGCATGCTTTTGCACGTGAGCACTATACGTCTCGTACCTATCGTCTGCGTCGTGCCTGTAACGAACGCCACCGGGGAAGTCTGACATACTCGTTGCACCGCGCCACTGTTGAATGACTTCATCGGCAATGCAGTCGTGGGCTTCGTTGTCCGACATCCAGAAGAGCCTCGCCAGATTTGACACCTTGTATTTGTCAAAGTCGTAGTCGAAATCTAAATCGATCCGCCGATCCTGGTTGCCTGGCCAACCATTGCGCACAATGACACCATGCGGAGGCGTCTGAATTTCACTCAATAGTTTGGTGCCCAGAGAGCTCGCGCCTCCATCGCCCTCTATGTGTGCCAAAGATCGAGCGAGATGAAGCCTGTTAATCGCATGCAAATCGGTTCGGTTTGCGAGTGCCTCAAGCTGTGGCCTAAGGGCTTCCAGTTCTTTGCCGTGATGCAGGGAGGCACGGGCTATCCCCATCAAGAGCCATTGCTGTGAATTCATGAATGCAAAGTGGTGACTGTCGGAGGCCAGTGATGCGTTCTCATTCACGTCGAAACGGCCAAGCAATTGCTTGACGTCCTCGGTCAACCCGACATCAATCATACCCTTCAGGCTTCTTGCCGCCCGCCATCTGACGAAGGCATCACTGTCTCCGAGTAAGTGCCAGATGATGTCAGCAACAACCTCGCTCTCGCTGCTCCTGCCCGCAAATGCACTGCGATACGATCCTTCGCCGATCTCATCGCCCACCTTGGCAGCCGAGCTCGACAGAAGACTCTCAAACGCCTCCAAAGCTGTCGATGGCTCAGTGTGATCACACAGGCTGGTGGCTAACTGAAGCCACTCGTCACCCCCGAGTTCAAGGCGCTCTTTTGCTATAGTTTCCAAGACCGATTGCAGCACAAACTTCGGATCGCCGCACAGCTCAGTCAGGCGGTAGATTTGCCTCGAAATGCTCGAGTAGCGAAGTTCGAAAAGCTCCGAGCCCTTGAATGCGAATAACCTCTTGATCACCCCAAAAACATTGTTCCTCACATGCGCCGTAGTGCCAGCCCATTCCTCCACATATTCGATAATCAGACGCAGCGCGTTATCAAAATCAAGTTCAGCGGATTCACAAAGTGCCTCGATAAGGTTCAGTCTGTTTGAATACGGGCATGTTTTACGTATCTCATCGAACAGGCGCTTCCTGTAGTCGAACTGCAATAATTCATTAACTTGGATTTCCTGCAACGCTTGATCCAGCGAGTGTGCGGACGTCGGATCAAACCTTGCGAGGATAGCTGCAAAGGCTTCCTCGCGAGACTTTTCGGTCTGCTTTCTTGTGCCTACATGGAGACTTTGATCAGTGACCGTACCGCTGTGATTCAATCTCGCACTCTCATGGTCGCGCCTATGCCGTGCTGCGGCTCGCAGGTCCCGAAGGCGGTCCCTCAATGCCTCATCGCCAATCTCTTGATAGGTATCCACACAGTCTATTAGGCTCTCCCACAGTGTTGGCCACCCTCCGAAACTGTGTTCGCTATCCAGCTTTCCCGCCACCAGTGAGAAGATGGCTTGCCTATCTCCCGGCTTGGCGACCGAAAGCAAATCAGCGAGGCCTTTTCCGACTTGCCACTCATGCCAACCGTGATCCTCACACACCGTAAGCAGTACAGCCGCGCGCCGTGGGTCCAGGCGCCCTGCCTTCGCAAGGTAACAGGCCAGTTGGGGAAGGCCGTAGGAATAATCCACGACGTCCTGGTCGGACCAGCGTATCAGCTTGTAGATTGCGGGAAAGCCGACGGAGGAAGAGGCAGCGCGTCCGAACAAAGTCCATCCAAACTTTGACGGTTCATGTTGGAAGATTGTGTGACAAAGATTCATGAGACGGTGCGAGAGCTCCGGCTTGATATATCCCCCAGGCTGCTCAGCCGCGTAATGAAGGGCGGAATAGATCAAGTCGAAATCATCTCCGCCCATCTGATCAAGCTGCGCCAAGCCTTGGCTGTAATACTCCTGTGCCTCCGCAATGCTCATCGGCACCAATGATCCGGCTAGTTGCCGATAAGACTCACCGCGCTGCTCAATGTATTCGTCCTGCACAATGTCTCTGGAAAGGGAGCTTGCGAAGGCCCCTGCCACATCAGAAAGGTTCGGGCGTCGGACAATAAGTGCGAAAACGCTCAACTTCTCGCTAAGGGAGAACCGATTCGCTTCGACAATCCCTAAAATATCTTCCGCTTCTCGTTTCTCGACGGTCTCACAATGCCCAAGCAATACCTTAACCAATCCAAAGCCGACATGGCGGGCAACAATATCTCTCCCGGTCTGGGAGTTCCAATGCACATCCGGCCGCAGTGCTGACTTCCAAATCTCCAAGTAAGTCGCCAAAACACTGCTAGATATCACCTGTCCAGAAAGAACAGCGCTCTCTATTGGTTTAACAAGTTGCAGGATGCATGTGGCGCCTTTGACGATGTTGTCCTGCTCATGTTCTGAGAACTGCTTGCGCTTATCGGCTAGTTTACCCCTCCGTTGCTTGCGATGTTTATCCTCGACTGTGAGGCTATCGAGGAAGGTTTTTAGATCTGCCGCTGAACCGATTTGTTTCGTCGTCGAAGTTACTTCTACGTCCTCTGGTATCAGGTGGCGAAACGACAAAGGCTTACCTTCAGACCACGCTCCGACGCATGCAGATTGAATCGGCACCCATATACTATTCCTGCCGTACCGCTCGCCGTAGTCATAGCTTGATGGCCTCCGGTGGCGATACAGTTTGAGCACCTGCCTTGCCGATCGCCTGGAGTTCACGATCATGGAGGCCATTGCCGCGCTGGAGACCGCACCTTGCAGTTCCATCTCGTAGTCTGAATCGTCCTCCGGCACTGTCTTCCTGTACCGCGCCGTAAGAGCGCTGGCCGCTCGCGAAACGGCTCTCAGTCTGCTTTTCGAAAGGCCACGGTCATTCGCTAGAAGCCCGATCTGGAGGGTGAGGGACAGGCACCTCTTGGAGGCAGCGAACTTGGCAAGAGTCTGCAACGCCTCACTTCCATTCGCTATTTCGTGCTGCGCGCACAGCGTGATCAGCTCTTCGATGACAGATAGAGCAAACCTAAAGCGCCAAATTTGCATGTTGCGATTAAATGACGAGAACTCATTCTTCAACACACTCAGGAACATCACCGCAGCAACATCGGATGCTTCCGGACCCGAACGCTGAATCCTTTTGGCCTCATCATCATTGTGGAGATACCAGTTTATCCAGCCAATTGCCCTGTTCTGATGAATGCGCGCTTCGTCTAGCTCATCTGAAAAACTGTACGCGACGATGAGGCGCGCATCACGAGCACCGCGCCATCCGGACCGATCGTTGAACAGTCGGCGTGATGCATCAGAGTCTCCCAGGACAGTCGCCAATGCCGGAGAGCGCCGGATGAACTGATCGCCCCTCACGTTTGCCGAAGCCACTTGCGAGAGTTCCATCGCGAGGCGCAAGACACGGTCCAGGTCATACTCGCGTGTGGCAAGCGAGAAAGCCGCGTATAGGCGCGCAAGCCTTAACCTCCGACGTCCATATTCGGATTCAACGACAGCCGGAAATTTATCTGATCTTGCAAGCTGATAAGCCCGGTTGCTGTCGCCAATGACCACAAGGAAATGCGGCAGCGCCTCTGCAGCGTAGACCGAGTCCTTCTGGCGCGCTTGAAGCCGTTGGGCGATGGACTGTTGGGCTGTGGCCTCGCTTGCGTACTGTTCCTTGATATAGGTCTCAGTCGGCTCGTCTCGGATTATTGCCCCGTGTTTGACTAGCTCAAGCATGGGCGCGAGATCGGATGCGGCGCTATTGACCTGGGATTCTGACCAGCCCAACGCCTCTGCAAGTTCAGTCAATGGGATAGGCGGCGGAAGAAGTGACAGAGCTGCGAAAAATTCTCGAACGTCATTTTCGCTCCAGCCTGCCGAGTGCAAGTCACCAATTATCTTGCGACACTTTTGTTCGATCAATTCCTCCACAGATATTTCGGTCTGGGGCGCGTTACCGGAAACATTTGTGTCCCAGCTTTTTTCCAGGTATTCGAGGACACGGGCATTTCCACGGGAACGCGCGAGAGCCGTTGAGAACTCTACATCCGTGATGTTCTCGCGCCTTGTCTCAAGAAAGCGCCGCGCTTCCATTTCAGTGAAGGGTTCGAGCTTAAGACGCTTAGTTTGGCTATTACCGATGACGCGATCCATCCTATGAGGACGTGCGGTGAGCAACAGCTTCACGCCCTCGATAGGCTCTGCGCTGAGCGATGCAAGCAGAAGCCTCGGAAAGGCAGGTTCATTGCGTGCATCAGCTTCAAGCTGCGCATTGTCTGCAGCGTCCAAGATAACCAGTACGCCTTGCATGGCGGACTGTTTCTTGACGGTCTCACTCGCTTGTTTGAGGCGCTTTCGGGCGACTTCGACCAATCCATAGTGATCGCTGTCGCTTGGAAGAAGTGGATCGCATAGCCCGCGAGCCGCCAGTTCATTGATGATTTGGAGCAATCCAATCCGAGGCAGGTGTCGGGCCTGAGCTTCGGAGCGATACGAACCGCCTCCGAAACAATCGAAAACGACGACCTCTAGCGTATCCGTCAGATTTGCCGCAAGGCTCTGGATGAAGACAGTTTTCCCAACACCGCCGTCGGCATGGAGGAACACCGGTAGATTGCAGGTCAAGACCCTGTCTCTTACATCTAGCTGGGCGCTCCGCTCAACGACGTCACCAACATCAACGAACCGCGTATCCGCCGGAAAAAGATGATCCTCATCACACTCAAGCGCATTGAGGACGTCCTCCCGCCTGATAGAGTTATTGCCCTGTCCCTCAATCTGCGCCTTCTCCCGGACAAGCTCCACAAGAGCGAACAGCCTTTTCGCCGCCTGACCGGCGGAATTAGCTGACCAGTCACTGACCGTTCTTCGCAAGAATCGATTCTGTGAAGGCAGATCGCTTGTCGAGGCCCGGAACTCGATCAGCGGAAATATGTCCCCCGCCTCAATTTTTTCTTCCTGACACCAGGTTTTAAGGTACTGAAGTTGTGTCTGAGCGCTACTCGTTGTAGGCGCACCTCCCGACTTTGCACAAGAAATGGCGCCCCAAAGTTCATCTGAGAACTCAGCGTTTGTCACGAACCCAAACGAGAGTTTCTGCGCGATCTCCTCCTGCGTCACGCTCACCCGAAATTCCCGTAGTGTTGCGGCGAACTTCTTGATCGTTTTTTTGAGATAAGATGATGTGACGGGCTCGGCGGCCTCTTTGTATTTGAACTGCAAGATTTGCTGAGCCGTGCAGGTCGCGAAAGTGTCGCCGCTCCCATAGTAGAGAACGAGATCAGCGATATCTTCTGCCTCTTTGCCAAGTTTGAGGCTTTCGTGCGGAGAAAGTCCTTCGACGACGATCGCAAAGAGATCGTCCTTTGGAAACACAAGCTGGAGGGCGCGCCGTGCCGCCCACCGTTCGTGAAAGGTGTGCCCGGCTCGTGATACTCTGACCGTGTCCATTCGTCGTCCGACTTCGCGCACTGTAACCTCGAGCGTTGTAATATAACCGTATATTGGCAAGAGATCACAGGCCAGCACAGAATGTAGGCTGAGTTTGTTGCAAAAGACCAATTCAATAATGAGCCTTAGCGCGTCGCCGCTGGCGCTCGTGGCGCGGTGATCGAATGCCTGCTCCAAGTGGATACCTTAACTATTCCGCTGCATCCGCATTTCTCGGCTTTCCGCCCGTAACAGACCGGGCGCCGGCCGTGTTGCGCCGGCGACGGACGTCCGCTTCTACGTCCTAAGATCCATAGTATGCTGCACCGCTGTCAGGCGGCTCTCCGCCCATGCCGGTCTTAGAAGCAGATTTCTTTGCAACTTCGGCGTCGGCCTAACGTGAGGTCAAATGAATAGGACAGGCGGCCGCCACAAAGCTGAGGGGTTGCTGAGTGCGGTTGGGCTACTTTGCCGTAGTGGGTTCAACGCCACCGAAACCTATGCCGACAGTGGTTTCACGGCAGTCCAGGGCCATCAAGCAGTTCGTCGGCTCGATGGTCCCGGGCGCTGCTCCATAAGCTACCGATTACATCGCTCTGGTCAGCGCGAAGAGTTGGGCCACTTTTCCGGCTTCCGGAGTTCCAAACGGCTTCAACACCATCGAGATGTCGAAATCGATCTGCTCGATGCCTTCCTTCAGCTGCTCGATCGGGAAGCCGTCCGAGTAGTGCTTCACGTTGACGTCGTTGTTCGTGTGACCAAGAAGGGCGTAGCGGATTTCCCGCGATAGATTCAGTTCGATCAGGCGTTGGTTCACCGATTTGCGGAAGCTGTGGAAATCCTTCCGTTTGACGTACACATCGTGCTTGCGGCGATATTCCGTGAACTCCTTCGAGATCGCTGCTCCCAAGGTGTCGCGCGAGCCTTTCGCGAGATGCGGGAAGAGGCAGACTTCACCTTGTGTTCGACGCAGGTCGACCAATTTCAGCAGTCCGAGCTCGATCAGTGACGAATGAAGCGGAATCCTGCGGCGTGCAGCCTTGTTTTTCAGGCTACGGCCGAAATCGTCCGTGACATCGACCAGCCAGATCCCGCGCTCGGTCTTGAAGTCGCCGACGCGCAGTTGAAGCGTCTCTTCGAGGCGCATTCCCGTGAAGAGGGCAATCATGACCGACCAGAACATCGGGTTACCAACGTCGTCGAGGCTACTCGAGAAGAGCGGGGTGCGCAGAAGCTTGATGAGATCATCCGCCCACACCTTGCGAGAGCGGTCGCCTTCTGCCTTCTGTTTGGTTTCCAGCTGGGCCGAGGTCCAGATGACATTGCTCATCGGATTCTTTGCGATGTGGTCCTCGGCGTAGACAAACGTAAAGAAGCGCTGCAACTCCTGCATCTTGCGATAGATCGTGTTGGCACTCAGGCGCTCGATGCTGACGTCGAAAACGGCATCGCGGATGTTGCCTTCCGAAAGTTTCTCTGCCTTCCAATGGGCCTCGACAAGAGATTTCAGTTCGGCTTCTTCCGTGTCGGCCTCTGCGATGATGTCGTCGATGCTGCGTTGGCCCGAATCCAGCTCTTCCATCTTGGTCCCCGACCGGCAGAAGGTGTTCGGGAGCTTGCAGAGTTTCTCGAAGAAGCTTGCGCACATGTCGGGTGTAATCTTTCCGACCTCGGTATCTTCCATCACGGCACGGAAGATGCGCATCGTCGCACCGGCGTTTTCCAGCTGCTTGTCGGTCTTCTCTCCAGTGCTGACCTGCCCTTTGGCCGGTCGGTTGAAAGGGTAACCGGCTTTAAGGTGCGCAAGATAGCGTTCCGACATCTCGCTCAGGAGAGGGGTCCTGGTTCGATAGGGGATATGGCCTGCCCTGGCGACGCCTGCCTGAAATGCCTCACCATTTGCCGGCACTACGCTGGTGCTCTGCCCAAACGCCATTGTCTCGGAGGTTCGAGCGATGGACGTTGGCGCGGCGGCCGCACGATTATTGATGGTCGGATCATTAGTGAATGCGGAGGTATAGGACCAAGGATCGAGCGTCCCGGAGCCAACATCCTGTGATGCACCTTCATCCGACTCCTGGGTGACCTCGCATTCAGAAGATTGCGCTGTCGTAGCCGGTTGTACTTCCATCGGTGGGCTTGTCGTTTCGTGGTCTGAATCTGCAACCTCGGGGCTGGATGCCGGAGCCGCGGAAAGATTGGCGATTTCGGTGACTATGGGTGCGGCGGCAACCGGGACGGCTGATGCGAAACATCCTGCAACAGGTGCGGACTGCACGTTTGACGTTGCCCCGCTTGCGGTGAAGCAAGCGGATTGACTGGCAAAAACCGGCGGCGCGACAGGCGGGCGTGAAGCGAGAAACACAACTTCACTCTCGCTCCGGACTTGCTGTCGGGCGGAGCGGAAAAAGACCGACGGCTCGTCGAACTCGCCGCCGTCGCGGGCTATGCGCTCTTTTGTTGCATCGAGCAGACCGCGTACAGTCTGGTGGGCTGCACTTCGCCATTCACTGCTGTCCTCATCCGGCGTGAGGCCGAGGTTCCGGGCAGCAGCCCTCATGATGTCGTGAACGAGGCTGTAATCACGAAGCAGGATGGCCTCTTTGAGTGAGGCGACCAGGGCGTCGAGCTTCGCCTGTTCGATAAGGGCTTCGTTGCGCGTCCGTGCCGGCGCCAGGGCACGCAGCCGATCAGCCTCGCGCACTTCGCGTGCGAGGGTCTCGGTGATCAGGGCGTGAATTTCGGACGTGTTCATCTCGACGGACCCGGCAGCTTCGAACAGTTGGCTCGACAGCTCCGTAAGCCGGAGAGCGAGAGGGATGGCTATCATCGGGTCTCCGGTTCGCAGAGACAAATGAAAGATGGAGGTTTGAATCCCTAATTTTCTCGGCGCCCTCCGTCGCCAGAAGTAGCCCGAGGGCCTGAGTTCGAGATGGGGGATGGTCTGCTCCGGCTTCATGGTCGCTCCTCCGTCGGAGCGCGGTGCCCGGGCTGTGCCCTGCAAGTGCCCCGAATGTGCCCTGGAGTGTGCCCCTGCCGGGTGCGGAAAGAAGAAAAGCCCCGCGATTTGCGGGGCTTTTTCCTTTGAAATCAGAGCTTTAAGGGCTCATTTGGCTCCGGCGGTAGGGATCGAACCTACGACCAATTGATTAACAGTCAACTGCTCTACCGCTGAGCTACGCCGGAACACGGGGGGTCTATAGCAACGGGTTTGCGGGGCGTAAAGGGGGAAAGCGCAGAAAAGAGCGGGGGCGTCAGGAAAGGTGGAATGCGGTGTCGTGACGAAGGAGGTCCGGCGTCGAGACCGATCCTTTCGACGTCAAATCAATGAGATGGGCAAGGACGTTGCGGCGGGCGGCGGGAAGGAGCGCGGGGGCGATGTCGGTGTAGACGCGCTGCGTGAGGGTGGTCGCGTCGGCGGGTCCCAGCGTCAGGGCGTCTAGGATCTGCGCTTCGCGTTGCAGGCGGTGGTCGATCAGCGCGCGCAAGCGCTCTGCGGGGGTTTCCACCGGCTCGCCATGGCCGGGCAACAGGCGCAGCCAGGCTTGGCTGGCAAGGCGGCGCAGGGAATTCATGTAGTCGGTCATGTCACCATCGGGGGGCGAGACGATGCTTGTGGACCATCCCATGACATGATCGCCGCTGAAGAGGACATCCTCTGCCGCAAAGCACAGATGCGCCCCGAGGTGTCCGGGGGTGTGCAGCGCCGTGACGCTCCATGATGCGCCCGCGACGGTTTCGCCGTCGGCCAGATGCCGGTCGGGCGCGAAGGAATGGTCGAGCCCTTCGCCCCCACCGGCCATGCCGGCCGCGGCGAGGCTGGACATGAGCGGGCTGCGCCCCGCCGTCGCACCGCCAAAGGCAAGGACGGGCGCGCCCGTGGCTGCCGAGAGGCGCGGCGCCAGCGCCGAATGGTCAAGATGCGGATGGGTGACGAGAATATGGGTGATGCGCTCGCCCGCTGCGAGCGAGTCGAGGATCGCCGCAAGATGCGCCTCGCTGGCGGGGCCGGGATCGATCACGGCGACATCGCCCCGACCGAGCAGATATGTGTTCGTGCCGGTGCCTGTCAGCGCAGAGGGGTTCGGTGCGCGCAGGGTGCGGATCTCGGTCATGGGGCTTGGTCTTTTCATATGGGGCATCGGGCGTTACTGTGTCAGGTGATGTCATTCAAATCCATCATGCCGCGCAGCCTTTACGGCAGGGCCGCCCTGATTCTGATCGTGCCCATCGTCACGATACAGTTGGTGGTATCCGTAACCTTCATACAGCGCCATTTCGAAAAGGTGACGCGGCAGCTGACCGGCGGTGTGATCGCCGAGCTGGTGTTGATCGAGGGTGAGGTCAACGCCGCTTCGACCCCCGACGCGGCACGGGTGCGGCTGGCCGAACTGGCCCGAACCTTGCAGATCAAGGCCGTTCTGCCCGCGCCCGACCCCTTGCCGCCCGCCGACCGGCGCGAGTTCTACGACCTGTCGGGACGGGTCGTGATCGACACGCTGCGCGGCGGGTTTCCCGAACTCGGTCCTGTCGACCTGATCACCGATGGCGATGTGAACCTGCAACTTCCGTCGCGCTGGGGGCAAATCGGGTTGCAGCTCGACCGCGGGCGTTTTTCGGCAAGCAATCCGCACCAGCTGCTGGTGCTGATGATCGTGGCCTCTGTGCTGCTGACGATCATCGCCTTCATGTTCCTGTCCAACCAGTTGCGCCCCATCAAGCTTTTGGCCGAGGCGGCCGAGGCCTTCGGAAAGGGGCAGATCATTCCCTATCGTCCCCGCGGCGCGACCGAGGTGCGGGCGGCGGGGAACGCCTTTCTTGACATGCGGTCGCGGATCGAGCGGCAGATCGAACAGCGCACGCTGATGCTGTCCGGTGTCAGCCATGATCTGCGCACACCGCTGACGCGCCTGCGGCTAGGGCTGTCGATGTTGCCCGAGGATGACGAGACGCAGGCCTTGCTGGGCGATGTGGCCGATATGGAACGGCTGGTGGGCGAGTTCCTGTCCTTTGCCCGTGGCGACGCCACCGAGGAGAGCGCCGAGGTCGACCCGATGGCGATCGCCCGCAAGGTGGCCGAGAATGCGGGACGCTCGGGCCAGCAGGTCGCGGTCAATGGCGGGGCGGGCGACATCAGGGTGCGTCTGCGACCGCAGGCGGTGACGCGGGCGCTGGAGAACCTTGTCGGCAACGCGCTGCGCTACGGATCGCGGGCGGTGATTACGGTTTTGGCCAATGAACGGGCGTTGCGCTACGTCGTCGAGGATGATGGCCCCGGTATCCCCGAGACGCGGATCGACGAGGCGCTGTCCCCGTTTGCGCGGCTGGACGATGCGCGCGACCCGAACCGCGGGGGCGGGGTGGGGCTTGGCCTGTCCATCGCCTCGGATATCGCGCGCAGCCACGGCGGAAGCCTGCGGCTGGGTCGCAGCGAAACTCTGGGCGGCTTGCGGGCCGAGCTGATGCTGGCACGCTAGTCGCGGCCGAGGTCCATCGTCCAGTAAAGCTGGCCGTCCGCACCCCGTGCCACGCCGATGCCGACATCTTGCAGGCTGCGGCCAAGGATGTTGCGGCGGTGGCCTTTGGAATTCATCCAGCCCGACATGACCGAAGGCGCGTCGAAGTATCCGGCCGCCACGTTCTCGGCGATTTCGCGAAAGCCGTATCCGGCACGTTTCATGCGCGCGGGAAGGGTCGAGCCGTCCGAGCCTTCGTGGCTCATCCGCATGTTTGCGGCATTGTCACAGGTATGGTCCTGTGCGGCCCCGGTCAGGGCCGGATGCGCGGAAAGGGGCGGCAAGCCCTTGGCTTTGCGCTGGTTATTGGCAAGGGCGACCACCTCGGATCTGAGGGATGCGGCATTGGCAGGGGTCTCGCACGGGGCGGCAAGGGCCGGAACCGGCAGACACAGGGCAAGGGCAAGGGCAAGGGCGATCCGGCGCATGGGTGACCTTTCACGGGCTAAGCGATGATGTGGCGGTGCCAAACGGGTCGAGAACCGGCCCTGCGGCGGCGCGGGCGTCCTCGATATCATGGGTGACGAGCAGGACGGGAAGGCCGAGGTTGCGGGCGCGGTCGAAGACGAGGCTGCGCATCTGGTCGCGCAGGGCGGTGTCGAGCCGCGAGAAAGGCTCGTCAAGCAGAAGGGCCTGCGGTTCGGCGAGCAGGCAGCGCAGCAGCGCGACACGGGCGCGTTCGCCTCCCGACAGGGTCGCAGGATCGCGCGGCCCGAATCCGGCAAGACCGGCCGAGCCGAGGGCAGAGTCGATTCTGGCGCTTCGGTCCGTCATGCGGGCGGGCAGCGCAAAGCCGAGGTTGCCTGCGACGGAAAGATGGGGAAACAGCAGATCATCCTGAAACAAAAGCCCGATCCGCCGCAGCCGGGTGGGCAGGGCGGTCACGTCGCGCCCGCCCAGCAAAACGCGGCCCGTCACGGCAAAATCGGGCGGCAAGGTGCCGATGATCGCGCCAAGCGCACTCGACTTGCCGGCACCCGAAGGCGCCATAAGCGTCACGATCTCGCCGGGGCCGATCGTCAGGTCGAGCGCCACGAGGCGGCGGCCGGCAAGGGTGACGGTCAGGTTTTCAAGGCGCAAGGTCATGCCAGCATTCTCCGCCGATGCCGCCAGACGATGCGCGGCAAGGCAAGTGCGATCCAGAAGCAGAGCGCCGGAAGCAGAAGTTGCAACAAGGCGAAACTGCCGATGATGCGGCGGTTGCCCCCCGAGGACAGGGCGACGGCCTCGGTCGTGAGCGTGGTGACGCGCCCGCCGCCAAGAAGGAGCGTCGGAAGGTAAAGGCCGACCGACACCGCCATGCCCACGGCAAAGGCTGTCAGCACCGGAGCCAGCAACAGGGGCAGGCGCATCTGCCAGAAGATCCGCGCTTCGGTCGCGCCAAGGGCGCGTGCGGCGATGGCAAGGCGCGGGTCGAGGTTGCGGAAGGGTTGCGACAGCGAGAGAAAGACATAGGGCAGCACAAAGACCACATGCGCTGCGGCGACGGCGATCCAGTTGCCTTCAAGTTTCGCTGCCAGCGCAAGGGTTTGCAGACCGGGAAGAAAGACGACCTGCGGCACCAGCAGCGGCAGGTAAAGCAGCATCATGGCGCGGGGCGTCGCGCGAAGGCCGTGGCGCGCCTCGGCCTCGAGACAGCCGAGGGCGAGGGCGAGGGCGGCGAGGGTGGCGGCAACGGCGATGGCGATGGTGCGCGCCGTGGCAGGGGCAAGGTCGGGAAGGGCGGTCCGCCATGCCGCCAATGACAGGCTGGCGGGCAGGGCATCGGAAAAGCGCCAGTCGGCGGCGACGGACCAGAGGGCCTGCGCCGCGAGGCCCGCGAAAAGCGCACCGGCCAGAAGTGTTGCGGCAAACAGGGCAAACCGGCGCACCGGCCGGTCGAGAGCGGCGGCGCGGTGGCCCGACATTGCCCAACGGATCAACAGGGCGCGCGCGGCGATTTCGGCCATGCGCCAGAGTGTCAGGGCAAAGAGGACAAGCGCCAATTGCAGGACCGCCCCCGCCGCCGCAAGGTTCTGGCTGGTCAGGCTGGGTGCCATTTGCCAGTTGACGACCTGTTGCGACAGGGTGGGCGGCAGGGTCGGGCCAAGGATCAGCGCCATGTCGACGACGGTCATCGCATAGGTCAGCACGGCATAGACCGGCAGGCGGAGTTGGCGGTAGAGCGCGGGCAGAATGGTCAGCAGGAAGCCGCTGGCACGGCCGTAACCGAGGCTTGCCGCAGTGGTAAGCCTGCGCTCGGGATCTGTCGCGGCAAGTGAGGAAAGCGCCATAAGCAGCAGAAAAGGCAGCTCTTTTGCGATAAGACCCGCTGTCAGGGAAAGGCCCCACGGGTCATTCAGGATCAAGAGGTCGGGCGGAGAGGTCCAGCCCGTTGCCCAAGGCGAGAGGGCGCGGGCGATCCAGCCCGACGGGGCGATCAGGAAGGCAAGTCCAAGTGCTGCGGCGGCATGGGGCACCGCAAGCAGCGGGGCGAGCAGGCGGCGGATGCGGTCGAAGGCAGGGCTGCCATAGAGCGCGGCGAGGATGGCCAGGCAGAGGCCAAGTGCGACAGCGGTCGAGGCAAGACCGGTGCCCAGCGACAGGGCCGAGGCGCGGGGAAGGCCGGGCCATGCGGCGAGGTCGCGAAAAGCTGTCGCGCCATCGGCAAAGGCGGGCATGAGCGTGCCCGCAAGCCCCGCCAGCACCGGCACCGCCATGAGGGCGAGTGTCAGGCGCGGCAGGGCGCGAAGGCTCATGGGGCGACCCCGTAGCGGGTGACCCAATCCGCGGACAGGCGTGTCATCCAGCTTGAATGGGGTTCGAGAAGGGCCGGGCCAAGCGCTTCGGGCGGCAGGGTGGCAATGCCAAGGTCAAGCGCGTCGAAACGGGATTTGTCCTCGGGAGCAAGGGCTTGCAGGTCGAGAACGGTCTGGAACCCTAGCACGCCCGGGTCTTGGGCGCGGGCCTGCACCTCGGGGTCGAGCAGCAGGTTGGCGATGACCTGCGCGCCCTCGGGATGGGCGGCGTTGAAGGGGATGGCGACGAATGAGGCATTGCCGATGGTGCCGCCCTGAAGCGTGAAGGTGCGGATCGTGTCGGCAAGGTTGCCTGCCGCGATCTCGGCGCTGGCGCGACCGGGGTTGAAGGCGAAGGACAGGAAGGTCTCGCCATCGGCGAGAAGCTGCCCCAGCGCGGGTTCATTGGCCGGAAAGGCGCGGCCCTGCCGCCAGAGGGCGGGGTGGATGCGGTCGAGAAAGGCCCAGAGGGGGGCCGTCTGTGCGGGGTAGGCGGCATCGTCAACCGGCATTTGCAGCAAGGCCGGATCGGGCATGGTGCCGTAGAGCACCTGCTTAAGAAAGGTGGTGCCAAGATAGTCGGGCGGCTGCGGATAGGTGAAACGGCCCGGATTGGCGGTGATCCATTCGCCAAGGGCATCAAGGGTTTGCGGGGCGTCCTTTACCTGCGCGCTGTCGTATTCGAACACCAGTTGTGCCATGGCCCAGGGAGATTCGAAGCCATCGGTCGGCAGGGTGAAGTCGGTCACTGTGGCGGGTTTGCCCTTGGTGTCGACGAGCGGCCAGTTGGGCAGGCCCTGCGCGAAGGGGCCGAAAAGAAGCCCTGCGGATTTCATCGCGGCAAAGTTCTCGCCGTTGATCCAGATGAGGTCGACGGCGCCGCCGCTGGTTTGTCCGGCGGCTTTTTCGGCCTGAACGCGGGAGACGGCATCGGTGGTGGCGGCAAGTTTGACCTGTTCGAGGGTGACGCCGTAGCGGCTTTGCGCCTGTTCGCCGACCCATGCGATGAAGGCGTTGATCTTGGGATCACCCCCCCATGCGTGCCAGTAGACGGTTTGCCCGCGCGCGGCGGAAAGAAGGCTATCCCATTCGGCTGCAAAGGTTTTTCCAGCCAGCGCCGGCGAGAGGGCAAGGCCTGCGAGAAGGCGTCCGAAGTCCCGTCTTTGCATGGTTTTCGCTTTCCTTGGGTCTGTGCTTGGGCTTGGATATGCAAGCAGGGGCCGACGTGGCAACAAGGAAGTGGCAAGCCCTACGGAAAGGTGAAGCGATGCTGGACGGGGTGATGCGGCGGGTGATCGACCCCGGACTGAACGCGGCGGGGCGGGCCTTGTCCAAGCGGGGCGTGGGGGCGGATGCGGTGACACTGGCGGGGCTGGCCCTCGGGCTGGCGGGGGCGGGGGTGATCTGGGCCGCAGGGCCGTGGTGGGCGGCCCTGACGCTGGTGCTGGCAAGCCGGTTGCTTGACGGGTTGGATGGGGCCGTGGCGCGGGCAAGGGGCAAGACCGATTTCGGCGGATACCTTGATATCGTTTGCGATTTTGCCTTTTACGCCGCCATTCCGCTGGCCTTTGGCCTGCGCGATCCGGACCAGAACGGGGCAGCCGCCGCCTTTTTGCTGGCCAGTTTCTACATCAACGGTGCCACGTTTCTGGGCTATGCGGTGCTGGCCGAGAAGCGGGGAATGCAGACCGACGGCAGGGGGGAGAAGTCGCTGTATTTCACCGCCGGATTGCTGGAAGGAACCGAGACCATCGTCTTTTTCGCGCTGCTTTGTCTGTTTGCCGATGGCTTCGTGCCCTTGGCCGCGATCTTCGGGACCTTGTGTCTGGTGACGGCGCTTGCCCGGGTGGGGATGGCGGCGCGGGTGTTCCGGGCGGGTGCCGCGCCTGCCGCGACGGACCCGCAGATACCGTTGTAAAGGTTGGCAAAAACGCCGCTGCGGTAAGTGCGCGTTAAGGGGGCGGGATGCACGAGAGATGCACGCTTTTTCGCAGACGCCCCTTTTCGCGGTGCGTTTTCTAGGGAAATTCTTAACCACCTTGCGCTTAACCTTTGCGCGGCACGGTCGTCTTGCAGCTTGAAGCGGGCGCGGCGCGAACCATGATTAGGCGGGGGTGCCCTTGCAGCCCCCCGCGACCACCACTAAGACTCACTCGACTGAGCGATGTCATACCAGAGAAGAGGCCCGGAGCGAGATGCGCGATCCTGTTGATCACTACATGAACACCCTCGTCCCGATGGTCGTCGAACAGACGAGCCGCGGGGAACGTGCCTATGACATTTTCAGCCGGATGCTGAAGGAGCGGATCATCTTCATGTCCGGCCCCGTGCATGACGGCATGTCGTCGCTGATCTGCGCGCAGCTCTTGTTCCTCGAGGCGGAGAACCCGTCGAAGGAAATCAGCATGTACATCAACTCGCCCGGGGGCGTGGTGACGTCGGGGCTGTCGATCTATGACACGATGCAATACATCAAGCCCAAGGTCTCGACCCTTGTGATCGGGCAGGCGGCGTCGATGGGGTCGCTTTTGCTGACCGCGGGGCAGAAGGGCATGCGTTTCAGCCTGCCCAACAGCCGCGTCATGGTCCACCAGCCCAGCGGCGGCTATCAGGGGCAGGCGACGGATATCATGATCCACGCCCGCGAGACGGAAAAGCTGAAGCGCCGCCTGAACGAGATTTACGTCAAGCACACCGGCAACGACCTTGCGACGGTCGAAGCGGCGCTCGAGCGGGACAATTTCATGTCGGCCGAGGATGCAAAAGCCTGGGGCCTGATCGACGAGATCGTCGAAAGCCGTGGCAAGGCGGACGATACGTCGAAGTAAGAAACCGCCCCCCGCCGACGGGCGCGGCGGGGGGCGATTTGGCATTGTGGGGGGAAAGGGCTTGGCCTAGACTTTCCGTGTAACGATCCTGAAAGCGGCCCTTCGGGGTTGCGGACGCAGAGGAAAACGATGGCGAACAACTCTGGCAGCGACAGCAAGAACACCCTCTACTGTTCGTTCTGCGGCAAGAGCCAGCATGAGGTCAGGAAGCTGATCGCGGGCCCGACGGTGTTCATCTGCGACGAATGCGTCGAGCTGTGCATGGACATCATCCGCGAGGAGACGAAGTCCACGGGGCTGAAATCATCCGACGGCGTGCCGACCCCGCGGGAAATCTGCAAGGTTCTGGATGACTATGTGATCGGGCAGATCCACGCCAAGCGCGTGCTTTCGGTTGCGGTGCATAACCACTACAAGCGCCTGAACCATTCGTCGAAAACCGATATCGAGCTGTCGAAGTCGAACATCCTGCTGATCGGCCCGACGGGCTGCGGCAAGACGCTGCTCGCGCAGACGCTGGCGCGCATCCTTGACGTGCCGTTCACCATGGCCGATGCGACCACGCTGACCGAAGCCGGTTACGTGGGCGAGGATGTGGAGAACATCATCCTCAAGCTGTTGCAGGCGTCGGAATACAACGTCGAACGGGCGCAGCGCGGCATCGTCTACATCGACGAGGTCGACAAGATCACCCGCAAGTCGGACAACCCCAGCATCACCCGCGACGTGTCGGGCGAGGGGGTGCAGCAGGCGCTTCTGAAGATCATGGAAGGCACCGTTGCAAGCGTGCCGCCGCAGGGGGGCCGCAAGCATCCGCAGCAAGAGTTCCTGCAGGTGGATACGACGAACATCCTGTTCATCTGTGGCGGCGCTTTCGCGGGGCTGGAAAAGATCATCGCGCAGCGCAACAAAGGGTCGGGCATCGGTTTCGGGGCCGATGTGAAGGACCCCGACGCGCGCGGCGTGGGCGAGCTGTTCAAGGAGCTGGAGCCGGAAGACCTGCTGAAGTTCGGGCTTATTCCCGAATTCGTCGGCCGTCTGCCGGTGATCGCGACGCTGACCGATCTGGACGAGGAGGCGCTGGTCACCATTCTGACCGAGCCGAAGAACGCGCTGGTCAAGCAATACCAGCGGCTGTTCGATATCGAGGGCGTGAAGCTGACCTTTACCCCCGATGCGCTGATCGCCATTGCCAAGCGGGCCATCAAGCGCAAGACGGGCGCACGGGGCCTGCGGTCGATCATGGAAGATATCCTGCTTGATACGATGTTCGAATTGCCGGGCATGGACGGGGTGGAAGAGGTCGTGGTGAACGACGAGGCCGTGAACGCGGCCGAGGCGAAGCCGATCCTTGTCTACACCGAAGCCAAGAAGAAAGAGCCCGCGACGGCCGGCTAAGGCCGGTTGCCACGGGCGCAAGGGGGCGGGCCTAAGGGTCCGCCCTTTTGCTTTGAGGGCAACGATTTTTCTGCGAAAAATCCGGCCCCGCGCGGTGGACGGCGGACGGGTCTTGAACCTGCCCGCGCGGAGGGGGTAGGTTCGGGCAGCGCCACAGGTTTCTTGCGCGGCGCGGAAGGCCCCGCCATGTCAGACCCCCAGATCACGCCGGAGTTGTTGCTGCGCGGCTATGCGGCGGGCATCTTTCCGATGGCCGAGGGGCGGGACGATCCGGAAATCCACTGGATCGATCCGCGCCGGAGGGGGGTGTTGCCTCTGGACGGGTTCCATATCTCGCGCAGTCTGCGGCGGCGGATCCTGACCTGCGGCTGGGATGTGCGGGTGGACACGGATTTCGCGGGGGTGGTGCAGGGCTGCGCCGAGCGCGAGGAGACATGGATCAACGCCGAGATCTTTCAGCTATACACCGCGCTGTTCGAGGCGGGATTTGCCCATTCGGTCGAGGTATGGGAGGGCGAGGCGCTGGTCGGCGGGGTTTACGGCGTGACGCTGGGGGCGGCGTTCTTCGGGGAAAGCATGTTCTCGCGCCGGACCGATGCGTCGAAACTGGCGCTGGCCTATGCGGTGCATCGCCTGCGGGCGGGCGGGTTCACGCTGTTTGACACGCAATTCATCACGCCGCATCTGGCCAGCCTTGGCGGGGTCGAGATCGCGCGGGCCGAATACAGGCGGCGGCTGGCCGAGGCGCTTGAGGCGCGTGCCCGCTTTGCGCCCGAGGGTTACTGGCCGTCGCCTTCGGATGTGGCGGGGTCTTCGGCGGGCTGATCGGCGGCCGGGTCTACGGGGGGCGGCAATTCGGGCGTGACGCAGCGCAGCACCCAGACATCGTAGCGCGGATGGTCCAGCGCCGAGAGGGCGGGGGAGGAGGCGATCATCCAGCCGTCGAACACCGGCTTTGCCACATCTTTCTCGAGGATGGTCAGATGGGCTTCGGCATCCGAGGCGGGGTTGTCGGCTGGGTAGCGGCAGGAATCGAGCCGGATGGTCAGGCGGCCGCTTTCGGCCTCTTGTCCGAGGGTGAGTTCGATATCGGCGGTTTCGCCTGTCAGCTTGTCGAGCCAGCGCAGGACGCCCGCGTCGGCATCGGCAAAGTCCTGCGCCGCAGCGAGCTGCGGCAGCAGGACCAGCGCCGCGACGAGGCGTTTCATGGCGCGCCCCCGGCGGCAGGATCGGCGGCAGGATCGGCTGCGGGATCGGCGGATTTGTCGCCGCCGCCCGCGAATTTCATCATCAGCGAAATGACCGAGACGGCACCTTGGGTGTCTTCGATCTCGGCGCCCGCGGCGTAGTTCTCGGGCGAGCCGCCGGGGACGAGTTCGACGAAATTGCCGCCCAGAAGCCCCTCGGACGAGATGAGGGCTGCGGAATCGTCGGGAAGCTGGACGCTGCCCTGCACCGAAAGCGTGGCATCGGCGAAGAAGGTCTGCGGGTTGAGGGCGAGGGCCGTGACGGTGCCGACCTTGACGCCGGCAAGGCGGACGTCGGTGCCGACGGTCACGCCTTCGACCGAGCGGAAGGAGGCGCGCAGGTCATACTGGCCGCTGGAGGATTGCCCCGTGCCGGTAAGCTGGCCTGCATAGACCAGAAAGCCGATGGCTGCGGCGAGAACGGCGGCGCCTGCGGCGACCTCTGCCTTTGATCCGGCCATCAGAGCGCCCTCATTCCGGCTGCCACGCCTCGTAATCCTTGCGCGCGACGGGTTCGCTGCGGCGGATCGAGCCGGTGGGGGCATAGGCGGCTGTCGTGCCGGTCAGGTTTTCCTGATGCGGCTTTTCCCATGCCTTGTGCGGCAGGGGCGAGGTGGTGGGCGGGGCGTCCCAAGTGTGGTGCAGCCAGCCGTGCCAGTCGGGCGAGACGCGGCTTGCCTCGACCTCGCCGTTGAAGATCACCCAGCGGCGTTTGGCATCGCGGGTTTCGTAGTAGATGTTGCCCTGCGCATCCTCGCCCACCTTGACGCCGCGACGGGCGGTGAAAAGCTGGGTTCCGAGGGTCTGGCCGTTCCACCACGTCACGAGCCGCTTGAGGAAATCCATGATCCGCCTCTTTGAAAACAATCGCCTTCCATATGGCGGAAAGGCGGGGCGAGGTCCAGAGGCTAGCGGGGGGGGTGTGGCAAGAAGCGGGGGCTGCCCGCGCGATATCCGGGGCGGGGAGGGGGCTTCGCGGAGGTGCGGGCTTTACAAAGGCGGGGAAGTCGGCCCCCTTTGGCAGACAGGCAAGAGGGGTGCAGCAAGATGGGTATCAAACATCCGAGGTTCCTGCTGTTTCTGGTCGTGGCGCTTGTCGCGGGGGCGGCGGCGCGGGCGGTCGTGCCGCTGGAGGAGGCGGTGGTTCTGGGCTTCGATGCGGGGGCGCTGGTCTTTCTGGGCAGCTGCCTGCAACTGTGGCTGGTGGACCATCCCGATGCCATCCGGCTGCGCGAGGCCCGCGATGACGGGGGGCGGGTGCTTCTGGCGCTGGTCGCGCTGATGGTGCTGGCGTCTGTGCTGCTGGCGCTGGCCCTGATGATCCGCGCCCGCAACGCCATCGGCGGCGAGGTTGCGGCGATCATCCTTGGCACGCTGGTTCTGGCATGGCTTTGCGCCAATCTGGTGCATGCCTTCCATTACGCCAATCTTTACCACGCGCCGCCCGCGCGGCAGAAGCCGGGGGGATTGCGCTTTCCCGGCGGAGAGGTGCCGCTTTTCGCGGATTTCTGCTACTTTGCCTTTGTGATCGGGATGACCTCGCAGGTGTCGGATGTGGCGATCGAAAGCCGTCCGATGCGCAGGCTGGCGACGCTGCACGGGTTGCAGGCGTTCTTCTTCAACCTCGGGGTGCTGGCGCTAACGATCAACATGCTGTCGCAGGCGCTGTAGGGGGGCGCTTTTCCGGCGGGGCGTTTTGGGGTGTGCCGTGTTCGGCGCGCCGTTTGAGGGGGGGGCCAGCCCCCCGTCCGGCCTTGGGCCGGACTCCCCCCGGGATATTTGGGGCAAGAGGAAGCGGGCGGGGTGGAGCGTTCGTGGCGGGCGGAGCGTTCGGGGCGGGTGGAGCGTTCGGGTCGGGTGGAGCGTCAGGGGGCGGGTGGGGGAGATGCAGAAGGGGGGCCGAAGCCCCCCTTTGCCGTCACTCCGCGAATTGCGCGGCGAGCCATTTTTCCAGCCAGTGGATGTTGTAATCGCCGTTCTGGATATCGGGTTCGGCAAGCAGCATGTGGAAAAGCGGGACCGAGGTGTCGATGCCGTCGATGATGAGTTCGCCAAGCGCGCGTTTCAGGCGGGCGAGCGCCTCGGGGCGGTCGCGGCCATGCACGATCAGCTTGCCGATCAGGCTGTCGTAATAGGGCGGGATCGAATAGCCGCCGTAAAGCGCCGAATCCATCCGCACGCCAAGCCCGCCTGGGGCGTGGAACACGCGCACCTTGCCGGGGCAGGGGGCGAAGTTGGGCAGCTTCTCGGCGTTGATCCGCACCTCGATGGCGTGGCCGTTGATCTCGAGGTCGGACTGTTCGAAGGACATCGGCAGGCCTGCCGCGACGCGGATCTGTTCGCGCACGAGGTCGACGCCGAAAATCGCTTCGGTCACGGGGTGTTCGACCTGAAGGCGGGTGTTCATTTCGATGAAATAGAACTTGCCGTCTTCATAGAGGAATTCGACCGTGCCCGCGCCGATGTAGTTGATTTTGGCCACGGCCTCGGCGCAGATCGTGCCGATTTCCGAGCGCATCTTGGGGGTGATCGCGGGGCCGGGGGCTTCCTCGAACACCTTCTGGTGGCGGCGCTGGAGCGAGCAGTCGCGTTCGCCCAAGTGGACCGCGCGGCCCTTGCCGTCACCGAAAACCTGGATCTCGATGTGGCGGGGCTTCTGGAGGTATTTCTCGATATAGACTTCGTCGTTGCCGAAGGCGGCCTTCGCCTCGGACCGGGCGGTGCGGAAGGCGACTTCGAGTTCCTCGGCGTTCCGGGCCACCTTCATGCCGCGCCCGCCGCCGCCGGCGGTGGCCTTGATGATGACCGGAAAGCCGATGGCCGCCGCGGTGCCGATTGCCGTCTCGAAGTCGGCGACGCCGCCTGCGGAGCCAGGCACCACGGGGATGCCGAGGGCGGCGGCGGTTTCCTTGGCGGTGATCTTGTCGCCCATGATGCGGATATGTTCCGCCGAGGGGCCGATGAAGGTGATGCCGTGGTCTTCGAGCGCCTGCGCGAAGGCGGCGTTCTCGGACAGGAAGCCGTAGCCCGGATGCACCGCTTGCGCGCCCGTGATCTCGCAGGCCGAGATGATCGCGGCCTTGTTGAGATAGGAGTTGGTCGAGGAGGCGGGACCGATGCAGACCGATTCATCGGCCATGCGGACATGCATGGCATCGGCGTCTGCGGTGGAATGAACGGCGACCGACTTGATCCCCATTTCCCTTGCCGCGCGGATCACGCGCAGCGCGATCTCGCCGCGGTTGGCGATCAGGATCTTTTCGAACATGGCGCGCGCCCCTTATTCGATGATGAGGAGCGGCGCGCCGTATTCGACGGGGGTGCCGTCGTCGACGAGGATGCGCTTGACGGTGCCGGATTTGGGGGCGGGGATGTGGTTCATCGTCTTCATCGCCTCGATGATGAGGACGGTCTGGCCTTCGGTCACGGTGGCGCCGACGGTGATGAAGGGCGTGGCACCGGGTTCGGCGGCCATGTAGCAGGTGCCGACCATCGGCGAGGTCACGGCGCCCGGATGCTGGGCGGGATCTTCGATCGCGGCGGGGGCGGCGGCGGCAGGGGCTGCGGCTGCGGGCGCTGCGGCATAGGCCACCGGAGCGGGGGCCGCGACTTGCGTCGTCACGATGTTGGCCTGTTTCACAACGCGCACTTCGAGGCTGTCGTCTTCGCCGTATTCGCGTTTGACCGAAAGCTCGGTCAGGTCGTTCTTGTTCAGAAGTTCGGCCAGTGCCGAAATGAAGGCGACGTCCGCGTCGGAGTTCTGTTTGCTCATGCCGTCCTCTGTTGGCGTTTTCGCCATTGGTTCTAATCGGGTCGTGCCGCGCGGGCCAAGCGGGGGCGCGGAACGTTCCGGCGCTTATACGCCACCCCGTTCAGGGTGAAAAGCGCCGATGTTTGCCGCGAAATTCATCATTCAAACCGTGTTGGGGAAGGTTTACGCGAGAATTTGCGCGGAATCTGCGGCGCGGGTTATTTTACCATTTGATAAAAAACAAAGCCTGTGCCAGCCTTTTCCCAACGAGAAAAGCAACAGGGAGCAATGCCTTGTCCAACAGTCCGCTGACCCCCGGCATCGTGCCGAACCGTTTGCCCGAAGCCACTCTGGCGCAGAATTTCGGGGACCATATCGCTCCGCTCGACCGGCACGAGGCGCGGGTTGCGGCGGACCGGTGCTATTTCTGCCACGATGCGCCCTGCATGACGGCCTGTCCCACGGGAATCGATATTCCGCTGTTCATCCGCCAGATCGCGACCGGAACGCCCGATGCGGCGGCGCGGACGATTCTGTCGCAGAACATCCTTGGCGGCATGTGCGCGCGGGTCTGTCCGACCGAGACGCTGTGCGAGGAGGTCTGCGTGCGCGAGGTGGCCGAGGGCAAGCCCGTCGAGATCGGGCGGTTGCAGCGCTTTGCCACCGATACGCTGATGGCCAAGGGCGTGCATCCCTTTGCGCGGGCCGCCGCGACCGGCAGGCGCGTGGCCGTGGTGGGGGCGGGGCCGGCCGGTCTGGCCTGTGCGCATCGCCTTGCGATGAAGGGGCATGAAGTCGTCATCTATGACGGGCGCGGCAAGCCCGGGGGGCTGAACGAATACGGGATCGCCAGCTACAAGGCGGTGGACGATTTCGCGCAGGCCGAGGTGGCGTGGCTGCTGAAGATCGGCGGGATCACCGTGAAGAACGGCATGATCCTCGGGCGGGATGTCATGCTGGCCGATCTGCAGCGCGGGTATGACGCGGTGTTCCTCGGCTTCGGCCTGGCGGGGGTGAATGCCTTGCGGGCCAAGGGCGAGGATCTGGCGGGTGTGGCGGATGCGGTGGAGTTCATCGCCGGTCTGCGGCAGGCGCGCGACAAGGGGGCCGTGCCGGTGGGGCGCAATGTCGTGGTGATCGGCGGCGGCATGACGGCGGTGGATGCGGCGGTGCAGTCGAAGCTGCTCGGGGCCGAAAGCGTGACCATCGTCTACCGGCGCGGGCAGGAGAAGATGGCCGCATCGGGCTATGAGCAGGAGCATGCGGCGGCGGCGGGGGTGCGGATCATCCACAACGCGGCCCCCGTGGCGGTGCATGGCGACGGGGCCGTGGCCGAGGTGGAATTCGCCTATACCGAGGATAGGGCCGAGGGGCTGAAGATCGGGGCCGAGACCTTCCGGCTGAAGGCGGACCAGGTGTTCAAGGCCATCGGCCAGACGCTGGCGGGCGCGCCCGAGGGGCTGATGGTGCAGGGCGGCAAGATTGCCACCACGGGCGCGGGGCGTACGAGTGTGGCGGGCGTCTGGGCGGGCGGCGATTGCGCGGGGGGCGGCGAGGACCTGACCGTCACGGCGGTGGCGCAGGGGCGCGATGCGGCGGAGGATATCCACGCCGCGCTGGCCGCGAAAGGATAGGCGATGTGCGGCGGCACTTCACAGGGGGGGTCCGCGTTCCCATCTAGGGAGCGGGCAACCTGTGCGGGGGATGATGTCGGTCGACGCGGTTTTGCAATTCCTCGAGCGGCATCAGGATTGGTCGTTTCTGGTCACCCTCGTCTTCGCTTTCGCCGAGACGCTGGCCTTTCTGTCGCTTCTGGTGCCGTCGACCGCGATCCTTGTCGGGGTGGGCGCGCTGATTTCGACGGGCGCGCTCGACTTCCTGCCGATCTGGGCGGGGGCGGCGACGGGGGCGGTGATCGGCTCGTCGGTGAGCTGGTGGCTGGGGGCCCGCTATGGCGAGGCCTTGCTGAAACGCTGGCCGATGAACCGCGACCCGTTGCTTGTGGCGCGCGCGACCGAGGCCTTCCGGCGCTGGGGGCTGCCTGCGGTCTTTATCGGGCATTTCTTCGGACCGCTTCGGGCCATCGTCTTCCTGTTTGCCGGAATGACGCGGATTCCCTTTTGGCGGTTTCAGCTGGTGAACCTGCCCGGTTGTCTGGTCTGGGCTTGGTTCGTGCCGAAATCGGGCGAGATCGGCGGCGAGATCATCGGCTGGCTTTGGGGGCTGTTCGGGGTCTGACCCGCGCCCTGCCGTGCCGCCCTGTCACACACACTCAGGACCGCGCGGCACGGACCGCGGCGGCTCTTCAACATGGAGGTTCTCATGGCTGACCTTTCCGCGAATTTCATCGGCATCCCCTCGCCCAACCCGTTCTGGCTGGCCTCGGCCCCGCCGACGGACAAGGAATACAACGTCCGACGCGCCTTTGATGCGGGCTGGGGCGGGGTGGTGTGGAAAACGCTGGGGTCCGAGGGGCCGCCGATCGTCAACGTCTCGGGCCCGCGCTACGGGGCCATCTGGGGGGCGGACCGGCGGCTTCTGGGGCTGAACAACATCGAACTGATCACCGATCGCCCGCTTCAGGTGAACCTTGATGAAATCCGCCGCGTGAAGCGGGATTATCCCAAACATGCGCTGGTCATCTCGCTTATGGTGCCCTGCGACGAGGAGTCCTGGAAAGACATCCTGCACCGGATCGAGGATACCGGCGCCGACGGCGTCGAGCTGAACTTCGGCTGCCCGCATGGCATGGCCGAACGCGGCATGGGGTCGGCCGTCGGGCAGGTGCCGGAATATATCGAGATGGTCACCGCATGGGTGAAGCACTATTCGAAGATGCCCTGCATCGTGAAGCTGACGCCCAACGTCACCTCGATCCTGCCGCCTGCCATGGCGGCCAAGCGCGGCGGGGCGGATGCGGTGTCGCTGATCAACACGATCAAATCGGTGACCAATGTCGACCTCGACCATTTCTCGCCCTTTCCGATGATCGACGGGCAGGGCAGCCACGGCGGCTATTGCGGACCGGCGGTCAAACCCATCGCGCTGAACATGGTGGGCGAGATCGCCCGCCACAAGGACACGCGGGGCCTGCCGATTTCGGGGATCGGCGGCGTCACAACCTGGCGCGACGCGGCCGAGTTCATGGCGATGGGGGCGGGCAATGTGCAGGTCTGCACCGCCGCCATGACCTACGGGTTCAAGATCGTCGAGGAGATGATCTCGGGCCTGTCGCAATACCTTGACGAGAAGGCGATGACGCTGGATGCGCTGGTCGGACGGGCCGTGCCGAATTTCGTGGAATGGCAGGACCTGAACCTGAACTACGTCACCAAGGCGAAGATCGACCAGGATGCCTGCATTTCCTGCGGGCGCTGCTATGCCGCCTGCGAGGATACCAGCCATCAGGCCATCGCCATGAGCCCCGAGCGGGTGTTCACGGTGAAGGACGAGGAATGCGTGGCCTGCAACCTTTGCGTCAACGTCTGCCCCGTGGAGAATTGCATCACCATGGTCGAGATGCCCAAAGGCGCCCTCGATCCGCGCACGGGGCGCAGCGTTGGCGACTACGCAAACTGGACCACGCATCCCAACAACCCCTCGGCCCAGGCGGCGGAGTGAGGCGCCGGTTCTGCGGGCGTTGCGCGGGGGCGAAGATTTTTCGGACGAAAAATCTTCGGGCGGAAAAATCTTCGGAGGAAGATTTTTCGCGCTTCGCCTAGCAGACGAGGCGCATTTCGCCGGTGTTGCACAGGACGATGTATTGGCCGCCGATTTCGATCAGGTGGAATTTGCGGCGTCGCACTTCGGCCTCAAAGGCCGCGCGGCCCATTTCGCGCTCGATGCTGGCGACCGAGCGGCGGACGATTCCGCCCCGCGCGACGGCTTGTGCCGAAAAGAGCGTCCGGATCCACGGTTCGTTGCGGGCAGGGGGCGAAGGGCGGTGCGACATGTTCATGGGGACGGTATGACGGCACAAGGTTAAGGGCGGGTTAACGCAGCCCGCTTGCGGCGTCGGGCTTTCGCGCCTAGCTTTGCGGGATGCAGAATTATTCCCTCCTTGATCTATGTCCCGTGCCCGAAGGGGCGACGCCTGCGCAGGCTTTGGCCAATACCGCCGATCTGGCGCGCCATGCCGAGGCTTGGGGCTATCACCGCTACTGGCTGGCCGAGCATCACAACATGCCGGGCATCGCCTCGGCGGCGACCGCTGTCGTGATCGGCCATGTCGCGGCGGCGACGAGGACGATCCGGGTGGGGGCGGGGGGCATCATGTTGCCGAACCATGCGCCGCTGGTCGTGGCAGAGCAGTTCGGCACGCTGGCCACGTTGTTTCCCGGGCGGATCGAGCTTGGCCTTGGACGGGCGCCGGGGACGGATATGGCGACCGCGCGGGCCTTGCGGCGGCATATGGAGGCGGGTGACGAGTTTCCGCAGGATGTGCTGGAGCTGCTGGGCTATTTCGCGCCCGACGACGCCGGGGCGCGCATCCGCGCGGTGCCTGCGACGGGGACGCAGGTTCCGGTGTGGATTCTGGGATCGTCGCTCTATGGCGCGCAGCTTGCGGCCTATCTGGGGCTGCCCTATGCCTTTGCCTCGCATTTCGCGCCTGCCCTTCTGGGGGCGGCTTTGGAGACCTATCGCGCGACTTTTCGCCCGTCGCAATGGCTGGACAAGCCCCATGCGATGATGGGGATGGGGGTCTGCGCCGCCGGGACGGATGCCGAGGCGGAATTGCTGCGATCGTCGCAGATCCTTGCCTTTGCGCGGTTGCGCACGGGGCGGCCGGGCCTGCTGCCGCGCCCGACGTCCGACCTGTCCGAGGTGGGAGAGGCGGCGATGGCCGAAGTGCGGGGGGCGATGTCCTGTTCGGCGGTGGGCAGTGCCACTACGGTGCGGCGGCAGATGGCGGCACTGGTCGACAAGTTCCGCCCCGACGAGGTGATGCTGACCGGCATGATCCATGACCACGCGGCAAGGCTGCGGTCTTTCGAGATCGCGGCAGAGGTTGCGGCGGGGCTGGTTTCGGCAAAGGCGGCGGCCTGACGCGGCGCTTGCGGCCGATCCGGGCGGCTTGCCTGCGGTCTGCGCCTGACCCGCACCGGTTGCGACCGTGTCGGGCGTTGCAGATGAGTATTTGCGCAAGGCTGAAGGCGGAGCGGGGGGCTTTGCCTGCGGCCTCAGGGGGCCAGCAATTTGCGAAAGAGCGTGTCGAGGTAGTCGCCCGCTTCGGCGAAAGGGTCGTGGCCCGCGCCGAGGACGGCACGGGTCTGGGCGTCGAAATCGGCGTAATGCTGGGTGAGGGCCCAGATCGAGAACACCAGATGCACGGGCGGCAGGCGGGCGATGCGGCCCTGATCCATCCAGCCTTGCAGGACCTTGGCCTTTTCATCGACCAGCGTTTTCAACTCGCCCTCGATGGCGTCGCGCATGCGGGGCGCGCCTTGCAGGATTTCATTGGCGAAAAGGCGGCTTTCGCGGGGAAAGTCGCGCGAGAGTTCCACCTTGCGTTTCACGTAGCCGAGGATTTCGTCCAGGGGGTCGCCCTTGGGGTCGAGGTCGCGCAGCGGGTCGAGCCATGTGGCCAGAAGGCGGGTGAGCAGGGCCTGATGCATCGCCTCTTTCGAGGGGAAGTAATAAAGCAGGTTGGGTTTGGACAGGCCTGCCACTTCGGCGATCTGGTCGAGCGTCGCGCCGCGGAAACCATAGGTCGAGAAAACGTCGAGCGCCGCTTCGAGGATGGTCTCGGAGTTCTTCTGCTGGATGCGGGTGCGGGGCTTGCTGTCGGATGCGCCGGTCATGACTTGCCTTTGGGTCGCCCTGCGGTGCGGGGCTTCGGATGGCTTTGAATCTGGCGGAAAAACCCGCAGGATGCAAACGGTGGAATGCGGCGCAGACGGGGGGGCATGCATGGCTGGCGTGGTGCGCGACGGGCGGGCGATGGTGGCGGGCATGTCGCCCCTGCTGGTCGAGGGGCGCTTTGCCTTTGTCACGGGCGCGCCCGGGTTGCTGGCCGTGGCGCTGGCGATGTTCCGCGAGGCGGAGGGGATGTCGCTGATCGTGCCGGCGGCGCATGCGCCCGAGGCGGTGGCGATGCGCTGCATCACGCTTCAGGTACAGTCGGCCCTTGACGGGGTGGGGCTGACGGCGGCGGTGGCGACGGCGCTGGCCGCCGAGGGCATCGCCTGCAACATGGTCGCGGCGCATCACCACGACCATGTCTTCGTGCCCGAGGAGAGCGCCGCGCGCGCGGTCGAAGTGCTGCTTGCCTTGCAGGCCCGCGCGGCGGGCTAGGTCACTCGATCAGGGCCATCATGCCGAAGGGCAGGGCCGTCAGCATGGCGGTGATGATAAGCATGGCGGTGGTGAGGCCTTTGAACATCGGGTTTCCTTTGCCGGTTGCGGTTCGTTTGCACAAAGGCAGATAGGTCTTTCGCGGCCCGATGGAAGAGGGGCGGCCAGAACGATGTCAGCTTTCGCCACGCACGCGGGTCAGCACGATGTCGAGCGCGGGGTGCCATGCGTCGAGTGCGCCTTTCGCCCCGAGCGCGCGGACGAGGGCTTCGGTGATGCCGCCGGGTGTGGCGATGCCGGGGGTGATTTCGGCAAGGCTGGCGGTTTCGTTCAACAGAACGGTCGCGTTGCCGATCAGGGTTTCGGCGATCAGGCGGCGGGCGTCGGACCCGTCCATGCCGTTGGCGGCGAACCAACGGGTCAGGCTGTCCATCAGGAAGAAGCTGGCACCCGAGAGCGCGCCGAAGGCGGTGGCCGTGACGAAGGCGGTTTCGTCGGTGAAGCCGTGGACAGGGCCGAGGGTGGCAAGGAAAGCGTGCCATGCGGGATCTGCGGGGTAGAGCAGGCAGGGCCCCGCGCCATAGGCATTGGCATGGCCCGGCATCATCGTGCAATGCGCGGCGGCGGGGCCGACCGCGGCGGCAAGCGGCGCAAGGCGGGTGCCTGCCATCGCCGAGAGGACGGATTGGCCCGCGTGGAAGCGCAGGGTTTGCAGGATTGCCAACCCGTCGCGGGCGGGCAGGCAGACCAGGACCAGATCGGCCCCGTCCACCACCTGCTGGTTCGAGGCGGCAAGGGTGACATCGGGGCGGGCGCCAAGCGTTTTGGCACGGCGCGAGGGGGCGACGAGGAAGCCGAACCCCTTGCCCGCCGCGCCGCGGATCAGGAATTCGGCAAGGTGGCCGGTGCCGAGGATGCCGATGGTGGTCATTTGCGGGGCCGTCCGTTCAGGGGGAAAGGGGCGTTGCGGCCGGGGGGCATGCGCGGGTTACGGCATTTCGTCCAGCACTTCGGCCACGGCCTTGGCGGTGGCTTTGATGTCGTCCTCGGTGTGGACGATGGCCGAAAGGGAATGCAGCGTGGCCGAAGGGTTCATGTAGATGCCCTTGTCGAAAAGCCGCAGGACGAAGTTGCGGAACTTGACGCGGTCGACATGGGTGCAGAAATCGCGGAAATCGTTGATTTCGGGCTGGTCGGTGAAGAAGATCTGGAACATCGAATTGACCGATTGCACCACCATGCCGTGCCGGTTCGAGGTTTTCGCCACGCGGGTCAGCTCGGCCGCCATCGACTGGCCGAGGGTCTTGATACGCTTGAAACCGGCCTGATCGTTTTCGAGCATGGTCTCGAGCATGGTCTTGGTCACATGCAGCGCAAGGCGGCCCGCGTTATGGGTGCCGAAATGCAGCACCTTGCCCCATTCGAGGCCGGCCATCACATCAGCCCGCCCGCCGATCATCGCCATCGGCAGGCCGCCGCCAAGCGCCTTGCCATAGGTCACGATATCGGGGGTCAGGCCGTAAAGCTCGGCGCAGCCGCCCGCGGCGAGGCGGAAGCCGGTGACGGTTTCGTCAAGGTAGAAGAGCGCGCCGTATTTGCGGCAGAGGTCCTCGATATGTTTGAGGTAGCCCGGTTTCGGCGGGATCACGCCCATGTTGGACATGACGCCTTCTGTCACCACGCAGGCGGCCTCGGCGCCGTGCAGGCGCATCGCGGTTTCGATCGCGTCGAAATCGTTCCAGCGGACGACGATCGTGTCCTTCCACGCCTCTTCGGGGATGCCCGAGGAGTCGGGGATGCGGATCGGATCGTTCGGATGGCCGAACATGGTGGGCGGCAGCGGGTTGGTGTTGACGAGGACCGCGTCCCACCAGCCGTGGTAATGGCCTTCGAACTTGATGATCTTGCGCCGTCCGGTATGGCCGCGGCAGAGGCGGAAGGCGGCCATGGCGGCCTCGGTTCCGGTGTTGGCGAAGCGGACCTTGTCGACATGGGGAAGCAGGGAGACGAGCATTTCGGCCACCTCGACCTCGACCTCGAGGGCGGTGGCGAAATGGGTGCCGCGGGCGACCTCGCGCGTGACGGTCTCGACGATGCGGGGATGGGCGTGGCCCAGGGGAAGCGCGCCGAAGGCCATCATCCAGTCGATGTACGCGCGCCCGTCGACATCATAGAGGCGCGCGCCCTGACCGTGGCTCATGTAGCGGGGGGCGCCGCCGAAGGTGGCGGGGCCGCGCGAGGCGGAGGAGACGCCTTCGACCAGCACCTTCATGCCGCGGTCGAAAAGGGATTGCGAGGTGTTGGACATGGAGGCCTCCGGCTTCGGTCTGCGGGAAGGGTAGGGCCGTGGACGGGGGGCGCAAATCCGGAACCGACAGGGAATGTCGGGGCGGGACGCTTTGCGTGGAATTTTCCGGCGGGACGAATTTTCTGCGAAAATTCGGGGCCGGGATTCGGGGCCGGGATTCGGGGCCAGGATTCGGGGGCTGCATTCGGGGGCGGTGGCAGGTGCAGTGCCTGGGCCTTGCAAACGGGCTGGCGGAAGGAGGGGGGCCAGCCCCCCATCGGCCGCTGGCCGATTCCCCCCGGAGTATTTCCGGCAAGGATGAAGGGCGAAAGCTGCGTTCATCCTTGCCCAAATACTCGACTTTTCGGGTGGTCGGCGGGGGCTGCGCCGGACGGAAGGGCGCGGATTTTTCGCAGAAAAATCGTGTTGCCCCTAGTCTGGCAGCAGCGTGCGGATGGCGCGCACGGCAAGCGCGTGATCATCGGCCTGCGGCAGGCCCGAGACGGTGAGGCAGGCGACCATGCCCGCGCCCTTGACGCAGATCGGCACCGCGCCGCCCTGCGGGGCGTAGTCGGTGCTGTTCAGCCCGTGTTTCGACAGGTCTTCGTCCTTGGCCTTCATCACGGCCTGCGCGTGGAACGAGGCTTTGCGGAAGGCGAAGGCGGTGTTCGACTTGCGCCGTGCCCAGTTGTCGTTGAGCGGCGCCGAGCCGGGGAGGGCCGCATGAAACAGCGTGCGGTCCTGCGTGCGGATGTTCACCACGATGGGCAGTTTGTCCAGCTTGGCCATGTTCACCACGGTCAGGCCCAGCCGCAGGGCGGTTTCCTCGGAGAACTCGGGCAGGGACAGGCTGGCGGCTTCGGTTTCGAAATCTTGCGGGGTCATCGGGATTCCTTGGCTCAGGCGGCACCGATGCCGCGCAGGATGATGGATTTGACGCTGGCCTTGGCATCGCGCCATTGCTGGTCGGTGAGGGGTTTGCCGTGGTTCAGCGTTTCGATCTGGTGGCCGAAATCGGCGTAGTGCTGGGTGGTGGCCCAAAGCATGTAGAGCAGGTGGCGCGGGTCGATGGGGGCCATCTTGCCGGCGTCGATCCATGTCTGGATGGCGCGGATGCGGCCGTCGGTCCAGTCTTTCAGCGTGGTTTCGAGATAGTCCTGGATGACGGGCGCGCCCTGCATCACTTCGGAGGCCCAGACCTTGGAGCCGTGCGGGTGGCGGCGCGAGATTTCCATCTTGGCGTCGATATAGCCGCCGATGCCGGTGGCGGGGTCTTCGGCGCCGTCGAAGCTGGATGCGGCGTCGAGCCAGATTTCGAAGATGTCCTGCACCACGCGGCGGTAGAGTGCCTCTTTGGTGGGGAAATAGTAATGCAGGTTGGCTTTGGGCAGGCCCGCCAGATCGGCGATGAGTTGCATCGTTGCGCCGCCGAAGCCTGCCTCGGCAAAGACGCGCTCGGCGGCGTTCAGGATCAGCCGTTCATTCTCGCGCCTGATTTCTGTGCGGCGCGGGGCTTTGATGCGCGTGATCTGGGCAGGCGGGGGCATCGGGGCATCCGGACATTTTCGTTGACCAAGTGGTCAGGTTGTGCTGCGCTGGCCTTTGACCATACGGTCAGGAAACGAGTCGTTCAACGTCAGCTTTGAAGGCGTGGCATGCGGGCGCGTCAGACGCCCCACCACAGGGAGAGCATCATCATGTCGGCACCGGGGGAAAACCTGCGGATCAATTCGGCGCGTCTTTGGGACAGCCTGATGGAGATGGCGCTTGTGGGCCCCGGCGTGGCGGGGGGCTGCAACCGCCAGACGCTGACCGATGCCGATGGCGAGGGGCGGCATCTGTTCCGGCGCTGGTGCGAGGCGGCGGGGATGACGATGGGCGTGGACAGCATGGGCAACATGTTCGCCACGCGGGCGGGCACCGACCCCGCGGCGCTGCCGGTCTATATGGGAAGCCATCTCGACACCCAGCCCACGGGCGGAAAATATGACGGGGTGCTGGGGGTTCTGGGCGCGCTCGAGGTGGTGCGGTCGATGAATGACATGGGCATCAGGACCAGGCACCCCGTGGTCGTGACGAACTGGACCAACGAGGAGGGCGCGCGTTTCGCGCCCGCGATGCTGGCAAGCGGCGTCTTTGCGGGCATCCACAGCGAGGACTATGCCAAGAGCCGCCGCGATATGGACGGCAAGCTGTTCGGCGAGGAGCTGGCGCGGATCGGCTGGGTGGGCGACGAGGTGGTCGGCGCGCGCAAGATGCATGCGATGCTTGAGTTGCATATCGAGCAGGGGCCGATCCTCGAGGCCGAGGGCAAGACCATCGGTGTCGTCACGCACGGGCAGGGGCTGTGGTGGCTGGAAATCACCCTGACGGGGAAGGACGCGCATACGGGCAGCACGCCGATGAACATGCGTGTCAACGCGGGGTTGGGCATGGCGCGGATCACCGAGCGGGTGCATCAGATCGCGATGAGCCATCTGCCCAATGCCGTGGGGGCGGTGGGGCAGGTCAAGGTTTTCCCCAACAGCCGCAACGTGATTCCGGGCAAGGTGGTCTTTACCGTCGATATCCGCAGCCCCGAGCAGGCCAAGCTCGACGCCATGAAGGCCGAGGTGATGCGCGCCGCCCATGCGGTGGCGGCAGAGTTGGGGCTTGGCTGCGGGATCGAGGAGGTCGGGCATTTCGACCCCGTGACCTTTGACGCGGGTTTGGTGAGGATCGTCCGGCAATCGGCTGAAAAGCTTGGATATTCCCATATGGATATCGTGTCCGGCGCGGGTCATGACGCCTGCTGGATCAACCGCGTGGCGCCGACGGTCATGATCATGTGCCCCTGCGTGGACGGGTTGAGCCACAACGAGGCCGAGGAGATCAGCCCCGAATGGGCGGCGGCGGGGACGGATGTGCTGCTGCATGCGGTGCTGGAAGTGGCAGAGGTTGTGTCCTGAGGCGGGACGCGGGGGGCTTGCTGCCCGCCGCACCGACCGGGGACGGTTTCAGACAGGGACTAAGGGCTGCGTGCCCGTGCAGGGAGAGACGAGATGGCTTCGACGATCATCAGGAACGGCACCGTTGTCACGGCGGATCTGAGCTACAAGGCGGATGTGCGCGTCGAGAATGGCGTGATCACCGAAATCGGGCCGAACCTTGCGGGGGGCGAGGTGCTGGATGCCACGGGGTGCTATGTCATGCCCGGCGGGATCGACCCGCATACGCATCTCGAGATGCCGTTCATGGGCACCTATTCGGCCGATGATTTCGAGAGCGGCACGCGGGCGGCGCTGTCGGGGGGGACGACGATGGTCGTCGACTTCGTGCTGCCCGGACAGGGGCAGGGGCTGATCGATGCCGCGCAGATGTGGCACAACAAGTCGGGCCGCGCGCATTGCGACTATAGCTACCACATGGCGGTGACGTGGTGGGGGCAGAAGGTCTGGGACGAGATGGAGGATACGGTCAAGGCCGGTATCACCAGTTTCAAGCACTTCATGGCCTACAAGGGCGCCTTGATGGTGAACGATGACGAGATGTTCCATTCCTTCCGCCGGGTGGGCGACCTTGGCGGGGTGGCGCTGGTCCATGCCGAGAATGGCGATGTGGTGGCGGAGCTGACCGCGAAACTGCTGGCCGAGGGGAATACGGGGCCCGAGGCGCATGCCTATTCGCGCCCGCCTGCGGTGGAGGGCGAGGCCACGAACCGCGCCATCATGATCGCCGACATGGCCGGGGTGCCGCTTTACGTGGTGCATACGAGCTGCGAGGAGGCGCACGAGGCGATCCGCCGGGCGCGGCAGGCGGGAAAGCGCGTCTGGGGCGAGCCTTTGATCCAGCATCTGACGCTGGACGAGAGCGAGTATTTCCACCCCGACTGGGACCACGCCGCGCGGCGCGTGATGTCGCCCCCCTTCCGCAACAAGCAGCATCAGGACAGTCTGTGGGCGGGGCTGCAATCGGGAAGCCTGTCTTGCGTGGCGACCGACCATTGCGCCTTTACCACCGCGCAGAAGCGGTTCGGGGTGGGCAATTTCTCGAAGATTCCGAACGGGACCGGCGGCCTCGAGGACCGGTTGTCGATGCTTTGGACGCATGGGGTGGCGACGGGGCGGCTGACGCCCGAGGAATTCGTCGCCGTCACCTCGACCAATATCGCCAAGATCCTGAACATGTATCCGAGGAAGGGTGCGGTTCTGGTCGGGGCGGATGCGGACCTTGTGGTGCTGGACCCCGCGCTGGGCAAGACGATCACGGCGGCGCGCCAGCAATCGGCCATCGATTACAACGTGTTCGAGGGGCAGGAGGTCAAGGGCCTGCCGCGCTATGTGCTGAGCCGCGGTCAGGTGGCCGTGACCGAGGGCAAGGTGACGAGCCGCGAGGGGCATGGCCGCTTTGTGCCGCGCGAGGCGCGGCCGAGCGTGAACCGTGCGCTGGCCAAGTGGAAGGACCTGACCGCGCCGCGTCCGGTGGTGCGGACGGGAATTCCGGCGACGGGGGTGTGAGAGAGGGAATGGAACGATTGGGAATGCGTTGTTTTGTCGGGGCGATAACCTCGGTCTGTTTCATCGCCGGATGTTCGATGACTTTGCCTGTTGCGGGACAGATGGAGTCCGGCACGGAAAGCTTCAGCGGAACCGCGACAGGTTACATGGATGGCGGTGGCAATCTGAGCCTTGTTTCGAACAAGGGCCGCACCTGCACCGGCAATTTCGTCTATGTGACCGGCCGGAACGGGGAAGGTGTGTTTACCTGCAGCGATGGCAGTTCGGGTCCGTTCAAGTTCGTCTCGACGGGAACGCGAGGGACCGGCACAGGCACGATCGGTGGTGCGCCGTTCACCTTTACCTTCGGATAGAACGGGCATGAAGGATACACTCAACAAGGACGCGCCGGTGATCGAGGCGAAGGGGCTCAATCTGGTGTTCCAGACCGCCGACGGGCCGGTGCATGCGCTGAAGGATGTGAACCTGACGGTGGGCAAGGGCGAGTTCGTGTCCTTCATCGGGCCGTCGGGTTGCGGCAAGACGACCTTCCTGCGCTGCGTGGCGGCGCTCGAGCATCCGACGGGGGGCAGTCTGACCGTCAACGGCATGACGCCCGATCAGGCGCGGCAGGCGCGGGCCTACGGCTATGTGTTCCAGGCGGCGGGCCTCTATCCGTGGCGGACGATTGCGGGCAACATCCGGCTGCCGCTTGAAATCATGGGGTTTTCGCGGGCCGAGCAGGAAGAGCGGATCGAGCGGGTGCTTGAGCTGGTCGAGCTTGGGGGGTTCGGCAAGAAGTTTCCGTGGCAGTTGTCGGGGGGGATGCAGCAGCGGGCCAGCATCGCGCGGGCCTTGGCCTTTGACGCCGATATCCTGCTGATGGACGAACCCTTCGGCGCGTTGGACGAGATCGTGCGGGACCGTCTGAACGAGGAGGTGCTGAAGCTGTGGGCGCGGACGGAAAAGACCATCGGCTTCGTCACCCATTCGATCCCCGAGGCGGTCTATCTGTCGACCAAGATCGTGGTGATGAGCCCGCGTCCGGGGCGGATCACGGATATCATCGACTCGCCTTTGCCAAAGGAGCGGCCTCTGGACATCCGCGACAGCCGCGAATTCATCGAGATCGCCCATCGGGTGCGCGAAGGCTTGCGGGCGGGGCACGGCGATGAGGTCTGAGGGGATGCGCATGACGGTCGTGCGGCTTTGCCTTGCCGACCCTGCCCGCGCGGGGAGAACGGGGCGCTTGCGCGACGAGGGCGCGTTCGTGGCTGCGGGTGGAATTGAGTATTTGGGCAAGGGTGAAAGGGCAGGGTTTTTCCGCGCGGCGGGGCGAGGGCGCGCGTCCCGTGCCGTGGCGCGCGGGGCGGCGGTCGGGATCGCGTCTTCGCGCAGCGGGGGCGCGGCATGAGCGGGGGCGCGTTGATCTGGCTGGGTGCGGCGATGGCGGCTTTCGTGGCGGCCAATTCGGTGCTGCGGACCTATGCCCATTCGGGCGTGATGCTGACGCTGGCGGGGGCGCTGGGGCTGTTCCTTGTCGGCAACCTGATCATGGTGCGGGTGATGCGCGAGGGCGGGCTGGCGCTGGCCGTGGCGATTTCGAGCGTGGTGCAGCTGGTGCTGCTGGCCCTGATCGGGGTCTTGTGGTTCGGCGAGAAGCTGACGCCCTTGCAGATGGCGGGGGTGGTGCTGGGCATCGTGTCGGTGGCGCTGATCGCATGGCCGCAGGGAGGCGCGTCATGAACCGTGTGCTGCCCGTCCTGACGGTGATCGGGGTGATCGTGGCGGTCTGGTATGCCGCGACGGTCTGGATGAACCGGACATGGGTTTACGACCAGGCCGCGCGCGACGGGGTGGAGGTGAGCTTTGCCCAGCTGGTGCCCGCCACGCTGAATCAGGAGCGGCCCGTGCTGCCCGCGCCGCATCAGGTGGTGACGGAGCTGGTGAAATCGACCTTCGGCATGAAGGTGACGTCGAAGAAATCGCTGGTCTATCACGGCTGGGTGACGCTGTCGGCCACGCTGCTGGGCTTTGCCATCGGCACGGGGGCGGGGGTGTTGCTGGCCGTGGGGATCATCCACAACCGCGCGATGGACCTGTCGGTGATGCCTTGGGCCATCGCCTCGCAGACGATCCCGATCCTTGCCATCGCGCCGATGATCATCGTGGTGCTGAACTCGATCGGGGTGCAGGGCTTGCTGCCGAAGGCGATCATCTCGGCCTACCTGTCGTTCTTTCCGGTGGTCGTGGGGATGGTGAAGGGGCTGCGCTCGCCCGATGCGATGCAGCTTGACCTGTTGCGGACCTATAATGCCACCGGATCCGAGACCTTTGCCAAGCTGCGCCTGCCGTCGTCGATGCCCTACCTGTTCACGAGCCTGAAGGTCGGCATCGCGGCATCGCTGGTGGGGGCCATTGTCGGGGAATTGCCGACGGGGGCGGTGGCGGGCCTGGGTGCGCGGCTGCTGTCGGGAAGCTATTACGGGCAGACCGTGCAGATCTGGGCGGCGCTGTTCGCGGCGGCGCTGGTGGCGGCGGCGCTGGTGGCGCTGGTGGGCGTGATCGAGGGCCGCGTGCTGCGGCGGATGGGGATGGCGCGATGATCTGGGTGATCCTGTCGCTGGCCTTCTGGGCCGGGGCCTGGGCCGCGAATGTGCGGCTGTCGCATTCGGCAATGGTCCAAAGCCGCGCGGGGCGTCTGGCGGTGCCCGCGCTTTTCGGTGTGACCATTCTGGTCGTCTGGGAGGGCATGGTGCGCGGGCTGGGCGTGCCCGGTGTGATCCTGCCGCCGCCGAGCGCCATCGCGGCGCGCTTCGGGGCCGAGTTGCCGACGCTTTGGGCAGATTTCCGCCAGACCTTCGTCAAGGGCGCGCTTTCGGGATATGCCATCGGCTGCGGTGCCGCCTTCCTGACGGCGATTGCCATCGACCGTTCGCCCTTTTTGCAGCGCGGCCTGCTGCCTGTGGGAAATTTCGTCGCCGCCTTGCCGATCGTGGGGATCGCCCCCATTCTGGTGATGTGGTTCGGTTTCGACTGGCAGTCGAAGGCGGCGGTGGTCGTGGTGATGGTGTTCTTTCCGGTGCTGGTGAACACGGTCGCGGGGCTTGCGGCATCCGAGCGGATGCAGCGCGACCTGATGGCCACTTGGGGGGCGAGTTACTGGCAGTCCTTGCTGAAGCTGCGCCTGCCTGCGGCCATGCCCTTCGTGTTCAACGGGTTGAAGATCGCCACCACCCTGGCGCTGATCGGTGCCATCGTGGCCGAGTTCTTCGGCAGCCCCATCGTCGGCATGGGGTTCCGCATCACCGCCGAGGTGGGGCGGCTGGGTCTGGACATGGTCTGGGCCGAGATTGCCGTTGCGGCATTGGCGGGATCGGCCTTTTATGGGCTGGTCGCGCTGATCGAACGGCGGGTGACCTTTTGGCATCCGTCGCAAAGGGTTTGAAGAGAAGGACGGCTCCGGACCAACCGGACCGCGCAACATGGAGGTTGAAATGAAAAGATTGCTGACGGCGGCGCTGTTCGCGCTGGGGGCGGGGGCCGCGCAGGCCGAGGATGTGACGCTGCAGTTGAAATGGGTCACGCAGGCGCAGTTCGCGGGCTATTATGTGGCGCAGGCCAAGGGCTTCTACGAGGAAGAGGGGCTGAATGTCACCATCCTTCCGGGCGGGCCGGATGTGGCGCCGACGCAGGTGATCGCGGGTGGCGGGGCCGATGTGGTCGTGGACTGGATGCCTTCGGCCCTTGCGGCACGCGAGAAGGGGCTGGCGCTGGTCAACATCGCGCAGCCGTTCAAATCCTCGGGGATGATGCTAACCTGCCTCAAGGAATCCGGTGTGACCTCGCCCGCCGATTTCAAGGGCAAGACGCTGGGCGTGTGGTTCGGGGGGAACGAATATCCCTTCCTGAACTGGATGAACAAGCTGGGGCTCAAGACCGACGGGACGGATGTGACGGTGCTGAAGCAGGGCTTCAACGTCGATCCGCTGCTTCAGAAGCAGGCGGCCTGCATCTCGACCATGACCTATAACGAATACTGGCAGGTGATCGACGCGGGCGTGAAGCCCGAGGACCTGATCACCTTCAAGTACGAGGACGAGGGCGTGGCCACGCTGGAGGACGGGCTTTATGTGATGGAGGACAAGCTGGCCGATCCGGCCTTTGCCGAGAAGATGGTCAAGTTCGTCCGCGCCTCGATGAAGGGCTGGAAATATGCCGAGGCGAATTCGGACGAGGCGGCGATGATCGTTCTGGAGAATGACGAGACCGGCGCGCAGACCGAAACCCACCAGAAGCGGATGATGGGCGAGATTGCCAAGCTGACCGCCGGATCGAACGGCGCGCTGGACGAGGCCGATTACAAGCGCACCGTCGCCGCGCTGATGTCGGGCGGGTCGGACCCGGTGATCACCAAGGAGCCGGAAGGCGCCTGGACCCATGCGATCACCGATGCGGCGCTGAACTGAGCCTTGTCTGACGGAATGTTGCCGGGGGGGCGTGGCGCAGGCCGCGCCCCTTTTGCTTCGGGCGCGCGGGGGAGGGGGGCTGTCTGCCCCCCTCGCGCCTTTCAGGCGCTCACCCCCCGAGGATATTTGCGCGAGTATGAAAGCCGCAGCGGTCTTTCCTGCTTTCACCTTTGCCCAAATACTCCCGGGGGGGGAGCCGCTTGCGGCGAGGGGGCGGGAGGCCCCCTTTGCGCGGGTCGTCACGGGAAGCGGGGGCGGGTTTGCGGCAATTGTAAATATTTGCAGGCGATTGTAAATTCGGGCGCGACACGAGGGAGGCCCGAACCATGCCGATGCAGGCCCTGACCGGAACGCGGTTGCGCGAGCGGCGTCTGGCGCTGGGGGTGCGGCAGGCGGAAATCGCCGAGGCGGCGGGGATTTCGGCGAGCTATCTCAACCTGATCGAGCATAACCGGCGGCGGGTGCGGGGCGATGTGCTGGCGGCCCTTGCGGCAGCACTCGGGGTGCCTGCGGCGCAATTGGCCGAAGGGGCCGAGGGGGGGCTGGCCGACGATCTGCGCGCGGCGGCGGCGGCGGTTGCGGGCGCGGGGGGGGCAGAGCTGGCCGAGGTGGACCGTGTCGAGGAATTCGCGGGACGTTTTCCGGGATGGGCGGGGGTCGTGGTGGCGCTGCATGCGCGGATGTCGAGCCTCGAGCGGGCGGTCGAGGCGCTGAACGACCGCATGACGCATGACCCGCACCTGTCGGAATCGCTGCACGAGGTGTTGTCGGCGCTGTCCTCGGTGCGGTCGACGGCGGCGATTCTGGCCGAGACCGAGGAGATCGAGCCCGAGTGGCGCGCGCGCTTCCACCGCAACATGCACGAGGACAGCGAGCGGATGGCGGCGGGGGCCGAGGCGCTGGTTGCCTATCTCGACGGGTCGGAGGCGGCGGCCGAGGCGGGGATCGCGGCGCCGCTCGAGGAGATGGAGGCCTGGCTTTCGGGGCGGGGCTGGGCGCTGCCCGAACTCGAGGACGGGCGGGGCGAGACGCTTGGCGCCGAGGTGGGGCGGCTGGCCTCGGGGGCGGCGCGGGAACTGGCGGCGGGGTGGCTTGCGCAGGCGGCGGCGGATGCGGTGGTGCTGCCGATGGCCGATCTGGCGGCGGCGCTGGAGGGGGGGCTGCCCGACCCGTTGCGGCTGGCCGCGCGCTTTGCCGTCGGGGTGGAGGTGGTGTTCCGCAGGCTTGCGCTGATGCCGGGGCGGGCCTATGGGCTGGTCAGTTGCGACGGGTCGGGGACGCTGCTTTTCCGCAGGCCGACCGAGGGGTTTCCCCTGCCGCGCTTCGGCGCGGCCTGTCCGCTCTGGCCGCTTTATGCAGCCCTTGGCCATCCGGGACGCGCGGTGCTGGCCGAGGTGGCGGTGGCGGGGCGGCGGTCGCGGCGGTTCCGCGTGCTGGCCCATGCGGGCCTGCGCCATCCCGAGGGGTTCGGCGGGGTGGAGCTGCGCGAGGCGCATATGCTGGTCTTGCCCGTTGACGGGGGGGCGGCGCCCACGGGGCCGGCGGGGCCGCTGGTTGTCGGGTCGACCTGCCGGATCTGCCCGAAAAGCGGTTGCCCCGCGCGGCGCGAGCCGTCGATCGTGAGCCTTGGCTGAACGGCGCTTTTGACAGGACGGGTCGGGATGGGGCATCGTTCGGCCACAGGCGGGCGCGAAGACCCGCCGCAAGGGAACTGTCGGGGGGAAAGATGGCGCGCGTCGTGCTGATCGAGGACGAGCCGAACATCGCCGAGGCGATCCGCTTCCTGCTGGTGCGCGACGGCTGCGAGGTGCTGGCGCTGCCCGACGGGCTGGGCGGGGTGGCGGCCATTGCGGCGGGGCGGCCGGATATCGTGATCCTCGATCTGATGTTGCCGGGGGTGTCGGGGCTGGACCTGCTGGCCGCGATCCGGGCCGATGCCGGGCTTGCCGCCGTGCCTGTGCTGATGCTGACCGCCAAGGGGCAGGGCCGCGACCGCGAGGCCGCCGAACGCGCGGGGGTGAGCCGGTTCATGACCAAGCCTTTTGCCAATGCCGAGATGCTGGCCGCGGTGCGCGACCTTGTCGGGCAAGGACGTGAGCGGGGACACGATCAGGGACACGATCAGGGGCAGGGCGGGGGGCGGCCGTGATGGCGAAGCGCCGCGCGCCCCTGTTCCTCAAACGCAAGAGCTACCGGCGGCGGCGGCTGCGCGATGCGGCGCGGCTTTTGCCGATTCTGGGCGGGTTTCTGGTCTTGCTGCCCATCCTGTGGAGCCCGAGCGGCAGCAGCGGGGCCGATACGGCATGGGACGGGATCTACCTGTTCTCGGTCTGGCTGGCGCTGGTGGCTCTGGCGGCCGCACTTGCCCCCGGACTGGCGCATGACGCCCCCGAGGGTGACGAGGCCGATCTGTTGCCGCAGGCGCGGGGCGAGGATTTCCGCTGATGCCCTTCAACCTCTTGGTCCTGTTCTGCCTGTGCTATGTCGTCATGCTGTTCCTTGTGGCCTTTCTGGCCGAGCGGCGGGCGGCGGTGGGGCGGATCGGCTGGCTGCGCTCGCCGGTGATCTATACGCTGTCGCTGTCGATCTATTGCACGGCCTGGACGTTTTACGGCGCGGTCGGCTATGCGGCGCGGTCGGGGCTTGAGTTCGTGACCATCTACCTCGGGCCGACGCTGGTTTTCGTGGGCTGGTGGTGGGTGTTGCGCAAGCTGGTCAAGATCGGGCGGCAGCAGCGGGTGACGAGCATCGCGGACCTGATTTCCAGCCGGTTCGGCAAGTCGAACCTGCTGGGCGTGGTGGTGACGCTGATCGCGGTGGTGGCGGCGACGCCCTATATCGCGTTGCAATTGCAGTCGGTCACGCTGTCCTTTGCCGTCTTTGCCAGCGGCACGCCCGAGGGCTGGGCGCTGCCCAACCGCGATGCCACGGCGGTCTGGGTGGCGGGGGGGCTGGCGCTGTTCACCATTCTGTTCGGCACGCGCAACCTTGATGCCAAGGAGCAGCATCACGGCGTGGTGCTGGCCATCGCGGTCGAGGCGGTGGTGAAGCTGGTGGCCCTGCTGGCGGTGGGGGCCTTTGTCGTCTGGGGCATCGGCGGCGGGCTGGGCGCGGTCTTTGCCAAGATCGGGGCGGCGAGCATTCCGGACTGGGTGATCAAGCCCGACCGCTGGTTCGGCATGATCGCCGTTTCGGGGGCGGCCGTCATCTGCCTGCCGCGCATGTTCCAGGTGATGGTGGTCGAGGATGGCGACGAGCGGCACATGGCTTTGGCAAGCTGGGCCTTTCCGGCCTATCTGATGCTGATGAGCCTGTTCATCGTGCCCATCGCCGTGATCGGGCTGGAGCGGATGCCGGCGGGCGCGAACCCCGACATGTTCGTCCTGACCCTGCCCCTGGCCGAGGGGCAGGCGGGGCTGGCGATGCTGGCGTTTCTGGGCGGGTTCTCGTCGGCCACCTCGATGGTGATCGTGGAATCGATCGCGCTTGCGACGATGGTGTCGAACCATGTCGTCATGCCGCTGTGGCTGCGGCTGGCGCCGCAATCGGCGATGTCGGGCGATGTGCGGCGGATCGTGCTGCTGGCGCGGCGGCTGTCGATCATCGGGGTGCTTGCGCTGGGGTATCTTTACTATCGCATGTCGGGCGGGTCGGTGGCGCTGGCCGCGATGGGGCTGATCGCATTCGCCGGCGTGGCGCAGGTGCTGCCGGTGCTGCTGGGGGGCATCTTCTGGCGCGGGGCCACGAAATCGGGTGCTGTGGCCGGATTGCTGACGGGGTTCTGCGTCTGGGCCTTTACGCTGTTCCTGCCGTTCTTCGGGCCGGATGCGGTGCTGAGCCAGGCGGTCTTTGACCAGGGGCTGATGGGGGCGGGCTGGTTGCGGCCGCAGGCGCTGTTCGGGGTGACGGGAATGGACCCGCTGGTCCATTCGCTGTTCTGGTCGGCGGCGCTGAATACGGCGGCCTTCTGCATCGTCTCGCTGCTGACCTTTCCCGGTCCGGTCGAGCGGATGCAGGGGGCGGCCTTTGTCAACGTCTTCGATGCCGATGCCGCAGGCCCGCAGGGCTGGGCGCGGGGGCGGGCGGAACCCGAGGCGCTGCTGGTGATGGCGCAGCGCATTCTGGGCGAGGATCAGGCTTTGGCGCTGTTCGAGGCCGAGGCGCGGGCGCAGGGCAAGGGCGGCTATCTGCCCGATGCCACCCCCGATTTCGTCGCCGGTCTGGAGCGGCGGCTTGCCGGATCGGTCGGGGCGGCCACGGCGCATGCGATGATCAGCCAGATCGTGGGCCGCGCGACCGTGTCGGTCGAGGACCTGATGGCCGTGGCCAACGAGACCGCGCAGATCATGGAATATTCCGCGCAGCTTGAAGCGCAGCGCGAGGAGTTGACCCGCACCGCGGGCGCGCTGCGCGAGGCGAACGAGAAGCTGAAACAGCTTTCGGTGCAGAAGGATGCCTTTCTCAGCCAGATCAGCCACGAGCTGCGCACGCCCATGACCTCGATCCGCGCCTTTTCCGAAATTCTGACCGAGGGCGATCTGCCGCCCGAGCTGGTGGCGAATTACGGGCGGATCATCCATGACGAGGCGATCCGGCTGACGCGGCTGCTTGACGACCTGCTCGATCTGAGCGTGCTGGAAAACGGGTCGGTGCAGCTGAATATCGGGCTGGTGAATTTGCAGCCCCTGATCGACCGGGCGCTGGCCTCGGCGCAGCACACGCGGCCCGAGCGGGATTTCACGGTGCTGCGCGATCTGCCGACGGAAAGCCTGTTCCTGCGCACCGATGGTGACAGGCTGGTGCAGGTCTTCATCAACCTCATCTCGAACGCGCGGAAATATTGCGATGCGGGCACGCCCGAGCTGAAGATCTCGGTCCGGCAGCGGTCGGGGCGGGTGCATGTCGATTTCATCGACAACGGCACGGGGATCGCCAAGCAGAGCCAGGGCATCATCTTCGAGAAATTCGCCCGCCTGACCGACCAGAGCCGCGCGGGCGGGGCGGGGCTGGGCCTTGCCATCTGCCGCGAGGTCATGGCGAACCTTGGCGGGCAGGTCACCTATCTGCCCGGTCGCGGCGGGGCGGCGTTCCGGGTGACCCTGCCGCTGCGCATCGGGCAGCAGGCGGCTTAAGGTTTCGTGAACCCTTGCTGTGGCAGGCTGGCCGCGCAGGAGGGACGCATGGAGATTCTACGGCGCAAGATGGGCGGGGCCGGGGTTGCGGCGGGCGGTCCGGGGGCGGAGCGCGCGTGGCGGCTGGCGCTGGCGCGGGCGGCGCGCGACCATTTGGGGCTGGCGCTTGACGTCTCGGCCCTGCGGGACGAGCGGGTGTCGCTGGGCGAGTTGATCGAGATGCCCGCCGAACGGTCGCTTCTGGCCGTCCTCGACGCTGCGGCCGAGGGGTTGGGGCTGGTCGCGGTAGACCCCGCGCTGCTGGCCGCGATGGTGGCGATGCTGACCACGGGGCGGGTGGTCGCCGATGCGCAGGCGCCGCGCCGCCCGACGCGGACCGATGCCGCCATGCTGGCCCCGATGGTCGACGCGGCACTTGCCGGCCTGTTTGATGCCTTGGCCGGGCAGGATGATGCCGCCTGGGCCGAGGGCTGGCGCTATGCCAGCTTTCTGGAAGAGCCGCGCCCCCTGGCGCTGCTGCTCGAGGACACGACCTATCGGGTGCTGCGGGCCGAAGTGGGCCTGATGCAGGGGGCGGTGACGGGAACGATCCTTCTGGCCCTGCCTGCGGGGCAGCGGGCGCGTCCGGTCGCGGCCCCCGTGGTTGACGAGGGCGCGTTCCGCGCGGCCTTTGCACGGCAGGTCGAGGGGGTCGCCTGCCGGATGGAGGCGGAACTGGTGCGGCTGACGCTGCCCTTGTCGCGGGCGCTTGGCCTGCAGGTGGGCGAGGTCTTGCCGCTGGGCGAGGCCACGGTCGGGCGGCTGGTCTTGCGCGGGATCGACGGGCAGGTGTTGGCCGAGGGCAAGCTTGGCCAGATGCGCGGGATGCGGGCCGTGCGGCTGGCGCTGGCAGTGGCCGAGGACGAGGCGTTGCGGCTGGCAGGCTAGGGCGCGCTGTGGCCCCCGTGGGCGCGGGCGCATCGGCAGCCCGTGGCGCGTGGTTGTCGCCGGATGGGGGCGACGCGCCGCGCGGCACCTTGCGGCCAATCCGGCCCCCCGACATGGCGCCCCGATCCTGTCGCGGCCTGCGGGGCGACACCGGCGCGCGGCCCGACGGACGCTAAGGGCGAAACGGCGCCCCCCCCCTTCAGCCTTGACCAAATACTCCGGGGGGGCTCGCCCGGCGGGCGAGCATGGGGGGCTGGCCCCCCTGTTCCCGTGCAGGCTGCGGGCGGGCGGGTGCCAAGGCAATCCCCCGCCCTGCGTTGCGGGATCAGCCCTTGGGTGCTGCTTCCAGCAGGGGGCGGAGGTGTTCGAGCTGGTAGCCGAAGCGGGCGGGAATGCCGATGAGTTCATCGGCCGGACGCAGGCCCGCATGGGCGACGGCCCAGACGACCGACGAGCGGTTGCCCGAGGCGCAATAGGCGAAGACGGGGCCGGAGGCGGCCTCGATCGCGGCGCGCTGGGTGGCGACGTTCTCGGGGGTCATCGCGCCACCGATCACGGGATTGGCGACGAAGGTCAGGCCAAGCGCCTTGGCGGCGTCTTCCATCACCTCGGTATGCAGGTGGGGCGGGATCTCGCCGTCGGGGCGGTTGTCGATGACCGTGGTGTAGCCTGCGGCCTTGATGGCGGGCAGGTCCTCGGGGTCGATCTGGGGCGAGACGGCATAGGTCGGGGTCAGGGCGCGGATGTCCATCGTGCTTCCTTTGGGCGCGGTCAATCGGTCGAGCCAGCGGCTGGCCTTGGGTGCGGCAACCATAGCGGCGAGCATCGCGATAAGGAAGACGGCACCGTTCACCCCGCCGAAGCCGAGAGAGGCGAGCGCGGGGCCGGGGCAGAGACCCGCCAGCGCCCAGCCCGCGCCGAAGAGGACCGAGCCTGTCACCAGCTTTGCAGTGACGCCCGAGCGGTTCCTTGGCGGAAAGGGCGTGCCGAGGGCCGAGACCTCGCGCCGCGCGGCGAAGCGCCATGCGATGGCCATCGGCAGCATGGCCCCGCCCATGACGAAGGCAAGCGTGGGATCCCAGTCACCGAAGACGTCGAGCCAGCCTTGCACCTTGGTCGTGTCGGTCATGCCCGAAAGCAGAAGGCCCGTGCCGAAGAGGGCCCCCGAAAGGGCGGCGGCGAGGTTGCGCATCAGATCAGCCCCAGTCCGTGGCGGGCCAGTGCCATCACAAGGCCGCCGGCAAGGATGTAGAACACGGTGGCGACGATGCCGCGCAGCGACAGGCGCGAGATGCCGCAGACGCCGTGGCCCGAGGTGCAGCCATTCGCCATGCGGGTGCCAAGCCCGACAAGGGCGCCTGCGACCACCAGAACCGCCCAGTTTCCGGTCGCGTGGGTCTGGCCGCCGCCAAACACCCATACGAGGGCGGCGGGGGTGGCGATCAGCGCGGCGAGGAAGCTGGCCTTTTCGGCAAGGCTGCGCCCCGCCGAGCCGTCGACCACGTCGCCGAGGATGCCCGAAGCCCCCATGATGCGCCCGTTGACCAGAAGGTAAAGCGCCGCTGCCGTGCCGATGCACAGCCCGCCGATAAGGCCGTAAAGCCAGTCGATCTGCATGGGAAGGCTCCTTTCGCAAGCGCAATGGCCGCTGCGGCGGTCAGGGTCAAGGCGTCAAAGGCCGTTGATCGGGAGTTTGAGGTAGGAGGTGCCGTTTTCCTCGGGCTCGGGCATGTGGCCTGCGCGCATGTTCACCTGGATCGAGGGCAGGATCAGCCTTGGCATTCCCAGCGTCTTGTCGCGGGCCTCGCGCAGGGCCACGAAATCCTCGCGGCTTTTGCCCGCGCCGATGTGGACGTTGCGGGCCTTTTGCTCGGCCACGGTGGATTCCCATGCGAAATCCTCGCGGCCGGGGGCCTTGTAGTCGTGGCCGACGAAGATGCGCGTCTCGTCCGGCAGGGAGAGGATGCGTTGCACCGAGTCGAACATGGTCGAGGCGGAGCCGCCGGGGAAATCGCAGCGGGCGGTGCCGAAGTCGGGCATGAAGAGCGTGTCGCCCACAAAGGCCGCATCGCCGATGACATAGGTCAGGCAGGCGGGGGTATGGCCCGGCGTGTGCAGCACATGGCCCGAAAGCTGGCCGATCATCAGGCTGTCGCCCTGCCGGAAGAGCCGGTCGAACTGCGAGCCGTCACGCTGGAAGCGGGTGCCTTCGTTGAAGATCTTGCCGAAGGTTTCCTGCACCACCGTGATGCGGTCGCCGATGCCGATCTTGCCGCCGAGCCGCTCCTGTAGGTAGGGCGCGGCCGAGAGGTGGTCGGCGTGGACATGGGTTTCGAGCAGCCATTCCACCGTAAGCCCCTTGGCGCGGACGTATTCGGCCACGGCGTCGGCTGAGCGCGTGTCGGTGCGGCCCGAGGCCTGATCGAAGTCGAGCACCGAGTCGATCACCGCGCAGGCGCTGCCCTTCGGGTCGGCCACGACATAGGTGATGGTGTTGGTGGCCGTGTCGAAAAAGGCCTTTACGTCGGGGGCGAGGGTCGGTTCGGGCATGGGTGTGTCCCTTGGTTCGGTCAGGAGGTAACATATAACGAAAGGCGAATGTTTCAAAGCCTTGCGTCGTGCGGCGGGGGCGGGACGCCCGATCGCCACCGGATCGCCACCGGATTGACGCAGGTCAAGGCGTGGCGCGGGCGGGGGCGTTAGGGTTTTCGGGAACAGACGACAGGAGCGCGCATGAAACCGACCAGCATTCGCAAGGCCGAACTTCGGGACCGGCTGTCCCAGTTGCAGGGGCGACTCGGGCGGATCGAGGAAGAACTCGACAGCCACGGCGAGAAGGATTGGGAAGAAATCGCCACCGAACGCGAGGGCGACGAGGTGCTCGAGCAATTGGGGCAGGGCGGTCAGGCCGAAATCCGCATGATCGAGGCGGCCTTGGCGCGGATCGATGCGGGCGAGTATGGCTTTTGCGCGAAATGCGGGGCCGAGATCGGCGAGGCGCGGCTGGATGTGCTGCCCTATACGCCGTTTTGCAAGGAGTGCGCGGCATGAGAGGGCAGGAGCATCCGGTCGAAACCGGATTGAACGGGCTGGCGCTGGCGGTGCTGCGCGCCGAGATGGAGGCGCTGTCGCTGCTTTTGCCCGGAGCCTTTGCCCCCGCGCGGGACATCGGGGCCGAGGACGGGGCGCAAGCCGAGGCGCGGGCCGAGGCGCAAGCGGAAGACATGTTCGAGAACATGCCCCTTTAATGTGCCCTTGCAACGTGCCCTTGCAGGGCTGCGCTGCCGCGGGTTTCGGCAGGTTTCGGTCAAGGCCGGGCCTATGGCATTGCCAAGCCCGTTGCTGCCGTCCTTAATGCGCCTTGTGTGCGGATAGGGTGGACGATGGGCAGGCGCGGGACGAAGGGCGGGGCGCGATGGGCGTTCTGACCGTGATCGAGGTTTCGGGAGACCTTACCGCTGCGCGGCGGTCGGCCCTTGCTGCGGAGTTGGCGCAGGCGGGTGGGGCGGTGCTGCTGCGGATCGCCTCGGCCGGGCTGCCCGAGGCGGAATTGGGCGTGGCTGCGGCCGTTGCCGAGGTGGCGGCGCTGTGCGAGGCCATCGAAAACCGCACCGCTGCCGTTGTTGCCGTTTTGTCGGGTCAGGTGCGCGGGGCTGCGCTGGAGCTGGCCCTTGCCGCCGGGGCACGGGTTGCGCGACAGGGCGCGGCCTTCGGATTTTCCGACGCGGGGCTGGGGCTGGTGCCGGGGGCCGGCGCGACGCAGCGCCTGCCGCGGCTGGTCGGTGCGGCCGAGGCTTTGCGCATGTTGCAGGACGGGGCCGAGGTCGATGCCGTGACGGCGTTTGCGACCGGATTGGTCGATGCGCTGGCCGAAGGCGACGGAGTGCAGGATGCCGTCCGGCTGGCGGGGGCGCTGCCTTTGCGCAAGGGCATTCGGGACGGGCGGGCCTATCTGGCCACGGTCGCGGCGGCGCGGGGGGCGGCCAGAACGCCGGCACAGGCGCGCATCGTCGATTGCGTCGAGGCGGCGTTGATGCTGCCGCACGGGCCGGGTCTGGCCTTTGAGCGGGTGACCTTCGAGGACCTGTGCGCCAGTGCGGAAACGCAGGGTTTGCTTCATGCGCGGCGGGCCTTTGCCGTGGCGGCGGACGCGGCTGTGCCGGTGGCGCGGCTGGGCATCTGGGGGGCTGCGGCACCTGCGGTGGGCCTTGCGGTGGCGGCGCTGCGGGCGGGGCTGGAAGTGCAGCTTGCCGCCGAAAGCCGCGAGGCGGTGGTCAAGGCGCTTGCCGATGTGGCCGAGCGGCAGGAGGCCGAGGTTCAGGCGGGCCGGATGCTGCCCGAGGCGCGCGAGGCGGAATGGGCGCGGCTATTGCCGCAGGTCGGGGCCGCAGGGTTGGCGGGCGTCGATCTGACCGTGATGACCGAGGCGGGCGCCGTGGCGGGGCCGCGTCTCGCCTATGGCGTGGCGCTGGCGGATGTGCCGGTGCTGACGCGGTTCGAAAGCCTTGCCGAGATTGCCGCCAATGGCGCGGCCCCCGACCATGTGGCGCGCGGCGCGGGCCTTGCGCGGGCTTTGGGCTGGGTGCCGGTCGTCACGCGGCAGGGGGGGCCGGTGGTGTTGCGTCTGGCGACCGCCTTGGCCGAGGCCGTCGCTTGGGTCGAGGCGCAGGCGGCCGCACAGGACGCAGGGCGGGGAGTCGGGCGGGCCGCACTGGCGCAATCGCTGGCGGCGCAGGGCATCGCGGGCGAGGGTGCCGCGCGGGCCGGAGTGGCGGACGGGATTGCGCTGCGCTGTCTTGCGGCCCTTGCGAACGAGGGGGCGCGTCTGGTCGGAGAGGGGATCGCGCCGAGTGCCGCGCATGTCGATGCGGTGGCCATTGCCGCAGGGCTGATGGCGCGCTGGACCGGCGGGCCGATGCATCAGGCCAACCGTCGCGGGCTGATGGTGCTGCGGCGCGACCTGCGGGGCTGGGCCGCTGACGATGCGGCCCTGTGGACCCCCGCGCCGCTGATCGACGCGCTGATCGCCGAGGGGCGCGGGTTTACTTGAGGATCACGCCGACGATCACCAGCATCAGCCCGAAGAACGACAGCGCCAGCGCGCCGAGGTTGATGGCGACCACCTTTTGCAGGCGCTTGCGGATTTCGTCGTCCGGCAGGCCCGATTTGCGGGCCTTGAAGGCCAGCGCGATGCACCAGCCCAAACCCGCCACCCCGACGAGCGACAGGACCGCGCCGCTCCAGATCAGATAGTCCATGCCATGCGCCCCTGCTTTTCCGCCCCCGCACCTAGCGCGGGTGCCCTTGCGAGGCAAGATGGCAGCCGCTGCCGCTTGAACCCGACGGGGCAGGCGGGGTAGGGAGGGGGCGCGCGTTTTCCCCTTTTGCCATGAGGCCATGATGAGCGACCCCAACGACGCCTATAACGTCACCGCCGACGAGCTGCGCCAGTTCATCGAACGCTACGAGCAGCTTGAAAGCGAGAAGAAGGACGTGGCCGAGCAGCAGAAAGAGCTGATGGCCGAAGCCAAGGGGCGCGGCTATGACACCAAGGTGCTGCGCAAGGTCGTGGCGCTGCGCAAGCGCAAGCCAGACGAGATTGCCGAGGAAGAAGCGGTTCTCGAGATGTACAAGCAGGCGCTTGGCATGACCTGACGGAGCGCCGCGCCTGTGCCGCGCCTGCCGTGCTTGCCGCGCGGGGCGCGGGGGGCGTGGGCCTAGGCGGTGTCGCGCGCCGATATCGTGCGGGCGACGGTGCGGGCGATCTTGCCTGCGACGATATCCCAGTCGAACCGCGTGGTGGCGCGGGCAAGGCCTGCATCGCCCAAGCGGCGGCGAAGGGGCGCATCGGTGCAAAGATCCTCCATCGCGCGGGCGAGGGCCGCGCTGTCGCCCGGCGGAAACAGCCGGCCTGTCACGCCCTCTTCGACGATTTCGTCAAGCGGGGGCTGGTCGGGGCAGAGGCAGGGCAGGCCCTGCGACATGGCCTCGATCAGCACATCGCCCCATGTCTCGAAGCGCGAGGCGATGACGAAGGCGTCCGAGCTGCGGAACAGGCTGGCGAAGAGCGCGGGGTCGGGTGCCGCATGGACGGTGACGCCCTGTGGCAGGTCGGGCGGTGCATCTGCGGTGACCATGACCAGTTCCGCGAAAGGCTGGCGCGCGCGCAGGCGGCGGAAGGCATCGAGGACGATATCCCCGCCCTTGCGCAGGAAGGATTTGCCGACGAAGAGAAAGCGGACAGGGCGGTCGGGCGGGTTACGGTCGGCCGCTGCGGGCGGAAGCGGCAGGTTCGAGCCGCCGCCGACCACCTCGATCCGGTCCGGTGCGATGCCGTAATCGCCGGTGATGGCGTCGGCGACGAAGCGGCTGCGGACGCAGATGGCGGCAAGCCCCTCCATCGCGCGCTGTTCCTGTGCGATGCGCCGCGCGGACAAGGCACCGTCTAGCGGGTGGCGCAGGCGGTTGGCCAGACGGGCGGTCAGGGCTGTGGTGTAGTCGGTGTAGGTGATGACGGGCGCGCCGCCGGAATGGCGTGCGGCATCGAATTTCAGCCCGAAGGTCACGAAGCAATCGACCGGCGCGCCCTGCTGCCGGACCTTTGCCGCGAAGGCTTTGCCATAGGCGTCGAAGGTGGCGGGATGGCTGTAGAAGGTCTCGCGCCAGATGCGGGTGTCGGGGCGGAAGGCGCGGGCCATGCAGAGCGCGCGCCGCCATCCCCAGATGTCGACATCCCAGAACTCGACCTGCGGCAGGTGGCGGCGCAGGGCGGCGAAGGCCGAGCCGTATTTGACGCCTTGCAGACCCTTGGAGCTGCCCTGCACCAGCACGACCACGCGCCGCGCCGCGGTTGCAGGATCGCCATCGGGCAGGGCGGGGGGCTGCGACATGGCCTTCAGTTCCTGACCGGATTCCAGAGGGTGCTGCGATGGCCCGCGACATAGCGGACCAGTCCGGCGGCCATTGCGGCGTTGGACATGGCGAAAAAGAAAAGCTGACGGACGAGCGGCAATTTGCGGAACGGCAGGAAAAGGGCGGCCGCAAGGATCACGGCGTAGCCCGCAAGCTGGAGGGTCGCGGCAAAGGCGTAGAACCCGCCCCGTCCGGCAAGGGCGAGATTGGCAAGACAGCAGACCAGCAGCAGGAAGGGTGTCAGGCGGCGCAGGAATTTATGCGAGAAAAGCTGCCAGGCGTAAAAGCCGTGGTTCAGCGGGTTCAGCAACTGCCGGTGCGCCATCAGCGCGCGCCATCCGCGTTCGGTCGAGCGGATGCGGCGGCCCATCTCGCGGCGGGCGCGTTCGGTCACCTGCTCGGTCGCGATCACGCGCGGATCGAAGGCGAGGCGGCTGCCCGAGGCCACGACGCGGACGGAATTGTAGAAATCGTCGGCGCAATCGTCGCGGAAGGGGGCCACGAACTCCTTGCGGATCGCGTAGAACGAGCCTTGGGCCGAGACCGCCCCGCCAAGCCGCGTTTCGGCGCGTTTGAGGGCCTGGTCATAGGTCCAGTAGAAGCCCTCGCCCTTGCCGATGGAGCCTGCCTTGGCGGTATCGACGCGGATTTCGCCGCAGAGGCCGCCGATGGCCGGATCGGAGAAGCAGTCGGCCATCGCGGCAAGCGCGCCGGGCGCGACAAGGCTGTTGGCATCGGTGAAGATGACGATCTCGCCCGTTGCGAGCGGCAGGATGCGGTTGAGGGCGAGCGCCTTGCCGCTGCGGCCTTCGGGCACGACAAGCGTGACGCGGGGATCGGTGATCCGGCGCAGCTCGTCAACCGTGCGGTCGGTCGAGCCGTCGGAGACGACGACGACCTGCACGTCAAAGCCGCCCTCGTCGGCAAGGGCGAGGCAGTTCGCCACCTTGTCGCGGATGCAGGCTTCCTCGTTATGCGCGGCGACGAGGAAGGAAAACGAGGCCGGACGCGGGCCGGTCGGCTGCGCGTCGCGACCCAAGAGGCGGGCCAGCACCAGCAGGGCCAGCGGATAGCCCGCGATGACATAGACGAGCAGGGCAAGGCTGATCCAGAACAGGGCTGCGGTCATCGGCTGTTCTCTTCTATCAGCCGCAGCAGGTCGGCGGCGTTGTTGTCGAGGTTGTATTCGTCAAGCACTTGCGCCCTGCCGCGCGCGGCAAGCGCCTGTGCCGCGGGGTAGGCGTCAAGGACCTGCGTGATGCGGGCGGCAAGGTCGGCGGCATCGCCGGGGGTGAAGAGAAAGCCGGTCTTGCCGTGCTGGACCAGTTCGGGAATGCCCGACAGGCGCGAGGCGATGACGGGCGCTTCGGCGGCGAGGGCTTCCATCGAGACGACCGGAATGCCTTCGGAGCGGTTCAGGCTGTCGGTGATCGAGGGGATGACGACGAGGTGGGCGGAATACATGGCGGCCTTGACCTCGGCCATCGTGGCCGGGCCGTGGAAGGTGACGCGGCCGGGCAGGGTGCGGGTGGCGAGCTGTTGCAACTGCGCCATTTCGGGGCCGCCGCCGTGAACGTTCAGGTGCCAGTCGGGCCGTGCGGCCAGACGGGCGAGGGCGTGCAGAAGGATGTCGACACCCTTGCGCGGCAAAAGGGCGCCGACGAAGGTGATGTTGAAATCCGTGTCCGCCGCCTTGGGCTGGCGTTCGGGGGCAGGGAAGCGGGCAGGATCGACGCCGCAGCGGATGACGCGCAGCTTGGCGCTGTCAAAGCCGGGGATGCGGGCGAGAAAATCGCGGTTGAAGTCGGAAATGGTGCGCACGAAGCGCGCCTTGCGGGATTTCTCGGCCAGCAGGCTTTGCGACACGAAGATGTCGTACATATGGGCCGAAAAGCTGAAGGGCAGGCCGGACAATTCCGCAGCAATCCATGCCGCCGTTGCCGGATGGGTGGCGAATTCGGCGTGGATATGGTCGATCCCTTCGGCCCGCGCATAGGCGGCGAGGGCTGCGGATTTGGGCAGGATGGCAAAGCTTTCGGCAAGGCGGCGCGGCTCGCGCCACATCTCGGCGACCAGTTTGGCGGTGATGGTCGCCATTCTGACCGGATGGCGCAGCAGGGCGGCCAGAAAGGGGCCAAGCGGCAGCCAGGGAAAGGTGAAGCCGCGCTCGACCACGGGCCGCGCCTCGTCATGGACGATTTCGGCGTGGCGGAAGGGTTTGAGGTGGAACACCCGCGCGTCATGCCCTTGGCGCAGGTAATGCAGCACATTCGCGATGGCGAAGGTTTCGGTGATCTTGGGAAACTCGCTGACGACGACAAGGATTTTCATATGTCCGCTCCGGCAAGGCGGCTTGGTCCCGTTGCGGGGGAGGGGGGAAGAAGGACGGAAAGGTATTGGTCGATGATGTGGTCGGTGTCGAAGCGGGCCAGCATGGCATCGGAGGCGGGCGGCAGCGGTCGGGCAAGGCTTTCGCGGATCGCCTCGGCAAGGGCGGGCGCGTCCCCCACGGGCACGAGCCTGCCCCAGCGCCCCTGTTCGAGGATTTCATCCGGTCCGGTCGGGCAATCGGTGGCGACGACCGGCGTGCCGACCGCCAGCGATTCGAGCAGAACGCCGGGCAGGCCCTCCCAGCGCGAGGACAGGACGAAAAGATCGGCGGCGGCGAGTTCGACGGGCAGCGACGGGACGAAACCGGGAAGCGAGACGCGCGCGCCAAGGCCAAGGTCGTTCACCTGCGCCTGAAGCGCCGGGCGGTCGGGGCCTTCGCCAAAGATGACGAGCCGCGCGGGCGAGGTCTGCGCGAGAAGGGCGAAGGCGCGCAGGAGGGTGGGGAAATCCTTTTGCGGTGCAAGGCGCCCTGCGGCCACGAGGACCGGGGTTGTCCTGTCGCGCAGCCACGGATGGCGGGGCGGGGTTGCGGCCATGTCGCGCAGATGGCCAAGCGGCAGCGGGTTGTAGATCGTGCGGCGCCGGTCGGCGGGCAGGGCAAGGGCGGCGGCGAATTCGTCCTGCATGGCGCGCGAGACAAAGGTGACGCAGGCCGCACGCGGATAGAGCAGCCGCGCCAGCGCCCGCTTTGCCGCACGCTTCGCGCGGCTGCCCGATGCGAGCATCATGGTGATGCTGTTGTGTTCGGCCACGACGATCCGCGGGGCGCCGCGCGCAAGACGGGCCGCGACGAGCGTGGCCAGATTGGCATGGGTCAGCGCCGACAGGACCGCATCGGGGCGATCGGTGCGGAAATGGCGGACCAGCGCCGGAATGGCGCGACCGAAGCGCGGCACGTCGAGGTCGAGAAGCCGGACCCCGGCCGAAAGATCGGCAAGGCAGGGGCCTTTGGCCTGACCTGCGATCATGGTCGTGTCAAAGCCGCGCGCTGCAAAGGCGTTGGCAAGGGTGACCATGATCCGTTCGGCACCGCCGCCTCCGAAATCGGGAAGCACGAGGGAAAGCTTTGGCGTCACCGCCATGATGGGTCCTGACACGAGACTACGATGCTTTTTCTGCAACGACAGGGGGGTGGTGTTAAAGTAAATTAACAAATCCCGATGGTGATTTGCGCCCGAGTGTTGCTGCCGGATGCTGGAAAGTGCCGTTGCCGGGGCGGTATGCCGCACGACGCCTTATCGCTTTGCCCGTTCCTTGCGCCGGCGTGACGCAATTTTGAGCAGCATGCGGGCGGCCATGGTTTCGATGCCGTCCGGCTTTCCCCTGAGCTGCCAGATCAGCCAGAGCGTGCCGCAATAGGCGGCGAGGCCACCGGATCCGGCAGCGAGAAGCCGCAGAAGATGAAGCGGGTGCCAGCGTTGCGCGATATCGGGCATGGCCGCAAGGATCAGGCCGGAGGCGAGGCCGAGCATTGCCGTCGCTGTCGCGATGCGCAGGACGCCGGAGGCCACCTCGCGCCAGTTTCCGGTCACGTCGCGGGCCGCGACGACGAAGGAATAGGCGCAGGAGACGGCCGTGGTCAGGACCACCGCCACGGCGACACCGCCAAGGCCGAAGGTCTGCGCGGCGAAGGCGACGCTGGGGATGAACACGGCCAGCCCGATGGCCTGACGCAGGGCCACGAGGCGGGTGTGGCCCGCCGCGAGGATCGAGCTTGCCGGTGCGGCGGCGGCGATGCCGAAAAGGGCGTTGGCGCTGAAGAGTTGCAGGAAGAAGGTCGTCGGCGCCCATGCCGCACCCAAGGCGAAGGACACGAGGTCTTTGGCACAGAGGGCGAGCAGCAGGCTTGCCGGTGCGCCGATCAGAAGTGCCGCCTGCGTGGCCGAGGACAGGGTTGCAAAGGCCAGCACGGCGCGCGCGCCTGCATCGTGGCGGTGGTCGTGGCTGACGAATTTCGAGAACAGCGCGACACGGAAGGCGCTGGCAAGTTCGGTCCCGATCAGTTCGGCCAGCATCTTTGCGAGGTAGTAGGGGCCAAGCGCCGCCGCACCGGCGTATTTGCCGATCAGGAAGACATCGGCCCTGAGCAGGATCTGGAACAGGACGTTCTGCACCATGAGCCATGCCGAATGCTGGCCGATGTCGCCCAGTGTCGTAAGGCCCAGCCGCGGGCGGCGCGGGTGCATCATGTAGCTGACCAGCACATCGACCATCCGCTGCACGACATAGCCGATCACCACGGCCCAGAAGCTTTGCGTCAGGATGGCTATGACCACCGAAACGACAAGCGCCACGAGGCGGCTTGCCACGTTCGCGATGAACACCTTGCGGAAATCCATCTCTTTGAAGAACTGCGCCATGCCGACGTTGACGAAGCCGCCGATGGCAAGCGACAGGGCCAGCAGGTAAAGCGGGGCGATGAGCTTGGGATCGCCGTAGAAAGCCCCGATCCACGGCGCGCCAAGGGCAAGGCCCGTCCCGCAGAGCAGGCCACGGATGATCTGGAGCGTCCAAGCCGTGTCGTAAAGACCGTCGTCCTGATCGCGCGAACGGATGAGCGAGAAGTTGACCTTCATGTCGGTGATCGCCTCGACGAAGAGGACGATGCTCATCACGAGGACCGCATGGCCAAAGTCGGCGGGCAGGAGGATGGCCGAAAGCACCATCGTCCGCCCCACGCCGAGGGCGCGCGCGACCCAGCGGGAGCCGACAAGCCAGCCAACCGCCCGGCCAAGGGGGCGCTCTGCCGTTCCATCGTTCACGGCCGGGTTCCCCGTTTGCAACCGGATGCCACTTTTTGCGCCTTTTGGACCATGCCGACACGAATTCGGCAGCGTTACAGACCGAGGGAGTCACCTCGATTAAATTTGTATGTTAAGCAAGTTTAATAGATATATTTCAGGTGATTTCGAGGGGGATCGTAGCGGTGTTGAAGGTGTTGGGCAAAGTGGCAGGCGGCCGGATGCGGCGGTTTGCGACCTTCGCGGCTGTGGTATCCGTTTTTGCGGGGACAGTCGTGCCTGACGGTGCCACGGCAGGGCCATTCGGCAGTTTTGGCGGGGCATCCTGCGCGCAGCTCGCAATGCCGAGGGTGCCTGCCTACAAGCGGGTGGTGCGTGATCTCGACGTGACGCGCACGCTCGACATCGAGGGGCCGGAGTGGAACGACACGCTGGTTCTGGGCTGCAACGTCCACAAGGTGCGGGGCGACGGTATCCGCATCCGCAACGTGCGCAACCTGACGATCCGTGGCTGCCATATCAGCGACATCAAGGGGGTGGGGATATTGCTGCGCTCCACGGGCGGCACCTCGGGTGTGTGGCTGGTGGACAACCTGATCGAAGGCACGGATTCCGACGGGATCGCCGCCGCGCAGCGGGCCGAGGACGGGGTTGACCATACCGGCCTTGTGATCGGCTGGAACCGGATCGACACGACCGGACGGCGCGGCCATGACGGACGCCAGCACGGGATCTATTCGCAAGCCTCGGACGCGGTGATCGTGTCGAACAGGATCAGCGGCCCGCGCGAGGGCAACGGCATTTCCGTGCGCAGCTCCTCGCTTGTGGCCTGCAACACGGTGTCGGGCACCTCGCGCGATGACAAGCCGGGCATCCGCTATTACGCGGACCATGTGACGGGGCCGTCAAAGGCGCTGATCATCCGGGGCAACAGGGTGACGGGGTCGTCGGTCGGGATCGACATCATGGACCCGCCGGGGCGCAATGCGGACCGGATGGATGACATCGTGCGGTCGGTCGAAGTGACCGGAAACCGTTCGGAACGCTTCGTCCTGACCATCGCGCATTTTTGGCTGAAGAATAAACTTATCAAGCTGTTGCAGAAGAATAATGAAGAAATCCAGAAGTAGTCTCTTCGACCGTTCCAATGAAACGGCAGCGCTTGCCGACAAGGCGGCCGCGTTGCGCATACAGGCGGCGCGTGCCTATCCCGCGCCGGATGCCGCAGCCAACCGCGCCGCCGAGGCCGTGCCGCTGCGTGCGCCCCAGCCTGTTGCCAACCGCCCGCCCAAGCCTGTTGCCAACCGTCCGTCCGAGCCTGTCGCCCTGCGCCCGCCCGCAGGGGGCGAGACAAGCCCCGCAGCGGGCCGCTTTCCGCCGCTGGCCCCGCCCGACGACCGGGCCGGGGACGAACCGCTGTTCGACTTTGGCGGGTTTCTGGCATGGTTCAACCGTGCCAAGCTGTGGATCGCGCTGTCCTGCGCCGCCGTCGGGCTTGCCGGATTTCTTATGGCGCGGCAGGACATGCAAAGCAGCCCCGTGTTCACGAGTGCGACGGACATCCAGATCTTTCCCGGTGACCTGCAACTGGAATTCGCGCGCAAGGCGCTGGGCGGGTCGCGCGATGCGCAGACGGCATCGGTCGTGCGCAGCCTGACCGAGGAATTGACCGGCGATGGCGTGCTTGCCCGCGCCGTCGAGATCGCCTTTGCGGAGCGGCCCGCGCCCGAGGTTGCCGCCAAGCGCAAAGGTCCGCTGTCACGCTGGTCGGAATGGCTGAACTACGGGCAGTTGCCCGAGGCGGCGGCTGATCCGCTGGCCCCCTATCGCGAGGCGTTGACGATCGATTCCATCGACGGCTCTTTCGTGATGCGGATTTCGGCGTCGATGGGTGATCCGCAAAGCGCCGCCGATCTGGCGAATGCGGTCTATGCCGCCTATTCGGAGCGGCGCATGGCCGCGCGGGACGAGGCACGAGAGGCGTTGCGCGCGAGCTATGCCGCCAAGATCGAGGATGCGCGCGAGGAACTGGATGCGCTGATCCGGCGCGAGATCGAACTGGACCGCGAGGTTGCGCCGGCCGCGCCGGTTGCGGCGGCGGGGGCAGGGGCAGCGGCGGCAGTTGCGGCTGCCCCTTCGGTGAAGGCGGTGGCCGAATTGCGGGCGAACCTGCAGAATCAGGATGCCTTGGTGCGGTCGATCGGCGCGCTGCGAAGCGAGCTTGTCACGCGCGAGATCGACAATACCAACCTTGGCGGCGATGCATCGGTGCTGCGCAGGGCGGTGCCCCCGGTCGTGCCGGACGGGGCGACGCCGCTGATGACGGGCTTTGCCTATGCGGTCGGCTTCTTCCTGTTCCTGATCGGCGTGCTTGTGCTTGGATCTTCGGGGTCGGCGCTGGCGCGGCGCATGACGAAAGCGGGCGCGAAGCGGTGACGCGCGGGCGGGCGGAAGGACAGTCGGGGGCGGGGGTGGCCGTCGTTCTGGCGCTTTTCGCCGGTCTGTGGCTGGGGCTTGCGGCAGCGGTTTCGGCGGTGCTGGGCATCGCGCGTGCGGATGCCGCGCCTGCGGTGGTGCTGGCCCCCTTTGCCCTTGCCGGACTGGCAAGCCTGCGCTGGCCGCATCGGGCCGTGCCGATGCTGCTGCCGGGGCTTCTGGTGTTCTTCAAGGTCAACGATGCCCTTGCCGAAACGGTGGGCGGCACGGTCACCAACGATACGCTGGCCGCAGCCCTTGCGCTGTGGCTGCTGTTCCGGCTTGGCCGTGACCAGCTGATCGAGACGGTTCTGGCGGGGCGGCTGTTCCTTATTCTGCTGGCCGGTCTGGCGGGGGTGCTTCTGGTGTCGTCGATCAATGCCGTGGACCGGGCGCAAAGTCTTGCCACGAGTGCCATCTTTGGCAAGGATGTCGCCCTTGCCATCCTGCTTGCGCTTTCGATCCGGACGCGGCGGGATCTGGATGCGCTGATCGACTGGCTGATCCTTTCGACGGCCTTTTGCGCCGTGATCATCCTTTACGACACGATGCAGGGTGCGCCGCTGTTCCCCGGCGACAAGATCGCGACATGGCAAGGGGCGCTGAGGTCGAGCGGGGCTTCGACCGAATCCGTGCCGGATGTGGCGGCCCTGATCCTGATGGGGACGATCCTTGCCGGAACCAATGCCGCCCGCAAGGCAAGGGGGCGCTGGCTGCATATCGGGGCGGCGATCCTTGGGGTGGCGGCGGTTCTGGCCACGATCAGCCGCGCGCCCTTTGCGGCGCTGCTGGTCATGGCGGGGCTGTTTCTCTATCGCCACCGCCACGAGGCCTATTTCGCGAAAGCCGTGAGCCTGTCGCTGGCGACGCTTCTGGTCGCGGTGCTGACCTTGGCGCAGCCTGTCATCTCGAAGTTCGGAGCGGTCGCCGCGCCGTCCGAGGACCGGACCGTGGCACGTCGGCTGAGCTATCAGGAGATCGGGATCGACCTGTTCGGACAGGCACCCTTCCTCGGGATCGGGGCGGGCAACTATGCGGTCCATTTCGCCTCGGACGAGTACCGCTTTGTCGGGGGGCGCGGCAGCGAGGCGCGGCCGTTGCACAACATCTACCTGCAATATGCCACCGAAACCGGACTTCTGGGTTTCGGCTATTTCATCGGGCTGGTGGGGGCCATCGCTGCAACGCTGCTGCGGGGCACGCGCAGCGGCGAGGAGACGATCGCCGGACAGTCCGAGGGGTTGTTGCTTGCGCATATCTCGATCTGCGCGCTGCTTCTGGCGCTGTCGTCGAAATCCTTCCTTGGCCTGTGGCTGCTGGTCGGCTTTTCCATCGCCCTTGCGCGGTTGATGCGCAAGCACGGGCCGCCGGGCGGGGCGTTGCAGCCCTGAGCGTCAGGCCGCGAGGAAGGTGACGCCTTCCATCTGGCGGATGCGGGTGATGTCGCGCTGGTAGCCGCTGTTCAGATCATCGAGCAGGGATTCGTCCCAGCCGGGAAGTTCGAATTCGGTTTCGATCTGGTCGGGCAGGGCGAATTTGTCGAGGAAGGCCGAGACGATCCGCCGCCGCTGCGCGACCGAGCTGGGCGGGTTGGAGGAGAGATAGCCGTTCATCCGCGTCAGCCCCTCGGGCGACATGATGCTGGTCAGCAGTTCGTCGGTTTCGGCAAGCTGGGTGTCGGGGGCGTGGCCCGAGACGTTCTGCAACACCTCGGGCCATATCAGGGGGGTGTCCTCGTCGCACCAGATGGTGAGCGGGGCGTCGGGGTTGAGGGTGCGGATCTCTTCGACCATGCGGCTCCAGCTGAGGGCGCGCGGGTCGGCGGTGCCGATGAATTCCTCGTAGGGTTTGCCGCGCTGCTTGGCAAAGAGGGCGGGCAGGAAGCTGGCCGGATTGCGGATGGCAAGGTGGAACTCGGCCTCGATCTCGGGGAAGATCTGGGTAAAGGCGCGGATGCGTTCGCCTGCGGCAGGGTAAAGGCGGCGGTCGCGGATCGCCCATTGCGGATAGGAGAGGAAATTGTCCCATGACAGGATCAGCCTGTCGGCGCGGTCCTCGTCCATGATCTGGTCAAGGACAAGCGCCTGCGTGTCGCGCGATGCGGCGCGGCCCTTGAGCGTGATCGCCGTGTCGCGCAGGAGCGCGCGGTAGCGGGTGGGGCCGGGGACCACGATGCCCTGATGGCCGAGCGTGGCGCGGTTCTTCCACAGGCAGCGGATGAGACGTTCCTCATCTGTGCAATGGGCGCCGAGGTGATACACGATACGCATGGATGACTGTTCTGCCGTCTGCCCGTTTCTTGGCCCTGACTATACGGGCTTTTCTGGACAGGGAAACCGCTTTCGGCTAGATCGCCTGACATGATGTCCGACCAAAACACTCAAGTTAGGGGCGCGTGGCAGGGGGTCCGGCTGGATGGCTGGTCGCTCGGGGCTGCGCTGATTGCCATTGTGGTGCTGGCGCCGATGGTGGCGGTGGTCTGGATCGCCTTTCATCCGACCGAGAACATCTGGCCGCATCTGCTGGCGACGGTCTTGCCGCGCTATTTCACCACGACGCTGACGATGATGCTGGGCGTGGGGGTGCTGACGGCGGCGATCGGGACGGGGGCGGCGTGGCTGGTGGTGATGTACCGCTTTCCGGGGCGGGGCTGGCTGGACCATGCGCTGCTGTTTCCGCTGGCGATTCCGGCCTATGTCGGGGCCTTTGCGCTGGTGGATTTCCTGCAATATGCGGGGCCGGTGCAGACAGGGCTGCGCGCGGCGATGGGCTGGCAGACGGCGCGGGACTACTGGTTCCCCGAGGTGCGGTCCGAGGGCTTTGCCATTCTGGTGCTGGCCTTTGCCTTTTACCCCTATGTCTACCTGCTGGCCCGTGCCGCCTTCCGCGAGCAATCGGGCTGTTCCTACGAGGTGGCGCGGGCGCTGGGTGCGGGCCCCTGGGGGCTGTTCCTGCGCGTGGGCCTGCCGCTTGCGCGGCCTGCGGTGGCGACGGGGGTGGCGCTGGTGCTGATGGAGACGGTGGCCGATTACGGCACGGTCACCTATTTCGGCGTGCAGACGCTGACGACGGGCGTGTTCTCGACCTGGCTCAACGGCAACAACGCGGGCGGGGCGGCACAGATCGCGGGGGTGATGCTGGTGCTGATCTTCCTGCTGGTCGCGACCGAACGCATCAGCCGCCGCCGCGCGCGCTTTCACCGCCAAAGCCGCGCCTCGCGCCCTGTGGCGCCGCTGGCGCTTGAGGGCGGGCAGGCGTGGCTTGCCACGGGGTTGTGCCTGCTGCCCTTTGGTCTGGGGTTCGTCCTGCCTGTGGCGGTGATGCTGGTGCATGCCTTTGCGGCACCCGGCGTGTGGCTGGCGCCCGGGCTGGGCGAGGCCTTGGGCAACACGCTTTTCGTGGGCGGGGTCGCGGCCCTTGTGACGGTGGGGGCGGCGGTGTTCCTTGTCTACGGGGTGCGGATGGCGGGGCGCGGGCTGGCGCGGGTGGTGCTGCCGCTGACGACGCTGGGCTATGCGGCGCCGGGCGCGGTGCTGGCGGTGGGGATCCTCATTCCGCTGGCGGCTTTGGACAACCGTGTCGCCGATGCGGTGCTGGCGCTGACGGGGCATGATCCGGGGTTGATCATGACGGGCACCTCGGGGGCGCTGATCCTTGCCTATGCGGTGCGGTTCTTCGGCATCGCGCAGGGGGCGGTGGATGCGGCCTTCGGGCGGGTCTCGCCGTCGCTGCCGATGGCGGCGCGGTCCTTGGGGCGGTCGGCGGGAGGGGCGCTGCGGGCGGTCTACCTGCCGTTGATGCGCGGCTCGGTTGCGACGGCGCTGCTGGTCGTTTTCGTCGATTGCGTAAAGGAATTGCCCGCGACGCTGCTGTTGCGGCCGTTCAACTACAACACGCTGGCAACACGGGTGTTCGAGCTTGCCAGTCTTGAGCGCCTGTCCGAGGCGGCCCCCGCCGCGCTGATGGTCATGGCCGTGGGCCTGTGCGCCGTGGCACTGCTGGCACGGGCGAACCGCTAGGCCAAAGGCCGGAACATCAGGGAAATGGTGCCCCCAGCAGGACTTGAACCCGCGACCCCCTGATTACAAATCAGGTGCTCTACCAGCTGAGCTATAGAGGCGTGGGCAGGGATGTAGCCCTATTGCGGCAAGCCTGCAAGAGGAAGGCGCGGGGTGGGGGGCGACGTTACACTTTCGGATCGGCCTGCGGGGAACCCCGGCGCGCATAGAGGACGGCGGTGCAAGCGGCGAGTGAGACCATCAGCAGTTCGCCGCCGTCCTCGATACGCCCCAACGCCTGCCGGAGCAGTTTGACAAGATGATCGTTCCGGTCGAACACGATCTTCGTGACGGAATGGATCAGGTCCATGCCGACGGCAAAGAAGACCAGACCCGCAAAGACGAGGGCAAAGACGAGGTAGATGCCCAGTTCGTCCTTTTGCATGCGCAACAGACACCATGCGAGAGGGGGCAGGAACAGGATGCCGGCGATGCCCCAGGCGACAAGTTCGCCGATGTCTTCTGCGCCCTTCGACAGGCCATATCTTTGCAGGCTATGTTCGATCACCTCTCCGAGGCGTTCGTGATACGAAAAGGAGTCGTCGAAGGTGATGAAGCCGAAGAGCAATGCGAAGAAGAGGAAAGCCTTTTTTCCGGTTTTGCCGAACGAGTAGAGGCAGGCCGCAGCACAGATGAATTCGACGACATACATGAAGATTTCGGGCAGCGCCCCGTCCTCGGTCAGAGAGAACATGTGGTCTGCCGGCATGCGGACACCCTCGGCGCGGAACAGGTCGCGCAGGACGGTCAGTCCCAGAAGCAGCAGCGCCGCCCCCATGATGACCAGAAAAGCGTTGCGGCAAGCACGGTCGTTGCGCAATTGCGCGCGCATTTGCGCGAGTTCCGATTTCAACCCGTTGTAATAGGAGAGCATCCGATGCCCTTCGCCACGGCCCGCCGCACCGGCGGGCGTGAGCCGGAGCCGGATCATACTCCCGTGCGGCGGACGAGGGCGACGAGGGCGGTGTCGAACAGCACCCGGATGTCGCCGCGCAGGGATTTGGAGGCGATGTAGTCCAGATCGATCTTGCAGCGCTCGACGAAATCGGTCGGCTTGTCGCGCATCACCTGCCATGTTCCGGTTATGCCCGGACGCACGGCGAGACGGGCGCGCTGCCACGGTTCGAGGTGCTGGGGCGGGCAGGAATTGGCGCGAGGGCCGACAAAGGACATGTGGCCGCAGATCACGTTCCAGATCTGGGGCAGTTCGTCGAGATAGGTCTTGCGCATCCAGCGGCCCGGACGGGTGATGCGCGGGTCGTCCTTCATCTTGAAGCCCGCCGCCTGCGCGAGGGGCTGGCCGCAGAGGTCGGCTTTCAGGCTTTCGGCATCCGGCACCATCGTGCGCATCTTGACGATGCGGAAGGGCTTGCCGTCCTTGCCGTAGCGGGTTTGCAGAAAGAAGGCGGGCGCACGCGGATTGTCGAGTTTGACAACCAGAAAGAGAATGATTACCAATAAGGCAATGGCGGGCAGCGCTACGATGGCAATGGCCAGATCGAAGGCGCGGTACTTGAACGACAGGCCCGTGTCGGGGCGGCCCACAGGCGGGCTTCGCTTGGCGCTTGCCGAACGGCCGGGGCTTACGCCCTTGCTTTGAAAACGATCCCCCGGGAAATAGACCATCGCAGACTCCGGCCAATAGATACGTGGCGCTCCAAGGCTGTGGCAGAGCCTTTGAGCGGTGGTGAAATGCAGCCTTGGACCCATACCTTTGGGCGTAGTTAATACGTATTAACGTAACGAAAGACTTGTCTACGCTTTCGACACAATTTGGTCATATTTCTTTTGGTCCGGACGACTTATCCACCGTTTTGCAACCTTTTGGTGAGGTTCACAGGCAAAAATGGCCTATTTGCGAGAGTCCGATCTGCCTTTGTTTTGCCATAATTCGCGCGGCCCGTTCGCAAACCGCCTCGTTTTTCGCCATCTGCGGGCTTCGGGCCGCAAGGGGGCTGCGGAAGGCGGGACTGATTCGCCGCGCTTTCGAAAGGTGGCGGGCCGGCCATCTTTCGGGTGTTTGCGGACTTGACAGACCCGATCCGAAACTGACCAATTGGTCTACATCATGGTCGGGCCGATGCAGCCTGCCGGACAAAATCCTGACGGGGAGTCATTCATGAATCTTGATCCGAAACTTTCGCGCTTCGGCTCGGCCGTGCTTGTGGCCCTGCTGGCGACCTCGGCGCCGGCGGCGCTTTTTGCCGAAACGCCCGCCGATACGCTGGTGATTGCGGATGCCATCGACGACATCGTGTCGCTCGACCCGGGCGAAGCCTATGAATTCTCGGGCCTCGACGTGGTGAACAACACCTATGACGGGCTGATCGAGCTTGACCCGACCAAGGTGGGCGAGCTGGTGCCCGGTCTGGCGGAAAGCTGGGCGGTGGACGAGGCGGGCACCACATTCACCTTCAAGATGAAGTCGGGTGTCACCTTCAGCTCGGGCAATCCGGTGACGGCGGAAGATGCGGCATTCTCGTTGCAGCGCGCGGTCAAGCTGAACAAGTCGCCGGCCTTCATTTTGAACCAGTTCGGCTGGACGGCCGAGAACGTGGACCAGATGGTCACGGCGAGCGGCGATACGGTGACGCTCAAGACCGACAAGGCCTATGCGCCGACCTTCCTTTACAACTGCCTCACCTCGGGTGTGGCGTCGATCGTCGACAAGGCCACGGTCATGGCCAACGAGGTCGATGGCGACATGGGCAACGCCTGGTTGCACAACAACTCGGCAGGGACGGGGGCCTATATCCTCAAGTCGTTCAAGCCGAACGAGGGCTATCTGCTCGAGGCGCGCGCGGGCTACTGGCGCGGCGATGCCAAGATCAAGAACGTCTTCATGCGCCATATCCCAGAAGCGGCGACCCAGCGGTTGCAGCTTGAAAAGGGTGATATCGACATCGCGCGCGAGCTGACGCCCGTGGATATCGAAGGCATGTCGGGCAATGCCGATGTGAAGGTGCAGCAGGATGTGGGCGGGCAGATCTTCTATCTGTCGTTCAACCAGAAGAACGAGGCCTACAAGAACGAGAAGCTGCTGGATGCGATGCGCTATGCCATCGACTATCAGGGCATGGCCGACACCTTCCTGAAGGGCAACATGGTCGTGCATCAGGCCTATCTGCCCAAAGGATACCTCGGGGCGCTGGACGACACGCCCTACAGCCTCGACATCGAAAAGGCCAAGGCGCTGATCGCGGAATCGGGCATCACGCCGCCCAAGGTGGTGATGGATGTGCGCAACTCGTCTGACCGGATGGAAATGGCGCAGTCGATCCAGAACACCTTTGGTCAGGCGGGGATCGAGGTCGAGCTGAACATCGGGGAAGGGGCAGAGCAGCTCAAGCGTTACCGTGCGCGCCAGCATGACGCGACGCTGCAAAGCTGGGGGCCGGATTATCCGGACCCGCATACCAACGCCTCGGCCTTCTCGATGAACGCCGACAACTCGGACGATGCGCAGACCGGTGGCCTTGCATGGCGCAACGCCTATGATCCCGGCCCGCTGCATGCGATGACGGAAGCGGCGGTGATGGAGCGTGACGGGGCCAAGCGCGCGTCGATGTATGCCGAAATCCAGCAGAAGCATCGCGAGACCTCGCCCTTTATCGTGATGTTCCAGATCGGCTACCAGACGGGGATGCGGGCCAGCGTGTCCAACTTCTTCACCGGCGGGGCGACCGACTCGGCCGCCTATTGGCTGATCACCAAGTAAAGCGTGGGCCACCCCCCCCGGCACGGGCCGGGGGGAGCGGCTTGCCCGATGGCAATGAACACATCCCTTCTGAACGGTCGCCTGCGCATGGTGCTGGGCTTTGTCGTCTCGCTTGTCGTGACGATTTTCGGGCTTTTGCTCGTCACCTTCATCATCGGTCGCGTGGTGCCGATCGACCCGATCCTGTCCATCGTGGGCGAACGGGCGACGCAGGCCCAGATCGAGGCGGCACGAGTGGCGCTGGGGCTGGACAAGCCGCTGTGGCAGCAGTTTTTCATTTACGTTTTCAATGCGTTCCAAGGCGATCTTGGCATGTCGATCCGCACCGGAGAGCCGGTGATCGACGCCGTGACGCGGCATTTCCCGGCCACGCTTGAACTTGCGACCATCGCCACGATCCTTGGTGTGATCGCGGGGGTTCCTGCGGGGGTTCTGGCCGCGACCCGCCCGGGCAGCATGGCCGACCATGTGGTGCGGCTGGTGGGGCTTATGGGTTATTCCATGCCGGTGTTCTGGCTGGGGCTGATCGGGCTTTTGGTGTTTTACGGACAGCTTGGCTGGGTCGGCGGTCCGGGGCGGTTGGACGCCATGTATGACATGATGTATGATTTCGAGGTGCCGCAGCGGACGGGGATGATCCTGCTCGACACCGCCTTTGCCGGGCGTTGGGACATGTTCGCCAATGCGATTTCCCATATCATCCTGCCCGCGGGGCTGCTGGGCTATGTGTCGATGGCCTATATCAGCCGGATGACGCGGTCTTTCATGATGAACGAGCTGGGGCAGGAATATATCACCACCGCGCGCGTCAAGGGGATGCCCGAGCGGCGGGTGATCTGGGTCCATGCGATGCGCAATGTGCTTGTGCCGCTGATTACGGTGGTGGCGCTGTCCTATGCCTATCTTCTGGAAGGGTCGGTCTTGACCGAGACGATTTTCGCCTGGCCCGGGCTTGGCAGCTATATCACCGATGCGCTGATGGTGGCCGATATGCCCGCCGTGCTGGGCGGGACGGTCGTGGTGGGTGTGGCCTTTGTCGCGCTGAACATGGTGTCGGACCTTCTTTACCGCCTTGTCGATCCGAGGGCGCGGTAATGGGGGGCGCGGTGATGGCGGGGGTGATGGCATGGCTGCGCGAGCAGAACCCGACAAGCCGCGCGCAGGCGCGGGCGGGGCAATGGTTCCTTGGCTGGCTGCGGCTGAAGCGCAATCCGCTGGCGATGGTGGGGCTGGCGATCATCGTTGTCTTGCTGGTGGTTGCCGCCTTTGCGCCGCAGCTTGCGCCGCATGATCCCATTGCGCAGAACCTGCGCGAGCGGTTGTTGCCGCCGCTGACGGACGGGCATCTGCTTGGCACCGACGATTTCGGGCGGGATATCCTGACGCGCATCCTTTATGGCGCGCGGATCACGCTTTACATCGTGGCCCTTGTGACGGTGACGGCGCCTGTGGTGGGCCTGATGATCGGCACCGTGGCCGGATATTTCGGCGGCTGGGTGGACGAGGTGTTGATGCGGACGACCGACATCTTCCTTGCCTTTCCGCGGCTTATCCTTGCGCTGGCGCTGGTTGCCGTGCTTGGCCCCGGCATCGAGAATGCCGTGCTGGCCATCGCCCTGACCGCTTGGCCGCCCTATGCCCGCGTGGCGCGGGCCGAGACGCTGACGGTCAGGAATTCCGACTATATCGCTGCCGTGCGCCTGCAAGGGGCGGGGGCGGCGCGGATCATCTGGGGCCATGTGGTGCCGATGTGCCTGCCGAGCGTGATCATCCGCGTGACGCTGGACATGGCGGGTGTGATCCTGACGGCGGCGGGGCTTGGTTTTCTGGGCCTTGGCGCGCAGCCGCCGCTTTCGGAATGGGGGCTGATGATCAGCGCGGGGCGGAAATACCTGTTCGAGCAGTGGTGGGTTGCGACCATGCCGGGGCTGGCGATCTTTATCGTGGCGCTGGGGTTCAACCTGCTGGGCGACGGGTTGCGCGATGTGCTGGACCCGCGGAGTGCAGGGAAATGACGCTTCTGTCGGTGAAAGACCTGCGCGTGACATTCGACACCGAGGCGGGCGTGGTCGAGGCGGTGCGGGGCGTGAGCTTTAGCCTTGGGCGGGAACGGCTTGGAATCGTTGGGGAAAGCGGTTCCGGCAAGACCATGACGGGGCGGTCGGTGCTGCGGTTGATCCGGCCTCCGGGGCGGATCGACGCCGCCGAGATGGTGTTTGACGGGCAAGACCTGATGAAGGCGAGCGAGCGCGAGATGCGCGCCCTGCGCGGGCAGCGGATCGCGATGGTGATGCAGGACCCGAAATACAGCCTGAACCCCGTGATGCAGGTGGGGGCGCAGTTGATGGAAGGCCTGCGCCAGCGCGACCGTCTGGGCGGGGCCGAGGCGAAGAAAAAGGCCATCGCCGCGCTGGAGGCCGTGCAGATCCGCGACCCCGAGCGGGTGATGGCGGCCTATCCGCATGAACTTTCGGGCGGGATGGGGCAGCGGGTGATGATCGCCATGATGCTGATCCCCAATCCCGACCTGCTGATCGCGGACGAGCCGACGAGCGCGCTTGATGTGACGGTGCAGGCCGAGGTTCTGTCGATCCTTGACGGGCTGGTGCGCGACCGGGGGATGGGGCTGATCTTCATCAGCCACGATCTGCGGCTGGTGGCGCGGTTCTGCGACCGTGTGCTGGTGATGTACAAGGGCAAGATCGTCGAGGAACTGGCGGCGCGTGACCTCTTGGCGGCGAAACATCCCTATACGCAGGGGCTTCTCAACTGTCTGCCACGGATCGGGGGCGACCGTGGCCCCTTGCCGGGGCTTGACCGCACGGCGGATTGGGCGCGGGCATGATCGGGGTTCGGGGTCTTTCGGTCACGTTCCAGAGCAAGGGCCGCGAGGTGCGGGCGGTCGAGGATGTGAGCCTTTCGGTTGCCAAGGGCGAAAGCTTCGGGCTGGTTGGGGAAAGCGGGTCGGGGAAATCGACGATCCTGCGGGCGATCTGCGGCTTGGCGCCGGTCACGGCGGGCGAGATCGAGATCGGCGGCGCGCCTGTGCCGACCCCGCGCGGCAAGGGCTTTGCCGAACGGGTGCAGATGGTGTTTCAGGACCCCTACGCCAGTTTGCACCCGCGCCACACGATCGACCGGACCCTGTCGGAGCCTTTGGCGATTCACGCTGTGGGCGATACCGACCAGCGCGTGATGCAGGCGCTGGCGGATGTGGGGCTACCGACCTCGTTCCGGTTCCGCTATCCGCACCAGTTGTCGGGCGGGCAACGGCAGCGGGTGGCGATTGCGCGTGCCCTGATGTTGCAGCCGCAGGTCCTGCTGCTGGACGAGCCGACAAGCGCGCTGGATGCCAGCGTGCAGGCCGAGACGCTGAACCTTTTGTCACGCTTGCGCGACGAGCGGGGGCTGACCTTTCTGATGGTGTCCCATGACCTCGCCGTGATCGACCATATGTGCGACCGCGTTCTGGTCATGCAGCATGGCCGCGCGGTCGAGGAGATGAGCCGCGCCGATCTGGCGGCGGCGCGGATGAAGACCGATTACGCCCGCAGCCTGTTTGAGGCCAGCGCCGACCGGATGCTGGGGTAGCGCCCTCTGTGCCACAGGGGGCGGGGCGCCTGCCGCGCAAAGGGATTGCGGGTTTGACCCGAAGGGCCGGGTCGCGCTAGCCTTTTGGCAACAGCCCCGCGAGAGGGCGCGGGGCAGGGGTATGGATTTGCGCGTGGGCTTGGCCTTGGTTGCGGCGTTCCGATCATGACGGATGCGGAAGAGATCGTCGCGGTGAAGCCGTCGCGGGCGCAGCGGCCCGATCCGGTTGCGACTGCGGCCGAGGCTGCGGGCAAGGACAGCTTCTTTCTGCGCGGCGGGTTGGTTGACGCGTGGTTCGAGCGGCGGTCGGATGTGCTTGTGGTCAGTTTCGACAACCTCGCCTCGGTCGGGGAATACGAGCCGGCCCAGCCCTGGCTTTACGCGCGGGCGGAAAAGGCGGGCGTTTCTTTGCTGGGGCTGATGGCAAGCCGCAAGGACTGGTATCGCAACGCGGATACGGCGGCGCTTATCTGCGCCTTGCGCGATGCGGGGCTGTTCGCGCGGTTCCGGCGTGTGGTCTTTGTCGGCGCTTCGATGGGCGGTTTTGCGGCCTGTGCCTATGCGCGGCTGGTGCCGGATGCGGCGGTGCTGGCTTTCAGCCCGCAAAGCACGCTGGATCGCAAGCGCGCACCCTTCGAGAAGCGCTACCGCTACGGCGCGAAGAAATGGGACTGGACGGGCGATTTCTCGGATGCGGCGGGGGTGGCCGACGGGCGCGAGATCACGCTGGTCTACGACCCCAAGGTGCCCGAGGACCGCGCCCATGCGATGCGGCTGGACGGGGCAGGGGTAAGGCATCTGCCGGTGCCGCGCACGGGGCATCGGGCGATCCGCTCGCTCAAGTCGCTTGGCGTTCTGGACGGGCTGGTCGAGGGGACGATGCGCGGCGATTTCGATGCGGTCGCGTTCTGGCGCGGGTTCAGGGCGCGGCGGGGCGACGTGGGCTGGCAGCGCGCGATTTGCGCCGAGGCGGTCGAACGCGGGCACCAGCCGCTGTTGCGGCGGGCGGTGGCGGCGATGGTCCGCGCCTATCCCGATCTGGGCTTTCCGCGCCGCGAGGCGAAGCGACTGGCCGGTGCGGTGCCGATGCAGCACCTGCCGCCGAAGCTGGTCCATGTGACGGCGGGCAACCCGCAGGCGCCGTTCAGCGGCGCGATCGAAGAGATCTCGCGCGCGCTGGTGGTGCCCGAGCGCGCGCATGACCGGAGCCTTGCCTCGGGCGTGCTTTACGCGGGGGGGCGTTATGCGCCCCTGTCGCAGGCGTGGATCCGTGCCCGCAAGCCCACGCCCGAACCTGTGCTTTCCGCCGACGAGCCGGTGGTCGACCTTGCGGGGCGGCATCTGTTCGCGGGGCATTTCCGCGGGCATTTCGGGCATTTCATGGTGGAATCCACGGCGCGGCTTTGGGCGCTGGACCATCTGGATGGCAAGATCGACAGCATCCTTTACCTGCCCTATCGCGGGGCCACGGGGGCGAACCTGCGGGCGATGGACGGGATGGATGCGTTCTTCCGCCTGCTCGGGGTCGAGGTGCCGGTGGTCGCGCATCCGACCGCGCTGCGGGTCGAGCGGCTGGTCCTGCCGGAACTGGGGTTCGGCTGGAACGAGCGCTATGCCGGATCGCCCGCCTATCGCGCGTTCATGCAGGGGCGTCTGCGCGGGGCGGTGCGGGCCGAAGGGGGCGAGCGGCTTTACATCTCGCGCGCGCGGCTGAACGCACAGCGCGGCGGGATTCTGGGTGAGACGGTGATCGAAGAGAACCTTGCCCGCGCCGGATACGAGGTGTTCCACCCCGAAAAGCACAGCCTCGAGGTGCAGATCGCGCGCTATCGGGCGGCGCGCAGGATCGTGGCGCTGGACGGGTCGGCGCTGCATCTGGCGGCTTATGTGGCCGAACCGGGGACCGAGGTTGCGATGGTCCTGCGCCGGTCACGGGCGAATGCGGCGGATTACATCCTGCAATTCCGGTCTTTTTGCGGGGTCGATCCGCAGGTGATCGACGTGATCCGGCATGACTGGATCGGCGCGGACGCCTCGCGCGTGGATTTCCGTTCGGTCGGGGAAATCGACTTTGACGCGCTGTTCAGGGCGTTGAAGGCCAAAGGTTTCCTGCCCAAGAGTTTCCGCCCCGACACGCCCGATGCCGCCACCGTGGCCGAGATGCTGGCCCGCTTTCAAGAGAAGCGCGGCGCGATGCGGACGCTGGGGGCGGGAGAGTTGCATCTCGACGCCGAGGAGGGCGCATGAGCAAACCCCGCCTGACGATGTTCTTTATCGTGGAGCCGCCGAAATACCAGCTGATGGCCTGTCATCTGGCGGCCTCGATCCGTGCCAACTTTGGAGACAGCGTGGCGATGGTGGGCTATTGCCCCGCGCATCGGATGGCCGAGCTTTCCCCCGATGCCGTTTCGGTTCTGGGCCGGATGGGCTGCGAGCTGCGTCCGATGCAGACCGAAGGGCGCTTCGATCCGCCCTATCCGCACGGCAACAAGATGCTGGCGGCGCTCGAGCGGCGCGAGACGGAGTATTCCTGCTTCCTTGACAGTGACATCCTGTTCCTGCGCCCCAATTCGGTCGAGAACCTGATTTCGGCCGGAAAGGTGAGCCTGACGCCCGCCGCGTCGATGGGATGGGCGGGGCAGGATATCTGGCCCGTGATCTATGCCGCAGCAGGGCTCGGGATGCCCGCCGAACGCATCCGCCTGATGAACCAGCGCAAGGGGGCGGACCGGATGCCCTATTTCAGCAGCGGGTTGTTCTGCTTTCCCGAAAACCATGTCGACGCGCGGGGGATGCGCTTTGCCGAGGTGTGGATGGAGGTGGCGGCGGCGATTGACGCCGCGCCGGATGTTCCGGCCAAACGCCCCTACCTCGACCAGATGACGCTGCCTTTGGCGATCCGCAAGGCGGGGCTGGACTGGAACATCCTGCCCAAGGAGCAGCACTGGATTCTGGGCGGGATGAAGCGGGGCCAGCCCTTGCCCAAGGACCGCGAGATTTTCACCGTGCATTACCGGAACTGGGACATCGTCAAGGAATACGGGCTGTCGCGGCAGGCCAAGGACATGCTTCAGGCCCATGCCGGTGTGCGGCGGATGGCGCAGATCGGCAAAGGGGCCGAGGCGGCGGAGTGATCGGGTCCGGTCGGGTCAGATCCAGTCGAGGCTGACGCGGTTCGGATCGTATTTCGCGGCGAAGCCTTGGCGCAGGGCGCGGAAGCGCGGGCGCAGGTCGCGGAATTTGCGTTCATGCGTTTCGGCGACCAGCACGCGGATACGGTCGAAGAAGCCGCCCGCGTCCAGCGCCTCGAGAATGTCGAGTTCGGCGCCTTCGATATCCATTTTGACAAAGGCGATTTCGGGCCGTTCGGCCAGACGTTCCGTGAGGTAGGCCGGAAAATCGACCAGCGGCACGTCGACCGCGTTTTCCGCGTCGATCTGGCGGCCGCCGTCGAGGATGGTGGATTTGACCGAAGCGCCGAGCGGATTGTCCCCGAAGTTCTGCGCCCGCATCAGGCGGACGGTGCCGGACCCGATACCCACGGCGGCGTTGACCAGCGTGACATTGGGGGTGTCGGCAAAGCGTTCGGTCAGCTTGGCAAAGGCCCAAGGGTCGGGCTCGAAGGCCACGACATCGGCGCCCGTGCGGGCGAGGATATCGGTGACGACCCCCATGTTCGCGCCAAGGTCGAGCGCAAGATCCCCCTTGCGCAGCATGGCGGCGACGCCTGACAGGTAGCCTTCGGCATGGGCCTTGCGCAGGTTGCGCTTCTGGCGGCGGATCAGCGCCTCGGCGCGGAGTTCGGCCTTGGATTTCGGGGTTTCGGTATCGTCCGACGGGTCACTGTCACCGGCGTCCACGCCTATTCCTCCAGCGCCTTGGAGGGGTCGACGCCCTCGATCGCGCACATCCGCGCCGCGTAGGAATTGGGAAGCGGCGGGTTCTTGCGCCACCACGGTTTGGTGCCGTTGGTGTAGAGGTGGACAGAGAGGGTCTGGTCGGTGAAATGCCCCTCGACGCGGCCATAGGGGTCGTAGAACACATCGTTCAACTGGAAGGGCACGGGGTAAAGCACGTCGGGCGACAGCGCCTTGTCATAGTCGCCGGTCTGCTGGGCGAACCATGTAAAGGCTTGCGGGCCAAAGGCGGTGCGTTCGGCGTTGTAGATGCGCACGGCCTGCGGCAGCGAACGGTCCTGCTTTTCGATCTTCTTGCGCTGCTGCTTGTTGAACCATGCCGGAGCCTCGGGCAGGTTTTCGTAATAGTCGAGCAGGCGGTCGATCAGCTCGCCCTTGGGCGGGATATAGACCACGCCGCAATTGAGCGCGCCGCGGAAGCCGTGGCCTGCGAAGATGTTCTGCATCTCGTCGGGGAAGGGCTTGTGGCAATAGGCGTCGCAGTCGATCCAGACGGCGTCGATGGCCTTGATCATCTTGTAGCGGAAGACGTTCGACAGGAAGGATTCCGAGGTTTGCGCGACGATGTCGCGGTCGATGGCCATGATGTCCGAGGCGCGGCGCACCTCGACCCCTTCGGGGACATTCGTCACCTCGTCGGTGCAGTAAAGGATGGTGGGGTGACCCTGCCGGACATGGGACAGAAGGCAGATCTGGTTGAGGTAGTGGAGCCGCGTGCCGATCCAGAGGGAGGCGACGGGGCGGCGTTGGGGAACTGACATCGAAGCCTCGTGGTTTTTTGCCCCGTGCGGGGTTTATCGTTGGTGCGAAGAATGACCGAAGGGCGGGGCGCTGTCCAACCTTTCGCAGGGCGCAAGGCGGGTTGCGCGTCAGGGTGTGGGAGCGGCGACACGCCCGTAGCCACGGGTGAGCGCAGGGTCAAAGCCCCATTGCGGGCCGTGCCAGCCGTTTGCGGCAAGTGCGGCCTCGGCGGCGGGGGTGTCCTTGTGCCACGCCTCCATCCAGCGGCCCGACAGGAAGAGTTGCGCGGGCAGGGGGGAAAGGGCGGGCAGAAGCCTTGCAAGGGCGTCGGGCCCTATCGCGGGGTCTGACAGGATCAGCGCCGCGGGACGATGTTCGGCCACAAGCGCGCGCAGCCGGTCGGCAGGGGACGTGTCATTGGACAGGTCATTGGACGGGTCACCGAACGGGCCTATCAGGCGCAGGCGGTCGGACGGCGCGCGGCCGTTCCGTTCGAGGATGCGCCCGCAAAGCAGACGCAGGGCGGGGCTATCCTCGTGCAGCAGAAGCGTCAGGTCGGGGCGGAGGCTGGCAAGATGGGCGGCAAGAAAGCCGCAGCCCGCGCCAAGGTCCAGCACCACCGCCCCTTTGGGCAGCACCTGCGGCATCCGGCGGGCAAGGCCGCGTTCGAACTTGCCCGCCGCGATGGCGGCAAGGGCGGGGGCGGTAAAGACGCGCGGATCGGCGGGCAACTCGACGCTGTGGTTGCGGACCCAGTCGAGCGGGATGTCACCCGCCGGATCATCGGGCGTGGCGCGGTAAAGGCCCGAGGGCAGGGCGGGCGGCTTTTCGGGCGGGTTGGCCTTGCGGTCCTCTTTCGCCTTGGCGCTGCGGCGCTTTTCGACCTCGGACATCAGGGCCGCGATCTTTTCGGGGTCGCGGGCCTGCGGGGGCTTGGCGGTGATTTCGCTGATCGGCACGGCCGAGGCGCGGGCAAGGTCGGCCACGAGGGCGGCATAGGCTTCGGTGGCCTTGATCTCGGCAAGGCGCGCTTCGGCCCGCGCCACGGCGGCGTGGTGCAGGCGGTTCAGGACCGGGTCTTGCAAGAGCGCGTCGATCAGGGCGTTGCGGCGGTCGGTGTAGCGCAGCATCGTGTCGTCGCGCACCTCGTTGCGGTCTTGCAGCGACCAGTAGTCGGAATTGTACTTGTCCTTCTTGTTGTTCACGTTGCCGCGCAGCTTGCGGATGGCGTAGCTGTCGACCGATTTCACCGCGTAATGGTTCAGCTGCACCCAGTCATATCCCACGGTGCGGGTGATCGAGCGCCAGCCGCGGAATTTGAAGTAATCCTCCATCACGCGGCCCGACCCGTTGAGCCATTTCACCGTGTCGGGAAAGGGCGTGTCGATGTGGCGGTTCTTCATCTTGGGGCGGTGGATGCCGAGTTTCCAGTAATCGGGATCGAATTTGAACAGGGTCTTGACGCCCCATCCCTTGTTCCAGTCCTGCGGCGCGGCAAGCAGGTATTGTTCGGTGACGGGGGCGCGCGACCAGTCGACCACCCCGCCCGAGCCGAAGATGCGCCATGTCACCACGATGCCATTGGCGTCCTGCGCGCGGGCCGAGGCGATCAGGCTGTCGAGCGTGCCGTCGCCGTGGCGGATCGAGAGAAACTCGTCTGCGTCGAAGACCATCACCCAGTCGGAGCCGCACACGACCGGTTCTTCCTGCGCGTGGTTGAGCGCCGAGGGTTGCGGGCGGATGCCTTCGGGAATGACGTTGCGGCGGTGATGCGCGAGGCCAAGCTCTTCCAGCCGGATCAGCATGTCATCGGTGCCGTCCGAACAGTCGTTGGTATAGACGACAAGGTCGGTGAAGCCGACGGCGAGGTGATGGGCGACCCATTCGATGACGTAGGGGCCTTCGTCCTTCATCATCGAGACGGCGGTGACCTGCCCGTGCGGGCTGATGTGGCGTTTGACGCCGAAAGGCACGGTTCCGAACAGGGCCGATGCACCGCGCGGGGGTTTTGCCTTGCGTTCCGCCTTCATGCCCGCGTTCAAACCGGTATCCACTTCCTGCCCGCCCTTTGATGCCCATGGCTGCGCCGCTGCGTCAAGCCTTGGCACGCTTGCCCTTCGGCGGGGCCGCCCCTAGCATGGGCCGGATTTTATGAGTGAGGTCTTGCGATGACTACCCCGATGACCCAAGCGGTCGCGCGCCGTCTGGGCGAATTGCTGAAGGGCGAACCTTCGATGGGGGCGCTGAACGCGGCGCTGCGGCATCTGGCGAAATGGCGCGCGCAGGTGTTGGAGAACACGCTTGTAAAACGCTCGGGCGAGGTGGTGCTTTCGGGGCCGTTCAAGGGGTTGCGCTATGCGGTGCGGGCATCGGAAGGGTCGCGCAACGCGCGGCTGATCGGCTGTTACGAGGCGGGTTTGCACAAGGTGGTCGAAGAGATCGTGGCGGGCGGCTACGGGCTGGTCGTCGATGTCGGCAGCGCCGAGGGCTATTACGCCACGGGGCTTGCGATGCGTATGCCTGCGGCGCGGGTGCTGGCGCGCGACGTCGACCCCAAGGCGCGCGAGGCCTGTGCCGCGATGGCGGCGGCGAACGGGCTTTCGGAGCGGGTCGAGATCGGCGGCGCGTTCAACCATGCCGATTTCGCCATCTGCGCGGGGCAAAGGACGGTCGTTGTCTGCGATATCGAGGGGGCCGAGGGAGAGTTGCTCGACCCCGTGGCTGCCCCCGACCTGCGCCATGCCGACATTCTGGTCGAGGTGCATGAGGGGATGCGTCCGGGGTTGCTGGCGCAATTGACGGGGCGGTTTTCGCCCACGCATGAGGTGCTGCGGATCGACCGCAGGCTTGATGACAGCGGAATGCCCGACTGGACGCAGGAGCTGGGCGATCTCGACCGGTTGCTGCTGATGTGGGAGTGGCGGTCCACGCCGACCCCGTGGCTGTGGATGCGGCGGAGGGCCGGGGCATGAGCCGGGATCGCAACGCGGCCATCTGGTTCGCGCCGGACGGGTTCGACCCGAAAAAGGGCGTCAACGGGCGGCGGATGGCGGGCGAGAGCTTCATCCGCGGGTTCTTCCGCCATGCGGCGGTCGAGGAATTCGTCGGGCTGACCTATGGGCCGACCGATGCCGATGCCTTTGGCAGGCTGGCGGCGGATTGCGGGGTCACGGCCCCCGTGCGCCCCGTGCGTCTGGATGATGCCCGCGCGATCGATCCGGTGGGGACGGTCTATTTCTCGGGCCCCAACTACGCGCCGGAAACATGGCGGCGCGAGCTGTGGGGGGCCACGCGCTATTCGATTTGCGGGATCACCCATACCATCTCGACCAAGGCGGTGATGGAGGGGTTCTGGCATCTGCGGGCGGCGCCGCAGACGGAATGGGACGCGGTGATCTGCACCTCGCGCGCGGTGCATTCGGCGCTGTCGGTGCAGTTCGACCTGATCGACGCGCATCTGAAGCGCCGTTTCGGCGGGGTGCCGCCGCGCCCGCAAATGCCGGTGCTGCCGCTGGGGATCGATTGCGACGATTTCGCGCCCGACCCCGCGGCAGGGGCGGCGCTGCGGGCAAGGCTGGGGATCGCCGAGGGGGATATCGTCGCGACCATCGTGGCGCGGATGAGCCCGCACGAGAAGTTCGACCCGCTGCCTGTCTATCTGGCATTGCAGCAGGCGCAGGCAGGGACGGGGCAAAGGCTGCATCTGCTGCTTTACGGCAATTTCCCCGACGGCTATTCCGAGCGGGTGTTCAAGAGTGCCGCCCCGAAGCTGATGCCTGATGTGGGCTTTCACCATCTGCCGCACGAGGGGGCCGCGCTGCGGCGGGCGGCGCTGTCGGCGGGGCAGATGTTCCTGTTTCCCATCGACAATTTGCAGGAAAGCTTTGGCCTTGCGCCGGTCGAGGGGATGGCGGCGGGGTTGCCGGTCGTCGCCTCGGACTGGGACGGGATCCGGGATACGGTGGACGAGGCTTCGGGCTTTCGCATTCCGACGCTGGGGGGGCGGGCGGAACATACCACGCTTTACGGGCTGCGCCATGCGGGGGGCACGGACAATTACGTGCAATACCTCAGCCAGAATTCGGCGATGACCGAGCTTTCGGTTGCCGGAATGGCGCGGGCGGTGCGCGCCCTGATGCAGAACCCCGATCTGCGGGCGCGGATGGGGGCTGCGGCGCTGGCGCGGGCGCGGGGGGTGTTCGACTGGTCGGTTATCATTCCGCAAATGCAGGACCTGTTTGCCGAGCTGGCCGCGATCCGCAAGGCGGCGGACCCTGCGCGGCACCCCCCGATTTCGCCCCATCACATGCCGGTCGCCCCGTCGCCGATGGTGATGTTTGACAGCTTCCCCTCGGGCCATCTTGCCAAGGATTCGCCGCACAGATACGCGCCGCGCCCCGTGACGGCGGGGCTGGCCGAGGTCTGGGCCTTGCGCGACTATGCCAAGACGGGCCGCGAGTTCGAGCCGCTGGCGCTGGTCGAGCGGGTTCTGGTGGCGGTGGCGGAAGCGGCCGGCGGGGCCACGGCGGCGGAAGTTGCGGCGGGGCTGCAAATTCCGGTAACACGGGTCGAGCGTTGCCTGCTATGGCTGCTGAAATACGACTTCATCGGATGATCCCATGACAAAGACGATCCTGATCACCGGTGCCGGAAGCGGCATCGGGCGCGCCACGGCACGGGCCTTCATGGCGGCAGGGTGGCGCGTGGCGCTGCTCGGGCGGCGCGAGGGGGCGCTGGTGGAAACGGCGGCGGGGGCGGATGCGCTGGTGCTGCCCTGCGACGTGACCGATGCGGGGCAGGTCGAGGCGGCTTTCGCAACGCTCGAGGCCGGGTTCGGGCGGCTGGACGTTCTGTTCAACAACGCGGGCCAGTCCTTGCCCGCAGCCCCCATCGACGAGATCGCGGTCGAGGATTGGTTGCAGCTTTCGGGGGTGAACATCACCGGCATGTTCCTTTGCGCCCGCGCGGCCTTTGGCCTGATGCGGCGGCAATCGCCGCAAGGCGGGCGGATCATCAACAACGGCTCGATCTCGGCCCATGTGCCAAGACCGGGGTCGGCGCCCTATACCATGTCGAAACACGCGGTGACGGGGCTGACGCGGACGCTGGGGCTGGACGGACGCCGGTTCGACATCGCCTGCGGGCAGATCGACATCGGCAATGCCATGACCGATATGGCGGCGGCCTTTACCAAGGGCGTGCCGCAGGCGGACGGGTCGATCAAGGTCGAGCCGGTGATGGATGTGGCCCATGTCGCCGATGCCGTGCTGCACATGGCGGGCTTGCCACTTTCGGTGAACGTGCCGTTCCTGACGATCATGGCGCGGGACATGCCCTTTATCGGTCGGGGTTAACCGGCCTTGGCCGGCCCGCAGAACATGTCATAGACCAGTGCGATGGTGCTGCGGACCTTGGGGTCCTCGATCGAGTAGTAGATTGCCTTGCCGTCGCGCCGTGCCGAGACCAGCCCTTCGAGGCGCAGGCGGGCAAGCTGCTGGCTGACGGCGGCCTGACGGCTGTCGAGCAGGCGTTCGAGTTCGGTCACCGACTTTTCTCCCGCCGAGAGATGGCACAGGATCATCAGCCGCCCCTCATGCGCGAGGGCCTTGAGGAAATCGGCAGCCTCGGTCGCGCGCGCGGTCATGGCGTCGGGCGGAACCGGCGCGTCGGGCGCGATTTGGGCGGACGTCGGGATGGCGGTCGGGGGCATGGAATACCGGTTGCGATGGGATTTTGCCCCCCTTGCATAGCACAGGCGGCGCAAGGGGGCGAGAGGCGGGGTTCTGCGTCTCGCCCCGCGCGCTTTGGCCTTTCAGGCCGCGAAGCCGCCGAAGTGGCCTTGGGAAAAGACGAGCGGCGCGCCCTGACGGAAGCTGGCTGCCAGAACGCGGCCAAGCAGGATCAGGTGGTCGCCGCCGTCGAGCGCGCGGTCGAGCGCGCAGTCGAACCGCGCCAGCGTGCCGCCGATGAGAGGGGTGCCGCCGTGCCCTGCGGCGAGGGGCAGCCCCTCGAACCCCGCGCCGCCACGGGTGAAGCGGGCGGCGAGGTCGCGTTCATCGGCCCCGAGGATGTGGATGGCGAAGTTCTGCGCCGCCGAAAAGGACGCAAAACGCGACGAGCTGCGCGCGATGGACCAAAGCACCAGCGCAGGATCGAGCGAGACCGAGGCGAAGCTGTTTGCGGTGATGCCGACGGGGCCGTCCTTTGTGAGGCAGGTGATCACGGTCACGCCGGTCGCAAAGCGGCCAAGCGCGTCGCGCAAGAGGCGCGGGTCGGATGTGGCGGGCTGGAATTCCGCGTCTTGCGGGTGGTCGATACTCTGCACGGACGGCCTCTGGAGTTATGTTTCCCTGACATAAGGGAAAAGTCCGCCACGGCAATGGGCGATCGCTGTCACTGGACCTTTGCGTTCGCATGGATAGGCTCTGCCGCGACAACCGAGGGAGACTCGCATGCGCCTTTCCGCATTCACCGCACCGGGCCGTTTCTGGCGCGGCAACCTGCACACGCATTCCACCCGTTCGGACGGGGTGCTCTCGCCCGAGGAAGTGTGCCGCCGCTATCGTGCCGAGGGCTATGATTTTCTGGCGCTGACCGACCATTTCGTGGGGATGTGGGGCTATCCCATCGTCGATACCGTGCCGTTCCGCGCCGAGGGGTTCACCACGATTCTGGGGGCCGAGCTGCATTCGGGGGCGATGGCGAACGGCGAGTTGTGGCATATCCTTGCCGTGGGCCTGCCGCCCGATTTCGCGCCGTCGAACAGCCCCGATTTCGTGCCACGCGCCGATCAGGAAAGCGCGGCCGAGATCGCGGCGCGGGCGGTGGCGGCGGGGGCCTTTGTCGCCATCGCCCATCCGCAATGGTCGGGGCTGACGCTGGCCGATGCGCGGGCGGTCACGGCGGCCCATGCGGTCGAGGTCTATAACCACGGCTGCGCCACGGGGTGCGACCGGCCCGACGGCTTTGCCATCGCCGACCTGCTGCTGACCGAGGGGCGCAAGCTGAGCATGATCGCCACCGATGACGCGCATTTCTCGGAGCCTGACCATTTCGGCGGCTGGGTCATGGTGAAATCGGAAGCGAACGAGCCTGCGGCCCTGCTGGCGGCGTTGAAGCGGGGCGAGTTCTATTCGAGCCAGGGCCCGGAATTGCGCGATGTCCGGATCGAGGGGGATGTGGTGGTCGTCGAAAGCTCGGCCGTCGCGTCGGTCATCGTGCAGGGATGGGGCACGGGGGCAAAGGGTGTTCACGGGCATTCGATGACGCGGACGGAAGTGCCGCTGCAACGCTTGCTCAACAGCCCGTGGCTGCGGGTGTCGGTGATCGATGCGGCGGGAAAGCGGGCCTGGTCGAACCCGTTCTGGCGCGAGGTCGATGCGGGCAATCCGCGCGTGTGACGGCGGGGTCGGGGGGCTTTGCGCCCCCCTTTTTCGCGGTCAGTTGCCCAGAATGCCCGGCAGGCGGAGGTTCATGGCCTTGGCATGGTCGAGCGCGATGTCATAGCCCGCGTCGGCATGGCGCATGACGCCGGTGGCAGGGTCGTTCCACAGCACGTTCGAAAGACGCCGCGCCGCATCTTCGGTGCCATCGGCCACGATCACCATGCCCGAATGTTGCGAATAGCCCATGCCCACCCCGCCGCCGTGGTGCAGCGAGACCCATGTGGCCCCCGAAGCGGTGTTCAGCAGTGCGTTCAGAAGCGGCCAGTCCGACACGGCGTCGGAGCCGTCCTTCATGGCCTCGGTCTCGCGGTTGGGCGAGGCGACGGAGCCTGAATCGAGGTGGTCGCGTCCGATCACGATGGGGGCTTTCAATTCGCCGCTTGCGACCATCTCGTTGAACATCAGCCCCGCGCGGTGACGGTCGCCCAGACCGATCCAGCAGATGCGGGCGGGCAGGCCCTGAAAGGCGATGCGCTCGCCCGCCATGTCGAGCCAGCGGTGCAGGTGGGTGTTGTCGGGGAACAGGCGCTTCATCGCGGCGTCGGTCTTGCGGATATCCTCGGGGTCGCCCGAAAGAGCGACCCAGCGGAAGGGGCCGATGCCACGGCAGAAGAGCGGGCGGATATAGGCGGGCACGAAGCCGGGGAAGGCGAAGGCGTTTTCCAGCCCTTCGTCCTGTGCGACCTGACGGATGTTGTTGCCGTAATCGAGCGTGGGCACGCCCGCGTTCCAGAAATCGACCATCGCGGCGACATGGGTGCGCATCGAGGCGCGGGCGGCTTTTTCCACCGCCTTGGGGTCGGTTTCCTGTCTGGCGCGCCAGTCGGCCACGCTCCAGCCCTGCGGCAGGTAGCCGTGCAGCGGGTCATGGGCCGAGGTCTGGTCGGTGACGATGTCGGGACGGGGACCGCCTGCCTTCATGCGGGCGACGAGTTCGGGGAAGATGTCGGCGGCGTTGCCGAGAAGGCCCACGGATTTCGCCTCGCCCTTGGCTGTCCAGTCGGCAATCAGGGCAAGGGCTTCGTCAAGCGTCTGAGCTTTGGCGTCCAAGTATCTGGTGCGGATGCGGAAATCGATGCGCGTCTCGTCGCATTCGACCGCGAGGCAGCAGGCGCCTGCCATGACGGCGGCCAGCGGTTGCGCCCCGCCCATGCCGCCCAGGCCGCCCGTCAGGATCCAGCGGCCGTTGAGGTTGCCGCCGTAATGCTGGCGGCCCGCTTCGGCAAAGGTCTCGTAGGTGCCTTGCACGATGCCTTGGGTGCCGATGTAGATCCACGAGCCTGCGGTCATCTGGCCATACATCGCCAGACCCTTCTTATCGAGTTCGTTGAAATGGTCCCATGTCGCCCAATGCGGCACGAGGTTCGAATTGGCGATCAGCACGCGGGGGGCGTCCTTGTGGGTGCGGAACACGCCCACGGGCTTGCCCGATTGCACGAGCAGGGTTTCGTCGTCGTTCAGCGTTTTCAGCGTGGCGACGATGCGGTCGAAATCCTCCCACGTGCGGGCGGCACGGCCGATGCCGCCATAGACCACCAGTTCATGCGGGTTTTCGGCCACGTCGGGATGCAGGTTGTTCATCAGCATCCGCATGGGCGCTTCGGTCAGCCAGCTTTTGGCGGTGATCTCGGTTCCGGTGGCGGGGAAGATGTCGCGGAGGTTGTGGCGCTTGTTCATCATGGCCTCAGAGTTGGGGAAGGGGCAGGGCCGCGGCGGCGGCGAGGTCGCCATTGGCGATCAGGCGGGCGGCGGCGTTCAGGTCGGGGGCGAGGTAGCGGTCATCGCCAAGGGTCGCCACATCGGCGCGCAGGCGGGCGACGACCCCTTGCAGCGGGGCCGAAGTGGTGAGCGGGGCGCGGAATTCGACGCCTTGGGCGGCGCAAAGCGCCTCGACGCCCAGAATGACGGAGAGGTTGGCGTTCATGCGCGACAGGCGGCGCGCGCCGTGGGCGGCCATGCTGACATGGTCCTCTTGGTTGGCCGAGGTGGGGGTGCTGTCGGTCACGGTGGGATGGGCGAGGTGTTTGTTCTCGCTCATCAGGGCGGCGGTGGTGACCTCGGCGATCATCAGGCCCGAGTTGAGGCCGGGGTTGGGCGTCAGGAAGGGCGGCAGGTCGAAGGAGAGCGTCGGGTCCACCATCAGCGCCACGCGGCGTTGGGCGATGGCGCCGATCTCGCTGATGGCAAGCGCGGTCATGTCGGCGGCGAAGCCCACGGGTTCGGCGTGGAAATTGCCGCCCGAGACGATCTGCCCGTCCGACAGGACAAGCGGGTTGTCGGTGGCGGCGTTGGCCTCGATTTCCAGCGTGCGGGCGGCTTGGCGCAGCACATCCATCGCGGCCCCCGTGACCTGCGGCTGGCAGCGGATGCAATAGGGGTCCTGCACGCGGGTATCGCCCGTCACATGGCTTTCGCGGATCACCGAGCCGTCGAGCAGGGCGCGCAGCGTGGCTGCCGCCTCGATCTGCCCCGCATGGCCGCGCAAGCTGTGGATTTCGGGGTGAAGGGGGGCGGTCGAGCCCATGATCGCATCGGTCGAAAGGGCCGAGACGACCAGCGCCGCCTGCGCGCCCCGCCATGCGTCGAACAGGCCCACAAGGGCATAGGCGGTCGAGAACTGGGTGCCGTTGATGAGGGCAAGCCCCTCTTTCGGGCCAAGGGTGACGGGGGAAAGACCTGCCATTGCAAGGGCTTCGGCGGCGGGCTTCACCTGACCTGCGAACTCGGCCTCGCCCGCGCCGATCATGGCGGCGGCCATATGGGCCAAGGGGGCAAGGTCACCGGATGCGCCGACCGAGCCTTGGGCGGGGATGACGGGTGTCACGCCCTTGGCGAGCATCGCCTCGATCAGGGCCACCACCTCCCAGCGCACGCCGGATGCGCCGCGCCCGAGGGAAAGAAGCTTGAGCGCCATCATCAGGCGGGCGACGGGGCGGGGCATGGGGTCGCCCACGCCGCAGCAATGCGACAGGATCAGGTTGCGTTGCAGGGTCGCCGTGTCCTTGGCCGCGATCTTGAGCGAGGCGAGTTTGCCGAACCCCGTGTTCACGCCGTAGACCGCCGCATCGCCCGCGGCGGCGGCGGCGATACGGGCGGCGGCGGCCTCGACGCCTGCGCGGGCATGGGGGGCGAGGGCGGCGGGCGCTTCGGTCCGGTAAAGACGTTCGAGCTGGGCGAGGGTGGTTTCGCCGGGGTGCAGAAGTTCAGGCGACAAGGCGGCCTCCGATGTAGCGGGCGTGCAGGGCTTCGGCCCCGATGCGGTAGGAAAGTTCGGCGGGGTGGTCGGCGCTCCAGACGGCAAGGTCGGCGCGCTGGCCTGCGGCAAGGGTGCCGCGATCGGCAAGGCCAAGCGCGCGGGCGGCATGGGCCGTGGTGCCAAGAAGCGCCTCTTCGGGCGTCATGCGAAACAGGGTGCAGGCCATGTTCATCGCCAAGGGAAGCGAGGTCATGGGCGAGGAGCCTGGGTTGCAATCGGTCGCCACGGCCATCGGCACGCCTGCGGCGCGCAGGGCCGCGACGGGGGGCATCTGCGTCTCGCGCAGGGTGTAGAAGGCGCCGGGCAGGATCACCGCGACGCTGCCCGAGGCGGCCATCGCGGCGATGCCCGTGGCCGAGAGGTATTCGAGGTGGTCCGCCGATTGCGCGCCGAAGCGGGCGGCAAGGGCCGCGCCGCCAAGGTCCGAGAGTTGTTCGGCGTGGAGTTTGACCGGAAGGCCGAGGCTTCGGGCATGGGCGAACAGCCGTTCGACCTGAGCGGGGGAAAAGGCGATGCCTTCGCAAAAGGCGTCGACCGCGTCGACCAGTCCTTCGGCATGGGCGGCGGCAAGCGAGGGGATCGCCACCTCGTCGATATAGGCATCGGCGCGGCCTGCGTATTCGGGCGGGATCGCATGGGCGGCAAGGTGGGTGGTGGTGACGGTCACGGGGCGCAGCGTGCCAAGGTGGCGGGCGGCGCGAAGGAGTTTCAATTCGTCCGCCACCGTCAGCCCGTAGCCGGATTTGATTTCAACCGTCCCCGCCCCTTGGGCCATGATCGCATCGAGGCGCGGCAGGGCGGCGGCGACCAGCGCCTCGGGGGTGGCGGCGCGCGTGGCCGTGACGGTCGAGAGGATGCCGCCGCCCTTGCGGGCGATTTCCTCGTAGCTTGCGCCTTGCAGGCGCAGTTCGAATTCCGCCGCGCGGTTGCCGCCAAAGACGATATGCGTGTGGCAGTCGATCAGGGCGGGCGTCACGAGGCGGCCGCCGAGCGCGCTGTGCGGCAGGGCGCCGTATTCGGCGGGCAGGTCGGCGCGGGGGCCGATCCAGCGGATCGCGCCATCCATGACGATGGCGGCATCGGGGAGCAGCCCGTAGCCGCCCTGCATGGTCGCCGCCGTCAGATCGGTGAGCAGAATCGCCATGACGCCTTGCCTTATGTCCAGATGTGACGTTATTATGTCTATACATAATGATCCGTCAAGCGAGGTTCCCATGCGCCTTTTCGCCGAAACCGCCCTTTTGCCCCAAGGCTGGGCGCGGAATGTCGTGGTCGGGGTGGACGGAGGGCGGATCGTTTCGGTGGACGCGGCGGGCCAAGGGAGGGGGCAGCCGGACGGGGCGGCCGATGCAAGCGTCGGTTGCCTGCTGCCCGCGCCGGTGAACCTGCATTCCCACGCCTTCCAGCGGGCGATGGCGGGGTTGACCGAAAGGCGCGGGGCCACGGCGGACAGTTTCTGGACATGGCGCGATCTGATGTACCGCTTCCTCGACCGGCTGACGCCCGAGGATGTCGAGGCGATCGCGGCGCAGGTCATGGTCGAGATGGCCGAGGCGGGTTACGCGGGTGTGGCCGAGTTCCATTACCTGCACCACCGGCCCAACGGGGCGCCCTATGCCGATCTGGCCGAAATGGCGGGGCGGATCGCGGCGGCGGCCGAGGCGACGGGGCTGGGGCTGACGCTGCTGCCGGTGCTGTACCAGCAGGGCGGGTTGGACGGGCGGGCGCTGGGGGCGGGGCAGTTGCGCTTTGGCAATGATCCCGAGCGTTTCGGCAAGCTCTGGCAGGCGGCGGGGACGGCGATTGCCGCTTTGCCCGATGCGGTTCTGGGGGTGGCCCCGCATTCGCTGCGGGCGGTCACGGGCGAGGGCCTGCGCTTTGCCGCAACGCTGGGGGGGCCGCTGCATATCCATCTGGCCGAACAGATGGCCGAGGTCGAACAGGTTCTGGCCCATACCGGCGCGCGGCCGGTGGAATGGCTGCTGTCGCAGGCCGATGTCGATGCCCGCTGGTGCGCGATTCACGCCACGCAGATGCGGCCTGCCGAAACGGCGGCGCTGGCGCAGTCGGGGGCGGTGGCGGGTTTGTGCCCGATCACCGAGGCGAATCTGGGCGACGGCATCTTCGACGGGGCGCGGTATCTTGTGTCGGGCGGGGCTTTCGGCGTTGGCTCCGACAGCAATGTGCGCATCTCGTTGACCGAGGAGTTGCGGCTGCTGGAATATTCCCAACGCCTGCGCGACCGCGGGCGGGCGGTGCTGGCAACGGCCGAGCGTTCGACGGGGCGCGTGCTTTACGAGGGGGCGGTCAAGGGGGGCGCGCAGGCGGCAGGGCGCGCGGCCGGGGCCATCAGCCCGGGCATGTGGGCCGATCTGGTGGCGCTCGACACCGGGCATCTGCATCTTGAGGGGCTGGCGGGCGATGACCTGCTGGACGCCTTCATCTTTGCGGGGGATGACCGGCTGGTGGCCGATCTGTGGTCGGCGGGGCGGCATATCGTGCAGGGCGGGCGGCATGTCGCGCGCGCTGCCGTGCAGGCGCGGTTCCGCGCGGTGATGGGCAAGCTGCGGACGCGGCTGTGATCGCGGGGTGGGAAGATGTCCGCGCCGAGGTGCTGCGCCGCATCCGTGCGCGCCTTTGGGCGCCGGGGGCGCTGATTCCGGGGGAAGAGGCGCTGGCGGCGGAATTCGGCGTGGCCCGGGCGACGGTGAACCGCGCGCTGCGCGATCTGGCCGAGGCGGGGTTGCTGGAACGGCGGCGCAAGGCGGGCACGCGGGTGGCGCTGCTGCCGGTGCGGCGCGCGACGCTGGAGATTCCGGTGATCCGCCAGGAGGTCGAGGCGCGGGGGCAGAGCCATTCCTTCCGGCTGCTGGCCATGCGCATGGCGGTGCCGCCCCTGCCTGTGGCGGGCCAGCTTGGCTGGGCCCCCGATGCGGAGAAGCTGTATCTCGAGACCCTGCATCTGGCCGATGGCAAGCCCTATGCCCACGAGACGCGCTGGCTTGACCCTGCGCATCTGCCCGATCCGCGCCCCGATTTCGCGGCCGTCAGCGTGAACGAATGGCTGGTGACCCATGTCGCCTTTGCCACGGGCGACATCGCCTTTGCCGCCGAAGCGGCCGATGCCCGCAGCGCCGAGGTGCTGGGCGTGGCGCAGGGGGCAGCGCTTTTCGTCACCGAGCGGACGACCTTTACCACCGAGACCGCCATCACCTTCGTGCGGCTGATCCATGCGCCGGGCTATCGCATGGTCACGATGGTCTGACCGCAGCCCCTGTGGCGGATCGCGGGGGGCTGTCTGCCCCCCACGCCGCGTGCCGCGGCTCCCCCCGAGGATATTTCGGGCAAGAGGAAGGGGGGCGCCGCGTCTAGCGCCCGGCGAGCCTGCGCTGCACGATGCGGTTCAGGCGGCGGTGCATCGGGCTGGTGCGGTGGCGCAGGTGGATGGCGGCATAGACGGGCTGGCGCAGGACGGGGGCATCGGTGACCTCGGAAAAGCCTTCGGTCGCGACCATGCGGGCGGCGGTGCGTTCCAGCACATAGCCCGCCCCGCCCATGGCCCCCAGAAGCGAGGCGACGGTGGCGCTTTGGCCGACCGAGATCGGGCTTCCGGCAAGCTCGGGTGTCAGGTCGCGGTGCATCGCCTCGAAGGCGGGGGAGAAATGGGCGAAGATGAAGGTTTCGGGGTTCACGCCCGCGCGGCGGTCGGTGTCGGTGCTGACCATGCGGTAGCTCACCTCGCCCAGTTCCGAGAAATGCAGGTCGGGATGGGGTTTTGGCGCATACATCACCGCGAAGTCGAGCGTGCCGGTCAGGACGTCGGCGCACATCTGGTTGGAATAGTCGGGTTCGATGTAGAAGGCCGTATCGGGCAGGGCGCGGCGGAAATCGGCCATCCATTCACCGATGTGCTGGGCGGCAAGGTCGTTCTGGATGCCCAGACGCACCAGATGCGCGGCGCGGTCGGGAACCTGGATGCGCCGCCGCGCCTGATGCCATTCGTGCCGCAGGGTGCGGGCATGCCCCTCGAAGCGCGCGCCTTCGGTGGTAAGGTCGGTGCCCGCGCGCGAGCGGGTGAAGAGCCGCGCGCCGAGTGCCGCTTCCAGTGCTGCGATGCGGGATGAGACGGTGGATTGCGTGATGCCGAGCCGGTCCGCCGTGCGGTTGAAGCTGCGGGTTTCGCAAAGGTCGAGGAAGGTGTCGAGCTGGTCGATCTGCATGGGCGCGCCTAATCGGGTTATCCGATCAATAGCCCGTCCCGCTCCGAATTGAAAGCGGGCCGTCGCTGGGGCACCATGCGCCGCGAAAGCCGCCCCGCGCAGAGGGCGGGCAGGGAGTGCAAGATGGCCGATTTTCCGAACCGCGCGCGGGTTGTCATCATCGGGGGGGGCGCGGTGGGGGCGTCGTCGCTTTACCACCTGTGCAAGGCGGGTTGGACCGATTGCGTGCTGCTGGAAAAGAACGAGCTGACGGCGGGCAGCACATGGCATGCGGCGGGCAACGTGCCCACGTTTTCGTCGAGCTGGTCGATCATGAACATGCAGCGCTATTCGGCGCAGCTTTACCGCGGGCTTGGCGAGGCGGTCGATTACCCGATGAACTACCATGTCACGGGATCGGTGCGGCTGGGTCACAGCAAGGAGCGGTTGCAGGAATTCCAGCGCGTGGTGGGGATGGGGCGCTATCAGGGGATGGACCTGACCATCCTGTCGCCCGACGAGATCAGGTCGCGCTATCCTTTCGTCGAGACGCACGGGCTGACGGGGGCGCTTTACGACCCCTATGACGGCGACATCGACCCCGCGCAGCTGACGCAGGCGCTGGCCAAGGGGGCGCGGCAGATGGGGGGGCGGATCGAGCGGTTCTGCCCCGCAACCGGCGTGCGCCGCGAGGGGGAGGACTGGGTCATCTCGACCCCCAAGGGCGAGATCCGCTGCGAGATTGTTGTCAATGCCGCGGGCTACTATGCGGGCGAGGTGGCCAAGTGGTTCGGGCGCGATCTGCCGATGATGGTGATGAGCCACCAGTACATGCTTTTCGACACGATCCCCGAGCTTGAGGCATGGACCAGGGAGTCGGGCCACAAGCTGCCGCTGCTGCGCGATGTGGACAGCAGCTATTACCTGCGGCAGGAAAAGATGGGCTTCAACCTTGGCCCCTATGAAAACCCCTGCCGCGCACATTGGGCGACACCTGACGATCCGATGCCCGAGGATTTCAGCTTCCAGCTTTTCCCCGACGATCTGGAGCGGCTGGAATGGCATATCAACGACGCGATGGAGCGCGTGCCGCTGCTGGCGCAGGCGAACCTGACCAAGGTGATCAACGGCCCCATCCCCTATACGCCCGATGGCAACCCGCTGATCGGGCCGATGCCCGGTGTGCCGAATGCCTTCGAGGCCTGCGTCTTTACCTTCGGCATCTGTCAGGCGGGCGGCGCGGGCAAGGTGCTGGCCGAATGGGTGACCGAGGGCGCCACGGAATGGGACATGTGGTCTTGCGATCCGCGCCGGTTCACCGGTTTCGAGGACCGCGACTATTGCGTGAAGAAAGGGATGGAGGTTTACGGGCACGAATATGCCATCCACTTCCCGCATCACGCATGGCCCGTGGGGCGCGGCAAGAAGCTGTCTGCCGTGCATGACCGTGTGGCGGCGGCGGGGGCGCAGTTCGGCCCCTACAACGGCTGGGAGCGGGCGTTGTGGTATGCGCGCGAGGGGGATGACACATCCGAGGCCGCGCAGCGGACATGGGACCGCGAGGGGCCGTGGTTCGGTGCGGTGCGCGAGGAATGTCTGGCGGTGCGCGATGCTTGCGGGATACTCGATCTGCCGGGGTTCTCGCGCTTCATGCTGACGGGGGCCGGGGCGGCGGAGTGGCTGGCAGAGCAGATCACGGGCAAGCTGCCGTCGGTCGGGCGGCTGGGGCTGGCCTATTTCGCCGATGACAAGGGGCGGATCGTCACCGAGATGTCGGTGGCACGGATGGGCGAGGAGCAGTTCCTGCTGATCACCGCCGCGACCGCGCAGCTGCATGACAAGGAATGGCTGTTGCGGCACATGGCGCCGGGGCTGAGCCTGTTCGATGCGACCGACCAGTGGTCGTGCCAGATCCTGACGGGGCCGAAATCGCGCGAGGTGCTGGCGGCCTGTTCGGATGCCGACCTGACCAAGGGTTGGCTGACCTTTCAGAAGGCGCGGATCGCGGGGGCGGAGGTCTATCTGTTCCGTGTCAGTTTCGCGGGCGAGCTGGGGTGGGAAATTCATTCCCCCGTGGCCGATACGGCAGCGGTCTATGATGCGGTGGTGGCGGCGGGCAAGCCGGTCGGGCTGCGCCCCTTTGGCATGTTCGCGCTGAACAGCTTGCGGGTGGAAAAGGGCTATCGGGCGTGGAAGGGCGATCTTTCGACCGATTACACGGTCTTGCAGGGCGGGCTGGAGCGGTTCGTCGATTGGACCAAGCCCGATTTCCGCGGCAAGGCTGCTTTGGCGGCAGAGAAGCAGGCGGGGGTGGGCAAGCGCTTCGTCACGCTGACCATCGAGGCGGGCGATTGCGACCCGCCCTACATGTCGACCATCTGGCATGACGGGAAGGTCGTGGGGGAAACCACCAGCGGCTATTTCGGCCACCGTGTCGGCAAGGTGATCGCGCTGGGGATGCTGCGGGCGGACCTGAACGTGGCGGGAACGCGGGTCGAGGTGGAAATCTTCGGCAGGCGCTGCCCGGCGGTGGTGCAGGAGGATGCACCGCTTTGGGACGCGAAGAACGAGCGGTTGCGCGCCTGAGGGGCGGCGGGAGCGGGGGCCAGCCCCCCGCGCCGCCGGAGAATGTGTTGGCAGGAAATGGAGACGGGTGTGGGGCAGATTCCAGAGCGCGCGCGGGCGGTCATCATCGGGGGCGGGGTTTCGGGCTGCTCGGTCGCCTATCATCTGGCCAAGGCCGGCTGGACCGACATCGTGCTTTTGGAGCGCAAGCAGCTGACCAGCGGCACCACATGGCATGCGGCGGGGCTGATCGGGCAGTTGCGCGGATCGGCCAACATGACCCGTCTGGCGAAGTATTCCGCCGATCTTTACGTCAAGCTTGCCGCCGAGACCGGGGTCGAGACGGGGATGCGGCAAGTGGGGTCGATCTCGGTCGCGCTGACGCGCGAGCGGCACGAGGAATTGCTGCGTCAGGCCACGGTGGCGCGGATCTTCGATGTCGAGGTGCACGAGATTTCCCCCGCCGAGGTCAAGGCGCGCTATCCGCATCTGAACGTGTCGGATGTGGTGGGGGCGGTGGCGCTGCCGCTTGACGGGCAATGCGACCCCGCCAATATCGCGATGGCGCTGGCCAAGGGCGCGCGGATGCGCGGGGCGCAGATTTTCGAGCATACCAAGGTGACAGGGGTCACCAAGGTTGCGGGCCGCGTGACGGGTGTCGATTACATCGGTGCCGAGGGCGAGCCGGGCCATATCGCCGCCGATGTGGTGGTGAACTGCGGCGGCATGTGGGGGCGCGACCTTGCCGAACAGTCGGGCGTGACGCTGCCGCTGCATGCCTGCGAGCATTTCTACCTGATCACCGAACCTGTCGAGGGCCTTGGCCATCTGCCCGTTCTGCGGGTGCCGGACGAATGCGCCTATTACAAGTCGGACGCGGGCAAGATGATGATCGGCGCTTTCGAGCCGAAGGCGAAGCCCTGGGGCATGGGCGGCATCCGCGAGGATTTCATGTTCGACACGTTGCCCGAGGACTGGGACCATTTCCAGCCGATCCTCGAACATGCGATGAACCGGATGCCGCTGTTCGAGACGGCGGGGATCCACACCTTCTTCAACGGACCCGAGAGCTTTACGCCCGACGACCGCTACTATCTGGGCGAGGCGCCCGAGGTGGCGGGCTACTGGATCGCGGCGGGCTACAACTCGGTCGGGATTGCGGGATCGGGCGGGGCGGGGATGGCGCTGGCGCATTGGATCACCGAAGGCGAGGCCCCGTTCGACCTGTGGGAGGTGGATATCCGCCGCGCCCAGCCGTTCCAGCGCAACCGCAAATACCTCAGGGAGCGGGTGACCGAGACGCTGGGTCTGCTTTACGCCGACCACTTCCCCTATCGGCAGGTGGAAACCAGCCGCGGGGTGCGGCGCACGCCCTTGCACGCGCATCTGAAGGCGCGCGGCGCGGTCTTTGGCGAGGTTGCGGGCTGGGAGCGGGCGAACTGGTTCGCCAACGAGGGGCAGGAGCGCGAATACCGCTACAGCTGGAAGCGGCAGAACTGGTTCGGCAACCAGCGGGCCGAGCATCTGGCGGTGCGCAACGGGGTGGGGCTGTTCGACATGTCCTCGTTCGGGAAGATCAGGGTCGAGGGGCGGGATGCCTGCGCCTTTCTCAACCGCGTCTGCGCCAACCAGATCGACGTTGCCACGGGGCGGATCGTCTATACGCAAATGCTCAACCGCAAGGGCGGGATCGAAAGCGATCTGACGGTGACGCGGCTTTCGGAAACGGCCTTCCTGCTGGTGGTGCCGGGGGCGACCTTGCAGCGCGATCTGGCGTGGTTGCGGCGGCATCTGGGCGAGGATTTCGCGGTCATCACCGATGTGACGGCGGGCGAGGCGGTGCTGTGCCTGATGGGCCCCAAGGCGCGTGATGTGATGCGGGCGGTCAGCCCTGCCGATTTCTCGAATGCGGGCCATCCCTTCGGCACGGCGCGCGAGATCGAGGTGGGCATGGGCCTCGCCCGGGCGCATCGGGTGACCTATGTGGGCGAGCTGGGCTGGGAGCTTTACGTCAGCGCCGATCAGGCCGCGCATGTGTTCGAGGCGGTGGAGGAGGCGGGGGCGGAACACGGGCTGAAGCTTTGCGGCATCCACACGCTCGATTCCTGCCGGATCGAAAAGGCCTATCGCCATTTCGGCCATGACATCACCGACGAGGACCATGTGCTGGAAGCGGGGCTTGGCTTTGCGGTCAAGACCGGCAAGGGCGATTTCATCGGGCGTGATGCGGTCTTGGCCAAGCAAGAGGCCGGGCTGTCGCGCCGGATGGTGCAGTTCCGGCTGACCGACCCCGAACCGCTGATGTTCCACAACGAGGCCGTGGTGCGCGACGGCAAGATCGTCGGACCGGTGACGAGCGGCAATTACGGCCATTTCCTCGGGGGGGCGGTGGGACTTGGCTATGTGCCCTGCAAGGGCGAGAGCGAGGCCGATGTGCTGGCGAGCCGCTACGAGATCGAGATTGCAGGCGTGCGCCACGCGGCGGTGGCGTCGCTGGTGCCGATGCATGATCCGAAATCGGAACGTGTGAAGGGTTGACGGCGGGGCAAGGGGGGCGTTCGGCCCCCCGGTCCTGCCCTGGATATTTGACAGACAGAACATGAGGGTGCGGGGATGAGCGACGACATCATGACGGGCGAGACCTGCGAGCCGTCGCGGGCGCGGCGGGCAGGGGGGCGGGCGAACCGCGTGGCGCTGCGCTCGGCGCCCTTGGCCGAGAATTTGCGCCCCGTGCGCGGGGGGATGCCCGGCGGGCAATACAAACCCCTGACCGAGGCGGGGATGGCCGCGATCCATGCCAGCGCGCTGGATGCGCTCGAGGTGATCGGGCTGTCGCAGGCGCCGAAATCGGGGGTCGAGATCATGACCGCCGCAGGGGCGATACAGGGCGATGACGGGCGGCTGCGCTTTCCGCGCGCACTGGTCGAGGATATGCTGGCGGTCGCGGCGCGCGACATCACGCTGCATGCGCGCGACCCCAAGCACGACCTGCATCTGTCTGGGAACAATGTGCATTTCGGCACGGCGGGGGCGGCGGTGCATATCGTCGATCCGATCACGCTGGAGTATCGCGACAGCACGGCGCAGGATCTTTATGATGCCGCGCGGCTGGTCGACAACCTCGACAACATCCACTTCTACCAGCGCACGATGGTTTGCCGCGATGTGGTGGACAACCGCGACATGGACCTCAACACGCTTTACGGCTGCCTTGCCGGAACGACCAAGCATGTCGGCACCAGCTTCAGCGACCCGAGCCATGTGGCCGACTGTTTCGACATGCTTTACATGGTGGCGGGCGGCGAGGAGAAATGGCTGGAGCGGCCTTTCGTTTCGAACTCGAACTGTTTCGTCGTGCCGCCGATGAAATTTGCCGAGGAATCCTGCATCACGATGGAGGATTGCATCCGCCGTGGCATGCCGATGCTGCTGCTGAGTGCGGGTCAGGCGGGGGCGACGGCACCCGCGCCCATCGCGCTGACCATCGTTCAGGCGATGGCGGAATGTCTGGCCGGTGTGGTCTATGCCAATGCGATCAAGAAGGGCGCGCCCTGCATCTTTGGCACCTGGCCCTTCGTGTCGGACCTGCGGACGGGGGCGATGAGCGGCGGATCGGCCGAGCAGGCGCTGCTGACGGCGGGCTGCGCGCAGATGCACCATTTCTACCGCCTGCCCGGCGGGGCGGCGAGCGGGATTTCCGACAGCAAGCTGCCCGACATGCAGGCCGGATGGGAGCAGGGCATCACCAATGCGCTGGCGGGCCTGTCGGGGCTGAACATGTGCTACGAGGCGGTGGGGATGCATGCCTCGCTTCTGGGGTTCTGCCTTGAATCGCTGGTGCTGGGAGACGACCTGCTGGGGCAGGCGATGCGTCTGGTGCGGGGCATCGACGTGACGCCGGACAGCACCAGCATCGAGGCTATGAAGCAGGTCTGTCTGGGCGGGCCGGGGCATTATCTGGGCTCGGACCAGACGCTGAGCCTGATGCAGACCGAATACATCTACCCCGCCGTGGGCAACCGGATGAGCCCGAAGGAATGGAACGAGGCGGGAAAGCCGTTGTTGCTCGACACGGCGATTGCGCGCAAGAATGCCATTCTGGCCAAGGCGGGCTGCCGCATCGATCCCGAGATCGACGCCGCGATCCGCGCCAAATACAATATCCATTTCCGGTGAGGATAGAATGACTTACGCCAATCTTTCAAAGTTCTACATCAACGGGGAGTGGGTGGCGCCCCTTGGCAAGGCCACGATGGGGGTCGAAAATCCCGCCACCGAGGAGATCGTGGGGCAGGTGGCGCTGGGCAGCGTGGCCGATGCGGACCGCGCCATTGCGGCGGCGCGGGCGGCCTTTGCGGGGTTTTCGCTGTGGTCGGCCGATGACCGGATCGCGCTGCTGGAGCGGATACTGGCCGAATACAACGCACGCTACGACGCCTTTGCGCAGGCGATGAGCACCGAGATGGGCGCGCCGATGGCCTGGGCACGCGAGGCGCAGGCCTGGGCGGGGCAGGTGCATCTGGAAAGCACCATCGCCGCCGCCAAGGCGTTCCACTGGGAGGAGAAGCGCGGCAACACCCTGCTGATCCGCGAAGGCATCGGGGTTTGCGCGCTGATCACGCCGTGGAACTGGCCGATGAACCAGATCGCCTGCAAGGTTGGCCCTGCCATCGCGGCGGGCTGCACGATGGTGCTGAAGCCTTCGGAAATCGCGCCCCTGTCGGGGGTGCTGTTTGCCGAGGTCTGCCATGCGGCGGGGGTGCCTGCGGGCGTGTTCAACATGGTCAACGGCACGGGGCCCGAGGTCGGCGCGCGGATGTCGAGCCACCCCGAGGTGGATATGGTGAGTTTCACCGGATCGACCCGTGCGGGCGTGCAGGTGGCGACAGCCGCTGCCCCCACGGTGAAGCGCGTGGCGCAGGAGCTGGGCGGCAAGTCGGCCAATATCATCCTGCCGAGCGCCGATCTTGCCGCTGCGGTGGCGGGCGGTGTCGAGGGATGTTTCGGCAATACGGGCCAGTCCTGCGACGCGCCGACGCGCATGTTCGTGCCGATGGCGCGGATGGACGAGGCGCTGGCCGTGGCGAAGGCCGCTGCCGAAAAGGTGGTGGTGGGCGATCCGAACGACCCTGCGGTGACGATGGGGCCGCTGATCTCGAAACTGCAATTCGACAAGGTGCAGGGGCTGATCCAGAAGGGCATCGACGAGGGGGCCACGCTGGTCACCGGGGGTGTCGGCCGCCCTGTCGGGGTCAATCGCGGCTGGTTCGTGCGGCCGACGGTCTTTGGCCATGTGACCAATGACATGACCATCGCGCGCGAGGAGATATTCGGCCCCGTGCTGTCGGTGATCGGCTATGACAGCGTCGATCAGGCGGTCGAGATGGCGAATGACACGGTTTACGGCCTTGCCGCCTATGTGCAGGGCGACGTGGCCGAGGCGGTTGCCGTGGGGCGGCGGTTGCGGGCGGGGCAGGTGAACCTGAACTATCCGGCCTGGGACACTTTCGCGCCCTTCGGCGGCTACAAGCAATCGGGCAACGGACGCGAATATGCCGATTGGGGCATCCATGATTTCTGTGAAGTGAAGGCGCTGGTGGGGGCAGGGGCATGAAATACGGCTATATCGGGCTTGGAAACCTTGGCGGGCATCTGGCCGCCAGCCTGATCCGCGCGGGGCATGAGGTGGTGGTGCATGACCGCGACCCCGCTTTGGCCGAACGGCACCGCGCGATGGGGGCCAAGGTGGCGGCAAGCCCCGCCGAGGTGGCGGAACTGTCGGACCATGTGTTCACCTGCCTGCCCTCGCCCGCCGTGTCCGAGGCGGTGCTGGCGCAGTTGATGACGGCGATGCAGCCCGGCGCGACATGGATCGAGAACTCGACCCTGGGGCGGGACGATATCTTGCGGCTGGCCGGTCTGGCGCGGTCGGGCGGGGTGCGGCTTCTGGAAGCGCCCGTGACCGGGGGGGTCCACCTTGCCGCGCGGGGCGAGATCACCGTGCTGGTGGGCGGCGATGCGGACCTGTTCGAGATGCACAAACCCGCGCTTCAGGCGATTGGCGACAAGATTTTCCATATGGGTCCGCTCGGCTCGGCGGCGGTGATCAAGGTGATCACCAACATGCTGGCCTTTATCCATCTGGTCGCGGATGGCGAGGCGCTGATGCTGGCCAAGCGCGGCGGGCTTGACCTGAAAACCGCGTGGGAGGCGATTGCGGCCTCGTCCGGGACCAGTTTCGTGCATGAGACCGAGGGGCAGTTGATCCTGAACGGCAGCTACGACATCGCCTTCAGCATGGATCTTGCGTTGAAGGATCTGGGTTTCGCGATGGGCTTCGGGAAAGAGTTCGGCGTGCCGCTCGACCTTGCGGCGATGACGAACCAGACCTTCATGAAGGGCAAGGCGGTTTATGGCGGCGGGGCGCAATCGACGCAGATCGTCAAGTTGCTGGAAGATGCGCTTGGCACCGATCTGCGCGCCGCAGGTTTCCCCGCGCGGCTGGAATAGGCTTGCACGGCGCGGCGGGGCGGGGAAGATGCGGGCAAAGAGGTGAGACATGACCCGCAATTCCGACGACCGCCGTTTTGCCGAGCTTTTGCACCACCGCCGCGACCGGCTGGCGCAGGGTGATCCGATCACCCCGCCGCTGGTCTCGGCTGCGACATACCATCTGCCACGGGTCGATCAGGGCGGCTTCATGTATGGCCGCATGTCGATGCCGACGTGGGAAGAGGTGGAAGCCCAGCTTGCCATTCTGGAAGGCGGCGATTGCGTAAGCTTTCCGTCCGGAATGGCCGCGATTTCGGCGGCGCTGTTTGCCAGCGTGTCGGCGGGCAAGCGGGTGGTGCTGCCATCGGATGGCTATTACACGACGCGGCTTTTTGCCGAAGGGTTCCTGCGGCCCTTTGGCGTGGCGGTGGACTATGTGGCGACGACGGCTGTGGAGGCTGCCGATTTCACCGGCGCGGGGGTGGTCTATCTGGAAACGCCGTCGAATCCGTTTCTCGATGTCTGCGACATTGCCGCCGTGGCGGCCCGCGCCCATGCGGCGGGGGCTGTGGTGATCGTGGACAACACCACGCTGACGCCGGTGTTGCAGCGGCCACTGGAGCTTGGCGCGGATATCGTGGTCGCCGCCGATACCAAGGCGCCGGGCGGGCATTCGGATGTGCTGTTCGGCCATGTCGCCACGCGGGATGCAGCCGTTTTGCAGCGGGTGAAGGATTGGCGGAAGCTTTCGGGCGCGGTTCCGGGGGCATTCGAGGCATGGCTGGTGCATCGGGGGCTGGAAACGCTTGAGGTGCGGATGGAGCGGATGTGCGCCAGCGCCGCTGTGATCGCCGCGCGGCTGGCGGCGCATGGGCGGGTGCGCGGGGTGCGCTATCCGGGGCTGGCGGGGGATGCGGCGCATGCGGTGATGCTGCGGCAGGCGGGCGGCTTCGGCTTCCTGATCGGGATGGAGCTGGAAAGCGCCGAGGCCGCCGAGCGGTTTCTGGCGGAATGCCCCTATCTTGCGCGATCGACATCTTTCGGCTCGACCCATAGCGCGGGCGAGCGGCGCGCGCGCTGGGGCGATGCGGTGGCCGAAGGGTTCATCCGCCTGTCGATCGGCCTTGAGCCGGTCGAGGCCCTGTGGGCGGCGATGGCCGGGGCGCTGGAGCGGTAAATTCTTCTGCGAAGAATTTGCGGGACGATTTTTCTGCGAAAAATCAGGCTTTTCGCAGAAAATCCGTTTCGCGGAACTTTCGCGGAAAATTCCTAGACGTTGGTCCAGCCGCCGTCGATGCTGATCGCCTGTCCCGACATGAAGGCGCTTTCGTCCGAGGCGAGGTAGACGGCCAGCGCCGCGATTTCCTCGGGCTTGCCGATCCGGCCCATCGGCTGGCGGGCGATGAAGGCGGCGCGCGCGGTTTCATAGTCGCCCTGCGCGCGCATGCGGGCTTCGAGCGAGGGGCTTTCGACGGTGGCGGGGCAGATGGCGTTGCAGCGGATGCCACGGGTCACGTAATCGGCGGCCACCGATTTGGTGATGCCGATCACGGCGGCTTTGGTCGCGCCATAGACGAAGCGGTTCGGGGCCGCGATGATGCTCGACGCGACCGAGGCGATGTTCACGATCGACCCGCCGCCATTGTCGAGCATGGCAGGCAGGAAGGCGCGGGTCATGCGGTAGAGCGATTTGACGTTGAGTTCGACCGAGAAGTCGAAGGCGTCCTCCTCGCAGTCGAGGATGGTTCCGGCATGGACGAAGCCCGCGCAGTTGAACAGGATGTCGACCGCGCCGACCTGTGCTGCCATCGCCGTGATCGCGGCGCCGTCGGTCACGTCGAGGCGGTGGGCCTCGATCCCTTCGGCGCGCAGGGCCTCGACCGCGGTGGTGGAGAGGTCGGTCGCGATGACGCGCGCACCCTCGGCAGCGAAGGCGCGGACGGTGGCAAGGCCGATGCCCGCACCCGAAGCCGTGCAGAAGGCGGTTTTTCCCTGAAGGCGCATGGTGCTTTTCCCGAATTGTGCTGCGGCGCAGTCAAGCGGGATTGGCGCCTAGGCGCAAGAGGGAACTGACATGTTAGTTGAGTGTGGCGAGCAGGCGCACCGCTTCGACGCGCGGATCGGTGAGGACCGAGCGGTCCTCGCCGGGGAAGAAGCGGGCGCGGGTGGCGGTGGGCATGGGGGCGGGGGTCTCGATGCGGACGCGGGGGCCGATCTTGACCGTTTCCGCCTGCCATGACCGTGCGACGGCCATTTGTGCCGCTTTCGACGCGCCGTAGGAGCCGAAGAATTTGGTTCCCCCCCGCGGGTCGTCGAAGAAAAGCGCGGTGCCGTTCGGGGCGAAGCGCAGCAGGGGTTCGACCATCGGGATCAGCGATCCGGTGGCGCGGGCGTTGGTGGCGAAGGATTTGTCCCAGTCCTTCATGTCGATGCTGCCTGCGGGCGAGAGGGGGGCGGCATGGACCGCCGTATGGACCCAGAGATCGACCTTGCCCCAGCGCTGGTGGATCGACAGGCACAGGTGGCGCATCGCATCCTCGTTGGTGACGTCCATCGGGGCGAGGGTCATCGCCCCCGCGCCGGGCAGGCCAGCGGCCTTGACGCGGTCATCCAGTTCTTCGAGGCCGCCCACGGTGCGGGCCACGGCCACGACCTGCCAGCCGCGCAGGGCAAGCTGTTCGGCCAGTGCGGCACCCAGTCCGCGCGATGCCCCTGTGACGAGTGCGATGCGTGTTTCCGTGTCGGCCATGGCAGCACCTTTCCGATCCGGCCCCGTCAGGCCAATTTCCCGCCGGATGGATCACTCCTGCCGCGGCGTGTCAAGGTGGCCAAGGGCGCGGGGGGCTGTCTGCCCCCCGGAAGGATCGCGTGCCGCGACCCTTCTCCCCCCGAGGATATTTGCGGCAAGAGGAAGCCGGGGGTTATTCCGCGGCCTTCATCTCGAATCCCTCTTCGATCTTGTCCGAGGGCGCGATGGGATAATCGCCCGAGAAGCAGGCGTCGCAGTATCGCGGGCTTGCGGCATCGCGGCCCGCCGCTTCGCCTGCGGCGCGGTAGAGGCCGTCGAGCGAGATGAATTTCAGGCTGTCGACGCCGATCCAGTCGCGCATCTCGTCCTCGGACATGGTGGCGGCGAGGAGTTTGGAGCGTTCGGGCGTGTCGACGCCGTAGAAGCAGGGCCATGCCGTGGGGGGCGAGGCGATGCGGAAGTGGACCTCGGCGGCGCCCGCGTCGAGGATCATGTCCTTGATCTTGCGGCTGGTGGTGCCGCGCACGACCGAATCGTCGACAAGGATCACCCGCTTGCCCTTGATCAGCGCGCGGTTGACGTTGAGCTTGAGGCGCACGCCCATGTTGCGGATCTGTTCGGTCGGTTCGATGAAGGTCCGGCCCATGTACTGGTTGCGGATGATTCCCATCGCGTAGGGAATGCCCGATTGCTGGCTGTAGCCGATGGCTGCCGGGGTGCCGCTGTCGGGGACGGGGCAGACGAGGTCGGCTTCGACCGGGGCCTCTTTCGCCAGTTCCACGCCGATCTGGTGGCGGGTCTCGTAGACCGAGCGGCCGCCGAGGATGCTGTCGGGGCGGCTGAAATAGACATGTTCGAAGATGCAGAAGCGCGACTTGGCCGGGGCGAAGGGGCGGAAGCTTTCGACCTTGTTGCCTTCGATCACGACCATTTCACCGGGGTCGATCTCGCGGATGAACTCGGCGCCGATGATGTCGAGGCCGCAGGTTTCGGACGAGAGCGCCCAGCCGGAATCGCCGACGCGGCCAAGGACCAGCGGGCGCACGCCAAGGGGGTCGCGCACGCCGATCAGCTTGGTGCGGGTCATGGCGACGACCGAGAAGGCCCCCTCGACGCGGCGCAGGGCGTCCTTGATGCGTTCGGGGATGTTCTTCTGGATCGAGCGGGCCATCAGGTGGATGATGCATTCCGAATCCGACGAGGACTGGAAGATCGAGCCGCGCTCGATCAGCTCGCGGCGCAAGGCGGCGGCGTTGGTCAGGTTGCCGTTATGGGCGATGGCGGCCCCGCCCATCGAAAACTCGCCAAAGAAGGGTTGCACGTCGCGGATGGCGGTGGCCCCTTTTGAGCCTGCGGTGGAATAGCGCACATGGCCGATGGCGAGCGAGCCGGGCAGGGTTTCCATCACGTCGGGCTTGGTGAAGTTGTCGCGCACATAGCCGAAGCGGCGGGCCGAGTTGAAGCCGTGGTCGGGATCGTAGCTGACGATGCCGCCGGCTTCCTGACCGCGATGTTGCAGGGCGTGCAGGCCGAGGGCCACGAAATTGGCGGCATCGGCAACGCCGACCACGCCGAAAACGCCGCACTCCTCTTTCAGTTTGTCGTCATCGAAAGGGTGCGAGAGGAACGGGCGCATTAGGCCTCCGAATCCGAGGATGGGCATGGGCACCGTTTAGTGCTTTGTCATGCGGCTGTCACCCCCATATGCCGCAGCGCGGCGGGGCGGGGGGCGCAGGCGAGACCTGCGCCAATGCACGGTTGGCGGGCGCGTCAGTTGGCGGGGGCGGCCGGGGGGCGGGCGCGTCAGTTGGCGGGGGCGGCCGCCGCGTCGGTCGTCGTGCCACCGCAGACCTTGGTCAGATCGTTGTAGCGTTCGACGATCCAGCCGGGGGCGTCGCTGGGGATCTGCGCGTCGAGCTGGTCTTGCAGCGAGGCGAAGATCTTGGCCGAGCGGCTTTCCTCGACCATCGGGATGGCTTCGGAGGCGACGGCGCGGTCGTAGACGATGAAGGCGACGGCCACCAGAAGCACGCCGCGCACCGCCCCGAACAGGAAGCCGAGCCCCTGGTCGATGCCGCCGAGAACCGATTTGTGGATGGCCGAGGAGAGAAGCGGCGTGAAGAGCGAGGCCACGATGAGCGCGAGGGCAAAGACGATGGCGAAGGCCGCGACGATGGACAGCTCGCAGCTGTCGGAGAGGAATTTGCCGACGACGGGCAGTTCCTTGACCAGCGGCTGGACCGATCCGGCAAAGAGGAAGGCCACCACGGCGGCACCGATCCAGCCGACGATGGCCATGCCTTCGCGCACCAGACCCCGCGCATAGGCAAGGATGGCCGACAGCACGATGACACCCGCCACGACCGCATCGACCAAGGTAAAGCCTTCCATCGCACTCTCCCGTTTCGGCCTTAACCGGCCCCGAACATCTCACCGACAAAGGCCGTCAAATCCGGCATCTGGCGCAGTTTCATGCCTGTATCCGCCCCGAGCTTGGACCGTTCGGGCGCGACCGCCTGTGAGAAACCAAGTTTCGAGGCCTCTTTCAACCTGTTTTCGGTCTGGCCGACAGGGCGCAACGCTCCGGAGAGCGAGATTTCACCGAAAAGCACCATATCGGGCGGCAGGGCCACATCCTCGCGCGCCGACAGAAGGGCGGCGGCGACCGCCAGATCGGCGGCGGGTTCGCTGACGCGCATGCCGCCCGCGACGTTCAGGAACACGTCAAGCCCCGCGAAGGGAATGCCGCAGCGCGCCTCGAGGACGGCGAGGATGGTCGAGAGGCGGCCGGAATCGAGGCCGACGACCGTGCGCCGCGGCGTGCCGAGGTTCGAGGGCGCGACAAGGGCCTGAATTTCGGTCAGCACGGGGCGGGTGCCTTCGATTCCGGCGAAAACGGCCGATCCCGGCGTGGTCTGGCCGCGATCCGACAGGAACAGCGCCGAGGGGTTGGTGACTTGTGCCAGCCCGTTTCCGGTCATCTCGAAGACGCCGATCTCGTCGGCGGGGCCGAAGCGGTTCTTCACCGCGCGCAGGATGCGGAACTGGTGGCCGCGCTCGCCCTCGAAGTAAAGGACGGTGTCGACCATATGCTCGACCACGCGGGGGCCTGCGATCTGCCCCTCTTTGGTGACATGGCCGACAAGGATGACCGCCACGCCGCGCCGTTTGGCAAAGGTGACAAGTTCATGCGCCGCCGCGCGGACCTGGCTTACGGAACCGGGGGCGGCATCGACGGTGTCGAGCCACATGGTCTGGATCGAATCGATCACCGCAAGGTCGGGGCGTTCGGCATCGAGCGTGGTGAGGATGTCGCGCAGCGATGTTTCGGCGCCAAGCGAGACGGGCGCATCGGCAAGGCCAAGTCTTTGTGCGCGCATGCGGACCTGCGCGCTCGCCTCCTCGCCCGAGATGTAGAGGCATTTCAGGCCACGGCGGGCAAAGGCGGCGGTGGCCTGCAAGAGCAGGGTCGATTTCCCGATCCCCGGATCGCCGCCCACAAGGATGGCCGAAGCGGGCACGAGGCCGCCGCCCAGAACGCGGTCAAGCTCGTCAAGGCCCGAGCTTGCGCGGGGGGGCGGGGCTTCCTCGGTCGCGAGGTCGGTGAGGGGGATGGTGCGTCCCTTGGCGCCGAGGGGCTTGGGGCCGCTGGACAGGGGCGCTTCCTCGATGATCGAATTCCAGGCGCCGCAGGCATCGCATTTGCCGGCCCATTTGCGATGGACGGCGCCGCAGGCGGTGCAGGTGAACTGGGGGGTATTCTTGCTCATGCCCGAGCCTGAACAGAAAGGGCGTGCCGCTTCAAGGGGCGCGTCACGGGGTGCTTCAAGGGGCGCGTCATGGGGTGCGTCACGGGGCGCGTCACGGGGTCAGCATGGCAATGAGGATGGCGAAGGGCAGGGCGAAAAGCACCGTCCCCGCCAGCCAATGGCCCCACATCGGCACCGGCCATTCGGTCAGCACATGCCGCCCCCATGCTAGAACCAGCCAGATCCAACCGAGGATCGAGACATATTGCGAGATCTGCCGCGCCTCGGGCAGGGAAAACGGGACAGGGGCGAGCAGCCAGAGGCAGTAGAGCAGCCCCGACACGGCGATCAGCGGGGCGCCCCGCACGGACTTGCGCCAGCTTGCGATGGTGGCCACGGTGATGGCAACGGGGGTGAGATAGAGCAGGAAAATGACGGTCAGCGATTGCGCGGCGATCAGGGCGCGGTCGACCAGCGGCTCCATCTAGCGGACCGAGGCAATGGGGCCGTCGGCGCGGCCGTGGATGAACTGTTGCAGGTAAGGGTCTGGTGCGGCGTCCATTTCCGCGACCGGACCTGTCCAGTGGATCACCCCGTCCTGCAACATGGCCACACGGTCGGCGATGGCGCGGACCGAGGACATGTCATGCGTGATGGTCATGGCGGTGGCCCCCATCTCGGTGACGATCTCGCGGATCAGGGCGTTGATGACGCCGGACATGATGGGGTCGAGGCCGGTGGTCGGTTCATCGAAGAAGATGATCTCGGGGTTCGCGGCGATGGCGCGGGCTAGGCCCACGCGCTTTTGCATGCCGCCCGACAGCTCGGCCGGAAACAGGTCGGCGGTTTCGGGCTTGAGGCCGACGCGGCGCAGCTTCTCGATGGCGATCTCGCGCGCCTCGTGCTTGGGGCGTTTGAGGCTGCCGCGCAGCAGGCGGAAGGCGACGTTCTCCCAGACGCGGAGCGAATCGAACAGCGCGCCGCCCTGGAACAGCATCCCGAACCGGGCGAGAAAGGCGTCACGGTCGGCGCGGGACACATCCTGCCCGTCGAGCGTGATGGTTCCGGCATCGGGTGTGACAAGGCCGAGGATGCATTTCAGCAGCACCGACTTGCCCGTGCCCGACCCGCCGATGATGACCATGCTTTCCCCTTTGGGAATGGTCAGGTCGACCCCGCGCAGCACGCGGTTGGCGCCAAAGGATTTGTGGACGGCGGACAGCGTGATCATGAGGTGAAGAACACCTCGGTCAGCAGGTAGTTGGTGGCGAGGATCAGCACCGAGGCACCCACCACGGCGGCCTTGGTCGCAGCGCCGACGCCCTGCGCGCCCCGGCCCGAATTCATGCCGTGATAGCAGCCCATGATGGCCACGATGAAGCCGAAGGCGGCCCCTTTCCAGAGGCCGCTGACAACATCCCAGCTTTCAAGGAAATCATGGGTGTTCTGCAGATAGGTCGCGGGGTTGAAGCCCAGCCGGTTCACCCCCACCAGCCAGCCGCCGGCAATGCCGATGGCGTCGCCCACGCCGACCAGAACCGGCACGGCAAGGGTGGCGGCCAGAACCCGGGGCAGGGCAAGGTATTTCAGCGGGTTGGTCGAAAGCGTCACCAGCGCGTCGATCTGCTCGGTGACCTTCATCGTGCCGATCTCGGCCGCGATGGAGGATGCCACGCGGGCCGCGACCATCAAGCCGCCCAGCACGGGGCCAAGCTCGCGCACCATGCCGATGGCGACGATCGAGGGGACGGCGGCCTCGGCATTGAAGCGCGCGCCGCCCGAATAGATCTGCAAGGCCAGCGCCCCGCCGGTGAACACCGCCGTCAGGCCCACCACCGGCAGAGAGAACCAGCCGATCTGCATCAGCGCGGTCAGGAATTCGCGCGGGTAATAGGGCGGGCGGAACAGGTGGCTCACCACCTGCACCGCATAGATCGCGATGCGCCCGACAAAGGCAAGAAGCGCCAGCACCGGCCTGCCGATGGCCGCAAGGGGCGCGGTCAGGATCATGCCTGCCCCCCCGAATAGCGCCGCGCATAGCGCGGGCCGAGCGCGGTCAGGATCTCGTATCCGATGGTGCCCGCGATATCGGCCAGATCGTCGACCCCCTGCGCCGGGCACAGGATGTCGAGGCTGCGCGGCACCTCGGCCAGATCGGTCACATCGGCGGTGATCAGGTCCATCGAGACGCGGCCGATCATCGGCACGGGCTGTTCGCCATCCCAAAGCGGGGTGCGCCCCGACAGGCTGCGCGGCAGCCCGTCGGCATAGCCCGCAGCGACCGTGGCCACGACCGAGGGCCGCGTGGCGGTCCAGGCGCAGGCATAGCCCACGGTCTCGCCCGGCTCGACCCTGCGCGTCTGGATCACGGGAAGCGAAAGGCGCAGCACCGACTGGCCGGCAAAGGGCCGCCCGCCGTAAAGCCCTATGCCGGGGCGGGTCAGGTCGAAGTGATAGGCCGGGCCAAGCAGGATGCCGCCCGTCGCAGCCAGCGAGCGCGGGATGCCGAGCCCGTCGGTCATGGCGTGGAAATTCGCCAGTTGCAGCGGGTTCATCGCATGGTCGGCTTCGTCGGCACAGGCGAGATGCGACATCAGCATCTCGGGCTTGGCCGCCAGCACGATGGGGGCGATGGCCTGCCATTCGGCGGGTTCGATGCCAAGGCGGTTCATGCCGCTGTCGAGCTGGATGCCGAAAGGGTGGCCCGAGAGGGATTCGAAATGCCGCGTCACCTGCTGGAGCGAATTCAGCATCGGCGTCAGGTCAAGGTCGCGGATCATATCGGCATCGCCCGCCATGTGACCGCCAAGCACGTTGATCTGCGGCCCCGGTCCAAGGCTTTGGCGCAGGGCGGCGCCTTCCTCGGTCATGGCGACAAAGAACCGCCGCGCCCCCGCTTCGGCCAGCGCACGGCCCACGCGGGCGGCGCCGAGGCCGTATGCATCGGCCTTGACCACGGCGGCGGTCTGCACGCCGGCGGCTGACAGCCGGTCAAGGGCCCGCCAGTTTGCGGAAATCGCGTCGAGGTCGATGGAAAGGGTCGCTTGTGCCATGCGGGGGGTTTTCGGCAGGGGCGCGCGCGGGGTCAAGTCAATTCTGGCCTTGCCGCCCAAGAAGGGGGGCTTTGCGCCCCCCGCCGCTGCCTGCGTGCCGCAGCCAGCGCCTCCCCCCGCAGGATATTTCGGGCAAGAGGAAGCCACCAAGGTTTTGTTAACCTTTCCCTGCGACGCTGGAGGCGCGGTACAGGGAGGGATCCCGATGACCGTGCAAGGGGAAGGCATCCCGCGCTGGACGGAAGCGCCCGCGGGATGCCGGACTGCTTGCCATGCTTCCTCTTGCCCCAAATATCCTCGGGGGGTGAGGGGCGAAGCCCCGAGGGGGGCAGACGGCCCCCCTTTGGCCGGATCAGTCGCGCAACCCGGCCATCGCGCGGTCGAGGTGGACATAGCCGCCATCGACGTAAAGCCATTGCCCCGTGGTATGGCCCGCCCGGGGCGAGAGGGTGAACACCACCGTATCGGCCATCTCCGTATCAAGCGTCATGCGTTGCCCGAGGGGGATGCGGGCGGTGATCTCGGCCAGCTTTCCGGCACGATCGGGGAAGGTGTCGAGCCAGGCGTCATACATGGGTGTCAGCACCTCGGCCGGAAGCACGGCGTTGACGCGCACGCCGTGGGGGGCGAAGGCTGCGGCCCATTCGCGGGTCAGGCCCAGCTGTGCCGCCTTGGCCGCGACATAGGCCGAGGTCGAGCCTTGCCCCGTCACGGCGGTCTTGGACGAGACGTTGACGATGGCGCCACGCTCGGCCCTCAGGTCGTTCTGCAGCAGATGCACCAGCGTGTAGTAATGGATCAGGTTCTGGTCGAGCGAGGCGCGGAAGGCATCGGGTCCGGCGTTCAGGTCGATTCCGTCATTGGTGCCCGCATTGTTCACAAGACCGTAGACGCGGCCCCATCTCGCCTGCACCTCGGCAACGGCGGCGCGGACCTCGGCGTCCTTGGCAAGATCGACCCTGACCCATCCCGCCTTGGGCTGGGCGGCCGTGATCTCTTGCAGGAAGGCGTCGGGCGGCGCGCGGCGGGCGAGGATGACGGGGATGGCCCCTTCTGCGGCAAGGCAGCGCGTGATGGCCCCGCCGATGCCCGCGCCGCCGCCTGTCACGATGACAACCTTGTCCCTCAGCCCCAGATCCATATCCGCCCCCCTGCAATCTTCGGGCGTGACCTTACCGCCGCGCGTGCGGAAGGAAAGGGGGAACTGACATGTCAGTTTGCCGTCGGCCGTTTCGCCGCCGCGTCAGTATTCGACGCGGCTGTCGCTTTGCCAGGGTTTCACAAGGTTGCCGAAGCGGGTGAAGCGGCCCTCGAAGGACAGTTCCACCGTGCCGATCGGGCCGTGGCGCTGCTTGCCGATGATGACCTCGGCCTTGCCATGCACGTTTTCCATGATGGTCTGCCACTGGGCCATCTTTTCCAGCTCGTGATCGGCGGGCTTTTCGCGTTCCTTGTAATATTCCTCGCGGAACACGAACATGACCACGTCGGCGTCCTGTTCGATCGACCCCGATTCCCGCAGGTCGGACAGTTGCGGGCGCTTGTCGTCGCGGCTTTCCACCGCGCGCGAAAGCTGCGACAGCGCGATGACGGGAATGTTCAGCTCTTTGGCGATGGCCTTCAGGCCCTGGGTGATCTCGGACACTTCCTGCACGCGGTTCTCTTTGGACGAGCCTTTGAGAAGCTGGAGATAGTCGACCATCAGCACATCGAGCCCGTGGGTGCGCTTGAGGCGGCGGGCGCGGGCGGCGACCTGCGAAATCGGCAGGGCGGGGGTGTCGTCGATGTAGAGCGGGCAGGATTCCAGCGCCTTGGCGGCTTCGACGAAGCGGCGGAATTCCTGTTCGGTCATGTCGCCGCGGCGGATCTGCTCGGATGGCACTTCGGAGGCTTCCGACAGGATACGGGCGGCAAGCTGTTCCGACGACATCTCGAGGCTGAAAAAGCCCACCACCCCGCCTTCGACAGCGCCTTCCGATCCGTCGGGCATGCGGCCGCGTTTGAACGCCTTGGCGATGTTGAAGGCGATGTTGGTGGCGAGCGAGGTTTTCCCCATCGAGGGGCGACCCGCAAGGATGAGGAGGTCAGAGGGGTGCAGCCCGCCGAGTTTCTTGTCGAGGTCGATCAGCCCCGTCGAAATCCCGGCAAGGCCACCGTCGCGCTGGTAGGCGGCGTTGGCCACGTTGACCGCCTCGGTCACGGCCTTGAGGAACGAGACGAAGCCGCGTTCGGCAACGCCCTGTTCGCCCAGCTTGTAAAGCTTCTGTTCGGCCTCGATGATCTGTTCGCGCGGTTCCGAGACGACATCGACCTTGGCCGCCTTGGCCGAGATGTCCTTGCCAAGCGCGATGAGTTCGCGCCGCACGGCAAGGTCATAGATCATCTGCGCGTAATCGCGCGCGGCAAAGGCCGAGATCGCCGCCCCCGCAAGACGCACCAGATAGGCCGGACCGCCGAGTTCTTTCAGCCCTTCGTCATCCTCGAAAAAGGGTTTCAGCGTAACGGGGCTGGCAAGGGCGTTCTTCTGGATTCGGGCGGCGGCCTTCTCGAAGATGCGCTGGTGGACGGGGTCGTAGAAATGCTCGGCCTTCACCAGAATCGCGATGCGGTCATAGACGTCGTTGTTCGTCAGGATCGCGCCGAGAAGCTGTTGTTCGGCTTCGATATTATGGGGCAGGAAATCGCCTTCGGGTGCGGGTTGCAGCGCGGGGGCAAGCGGGCGCAAGGTGGCGATATCGGTCATTCCTGAACCCCTGTTGGCTGGCCTCGGCCCCGTTTTTCGCGCGACGCGCGTCACGGGCCCGAGCGCCCTTTGTTAGACGAAGCCACGGCGGGCGCAATCTGGGTAAGTCTGTGGACAACTGCCCGTGAAAGCGGCGCGACGCTGCCTTGCCCTTATGGTGCCACAAGATGTCGGCTTTTCAAACAGCCGAGCCACGATATGAGGCGGGTTTTTCGCGCCATCTGGCCGAGTTATCCCGAACCATCCACAGCCCCCCATCCGTTTGGCTTGGTTAACGTGGCAGTTTGGCAACGAGACGCCGGGCGGAAAACCGCATGTCGTCGGGCCGCTGCCCGTCTGCCCCCAAGGCGCGCCCTTGGGAAACTCTTGCCCGCGTGAACGGGGCCGCAGGACGTGCTGCTTTCATACTCGCGCAAATATCCTCGGGGGAGGCGACGCGGCCTTGCCGCGTCGGCAGGGGGCGGAAAGCCCCCTTGCGCGGCCGGTGCCGCAAAGCGGGCGGGGTTATTTTGCCCGTGCGGCCTGCCAGGCGCGGGGATCGCGGAGGAAGGCTTCGACCTCGGTCAGGGTCTTTTCGTCAAAGGCGCCGCTGGCGCGGGCCTCGGCCAATACGTCCCACCAGGTGCAAAGGTGATGCAGCGCGACCCCGTGGTCTGCCAGACGTTGGGTCGTTTCGGGGAAGATGCCGTAGTAGAAGATCACCGCCGTATGGGCGCAGGTGGCCCCCGTTTCGCGGATCGCATCGACGAAGGAGAGTTTCGAGCCGCCATCGGTGGTCAGATCCTCGACCAGAAGCACGCGCTGGCCTTCGGTCATGGCGCCCTCGATGCGGGCGTTGCGGCCATAGCCTTTGGGCTTCTTGCGCACATAGGTCATCGGCAGGGCAAGGCGTTCGGCCACGAGGGCGGCAAAGGGGATGCCCGCCGTCTCGCCGCCCGCGATGTTGTCAAAGGCCTCGAATCCGGCGTCGCGCATCACGGTGACCGAAAGGAAATCCATCAGCACCGAGCGGATGCGCGGGTAGGAGATGAGTTTGCGGCAGTCGATATAGGTGGGCGAGGGCAGGCCGCTTGCGAGCGTAAAGGGGGTCTCGGCGTTGAAATGCACGGCCTTGATCTCGAGCAATGCGCGGGCGGTCAGGCGGGCGATTTCGTCCTTGGGCGGGAAAGCGGCGGGGATCATGCGGTGTCCTTTGGCGAAGGGCGGGATTTTTCGCAGAAAAATCGCGGCGGGATCAGGCGTTGACGTGCCAATGCACGGGGAAACCGGGGTCGAAGACGGTGACGGGGCCGGCCTCGGTGAAGATTTTCGCGGGCCATGCGGCCACGTCGCCCTTGGTCAGGGTGATCGTCGCCTCGTTGACGGGCAGGCCGTAGAAGCGCGGGCCGTTCAGGCTGGTAAAGGCCTCGAGCCTGTCGAGCGCGGTCTCTTCCTCGAAGACATGGGCCAGAAGCTGCATCGTGTTCGTCGCCGTGAAGCAGCCCGCGCAGCCGCAGGCATGTTCCTTCAGCGCGTCGACATGCGGGGCGCTGTCGGTGCCGAGGAAGAAGCGCCCCTCGCCTCCGGTGGCGGCAGCCCGCAGCGCCAGACGGTGCTTTTCGCGCTTTGCCACGGGCAGGCAGTAGTAATGCGGCTTGATCCCGCCCACGAGGATGTGGTTGCGGTTGATGATCAGGTGATGGGTGGTGATCGTGGCCCCCAGACGGTCGCCGCCGTCGCGGGCATAGGCGACACCTTCCTCGGTGGTGATATGTTCCATGACCACGCGCAATTCGGGAATGCGGCGGCGCAGCGGGTCGAGGACGGTGTCGATGAACACGGCCTCGCGGTCGAAGATATCGACCTCGGGTGTCGTCACCTCGCCATGCACGCAGAGAGGAAGGCCGATTTCGGCCATCTTTTCCAGAACGCCCTGCACCTTGGCGAAATCGCGCACGCCGCCGTGGGAATTGGTGGTGGCCCCCGCGGGGTAAAGCTTGACGGCCTTGACCAGACCCGAGGCATGGGCGGCGGCGACATCGGCCGCGTCGGTGTCTTCGGTGAGGTAAAGCGTCATCAGGGGGGCAAAGGCCATGCCCTCGGGCAGGGCGGCAAGGATACGCTCGCGGTAGGCCAGAGCTTGCGCCCCTGTCACCACGGGGGGGACGAGGTTCGGCATGATGATCGCGCGCGCGAAATGGCGGGCGGTTTCGGGCAGCACCCCTTGCAGCATTGCGCCATCGCGCAGGTGCAGGTGCCAGTCATCGGGGCGGCGGAGTGTCAGGGTCTGGGTCATGATCCCCGCGCCTAGCCGAAACGGCGCGGCCTTTCCAGTGGGATTTGCGGCTGGTCCTGCTAGACTGGGGCGGTTCTTGTGGATCGGGCGTCAGGGGAGTGTGCGGGGATGCGGTGGATGTGCGGGGCGGTTCTGGCCCTATGGCCGGTTGCGGCGGTGGCGCAGGATTGCGACGCGGCCGGATCGACGCTTGAGATGGGCACCTGCCTGCAAGCGGCGCTGGAGGCGGCCGATGCCGAGTTGAACGACAGCTACAAGGCCGCGATCGAGGGGCTTGCCGCCGGTGGCACCGAGAATGCCGATGCGGTGGCCGAGGCCCTGCGCGCGGCGCAGCGGGCCTGGATCGGCTATCGCGATCTGGCCTGTGCCTCGGAAGCGGCGCTTTACGAGGGCGGGTCGATTGCGGGCGTGGTCCGGACCGGATGCCTGCTGCGGCTGACGACCGAGCGGGTCACGGGCCTGTCGGAATTCCTGCCGAACTAGCGCGCGGCCTCGGGCGGGGTTTGCGGGGCAAGGCCAAGTTGCGCTTCCAGCAGGGCCATGCGGCGGCGGAAGCGCGGCGCGCCAAGCCGCGAGGTGACCGAGCGGCAGATGCCAAGCGCGCGGCGCGGCCGGGTTTCGTTTTCCGCCAGAATGGCGCGCAGATAGGGGCCGAAACTGCGCCGGTTGCGCCACCAGCGGGAAAAGGCCCTTGCGTCAAGCGTATCCTCGGCGGCCGCAAGGATCAGCACCGGCAAAAGCTGCATCAGCGCAAAGGCGGCCTCGATCCCGTCACCCAGAAAGGGCGTGGCATAGCTTTTCATCCAGGGCGCGCGGAACAGGGCCGCGTGCATCGCGTCTTCGGTCTGGCGCGGGTCGTAGATGATGTGCAGCGAGGCCGCGCCTTCGGTCATGTCGGGCGCGTAGCCGTAGCGCGAGGTGAAATCCAGCTTGCGCCGCGCCATGTGCCGCCTGTCCCATCCGGCGACCGCAGGGTCGAGCGAGGCGCGCGGGCTGATGGCAAGCACCGTGGCCCCCGGTGCCGCGACGGAAAAGGCGCAGGCCGCATATCCGGCGCTGCCCGCACCGTAAAAGACGACCTTGTCGAAATCCTCGAAGAAGGCTTCGTCCACGAGCCGGTCGATATAGGAATAGACCGCGGCATCGCGGTACCACGTCTCGCCCTCGGAGATGAGGCAGAGGTGCGACCAGCCGTTGGCCTGCGCCACCTCGTGGCCATAGGGCAGGGCGGTGGGGCGTTCGCGCACCGAGTCGATCTGTTCGAAGGTGACAAGCAGGGTCGGGCCGTCATCGTGGAAAAAGGCCCAGTGCCGGTCGCCTACGGTGACGAAATACCCTTCCTCGGCGCTGGTTTCATCCATGAAGGCGAACCATTCCGTCCGGTTGCGATGCACCGGAGCCGGGCCCTTGGCAGGTGCCTCGGGCAGAGAAAGGGTGTCGGACATGGGCGGATGCCCCTTTGTGATCGTCTGCAACGTGCCCGTGCAGTTTCGCAGAGGCACCCCCCGCGCGGCAAGGTTGAAAGCGCGGGGTTTCGTGGACAGTGGGGGGTGACTGTTTCTGCCCTGCGGATGACGGGCTGGCTGCTATTTCGGCAGGCCGTGCGACCAGACGAGCCGCGCCTGTTCGGCCGTCAGCGCATGGCTTGGCGGGGCCATGAGAAGGCGTCCGAACAGGCTGCGCCACGCCTCGTCCTGCATCAGCGCCAGAAAGCGCGCCTTGCGCCAGCCCTGCGCGCTGGCGTGCAGCGCGCCAAGGACGGGGTCGGCATGAAGCGCATCCCGGATCGGGCGGCTGTCGAGCGACTGGATGGACCGGTCGGTCGCATGGTTCAGGTTGCGTTCGATCCAGTAGCCAAGGTCGAAGGCCGAGGCGTCGCGGTTCGCCCGCCCGCGCGCGGCTTTGACCAGATAGCCCTCCATCGAGCCGAGGGCGTAGTGGTTGATCTGTGCCAGCGTGTAATTCGGCGTGCCGAGACCTGCAAAGATGCGTTTCGGGCCATCGGGAAGGGGGCGGCCCGCGCCGTCGAACCAGAGGAAATCGCCCTTGGGGCGGTGGACGCCAAGTTTCACGCCCCCGGCCGGACGGAACAGGGTTTTGTACATCACCGCCCGCCACGGCCAGTCGATCGGGTCGCCCGCCGCCTGAACGAAGGTTTCGGTCACGGGGGCATCGGGCAGCGATACCACCCCTGCGTTGCCGAACATGCGCCATGCCAGCGGAATGGCCGTCGCGGCGGGCAGCGCCGCGAAAAGCGCGGGCAGGCGGCGGTCGCCGAGGTGGATGTTCACGAATTCATCGACATCGAGGACCATCGCCCAATCGGCGGCGCGAAGCAGCGGGTGCCTTTCGGCGGCCTTCAGCGCGGCCCATTGCGGACCGCGGTCATGCGGGGCGTTGCGGATATGGGTCAGCCAGCCAAGGTCGGCCAGACGGTCGAGCATGGCATCGGTGCCATCGGTGCAGTCGTTGGAAAAGACCAGAAAATCGGTGAAGCCCGTGGCGCGGTGATGGGCCAGCCATTCGAGCAGGAAGCTCGCCTCGTCTTTCACGGTCAGAATGGCCAGCACGCGCATGGCCAAGCGATAGCACGGGCGGGCGGGCATCGTCCATTGGTCGCAAGCGGGGCTTGTTCGCTTGACCCCCGCAGCGGGCAGGGCCAAGCATGGGGCGGCACTTGGGGGAGGGTTTGGCTGTGACGGTTCCGGCATCCATCGACGCGGTTGAAGCACTTCTGGCGGGGCAGGGCTATGTCTCGTCGCGCCCGCTGGCGACGGTGGTGTTTCTGGCGCTCAGGCTCGGGCGGCCGCTGTTCCTCGAGGGGGAGGCGGGGGTGGGCAAGACCGAGATCGCCAAGGCCATCGCGCAGGCCCTGGGGCGGCGGCTGATCCGGCTGCAATGCTACGAGGGGCTGGATGCGGCCTCGGCCGTCTATGAATGGAACTTTGCCGCGCAGATGATCGCCATCCGCACGGCGGAAGCCGGGGGCGGGGCAGACCGCGATGCGCTGAAGGCCGAGTTGTTCACCGAAGATTACCTGATCGAGCGCCCGCTTTTGCAGGCCATGCGCCCGCAGGACGGCGGCGCGCCCGTGCTGCTGATCGACGAACTTGACCGCACCGACGAACCGTTCGAGGCCTTTCTGCTGGAAGCGCTGTCGGATTTTCAGGTGACGATCCCCGAGCTTGGCACCATCAAGGCGCCCGAGGCGCCCATCGTGATCCTGACCTCGAACCGCACGCGCGAGGTGCATGATGCGCTCAAGCGGCGCTGTCTTTACCACTGGGTCGATTACCCCAGCTTCGAGCGCGAGCTTGACATCCTGCGCGCCCGCGCCCCCGAGGCGCAAGAGGCGCTGAGCCGCGAGGTCGTGGCCTTTGTCCAGAAGCTGCGGGGCGAGGATCTGTTCAAGCGTCCCGGCGTGGCCGAAACCATCGACTGGGCGAAATGCCTGCTGGCGCTGGATGTGGTGCAGCTTTCGCCCGAGGTGATTGCCGATACGCTCGGGGCGATCCTGAAATATCAGGACGATATCCAGAAGATACAGGGCTCCGAGGCGAAGAAGCTGCTCGACGAGGTGCGCAAGGGTCTGGTGGCATGACCGACCCCGCGCGCCATCTGCGGATGCTCCGCCCCGCCAAGGGGGTGCTGGCCTTTTACGACGGGCGCGACGGGCATCGCTTTGCCCGAGGGGCGAACTGGGTCGATGACGGGGCGCTGTCGCTGGGCATCGCGTCCTATGCTGTGGTGAGCGGCGCTGCGGCGCTGGTCTATGACACCCATGTCAGCCGCGCCCATGCCGCCCGCATCAAGGGCTGGCTGGCCGCCGAGGGGGTGCGCGACATCACCGTGGTGCTGAGCCATTGCCATCTTGACCATATCGCGGGCACGGCGGAATTCGCGGGCTGCGAGGTGGTGGCCAATGCCCGCACCGCCGCACATCTGGCCCGCGACAGGGCCGCGATCGAGGCGGGAAGCCTGTCGGGCCTGCCCGCCATCGCGCCGCTGGTCCTGCCTGACAGGGTGTTTTCGGGTGAGACGGTCTTGCAGATCGGCGCGACCGAGGTGCGGCTGGTCGAGGCGAACATCCACAGCGACGATGCGACGGTGCTTTGGCTGCCCGAAAGCGGGCTGCTGCTGGCGGGGGATACGGTCGAGGATACGGTCACCTATGTCGGTGATCCGGCGGCCTTTGCCACGCATCTGGCCGATCTGGCGCGGCTGGCGGCGCTGTCCCCGCGCGCCATCCTGCCCAATCACGGGGCCGAGGCGGTGATCGCGGGCGGCGGCTACGGGGCAAGCCTCATTCCCGCCACGGCCGATTACATCCGCTGGCTGACGGGGCTGCGTGACGATCCGGCGCGGCAGGACACCCCCCTGCACGAGGCCATCGCCGCGCAGCTGGCAAGCGGGGCGCTGACGTGGTTTGCGCCCTATGAACGGGTCCATGCCCAGAACATCGCGCGCAGTCTGGCGGTGCTGCATGGCTGACTATGCCCCGCTCGATCTGCCCGAGGATGGCAAGCTGTCCCACAACATCGTCCATTTCGCCCGCGCCCTGCGCAAGGCGGGCTTGCCCATCGGGCCCGGTCGGGTGGTCGATGCCATCCGCGCGGTCGAGGCGGCGGGCTTCACCCATCGGGGCGATTTCTACTGGACGCTGCATGCCTGCTTTGTCAGCCGCCCCGAACAGCGGGCGGTCTTTGCGCAGGTGTTCCGGCTGTATTGGCGCGATCCGCGCTATCTTGAACATATGATGAGCCTGATGCTGCCCGCCGTGCGCGGCGCGCAGGAGGACCGGCTTGCCGACAGCGCCGAGAAGCGGGCGGCCGAGGCGCTGCTTGACGGGGTAGAGCGCGACATTCCCCCCCCGCCCGAAGCGGATGACGCCGACGAGGATGCCGAGATCGAGATCGACGCCTCGGCAACGCTGAGCCATGAGGAGCGGCTCAAGACGCTCGATTTCGAACAGATGGGCGTGGCCGAGGTGGCCGAGGCCAAGCGGATGCTGGCGCGCATGTCGCTTCCGGTGAAGCCGCTGGTCACGCGGCGCATGGCGGCGGGCGGGGCGCATGCGATCGACCCGCGCCGCACGATGCGCGCGGCCCTGCGGCAGGGCGGAGAGATCACGCGGCTTGAGATGCGCTCGCCCGGCACGCGCTGGCCCAACCTTATCGTGCTGTGCGACATCTCGGGGTCGATGAGCCAGTATTCGCGCCTTATCCTGCATTTCGTCCATGCGGTGGCGAACCGCAAAGGGCAGGGCTGGGCGCGGGTGCATGCCTTCACCTTTGGCACGCGGCTGACCAACATCACCCGCCATCTGCGGGGGCGCGATGTCGATGCCGCCCTGCGCGCCGCCGGAGCCGAGGCGCAGGACTGGTCGGGCGGCACGCGGATCGGGTCATGCCTGCGCGGGTTCAACCGCGACTGGTCGCGCCGCGTATTGGGGCAGGGGGCGGTGGTCCTGCTGATCACCGACGGGCTTGACCGCGACGATTCGGGCGCCCTTGCCTCCGAGATGGAGCGGTTGCACCTGTCCTGTCGCCGCCTGATCTGGCTGAACCCGCTTTTGCGCTGGGATGGTTTTGCCCCCAAGGCAGGCGGTATCCGCGCGATGCTGCCCCATGTCGACGCCTTTCGCGCGGGCCATTCCATCGCCTCGCTCGAGGCTTTGGCGCGCGCGATTTCCGATCCCGGCGACGGGGGCGAGAAATCAAGGCTGATGCGGATGCTATCGCATAACAGCGCGTAGCGTTTCGTTGGAACCTGCGCCTTGGCCTCGCGTTATAGGCGGTGATATCGCATAACAGAGCAGTTGAAGGTCACATCCGGCAGGGAAGGCCCAGGTTGCACCCCTGTTCGGGGAATCGCTGGCGGTCTCTGCCGACCTGACATGGAAAGGAATTCGCATGAAACGGCTCCTGATCTCGACGACGGCGCTTTCGGTGGCGCTGATGCAGATCAACCCTGCCGCCCTTATGGCGCAGACAATGACCGAGGATGGCAGCATCATCGCCGATGATGGCTCGGTGCTGTGCCTTGGTTCGCAGGAACAGCCCTGCGACCTGAACGCGGTGATGGACCAGCTGAAGGCCCAGCAGGCCGACGCCGAAGCCGCCGCACAGGCCGAGGCTGACGCCGCCGCTGCCGCACAGGCCGAGGCTGACGCCGCCGCCGCCGCACAGGCTGAAGCCGATGCTGCCGCTGCCAAGGCGCAAGCGGATGCTGACGCCGCTGCCGCTGCCCAAGCCGAAGCCGATGCTGCCGCCAAGGCGCAAGCGGATGCTGACGCCGCTGCCGCTGCACAGGCCGAAGCCGATGCCGCTGCCGCTGCCCAAGCCGAGGCCGATGCCGCTGCCAAGGCGCAAGCGGATGCTGACGCCGCTGCCGCAGCACAGGCCGAGGCCGATGCTGCCGCCAAGGCGCAGGCGGATGCTGACGCCGCCGCTGCTGCACAGGCCGAGGCCGATGCTGCCGCTGCTGCCCAAGCCGAGGCCGATGCCGCCGCCAAGGCGCAAGCGGATGCTGACGCCGCTGCCGCTGCACAGGCCGAGGCCGATGCCGCCGCTGCTGCACAGGCCGAAGCCGATGCTGCCGCCGCTGCCCAAGCCGAGGCCGATGCCGCCGCCAAGGCGCAGGCGGATGCTGACGCCGCTGCCGCGCAGGCCGAGGGCCTTGCCGCCCCGACCGAAGAACCTGCCGCGACGGAAGAACCTGCAGCGACGGAAGAACCTGCCGCGACCGAAGAACCCGCAGTGACGGAAGAACCTGCCGCGACGGAAGCACCCGCAGCGACCGAAGAACCCGCTGCGGCCACAGACCCCGCAGCCGAGGCCACGACCGCCGATCCGGTCGAGGTCGCCCCGCCGACCGAACAGGCGGTCGAGCAATTGACCACGTTGCTGTCGGAACCCGATGCGGTGGAACCCGCGGCGCTTGAAGCGGCGGCAACCCTTGCCCCCGTCGAAACCACCGATGGCGAAAAGGTCGCCATTCCGGAATCGCAGGATGCCGAGAATGTCCTGACCCAGACGATCACCGAGGCAACGACCCGCTCGTCCTCGGAAGAGTTCACGGCCCCCGCAGCGGTCGCGAACACCAAGGACGGCAAGAAGAAGAAGGACAAGGGGCTGACCGATCTCGAGAAGGTCGGTCTTGTCGCCCTGGGCGCGCTGGTCGTCGGTGCGATCATCAACAACGGCCGCGCCAACACGCGGGACGAAGTCGTCTCGAACAGCGGCGACCGTGTCGTGGTGCGCCGCGACAACGGCGATTATGTCGTCTACAAGGATGACGACACCCTGCTGCGCCGCCCGGGTTCGACCGTGCGGACCGAAACCTTCCGCGATGGCTCTACCCGGACGATCGTGACCCGCGCCGATGGCACGCAGATCGTGACCATCCGCGACGTGACGGGCCGCGTGCTGCGCCGTGCCACCTATGACGGTTACGGCCGCGAAGTGATCCTGATCGACGATCTGGCCCCCGAAGAGCGGATCGACGTGGCCACCCTGCCCAAGCCGCGCGCCCGTGTCATCAGCATGTCCACCTCGGAGGACGACGCGCTGCTCAAGGCCCGCATGGCGGCGCTTGATGCCAAAGAGATCGGACGCACCTTCAGCCTGCGCCAGATCCGCGAGATCAAGGAAGTGCGCAACCTTGCGGCGACGGTCGATGTGAACAACATCACCTTCGACACGGGATCTTCCGCGATCAAGACCAATCAGGCCGAAAGCCTTGCCGCGCTGGGCCGCTTCCTTGCCCAGATGGTCAAGGACAACCCGAACGAGGTCTTCCTGATCGAAGGCCACACCGATGCCGTGGGCTCGGCTGCCGCGAACCTCGCGCTGTCGGACCGTCGGGCGGAATCGGTGGCGCTGGCGCTGACCGAATACTTCGACGTGCCGCCCGAGAACATGGTGGTTCAGGGCTACGGAGAATCGGACCTGCGCGTGGCGACCGATGCCGACGAACGCCAGAACCGCCGCGTCGCGGTGCGGATCATCACGCCGCTGTTGCGGACGACGACCGCCGGTCTGCAATAAGCGCCACGGACAGAGGCAAGGCGCCGCGGGGGAAACCCTGCGGCGCTTTCGCATGTGGCCCCCACCTTTTGCCAATGGAAATGCGCCCCGCCCCGCCGCATGATGCACAAGGTGGAGGACGCTATGGAACAACGCGCCGAACATGACAGCATTCCCGAATGCGCGCTGGGTTGGCACAGGGCCGGCAAGGGCGCGGTTCTGGCCACGGTGATCGAGACATGGGGTTCGGCCCCGCGACAGGCGGGCAGCCAGCTTGCCATCTCGGGCGAGGGGCAGATGATGGGCTCGGTCTCGGGCGGCTGCGTCGAGGGCGCGGTGGTGACCGAAGCGCTTGCCGCGCTCGGGGATGGCCGGTCGCGCGTGCTGACCTTTGGCGTCAGCGACGAGACGGCCTTTGCCGTGGGGCTGGCCTGCGGTGGCACGATCCGCGTGCTGGTCGAACCCGTGGGGCAGGGGCAGGGGCAGGGGCAGGGGGCGCCCTCGGGCCTGCCGGTGGCACTGCTTGAGGAACTCGTCGCCGAACGCGCCGCCCGCCGTGCGGTGGCCCTTGCAGTCAACCCCGAGACATGGGCGCGGCAGGTGATACGCCCGGGGCAGGAGGCGGGTGTGGATGCCCGTTTCCGCGCCGACCGATCGGGGATGGAGGAGGACGGCCGCTTTGTCGCCATCCACAACCCGCCGCTGCGGCTGGTGGTGGTGGGGGCGGTCCACATCGCGCAGGCGCTGCTGACGGTCGCCCGCACCTGCGGCTATGACTGCACGCTGATCGACCCGCGCTCGGCCTTCGGCTCGGCCGAACGCTTTCCGGGCGAGACCATTCTCGAGGACTGGCCCGACGAGGCGCTGGAAGCCCTTGCCCCCGATGCCCGCACCGCCATCGTGACGCTGACGCATGACCCGAAACTCGACGACCCCGCGATCCGCTTCGCGCTGCGGGCGCCGGTGTTCTACCTTGGCTGTCTGGGCAGCACGCGGACCCATGCCAAACGCGTCGAACGGCTGCGCGGGGCGGGGTTCACCGAAGCCGAGATCGCCCGCATCCATGCGCCCGTGGGGCTGGACATCGGCGCCAAGACCCCTGCGGAAATCGCCGTTTCCGTCATGGCGCAGGTGACGCTTGCGCTGAGGAAGGGGTGATGGAGTTCGGCGAGGTGCCAGTCGATGCGGCCGGGGGGGCGATCCTTGCCCATTCGGAAATGCTGCCCGGCGGGCGGCTGCGCAAGGGGCAGGTGCTGGGGGCGGGCGAAATCGCGGCACTGCGGGATGCGGGATATGCCCGCGTGACGGTGGCGCGGCTCGGGCCGGGGGATGTGGCCGAGGATGCCGCCGCCACCCGCCTTGCCAAGGCGCTGCATGTCGAAGGATCGGGCCTTGTCGCCAGCGCGGCCTTTACCGGACGGGTGAACCTCAACGCCACGGGCCCCGGCATCGTGGCACTCGACGCTGCCGCCGTGCACCGGCTGAACCTGACCGATCCGGCGATCACGCTGGCGACCCTTGCCCCCTTCCAGCGCGTCGCGGCGGGGACGCTGGTGGGAACGGTGAAGATCATCACCTATGGCGTGGGCGAAGGGGCGCTCGGGCAGGCCTGCGCGGTGGCGGCGGCCGTGGGGCTGCGGGTGCTGCCGGTCACGCGCAAAAGTGCCGGTCTCGTGCTGACGGATGTCGCGGGGCAAGAGGCCAAGCTGAACCTCAAAGGCCGCCGCGCGGTCGAAACCCGCCTGCGCGCGCTTGGCATCACCCTCGCGGCGGTCGAGACCGTGGCGCATGACGAAGCCGCCATCGCCGCCGCCCTGTCGCGGCTGCCGGGGGAGCTTTTGCTGATCCTGACAGGGTCGGCCACATCCGACCCGATGGACACCGCCCCCGCCGCGCTGCGCCGCGCGGGCGGGCGCGTCATGCGCTTCGGCATGCCGGTCGATCCGGGCAACCTGCTGTTTCTCGGCGACCTTGGCGACCGCCCGGTCATCGGCCTGCCCGGATGCGCCCGCTCGCCCGCGCTGAACGGGGCGGACTGGGTGCTCGAGCGGCTGGCCTGCGGGCTTGCCGTGACCGATGCCGACATCGCCGGCATGGGGGTGGGCGGATTGCTCAAGGAAATTCCGCAACGCCCGCAACTGCGCGAACCCGCCGCCAAGCCATAGCCTGCCTGCCGCTTCATCCTTGCCCAAATACTCGAAACGCCACGCGCGGGTCAGGGCGGGCACGGCACAGGACGGGCGGGGATTTTTCGCAGAAAAATCGGGGTGCAGGAAAAAACGAAAGGCGCGCCGGGGCGCGCCTTTGAAGCATCCTGCGGGGCGGCCTTATTTCGGGCCGATCATCATCACCATCTGGCGACCTTCGAGACGCGGCATCGATTCGATCTTGCCGGCATCGCCCACGTCGGCGGCCACACGGTTCAACAGCTCGAGCCCGAGTTCCTGGTGCGCCATTTCGCGGCCACGGAAGCGCAGGGTGACTTTCACCTTGTCGCCTTCCTCGAGGAATTTCATCACCGAACGCATCTTCACATCGTAGTCATGGGTATCGGTTCCGGGACGGAACTTGATTTCCTTGATCTCGATGATCTTCTGCTTCTTGCGCGCCTCGGCCTCGCGCTTCTGCGTTTCGTATTTGAACTTGCCGAAGTCCATGATCTTGCAGACCGGCGGTTCCGCGTTGGGCGAGATCTCGACCAGATCGAGACCGGCCTCCTCGGCCAGCGCCATGGCGCGGGCGGGGGTCACGACGCCGATGTTCTCACCCTCGGCCCCGATGAGCCGGATCTCGGGCGAACGGATGCGATCATTCACACGGGGGCCCGTCTCGCGTTGCGGAGGGGCGTTGTGGGGTCTGCGGGCTATGGTGGTCGTCCTTTTGTGGTTCAACGGGCAGCGGGCAATTTAAACGCGCTCGTCAAGCCTTTCAACGGGAATCGCCCGAAGTGCAAGCGCCGATGGCAGGAAGCGGGGTCCGGGAAGGCGGAATCGTTGCCGATCCGGGCGCGTCGCGGGCGGACGGGGATTGATTGTTGCCGGTTTTCTGTCATAGCCGCGCCATTCCGGAGGCTGTCTCCGGTCAAGGAGTGTGTTCCATGAAGCGTATCGTGATTGCCCTCGTTGTCGTCGTTGCCGCACTGGGCGGCTACTACAAGTTCTCGTACCTGCCCGCGCAGCAGGCCGCCGCCGAGGCCGCCGCTGCCGCCGAGGCCGAAGCCAAGGCCGCCGAAGAGGCCGCCGCCGCTGCCGCCAAGGAAGCGGAAGCCGCCGCCGCCAAGGCCGCCGAGGAAGCCGCCGCTGCCGCCAAGGCCGCCGAAGAGGCTGCCGCCAAGGCCGCTGCCGATGCCGCGGCACTCGATCCCGCCGCTTTCGATGCGGCCAAGGTCACCGCGATGATCGATGCCTCGTCGCTGGACGATGCCACCAAGACCACGCTGAAGACCGCCGTCACCGCCGCCGCGTCGAACCCGGCGCTGGTGCAGGGTGCGGTCGATCAGGTCAAGGCCGCGCTCGGCCTCTGAGGTCGGCAGAGGGGGGCTTTCCGCCCCCCTCACCCCCCGAGGATGTTTGTCCGAGTATGAAACGGAAAACGCCGCGCAGGGGGAACCCGCGCGGCGTTTTCCATGCCGAAGGGAGGGTCAGATGCCGTCGCCGACAAAGGCCTTTTCGACGACGAATTGCTGCGGGTCGGAATTGGCGCCTTCGGTCAGGCCGAACCCTTCGAGGATCTTCTTGACGTCGACGTTGAAGGCAAGGCTGCCGCAGACCATCGCGCGGTCCTCGTCGCGGTTCATCGCGGGAAGGCCGAGGTCGGCAAAGACCTTGCCGCTGGTCAGGTTGTCGGTGACGCGGCCCATGTGGTGGAATGCCTCGCGCGTGGTGGTGGGGTAGTAGCGCAGCTTGTCGCCCACCATTTCGCCGATCAGCGGATCGTCCTTGAGGCTTTCCACCAGTTGGCGGCCGTATTCCAGTTCGGCCACCTCGCGGCAGGTGTGCATCATGATGACGGAATCGTATTTCTCGTAGGTCTCGGGCTCGCGCATCAGCGAGGCGAAGGGGGCAAGGCCCGTGCCGGTGGCAAGGAACCACAGCCGCTTGCCGGGAAGCAGCGCGTCATGCACGAGCGTGCCGACGGGTTTGGGGCGCAGGATGATCTCGTCGCCCACCTTGATGTGCTGCAGGCGGCTGGTCAGCGGGCCGTCGGGCACCTTGATCGAATAGAACTCAAGCTCCTCGTCCCAGGCGGGCGAGGCGATGGAATAGGCGCGCAGAAGCGGTTTGCCGGTGTCGCCCAGCAGGCCGATCATCACGAATTCGCCCGAGCGGAAGCGCAGGGATTGCGGCCGCGTCACCCGGAACGAGAACAGGCGGTCGGTCCAATGGGTGACCTGCGTCACCGTCTGCGCGTCGGGCAGATGGGGCTTGGCGGCGGTCGGTTCGGTCTTGGCGTCCATTGCAAGGCTCGCTTCGGTCATGTCGGTCGCTTTCGGCAATAGTGCAGCATCGCGGGCGGGGGAAGCCCCCGACGCAGGCATGGGGCGATCTGTAGCGGATCAGGCGCGCAGCTTGGCCTGATAGTCATGTGCCTTCCAGTCGGCGCGGAAGGCCCATTGCTCGGCGGGCTGGCGCGCGGCGAGATCGTCGGGGATTTCCACCTCGTCAAAGCCGACGCGGCGGGCCATCGCATATTGGTCGGCGATGACCGGACCCTTGGCGCGCAGGCGGCCTGTGTAGCCCATCATCCGCAGACGCCGCGCGATGGTAAAGGCGCGCCCGTCGTTGAAGGCGGGAAAGGCCACGCGGATCAGGTGCAGATCGTCGAGTTGCCCCGCAAGGGCCGCGGGGTCATCGGTATGGGCAAGATCGACCGCCCCCTTGTGGTCGGCGATCTCGGCCAGGGCCACGATGGGGGCGTTCCAGTCTTCGCCCTGAAAGCCGGTGTCGGTGACGATCACGCTCATGCCGCGTTTTCCTTTGTGATCCGAACGGCCTTGCCGTCGATGAAGTGGATGCCGCATTCGGTCTTGTCCTGCCCGCGCCAACGGCCCGCGCGCGGGTCCTCGCCGGGGGCGACCTTGCTGGTGCAGGGGGCGCAGCCGATGCTGGGATAGCCCTGCGCCACGAGCGGGTGGCGGGGCAGGCGGTTCTCGACCATGTATTCCTCGAGGTCCTCGCGGCCCCAATGGGCCAGAGGATTGACCTTGATGCGGGTGTCGCCCTCGGCCTCGAAGAATTCGACCGCCTGACGGGTCGATGCCTGAAAGCGTTTGCGCCCGGTGATCCAGCCGTCAAAGGTGGCAAGCGCGCGTTCGAGCGGTTCGACCTTGCGCACGGCGCAGCAGGCATCGGTGTTGAACTGGTGCAGCGTGCCGTCGGGGTCCTCGAACGAGACACGCGGCTGGGCGGCGCGGATGGTGCGCACGTCGCACAGGTGCAGCCGTTCGGCCAAGGCGCGCTGGTAGTCGAGCGTTTCCTGAAACAGCATCCGCGTGTCGACGAACAGCACCGGCGTTTCCGGCGCGATCACCGAGACGAGATGCAGCAGCACCACCGATTCCGCCCCGAAGGACGAGACCAGCGCCACGCGGCCAAGGTCCGCATCCTTGAGCGCGTGTTCCAGAACGGTCGTGGCGGCATGATGCTTGTAGCGCGCGTTCAGCGCGGCCACGCGGTCAGCCACCGACCCTTCGGGAAAGCGTGCCATGTCACGCGGCATCCTGCTCGTCCTCGCCTTCGTAGAGCGCGGCCTTGAACGGGTCGATCCCCGTGCGGCGATAGGTTTCGAGGAAGGTTTCCTCGGCCGAGGAGCGCAACGAGAGATAGGCGCGCACCAGCCGTTCCACGGCGGGAACGATTTCGTCATAGGCAAAGCCCGGTCCGGTCTTTTCGCCGATGGTCGCGGTTTCGGTGCCGTCGCCGCCCAGCGTGATCTGGTAGTTTTCAACCCCTGCGCGGTCGAGGCCCAGAATGCCGATATGGCCGACATGGTGGTGGCCGCAAGCGTTGATGCAGCCCGAGATCTTGATCTTGAGGGGCCCGATCTCGTGTTCGAGGTCGAGCGCGTCGAAGCGCGTGGCGATCTGCTGCGCGATCGGGATCGAGCGGGCGGTGGCAAGGGCGCAATAGTCCATGCCGGGGCAGGCGATGATGTCCGAGATCAGGCCCACATTGGCCGTGCCCAGACCCGCCTTGACCAGCCGCGCATGCAGGGCGGGCAGGTGCGATTTGTGGACATGGGGCAGGATCACGTTCTGCTCGTGGCTGATGCGCAGTTCGGAATGGCCGTAGTCTTCTGCCAAGGCCGCGATTTCGCGCATCTGCGCGCTTGTCGCGTCGCCGGGGGTTTCGCCATGCGCCTTGAGGCTGACGGTGACTATGGCGTAATCGGCGCGCTTGTGGGCGTGCAGGTTGGTATCGGCCCAGGCGCGGAACACCGGATCGGCCTTGTAGAAGGCGTCATAGCCATCGGTCGGGGCCGAAAGGAAGGCCGGAGGGGCGAAGGCCGCCTCGATCTCGGCCAGCAGGGTCTGGTCATTGCCGCCGAAGAGGGGGCGCAGCTCGGCGAAGCGGTCCTCGATCAGGCGGGTGATTTCTTCCTTGCCGGTTTCATGCACGGTGATCTTGATGCGGGCCTTGTATTTGTTGTCGCGGCGGCCGAGCGTGTTGTAGACGCTCAGCACGGCCTCGACATAGGGCAGCAGATCGGCCTTGGGCAGGAAGTCGCGCACGGTGTGGGCGATCATCGGCGTGCGGCCAAGGCCACCGCCCACCATCACCTCGAACCCCGGCTCGCCCGCGGCGTTGCGGACCATGCGCAAGCCGATGTCATGCGCGCGGGTCACGGCGCGGTCGTTCGGGCTGCCGGTGATGGCGATCTTGAACTTGCGCGGCAGGAACTGGAATTCGGGGTGGTCGGTCGACCATTGGCGCAGCAATTCGGCCACGGGGCGGGGATCTTCGATCTCATCGGCGGCGGCACCCGCGAAATGGTCGGCCGTCACGTTGCGCACGCAGTTGCCGCTGGTCTGGATGGCGTGCATGCCGACATCGGCCAGCGCCTGCAACATGGCGGGCACGTCTTGCAGCTTGGGCCAGTTGAACTGGATGTTCTGGCGCGTGGTGAAGTGGCCGTAGCCCTTGTCCCACGTGTCCGCGATATGGGCCAGTTGCCGCATCTGGTGCGGGTTGATCGTGCCGTAGGGAATGGCCACCCGCAGCATATAGGCATGCAGTTGCAGGTAGAGCCCGTTCATCAGGCGCAGCGGGCGGAATTCATCCTCGGTCAGCGAGCCGTCGAGCCGGCGCTCGACCTGCTGGGTGAATTGCGCCACGCGCTCGCGGACGAAGGCTTCATCGAATTCGGAATAGGAATACATCTGCGGCGGCTTTCGATGAGGTGTCAGACGAGATCGGCTTGCTTGCCGTGCATGTAGTTCGACGGGCCGCGGGTGCGGAATTCCTCGCGGAAATGCACGGGCTCGGGCCCGTCGGGGCCGGGCTTGGCATCGGCGAGATAGGCCCCGACGACCAGCAGCTTCTGCGCCGTGGCGTGCAAGAGGCGCATCTGGGCGTGGGCGTCGTCCTCGATCAGCTCGGCCTCGTGATGGTGAAGCGACCAGCGGTCGTCGGCGGTCAGATAGACGACATCGCCTTCGCGCAGGCGGTTGGCGGTGACGACCTTGGGAATGAAGCGGCGGCTCATGCGCGGGCCTCCTGAAGCTGGGTGAGGGCAATGCGGGCCTGCCGTGGGGCGAGGCCGTAAAGAAGGACGGCAGGACCGTCAAGCGTTGCGACGGCCTGCGGCAGGGTTCCGAGCGTCGCCGCAACCACCCGCTGGTCGGCGCGCGAGACGTTTTCGACCGCGGTGACGGGGGTTGCCGCATCGGCGCCATGCATCAGAAGACGGCCCTGGATGAAGCGGGCCGATTTCTTGCCCATGTAGATCGCGGTGACTTCGCCCGCCTGCGCCATGCCGCGCCAGTCCTGATCGGCGAAACCGGCCATGTCGTGACCGGTCACGATGCGCAGCGCACGGTTGCGCCCGCGCTTTGTCAGGCTTTGCCCGATGCCGGCCGCGGCCACGGCGGCCGAGGTCAGGCCGGGCAGGATGGCAAAGGACAGGCCCGCGGCCTCGATCGCGTCGATCTCTTCGTCGAGGCGTCCGAAGATGCCGCAGTCGCCACCCTTGAGCCGGACCACGCGCTTGCCCGTCACGCCGTGGGCGACGAGGGCCGCGTTGATGTCGGCCTGCGCGGTCGAGGGGCCGAAACCTTCCTTGCCGACATCGACCAGCGTGACATGGGGCGGCACCAGCGCCAGCACCTCGGCCCCGACCAGACGGTCGTGGATGACCACATCGGCACCTTGCAGCGCGCGGTAAGCCCCCAGCGTCAGATGGGCCGCCGCGCCGGGACCGGCACCGACGAAGGTGACGGCCACTTGGGCGGGCTGGAACTGGGGCAGATCGGTCATGGTGGAATCCAGATGGGTTGATGCAGGCAATATAGGATAATTTCCCTGTTTCTGCACAGGCACCCTTGAAGATAAGGAAGAATGTTCCGATACTGGGCGGCATCGGAACGTGGTTCCGCAAAACGGGAGATTGGGCGAATGGCGGTCCGGCTGGACGAGATGGACAGGAAAATCCTTGCCGAGTTGCAGGCCGATGCCGAGCAATCCCTGGACGAGATCGCCCGCAAGGTGGGGTCGTCCAAGACCCCCGTCTGGAACCGCATCCGCCGGATGAAGGAAGCGGGCGTCATCACCCGGCAGACCGCGATCCTCGACCCCGAGGCGCTGGGGCTGGAGGCCTGTTTCTTCGTGCTGATCCGCACCAGCGAGCACGAGGCGGAATGGCAGCGCAAATTCCTGAAGACCCTGAAGGAGCGCCCCGAGGTGCTGGAAGCGCACCGGCTGGCGGGGGATATCGACTATATCCTGAAGGTGCGGGTCAGGAACGCGCGGGCCTATGACACCTTTTATCAGGCGCTGATTTCCGAGGTGAAGATCTACAACGTCACCGCCCTGCTAAGCATGGAGGAGATCAAGGCCACGACCGTTCTGCCCGTCTGATCGGGCGGGGGCCGGATAGGGCCGGGGCCGGAAAGGGCGGGGGGCGTAAAGGGCGGGGGACGTAAAGGGCGGGGGGCCAGCCCCCCGCACCCCCCGGAGTATTTGCCGCAAGGATGAAGCGGCGGATCAATAGGTGACGGCAAGCCCCGTCAGCCCGTGGAAGTGGTAGACATCCCCGTAGCGCGGCGCTTCGGCAAGGTGCAGCTTGGGCAGGCGCGCGAACAGGATCGGCAGGGCGATCTGCAATTCGAGCCGCGCGAGCGGCGCGCCGACGCAGAAATGCAGCCCCGCGCCGAAACTTGCGTTGGCGCGGACCGGGCGGGAGGGATCGAAGCGGGCGGGCTTGTCCCAGACGCCGGGGTCGCGGTTCGCCGCCGCAAGCAGCAGGCCGATCTGGTCGCCGCGCCGGAAATTTTGGCCCATGACCTCGATATCCTCGTAGGCCCAGCGGGTGAACATATGCAGCGGCGGGTCGTAGCGCAAAATCTCCTCGACCGTGCCTTCGACAAGGTCGGGGCCGAGGGCCGTGGCGGGGGTGCTGGTTTCGAGCAGGGTTTTGACGCCGTTGCCGAGTGTATGCACCGTCGCCTCGTGGCCCGCGTTCAGGAGCAGGATGCAGGTTGCGATCAGCTCGTCGGTGGTGAGACGCTCGCCCTCGCTTTCGGCGGCGATGAGATGGGTGATGAGATCGTCGCGCGGATCGGCGCGGCGGGCCTCGACATAGCCGCGCAGGAAGGATGCGAAATCGGCGGCGGCCCGATCGGCGCGGTCTTCCGCCGCGCGCGTGCGGCCGGCCATGTACATGCCCACCATGGCATTCGACCAGCGCAACAGGTCGTCCGACATGTCCTCGGGCACGCCGAGCAGGCGGGCGATGATGATGACGGGCAGTTTCTGCCCGAAGTCGCGCAGGAGGTCGGCGCCCCCATCGGGCATCGCGTCGATCAACCGGTGGCTCAGCTCTGCGATTTCGGGGGCCAGTGCCGCGATCCGGCGCGAGGTGAAGGCGCGCAGGACGAGCGCGCGCAGGCGGGTATGGCGCGGGGGTTCGAGTTCGAGCATCGAATGCGCCTCGACCGCGTAGAAGGCGCGCAGATGGTCGGGGACGGGGCGGGCAAGTTCCGGCGGCACCTCGCGCCCGAAGCGGCGGTCGCGGAAGATGGCGTTGACCGCCGCCGCGTTGCCGGTGCAGGGCAGGGAATAATCGGTCCAGTGAAAGAACGGCCCCGCCGCGCGGGCGCGTTCGTAGAACGGGTAGGGGTTCTGCACAAAGGCGGGATCGGTGGGCGATTGCGACAGGCTTTGCATCAGGCGCGCGCCGTTCCCATGAGCCTGCGCCCGATCAGCCCCTGCGCGATCAGCACGCCCACGGCCACCAGTGCGGCCCCGCCCGCCTGCATCCAGTTCCACGACCCGCCAAGCGCCAGCAGGATCACCATGACGTAGAAGGGCGTCATGTTGATGTGCAGCGAGGACATGGCGATGCCCAGTTGTCCGACCGCGACGATCCAGAGCACCTGCGAAATCGCCAGCCCGCCGATGCCGAACAGCGCCAGCGCGCCGAATTCGAACCAGCCGAAGGCCGGCCAGTCCGGTCCCGGCAGGCCCGCCACCATGCCGACGGCGGCAAAGAGGCAGGCCGCGATGGCGGCCCCCACCACCGTCACCGTGGTCGAGCCGAGCGGCGTCAGGCCCGGCAGCGAGGTGACGGTCAGGCGCGAGGCCAGCGTGAAGGTCACGACCGAGGCGAGGCAGAGCAGCGCGCCGAGGCCGAAACCGAGGCCCCCGTCGAACTTGCCCGCCGCCAGAATGCCGCCCGCGATCGAGAGCAGCAGCCCGATCACGATGCCGCGGTTCAGCTTGCGCCCGTCGAGGACGATTTCGATGGTGATGCCGACAAGCGGCATGGCCGAGGACACCACCGCCGCCATCACCGCCGTCGTGCGGGTTTGCCCCATCACCAGAAACAGCGCGCCAAGCCCGATCATCGAGCCGACCATCAGCCCGCGCAGCCAGTTGGTGCGGCGCAGCGCATCGATCCCCTCGACCGCGATCCAGACGGGCAGCAGGAACAGCGCCGCCATCGCCATGCGCGCGGCGGTCAGCGACAGCGGCGGCATGATCGGGGGAACAGGGCGGATCAGCACCTCGGCCGCGGGCAGGGCGGCGGCCCAGATCAGCATCGAGGCCATGCAGATCAGGTTCGCGCTCAGCGGGGAATAGCTGCGGGGGACGGTGTCGGCGGGCGATGTCATGTCATGTCCATAAAGCGGTCGGGGCCAGCATCCCCCGCAAGGCCGGGGCAATGCTGTTCCGCAACCGACCGTTCGGGGGCGCGATCAGGCCGCCGAAAGCGCCGAGACGATGGCCCCGAAATCGGCGGCCTTCAGGCTGGCCCCGCCGACAAGCGCGCCATCCACATGGGGAATGGCGAAGATTTCGGTCGCGTTCGAGGGCTTGACCGAGCCGCCGTAAAGCAGGCGCACGCCCGCAGCCTCGGCCCCCAGACGCGCGGTCAGGCGGGCGCGGAGGAAGGCATGGACCTCGGCGATCTGATCGAGGGTGGGGGTGCGGCCCGTGCCGATGGCCCAGACGGGTTCGTAGGCGACGACGAGGGTGGCCGCGGTCGATCCGTCGGGGACCGAGGCGTGAAGCTGCGTGCCGATCACGTCGAGCGTGGCACCGGCGTCGCGTTCGGCCTCGGTCTCGCCGATGCAGACCACGGGGATCAGGCCCGCGCCCTGTGCGGCGATGGCCTTGGCCTGCACCAGCGCATCGGTTTCACCGTGGTCGGTGCGGCGTTCGGAATGGCCCACGATCACATAGGCGGCGCCCGCATCCTTTAGCATCGCGGCCGAGATGTCGCCCGTATGCGCGCCCGAGGTCTTGACGTGGCAATCCTGCCCGCCGACCTGAAGCGGCGTGCCCTTGGCGGTGGCCACCATTGCGGCAACCAGCGTGGCGGGCGGGCAAAGCAGCATTTCGCAGGCGGGGGCCGGATGGGCCTGTAGCAGGGCCGCGACCTCGGACAGGCTGGCTGCCGTGCCGTTCATCTTCCAGTTGCCTGCCGCGAGCTTTTTCATAATCGACTCCGTTAAATCCCTGCGAAAGGGTTAGAGGCTGCACACAAAAAGGGAAAGCCCGCGTCGACAGCGCCACGCCGAAAAAATCCTCAGGCGGCGGGCTGGTCCTTGAACTTGATCGACTCGCCGCAGCCGCAGGCCTCGGCCACGTTGGGGTTGTTGAACTTGAAGGTGGATTCAAGCAGCGACGTCTCGTAGTCGATCTCGGTCCCGAAAAGGAACATTTGCGCCATCGGGGCGATCATCACCCGTGCGCCGTCCTGTTCGATCACCTCGTCCATCGGGTTGACGTCGGCCACGTAATCCATCGTGTATTCCATGCCCGCGCAGCCGCCCTTTTTCACGCCGATGCGCAGGCCGGCGCTGTGCTGCATGTCCATCAGCCGCCTGATCTGCCGCACGGCGGCGGGGGTGAGGGTGACGGCCTGTTTTCCGGGAATGCCGAACATCTGGAAGGCTCCTTGGTCCTTGGCCTTTAACTTAGGGCGTAAAGTCAGGAATTCCAAGCGGTGCCAGATGCGCAAGCAGCGCCAAAGTGGCGAAAGCCGTCACAAGCGCCCATGCAAAGGAGGCGAGCGTGCCGATGATGACATATTCGGACAGCTTCGCCTCTTCGCGCACGGTGCCGAAACGCAGCACGGATTTGGCGGCGATGAGAAAGCCGATGCCTTCGGCCATGCCGCCCAGCACCATCAGGAAGATCAGCCCGCGTTCGAGATGGCCGATGGCCCGCCCGCCGCCGGGCAGACCGTCGAGCGCGATCTGGTCGGCCCAGGGCTGCATGAGCTGGCCGATGGCAAAGCCCCCCGCGCGGATGGCGATGATCGCGCCCGCAAGCAGGGCATAAAGCGGCGGAAGGGCTGTCATCCCCGACCACAGGCCCCCCGCCCAGATCGCGGGGGCGGTGGCGGCGATGGCGGCAAGGGTGGCCAGATGCAGGGCCTGATCGGCAAGGAAGGTGGCAAAGCGGGCAGGCAGCCGCGCCTTGGCGTAATCGGTCGCCATGTGCAGGACGGTCAGCACCAGCAGGGCAGGATGCAGGCTGCCGCTGGCCAGAAGGGCTGTCGCCAGCACCACGCCGCCGTGGGCTGCCAGCATGACGGGGCGGCGCTTGGCGGCGGCCATCGCGGCGGGTTGCAGCAGGAAATCTGCCAGAGCATGCGCGAAAAGCAGCGCGGCGAGGGTTTCAAACATCAAATGCACTTTCGAAAGCAAACAGGGCCGGACGCCACGCCGACCAGCCTGCCCCCGAAAGCCGCGCTTGCCAAGCCTGACGTGTGACGCCCAGGCGCGATGCAGCCTGTGATTGCGTCATATCCGGCGCAGTCAGGGCCAGCGCCATCGCCTCGGCCTGTTCGCGCGACCAGCGGGCGCTGTGCCATTCGCCAAGGGCCACCAGCGCCTCGTGCCAGGGGGCGATCTGTCCCGCGATGGCCCAGACGCGCCCCCGCGCCATATGGTCGAGCGCGCGGCCCGAGGCGGTGAAAGCGGCGCCTGCCGCATCGGAAAGGTCGCGGGTTCCGGTCTGGTCGATGGCGCCGATGCCGATGGCGATGCGGGTTTCCAGCCGGGCATCGCCCGCCCTGAGCCGCGCCGCCACCAGCAGGGCCGCGCGCAGGGCAAGGGGGGCAGGCGTCACGCATTGCCAGCCATCGCCGCGAAACCGCGTGAGGCGTGGTGCTACGGGGGAAAGGCGGGCCAGATCTGCGGCCACATCGCCAAGCAGCCCCATCGCCGCCGCCAGACGGTCTGGCGCTTGGGTCGAGGCGATGATGTCTCCGGTCAGGACGGCGAAATGCTTCATGACGGCATCTTGCCACCATGTCGGGCTTTATGCAAGTCTATGGGCTTGCATTTGCGTCTTGCAAGTTAAAAGGCTTGCACATGGGTTGCGCAAGCCACGGCGTCACATGAAGCCAAGCTCCAGCCGCGCCTCGTCCGACATCATCTCCATGCCCCAGGGCGGATCGAAGGTCATCTGCACGTTGACCGATTTCACCCCTGCCACGGGTTCGACCGCATCGGCCACCCAACCGGGCATCTCGCCCGCCACGGGACAGCCCGGCGCGGTCAGGGTCATCATGATGTCGACATCGTTCTCGGTTCCGATCTGGATGGTGTAGACCAGACCGAGGTCGAAGATATTCACGGGGATTTCAGGGTCATAGACCGTGCGACAGGCTTCGACCACGCTGTCGTAAAGCGGATGCTCGGTGGTCGAAGGCTCGATCAGGGGGGCGCCCTCGATCTTTTCAGCTTGGGTCATGGCATGTCCGTAGGTGAGGCCAAAAGCGGGCCAATCGGTTGTTGACTGAATATATAGGGAATTGCGTCCCGAGGTCCAGCCTTTGCCGTTCCTTTACTGCGGCTGCCATGCCCGCGCGTCTTTGCCGCGTTCCAGAAGGTAGAAGCCGTCTGCCGCCAGCTTTTGCCACGGGCCCTCGCTGCCGTCGGGCCACAGGACGCGGGCTTCGGTTTCCGTGGCCTCGCCAAGTCCGAAATGCCACCAGCCAAGCTGCCCGCCCGCATGTCCGCCGCCGATGGTGAGTTCGCGCCGCAAGATCTTCCCGTCGGCGCGCTTCACCTCGATCCAGCCGCCGATGCCGCTTTGGTTCGGGGCGGGCTGGACGGGCATGAGCGACAGCCAATGCCCCATGCCGCCCGCAGCAGCCGCGCCACCCGAACCCGCGCCCGTGTTGCGCCAGATCTCGGAGGGTTCGTTGCGGTTCACCACGGCGATGTCGACCAGACCGTCGAGGTTGAAATCGGCCAGCGCCCCGCCGCGCCCCTGCCGCATGCTGGCGACGCCCGCCTTGTCGCCCGCCTCCATGAAGGTGCCGTCGGGGCGTTGCAGCAGCAGGTTGTTGGGGTCTTTCTCGGCAAAGTCCGGCATTTTCCAGACGTTGCCCTTGGCGATGAAGATGTCCCACAGACCGTCGTTGTTCACATCCTGAAATTCGGTGTGCCACGCGGTCGAGGGGCGGATGTCGCCGCCCGTGTAGGGGCGCTGCGCGATGGCCCCCTTGGCAAAGGCCACATCGGCGAATTTGGGCTTGGGCTTGCCGCCTTCGGGCACCTCGGCCAGCGTTTGCAGCTTGTTGTCGGCCATGCTGGTCAGGAAATAGTCGGGATAGCCGTCAAGGTTCACATCGGTGCTGGCAATGCCCATGCCCCAGATGCGCAGCCGCGCCCAGCCGTCCTTGTCGGTATAGAGCGCCGGAGGCTGGCCGGGGTCGACCTTCCACATCTGCTCTTGCCCCTTCTTGTAATATTCGCGGTCGTTCGACATGCGCAGCGAGGGCGTGCCGGACCGGTTCCAGTCGGTGAACAGGATCGACAGGGCGCAGAAGCCGGGTGTCAGGGGCAGGGGGGCGTCAAAGCCCTTGCCTTTGGGGCGATAGAGGTGGTTCGGGGTGCAGCTTCCCCAGGGAAAGGCCTCTTGCGTGCGGTCGATATAGGTGCCGATGGCAAGCGTGGGCCAATCGGCGCCCTTTTCCCATGTGGCGGCAAAGGCGGTGGACCACAGGTCCAGCCCGTCGAAGCCCCAGTCGGTCGCCTCGGCAAAGCGGCATTCGCCCAAGCCGCGCATCACCTTGTCGGGGCCGACGCGCAGCAGGACAAGGTCGGTCTGCCCGTCGCTGTCGATGTCGACGGGATAGGCCCCGCCGACCTGATCCAGATCCAGCCCGCTGTCGACGGGCGTGAATTTCAGCGCGCCGCCGATGGCGCTGTCGTTGCGGAAGAGCTGGCCCTTTGCGGTGCCGCCCGAAAGGTAAAGCTCGGGCTTGAGGTCGCCGTTGCAATCGAAGGCGGCCGCGCCGCCGCCGACCATGAAGGTCCATTCGCCGGTAAAGCTGTGGGTCAGGCCCGAGCTTGCGGTTTCGTCGGCATAGGCGGGGACCGCAGGGTCCTGCGCCCCTGCCGCCGCGGGCAAGAGGGCAGCGGTCAGCAGGGCGGGCAGCAGCAGGGCGGGGGTAAGGCGAAGTGCCGTCATTTCCCCATCCTCAGGTCGATGACATGGGTGGCGATGCAGCGGCCCTGTTCCAGCCCGCGGTCGATGGCGGCGCGGAAATGGATGCCGCCATAAAGCCGCGACAGCGCGGCCTCGGTAGCGGCCGCGTCGAAATTGGCGAAGTGGCGGGCTTCCATCCCCTCGTCCTCGTGGGCGGCATCGTCAAAGGCGCGGTCGGTGCCGAACATCGCGTTCAATACCGCCGCCGCCGCCCCCGACTGGGTGGAATGGCCCGAGGGATATTCGGGGAAAGGCGGGGTGATCAGAAGCGTCTCCCATTTGGGGTCGATCACGCGGCGGATATAGGTCACGGGGCGCAGCAGGTCGTATTCGTATTTCGTCTGCCAGCAGCCGATGAAGGCATCGGCCGTCACCATGCCCAGCCGGGCCAGAACCTCGGCCATGCGGGGGGCGTCGGCCTTGTCCTCTTCGAGCAGTTGCAGGGCGAGATACATCCAGTGTCCGGGCGGGGTCCATGTCAGCATCGGGTCGTCCGACCAGAAGCGGGCGATCAGCTTTTGCTCGTCGGTAAGCGATTTCGAGACATCATAGACCTCTTTCGCCTCTTTGTAGAAATCCGAGGCCGGGTCTTCGGAATATGCGGGCGGGGGGGGCAGGTCGCAGGTGGCGCCGTCCTTCATTGCAAAGGGGCGGACCTTGCCCCAGTCGGGCAGAAGCGGGGCCTGCTGCTGAACGATCAGGCTGGTGGGCACCCATTTTTCCGGCCCCTTCGGCGCGTCATAGGCATAGGGAAAGCCCATGTTCTCGATCTTGGCGCCGCCGTCGGTTTCAGACCAGGCGATGATATGGGCCGCCACCGCCTGACCATAGGCGCGGCTGCGCGACAGGGTGTCGGGATCGACCCCTTCGGCCGCCTGCGCGCCGAGTTGTTTTGCCATCGCGGCCTTGGCGCGCTGGCCGGTCGGGCCAGTGTTGAAGAAGAAATACTCGACCGAGGCGGTGAGGGCTGCTTCCATCACGGCGCCCTCGTCATAGGCAGCCGCTTCGCGGGGGGGCAGCGGGGTCAGGCCGTTCACCTGTCCGGCAAGGCTGGTCAGGCCGGGGGTGCCCGAGGCGGTCGCCTCATAGGCCGTGACGCCAAGGTAGCCCATCGTTCGGGCGGCGACGGGGGGCGAATAGGTCGGCGTATGGCGGATCAGTTCGAGGATCAGCTTGTACCAGTTGGCCATGACATAGGCCGGATCGCTGGCGGCCTGCGCCGGCGCGGCCAGAGGCAGGGTTGCAAGCGCCAGAACGGCGGCGAACCTGCTGAAAAAACGTGCAAACCCCATCATCCGGCCCTCCCAAGCGCGAAAGCGAAGGAACCACGCCGCCGCGGGGCGTGGCAAGGGGGATTCCGCGGGGGAGCTTGCGCGCAAGGAAAAGGCCCGGACCTTGCGGGCCGGGCCTTGGAAACTGTCGGGGATCAGAAGGGGATCTCGTCGTCCATGTCGTTGGCACGGCCGCCGCCGCCGCCTGCGGCCCCGCCGCCATAACCGCCACCGCCGCCACCGCGCGCGGCCGGGGCACCGCCCGATGCGCCACCGCCGTAAGAGCCGCCGCCGCCCTGATAATCGTCATAGCCGCGGTCGTCGCCACCGCCCGCACCGCCGCCGCCGCCTTCGCCACGGCCACCAAGAAGCGTCAACTCGCCCCGATACTGGCGCAGGACGACTTCGGTCGTGTAGCGGTCGGCGCCCGACTGGTCCTGCCATTTGCGGGTTTCGAGCTGCCCTTCGATATAGACGGTCGAGCCTTTGCGCAGATATTGCTCGGCGATCTTGGCAAGGGCTTCGTTGAAGATGGCGACCGAATGCCATTCGGTGCGCTCCTTGCGCTCGCCCGTGGCCTTGTCGCGCCATGTCTCGCTGGTGGCGATGCGCAGGTTCACGACCTTGCCGCCATTGGGGAAACTGCGCACTTCCGGGTCGCGCCCCAGATTGCCGACGATGATGACCTTGTTGACCGAACCTGCCATTCGTACCTCTCCCGAATCTTTTCCGTGACGGAACCCTATCCGCCGCTTGGTTAACAAAACGCTATAGCGGCACGACCGGCCTGCCGCAATCAGCCGCTGCGGCTTTGCGCCCCGTTGCGGCGAGGGGGCTGGTCAAAACGCCTCAATTCGGGAATAGTCTGGCGCAAAATCGGCGTCAGGGACGGGAATGGTGTATCAACTTGGCGGAAGATGGCTTTTGGCCAGCAGCTTTGCCCTGCTGGCAGGGGCAGCCCATGCCGAGGGCCTGACCTTTGGCGGCAGCACCTCGCGCTCGGATGTCTTCGCCTCGCAGACGCGCCTGATGGACAGGAAGCTGTCAAAGCAATATTCCGCCTCGGTCCGGCTGAAGCCCGATTACAGCGGGGTTCTGGCCGATGGCCCCTTGCCCGCCTATCGCGGCAGCTACAAAGGCGAATTCCTCGAAGCCGCCAAGGAGGCCGCGCGCGCGCATGATGTGCCCGAAGACCTGTTCTTGCGGCTGGTGCAGCAGGAAAGCGGCTGGAACCCGGGTGCCGTGTCGCCCAAGGGGGCAACGGGTCTGGCGCAACTGATGCCGGAAACCGCCGATCTGCTGGGCGTGGACATCAACGACCCGCAGGAAAACCTGCGCGGCGGGGCGCGTTACCTGCGGATGATGTATGACAAGTTCGGCAGCTGGCGTCTGGCGCTGGCCGCCTATAACGCAGGCCCGAAAGCGGTCGAGTCGGCGGGCGGCGTGCCGGAATTCGACGAGACGCAGAATTACGTCAAGGCGATCCTCGGCTGACCACGGGCGCGAAAGGGCACTTTCCGACGCGGGGAATGCATCGGAAAACGCGGCTGATTTCGCCTATTCGGCCGCCATCTTGATCACCGGCTCCATGTTCGCCAGCACATCGTCGGGCAGGTGGCATTTGATCTGGTGCTGGCCCTCAAGCATCCGCACCGGCGGCATGACCGTCTCGCACAGGTTCCCCGCGACCTTGCCCTTCCAGCGGCAGCGGGTCTGGAACGGGCAGCCGGGCGGCGGGTTCATGGCCGAGGGAATGTCACCCTCGAGCACGATGCGCTGCTTGATGACGCGGGTGTCGGCAATCGGAACGGCAGAGAGCAGCGCCTCGGTATAGGGGTGGTAGGGCGGCTGGAACACCTGATCGGTGGTGCCCATTTCCACCACATGGCCCAGATACATCACCATCACCCGGTCCGAGAGGTAGCGCACGATCGACAGGTCATGGCTGATGAACAGAAGCGTGGTGCGGTTCTTGCGCTGGATGTCCATCAACAGGTCGGTCACCGCCGCCTGAACCGATACGTCAAGCGCCGAGACGGGTTCGTCGGCCACGACGACCTTGGCCCCGCCCGCAAAGGCCCGCGCGATGCCGACGCGCTGCTTCTGGCCGCCCGAAAGCTGGCGCGGCATCCGCTCGGCAAAGGCGCGGGGCAATTTCACGAGGTCGAGAAGTTCCAGCATCCGGTCGCTGCGTTCCTGATCGGATTTGCCGTAGTCGAAGATCTCGAGCGCGCGGATGATCTGGCGGCCCACGTTCATCGAGGGGTTCAGCGTGTCGAAGGGGTTCTGGAACACCATCTGCACCTGGCTGATCGTGTCGGTGTTGCGCTGCTGGATGGGCGTGGACTGGATGTTCTCGTCAAAGAGCATGATCTCGCCGCTGGTGGCGGTTTCCAGCCCCATCAGCACCTTGGCAAAGGTGGATTTGCCGCAGCCGGATTCGCCCACGATGGCAAGGGTTTCGCCCTCGTGCGCCTCGAAGGACAGCGTCTCGTTGGCCTTGACCACCTTTCTCGAACCGCCCCCGAAGGCGCCGGTCGAGACCGAGTAGTATTTCTTCAGGTCGTCGAGCTTGAGAACCACCTTGCCGACGGGTGTCTTCTCGAACACCTTGGCGGCTTTCAGCGGGGCGTCCCAGTCGATTTCCCCGATGCGCAGGCAGCGGCTTTCGTGGCGGTTGCTGTCGGCCACGTCGGCCATCGGGATTTCGGCCTTGTTGCAGCGGCCTTCGGCAAAGTAGTCGCAGCGCGGGCCGAAGTTGCAGCCCTGCGGGCGTTCGTGCGGCAAGGGGAAGTTGCCCGGAATGGCGACGAGCGGGCGCGAGTTCTTGTCCGCCCCCGGCAGCGGGATCGAGCGGAAGAGCGCCTGCGTATAGGGATGGCGCATCTTGTCGAAGACGTCCTTGACGTTGCCCGTCTCGACCGCCTCGCCGGAATACATCACGCACAGGCGGTTGCAGACGTCGAGGACGAGGCCGAGGTTGTGGCTGATGAACAGCATCGAGGTGCCGTATTTGTGGCCCAGATCCTTGACGAGGTCGATCACCCCCGCCTCGACCGTCACATCGAGCGCGGTGGTGGGTTCGTCGAGGATGAGAAGCGCGGGCTTCGACATCAGCGCCATCGCGATGACGATGCGTTGCTGCTGCCCGCCCGAAAGCTGGTGCGGATAGCTGCCAAGGATACGGTCGGGGTCGGGCAGGCGGACATCGGCCACGATCTGGCGGGCGAGTTTCCACGCCTCGTCGCGGGCCATGCCCTGATGGATCATCGGCACTTCGGCAAGCTGCGCGCCGATCTTCATGGCGGGGTTCAGCGAGGCCATCGGTTCCTGATAGATCATCGCGATCTCGGAGCCGCGGATGTGGCGCAGTTCCTCTTCGGTCATATGGGTCAGGTCGCGGCCCTTGAACTTGATCGAGCCGCCGACGATGCGCCCGTTCTTGCCCAGATCGCGCATCACCGCCAGCGCCACCGTGGACTTGCCGCAGCCGGATTCGCCCACCAGCCCCATCGCCTCGCCCGCCATCACGGTGCAGGAGAAATCCATCACGGCCGGAATCTCGCGCAGGCGGGTGAAGAAGCTGATCGAGAGGTTCTCGATTTCGAGGATCGGTTTCGACGGGTCCCAGTTGGTGTCAGTCATGGCAGCCTCGCGCGGGTTGATGGCGCAGGAGCGGGGGTTTCACACCCCCGCGCCCCCGTGGGATATTTGGGAAAAGAAGAAGCGGGCGGAACGGGACATGGTCAGTCCTTCATGCTTTCCTCGCGCAAGCCGTCGGCCAGCAGGTTCAGGCCGAGGACAAGGCTCATCAAAGCCAGCGCGGGAACCACGGCGGGGTGGGGCGCTATGGCGAGCAGGCGGCGGCCGTAGTTAATGGTCGACCCCCAGTCGGGGGATTCGGGTGTCACGCCGAGGCCGAAGAAGCCGAGCGTGCCGAGCAGGATCGTGGTGTAGCCGATGCGCAGGCAGAAATCGACGATCAGCGGCCCGCGGGCATTGGGCAGGATCTCCCACAGCATGATGTACCACGGCCCTTCGCCCCGGGTCTGGCCGGCAGCGACATAGTCGCGTGTCTTGATGTCCATCACCATGCCGCGCACGATGCGGAACACGCCGGGCGAGTTGACGAAGACGACCGAGACGAAGACGTTCAGCACGTTCGGGTCCATCGACCAGATGCCAAGCGGATCGGCGTTGAAGGCAAGGCCGGAATAGGCCCAGAGCCCGATCACCAGCACCGCGCCCACGTAGAGGTTGCGCTGTTTCGGATTGGTGAAGAAGCGCGAGTTGAAGAGGATGGTCAGGAACACCACCGGAAAGATGAAGAGGATGGCGGCCAGCACCGTGGGAATCCATGTCACGCGGATTTCGGGTGTGACGAGCAGGTAGAAGAGCAGGATCACCGGGAAGGCCAGAACGAGGTTCGAGCCGAAGCTGATCGACGTGTCGAGCTTGCCGCCGATGTAGCCTGCGGGCAGGCCCAGCGTGATGCCCACCATGAAGGCCACCACCGTTGCGGCGGGGGCGATCTTCAGCACCTCGCGCGCGCCCATGATCACGCGGGAGAACACGTCGCGCGCCAGATGGTCGCCGCCGAGCAGGTAGAAGGCGCCTTCGACCCCCTTTACCGGGCTGCCGGGCAGGGCGTTCTTCATGCCCGAAACCTGAACCAGCGGGTCATGGGTGATGATCATCCCCGCGTAGCAGGCGACAAAGACCCAGAACATCACCATGCCGAAGCCGATCATGCCCACGGGGCTGTCGAAGATGCGCCCGTAAAGGCCGAGGCGGCGCTTGAGCGCGAAGCTGACGGCGAAGAGTGCCGCGAGCGAGAGCCAGACCGGCACCAGCCGCAGCGCGATGGCCGCGATGATCTGGCCCCATGTCATCATGTCCTGCATCGTCATTTCCCCCTTACGCCAGCCGGATGCGCGGGTTCAGGAAGACGTAGCCGATGTCCGATATCAGCTGCGTCACCAAGACCACGAAGACCGCCACCACCGAACAGCCAAGCAGGGTGTCGATGTCGTTGTTGCCCGCAGCCTGAACCAGTGTCCAGCCGAAGCCTTTGTAATTGAACAGTGTTTCCGAAATCACCACCCCGTTCAGCAGCCAGGGGAATTGCAGCATGATCACGGTGAAGGGCGCGATCAGCGCGTTGCGCAGCGCGTGGCGCATGACGACCTGTTTGAAGGACACGCCCTTGAGCCGCGCGGTGCGGATATATTGCTGGGTCATCACCTCGGTCATGCTCGCCCGTGTCATGCGGGCGATGTAGCCGATGCCGTAAAGCGCGATCGTGGCGACCGGCAGGGCAAAGTTCCAGAAGGTGATGTCGTCCATCGCGCTGGTGGCGGTGCCCTGGAACAGGGTCTTGCCCGAGATCCAGCCCCAGTCGGCAAGGAGGGGCGAGATGCCCGCCGTGGCCGAGGCCAGCATGGCGATCAGGATCACGCCCGAGACGTATTCGGGTGTGGCCGTCGAGGCGATGGCGAAGGTCGACAGGACGCGGTCGGTGCGCGAGCCTTCGCGCATGCCCGACAGCACCCCGAGCAGCAGCGAGGTCGGCACCATCACGACCATCACCCAGAGCATCAGCCAGCCCGTGGCGCCGACCGACCGGCCCAGCACCTCGGAGACGGGTTGCTTGAACACGGTGGAATAGCCCCATTGGCCCTGCAACACGCCGCAATAGGTGGGAGCGTCCTCGGGGGCCATGCCGCTTGCGATGCAGCGCCCCCGCGTCGTGCCGTCATCTTCCAGCCGCACCCATCCCGGGGCCACGCCGATCCATTGCGCATAGCGCAAGAGGACCGGCCCGCCGTGGCCGTTCTCTTCCAGCCAGCTTGCCACGGCGTCGTCCGCCATCCGGACCGAAGCCTCGGATTTGGCAAGCTTTTCAAGGTTCGGCGGCAGGTTCGTCATGTAAAAGACGATGAAGGTCAGCGCGAGCGCCGTCAGCAGCATGACGCCAAGTCGGCGCAGGACGAAAAACAGCATGGGTCACCCTTTCCCGAAGGGGGATATGCACTTTGTGGCAGGCACTTGGGTGCGGTTTGTCAGTGAATCACGGCCAGCACCGCACCGCGGACGGGCCTGTCGGAGTGCGGCGCGCGTGAACCCGCGCGCCGCCCTTTGCATGGGCCTCAGGCTGCGGCGATCGACCACTTGTAGTGGTGATGCTCGAAGGTCGCGTGCATGTCCGCGCCCTTCACCTTGGGATCGAAGTGGCGGTAGATCGAGCGCCAGTAGGGCTGAACCATCACGCCCTGCTCTTGCATGATCTCTTCCAGACGCTGCATCACCTTGGAGCGTTCGCCCGCATCGGCGATGGACAGCGCCTTGGCCAGCGTCTCGTCGAACTCGGCGTTCGAGAAGGCGCTTTCGTTCCAGGCTTCACCCGAGCGGTAGGCCAGCGCAAGGATCTGCACGCCAAGCGGGCGCATGTTCCATTCGGTGGCCGAGAACGGGTATTTCGTCCAGTCGTTCCAGAAGGTCGAGCCCGGCAGGACCGTGCGCTTGATCTTGAGGCCCGCATCGCGGATCTGGGCGGCGACGGCGTCGCAGGTCGCGGCCTGCCAGCTGTCGTCGAGCGAGATCAGCTCGAACTCGTAATCGCCCTTGCCCGCATCCTTGACCTTTTGCGCGCCGGCGGCCGGATCAACCGTCAGCGGAGGCAGGGCGAAGTATTCGGGGTGGATCGGGCAGACATGGTGGTTTTCAGCCGGAGTGCCGAGGTTGGAATAACCCAGTTCCAGCACGACCTTGTTGTCCACGCATTGCACAAGGCCGGTGCGGACGTTCACGTCCTTGTATTCCTCGGCCATCTGGTTGAAGCGCACGGCGAGGGTGGCTGCGGTGACCGCTTCCGACTTGGTCCAGCCCAGCGCGTCGAACTGTTCGATGAAATCGCCGGTCGACTGGTAGGTGGCGTCAAGCTCGCCCGCGGCGGCGGCGTTGACTTCGGCCGAGGGATCGGTGCCGAGGTCGGTGTATTCGATGCGGTCGAGGTACGGGCCGCCATAGACAGCCGTGCCCCACCAGGTGTGGTCGGCGTTCTTGACCAGATGCGCCTTGACGCCGACTTCCACGGTTTCCGGCAGATAGGGGCCGGTGCCGGGGGTCTTGGTCGGGTCGCCGTTGTCATAGGACTTGTGGACGACCGCGGCCGGATAGTCGGCAAAGCCTGCGATCAGCGAGCAGTCGGGGGCCGACAGCACCAGCTTGACGGTCGTGGCGTCGACGACGGTGATCGCGCCGTCGCGGGCGGCTTTCTTGTCGGCGTCGATCAGGAAGGTGCAGCGACCCGCCATCGAGTTGCCTTCGACCGACTGGTCGCACCAGCGGGTGATGTTGTTGGCCACGTCATCGGCGGTGAAATCGTCGCCGTTGTTCCATTTGACGCCCGAACGCACTTTCAGCGTGTATTCGGTCGCGTCGGCATTGGCCTCCCAGGATTCGATCAACATGCCGCGGATCGAACCGTCGTTGTTGTATTCGACAAGGTATTCCAGCCAGCCGCGGGTGACGTTGGCGATCTGCGACCAGTCGGCGGTGCGCGGGTCTTTCAGGCCCTTGATCTCCATCGACATGCGCAGCGTGCCGCCTGCCGTCGGGGTGTCTTGCGCCATCGCGGGCGCGTCGAGGCCGAGCAAGCCGTAGGCGGCAACCGCCGAAACGCCCAGCGCGGTCGAGCGGGCCAGGAATTCGCGGCGCGACAGCGTGCCGGCGCGGACTTCCTCGGCGTGCATGATGGCGGCCGGATGGATCGTGGCCCCCTTGGTATCGTCTAGCATGTGGGTCTCCCTGTGTGGCAGTCGGTTTATTCTTGTTCTGGCGGTCTCGCGCTTGGGTTGTGCCGCGACGATCTGGCCCGCGAGGGCAGAAAACGCAGCCAAGGCAACAGTCCGAAGCGAATAGCGCAGACTCAATAGCGCATCTTTTTCGCGCTTCCGTCAACGCTTGGTTTTACCGCCCGATGGCCTGTTTGCGACAGAAAGCGGCGCTTATCTTCCAGTTGCAACCGGTTTCGCAGGGCAACCGCCGCGATTCACGGTGCCCGGCGGAAGGCGCTGGGGGATTTTCCGGTCAAGTGCTGGAAGGCGCGGGTGAAATAGGCCGCCGAAGTGAAGCCGAGGCTCTCGCCGATCTGTCCGACGGGCAGCTTGGTTTCCGACAGAAGCTTGCGCGCCTCGAACAGGCGGCGGTCCTGCAGCAGGTCGATGGCCGAACGCCCGCAGGCAAGGCGGCAGCAGCGCGTCAGGTGGGTCGATGTGACCCCCAGCGCTGCCGCCATGTCGCCCACGCCCGCGCCGCTGCGGAATTCGCGTTCCAGAAGCGTCGTGTAGCGCGCGACAAGGCGCTTGGCCGCATCGGGCTTGGTCTGTTCGGGGGCGGCGCGGGTCACCTGTCGTTCGAGCCAGACACCCAGCAGCCCCAGATAGTTGCGCGCCGCGCGGTCCGATGCCGGAGCCTCGGACAGCATCTCGCGCTGGATCATGTCGATCAGCACGTTCAATTCCTGTTGGGCGTGAACCTCGCGGATGCGCAGGATCTGCGGCGTCGCGGGCAGGGGCATGGCGGGGTCGCGTCCGAAAAAGACCGCCGTGCCAAAGGTTTGCGGGCCGACCTCGAATCCGTGCATCACGCCTGCGGGTATGAAGACCGCGTTGTGCGCCGTATAGCCGCGGGTCGATCCGGCCAGCGTGATGCGGCCCTGTCCCTTGGTGAACCACAAAAGCAGCGGCTCTGACAGGCTGCGCATCGCCTCGACCCGCCAGCGCCCGCCTGCGGCAAGGCGCGGAATGGCCACAAGGCGTGGCTGTGCAACGGGCGGGGCGCTGCCCGCCTCGGGTTTCGGGGCGTCTGTTTTGGTCGCTGCTCTGCGCGTCATCGGAAGGGTTCCCTTCTCTCGTTAACGAATCATAACGCGACCCGAGGGGGGAACCCAAGAAGAATAAGCGCCAAGCCCTTCGATTCTCAGGGCAATGTTACCTCGCGCCACGCTTTCATGCGTGACCTGAACCAGGTGCGCTGCCGTTTGGCATATTGGCGCGAGGCGATCTTGGCCGCCGCGACCGCCGCATCCAGCGTCACCTCTCCGGCCAGAAAGGCCATGAGTTCGGGCGCGCCGATGGCCCGGCCCGCGGCGGCAGACGGGTTCCAGTGCGGCCGCTCGGCCCGCGCCTCGTCAAGCGCGCCTGCGGCCATCATCGCGTCGAAGCGGCGGTCGATGCGGTCGTTGAGCCAGCCTGCATCGGGGCGCAGGACCAGCGCCTCGGCGCGGTGCAGCGGCAGAAGCGGGGCGCCCCCTTCGGCCTGCCAGTCGGCAAGGCCGCGACCCGTGGCGCGCAGCACTTCCCAGGCCCGTTGCACCCGGGCGGGGTTGGCAAGGTCGGTCTTTGCCGCCGTGGCCGGGTCGAGTTCGTCGCGCAGCGCGCCAAAGCCTTCCGTCTGCCGCCGTCTGTCGGCCTCGGCGCGCACACCGGGCGGAACGGGCGGCACCTCGGCCAGACCTTCGGTGAGGGCGCTGAAATAAAGCCCCGTGCCGCCGACGATCACCACGGGCCGGTCAAGCCAGCCTGCCACCTCGCGCAGCCAGTGGCCCACGGAATAGGGCTGGTCGCGCCCGACATGGCCGTAAAGCGCATGGGGCAGGGCGGTCTCGTCCTCGCGCGACGGGCGCGCGGTCAGCAGACGCCAGCAGCCATAGACCTGAAGCGCGTCGGCGTTCACCACCACGCGCCCGTCGCGCGCCGCGATCTCCATCGCCAGCGCCGACTTGCCGCTTGCGGTCGGCCCCGCGATCAGGACCGGCGCTTCCCGTGATATGCCCGCGATGCCGGCCATTGTCCCCGCTTTCACACTGCCCAAATATCCTCGGGTGAGGTCCGGAGAGGGCAGAGGGCCCTCTCCGGGGCCAGCGGCGGGCGCCCCGCCGAAAGCCTGCCGTTCCCGGTTGAACTTGCCGCCGTTTTCCTACATTTTGCGTCCCAGTCCAACCACAATGCGAAAAGCGGGGTCTTCCCATGTCCAAACCGGTCCTTGAGCCATCGGCCAAATACAGCCGCGTCATGCTCAAGATATCCGGCGAGGCCCTGATGGGCGACCAGGGCTTCGGCCTGCATCCCCCCACCGTCCAGCGCATCGCGAACGAGGTGAAGACCGTCGCCGAGATGGGCGTCGAGATCTGCATGGTGATCGGCGGCGGCAACATCTTCCGCGGTCTGGCTGGATCGGCGCAGGGGATGGAGCGGACCACGGCCGATTACATGGGCATGCTGGCCACCGTGATGAACGCGCTGGCGATGCAATCGGCGCTGGAACAGATCGGGGTCTTTACCCGCGTCATCAGCGCCATCCCGATGGATCAGGTCTGCGAGCCCTACATCCGCCGCCGCGCCGTGCGCCACCTCGAGAAGAAGCGCGTCTGCATCTTTGCCGCCGGCACGGGCAACCCCTATTTCACCACCGACACGGCGGCCACGCTGCGGGCCAACGAAATGGCCTGCCAGGCGATCTTCAAGGGCACCAAGGTCGATGGCGTCTATGACAAGGACCCGAAGAAATACCCCGACGCCAAGCGCTATGACACGGTCAGCTATGACGAATGCCTTGCCAAGCACCTTGGCGTCATGGATGCCTCGGCCATCGCACTGGCCCGCGACAACAACCTGCCGATCATCGTCTTCAGCCTCGACGAGCCCGGCGGCTTCCGCGGGATCTTGCGCGGCGAGGGCACCTATACCCGCGTCCACGGCTAGGGGCGGGGGGCGCTGAAAACTGTTCCGCGCCCGTGCCGCTCTGCTATAGAGCAGGAAATGACCGCGCCGCTTGCGCGGACCGAACGAAGGAAGACCACGCATGTCGCAAGACGATCTCGACATTGACCTCGATGCGATCCAGCGCCGGATGGAGGGCGCGATGACCGCGCTCAAGACCGAATTCGCCTCGCTCCGCACGGGCCGCGCCTCGGCCCAGATGCTCGACAACATCCAGGTCGACGCCTATGGCCAGATGACGCCGATCAACCAGCTTGGCACCGTGAACGTGCCCGAACCGCGCATGGTTGTGATCAACGTCTGGGACAAGGGCATGATCAACAAGGTCGAAAAGGCGATCCGCGAATCCGGCCTCGGGATCAACCCCGTCACGGACGGGCCGCTGATCCGGCTGCCGATTCCCGAACTGAACGAACAGCGCCGCAAAGAGCTGACCAAGGTCGCCGCGCAATATGCCGAAAGCGCCAAGGTGGCGATCCGCAACGTGCGCCGCGACGGCATGGACCAGATCAAGAAGGCCAAGTCGGCGGGCATGGGCGAGGATGACCAGAAGATGTATTCCGAGGAAGTGCAGGAACTGACCGACAAGGCGATTGCCGCCGTCGACCGGCAGTTGGAACAGAAACAGGCCGAGATCATGCAGGTCTGACGCATCGCGGTGGGGCGGGGCAGAATTTTCGCAGAAAATTCGTGGCCCCATAAAGGATGCGACACGGGAGAGCGGGTTTGGCCAAGGCGGGCGGTTCAGAAAGCACAGGTGCGGACCGGCTGCCCCGTCTGGCGCAGCATGTGGCGATCATCATGGATGGCAATGGCCGCTGGGCCACGCAGCGCGGCTGGCCGCGCCTTGTCGGCCACCGCCGCGGCGCCGAGCGCGTGCGCGAGATCGTCCGCGCCTGCCCCAACCTCGGCATCCGCTTTCTGACCGTCTATGCCTTCTCGACCGAGAACTGGAAACGCTCGACCGAGGAAGTGCTTGGCCTGATGGCGATCTTTGCCCGCTACATCGACCGCGAGGCCGACCGCCTGCTTGCCGAAGGCGTGCGCCTGCGGTTCATCGGTGACCGCAGCAAGCTTGACCCGAAGCTGCAACGGATGATGGCGGGGATCGAGGCGCGGACGGCATCGGGGACGCGGCTCGATTTCACCGTGGCCATCAACTACGGCGGCCGGGACGAGATTGCCCGCGCCGTGCGCGCGCTGGCCGCCGATGTGGCCGCAGGCACCCTTGCCCCCGGCGCGGTGACCGAAGCCACCATCGCCGCGCATCTCGACACCGCCGATCTGCCCGATCCCGATCTGGTGATCCGCACCAGCGGCGAGACCCGCACCTCGAATTTCCTGCCCTGGCAGACGGCCTATGCCGAATACGAATTCACCCCCACGCTCTGGCCCGACTTTACCGCGCATGAGCTGGGCGAGATCGTCGCCCGCTTCGGCAACCGCGAACGCCGCTTCGGCGGGGTGGTGAACGGATGACCTCTCCCGATCCCAACCGCTGGGCCGACCTGCGGCCCCGCGTGCTGTCCGCCATTGTCATGGTTGCGGTGGGGGCGGCCGAAATCTGGCTGGGCGGGCGGTCCTTTGCCGCGCTTGTGATCCTGCTGACCGGCGGGATGATCTGGGAACTGGCCCGCATCACCGCGCCGCAGCGCAAGGCAACGCCGGTGGCGATGGCGCTGATCGGGGCCGCCTCCCTGCTGGCGGCGCTGGTCCTGCATTCCGACCTTGCCACGGCGGCGCTGCTGGTTCCGTCGCTGGCGCTGGCGCTGACCCCGCGCCGCGACCGGCGCATCGCCGCCTGCTATGCCGCGGCGATCATGATCTCGGGGTTCGGGCTGATCGAATTGCGCTTTGCCAACGGGCAAAGTGCGATCCTGTGGCTGATCTCGGTCGTCGTCGTCTCGGATGTCTCGGGCTATTTCGCGGGGCGCATCCTTGGCGGGCCGAAATTCTGGCCTGCGGTCAGCCCCAAGAAAACATGGTCCGGCACCGTGGCGGGCTGGCTGGGCGCGGTCGTGGTGGGCTTTTTGTTCTTCCGTGGCGATTTCGGCACCATCGGCGTGCTGGTCCTGTCGCCCATCATCGCCTTTGCGGGGCAGATGGGCGATATCGTGGAAAGCTGGCTGAAGCGCCGCGCGGGGATCAAGGATTCCTCGCATCTCATCCCCGGGCATGGCGGGCTTCTCGACCGGTTCGATGCGCTGATCGGCGCCACAGTCGCCTTGATGCTGATCGGCCTTGTCCTTCATCTACCGATCCACTGACATGACGCGCAGCATATCCATCTTCGGGGCGACAGGCTCCATCGGCGAAAGCACCTTCGACTTGATCCAGCGGGCAGGGGGGCCTGGGGCCTATCGCACCGTCGCCGTGACCGGAGCGGCGAACATCGCGCGGCTGGCCGAAATGGCGCGCGCGCTGCGCGCCGAAGTCGCCGTCACCGCAGACCCCGCGCGGCTGGGCGCATTGCGCGAGGCTTTGGCGGGCAGCGGGATCGAGGCCGCCGCAGGGCCCGAGGCGATTGCCGAAGCCGCCGACCGCCCCGCCGACTGGACGATGAGCGCCATCGTCGGCGCGGCGGGGCTTGTTCCGGGTCTGCGCGCCCTGCGCCACGGGCGGACGCTGGCGCTGGCGAACAAGGAAAGTCTTGTGACCGCAGGTCCGCTGCTGCTGGCGACCGCCAAGGCGCATGGCGCGACGATCCTGCCGGTCGACAGCGAGCATTCTGCGGTGTTTCAGGCGCTGACGGGTGAAGAGACGGCAGCGGTCGAGCGGGTGATCATCACCGCATCGGGCGGGCCGTTCCGCGACTGGCCGCTCGAGCGGCTTGCCAAGGCCACGGTGGCCGAGGCCAAGGCGCATCCGAACTGGTCGATGGGCAGCCGCATCAGCATCGATTCGGCCTCGATGTTCAACAAGGCGCTCGAGCTGATCGAGACGCGCGAGTATTTCGGCTTTGCCCCCGACATGATCGAGGCCGTGGTGCATCCGCAAAGCATCGTTCACGCACTTGTCGGATTCCGTGATGGCGCGATCATGGCGCATCTTGGCCCGGCCGACATGCGCCACGCCATCGGCTTCGCGCTGAACTGGCCTGACCGCAAATCGCTGCCCGTGGCGCGGCTCGATCTGGCGCAGATTGCGAACCTTTCGTTCCAAGCCCCTGATATCGAAAGATTTCCGGCCCTTCGTCTGGCGCGCGAGGTGATGCGGACGCGCGGTCTGGCGGGGGCGGCGTTCAATGCCGCCAAGGAAATCGCGCTGGACCAGTTCATGGCCGGGCGCCTTGGATTTCTTGATATGGCGGGCCTTGTGGAAGCCACGCTTGCCCGTCTTTCGTCAGAGACGGGCCTTGGAAATGCCGCCACAGGTCTTGAGGACGTGCTAAACATTGACCATCTCGCACGTATAAGGGCCACGGAACTGGCCGAAGCCATTCGACAGAACAGGTAGACCCGTTTGGACATCTCCACCCTCATCCCGAGTTTCGGCGGCCTTGGCTTTACGGTCGTTGCTTTCGTCCTTGCCCTTCTCATCATCGTCTTCGTGCATGAATTCGGCCATTACATCGTTGGCCGCTGGTCGGGCATCCATGCCGATGTCTTCTCGCTCGGCTTCGGACCGGTGATCTGGAAACGGGTCGACCGGCACGGCACGCGCTGGCAACTGGCGGCGCTGCCCTTTGGCGGCTACGTGAAATTCTTCGGCGATGCCAATGCGGCCTCGGGCGGGCATAGCGACGATCTGAAGGCGCTGACCGCCGAACAGCGCCGCGCAACGATGCATGGTGCGCCGCTTTGGGCGCGCAGCGCCACGGTCGCGGCGGGGCCGGTGTTCAACTTCGTGCTGTCCATCGCGATTTTCGCGGGTCTTTTCCTTGCCAAAGGGGTCGCGACCGATCTTCCGGTGATCGGCGCTCTCAAGAACGTGCCGGCCGAGGTGCAGGAATTGCAGCCCGGCGACGCGATCCTTGGTCTGGCGGGCAAACCCGTGGCCGATTTCCAGGGGCTGATCGACGCGGCAAATGTTCTGCCGCCCGCCGCCGTGGTCGATTACCGCATCCGCCGCGATGGCGCGGAACTCGACGTGCGCGGCCCCTATCCCCTGCCGCCGCTGGCCGACAATGTCGCGGGCAATTCCGCCGCCAAGGATGCCGGTCTGGAACCGGGTGACGTGGTGCTTGCGGTCGATGGCACGCCGATCACCGCCTTTGACCAGTTGCGCGACATGGTCGGCGCATCGGACGGCAAGCCGCTGAAGCTGACGGTCTGGCGCGACGGATCGACCTTTGACGCCGATCTGCAACCGCGCCGCATGGACCTGCCGCTTGCCGATGGCGGGTTCGAGACGCGCTGGCTGATCGGCGTGTCGGGCAATCTGTTCTTCGAGCCCGAAACCCGCACGCCGGGCCTGTGGGAGGCGGTCTCGCTGGGGGCGTCGCAAAGCTGGACCATCGCCTATACCTCGGTTTCGGGGTTGTGGCATATGATCACGGGCTCGATTTCCTCGTGCAACCTGCAAGGCCCGATCGGCATTGCCGAAACCTCGGGGCAGGCGGCAAGCATGGGGATTTCCAGCTTCATCTGGTTCGTCGCCATGCTGTCCACGGCGGTGGGTCTGATGAACCTGTTTCCCGTGCCGGTTCTCGATGGCGGGCATCTGGTGTTCTTCGCCTACGAGGCGGTGACGGGCAAGCCGCCGACCGCGCGGGCGCTCAATGTGCTGATGTCGGTGGGCCTTGCGCTGATCCTCGGGCTGATGGCTTTCGCGCTGTCGAACGACCTGTTCTGCCCGTAAGACGGGGCTTCGGTCCGGTTCTGCCAGATCGGGGCCAAATTCAGGCCACAATCCTGCGGCATGCCGTTGCAAAGACATGCAATCGGAGGGCGACATGGCACATGTAATCCAGGGCTACCGCGGGCTGACGCTGATGGTCGGCCTGAACTCGGACCGGCTTTTCACGGTCGCCACGACCCTTGCAGGCCTGCTTGCGGGGGCCTTCATCGGGACGATGATCCTCGGGCATTGAGCGGCGCGCCGCCCCTTAGTCTTTCGTGCGGAAATCAAGGACGAAGCGGATGTAAAATCCCTTCGTCCTTTTGACATGTGTCGCGCTTCCCGCTACTAGGAGACACAACAGTTTGTGGAAGATGCGGGGCAGGGACATGCAAAAGAACATCCAAGGCCGGATGGTGCCTAAGCAGGGCTTGCTGCGACCGGCGCTGGTGGCCGCAATGCTTGCCGGAACGGCCCTGACGGCCCCGATGCTGACGCCCGCCTTCGCGCAAAGCTACAGCTTTTCCTCGGTCCGGGTCGAGGGCAACGCCACGATCGAAACGGCCACGGTGCTGTCCTACCTCAAGATCCCGCGCGGGGCCGAAATCTCGGCGGCGGCGCTGAACGATGCCTATCAGCGGCTGGTCGACTCGGGCCTGTTCGAATCCGTCGAGATCGCGCCGCAGGGCAACGAGCTGCTGGTCAAGGTCGTCGAATATCCGACCATCAGCATCGTGAACTTCGAGGGCAACAAGCGGCTCAAGGACGAAGATCTGGCCGGCATCGCCAAATCGCAATCGCGCCGCGTCTATTCGCCCTCGCAGGCCGAAGCCGATGCCGCCGCCATCGCCGAGGCCTACCGGCTTCAGGGCCGCATGGCCGCGACCGTCGATCCGCGCATCATCCGCCGTGACGGCAACCGCGTCGACCTCGTCTTCGAGATCACCGAAGGCAAGGTGGTCGAGATCGAGCGCCTGTCCTTCAACGGCAACCGCGCCTTTTCGGACCGCCGCCTGCGTCAGGTCTTGCAGACCAAACAGGCGGGACTGCTGCGCACCTTCATCCAGCGCGATACCTTCGTGGCCGAGCGGCTCGACCTCGACAAGCAGCTTCTGCGCGATTTCTACCTGTCGCGCGGCTATGCCGATGTTCAGGTGCTTGATGCGTCAAGCGACATCGCCCGCGAACGCGACGCCTATTTCGTCACCTTCTCGATCCGCGAAGGCCAGTCCTTCAACATCGGCAAGGTCGACACCGTGTCCGAGATCGAAGGCGTCGATGCCGCCGAATTCGAAGCCGTCCAGCGCATCCGCAGCGGCGAGACATGGTCGCCCGCGCTGATCGACAACAACGTGACGCGGATGGAAAACCTTGCCCTGCGCAAGGGGCTGAACTTCGTGCGCATCGACCCGCGCATCGTCAAGAACGAACGCGACGGCACGCTCGACGTGCAATTCGCCATCGTGCGCGGGGAAAAGGTCTTTGTCGAACGCATCGACATCGAAGGCAATACCACGACGCTCGATCAGGTCATCCGCCGCCAGTTCCGCACGGTCGAAGGCGACCCCTTCAACCCGCGCGAAATCCGCCAGTCGGCAGAACGCATCCGCGCGCTTGGCTTCTTCAAGGACGCGCAGGTCAATGCCGAACCGGGCAGCAGCTCGGATCAGGTCGTCGTCAATGTCGATGTCGAGGAACAGCCGACAGGCTCGCTCTCGCTCGGGGCCAGCTATTCGGTCTCGGACGGGGTTGGCCTGAACGTCGGCTTTGCGGAAAGCAACTTCCTTGGTCGCGGCCAGTCGATTTCGGCCAACATCACCAGCGGGACCGATTCCAACTCGGCCAGCTTCTCCTTTGCCGAACCGGCCTTCCTTGGCCGTGACGTGGCGCTCAAGTTCTCGTCCGCCTACCGCGAGACGAACAACCAGAACGCGGCCTACAACACGCAGTCGATCAACATCACGCCCGCGCTGGAATTCCCGATCAGCGAACTGGGCCGTCTGGAAACCCGCTTCAGCTTTGCGCAATCGACGCTGAGCGGTGTGGATGACACCGACAGCTCGCAAATCCTGACCCGCGATCAGGATCGCGGCACGATCACGACAAGCGCGCTTGGCTATACCTTCAGCTATGACACCCGCATCAGCGGCGTGAACCCCAAGGGCGGCATCCTGTTGCGCTTCAGCCAGGATTTCGCCGGACTGGGGGGCAACGACACCTATCTGCTGACCAGCGGCCTTGCCCTTGCGGAAAACAAGATCCTCAAGGAAGAGGTCACCGTACGCGCCGTGTTCGAAGGCGGAGCGCTGGCGATGCTGGGCGACGATCCGAGCCGCGTGACGAACCGCTTCTTCGGCAACAACAAGATCCGTGGCTTCGAATCGAACGGCATCGGCCCGCGCGACCTGAACGCGCCGAACGAGGACGCGCTTGGCGGCAACCTCTATGCCGTCGCCCGCTTCGAGGCCGAGTTCCCGCTTGGCCTGCCCGAGGAATATGGCATCAACGGCGGCCTGTTCCTCGACATCGGTTCGGTCTGGAGCCTTGACGACACCGACGGCGGCGCTGCCGGTGGTCAGGCGGTGGATGACGCCTTCCATCTGCGGTCCTCGATCGGCTTCTCGGTGTTCTGGGATACGCCCATCGGCCCCTTGCGCTTCAACTTCTCGAAGGCGCTGGTCAAACAGGACTACGACAGGGAACAGGCGTTCGACCTGACCATTTCGACCAAGTTCTGATGCGTGACCGCCGGCTGTGCCTTGCCACGATCCTGATGGCGGCGCTGTCGGCGGGCGCTTTGCCTGCCCCCGGCCTTGCGCAAGAGGCGGCGGCCGCGTCGCAGATCCAGTCGCCGATCCTGACCATCGACCGCGACAGGCTTTATGCCGAAACCATGTATGGCAAGGCCGTCGAGGCGCGGTTCAAGGCCGATTCCGATGCGCTGATCGCCGAGAACCTGCGGCTCGAACAGGCGCTCGAGACGGAGGAGCGTGACCTGACCGACCGGCGCAACACGCTGCCCGCCGCCGAGTTCAAGGCCCTTGCCGCCGCCTTCGATGCCAAGGCCGAAAGCATCCGCACCGCGCAGCAGGCCAAATCCCGCGCCATCGGCAAGAAGCGCGAGGGCGAGCAGCAGCGCTTTCTGGAAGCCGCCATTCCGGTGATCGGCAGTCTCATGCGCGAAAGCGGGGCGGCGGCGGTGTTCGACAAGCAGATGATCATCGTCTCGTTGCGGGCCGTCGACATCACCGATGCGGCCGTAGCCCGCGTCGATGCCGTGCTTGGTTCGGGCGAGGACGGGGCTGCGCAGTCTCCGGCCCCGACCGTTACCCCGACTGCGACCCCGTCGCCTGCGCCGTCGCCGTCACCGCAGCCCTGATGCTTGTTTCGCGTCGGGCAAGTTGCTAGTCACATCCGGCAAGCCCGAAGGGCCAAGGAACGCCCGCAGAGGGCATCGTCAGGGACAGACGTGAAGGAGATTGCGATGACCACCAGCGCGCCCGTGCAAAGCGCCGACCTCGACCTGATCCAGCGGATCATTCCGCATCGCTATCCTTTCCTGCTGGTCGACAAGGTGCGCGACATCGTCGTCAACGAAAGCTGCGTCGGCATCAAGAACGTCACGATCAACGAACCCCAGTTCACCGGCCATTTTCCCGGAATGCCCGTCTTTCCGGGCGTCATGATCATCGAGGCGATGGCGCAGACCAGCGGCATCCTTGTCGGCCTGTCGATGGACCTTGTGGACAAGAACGCCAAGGTTTTCTTCATGGGTGTCGACGGGGTGAAATTCCGCCGCAAGGTGGTGCCGGGCGATGTGCTGGAACTGCATGTCAAGGCGCTGCGTGGCGGTGGCCGCGTGTGGAAATTCGAGGGCCGCGCGATGGTCGAGGGCGAGCTTGCCTGCGAGGCGACCTTCATGGCCATGTTCGACGTGGCAAAGGCCTGATCCGATGAGCATTCATCCCACCGCCCGCATCCACCCCTCGGCGGTGATCGAAGACGGGGCGACCATCGGCGCGGGGGCGAGCGTCGGCCCCTTTTCGCTGATCGGGCCGGATGTGACCCTTGGCGCGCGGGTCGAGGTGAAAAGCCACGCCGTCGTCACGGGCTGGACCGAGATCGGCGAAGAGACGGTGATTTTCCCCTTTGCCACCGTGGGAGAGGTGCCGCAGGACCTGAAATACAAGGGCGAGCGGACGCGTCTAGTCGTGGGCAAACGTTGCCGCATCCGCGAGGCGGCGACGCTGAACCTTGGCACCGAGGGCGGCGGCGGCATCACCCGCGTGGGCGATGACGTGCTGGTCATGACCGGCGCGCATGTCGGCCATGATGCCCAGATCGGGGATCGTGTGATCCTTGTGAACCATGTCGCCATCGCAGGGCATTGCGTGCTGGGCGACGATGTGATCGTGGGCGGCCTGTCGGGCGTGCATCAATGGGTGCGCATCGGGCAGGGGGCCATCATCGGCGCGGTGACGATGGTCACCAATGACGTGATCCCCTATGGCCTTGTGCAGGCCCCGCGCGGCGAATTGGACGGGCTGAACCTTGTCGGCCTTAAACGTCGCGGGATGGAGCGGGCCGATATCACCGCATTGCGCGCCGCCTACCAGATGCTGGCGCAGGGCGAGGGGACGTTCCTTGACCGCGCGCGCCGCCTGCAGGACGAGACCGACAGCCTCCCCGTGCGCGAGATGACCGAATTCATCCTCGCCGCGTCGGACCGGTCGTTCCTGACACCGAAATGACGCTGGCGCTGATCGCAGGGGCAGGGGGATTGCCCGCCGCTTTGGTGGCGGCACTGCCGCAGCGCCCCTTTGTCGCCGTGCTTGACGGCTTTGCCCCTGAGGGGGTCGCGCCCGATGTGACATTCCGCGTCGAACGGCTGATGCCCTTTTTGCGGCAGCTCGAAGATGCGGGGGTGACTGCGGTCTGTTTCGCGGGGGCCGTGCAGCGCCCGCGCCTTGACCCTGCGCTGTTCGATCCGGCGACCGCCACCATCGTCCCGCGCCTTCTGGCCGCGATGGGGCAGGGCGACGATGCCACCCTGCGCGAGGTGATCGCGGTTTTCGAGGAAGCGGGATTTGCCATCCGCGGCGTGGCCGAGATCGCGCCCGCCCTTGTCCCCGCAGCGGGGCTTTACGCCGGCGCGATGGGCCCGCGCGACGAGGCCGATGCCGCCCGCGCCGCCACGATCGTCGCGGCCCTTGGCCGTGTCGATGTCGGGCAGGGCGCGGTGGTGCAGCAGGGGCTTTGCCTCGGGGTCGAGACGCTGTCGGGCACCGATGCCATGCTCGCCTCGGTCGCGGGCCTGTCGGGCTTGCGTCCGGCGGGGGCAAAGGGGCTGTTCTACAAGGCCCCGAAACCGCTGCAAGACCGCCGCATCGACCTGCCCACCCTTGGCCCCGATACGGTGCGCAACGTGGCCGGGGCGGGCCTTGGCGGCATCGTCTGGGAAGCGGGCGGGGTGATCACCCTAGACCTGCCGGCGATGGTCCGCGAGGCGGACGAACGGGGCCTGTTCCTGTGCGCACGTCCGGCGTGAGCCTGTTTCTTGTCGCGGGCGAGCCTTCGGGCGACCGCCTTGGCGCGGCGCTGATCGGGGGGCTGCGCAGCCTTGCCCCCGACACCCGCTTTCAGGGCATCGCAGGCCCGTTGATGCAGGCGCAGGGCATGGCCAGCCTGTTCCCGATGGACGAGCTGTCGATCATGGGTCTGGCCGAGGTGCTGCCCAAATACCGCCACCTCAAGCGCCGCATCCGCGAAACGGCCCAAGCCGTGCTTGCCAGCGGGGCCGATGCGCTGGTCACCATCGACAGCCCCGATTTCTGCCTGCGCGTCGCGGCGATCGTCAAAGCCGCCAATCCGCGCTTCCGCACCATCCATTACGTCGCCCCCTCGGTCTGGGCATGGCGTCCGAAGCGGGCGGCAAAGATGGCGCGGCACATCGACCATGTGCTTGCGCTGCTGCCCTTCGAGCCGCCCTATATGACCGCCGCAGGCATGAGCTGCGATTTCGTCGGCCATCCGGTCGTGTCGGAACCGCTTGCCAGCCCGGCCGAACGCGCGGCCTTTGACGGGTCCGGCCCGCTTGTCCTTGCCCTGCCCGGATCCCGCAGGGCCGAGGTTGCGCGGCTGGCACCCGTCCTTGGCCAAACCCTTGGCCTGCTGAAGGCCCGCCACCCCGACCTGCGCGTGGCCCTGCCCACCGTGCCGAATGTCGAAAGCCTTGTCCGTGACCTCACCGCGGCTTGGCCTGTCGTCCCGCAGGTCATCACCGACCCCGCGCTGAAGCGCGGCGCCTTTGCCGCGGCCGATGCCGCCATCGCCGCATCCGGCACCGTTTCGCTTGAGCTTGCCGCCAATGCCTGCCCGATGGTCATCGCCTATGACATGAACGCGGTCACCCTCTGGCTCATGCGCCGCGCGGCGCTGATCGACACGGTGACGCTGGTCAACCTTGTCTCGGACAGCCGCAGCGTTCCCGAATTCATCGGCCCCGCCTGCCGCCCCGAACCCATCGCCGCCGCCATCGAAGCCCTGCTGGCCGACCCGTCAGGACAAGCCGCAGCGATGGAGATGACGATGCAGCGCCTTGGCAAGGGCGGCGAGGCCCCCGGTTTGCGCGCCGCGCGGTCGGTCCTGATGCATCTCTGACACGGCGAAATCTGACGCAGATTTCGCGCCGTTTTCTGACGCAGAAAACGCCCCCTACACCAGCCACCGAAATTTGCGCCGAATTCCGGCGCGTTTTATGGCGTCGAGAACGCCCCCGACGCCAGCCACCGGAATTTGCGTCAAATTCCGGCGCGTTTTCTGCGTCAGAAAACGCCCTTCACCGCCCGCGCCAGATCCAGCCGCCGCCAAAGACGCGGGAGCCTTCGTTGGCATAGAAGACGCAGGCCTGCCCTGCCGATACCCCGTCTTCGGGGTCGAGCAGTTCGACCTCGGCCTCGGTCGCCGAGAGGGGGCGGATCACCGCAGGGCGCGGCGGGCGGGTCGAGCGGACCTTGACCTGAAGATGCCATTCGGGGCGCGAATCGAACGCCTCGTCGCCCAGCCAGTTGATCTCGCGCAGGGGCACGACGCGGGTCGAGAGCGCCTCTTTCGGCCCGACGATCACGCGGCGGCTTTCGGGGTCGAGCCGCAGCACATAGATCGGATCGCCCAAGCCGCCGATGCCCAGACCCTTGCGCTGCCCCACGGTGTAATGGATCACCCCGCGATGGGTGCCCAGAACCTTGCCCGAAAGATCCACGATCTCGCCGGGGTCGGCAGCACCGGGGCGCAGCTTTTCGATCACCGCCGCGTAATCGCCGTTGGGCACGAAGCAGATGTCCTGGCTGTCGGGCTTGTCCGCGACCGAAAGCCCGTAGCGTGCCGCGAGGGCCCGCGTTTCGGCCTTGCTTTCCAGATGGCCAAGCGGAAAGCGCAGATAGGCAAGCTGTTCGGCGGTGGTCGAGAACAGGAAATAGCTCTGGTCGCGGCGCGGATCGGCGGCCATGTGCAATTCCGGCCCGTGCAGACCGTCCTTGCGCTGGATGTAATGGCCCGTCGCCATGCAATCGGCGTCAAGCTCCTTGGCCGTCGCCAGCAGGTCCTTGAACTTGACCCGTTCGTTGCAGCGGATGCAGGGCACCGGCGTCGCGCCGGCCAGATAGGCATCGGCGAATTCCTCGATCACCGCCTCGCGGAAGGTGTTTTCGTAATCCAGCACGTAATGCGGAAAGCCCATCGTTTCCGCCACGCGCCGCGCATCGTGGATGTCGCGCCCCGCGCAGCAGGCCCCCTTTTTCGCCAGCGCAGCACCGTGGTCGTAAAGCTGCAAGGTCACGCCGACGACATCGTAGCCCTCGTCCTTCAGCACGGCGGCGACCACCGACGAATCGACCCCGCCCGACATGGCGACGACGACCCGTGTTTCCGACGGGGGCTTGGGCAGGCCCAGCGAATTGAGCGGACGGTCGAGCATGGCAGCCTTCCGGAGGTTTGGCGAAACCGAAGCATTACAGGAAAAGCAGGGGGATTCACAAGAGAGGCGCGGCTTCAGCATTGCTTAACGAAAGCGCCGCAAGATGCAGGCCCGATGAGGATGGAGGGGCCGATGTATATCAAACGCGTCGACGGGCCGCGGCAGGTCACGCTTCCCGATGGCACGGTGATCAGCCGCGCCGATCTGCCGCCTGCGGAAACGCGGCGCTGGGTGGCACGGCGCAAGGCGCTGGTGGTGCGGGCAGTCCAGGCGGGACTGATCAGCCGCGAGGCCGCCTTGGAACGCTACGCGCTGTCGGACGAGGAGTTCTCGATTTGGGAAAGTGCCGTGGCGCTGCATGGCGAAGCGGGGCTGCGTGTTACGAAAATACAGGATTATCGGCAATTTTGAGTTGTTTTCCATGCAAATCTGGTCATAGTAATCTTTGTTTAATGAGTGGTCTGCAATGTCGCTTAACGCGGCTTTACGGAGAGTGTAACGAATGCGAATCCTTCTTGTCGAAGACGATCCTGCCACCTCGCGCAGCATCGAACTGATGCTTACCCATGCCAACTTCAACGTCTATTGCACCGATCTGGGCGAAGACGGCGTCGATCTGGCCAAGCTCTACGATTACGATCTTATCCTGCTCGACCTGAACCTGCCGGACATGAGCGGGCATGAAGTGCTGCGCCAGCTGCGCATGGCCAAGATCGACACGCCGATTCTGATCCTGTCGGGGTCGGACGATACCGACAACAAGATCCGCGGTTTCGGCTTCGGCGCCGACGATTACATGACCAAGCCCTTCCACCGCGAAGAGCTGGTCGCGCGTATCCACGCCATCATCCGCCGGTCCAAGGGCCATGCCCAGTCGATCATCCGCACCGGCATGGTCGGGGTGAACCTTGACGCCAAAACCGTCGAGGTCGAGGGCAAGACGGTCCATCTGACCGGCAAGGAATACCAGATCCTCGAACTCCTTTCGCTGCGCAAGGGCACGACCCTGACCAAGGAAATGTTCCTCAACCACCTTTACGGCGGCATGGACGAACCCGAGCTGAAGATCATCGACGTCTTCATCTGCAAACTGCGCAAGAAACTGTCGGAAGCGACGGGCGGCGAGAATTACATCGAAACCGTCTGGGGCCGCGGCTATGTGATGCGCGATCCGGTTCCCGAGGTTGCGCTGCGCCGCGTCTCTATCGCCGCGGCAAGCTGACCGCTCGGCACTTTACGCCGCCTTGACCGCCCCCTAAACCAAGGGGGCGGCAAAGGGAGAGCTTCGCATGGTGGCGGAAAAGGATGTGGCGGAGCTTACCGAGGCCGAAGCCCGCGACGAACTCGCGCGGCTGTCGCGTGCCATCGCCGCCGCGAACGACGCCTATCACCGCCTTGACGCACCCGAGATTTCGGATGCCGCCTATGATGCGCTCAAGCGGCGCAATCAGGCACTCGAGGCGCGCTTTCCCGCGCTGAAACGTCCCGACAGCCCCAGCGATCAGGTCGGGGCCGCCGTGGCCGAGGGCTTTGGCAAGATCCGGCACGAGGTGCGGATGCTGTCGCTCGAAAACGCCTTCGAGGATGGCGAGGTGGCCGATTTCGACGAGCGCGTGAAGCGCTACCTCGGCCTTGCGCGGGCGGTCGCCTATACGGCGGAACCCAAGATCGACGGGCTGTCGCTGTCGCTGCGCTATGAAAACGGCCGTCTGGTGCAGGCCGCCACGCGGGGCGACGGTGAGACGGGCGAGAATGTCACCGAAAACGCCCGCACCATTGCCGACATTCCGCACAATCTGACCGATGCGCCCGCCGTGCTGGAAGTGCGCGGCGAGGTTTACATGTCGCACGCGGATTTCGCCGCGCTGAACGCGCGTCAGGCGGAAGCGGGGGACAAAAGCTTCGCCAACCCGCGCAACGCTGCCGCCGGATCGTTACGCCAGCTCGACGCCACGATCACCCGTGCCCGCCCGCTGCGCTTTTTCGCCTATAGCTGGGGCGCCGTGTCCGAACCGCTTTCCGACACGCAGATGGGGGCCATCGAACGGCTGCGCGCCCTTGGCTTCCAGACCAACCCGCTGACCGCCCTTTGCGCGGGGCCGGACGAGATGCTTGCCCATTACCGCGCCATCGAAGCGCGTCGGGCAACGCTGGGCTATGATATCGACGGCGTGGTCTACAAGGTCAACGAACTGGCCCTGCAAGCCCGCCTCGGCTTCCGCTCCTCGACCCCCCGCTGGGCGATCGCGCATAAATTCCCGGCCGAACTGGCATGGACGCGGCTTTTGGCCATCGACATCCAGGTGGGCCGCACGGGGGCCATCTCGCCCGTCGCGCGCCTGCAACCCGTTACCGTGGGCGGGGTCGTCGTCTCGAACGCCACCCTGCATAACGAGGATTACATCGCGGGCCGCGATTCATCGGGCAACCCGATCCGCGACGGAAAGGACATCCGCATCGGCGACTGGGTGCAGGTTTACCGCGCGGGCGATGTGATCCCGAAGATCGCCGATGTCGACCTGTCGCAGCGCCCCGCCGGGGCGGCGCCCTATGTCTTTGCGCATGTCTGCCCCGAATGCGGCTCTGACGCCGTGCGCGAAGAGGGGGATTCGGTCCGCCGCTGCACGGGCGGATTGATCTGCCCCGCACAGGCCGTCGAACGGCTGAAGCATTTCGTCAGCCGCGGGGCCTTCGACATCGAGGGGTTGGGGGCGAAACAGATCGAGCTGTTCTTCGCCGACCCGACCCTGCCGATCCGTGAACCTGCCGATATCTTCACCCTTCAGGCCCGTGACGCGCAGGGTCTGACACGGCTGAAAAACCGCGACGGCTTTGGCGAGAAATCGGTCACCAATCTGTGGGCCGCCATCGACGCCAAGCGCAGCATTCCGCTGGCCCGCCTGATCTTTGCCCTTGGCTTGCGCCATGTGGGCGAGGTTGCGGCACAGGACCTTGCCCGCCATTACCAAAGCTGGCAGGCCCTTGTCGCCGCCGTCGATCTGGCCCGCCCTGCCGCCTTGGCCCATCGCGCGGGTGACGAGGCGGTTGAGGAAGAACGCGCCGCCGCAGCCCTTGCGGGCCGCCGCGCGCGGATCAAGGAATTGCGCGACGCCGCGATTGCCGCCTGTGCCGTTCCGCCCGCGTCCGCCGCCGCATGGAGCGAGCTGATCACCGCCGACGGCATCGGCCCCGTTCTGGCGCTGTCGCTGTCGGACGCCTTGGCCAACCCCGAAGAGCGCGCCTCGATCGACCGGCTGGTGGCGCATCTGACGATCCTGCCGCCCGAGGCGCGGGCGACCGAATCCCCCGTTGCGGGAAAGACGGTGGTCTTTACCGGCAGTCTGGAAAAGATGACCCGGGCCGAGGCCAAGGCGCGGGCCGAATCCCTCGGGGCCAAGGTCTCGGGGTCGGTCAGTGCCAAGACCGATCTGGTCGTGGCAGGGCCGGGGGCGGGATCGAAGGCCAAGGATGCCGAGAAATTCGGTGTGCCGATGATAGACGAGGACGCGTGGCTCGCCCTCATCGGCGACGCATGACCCGCCCGCCCGCGCTGTTCCCCCTTTTTGCCGGGCTTGAAACGCTGGAAGGCGTGGGCCCCAAGATCGCGCGCGCCTTTCAGGGGCTGGGGGTCGAGCGGCCAAAGGATCTGCTGTTCCTGCTGCCGCATTCCGGTATCGACCGCGCGCGCAAGGCCTCGGTGCGCGATGTGGTGCCGCCCTGCGTGGTGACGGTCGAGGTCGAGGTGGGCCAGCATCTGCCACCCCGCAGCAAGGGGCGGCCCTACCGCATCAGCGTGCGCGATGCCGCGCTCGAGTTCCAGCTGGTCTATTTCCACGCGCGGGGCGAGTATCTGCTTGGCCTTTTGCCCCCCGGCCAACGGCGTGTGGTGTCGGGCAAGGTCGAGCTTTTCGACGGTATCGCCCAGATGCCGCACCCTGACCACGTGCTTCGGCTGGAAGAGGCGGTCGATCTGCCCCCGTTCGAGCCGGTCTATCCGCTGACCAACGGCATCACCCAGCGTCAGGTGGCAAAGGCGGTCGCCGGAACGCTGGCCCGCACCCCCGACCTGCCCGAATGGATCGACGGCCCCCTGATCGCGCGCGAGGGGTGGCCCGCATGGAATGCGGCACTCGCCCGCGTCCATGCGCCGCAAAGCCAAGCCGATCTTGCGCCCACCGATCCGGCACGCCAGCGCCTCGCCTATGACGAGCTTTTCGCCCATCAGCTGACCCTTGCCCTTGCCCGCGCGACCCTGCGCAAGTCAAAGGGCCTGCCCACCATCGGCACCGGCGCGTTGCAGGCCAAGGTCTTGCGCGGCTTGCCGTTTTCGCCCACGGCCGCGCAGACCCGCGCGATTGCCGAAATCGCCGCCGATATGGAGGCACCGCTGCGCATGAACCGCCTGTTGCAGGGCGATGTCGGGGCGGGCAAGACGCTGGTCGCCTTTCAGTCGCTGCTGATCGCGGTCGAGGCGGGCGGGCAGGGCGCGATGATGGCCCCGACCGAAATTCTGGCGCGCCAGCATCACGAAGGGCTTGCCCCGCTGGCCGCTCAGGCGGGCGTCAGGCTTGACCTTTTGACGGGGCGCGACAAGGGCGCGGAGCGGGCGGCCAAGCTGGCCGATCTTGCGGCGGGCCGGATCGACATTCTGGTGGGCACCCATGCCGTGTTCCAGAAGGACGTGGTCTTTCACGACCTGCGTCTGGCGATCATCGACGAACAGCACCGCTTCGGCGTGGCCCAGCGGATGGAGCTGGGGGCCAAGGGGGCCGCGACCGATACGCTGGTGATGACCGCGACGCCGATTCCCCGCTCGCTCGCGCTGGCGAGCTACGGTGACATGGATGTGTCGGTGCTGGACGAAAAGCCCCCGGGACGGAAGCCGATCAAGACCGCGCTGATCCCGACGGCGCGCGGCGACGAGGTGGTGGCCCATCTGGCCCGCGCCGTGGCCGAGGGACGGCAGGCCTATTGGGTCTGCCCGTTGGTCGAGGACAGCGAGGTGCTGGATTATGCCAGCGCCGAGGCCCGCTTTGCCGCCCTGCGCGCGGCGCTTGGCGATGTGGTCGGTCTGGTGCATGGCCAGATGCCCCCCGCCGAGAAAGATGCCGCGATGGCGCGCTTTGTCGCGGGCGAAACCAAGGTTCTGGTTGCGACAACGGTGATCGAGGTGGGCGTGAACGTGCCCAATGCCAGCATCATGGTGATCGAACGGGCCGAGACCTTCGGCCTTGCGCAGTTGCACCAGCTGCGCGGGCGCGTGGGGCGGGGGGCGGCGGAATCGACCTGTCTGCTGATGTATCAGGCGCCTTTGTCCGAAAGCGGCGAGCGGCGGCTGAAAGTGCTGCGCGACACCGAAGACGGCTTCCGCATCGCCGAGGAAGATCTTGCCATGCGCGGCGCGGGCGACCTGATCGGCACGGCGCAATCGGGCCTGCCGCGCTTTCGCGTGGCCGATCTGGAACGGCAGGGGGCGTTGATGGCGATCGCGCAAAGCGACGCGCGGCGGCTGCTTGGCGATGACCCGGCACTGACCTCGCCGCGCGGTCAGGCGGCGCGCACGCTCTTGTGGCTGCTTGACCAGGACCGCGCGATCCGCCTGCTTTCGGTCGGCTGAGGCCGCGCCAAGTTTTCCCGATATTTCCGGCGCTTAGGCGTTTGTTGCCCTTGTGTTCCCAAATGTTCCTAAAAAGTTCTTGCGCGATTCGCGGGAATGTGAGAACAAATAAAGAACAGGTTAACCAAACAGGGGTTGAACATGCTGACGGAACTGAAAGACATCATCCTCCGCTCGCGCGCCACGCTGATCGAAGACGCGCTCGGCATGGTCACGCTGTTCTCGCTGCTCATCGTCGGGCTTTACATCTCGGGCAATGCCTGACGCCGCTTTCGCTTTCTGCCTGCGGTCTTGCTGCCGGTCAGGCGCGTCGGTCCCCAAGTGACGCGCCCGGGGTTCCCCAAGCCCCCACCCGCAAAGACACGCGACTTGCCGCCGCCGTCCCGTGACGCGCGGCGGTTTTTTTATGCGCTTTGCTTGGCGGCGGCGCTGTCCATCGCCTCGAGCGTCGCATCGAGCGCCAGCAGGATCGAGGCGTGGCGGTTGGTGTAGTCCCGCGCCGGAAGCAGCACCTCGAGCCCGTCGAAGGGGGCGGACGGGGCAGGGCCTCCCGCTTTCAGCATCGCGGTCAACTGATCGCGTGCCTCGGCCACCTCGTCCCGCGTGCGGCCGATGATGGCGGCACCGACCACGGCTGCGGCGGCCTGACCAAGGGCGCAGGCTTTCACATCCTGCCCGAAGCCTGCGATGCGCCCGTGATCCAGCATCACATCCACCGTCACGGTCGACCCGCACAGCGGCGAGCGTTTCTTGGCCGTGCCATCGGGGTCGGTCAGTCGGCCCAGATGGGGAATGTCGGCTGCCAGCGCAAGGATGCGGCCGGAATAGAGCTTGACCAGATCGCTGTCGGACATGACTTTCCCTTCCTCTCGGCCCGTCATAGATAGACCCGACCTGACGCCCTGCCAAGGAGAAGGCGCATGCCCTTCGATCCGACACGCCTAAAGTATGATGCCAACGGCCTGATCCCCTGCATCGCGCAGGACCATGCCACGGGCGAGGTCTTGATGATGGCATGGATGAATGCGCAAGCCGTGGCGCAAACGCTTGCCACGGGGCGGGTGACCTATTGGAGCCGGTCGCGGCAGGCGTTCTGGATCAAGGGCGAAACCTCGGGCCATGTGCAAAAGCTGGTCGAGCTGCGCGTGGATTGCGACAGCGATTGCCTGCTGGCGCTGGTCGATCAGGAAGGCCCCGCCTGCCACACCAACCGCAGGTCGTGCTTTTACACGGCCGTGCGGGGCGGCGAGGCCGTCATCCTGACCGAACCGATGGCCTAGGGCGCAATTTTCCTGAAGAAAACTGCAAATTCCTTGCAAGGAATTTGGCGCTAAAGCCCGACCATCGCCCTGATTCCTGCGGGCGTCATCCCCTCGGCGCGGTATTTCTGCAAGGCCCGCGCATCATCGCGCTTGGCCAGCCGCTTGCCCGCCTCGTCGCGGATCAGGCGGTGGTGGTGATAGACGGGGGTCGGCAGGCCGAACAGGTGCTGCAAGATCACCTGCACGGGGGTGAAGTCGAACAGATCCTCGCCGCGGATGACATGGGTGATGCCCTGATCGGCATCGTCGAAGGCCGAGGCGAGGAAATAGGCCACGATATCCTCGCCCTTGCGTGACAGGACCACATCGCCGATCTGCCGCAAGGCAGTGGCGCGGTCGATCCGGTGGGGGCCGGCATGGGCGGGGCCGGTTTCCTGAAAGCGCAGGTCTGCGCTTGCGAGCGCGTCGAAGGCCGCCGCAAGATCGAGGCGCAGCGCATCACCCGCCGCCCGCGTCTGCATCGCCCGCCCGCGACAGGTGCCGGGATAGACGGAGAAGGCCACGCCCTCTTGCGGGGCGGACAGGGCGGCGCGGATGTCGGCGCGGGTGCAGGAACAGGGATAGAGCAGCCCCCGATGCGCAAGCGGTTCAAGGCGGCGGTTGTAGCTGTCGATCCTGTCCGACTGCCGCAGGACCGGCCCGTCCCAGCGCAGGCCCAGCCATGACAGGTCCTCGACGATCAGCGCCTCCCATTCGGGGCGGCAGCGTTCCAGATCGGTATCCTCCATCCGCAGCAGGAATTCGCCGCCTGCCGCGCGGGCCATGTCATGGGCAAGGATGGCGGAATAGGCATGTCCCAGATGCAGCGGCCCCGTCGGAGAGGGGGCAAAGCGCGTGCGAAACCTTACTGGGTGGCCAGCCATGCGGTGAAGCTTTCCTTGGCGCGGTCGGTATAGGCCTTGTAGCGGTCCTTGCGTCCCTTGCGCCCGCCCTTTGCGTCGATCGGGGGGAAAAGGCCGAAGTTCACGTTCATCGGCTGGAAGGTCTTGGCCTCGGCCCCGCCGGTGATATGGGTGATAAGCGCGCCCGTCGCCGTATCGGGCGGGGGCGGGGGCAGGCTGCGCCCCAGCAGTTCCGCCGCCGCCATGCGCCCCGCCAAAAGCCCCATCGCGGCGCTTTCGACATAGCCTTCGACGCCCGTGACCTGACCTGCAAAGCGGATGTTGGGCCGCGATTTCAGGCGCATCTGCGCATCAAGCAGGGTGGGCGAATTGATGAAGGTGTTGCGGTGTATCCCGCCCAGTCGCGCGAACGAGGCGTTCTCTAGCCCCGGAATCATTTTGAAAACAGCGGTTTGCGCGCCATACTTCATCTTGGTCTGGAACCCTACGATATTGTAGAGCGTGCCAAGCTTGTTGTCGCGCCGCAGTTGCACCACGGCATAGGGCTTTTTATCCGAATGCGGATTGGTCAACCCCACGGGTTTCATCGGGCCAAAGCGCAAGGTCTCGCGGCCGCGTTCGGCCATCACCTCGATCGGCAGGCAGCCGTCGAAATAGCCCGCCGTCTCGCCTTCGTGGAATTCGGTTTTGTCGGCGGCCAGCAGCGCGTCGATGAATGCGTAGTACTGCTCGCGGTCCATCGGGCAGTTCATGTAGGCGGTCTGTTCTTCCTCGGTCTCGCCCTTGTCATAGCGCGACTGCATCCAGGCGACCGACATATCCACCGATTCCGCATAGACGATGGGTGCTATGGCGTCGAAAAAGGCAAGGCTATCGGCCCCCGTCGCGCTGCGGATGCTGGTGGCCAGCGCCGTGCTGGTCAGCGGGCCGGTGGCGATGATCCAGTGGCCGTCGGCGGGAAGCTCGGTGATCTCGTCATAGGCGGTGGAAATCAGCGGATGCGCCAGAAGCCGTGCGGTGACCGCCTCGGCAAAGGGGTCGCGGTCAACGGCAAGCGCGCCGCCTGCGGGCAGGCGGTGGGCGCGGGCCGTTTCCATGATCAGCCCGTTTGCCGCGCCCATTTCCCAATGCAGCAAGCCCACGGCGTTGCGTTCGTCATCGTCCGAGCGGAAGGAATTTGAGCAGACCATTTCCGCGAAATGCCCCGTTCGATGGGCAAAGGTGCCGACCTTGGGGCGCATTTCATGGATCACGACCGGCACGCCCATTTGCGCTGCCTGCCATGCCGCTTCCGAACCGGCCATGCCGCCGCCGATGATGTGGAGTTCTTGTGTCATGGCGCTGATTTAGGGCCTTTCCCCGCAATAGGAAAGGGCCGGGGTTCACCCCCCGGCCCCTCGTTCGGCCCCGGTTGCGGCAGGATCACTTGTCCAGTGCGAACTTTCCGGCCCCGTTGGCCGAGAGCAGCAGGAAGCCGCCCGCGATGGCAAGGTTCTTCAGGAACATCACCATCTGCGTCTGGTCGGCAAAGTTGTTGTGGTAAAGCGCCGCCGCGACGACACAGAAGGCCGCACCGGCAAGCCCCACGATCCGCGTCTGGTAGCCGATGACCAGCAGCACGCCCACGGCGATCTCGAACAGGATCGACGGCCATGCAAGGAAAGCCGGAAGCCCGCCCGAGGTCAGATAGCCCGCAAAGCCCTGCACATCCGCAAGCTTGCCAAGCCCCGCAAGCAGGAACAGCGCCGCCATCAGCAGACGTGCCGCAACGGGTCCGAAGTCATTCACTTTGTTCATCATGGTTCCCCTGATCTGGCCCGGCTTTTCGCTGCCGGATGGGGATTGATTACCCGCAGCTTCGGCGTTTCCACAGCCCAAGGGGCGCAAAGCCTATGTGCGCAAATGCACTGTTATTCCGGGTGAACGGCCAGAGCTGCGCGCATCTGCCCGGTGAATCCCGCCGGATCCGACGTATCGAAGCCAAGCCCGGCCGCCTTGTCGAAGAACCCCTTTGCCGGAAGCCCACCCGAAAGCTTGCCCTCCATCACCGCCGCCCGCAGCGGTCGCCCTGCTGCCGCATCGGCCTCCATCGTCGCTTCCAGAAGCGCGGTCAGTTCGGCCATACGCAGCCCGAGTGCCGCCGCAAGCGCACCATAGGTCACGGTTTCCCGCGAAGCCGCCAGCCCTGCCAGCCGTTCGGCCAGCAGGGCAGGGGCATCACTCATCGCCCTGTTCTGCCACGCGGGCGACCGAGACGACCTGTTCATCGGCCCCCACGTTGAACACCTTGACCCCGCCTGCGCTGCGCGAGCGGAAGCTGATCTGGTCCACAGGCACGCGGATCGACTGTCCGGTCGAGGTGGCAAGCATGATCTGGTCCGAGGTTTCGACGGGGAACGAGGCGACAAGCTTGCCGCCGCGCATCGCGCCGTCCATCGCCTTGACGCCCATGCCGCCACGGCCCCGCACGGGGTAATCGTGGCTTGACGACAGTTTGCCCGATCCGCCTGCAGTGATGGTCAGGATCAGGTCCTCGGCCGCCGACATTTCGGCATAGCGCTCGGTCGAAAGCTGGCCCGCCTCGACGGTGACTTCGTCCTCGTCCGCCTCGGCCTCGTCGGGGGCGCCGGCCATCAGGCGGCGCTGCTTGAGATAGGCTTCGCGCTCGGCGGGATCGGCCTCGAAATGGCGGATGATCGCCATCGACACGACCTGGTCGTCCTTGCCCAGCCGGATGCCGCGCACGCCGGTCGACCCGCGCGATTTGAACACGCGGATATCGGTGGTGGGGAAGCGGATCGCCCGCCCGCCCGCCGTCACCAGCATCACGTCATCGTTTTCATCCGCAATGGCGGCGTTCACAAGGCTGACCCCCTCGGGCAGGTTCATCGCGATCTTGCCGTTGCGCTTGACGTTGGTGAAATCCGACAGGTCGTTCTGGCGCACATCGCCGTCACTGGTGGCAAAGACGATCTGAAGCTTGTCCCAATCGGCTTCCGGCACATCGACCGGCATCAGCGCCGCGATGGACACGCCGCTGGCGATGGGCAGGATGTTGACGATGGCCTTGCCCTTGGCCGTGCGTCCCGCCAGCGGCAGACGCCATGTCTTCATCTTGTAGACCATGCCGTCGGTGGTGAAGAACAAAAGATGCGTATGCGTATTGGCCACGAACAGCGTGGTGACGACGTCATCCTCTTTCGTCGCCATCGACGACAGCCCCTTGCCGCCGCGGTTCTGGGCGCGGAATTCGGCAAGCGGCGTGCGCTTGATGTAGCCGCCCGAGGTGATGGTCACGACCATATCCTCGCGCTCGATCAGGTCCTCGTCGTCCATGTCTCCGGCCCAGTCCTGAATCTCGGTCCGGCGGGGCACGGCAAAGGCGGCTTTCACTTCGCGCAGCTCGTCCGAGATGATCGCCATGATCCGCTCGCGGCTGCCGAGAATGTCGAGATAGTCGCGGATCTTGGCGGCAAGGTCGGCCAGCTCGTCCGTGACCTCTTTCACCCCCATCGCGGTCAGGCGTTGCAGGCGCAGATCGAGGATGGCGCGGGCCTGGATTTCCGACAGGTTGTAGGTGCCGTCCTCGTTGATCCGGTGCGACGGGTCGTCGATCAGCTTGATGTAATCGGCGATGTCCTGTGCGGGCCAGCGGCGGGTCATCAGCTTCTCGCGGGCCTCGGCGGCATCGGCGCTGGCGCGGATGGTGCGCACCACCTCGTCGACGTTCGAGACGGCGACCGCCAGACCGCAGAGGATATGGCTGCGCTCGCGCGCCTTGCGCAGTTCAAAGGCCGTGCGACGGGCCACCACTTCCTCGCGGAAGACGATGAAATGGCTCAGGAAATCGCGCAAGGTCAGTTGTTCGGGGCGGCCGCCGTTCAAGGCCAGCATGTTGCAGCCGAAATGCACCTGCATGGTGGTGAAGCGGTAAAGCTGGTTCAGCACCACCTCGGGCGTGGCATCGCGTTTGAGTTCGATCACCACCCGCACGCCGATGCGGTCGGATTCGTCCTGCACATGGGCGATGCCCTCGATGCGCTTCTCGCGCACCATTTCGGCGATCTTCTCGATCATGGTGGACTTGTTCACCTGATAGGGGATCTCGTCCAGGATGATGGCGAAGCGGTCCTTGCGGATTTCCTCGATCCGCGTCTTGGCGCGGATGATGACGCTGCCGCGCCCTTCCAGATAGGCCTTGCGCGCGCCCGAGCGGCCAAGGATCACGCCGCCCGTCGGGAAATCGGGGGCAGGGATGATCTCCATCAACGCCTCGGTCGAGATGTCGGGGTTCTCGATCATCGCCAGCGTGCCGTCGATCACCTCGCCAAGGTTATGGGGCGGGATGTTGGTGGCCATGCCGACGGCGATGCCGCCCGCGCCATTGACCAGCATGTTGGGAAACCGTGCGGGCAGAACCGTGGGTTCGCGGTCCTTGCCGTCGTAGTTGTCCTGGAATTCGACCGTTTCCTTATCGATATCGGCCAAAAGGAAGGCGGCGGGCTTGTCCATCCGCACTTCGGTATAGCGCATCGCGGCGGCGCTATCGCCGTCCATCGAGCCAAAGTTGCCCTGACCGTCCAGCAGCTTCAGCGACATGGAAAAGGGCTGCGCCATCCGCACCAGCGCGTCATAAATCGCCGAGTCGCCGTGGGGGTGGTATTTCCCCATCGTATCGCCGACGGGGCGGGCCGATTTGCGATAGGGCTTTTCGTGGTTGTTGCCGCTTTCATGCATCGCAAAAAGGATGCGGCGGTGGACCGGCTTCAACCCGTCACGCAGATCGGGGATCGCCCGGCTGACGATCACGCTCATCGCGTAGTCGAGATAGGCGGTCTTCATCTCTTCCGAGATGGATCGCTGCTGTCCGGTCCAAGCCGATTTGGGCGCGGATTCTTCGGTGTTTTCAGGGGTTTCGGGCGTATCGGTCACAGCGGGCCGCACCTTCCAGCAAGGGATCAATATATGGTTGGCGCGACCTTACACCATCGCGGATATAGGGTGCAATGGCCCTGGCTCGCCGCTTTTGGCAGCCACCCCGGCCTAGTGCCAACATATTGTTTTCGTTGAAGAATAAAACGATTCGCGGCACAGTTTCCTTACGGGCATTTCAAACGTGGGAAACACCATGCAAACCACCCAGCTGACCGAGACGGAAAAGATGCTGAAAGGCTACGGGCTCACCACGGCCGAACTTTTCTACCGCATCCCCGATTATCGCAATGTTCTCAACACCTTCGTCTGGCAGACCTATGATCTTGCGCCGGATTACCCCGAGCTTTTCCGCTTCATCGAATTCTGGCAGGGCCAGATCGAGGGGCCGCTGCATTCGGTCCGCTTCACCCATCGCAAGCTGATCGCACCGGGCGAATGGCGCAACGTGGTGGGCGAATTCCGCCTGCACTGACCGCGAAAGCTGCCGCGCGAACCGCTTGCGCCCCTGTCGGATTACGCCCGTGTCGGACGGTCAAAGACCTTGCGCCCCATCAGGCTGGCGACAAGGTCGACCATCAGCCGCGCCGTGCGCCCGCGCTCGTCGAGGAAAGGGTTCAGCTCGACCAGATCGAGCGATGTGACCAACCCGCTTTCATGCAGCAGTTCCATCACCAGATGCGCCTCGCGAAAGGTGGTGCCGCCCGGCACGGTCGTGCCCACCGCAGGCGCGATCGAGGGGTCGAGGAAATCGACATCGAGCGAGACATGCAGCATCCCCCCCGCCGCCGCGACCCGTTGCAGGAATTCGCGCAAGGGGGCCACGATGCCGCGCTCGTCGATCACGCGCATGTCGTTGATGGCGATGTCATGCAGCAGCAGGGCGGCATGTTCGGCCGGGTCCACCGAACGGATCCCGTAAAGGCAGATGCGTTCGGGCGGGATCGGGGCGGGGAAGGGGGGGAAGGCGTCGAACCCCTCGCGCCCCGCGATATAGGCGACCGGCGTGCCATGCAGATTGCCCGAAGTGGTCGTCACCGGCGTATGGAAATCGGAATGGGCGTCAAGCCAGAGCAGAAACAGCGGCCGGCCGCTGCGCTGCGCATAGGCGGCGGCCCCCGCCACCGACCCCAGCGCCAGCGAATGGTCGCCCCCCATCACCACGGGCAGCGCGCCCGCCGAAAGCGCATCATCGACACGGTCGCACAGCACCTCGGTCCAGCCCAGCGTCTCGGCCAGATGATGCACCGACGGATTGGCACATGCCACCTCGGCCAGTTCGGGCAGGGCGACGTCGCCCCAATCCTCGACCCCGTGGCCCAGATCGCGCAAGGCCGCAGCGATCCCCGCCACGCGATAGGCCGCAGGCCCCATCATGCAGCCGGCATAGCGCTGCCCGCTGTCGACCGGCGCGCCGATCAGGATGGCGTTCGACATGGTTCTTCTCCCGTTTCGCCCTGTCTTACCGCCTTCCGCGCCAAGCGTCACCCCCGACGCCCGCTTCCTCTTGCCCCAAATATCCTCGGGAGGGTCCGGGAGGGCAGACAGCCCTCCCGGGGGCGGCGGCGGGCGCGGCGGCGGCGGCGGGCGCGGCGTTCACCCTTTCGTCACCCCTGCGCCGTGGCGACGCAGGGGCATGGAACTGCGCGCCGTTTCCCCCTAGACTCAGCCCCGACTTGCAGGAGGCAATGCCGTGCTCATCGAACTGGGACATTTCGCCCTGATCCTCGCCCTCGCGGTGGCCGTGGTGCAATCGGTGGTGCCGCTGGTCGGCGCGCAACGGCGCGATGCGGCATGGATGGCGGTGGGCGACCCTGCGGCCATCGCGCAGTTCCTGCTCATCGCCTTTTCCTTCGGCGTGCTGACCTGGGGCTTCGTCGCCTCGGACTTCTCGCTCAAGGTGGTGGTCGAGAATTCGCATACCCTCAAGCCGATGCTGTACAAAGTGTCGGGGGTCTGGGGCAATCACGAAGGCTCGCTGCTGCTCTGGGTGCTGATCCTGTCGCTCTACGGGGCCTGTGCGGTCTGGTTCGGCGGCAACCTTCCGCCGCAGCTGAAGGCGCGCGTGCTGTCGGTGCAGGCGATGGTCGCCGTGGCGTTCCTGCTCTTCATGCTGCTCACCTCGAACCCCTTCCTGCGGCTCGAGATTCCGCCCCTGAACGGGCAGGACATGAACCCCTTGCTGCAAGACCCCGGTCTCGCCTTCCACCCGCCCTTCCTCTACCTCGGCTATGTCGGTCTTTCGATGTCCTTCAGCTTCGCCGTCGCCGCCCTGATCGAGGGCCGTGTCGATGCCGCATGGGCGCGCTGGGTCCGGCCCTGGACACTGATCTCGTGGGTTTTCCTGACCATCGGCATCGCGCTCGGGTCGTGGTGGGCCTATTACGAACTGGGCTGGGGCGGCTTCTGGTTCTGGGATCCGGTCGAGAACGCCTCGTTCATGCCCTGGCTTCTCGCGGGGGCGCTGCTGCATTCGGCCATCGTCGTCGAAAAGCGCGAAACCCTGAAGGCATGGACGATCCTGCTGGCGATCCTCGCCTTCGGCTTCTCGCTCATCGGCACCTTCATCGTGCGCTCGGGGGTCATCACCTCGGTCCACGCCTTTGCCAACGACCCCGACCGCGGGGTGTTCATCCTTGCCATCCTCGGGGTGTTCATGGGCGGCGCGTTGACACTTTTCGCCGCCCGCGCCGGCGCGATGGAGGGCAAGGGCGTCTTCGCCCTCGTCAGCCGCGAATCCGCGCTGGTGGCCAACAACCTGCTGCTGGCCGTCTCGGCTTTCGTGGTCTTTGTCGGCACGATCTGGCCGCTGGTGGCCGAGATGTTCTTCAACCGCAAACTCTCGGTGGGCGAACCCTTCTTCGACGCCGCCTTCTCGCCCTTCATGGTGGCGCTTGCGACCCTGCTGCCGCTCGGCTCGATGCTGCCGTGGAAGCGGGGCGAGGTGACGCGCACGCTGCGCCCGCTTTGGCCCGTGGCGGTTCTGGCGCTGTCCTGCGGCGCGCTGGTCTGGGCGATGCAGACGGGGCGCTCGGCGCTTGGTCCTGTGGGGGTCATCCTTGCGCTCTGGGTCGTGGGGGGCGCGCTGACCGACCTGTGGCAACGCACGGGGCGCGGGGCGCTTGCGGGCCGGCTTGCCCGCCTGACCCGCCTGCCGCGCAGCGACTGGGGCAAGGCCACGGCCCATGCGGGGCTTGGCATCACCATCTTCGCCGTGGCCGCGATGATGTCGTGGAAGACCGAGGACATCCGCGTCGTGCAAAAGGGCGAGACCTTCCCCCTTGGCCCCTACGAGATCACCTTGCAGGACGTGCGGCAGGTGCAGGGGCCGAACTACACCTCGACCACGGCCGACATGCGGGTGATGCGCAACGGGGACGAGGTGGCGCTGCTGCATCCCGAAAAGCGCAACTACCCCATCGCCGGAATGCCCACGACCGAGGCCGCCATCGACCAGGGCCTGTGGCGCGACCTTTACGTGGTGATCGGCGATCCGCAGGACAACGGCGGCTGGGCGGTGCGCAGCTATATCGAACCCTTTGCCAACTGGCTCTGGGGCGGGGCGCTTGTCATGGCGCTTGGCGGCTTGCTCAGCCTTTCGGACCGCCGCTACCGCCTTGCCGCCGGCGCCCGCCGCCAACCGGCCGGAGTGCCTGCCGAATGAAGCGCGCGCTCGTCCTTGCGCTTGCCCTCGGGGCGGCGGCACCGGTCTTTGCGGTGCAACCCTCGGAAATGCTGGCCGATCCCGCACTCGAGGCGCGGGCGCGCGAGCTGTCAAAAGAGCTGCGCTGCCCCGTCTGCCAGAACGAGAACATCGATGACAGTGACGCGCAGATCGCCAAGACCCTGCGCGAGGTGATCCGCGCCCGCATCACCGAAGGCGACACGGATGCCGAGGTGATGGCCTTCGTCACCGACCGTTTCGGCGAATTCGTGCTGCTCAAACCCGCCACATCGGGCTGGAACCTGATGCTCTGGGCGGCAGGTCCGCTGATGCTTCTGGGCGGAATTGCGGTCGCCGCCGTCACCCTGCGCCGCCGTGGCGCGGGCGAGTCCGCCCTCAGCGCCGAGGAAGAGGCGCGGCTGGCCGAATTGATGAAGGACTGAACGGGACAAGGCGCGGGACTGTCCCGCGCCCTGTCGCCTGTCTGCTGCCGTGTCGGGACGGCACCCGCCGCCCGTCAGACGCCGCCCCTTAGACTCCGCCCGTCAGACGCCGCGCGCCAGTGCCGCAACACCCGTGCGGGCGATCTCGACCAGACCGAGCGGGCGCATCAGGTCGCCGAACGCGTCGATCTTCTCGGGCGTGCCGGTGATCTCGAAAACGAAGCTTTCGAGGGTGCTGTCCACCACATTGGCGCGGAAGATCTCGGCCAGCCGCAGCGCCTCGATCCGCGCGTCGCCCTTGCCGGCCACCTTGAACAGGGCCAGTTCGCGCTGCACGGCCGGGCCTTCGGCGGTCAGGTCATGCACGTCATGCACCGGAACCATCCGCGCGAGCTGCGCCTTTATCTGCTCGATCACCTGCGGCGTGCCGCGCGTGACGACCGTGATGCGCGACCGGTGGCCCGCATGGTCGACCTCGGCCACGGTCAGGCTGTCGATGTTGTAGCCGCGCCCCGAGAACAGGCCGATCACCCGCGCGAGAACGCCGCTTTCGTTATCGACCAGCACCGCCAGCGTATGCTGCTCGATCACCACCGCATTCGGGTCGCGCAGATCATAGGCCGAATGGCTGCTGGAGCCTTTTTTGATGTTGAGCGCCGACATCGACTGCTCCCTTCATTTTCTGTCTTGAAATATCCTCGGGGTGCGGGGGGGCATATGGCCCCCCGCTCCGCCAGATCACACCAGAACCGCCCCTTTTGCGCCGATCACGCCCTGCGTATCCGCCTCGCCCAGCAGCATCTCGTTATGCGGCTTTCCGCTCGGGATCATCGGGAAGCAGTTCTCGTGCTTCTCGACAAGGCAGTCGAAGATCACCGGACCGTCATAGCGGATCATCTCCATGATCGCATCATCAAGGTCTTTCGGGTCCGAGCATTTCAGCCCCTTGCAGCCGAAGGCTTCCGCCAGCTTGACGAAATCGGGCAGGCTTTCGCTCCAGGAATGCGAATAGCGCTCGCCATGCAGCAATTCCTGCCACTGGCGCACCATGCCAAGGCGTTCGTTGTTCAGGATGAACTGCTTGACCGGCGCGCGGAACTGCATCGCCGTGCCCATCTCCTGCATGTTCATCAGCCACGAGGCCTCGCCCGCGACGTTCACCACCAGCGCCTCGGGATGCGCGATCTGCACGCCGATGCTGGCGGGCAGACCATAGCCCATCGTGCCCAATCCGCCGCTCGTCATCCAGCGGTTCGGGTCCTCGAAGCCGAGGTATTGCGCCGCCCACATCTGGTGCTGGCCCACTTCGGTCGTGATGTAGCGGTCCATGCCCTTGGTCAGGGCCTCGAGGCGTTGCAGCGCGTATTGCGGTTTGATCGTCTTGGTCGAGGGCTTGTAGTTCAGGCATTCGACCGCGCGCCATTCGTTGATCTGCTTCCACCATTTGGCCAGACCCGCCTTGTTGGTCTTGGAGCCGCGCGATTTCCACAGCGCCAGCACATCGGCCAGCACATTGCCCACATCGCCCACGATCGGCACATCGACGCGGATCACCTTGTTGATCGACGAGGGGTCGATGTCGATATGCGCCTTTTTCGAATGGGGCGAGAAATCCTTGACCCGTCCGGTGATGCGGTCGTCGAACCTTGCGCCGACGTTGATCATCAGATCGCAGCCGTGCATGGCAAGATTGGCCTCGTAAAGGCCATGCATCCCCAGCATGCCCAGCCAGTTCTTGCCCGAGGCGGGATAGGACCCCAACCCCATCAGCGTCGAGGTGATCGGGAAATCGGTGCCCGCCACCAGCTCGCGCAGGATGCGGCTGGCCTCGGGGCCCGAGTTGATCACGCCGCCGCCGGTGTAGAAGACGGGGCGCTCGGCGGCCTCCATCATCTCGACCAGACGGGTGATCTGCTCCATGTCGCCCTTGACGCGCGGCTGGTAATGCGGCGCGCGCGAGATTTCCTTGGTCGTGTATTGCGCCGTGGCGAATTGCACATCCTTCGGAATGTCGATCAGCACGGGGCCCGGACGCCCCGAGGTGGCCACGTGAAAGGCCGTGTGGATGGTCGAGGCAAGATCGGCCGTGTCCTTGACCAGCCAGTTGTGCTTGGTGCAGGGGCGGGTGATGCCGATGGTGTCGGCCTCCTGGAAGCCGTCGGTGCCGATCATGAAGGTCGGAACCTGACCCGTCAGCACGACAAGCGGGATCGAATCGAGCAGCGCGTCGGTCAGCCCCGTGACGGCATTGGTCGCACCCGGACCCGAGGTGACAAGCACCACGCCGGGCTTGCCGGTCGAACGGGCATAGCCCTCGGCCATATGCACCGCACCCTGTTCGTGGCGCACAAGGATGTGGCGGATGTCGTTCTGCTGGAAGATCTCGTCATAGATGGGCAGCACCGCGCCACCGGGATAGCCGAAAACAACTTCGACGCCGTGATCCTTGAGCGCTTGCACCACCATACGGGCGCCCGTCATCGTCATGTTCGCAGCCTTGGTCATCTCGTCTCATCCTCTCGTCGGGTCAGCCGACCCTTTCGCCAACAAAAAGCCCCCGATTTTCGTCGGGGGCGCATGGGAACCATATGGTCAGCGTTACCGCCCCATGCGCCGTTTCCTTACCTCTACAAGAATGCCGGTCATAACCGCCCCCTCAAGGTTTTCGTCTCGGCGGAACCTAGGGGCGCCCCAAGGGGCCGTCAACCGCAAAAACGCATCGAAAGTGTCGCAGGGGGTGCAAAAATTGAAGTTTTCTTTCCCGTGCGGCCGGGATCGCGCAATTTATGCAAAGCCGCGCGATATTGCACAGGCTTTGCGCGCTGCTGAGTCGCCCCAAACCCCCCGGGCGCGTTGCCGCATGCGCCCTGCGGCGCTACTGCTGTCGGCGAATGACCCCAGCAAAGAGTGCCCCATGAAACTTTACTATTCCCCCGGCGCCTGCTCGCTCGCCTCGCATATTGTGCTGGCCGAGACCGGCAAACCCTTCCAGATCGAACGCGCCGACATCCGCGCCAAGACGACCGAGACGGGGGCCGATTTCCTTGCCATCACCCCGCGCGGCGCCGTGCCCGCGCTGCAACTCGACTCGGGCGAGGTGCTTTGCGAGGGCGTGGCCATCATGCAATACGTGGCCGACAGCCTGACCCCCGGCACGCTTCCCGCGCTCGGCACGCTGGAACGCGCCCGTCTGCAAGAGATGCTGAACTTCATCTCGACCGAGGTTCACAAGACCTATTCCCCCTTCTTCCGCGGCATCGAGGGCGACGCCCGCCTTGCCCAGATCGCGCTGCTGGAAAGCCGTCTGAAACTGGTCGAGGCAAAGCTTGCCGATGGCCGCACCTGGCTTTTGGGCGATGCCTTCACCCCGGCGGATGCCTATCTTTTCACCGTCACCAACTGGTCGGCGGGCGTGAAGCATGACCTTTCGGCCTTTCCGAACCTGCTGGCATGGCGCGACCGCGTCGCCGCACGCCCTGCGGTGCAGGCGGCGATGAAGGCCGAAGGCCTGTTGAAGTAAGACCGGCGGCGGGGTCGCAAGGCCCCGCCTTACCCCGCGGGTTCGATCAGATCCCAGCGGTTGCCGAACGGGTCGCGCCAGACGCAGACCTTGCCATAGGGTTCGTGTCGGACCGGCTCTTCGAAAACCACGTCTGCGGCCTGCATCCTTGCGCGGTCGCGGGCGATGTCGTCGGTGGTCAGGAACAGCCAGACCCGTCCGCCGCCCTGCGCGCCAATGGCGGCCTGCTGCCCGTCCCCTTCGGCGCGGGCCAGAACCAGCCGCGCCCCGCCTGCGGGCGGCTCGACCGTGACCCAGCGTTTTGCGCCCATCGGGATATCCTCGACCAGCGAAAAGCCCAGCACATCGACAAAGAAGCGGATCGCCGGATCATAATCGGGAACGATCAGCGCCACGGCGGCAAGTCGCGCGCCCGTCGCGCGGGATTCCGTCGCGCCCGCGCCCGTCACTCGCGTGCCCGTCACTCGCGTGCTGTCTGGCGGGTGTCGGGCAGGTTGATGCGGGCCACCTGTTCCGCGATCGGGTCGACCGACAGGGGGTGCAACTCGGCCTTGTGGTCGGCGGGGTCGCCGATGTCCTGCCAGCGCCCGCCCTTGTAGATTTCCAGCGCGGGAAAGCCCGCCTTGTAGCCCATCTTGCGGCTGCCCGGCACCCAGTAGCCCAGATAGACATAGGGCAAACCCGCCTCGCGCGCGATGGCGATATGGTCGAGGATGACATAGGTGCCCAGCGACAGGTCGGCCAGATCGGGGTCGTAGAAGCTGTAGACCATGCTCAGCCCGTCATCGAACACATCGGTCAGGCAGACGGCGGCCAGCGGGCGCCCGCGCTCGCCCAAGCCGGGGGGGCGGGTGTATTCGATCACGCGCGACTTGATCGGCGTCTCCTCGATCATCGCGGCGAATTCGAAGATGTCCATGTCGGCCATCCCGCCATCGGCATGGCGGGTGTCGAGATAGCGGCGGAACAGGCCGAACTGTTCTTCGGTCGCCCAGGGGCTGGTGGCGTTGCGGCGCAGCTCGGCCGCTTTCTTCAGGATGCGGCGATGCCCGCGCGAGGGGGCGAAATCGGCGACCCGGATGCGGGCCGAGAGGCAGGCCGAACATTCCGCGCAAGAGGGGCGGTAAAGCACGTTCTGGCTGCGGCGGAATCCCTGTTTGGAAAGCGTGTCGTTCAGGCGCTGCGCATGTTCGCCCTGCAATGCCGTGAACAGCTTGCGCTCCATCCGCCCGTCAAGATAGGGGCAGGGTTGCGGTGCCGTCACATAGAATTGGGGCGCGATGGGTAGGGTGTGCCGCATGAAGCCGATTTGACGCCGTTGAAAGCCGCAGGACGGGCGATCCGGGATAGGAGTGCGCACCTACCCTAGCAAGCCGCGCGCCACCCGCCAAGCCATGATACGACCCCGAACCTGATTTCCGGCGGCGCAGGGCGGGCATCGCTGCCCGCCGCATCGCCTAGCGGTTGATCGCGACCGTGCCGAGCAGCATGTCGGTCAGGCCCTGACCGCGCCGCGACAGGCACATAAGCCCGACCGAGATCACCTGCGGCAGCACGAAGGCCATCGACAGCGTGTAGCCAAGCGTGTGCAGGAAGGCCGTCGCCGCATCGAAGCGAAGCCCCGTGCGGTCAAGGAACTCGACCCCCATCAGGCGCATGCCCCATGTGGCCGACCGCCCCGACAGGGTGGACCAGCGGTAGATGAAGCTGACCGTCAGCCACAGCAGCGGCAGGAAGAACAGCGCGGTAAAGGCGGTGAACAGGGTCGCCACCATCACCAGAAGCGTGACGAAGAGCGTGTCGACCAGCCATGCCAGCCCGCGCTTGATCGCCACGCCGTCATAGAATTCGGCATGGCGCTCGGGGTCGGGCAGGGCGGTGTCATGGGTCATGCCGGAATACATGGGGGCGGGGCCTTTCGGTGAAAAGGGTGTTAGGGGGCGGCTTTGCGGGCCGCGCCCCCTTGGCAGGTTCGGGCCGGATCAGGCCTGCGCCTGCGGCGCGTCGCCTTCGCCGCGTGCCTTGCGGCTGCGGTCTTCCATGAAGGCATCGAACTCGGACTTGTCCTTGGCCTCGCGCAGGCGTTGCAGGAAGCCTTCGAAGGCGGCCTGTTCCTCTTCGAGGCGGCGCAGGGTTTCGGCCTTGTAGGCGTCGAAGGCCGAGTTGCCGGACGAGGCGTAGACGCCGCCGCCCCATGCGCTGCGGCTGTGGCTTTGGCTGTGGCGGCAGGACCGATTGAACATGCGTTTGCTCCAGATCATATAGGCAAGAAGGGCAAGGCCGACAGGCCAGACGAAGATGAAGGCAAGCACCATCGCCGCGATCCATGCGGGCTTGCCGCGATCGTCGAGCCAGGCTTCGACCCGGCGCGGTGCGGAGAGGATACCGCCAAGGCGCGAACCAAAGCGCGGTGCGGTGTGGGTCGTATAACTCATCGGCGGCGGGCTCCCTGTCGTGATTGGGTTGGTGGGGCGTCTGTGGATGTGAATGTCTTTCACATGACGCAAGATGCGCAGCGCGGGATGCGCTTTCAAGGGTCGATGTTAAAATAATTCACATCGCACGGGCGAATGGCCGGGCGGGGTGCCGGGCGGGGTGCCGGGCGGGAGGGCGGACGGGAGGGCGGACGGGGGGCTTTCCGCCCCCCGAGGCGCGCAAGACGCGCCTTCCCCCCGAGAGTATTTGGCCAAGGCTGAACCGCAGGCGGGGCCAAGTGCCGCGCCGCGCTTGGTTGACCCTGCCGCGCTGCGGTCGCATGGTGAAATGATGAGCAACAGCCCGACATTCCTTTCCCGCCTGACCCGTTCGCCCGTCGCCCATGATGCCGCGACCGCAACCGAGACCCGTGCCGCCTTTGGCGATCTTGCGCCCGAACTGGCGGGGCTGCTGTCCGCCACGGCGGGATGCAGCCCCTTTCTGCGCGACCTGATGACGCGCGAGGGGGTCTGGCTGCGCGAGGCCCTGTCCGCCGTCCCCGAGGCCGCTTTCGACCGCCTGCTCGCCGATCTGGCAGCGGTTCCGTCCGAGCAGCTTTCCGATGCGCTGCGCCTTGCCAAGCGGCGCGCGGCGCTGTTCACGGCGCTGTGCGATCTGGGCGGGGTCTGGCCGCTCGAGCAGGTGACGGGGGCGCTGACGCGTCTGGCCGACATGGCGGTGGACCTGTCGATCAGGACCGGCGTGGCCGAGGAAATCCGCCGCGGTCGCCTGCCCGGTGCCACGCCCGATGATGCGGCCGATGGCGCGGGGATGGTGGCGCTGGCGATGGGCAAGATGGGGGCTGGGGAATTGAACTATTCCTCGGACATCGACCTTGTCTGCCTGTTCGACGAAACCCGTTACAAAGGGGTCGAGCAAGAGGCCCGCCAGTCGTTCATCCGCGTCACGCGCCGGATGACGGCCCTGCTTTCGGACCTGACGGCGGGGGGCTATGTCTTTCGCACCGACCTGCGCCTGCGCCCCGACGCCGCCGTGACGCCTGTCTGCCTTTCGATGGCGGCGGCCGAGGCCTATTACGAAAGCGTGGGCCGCACATGGGAACGTGCCGCCTATATCAAGGCCCGCCCCTGCGGCGGCGATCTTGCGGCGGGGAACCGCTTCCTGAGGACGCTGGTGCCCTTTGTCTGGCGCAAGCACCTTGATTTCGCGGCGATCCAGGACGCGCATGACATGCGCCTGCGCATCCGCGAGCATCGGCAGCTGAACCGCGCCCTTGCCGTCGAAGGGCATGACATGAAGCTGGGGCAGGGCGGCATCCGCGAGATCGAGTTCTTCACCCAGACGCGGCAACTGATCGCGGGGGGGCGCGATGCGTCGCTGCGCGACCGGACCACGGTGGGGGGGCTGCGCGCCCTTGCCGCGCAGCGCTGGATTCCGCAGGATGTCTGCGAGGAACTGGTGACGCTATATCGCGCGCACCGCGAGGTCGAGCACCGCTTGCAGATGGTGCAGGACGCCCAGACCCATACCATGCCCGCTAGCGCCGAAGGGGTTGCCCGCATCGCCGCCTTTTGCGGGATGGAGGAGGGGGCGTTCCGCACCGGTCTTCTTGACCGGCTGTCGCGGACCGACCGGCTGACCGAGGGCTTCTTCGCCCCCGGTGCCGCCGAGGAACCGCTGCCCGATCTGTCCGAAAGCGCCCGCTCGATCGTCGAAGGCTGGAGCAGCTATCCCGCCCTGCGGTCGGACCGCGCGCAGCAGATCTTCCGCCGCCTGCGCCCGGCCTTTCTCACGCGGCTGTCGCGGGCGGCCAATGCCGACGAGGCGCTGGTGGCGCTTGACGGGTTCCTGCGCGGCCTGCCTGCGGGGGTGCAGATCTTCTCGCTGTTCGAGGCCAATCCCGCGCTGATCGACCTTATCATCGACATCGCCGCCACCTCGCCCGATCTGGCGCGATACCTGTCGCGCAATGCCGCCGTGCTGGACGGGGTGATCGGCGGGTCGTTCTTTGCGCCCTGGCCCGGTGTCGGGGCGCTGGTCGAGGATGGCGCGGCGCGCATGGCCGAGGCGGCGGATTACGAAGGCAAGCTCGATGCCGCCCGCCGCTGGATGAAGGAATGGCATTTCCGCATCGGCGTGCATCACCTGCGCGGGCTGGTCGATGCCTTCGAGGCGGCGAAGAACTATGCCGATCTGGCCGAGGCGGTGATCGCCGCTGTCTGGCCGCTGGTCGTGGCCGAGGTGGCGCGAAAGCACGGGCCGATGCCGGGGCGGGGGGCCGTGGTGCTGGGCATGGGCAGTCTCGGGGCGGCGCGGCTGAATGCGGGATCCGACCTCGACCTGATCGTGATCTATGATGCGGCAGGGGCCGAGGCCTCGGACGGTCCGCGCCCGCTGGCCGTGCGGCCCTATTACGCGCGCCTGACGCAGGCCCTTGTCACCGCGCTGACCGCGCCGATGGCCGAGGGCAAGCTTTACGAGGTCGACATGCGCCTGCGCCCCAGCGGGCGGCAGGGGCCGGTTGCGACCGCGCTGGAAAGCTTCCGCAGCTATCAGGAAACCGAAGCCTGGACTTGGGAACATCTGGCGCTGACCCGCGCGCGCCCCCTTGCGGGCGAGATGTCGCTGCGCGCCGAGATCGAGGATTTCCGCCGCGGGCTTCTGCATGCAAAGGGGCAGGGCGCGGGTGTTCGCGCCGATGTGGCGGCCATGCGCACCCGCCTTCAGGCCGCCAAACCCGCCAAGGGGCTGTGGGAGGCCAAGAATGGTCCGGGCCGGATCATGGATATCGAGCTGATGGCCGAGACCGCAGCCCTGATCGCCGCAAGCCCCGCGCGCGGGGTAGAGGCGCAGCTCCGCGCGGGGGGAAAGGCCTCTGTCCTGTCGGATTCGGACCAGCAGACCCTGACCGATGGCTACAGATTGCTGTGGCGGGTGCAGGCGGCGACGCGGTTGATCACCGAAGGCACGCTCGACCCCGCCACGATGGGCGAGGGGGCCCGGGCCTTTGTTCTGCGCGAGACGGGCGAGGCGGATGCCGACGCCCTGACCGCGCGGATCGAACAGGTCGCGGGACTTGCGGCGCGGGTGATCGACGCGCATCTGGGCGAGGTGGAAGATGGGGAGACGCATCATGCGGATTGAGGAAGCCGACCCCAAGGGGTTGATACGCGAAAGCTACCGTATCGAGGGCATCACCTTGGGCGAATGCCGGTCCATCTTTGTCGACTGGGCCTTAAGCCTGCCGGTCGATGCCAATACCAAAGAGGCGCTCAGGGCGCTGATCGCGCATTACGGGATGGCCGAACCCGACCATCCGATGAGCGGTGTGATGGAGCAAGGGCTGATGGCCCCCGAGAACCCCAAGCGCAAGGGTGGCCGCGCCGCACGGGTGCAGGGCGCGGTCTAGCGCAAGCCGCCACGCGGGCCACCCCGACCCGTGTGGCATGGCGCGGGGTGCAGGGCGCATGGCGCATGGCGCAGGGCGGGGCCGTGCTTTGCCCTTAACGCAGGCGCTTTGCCTCGGCCGCGAGGCGCGTGATCTCGGCCCAGTCGCCGCGCAGCATCGCCTCTTTCGGGGCAACCCATGATCCGCCGACGCAGAGAATGTTCTTCAGCGCCAGATAATCGCCCGCGTTCTTCAGGCTGATGCCCCCCGTCGGGCAGAATTTGACCTGCGGGATCGGCGAGCCGATGGATTTGAGGAAGGCCGCGCCGCCCGATTGCTCGGCGGGAAAGAACTTTTGCACCGTATAGCCGCGTTCCAGCAGCGCCATGATCTCGGAGGCGGTGACGGCACCGGGAAGCAGGGGCAGGCCTTCGTCCTCGCAGGCCGCGATCAGGCGGTCGGTGGCGCCGGGGCTGACGCCAAAGGTGGCCCCCGCCGCCTTGGCCGCCTTGACATCGGCAGGGGTCAGCAGGGTGCCTGCGCCCACCACGCCGCCCGCGACCTCGGACATGGCGCGGATCGCGTCAAGCGCGCAGGGCGTGCGCAACGTCACCTCGAGCGCGGGCAGCCCGCCCGCCACCAGCGCCTCGGCCAGCGGTCTGGCATGGGCCAGATCGTCGATCACCAGCACGGGCACCACGGGGGCAAGCGCGCAGACGCGGGCGGCGGCGGCGCTTTGTTCGGCGGGGGTCATGGGACAGTCCTTTCGTTGCGGCTTTTGCGGCACCGCCGGGGGTTTTGCCCCCCCGGACCCCCGCAGGATCGTTGCAGACAGTGAATGCGGGTCAGACGACCACGCCCGCGCCCTGATCGGACGGGCCGACCATGCGGCGGAAGGCTTCGAAAAGCTCGCGTCCGGTGCCGAATCCGTTGGCGGAAAGGTCGGCTGTCACCGGGGTGCGGCTGTCGAAATCGGCCGCCAGCACCGAAAGCGTTCCCGCCACGGCGTCAAGACGGATAATGTCCCCCTCGCGCAGGCGGGCCAGCGGGCCACCTGCGGCGGCTTCGGGCGAGACGTGGATGGCGGCGGGCACCTTGCCCGAGGCACCCGACATGCGCCCGTCGGTCACCAGCGCCACGCGCAGCCCGCGTTCCTGCAACACCGAAAGCGTGGGCGTCAGCGAATGCAGCTCGGGCATGCCATTGGCCTGCGGTCCCTGGAAGCGGACCACGACCACCGTGTCGGTGGTGAACTCGCCGCGTTTGAAGGCGGCCTTCACCTCTTCCTGATCGTGGAAGATGCGGGCCGGGGCTTCGATGATGTGGCGTTCGGGCGCGACGGCCGAGACCTTGATCACGCCGCGTCCCAGATTGCCGGTCAGTTGCTTCAAGCCGCCCGTCTTGGCGAAAGGATCGCCGGCAGGGCGCAGGATCTTGTCGTTCAGCGTGGTTTCGGCCCCGCCTTCCCAGACGAGTTTTCCGTCCTTCAGCTTGGGTTCCTGACGGTAAAGCGACAGGCCATCGCCCGCCACGGTCTTGGCATCGCCATGCAGCAGCCCCGCGTCGAGCAATTGCCCGATCATATAGCCAAGCCCGCCCGCCGCGTGGAAATGGTTCACATCGGCCAGACCGTTGGGATAGACCTTGGCCATCAGCGGCACGGCTTCGGAGATATCGGCGAAATCCTGAAGGTCGAGCAGCACCCCCGCCGCCCGTGCCATTGCGGGAAGGTGCAGCACAAGGTTCGTCGACCCTCCCGTCGCCATCAGCCCGACCAGACCGTTGACGAAGGCCCGCTCGTCGAGAATCTCGCCCACGGGGCGGAAATCGTTGCCTTGCGCGGTGATCTGGGCCGCGCGTTCCACGGCCGCCACGGTCAGCGCCTCGCGCAGGGGGGTGCCGGGGTTGACGAAGGACGAGCCGGGCAGGTGCAGGCCCATGAACTCCATCAGCATCTGGTTGGTGTTCGCCGTGCCGTAAAAGGTGCAGGTGCCCGGGCCGTGGTAGCTGGCCATTTCGGCGGCCATCAGCGCATCGCGCCCGATCTCGCCCTTGGCATAGGCGTTGCGCACCGCCGACTTCTCGTCATTGGGCAGCCCGCTTGTCATCGGACCCGCAGGCACGAAGATCGCGGGCAGATGGCTGAAGGTGGCCGCCGCGATGATCAGGCCGGGCACGATCTTGTCGCAGACGCCAAGGAACAGCGCCGCGTCAAAGGTGTTGTGCGACAGCGACACCCCCGCCGCCAGCGCGATGACATCGCGCGAGAACAGCGACAGCTCCATCCCCGCCTGACCTTGCGTGACCCCGTCGCACATCGCCGGAACCCCGCCCGCCACCTGCGCCGTGGCCCCTGCGCGGCGCGCGGCCTCGCGGATGAGCTGCGGATAGGTCTCGAAGGGCTGGTGGGCCGAGAGCATGTCGTTATAGGCGGTGACGATCCCGATATTGGGCAGGCGTCCGGCGGCCAGTGCCTCTTTGTCCGCGCCCATCGCGGCATAGGCATGGGCCTGGTTGCCGCAGGCCAGATGCCCCCGCGCCGGTCCTTGCAGCGCCGCCTTGCCCATCCGTTCCAGATAGAGGCCCCGCGCGCTTTCCGAGCGGGCGCGGATGCGGTCGGTGACACGGGCGATGGTGGGGTGAAGCGACATGGCGCTCTCCTGTTCTGGTGCCGCGTCGGGCGGCAGAGTCGGCTGTCGGGTTTCTAACAGATGTTGTTAGCGCTAACAACCCTGCGTCCCGTCGTTGTGATGCGCAATCCTGGGCGTTCAAACAGGTTAAGGCAAGAGAATGGCAATTGTTTCCCCTTAAGGTTGAAACTCGAAAAAACACCGCGAATAGCCAAGTGTTGCCACATTCTCCAACGATAAACCCAGTCAAAGGGATGGTTAATGTCCCCAGAGGTATGGATATGAACGCGCAAAAGATCTTTCTCGCCCTTGGTCTCGCCCTTGGTCTTTCGGCCTGTGCCTCGGGTGAACCTGCCACCCGCTCGGTCGGGGTCGAAAATCTGACGATCGCCTCGCAAGGCGGCGGCCCGATGCCGCAGGTCTTGCCGCAGGGGCCCAAGGTTCTGGCCGCGAAATATGCGGTGCAGGGCTTCCAGATCATCGTGCCGCGCACGCTGAAGGTCTCGGAAGCGAATACTTTCAAACCGCGCGCCGACATCGTCTGGCACGGCGATCTTCCCGGCGACCGCTACGCGCAGATCGGCGCAATCCTGACCGCTGCCGCCACCGATGCGACGGCGGGCATGACCGAAGGCCGCCCCGTCACGCTCGAGCTGACGCTGGTCAAGTTCCACGCCCTGACCGAAAAGACCCGCTACACCATCGGCGGCACGCATGAGTTGCGCTTCGACATGGTCGTGCGCGATGCGACCACGGGCGAGATTCTGGACGGCCCGCGCCTGATCGTGGCCGACACGCACGGGGCAGGCGGCGCGCAGGCCATCGCCGAAGAGGCGGCGGGCCGCACGCAAAAGGTCGTGGTGACCGAACGTCTGGCCGAGGTGCTGCGCCGCGAACTCTCGGGTCCGGTCAGTGACCCGACGCTGGTTGCCCGTGCGCAGGCACAGGCGCTCGAGCCGTTGATCATCACCCGCTGAACGGCGGTTTCCCTTCGCGCCGCAATTGCGCTATGGACGGGGAATGAACACTTCCTCCCCGTCCATGCCGGACCCCGCTTCCGATGATGCCGCAGCCGACGCCGTTCAGGCGAATGCCTACGGCTACCCCGCCGTCCGCCTGCGCCCCAAGGTCGAGGCGCGCGCCATCCGCCACGGCTTCCCTTGGGTCTATGCCGACGAGCTGGTGACCGACCGCCGCACGCAAAAGCTGGCCCCCGGTGCGCTGGCCGTGCTCGAGGACGCCGAGCGCCGTCCCCTTGGCCTTGTGACGGTCAATACCAAATCCAAGATCATCGCGCGCATGCTCGACCGCGATCCTGCCGCCGTGATCGATCAGGCATGGTTCGAGGCGCGTCTGTCGCGCGCCCTTGCGATGCGTGCGCGCCTGTTCGACGCGCCCTTCTACCGTCTGGTCCATGCCGAGGCCGATGCCCTGCCGGGCATCATCATCGACCGCTTCGGCGATGTCGCCGTGATCCAGCCCAACGCCGCCTGGGCCGAGGCGCATCTTGACGCCCTGACCGCCGCCTTGCAGGCGGTGACGGGTGTTGGAACCGTGGTCAAGAACGGCACGGGCCGGTCCCGCGGGCTTGAAGGGATGGCCGAGGAAAATGCCGTGCTGGCGGGCGCGGTCGACGGGCCGATCGCGGTGCCGATGAACGGGGCCACCTATATGGCCGATGTGACCGGCGGGCAGAAAACCGGCCTCTTCTACGACCAGCGCCCCAATCATGCCTTTGCCGCGCGTCTGGCGCGGGGGGCTGCGGTGCTGGACGTCTTTACCCATGTGGGCGGCTTTGCCCTTGCCGCATTGGCGGCGGGGGCCACGTCGGCCCTTGCGGTCGATGCCTCGGCCCCCGCGCTTGCGCTGGCGACACGCGGCGCCGAAGCCAGCGGCGTGGCCGAGCGTTTCGCCACCCGTCAGGGCGATGCCTTCGACGTGCTGGAAAAGCTTGGCAGCGAAGGGGCGAAATTCGATCTGGTGATCTGCGACCCGCCCGCCTTTGCCCCGGCCAAACCGGCGCTGGAAGCGGGGCTTCGCGCCTATGAACGCCTTGCCCGCCTTGCCGCGCCCTTGGTGGCACCGGGTGGCTACCTCGTCCTCTGCTCCTGCTCGCATGCCGCCGACCTGCATGCCTTCCGCAACGCCTCGGCCCGTGGCATCGGGCGTGGCGGCCGGAAGGGCCAGTTGATCTATACGGGCTTTGCGGGGCCGGACCATCCGATGCTGCCGCAACTGGCGGAATCGGGCTATCTCAAGTCGCTCGTCTTCCGGCTGGACTGACCCGTTGCGCGCCGTCCTCGATGCCTGCGTGCTTTACCCGTCGGTCATGCGCGATCTGCTTCTGGGTGCGGCGGCGCGGGGGCTTTACGAACCCCGCTGGTCCGACCGCATCCTTGAGGAATGGGCGCGGGCGACCGTGAAACTCGGCCCCGCTGCCGAAGCGGTGGCGCGGGCCGATATCGCGCAGATGCGGCTGCACTTCCCCTCTGCCTTCGCCTTGCCCGCCACGGGGGTCGAGGCGCGATTGATCCTGCCCGATCCCGACGATGTCCATGTCCTCGCGACGGCCATCACCACGCATGCCGACGCGATCGTCACCACCAACGCCAAGGATTTTCCCCGCCATCTTCTGGCCGAGGAAGGCATCTCCCGCCGTGATCCCGACGGGTTCCTGTGGGAATTGTGGTCGCATCATCCCGACCAGATGGGCGCGGTGGTCGCCAAGGTCCATGCCACCGCCGAACGCATGGCCGGCGGGCCGCTTTCCCTGACGGCCCTGCTCAAACGCGCGCGGCTGAACCGGCTTGCCAAGGCGGTGACCGCCTAGGCCTGCACCCAGCGCCGCTCGTTCGCTTCGATGGCCGCGACCCGCTCGGCGGTTTTCGGATGCGACAAAAGCCACGCGGGCATCCCTTCGGCGGGGTTTCCGGTCATGGTGTCGAGCTTGTGGAACAGCGTTTTCTGCGGCCCCGTGCCGATTCCCGCCTTGATCAGCAGCGCGCTGGCATAGGCGTCGGCCTCGAACTCGTCTCGCCGCGACAGGCGCGCGGCCAAAGCGCCGGTGATCACATTGGCGATCCAGACCCCCAGCACGGGGATGAAGCGGCTCAGAAGTGCCGTCAGCATGAAGAAAACCGCGTTCTGCCCCGTGAAATCGATCATCCGCCGCCGCGCATGGCCAAGGGCCACATGGCCCAGCTCATGCGCGATCACGGCGGCGATCTCTTCGGCCGTGACCTCGCCCCGCGCCTTGCGGTTCAGGAACCCCCGCGTCAGGAAGATGCGCCCGTCGGGGGCGGCAAGGCCGTTCACCGGCTCCACCTCGAAGACATTGACCTTGATCGCGGGCAAATCCAGCGCCGCCGCCATCCGGTCGGCCAGCCGCAGGATCGACGGATCGGTCAGCGGGCGCGAGCGCGCGTCCAGCATCCTGTGCGTCCGCCAGACCGAAAAGCGGTACATCAGGAAGCCATAGGCCAAGGCAAGGATGAGCGGAAGGAACTTGGTCATGGCGCAGATATGGACCGCATCCCCGGCCTGAAAAAGGGGGGAGGGGCGGAATTATCGCGCCTGACGCATCTTACCCGGCGCCGTTCTCTTGCGCCGTCCGCCACAGGACGCGGCCAAGGATCAGCGCCACCACCCCCGCCGCAAGCGCCATCCCGAGGTTGCCAAGCGTCGACCCCAGCGCCTGCACATTGCCCGAGAAGCCGTAGCCAAGCCCCAGATAGACCGTCACCCAGATCGCCTCGCCGCTGGCCGAGGCAAGGGCAAAGCCCGGCCAGGGCAGCCGTGCCGCACCCGCCGCAAGGTTGATGTATGGCCCCAAAGCCGAAACCAGCCAGCGCGAGTAAAAGACGGCGGGGCGCTGGCGTTCGGTCAGCCACTCGATCGCGCGCCGCATCAGCCGCCCGCTCTTGGGCCGCCGCTCGATCCAGGCCGTCATCGGCCCGCCCGCACGGCGCCCCAGCAGATAGCCCGCCTGATCGCCGATCACCGCACCCGAAAGCCCTGCCGTCCACATCACGCCAAAGGCAAGGTCGCCCGAAGCCGCAAAGGCCCCGCCCGCCAGCATGATAAGCGAGGCCGGAATCGGCACGGCCAGACAGGCGAGGAAATTCCCGAGGAATACCAGCAGGAACCCCCACTCCGGCACAAGGGCGAGCAGGGTTTCCGTCATTCGCCCTGATCCGCCTTTTGCGCGGCGATGGCGGCGTCGATCGCCTCAAGCACCTGCGGCAGGGGCTTGCCCGCCTGACGCGCCAGCGCGTCGACGGGCATGCGCGCCTCGGACTGGTCGTCGATGTCCAGAATGGCCGCGATGGTGTCGCGCGGCAGGTCATAGGTGCGCTGGATGTAGCGCGGCGTCATCCAGCCCGCCACCGGCTGCCCGGACCGCCACGGCTGCGCGACCACGAAGCTCAGCGCCCGCAGCCCGAAGAACAGCGCCGCCGCCAGCGCCAGAAGAAAGGCGGGCAGCAGCACCGGATGGCGCAGCCACAGCCGCCGGATGGTCGGACCCCGCCTCATTTCAGCATTCCCATTCCCCGCGTCAGCCCGTCGAGCGTCATCGGCACCATACGGCCCGCGACGATATCGGCAATGAGCCGCGTGCTTTGGGTATAGGGCCAATGCGCTTCGGGTGTCGGGTTGATCCACAGGTGCCGTGGCCATTGCGCGCAGGCCCGCTCAAGCCAGACCTTGCCGGCTTCCTTGTTCCAATGCTCGTTGGCGCCGCCGGGGTGCAGCACCTCATAGGGGCTCATCGCCGCATCTCCGACGAAGATGCAGGTCCAGTCCGGCCCGTGGCTGCGCAGGATGTCCCATGTGGGGGTCTGCGCGTCCCGCCGCCGCGCGTTGTCGCGCCAGACGCCCTCGTAAAGGCAATTGTGGAAATACCAGCTTTCCAGCGTCTTGAACTCGGATTTCGCGGCGCTGAACAGCTCTTGCAGCACCTGCACATGCGCATCCATCGACCCGCCTACGTCGAGAAACAGCAGCACCTTTACCGCATTGCGCCGTTCCGGCCGCGTCTGCACGTCAAGCCAGCCCTGTTCGGCGGTGGCGCGGATCGTGCCGTCAAGGTCCAGCTCCTGTTCCGCCCCGTCGCGCGCCCAGCGGCGCAGGCGGCGCAGCGCCAGCTTGATCGACCGGGTTCCGATCTCGATCTTGTCGTCGAGGTCGCGGAACTCGCGCCGGTCCCAGACCTTGACCGCGCGCCCGTGCCGCCCCTTGTCCTGCCCGATCCGCACGCCTTCGGGATTGTAGCCATAGGCCCCGAAGGGCGAGGTTCCGGCGGTGCCGATCCATTTGTTGCCGCCCTGATGCCGTTCGCGCTGCTCGGCAAGCCTTTGGCGCAACCGCTCCATCAGCGCGGCAAATCCGCCCGTGGCCGCGATCTCGGCGCGTTCTTCCTCGGTCAGGATCTTTTCGGCCAGCTTTTCCAGCCAGTCGCGCGGCAGGTCCAGCGCCTCGATCACCGCCGCATCGTCCAGCGCCTCGAGGCCGTTGAAACTGGCGGCAAAGGCGCGGTCATAGCGGTCGAGATGGCCTTCGTCCTTGACCATCACGACACGGCCCAGATGGTAGAACCCCTGCAAGTCGTATCGGGCCAGCCCTTGGGCCAACCCTTCCAGAAAGACAAGGAATTCGCGGATCGAGACCGGAACGCCCTCAGTCCGCAGCCGCGCGAAAAAGGGCAGGAACATGGGCGTCCCCCGTTACACCATGCGGCCGACGATGATCGTGATGACCAGCCCGAACAGTGCGAAAAGGATGCCGTAGCCCGCGCCGTATTGCAACGCATCCAGCTTGCGGCCCCCGCGTTTCAGCGCGGTGCGCGCGCCGATGGCGGCCCCGAGAACCAGCCCTGCAATCACGATCATCTGGCACTTGCCCCCGATGTTTCGGGGGCAAGCCGGTCTTGGCCCGTTCCCCCGTGTCAGCCCTTGACGGCGCGCGCGGCCAGACCCGCGATCTCGTCCATGCGGGCGCGGACCTGCGCGTCCGAGCCGAAGCCATACCTTGCCCACACCAGACTGTCGAGACGCGCCGCGTCCGCCTCGGCCTTGCGGCCAAGTTTGGCATAGGCCTGCGCGCGGATCAGGTGCAGCGTCGCCAGAAGCGATGCGTTCTCGGCCGCGGTGACCACGGGCATTGCACGCCGCGTCAGGTCGAGCGCGCGTTCCGGCTGGCCCTGACCGATGGCGAAGGCGGCAAGCTGCATGTCGACATGCGCGGCCTGAATCTCGCCCCCCGGCAGGCTGCGATAGATTTCACCCGCCCGTTCAAAGGCGGCAAGGGCTGCGGAAAAGTCGGAACGCACCTGCGTGCGGCCATAGGCGAACAGGCTGAAGGCCATTCGCCCGTCCTGCCAGCCCTGCGCGCGGGCGATCCTGAGCATCTGTGCCGCCGCCTCGGTCCGGCCCGATTGCGACCCGCGCGCACCCAGTGCGGCGGCAACCGCCGCCTCCCAGGCGCGCGGTGTGGCACTGGTATCGCCCGCCCTGTGGATCGCATCGCCCCGCGGGTTCAACCGCGACAGGATGGCCGGAAGCCGCGCCGCGACTTCCGAGCGCGTCATGCCGACACGCAGCGCGGGGTCGTAATGGGCGCGCAGCACCAGCATGTCGAAGCCGGTCAGCACGGTGTGGAAATTGTCGTCGTTGAAGACCGAATCCGGCAGGCGGTAAAGGTCGTTCAGCGGCCCCATCGCCTGCGCCACCTCTTCGTGCAGACAGTCGCGCACCTCTTGCGGGGTGGTGTCGGACGGGGCAAAGATCGCCACATGTTCGCGCTGCCGCACCGTGGTCCAGTCGGTTTCCGGCGCGGTGCGGTTGGACAGATATTCCTTGAACGAGCTGACGCGCGGCACCACGAAACAGGCGGCCGAAGGCACCACCTTGTTCAGCGCCGACCGTGGCTGGAAATCCATCGTGATGCTGGCCCGCGTGCCTGCCTTGGCCTGCCGCACGTCAAGCCCGGCCTCGGCACGGAAGCGGTGGATGACGCGCTCCAGATCGGTCTGTGCCGTGGGCGGCACATCGCCGGTCAGCGCGATGGTGATCGGCCCTTCGAAACGGCTCAGCACCGGAAGCGGGCGCCCGCTTTCCATCGCAAATTGCAGATCGAGGATATCCTGCGCGATTTCGGCATTGCCGATCTCAGGCGGCGTGCCGGCCCGTCCGGGAAAGCCCTGCACCACGACCCGCGCGGCATCGCTTGCGGGCGCGCCACGGTTCATCGTCACCTCGGCCACCGGCATCGGGGCGCATGCCCCGAGGAACAGGGCGAGAAAGGGCAGGGTCCGGCTCAGGGCGCGGAAATGCGGTTGCTTGTGCATGAATGGCAGCTCGTTCTTGGCACTGATACAACGGCCGGACAATCCGGCCGCACGCGATGCCCGTGGCATCTGTTTTCCGGCCCGTCTGACGCCCCCGCATCACCGGGCCGGCTGGTTTCCGGTCTGCCCGCAGCGCGCTTGCATCATGCCGCAGCCGCCGCGCAATGCGCGGGCTTTCGGAAGGGCATGGGGACACAAACGACGACACGGGCGTAAAATCCGGAACTGGAACCGACAGGGACAGATAACCCTGCCGAAATGTCCGCACTTGGGCGCATCGGTGTCAATCTGCGGGTATCTTCACGACCGAAGGCGGATCAACCCTTGGGTTAGCGCCATCCGTCCATCGCCACATCTGGCACGGGGCGATCACGGATTGTTTCAAAATAATGCAGTAATCGCCCGTTCCGTTACCGCTTTGTGGCAGAACCAAGGCCAAAGCATGGCGAAATCTTGCGAATCGGCTAGCGCCGCGCGGCAAAGGCCAGCCGCTCGAACAGGTGGATGTCCTGCTCGGTCTTCAAAAGCGCGCCGTGCAATCTGGGCAATATGGATTTGGCATCGCGCCGCAGGTCCTCGGGCGTCAGGTCCTCGGCCAAGAGAAGCTTGAGCCAGTCGAGAACCTCCGAGGTCGAGGGCTTCTTCTTCAGCCCCGGCACCTCGCGGATCTCGAAGAACTGCGTCAGCGCGGCCGCCAGCAGCTCATCCTTGATCGCCGGAAAATGGACGCGGACGATGGCTTGCAGCGTTTCGGGGTCGGGGAAGCGGATGAAATGAAAGAAGCACCGCCGCAGGAAGGCGTCGGGCAGGTCCTTTTCGTTGTTCGAGGTGATGATGACCACGGGCCGGTGCCTTGCCCGCACCGTCTCGCCGGTCTCGTAGACGTGGAATTCCATCCGGTCCAGCTCTTGCAGCAGGTCGTTGGGAAACTCGATATCGGCCTTGTCCACCTCGTCGATCAGCAAGACCACCTTCCCGGGCGCGTCGAAGGCCTGCCACAGCTTGCCCTTGCGGATGTAGTTGCGCACCTCGTGGACGCGTTCCTCGCCCAGCTGGCTGTCGCGCAGTCGGCTGACGGCATCGTATTCGTAAAGCCCCTGTTGCGCCCGCGTGGTCGATTTCACATGCCATTCGATCAGCGGCAGCCCAAGGCTCGCCGCCACCTGCCGCGCCAGCTCGGTCTTGCCCGTGCCGGGTTCGCCCTTGACCAGCAGCGGACGTTCAAGCGTCACGGCGGCGTTCACGGCCATCGTCAGCTCTTCGGTGGCGATATAGCGGTCGGTCGAGGCGAATTTCATGGCGGGTCCATCGGTAGGGTGGGCCGACCCTATCGACGGGGGGTTTTCGTCGCAACCGCTAGTGACAACGTCTTAACGATGGGCTAGATGCACCCCGAACAGGAGCGCAGCCATGACAGACGGCCACCTGTCGGCGCGATCCGACAAAATGGAGAGAGCAGCTATGAAGCCCGAGGTGTTCCTGCCAGATGACTATCGTCCCGCCGAGGACGAGCCGTTCATGAACGACCGACAGCTTGAATACTTCCGCCGCAAGCTGATCAACTGGAAGAACGAACTGATCGAACAAAGCGCCGAAACCATCGACAACCTGCAGGATTCGGCCCGCAACGTGCCCGATATCGCCGACCGCGCCTCGGAAGAGACCGACCGCGCCCTCGAACTGCGCACGCGCGACCGCCAGCGCAAGCTGGTCTCGAAGATCGACGCCGCCCTGCGCCGCATCGAAAACGGCGAATACGGCTATTGCGAGATGACGGGCGAACCCATCAGCCTCAAGCGCCTCGACGCGCGCCCCATCGCCACGATGACGCTGGAAGCGCAGGAAAAGCACGAGCGCCGCGAAAAGGTCCACCGCGAAGATTGACCGCACCCCGCGGGGCTTGCGCCCTGCGCGGCATAGGGAAAGACTGACGCCGGATCGCAAGGTCCGGCGTTTCGCTTTGCAGGGGTAAGCCATGAGTCTGATCGGTCTGCCGGTGACCATCCTCGGGGCAGGGGTGGCGGGTCTGGCACTGGCCCGCGCCCTGGCCTTGCGGGGGGCTTCGGTCACGGTTCTGGAACAGGCCGATGCCATCCGCGAGGTTGGGGCGGGCTTGCAGATCAGCCCCAACGGTGCCGTGGTGCTGCGGGCGCTGGGGCTTGACCTCGACCGCATCTCGACCCGCGCCGAGGCGGTCGAACTGCGCGACGGTTTCGACAATTCCCGCGTGCTGCGGCTTGATCTGGCGCGTCTGCGGCCCGACATGGGCTGGCATTTCCTGCACCGCGCCGATCTGATCGACCTTTTGGCACAGGGCGCGCGCGAAGCCGGGGTCGATATCCGCCTGCTGACACGGATCGACCGTGTCGATCTGTCGGGCGACCGGCCCAAGGCGATCACCGCGCAGGGGCTCGGGATCGAGGCGCATCTTCTGATCGGGGCCGACGGGCTGCATTCCCCCGCCCGCGCCGCGCTGACGGGCATCGTCGCGCCGTTCTTCACCCATCAGGTCGCATGGCGCGCCCTGCTGCCCGCCTCCGCCGACGAACCGAACGTGGCCGAGGTGCATATGGGCCCCGGTCGCCATCTTGTCAGCTACCCGCTGCGCGGCGGCAGCCTGCGCAACATCGTCGCGGTCGAGGAGCGCCGCCGCTGGGTCGAAGAGGGCTGGTCGCTGCGTGACGACCCGATGGAACTCCGCCTCGCCTTCGAGTCGTTTTCCCCCCGCGTGCGCGGCTGGCTCGATCAGGTCACCGATGTCTGGCTTTGGGGGTTGTTCCGGCATCCGGTGGCGCGGCGCTGGCATGCGATCCTGCCGCAGGGGGCCGCCGCCATCCTTGGCGATGCCGCGCATCCGACCCTGCCGTTTCTGGCGCAGGGGGCGAACATGGCGCTCGAGGATGCATGGGTTCTGGCCGACTGCCTTGCCAGTTCGGAAACGCCCGCAGCGGGGCTTGTGGCCTATCAGGCCCTTCGCGCCCCGCGCACGGCGCGCATCGTCGAGGCCGCCAATGCCTCGGCCCGCGCCTACCACCTGTCGGGGGGCGCGCGCAGCCTTGCGCATCTGGGGCTAAGGCTCGGCGGCATGGTCGCCCCGGGCATGGCGCTGAAACGCTACGACTGGATCTACCGCCACGACGTGACGGCGTGACCGTCAGTTGTAGGTGAATGTGCCGATGGTGCAGACGTCGATCTTCTGGTCGATGATCTCGTCGCCATCCTCGAACACGGCGCGGAAGTCGAACATGCAATAGCCCGACGAGTCGTCGAAGTTGATCACCACAGACCCGCCGGGGGGCAGCAGGTCCTTGCCGAGGATATCTTCCTGCCAGCTGTCCGCGCCCGTGTTCGAGCCGTAGAAATTGGTGATCGTGTAGCCAGTGTTGTTCACGATCGTCACGCGGCGGTCCTCGGCCCGGGCCGGAAGCGCTGCGGTCATGAGGGCGGTTGCAAACAGGGCTGCGGCAAGGCGCGACATGAATAAAAACTCCCCGAGATGGAATGTCCTGTTCCGATCTGAGTCGTTTTTGCCCCGCTTCGACAATGAAATTTAATCTTTATTTCACAATCACCAAGACCCTGTGCCCTGCTTGCATCACGGCCCCGTGATCTTGTCACGCATCCAGTTCGATCCAGACCGGAACGTGGTCCGAAGGTTTCTCGAGCCCCCGCACGGCCTTGTCGATGCGGCAATCCGACAGAAGATCGGCGCATTGCGGCGACAAGAGCAAGTGGTCGATGCGGATACCGTTGTTCCGCTCCCATGCGCCGGCCTGATAATCCCAGAAACTGTAGTGACCGGCGTTCTGGTTCACCGCGCGGAACGCATCGGTCAGCCCGAGGTTGACGATCCGCCGGAATGCCGCCCGCGTTTCGGGCAGGAACAGCGCGTCCTCGGCCCATGCGGCAGGCTTGGCCGCATCCTCGGCCTGCGGGATCACGTTGTAATCGCCGCAAAAGACCACCGGCTCCTCGGTCGCCAGAAGTGCGCGCACCCGCGCCTCCATCCGCGCCATCCATGCAAGCTTGTAATCATACTTCGGCCCCGGCGCGGGGTTGCCGTTGGGCAGGTACAGCCCGCAGACCCGCACCGCGCGGGTGCCGATCACCGTGGCCTCGATCCAGCGCGCCTGTTCGTCGCTGTCATCCCCCGGCAGGCCGCGCGCCACATCCTCGAGCGGCAGCTTCGACAGGATCGCCACCCCGTTGAAGCTTTTCATCCCGTGGGTTTCGACGCGGTAGCCCATGTCCTCGAAGACCTCGCGCGGAAAGGCCTCGTCCACGGATTTGATCTCTTGCAGGCAGACGACATCGGGCTTCGCCTCGGACAGCCATGCGGGCAGGGCCTCGATCCGCGCCTTGATCCCGTTGATGTTGAACGTGGCGAGTTTCATGGCAGGCACTCCCTTTGCCCCCCGTCATAGGCCGCGCCACGGGGGCGGGCAAGTCAGGCGATGGCGGCAAGCGGTTCCTGTGCCGCGGCCAGCCACAGCGCGTCCAGCTCGCGCAAGGCCGCGGGGTCGAAGCGCGCGGCCTCTTCCCAATAGCGGCCCGAGGCGACGAAATAGCCAAGCTCTGCCTCGCGGCGCAGCGCCCGTCCGGCGATTTCGGCGTCATAGGCCGGGGGCCGCGCCGCGCGCAGATGGGCCAGCGTCACGCGCGGAAACACCTGCCGCGACGGTCCCGCCGACAGGTTCACCATCGCGCAGCCCTGCATGGCTGCCAGCACCATCAGCCGCGCCGATTTCGCTTCGAGCGATTGCAGCGTGATGTCGTCGCGCAGCGGGTCGGCCGACCCTTTGCCATAGAAATGCGTCTGGCCGCTGCCGTAATGCATGTCGCAGCCAAAGGCCGCGATCACCTGCGGCCGCAATGCGTGCAGCGCCCAATAGGCGGCGGTAAAGGCCATCGTTCCGCCCGCATAGACAAAGCCGCCATAGGCATTCTGCGCGGGGACGAAATCTTCCTGAAGGATCGTCCTTTGCCCCGCCTGCGCGACGGGGCGGCGCTCTTCGGGGTAGTCCCACGGGTAGATGTGGTAATCCCAGTCGGGCCGCACCGCATGGGCATTGTTGATCGCAAGCAGGCTGTCAAAGGCCGCGCGCTTCCACGCCGCCGCCTGCAACGCCATCGGCGCCGAGCCGAGCATCAGCACAACCGTCATCCTTCACACCCTTCGCTTTACCCAAGTTAAAGGTTAGCGCGACGGGCCGGAAAGGCGAGTCTGCCTTGCCGATTTTTCCGCGGCGTCAGGTCGGATCAGACGGAAAAAGACGTTCCACATCCGCAGGATGCGGTGGCGTTGGGGTTCTGGATGACAAAGCGCGCGCCGATCAGCTCTTCGCTGTAATCGATCACGGCATTGGCCAGAAAGGGCAGCGAGACCGCATCGACCAGCACCTTTTTCCCGTCCTTTTCCAGAACCAGATCGTCGGCCGCAGGGTCGTCGAGCCTGATGTCATACTGGAAACCGGAACAGCCGCCGCCTTCGACCGCGACGCGCAGGGCCTTGTCCTCGCCCGTCGCCTCGCAGATCTCGGCAAGCCGTGCGAAGGCGCGGTCGGTGACGCGGGGGGGAAGCGTAAGGTCCATGCTGAAATCCGTGGTCCTGTCAGGGTATAGTCAATATAGGTGAGCGATGACGCATCAACAAGAACAGGCTTACCCGATGCTTGCGCCCTATGCCTGCCAGCCGGACCAATCGCGCGGGCGGCTCTTTCAGGAACGGATGTCCTCCTTCCGTTCACCCTTCCAGCGCGACCGCGACCGGATCATCCATTCCAGCGCCTTCCGCCGTCTCAAGCACAAGACGCAGGTCTTTGTCGAGCACGAGGGCGATTACTACCGCACCCGCCTGACCCATTCGATCGAGGTGGCGCAGGTCGCCCGCACCATCTCGGGCGTTCTGGGACTGAACACCGATCTTGCCGAGGCGATCGCGCTGGCCCATGACCTTGGCCACACGCCCTTTGGCCATACGGGCGAGGATGCGCTCGGCCTGCTCATGGAACCCTATGGCGGGTTCGACCACAACGCGCAGGCCCTGCGCATCGTGACGCGGCTCGAACGGCATTACGCCGATTTCGACGGGCTGAACCTGACATGGGAAAGCCTTGAAGGCATCGCCAAGCACAATGGCCCGGTCATCGGCCCCAATGCCGATGCCAAACACGCAGGCCCGCTTCCCTATGCGCTTGCCGAGGTCAACGCCATGTGGGACCTCGAACTTTCCACCCATGCCAGCGCCGAAGCGCAGGTCGCAGCCATTGCCGACGATGTCGCCTATTCGCACCATGACCTGCATGACGGCCTGCGCTCGGGCCTGTTCAGCGAAGACGACCTGATGGAACTGCCCGTCACCGGCCCCGCCTTTGACGAGGTGGACCGCCTTTACCCCGGTCTCGACCGCATGCGCCGCCGGCACGAGGCGTTGCGCCGCGTCTTTGGCCGCATGGTCGAGGATGTGATCGCCGTGGCCCAGAACCGCCTGACCGCCGCGCAGCCGAAATCGGTGGACGAGATCCGCCACATGGGCACCACGGTCATCCGCTTTTCCAAACCGCTCTATCAGGAACTCAAGGCGATCCGCTCTTTCCTGTTTCACCGCATGTATCGGGCGCCCAGCGTGATGGCCGAACGCGCCAAGGTGACGCGGGTGGTCAATGACCTTTTCCCGCTGTTCATCGCCCGGCCAGAACTGTTGCCCGACGAATGGCGCGCCGATGTGCAGGCCGCGACCGACGAGGTGACGCTGGCGCGCATCGTGGCCGATTATGTGGCTGGCATGACCGACCGCTTCGCCATTCAGGAACATGCCCGCCTGTTCGGAGGCACCGATGCCGGATTATGACGCCTGGGCCCGCGCAAGGCTGGCCGAATTGGCAGCCCCCGATGGCTGGCTGAACCTGACCGACAGGGTCGAGCTGGGGCAGGGACCGCAAAGCGTGGGAAGCGATCCGGCCTGCGATCTTGTGCTGTCGGTGGGTCCGGCGCGGCTTGGCGTGCTCGAGGTCGGGGAAAGCATCACCTTGACGCAGGGGGACGACACGGTCGTCTTCGAGGCCGGTGGCGGCGGCAATCCGGTGCTGCGGATCGCGGGCCTGCTGTTGGAGGTGATGACGGTCGACGGGCAGAAATCGCTGCGGGTGCGCGACCTTGGCAAGGCCGTCACCCCGCCCGAAATCCCGCGCTTTCCGGTCGACCCCGCATGGCGCATCACTGCCCGATGGGTGCCGCTGGCCACGCCGCAGGCGGTGCGGATCGACATGGTCAACGGTGCCACGGTGACCTTGCACCAGACCCACCGCGCCGAATTCACCCATGACGGCCACGCCATCGCCCTGACCGTGGCGCATCGCAAGGCCGAGGGGCCGATGTTCGTCTTCCGCGACCGGACGGCGGGCGAGACCTATGGCGCGGGGCGCTTTCTTTACGGTCACGAAACGGGCGAGGGGACGATCACGCTTGATTTCAACATGGCGTTCAACCCGCCTTGCGCCTTTTCCGAACACGCCATCTGCCCGCTGCCCCCGCGCGAGAACATCCTGCCCTTCCGCATCGAGGCGGGCGAGAAGCTTCCGCGGGGCTGACGAATTTTCTGCGAAAATTCCGGCAACCGTTCTGGCGCCCGTTCTGGCGCCCGTTCTGGCAACCTTTCTGGCGCCCGTTCTGGAGGGGCAGGGCAGGGTGACAGGGCGGAATGAGTATTTGGGCAAGGATGAAGCGCAAGAATGCGCCTCCTTCGCCAGCCGTCGCGCCGGATCTTTCGCAGGAAAATCGCGGTTGCCTAGCGCCGCGCCGCGCGCAGCCAGAGCAGCATCAGCCCGAGCGAGAGGATGACGTTCCAGCCCGCCATCGAAATTCCCAGCATCTGCCATGCGATCTGGTCGCAATGGATCACCGCGCCCACAGTCACATCGGGGTTCAAAAGATCGGCCGTCGAGATGCCCTCGATCGAGCTGTTGGTGCATGAGGCGAGCCCCTCCCACCACTTCTGCTCGACCCCTACGTGAAAGGCGCCGATGCCCGCCGTGGCCAGCGCCGCCAGCGCGCCCAGAAGCGGCAGCGCCGCCCCCGGAACCAGAAGTGCCACCAGCCCGATCAGCACCGCCGCCGCATGGGGCCAGCGCTGGTAAAGGCAAAGCTGGCACGGGGCCAGCCCGCCGATGTACTGGAAGGCGAAGGCTCCGCCAAGCAGCAGCGCCGAGCCGCCCGCCGCAAGCGCCACCAGTTTGTTCCGCGCGGAATTCAGCATCACAGCACCTCGATCAGGACGAACAGCAGCCCCAGCACCGCCAGCACACCCAGCGCGATCCAGTGCAGGCGCGTCTCGATGAAGGCGGCGATCTTTACCCCGTAGCGTTGCAGCAGGAAGGCCAGAAGATAGAACCGCCCGCCCCGCGCCACGATGGCCGACAGGATGAACAGCTTGAGGTCAAAGGCAACCACCCCTGACAGGATCGTGACCACCTTCATCGGTGGAATATGTGACAGCCCCGAGGTGACAAGCATCGTCAGGATCGCCCATGTCCCCGTGCGCGCCTTGAGCGCCTCGAAGGCGGCGGTCTTGCCGTAGAAATCCAGCAGGGGCAGGGCGAGCGCGTGAAAGGCCCAATGCCCGATGGCCCAGCCGAAAACCCCGCCCAGCACGCTTGTGACGGTGGCGATCAGCGCATAGCGCATCGCGCGGTCGGGCCGCGCCAGACACATCGGCAGGAAAAGCACGTCCGCAGGCACCGGAAAGACCGAGCTTTCCACAAAGGACACCGCCCCCAGCGCCACAGGCGCACGCGGCGAGGCCGCCCAGCGCAACGTCCAGTCATAAAGCGCACGGATCATCTTTGCCCTTTCCGGCGTTGCACAAGGGTCTTGCATCACGCCACCATGCAGAGGTCAAGTGACAGGGTGGCGAGCGGAGGGTCAGGCATGGAATGGCGCGGGCGTCGCGGCAGCGGCAATATCGAGGACCGCAGGCGCATGGGCGGCGGCGGCAGGGCCGGGGTCGGGGGCATAGGCGTGATCGCCGTGGTGCTGATCGGCTGGTTCTTCGGCGTCGATCTGACACCGCTTCTGCAAGAGGGCGGCCCTGTGTCGACGCAAGGCCAGCCCCCGCGCAGCTTGACCGCCGCCGACCGCGAGATCGGCGATTTCGTCTCGGTCACGCTGGCCGATACCGAAGAGGTCTGGCAGCGCCTGTTCCGCGAACAGGTCGGGCAAGACTATCGGCCTGTCACCCTCGTGCTGTTCTCGGGCTCGACCGGATCGGGCTGCGGCACGGCGAGCGAGGCGTCCGGTCCGTTCTACTGCCCCGTCGACAAGAAAGTATACCTCGACACCGATTTTTTCGGCGTGATGCAGGACCAGCTTGGCGCGGGGGGCGATTTTGCCGCCGCCTATGTGGTCGCCCATGAAATCGGCCACCATGTTCAGGACGAGCTTGGCATCCTCGAGCAGACCACCCGCCTGCGCCAGTCGATGTCCGAGGCCGACAGCAACGCGGTTTCGGTGCGGGTCGAGCTTATGGCCGATTGTCTTGCCGGTGTCTGGGCCAATGCGGCGCAGGCGCAATTCGGCTCGGTCGAGGCGGGAGATGTGCAAGAGGCGATGAACGCCGCCTCGCGCATCGGCGACGATACGCTGCAACGCGCCGCAGGCCGCCGCCCCGTGCCCGACAGCTTTACCCACGGCAGTTCCGCCCAAAGGGTCGCATGGTTTCGGACAGGGCAGAAATCGGGCCTGATCGAAAGCTGCGATACCTTTGGCAGCGACACGCCCTGAGGTGTGTTGCCAAAGCGCGGGGTGGCGGGCAAAGGCCTTCTGCCCCCGCTTGACACTGCCCCCCCGCCTCTCCTATGTCGTGCCGCAGTGCGGGTGTGGTGGAATGGTAGACGCGACAGACTCAAACTCTGTTTCCGAAAGGAGTGTCGGTTCGAGTCCGACCACCCGCACCAAAGGCCCCTTGCCGCAAGGCGAACTGCCAGCGTCCCCCGCCACATCGACAAGCTGAAGAGACAACCGCGCATCGCCTTTCGCTTTGCGTCTTACGACGAGTGGCAGGGGCGCGGCGCCCTGCGGCAGCGGTCCGGTTGCGACAGCGATCGAAGCGGCAAGACAAGCCTCGATGCAGGGTCCGTCCGCAACCGCTATGCGTTGCGCCTGCCTTGGCCCGACGAAACGCCGCCCGTTACTGCCAAGCCCGCCTCTGCCAAGCCGGAGACCGGCTTTCACCTTGCCCCGCGCGCCGCTGGCGGTTTCCAACCGTGCCCCTTGGCGCTATAGCCTGCGCAAGGCGGTGGCAAGCGGGGCGGCGGATGGAGCGGATCGAGGCCATGATGCGGCAGGGGGCGGGGCTTTGGCTCGCGCTTGCGCTGACGCTGCTGCTTGCGCTTCCGGGGTTCTTCTCGCTTCCGCCCGTGGACCGCGACGAGGTGCTTTTTGCGCAATCCTCGGCGCAGATGCTCGCCTCGGGTGATCCGGTCGATATCCGCTTTGCCGATCAGGTGCGCTACAAAAAGCCCGTGGGCATCTATTGGGTGCAATCGGTGCTGGCCTTCCTGACGGGGCAACCGCAGGCGATCCAGAGCTATCGGCTCGCCTCGGTTCTGGGCGGGCTGATCGCGGTGGGCTTTACCTATGGCATGGCCCGCAGGGTGATGGCACCCGCAGGGGCCTGTCTGGCCGCCGTCATGCTGGGGTCGTGCTTCATCCTCGGGGCCGAGATGCGGCTGGCCAAGACCGACGCCTTCCTTCTGGGCAGCATCGCGGCTGCGGGCTTCGTGCTGGCGCGGCTCTGGCTTCCGGCGGGGCGGGGGCAACCGGTGGCGCTGGCTTGGCCCTATGCGGTGCTGTTCTGGGTCGCCTTGGCGGTGCAGGTGCTGGTCAAGGGGCCGATCGGCCCGCTTGTGACCCTGCCGCTGCTGGCGGGCCTGTGCCTTTTGCGCCGCGACCTTGCGATCCTGCGCGCCTTGCGTCCGCTGCGCGGGCTGGCGCTGTTTGCGGCGCTTGTGCTGCCTTGGGTCATCGCCATCACCATCCGCTCGGACGGGGCCTTCTGGACGGCCTCGGTGGGCGAGGACATGCTGGCCAAGGTCGGCAGCGCCAAGGAAAGCCACGGCGCACCGCCCGGCAGCTATCTGCTGGCGCTCTGGCTGACCTTCTGGCCCGCCGCCATCCTGTTCGGAACGGTGCTGCCTGCGCTTTGGCGGGCGCGGCGCGATCCGCTGGTGGTCTTTGCAGCACTTTGGGCGCTGCCCTTCTGGGCGGTGTTCGAGGCGACGCCGACCAAGCTGATCCATTACACCATGCCCGCCTATCCGATGCTGGCCATCCTTGCCGCATGGGCCTTCACCACCCGGGGCGCGGGCAACCGCTGGGTTGCGCGCGGCCTTGCGCTGGTCCCCTTCCTTCTGCTCGGAGCCTTGGCCTATGGCGCGCGAGAAGTCGGCGGCAGATTGGCATGGACCTATGTCGCAGGCGGCCTCGGGCTGGTCGCCGCCGTGGTCTTTCTGCTCGGCAGCGTCGCACGGGCACGGATCGGTGCCGCGACGCTTGCGCTTGCCTGCTGCGGCTTTGCCCTGTCCTTTGCCTTCTACCCCACGCTTGCCCGCATGCCCGTGCTTTGGCCCGCCCCTGCCATCGCGGCGCTTGCGCGTCCCGACTGCCGCCTTGTCGTCGCGGGGTTCAACGAACCCTCGCTCGTGTTCCTGACGCAGAACCGCGCGATCCGGGCCACGGCAGACGAGGCACGGGCCGAATGGGCCAAACCGGGCTGCATCACCGCCGTGATCGAATCGCGCGTGGCAAAGGATTACACCCCCGACGCAGCACCCCGATCCACCCTGCGGGGCATCGCCCTTGGCAACGGGCGCAAGCTGGAGCTATCGGTCTTTTCCCGCCCCTGAGCCTGCCTTGCGCCACGCCGCCCAATCCTCGGGCGTGTCGAGGTCGGTCGTGGCATGGCCCGCGGGCAGGGGGACCAGCCGCACCCGCCCCGCATGGCGGCGCAGCACCGAACGCGCGCCCTCGTCCCCTGTCAGGGCCAGCAACTCGCCGCGCAGATCGGCGGGAAACAGCACCGGATGCCCCGCCGCCCCCCCCGCATCGGCGCCGCGCAGGATGGCATCGGGATGGGCCGCAGCTTCCGCCAGCAGGGTGGCAAGATCGGCCGCATCAAGCATCGGCAGATCGGCCAAGACCAGCAGCACGGCAGCATCGGGCGGCAGGGCCGAGACGCCTGCCACCAGACTGGCCGCCATGCCCTTGGCCGCATCGGCCACAGTGACCCGCGTGACGGCAAGGCCATCCAGCGCCGCATCCCGCGCGGGCCTGTCGGGGGGCAGGGCCACAGTCACCGCGCAGCCCGCCCCCAGCCCGAGCCGCGCCAGACGGCGCAGCAAAGCCTCGCCCGCGACCGGTTCAAGGCATTTGTCGCCCCCCCGCATGCGCGACGACGCGCCGGCGGCAAGGATCAGGATGTGGGTTTGCATGCGCGCCCCGTGAAAAAGGCCCGGGTGGCCTGCCGCCGCCCGGACCTTTCAAGGATATTTGACAAAGGACGCGAAAGGGAAGGGCGGTCTTACCCGCGCATCCGCGCCCCGTCACCATCCCAAAGCGGGGCAAGGTGGACCGTCGCGCGGCGGCGCTCGCCAAGGATTTCGATCTCGCAGTCAAGACCGTCCTTCACCTTGTCGGCGGGCAGGAAGCCCATCGCGACCGACTTGCCCGTCCAATGGCTGAACCCGCCGCTGGTGCAGAAGCCAACGACCGCACCGTCCAGCCAGATCGGCTCCCATGCCACCACATCGGCATCCTTGGCATCGACGACAAAGGACACGAGCTTGCGCTTGGCCCCCGCCGCCTTTTCGGCCGTGGCCGCGGCCTTGCCGATCCAGTCGGCCTCTTTGTTCCAGCGGATGAACCGGTCCAGCCCCGTTTCGCAGGGCGTGTAGTCGGGGCTGAACTCGCGCCCCCAGGACCCGAACCACTTGTCCAGACGCAAGCTCATCATCGCCCGCATGCCAAAGGGGCGGATGCCAAGATCGGCGCCATGCGCGGTCAGGATGTCCCACAGATGGCGCACCGACATGTGGTCGCAGAAGATCTCGTAGCCCAGATCGGCGGTGTAGCTGACGCGCTGGACGATGCAATTGGCCATGCCCACGGTCATGCGCTTCACATCCATGAACTTGAACGCATCCGCCGACACATCGCTGCGCGTCACGCGGGCCAGAAGCGCCCGCGCGTTCGGTCCGGCGATCTGGAAGCCCGAGCGGCTGTCCGACACGTTCTCGACCGTCACCCCGTCAGACATGTTCTGCTCGAACCAGCGGTGGTGCCAGCCCTGCGCGCCATAGCTGGCGGTCAGCTGGAATTCGGTCTCCGACAGGCAGGACACCGTGAAATCGCCGATGATCTTGCCCGAATGCGCCAGCATCGGCGTCAGCGACAGCCGCCCCGGCTTCGGGATCGCCCCCGCCATGATCCGGTCAAGCCATGCGCGCGCATTCGGCCCCTTGACCGTATACTTGCCAAAGTTCTGCAACTCGTTGATGCCCACGCCCTCGCGCACGGCCAGCACCTCCTGGCGCGTCGCCTCCCAGGCGTTCGAGCGCTTGAAGGTCGGCGTCTCGTAGGTCGGCTCGCCCGGCAGGGCGTAGTAGTTCACCACTTCCAGCCCGTATTGCTGGCCCCAGACCGCATTCAGCGCGGTGTTGGTGTCATACATCGGCGTGGTGCGGAAGGGACGGGCGGCGGGGCGTTCCTCGTTCGGATAGCCGACCGAGAAGCGCATCTGGTAATTCTCGATCACCTTGGGCACCGTATAGCCCGGCGTGGTCCAGTTGCCGAAGCGCGCCACGTCGAAGCCGCGCGGGTCGCGTTCCACCTCGCCCTCGATCATCCATTGCGCCAGCGCAAGGCCCATGCCGCCGCCCTGGCTGAAGCCCGCCATCACGGCGCAGGCCGACCAGTAGTTGCGCAGCCCCGGCACGGGGCCGATCAGCGGGTTGCCATCGGGGGCAAAGGTAAAGGGGCCGTGGATCACGCGCTTGACGCCGGTGCGCTCCAGAACCGGGAAGCGGCGATAGGCGAAGTTGACCGAATCCTCGATCTTGTCGAATTGCTCGTTCAGCAGCTCGTGGCCAAAGGTCCACGGCGTGCCGTCGACCGACCACGGCTCGCAGGGCTTTTCGTAAAAGCCGATGCACAGCCCGCGCCCTTCCTGCCGCAGGTAGCTTTCGCCGCCCGGGTCCATCACATGCGGGAATTCGCGGCCCGATTTCAGGATATCCATGATCTCGGGGATGTCGTCGGTCACCAGATACTGGTGGGCCATCGGCAGAAGCGGCAGGTAGACCCCCGCCATCGCGCCGATCTCGCGCGCCCAAAGCCCGCCTGCGTTGACCAGATGTTCGGCGATGATCGTGCCCTTTTCCGTCACCACCTCCCACGACCCGTCGGGGCGCGGGTTGGTTTCCAGCACGCGGTTGTGCAGCACGATCTCGGCCCCGCCCATGCGCGCGGCCTTGGCATAGGCATGGGTCGTGCCCGACGGGTCGAGGTGCCCGTCAAGCGGGTCGTAAAGCGCCCCGATGATCCCTTCGAGGTTGACCATCCCGTCGGTCAGCTTGTTGATCTCGTCAGGGCCAAGGATTTCGGTGTCCAGTCCCATGTAGCGGTGCTTGGCGCGTTCGGCCTTCAACTGCTCGAAGCGCGCGGCGTTGTCGGCCAGCGTGATGCCGCCCACATGGTGCAGCCCGCAGGACATGCCGGTGATCGCTTCAAGCTCTTTGTAAAGGCGGATCGTATAGCCTTGCAGCGCAGCCATGTTGGTGTCGCCGTTCAGCGTGTGAAAGCCCCCCGCCGCGTGCCATGTGCTGCCCGAGGTCAGCTCCGACCGCTCGACCAGCATCACGTCCGACCAGCCGAGCTTGGTCAGGTGGTAAAGCACCGAACAGCCGACGACGCCGCCGCCGATGACAAGCACACGGGTATGGGTTTTCATGGGGGATCCCTCGCAAATATGTTGCCGCCACATTGGCCGCAGCCCCGCAAGGCATCATGCCGATCCGCGACAAAAAATGTCGCAAGCCTTCCGCCGCTTTCGCCAAAGCAAAAGGGCGGGCCCTGCGGCCCGCCCCGTTTCCGGCGACAGGTGCCGGTCTACTTTTCGGGCATCAGCCCGCGCGGGCTGAAGCGCAGCACGACAAGCAGGATCACCCCCAGCGTCAAAAGCCGCATATGCGGGGCTGCGTCGATCAGATGCGCCTTCAGCGTGCCTTCCGCCATCATCGAGGTAAGCTGCCCCATCAGCGCAGGCCCGAGGCTCTCGACGATCAGCCACAGCCAGCCGATCAGCAGCCCGCCCAGTACCGACCCCCAGTTGTTGCCCGACCCGCCCACGATCACCATCACCCAGATCAGGAAGGTGAAGCGCAAGGGGTTGTAGGTGCCGGGAACAAGCTGGCCCTCCATGCTGGTCATCATCGCGCCCGCGATGCCCACCACGGCCGACCCGATGATGAAGATCTGCAGATGCCGCTTGGTGACGTTTTTGCCCATCGCGCTGGCCGCAACCTCGTTGTCGCGGATGGCCCGCATCATCCGGCCCCAGGGGCTGTGCAGCGCGCGTTCCGAGAACCAGATCACCGCCAGCAGGACCAGACCGAACAGCAGGACGTAAAGCAGCTTGACCACGATCATCGAGGCCCCTTGCGGATCGAAGCCCCAGCGCGTCGCCCAATCGATGAATTCGGCCGATTTCTGCAGGTCGGTCTCGTAGGGGACGGGCCAGGGGCGCGGCAGTTCGATGATGTTCTTCACGCCGCGCGCCAGCCAGTCCTCGTTCTTCAGGACCGCCACGATGATCTCGGCCACGCCCAGCGTGGCGATGGCAAGGTAATCCGACCGCAGGCCAAGCGCGGTCTTGCCGATGGCCCATGCCGCAGCGGCGGCCAGCAGGCCGCCCACGGGCCAGGCCAGAAGCGAGGGCAGTCCCAGCCCGCCGATATTGCCCGCGCTGGCGGGATTGTTCGCCTCGACGGCGGTGACCGCCGGATCGAAGACCCAGCGATAGACCATGAAGCCCGCGATCAGGATGGCCGGCACCAGCAGGTTGCGCCCCATGCCCTTGGGCATGCGCTTCCAGACCTGCACCGCCACCGCGATCGAGACCGCGCCGATGACCAGCCCCGCCACGATGCCGCTGCCGCCCGCCGCCCAGCCTTCGGGCACGGGCCGCGCCGAGACCAGCACCACGGCCAGACCGCCGAGCGCGGTAAAGCCCATGATGCCGGTGTTGAACAGCCCCGCATAACCCCACTGGATGTTGACCCCCAGCGCCATGATCGACGACAAAAGCCCCATCAGCAGGATCGACAGCGCCAAATTCCAGCTTTGGAACACGCCGGTGAGCACGAATAGCAGGCCGACGCCCGCGAAAAGCAGAAGGTTCCGGCTCATACCGATTTCCCCTTGAAAAGACCCGTGGGCATGAACAGCAGCACAAGGATCAGGATCGAGAAGCTCACCGCGAATTTGTAGTCGGTGGTCATCAGCTGCACGAGACTGTCAGGCATGATGCTTTCCGGCAGCACATAGGTCAGCACCTTCTTCCACGCATAGGTGACCGTGACTTCCGAAAAGGCGATCACGAAGCCCCCGGCAATCGCCCCGATCGGGTTGCCCAGACCGCCCACGATGGCGGCGGCAAAGATCGGCAGCAGAAGCTGGAAATAGGTGAAGGGCTTGAAGGACTTGTCCAGCCCGTAAAGCACGCCCGCAATGGTGGCGAGGGCGGCTGCGATGATCCAAGTCACCTGCACCACGCGGTCGGGGTTGATGCCCGACAGCAGGGCCAGATCCTCGTTGTCGGAAAAGGCCCGCATCGATTTGCCGGTGCGCGTCTTTTGCAGGAACCAGAACAGCCAGGCCACCACGATCAGCGCCGTGACCACGGTCACCCCTTGGGTCGTCTTGATCGCCAGCCCCTCGGTCAGGCCGGTCATGGCCTTGAAGTCACCGGCCGAGATGAAGAACCGCTCGCCATCGGCGAAGTTCTGTTCCTCGACCCCGATGAACAGGCGCACGATGCCGTTCATCACGAACATCACGCCCAGCGACACCATCACAAGGATCGTCGGAACGGCCTTTTTCTTGCGGTAGAATTTGTAGACCAGCCAGTCGGTCGCCAAAACCAGCAGCGCCGTCACGGCAATGCCCACGGGCAGGCCCAGAAGGGCGGTCGGCAGAATGCCGAAGGTGATCCCCGCCGCCTGCAAACCCCATGTGGCATAGATCGTCACCATCGTGCCGAAAGCCATCGTGTCGCCATGGGCAAAGTTCGAGAAACGAAGGATGCCATAGATCAGCGTCACCCCCAGTGCCCCCAGCGCAAGCTGGGCGCCATAGGCAAGGCCCGGCACGAAAACGAAGTTGAGAAAGACGACAAGTGCGTTCAGGAAATCCATCTCAACCCCCAAGGAACGAACGGCGGACTTCCGGATCGGCAAGCAGGGCCGCCCCGGTGTCGGTGAAACGGTTTGCGCCCTGAACCAGAACGTAGCCCTTGTCCGCGATTTCCAGCGCCTGACGCGCGTTCTGCTCGACCATCAGGATCGAGATGCCCGTGCGGGCGACCTCGATGATGCGGTCGAAAAGTTCGTCCATCACGATGGGGCTGACGCCTGCGGTGGGTTCGTCCAGCATCAGGACCTTGGGCTGGGTCATCAGCGCGCGGCCCACGGCCACCTGCTGGCGCTGCCCGCCCGAAAGTTCTCCGGCCGGTTGCAGGCGCTTTTGCTTTAGGATCGGGAAGAGGTCGTAGACCTGCGCCATCGTATCGCTGAAATCGTCGCGGCGGATGAAGGCCCCCATCTCGAGGTTCTCTTCGACCGTCATCGAGGTGAAGATGTTATGCGTCTGCGGCACGAAGCCCATGCCCTTGGCCACGCGGTCCTGCGGCGAAAGGCCGGTGATGTCCTCGCCCGCCAGCTTCACATGGCCCTGACGCAGGTTGAGCATGCCGAAAACGGCCTTCATCGCGGTGGATTTGCCCGCCCCGTTCGGGCCGACGATCACGGCGATCTCGCCCTTTTCGACGGCGATGGTGCAGCCGTGCAGGATGTCGGCCGCGCCATAGCCGCCGGTCATCGCTTCTCCGATCAGGAAGGGTTCAGCCATGACGCGCCCCCTCCGTTGCCGAAAAATCTTCCTCCGAAGATTTTTCCCGGTCCGAAGAATTTTCGTACGAAAATTCTTCGTTCAGCCGCAGTTGGTCAGGCATGGGCGGCCTCCCCTTTGACTTTGTTCTTCAGGCCGGTGCCGAGATAGGCTTCGATCACGCGCTCGTCGTTCTTCACCTCGTCGACGGTGCCCTGGGCAAGAACCTTGCCCTCGGCCATGCAGATCACCGGGTTGCAAAGCCGCGCGATGAAATCCATGTCATGCTCGATGACGCAAAAGGTGTAGCCGCGCTCCTTGTTCAGGCGCACGATGGCATCGCCGATGGTGTTCAGCAGGGTGCGGTTCACGCCGGCGCCGACCTCGTCGAGAAAGACGATCTTGGCGTCGACCATCATGGTGCGCCCCAGTTCCAGCAGTTTCTTCTGTCCGCCGGAAATCTGGCTCGCCTTCTGGTCGGCCAGGTGGCTGATGGTCAGGAAGTCCAGCACCTCGTCGGCCTTCGCGCGCAGGGCCTTTTCCTCGGCTGCGACGGCGCTGCGGTTGAACCATGCGTTGATCAGGCTTTCGCCCTTTTGCCGCGGCGGCACCATCATCAGGTTCTCGCGCACGGTCATAGAGCCGAATTCATGCGCGATCTGGAAGGTGCGCAGCAGGCCCTTGCCGAACAGTTCGTGCGGCGGCAGGCCGGTGATATCCTCGCCATCCATGACGACGCGGCCCGATGTCGGCGGCAGTCGTCCTGCGATCACGTTGAACAGCGTGGTCTTGCCCGCGCCGTTCGGTCCGATCAAACCCGTGATCGACCCCGTCTCGATCACAAGCGAAGCCCCGTCAACGGCGTGGAACCCGCCGAAATGCCGGTGCAGATTCTCGACAACGATCATCCGTTATCCCCCGAATGGTCCCCTGAGGCCACGCGTCCCGCGCCGGTTGTGCGGCGTCCTGCGGTGGCTTTTTATTAAAGCAACGGCCCGGGGCTATGCCCGGGCCGTCTTGTGTCGTCAAGCCGTGCGGATGATCAACGGTAGCCGACGGTTTCGATCTTGCCGTCCTTGATCTCGTATTCGCGGTAGTTGCCGGCCGATTCACCCGGTCCGATCAGTTCCACCGACGAGGCGCCGACGTAGTCGATGTCGGTGCCGGCCGCGATCAGTTCGAGCGCCTTGCCCAGTTCGCCCGGCATGATCGGCTCGCCCGGAGCGTTGGCAAGGTCCATGACCTTGGTCGACCAGACCTTCGAATCGGTCGAGTTGGCGGCCGCCATCGACAGCATGATCAGGGCCGCGGCGTCGTAGCTTTCTTTCGAGAAGGCGTTCGAGCCGTCGAAGCCGGCGGCTTTGGCCGCTGCTTCATACGAGGTCGCGCCGGGCGAATCCGTGCCCGGAACCGCGCCGATGGCACCGTTCAGCGGAGCGCCGATGGCCTCGATCAGGCTTTCGCCATACATGCCGTCGACGAGGTAGAAGCTCGAGAACGCGCCGGTGTCGAGTGCCGCCTGGATCATGCCCTTGCCGCCCTGGTCGACATAGCCCGCAACGATCAGCATCTCGCCGCCGGCCGAGGCCAGCGTCGCGACTTCGGCCGAATAGTCGGCCTTGCCGTCTTCATGCGGTGCCGAGACGGTCACGCTGCCGCCCTTGGCGGTGAAGGCTGCGCCGAAGCTGTCGGCCAGACCCTTGCCGTAGTCGTTGTTGGTGTAGGTCACCGCAACCGACTTGATGCCTTTTCCGGTCAGGATATCCGCCATCACTTCGCCCTGGCGCGCGTCCGAGGGCGCGGTGCGGAAGAAGAGGCCGTCGTCTTCGGCGGTCGACAGCGCCGGCGAGGTGGCCGAGGGCGAGATCATCGCCACGCCATTCGGGCGCGCGACGTTTTGCAGGACCGCACCGGTCACGCCCGAGCAGTCGCCGCCGACGATGCCCTTGACGCCTTCCGAGGTGATCAGGCGTTCGGCCGCAGCGGTCGCGGCAGTCGCGTCGACGCAGGTGGTGTCGCCGTTGACGGTCGTCACGGTGCCGAGCGCGAACTTGCCCGAATCGTTGACTTCCTTGACCGCGAATTCCGCGCCTTTCGCCATGTCCGGCACGGTCGATTCGAGCGGGCCGGTGAAGCCGAGCAGAATGCCCAGTTTCACGTCATCCGCCGAAGCGGCACCGGCGAAAAGCGCCGTCGCGGCCGTGGCAAGCAGTAGTTTCTTCATGGTGGTCTCCCTGTCTGGATCGTTGTCCTGATCGGGCAAGCTAGTGTGCCCGCGATGAAAAGAAAAGGACCGTTGGGTCCGGTCGTCCCGCCCGCGCCCCGCTGCGGGGGATTCGGGCGCGGGATTCGGGCGGGGGGCCGCGTCAGATCGACAGCCTGATCCCGGTTCCGCCGCCTTGCGTGCCGCGTTCGCGGTAGGGGGTGGTGTTGTAATGCGCGCGGTAGCATTTCGAGAAATGCGACGGGCTGGCGAAGCCGCAGGCGAGGGCCACGTTGATCACGCTCATATCCGTCTGCATCAAGAGGTTGCGCGCCTTTTGCAGGCGCAGCTCCATGTAATAGCGTTTGGGGCTGCGGTTCAGGTAGCGGCGGAACAGCCGTTCCAGTTGCCGCGTGGACATGCCCACTTCCTCGGCCAGATCGGCGGGGGACATCGGGTCCTCGATGTTGCCTTCCATCATCTGGATCACCTGCGACAGCTTCGGATGCCGCACGCCGATCCGCGTCGGGATCGACAGGCGCTGCGTGTCCTGGTCGGTGCGGATGGTGGAATAGATCAACTGGTCGGCCACGGTGTTGGCGATATCCTCGCCATGATCGGCGGCGATCACCTTCAGCATCAGGTCGAGCGAGCTTGTCCCCCCCGCCGTGGTCCAGCGGTTGCCGTCCATCACGAAGACCGATTTCGTCAGCTTCACATCCTCGAATTCCTCGAGGAAGCCGTCCTGGTTCTCCCAGTGGATCGTGGCTTTCTTGCCGTCGAGCAGCCCGGCCTTGGCCACCGCATAGGCCCCCGTGCAAAGGCCCCCCATCGTCACCCCGCGCCGCGCCTCGCGCCGCAGCCAGTTCAGCACGGGTTTGCTTGTCGCACGCTGCACGTCGATGCCGCCGCAGACCAGCACGGTATCCTCGCGCTCGATCTCGTCCAGCCCCATGTCAAGCTTGAAGGCGGCCCCGTTCGAGCAGGTGGCGAAATCGCCGCCTTCGCCGGCCAGTTTCCAGGTGTAGAGCGGCTGGCCCGTCACGCGGTTGGCAATCCGCAACGGCTCGATGGCGCTGGCAAAGGAAAGCATGGTGAAACGGTCGAGCAGCAGAAAGACAAAGCGGCGCGGCTCGACGGCCTTGCCTACATTTTGGGCTTTCTTCGGGGCGGTGGACATGTTGCGACCTTTGGGTGTCGTTATTGGGCGCAGCCAAACAGGAAATCATTTTGACTGCAAGGGCTGTGGCGGCCGCGATCAGGCCAGTTTCACCCTTTGCATATGCCGTTCATTTCCTTATACCGCGCCTGTTACCGCAAACTCTCGGAGAAGACCTATGACCAAGGGCTGGACCAAATCGGATTGGCGCGCGAAACCGCGGATCCAGATGCCCGATTATCCGGATCAGGCAGCACTCAACGCCGTCGAGGCGCAGCTTGCCAAATATCCGCCGCTGGTCTTTGCCGGTGAGGCGCGCAAGCTGAAAAAGCAGCTCGCCCTTGCCGCCGAGGGGAAAGCCTTCCTGCTGCAAGGCGGCGATTGCGCTGAATCCTTCGCGGAATTCTCGGCCGACAACATCCGCGACACCTTCCGCGTCATGCTGCAAATGGCGGTCGTGCTGACCTATGGCGCCAAGGTGCCGGTCATCAAGGTCGGCCGCATGGCGGGGCAGTTCGCCAAGCCGCGCTCGGCCCCGACCGAGGTGATCGACGGCGTCGAGATGCCCTCGTACAAGGGCGACATCATCAACGGCTTCGAGGCGACCCCCGAAGCCCGCGTCGCCGATCCGCAGCGCATGTTGCAGGCCTATACGCAGGCTGCCGCCTCGCTCAACCTGCTGCGCGCCTTCTCGACCGGCGGTTTTGCCGATATCCACCGCGTCCACGCCTGGACGCTGGGCTTTGCCGAACATGACAAGGCCGAACGCTACCGCGAGCTGTCGAACCGCATTTCCGATGCGCTCGACTTCATGAATGCCGCAGGGGTCAATGCCGACACCGCCCATACGCTTTCGGCGGTCGATTTCTACACCAGCCACGAAGCCTTGCTGCTCGAATACGAAGAGGCGCTTTGCCGCGTCGACAGCATCACCGGCCAGAACGTGGCGGGTTCGGGCCATATGATCTGGATCGGTGACCGCACCCGCCAGCCCGATGGCGCGCATGTCGAATTCTGCCGTGGCGTGCTGAACCCGATCGGTCTGAAATGCGGCCCCTCGACCACGGCCGAGGACCTCAAGGTCCTGATGGCGAAACTGAACCCGCAGAACGAAGCCGGCCGCCTGACCCTGATCGCCCGTTTCGGCGCGGGCAAGGTGGGCGACCATCTGCCGCGTCTGATCAAGACGGTTCAGGCCGAAGGCGCCAACGTCGTCTGGTCCTGCGACCCTATGCATGGCAACACGATCAAATCGTCCTCGGGCTACAAGACCCGTCCCTTCGACTCGGTCCTGCGCGAAGTGCGCGAATTCTTCGCCATCCACAAAGCCGAAGGCACCATCCCCGGCGGCGTGCATTTCGAGATGACCGGCAAGGACGTGACCGAATGCACCGGCGGCCTGCGCGCCGTGACGGACGAGGATCTGTCCGACCGCTACCACACCGCTTGCGACCCGCGCCTCAACGCCTCGCAGTCGCTCGAGCTTGCCTTCCTCGTGGCCGAAGAGCTGACCGCGCTGCGTGACACGCAACGCCGCGTCGCGCTGTAAGCGAACAGCCTTGGGGCGAAACGGAAAGGGCGGTCCCTCGGGGCCGCCCTTTTCTCATTCCACCAGGCGCAACAGCGGAACGCCCCTTGGCGGCGGTTCGGGGGCATCGGCCCCTCCGGCCCGCAACGGGCCGCGCAGGCAGCGTTCGATGCCAAAGCGGCGCGGCGCCTGCCCGAATTCGCCGTTCGGCCACAGGGGCGCGCTTTCCATGAAGGGGGTGGAAACCTCCATCGTGCCGATGGCAAGGTCGCGCGTTCCCGCACGGTTGGCGAGGGGGAGCAGGGTCATCCGCGCCAGAAGCGCCGGCCGCCCCGTGCTTTGCCCCGCCCGCAGCGTCAGATCGACCGTCGCCGGATCCTCGCTCATCGCAGCGACGATCCCCGCGATCTCGCCCCGCGCGGCGGGTTCGAACAGCAAGGCCAGCGGCGCGCCGCGCAATTCCATGCCGTAAAGCGCGCAAAGCACCCGCCCGGCGATCAGGAAGCGCGCCGCCCCGCGTTCGGTCCCCTCGATCAGGAACATCGACGACAGCACGGGGGCCAGTTCGCGCGGCGCGAATTCGTCGCGGCGGGGCAGGGCCTCGCCCTTGCGCAACCGCTGCCAATGCGCGCGCAGCACCGCCGCCATCGGGGCTGTCGCAGGTGCCCGCTGCAATCTTGCAAGGTTCGATCTTTCCGCGCCCATCTCTTCGCCCGTTCCGCCTGTTGTCGGTCAACTCCCCCTCTGTTACGGACGGGAACAGGGGGACCATAAGCGCCCCATCCGTTTGGACAGGGATAGACGCGCATTGGGCGAGTCGGGAAAAATTCTAAACAAATGGTAAACGGGTGCCGCCGCATCGCCGCAAAGGGGAAGAGCGCATGACGATTTCGATGACCGGTTTCGCCGCCGCCAAAGGGCAGGGCGCAGGGCATAGCTGGAGCTGGGACATCCGCTCGGTCAATGGCAAGGGCCTCGATTTGCGCCTGCGCGTGCCCGAATGGATCGACGGGCTGGAACTGGCCCTGCGCGGCGAGATCGCCAAGGCGCTCGGTCGCGGCAACGTCTCGCTTTCGCTCAAGGTCGCCCGCGACGGCATGGCCGAAGGGGCCGAGGGGCTGCGCGTCAACCCGCCCGCATTGTCGCAGGTGCTGCGGGCCTTGGCCCAGATCGAGCAGGCGGCGATGACGGCGGGCGTCACGCTGGCGCAGGCCACCGCCGCCGATGTTCTGGCCGTGCGCGGGGTGCTCGACACGTCATCCGCCGACGAGGATACCGCCCCCCTGCGCGCGGCCATCCTGTCGGACCTGCCCGCGCTGCTGGCCGATTTCACCGCCATGCGTGCCGCCGAAGGGGCCGCGCTGAACGCCGTGATCGCGGCGCAGCTCGACCGGATCGAAACCCTGCACGCCGAGGCGAAAACCGAAGCCGAGGCCCGCCGCAACCTTGCCGCAACCGCGCTTCGCGACGCCTTGGCAAAACTGCTGTCGCAGGCCGAGGGCATGGACGAAACCCGCATCGCGCAGGAACTGGCACTTCTCGCGGTGAAACAGGACGTGACCGAGGAACTCGACCGCCTGACCGCCCATGTCGCCGCCGCCCGCGCTTTGCTGGCCGACACCGCCCCCGTGGGCCGGAAATTCGATTTCCTGATGCAGGAATTCATGCGCGAGGCGAACACCCTGTGTTCCAAATCGCAGTCCACGGCGCTGACCCGCATCGGTCTTGACCTCAAGACCGTCATAGATCAGATGCGCGAACAGGTTCAGAACGTGGAATAGGCAGGGGGGAAAGATCATGGCGCAAGACCGGCGCGGCCTTCTGCTCATCCTGTCCTCGCCCTCGGGCGCGGGCAAGTCGACACTGACCAAGATGCTGATGGCATGGGATGACACCATGCGCTTTTCGGTATCGGCCACCACCCGCAAGCCAAGACCGGGCGAAGCTGACGGGCGCGACTACTTCTTCCGCTCGCGCGAGGATTTCGAGGCGATGGTCGCCGCGGGCGAGATGCTGGAACATGCCGAGGTGTTCGGCAATTTCTACGGCACCCCCAAAGGCCCGGTCGAGGCGAACATGCGCGACGGCCGCGACACGGTGTTCGACATCGACTGGCAGGGCGGCCAGCAGATCCGCAACTCCGCGCTTGGCCGCGATGTCGTGTCGATCTTCGTCCTTCCCCCCTCGATCGCCGAACTCGACCGCCGCCTGCGCAGCCGCGGGCAGGACAGCGACGAGGTGATCGCCGGACGCATGGCCAAAAGCCGCGACGAGATCAGCCATTGGGCGGAATACGACTATGTGCTGGTGAACGAAGACCTTGGCGACACATTCGAGAGCCTGAAGACCATCCTCACCGCCGAACGCCTGCGCCGCGACCGCCAGCCCCGCCTGTCGGATTTCGTGCGCGGCCTGAATGCCGAGTTCGCAGCCCGATGATCTATTCCCTCGACGGCATCGCCCCCGTGATCGACGCCAGCGCATGGGTCGCCCCCGATGCGAACCTGATCGGGCGCGTCACGCTGCTGGCCGATGCCTCTGTCTGGTTCGGCAGCACCCTGCGCGGCGACAACGAGAGGATCACGCTGGGGCAGGGGTCCAACGTGCAGGAAAACTGCGTGCTGCACACCGATATGGGCTATCCGCTGACCATCGGCACCAATTGCACCATAGGCCACAAGGCGATGCTGCACGGCTGCACCATCGGTGACGGGTCGCTGATCGGCATGGGGGCCATCGTGCTGAACGGCGCGGTTATCGGCAAAGGCTGCCTGATCGGGGCAGGGGCGCTGGTGACCGAAGGCAAGGAAATTCCCGATGGCGCGCTTGTCATGGGCGCTCCGGCCAAGGTGGTGCGGCTGCTCGACGCCGGGGCGCAGGCGCGTCTGGTGAAATCCGCGCTCGGCTATCAGGCAAACGCCCGCCGCTTCCGCGCTGGAATGATCGCGCTGTGATGTTCCAAAATCAGTTGGAATATTCGTTCCATCTTGATAGCCTGCACCCGAACAAGGGGTAGCCGCATGTCCGACGATACGATTGAACCGCATGTGCAGGCTCCGGCCTCGGTCGACGAATTCCGCGACCGCCTTGCCGCCGTCACGCCCGACCTGCCGCGCCGCCTGCGGCAATGCGCCGATTTCATCGCCGCCCATTCCGACCGCATCGCCGTCTCGACCGTGGCCGAGCTTGCCTCGGGGGCCGACGTTCCGCCCTCGGCGCTGATGCGCTTTTGCCAGATCATGGGGTTTTCCGGCTTTTCCGAAATGCAAAAGCTCTTCCGCGAGGCCTATGCCCCCGGTTGGCCCGACTACACCACCCGCCTGCGCAACCTCAAAGAGGGCGGCGCGGGCAGCCCTGCGGCACTTCTGGCCGAATTCATCGAAGCCGGTCGCCTCTCGCTCGAGGCTTTGGCGAAAACGGTGGACGAGGCGTCCTTGGCCGATGCGGTCAAGCTTCTGTCCAAGGCTGAAACCATCCATGTCGTCGGTTTCCGCCGGACCTTCCCCGTTGCCGCCTATCTGGTCTACGTCTTCGAGAAGATGTCGGTTCCCGCAATGCTGCATGACGGGGTCGGCAAGCTTGACCACCGTTTTGCGCTGCGTCAGGGCGATGCGGTGCTTGCCATCACCTTCGCGCCCTATTCCGAAGAAACCCTGACCCTTGCGCAAGACGCCCGCGACCGTGGTTTGCCCGTCGTCGGCCTGACCGACCGCGTCACCAGCCCGCTGGCCCGCACCGCCGATGCCATCATCACCGTGCCCGAGGTGGACTTCGGCGCCTTCCGCTCGCTTTCGGCCACCATCGCGCTCGCGCTGTCGCTGGCGGTTGCCATCGGATCGGCCCGCGATTGAAATTAGCACTTCCCCTGTTGCCGGAAATGGAATAAATATTCCAAAACGTGACGCGGTCCTGAGTCTTCCTGCCAGCCGCTGCCGACATGGGGAATATTCATGACCGACTCTGCCAAAACCCTCGACGTCATCACCATCGGCCGCTCCTCGGTCGACCTCTATGGCGCGCAGGTGGGCGGACGGCTCGAGGATATGGGGTCTTTCCAGAAATACATCGGCGGCTCGCCCACCAACATGGCGGCAGGCACCGCGCGCCTTGGCCTGAAATCGGCGCTCATCACCCGCGTCGGCGATGAGCATATGGGCCGTTTCATCCGCGAGGAACTGGCAAAAGAGGGCGTCGATACCCGCGGCGTCATCACCGACAGGGAACGTCTCACCGCGCTCGTCCTTCTCGGCATCCGCGACGAACACCAGTTCCCGCTGATCTTCTACCGCGAGAATTGCGCCGACATGGCGCTGTGCGAGGACGACATCGACGAAGCCTTCATCGCATCCTCGCGCGCGGTCGTCGCCACCGGAACGCATCTGTCGCACGCCCGCACCGAAGCGGCGGTGATGAAGGCGCTGAACCTCGCCCGCAAGCATGGGGCGCAAACCGCACTCGACATCGACTACCGCCCCAACCTCTGGGGTCTGGCGGGGCATGGCGATGGCGAAAGCCGTTTCATCGAATCCGCCGCCGTCACCGCCAAGCTGCAAGCGACGCTGCACCTGTTCGACCTGATCGTCGGCACCGAGGAAGAGTTCCACATCGCGGGCGGCAGCACCGACACCATCGCAGCCCTGCGCGCCGTGCGGGCCGTTTCGGATGCCACGCTGGTGTGCAAACGCGGCCCGATGGGGGCCGCTGCCTTTATCGGTGCCATCCCCGACAGCCTTGACCAAGGCGAGGCCGGACCCGGCTTCCCGATCGAGGTGTTCAACGTCCTCGGCGCGGGCGACGGCTTCATGTCGGGTCTCATCAAGGGCTGGCTCGATGGCGAGGCATGGCCCACCGCGCTGAAATATGCCAACGCCTGCGGTGCTTTTGCCGTGTCGCGCCACGGCTGCACGCCGGCCTATCCCTCGTGGGAGGAGCTGCAATTCTTCCTTGGCCGTGGCGTGGTGACCAAGGCGCTGCGCAAGGACCGCGAACTGGAACAGGTCCATTGGGCGACCAACCGCCATAAAGACTGGTCTACCATGCGGGTCTTTGCCTTCGACCACCGCATGCAGCTCGAGGCGATGGAGGGTGCCACCCCCGCCAAGATCGGCGCTTTCAAGGAGTTGTGCCTGAAAGCCGCCCTGACCGTGGCCGATGGCAAGCCGGGCCACGGCATCCTGTGCGACAGCCGCCTTGGCCGCGATGCGCTTTACGCCGCTGCCGGAACCGGCCTGTGGATCGGCCGCCCCGTGGAATGGCCCGGCTCGCGCCCGCTGTCGCTGGAACCCGAACTCGGCCCCGATTTCGGCGGCCTTCAGGAATGGCCGCTGGAACATGTGGTCAAGGTGCTGTGCTTCTACCACCCCGACGACAGCGCCGAGGTAAAGACCGCGCAAGAGGAAACGGTTCTGCGCCTGTTCCACGCCTGCCGCCGCAACCGTCTGGAAATGCTCTTGGAAATCATCCCGTCCAAGGTCGCGCCCGTGAACGATGACACCTCGGCTTTGGTCATACAAAGGTTTTATGACCTTGGCGTCTATCCCGATTGGTGGAAGCTCGAACCCTTCGCCACCACGGCCGCATGGGAGAAAGCCTGCGCCGCCATCACCCGCAACGATCCGCACACGCGCGGCATCGTGGTGCTTGGCCTCGACGCGCCCGAAGCCGAGCTTTCCGCCTCGCTTGCCATCGCCGCGAAACATGATCTGGTCAAAGGTTTCGCCGTGGGCCGCACCATCTTTGCCGATGCCGCCCGTGGCTGGCTTGCCGGCACCATGACCGAAAAAGACGCCATCGCCATGATGGTCGACCGCTACAGCCGCCTGTGCCGGATCTGGGACAGCGCCCGCGCCAACAAGGACATCGCCGCATGAAAACGATCCGCCTGACCGCCGCCCAAGCCCTTGTCCGCTGGCTTTCGGTGCAGATGACGCCCGAGGGCGACCGTTTCATCGACGGCGTCTGGGGCATCTTCGGCCACGGCAACGTGGCTGGTCTGGGCGAGGCGCTGCACGGCATCCGCGACACGCTGCCCACATGGCGCGGCCATAACGAACAGACCATGGCCCATACCGCCATCGCCTATGCCAAGGCGCAAAAGCGCAAACGCGCGATGGCGGTGACCACCTCGATCGGGCCGGGGGCGACCAACATGGTGACGGCCGCCGCCCTCGCCTATGTCAACCGCCTGCCGGTCCTGCTGATTCCGGGCGATGTCTTTGCCAACCGCGCCCCCGATCCGGTGCTGCAACAGGTCGAATCCTTCGCCGATGGCACCGTTTCCGCCAATGACTGCTTCCGCCCCGTCAGCCGCTATTTCGACCGCATCTCGCGCCCCGAACATATCCTGACCGCGCTTCCCCGCGCCCTGCGGGTGATGACCGACCCCGCCGAATGCGGCCCCGTCACGCTTGCCTTCTGTCAGGACGTGCAGGCCGAAGCCTATGACTACCCCGAAGCCTTCTTCACCCCCAAGGTCTGGCACATCCGCCGCCCGCAGCCCGATGCCGTGGAACTCGACGCCGCAATCGCCGCGCTGAAAGCCGCGAAAGCCCCCGTCATCGTCGCAGGCGGCGGGGTGATCTATTCCGAAGCCGAAGCCGCCCTTGCGGCCTTTGCCGAAACCCACGGCATTCCGGTCGTGGAAACCCAGGCCGGCAAATCGGCGCTGGCCCATGACCACCAGATGAATTTCGGCCCCGTGGGCGTCACGGGGGCATCCTCGGCCAATATCGTCTGCGAGAAGGCCGATCTGGTCATCGGCCTCGGCACGCGGTTCCAGGATTTCACCACCGGCTCGTGGTCGCTGTTCAAACACCCGAACCGGAAGATCCTGTCGATCAACGTCCAAGCCTATGATGCCGCCAAACACGGCGCGATCAGCCTTGTGTCCGATGCAAAGGTCGCGCTGCAAGCCCTTGGTGCGGCGCTGAAATCCCACAGATACGCCGCCCCCGACGCCGCGCTGAAAGCCGACTGGGCGCAGGCCAAGGCCGCGGTCAAGGCCGCCCCCGCCGCAGGCAACACCCTGCCCACCGACATGCAGGTGGTGGGGGCCGTGCAGCGCGCCGCCACCCCCGAAACCGTGGTCATGGGGGCCGCAGGCACCATGCCGGGCGAGTTGCACAAGATCTGGGATGCCCCGCAGGGCGGCTACCACATGGAATACGGCTTTTCCTGCATGGGATACGAGGTTGCGGGCGCGCTTGGCATCAAGATGGCCCGCCCCAAGGCCGACGTCGTCTGCATGGTGGGCGACGGGTCCTACATGATGGCGAACTCGGAACTTGCGACCGCCGTGATGATGGGCGTGCCCTTTACCGTGGTGCTGACCGACAACCGTGGTTACGGCTGCATCAACCGGCTGCAAAAGCACACCGGCGGCGCGCCCTTTAACAACCTTCTGGACGACAGCTACCACGTGAACCCCTCGGCCATCGACTTCGTGGCGCATGCGGCCTCGATGGGGGCAAAGGCGGTCAAGGCGGGCAGCATCGCCGCGCTCGAGGCGGAACTGCATGCCGCCCGTTCCAGCACCATCCCCGTGGTCATCGTGATCGACACCGACCCCATGCCCTCGACCGCCGCGGGCGGCACATGGTGGGAGGTGGGCGTGCCCGAAGTCTCGGTGCGGCCCGCGGTGAACGAGGCCCGTGCCAAATACGAATCCTCCAAACAAAAACAGCGTCTTGCGGACTAAGGCTAAACAAGAACATGATCCTTTTCGGAACCAACCCCATCGCCTGGGCGAATGATGACGACCGTTCCATCGGCGCCGACATCCCCACCACCCGCATCCTTGACGAGGCGGGTCGCCAGATCGGCTTCGACGGTATCGAGAACGGCCACCGCTGGCCGGAAGAGCCCGAGGCACTGCGCGCGCTGCTCGCGGAATACGGCCTTGCCTTCATCTCCGGCTGGTATTCCACCGAACTCCTGATCCGCACGGTCGAGGACGAGATCGCCGCCGTCCAGCCGCATCTTGCCAAGCTGAAGCACAACGGCTGCAAGGTCTGCATCGTCTGCGAAACCTCGAACGCCATCCACGGCGACGCGGCCAAAGCGGTGAACGACCGCCCGCGCCTGACGGCGGACGAGATGACAGCCTTCGGCGCGAAGCTCGAAGCCTTTGCCGCCTATCTGGCAGGGCAGGGCGTCACGCTGGTCTACCACCACCACATGGGCACCATCGTCGAATCCCCCGCCGAGATCGACGCGCTGATGGCCGCGACCGGCCCGCATACGCATCTGCTCTTCGACGCGGGCCATTGCACCTTTGGCGGCGGCGACCCCGTGGCCGTGCTGAAGAAACATGCCGCCCGCGTGCGCCATTTCCACGCCAAGAACGTCCGCCCCGCGATTGTGGACAAGGTCCGCAAAGAGGGCTGGTCCTTCCTCAAGGGGGTCGTCGGCGGTGCCTTCACCGTTCCGGGCGACCAGGAGGGCGGGGTGGATTTCAAACCGCTGCTGCAAATCCTTGCCGACACCCGCTATGACGGCTGGATCGTGATCGAGGCCGAACAGGACCCCGGGGTCCGCAACCCGCTGCTTTACCAGACGCTCGGCCTTGCGACGCTGAAGCGCCTGTCCAAAGAGGTCGGGCTGATCTGAACTTGCAGGAGCGGGGGTTTCACACCCCCGCACCCCCGTGGAGTATTTCCGCAAGGATGAAAGGGACGTGCATGGCCGACCTGCTGCGAAAACCGCGAGGCACCAACGGCAAGGTGCATGACATCACCCCCGCCAATGCGGGCTGGGGCTATGTCGGCTTCGGCCTCTACCGCCTGACGGCCGGCCAATCGGCGGCCGAGGCCACGGGGGAGCGCGAAGCCATCCTTGTCCTTGTCGAGGGCAAGGCCCGCATCACCGCAGGCGGGCAGGACATGGGCGAGATGGGCGAGCGGATGGATGTCTTTGAAAAGACCCCGCCGCATTGCCTTTATGTTCCGGACGGGTCCGACTGGTCGGCCGTTGCCACCACCGATTGCACCCTTGCCATCTGCACCGCACCGGGCAAGGGCAACCACCCCGTCCGCCGCCTTGGTCCCGAAGGCATCACCCTGACCCAGCGCGGCACGGGGGCGAACACCCGCTTCATCAACAACATCGCGATGGAGGCGCTCGACGTGGCCGACAGCCTGCTCGTGACCGAGGTCTTTACCCCGCAGGGCAACTGGTCGAGCTACCCCAGCCACCGCCATGACGAGGACGATTTCCCCCGCATGACCTATCTGGAAGAGACCTATTACATGCGCACGAACCCCGCACAGGGTTTCGCCATCCAGCGCGTCTACACCGAGGACGGCGCGCTTGACGAAACCATGTCGGTCAAGAACCACGATGTCACGCTGGTGCCAAAGGGCCATCACCCCTGCGGTGCGCCCTATGGCTATGAGCTCTACTATCTGAACGTCATGGCCGGTCCGCGCCGCAACTGGCGCTTCCAGAACGATCCCGACCACGACTGGATCTACCGCCGCGACAACCCGCAGGCCTGATCAGCCCTGCAAGGCGGGCACGACCTCGATCTTCACGCGGCCCGCGCTGGCCTGCAATTCGCGCTGCACCATGGCGCGATTCGGCAAGCCGGGGGCGACGACCGTCAGGCGGCCCGCCCAGCCCAGGGCCGCCAGCGTTTCGGCCACGGCCATCGCATCGGCCTCCGGCGCGAAAAGGCGGCAGATCACGCGCGCCGGTCCCACACGCGCCAGAAGCCCCGAATCGAGGGCTGCGAAAGCGATGCGCAGCGCCCCTTCGGGGCCGGGCGCCTCGCCGATCAGCAGCGTCGGTGCCGCCGCCTGTTCCGTTCCGTCACTCATCCCGATCCGTCCACAGCACAAACGACAAGGGCCCCACCCGGTTTCGTGCGGTACCGCATCAGAACCGCCTTGCCAAGCCTGCACTGGCCAAGCCTTGCAGTCATGGTAATGAGGGCACAGATCGAACGCGAAGGGGCGGGGAATGGACAGCCTGACGATACGTGCCATGGCCGATGCCGTGCCCTTGCCGATGATCGTGATCGGGCAGGATGAACGCATCCTTGCCGCCAACCCTGCCGCCACCACGCTGTTCGGCGCGGGGATCGAGGGGCGGCACCATCTGCTGACCCTGCGCCAGCCCGCGCTGCAATCGGCCATCGCCGCAGCCCTGACCGAAGGGCGCGGCGGGCAGGCGCGCCATGTCATTCCCGGACCGTCGCAGGATGTGGCCTATCGCGTCACCGTCTCGCCGGTGGCAGGGCCGGGTGCGGCCGCCCTGACCTTCGAGGATGTGACCGAGGCCGAGCAGATGGGCCAGATGCGCCGCGATTTCGTGGCCAATGTCAGCCACGAGCTGCGCACCCCCCTGACGGCGCTTCTGGGGTTCATCGAAACCCTGCGCGGCGCGGCGCGGGACGATGCCGCCGCCCGCGACCGCTTCCTTGCCATCATGGAGCGCGAGGCCGAGCGGATGAACCGTCTGATCCGCGACCTTCTCCACCTCAGCCGCGTCGAATCCGAAGAGCGTGTGCGCCCTACCGACCGTGTCGATATCGCGGCGCTGCTGGCCTCGGCCCTCGCCCTGCTGCGCCCCCTGGCCGAGGCGCAGAACGTCACCCTGACGACGACGGGTCTGGACGGCCCGCTTCCGGTTCCGGGCGATGCCGACCAGATCACGCAGGTGCTGACCAACCTGATCGAGAACGCGGTGAAATACGGTGGCGCGGGCGGCAAGGTGACCATCCGCCTGTCGCGCGAGGCTTTGCCCCGTGGTCCGGGCCTGCGGATCGACGTGATCGACACGGGCGAAGGCATCGAAAGCCAGCACCTGCCGCGCCTGACCGAGCGCTTCTACCGTGTCGACGGGCACCGCAGCCGCGAAAAAGGCGGCACGGGTCTGGGCCTTGCCATCGTCAAGCACATAGTGAACCGCCATCGCGGGCGGATGCGGATCGAAAGCGAAAAGGGCAAGGGATCGGTCTTTACCGTGGTCCTGCCCGAAGCCTGATGCCGAAAGCCTAAAGCCTAAAGCCGCGCCAGACGTTCGGTCAGTAGCCCGTAGAACCCCGCCGCATCGACCCCGCCCATGAACAGCGCGTTGGCGGGGCGCTTGGTCACCCCCCACCAATCCGCCACGGTCATGCCCAGCGTCAGCTCCGACCGGGTTTCGATCTCGACATTGATATGCCGCCCGGTGAACAGCCCGGGCCGGATCAGATAGGCGATCACGCAAGGATCATGCAGCGGCGCGCCTTCGCTGCCGTATTTCTGCATGTCGAAGCGCTCGAAGAAATCGGTCCATTCCGCGACCATCCGGCCCGCCTCGTTGCCGATGGCGCGGAACGCCTCGACCCGCGCGCGGTTGGTCAGGGCCTTGTGCGTCACATCAAGCGGCATGACGACAAGCGAAATGCCGGATTTGAACACGATTTCAGCGGCTTCCGGATCGACGTAAATGTTGAATTCGGCCGCGGGCGTGATGTTGCCCACCTCGAAATAGGCGCCGCCCATCAGCACGATCTGCTGCACGCGCGCCACGATGTCGGGCGCCTTGGCAAAGGCCGTGGCGATGTTGGTCAGCGGGCCGAGCGGGCAAAGCGTGACCGTATGCGCAGGCTCGCGCCGCAGGGTTTCGATGATGAAATCGACGGCATGTTCCGGCTGCAACGGCATCACCGGATCGGCCATCTGCGGCCCGTCGAGGCCGGTCTTGCCATGCACATGTTCCGCCGTCACCAGCTTGCGCTTCAAGGGCGCGTCGCATCCGGCAAAGACCCGCGTCGCGGGCTTGCCCGCCAGTTCGCAGATGATCCGCGCGTTCTTCTGCGTCAGCGGCAGGGGCACGTTGCCCGCGACGGCGGTGATGCCCAGCACCTCGACATCCTCGGGCGAGGCCAGCGCCAGAAGGATCGCCACGGCATCATCCTGCCCCGGATCGGTGTCGATGATGATCTTGCGCGGCGAATGGGTCATGCGGTCCTCGGTTGGTCGTTCGGGCGCAGAAAAGCCCAAGGGGGCGTTCTTGTCCAGATGGACAAATTTTTAACGGCAGTTCCCGCTGCGTAAAGCGCGCGCGCCCTGCGCTGCAAAGGGGAAAGGGGGGCCACGGCCCCCCTTTGACTGGCATGAGATGCCGTGTCAGTTGTCGAAATCGATCTCTTCCATGATCTTCAGCGCAGCGGGCCGTGCCGCCGCCACATCGGTCAGCGATACGGTGTCGGGCGTGAACTCGCCCCAGCTTTTCACCAGCTCCGACCGCGGCACGCCATCCTTCACCGGGAATTCGTGGTTCTTCTCGGCATAGATGCGCTGCGCCTCGTCCGAGGAAAGCCATTCCATCAGCTTCAGCGCCGCCTCCTTGTTCGGGGCCGATTTGGTCAGCGCAACCCCCGAGATGTTCAGGTGCGAGCCGCCATTCTCGAACACCGGAAAGTCGATGCGCACCATGTCGGCGGTGGGCTTGGTCTCGGGGTCGCTCAGCATCTGGCCCATGTAATAGGTGTTGCCCAGCGCGATGTCGCATTCTCCGGCCGCGATGGCCTTGATCTGGTCGCGGTCGCCGCCGTTCGGCTTCTTGGCAAGGTTGGCTTTCACCCCCTCGGCCCAGGTCTTTGCGTAATCCTCGCCGTGGTGGACGATCATCGCCCCCAGCAGCGCGATGTTGTAGTCATTGGTCCCCGACCGGATGCAGATGCGCCCCTTCCACTTGGGGTCGGCCAGATCCTCGTAGGTGGTGATCTCGCCGGGTTTGATGCGGTCCTTGCTGGCATAGACGATCCGCGCCCGCGTGGTCAGGCCGAACCACATCCCGTCCTTGTCGCGCAGCGTCTCGGGGATATTGGCGTCAAGCACGGGGTCGGTCACCGGCTGGATCACGCCGGCATCGACGATCTGCTTCAGCCGCGCGATATCGACCGTCAACACCAGATCGGCAGGCGAGCGCGCGCCCTCGGCCACCAGCCGCTCGGCCATGCCCTTGTCGACGAAGGCCACGTTGGTGGTGATCCCGGTCTCGGCGGTAAAGGCGTCGAGCAGCGGCTGGATCAGCTCGGGCTGGCGGTGCGAATAGATGTTCACCTGATCGGCAAAGGCGGGCAGGGCCGCGCTGGCAAGGGTAAGGGCGGCTAGCGAAAGATGCAGGCGCATGGGGGCGCTCCATGAGGGTTCGTCGATGCGCCCCATAAACCTGACTATTTTACTTTGGTCAATAGTTGAGTGAAAAAATCAGGTATCACGGCCGCGCGATCTTGCCTGCCGACCCTGCCTGTAACGCCCGTCCCGTCACCCGCGCCCAGCGCGCGCCTTGGCCGCCTTTTCCTCGGCCTTGGCGCGGTTCCACAGCGCGTCCATCTCGGCAAGGTCGCTTTGCTCGGGGGTCTTGCCCGCCTCGGCCAGCCAATCCTCGATCCGGCCGAAGCGGCGGGTGAACTTGGCATTCGCCGCGCGCAATGCCGCCTCGGGGTCCACCTTCAGATGCCGCGCAAGGTTGGCCATGACGAACAGCAGGTCACCGAATTCTTCCTCGACCTCGGCTTCGGTCAGGCTGTCGCGGGCTTCGACCAGTTCGGCCGCCTCTTCCGCGATCTTGGCCACCACCTCGTCGGTCGAGGGCCAGTCGAACCCGACCCGCGCCGCCCGCTTTTGCAGCTTGACCGCCCGCGTCAGCGCAGGCAGGCCCAGCGCCACCCCGTCCAGCACCCGCGCCCCGTCTTTCGCGCCGCGCTCGGCGGCCTTGATCCGCTCCCAGTCGGCGGTCTGCTGTTCAGGGCTCTTGTCGCGGCTTTCATCTCCGAACACATGCGGATGCCGTGCCAGCATCTTGCCGGAAATCGCCCGCGCCACATCGTCGAACCCGAACAGCCCCGCCTCCTCGGCCATCTGCGCGTGATAGACCACCTGCAACAGCAGATCGCCCAGCTCTCCGGGCAATTCGTCCCAGGCCCTGCGCGTGATGGCATCGGCCACCTCATGCGCCTCTTCCAGCGTATAGGGGGCGATCGTGTCGAAATCCTGCGCGATGTCCCAGGGGCATCCGGCCACCGGGTCGCGCAGGCGGCGCATGATCTCGCGCAGCCGCGCCATCCCGCCCTCGGGGTCGCGGACCAGTCTGTCGCTCATTTCCGATGCGCTGTCGGGTGCGGGCATTGCAGCCTCCGTGGTTTTCGGATTTGATCAAACACCGAACAGCGTCCCGAAAGGAAGCCCCCCATGCCTGTCCTGAACCGTATCGCAGCCTATTCCGGCGAAATGAAGGGTTGGCGTCAGCACCTCCACCGCAATCCCGAACTGGGGTTCGATTGCCACAACACTGCCGCCTTCATCGCAGAGCGCCTGCGCGAGATGGGGGTGGACGAGATCCACGAGGGCATCGCCAGAACCGGAATCGTGGCCCTGATCAACGGGCAGGGCGAGGGCCCCACCATCGGCCTGCGCGCCGATATGGATGCCCTGCCCATCGCCGAGATCACGGGGGCGGAATACGCCTCGACCGTTCCGGGCAAGATGCATGCCTGCGGCCATGACGGCCATGTCACCATGCTGCTCGGGGCTGCCAAATACCTGTGCGAGACGCGCCGCTTCGCAGGCCGCGTCGCGCTGATCTTCCAGCCCGCCGAAGAAGATGGCGGCGGCGGTCAGGTCATGGTGCAAGAGGGGGCGATGGACCGGTTCGGCGTGTCGCAGGTCTACGGCATCCACAATGCGCCCAACGTGCCCTTCGGCCATTTCCACACCACCCCCGGCCCGCTGATGGCCTCGGTCGATACCGCCACCGTCACCCTGACGGGCAAGGGCGGGCACGGGGCGACACCGCATGAATGCATCGACCCCGTGGTCGCCGTCGTGGGCATGGTCGGGGCAATCCAGACCATCATTCCCCGCAACGTCTACGCGCTGGACGAGGCGGTGATTTCTGTCACGCAAATCCACACCGGAACCGCATCGAACATCGTCCCGGAAACCGCGATGTTCCAGGCCACGATCCGCGCCTTCGACCCGGGCGTGCGCGCCTTGCTGAAGCGCCGCTTCTACGAAATCGTCGAGGGCCATGCGCTGGCCTATAACGTCAAGGCCGATGTCCATTACGACTGGGGCTATCCCGCAACCGTCAACCATCCCGCCGAAACCCGTTTCGCCGCCGAGGTTGCCGCCGAGGTCGCAGGCGCCGATGCCGTCCAGGCCGATGCCAACCGCGAGATGGGCAGCGAGGATTTCTCCTACATGCTCGAAGCCCGCCCCGGCGCCTATCTCTTCCTTGGCACCGGACCGGGCGCAGGGCTGCACCACCCCGCCTATGACTTCAACGACGAGGCCGCCCCCATCGGTGCCAGCTTCTTCGCCCGTCTGGTCGAACGGGCGCAACCGCTGGTCTGAAAGACGAAAAAGGGCAGGGCTGCGACAACCGTCGCCGGGGGGCTGTCTGCCCCCCACGGCGCGTGCCGCGCCTCCCCCCGAGGATATTTGGGGCAAGAGGAAGCTGGCGTTTCCCATTGCGTTTCACCTTTGCCAAAATACTCCGGGGGGCGGCTCGCCCTGCGAGCCGGGGGGCTGGCCCCCCGACGACATCTGCACCCTGCCAAAGCATGTGCCGAAAATGCGGCCCGCCCTTTCGTGTCGCGGGGGGGGGGGCGGGGGATGCGGGGCGGACCGACAGGCGGCAGGCGGCGGGGGGGCTAACGAATCCCCAAGACAGCCGCGCGCAGGCGTGCATCAGCTGTGCATTGCCGCCTCCTTCCCCACGCCCCCCGCTTGACTCCCGTCTGGCGGCCTGTTCCAGTCGCCCCGACCGATCCGCGGTGTCTCGGACATGAACGACTCCGCCCGACCGTTACGGATTCCCAACATGGCACTCGAAGACGCCAAGACCGAAGTCGATACCGCTTTCACCCGCAGCTCCAACCGTGGCCTGTCGTTCGAGAACGCCTTTGGCGGGGCCACATCCTTCTTGCGCCGCCGCTACAGCAAGGACCTGACGGGCGTCGATCTCGCCATCACGGGCGTTCCGTTCGACCAGGCCGTCACCCATCGCACCGGCACCCGCTTCGGCCCCCGCGCGATCCGCGAGGTATCGACCCTCCAGCCCTATGACCCGCCGCATGGCTGGCCGACCAACCCCTTGGAAGATATGGATATCGTCGATTACGGCGATGTCGCCTTCGACTATGCCAAGACCGCCGATTTCCCCGCCGCGCTGACGGCGCATATCGCGGGCATCCTGAAAGCGGGGGCGGGGACGATCACGCTTGGCGGCGACCATTTCATCACCCTGCCGATCCTGCGCGCCTATGCGGCCAAGTTCGGCCCGCTGTCGGTGATCCATTTCGACGCCCATTCCGACCTCTGGGTCGATGACGACATGTCGCGCATCGATCACGGCACCTTCATGTACAAGGCGGTCAAGACCGGCCTTGTCGATCCGGCCCGCTCGGTCCAGATCGGCATCCGCACCACGACCGAGGATTACCTTGGCTTCAACGTCATCACCGCCCGCGAGGTCCACGAGAAGGGCGCGGCGCAGGTGGTGGCCATGGCCAAGGACATCGTGGGCGATGCGCCGACCTACCTGACCTTCGACATCGACGCGCTCGACCCCGCCTTCGCGCCGGGCACGGGAACGCCGGTCTGGGGCGGGCTTGCCTCGTGGCAGGCGGCGGCCTGCCTGCGCGATCTTGCCGGCATCAACCTTGTCGGCGGCGATGTGGTCGAAGTCTCGCCACCCTATGATCCGACCGGCATCACCGCCGTCGCGGGGGCGCATGTCGCCTATGAGTTGATCTGCCTCTATCACTGGGCGCGGACGCAAAGATGACAGCGGCGGGGCGCAGGGGGGCACGCATGGTCACGATGATCTTGCTCGGGGGGCTGGGGCTAGTCGCGGCCTTTGCCATCTATGTCCGTCTTGCGCCCTCGGACCCCGCGCGCTGGAACATATCGCTGCCGATGGATGCACCCGATGACTGCATGGTGCGTCCCGCGCGGGGCAGCGCCTCGGTCAGTTGCCTGATCGCCGAGGACCCGACCGTCCTGCTGCGCCAGCTCGAGGGCATCGTCCTTGCCACGCCGCGCACCACCCGCCTTGCGGGATCGCCCGAGGAAGGCCGCATCACATGGATCACCCGCAGCCGCCTGTGGGGCTTTCCCGACTACACGACCGTCCAGGTTTCGCAAACCTGCACCGGCACGCGGATCGACATTTTTGCCCGCCTGCGCTTTGGCGGCGATGACATGGGCGTCAACGCAGGCCGGCTTTCGGTCTGGTTCGCAAGGCTTACCGCCGAATAGGGGCCGCGTTGCCCACTTGACCGCCCGTCTTTCCCGCGCCACACCCGCCGCATGGTTCCGCTCGACAAACTCGCCCAGATCACGCAGCGCTTCGAATATCTCGAAGCGCGCCTGTCCGCTGGCGCGCCCCCCGCCGAAATCGCCGAAGTCAGCCGCGAATACAGCAACCTCAAGCCCGTCGCCGAAGAGATCGCCGCCTATCGCCGTGCGCTCGACGATCTGGCCGAGGCGCAGGCCCTGCTGTCCGATCCGGAAATGAAGGCTTTGGCCGAAGATGAAATCCCGCGTCTCAAGGCGCTGATCCCCGAACTGGAACAAAGCCTCCGCGTGGCGCTCATGCCCAAGGATGCCGCCGACGCCCGCCCCGCGATCCTCGAAATCCGTCCCGGCACCGGCGGGGACGAGGCCGCACTTTTCGCAGGCGATCTGCTTCGCATGTATCAGCGCTACGCCGAAAAGCAGGGCTGGCGCTTCGAAATCCTCGAACAGCAATTTTCCGAACTGGGCGGGATCAAGGAAGTTACCGCCCATGTGCAGGGCGAGGGCGTCTTTGCCAAGCTGAAGTTCGAATCCGGCGTCCACCGCGTCCAGCGCGTGCCGGAAACCGAGGCGCAGGGCCGCGTCCACACCTCGGCGGCCACCGTCGCCGTCTTGCCCGAGGCCGAAGAGGTCGACATCGACATCCCCGCTTCGGATATCCGCATCGACACCATGCGCTCCAGCGGGGCAGGGGGACAGCACGTCAACACCACCGACTCGGCGGTGCGCATCACCCATATCCCCACGGGGATTATCGTCACCTCGTCGGAAAAGTCGCAGCACCAGAACCGCGCCATCGCCATGCAGGTGCTGCGCGCCCGTCTGTTCGAGATGGAGCGCGATCGGCAGGCCAACGACCGCGCCGCCGAGCGCAAGTCGCAGGTCGGCAGCGGCGACCGGTCGGAACGCATCCGCACCTACAACTTCCCCCAAGGGCGCCTGACCGACCATCGCATCAACCTGACCCTTTATTCGCTGGGGCAGGTGATGCAGGGCGATCTCGACGCCGTGGTGAACGCGCTGGTCGCCCATGACCAGGCCGAAAAACTGGCCGAGATGGAAGGCGCATGACCGGAAACGAGGCATTGCGTGCCGCCCTGCCGCGCCTTGTGGCCGCGGGTGTGCCCGATGCCCCGCGCGATGCCCGCGCCCTTCTGGCCCATGCCGCAGGCCTTGCGCCCGACCGCCTGACCCTGCACCTTGCCGACCCGCTGCCACCCGATGCGCTTGCCGCGTTCGAGGCCGCGATCGACCGCCGCGCCGCCCGCGAACCCGTAAGCCACATCACGGGCACGCGCCTGTTCTGGGGCCGGACCTTCCGCGTGACAGCCGACACGCTCGACCCGCGCCCGGAAACCGAAATCCTCGTTCAGGCGGCTCTGGCCGAACCTTTCCTGAAACTGCTCGATCTTGGCACAGGCACGGGTTGCGTGCTGCTCTCCTGCCTTGCCGGAATGCCGATGGCGACGGGCACGGGAACCGACATCCACGCCCCGACGCTTGCCGTGGCGCAAGACAACGCCACCCGCCTGAACCTTGGCACGCGCGCCCGCTTCCAGCTTTCCGACTGGTTCGCCGCGGTGCAGGGCCGCTTCGATCTGATCGTCTCGAACCCGCCCTATATCGCCGAGGCCGAGATGCCCGCCCTCTCGCCCGAGGTGCAGCGCGAACCCCGCCGCGCCCTGACACCGGGGGGCGACGGGCTTGATGCCTATCGCGCCATCGCAAGGGGGGCGCCCGCCCGTCTGATGCCCGGCGGGCGCCTGCTGGTCGAGATCGGGCCGACCCAGGGCAAGGCCGTCGCGGCCCTCTTCTCCGCACAGGGTCTGACCGGCATTCGCATCTTGCCCGATCTCGACGGGCGCGACCGCGTGGTAAGCGCGCGCAAGCCGCAGGACGATTCCGGCTGCGGCACCGTCTGACCCTGCGGGAATTCGGCCACAGCACGGTTTTTCCCGCGACGAATTGCAGCGCAGGATGGCCGAAGTCCAACTTTCCCCTTGTCATCGGCGCGCAGCAATGCTTACTCAAACCACGTGACGGGGCAGGGCGAAGGCTCCCCCTTGCGGATTATGCCAGACATGCTCGTAACGCCACGGTCCATAGGGCCATCGTCAATGGCGTTCGCAGAAAGCCAGGTCATCTGGACCAAAGGACAAGATGAGATCTTCCAAGTCCCGCTCGCGTTCCAAGGCGAACCGCCCGCGCACCCTCGGCAACATCATCAACCGCGTCTTCGAAAGCTCCGGCCCCGAAGGCAAGGTGCGCGGTACGCCGCAGCAGATCATCGAGAAGTATCAGCTTCTCGCCCGTGATGCGCAATTGTCGAACGACCGCGTCGCGGCCGAGAACTTCCTGCAACACGCCGAGCATTACACCCGCCTTCTGGGCGAGGCGCAGCGTGAAATGGCCGCCGAACAGGAAGAGCGTCAGCGCCAGCAGGGCCAACAGGGCCAGCAGGGCGGCGGACAGGGTTACAACAACAACGGCGGCAACGGCGGCAATGGAAACGGCGGCAACCGCGACACGTGGCGCGACCGCAACGACCGCGACTATCGCCCCGAATACCGCGACGACCGCAGCGACGATGATCGCCCCGCCGCCGATTATCCGGCCGATGGCGACGCCAATCTCGTCGAAACCCCCGAGGCGCGCCCCTACCAGCCGCGCCGCGACGACCGCCAGAATGATCGCCCGCAGGGTGACCGCGCGCAACAGGGCGGCGAACGGCAGGGCGGCGAACGCCGCGACCGTGGCGAATTCCGCCGCCGCGATGATCGCCCGCGTGATGCGTCGCAAAATGCGAACAATCCGCAACAAACCGATAACGGTCAGCCGCGCCAGAACCGCGAAGACCGCCCGCGCGACCAGAACCGTGACCGTCCCCGCGACGATCGCCCCCGTGAAGAGCGTCCGCGCGATGATCGCCCCCGTGACGACCGCCCCCGTGACGACCGCCCGCGTGAAGAACGCCCGCGCGACCAGAACCGCGAAGACCGTCCGCGTGACACCCAGCCCAAGGCCGAACCCGTGGCCGAAGCACCTGTGACGCAGCCGGTGCTGCCCGCCTTGGACGCTCCCGCAGCCGAGGCCGCGCCCAAAAAGACCCGCGCCCCGCGCAAGCCCAAGGCCGAAAAGCCGACCGACGACGGCAACGGCGGCGGGTCGCAGGAAGCGGCCGAGTAAGACTTTCTTAACCATGCAGCGCAAAGGCCGGACCCGAAGGTCCGGCCTTTTGCCTGTCAGCCCGCTGCCACCAGCCGGGCAAGGGCGCAGAACCGTTCGAGCGGGATTTCCTCGGCCCGCGCCGTGGGCTCGATCCCCGCCGCGACCAGCTTGTCCTCGATCCCCGCCCCCATCCCCTTGAGCGAGGAGCGCAGCATCTTGCGGCGCTGGTTGAAGGCCATTGCCGTGATCCGCCCCAGAACCGCCCCGTCCGCCGGAAAGCGCGGCTCGGTCAGACGCGTCAGATGCACCACCGCCGAATGCACCTTGGGGGCCGGGGTAAAGGCTTCGGGCGGCAGATGCATGACGATCTTCGCATCGCAGCGCCATTGCGCCAGCAGCGCCAGACGCCCGTAATGGTCGCTGCGCGGTTTGGCCACGATCCGCTCGGCCACCTCTTTCTGGAACATCAGCGTCAGGCTGTCCCAAAAGGGCGGCCATTGTGCGGGTGTCAGCCAGCGGATCAGCAATTCGGTACCCACGTTATAGGGCAGGTTCGCCACCACGCGGATCGGCGCGGTCAGGTGCGACAGCACATCCACCTCGAGCGCGTCGCCGTTGATGACCTGAAGCCGCCCCGGATAGGCCGCTGAAATCTCGGCCAAAGCGGGCAGGCAGCGGGGGTCTTTCTCGACCGCAAGCACCCGCCGCGCGCCTTCGGCCAGCAGCCCGCGGGTCAGCCCGCCGGGGCCGGGCCCAACCTCGAGCACATCGCAGCCCGACAGATCCCCCGCCAGACGCGCGATCTTGGCCGTGAGGTTCAGATCGAGCAGAAAGTTCTGCCCCAACTGCTTCTTTGCCACCAGATCATGCGTCTGGATCACTTCGCGCAGCGGTGGCAGCCCATCGATGGTCGCCATTGCGGCCCCCTTGTTCATCCTTGCGGCAAATACTCCGGGGGGGCGGGGGGCTGGCCCCCCGCGGCCTAACCCAGACGCGCCTTGGCCATCTGTTGCGCCATTCGCAGCGCCGCGACAAGGCTCGTCGGTTTGGCGACCCCTTTTCCGGCAATGTCAAAGGCGGTTCCATGATCGGGCGAGGTGCGGATGAAGGGCAGGCCCAACGTCACATTCACCCCGCCGTCGAAATCGAGCGTCTTGATCGGAATCAGCGCCTGATCGTGATACATGCAGACCGCCACGTCATAGCCCGCGCGGGCGGCGGCGTGGAACATGGTGTCGGGCGGCATCGGGCCGCGCAGATCAAAGCCCTCGCCCCGCATCCGCTCGACCAGCGGCGCGATCCAGTCCAGCTCTTCCCGCCCCATCAACCCGCCTTCACCGGCATGCGGGTTCAATCCCGCCACGGCGATCCGCGCCCCGTTGATGCCAAGGTCGCGGCGCAATCCGGCGTGGGTGATGCGGATGGTCTCTTCCAGCAGTTCGGGTGTCAGCTGACGCGGCACGTCGGACAGCGCGATGTGGATCGTCGTGGGCACCACACGCAGGGCGGGGCAGGCCAGCATCATCACCACGCGACCAACGCCGCCCAGATGCGCCAGAAATTCCGTATGCCCCGGATAGGCAAAGCCCGCCCCGTCCTTGAGCACCTTTTTCGAGATCGGCGCGGTGCAGATGGCGGAAGCGGCCCCCGTTCGGACCAGATCGACACCCCGCGCGATGACATCGATCACATCCTGCGCCAAGGAAGGGTCCGGTGCGCCGGCCTTTACCTCGTGCAGGAAGGGGTGGGCCAGAACCGGCAGACGATCTGCCGCGACCTCTGCCGCCTCGTGCGGGCTGTCGATCAGGGTCAGGGGCGTGCCAGCCGGCAGGTGGCGCGGATCGCCAAGCCAGAAGAACGGCACCTCGCCTCCCAGAACATGCCGCGCCGAAACCGCGATTTCCGGCCCGATCCCTGCCGGATCGCCACAGGTCAGGACAACGGGCGCGGTCACGGCGTCTCGATGATCGCTTCCGAGCGAAGCTCTTCCATATAGGCGTCGGCCAGTGCCGATATCTGCCGGTTGCCCAACTGTCCGCGCACGGCCTCGCGCTGCGGATCGGGCTTCTCGAACTCGCCCGATACGGTCGACTCTGCGGCGGGCTTTTCGGTCCCCTCGGTGGCGGCGGGCTTTTGCGGCTCGGGCGTGGGCTTGGCCGCATCGGCCGCTTCCGGTGCCGCTGTCGCTTCGGGTTCGGCCACGATGCCGTTGCGCAGGCAAAGCATCAGCAGCTCGTTGTAGCCCGATTGCGGCCTGACCACGGCCTCGTCCGGATCGAGCTTGGCAAGCGCCAGACCGATATCGAGAGGAACCTGCGCCATCGGCATTTCCTCGGTCACCGTCAGCCGGTCGGCGGGAAGGTCGCGGGCGAGCGGGTAAAGATCGTCACAGCCATCCACCCGCGACAGGATCTCGGCCGGGTCCTGATCGGCGGCCAGGGCAAAGCGCGCGTAGCTGACCAGAACCTCGGTCGGTTGCGGGGTTTCCAGGTCGCTCAACCCGTTGAGCTGGAACAGAACCACGGCTTGCGGCACCACGACGGGATCGGAGACCTCGCCCTGCGCCAGTCCGAGCAACTGGTTGCCGATCGCAGGGGGCAGTTTGCTCAATTCCAGCCAGTCGAGCCGCCCGCCACGGTCGGCGGTGGGCGCGGCCGAATATTTGCGTGCCGCAGCGGCAAAGCCGCCTTCGGCACCCAGATTGGCCTTGATGTCGCGCACTTCGGCCAGCACGTCGGCCGCGTCGGCACCTTCGGGCACCGGAACGACCAGTTCCGACAGAAGCAGCCGCACATCGGGCTTGCGCGCGGCTTCGGCAAGGGCGCGGTCGATCTGCACTTCGGAAATCCGCACCGTGCCGCCGAACTTCTTGCGCACGACCTCGCGCCACAAAAGACCGGCGGTCACGAAATCGCGGAAGGTTTCGGGCTCGACCCCTTCGTCGCTGATGGCTTTGACGAAGGCGGGCACGTCAAGATTGGCGCGGCCCGCGAATTCGGCCATGCCGGCATCGATCTGGTCCTTGGTCAGCTTGATCTCGAGCCGCTTGGCCTCTTGCGCGCCAAGGCGGTCGGTCGTCAGCCCCTTCAACGCCTCTTTCTCGGGGTCGCCGGGCACGCGCAGCACCGAAAGGAACCGGACCCGCTGCTCGAATTCGTAATTTGTGATGACCTGACCGTTGATCACCACTTTCGGCGCGAAAAGTCCGGCATCGTCCTGTGCGAAGACAGCTCCTGCCCCCATCGCGGAAAGGCCGAAAGCCACTGATGCCCGAAAGGCAAAGGCCAGTGTCAAATCGCTGCGTTTGGTCATTCGCAATTCCTGCATTTCGCCGCCCCTATCGCCGGCACATCCGTGCCGGCCCCGCACCGTCGCTGCCGCCGAACCCGATGAGTTCAAGCGTCAGCCCGAATTTCGTGCCTGGTTGCACAGTAGTCGACGTCGTGAACCGACGCGAGAGTGAAAGATCGAGCAGCACGCACTCGTTCCGGAAGGTCAGCCCCAGATCGGCGCGGCTGGCCTCTTCTGCGGCAAAGTCGTAGCGCCCCGACACCTTGGCCCGCCAACTGTCGGTCAGGTTATAGCCCGCTGCCATGACAAGTTCGGAGATGTCGTCGGTTCTGGCCTCGGTCACATCGGCGATCGACCAGATGTAGCCTGACGAGAAACTCGCGCCCTTGTTCGAATATTCGAGCTGCATTTCACCGCGCGCGACGTCAAGGCTGTCGTCGGCGATGATGCGTCCGGCCGCATAAAGCCCGCCCGCGCTTTGCACGTGAAGCGCCGCCAGCCAATCGGACGCCATGCCCCCGAGGCCCGATGCATCGCTGAAGCCGTTGCCGTCCTCGGCCCGCAGCACGCGCCCGACCGTCGCGCCCATCGACCAGCCGTCGGGGTCGTAGCGCGTCCAGTTGACGCCGATATTGGCATGCAGTCCGGTTTCGACCGCGTCCGATCCGGGAAAGCGGTTCAGCGAGAACAGGCTCGCCTCGTCAAATTCGACAAGGGTCGAATCCTCGTTCGGAACGGCCTTGCTGCTATTCGGTGCGGCGACGATCTGAAGCACGGGTTCAAGAACCTGCCGTCCGCCGCCGCGTTCGGTCTTGACCAGCGGCCAGCGCAATTCGGCCCCCACAGCACCCCAGACGCGGGGGATGCTGCCGGCATAGACGGGATCTTGCGCCACGTCGTAGAAATCGAGGCTGGCTTCGCCCATGACCGCGCCGAGCAGACCGTGCGGCAAGACCCAGTCGCGCCGCCAATCGGCCGAGATCGAGGCGCGTGCGACATCGCGCCCGTCGGGGATGCCGTCGCCATTCGCATCGGCTTGCGATGTGGAACTGCGCAGATGGCCGTGGCTTGCAAAGCGCAGATTGCCGTTTCCGCCCATCGCGGCGAAGCGGTGCTGCCAAAGCGCGTCGGCCAGCAGCGTGGGGATCGACGATCCGACATCGGCGCTGCGCAGGGTGTCGATGTTGCGCAGGGTGCCGTAGACCAGCTCTTGCTGGCTGACGCGCGAAACGGCGACCGAACTGGTCAGCCTGTCGGCCTCGCGGATGTCGTAGTCGGAGAGGTATGAGGGGTCGCTGACCGCCTCGCCCCGGAATGTCAGCCGGTAATCATGCGGCAATGCAAAGCTGCCGTCGGCAAAGACATAGCCCCGCAGCTTGCTTTTGCCGTCGATGTCATCCTGCGCTGCCGCTCCGGTCACGGTGATTTCGCCGGTGGCAAAGGCCTGCCGGTAGCGCAGGGTGACGTTCCGCACCTCGGCATTCGAGGCGAAGGGCGTGATCGTCAGGTCCCGCGATGGCCCGAGGGTCAGGAAATAGGGCAGGCTGATGCCCGTGCCCAGCAGGGTCGAGCTTGTAAAGGTCGGAAGCAGGAAGCCCGAGGCGCGCTTCAGCGTCGGGTCGGGAAGCCGCAGGCGCGGGATGTAAAGAACCGGCACCCCGCCAAAGCGCAGTTGCGCATGGTCGAAATAGATCTGCCGTTCGGTCTGGTCATGCGTCACGCGCCTTGCGCGGATTTCCCAAAGCGGAATGTCGCTGCCCGCGCAGACGCGGCAGCTGGATGCGACGGCATTGTCAAGTTGCAGGTAGCGCCCGCCGATCCGGCGGGCCTCGGCCGCGGCGATCTGCAATTGCTGGTTCAGCACGACCCGCGCGCTGGTCAGCAGGCCTTCGGTCATGTCGGCGGACAGATCGGCCTGACTTGCCAGAATGACCGTCTCGCCGGTTTCGTCGGTCAGGCGGATGGGACCGTCGATCTTCAGCGTTCCGGCCTTCTGGTCATAGACGATGCGCGAGGCTGTCAGCCTGCGGCCCTGAAAGAACACTTCGACCGAGCCATCCGCCACAAGCTGCGAGTCGCCGGCGATCTGGAGGCTGTCGGCGACCAGCGTGGCACGGTCTTGCGCCGAAACGGGGGTGCACAGCACCAGCCCGAGAGCGGCGGTTGCCAAAAGGCGGCGCAGCGACGGGGACAGGGCCATCAGCCATCCTCCAGATGCAACAACAGGCCAAGCGCCATCATGACGGCGGCGAGCGGCGGACTCCATGCCGCCAGAAGGACAGGAATCTGCCCGTTCTCGCCAAGCACTTGCGCGAAGTTGCGCAAAAAGAAAATGGCAAATCCGCTCAGCACCGCCAGAAGCACCAAGGTTCCGGTCTTGCCGAAGCGGGCATGGCGCATGGTGAAGCCCGCGGCGATCAGGACCATGGCGATGAGCAGAAGCGGTTGTGCCAGTTCCATCTGGAACCAGACCTCGTGGCTGCGGGCCGAGAAACCGGCCCGTTCAAGCCCGTCGATATAGTCGGGCAGCGACCAGAAGGGGATGGCCGAGGGTTTTCCGAAGCTGTCGCGAATGCCTTCGCGTGTCAGGTCGGATGTCAGAAGGAAACCGTCAGGCTCTTGCGTGGCCGACATTTCGGGGTTCGGGGCCGTAAGGTCCCATCGTTTCGCCCCGTCCAGCTTCCACGCGCCGGGAACCAGCGTGGCGCTTTTTGCGCCGATCCTCTCCGTCGGCATGCCTTCGGCATCGAAGCGCAGGAAGGTGGCATCGTAAAGCTGCGTCGCGTCGCTGCTGCTGCGCGCGGCCTGAATGACCGTCTGTCCTTCGTCGCCGCCCTGCCGCAGCCACAGGCCCGCACCGCTGACCGACAGCACGCTTTTGCCGCCCCGCGCCACTTCGGCCTGTGCTACGTCGAAAGCGCGGGTCGTGGCCGCCACCAGCGGGTTCAGGACCGAGACGGCGAATAGCCCGACAAGCAGCGCCGTGCCGGCCGGAGCCATCAGGAACCGCAGCCCTGACCGGCCCGCCGCCCGCACGACGACAAGCTCGGAACTGCGGGCAAGACCGATGAACAGCGCAATGGCCGACAGCACCACGATCAGCGGGAAAATCCGGTAAAGGCTTTCGGGCACGTTCAGCGCGGCAAGGCGCAGCGCCGTTCCCACGCCCGCGCCACGATCGGTGACAAGGCGAAGCTGGTCGATCGTGTCGATCAGCAGCAGAATGCCGTAAAACACGCCCAGAACCCGCAGCAACATGCCAAGAAACCGGCGGGCGATGTAAAGGTTCAGGACCATGCCGCCCTCCGTCCCGGACGCCTGCGGGGGCGCTGCGACAGCCAAAGCAGACCGCAAGCCAGCCCACACCCCAGAAGCGGCCCAAGATAGAGCGCAGGCCAAAGGCTTGCGTCGAGCAGGGTTGCCGATGTGGCGGTCGTGCTGACCAGTTGCACGAGGATCAGCCCCAGCACGGCCCCGATGATCTGGCGCCACAGGCCGAAGCGGCTGAATGCGCCGATCAGAAGGCTGGAAAAGCCGAGCATCGCCGCGGCAAGGGCCAGCAGCGGCTGGCTGATGCGGGAATGCACTTCCAGTGTCACGGCCGGGGCGGTGCGCGGATCGGTCCAGTCAAGCCCGCCGTTGGTCGAAAACAAGGCGAGCGTGGTCAACTCGCGCGGATGCGGCAAGCGGGCCCGTGCGGTCTCGATAATCTTGCCGAGGTCGTAGGTGGCGTCGGAAAACCGCGTGATCGAGAGACGGTTGCTGGTGATCGCAAGGCGTTGCGACGTGCCGTCGAGCATCAGAAGCCGCGGTCCGGTATCGCTGCGCACGATCAGGGCGCGGCTGGCATTGTAGACGACGCTCGCTTCCTTGTTGCGGTTGTCCGACAGGAACAGGTCCAGCAACTCGCCCTCGGCGGTGATGTCGCGGATGTAAAGCGTGACACCGGTCGCCGGATGCATGAACTGGCCCGCGTTCATATACCGCGCCGTCATGTCCTGAGAGACGTCCTGCTGGCGCGCGTTGAGCATGGCATAGCTCCACGGCACAAGAAGATGGACCAGCACAAGGTGCAGGACCGTCACAACGACGCCGAAGTAGAACACGGGCCGCGCCAGACGGAAGGCGGAAAATCCCGTGGCCTGCATCACCACCAGTTCGCTTTCCTGCATCAAGCGGTTCGTGACGTAGACGGCCGCCGCAAAGGCGGCGACGGGCAGCACAAGCCGGATGGCATTGGGCAGCAACAGCAAAGAAAACTCGAGGAAAACAAGGGCGGTCTGGCCATCGCCCAGAAGCTTGTCGAACAGGCCGACCGCGCGATTGATCCAGTACACCGCGACCATGACAAGCGCGAAGAAGCCAAACAGCGCAAGCAATTGCGACAGCAGATATCTGTCGAATCTCGACACGCGCCCTGGCCCCCCGTTTCTTGTTGCGGTGAAACTATCCGAATTGGCGGGCGGGGAAAACTGCTATCTGGTCAAGCCCGTGCGGGCGGGCTACCGTCCGCCCAAATCCCGCCGAAGCGGTCCTTTTCCGACCGTGGCGGGGCGGCAATCCCGTCACAGAGCAAGGGGCGACAGTCACCATGAGCCATCCCGTTCCGATCCAGTTCCGCGCCACCGATCTCGAGGCGCTGCCCGCGCTTGCGGGGCGCATCGTCGTCTTTGCCGACGGGCCGACAGGGCTTACGCCGGCGGTGCGGCGGCTGGACCGGCTGATGCGCGGGGGGCTGGGGCGGTTCGTGGCCTCGGAGGCTTTCGGAAAGATGAAGGCAGGCGAGGCGCTCGACCTTGCATGGCCTGCGGGGCTGGCTGCCGAGGCGGTTCAGGTGGTGCGCCTGCCCAAGCGCTGCGAGATTGCCGTGGCGCGCAAGGCGGGGGCTGCGGTGGCCAAGGCGCTTGGCGCTTCGGGGGCGACCGTTCTGGCCGAGGGCCATGCGCAGGCGGCGGAAATCGCCTTTGGCCTTGCCATGCGCGCCTATGACTTCACGCCGCACAAGACCGGCGAGGCCAAGGTTCCTGGCCCCGTGGTGATGATGGTGACCAACCCCGAGGCCGTGGCGGCGGCGGCATCGCCCGGTGCCGCTGTGGCCGAGGGGGTGTTCTTCACCCGCGATCTGGTGAACGAACCGGCCAATATCCTGACCACCTACGACTTTGCGGCGCGGCTTGCGGCGATGCAGGAACTTGGCCTCGAGGTGGAAATCCTCGAGGAGGAGCAGCTCGAGAAACTGGGCATGGGGGCCTTGCTCGGCGTGGGGCAGGGGTCGGAAAGCCCCTCGAAAGTCGTTGTTATGCAATGGCATGGCGGCGAGAAGGGGGCGGCACCCTTTGCGCTGGTGGGCAAGGGGGTCGTCTTTGACACCGGCGGCATTTCCATCAAGCCCGCGGGTGGCATGGAAGAGATGACGATGGACATGGGCGGCGCGGGCGTCGTGGCGGGGGTGATGCGGACGCTTGCGCTTCGCAAGGCCAAGGCCAATGTCGTGGGGCTGGTCGGTCTGGTCGAGAACATGCCCGACGGTCGCGCGCAAAGGCCGGGCGATGTGGTCCGTTCGATGAAGGGCGATACGATCGAGGTGATCAACACCGATGCCGAAGGCCGTTTGGTGCTGGCCGACGTGCTTTGGTACACGCAAGAGCGGTTCAAACCCACGGGGATCATCGACCTTGCCACGCTGACCGGGGCGATCATCATTGCCTTGGGCCACGAGAATACGGGCGTTTTCTCGAACGATGACGAGCTGTGCAACGCATTCCTGAAAGCCGCCAGGGCCGAGGGCGAGGGCGCGTGGCGGATGCCGATGGGCGATGCCTATGACGCCAAGCTGAAAAGCCGGATTGCCGATATGATGAACGTCGGCGGGCGTGATGGCGGGTCGATCACGGCGGCGCAGTTCCTGCAACGCTTCGTCAAGAAGGATGTGCCGTGGATCCACCTCGACATCGCGGGGACGGCGCTTTTGAAGGGCGACTCGACCCTTGCGCCCAAGGGGGCGACGGGCTGGGGGGTGATGGCGCTGAACCGCCTGATCCGCGACCGGTTCGAGGGGAAGTGAGCCGCCGATGGGCGTTGTGATGTTCTACCATCTGACCCGCTCGAGCGCCGAGGAGACGCTGGTGGCGCTGCTGGACCGTGCCTTGCGGCAGGGGTGGCGGGTGATGGTGCGTGGAACGGACCGCGCCGGGCTGGAGCGGCTGGACGAGCGGCTTTGGCAAGGGCCGGAAGAGGCGTTTCTGCCGCATGGATTGCAGGGCGGGCCGCATGACGCGGCCCAGCCCGTGCTGATCGGGACGGGAGAAATCGTAAACGATGCCAAAGGGTTGTTCGTGATCGACGGGGCCGATGTCACCGTGGCCGAGGCGCGCGGGCTTGAACGGGTCTGGCTGTTGTTCGACGGGGGCGACGGGGCGCAGTTGTCGGATGCGCGGGGCAAGTGGAAGGCGCTGACCGATGCGGGGGTGCCGGCACAGTATTGGTCCGAGGAGACGGGGCGCTGGGAAAAGAAGGTGGAAAAGAATTAACGGCAGGTTAACGCCGCAGGATCATTTCATCGCCCGCGATCTCGACCCGATAGAGGCGCAGGTAATCCATTCCCAAAAGCGAGCCGTCCATTTCGCCGCGGTTCACCCATGCGGAAAAATCGGTGTCGTCATAGGGGCCAAGCTGCATGCTGGGCAAGGTGACGCGGGCGGTTGCGACGGGTCCGTTGGCGGTGGAGGCTTGGCCCAGATAGACCAGCGCCTCGGGGTCGATGCCGAGTTTGCGGGCGTCTTTCAGCGACAGAACCATGTTTGACGCCCCGGTGTCGGCCAGAAACCGGATCGGCGTGCCGTTGATTTGCAGCGTCAGGTAATAATGCCCGTCGGCGGCGCGGGGGACGGTGATTTCCCCGCCCTGTGCCACCATCTGCGGCGGCGGGGCGAAACCGCCCATGTCGTTCCACAAGCCGTAGCCTGCCGCGACTCCTCCGAAGATCAGACCCCAGGCGATGGCGACGCGCATCGCTTCGCCCATCCGCTTGCGGTATTCGACCAGCACCCAGCCCGCCACCGCCACGAGCAGCAGCGCGAGATAGGCAAGTCGGGCAAGGTGGTCAGCTTCCATGATGGCCGATATGGGATGCGGATGGTCCGGATGTAAGGCCCGTCAGATCAGGCCGGTTCCCTTGACACCGTCGATGACGAATTGCACCGAAAGTGCGGCGAGCAGCATGCCCAGCAGGCGGGTGACGACGATGGTTCCGGTGCGCCCCATGATCCGTTCGATGGGCGGAGAGGCGAGCAGAAACACAAAGGTCGCCAGCATCATCGCCAGCATCAGGGCAAGGATGGCAACGGTGCCGGTCCAGTCCTCGGTCTGGCCGACGAGCAGGATCATGGTGGCGATGGCCCCCGGCCCTGCGATGAGCGGTGTTGCAAGCGGAAAGACCGAAGGGTCGTGATCGGGTTCGGATTTCTGCCCCTCGCGCCGCTGGGTGCGGCGCTCGAACAGCATGTCGAGCGCGGTCAGAAACAGCAGAATGCCGCCCGCGATGCGGAATGCCGGCATGGAAATGCCAATGAAACCAAGCAGTTGTTCGCCAAGCAGGCCAAAGAGCGTCAGCAGGATCGCCGCGATGATGCAGGCGCGGCGGGCAAGGCGCTTGCGATGCGCATTGTCCATGCCTTGGGTCAGCGCGATGAAAAGCGGCACCAGACCGGGCGGGTCGATCACCACGAAAAGCGTGGCAAAGGCGGTGATCAGGAACCCTGTTTCGATCATGCGGCGCTTTCCAGCTTTTCCGAGGCGGCCAGCCAGAGTGCCTCGGCGCGGTCGAGCGCCTCCATCACTTCGGCATATTTGCGGTTCCAGGTTTCAAGCTCGCCCGCGCGGGCGTTCTCGTAGAGTTCGGGGTCTGCCAGTTTCTTGGCCAGCTTGTCGCGCATGTCGTTGATCTTGGTCAGACGCTCTTCGCATTTGCGAACCTCGGCCCGCAGGGCGAGGATTTCATCGCGGCTGGCTTTCTTTGGCTTTTCAACGGGTTTCGCGGCGGGCTTCGCGTCTTCGTCGCCAGCCAGAAGCATGCGGCGATAGGCCTCCAAGTCCTCGTTATAGGGCGTGACGGCCCCGCCCTTAACCAGCCAGAGACGGTCGGCCACAAGCGACAGCAGGTGCATGTCGTGGCTGACGAGGACGACCGCGCCGGAATATTCGGTCAGCGCCTCGACCAGCGCCTCGCGGCTTTCCATGTCGAGGTGGTTGGTCGGTTCGTCGAGGATCAGCAGATGCGGTGCGTCGATGGTGGCAAGCAGCAGCGAAAGGCGGGCTTTCTGGCCCCCCGACAGGCGACCGACCACGGTTTCGGCCTGATCGGCCATCAGGCCAAAGCCTGCAAGGCGGGCGCGCAGACGGGGCTGGCCTTCGGCGGGGCGCAGGCGCTGGACATGTTGCAGCGGCGTTTCGTCGATGTGGAGTTCATCGACCTGATGTTGGGCGAAGTAACCGATCCTTAACTTGGACGAGGAGGTGAATTTCCCCTCCATCGGTTTAAGTTTTCCAGCCAACAGCTTGGAAAGAGTTGATTTTCCTTCGCCGTTGCGACCCAGTAGCGCGATGCGGTCATCTTGGTCGATGCGCAGCGACAGTTTCTTCAGGACGGGCGGGCCGCCATAGCCGACCGAGACGCCTTCGAGGTTGATGATCGGCGGCGACAGTTCTTCGGGCGCGGGGAAGGTGAAAACGACGCGTTTTGCATCTTCGGGCGCGGTGATCGGGGTCATTTTCTCGAGCATCTTGACGCGGGACTGGGCTTGCACCGCCTTGGATGCTTTTGCCTTGAAACGGTCAACGAAGGATTGCAGATGCGCGCGCCGCGCCTCTTGCTTCTTGGCTTCGGCTTGCAGAACGGCGCGGCGTTCGGCGACCTGCCGCGCGAACTGGTCGTAAGGGCCTGTCCAATATGTCAATTTCTTCTGGTCGAGATGCAGGATGCCCTGCACGGCGCGGTTCAGAAGGCCGCGGTCGTGGCTGATGATGATGACGGTATGGGGATATTTTTGCAGGTAGGATTCGAGCCAGAGCGCGCCTTCGAGGTCGAGGTAGTTTGTCGGTTCGTCCAAAAGCAGCAGATCGGGCTGCGAGAAAAGCACGCCAGCAAGGGCGACACGCATGCGCCAGCCGCCGGAAAAGTCGGAGCAGGGGCGCAGCTGCGCTTCGGAATCGAAGCCTAAGCCCTTGAGAATGCTGGACGCGCGGCCTTCGGCGGACCATGCGTCGATGTCGGTCAGGCGGGACTGGATTTCGGCGATGCGATGCGGGTCTGTGGCGGTTTCGGCTTCGGCCAGCAGGGCGTTGCGTTCGGTATCGGCCTGCAAGACCGTGTCGAGCAGCGAGGTAGAGGAGGAGGGCACCTCTTGCGCCACGCCGCCGATGCGCGAGCGGGAGGGGAGCGAGATCTCGCCGCCCTCGAGCACCAGTTCGCCGCGTATCAGCTTGAAAAGCGTGGTCTTTCCCGCGCCGTTGCGCCCGACGAGGCCCACTTTGTGGCCATAGGGAATGGTGGCCGAGGCCCCTTCGAGCAGGGGACGGCCTTCGACGGAATAGGTGATGTTTTCGATCTTGAGCATGGCGGGGGGCTTGCCTGATGGCGGGGCTGTCGTCAACCGAAACAAGGGGAATCGCGCATGCACAGGCGATGCACGGGTTTTGCGCGGCCGTTTAACGAAGGCTTCACCCCGCTGTCGGGCTTTACCCCGCTGTCCGGCTTTTCAATCGCCGGCATGCGTGTTACGAGGCGCGCGCATCAATTCAGGCGCGGGACCCTTTCCGCGCCCTTTGTCATGGAGACTTCCGAATGGCCATCGAACGCACGCTGTCGATCATCAAGCCCGACGCCACCAAACGCAACCTGACCGGCAAGATCAACGCCAAGTTCGAGGAAGCCGGTCTGCGCATCGTCGCGCAGAAGCGCATCCATCTGACCCCGAAGCAGGCGGGCCAGTTCTATGCCGAGCATGCCGAGCGCGGCTTCTATGGCGAGCTGTGCGAGTTCATGGCTTCGGAGCCGGTCGTGGTGCAGGTTCTGGAAGGCGAAGGCGCCATCCTGAAGAACCGCGAAGTCATGGGCGCCACCAATCCGGCGAACGCGGCCGAGGGCACGATCCGCAAGGAATTCGCCCTGTCGGTCGGCGAAAACTCGGTCCACGGGTCGGACAGCCCGGAATCGGCCGCGCGCGAGATCTCGTTCTACTTCTCGGGCCTCGAACTGGTCGGCTGATCGGGGCGTCCTTGCCGGACGCGTTATGACTTGCGTCGCTCTATGACGCCCAAGGCATCGAGGGCCGCTTCCAGATCGGAGCGGCCCTTTGTCTTGGCCGGAATTGCGGCCTTGAGGGCGTCGAAGCGGGCGCGGAGCTGCTTTTTCTCCTCGCCCTGACAATCGTTCCAGGGGCGGCCCTGAAGGCCCATCACCAGAACGTAATAGCCGATGAAATGCGGCTGGGTGCCCGCGGCGAGAAGGCGGCGGTAGCCTTCGTCGGCGCCGAGGGCGCGCAGCTCTTCGGCCGAGTGGATGCCCGCCTTGGCGAAGGCGGCTTCCGAGGCGGGGCCGAGGTTGGGGATGGACGAGACGGGGCTGGACGGGACGGGGCTGGGCATCGGGGGCCTATGAATGCAACAGGGCCAGCCTAGCGGCTGGCCCTGTGTGCTTGCAAGCATGTGCTGGCCTAGATCGAGGCCCAGTCGCGGATCACGGGCGTCTGGCCCTGTTGCTGCTGGCTGGGGGTCGATTGGCCCTGCTGCTGTTGCGGGGCCGAGGCGCCGCCCTGCTGTTGCTGGGGGGCGGAAGATTTGGTTGCCATTTCGGGCTGCTCTTTCGTGCCGTTACGGTTTTATTCTTCGTCGTCAGAGGAAGGTGCGCTTGGCTTTGGGCCGTTGCAAGACCCCCTTATGGCGAATTCGCGACGGATTATGAAAGTTGTGCGACCTTTGCAACAGCAACTTTCGGATGGGGAGCCAGTCAATTCCCGACGAGGGAGGCGGGAAATCCGACTTCGTCGAGGGCTTTCAGCAAGGCCGAGGGCGCGGCGGGGCCTGTGGTGGTCACGGTCTTGGCGGCGAGGTCGACGGTGATCGCGCCCGCATCGGGCAGGGCCGCGAGGGCGCTTTCGACGCTGGCTTTGCAATGGCCGCAGGTCATGTCGGGGACTGAGAGTTTGGTCATGGGAGACTCCTTTCCTGGTCCGACATGGGCGTTCCCCCTGGGGGAAGGTCAAGGGGGGGAATTATAGGAAATTTACGGAACGCCACACCGCATTGTCAGGCGGGGCCCGATCTTTCGATTTGGGCCGGATGCTTGCCTTGCATCAATGCCGGGGCGGGATACCGGCGTAAAATCGGCAGTCTGGGGGCTTGTAAGCGGGGTGGCGAAGAAGGGGCTTGACCTTCCCGTGACTGGAACCCCTATCTGGGTGGGCAGAAGGAGACTTTGCCATGTCAGCTGCTGCGAAAATGACCCCGCCACAGGCCCCGACCGAAAGCATCCGCTTCAAGCTGGAGGGGATGACCTGCGCCAGTTGCGTGGCGCGGGCGGAGCGGGTGCTGAAGGCGGTTCCGGGTGTGTCGGGGGCGGTGGTCAACCTGTCGACCGAAACCGCCGATGTGCGTTTTTCTGCCCCCGCCGCGCCCGATGCGATGGCGGCGGCCCTTGCCAAGGCGGGCTATCCGGCGCGCGAGGCGGTGGTGACGCTGGCCGTCGAGGGCATGACCTGCGCCGCCTGCACGGGGCGGGTGGAGCGGGTGCTGAAGGCGCAGGCGGGGGTCAAGGACGCGGTGGCGAATCTGGCGCTGCGGCGGGCCACGGTCACGCTGTGGGACGGGGCGCAGGGCGATACGGGGCGGCTGATCGCCGCCGTCGGCAAGGCGGGCTATGCGGCTTCGTTGATGCAAGAGGCCGCACCGCATGATCCCGAGGCCGAGATCAGGGCGCTGGCGCGCGAGACCGTTTTCGCGGCCGTTCTGGCGGCACCCGTCTTTGTCACCGAGATGGGCGGGCATCTGGTGCCTGCGTTCCACCATTGGCTGATGGGAACGCTGGGGATGATGCCGCTGTTTGTCATGCAGTTCATCCTGTCGACGCTGGTGCTGGCGGTGCCGGGGCGGCGGTTCTTTCTGAAGGGGATTCCCGCATTGCTGCGCGGGGGGCCGGATATGAACAGCCTTGTCGCGGTGGGGACGGGGGCGGCCTGGGTCTATTCGACCATCGTGACATTCGCGCCCGAACTGGTGCCCGAGGAGGCGCGGGCCGTCTATTTCGAGGCGGCGGCGGTGATCGTGGTGCTGATCCTGCTGGGGCGCACGCTCGAGGCGCGGGCGCGGGGGCGGGCCGGGGCGGCGATTGCGCGGCTGGTGCGGTTGCAGCCCAAGGTGGCGCGGCTCGAGGGGGGCGAGGAGGTTCCCGTCTCGGCGCTTGTTCCGGGGATGCGGGTGGTGATCCGCCCCGGAGAGCGGGTGCCGGTGGACGGGGTGGTGGTGTCCGGTGTCTCGGCGGTGGACCAGTCGATGCTGACGGGCGAGCCTGTGCCGGTGGCGCGGGGGGTGGGCGATGCGGTGACGGGCGGAACCGTGAACGGCACGGGGGGGCTGGTTGTCGAGGTGCGCGAGGTGGGGGCGGCGACAGTGCTGGCCCGCATCGTGGCGCTGGTCGAGGAGGCGCAGGGCACCAAACTGCCGGTGCAAGAGGTGGTGGACCGCGTGACGCTGTGGTTCGTGCCGGTGGTGATGGGGATTGCCGCGCTGACGGTGCTGGTCTGGCTGGCGGCGGGCGGCGGGATCGTGCAGGCGCTGGTGGCGGGGGTGTCGGTGCTGATCATCGCCTGCCCCTGTGCGATGGGGCTGGCGACGCCGGTTTCCATCCTTGTGGGCACGGGGCGGGCGGCGGAAATGGGCGTGCTGTTCCGGCGGGGCGAGGCGTTGCAGCGGCTGTCCACGGTGCGGCTGGTGGCCTTTGACAAGACGGGAACGCTGACCGAGGGGCATCCGGTGGTGACGGATGTGCTGGGCGATGTGCTGGCGCTGGCGGCGGCGGTCGAGGCGGGGTCGGAGCATCCGCTTGCCGCGGCCGTCCTGGCCGAGGCGGCGGCGCGGGGGCTGGCGGTGGTCCATGCCGAGGGCTTCGAGGCGGTGCCGGGATATGGCGCGCGGGCCGTCGTGGGGGGCGTTGCGGTTTCGGTGGGGTCGGAGCGGATGTTTTCGGCCGTGCCGGACGCGTTGCATATGGCGGCAGAGCGGTTTGCGGCTGAAGGGAAGGGGCTTCTTTTCGTCGGCTACGGGGCCGAGGCGGCGGGGCTGATCGCGGTGGAGGACCCCGTGAAGCAGAGCACGCCCGCAGCACTGGCGGCGCTGGGGGCGCTTGGCCTAGAGGTGGCGATGGTCACGGGCGACAATGCGGTGACGGCCGGGGCGATTGCGCGGCGGATCGGGATTGCCCGCGTCGAGGCGGGGGTCCTGCCCGAAGGCAAGGGGCAGGTGATCCGCGCCATGGGGGCGGGGGTGGCCTTTGTCGGGGACGGCATCAATGACGCGCCCGCCCTTGCGGCGGCCGAGGTGGGGCTTGCGATGGGCACGGGGACGGATGTGGCGATCGAGGCGGGGGATGTGGTGCTGATGACGGGCGACCCCCTGGGGGTTGCCAATGCCGTGGCGATCAGCCGCGCGGTGATGCGCAACATCCGGCAGAACCTGACCTGGGCCTTTGGCTACAATGCGGCGCTGATTCCGGTGGCGGCGGGGGCGCTGGTGCCCTTTGGCGGGCCGCAGCTTTCGCCCATGCTGGCCGCCGGGGCCATGGGGCTTTCGAGCGTTTTCGTTCTGACCAATGCGCTGCGCTTGCGGCTGGTGAAGGGAGTGTGAGGCCATGAACATCAACGAAGTGGCCAGAAAGGCGGGGCTGCCTGCCAAGACGATCCGCTATTACGAGGAGATCGGGCTGATCCGCCCGTTGCGCGGCGGCAACGGCTACAGGGCCTTCCGCGACAGCGACATGCACAAGCTGTCCTTCATCGCGCGGGCGCGGGGCCTTGGCTTTTCCATCGAGGAATGTCGCAAGCTTCTGGCGCTGTATGACGACAAGGGACGGGCGAGTGCCGATGTGAAGGCGCTTGCCGAGGAACATCTGGTGCAGATCGCCGGAAAGATCCGCGAGCTTCGGGCGATGGAGGCCACCTTGCAGGGGCTGGTCCGGGCCTGCGCGGGGGACCATCGCCCCGACTGTCCGATCCTGACGGGTCTTGCCGATGCGGGAGATGCGTGCTGCGCGTGACGCGGGGCTTTTCGGCTGCCGCGGGCCGTGCAAAGGTGGCGGCGACCCAAGGAGTCCGCGACCATGATCCCTGTTTTCGACGGCCATAACGACATTCTCTACCGCATCCTGCAAGCGCCCGAAAAGCGCGAGGCGATCTGGCTTACGGGGGAAGGCAAGGGGCATCTCGACCTGCCGCGCATGGCGGAAGGCGGATTCGCGGGCGGGTTCTTTGCGATCTACATGCCCTCGCCGCATGATCCCGATGCGGATATGGACGCGATCATGGATGCCCCGCCCTATGAGGTGCCCTTGCCCGCGCCCTTGCCGCTTGGCCCCTGTCAGGCCATCGCGGTGGAGCTGTCGGCGCAGCTGATCTGGATGGAGCGCGCGTCGGGCGGGCGCTTCAGGATCGTGCGGTCGGTGGCCGAGATCGAGGCGGCGCGGGCGGCCGGCGCGATTGCGGGGATCATGCATATGGAGGGGGCCGAGGCGATCGACCCCGATTGCGAGGCGCTTTACCTGTGGCACGCGGCGGGTCTGCGGTCACTCGGTCCGGTGTGGAGCAGGCCCACGGCCTTTGGCCACGGGGTGCCGTTCAAGTTCCCCTCGACCCCCGACACGGGACCGGGGTTGACCGAGGCGGGCAAGCGGCTGGTCAAGACCTGCAACGCATTGCGGATCATGGTCGACCTGAGCCATCTGAACGAAAAGGGCTTTGACGATGTGGCGCGGATTTCGGATGCGCCGCTGGTCGCCACCCATTCCAACGCCCATGCGGTGACACCGTCGAGCCGGAACCTGACGGACCGGCAGCTTGACATGATCCGCGAGACGAAGGGGATGGTCGGGCTGAACTTTGCCACGGGCTTCCTGCGCCCCGACGGGCGGCGCGATCCGGTGATGGGATGGGAGGCGATCCTGCGCCATCTCGACCATCTGATCGGGCGTCTGGGCGAGGACCATGTGGGATTCGGGTCGGATTTCGACGGGGCGACGATGCCGGACGGAATTGTCGATGTGGCGGGCCTGCCGCGCCTGATCGACGCGATGCGGGCGCATGGTTACGACGAGGCGCTGCTGCGCAAGCTGGCTTGGGGCAACTGGATCGGCGTCTTGCGCCGCGTCTGGGGCGGTTAAGACGCGCGGCGCGTCCCGCAAGGGGCATCGGCCGCCGGATTGCGCAAGGCCGTGGTCAGGCGGCCTTGAGAAGGGCGTGCAACTGGCTGTTGCCGTTCACCAGTTCGGCGACGGTGACCTTGTCGAGGGCGGCGTAAAAGGCCGCAAGCGCGCCGGTCAGCACGCCCTTGAGCGCGCAGGCGGCCGAAAGCGGGCAGGAGTTTTCCTCGGCGCTGAAGCATTCGGCGAAGGGAAGGCAGGCTTCGAAGCTGCGGAACACCTCGCCCACCCTGATGTCATCGGCGGCGCGGCCAAGGGTAAGCCCGCCCGAGCGGCCGCGCACCGTCTTGAGAAAGCCGCGCTGCGCCAGAAGATGGATGACCTGTGCCAGATGGTTTTCCGACGCGTTGCAGGCATCGGCCACCTCTTGCTTGCGGACGATGCGGCCTTTGTTCACGGCGCAGTACATCAGCGTGCGCATCGCGAGGTTCGTGCGGGTGGTGAGTCTCATCTTTGGCAGCCTTTTCCGGGGGCGGGTTGCCAAAGGTTTATGCTGCGCGCACCTTGGGCGCCTTGATGCAGATCAGTTTGCCCGTGGTAGCGGGAGGGTGGTTTGCACGGGATGCATGGCTGGCAGAACCGCGTGCGGGCGGGGTTGGGCGGGAATTGCCCAAAGCGGTTTGAAAAAGGTATGCCGCGAAGATTCAGGGTGACGCGGGCAAATGATTGCGCTAACACTGAAAGCGGTTTGAAAGATCGGCGGTGTCCATGCCGGCTTTCGCACCTGCTGTTCGCTTGCTTGACCCCGCACCCTTGGGGATTAGGGTAGGCTTGGTGAAATTGCCCATAACGGATGCCGGATGAACGACCTCAGCCTGACCCCGAACCTGTTGCAAGCCGATGTCGCGCGGCATCTGACATTCACGCTGGGCAAGGACGCGCCGAATGCGAGCGTCTATGACTGGCGCATGGCGCTGTCTTTCGCCATCCGCGACCGGATCGTGGAGCCGTGGTTCGCCTCGACCCGCCGGACATGGGCCGAGGATCGCAAGCGCGTTTACTATCTGTCGATGGAATTCCTGATCGGGCGGATCCTCGAGGATGCGACGATCAACCTTGGCCTGCGGGATGTGGCCGAGGAGGTGATGGCGGGGTTCGGGCAGGATTTCCGCGCGATCATCGAGAACGAACCCGACGCGGCTTTGGGCAATGGCGGTCTGGGGCGGTTGGCCGCCTGTTTCATGGAAAGCATGGCGACGCTGGGTTGCCCCGCCTATGGCTACGGGATCCGCTACGAACACGGGCTGTTCCGCCAGCGGTTCGAGGGCGGCCAGCAGGTGGAAACGCCCGAGGACTGGCTGTCGCAGGCGCATCCGTGGGAATTCGCGCGGCCCGAGAGCAGTTACACGATTCCGTTCAAGGGGGCTGTCGAAACGGTCGGCGGGCGCGAAAGCTGGGTTGCGGGCGAGACGGTGCTGGCAGAGGCGCATGACACGCCGGTCGTCGGCTGGCAGGGCAAATGGGCCAATACGCTGCGGCTTTGGGCGGCCAAGCCCACGACGATGTTCGACCTCGAACGGTTCAACCGCGGCGATTACGCGGCGGCGGCAGAGCCCGAGGCGCTGGCGCGGACGCTGAGCCGCGTGCTGTATCCCGATGACACCACCTATCAGGGCAAGGAATTGCGCCTGAAGCAGGAATTCTTTCTGACCAGCGCCGCGTTGCAGGACATTCTGCGGCGGTTCAAATCGACGCATTCCAACCTGCGCGACCTGCCGAAATACGTGGCGATCCAGATGAACGACACCCATCCGGCCATTGCGGGGCCGGAACTGGTGCGCCTGCTCGTCGACGAGAACGGGATGGAATTTGCCGATGCTCTCGAGACGGCGCGGGGCTGTCTGGGCTATACCAACCACACCCTGCTGCCCGAGGCGCTGGAGCGGTGGGCGACGTTCACCTTCGGCAATGTGCTGCCGCGCCACATGCAGATCGTGGAACGCATCGACCAGTGGCACAAGGACGAGAATTACCACCGCCCGCATTACATCGGGATCGTGAAGCATCACGAGGTGCGGATGGGCGAACTGGCCTTCATCATGGCGCATAAGGTGAACGGCGTTTCGGCGCTGCATTCCGAGCTGGTCAAGAAGAACCTGTTCCCCGAGCTGGACAAGCTGCATCCGGGGCGGATCATCAACCAGACGAACGGGGTGACGCCGCGGCGCTGGCTGAAGATGGCGAACCGCCCGCTGGCAAAACTGATCACCGACACGATCGGCGAGGGATGGGAGGACCATCTGGACCGGCTGCGCGAGCTGGAGCCCGCGATCAAGGGCAAGCAGTTCCGCGAGGCCTTCGGTGCGGCAAAGCGGGTGAACAAGGTTGCGCTGTCGAACTGGATCGGCGCGGAATGCGGGGTGCAGGTGTCTCCCGACGCGCTGTTCGACGTGCAGATCAAGCGCATCCACGAATACAAGCGCCAGCTTCTGAACATTCTGGAAACCATCGCCCGCTGGCATGCGATCCGCGCCAATCCCAAGGCAAATTGGGTGCCGCGCGTCAAGATTTTCGGCGGCAAGTCGGCGCCGGGCTATGCGGTGGCGAAAGAGATCATCCATCTGATCAACGACGTGGCGGCGGTCATCAACACCGATCCGGTGACGGGCGATCTGCTGAAGATCGTCTATCCGCCGAACTACAACGTCAGCATGGCCGAGCGGTTGATCCCGGCCTCGGACCTGTCGGAGCAGATCTCGACCGCCGGAAAGGAAGCGAGCGGCACCGGCAACATGAAGTTCATGATGAACGGCGCGCCGACCATCGGCACGCTGGACGGGGCGAATGTGGAAATCCTGCAAGAGGTCGGGGCGGAGAATTTCTTCCTGTTCGGTCTGACGGCGGAAGAGGTCATGATCCGCAGGCAGGACCCCGACCACAGCCGCAAGGCCATCGAGGCGAGCAAGGCCTTGCAGGATGTGTTGCAGATGATTGCCGAGGGGCGTTTCAGCCCGACGCAGAAAGACCGTTACCACGGGTTGGTGCATCGGGTCTGGCACCATGACTATTTCCTTGTCGCGGCGGATTTCGACGCCTTCCATGCGGCGCAGGGCGAGGTCGACAAGGCCTATGCCGACCGGCAGCGCTGGCTGGGAATGGCGGCGATGAACACGGCGCGGTCAGGATTCTTCTCGTCGGATCGGACGATCCGGAGTTACATGGATGACATCTGGGGCATCGAGCCCGCGCTGTAAGGCGGGGTTGCGATACCGGCAAGCTTGGGAGGGCAGGCCATGACCGAGACATGGATCGACCGCGTGATCGACTCGTCGGCGGCGCGGGCCATCGTCGAGGGGCGGCATGGCGACCCTTTCGGGGTGCTTGGCCCCCACAAGATCGGCAAGGACTGGGTGGTTCTGGCCTTTGTGCCGGGGGCAGAGCGGTTGACGGTGCTGTGCGGCAAGGCCGAGGTGGTGGCCGAGGCGGTGCCCGATTTCGCGGGGCTTTTCGCGGCGAAGCTGGACAAGAACCAGCCCTACCGCCTGCGGGCCGAGGGGCATGGCACGGCTTGGGAGTTCGACGACCCCTTCCGCTTCGGCCCCGTTCTGGGCGAGATGGACGAATATCTGCTGGGCGAGGGCACGCACAAGCGGCTGTGGCAGGTGCTGGGGGCGCATATCGTCACGCATGAAGGGGTGTCGGGCACGCATTTCGCGGTCTGGGCGCCCAATGCCGAGCGGGTCTCGGTCGTCGGGGATTTCAACATCTGGGACGGGCGGCGCCATCCGATGCGGCGGCGCGGGGCGACGGGGGTCTGGGAGACCTTTGTTCCGGGCCTTGGCGAGGGGACGACCTACAAATACGAGATCCGCGGGCAGCATGGCCATGTCGGGCCGCTGAAGGCGGACCCCGTGGGATTCGGGTCCGAGCATCCTCCGGCCAATGCCTCGGTCGTGCGGCGGATCGCGGGTGCGTTCCACGACGGCGACTGGATGGAGACGCGGGCGGCACGGCATTCGATCGACGCGCCGATCTCGGTCTATGAGGTGCATCTGGGGTCATGGCGGCGGGCGCCGGGGGACAGGATGCTGTCCTACCTCGAACTGGCCGAGCAGTTGGTGGATTATGTCGCGGATATGGGCTTTACCCATATCGAATTGCTGCCCGTGTCGGAATATCCGTTCGACGGGTCTTGGGGATACCAGCCCGTCGGGATGTATGCCCCGACGATCCGGCACGGAACGCCGGGGGAATTCCGCGCATTTGTCGATGCGGCGCATCGCAAGGGGCTTGGCGTTCTGCTCGACTGGGTGCCGGGGCATTTCCCGACCGATCCGCATGGCCTTGGCCGGTTCGACGGCACGGCGCTTTACGAACATGCCGATGCGCGCGAGGGGTTCCATCAGGACTGGAACACGCTGATCTACAATTACGGGCGGATCGAGGTGGCGAATTACCTTGTGTCCAACGCCTTGTATTGGCTTGAGGAATACCACCTTGACGGGCTGAGGGTGGATGCGGTGGCGTCGATGCTTTACCGCGACTATTCCCGCAAGGAGGGCGAGTGGATCCCGAACAAGGACGGGGGCCGCGAGAATTACGAGGCCATCGCGCTGTTGCAGCGCATGAATGCGGTGGCTTACGGCGAGGTGGCGGGGATCATGACCGTGGCCGAGGAAAGCACGGCCTTTCCCGGCGTGTCGCGGCCCGTCAGCCACGGCGGGCTTGGCTTTGGTTTCAAGTGGAACATGGGGTGGATGAACGACACCCTGTCCTACATCGAGAAAGACCCGATCTACCGGCAGTATCACCATCACCAGATGACCTTTGGCCTGCATTATGCGTGGTCGGAAAATTACATCCTGCCGATAAGCCATGACGAGGTGGTTCACGGCAAGGGCAGCATGCTGGCCAAGATGCCGGGAGGGGATTGGGAGAAATTCGCCAACCTGCGGGCCTATTACGGGTTCATGTGGGCGCATCCGGGCAAGAAGCTGCTGTTCATGGGCTGCGAATTCGCCCAAGGGGCCGAATGGAACCACAAGCAATCGCTTGACTGGCACCAGTTGGAGATTGCCGAGCATCGCGGGGTGCAGGCGCTGGTGCGTGACCTGAACCGCGTCTATCGCGACAACCGCGCGCTGCATGTGAACGACACGCGGCCCGAGGGGTTCGAGTGGATCGAGAGCAATGACGCGGGGGCGTCGGTCTATGTCTGGGCGCGCAAGGGCGGGGCCGGGGATGCGACCGTGGTGGCGGTGGTCAACCTGACGCCGGTCGAGCGGCGCTACAGGATCGGGCTGCCCGAGGCGGGGCATTGGGACGAAATCCTCAATACCGATGCAAAGCTTTATGGCGGGATGAACCGCGGCAATCTGGGTGGTGTGACGAGTGAGGCGGTGGAATGGCACGGGCGGGCGCAGTCGGCGCTGGTGACGCTGCCGCCGCTGTCGGCGGTCTATTTCAGGAAGGCATGAACACAAGGCGGGGCGACCCGCGGCTTTGGGAGGGGCTAGGACGATGATGACACCGAGACCGAATGCGCGGCTTTCCAGCCAGGCCATGGCTTTCGTGCTGGCGGGGGGACGGGGAAGCCGGTTGAAGGAGTTGACCGACCGCCGCGCCAAGCCTGCGGTCTATTTCGGCGGCAAGACGCGGATCATCGACTTTGCCCTGTCGAACGCGCTGAACAGCGGGATCCGCAAGATGGCGATTGCCACGCAATACAAGGCGCACAGCCTGATCCGGCATTGCCAGCGGGGCTGGAACTTCTTTCGCGCGGAACGGAACGAATATCTGGATATCCTGCCCGCGTCCCAGCGGGTGGACGAGAACAAGTGGTATCTGGGCACGGCGGATGCCGTGGCGCAGAACATCGACATCGTCGACAGCTACGGCATCAAATATGTGATCGTGCTGGCGGGCGACCATATCTACAAGATGGATTACGAGATCATGCTGCGCCAGCATGTCGAGACGGGGGCCGATGTGACCATCGGCTGCCTGACGGTGCCGGTGGCCGAGGCGACGGCCTTCGGCGTGATGGATGTGGACGGCAAGGGGCAGATCACGGCGTTCCTCGAAAAGCCGAAGAACCCGCCGCATATTCCGGGCGATCCGAAACATGCGCTGGCGAGCATGGGGATCTATGTCTTTGACTGGGCCTTTTTGCGCGACCTGCTGATCCGCGACATGGCCGATCCGAATTCCAGCCATGATTTCGGCAATGACCTGATCCCCGCCATCGTGAAGAACGGCAAGGCGATGGCGCACAAGTTCGCCGATTCCTGCGTGAAGAGCGGCCTGGAGCACGAGCCCTATTGGCGCGATGTGGGGACAATCGACGCCTTCTGGCAGGCCAATATCGACCTGACGGATTTCGTGCCCAAGCTCGACATCTATGACAACAGCTGGCCGATCTGGACCTATTCCGAGATCGTGCCGCCCGCGAAGTTCATCCATGACGAGGACGGGCGGCGCGGGTCGGCGGTGAGTTCGCTCGTCTCGGGGGATTGCATCGTCTCGGGGTCGGCGGTGAGCAATTCGCTGCTGTTCACGGGCTGCCGGACGCACAGCTATTCCAGCCTCGAATATGTGGTGGCGCTGCCGCGGGTGACGGTGAACCGCAAGGCCGAGCTGAAGAATTGCGTGCTCGACAGCAATGTGGTGATCCCCGAGGGGCTGGTCGTGGGGCAGGACCCGGTCGAGGATGCCAAGTGGTTCCGTGTGAGCGAGGGCGGCATTGTCCTGATCACGCAGGATATGCTTGACGCGCGGGCGGCGAAGCTGTCCTGAGGGCGGCGCGGCGGAACGGCCGGGGGGACTTTGCGTCCCCCCGGACCCCCCTGCAGGATATTTGGGGCAAGAGGAACGGGGGACGGGATGCAGGTCAGGGGGCGGGTGCTTTCGGTGGCGTCGGAATGCGTGCCGCTGGTCAAGACCGGGGGGCTTGCCGATGTGGTGGGGGCGCTGCCTGCCGCGCTGGCGCCTTTGGGCTGGGAGATGCGGGTGCTGATGCCGGCCTATCGCGCGCTGCGCGCGCGGCTTTCGGGGCTGCACGAGGTCTGGGAAGAGGCGGAACTGTTCGGCGGGCGCGGGGTGGTGTTTCAGGGTGACCTCGACGGGGTGCCGGTGATGCTGCTCGATGCGCCGCATCTTTATGACCGCGAGGGCGGGCCCTATTCGGGGCCGGCGGGGGATTGGGGCGACAATGCCCAGCGTTTTGCTGCCCTGTCATGGGTGGGGGCGCGGATGGCGCGGGACGGGGTGGAGGGCTGGAAGGCCGATATCCTGCATGCGCATGACTGGCAGGCGGGCTTTGCGCCGGCCTATCTTGCCTATGGCGGATCGGGCGGGGTCGGGTCGGTCATCACGGTGCATAACATCGCGTTTCAGGGATGGGCGAGTGCCGGGATGATCGAGGCGCTGCGCCTGCCGCGCGAGGCGTTCCATCCGGGGGCGCTGGAGTATTACGGGGGCTTGTCGAGCCTGAAGTCGGGGCTGGTGACGGCGGACCGGGTGACGACCGTGTCGCCCACCTATGCGACCGAGCTTTTGCGGCCCGCCTTTGGCATGGGGCTGGAAGGGGTGATCGCGGCGCGGGGGGCGGATGTTTCGGGGATATTGAATGGGGTCGATACCGCCGTCTGGTCGCCCGAGGCCGAGCCTTTGCCCTATTCGGTCAAGGCGATGAAGGGCAAGGCAGCCAACCGCGCGGCGCTTTGCGACGAGTTCGGCCTGACGCTGCCCGAGGGGCCGCTTGCCATTGTGGTGAGCCGCTTGACCGACCAGAAGGGGATCGACCTTTTGCCCGCCGTGGTGCCCGATTTCATCGGGGCGGGCGGGGCACTTCTGGTGCTTGGGTCGGGTGACCCGGCGCTCGAGGGAGCGATGCGCGGCCTCGAGGCGCGGTTTCCGGGCAAGGTTGCGGTGCGGATCGGCTATGACGAGGCGCTGAGCCACCGGATGTTCGCGGGCGCAGATGCCGTGCTGGTGCCGAGCCGGTTCGAGCCTTGCGGGCTGACGCAGATGTATGGCCTGCGCTATGGCACGGTGCCGGTGGTGGCGGCGGTCGGGGGGCTGGCGGATACGGTCATCCACGCCTCGCCCGCAGCGCTGGCCGCAGGGGTGGCGACGGGGGTGCAGTTCCACCCGACCGACGCCATTGCCTTTGGTCAGGCGCTGCGGCAATTGTGCGGGCTTTATGCCGATGGCAGGCTTTGGGCCAAGGTGCAGGCCAATGCGATGAGGCATCCGGTGGGCTGGGAGACGAGTGCCGCAGCCTATGCGGCGCTTTACGAGGGGTTGGTCGGGTGAATTCGGCCAAGCTCAATCCGCTGTTGCAACCGCGGCTGACGGGCCATGCGGTGAGCGCGGGGCGACCCTTTCCGATGGGGGCCAATTTCGACGGCGAGGGGGTGAATTTCGCGGTGTTCTCGGCCCATGCGGAAAAGGTGGAGTTGTGCCTGTTCTCGCCCGATGGCCGCAAGGAACTGGCGCGGATCGCCTTGCCCGAGCGGGACGGGGATATCTGGCACGGGCATGTGGGCGGGCTGACGCCCGGCACGCTGTACGGCTACCGCGTGCATGGACCCTATGCCCCTGAACAGGGCCACCGTTTCAACCCGCACAAGCTGTTGATCGACCCCTATGCGCGCGGCCTAGAGGGGCGGCTGAAATGGTCGGATGCGCTGATGGGGTTCAGGGTGGGCAGCGCGCGGGGCGATCTGTCCTATGACACCCGCGACAGCGCCTTTGCGGTGCCGAAATCGGTGGTGGTGGACCCGAGTTTCAACTGGGCGGGCGATGTGGCGCCGATGGTGCCGCCCTCGGAGACGGTGATCTACGAGGCGCATGTGCGCGGCATGACCATGCTGAATGCGGGGGTGGAAAAGGGGCTGCGCGGGACGTTTCTGGGGCTGTCGTCGGATGCGGTGATCGAGCATCTGGTGAAGCTGGGGGTGACGACGGTCGAATTGCTTCCGGTGCAGGCCTTTGCCGACGAGCGGTTTCTGGTGGCGAAGGGGTTGCGGAACTATTGGGGCTACCAGAGCATCGCCTTTTTCGCGCCCGAGCCGCGCTACATGACCAAGGGCGCCTTGTGGGAATTCCAGTCGATGGTGCGGCGGTTCCATGCGGCGGGACTCGAGGTGGTGCTGGATGTGGTCTACAACCATTCGGGCGAAGGCGACGAATGGGGGCCGACCCTGTCTTTCCGGGGGCTCGACAATGCGAGCTACTACCGGCTGATGCATGGCGGGCGGCATTACATCAACGACACCGGCACGGGAAACACGCTGAACCTGACGCATCCGATGGTGTTGCGGATGGTGATGGACAGCCTGCGCTACTGGGTCGAGGTGGGGCATGTCGACGGTTTCCGCTTCGATCTTGCCAGTGTGCTGGGGCGCGAGGCGCATGGCTTCGACCCGCAGGGCGGGTTTTTCGACGCGATCCGGCAAGACCCCGTGCTGAGCCGCGTGAAGCTGATCGCCGAGCCTTGGGATATCGGGCCGGGGGGATACCAGCTTGGCGGCTATCCGCATCCGTTCATGGAGTGGAACGACCGTTTCCGCGATGGTGTGCGGCGCTGGTGGAAGGGCGATGCGGGGCTTGCACCCGATCTGGCCAAGCGCCTGCTGGGCAGCGCCGAGCGGTTCGACCATCACGGGCGGGCGGCGACGAGTTCGGTGAATTTCATCACCGCGCATGACGGGTTCACGCTTGAGGATGTGGTGAGCTACACGCTCAAACGCAACTTCGCCAATGGCGAGGAGAACCGCGACGGGCATCACGAGAACCACAGCGACAACATGGGTGTCGAGGGGACGACCGGTGACAAGGCGGTGCTGGCGGCGCGGGCGCTGAGAAAGCGCAACATGCTGGCGACGCTGATGCTGGCGCAGGGGGTGCCGATGTTGCTGGCGGGGGACGAGATCGGCCACAGCCAAGGCGGCAACAACAACGCCTATGCGCAGGACAACGAGACGACTTGGATCGACTGGGCGCAGGGCGACCGTGGCTTGCAGGGGTTCGTTGCGCGGTTGATCGCGCTGCGCGCTACCCTGCCGGTGCTGCGGCAGAAGCGGTTCCTTCATGCCAAGCCGCGACCGGGGGACGGTTTGCCCGATGTGATCTGGCGGCGGGCGGACGGGCAGCCGCCGCGGCCCGAGGACTGGCATGATCCGGCGTTCCGCTGTCTTTGCGTGGAATTGCGGATGGCCGCCGAAGCGGGCGATCCGAGTGCGGGGGCGGTCTATGCCGTGTTCAATGCGGGGCCGGAATGCGTGCTGCGCCTGCCCGATACCGCGCCCCTTTGGGAATTGATGCTCGATACCACGCGGCCCCATGCGGCCGCACCCGAAGCGGCAGGGCCGGGAACCCGTGCGCCTGCCCAATCGGTTCTGTTGTTCCGGTCCGTCGCGGCGGGCCGCGCATAGGGAGAGACGCCATGACCACCATCCACACCGTCGCCACCACGCCGATCGCGGGGCAGAAGCCCGGAACCTCGGGGTTGCGGAAAAAGACACCCGTGTTCATGGGGCGGCACTATCTGGAGAATTTCGTCCAGAGCATCTTCGATGTGGTCGGGGCCGAGGGCAAAACCTTTGTGCTGGGCGGGGACGGGCGCTATTTCAACGACCGCGCGGCGCAGGTGATCTTGCGCATGGCGGCGGCGAACGGGGCGGCACGGGTGATCGTGGGGCAGGGGGCCATTTTGTCCACGCCTGCGGCAAGCCATCTGATCCGGCTGAACCGGACGGATGGCGGGATCATCATGTCGGCCTCGCACAATCCCGGCGGGCCTGAGGAGGATTTCGGGGTCAAGTTCAACATGCCCAATGGCGGGCCTGCGCCGGAGGCGGTGACCGAGGCCATGTATGCCCGCACGCAAAGCCTGACCTCTTATCGCATCGCCGATGCGCAGGATGTCGATCTGGGGCGCGTCGGGCGGGTGATGCTGGGGGCGATGGCGGTCGATGTGGTGGACCCGGTGGCGGATTATGCCGCGCTGATGGAAAGCCTGTTCGATTTCGCCGCGATCCGCGCGATGTTCGCGGGCGGCTTCCGGATGCGGATGGACAGCATGTGCGCGGTGACCGGCCCCTATGCGGTCGAGATCCTTGAGAACCGTCTGGGGGCCGCCAAGGGGACGGTGGTCAACGGCACGCCCCTGCCCGATTTCGGGGGGATGCATCCCGACCCGAACCCGACATGGGCCAAGGCGCTGATGGACGAGATGTTCGGAGCGGATGCCCCCGATTTCGGCGCGGCGAGCGACGGGGACGGGGACCGGAACATGGTGGTCGGGCGGGGGATCTATGTCTCGCCCTCGGACAGTCTGGCGGTGCTGGCGGCGAATGCGCATCTGGCGCCGGGCTATGCCAAGGGATTGGCCGGCGTGGCGCGTTCGATGCCGACGAGTGCGGCGGTCGACCGTGTGGCGGAGGCACTCGGGATCGGGTCATACGAGACGCCGACGGGGTGGAAGTTCTTCGGCAATCTTCTCGACGCCGGGCGCGCCACGCTGTGCGGCGAGGAAAGTTTCGGCACGGGGTCGGACCATGTGCGCGAGAAGGACGGGCTATGGGCCGTGCTGCTGTGGCTGAACATTCTGGCGGTGCGCAAGCAGCCGGTGGCAGAGATTCTGGCCGGTCATTGGGCGAAGTTCGGGCGCAACTATTACAGCCGGCACGACTTTGAAGCCGTCGATGCCGCCCGTGCGGATGCGATGATGGGCGAATTGCGCGCAGCACTTGCCGGGCTGAAGGGGCAGACGGTCGAGGGTATGGTGGTCGGCGGGGCGGATGACTTTGCCTATACCGATCCGGTCGACGGATCGGTGAGCGTGAAGCAGGGCGTGCGCGTGATGTTCGCGGATGGTTCTCGTTTCGTGCTGCGCCTGTCTGGAACGGGGACCGAGGGCGCGACGCTGCGGCTTTACCTCGAACGCTATGCGGCGGGGCCGGCGGGGCTGGACCTCGATCCGCAGGAGGCGCTTGCCCCTGTGATCCGCGCCGCCCACGGGATTGCGCGGATCGCCGAGTTCACGGGCCGGACGGTGCCGGATGTCGTGACCTGAGAGGGACCGGGCGTGAGAGGGGCGGGGGCATCCTGCCCCCCGCATTCGGCCGCGCAACGTCTGGCCCCGTAAATATGCGGGGCGAGAGGCTGCGGCGGGCTGTCAGGAGCGCAGGCCGGTTTCTTCCAGTAGCCCCATGCGCTTGGCTTCGTAGTAGTAGCCGCGGCGATACCAGTCATAGGCGCGTTTTTCGTTGCCCCGCGCCACGAGATAGGCGCCGCGCAGGTATTTGACGCCGTATTTCAGGTTGGTGTCGGCATCGAGCAGGTCGGAGGCGGGGCCACGGTGGCCCATCGTCTGCGCGGTTTGCGGCACGATCTGCATCAGGCCGTAATAGGGGCCGTTGCGGGCGGCTGGGTTGTAGCCGCTTTCGATCTTGACCACGTGATGCACCAGCCGTTCGGGCACGTCATATTTGCGCGCGTATTTCGCGATCAGGCGGTTGATCTCGGCCGGGCCCTGCGGTTCGGGGCGGGCAGAGCCGCAGGCGGCAAGGAGTGCCGCGAAAGACAGGGCGAGGGCGGAGCGGCGGGTGATCTGGGGCATGCGGGCCTTTTCCGTGCGGTTTGGGCGGTGATAGCGGGCGAAGGCCGCAGGGGGAAGCGCGGCGATGCGGGCCGTGCGGAATGTCGCCAAGGGGGTAAGACTTTTGGCGCGTAGCGGGGCGGGGCGCGGCTTGCTAGGGTAGGCGCGAGAGCGAGGTGCGGGGATGATGGCGGAAACGGGCGAAAGGGTGCTTCGGTCGGCGCTGATCGTGGATGACCATCCGCTGTTTTGCGATGCGCTTTCCATGACGTTGCGGGCCGTGGCCGGGATCGAGGAGATCGCGACCGCCGACCGGATCGAGGCCGCGATTGCGCGGCTGGATCAGGCCGCCCATCCGGATGTGGTGGTGCTTGACCTCAACCTGCCGGATGTGACGGGGTTGGACGGGTTGATCCGGCTTAAAGCCTCGGCCCGGGATGTGCCTGTGGTGGTGGTGTCGTCGCTGGCCGACAACCGTGTGATCGGGGCGGCGTTGCGGGCGGGGGCGGCGGGCTTCGTGCCGAAACATTCGCACCGCGAGGTGTTCCGCGCCGCCTTCGAGGCGATACGGTCGGGGATCGGCTATGTTCCCGAGGGGTTCGTGCCGCAGGGCGACCCCAAGGCACCGGCGAGCCAGCGCGAGGCGTCGATCGCGCGGCTGGCGCTTTTGACGCGGCAGCAGGCGAAGATCTTGCAACTGATCTGCGAGGGGATGCTGAACAAGCAGATCGCCTATGAGCTGACGATTGCCGAAACCACGGTAAAGGCGCATGTCACGGCCATCATGCGCAAGCTGGGCGTGCAGAGCCGGACGCAGGCGGTTCTGATCGCGCGGGAGGCTTCGTTTTCGTCATTGATGCCCGAGGGGTAGCAGTCGCGAGGGGCGGAGGCCGCGGCAAATTCCGGTTGCGCGTCGGGGCGGGGCTTGTAGCGTGGCCAAGGGGAGGACGCGCGGATGGAGGCACTTGCAGGGCTGTCGCTGGTGGCGCGGGCTTCGGTCGATGTGGGCGAGGCGCATCCGATCCGTGCGCTCGAGGCGGCGCTGGGGCCGGGGCCTTTTGCGGTTGTGATCCTGTTCATCTCGCCCGATGTCGACATGGGCCGGCTGGCCGGGCGGATGGCCGACAGGTTCGGCGGGGCGACGGTGATCGGCTGCACCACGGCGGGCGAGATTTCGGGCGCGGGATACAGCGAGCGCGAGATCGTGGCGGTGGGGCTGCCTGCGGCGCATTTCGCGGCGGATGTGCTGCTGGTGCCCGATCTGTCGGTGCTGGAGCGTGACACGCTGATCGGCGAGTTGATCCGGCGCAGGCAGGGGCTGGCGCGGGGGCGTGCCGGATGGCAGGGGGAATTCGCCTTTCTGATGGTCGACGGGCTTTCGGTGCGCGAGGATGCGCTTGCCTCGGCGCTGGCCAGCGGGCTTGGCCCGGTGCCGCTGTTCGGGGGCAGCGCGGGGGACGGGACGCGGTTCAAGCAGACCTTCGTGCTGCATGGCGGGCAGGCCTTGCAGAATGCGGCGGTGCTGACGCTGGTGCGCACCGATTGCCGTGTAAAGGTGTTCAGCCTTGACCATCTGGTGCCGACCGAGAAGCGGATGGTGGTGACAGGGGCCGACCCCGCGCGGCGGATCGTGCGGACGATCAACGCCGAGCCTGCGGCGCAGGAATATGCGCGGCTCTTGGGCAAGGACCCGGCGCAATTGACCACCTTTACCTTTGCCGCCCATCCGGTGGTGGTGCGGATCGGGGGCAAGCATCATGTGCGGGCGATCCAGCAGGTGGGAGAGAACGGCGATCTTGTGTTCTTTTCGGCCATCGACGAGGGGGTGGTGCTGACGCTGGCCGAACCGCAGGACATGGTGGCGCATCTGGCGGCCGAAATGGCGGCGCTGTCGCGGCAGGGGCGGCCCGAGGTGATCCTTGCCTGCGATTGCATCCTGCGGCGCATGGAAGCGCAGGAAAAGCAGAAGTCGGGCGCGGTGTCGGCCTTGTTGCGGGAAAACCGCGTGGTCGGCTTTTCGACCTATGGCGAACAGTTGAATTCCATGCATGTGAACCAGACCATGACCGGGGTGGCGATCTATCCGCCCGAAGGGGGCGGCGCTTGGACACGTTGATCAACCCCGCCGATCCGCCCGAGCGGCAGGTCGAGAAGCTGCGCACCATCGCGCAGGTCCTGATGCGGCGGGTCGAGCAGATCACCGATGACAGCGGGGCCGCCTATGCCCAGTTCCAGCGCGCGGCGATGCTGGAGGACCAGGTGCGCGAGCGGACGCGCGATCTGGAGCGGGCGCTGGACCTGTTGAACGAGTCGAACGCGCAACTGGCGCAGGCCAACCGCGAGACCGAGGCCGCGCGGCAGAACCTTGCCAATGCCATCGAGACGATTCAGGAGGGGTTTGCGCTATTCGATGCGGATGACGTGCTGGTCATGTGCAATTCGCGCTTCGGGATGCATATGGCCGATGTGCGCCCGCATCTGACTCCGGGGCTGCGGTTCGGCGATTACGTGGGCCTTGTGAGCCGGTCGCGGTTTCTGGAACTTCCCGCGGGAGAGCGGCCCGAGGACTGGGCCGTGGGACGGCGGCGGCGGCATCAGGACCGGCATGTCATGTTCAACGTGCGCATGACGGGCGATTGCTGGGTGCAGGTGTCCGAACACCGCACCGGCGACGGCGGCACGGTGATCTTGCAGACCGATGTGACCGAGATCATCCGGCTGGAGCGCAGCGAGCGCGGCAAGATGCTGGACGATCAGGCGCGGGTGATCCGTGCCACGCTCGACCATATCGGGCAGGGGGTGTGCATCTTCGATGCCGACGCGCGGCTGGTGGGGTGGAACCAGCGGCTGGGGCAATTGCTGGCGATTCCGATGGCGCGGTTCCGGCTGGGGACGGGGTTCGACGCGCTGCTCGACCGGTTCCGGCCCGATTTCACCTTTGGCATCGGGATGACCGGCGCGCGGCTGGGGGACTGGGTCGAGGATGCGGCACGGGGGGCGCTGCGCTTCGAGTTGCGGCGGGATGCGGAGCTGATCCTCGATGTCTTTGCCCAAGGCATGCCGGACGGCGGTTTCGTGATGAGCTTTACCGATGTCACCGCCGAGCGCGCCGCGATCGAGGCGTTGAGCCGCGCCAACGAGACGCTGGAGGCGCGGGTGATGGCGCGGACGCTCGAACTCGAGGATGCGCTGGGGAATGCGGAGCGGGCCAATGCCTCGCGCACGCGCTTTGTCGCGGCGGCGAGCCATGATCTGCTGCAACCCCTGTCGGCGGCGAAACTGTTCCTGTCGTCCATCGGGGACGAGGGGCTGACGCCGGTTGCACGGGGGGCGCTGGACAAGGCGCAGAATGCGCTGGTGTCGGTCGAGGGGATTCTGGCGGCGCTGCTCGACATTTCCAAGCTGGAAAGCGGCAAGGCGGCGGTGTCGGTGGGGGCGGTGAGGTTGGACCGCTTGCTGGCGCAGCTGAACGACGAGTTCGGGGCGATTGCGGCGGCCAAGGGGCTGGCCTTTCGGGTTGTCGGGTCGGGGGCGGTGGTGGTTTCGGACGCGGCCTATCTGCGGCGGATCTTGCAGAACCTGATCGGGAACGCGATTCGCTACACCGAGCGCGGGCGCGTGCTGGTCGGCGTGCGGCGCGCGGGGCCGATGCTGCGGATCGAGGTGACCGACACGGGGCCGGGGATTCCCGAAGAGGCGCAGGACGATATCTTCAAGGAATTCCACCGCTTGAACGCGCAAGCTTCAGCCAGCGAGGGGCTGGGGCTGGGGCTTGCCATCGTTGAGCGGGCCTGCGCGCTGCTGGGCCATCCGCTGGGGCTGCGGTCGGTCGTCGGGCGGGGGACGACCTTCATGGTGCAGGTGCCCGCCTATACCGGGGGCGAGGTGCTGGTCGACCGGCCGAAAGCCGAGGCGCCGCAGGGAGCGATGGAGGGGCGGATCGTCTTTCTGGTCGAGAACGATGCCGACCTGCGGCGGGCGATGGGGCTGCTGCTGGAGAAATGGGGGGTGAGCGTGCTTGACGCGCCCAGCGGCGAAGCGGCGCTTGAATTGCTCGAGGAGCTGGGCATACTGCCGGATTGTTTCCTTGTGGATCAGGACCTTGGCGCGGGGATGGACGGGATTTCCTTTCTGGCGCGGGTCAGGGCGGTGCATGGCGCGGTGCCGGCGCGGCTGGTCACGGCGATGCGCGGGGCCGCGTTCGACGCGCGGGTTCAGGCGGCCGGAGTGGCGGTGATGGCCAAGCCCATCGACGCGCGGGCCTTGCAGGATTTCATCGCGGGGCTGGCCGTTCACGAATAGCTGTTTACGACCATTGTTCCATTGCGCGGTTGCGCGGGCCGCTTAGACTTCGGTCAAATTCAGGGGGGACCATGCAGCTATCCGACCACCGAGACATCAAGGCCGATCCGCAAACGGTATGGGCCGCGATCCTGAACCCAGATGTGTTGAAAGACTGTGTGCCCGGTTGCGAAAGCATGACCGGAACGCCGGACACGCAATTCGAGGCCGTGGTGACGCAGAAGGTCGGGCCGGTAAAGGCCACCTTCAAGGGGATCGTCACCCTGTCGGACATGGTGCCGGGCCAGAGCCTGCGGATCAGCGGCGAGGGCAAGGGCGGGCCTGCGGGCTTTGCCAAGGGCGGGGCCAATGTCACGCTGACCGCGACCGAGACCGGCACGCGGCTGAGCTACGAGGTCGAGGCCAGCGTGGGCGGCAAGATCGCCCAGCTGGGCAGCCGGATCATCGACGGCTTCGCCAAGAAGATGGCCGATGAATTCTTCACCCGCTTCCAGGAGGCAATCGAGGGGCCTGCCGTGGAAGAGGCGTCCGACGAGGCCGCCGGGGGCGAGGGCGAGGGCGAAAAGAAAAAGGGATGGTTCAAGAAGCTGATCGGCTGACGGAACCCTAAAGACACGGAAAACAGGGAGGAAACCATGACGAAAGTCACGATGACCGTGAACGGCAAGGCCGTTTCGGGCGAGGTCGAGGGCCGCACGCTTCTGTCGGCCTTTCTGCGCGAAGGGCTGGGCATGACCGGCACCCATATCGGCTGCGACACCAGCCAGTGCGGTGCCTGCGTGGTGCATGTCGACGGCAAGGCGGTGAAGTCCTGCACCATGTTCGCGCTGGATGCGGCGGGGTCGTCGGTCAAGACCATCGAGGGCATGGCGAATGCAGACGGCTCGTTGGGGGTGATCCAGCAGGCGTTCCAGGACCATCACGGGCTGCAATGCGGTTTCTGCACGCCGGGCATGGTGATGTCTTCGGCGGCGCTGCTGGCCGAGAACCCCAAGCCGACCGAGGCCGAGGTGCGCCATTACCTCGAGGGCAATATCTGCCGCTGCACGGGATACCATAACATCGTCAAGGCCGTTCTGGCTGCATCCGGTCAGGATGTGTCGTCGGTCGCGGCGGAATAAAGCAACAGGGGAGGAAACCAGATGCCGAAGGATTACGGGATCGGCGCCAGTTCGAAACGGCGCGAGGATGTCCGCTTTCTGAGCGGGCTTGGCAATTATACCGATGACGTGGTGATCGCGGGGCAGACCTATGCGGTCTTTGTCCGTTCGACCGTCGCGCACGGGCGGATCAAATCGGTGGGCACGGCCACGGCTTCGGCCATGCCGGGGGTTCTGGCCGTGTTCACGGGCGAGGATTTCAAGGATGTCGGCGGCAACCCTGCGGGCTGGCTGATCAACAGCCGCGACGGCACGCCGATGCGCGAACCCAAGCGGCCCGTGCTGGCGCATGGCAAGGTGCGCCATGTGGGCGACGCCTATGCCGCCGTGGTGGCCGAGACCTTGCAGCAGGCGAAGGACGCCGCGCAAGTCATTGCAGACGAAACGGAAATCGAGGAGCTGCCCGCGATCGTCGACATGGCGCAGGCCTTGGCCGATTCGTCCAACCGCGTGCATGACGAGATTCCGGACAACCAGTGCTTTGACTGGGGCTGGATCGAGGACAACCGCGCCGCGACCGAGGCTGCGTTCAAATCGGCGCCGCATGTGACCACGCTTGAGCTGGTCAACAACCGTCTGGTGCCGAACGCGATGGAACCGCGCGCCAGCATCGGCGAGTATTTCCCCGGCACGGGCGACTACAAGCTGACCACGACGAGCCAGAACCCGCACCTGACGCGCCTGCTGATCGCGGCCTTCGTCATGGGGATTCCCGAGAACAAGCTGACCGTTGTCGCCCCCGATGTGGGCGGCGGGTTCGGGTCGAAGATCTATCATTACGGCGAAGAGGCGCTGGTTCTGGCGGCGGCGAAAAAGATCAAGCGCCCCGTCAAATGGGTGGCCGAGCGGTCGGAAAGCTTTTTGTCGGATGCGCATGGCCGCGACCATGTGACCAAGATCGAGCTGGCGTGCGACAAGCAGGGCAATTTCCTTGCCTTCCGCACCTCGACCATGGCCAACGTGGGCGCCTATCTGTCGAACTTCTCGACCGCGACGCCGACCTTCCTGCATGGCACGCTGATGGCCGGCCCCTACAAGGTGCCGCATGTCTATGTGAACGTGAAGACCGTGTTCACCAATACCGCGCCCGTGGATGCCTATCGCGGTGCGGGGCGGCCCGAGGCGACCTACAGCCTTGAACGGGTGATCGACAAGATGTGCCGCGAGCTGAACCTCGACCCGTTCGAGGTGCGTCGCAAGAACTTCCTGACCACGGACATGTTCCCCTATACCACCCCGGTCGGGCTGGTTTACGACACCGGCAACTATCAGGCGACGCTGGACAAGGCGATGGAGCTGGGCGATGTGGCCGGCTTCGAGAAGCGCCGCGTCGAGAGCGCCAAGCGCGGCAAGCTGCGCGGGATGGGGCTTTCGACCTGGATCGAGGCCTGCGGTATCGCGCCGTCGAACCTTGTCGGCATCCTTGGCAGCCGCGTCGGGCTTTACGATGCGGCGACGGTGCGGGTGAATGCCACCGGCAACATCAGCGTCATGACCGGGGCGCACAGCCACGGGCAGGGGCATGAGACGGTCTTTGCGCAGGTCGTGGCCGAGCAGTTGGGGATTCCCGAAAGCTCGATCGAGATCGTGCATGGCGATACGTCGAAGATCCCGTTCGGCATGGGGTCTTACGGGTCGCGCAGCCTTGCGGTCTGCGGCACGGCGATGACCAAGGCGGTGGACAAGATCATCGCCAAGGGCAAGAAGATCGCGGCCCATATGCTGGAAGCGGCCGAAGGCGACATCACCTTTGCAGACGGCAAGTTCAGCGTGGCGGGCACCGACAAGGCCAAGACCTTCGGCGAGATCGCCTTCTCGGCCTATGTTCCGCACAACTACCCGCTCGAGACGCTGGAACCGGGTCTGGAAGAGACGGCCTTCTATGATCCGGCCAACTTCACCTATCCGGCGGGCGCCTATCTGTGCGAGGTCGAGGTCGATGCCGAGACCGGCAAGGTCGAGGTCTGCTCGTTCACCTGTGCCGACGACTTCGGGAATGTGATGAACCCGATGATCGTGGAGGGGCAGGTGCATGGCGGCGTGGGGCAGGGGATCGGGCAGGCGCTGCTCGAGAACACCTCCTATGACGAGAACGGGCAGTTGCTGACCGGTTCCTACATGGACTATGCCATGCCGCGCGCGGATGACGTGCCGTTCTATACGGTCGACGCCTCGTGCATCACGCCCTGCACGCATAACCCGCTGGGGGTGAAGGGCTGCGGCGAGGCGGGGGCGATCGGTTCGCCGCCGGCGGTGGTGAACGCGGTGATCGACGCGCTGCATCGTGGCGGGCATACGCACGTCACCCATATCGACATGCCTGTCAGCCCCTCGCGGGTCTGGTCGGCGATGAACGCCTGAAGGGAGGGTCGAGACATGCATAACTTTGACTTCGTGAAGCCCTCGTCCATCGCGGAAGCGGTGAAGGCCCTGTCGAACGAGGGCGCGCAGGCGCTGTCGGGCGGGCAGACGCTGACGCCGACGATGAAGCAACGGCTTGCCGCACCGAGCGTGCTGGTCAGCCTGACCGGAATCGCCGAGATGAAGGGTGTCTGCCTTGGCGATGACGGGCTGAGCATCGGGGCGGCGACGCCGCATGCGGTGGTTGCCGCCGAGGCGGCCAAGCACTATCCGGCGCTGGCCGCACTGGCGGGGGGCATCGGCGATCCGGCGGTGCGCAACCGCGGGACCATCGGCGGGTCGCTGGCCAACAACGACCCTGCCGCCTGCTATCCGGCGGCGGTGCTGGGGTCGGGGGCGACGGTCGTGACCAACAAGCGCAAGATCGCGGCGGACGACTACTTTCAGGGCATGTTCACGACGGCGCTGGAAGAGGGCGAGATCATCACCGGTGTCACCTTTCCCGTGCCGGAGAAGGCCGCCTATGTGAAGTTCAACCAGCCCGCCAGCCGGTTCGCGCTGACCGGCGTGTTCGTTGCCAAGTTCAAGGGCGGCGTGCGCGTGGCAGTCACGGGGGCGTCGAACAACGGCGTCTTCCGCTGGAGCGAGGGCGAGTCGGCGCTGTCGTCGAACTTCTCGGGCGCTGCGGTGGCGGGGCTGAAGGTGGATGCCGCCGAGATGATCGGCGACCTGCACGGCACGCCCGAATACCGGGCGCATCTGGTGAAGGTGCTGACCAAGCGCGCTGTCGACGCGGCGCGCTGAGCCCGGGCAAAAACGGTCGGAGCGGCCCTGCCATCGGCGGGGCCGTTTCCTTTTGGGGCGGGGGGAAGATTTTTCGGCGAAAAATCTTCGTGCGGATTTTCTGCGAAAATCCGGTGCGGGGCGGTGCCGGGGGACTTCCGTGCAGAAAAAAGCGGCGATGCGGGTCACATGGGCGTTACAGGCGCAGGCTAGCTGTGATCGGCGCGGACCCAACAGCTTGAGGGGCTTGCCAGAGAGGTTACGCCATATATAGTCAAAGCTGTCGGGGCGGGGCTCCCCGCCCCGGGTCGGAAGGCGGCGGGTCGAAAGCGGAGTCTCAAAGACCGATGGACGGCGATTTCAGGACACAGTTCGTAAGGGATCCGGCGGCGCTGAAGCATTATCCGGCTTTGGTGCTGAACGCCGATTACCGGCCGCTCAGCTACTACCCGCTGAGCCTTTGGCCCTGGCAGGAGGCGATCAAGGCGGCCTTCCTCGACCGTGTGCAGATCGTGGCGGAATACGACCATGTGGTGCGCAGCCAGAGGCAGGAGTTCCGCATACCCTCGGTCGTGGTGCTGAAAGAATTCGTCAAACCCCAGAAGCGCGTGGCCTTCACGCGCTTCAATCTTTTTCTGAGGGACGAGTTCTGTTGCCAGTATTGCGGCGCGAAGGGGGATCTGACCTTTGACCATGTGTTGCCGCGGTCGCGGGGCGGGGTGACGAGCTGGGAGAATGTGGTGGCGGCCTGTAGCCCCTGCAACCTGCGCAAGGGGTCCAAGACGCTGCGGCAGGTGGGAATGCATCTGCGCCGCCCGCCGCGCCAGCCTTCGGCCGAGGAGATGCAGTCGCACGGGCGGCGCTTTCCGCCGAACCATCTGCACGAGAGCTGGATGGATTACCTCTACTGGGACGCCGAACTGGACGCCTGAGGCAAGGAGATTTGCCGCAGCGTCGGGCGGGGCGCTGTTCGGGGGGCCTTCTGCCCCCCGCGGGGCGCCTGCCGCGCCCCTTCCCCCCGAGGATATTTGGGGCAAGAGGAAGGCGGCAGGCGCTTCGGAGCGGCGTTGCGGTTGCGCGGGAGCTGGCCTGAACCATGCTGCAGAGCAGCAACGTGCTTTGCCCGGCGTGAAAGCGGTGCTAGACAGGGCGGGTTCGCGGGGGTAAAAGCGGCGGCGTTAGCGCTAACAACGCAGCGCACGACCAGCAGCAGCGAGGGAATTCAATGGTTTCGCGTGTCATTCCGGTCGACGCCTTCGACCTTGTGATTTTTGGCGGGACGGGAGACCTTGCGCGGCGCAAGATCCTGCCGGGTCTTTACCGGCGGTATCTGGCCGGCCAGATGCCCGAGACGAGCCGGATCATCGGTGCGGCGCGGGCCGATCTGACCGAGGCGGCCTTCCGTGACACGGTGCGCGAGGCCATCGTCGAATTCGTTCCCGCCGAGCGGCAGGACAAGGCGGCGATCGACGCCTTCATCGGGCGGATCGGCTATGTCTCGATCGACGCCAAGGGCACCGGCGGCTGGACCGAGTTGAAGGCGATGATGCGCGAGAATGTCGTGCGGGCCTTTTACTTTTCAGTGGCGCCCGCGCTGTTCGGGGATATTGCGGAGCGGTTGCACCAGCATGGCATCGCCGATGCCTGGAGCCGGATCGTTGTCGAAAAGCCCTTCGGGCGCGACCTTGCCTCGGCCCGGGCGCTGAACGGGACTTTGGCCAAGCATTTCAACGAACAGCAGATCTACCGGATTGACCATTATCTGGGCAAGGAGACGGTCCAGAACCTGATGGCGGTGCGCTTTGCCAATATCCTGTTCGAGCCGCTGTGGAAGGCCGAATACATCGACCATGTGCAGATCACCGTGGCCGAGACCGTCGGTGTCGAGGGGCGTGGAGCCTATTACGACAAGTCGGGCGCGATGCGGGACATGGTGCAGAACCACCTGATGCAGTTGCTGTGTCTGATCGCGATGGAGCCGCCCTATCACTTTGACCCCGATGCCGTGCGGGACGAGAAGCTGAAGGTGATCCGCGCGCTTGACGCGGTGCGCCCCGAGGACATCGTGCGGGGGCAGTATCTGGCCGGCGGCGGGCAGGGCGGCTATGTCGAGCATTCGGAAAACCCCGCGAGCAAGACGGAAAGCTATGTCGCGCTCAAGGTGCATATCTCGAACTGGCGCTGGAAGGGCACGCCCTTTTACCTGCGCACGGGCAAGCGGCTTCGTGCGCGCGCGTCCGAGATTGCCATCACCTTCAAGGAACCGCCGCATTCGATCTTTGACGATGCCGAAGGCTGGCGCGAGAATGTTCTAGTCATCCGGTTGCAGCCCAACGAGGGCATGAACCTGATGATGATGATCAAGGAACCGGGACCGGGGGGCATGCGTCTGATGCAGGTGCCGCTGGACATGGCCTTTGCCGATGCCCTTGGCGCGGATGCCGAGGATATTCCCGACGCCTACGAGCGGCTGATCATGGATGTGATCCGCGGCAACCAGACCTTGTTCATGCGCGGCGACGAGGTCGAGGCCGCCTGGGCCTGGGCCGACCCGATCATCCAGGGTTGGGAAGAGCGTGGCCAGAAGCCGCAGGGATATGATCCGGGATCCAGTGGCCCCGAAGATGCGTTGATGCTGATGCATCGCGACGGGCGGCGCTGGAGGGAGATCAAGGAATGAAGCTGGAGACCTATCCCGACCGCGAATTCCTCATGCTCGGGCTTGCGAATGTGATCGCGGGGCAGCTTGCGGATTTTCTGCGGCGGGAGGGCAAGGCTTCGCTTTCGGTGCCGGGGGGAACCACGCCGGGGCCGATCTTCGACACCTTGTCGGGGGTCGACATCGATTGGGGCAATGTCGCCGTCTTCCTGAACGACGAGCGCTGGGTCGACGAGGGCAGCCCGCGGTCGAACACGCGCCTGTTGCGCGAGCGGTTCCTGCGCGGCAAGGCGGCGGCGGCGCGGCTGGTGCCGCTTTACGCGCCCGTGCCCGCGCCCGAGCAGGCGCTCGAGGCATTGTCCGAAGGCATCGCCGCCCATCTGCCGATTTCGGTCCTGCTGCTGGGGATGGGGGCCGATATGCACACGGCCTCGCTTTTTCCCGGGGCTGACCGGCTGGAGGAGGCTTTGGCCGCCGATGCGCCGGTGCTGATGGCGCTGCGGGCAGAGGCGGCGGGAGAGCCGCGCATCACGCTGACCGCGCCGGTCTTGCGCGGGGCGATGAATATCCATGTGCTGATCACCGGAGCCGAGAAGCGTGCGGCACTCGAGCGGGCGATGGAGCTGTCACCTCTCGAGGCGCCGGTGCGGGCGGTGCTGGACAACGCAACCGTGCATTGGGCGGAGTGAGACGATGAAAGAGATCTGGCAGGCGCTTTCGGCGCATCACGAGGGCGTCGCGGGGCGGTCGATCCTGTCGCTGTTCGACGACGCGACGCGGGCCGAGCATTTCACCGCGCGGGCGGGCGAGATGGTCTTTGACTGGTCCAAGACCAATATCGATGCCGATGCGCGGGCGATGCTGGTGGCGCTGGCCGAGGCGTCAGGCGTGGCGGCGAAGCGGGCGGCCATGTTCACGGGCGAGACGATCAACGAGACCGAAGGCCGCGCCGTGCTGCATACGGCGCTGCGCAATCTGGATGGAACGGTGATCGTCGGGGGCAAGAACGTGGTCCCCGCCATCGTTGAGACACTGGAGCGGATGGAGGCCTTTGCGCGCGACGTGCGCGAGGGGCGTTTTGCGGGGCAGGGCGGGCGCATCACCGATGTGGTCAATATCGGCATCGGCGGGTCGGACCTTGGCCCTGCGATGGCGACGCTGGCGCTGGCGCCCTATCATGACGGTCCGCGCTGCCATTATGTCTCGAATGTCGACGGGGCGCATATCGCGGATGTGCTGCGCGGGCTGAACCCGGAGACGACGCTGGTGATCGTGGCGTCCAAGACCTTTACCACCATCGAGACGATGACCAATGCCATGACCGCGCGCGACTGGATGGCGCGGGTGGTGAAGAACCCCGCCGCGCAATTTGCCGCCGTGTCGACGGCGGCCGACAAGACGGCAGCCTTTGGCATCGATGCCAGCCGCGTCTTCGGCTTCGAGGATTGGGTCGGCGGGCGCTATTCGATGTGGGGGCCGATCGGTCTTGCGCTGATGCTGGCCGTTGGCCCCGAGGATTTCCGCGCCTTCCTTGCCGGTGGGCGGGCGATGGACGAGCATTTCCTGACGGCCGGCTTCGACGAGAACCTGCCCGTGCTGCTGGCGCTTGTGGGCATCTGGCACAACCAGATCTGCGGCTATACCACGCGGGCGGTGCTGCCCTATGACCAGCGGCTGTCGCGGCTGCCCGCCTATCTGCAACAGCTCGAGATGGAGAGCAACGGCAAGCGCGTGGCGATGGACGGGTCAGACCTGACGATCCATTCGGGGCCGGTGGTCTGGGGCGAGCCGGGGACCAACGGGCAGCATGCGTTTTACCAGCTGATCCATCAGGGCACGCGGGTGGTGCCTTGCGAATTCCTTGTCGCGCGGCAGGGGCACGAGCCGCATCTGGCGCATCAGCACGTGCTGCTTGTGTCGAACTGTCTGGCACAGGCCGAAGCGCTGCTGCGCGGCCGGTCGCTGGCCGAGGCGCGGGCGATCATGGCGGCCAAGGGGCTGGCGGGCGACGAACTCGACCGGCAGGCGCGGCATCGGGTGTTTCCGGGCAACCGGCCCTCGACGGTGCTGGCCTATCCCAAGCTGACGCCCTTTGTGCTGGGCCAGATCATCGCGCTTTACGAACACCGCGTCTTTGTCGAGGGCGTGATCCTCGGCATCAATTCCTATGACCAATGGGGGGTCGAGCTGGGCAAGGAGCTGGCCCTGGCCTTGCAGCCGATCCTTGAAGGCAAGCAGTCGGCGGCGGGCAAGGACGGGTCGACGCAGGCGCTGGTCGAATATCTGAAACCCTGACCCCTTCACCTTTGGGCAAATACTCTCAGGGGGGTGCGGGGGGCAGAATGCCCCCCGCTTCCGTCTTACTTCAGCGCGGCAGTCACGATCACTTCGACGCGATAGGCGGGAGTGGCGAGTTTGGCTTCGCCCGTGGCGCGGGCGGGGGTGTGGCCCTGCGGCACCCATGCATCCCAGACGCTGTTCATCTCGGCAAAGTCGGCCATGTCAGCCAGCCAGATCTGCGCCGACAGGATGCGCGTCTTGTCGATGCCCGCGCCGGCAAGGATGCGGTCCACTTCCGCAAGGCAGGTGCGGGTCTGGTCGGCGACCGAGTCGCCCGGTTTGCCGACCTGTCCGGCAACCCATAGGATTCCGTTATAGGCCACGCCTTCCGACATGCGCGGGCCGGTGCCGTAGCGGGTGATATCGCTGTTCATCTGGAAAACCCCTGTCTTGACGATGCCAGATGCCTAACGCCGGACGCGGGCGAAGGGAAGGGCAGGCGAAAGGAAGGATTGGAGCGGGTGAAGGGAATCGAACCCTCGTATTCAGCTTGGGAAGCTGCTGCTCTGCCATTGAGCTACACCCGCCTGCGGGGTTTGAGGTAAGCGATGGGGCGGGCGGCGTCAAGCGGGAACGGGCAATGCGGAACGGGGGGACCGAGTGACCGGTCCCCCCGCAAGGCCGCCCGGGACTTGCGCGGGGACATATGCGCAAGCCCGGGGGCTTTGGGATGCGGGGCGGTGGGGGCCGCCCCTGTTACGTGATCAGCCCTTGGGCAGCATGACCGTGTCGATCACGTGGATGACGCCGTTCGACTGCTTGACGTCGGCGATGGTGACGGTGGCGACGTTGCCGTTCTCGTCGGTGAGCTTGATCATGTCGCCTTCGTAGCTGGCCTGCAGGGTGCAGCCGCCCAGGGTCGGGACCGGGTGCTTGCCGTTGTCATCCATGATCATCTTGTTCAGCGCCTCGGCCAGAACGGCCTTGCCCACGACGTGGCAGGTGAGAACCTTGACCAGCGTGTCCTTGTTCTCGGGCTTCAGCAGGGTTTCGACCGTGCCTGCCGGCAGTTTGGCGAAAGCCTCGTTGGTCGGGGCAAAGACGGTGAAGGGGCCCGCGCCTTGCAGCGTCTCGACCAGACCCGCGGCCTGAACGGCGGCGACGAGGGTGGTATGATCGGCCGAGTTCACGGCGTTCTCGATGATGTTCTTGTCGGCGAACATCGCGGCCCCGCCGACCATCGGGTTTTCACCGCTGTGCGAGGCGGCGAAGGCGACGGAAGCGGTCAGGGCGAGGATGGCGGTGGCCATGCGGAATTTCATGTGTCTGTCTCCGGTACTGCGGCGGGCCAATCCCGCCTTGCATCAGGACTTACGGGGGGTGGTGGGGGGAAGTTTCAGGGGGATGAAAATTTTTCGGAGAAAAAATTTTCGGCACGGCGCGGTGCGGTGCAGCCCGCCCCTCTGCCGCGCAAGGCGGAGAGGGGGGGCGGGGGTTACAGGTCGGTGATCGTGCCTGCGGCCAGCACGGGGCCGGTGGGCGCGCCCGTGGGCGAGCCGCCTTCGGGTTCCAGCGACACGGCGAGGGTCCAGCCTTCGGGCGTGTCGGGATAGGCCACGGCAAGGGGCGCGTCGGTCAGCAGGCCGAGTGAGACCGGCGCTGCATCGGGCGCGATGATCCAGAGTTCCTGCACCTGCCCAGCCGGAGCGGGCGTTCCCGCAACGCGGGTGACGACAAGCGTCTGGCCATCGTGCCGCGCCTCGAACCGCAGCGGATCGGCTTCGGCGCCCAAGGTCGCCACAAGCGGCGCGGGGGCGGGCGGGACCAGCAGGGCCACGGCGGCAATCGCCACGGCGGCTGCGGCGATGGCCCCCGCAAGCCAGCCGAAAAGCGGGCGGCGGCGCGGCGCGGGCGTTCCGAAAAGCCGCGCCTCGATCTGCGGCAGCAGGTTCGGGGCGGGGGCTTCGGCGAAACCCCCGTTGAGGTCTGCAAGCCGGTTTTCCCATGCGGTGATGCGGGCGGCAAAGGCCGTGTCGGTCTTGGCGCGTGTCTCGACCGACAGGCGTTCGGGCAGGTCCAGCACGCCAAGCACATATTCGGCGGCGAGGACGTCGTCCTTGTCTTGCGGGGTCATGGCGAGATCATCGGAGGTCATTGGTCGAGACACTCCCGCAATTTGAGAAGGCTGCGGCGCAGCCATGTGCGCATGGTGTTCAGCGGCACGGCGTAGCGGTCGGCAAGATCGGTATAGGCCAGCCCGTCGAGATAGGCCCCGCGCACGGCGGCGGCGCGGTCGGGTTCGAGCGTGGCGAAGCAATCGGAAATGCGCCGGGCCTCGCCCTTGGCAATAAGGCTGCCTTCGGCGGAAAGGGAGGTGTCGGCCACGCTGTCCAGTTCGTCGCCGTCATCGCCTGCGGCGGCGGGGGAACGGCTGCGCAGGCGGTCGATGGCATGGTTGCGCGCGATGGCGATGAGCCATGTCATGCCGCGCCCCTTTTCGGGATCGAAGCGTCCGGCGCGGAGCCAGACACGGGTGAACACTTCCTGCAATGCATCTTCAGCCTCGGATCTTGTGCCGAGGATACGCAGAAGCGTGCCCATAAGTTTCGACGAGGTCGCGGAATAGAGGTCGCGAAAGGCGGCGCGGTCTGCGGCGGCCACCTTTGCGATCAATCCGGCAACCGTATCTTCTTCCATGTCCATCCTGTCGGGTTGATCGGGTTATAAGGCAGGACGACGAAAAGGAAAGAAGGTTGAGGCAGGGCGCGATTTTTCCCTAGCGCCGCCGTCTGCGCCCTTCGCTGCCCGCGCCGCCCGCGTTGAAGCTGACATCGGGCAGGGTGACGATGGCGTTGAGGTTGGGGAAGGGGTCGGTCTTGTGCGGGATGGCGTTGGCCGCGACGAAATGTTCCTGAAAGCGCGGTTCGATCGCGGTTTCGACCTTGTGGATGTCGTGGACGGTCGCCTCGATCTGGTTGCGCAGGCCGATGTTGCACAGCGCCATGCGCGCGCCCGTGCCTGCGGCGTTGCCGGCACTTGTCACCTTGTCCAGCGGCACGTCGGGGATCATGCCCAGCACCATCGCGTGTTTGGGGCTGATATGCGCGCCGAAGGCCCCGGCAAGGGTGACGCGGTCGACATGGTCGATGCCCATTTCGTCCATCAGCAGGCGCGCGCCGGCGTAGAGGGCGGATTTGGCAAGCTGGATGGCGCGGATGTCGCCTTGGGTGACCATGATCCTTGCCCCGCCTTCGGCGCTGGCGTCGTGCAGGACATAGCTGTGGGTGCGCCCCTCGGGGGTGCAGCGCCAGGTTCCGGTCTGTTCGGGGCTGCCGATGAGGCCGCCCGGATCGAGCAGGCCCGCAAGGCGCAGCTCGGCCACGGCCTCGATGATGCCCGAGCCGCAGATGCCGGTGATGCCGGATTGTTTGGTCGCCTCGGCAAAGCCCGCGTCGGTGGACCAGAGGTCGGAGCCGATGACCTTGAAGCGCGGCTCTTTGGTGACGGGGTCGATCTCGACGCGTTCGATGGCCCCCGGTGCGGCGCGCTGGCCCGAGGAGATCTGCGCCCCCTCGAAGGCGGGGCCGGTGGGTGAGGAGCAGGCGAGGACGCGGGTTTCGTTGCCAAGCAGGATCTCGGCATTGGTGCCCACATCGACGATGAGGACCATGTCCTTGGATTTGTTCGGCTCTTCCGACAGGGCCACGGCGGCGGCATCGGCCCCCACATGGCCCGCGATGCAGGGCAGGATATAGACGCGGGCGGCGGTGTTGATGTTGGTCAGGTCCAGTTCGCGCGCATCGAGCGACATCGAGCCCGAGGTGGCAAGCGCAAAGGGCGCCTGACCGAGTTCGACAGGGTCGATGCCCAGAAGCAGGTGGTGCATCACCGGGTTGCAGACAAAGACCACCTCGTAGATCAGGGCGGGGTCGATCTGCGCCTCGGCCGCGATGGAGGTGGCGAGGGCGTTGATCGCCTCGCGCACGGCGCGGGTCATTTCCACATCGCCGCCGGGGTTCATCATGGCGTAGGAGACGCGGGACATGAGGTCTTCGCCGAAGCGGATCTGCGGGTTCATCAGGCCCGAGGAGGCAAGCACCGATCCGTCGCGCAGGTCGCACAGATGCGCCGCGATGGTGGTGGAGCCAAGGTCGATGGCAAGGCCGTAGAGCCCGCCTTCGTAGAAGCCGGGGAAAATGTCGAGGATGCGGGGGCGGGCGTCGTGGTTGCCCTTGTGCAGCGCCACGGTGACCTTCCATTCGCCCTTGCGCAGGGCGGGTTGCAGGCGGCGCATGAGCGGCAGGCCTGCGGTAAGGTCCTGCACCTGCCACTGGTCGCGCAGGGCATTTGCGAGGCGTTCGAAATCGCCCGTGGGTTCGTGCATGTCGGGTTCGGCCACCTCGACGTACAAAAGGCGGGTGGCGGGGTCCATCACGATGTCGCGCTGGGTGGCGGATTTGCGGATGACCTGCTTGTGGACCTGTGATTCCGGCGGCACGTCGATGACCACATCGCCCATCACCTGCGCCTGACAGCCGAGCCGGCGACCGGGGGCCATGCCGCGCTTGGACTTGTAGCGTTCCTCGACCGAGTTCCATTCGGTCAGCGCGTCGGATTCGACGCTGACGCCATGCTTGGGGAAATCGCCGTAAGAGGGCGTGATCTGGCATTTCGAGCAGATGCCGCGCCCGCCGCAGACGGAATCGAGGTCAACCCCCAGCTGGCGGGCGGCAGTCAGCACGGGAGTGCCGAGCGGGAAGCGCCCGCGCTTGCCCGAAGGGGTGAAGATCACGAGGGCATCTTGATTGGACATGGGTCACCGGTTCTACGTTCGCGCATGCTCTTCTTAAGCCGCGTTGGGGCGGGGGCAATGTCTGTTCGCGGCAGAAAAGGCTTAAAGCGCGTCAAGCGGGGTGATCGAGCCAGTCGAGGATGGCCGCGCGGTCGCCGTCGAGGGTGGGGGCGGGGGGACGGGCCGACTGTTCGGGCAGGGTGGACATCTTGATCGGATTGCCCGCAGCGGTGAAGGCGGGGCCGCCGCCGTCGCGCGGGGTGACGGGCAGCACCATGTTGCGGGCGAGGATCTGGGGATCGGCCAGCGCCTGCGCCATGTTCTGCACGCGTCCGGTGGGGATGCCTGCGGCATCGAGCGTGGCGATCCAATGGGCCACGGGCTGTTGCAGCGTGACCGTCTCGATCAGCCGTTTCAGCAGGTGGACGTTGTCGCAGCGCAGGCCGTTGGTGGCAAAGCGCGGATCGGCGGGATCGAGGCCGAGGGTGGTGCAGAGCTTGCCAAAGAGCGCGTCGTTTCCGGCGGCGATGACGAAAAAGCCGTCGGCGGCGCGGAAGGTGGAAAAGGGCGTGATCGTCGGATGGCGCGCCCCTGTCGGGCCGGGCGGGTGGCCGGTTGCTGTCGCGATGGCGATGGCGTGTTCCTGTATCGGGATCTGGGCGTCGAGCATGGCGATGTCGATCTTGGCGCCTTCGCCCGTCTTCTCGCGGGAATAGAGGGCTGCAAGCACGCCTTGGGCCAGATACATGCCCGCCACGATGTCGCCGATCGAGGCGCCGACGCGGACGGGGGGGCCGCCTTCCTCGCCCGTGATCGACATGACGCCGCCGCGGGCTTGCACGACCATGTCATAGGCGGGTTTGGCCGCATCGGGGCCGGTATGGCCAAAGCCCGACACCGCGCCGTAGATCAGGCGGGGAAAGCGGGCGTGCAGGCTGTCGTAGCCGTAGCCCAGACGCTCCATCACGCCGGGGCGGTAGTTTTCAAGCAGGATATCGGCGCGGCCGAGCAGGCGGTCGAAGATTGCGCGGTCGGCGGGCTGTTTCAGATCGAGCGCGATGGAGTGCTTGCCCGCATTCAGGGCCGCGAAATAGGCGGATTCGCCGCCGAGAAAGGGGGGGAAGGCGCGGGTGTCATCGCCCGTGACGGGGCGTTCGACCTTGATGATTCTGGCGCCGAGGTCTTGCAGCGTGGACGAGCAGAAGGGACCGGCAAGGACATGGGTGAGATCGAGGACGGTGATGCCGGAAAGGGGGGCGGGCATGGGCGGGACCTGTGCGTGGCTTCGCGGCGAGCAAAGCGTTAACCTGCGCTTATTGCAATGCCGCGCCTCAACGATTTTTCTGCGAAAAATCAGAGGCGGTCACATGGCCTGAATTTTCGCCAGAAAATTCGTTGGCCGTCAGAAGAGCAGATGGATTGCGCCGGAATGGCAAACCACGATGAACTGGTCGGACGTCTGGATAAGGTGAAACCCCCGCGCGCGCACTTCGCGCAAGAACCTGTCGCGACCGACCTCGCGGTCGATCCAGTCGACGTTGCGTCGGATCACATGGCCATCGGCGGCCTTGGCCGAGAATATCAGCCTGATCCAGGTGTCTGCGGTACTTAGGCGACTCATCTGCATGGGGCGACCCTAGCCGCCCCATGCTTAACAAAGCCTTATCAGGCGCGGCCGCGACGGCCGCCACGGCGGCCACCGGCGGCCTGGCTTGCGGCGGCAGAGGCTTCGGCAAAGGTCATGCCGCCCTCGACCGCTTCCAGAACCTTGGAAAAGCGGATCCATTCGCCGCCATTGGCGTCGTGGTTCATCAGCATGTTGGCGGCGCGGATCGCCTCCATTTCCTGCTGACGCACGGGGTTCATGATGGCGCTGGTCATGCCGGCGCCGATGGCCATCGGCAGGAAGGCCCCGTTCACGCCGTGACGGTGCGGCAGGCCGAAGGAGATGTTCGAGGCACCGCAGGTCGTGTTCACGCCCAACTCCTCGCGCAGGCGGCGGACGAGGGCGAAGACCTGCTGTCCGGCCGAGGCCATCGCGCCCACGGGCATGACCAGCGGGTCGACCACGATGTCATGGGCGGGAATGCCGAAATCGGCGGCGCGCTGCACGATCTTTTTGGCCACGGCAAAGCGGACGTCGGGATCGGGCGAAATGCCGGTGTCGTCGTTGGAAATCGCCACGACCGGCACGTTGTATTTCTTGACCAGTGGCAGGACGAGTTCGAGCCGCTCTTCCTCGCCCGTGACCGAGTTCAGCAGCGGACGCCCCTCGCAGGCGAGAAGGCCGGCCTCCAGCGCGCCGGGAACGGAGCTGTCGATGCAGAGCGGCACGTCGACGGTTTGCTGCACGATCTCGATCAGCGCCTTCATCAGCGGCGGTTCGACGAAGTTGTTGTCGGCATAGCGCGGGTCTTGCGCCATCATGTTGGTAAAGACGGCGCCCGAGTTGATGTCGAGCACGGTCGCGCCACAGGCAACCTGTTCCAGCGCGTCACGGATGACGGTGTCGTAATTGCCAAGCTCGAGCTCGGCGGCGAGCTTCTTGCGCCCGGTGGGGTTGATGCGCTCGCCGATGACGCAGAAGGGTTCGTCGAAACCGATGATGACGGTTTTCGTTTTCGATTCCAATACAGTGCGGGTCATTCTGAAACCTTTGCGTTAAGCTTGGCTGGCGGGAACGCCAGAGGCGCCGCCGTTTTCGGTGGCCCAGGTGGCATTGGTCTTGATGCCGCCAAGGGGGAAGAAGTGGACGGATTCGATGCCGAAGCCGGGGTTCGCCGCCTTGTGCGCGGCAAGGGCCTGCACGAATTCGGTCGGCTCGTAGGGCATCAGAAGCTTGGTCACGTCCATCGCGCGCTTTTGCAGGACGCGCAAGCTGGGGCCGACGCCGCAGGCGATGGCGAATTTGATCAGGGTTTGCAGCTTGGCAGGGCCCGCCACGCCGATGTGGACGGGCAGGTTGACGCCTTCGGCCTTGAGGCGGTCGACCCATGCGATCACGGGGTCGGCCTCGAAGCAGAACTGGGTCGCCATTGCCATCTTGGCATCGGTCCGCTCGGCAAAGGCCGATTTCCAGCGGGCGGCCTCCATCACGGCGCGGTCGGAGCCATCGGGGTCGATGTCCTTGTTGCCTTCGGGGTGGCCCGCGACGTGGAGCCGTTCGAACCCGTCGAAGGCGCCGGATTCGAGAAGCTGCATCGAAGTGTGGAAATCACCCGCGGGCTGCGCCACGCCGCCTGCGAGCAGAAGGCCCTGCTTGACGCCGGCTTCACCCTTGTAGCGGGCGACCCAGTCGAGAAGCGTCGCCTTGTCCTTGATGATGCGCGCGGGGAAGTGCGGCATCACGGGGAAACCTTCGGCGTTCAGGCGCTTGGCGGTGGCGACCATGTCCTCGATCGGGGTGCCGTCGATATGGGCGATGTAGACGCGGGTGCCTGCGGGCAGGATGTCGCGGAAGCTGTCAACCTTTTCGGCGGTGCGCGGCATGACCTCGATCGAATAGCCCTTGAGGAAGGCTTCGAGCGCGGCGGAAGCCGGTGCGGGAGCGGTCGCCTCGCGGCGGAAGTTGAAGAGGGCCATGAGGGTCTCCGTGAGGGTCATGCGGAACGGGGGGTGGACCAGCCGTCGGCGTCGATCAGCGTCTTGATGCGGGCGGTGTCGAATTCGGCTTCGAGCCGGTCGGCTTCGGCGCGGGCGATGGCGGCGGGGTCGTCGCCTTCGACCGTGTAGGAGGGGGCCTTGCGCCATTCGGCCAGATAGCTGTCGGTGTCGCGTGCGCCGACTTTCATGGCGCAACGGTCGATCGCCTGCTCGAAGCGTTCGGGAAGCTGGACCTTCGATCCGCTGCGCCCCTTGCCCACGATCACCTGGGCGGGGATGTCGCGCCAATACACCACTGTCACTTCCGGCATCCGAGTCACCCTGTTTTTGTCCGTTCCGTAATAGCGCCAATGCGCGACCCGCGATGTCGGTTTTCGACATGGCGGACGCATGTAGCGACCCTGCTGCGGGCTGCGCCTTGACTATCGCAAAAGAGCGCGTCGGGCGACGGGCAAGTTGGCGCGGAATTCATCGAAATTTTCAACTTGGTCATGAGTGCCGCGCGGGCGGGCATCGCGGTCTTGCGTCAGGGGGACGCAGGGGCTAGGCTTGATCCAACCACTTATGGAGGGCGATCATGGCGCCCGAGCGTCCCCGGGAGGCGGACGCGATCCCGCAGGCTGCCGAGTTTTTTCCGGTTGTGCCGTCGGTCGAACCGTCACCTCCCGCAGAACCCGGACCGGGGCTGCTTTATGCGGCGCTCGATCTGGGCACGAACAGTTGCCGGATGCTGATTGCCCAACCGAAGGGCAGCCAGTTTCAGGTCGTGGACAGCTTTTCAAAGACTGTCCAGCTTGGCGTCGGGCTGGAAGCCAGCGGCCGGCTTTCGCGCGCGTCGATGTCGCGGACGGTGCAGGCCTTGCGCATCTGCCAGAAGAAGATCGAGAAGCACGGCGTGCGCAACATGCGGCTGGTGGCAACCGAAGCCTGCCGCCGTGCGCGCAATGCCAAGGATTTCATCCGGCAAGTGCGGCGGGAAACGGGCTTGCAGCTTGAAATCATCGCACCCGAGGAAGAGGCGCGGCTGGCGGTGATTTCCTGCGCGCCGCTGGTCAACCCCAAGACCGAGCAATTGCTGGTGGTCGATATCGGCGGCGGATCGACCGAGCTGGTCTGGATCGACCTGAGCCGCGTGCCGCCCGAAGAACGGCCGCGGTCGATCATGCGGCTGCATCGGGGCTTTCACGCCCAGGGCGAGGCCGAGGCGCGGGTGGTGGACTGGATTTCGGTGCCGCTGGGGGTGGCGACGCTGAAGGACCAGTTCGCGGATGTCGATGACGACGGCGCGCGCTTTGCGCTGATGTCGTGGTTCTTCGAGGAAAACCTGTCGAGCTTTTCGCCCTACAATGCCGAGAACCCGCGCGACGGGTTCCAGATCATCGGCACCAGCGGCACGGTGACGACTGTTGCGGCCAGCTATCTGAACCTGCGCCGCTATGACCGGACCAAGGTGGACGGGTTGCAGATGACCTCGGACCAGATCGACCTTGTGATCCGCGAATATCTGGCGCTGGGGCCGGAAGGGCGGCGGACTGACCCGCGCATCGGGCGGGACCGCCACGCGCTGATCATGTCCGGGGCGGCTATCCTTCAGGCGCTGATGCGGATATGGCCCACGGATCGCCTGAGCGTGGCCGACCGTGGCCTGCGCGAAGGGTTACTTTATGCACAGATGAGCGCCGATGGCGTTCTTGAGGACGGACCTTACGCATGACGGCTATCAAGGGATCATCGGGACGCGGGCAGCGCGAGCTGCGGGTGCGGGTCAAGACGGCCAAGGGGCGCAAGCTGTCCTCGACGCTGTGGCTCGAACGGCAGTTGAATGACCCCTATGTCATTCAGGCCAAGAAGGACGGCTATCGCGGGCGGGCGGCCTACAAGATCCTCGAACTCGACGACCGCTACGGGTTTCTGAAGCCGGGCTGTCGGGTGGTCGATCTTGGCTGCGCGCCGGGGGGCTGGACGCAGGTGGCTGTCGCGCGGGTGAACGCCCTTGGCGAGAATACGAAAAAGCCGGTGGGCACGGTGCTGGGGATCGACCTGCAAGAGGTCGAGGCGATACCGGGGGCCGAGCTGCACCAGCTCGATTTCCTGTCGGATGATGCGGATGAGCTGGTCAAGGGCTGGCTGGGCGGCCGCGCCGATGTGGTGATGAGCGACATGGCGGCGGCGGCTTCGGGGCACAAGGGCACCGACCACCTGCGCATCATCGCGCTGGTGGAAGCCGCACTCGCCTTTGCCTTCGATGTGCTGGAGGATGGCGGAACCTTTGTCGCCAAGGTTCTGGCCGGTGGCGCCGAAAACGAGATGCAGACCATGCTGAAGAAGAACTTCAGGAAGGTCGCAAACGTGAAACCGCCGGCGAGCCGCGCGGACAGTTCGGAGAAGTTCGTGGTGGCGCAGGGGTTCCGCGGGCGTCAGGCCGAGAGCGGGGAATAGGGCAAATTCCTTCGAAGGAATTTGCAAAACTCTTCGAAGAGTTTTGCCTGTGTCAGCCGCCCCAATGGCGCAGCGGGCCGCAATCCATGTGGACGAAGTTCGAGCGGGGGTAGCGGCCGACGCCGCCTGCGGCGCAAGCCTCGGCCGCTTTAGCCATCTGGCCGACCGAGCGGGATTTCAGGCGCAGGTCGGCGGCCTGACCCTTCATGTGCAAGGAGTTGCGGGCGACCCCGCGCGAGGATTCCCGCAGCATGGCGTTGGTCTTGGGGCAACGGTAGCCGGACAGGAGCATGTAAGGCTCGCTCACATCCATCAGGCTGTGGGCTGCGGCGATGATGTCGACGGTGCGGGGATCGATCACCTTGGTTTCGTTGGTGCGCCAGTCGCGCATGAAATGGGTGATCTCGTCCATGACCTCGGGGATATACTCACCCTCGACCCAGTAGATCGTATCGAGGGTTTCACCGGTGCGGCCCGAGTACATCTTGACGCGGCGGATATCGCCCGCCCCGCGCAGAAGGCCGAAGGCGTTGGCGTAGGTGGGGGCCGCTGTCACGAGGGTGGCCGCGAACACGCCCAAGAGTCCACGCCGAGTGACGCCCGATTTTGCCGTGTTGGTCATGAAAAGCCTGTCCCCAGTTTCGCCTTGTTGCCGCCTGTATCGGCAGCTTTCGTGCCACTTATCCCCAAGTGCCCGAACTTTATGGCACAGGATCACTTTCAGCCCAAGCCGCGATTGTTGCCGGATCACGGACTTTGCCCGCATCGGCAAATTCTTGCCCAAAGGCAGGGAACCAATCGGGGATTTCCGCAACTGTTGCCTCTGTGCCGCTTTGACGGGGCGCCGCACGGCACGCGCGGGTTGTGAATGGACAGGCGCGGAGAATTGGTTAACACCTGTAATTATTGGGTTTTCACGAGAGATGACGAGGTGGCGATGGCCGTGGTTTCCAAGTCTTACCTACTTTCGCATGTGGCTGCTGCGGCTGTCGGCGTGGCCCTGTCGTTTGGTCTGGGGGCGGGGGTGCTGCAGGCCGAAGTACCTGCTTATGTGCAGTCTTTGGGCGAGTCTGTATCGGAAGATGCGGCGATTTCCGCCTTTTACCAGGGCCGGAATTTCGCGCCGATCTGGACCGGTGCGCAAGATGCCGCGCGGCGGTCGGCCCTGCTGAACGTGCTGGCGCGGGCGGGGGACCACGGGCTTCCGGTCAGCCGCTACGATGCCGGCGCCTTGGTCGCCGCGATCGAGGCGGTCAAGACCGAGGGCGACAGAGGCCGGATCGAGGCTGCGCTGACGCGCGCCTTTCTGGCCTATGCGCATGATGTGAAGAGCGGTGTGCTCGAGCCTGCCAAGGTAGACCCCGGCATCTTGCGGGTGGTCGAACGGCCCGACGAGGCGCGGTTGCTGGCGGCTATCGCCGGGGCGGACCCGATGGCGGTCTTGCTGGACCTGCCGCCGAAAGCGCCGGAATATGCGCGCCTGATGAAGGAAAAGCTGGCGCTTCAGGGCGCGGTGGCCGCCGGCTGGGGGCCAGAGGTCGCAGCCGAGAAGCTGGAGCCGGGTGATACCGGCCCTGCGGTCATCGCGCTGCGCGACCGTCTGGTGGCGCTTGGCTATATGCCGGTGTCGGCGACGGCGGTCTATGACGCGGCGATCACGGCGGCGGTGCAGCGGTTCCAGAGCGACCACGGCTTGTTGCCCGACGGCGTCGCGGGGGCCGGAACGGTGGCCGAGATCAACATCGGCCCCGAAGCGCGGCTGAAATCGGTGGTCGTCGCGATGGAGCGGCTGCGCTGGATGGGCGATTTCGACCGCAGCGGGCGTTACATCTGGGTGAACCAGCCCGATTTCACGGCGCAGATCATCGACCACGGTCGGGTGACGTTCCAGACGCGCTCGGTCGTCGGCAAGAATTCGGTCGATACGCGCAGCCCCGAGTTTTCCGACCAGATGGAACATATGATCGTGAACCCGAGCTGGGGGGTGCCGCGGTCGATCATCGTCAAGGAATATCTGCCGCTGTTGCAGCAGAACCCGCAGGCGGTGGGGCATTTGCAGGTGGTTGACCGCCAGGGCCGCGTGGTGCCGCGCGAGCAGATCGATTTCGCCTCGTTCACGGCCAAGAGCTTTCCCTTCGGGCTGCGGCAGCCGCCTTCGGACGGCAACGCGCTGGGGAAGGTGAAGTTCATGTTCCCGAACCCCTATAACATCTATCTGCACGACACGCCCGCCAAGGACCTGTTCGCCAAGGAAGTGCGCGCCTATAGCCACGGCTGCATCCGGCTGGCCGATCCGTTCGATTTTGCCTATGCGCTGCTGTCGGCGCAGTCGGATGACCCGAAGGGCGTGTTCAAGGCGGCGCTCGACCGGTCTGGGGAGCAGATGCTCAAGCTCGATCGTCCGGTGCCGGTGCATCTGGTCTATTTCACCGCATGGCCCACGTCGAAGGGGCAAATGACATGGCGGCGGGATGTCTATGGCCGCGACGGGCGGATTTTCGACGCGCTGACCGAGGCCGGGGTGGTCTTGGGCGGCGTTCAGGGGTAAATCCGGCGGGACGTGACCCGGAGACCTGAAGATGGCCCATACGATCCGCGAGATTGCAGCCGCCCTTGGGGCCGAGGCTGCCGGCGACCTGAGCCTTGTGGTGTCGCGGGCCGCCGAGCCGCGCGCGGCGGGGCCGGATGCGCTGGCGCTGGCGATGGACCCGAAATACGCGGGCGGGCTTGCTGAAGGGCAGGCGCAGGCGGCGCTGCTGTGGGCGGGGGCGGATTGGCAGGGGCTTGGGCTGAAAGCCGCGATCTTCGCGCCGCGCGGACGGCTGGCGATGGCGGGCCTGACGGTGCTGATGGATGCGGGGCCGGAGATTGCGGCGGGTGTGCATCCGATGACGGTGATCCACCCCGAGGCGGTGATCGGCGAGGGTGCGGCCATCGGCCCCTTTGTCACCATCGGGCGCGGGGCGCGGATCGGCGCCGGGGCACGGATTGCGAGCCATGTGTCGATTGCCGAAGGCGCGCGCATCGGCGCGCAGGCGCTGCTGTGCCAGGGCGTGCGGATCGGGGCGCGGGTCACCATCGGTGACCGCTTCATCGCGCAACCGGGGGCGGTGGTGGGGTCGGACGGGTTCAGCTTTGTCACGCCCGAGAAATCGGGGGTTGAAGAAATTCGCGAAACCCTTGGAGAACGCAGCGAAATCCGCGCGCAGAGCTGGACACGGATCCACTCGCTCGGGGCGGTGACGATCGGGGATGATGTGGAGTTGGGGGCCAATGTCTGCATCGACCGGGGCACGATCCGCGATACTGTGATCGGGTCGGGCAGCAAGCTCGATAATCTGGTGCATATCGGGCATAATGTGCAGATCGGGCGGGATTGCCTGCTGTGCGGGCAGGTCGGCATCGCCGGATCGGCGCGGATCGGGGACCGTGTGGTGCTGGCGGGCCAATGCGGGGTGAACGACAACATCTTCGTGGGTGACGATGTGATCGCGGGCGGGGCGACGAAGATCTTCACCAATGCGCCTGCGGGGCGGGTGCTATTGGGATATCCGGCGGTGAAGATGGAAAGCCATGTGGAAATCCAGAAGGCGCTGCGCCGCCTGCCGCGTCTGGCGGCACGGGTGGCCGAGATCGAGAAAGCTGTCACCGCGCGTTTACCCGAGGCAGAGTAGGAAGGGCCGGACGGGTGCAGGAGATGGACATGCGTGACAGGATCATCGCAATCATCGCCGAACAGGCGGTGCTGGATGTGGCGGATGTGACGCCGGAGAGCCGCCTTGCCGAACTTGGGATCGACAGTCTGGGGCTGGTCGAGGCGATTTTCGCCATCGAGGAAGCCTTCGACATTTCGGTGCCGTTCAACGCCAATGATCCGGCGGCGGGCGGGTTCGATCTGACCTCGGTCGGTTCGGTCATCGCGGCGGTCGAGGGGCTGGTCGCGCAGAAGGCGGCATGAGGCGGGTTGTCATCACGGGGGCCGGAACGGTCAACGCGCTGGCGCAGGACCTGCGCGGCACGATGGCGGCGATGGCCGAGGGGCGCTCGGGGATCGGGCCGCTGCAATTGCCCGATGTGGACCGGCTAAGCGTGAAGATCGGCGCGCAGGTGGCGGGCTGGCAGCCCGAGGCGCATTTCGCCCGGCAGGAGCTGGCGCTTTGCGACCGGTTCACGCAGTTCACCCTTGTCGCCGCGCGCGAGGCTGTGGCGCAGTCGGGGCTGGACTTGGCCGGTGAGGCGGGGCTTGGCGCGGGGGTTGTGCTTGGCACGGCGGCGGGGGGTGTGACCACCTGGGACGAGAGTTACCGCGCCGTCTATGCCGAGGGGAAGAACCGCGTGCATCCCTTTGTGGTGCCGAAGCTGATGAACAGTGCCGCCGCCTCGCATGTGAGCATGGCCTTTGGCTTGCGCGGGCCGGTGTTCACGGTGTCGACCGCCTGCGCGTCGAGCAACCATGCGATGGGCCTGGCCTTTCAGATGATCCGCGCGGGCAATGCCGAGGTCATGCTGACCGGCGGGGCCGAGGCGATGCTGTGTTTTGGCGGGATCAAAGCCTGGGAGGGGTTGCGCGTCATGTCGCCCGATGGCTGCCGTCCGTTCAGCGCCGATCGCAACGGCATGGTGATGGGCGAGGGGGCGGGGGTCTTTGTCTTCGAGGAATATGACCACGCCCGCGCGCGGGGGGCGGTGATTCTGGCCGAAGTGGCGGGATTTGCCATGACCTCGGACGCGGGCGATATCGTCATGCCATCGGTCGAGGGGGCATCGCGGGCGATTGCGGGGGCGCTGCGCGATGCGGGGCTGGCGGCCGGTGATGTGGGCTATATCAACGCGCATGGCACGGGGACGGCGGCGAATGACCGCGTGGAATGCGCGGCGGTGCGGGCCGTTTTCGGTGCCGCCGCAGAGCGGGTGATGATCAGCTCGACCAAGGCGATGCATGGCCATGTGATCGGCGGCACGGGGGCGGTCGAGATGGTCGCCTGTCTGATGGCGCTGCGGGACGGGGTGATCGCGCCGACCATCGGCCACAGCGGGACCGACCCCGATTGCGCGCTGGATGTGGTGGCGAATGCGGCGCGGCAGGTGCGGGTCGGGGCGGTTTTGTCCAACGCCTTTGCCTTTGGCGGGCTGAACGCGGTGCTTGCCCTGCGCCGGATATGAAAAAACCCGCGCCGGGGCGCGGGTTTTCGGGATGGTTCGTAAAGGATTACGGTTTGGGCAGGGCTTCGTTCGAGGCTTTGACCGCATCGAAACCGGCGGTGAACCCCTTGAGCGAGACGTCGAGGACGACGGTTTCCTTGGGGGCGACGGCGGGCACGATGGTCAGCACGCCCTTGGCGCCCTTTTTGAACGAGGCCAGTTCGTCGGCGGTGAAGCCGATGCGGGCCACGCAACCGATCTGGGCGCAGAAGGTGAAGGGGTAGACCTTGGGTTCGGCGGTGTCGATGGCAAAGCGCAGACCGGCGGTCAGCAGGGTTTCCAGCGGTACGATGACCGTGGCGCCCGCAGCGGCCTGTCCGCCCTCGGGAAGCGAGAACATGTTGATCTCGGCAACCGAGGTGCCCTGTGCATCTTTCAGAAGCTGGTAGAGCTGGCAGGGATCATTCCCGTCGGCGGTCTTGACGCAACGCTGTTCCCAGAGTTCGAATTTTTCCTTGGTATAGGTGCTGCCGACGCCATCGGCGGGTTGCTGGCCCATCGAGAGGTTGTCGGTGGTCGCGGCATCGGCGGCGGGCGCTTCGGGCGCGGGCGTGGCCTCTTGGGCGGAGATCGCGGAAGAGGTCAGCGCGACGAAAGCCGCTGCGGACAGAATGCGGGAGAGGATGCTCGACATCATGCGGGTCCAGTTCACTGTTGTTTTGCCGCGCGTCTAGCATGACGGGGCAGCACTGTCAGCGGGGAAATCCGGCTTGCGCGCTGTCGTGAACGGGGCAGGGCATCAAAAGCGAGAAAGGGCCGGAGTGACCGGCCCTTTCCATCGTTATTATTTGCTCCCTGTCGGACTGGCCGACTTCATGGCAGGGACGCTATTCGGGAAAAGGGAATGCGTCAACAGGAATGTGACAGTCCGTGAGGTCTCTGAAATCGTTGTATAATTGGCATATATTGGCGGATTCGCGGCGGGCTGTCCGGGCGACAGGGGGCAAGATCGCTGTGGCGGGACAGCGCGAAGCATGTATCTTCGGGCTGAAACCGGCGCGGCGGGAACGCGCCTTGCGTGTGTGACAGGGTAAGGAGACGGGCAATGACCGAAGAGGCCAGCATTTTCGTGGGCGGTGGCGGCGAAGGTCATGCAGAGCCGCAGTCGCTGCTGTTGCGCTATGGCAACCGGCACGGGCTGATCGCGGGGGCGACCGGAACCGGCAAGACCGTGACGCTTCAGGTTCTGGCCGAAGGGTTTTCGGCGGCGGGGGTGCCGGTGTTCATGGCCGATGTGAAGGGCGATCTGGCGGGGATTTCCGCGCCCGGATCGGTGACGCACAAGCTGCACGAGCCGTTCATGGCGCGGGCCAAGACCATCGGGCTTGACCTGCAATACCGCGCCTTTCCGGTGACCTTCTGGGACATGTTCGGCGAACAGGGCCATCCGGTTCGGGCCACGGTGGCCGAGATGGGGCCGCTGCTGCTGTCGCGGCTGCTGGAATTGACCGAACCGCAAGAGGGGGTTCTGAACGTGGCCTTCCGTCTGGCGGACGAAGAGGCCTTGCCGCTTCTGGACCTGAAGGACCTTCAGGCGCTGCTGGTGTTCATCGGCGAGAATGCCGACACGATTTCCACGCGCTACGGGCTGGTTGCGACCTCGTCCATCGGGGCGATCCAGCGGCGGCTTCTGGTGCTTGAGAACGAGGGCGGGGCGAAGCTGTTCGGAGAGCCTGCGCTTGATCTGGCCGACCTGATGCTGGTGGATGCGCAGGGGCTGGGGCGGGTCAATATTCTGGCGGCCGACAAGCTGATGCAGAGCCCGCGGCTTTATGCGACATTCCTGCTGTGGCTGCTGTCGGAGCTGTTCGAGGATTTGCCCGAAGTGGGCGACCCCGAGAAACCGAAGCTGGTTTTCTTTTTCGACGAGGCGCATCTGCTGTTTCAGGACGCGCCGCGCGCGCTTGTCAGCAAGGTCGAGCAGGTGGCGCGGCTGATCCGGTCGAAGGGGGTGGGGGTCTATTTCATCACCCAGAACCCCGCCGACGTGCCGGAGACGATTCTGGGCCAGCTCGGCAACCGTGTGCAGCACGCGCTGCGGGCCTTTACCGCCAAGGACCAGAAAGACCTGAAGATGGCGGCAGAGACCTATCGGGACAATCCGGCCTTCAAGACGGATGAGGCGATCCGCGATGTCGGGACGGGCGAGGCGGTGACGAGCTTCCTCGAGGCCAAGGGGATTCCGGGGATCGTGCAGCGCACGCTGATCCGGCCGCCGTCGAGCCAGCTGGGGCCGGTCGATCCGGCCTATCGGGCGCAGTTGATGGTCTCCTCGCCGGTCAAGGGGAAGTATGACGCGGTGGTCGACCGCGAAAGCGCCTATGAGAAGCTGCGGGCGCGGGCGGATGGTGCGGCGAAGGCGGCGGCCGAGGCGGAGGCCGCGAAAGCTGCGCCACAGGCTTCGCCCTGGGAGCGGCCCGCTGCCGAGGATGACGGCCTGCGCAATGCACGGCGCTACGATGGCGGCCCGCGCGAGGCCGCGCCGAAGCGCAGCACGGCGGGCCGGTCGGATTCGATCGGGACGGCGATGGCCAAGAGCTTTGCGCGGCAGATCGGCACGAAGGCGGGGCAGGCCGTCGTGCGCGGCATTCTGGGGTCGCTGTTCAAAAGCCGCTAGAGCGGGCGGATCTTGAGCCGCGACAGGCGGTTCTCGCGCCGCTGCACCACCTCGAAGCGGTAGCCGTGGAAGCGGAAGGCCTGTCCTTCGTTGGGGATGGACTGGGCCTCGTGGATCACGAGGCCCGCGACGGTGTTCGCCTCGTCGTCGGGAAGGGTCCAGTCGAGGGCGCGGTTGAGGTCGCGGATCGTCATTGCGCCATCGACGAGGTAATCGCCGGTTTCGGTTTGCGAGAGTTTGCTGCCGCGCGGTGTCACGTCGAATTCGTCGGTGATCTCGCCCACGATCTCTTCGAGGATGTCTTCGAGGGTGATGAGCCCCTGAAGCGCGCCGTATTCGTCGACGACAAGCGCGAAATGGGTGCGGCGGCGCAGGAACTGGCGCATCTGTTCGTCAAGCGCGGTGGTTTCGGGGACGAAGTAGGGCTTCATCGCCACCTTGACGATATCGAGGGCTTCGAGCCCCTCGCCCTCGCCCCGCACGAGGCGGTCAACCTCGCGCAGAAGGTCTTTGGCATGGACGACGCCGAGGATGTTTTCGTCGCTTTCGCGAAAGACCGGAAGCCGCGTGTAGGGCGAGGCAAGGATTTGCGTCAGGATCGCATCGGGCGATTTGTCGGCGTCGATCATCTCGATCTCGCGGCGGTGGCGCATGATTTCGTCAACCGTGCGCTGGTCGAGGTCGAGCGCCCCGATCAGGCGGTCGCGGTGTTCCTTTTCCATCGGGCCGACAAGGATGTCTTGACGCAGGGTCGTCGCATCCTCGCGGCGGAACAGGCGGCGGACGAGGGAGGGCATCTTCATTTGCGGGCAAGCGGATGATGGTCGAGGACGAGGGATTTCAGATGCTCGTCAAGGACATGGGTGTAGATTTCGGTGGTTGCAAGATCGGCATGGCCGAGCAGGGTTTGGATCACGCGGAGGTCGGCCCCGCCTGCCAGCAGATGCGTGGCAAAGGCATGGCGCAGGGTATGGGGCGTAACATTGGCCGGAGAGATGCCCGCAAGCACGGCAATGTCCTTGAGCATCAGGTGCAAATGCTGGCGGGTGAGGTGGCCTGCGCTGCCCGGACCGGGGAAAAGATAGCGCGAGGGGGGCGTGCCCTGTTTGCGGGCAAGGTCTTCGGCCGTGTCGCGGTGGTCGAGCCATGCGCGCAGGGCGGCGCGGGCGGGGGTGGACAGGGGAACCATGCGCTCTTTGCCCCCCTTGCCACGCACGAGGATCATCGCCGGATCGCCCCGGATGGCCGCGACCGGCAGTTCGACCAGTTCCGACACGCGCAGGCCCGTGGCGTAGAGGAGTTCGAGCAGGGCATAGTTGCGCAGGCGTTCGCCTTCGGTCCGGCCCTTGGTCTTGGCGGCGGCAAGAAGGCGTTCGACGTCGGCCATGTCGAGCGTCTTGGGCAGGGATTTGCTGGCGCCGGGGCCATGCAGGCGCAGGGCGGGGTTTTCGGAACGCCAGCCTTCCTCGTGCGCGAAGCGGTAGAGCTGGCGGATCGAGGAGAGACGGCGCGCGCGCGTCGCCTTGGACAGGCCCGAGGCTTCGCAGGAGACAAGGTAGGATTCGACCGCTGCGCGGTCGGCTGTGGCGAAATCGCTGCCGCGACGGGCCAGCCAGTCGGCGAAATCCTTGAGGTCGCGGCCATAGGCCAGTTGCGTGTTGCGGGCCGAATCGAGTTCGGCCGCGATGGCGGCGAGGAAGGTGGAAATCCACTGGTCGGCTGTGGCGGGTGCCATGTCAGCCGCGCCGTTCAAGCAGCATGAGTTCCAGCCCCGCGCGGCGGGCGATACGGTCCTGACCCACGGCGCGCAGCAGGGCCAGACCTTCGGTCACCTTGCCCAAATCGCCCTGCACGCCGCTTTCGATGCGGTCGATGGCCGACAGGATCGCTTCGCCGGTGCGGTTCTCGTCAAGCAGGGTTTGCAGGTCGGGGGGCAGGGGGGCGGTGCCGGTAAAGGCCGGTTTGATGGCGCGCGACAGGCTGTCGGGGGCGGGGACGGCGGTAAGATCGCCCTTGGCGAGGCCGATCAGGAACAGCTCGCGCGGCGAGGCTGCGACGTGGTTGGTGGCGATGGTGTCGAAGGCCGGCGAGAGCAGCCCCGCTTCAAAGGCGATGCGGCGGGCATCGCCGGTCAGGCCCAGCGTGTCGAGACGTTCGCCGTAAAGCTCGGCGAAGGGGGATTCGAGTTCGGCCTCGGCCAGACGCTGCCAGAGTTCGGGCAGGATCTTTTCGACATCGAGGCGCTTGACGCCGGTCAGGGCGGTTTCGAACCGCTGGAAGGCATCGACCCGGTCCCAGACCCCGCCCGAGGCGGCGGGCGCGCGTTCGGTGTAAAGGCCGAGCAGCAGGTTGGGGGCGATGGCGCCGGCGCGCGACAGGCGTTCGGCCGCTTCGATCTGGCTTTTCCAGCCGGCCTGCGGGCGCAGTTCGGCATGGGCGAAGGCGATGGGAAGCGGGGCCGTGGGCAGGGGTTCGCCGATGGCCTCGAACATGCGCCAAGCCAGCGGGGTGACGCGTTCGGGTGCGGCAAGCGCGGGATCGCCCTCGTACAGGTCGGGGTCGAGGAAGCGCGACAGAAGCGCATCTTCTTCGGGTGTGACGTAGCCGAGGGCTTGCGCGGTGCGCAGCGTCAGGGCGGCGGCGTTCCAGTCGCCCGAGCGGGCAAGGCAGAAGATGCGGGCGGGGAAGGTCGGGGCAAGGCCGGGAGAGGAGATCATCACGCGGCAGCCGCGGTCTTCCTCGCCGGTCAGAAGTGCCACGTCGAAGCTGCGGCGGAACAGCTCGGGGCTGCGCGCGCCCGAGGCGTCGAGGAGGGCGCGTGCCTGATCGAGCGCGCCGAGGTCGAGCAGCTTGTCGATGCGTGCCACCAGAAGGCGCGCGCCGGGCTGGCTGTCGGCGGGGGGATCGGCCTCGGCCAGCAGGACCGACATGAGAAGGCCGCGCAGGGCGGGCAGGGTGGTGATGCGTTCGGCCGCGATGGACTGGATGATGCCGTCGGTGGACCCCAGACCCCAGAGGTTGGCGGGAAGCCCCGTCACATCGGGACGCAGCAGCCCCACGGCATCGAGCGAGGGGCCGCCGATGACCGAGACCGAGACATCGCCATTGCTGACGCCTTCGGAAACGGGGGGTTCGTTCAGGCCGGGTTTGGCGGCAGAGGCGGGTTGCGAGACGGATTGCGACAGCCAGTCGATGGCGGAAAGCGGGTCTTCGGCCCAAGCCTTGGGGGCCGCAAGCAGCGAGAGGGAAAGCAGCAGCCAGAGCCGCGCGTCAATCGGCATTCAGGGTCACCGGGACCTTCACTTCGCCCGTGGCAGGGCTGAGATCTGCGACATAGGCATAGCCCGTGAGGGCGACCAGAGCCAGCAGCGCCAATACCAGAAGTGCCTTGATGATCCGGCCCATGCCTGCCCCTTTGCCCTTGCGTCTGCCCTGTGCCGCTTTTCGGCGGCCGGAATTGGCGGCGCGCCTGCGACTTTGGCCTGTGATAGCCCTTTTTCCGCGCGAATGCCACGGCATCCGCTGTTTTTATATATGGCTTTCGGGCGGCGTTCACGCCATTCAGAGAGCTTGGGGCAGTGTAGGATGCGGCGGGTTCCTGCCGGATGGGCTGCGCCGGAATTTTGGACGGACGAGGCAAGGCGTGCTGCGGCTGAAGAAGACGGTCGTCATGGTCGGGATGATGGGCGCGGGCAAGACGGCCGTGGGAACGGCGGTTGCGCGGCAACTCGGGGTGCCTTTTCTCGATTCGGATGAAGAGATCGTCAAAGCGGCGCACCGCTCGATCGCCGAGATATTCGCGCGGGATGGCGAGCCGTTCTTCCGCGCCCGCGAGACCGAGGTGCTGGGCCGCCTGCTGCGGGGGGAGCCTTGCATCCTGTCGACGGGGGGCGGGGCGTTCCTGTCGCCGGTCAACCGCGACCTGATCCGCGAGGCGGGTGTTTCGGTCTGGTTGCGGGCCGACCTCGACCTGCTGTGGCAGCGGGTGCGGCACAAGACGACGCGGCCGCTTTTGCGCACCGAGAACCCGCGCGAGACCCTGCGCCAGCTTTACGAGGCCCGCGTGCCGCTTTATGCGATGGCCGATATCGCGGTGGACTCGGCTGCGGACCTGTCGGTCGAGGATATGGCGAGCAAAGTGGTCGCGGCACTGGCCGAACGGGCCGAGGTGCTGGGGAAGGATTGAGGGATATGGGCATCGATACCGTCGCCGTGGATCTGGGTTCACGGTCCTATGAGGTGCGGATCGGTCCCGGCCTGATCGGGCGGGCGGGGGCAGAGATTGCGCCCCTGCTGAAGCGGCGCAAGGTGGCGGTCGTCACGGACGAGACGGTGGCCGCAGCGCATCTGGCGGCGCTGGTGGCCGCGTTCGAGGCCGAGGGCATCGCCGTGTCAGCACTCGCTTTGCCGCCGGGGGAAGGCACCAAGGGCTGGCCGCAGTTCTCGCGCACGGTGGAATGGCTGCTTGAGGAAAAGGTCGAGCGGCGCGATGTGGTGGTGGCCTTTGGCGGCGGGGTCGTGGGCGATCTGGTCGGCTTTGCCTGTGCGGTCTTGCGGCGGGGTGTGCGCTTCGTGCAGCTTCCCACGACGCTGCTGGCGCAGGTCGACAGTTCGGTCGGCGGCAAGACGGGGATCAACACCGCGCAGGGCAAGAACCTTGTGGGCGCGTTTCACCAACCCTCGCTTGTGCTGGCGGATATCGATGTGCTGGCCACGCTGCCCGCCCGCGATTTTCTGGCCGGCTATGGCGAGGTGGTGAAATACGGGCTGCTGGGCGATGCCGCCTTCTTCGACTGGCTCGAGGCGAACGGGCCGCGCATGGCGGCGGGCGATGCCGTGGCGCGGCAATTCGCGGTGCGCCGTTCGGTCGAGATGAAGGCCGGGATCGTGTCGCGCGACGAGACGGAAGAGGGCGAGCGCGCGCTTCTGAACCTTGGGCATACCTTCTGCCATGCGCTGGAAAAGGCCACGGGCTACGGCGAGCGGTTGCTGCATGGCGAGGGGGTCGCCATCGGCTGCGCGCTGGCCTTCGAGCTGTCGCAGCGCATGGGCCTGTGTTCGCAGGAAGCGCCGAGCCGCGTGCGGGCGCATTTGCGCGGCATGGGGATGAAGGTCGATCTGGCCGATATTCCGGGTGATCTGCCAGATGCCGCCGCATTGGTGGCGCTGATGGGGCAGGACAAGAAGGTGATCGACGGGCGGCTGCGCTTTGTTCTGGCGCGCGGCATCGGCGAGGCCTTTGTCGCCGAGGATGTGCCGCCCGGTCTGGTGACCGGGCTGCTGGCCGAGGCGTTGGATCAGAAAAGCAGGCGGTAGGTGTTGCCGCGCGTGTCGGTCGCCTGACCGGTGCCGCTGGTGGTGCCGCTGCCCATGACGAATTCGCCCTGAACCTGCGTGTTGTCGCGGCAGACGGCGAACAGCTCGCCCGGGTTCACGCCGCCGACGGTTTCGATCTCGCGACCGTAGTCGCCGCCGGGACCCGAGAGGCGCAGCGAGAGGCCGCGCTTCTTCGAGACGACCTTGGGCGCGACCGAGGCCCAGGTGCCGGCGCAGCGGGTGCCGTCGGGCAGGCGGAAGGTCAGGTTGCCCGAGGCTTCCTTGGCGTTCTTGGCCGAGGCTTCGATCACGGGAAGCGGTTGTTCCTGCGACAGCGGGCCCGAGACGGGATACATGCGGATTTCGGTCGTCGCGCCGCAAGCGGTAAGCGCTGCGGAGGCGACGAGGGCAAAGGATACGGGCAGGATACGGGACACGTTGAAATCCTTGCGGTTCTGGCCGGTGAAAGCCTTTGGCGGCAGTTCGGGGTTCGGGGGGTGTGGACCAGCCTTGGGGGCGTGTCAAGAATGCAGGGGCTGCGGCAGGGCGCGGCATGCCGCGCGCCGGTGCGGGTGGCAATCTCTCGCCGATGCCTGTGGCGGGCCGGTTCAGCCGCGCGACAGGGTTTCCACGCAAAGCACCGTGGGCAGATGGTTCGCCACGGCCTGCCAGCTTTCGCCCGCGTCATGGCTGGCAAAGACGCTGCCCGAGTTGGTGCCGAAATAGACGCCTGCAGGTGTGTTGTGATCGGTCGCCATCGCCTGACGCAGCACGGTGAAATAGCAGTTGCGGTCTGGCAGGCCCGCGCCGAAGCCCTGCCATGTGTCGCCCCCGTCGCAGGACCGCCAGACAAGCGCGCGCGCGTCGGGTGGAAAGCGGCCCTTGGTGTCGCCGTTCAGCGGCAAGGTCCAGATCATGCGCGGATCATGCGGGTTCACCGCGATGGGGAAGCCGAAGCTCGAAGGCAGGCCTGCCGTGATGTCGTGCCACGAGCGGCCGCCATCGGGGCTGCGGAAAACGCCGTGGTGGTTTTGCTGGTAGATGAGGTCGGACCCCGTGGCCCGCGCCATGTTATGCACGCAAAAGCCGATGTCATGGCCGCAATCGCCGTGGTCGGCGGGTTCGTTGGCAAGACGGTTCCGCCGCTCCCATGTGGCGCCGCCGTCCTCGCTGGCAAAGACCCCTGCGGCAGAGATGCCGACCCAGAGGTGCGCGGGGCGGGCAGGGTCGTGCAGGATGGTATGCAGCACAAGGCCCGCGGCCCCCGGCTCCCAGCTTGGCCCCGAGGGGTGGTTTGTCAGGCCCTCGACCGGTTCCCATGTGACGCCGCCGTCATGGCTGGCAAAGAGCGTGGCAGGCTTGGCACCCGCGTAAAGCGTGTCGCCCGCCATGTGCAGCGACCAGATGTCGGAAACGCGGCCCGTATAGGGGGCAGGGGGCGCGGCTGTCTGGCCGATCTGCGCCGCGATTTCGGGATGTTCGGCAAGGAAGGCGTCACCCTTGCCGTTCGAGAGCTTGGACAGGGTCCAGCTTTCGCCGCCATCGGTCGACCGCCAGATGCCCGCCCCGTTCCATTCGCCCCCGCCTGCGGCCCAGAGGTTCCGGCCACGGCCCACCATGTGGTTGATTGGCCAGCGGTCGCAGAAGGGACCGCGCAGCGCCCAATCCTTGTTCGCGGTGCGTTCAAGCAGGAAGGCGCCCTTGGTGGTGCCGACCAGAAGTGTGGGATCTTGCATGGCGCCCTCTGCAACCGGCCCGGATAAGACAGGTTACGCCGGTTGCGCGAATTTTCCACCGGTTTTGCGCGGCGGCGTGGTGCGGCGTTTCAGGGGGCGGCGCGGAACGGGTCGGGGAAGCGGGCAAGGTAGCTGTGCATCCGCCCTGCGCTGATGGCATGGCGGAGGAGCGAGCTTGCCAGTTTGTCGGGCCATCCCAGCGCCGAAGGATCGGCGGTGCAGATGTCAGGGCGGTCGGGGTAGTGGCGGGTCTGGAAATCGCGGTAGGTCCGCCGGAACGAGGCCGGAAGCTGGTTCTTCAGGTCGGCCCAGGGTTTGCGCGACCCGATGAAATGCAGCAGGCGCGGTTCGGCCAAGGCCGCGAAATGGCGCGAGGCCGAGGTGTATTGCCAGTTCCACACGGGGCTGAGTTCGGCCCAGTCATCGCGCAGCAGCAGGTTCAGCAGGGATTGGTCGTGGCGAAGCAGCACTTCGGGCTTGCCCCGCATGAGGGCGATTGCCCTGGGCAGAACCTCTTTCGCCGCGAAGCGCGCGACGTCGATCAAAAGCACTCCGGCGTTGAAATAGCCGGCTTGGGGCAGGCCCATCCGCCTGAATTCCGCGACCTGCCGCGCGGGGTTGCGCCATTGCTGGTGGTCGCGCACCGCCCCGATGGCACGGCCATGCAGATCGGCCCGCATGAGCCGGTCAAGTCCACCGCCGTGCAGGAGGATGTCGCTGTCGAGGTAAAGGATGCGGTCGTAGCTTTGCCCGAGATGCTGCGGCACGAGCAGGCGCAGATAGGTGGAATGCCCGTGGCGGCTGGGGTTCGGGATGTCGAGAAAGGGGTTGTCGGCCCCGAGCGTGACGAGCCGCAAGCCAAGCGCCGCGAGCGAGGGGGGAAGCGCCAGGGCCTCGTCGGAAAAGATGCAGATGTCGAAATCGCGGTCCGGATGGGCGCGGGCGATCTGTTCGGCCATGCAAAAGGCATAGGGCGCATAGCCCGCGTTGCAGGCCATGACGACGGCATGAGAGGTCATTCCAGCCCCTTCCGCGATTTGCGGCCCTGACGGTAGAGGATCCAGCGCCGCCGGATCTCGTTCGAGAGCGGCGAGCCGAGCGCGGCGGACCGCTTGCCCGCCTGCGCCTCAAATGCCGCAGCGAAGGCCGCGTCGAACCCGTCGAGCTGGCGCATCGCCGCTTCGGCTGCGGCGCGTGCCTCGGCCTTTGCCCCGGGGGAGAGGCAGCGCGACAATGCGGCATCGAGCGCCGCGTCGGAGACGGTTTCCGCGTCGAACACCTCGGGCCAGCCGAGGGCGCGGGCCTGTTGCGTGACCTTGTCACCACCGGCGATGGCGTCGATGGCGATGACCGGCACCGCATTCTTGAGCGCCAGCACCGTGCCGTGAAGCCGCGTGGTCAGAAGCACATCGACCCGCGCGAGCAGGGATTCGAATTGCGCGGGCGTGGCGGTGCCCTGCCTGTTGCGCCATGCGGGCCATTTCGTATCAAGGTCCAGCACTGCCGCGCCGTGGCGCTGTGCGAGGGCGCGCAGTCTGCTTTCGGCAAGGCCGTGGCGCTGGCGCTTGCCGTATTCGGGTTGGCGACCGGCAAGGCACAGACCGACGACCGGAACGCGCGCGACGGGTTCGAGCAGGCTGAGATCGGGCTTGGCCCCCTTTGCGCTGTCGCGTTCGAGCAGGGCATCGAAGGGATCGAAGCGGTCGGTCGGGTCGATCATCGACAGGTTGACGCCGATCCAGACGCAATTGGCGAAGCGGGCATAGATGTCGCGCTGCTGGCGCATCAGGAATTCGGAGAAGGGGCCGCAGACCACGATCAGATGCGTGTAGCGCGCGGGATCGACGCGGCGGGCATCGACCCAAGCGGAATTGGCGGCCCTGACGCGTTCGACGAAGGGGGCGACGTCATAGGCAAGGCCCCGTTGCCGCAGGCGGGATTCGACCTGCGACAGAACCTCGATATCGCCCACGGTCGACAGGAAGCCGATGACGAGGGCCCGCTTCTCGACAGGGACCGGATTGGCGGACATGCATCCTCGGGGTGAACACTTGTTAACCTGTGGCTGTCTTGGTCGCATATGTTTCCGCGCGCCGCAACCGGGCGCCCCCATCACGGCGCGCATGACGCGGATCGATCCCTGCCGGAAGCGATGCGCTGCGCGGGTTTGGGGCCGCCCTGTCGGTCAAGCCGTCATGCCCCCCCCGCCGCCGCGCTGCCGTGCATGCCAAAGGGCAGACGACCGCCCGATCCTTGGCACCCGCCAATGCCGCAGGCCGCGCCCCGCTGGCCAAGAAAGCCCGCCGACCAAGACGCCGCATGACCCGACGACGCAGACGCGCACAGATCCTTGCGGGCAAGCCACTGATATCGCTGGTTTCAAGGAGAGTTTTGGCTGGGGCGCTAGGATTCGAACCTAGGTATGGCGGTACCAAAAACCGCTGCCTTACCACTTGGCGACGCCCCAACCGTGGGGGGGTTATTAGCGAAGGGTGCGGGGGGCTGCAAGGGGGATTTGCCGAAAAAAAGCAGCCGATTGCACGTGCTTGCCGCGAAGGGTAGGTCTGGGGCATGCAACGCTATGATGTCATCGTCCTCGGGGCCGGAGCGGCCGGAATGTTCGCCGCGATCGAGGCCGGTCGGCGCGGGCGGCGGGTGCTGGTGATCGACCATGCCAAGGCCGCGGGCGAGAAGATCCGCATCTCGGGCGGGGGGCGGTGCAATTTCACCAACCTCGGCGTCGGGGCCGAGCGGTTCATCAGCCGCAACCCGCGTTTCGCGCTTTCGGCGCTGAAACGCTACACGGCGCGCGATTTCGTGGCGCGGGTCGATGCGGCGGGAATCGCCTGGCATGAAAAGACCCTGGGCCAGCTGTTCTGCGACGGGTCGGCCACGCAGATCGTGCAGATGCTGCTGCGCGACATGGCGCAGGCGGGCTGCGAGCTGTGGCTGGGCTGCGCCCTGTCCGCGGTGCGGCGGGTGGAGACCGGCTTCGAGGTCGATACCGCGCGCGGGCCGGTCGGGGGGGCCTCGGTCATCGTGGCGACGGGGGGCAAGTCGATTCCGAAGATGGGGGCGACGGGCTTCGGCTATCGGGTGGCCGAGGCGTTCGGGCTGCCGCTGGTCGAGACGCGGCCGGGCCTTGTGCCGCTGACCTTTGCCGCGCAAGAGCTGGACTGGATGCAGCCGCTGTCCGGGGTGGCCCTGCCGGCGCGGGTGAGTTGCGGCAAGACGGGTTTCGACGAGGCGGTGCTGTTCACGCATCGGGGGCTTTCGGGGCCTGCGGTGTTGCAGATCTCGAGCTATTGGCGCGAGGGCGAGGCGGTGGTGCTGAACCTTGCGCCGGGGGTGGATGTGGCGGCCTTTCTGCGGGGCGAGAAGCAGGCGGCGGGGCGGGCGATGCTGCGCACGGCGTTAGGCAAGCTGCTGCCCGAGCGGCTGGCGCGGCATGTCGAGGCGCAGGCGGGTGTAGCGGGGCCGATGGCCGAGATGGGGCGCGCGACGCTGGATCAGGTGGCGCAGGCGGTCGGGGCCTGGCGTCTGGTGCCCGTGGGGTCCGAGGGCTACCGCACCGCCGAGGTGACGCTGGGCGGCGTCGACACCGACGCGCTTGACGGGCGCAGCATGGAGGCGAAGGGGGTTCCCGGTCTTTACTTCGTGGGTGAGGTTGTCGACGTAACCGGTTGGCTGGGCGGGTATAATTTCCAGTGGGCCTGGTCATCCGGCTGGGCTGCGGGGCAGGTCGCCTGACCCCTAGCTTGCGGGTGGTTCGGTGATGACCATCGAATGGGTCGGGCGATGGGTCTGCGCCTTGTCGAGGACGACGATGGAATCGTGGAGGTGGATGCCCGCGCACCAGTCCGAGACAGCGGCGTGACGCTTGCCCTTGCTGTGATAGGTGGCGTGCATGTCGTCGACGATTTCGCGGACCAGATGGAAGAAATTCGTCCGGCGCAAATAGCCGCCGCCGTAAAGGCGCCAATAGGCGGTGTGCAGGTCTTCGACCATGTAGGTGCCGCCGACGGACAGCAGCGGAAACAGGGTTTCGAGGCTTGTCCGGATATGGCCCATCATATGGCTGCCATCGTCAAGCACCACATCGACACCACCCATTTCCTCGACCACGCGGCGCAGGAAATCGGGGTCGTCCTGCGAGCCGATGCGGACCTGCGCTTCCGGCCCGTTGAAGGCCGCGCAGGCGGGGTCGATGTCGATGCCGTAGATGATAGCCTCGGGGCCGAGATAGCGGCGCCACATGGAAAGCGACCCGCCCTTGAACACGCCGATTTCGAGAAAACGCACAGGCTTGCCGCGCCATCTGGCGAAATACTGGTCGTAGATCGGGATGTAGTGGTGCCATTTATGCACGAGGCGCGGCGAGCCTGTGGTGTAGATGTCGAGCAGATCGCCGGAGAAGCCGTATTTCTCGCGGATGTCGGCGGCAATGTCCGGTCCGGTGAAAGCCGTGTCGAGCAGGCCGGCGGTGGTCCGGCGCAGGATGGCATCGGTCAGCCATGCGGGAAGCATGCGTTTCACGGTGGCTTTGAACGAGGTCAAGGATACTCTCCACAAGGAACATTGCGCGCGCGAAGGTTTCACAGAACGCGATAGGCGGCAAGCCGGAGCGTGGCAAAAGCCGAAGCCCGCATGGGCTGGCCCTGTCCGAGGGGTGCGGTTTCGGGGTTAAGGCTTCAGGTTTGGGGCTTCAGGGCTGGCGCTTGCAAAAGACGATGTCGCTGAAATTCAGGAGCGGAAAGAGGAAGCGAGCCTCGACGTCGTAGCCGTATTCGGCCAAGATGCGGACGGGATCGAGCTCGGAGCCCGAGTAGATGCGGTAGCTTGCCTGCTCGATCTGGACGGCCGTGATATCATGCGTTGCAAAGAGGTTGCGCGCGCCGCGCAGAACCTCGCCCTCGGCGCCCTCGACATCGATCTTCAACAGGATGCGCGCGCCTGCCGGAATGCGGTTGGCCAGCGCTGTGTCGAGGGTCTGCACCGCCACCGTCGTCTTGCCCTTGATCAGCGTGCCGCCGAGCAGCGCGGTCTTGAAGCGGATCCACGGGCTGCCTGATGCGGGTGCCTTGATCGAGGATGTCGAGGACAGGCTGTTGAGGTAGAAATCGACGGTTCCGACCCTGTCGGAAACGGCACAGTCGAAATATTCGATGACATTCTTGTCGGCCGTGTTGCGCTTCAGCTCGTCCCGCACGGCGGATTGCGGCTCGAACGAGTAGATTGGCGTGCGGCCTGCCACCACGAGGTTGATGAACTCGCCCTTGTGCGAGCCGACATCGATGACGGCATCGAAGGATTTTGTCGCGTAGAACCTGCGCAGGCGGCGGGTATGGAGCTGATCGAAAAGATTGTAGGTCGTTTCGACAATCGCTGAAAGCACCTAGGATTTCTCCCTGACCACACGGCCGGAAGGGTAGCTTTTCGGCTTTCCGCCTGTCAAGCGAAGTGCTGCGCGCAAAGCAAAAGGCCCGCCGTGGGGCGGGCCTTTCGGAAGCTTGGGTCCAGCGATCAGCGCTTGGAGAACTGGAAGGAACGGCGGGCTTTGGCCTTGCCGTACTTTTTCCGTTCCACGACGCGGCTGTCGCGGGTCAGGAAGCCTGCGGCTTTCAGAGCGCCACGCAGCGAGGGTTCGTAGAGTTGCAGGGCTTTGGAGATGCCGTGCTTGACCGCGCCGGCCTGACCCGAAAGACCGCCACCGGCGACCGTTGCGAAGACGTCGAACTGGCCTTCCACATTGGCGATGGTGAAGGGCTGCTTCAGGATCATCTGCAGCACGGGACGGGCGAAGTAGACGGCCATTTCCTTGCCGTTCACCACGACCTTGCCGGTGCCGGGCTTGACCCAGACGCGGGCGACCGCGTCCTTGCGCTTGCCGGTCGCATAGGAGCGGCCGAGCGAGTCGCGCTGCGGGGTCTTGGGGGCAGCGGCTTCGGCCACGGCGGGGGCGGAACCGGCAACAGCCGATTTCAGATCGTCGAGAGACTTGATGTCAGCCATGATCAGGCGCTCCGCGTGTTCTTCGGGTTCAGGACCTTGAGGTCGAGAACGGTGGGCTGCTGGGCTTCGTGCGGATGGGCTGCACCGGCATAGACGCGCAGGTTGGTCATCTGCTGACGGCCAAGGCTGTTGCGGGTGATCATACGCTCGACCGCTTTGGTCACGACGCGCTCGGGGTGGGCGCCTTCGAGCACCTGACGCGCGGTGCGGAACTTGATCCCGCCCGGGTGGCCGGTGTGCCAGTAGTAACGCTTGTCTTCGCGCTTGTTGCCGGTCATCTGGATCTTGTCGGCGTTGATCACGATGACGTTGTCACCCATGTCCATATGGGGGGTGAAGGTCGGCTTGTTCTTGCCGCGCAGGATGTTGGCGACGATCGTGGCGAGGCGGCCCAGAACGATGCCTTCGGCATCGATCAGGATCCACTTCTTCTCGATGTCCGCCGGAGTAGCGGTGAAGGTTTTCATATTGAACCCTATGAGTGAAGCGGGGGTTTCGCTCCCCCGGGATCTTGGATGGCGGCTTATCGCGTGAAGCGGCTGCGGGGTCAAGGGGTTGGTTTGGTATAAAATCGTTCAATAACAGTGTCTTGCAAAAACGGTATTATATTACCCCATAAATTAGCGCCGATCTTGCGGGTGAAAACCGCGCCCGCCACCACCTTTGCGATGCAGGGGGCCATCCTTGGCCGGGGGGATGGCGCGCGTCAGCGCAGGCGCGGGGGGCGGTCGGGGTCCATCCCCGGGGCTGCGGGGGCAATGGGTTCGGTGCGGAGGGGTTCGGGCAGGTCGAAGCGCAGGGCCGCGCGCAGCAGGGCCGTTGCGGCAGGGTCGGTCGCGGCAAGGAAGGTCACGTCCATCTCGCCTGCGTCGAGGCCCGAGAAGGTCAGCGCCTCGGAGGCGGCGCGGGCGAGCGCGTCATGCGCCGCCGGAGAGGCATCGAGGAAGGCCAGCATATGGCTGCGGCGGCCATCGCTGTAATCGACGGCCGCAAGATGCGCGCTGCGGGCAAGCCCCCCCGCGCGGGCGAGTTTTTCCGACAACGCGGCGATCAGCCGTTCGGGCGCCTTGGGGGCGGCGAAGGCGACAGGGGTCGCTGTGGTTTCGGTCGGTCCGCCCGAAAGGGTGGCGGCAAGCCAGTCCATCGCCTCGGCCGGAAGGATGAGCGAGGGGTCGCTGCCGAGGTTCAGGCCAAGCCCGGTCTCTTGCCCGGCAAGTTGGGCGGCGATGATGCGACCGGGCAGGGCCGCATAGGGGGCGGGGCCTTCGGCAAAGGCGGCAAGTCGTTCCTCGAGGTCGAAGGCAAGGAGGACGGGACCGTCCTCGAGCCCGAAGACGCGGGGGATGACGGTGTCTTCGCTGGCTTCGGCCTGAAGCAGAAGGAAGAGTTCGGCATCGGCAAGGGTGCGATAGAAGCGCAGGCGCGCGGCATCGTCGGAAGGATGGGCGAGCATGTCGGCAAGGGCGGCGTCGAGAGGCGTCACGGTGGGCGGCGTCATGTTGGGCGGCGTCATGGGGCGTTCCTGAGGGCGAGGGCGACGGCTATGCGAAGGGCGGGCAGAAGTTCGGCCGCGAACCACGGGTTGCGTTTGAGCCATCCGGTATTGCGCCACGAGGGATGGGGCAAGGGCCAGATGCCGCGCGCGGCATGGCTGCGCCAATCCGCCACCGTCTGCGAGACCGTGGCGGCCGAGGGTCCGATGTGCCAGCGCATCGCCGCCCCGCCTATGGCGAGGGTCAGGCGCAGGTCGGGTAAGGTCTGCATCACACGGGCGCGCCATGTCGCGGCGCAAAGCGGCGGGGGCGGCAGGTCGGCCCCTTTGTCATCGTAACCCGGAAAGCAGAAGGCCATGGGCACGATGGCGATGCGGGTCATGTCGTAAAAACAGGCTTCGGTCAGGCCGGTCCAGTCGCGCAGGCGGTCGCCCGAGGGATCGGTGAAGGGGCGGCCCGATGCGTGGACCCGCGCGCCGGGGGCTTGCCCTGCGATCAGGATGCGGGCGGTCGGCGCGAACCACGGCACGGGGCGCGGAGTATGGGCGGTGGCGGTGGCCGAGAACCGCGCGGCGCAGAGGGTGCAGGCGCGGATTTCGGCCACCAGATCGGGGAAGGGCGGGCTTTGCATCGCGCTAGGATGGCGCGCGCATGGCTGCGGGGCAACACCCGTGGCGCAATCGCCAAGGTTGCCTTGTCTGCGCCCGCGCAGAGGCGTAGGCGGCAAGCAACTTCATCCCCTTTAACGTGACGGTTTTCGATGTATCGCGTCTCGCCCTTTGTTCGCCGCTTTGCCTGGGCGTTGCTGGGTGGCATCGCGCTGGCGACGGTTTGGGTCAACCTGTGGCCGGGAAGCTATTACGACGCCATCGAATGGCGGCTGATCGACCGGCCTTTGCCCGCGTGGATTGCGGGGGATGCGGTGGTCGTGACGCCGATGGCCATCGTGTCGGATGTGCTGATGTCGCTGTTCCTGTTCTTTGTCGGCAAGGAATTGTGGGAGGCGCTTGTCCTGTCGCGCGGGGCCTTGGCGGGACGGCGCGCGATGCTGCCCGCGGGGGCCGTGCTGGGGGCGATGCTGGGGTCGGTTCTGGTCTGGCTGCTGTATGGCGCAAGGTTCGAGACGGCCTACGAGGCGACGGCGGGGGCCGGGTGGCCCGTGCCCATCGGGTCCGAGATCGTGATCGGCTATGTCGTGGGCCGGCGGGTGTTCGGCGGCGGGCATCCGGCGCTGCATCTGCTGCTGCTGACCACGATCGCCAGCAATATCCTTGGCACGCTGATCCTTGGCTTTGCCTATCCGGCGACGGGGTTGAAACTGCTGTGGCTGCTGTTGCCCATTCTGGCCTGCGGGCTGGTCTATCGCAGCTACGGGCGGATGCCTGTAGCGGGGCGGACCGAGTTGGCGCGGCGGCGGGCGATGGTGCTTTGGCCCTATGTCGCGGCGGGGATCGCAAGCTGGATCGGGGTGGCGGCCTCGGGTCTTCCGGCGGAGCTGGGGTTGTTGCCGGTGCTGGTGGTGATTCCCCATGCCGACCGCGCCTTTGGCCTGTTCGCCGAGGCCGAGGAATTCCTGCACGATCCCTTGAACCGGCTTGCGCATATGATGGTGCGGCCCTTGGCGCTGGTCTTGTTCCTGTTCGGGCTGACGCGGGGCGGAATCGACTTGCAGGCCTATGCGCCGACGACGCTGACGGTGCTAGCGGCGCTGTGGATCGGCAAGCCCGTCGGGCTGGTGCTGGGGGCCTTGCTTGCGGCGCGGCTGTTCCGTCTGCCCATGCCTGCGGGGGTGCGGATCCGCGACCTTGTGCTGATCGCGGTGATTTCGGGAATGGGCTTCACCGCGCCGGTTCTGGCCATAGACACGGCCCTTCCGGGCGGTGCCATGTCTGAAGCGGCGCGCCTTGGTCTGGCGATTTCGCTGCTGGCCGGACCCTTTGCGCTGGGGCTGTCGCGCATCATCGGGCGCTGAAACAATCACGCCCGCAGCGGACCATTGTAAATGGTACATCGTTTGCACCATAATGATGCCTTAAAGGATGGCTAATATCATCCCAAAGGCGTCATGAAACGCCGGTGAGGGCAGTCGGTCCCGACGCCAAGGCGGGCCGCGAGGGTGCTGTATGATCGAGTTCGACAACGTCTCGAAGTCCTTCTGGACCGGCAAGACGCGCAAGGTGATCCTCGACCGTGCTTCGTTCCGCGTCGATCTGGGCAACTCCCTCGGGATTCTTGCTCCGAACGGCACGGGAAAGACGACGCTGATCAACATGATGGCCGGTCTTGAACAGGCGGACGAGGGCACGATCACGCGGCGGTCGCGCATTTCCTTTCCGCTGGGCTTCATGGGCGGGGTGGTGTCGCGCCATTCGGCGACAGAGAACGCGCGCTACGTGGCACGGCTTTACGGGCTTGATCCCGACTATGTGGAAAGCTTTTGCCGCTGGGTCTGCGGGATCGGGGAATATTTCGACCGTCCGGTCGGCACCTATTCGTCGGGGATGCGGTCGCGGTTCTCGTTCTCGCTGCTGCTGGCGCTGGATTTCGACATCTATCTGATCGACGAGGGGATGCCCAATTCGACCGACCCCGAGTTCAACCGAAAGGCAGGCACGATCCTGCGCGAGAAGCTGGAGAATGCCACGGTGATCGTGGTGTCGCACCAGCCCTCGACCATCGAGAAATTCTGCCGGTCGGCGGCGGTGCTGCGCCACGGGCAGTTGTACATGTTCGACACACTCGAAGAAGCGAAACGGCTCTACGATTATGAAACTCAAGGTTAAGCGGTTCAACACGCGGCGTCCGGATCCGGTGGCCGAGCCTGTGGTCACGGCGGCGCCACGCGTGGCGACGCAGGCGTCGGCGCGGCCCGTGCCTGCGGCGATTGCGCAAACCTCGACCGCGCCGCGCCAGCGGATCGCGGCGGGGGCAGGGCAGGCCCCGGCACAGGTGCAGGCCGAGCAATTGTTCGAAGTGGCCGAGGACGGCTTCGGGTCGGAGCCCTTTCCCACGGCACGGGCGCCCGCGCCTGCGACACCCGAGGATGTGGCGGCCAATTCCGATATCGATGCGATCCGCCGCGAGGGGCTGACGGGGCGGCAACTGCGCATGGCGCGGCGCATGGCGCAGAAATACGGCCTGCCCGCCACCTCGGATTTCGACGCGGTGCGGCTGTTGCGGGCGGCGGGGATCGACCCGTTCCAGCGCGGCGCGATGATCGAGGTTCTGGCCGAGGACGAGGAAGAGGGTGCTGCCCCGCGCAACACCGCCCTTGTGCCCGCGCAGCAGCGCCTGCCCGAGACGATCAAGCCGATGAAGCTGCCCGCGCCCGACCAGCGGGCCGAGATGAACCACGCCGCCGAAATCCGCAAGATGCAGGAAGATCTGGCGCGTCGCCGCAAGCGGCGGTCGTTCCTGCTGATGCTGCGACTGCTGTTCTTTGTCGGGCTGCCCGGACTTTTGGCGGGTATCTACTATTACACCATCGCCACACCGCTTTATGCCAGCAAGACCGAGTTCATCATCCAGACCGCGATGCCGCCCACCGCGACGGGCACGTCGATGGGCGGGTTGCAGTCGAACCCGATGCTGAACATGCAGGATTCCATCGCGATCCAGGGCTATCTGCAATCGCGCGATGCGATGTTGCGGCTGGACCGCGATCTGGGCTTCCGCAAGGTGTTCAGCGCCGAGAGCATCGACCCGCTGCAACGGCTGGAACCGGATGCGACGGACGAGGCGACCTATTCGCTTTACCAGAAGATGATCCGCATTTCCTATGACCCGACCGAGGGGATCATCAGGCTCGAGGTCATCACCCCCGATGCGGATCTGTCGGTGCGGATGTCGCAGCAATTGATCGGCTATGCCGAGGAGCAGGTCGACAAGCTGACGCAGCGCCTGCGCGAAGAGGGCATGAAGGGCGCGCGCGAGAATTATCAGGACGCGGAAAGGGCGCTGCTCGAGGCGCGGCAACGGGCGGTGGACCTGCAAGAGCGGTTCAAGGTGCTGTCGTCGGATGTCGAGGTGTCGCTGATCACCAGCCAGATCAGCACGCTGGAAGGGCAGTTGACGCAGGACCGTCTGTCCATCGCGCAGATCGAGTCGAACAAGAACCCCAATCAGGCGCGGCTCGACCCGCTGAAACGGCGGATCGCGACGCTTGAGAACGAAATCTCGCTGTTGCGGGCCAAGCTGGTCGAGAACGACAGCGAGGGCCAGTCGCTGGCGCGGATGAAGAGCGAGATGACGATTGCCGATGCCGATGCGGAGACGCGGCAGGTGATGCTGTCTAAGGCGCTCGAGACGATGGAGCTGGCGCGGATCGAGGCGAACCGACAGGCGCGCTACGTGTCGATCTCGGTTTCGCCGGTCGCGCCGGATGTGGCGACCTATCCGCGGGCTTTCGAGAATACGCTGGTGGCACTGATCATCTTTGCCGGTATATACCTGCTCATCTCGATGACCGCCGCGATCTTGCGCGAACAGGTCTCGGCCTGAGGATGAGGATATGAAAACTGTGAAGATCGGCGGGCTGTCGGTTTCGAACGACAGCCCGCTTCTGGTGATTGCCGGACCGTGCCAGCTGGAAAGTCTGGACCATGCGCAGATGATCGCGGGGGTGATGGCGGAAGCCTGCGCCAAGGCGGGCGCGCAATACGTGTTCAAGGCCAGCTACGACAAGGCCAACCGCACCAGCCTGAAGGGCAAGCGTGGCATGGGCATGGAGGCGGGGCTGAAGGTGCTCGAGGCCGTGCGCGGCATGGGAATGCCGGTGCTGACCGATGTGCATGACCCCGAACAGGCGCGGGCGGCGGCGGCGGTGGTGGATGTGATCCAGATACCCGCCTTTCTGTGCCGCCAGACCGACATGCTGGTTGCCGCCGGAGAAACCGGCGCGGTCGTCAATATCAAGAAGGGGCAGTTTCTGGCCCCGTGGGATATGGCGAACGTGGCCGAAAAGGTCGCCTCGACCGGAAATGACCGGATCTTGCTGACCGAGCGCGGCACGAGTTTCGGATACAATACGCTGGTGGCGGACATGCGGTCGCTGCCGACGATGGAGAAGACGGGCTATCCGGTGATCATGGATGCCACCCATTCGGTGCAGCAACCCGGCGGGCAGGGCAATTCCAGCGGCGGGCAGCGCGAATTCGCGCCCGTGATGGCGCGTTGCGCGGTGGCTTTGGGCATTGCCGGCGTGTTCATCGAAACGCACGAGGCGCCCGATACCGCGCCGAGCGACGGGCCGAACATGATTCCGCTTTCGCAGATGGCGGCGCTGGTCGAAAGCCTGATGGCCTTTGACCGTCTGGCCAAGGCCGATCCGCTGCGGGTGTAAGAAAAAATGGGCCACGAGGGATCGCGGCCCGTCCAGTCAGGGGTCCGTTGCCGGATCAGTCGCGCCAGAAGGGTTTGGCGCATTCGAGGGCCGCGCGATCCGCGCCGAGGCCGATGTCATTGAGCAGGTGACCATCAAGACGCGCCAGCGACGAGCGTGTGCGGCGGCGGTCTTCCCAAGCGGCAAGCGCCAGCGCGACCGAGACCAGCATGCGCGACAGCGGCGGCAGGCTCGCGGACTGGGGCAGGGCGTAAGGCCGGGAGGACATGATCTTTCCTTTGTGTCGATACAATTGTTGCGTTTCCGTTGTGAATTGATACAATGCGCCGTGTATCAATGCCAGAGGAACATTGTGACTGACACAATATGGAAGCCCGATCTGGCACAATATCCGGGTCCGAAATACCTCGCGCTGAGCCGGGCGCTGCGCGAGGCGATCCGTGCGGGGGAATTGGCCGAAGGGGCGCAACTGCCCACGGTGCGCGACCTTGCCTGGGCTTTGGGGGTGACGGCGGGAACGGTGAGCCGCGCCTATGCCCTTGCCACGCAAGAGGGATTGCTTGCGGCGACCGTGGGGCGCGGCACCTTTGTCGCGGCGCGGGTGCCGCGTCTGGGGCCGACCCAACCCTTGATCATCGAGCGCGAGAATGGCGGGCGGATCGACCTGCGCGCGCCGCGCCTGCCCGAAGTGGGACAGAGTGAGGCGATTTCGGCGGCGCTGGTGGCCCTGTCGCGCACCATCGGGCCGGATTGGGTGGACTATACCACGCAGCGGGCCGAAATGCCGCTGCGGGCGGCTGTCTGCGACTGGCTGGGCGACCGGGTTCTGGGGGCATTCGGACCCGATGACATCGCCCTGACGGCGGGCGGCCAGAACGCCATCAGCCTGATCCTGCTGTGTTGCCTGCGCGGGGACCGGCCCGTGGTGCTGACCGAGGATCTGGCCTATCCCGGCTTTCGCTATGCCGCGCGGCTGGCGCGGGCCGATGTTGTGGGGGTCGAGACCGATGCCGAGGGACTGGTTCCCGAGGCGCTGGAAGCCGCCTGTCGCCGCCACGGGGCGCAGGTGCTTTGCGTGACCCCCGAGGCGCAGAACCCGACCGGCGCGCGGATGTCGCTGGAGCGGCGGCAAAAGATCGTCGCGCTGGCGCGGCATTTCGACCTTCAGGTGATCGAGGACGATTGCTACAGCCTGTCTGAATCGGATTGGCCGACCTTGCGCGCGCTTGCGCCCGAGCGGGTCTGGCATGTGGGCAGCCTGTCAAAGACGATCAGTGCGGCACTGCGGTTCGGCTATATCGTCTGCCCCTCGGGCATGGGCGAGACGGGGCGGATCACGGCGCAGCACACCTATTTCGCGCTGGCAAAGCCTGTGTCGGACATCTGCCTGCATCTTTTCGAAAGCGGCGCGGCGGCCGAGATCAGGTCGCGCGTGGCCGAGGAACTGGCGGCCAAGGTCGAGACGGTGGTGGCGGCCCTCGGGCGGTATGATCTGACATGGCAAAGGGGGTTGCGCTTTGCCTTCCTGCGCCTGCCGCAGGGATGGCGCGGATCGACCTTTACCCGCGAGGCCGAGGCGGCGGGCGTGCTTGTCCGGTCGGCCGACGAATATGCGCTGAGCCATGCGCGGGCGCCCCATGCGGTGCGTCTGGCCTTTGCGGGAAACATCTCGCCCGAGGCCTTTGGGCGGGGCGTGTCGATCCTGTCGGGCGTGCTGGCAAAACCGCCCTACGATCCGGCGGTGTGACCGATTCGGCGCAGGAGGCGCTGCTCACGCAGGCGTGGGTTGACCGAAAGGCGGGGTTGGACGAGTCTTTTTGCAACAACAAGAGCAGAAAGACCCTAACATGGGACAACAGGCATTCTTCCACGCGCCGCATGGCGGTGCGGATTTCCTCGGTTTGCGGACGGGCAAGGGCGGGGCCACGGAAATCATCTATGATGATGGCGTGGCGCGGCGCATCGTGTGGCGCGTGGGCGGCAGCCCGAGCGAGGCGCGGTTGAGCGAGGCCCTGCGCGCGGCGGTGGGCGCGGTGCGGGTGGTTCCGACGCTGCATGACGAGTTGAAAAAGCGCGCCATTGCCGTCGAACGCATCGCGGGTTGATCTAACTGCTTGATTTTCGGGCAGTTGCGGGGCAAATGAGCGCCCTGCCGCGACGGCGCTTGCTCTTTGCGCGGCGATGCGCATAATTTGATCAAACGCGGCATCTCGTCCGTGTGGCTGTCGACAGGGGTGATGATGGCGCAGAAGCAGGGCCCGACGGGCGGTCGGTCGGAAGCGGCCAGCGGCTGGTTGCTGATAAGTCCGACGTTCATTTACGCAGTGCTGTTGTTGGCCGCCCCGCTGGTTGCGGTGCTGGTCTATTCGCTGACGCTGCGCGAGACGGGGGCGGTCAGCTTTGACAACTTCCTGACCGTCTGGACCAAGCCGATCTACCAGAAGCTGATGAGCCGGTCGTTGACCGTATCGTTCAGCGTGACGGCGGTGACGGTGCTGCTTGCCTATCCGGTGGCCTATTTCGTCAGCTTCCACGTGCAGCCGTCGAAGAAGTCGCTTTGGCTGTTCCTGATCACCATTCCGTTCTGGACCAGCTATCTGATCCGCGTGTTCCTGTGGAAAGTGATCCTTGGCTATAACGGTGTGGTCAATTCGGGCCTGCTGAGCCTTGGCGTGATCGACGCGCCGTTGCAGGCGATCAACTACAACGTGCAGGCCATGATCCTGACGCTGGCCCATGCCTATGCACCCTTTGCCATTCTGCCGATCTTCGTCAGCCTCGAAAAAATCGACCGCTCCTTGCTGGAAGCGGGGCGTGATCTGGGCGAAAGCAGTTTCATGACCTTCTTCCGCGTGACGCTGCCGCTTTCGATGCCGGGGGTGATCGCGGCAGTGCTGATCGTCTTTATCCCGACGGTGGGCGACTATGTGACGCCGGACCTGATCGGGGGGGGCAAGCTGCCGATGATCGCCAATATGATCGAGGTGACGATGCTCAAGCAGAATGACCGGCATCTGGGGTCGGCCATCGCGATGACCGCCATGCTGATCGTGGCGGTTGTCAGCCTTGTCTTCCTGCTGTTGAACCGCCGCTTCCTGAAGGGGTCGAAATGAAAAGCCCCGGTTTCCGGCTTTATGCCATCGCCTATCTGCTGTTCCTTTATGCGCCGATCATCCTGCTTCCGCTGTTCGCCTTTAACGACAGCAAGGTGATCGCCTTTCCGCTGTCGGGCTTTACCACAAGCTGGTTCGCGACCATGTGGGAGGACCAGAACCTGTGGAATGCGGCGCAGAATTCGCTGATCATCTCGACCACGACGGCGATCTTTGCCACGCTTCTAGGGCTGTTCGCGGCGCGGGCGTCGACGCGCTTCAACTTTCCGGGCAGCGGCGGGGCCTTGGGGCTGATCATGCTGCCGCTGGTTCTGCCCGAGATGATCGTGGCGATGGCGATGCTGGCGGTGTTGCTGACCATCGGGTTCCCGCTGTCGATCTTTACCATCATTCTGGGGCATGTGCTGCTGTGCACGCCCTTTGCCGTGGCAATCCTGAGCAGCGCGTTCCAGTCGCTGGACCGGTCGCTGGAGGAAGCGGCGCAGGATCTGGGCGAGACGCCGCTTTCGACGTTCTGGCTGATCATCCTGCCGCTGGTGATGCCGGGGATCATCTCGTCCCTGCTGATCTGTTTCACCATCAGCCTCGATGAATTCATCATGGCCTATTTCCTTGGCGGGAACGAGCCTGTGCTTTCCACCTATATCTACGGGCAGTTCCGGTTCCCCGCGCGGGTTCCGGCGATCATGGCGCTTGGCACCATCCTTGTCTGTCTGTCCATCACCCTTCTTGCGATCGCCGAATGGTTCCGCCGCCGTGGCATCGCGAAATCCGGCGGCACTGATACCGGAGGCTTCCTGTGAGCACCAAAGACACGATGATCGAGTTCCGGGACGTTCATAAGTATTATGGCGATTACCACGCGCTGCGCGGGATCACCGGAACGATCCGGCCGGGCGAGTTCTTTTCGCTGCTGGGGCCATCGGGATGTGGCAAGACCACGCTGCTGCGCACCATCGCGGGGTTCGAGGATATCTCGAGCGGCGCGGTTCTGGTCGACGGGCGCGATATGGCGGGGGTTCCGGCCAACAAGCGGCCGACGAACATGGTGTTCCAGTCCTACGCGATCTTTCCGCATCTGAGCGTGGCGCAGAATGTGGGCTTTGGCTTGCGCAAGGATGCGCGTTCGACCGCCGAGAAGGAAAAGGCGGTGGCCGAGGCCTTGGAGATGGTCGGGCTGAAAGGCTATGGCGGACGGGCGGCGCATGCGCTTTCGGGCGGGCAGCGGCAGCGCGTGGCGCTGGCGCGGGCCTTGATCCTGAAACCGAAGGTGCTGTTGCTGGACGAGCCGCTCTCGGCGCTTGACAAGAAGATGCGCGAGCAGATGCAGATGGAGCTGATCAAGCTGCAACGGCAGGTCGGGATCACCTTTATTCTGGTGACGCATGACCAGGAGGAAGCCTTGGTCATGTCGGACCGGATCGCCGTGATGTTCGAGGGCGAGATCGCGCAGCTGGCAGACCCCGAAACGCTGTATCGCCGCCCGGGCAGCCGGAAGGTGGCCGATTTCATCGGAACGATGAACTTCCTGCCCGCCAAGGTTCTGGAAGAGGGGGCGGATGCTGTCGAGGTCGATGCGGCGGGCTTCGGACGCATCCATATCGAGGCGCGTCAGGTCATGGGCGGCAAGACCGACGAAGGCGCGACGGTCGGCTTCCGGCCCGAGACGCTGACGATCCTTTACGAAGGATCGGCGGCGGCAGACCGCGAAAGCATGGCGACGATCGAGGAAGTCGTCTATTTCGGGGACATGACCTATTACGACGTGCGGATCGACGGCACCGATGCGCCGGTGCGGATTTCGATGCGCAACGTATTCGGGCGCCCGGTGCTTGATATCGGCGCGCGCGCGCGGGTGGGCTGGTCGCCGGGGGCGCTGGTGCTGTTCCGCTAGGGACGGGCGCGGTTTTCGTGACGGAAAGGCGTGGGCCCCTTGGGGGATGCCCGCGTCACGCGTCGGGGGGCAGCAGGCCGAGGCCGCGCAGGTAGATGCCTATGCCCGCTTCAAGCAGGTCTTCGGGAACGAAGGGCGATTTGGCGCCAGCGCCGCGCATGTAAAGTTCCACCACGCCGTGGCTGAGTGCGAGGATATGGGCCGAAAACATCGTGGCCGGGGGGCGGCGGTCGGCGGGCATCTGGTCGGAGAGGGCAGCGGCGGCGCGTTCGAACACGGCGCGGGCCTTTTGTGCGGCAAGCGCAAGGTCGGGATAGGCGTTGAAGGAAAGCCCGCTTTCGAACATCGCCATGTAATGGCCGGGATATTTGCGCGCAAAGGCAAGATAGGCGCGGCCCGTCGATTCAAAGGCGGCAAGGGCCGTGGGTTTGCCGTCGCCATAGGCGTAATCCATGAGGGCAGCGAAAACGTCATAGCCCTGCCGCGCGACCTCGGCGATCAGGTCGTCGCGTCCGGCGAAATGGCGGTAGACGGCGGCGGGGGTGACATCGGCCTGCTTTGCGGCCTCGGACAGGGTAAAGCCGGTCGGCCCCTTTTCGGCAATGAGGGTAAGCGCGGCATCGACAAGCGCCTGACGCAGATTGCCGTGATGATAGCCGCGCTTCATGTCATTCCTTGGGTCGCAGGCCCGGTCCGCCGCAGATCGCGGGGTCTGGCGTGCCGATCAACCCTTTGTCGCGCCCCTTGAAATCGACCGCAAGCAGGACTGTCTGGATGGCGGCGATGCGGGCGCGTTTCTTGTCATCCGACAGGACGACGTTCCACGGGGCATAGTCGAAATGGGATTTCTCCATCGTCTCGTCGATGGCGTGGCAATAGTCGTCCCATTTGCCCAAGCCGTCGATGTCGATGGACGAGAGTTTCCATTGCTTCAGCGGGTCGCCTTCGCGGGCGAGGAAGCGGCGGAGCTGTTCGGCGCGGCCCACCTCGAGCCAGAGTTTGACGAGGATGATGCCCTCGTCGACCAGCATCCGTTCGAAATCGGGCAACTGGCGGAAGAAGCGGGTGCGCTGTTCGGGGGTGCAGAAGCCGAACACCTGTTCGACGATGCCGCGGTTATACCAGGAGCGGTCGAACATCGCCATTTCGCCCGCGGCGGGAAGCCAGTCGATGTAGCGCTGGAAATACCAGCTTGCGGCCTCGCGGTCCGAGGGTTTCGACAGGGCGACGACATTTGCCACGCGGGGGTTCAGGTTTTCGCGCATCGTGTCGATGGTGCCGCCCTTGCCCGCGGCATCGCGCCCTTCGAACACCACGACGACGCGTTTTCCGGTGGCTTTGACATCGGCAAGCATGCGGACAAGCTGGCGCTGCAACCCTTCGAGCGCGCTGTCGTAATCCTTGCGCTTCATCTCTTCGCGGTAGGGGTAGGTATCGGTGATGATGGCGTCCTTGCCCGCCTTTTCGATGGCCTTGCGCACGGATTTCGGCGCGCCTTTTTCGAAATAGCGGGTGATTGCGCCGTCAAAGGGCAGATCTGACATGAAAGCCTCCATCACAGTCGCGACGAGTTTAGGCGGGGCGGGGCGGTCAGCGCAATCCGGCACGGGTTGCTGCGCGGTCAATGGCGGCAAGCACGGCTTCGGGATCGGCGTGGTGCGGCATGTGGCCGACGCCGGGAAGCACGGTCAGATGCGCGTTGGGCAGGCGGAGGGCCAGCGGGGCCGAGTGGATGGAAAGCGGAACGATGCTGTCCGCGTCACCGTGAACCAGCTCGATCGGAAGGGTGAGCGAGGGCAGGCGCTGCTCCATCGCGACGATCTGCGGGCGCAGGCTGTTGATCTGCTGCACATTGGCCGCAAGTGCGGTGCGGCGCAGCGTAAGGTCGGTGCCGAGATGGGCGAGGTAGCCTGCCGGCACGGGCTGGGGGGCAAAGACGCCGGTCACGGCGGCTTCGACATAGGACTGAGGCACCCATGCCGAGGCGAGCGGGATCAGCAGGGCGCGGCCAAGGGCGGTTTCTGTCAGCCGGTACCAGGGATCAAGCCCGCCCGGCCAGGGCAGCGAGGGCGAGCCTATGGTCACCAATGCGGCGGCAGGGTGATCGAGCGCCCATGACAGCGCGACCGTCCCGCCATAGCTTTGCCCGACGAGGATGGGCCGTGTTGCCCCGAGGCTGTCGGCGGCGGCCTTCAGCACGGCGACCTGCGCCGCAAGCGAGGGGTCGCCATCGGGGAGCGGATCGGAATAGCCCAAACCGGGGCGATCCATCGCGATCACGCGGTAGTCGGGTGACAGGCGGTCGATCAGATCGAAGCTGAAATCGCGCAGAGAGCCGGATGCGCCGTGGATCAGCACCAGATCGGGACCGCTGCCTTTGACCAGCACATGCACGCGCGTGCCGTCCACGTCGACGAATTGGCCTTGGGGCGGATGGGCGACAAGGGCGCGGGCTTCGCGGTTGCCGGCACGGTAAAGCGTTGCCGCCGTCGCAGTGGCTGCGACGGCGGCGAGGAAGGTCAGGCTACGTGCCAATCTTTTCAATCTCATAGGGCGTGGACTGGTAAATCTCGTTGATCCAGTTGCCATATAGAAGGTGGGCGTGGCTTCTCCAGCGATTGAGCGGCGGCATCGCGGGATTGTCATCGGGATAGTAGTTCATCGGCACGTTGATCGGGGTGCCCGCCGCGATGTCGCGGTCATATTCCTGCTTGAGCGTGTCGCTGTCATATTCGAAATGGTTGAAGATGTAGAGCGCGCGATGCGCGCTGTCCTCGACCAGACAGGGGCCGACCTCGTCTGACCCGAGCAGGGTGGTCAGGCCGGGTTTCGCGTCGATCTCGGCCTGCCGCATTTCGGTCCAGCGCGAGACGGGGATGACGAAATCATCCGAGAAGCCGCGCAGGAAGGGCGAGGTCGGGCAAAGGATGCGGTGGCGGAAGCAGCCGAATGCCTTGTGCGGCAGCATGTGCTTCTGGACGCCGTGGAAATGGTTGATCATTGCCATCCCGCCCCAGCAGACGCCGAAGGTGGATTGCACGTTGGTCTGGGTCCAGTCGAAAACCTGTTCCAGCTCTTTCCAATAGGTCACTTCGTGAAAGGGCAGGTGTTCGATGGGCGCGCCGGTGATGATGAGTCCGTCGAACTTTTCGTCGCGCACGTCCTGAAACGGGCGGTAGAAGGTTTCCATATGCGCGGCAGCGGTGTTGCGGGTCTGGTGTTCGGTCATGCGGATCAGGTGCAGGTCGATCTGCAAGGGCGTGGCCCCGATCAGGCGGGCGAACTGGTTTTCGGTCTGGATCTTTTTCGGCATCAGGTTGAGCAGGCCGATCCGCAGCGGGCGGATATCCTGACGCGCGGCGCGTTCGGGCGACATGACCGAGACGCCCTCGTTCCGCAGAACGTCATAGGCGGGCAGGCTCTCGGGCAGGGTGATGGGCATGGTGGACCTGAAACTGAACGGGAAGGTTTATTTATGTGTTCCGGCTGGCACGATCAAGCACGGTCTGGGCAAGCACGGTCTGGTCAAGCACGGTCTGGGGAGGCACGGTCCAAGGCGGCGGCGACAAGGGCGTGAAAGCCCGCCGCATCCTTGACGGTGGCGACTTCCTCGGCGGTGACGGTGAGGCCCCAGTTGGCCATCGCGGCATAGCGCGGCTGGCGGTGTTCCAGAAGTCGCGCATAGCCGAAACGCAGGAAAGCATCGGGGTCGATGGCGGATCCGGGCTTGCCGGACGAGAATTCGGCCCAGAGGTCGCGCAGGAATCCGGGCTGGTAATACATGGGCTTGGGCGCGCGGTCGAACCGGCGTTTCAACTCCTCGCGGTGGGCTTCGGACCCTTTGATCCAGACGAGCAGAAGGTTTTCCGACAGCGTCTTCATCACCGGATCGGCGGGGTTGGCGGCATCGACGACTTCGCAGATCGAACCGCCCGAGTCGCAGACGAAATTGTCGTAGCCGTAGATGTCGGACGCCCGGTCGATGAAGCGCGGCGTGTCGAGCAGGGCCGACACCTCGGCTTCGCGGTGCTGGTCCTGACGTTTGCAATATTCGGCAAAGGGCACGCCGCCACGCGACGGATCGCCCGGTTTGCCAAGATAGGTGGACAGGGGGGCGAGGTTGTCGAAGGTGATGTTCGAGGCGATGTAGACCGAATCCGTCATCAGCAATTCGCGCAGAAGCGGCACTTTCATCGCCTCGCGCTTGAAGTTGTCGGCGATGAATTCGCCCATGTAGCGCGTGCCGATGCGGTAATCGATCGAGTAGTGGAACCAGTTTCCGGCATCGCGCAGCAGGTTCGAAAGATGCGTCTTGCCAAGGCCCGACATGCCGAAAAGCAGCACGCGTTTGCGTTTTGCCGCAAGGAATTCGGCGCCGGATGTGTAGATCATGGTTCTGCCCCCTTGGTCCCTTGGCGGGTGATAGCGCGGCGCAGGGGGGATTTCACGCGGAAAACGAAAGGGCCCCGCGCGGGGGCCCTTTGGTTTCAGAACTGGAAGCCGAGCTTGACGCCCACGCCGAGGACCGAGTTGCCGGACATGGACGCGATGCCCGTGCCGCCGATGGAGGCCACGGCATCGCCGATCTTGGTGTAGTTGAGAGCGGTCGTGACCTTCATGTTTTCATGCGTGTAGATCGCGGCCAGCGTGACACCCCTGCGGCCATCGGTCGGGGCGAGGGGGGAAACGGCAGGGTCGATGGGACGTTCGTAGCTGAGAGAGGCCGCGCCGGACCATGCGTCGTTGAACTTGTGCCCGACGCCCAGCGTGTAGGTGACCGTATCGTCCAGCGTGACGAGGCTTGCCCCGCCAAGCATGAGCGGCGCGATTTCGAGCGTGGACCATTGCACCCAGCGGATCTGGCCGAAAAGCAGCGTATCGGCGGCGATGCCCGACTGCGCGTCGAGGTTCAGCGATTGCGGGGTCGAAACCTCGGTCGTGCTGGAGACAGTTCCGAAGCCGGGGACGACTTCGGTCGTGTCGAAATCATGGGTGATTTCGGAGTTGTAGGTCAGCGCCACGCGCAGGGCGATTTCGGGCATCTCGTATGAGGCGCCGAGGGTGTAGCCGTAGCCGACATCGTCATCGAGGGTGACGTTGTAGCCGTTCAGCCCGACACCGTTATAGGCAAAGCCGCCGAGCGCGATGTAGGCATCGGCTTTCTGGGCGCGCAACCCGCCGTGGACGGCGAAGTTGTCGGACAGCTTGTAGCGCAGCAAGACGGTTGCGGCATGGGATTGCGCCTGTGCCGTCGTGCCCGGAAGGAACAGGCCGCCGCCGTAAAGGATATCGGCGCCGAAGGGTTGGTCGAGGATCACCGCATAGGACAGCTTGTCCGTCAGGTCGGCTTTGTAGGCCATGCCGATCTGGCTGTAGTTGCCCGCGACATCGCCCGTCGAGGTCGAAGCAAGGTCGGTGCCTTCGATCGTGGGTTGGGCGCGGCCGTAGCTGAGTTCGAGCGTGCGGCCCTGCGCGAAGAGAATGTCGATGCCCTGTCCCGACCGGTCGATCCCGCCCGCCTGTGCAAGGGTGGTGGTGGAAAGCAGAAGTGCCGCCGTCCAGAAATGTTTTGTCATGAGATCCCCTCCGCGACCGCCGTGTCCCCGCGGCGAATTCATGATTTTACGCTATGCAGGGGCTTAACACTGGTCAACGAAGATTGACTTGACGCGTGATCATGATGGTTACCTGTGTTCAGAAAACGTCAATATGTTCGGTCAACCCGCGGGCGGACCGCTTGATCTTGTTCAAAGCGTGAAGATTTCGCGTCAGGATTGTGGCAGATCAGCCGCCCGTGCTGGCCGGTGTGGTCGCGGAATGGGCGGTGATGGGGCCTGTCTCGTCGGCTCCGTCAAGACGGTCGGCGCGGCGCAGGTCGGGGAACATCCACGCCCAGAGGCCGGTTACGCCGATGGTCCCGATTCCGCCCACGACCGCCGCCGCGACGGGGCCGATGAAGCGCGACACGACACCGGATTCGAATTCGCCCAACTCGTTCGAGCCCGAGATGAACAGGCCCGACACCGACGAGACGCGGCCGCGCATGTGGTCGGGTGTGACGATCTGCACAAGGGTCTGGCGGACGTAGACCGAGATCATGTCGGCGGCACCGAGGGCGGCGAGCGCGATGACCGAAAGCCACATGTTGCGCGAGAGGGCAAAGACGATGGTGGCAAGGCCGAAGGCCCCCACGGCAAGGAACATGCGCGCGCCCGCCTTGCGTTTGAGCGGCCAGCGCGAGAGGGCAAGCGCCATCACCACCGCGCCAAGCGCGGGGCCCGAGCGCAGGATGCCGAAGCCTTCGGGGCCGACTTGCAGGATGTCGGAGGCGAAGGCGGGCAAAAGCGCGGTCGCCCCGCCCAGCAGCACGGCGAAGAGATCGAGGCTGATCGCGCCGAAGATGATCTTGTTCTGCCAGGTGTAGACCAGCCCTTCCTTGATCTGCTGGATCTGGCTGCCGGGCTGGCGTTCGGGCGTGGTGTTGGTGCGGATGAAAAGGATGATCGCAAGGCCCGCAAGGTAAAGCGCCGCAGTCACCCCGTATGAGGTGGCGGTGGAAATGGCGCAGAGCAGGCCGCCGATCCACGGGCCGATGATGACGGCGGTTTGCCATGCCAGCGATTTCAGGCTGATGGCCTGCGGCATTTCGGATTTCGGCACCAGCATCGGCACCGTGGCCGAGGAGGCCGGAGACAGGAAGGCGCGGGCCGCGCCAAAGACGGCGGCGATGGCGAAGATATGCGAGACGTTCGGGCTGGGTTCGAGTGCGACCCCCACAAGGCCCAGCACGCAGACGGCCTCGACCAGCAGGGCAAGCATGACGATGCCGCGCCGCGAATGGCGGTCGGCCAGCGAGCCTGCCCAGAGCGTCAGCAGGAACAGCGGCACGAATTGCGCAAGGCCGACCATGCCGACCAGAAAGGCGCTTTCGCCGATGGACATGGTCTGTCGCCCGATGCCGTAGATTTGCCAGCCGATGGTGACGGCCTCGATCTGGACGGCGATGTTCACAAGGAAGATTCCGGCCCAGAACAGGCCGAAATCCTTGTGGCGGACGGGGAAGCTGCGCGAAAGGTTCATGCGCAAGGTCTAGCGGCGCTTTTGCGGCCTTGCCAGACGCAATCAGCCCTGCGGCAGGACGATAGCGCGGATTTCGCCCGCGCGCGGCGGGTTGGCGATGGCCTCGGCGGCGTGATCGAGGGTCAGTTTGCGCGAAACCAGCGGGTCGAGACGGATGCGGCCTGCGGCGATCAGGGCTGCGGCGCGGTCTTGCGTGAAGGGGTTTATGAAAGAGGAGAGGAACTGCACCTCGCGGAACAGAAGGTCGAAGGGTTCGATCTGCACCCTTTGACCCGCAGGCAGGACGCCAAGGATGACCACGCGCCCCCCCGAGCGGGTGAGGCGGGGTGCCATCTCGACCGTTTCGACCACGCCTGCACATTCCAGCGTGATATCCGCCCCTGCGGGCCAGAGGTCGCGGGCTTCCTGTTCGGTGGCGGCGGTCTGCTGCGCGCCAAGGGTCAGCGCGAGGCTGCGTTTGTCGGCCTGACGGGTGACGAGCATCACTTCGGCCCCCGCGAGGGCCGCGAGTTGCAGGGCAAGCATTCCGATCACCCCGCCACCAAGGATGATGACACGCTCGCCCGCCCGCGGGGCCGCGATGTCGAGTCCGTGCAGCGTGCAGGCGAGGGGTTCGGCGAATGCGCCGTGCAGCGGGTTCAGGCCGGCGGGCAGGACATGGGCCTTGTGCGCGGGAAAGGCGCAGTATTCGGCAAAGCCGCCGTCGCGGCCAAGGCCGGTTGCGATGTTGCGCGCGCAGAGGTTGACGCGGCCACGACGGCAGGCCTCGCACTCGCCGCACCATGTGTTCGGATCGCAAGTGACGCGCGTGCCCAAGGGGATGGCAACACCCGCGCCGCAGGCGACCACATGGCCCGAGAATTCATGGCCCAGCGTGACCGGCATGGCCGAGGGATATTCGCCCTTGAACAGGTGCCGGTCGGTGCCGCAGATCCCGCAGGCCTCGACCTTGACCAGAACCTCGCCGGGGGCGGGGTCGGGAATCGGGATTTCGCACAGTTGCAGGTCGTTCAGGGCCAGAAGGCGAAGCGCGCGCATGGAAATTTCTCCTATCGGGGGCAGGATGGGGGGAAAGCGGGTGCTGCCGTCAAGGTGCTTTGCCATGCGAAAGTTCTGTTTATCGGTGCAGAGGTCTGTCTGCACTGCGGCGATCTTGTTTGCAGGTGCAGCAAGAGTATCTTCCCGGGGCAAGTTTCTTGAATGTCAGGTGAAGCCATGAATGCCCCCGTTAAAGATATCCGCGTCGCAGAACAGCCCGTCGATGCGCAATTCCTTGGCCGCTGGTCGCCGCGTGCCTTTACCGACGCGACCCTTGGCGAGGGCGAAGTCCAGAGCTTGCTGGAAGCGGCGCGTTGGGCGCCTTCGGCGTCGAACCTGCAACCCTGGCGCTTCGTCTGGGCGCTGCGCGGCGATGCGGCCTTTGCCCGGATCGCCGATGGTCTGGTGCCGTTCAACAAGGCATGGGCCGAGAAGGCGGCGGCGCTGATCGTCGTGGCGTCGAAGGCGACGGTTCTGAAGGAAGAGGCCGAGGTGGCCAATTCCTTCCACGCCTTCGATACGGGCACCGCCTGGGGCTATCTGGCCCTGCAGGCGCATCTGCAAGGGCTGGTCGCCCATGCGATGGGCGGCTTTGACCATGCCAAGACAGCCGAAGCCGTGGCGCTGCCCGCCAACCATGTGCTGCATGCCGTGGTGGCCGTGGGGCATCGGGGCGACGCGGCAAGCCTGCCCGAGGGGCTGCGCGCCCGCGAAGTTCCGAGCCCGCGCCTTGCCCTTGCCGAGATTTCGGCGCGTGGCAGCTTTGGCGCGTAAGCCGTTCTTTTCCTGATCCGAAAGGAAAGGGCCGCGTCTGGTGACGCGGCCCTTTCGCAATACAGGTCACGGGATGTCATTCGAGTTCGATGGTTCCCGGCGGTTTTGACGTGCAATCGTAGAAGACGCGGTTGACGCCCTGCACCTCGTTGATGATCCGCGTGGCGGTTTCACCGAGGAAATCGTGGGTGAAGGGGTAATAGTCGGCGGTCATGCCGTCGACCGATGTGACGGCGCGCAGCGCGAGAGCGTAGTCATAGGTGCGCCCGTCGCCCATCACGCCCACGGTCTTCATCGGCAGGATGGCGGCAAAGGCCTGCCAGATTTCGTCATACAGGCCGTGCTTACGGATCTGGTCGATGTAAACGGCATCGGCGCGGCGCAGGATGTCGAGCTTTTCGCGGGTGATCTCTCCGGGGCAGCGGATGGCGAGGCCCGGTCCGGGGAAGGGGTGCCGCCCGATGAAGGGGACGGGAAGGCCCAGTTCGCGGCCCAAAGCGCGGACCTCGTCCTTGAACAGCTCGCGCAGGGGTTCGACGAGCTTCATGCCCATCTTTTCCGGCAGGCCGCCCACGTTGTGGTGCGATTTGATCGTGACCGAAGGCCCGCCCGAGAAGCTGACGCTTTCGATCACGTCGGGGTAAAGCGTGCCTTGGGCAAGGAATTTCGCGCCGCCGATGGATTTGGCGTGTTTCTCGAACACCTCGATGAAGAGCCGCCCGATGGTCTTGCGCTTCACCTCGGGGTCCGAGACCCCTTCGAGCGCGCCGAGGAACAGGTCGGATTCGTCGGCATGGATCAGCGGGATGTTGTAGGTGTCGCGGAACATCGAGACGACCTGTTCAGCCTCGCCCAACCGCAGCAGGCCGTGGTCGACGAAAACGCAGGTGAGCTGGTCGCCGATCGCCTCGTGGATCAGGACCGCCGCGACCGAGGAATCGACGCCGCCGGAAAGGCCGCAGATTACCTTTTCGCTGCCGACCTGTTCGCGGATCTTGCGGATCGCCTCTTCGCGGTAGGCCCCCATCGTCCAGTCGCCCTTGAACCCGGCGAGTTTGACGAAGTTTTCGTAAAGCTTCGCGCCCTTGGGGGTGTGATGCACCTCGGGGTGGAACTGGACGGCGTAGAAATGGCGCGCGGTGTCGGCGGTGATGGCGAAAGGCGCGTTGGGCGAGGTGCCGTAGACGGCAAAGCCGGGGGCGATTTCCGACACGTGGTCGCCGTGGCTCATCCAGACCTGTTCGCGCCCGTCGGCAAACCAGCCGGCAAGGATGGGGTCGGTGGCATCGGTGGGGGTGACATAGGCGCGGCCGAATTCGGCCGTGCCGTGGCCGCGTTCCACCTTGCCGCCAAGGCAATGCATCATGACCTGCTGGCCGTAGCAGATGCCAAGGATCGGCACGCCCAGACCGAAGACCCCGCGCGGCGGCATCGGCGCGCCATCGGCAAAGACCGAAGCGGGCCCGCCCGAGAAGATCACCGCTTTCGGGGCGAAGGATTTCAGGAAGGCGTCATCCACTTTGTTGAAGGGGTGGATTTCGCAATAGACGTTCAACTCGCGCAGGCGACGGGCGATGAGCTGCGTTACCTGGCTGCCGAAGTCGATGATGAGAAGGCGGTCATGCGCGATTTGTGTCATGCGCCCGCATAGGATGAAGCGCGGAATTCTTCAAGAGGGGGGAAGCGATGGCCCCGAGAGGTTTTCGCCCGCGCCCGCGCTGCGCCATGGGGGTTTCACCCCCAGACCCCCAGAGTATTTGGGCAAGGATGAAGCGGGGGGCGGGACAGGTCGCTGCCGTGATGCGGCGATGTCGTTTTTGCACCTCAAGCGCCGTATTCGGGGGCGGGGGCTTTGCGTTTCGGGCGCATAAGCGGGTCAAACGGAGGCCGATTTCGGGCCTGAACGAGGAGAATGACGATGGGCGACATGGATGTTGCGGGTGCGGCAGCGGGCGGACGGCGTTCGGCGCGGGGCGGCGGCGGGTCGGCGCGTCGGGCGGAACGGACGGCGGTCAGCCTCGAGACCGCGAAATTCATCCAGCGCAACATTCCCAATTTCGAAATCCTGAACGAGGAAGCGCTTCAGATCATCGAATGGAACGCGGATACGGTTCTGGAAGAGATCGGCGTCAATTTCGTCGAGAACCCCGAGGCGTTGCGGCGCTGGAAGGAAGCGGGAGCGGATGTGCAGGGCGAGCGCGTGCGGATTCCGCGCGGTCTGGCCCGCAAGCTGTGCGCCACGGCCCCGTCGCAGTTCACGCAATATGCCCGCAATCCTGACCGCAACGTCGTGGTCGGCGGGCGCAATCTGGTGCTGGCGCCGGTCTATGGCCCCCCCTTTGTGCGCGATATCGAAGGCGGGCGCCGCTATGCCACCATCGACGATTTCCAGAAATTCGTGAAACTGGGCTATATGTCGAAATGGCTGCACCATTCGGGTGGCACCGTCTGCGAGCCGACCGACGTTCCGGTGAACAAGCGCCACCTCGACATGCTGCATGCGCATATGGTGCTGTCGGACAAGCCCTATATGGGGTCGGTGACCGAGCCGAGCCGTGCTGCGGATTCGGTCGAGATGTCGAAGCTGCTTTTCGGGGCGGATTTCGTCGACCAGAACACGGTGATGACCTCGCTTATCAACATCAACAGCCCGCTTACCTTTGACGGGATCATGATGGGCGCGCTTGAGGTCTATGCCAAGGCGAACCAAGCGGCGATCATCTCGCCCTTCATCGTCGGGGGCGCGATGGCGCCGGTGACGGTGGCGGGCACGCTGACGCAGGTGCTGGCCGAGGTTCTGGCGGGTGTGGCCTATAGCCAGTTGATCCGTCCCGGCGCGCCGGTGATCTTTGGCGCTTTCGTGACCTCGATCGACATGAACTCGGGCGCGCCGACATTCGGCACGCCGGAGGCGTCGCACATCACCTATGGCGCGGGGCAATTGGCGCGCCGGCTGAACCTGCCTTACCGGTCGGGCGGGTCGTTCTGCGGGTCGAAACTGCCCGATGCGCAGGCGGCCTATGAAACCGCGAACAGCCTGAACATGGCCTTGCTGGCGGGCGTGAACTTCATGCTGCATGCCTGCGGCTGGCTCGAGGGGGGGCTTGTGTCCTCGTACGAGAAATTCGTGATGGACGCCGACCAGCTTGGCACCTTGCACCATCTGGCGCAGGGCATCCACATGGACGCCAACGGGCAGGGCATGGACGCGCTGCGCGAGGTTGGTCCGGGCGGCCACTTCCTTGGCTGCCAGCATACGCAGGACAATTTCAAATCGGCCTTCTGGCGGTCGGACCTGTTCGACTACAAGCCCTTCGAGACCTGGGCCGAGGAAGGCGCGCGCGACACGCAGACGCTGGCGGCCGAGCGGGTCAAGAAGATGCTGGGCGACTACCAGCAACCCGCGCTGGACGAAGGGATCCGCGAGTCGCTGGACGAGTATGTGGCGAAGAAGAAAGCCTCGATGCCCGACGCTTTCATCTGAGCGGCTGCACCACTGCGACTGCACCGCTGCGAATGGACCCGCGCCGGAAACGGTGCGGGTTTTTCTATGCGTGCAAGGTCAGGCGCAGTTCGGCCAGAAGGGCGATCAGCACCTCGATATGGCGGGCGAAGGAATAGGTGGCCGCACCGGTCCGGCGCGCGCTTTCGATCCGCGCCTCGGCCGTGAAAAGCGCGTCGAGCGGCGGCATCCGGCTTTCGGCAAGGGTCAGCAGGCGCGGCAGGTCGCGGTCGCGGCGGTAGAGCGACAGGCCGTGACGCGCGGCGCTGAGCAACAGGCGCGGGCGGCGGCGGTCGGCCACCCCCTCGGTCGGGGCCAGGGCTTGGGCGGTACGTGGCGGGGGGGCGAAGTTGAAGGACATGGCAACACCTTTGGTCAGGGTGCTGTCAATCTAGCGTGACACAACCTTGCGTTGCGCAATCGGCAGGGCAACCGTGCGGTGCTGCGGCACTATTTTAACGCAAATACCTGAATTATTGACAAATTCGTCGCTAAACCCCGTCGTGTTAACGGTTCGGTAACCATTGCACGTTGGGGTTGTGTTTACACTTTGGGGGTGTCGATATGAAAAACGGCCAGCAGGATGGCGGCGAGGGTGCGCCCTTGCCCGGATGGGTGCCCGAAACCGCGCGGCTTTATCTGGCGCATACCGGCGACGGGGTCTCGCTGCGCGAACTTGCGCGGCAACGGGGGGTGCATGCCTCGACCGTGATGCGGCAGGTGCGGCGCTATGAAAGCAGGCGCGACGATGTGCTGGTGGACCAGGCGCTTGACGGGTTGAAGGCGGTCAGCGACCCGGACGCGGCCACGCAGGCAGGGACCGGACCCGACCGGCCCGTGCCGCGTGCGGGTGCGGTGCCGCAAGAGGCGGAGCTGTCGCGCGAGGCGCGGCGGGTTCTGGGGCGGATGGCGGAAACATCGGCGGTGCTGGCGGTCTCGGCCGATCTCGGGACGGCGGTGGTGCTGCGGCAGGGCGGCGAGGGCAAGACGCAGCGGCTTTGCACGGTCGAGCGGTCTGTGGCGCAGGCCTTTGCGCTGAAGGACTGGATCACCTGCGACAAGCCGGGCCGGGTTTCGGTTTACCGGCTGACCGTGGCGGGGCGGGCGGCGCTGCGGCGCATGGCGGCCGCGCAGTCCGACGGCGGCTATGGCGCGCAGCACCGGCAGATGGAGATGCGCGAGATCGACGAGGCGGGCGGGCCGCAGCGCATTCGGGTCAATGTCGCGGAAAGCCCGATCGTGATGCTGGGGCGCAAGCGCGACAAGGACGGCAAGCCCTATCTGGAGGGCGAGTTGATCCGCGTGGCCGAACGTCTGCGCGAGGATTTCGAACTGGCGCAGATGGGGCCGCGCGTGGCGCAGAACTGGGACCGCTTTCTGACGGCGGGCGACAGGGGTGGTTTCCGGTCGGATTCGGGCCTTGCCGAGGGGCCGAGGGCGGCGCGGGAACGGGTGTTGCTGGCGCTGGCCGATCTGGGGCCGGGGCTTGGCGATGTGGTGTTGCGCGTGTGCTGCTTTGTCGAGGGGATCGAGACGACCGAACGGCATATGGGCTGGGCGGCGCGGTCGGGCAAGATCGTGCTGCGCATCGCCTTGCAGCGCCTGAAACGGCATTACGAAGAGCGGTATGGCCGGTCGGGGCCGCTGTTCGGTTAGGCGCCGAAGCCCTTGGCCAGCAGGCCGAGCGAGAGCAGGCCAAGCCAGCAGGCGGCGGCGCGGCGCATCAGGGCAAGGCCCGTGCCCGCCGCCGAAGGCAGGCGCTGTCCGATCCAGACCCATGCCACGGCGACAAGAACCACAAGCGCCGTGAAAAGCGCGAACCCCTGTGCCGGTGCGGTGGCGGGCAGCAGGACAAGGCCGAAGATCAGCGCCTTGGGGTTCAGAAGGGTGGTCACGAAAACGCGGGCCGGGCTGACAAGCGGGCGGTCGCCCTGATGCGGGCTGACATGCCACAGGCGGATGGCAAGCGACAGAACCCAGAGGCCGGCGATGATGGCGATGGCCGGACGCAGCGCGCCGAGCCACGGGCTTGCGGCATGGGCCAGCAACGTAAGCGGCACGACGGTGCAAAGATAGGCGGCCAGTTCGACCGGAATGAGCGGCAGCGAGGCGCGCAGCCCGCGGTCGGCACCCGAAAGCATCATCAGCGTATTGGTCGGCCCCGGCGTAAGCAGAAGCAGCAAGATGGCCAAGGCAATTTCGGGTGTCGGCATGTGTGGTTTCCCTGATGTCAGCCCGACTTGGCAAAAACGGCACCATTCGGGCCATGACATGGATCAAATAGCCGCTTTGCCAAGGGCCGCATAGTCCCGACGCTTGGTTGCGCATGGCGGGGAAAGGGCTTATCTCGGGGGAAGATCGGCGTTGCCGCGATGTTGGCAGGGGCAGGGCCGGAGCAAGGAGAGCGAGCGTGCGCGACCTGAAACTGCCCGAACAGCGCCACCCCGAAAAGGCGCACCGGCCCGACAACGAGCAGCCGAAGAAACCGGCATGGATCAGGGTCAAGGCCCCGACCAGCGCGGGCTACAAGCAGACGCGCGATATCCTTAAGGAAAAGAAGCTGGTGACAGTCTGCGAGGAAGCGGGCTGTCCCAATGTGGGCGAGTGCTGGAGCCAGGGCCACGCCACCATGATGATCATGGGCGAGATCTGCACGCGGGGGTGCACCTTTTGCAACGTGGCGACCGGCAAGCCGCAAACGCTTGACGCTTTCGAGCCGGGTCGGGTGGCGCATGCGGTGGCCGAACTTGGTCTGAAACATGTGGTCGTGACCTCGGTCGACCGCGACGATCTCGAGGACGGGGGGGCCGAACATTTCGCCCAGACCATCCGTGCGATCCGCCACCGCGCGCCTGGAACGACGATCGAGGTGCTGACGCCCGATTTCCTGAAATGCCCGCCCTCGGCGCTTGAGGCGGTTGTCGCGGCGCGGCCCGATGTGTTCAACCACAACCTTGAAACCGTGCCGGGACTATACCCCGAGGTGCGGCCCGGTGCGCGCTATTTCCATTCGCTGCGCCTGTTGCAGAAGGTCAAGGAACTTGACCCGACGCTGTTCACCAAATCGGGGATCATGGTGGGCCTTGGCGAGGACCGGCAGTCAGTCTTGCAGGTGATGGACGACATGCGCGCGGCGGATGTCGATTTCCTGACCATCGGCCAATACCTGCAACCGACGCCCAAGCACCACAGGATCGACCGTTTCGTCACTCCCGACGAATTCAAGGCCTATGAGACCAGCGCCTATGGCAAGGGGTTTCTGATGGTCTCGGCAACGCCGCTGACGCGGTCGTCCTATCATGCGGGCGACGATTTCGAGCGGCTGCGCGCGGCGCGGCTGGAAAAACTGGGGCGGGTCTGACCCGCCCCGAAGCGATCAGAACTTGTAGCCGACCGAAGCATCCATCAGCACGGTGGAATTGTCTCCGTCGGCGATGCCGCCGGACAGGTAGGCGCCATTGCCAAAGCCCCAAGCCGCCGTCACGCCGTAAAGATATTCCTCTTCGGTGAAGTCCTTGCGCGCAAGGCTGCCGCCGATGGTCATGTTGTCGGACAGGCGGTAATCGCCGGAAAGCTGGAAGGTCGTGCCGTCGCCGTCGATGGTCTGGCGTGACAGGTAGGCGGAAACGGTGAACTGGCCCTGATCATGCGCCACGCCGATCAGGCCCGAAAAACCGCCTTCGAGGCTTTTGTTCTCGATCATGCCTTCGATCTGCGTCTGGCCCATCGTGTATTCGCCGGCAAGCTGGAAGAGCGTGCTGCCGGTTCCCTCGAATTTATGCACCGAAGCGCCGTAGCGGATGGCGCCCGCGCTGTTTGAATAGCGCAGGCCGTAGCTTTGGCGGTCTTCGCGCTTGGCGATGACGCCGACCATCGACGGCGTGCCGAGGGCGACGTTCTGGCCGGGGATCATGCCGCCCGCGTCGATGCCCTTCATGCCCGCAAAGGAGGGCACGTCGATCAGCATGTCGGCCACGGATTCGGGTGCGCCGATGGCAAATTCGCCAAAGCCCGAATTGACCAGTGCGGCGGCGTAGAAGGATTTGAGTTCCGGCCCGTTATCCAGCGCAAAGTCGGAATCGGTGCCAAGTTCGACACCAAGCGCGCCGCCACGGTAGCGCAGCATGGCGTCGGCGGAAAAGAGCATCGTCTCGGCACCGTTGCCACGAAGATATTCGAGTTCGAACTGGCCCGAGGTTTCGAGACCCTGAGCCTGCGCCGCAAACGGGCAAAGCATGACGAGAAGCGCCGGAAGCGCGGGGGGGAACCTGTTCATTATATACAACCTGCTGCTCGGTTTTTTTTACGGGCTACCACAAGTTGGGTTTACCCGCAACCATTCGTGGCCCGGGGCGCGGCAACCGGCCTATTCGACCGGCGCCACGCGTTGCAGGTAGGCCGCCACGGCCTGACGGTCGGATTCGGGCAGTTTGGACATGTTTTCCACCACATGCGCCATATGGCCGCCGACCGAGTCGTAGTCGGGCGTGAAGCCCGAGGTCAGGTATTCCACGACCTCGTCCGCGCTCCATGTCAGCTTGGCGGGGGTGATGTTGGGAATGCGCCCCTCGCCCGAGGGATTGGGCGCACCGGCAAGCCAGCGCGACCGGTCCAGACCGCCCAGCGCGTTGCGCGGCGTGTGGCATTCGCCGCAATGGGCAAGGGCCTCGGCGATGTAGCGGCCACGGGTTTCGACGGGCGTCAGGTCGGGGGCGTCGATGGCCCATGCGGGGGCGGCGAAAAGGGTTTTCCAAAGGCCGAGGCCGCGGCGCAGCGTGAAGGGAAAGGCCATGTCATGCGGCTGGCTGGGGGTGGCGTCGGGCGGCAGGGTTTGCAGATAGGCGTAAAGATCGACCACGTCCTGCGGCTGCATCAGCTGGTAGGATGTATAGGGCAGGGCGGGGTAGAGGTGTTCGCCGTCGCGCCCGATGCCGCGTTGCAGGGCATTGCCAAGGTCTTGCAGCGACCATGCGCCGATGCCGTGGTCGGGGTCAGACGAGATGTTGGGGGCGATGAAGGTGCCGAAGGCAGAGGGGAATTTCTGTCCCCCGGACAGGATCAATTGCGCCTCGCCCGTGGCCCCTTCGGCCATGTGGCACGAGGCGCAGCCTGCGGCGGTGAACACCTGCTGGCCATGCGCCGCATCGGGGCTGAGGCCCGCGAAGCTGTCAGCCGGAAGCGGGGCGGGTTCGGTGAGATACCAGAAGGCGGCAAGGCCAAGAAGGGCAAGGCCGCAAAGCACTGTCAGAACACGCCGCATGAAGGTTACCCCGAAGTTGATGGCAGGATGCTAGGTGGTGACGAAGGTGTCGGACAAATGACGTTTTCGCCAAGTGACTTGGTCAAGTGGCGGTCAGGGTTTCAGCTTTTGCGGGGTCAGCCAGTCGGGAAAGCCCCAAAGCCGTTCGGCCCCCGCGACAAGCAGGCACAGCGCCACCACCACCAGAACCAGCCTGACGCGGTCTGCCGATGGCGGGTTGCGCGCCCAGCGGGCCATCCGGATGAACCAGATCGGCGTCATGCGGTGAAGCGGACCTTGCCGATATAGGGCAGGTTGCGGTTGCGCTGCGCAAAGTCGATGCCATAGCCCACGACGAATTCGTCGGGGATCTCGAAACCCGTCCATGTGGCGCGGATATCCACCTCGCGGCGCGAGGGCTTGTCGAGCAGGGCGCAAACCTCGAGGCGCTTGGGTTCGCGCGACAGAAGCAGGTTCTTGACGTGATGCAGCGTAAAGCCCGTGTCGACGATATCCTCGACCACCAGCACGTCGCGGCCCGCGATTTCGCCGCGCAGGTCCTTGAGGATGCGGACCTCGCGGCTGGAATGCATGGCATCGCCGTAAGAGGAGGCCTCGAGGAAGTCGACCTCGACGGGGAGGTCGATCTCGCGCACGAGATCCGCGATGAAGACGAAAGAGCCGCGCAGCAACCCCACGACGATGAGCTTGTCGGTGCCCTTGTAATGGGCGGTGATTTCCTTGGCCAAGGCCTCGACCCGTGCGGCGATGCTTTTGGCGCTGATCATCTGGTCGATGACATAAGGTTGGTCGGTCATACTGTCCCTGCGGCTTTGGGCCTCTTGATTTCCGGCCCCCGCTTAACCAATACCGTGGGGCAAGTCACGGATCGATCAGATGCCAACCCATCATGAAGTCAAGCGGCTGCCGTATTCGGCGACGCAGATGTATGACCTTGTGGCCGATGTGGCCGCCTATCCCAAGTTTCTGCCGTGGAATTCCGCCGCGCGCATCCGGTCGCGCATGCCCGTCACCGGCACGGGTGGCGAGGCGGGCGAGGTGATGGAGGCGGATCTGGTGATCAGCTTCAAGGTGTTCCGCGAGCGTTTCGGCAGCCGCGTGACCCTGTGGCCCGCGCGCAAGCGGATCGAGACGGAATATCTGGACGGCCCCTTCCGGCACATGCGCTCGACCTGGGATTTCCGCGATGTCGAGGGGGGCTGCGAGGTCGAGTTCTTCGTGGACTTCGAATTCCGCAACGCGCTGTTGCAGGGGATCATCGGGGTCGTGTTCAACGATGCAATGCAGCGCGTGGTCCGCGCCTTCGAGCGGCGCGCGGCCGAATTGCACGGCCCAAAGGTCTGACCGCGACGGAACGGGCGGGGCGGCGCGTATCAGCAAAACACCCTTGAAAGGGAGACGCCGATGCTGCGCCTTGTGCTTTTGCTGTGCCTGATCGCGCTGCCCGCCGTGGCAGAGACCGTCACGCTGGACGGGCGGTCCTATCTTGTCGACCTGCCGCCCCGGCCCGAGGGGGCGCCCGTGATCCTTGCCCTGCATGGCGGGGGCGGCAGCGCAAAGCAGTTCGCCCGCGCCTCGGGCCTGTCGCGACCCGCTGTTCGCATGGGATTTGCGGTGATCTACCCCCAAGGGACGGGGCGCATTGCCACATGGAACGGCGGCTATTGCTGCGGGGCGGCCCAGCGCGAGGGGGTGGATGATGCGGCCTTTCTCGATGCGGTGGTGGCCGATGCGGTGCTGCGCTTCGGGCTTGATGGGGCGCGGCTTTACGCAACGGGCATGTCGAACGGGTCGATCATGGCCGAAACCTATGCGGCGCTGCGTCCCGGCCGCTTGCGGGCGGTGGCCGGGGTTTCGGGCACGATGGATACGGGGCGGTTCAGGGTGACGGCCCCCGTGCCGCTTCTGGTCATCCACGGGACTGCCGACGCGATGGTGCCCTATGCCGGAGGTCGGGGAGAGACGAGCCTGACGCAAACCGATTTCGCGCCGGTCGCGGCGGTCGAGGCGGCATTCCTTGCGCCGTTTCCGGTTCTGGCGCAGGGCGAGCGGGTGATCGATCGGGCAGATGACGGGATGCGGGTGGTCGAAAGAAACCATGCCGACGCGAAGGGGCGGGTGCAAGTGCGGGTCATGACGGTCGAAGGCGGGGGCCATGCCTGGCCGGGAAGCCTGCGCGCCACGCGGCAGGGGGAAACGCGCGACATCGATGCGACCGCAGAAGTGCTGCGATTCTTTGCCCTGCACCGTTAGCCCTTGCGGGCGCCGGTCTAGCCCCCGAACTGGCCCCCGGTCTGGCCCAGTGCCTGCGCCAAAAGCGCCAAGGCATGCGCGACGGAGGCCTTGCGGACATTGGCGCGGCCGAGGGGGCCGAAATCCACGGTTTCGCAGCGGGTGGGCCGGCCAGATTGCGCAAGGCCGAAGCAGACGCGGCCTTCGGGCTTGAAATCTGACCCGCCGGGTCCGGCAATTCCGGTGACCGAGACGGCAAGTTGCGCGGCCGAGCGGGCCAAGGCGCCTTCGGCCATTTCGCGGGCGGTTTCCTCGGACACGGCACCGAATGCGCCGAGCGTGGTTTGGCTTACGCCCAGCATGTCGGATTTGGCGGCGTTGGAATAGGTGACGAAACCGCGGTCGAACACATCGGACGATCCGGCGATATCGGTCAGCGCGGCCGAGATCATGCCCCCCGTGCAGCTTTCGGCGGTTGCGATCCGCAGGCCCTTTTGGCGGGCGGCTTGCAGCAGGGCAGCGGGGTCGGTCATCGCATGAAGATCCCGTGGGCGATGCCTGCCGAGATGACGACCGCCACTCCGGCAAAAAGACCGGCCCAGAGATCGTCGATCATCACCCCGTCGGCGTCGCCGCGCGCATCGGCGCGGCCCGCAAGCCAGGGTTTCCAGATGTCGAAGAAGCGGAAGAAGAAGAAGGCCGCGACCCAGCCGGGGTAGGGCATGAACCCTTCGTGTCCGCGCCACCAGAAGGCGACGGCGGGAAAGAGCAGGGCGATCCACTGTCCGGCAACCTCGTCTATGACGAATTCCGAAGGGTCTGCACCGGGCTTGCCGGACAATTCGCTCCGGCAGGCCCAGAACCCTGCCAGCGTGGCTGCGACCGTTGCGAGCGCAAGCACCGGCGCGCCAAGGAAGCGGTCGATCAGCAGACCCGCGACGATGGCCGCCGCAGACCCCCATGTGCCCGAGGCCGGGCGCAGGTGGCCGATGCCGAAGACCGTGGCGATGCGATAGGCGAGGGTCATGCGCGCACCAGCAGGGCTGTGGCGAGCGAGGCGATCCCCTCCTCGCGGCCGGTGAAGCCAAGGCGTTCGGAGGTGGTGGCCTTGACGCTGACCTGATCGGGCGAGACGCCCATTATTTCGGCAAGTTTCGCTTGCATATCAGCGGCATGCGGGCCGATCTTCGGGCGTTCGCAGACAAGCGTGACATCGCAATTGCCCAGTTTCCAGCCCATGCTTGCGGCCAGTTCGACCGCGTGGCGCAGGAAGATATGGCTTTCGGCCCCCTTCCATTGCGGATCGCTGGGCGGGAAGTGTCGGCCGATGTCGCCTTGGGCCAGCGCGCCGTAGATCGCGTCGGTCAGGGCGTGCATTCCGACATCGGCGTCGGAATGGCCCAAGAGCGCCTTGTCATGCGGGATGCGGACGCCGCAAAGCCAGACATGGTCGCCCGCGGTGAAGGCGTGAACGTCGTAGCCGTTGCCGATGCGGAGGGTCATTGCGCGGTCTTTCAGGATGGCTTCGACACGGGCGAAATCGGCGGCGAAGGTCAGTTTGATGTTGGACTCGTCGCCTTCGACGATGGAAACGTCAAGCCCTGCGGCGCGGGCCACGGCGACATCGTCGGCGGCAGGGGCGCGGTGGGCGCGGTGGGCCGCGAGGATATCGGGAAAGCGGAAGCCCTGCGGGGTCTGCGCGCGCCACAGACCCGAACGGTCCTGCGTGCCGGTGACAAGGCCCGCCTCGCCGCGCCAGAGCGCATCGGTCACGGCAAGGGCGGGGGCTGCTCCGGGGCTTTGGGCCAGCGCGTCGAGAACGCGGCCGATCACCTCGGCCGAGACGAGGGGGCGCGCGCCGTCGTGGATCAGCACCGTGGCGGGAGGGGCACCGAGGGCAAGCGCCTCGAGCGCATTGCGCACCGAGGCATCGCGCGTGGCCCCGCCTTCGACGAAGGTGACGCCAGTCAGCACTTCGGGCGGCAGGCTTTCGGCGCGGGGGCGGTCTTCGGGGTGGATCACGAGGACGATGTTGGCGATGGAGGCCGCGCGGAAGGCGGAAATGGTATGTGCGACCACGGGCCGCCCTGCGAGGCTTTGCCATTGTTTGGGAAGATCGCCCCCCGCTCGGGTGCCGCGTCCGGCCGCGACGATGATAGCCGCTGTGTCGCGGTCTGTGGGCATGGTAAGGGTCGCACTCCTGAGGCTTGCGCCCTGTTTAGGCCAGACCGCTGCGCCTGACAATCTGGCGGGTTATCGGGCAAACTGCACAAAATTTGTGCATCTGCTGTTTTTCGTCCATATTCATGGCGCGATGCCTTGGTCTTGGTGCCAAGCGGGCGCTACCACCAACCCAACTGCACAAGGAACAGGCAATTGGCGCTCTGCCTCGGACCGAATCTTATCGACCCTCCGGTGCTGCTGGCACCTTTGGCGGGGATCACCGATCTTCCGTTTCGCCGCATGGTGGCGCGCTTCGGTGCGGGTCTTGTCGTGTCCGAGATGGTTGCCAGCCAAGAGGTGGTGCGCGCCCAGCCCGAGGCGCGGGCGCGGGCCGAGCTGGGATTGGGCGAGCAGGCGACTTCGGTGCAGCTTGCGGGGCGGGAACCCTATTGGATGGCCGAGGCCGCGCGCCTGATGGAGGCGCAGGGGGCAAAGATCATCGACATCAACATGGGTTGCCCGTCAAAGCGGGTGACGACGGGGCTGTGCGGGTCGGCCCTGCTGCGCGATCTGGACCTTGCGCTTGATCTGATCCGCGCCGTGGTGCGCGCGGTTTCGGTGCCTGTCACGCTCAAGACGCGGCTTGGCTGGGATGACGCGCTGCTGAACGCGCCCGAACTTGCCAAGCGGGCGCAGGACAACGGCGTGCGGATGGTGGTGATCCACGGGCGCACGCGGTGCCAGTTCTACAAGGGCAATGCCGATTGGGCGGCCATTCGCGCGGTCAAGGATGCGGTGGCGATTCCGGTCATCGCCAATGGCGACATCGTGGACGGGGCGACCGCCAAGGCGGCTTTGGCGCAATCGGGGGCCGACGGGGTGATGGTCGGTCGGGGGGCGCAGGGTGCGCCCTGGCGGCTCGCGCAGATTTCGCACGCGCTTTATGGCACGCCCGCGCCGGTGGTGCCGCAGGGGGCCGCACTTGGCGATCTGGTTTCCGAACATTACGAGGCGATGCTGGGCTTTTATGGCCGCGATCTTGGCATGAAATGCGCCCGCAAGCATCTGGGCTGGTATCTGGACGAGGCGGGACTGGCTGGCGCGCGGGGCGCGATCCTGACCGCCGAGGACCCGGCCACGGTGTTGCGGCTGGTCAGCGCGGCCTTTGCGGGCGCAGGGCAGGTGGCGGCATGAACCCGGGCTACCGTTCGCCCTATCCGGTTCCGGGGGTCGTCTGGGCCTCGCTTCCGCTGCCCGCCTTGCTGATCGGGCCGGACAACCGGATTGCCGAGGTGAACCCCGCGGGCGAGATTTTCCTCAACGCATCCAGCCGGTCGCTGATGGGGCAACCCGCCTTTGACCGCTTGTCGATCGATGCGCCGATGGACGAGGCCCTGCGGCGCGCAAGGTCGAACCAGTCGCCGCTGTTCATCAACGACGTCGATGTGACGACCGGAGAGCGCCCGCCGGTGCAATGCAACGTGCAGGTCGCCCCGATGCATGACAATGCCGAGGTGATCCTGATGATCATCTCGCCCCGCGATATCGCGGACCGTCTGGGGCGGTCGATGCATGTGAAGTCGGCGGCAAAATCGGCCATCGGCATGGCCGAGATGCTGGCGCACGAGATCAAGAACCCGCTGGCGGGGATTTCGGGGGCGGCGCAGCTTCTGGCGATGGGGCTTTCGCCGGAAGACCGGGAACTGGCCGACCTGATCGTCGAGGAAACGCGGCGGATCGTGAAGCTGCTCGAACAGGTCGAGCAGTTCGGCAACCTGCGCCCGCCCGAGCGGCGCGCGGTGAACATCCATGACGCGCTGGATCGGGCGCGCAAATCGTCGATGGTCGGCTTTGCCGCGCATATGCATATCGTCGAGGATTACGACCCCTCGCTGCCGCCCACCTTTGCCGATCCGGACCAGTTGATGCAGGTGTTCCTGAACCTGATCAAGAATGCCGCCGAGGCCTGCCAGAGGGCCGGCGAGGGCACGACGATCCGGCTGCGGACGTTCTATGACCTGTCGCTGCGGCTGCGGCGCAAGGATGGCACGCCCGCCGCCCTGCCGTTGCAGATCGAGATCATCGACGACGGTCCGGGCATTCCAGCCGATCTGGCCGGCGATATCTTCGAGCCCTTCGTTTCAGGGCGCGAGAACGGCACGGGGCTTGGCCTCGCGCTGGTCTCGAAAATCATTTCAGACCACGAGGGCTGGATATCGGTGGATTCGGTGCCGGGGCGCACCGTGTTTCGCGTGTCCTTGCCGATGGTTCCCAAGATCAAGAAGGAGCAAGGCTGATGGATGGCACGGTTCTGGTGGCGGATGACGACCGGACGATCCGCACGGTGCTCACGCAGGCGCTGACGCGGGCGGGGTGCAAGGTGCATGCGACGAGCAGCCTGATGACGCTGATGCGCTGGGTCGAGGAAGGGAAGGGCGATCTGGTCATTTCAGACGTGATCATGCCCGATGGCAACGGGCTTGATGCCCTGCCGCGCATCGGCAAGATGCGGCCCGGTCTGCCGGTGATCGTGATTTCGGCGCAGAACACCATCATGACCGCGATCCAGGCAGCCGAGGCCGAGGCCTTCGACTATCTGCCCAAGCCCTTCGATCTGCCCGATCTGATGAAGCGTTCGGCCCGGGCGCTGGAACAGAAGCGGCGCGCGCCGGCCAAGGTGGTCGTGGCGCGCGAGGCGGGCGACGACCTGCCGCTGGTGGGGCGCACGGCCGCGATGCAGGCGCTGTATCGTCTGGTGGCGCGGGTGATGAACACCGATCTTGCCGTGCTGATCACCGGGGAATCGGGCACGGGGAAAAGCCTGATCGGCAAGGCGATCCACGATTTCTCGGACCGGCGCAGCCAGCCTTTTGTCGTGGCGCAGGCCTCGGACCTTCAGGGGGTGGACGGGCCTTCGACGCTGATGGGCCGCGCCAAGGGCGGCAGTCTGGTGTTCGACGAGGTCGGAGATTACGACGAGGACACGCAGGCGCGGATCGTGCGGATGCTCGACATGATGGGAGAGAATGCGCCGCGGATCATGGCGACCTCGCAGACCGATCTTTCGGCGCAGATGGAGGGCGGGCGCTTCCGGCAGGACCTGTTCTACCGTCTGTCGGGCGTCACGCTGCACGTGCCCTCGCTGCGCGAGAGGGTCGACGACATACCGCTGCTGGCCGAGCATTTCCTGACCAAGGGCGAGCGCGATTTCGGCACCCTTCGGCGGCTGTCGAACGACGCGCGCGAACTGGTGCGCGCCTATAGCTGGCCCGGCAACGTGCGCCAGCTGGAAAACACCCTGCGGCGGCTGATGGTCACAAGCTCCGAGGCGGAGATCGCGCGCGGCGAGGTCGAGGCCGTGCTGGGCAGCCAGCCCGCGATGGAGCCGCTGAAAGGCGGAGGCGAGGGCGAGAAGCTGTCGGCCTCGGTCGCGCGGCACCTGAAACGCTACTTCGACCTGCATGGCGGGCAATTGCCGCCTGCGGGCGTCTACCAGCGGATCCTGCGCGAGGTGGAGATGCCCCTGATCGAGATCGCACTGGATGCCACGGCGGGAAATCAGGCGAAATGCGCCGATCTTTTGGGTATCAACCGCAATACTTTGCGCAAGAAGATCACCGACCTCGATATCCGCGTGACACGCCGCCGCAAACTGATGTAAAACCGCAACATCAAGCGTGTCCTGCGGGTATCACCGCGGCGCGGACACAAGATGTGGCGGGTGGGGGCGCAGGTCCTACCCCGCAGGATGGGGTTGGCGGGCGTGCAGCGCACGGTAGGACGCAACACTTGGCAGCGCTTGCTGCGCTTGCGGCGGAAGCGGCAGGTGCAGAACGCCATGACCTTCGGTCTGGTCTTTCTGGGGCCTTTGCTGGCGGTCGGCACCTTTCTGGCGCTGGGGCCGCTGAACCAGTCGGGAAACTCGCCCGCGCTGCGGCTGATCCTGCTGGCGGACTTCGTTTATATCCTGCTTGTCGCGACATTGGTGATGGCGCGGGTCGTGCGCATGGTTTCGGACCGGCGCAGCCAGTCGGCGGGATCGCGGCTTCACCTGCGGCTGACGGGGGTTTTCGCGGGCGTCGCACTTGTGCCGACGGTGCTGGTCGCGGTTTTTGCCGTGGTGACGGTGAACTTCGGGCTTGAAGGGTGGTTTTCGGAACGCGTGCGGTCGGTCGTCGGCACCAGCATGTCGGCGGCGGAAGCCTACGAGGCCGAACACCGGCAGGATCTGGTCAAGGATGCCGAAAAGCTGGCGGCCGACCTGAACCTGCAAAAGCAGTCGATGTTCTTTCTGGAAGACAGCCAGATGCGCCCCTTTCTGACGCAGGCGCAGGCGACGATCCAGCGGGGGTTGAAAGAGGCCTATCTGATCGACGGCGGGGGCGAATTGCGCACCCGCGGAGAGCGGAGCTACCTGTTCGACTTCGAGAAGCCGACACAGGACGAGCTTGACCGCGCAAGGGCCGGCGAAACCGTGCTTATCCAGGATTGGGAGAACAACGAGTTCCGCGCCCTGATCCATCTGGATGCCTTTGCCGACCGCTACCTTTACATCTCGCGCACGGTGGACGGGTCGATCCTGTCTCTGCTGGACGAAACGCGCGAGACGGTGAACCTGTATCACCAGCTTGAAAGCGAGCGCGGGCGTCTGCTGTTCGAATTCGGGCTTTTGTATCTGGGTTTCGCCCTGATCCTGATCCTTGCCGCCGTCTGGGTCGGGCTGTGGTTCGCGGAACGGCTGTCGCGGCCCGTGGGACGCCTTGCAGGGGCCGCGCTGCGGGTGGGCGAGGGCGATCTGGACGTGCAGGTCGTGGAAGAAGAGGGCGATGACGAAATCGCCACGCTGGGGCGGCTGTTCAACCAGATGACGCGCCAGTTGAAGGGGCAGCGCGATGCGCTGGTGGTCAGCCACAGCCAGACCGAACGGCGGCGGCGTCTGTTCGATTCGGTGCTGTCGAACGTGACGGCGGGGGTGATCGGGCTGGACAGCGAGGGCCGTGTCGATTTCGCCAATCGGGCGGCGGAAAAGCTGCTCGACATCAGCGACGGCACCGCCGAGGTCGCGCTTTCGCTGGCCGTGCCCGAATTCGCGCCGCTGTTCGAGCGGCTGCGCGAGGGCGGGCTTCCGGCCGCTCAGGAGGAGGTGCGGCTGGCGCGGAAGGGCAAGCTGGAAAGCCTGCTCGTGCGCATGTCGGTGCGGCGCAGCGACAGCGGGCGGCTGGAAGGCTATGTCGTCGCCTTTGACGATGTGACCGAACTTGTCAGCGCCCAGCGCATGGCGGCATGGGGCGATGTGGCGCGGCGCATCGCGCACGAGATCAAGAACCCGCTGACACCGATTGCGCTTTCGGCCGAGCGGATCAAACGCAAGTTCCGCAATCAGGTGGCCGAGCCTGCGGACCTTGACCAATATACCGATGTGATCGTGCGCCAGACGAACGACCTGCGGCGGATCGTCGACGAATTCTCGAAATTCGCGCGCATGCCCGAACCGGACCGGCGCGAGCAGGATCTGACCGCCCTCGTACGGGATGCGGTGTTGTTGCAGGAAAGCGGGCAACCCGATGTGACGCTGCGCAAGGACCTTCCCGGGGGGCCGGTTCTGATGGACCTTGACGCGACGATGATTTCGCAAGCCCTTACAAACCTGATCAAGAACGCCGGAGAGGCGATTGAATCCTATACGGAAAAGGGAAAACCCGTCGGGTTCGTGCCGGAAATCCGCGTCAGTTTCACCGAAGAGCCGGAAGCCGCGATCATCCGCATCATGGACAATGGCACGGGCCTGCCGCCCGACCGGACGCGGCTGTTCGAGCCCTATGTGACCACGCGCGAGAAGGGCACGGGGCTTGGCCTGCCCATCGTAAAGAAGATCATCGAGGAACATGGCGGCACGCTGGCCCTGCTGGATGCCCCCGTCTTCGAGGGGAATGACCACGCGGGCGCGATGGCCGAAATCAGGCTGCCGCGCACCCAGCGCCCGCAACGGGCGAAGAAACCTGCGGCGCAGACCGCACCCACAACAGAACATGCCACCGAGGGGGGATCATGAGCAGCATCCTGATCGTCGACGACGAAAAAGACATTCGAGAGTTGATTGCGGACATCCTCAAGGACGAGGGGTATCTGGTCCGTCTGGCCGGAACATCCGATGACTGCATGGCCGAGATCAATGCCGAACCGCCGGCGCTGATGATCCTCGACATCTGGCTCAAGGACAGCCGGATGGACGGGATCGACATTCTGAAATCGGTCAAGCGCGACAATCCCGATGTGCCGGTGGTCATCATCTCGGGCCACGGCAATATCGAGATCGCGGTGGCCGCGATCAAGCAGGGGGCCTATGACTTCATCGAGAAGCCCTTCAACATCGACCAGCTGATGGTCGTGGTCAGCCGCGCGATGGAGACGAGCCGGCTGCGGCGCGAAAACTCGGAGCTGCGGCGCAAGGATGTGACCAGCACCGAGATGCTTGGCTCGAGCCCCGCCTTCAAGGCGTTGAAATCGCAACTCGACAAGGTGACCAAATCCAACGGCCGGGTGATGCTGACAGGCCCCGCCGGATCGGGCAAGGAGATGGCGGCGCGCTATGTCCATGTGAATTCGAACCGCGCCTCGGCCCCGTTCGTTTCGGTGTCATCGGCCACCATCGAACCCGAGCGGATGGAAGAGGTGCTTTTCGGCCGCGAGACGCCGGAACGTGGCGTGGAAAAGGGCATGCTCGAACAGGGCCACGGCGGTGTCGTCTATTTCGACGAGGTGGCCGACATGCCGCTTGGCACGCAGTCGAAGATCTTGCGCGTGCTGACCGAGCAGCAGTTCACGCGGTCGGGCGGGACCGACAAGGTGCGGGTCGATTTGCGGGTGATCTCGTCCACGACGCGGGACTTGCGGGCGGAAATCGCGGCGGGGAGGTTCCGGCAAGAGCTTTACGACCGGCTGAACGTGGTACCGATCGCCGTGCCGAGCCTTGAGGAGCGGCGCGAGGACATTCCGGAACTGACGCGGCATTTCGTCGACCTGTTCCACCGCAGCCAGGGCTTGCCGCTGCGGGACCTGTCGGCCGAGGCCGAGGCGATGTTGCAGACCATGCCCTGGCCCGGAAACGTGCGGCAGTTGCGCAACGTGATCGAGCGGGTGCTGATTCTGGGGGACGGGTCTGGCCCCATCGAAGCGCGCGAATTGCCGGGGCAAGAGGCGCCCACGGGCGAGGGGAACCGTCTGGTTCTGGGGGGTGCCATGGCCACGCTGCCCCTGCGCGAGGCGCGCGAGGTGTTCGAGCGCGAATACCTGCTGACCCAGATCAACCGTTTCGGCGGCAACATCAGCCGCACCGCCAGCTTCGTCGGCATGGAACGTTCGGCCCTGCATCGCAAGCTGAAGTCGCTGGGCGTGGTCACCACGGCCAAGGCGGGCGGGCGGATGGCGCGGCTTGACGAGGATTTCGAGGGCATGGACGAGGACGAGGCCGAAGAGGCGTGACAGGCCGCGCATTGACCGGTGGGGCGCAAGCTGACAAGACAGGCTTTCGCACAGGGCGGGGACGGCCATGAAGGTAATCATCTGCGGCGCGGGACAGGTCGGCTGGCAGATCGCGCGCCAGCTTTCGGGCGAGAAGAACGATGTGACGCTGGTCGACGTGAACGCCGATCTGGTGCGCCGCGCCTCGGACACGCTTGATGTTCAGGGCGTGGTGGGATTTGCGAGCTACCCCGACGTGCTTGAACGGGCCGGCGCGCGCGATGCAGACATGATCATCGCCGCCACCCATTCCGACGAAGTGAACATGGTGGCCTGTCAGGTGGCCCATTCGATCTTTTCGGTGCCGCGCAAGATCGCGCGGCTGAGGGCGCAAAGCTACCTCGACGCGATCTATTCCGATCTTTACCGCCGCGACCATCTGCCCATCGACGTGGTGATCAGCCCCGAGCGCGAGGTTGCGGAAGCCGCGTTGCAGCGGCTGGCCGCGCCCGCAACCTTTGATACGGAAAGCTTCATGCTCGGGCGGGCCCAGCTTTTGGGGATACAGCTGGGCGAGGATTGTCCGGTGCTGAACACGCCGCTGCGGCAGTTGAACGAGCTGTTCCCTTCGCTGCGGGCCATCGTCGTGGGTGTGCGGCGCGAGGGGCGGCTGTTCGCGCCGGAACCGGGGGACCAGCTTTTCGCCTCGGACCAGATCTACGCCTTCGTGCATTCCGAGGATGTGAACCGCGCGCTCGAGATATTCGGCAAGCAGAACAAGAAGCAGGAGCGCATCGTCATCATCGGCGGTGGCAATGTCGGGCTGGGTGTGGCGCGGGCGCTCGAGGCGCGGACCGACCGTGTGCGCGCCAAGATCATCGAGAAGAACCGCGCGGTGGCCGAGCGGGCGGCAGACGGGCTTGAGCGGACCATCGTGCTGAACGGCGACGGGATGGACATGGATATCCTGATGGAGGCCGCCATCGACCGCGCCGATGCCGTGCTGGCCGTGACCGATGACGACAAGACCAACATTCTGGCCGCCGTGCGCGCCAAGCAGGCGGGCTGCAAGATGTCCATCGCTTTGGTCAACGACCCGACGCTTGCGCCGCTGATGGGGCCTCTCGACATTGATGCCTATATCAACCCGCGGGCGACCACCGTCTCCTCGATCCTGCGCCATATCCGGCACGGCAAGGTGCGGGCGATCTATTCGCTGGGCGACAGCGAGGCCGAGATGATCGAGGCGCAGGTTCTGTCCACATCGCCGCTTGCGGGCAAGCTGGTGCGCGATGTCGAGTTTCCCGAAGGCGTGCTGGTCGGCGCGCTGATGAAGGGCGACAAGGTGGTGAAACCCACGGGCGATCTGCGGATCGAGGCGGGCGATGTTATCGCGCTGTTCACCATGGCGGCGGATGTGCGCGAGGTGGAGCGCCTGCTGCAAGTTTCGATCGATTTCTTCTGATGCTGCGGCGTTTGCTCGACCTGCCGCTTCTGGTGCTGATGACCGGCATCACGGCGCTGTCGATGTGGTTGCCCGCGTCATATGCCGTGATCCACTCTGATTACCGTACCGCGCGGGCGTTCTTTTATTCCGGCGTGATCGTGCTGGTGCTGACGGGACTGATCGCCATCGCCACGGCGAACCGCAGGCCGCGCAATCCGGTGCGGGCAAGTCTGGCGGCGCTGGTGCTGGCCTATCTGGTGCTGCCGCTGGTGATGGCCCTGCCGCTGCACGAGGCGGTGCGCGACACGCGGTTTCTGAACGCGTGGTTCGAGATGGTGTCCTCGTTCACCACGACGGGGGCGACGCTCTACGAACCGGCGCGCCTGCCCGATGCGGTGCATCTGTGGCGGGCGCAGGTGGGCTGGATGGGCGGGTTCTTCATTCTGGTGGCAGGTATCGCGATACTGGCCCCGATGAACCTTGGCGGGGTCGAGGTGGTGTCGGGCCGCGTTCCGGGGCGCAGCGCCGAGGGGCTGAGCCAGATCACCCATACCGCGACCCCGGCGCGGCGCATGGCCTTGCAGGCGGTGGCGGTGCTGCCGGCCTATCTGGGATTGACGCTTGTGCTGTGGGCCGTGCTGGCTATGGCCGGAGACCGCAGCCTTGTGGCCTTCAGCCATGCGATGTCGACGGTTTCGACAAGCGGCATCACGCCCTTGGGCGACATGACGGCGGGGCCATCGGGCATTTACGGCGAGCTTGCGATTTTCGTCGTTCTGGTGGCGGCCCTGTCGCGGCGGGCTTGGCCCGGGGCGGCGCTGTACCAGCGCGGCACGCCCCTGTGGCAAGACCCCGAGTTGCGTCTGGGTCTGGGCATCGTGGCTGTCCTGCCGGTGCTGCTGTTCCTGCGCCACTGGATCGCCACGGCGGGCGAGAGGGGCGGGATCGGCGATGCGCTTCATGCCCTGTGGGGCGGAGCCTTTACGACCCTGTCCTTTCTGACCACGACGGGTTTCGTATCGGCCGACTGGCGCGCGGCGACGGGGTGGTCGGGTCTGGGCACGCCCGGTCTGGTCATGGCGGGGCTGGCGATTTTCGGCGGCGGAATCGCCACGACGGCGGGCGGGGTAAAGCTGTTGCGCGTCTATGCCCTGTTCCGGCACGGCCAGCGCGAGATGGAGCGTCTCGTGCATCCGAGTTCGGTCGGCGGGTCGGGCGCCTCGATGCGGCGCTTGCGGCGCGAGGGGGCCTATCTCGCCTGGATCTTCTTCATCCTTTTTGCCTGTGCCATCGGCGTGGCCACGGCGGCGCTGACCCTTGTCGGGGTAGAGTTCGAACCCGCAATGATCTTTGCCGTGGCGGCGCTCACCTCGACCGGGCCGTTGCCGTCGATCGCGGCAAGCGAACCGCTGGTTTACGCAAGCCTTGGCGCCGAAGCAAAGGTGCTGCTTGCGGCCGTCATGGTGCTGGGGCGGGTCGAGCTTTTGGCGATTCTGGTTCTGCTTGCGCCGGACGGATGGCGGCGCTGAACCGCTTTGTTCAGCACAAAGTTGCAAAATGGTATTTCACGCTGGAAACTCCACGCAACCCGTTACATACTTGGAAAATCGGGCTGCTAACCTGAACGAGGGATCAGGGACGCCCGCATATGCGCGACAAGACCAAGAAAAAAGGCAAAGACAAAAATGGCCGGCGACAAACAAAATTTGCAGGACGCGTTTCTTAACCATGTTCGGAAAGCCAAGGTTCCGGTGACCATCTTCCTGATCAACGGGGTGAAGTTGCAGGGCGTGATCACTTGGTTCGACAATTTCTGCGTCCTTCTGCGCCGCGACGGGCAATCGCAACTTGTCTACAAACATGCGATTTCGACCATCATGCCGGGCGCGCCTATCAACCTTTATGAAGGCGAAGACTGATTTCCGACTTGCCCGAAGATGACGAGGACGACTTCCTGCCCCTGCGGCGGGAAGAGCGTGACCGTTCGACCGCCGCCGAGGTGATGCGCGCCTATGTGCTGCATCCTGACATACGCGCCGCGAAATCGCGCCGCCTGCCCGAGCATGGCCTGGCCGAGGCTGTCAGCCTTGCCGCCGCGCTGCCGGATATGGAGGTGGTCGGATCAGAGGTGGTGCGCCTGCCGCGTCTGCAACCGGGGATGCTGTTCGGCACCGGCAAGGTCGAGGAGCTGAAGGCGAAGTTCGAGGCGCTGGACGTGGGGCTGGTGCTGGTGGACGGGCCGGTTTCGCCCGTGCAGCAAAGGAACCTCGAAAAGGAATGGGGCGTCAAGCTGCTGGACCGGACGGGTCTGATCCTTGAAATTTTTGCCGACAGGGCGCGGACACGCGAGGGCGTGTTGCAGGTCGAGCTTGCGGCGCTGTCTTACCAGCGGACGCGTCTGGTGCGGGCATGGACCCACCTCGAACGGCAGCGCGGGGGCTTCGGCTTCGTCGGCGGTCCGGGCGAGACGCAGATCGAGGCCGACCGCCGCGCCATCGACGATCAGGTGATCCGGCTGAAGCGGCAGTTGGACAAGGTCGTCAGAACGCGCGAGCTGCACCGCGCCTCGCGCCGGAAGGTGCCGTTTCCGATCGTGGCGCTGGTGGGCTATACCAACGCCGGAAAATCGACGCTGTTCAACCGGATGACGGGGGCCGATGTTCTGGCCAAGGACATGCTCTTTGCGACGCTTGACCCGACGATGCGGGGGGTGACGCTGCCTTCGGGGCGCAAGATCATCGTCTCGGATACGGTGGGTTTCATTTCCGATCTGCCGACGCAACTGGTTGCCGCGTTCCGCGCCACGCTGGAAGAGGTGCTGGAAGCCGATCTCGTCGTGCATGTGCGCGATATCAGCCATCCCGAAAGCGCCGAACAGGCGGCGGATGTGGCCGATATCCTGCAATCGCTGGGGGTCAATGCGGCCACGCCGCAACTCGAGGTCTGGAACAAGCTCGATCTGGTCGATCCGAGCCAACGCGAGGCGCTGCGCGTTCAGGCCGAGACCCGCGAACGGGTGTTCCCCGTCTCGGCCCTGACGGGCGAGGGGATCGGTCATCTGCTCGATGTGATCTCGGGCGTGTTCGACGAGGAAAAGACCGAGCGCGTCATTGCCGTTCCCTTCAGCGATGGCCGCAGACGCGCCTGGCTGCATGCCGAAGGCGTGGTGCTGGCGGAAGAGGCGACGGACACGGGCTTTGCCATGACCGTGCTTTGGACCGCGCGGCAGGAAAAGCGTTACCGCGACCTTTAGGCCGCAGTCAGGCGTCTTTGCGGTTGCCCAGAATGTCGGGCAACCGGCGTTCGACCCATTTCGCAAGCCCGTTGACGAGAACCGCCGCTTCGGCCCCGATTTCGGTCAGCGAATAGTCGACATGCGGCGGCACCACGTCATGCGCCACGCGCAGGACCATGCCGTCGGCTTCCAGCCCCTGAAGTGTCTGGGCCAGCATGCGTTCGCTGACATCGCCCAAGGCGCGGCGCAGCTGCGAGAAGCGCAGCGTCCGGCCCTGAAGCGCCACGAGAATCAACGCGCCCCAACGGCTGGTCAGGTGTTGCAGCACCTGCCGCGACGGGCAAAGCGGGTGCAGGACATCGGGTTTCGGACCGAGCGGCGGGACGGGATAGTCCTTCATGCGGCAGACCTGTGCGCGGGGTGGGAATACTAACAGAAATGTACGTACTTCCTTTTCGTAAGTAAAGGCGTAACTGGGTGGGATCGTCATTCAAGGAGAACGATCATGACCATCGCCATCACGGGTTCGACCGGACAGTTGGGCCGGCTTGCGCTTGCCGCCGTAGCGGCACGCGGCGGGCGGGCCATCGCGCTGGCGCGCGATCCGGCCAAGGCTGCGGGGCTTGGCGCCGAGGCGCGCGCCTTTGACTACAACGATCCCGCAACCTTTGGCGCCTTGGGCGGCGTCAGGACGCTGGTGCTGATTTCCTCGAGCGATTTCACCGACCGTGTCGGGCAGCACAGGCGGGTCATCGACGCGGCCAAGGCTGCGGGCGTGGGGCGGGTGATCTATACCAGCCTTCTGAAAGCCGACCGCTCGCCGATGATCCTTGCTGCCGACCACAAGGCGACCGAGGGGTATCTTGCGGCGTCGGGGTTGAAGACGACGCTGCTGCGGAACGGGTGGTATACGGAAAACCACACCGGCAGCCTTGGTGGTGCCATTGCGGCGGGCGCGCTGATCGGTTCGGCAGGGGCGGGGCGGTTCAGTGCTGCGGCACGGGCGGATTATGCCGAGGCGATTGCCGTGACCGCCCTTGGTGACGGGCATGACGGCAAGGTCTACGAATTGGGCGGAGACGCGGCCTACAGCCTTGCCGAGATGGCCGCCGAGGTGTCGCGCCAGACCGGAAAGGCAATTGGTTACAACGATCTGCCGCCCGATGTTTATGCGGGCATCCTGCAATCCTTCGGCCTGCCCGAAGGCTTTGCGACCGTGCTGGCGGACAGCGATGTCCAAGCGGCGCAGGGGGCGCTCGAGGATGGTTCGGGAACGCTGTCGCGCCTGATCGGGCGACCGACGACAACGCTGGCGGCTGCGGTCGCGGCGGCGCTTTAGGCCAAGGGCCAAGCGGCGCGGGGAAGGGCGAGGTAGACGGAATCGCACCATTCCTCGCGCCATTTCATGGTGCGTTCGGCCCGTCCGGTTTCGGTAAAGCCGAGGCGGGCCAGAAGGCGCAGCGAGGGCGTGTTCCTCGGGTCCGCCTCGGCCACCAGTTCGGGCATGTCGTGGCGGTCGAAAAGATGGGTGATGACAGCCGTCATCGCCTCGGAGGCAAGGCCCGCGCCCTGATGGTCGGGGTGGAGCAGGAAGCCCACTTCGGGGCGGCGCCACATGCCGGCCTTGCCGATGACGCGGCCCTCGCGTTCGATCAGGTAGTCATCGGCATCGGGGGCCGCGATCATGCGGTCAAGCCAGTCGCGGCTTTCGTCGATGCTGTCATGTTCGGGCCGCGACCAGTAGCGCATGGCGCGGGGGTCCGAGAGCATGGAATGCACATCGGCCAGATCGTCGGGCCGCGCGCGGCGCAGGATCAGGCGTGCGGTGTGGATCATGGCGCGGGGGTCAGATGCGTGATGCCCACCGCCGCCGCGCGGGCAAGTTCGGGGTCGAGCGACATGGGGATATATTCGCCCCTGCGCCACAACTCGCCCAGATCGTCGTAAAAGCGCGAGAGCGGGTGGCCCGATTGGCCTGTCGAGATGATGAAAACCGAAGAATCAGGGTCGGCGAAGTCGTAGACGCCGCGATAGCCCGCGCCGTGGACGTTGAGGAAGGGATCAGGCTCGGTGCCCTTGGTGACGCCGCGCATCAGGGTGTTGTCGTCGCCGCTGGTCGACTGGCGGATGTTGACGAAATGGCGCAGGCCCGGAACCTGACCGAGGATCGGGTGATCCTGCGCCGCCTGATGCGCATCGCCCCAGCGCCAGCTTTCGGGGTTGGGCCCGTAGGTTTCGGTCAGCTTCAGCAGCGCATCGTCAAGCGCCATGCGGGCGGTGTCGGTGCAGCTTTCCACCACGGCCGATTGCACCACGTCGCACCAGATGCTTGCGCCGTCGATGTTGCGGTAGATGCGTTCGATCAGCAGCGGTTCGACATGGGTGAAGCTGTCGGCCAGAGGGCCGAGTTCGTCGCGGATCAGCCGGTCCTGAAGCGCGCGCAGCCATGCCTGATAGATCAGCGGTTCGGGCAGGTGTTCGTTCATTTCGCCGTTCCAGGCGGCAAGCAGCGCCAGCGCGCGTTGGCGCAGGCGGTCGGGGGTGCCTTCGGGTGCCGCTTCGCCGGTGAACCACAGGTCGGCCCCGATCAGTGGCAAAAGCGAACGGGCGGTAAAGGATACGGTGTCGAGCTGCGCCTCGATGAAGCTTTCGCGGGTGTGGACCTCGCGTTCCTTCATCAGCCCCAGCCAGCGCTGGATGCGCTGCGTGTCGCCCCAGTCGTAGCTGACATGGTTCGGGAAGGGGCGGTCGACGGTCTTGTTGTTGGTGTTGCCCAGCAGGCCCGAGCGGGGGTTCACCTCGCGCGGGTTGTCCTCGTAGGGGAACAGGCCCTGCCAGCGGTTCGTGGCGATCCACCCCGGCGAGGGCATGCGCCCCTTGCTCTGGTTCGCGGGGTCGCGCCGGGGCATGGCGCCGATCACTTGCAGGGCGATGCCCTTCTGGTCGGCCAGCATCAGGTTCTGCGAGGGGGCGATGAAAAGCCGCCCCGCCTCGATCGCCTGATCGACGGTCTTGGACTGCATCATGCGGATGGCTGCGGTCATGGTCGTGTCGCGGTCCGACAGGGCCGTCCAGGAAAGCGAGACGACATGGCCCGAAGGGGTGATGGAGGCGAGGTCGTAATGCGTGCCGGGCAGGACGGGGCCGTTGTCGGTCCAGCGCAGGGTGATGGTGACGGGGGCGGCATCCTTGACGGTGATGATCGATTTGCGCGTGGCAAAGGGCTTCCATCCCGTGGGGGTGCGGTATTCCTCGGGGTTCGCGGGGTTCACTTCCTCGATGTAAAGGTCCTGATCGTCGAGGTAGCTCGAGGTGAGGCCCCAGCCCAGCACATCGGAACGGCCGACAAGAACGGCAGGAATGCCGGGGATCGTGGCACCGATCACGCCGCCCGATTGCAGTTGCAGGCGGGCCAGATACCACAGCGACGGCGCGGTGAAGCCAAGATGCGGATCGTTCGCCAGAAGCGCGCCACCTGCCGCAGACCGGTTCGGGGCGGCCGCCCATGCGTTCGAGGCCCCCGCCATGCCAAGCTGCGGCACGGGCGAGAGCGGATCGGTCGATGCCATGCGCAGCGGCGCCGCCGAGGGGGCGACGGTGGGAAAGAGGCTGGCATAATCGGGCAGGGCCATGACGCCCTGTCCCGGATCATCGGGCAGGATGTCCCTGACGCGGGAGGCGGGCAGCAGCAGCGAGATCCGGGCGCGCAGCACCTCGTTTTCAAGCTGGCCGGTCAGTTGCAGCGCCATCAGCTTGATGAGGGCGATGGAATCGGCCGGTTGCCACGCGGCGATTTCATTGGTGAAGAAAAAGAACTCGGGCGCGCCACGGCCAAGCGCATCCTTGTTGACCTGCTCGATCCATGCGTTGACGCCGCGCGAATAGGCGTCGAGCGCGCGTCTTGTCGCGGCGTCCTGCGCGGCGAGCGAGGCCTGCGCGAGGGTATAAAGGTCATAGCGGCGCGTCAGCTCGTCGATGCGCAGGGTGCGGGTGCCGAAAACCTCGGACAGGCGGCCCTGTGCGGTGCGGCGCAGCATGGTCATCTGCCAAAGACGGTCCTGCGCATGGGCAAAGCCGAGGGCGAAGAACACGTCCTCGTCGGTCTTGCCGAAGATATGCGGCACGTTGTCGTTGTTGCGCACCACCTCGACCGGCGCGGACAGGCCGGACAGGCTGTAGTCGGCCGAATAGTCGGGAAGCGAGCGCGACAGGAAGTAATAGGCCACCAGCAGGGCCAGCAGCGACAGCACGACGAGTGCCGAGACAAGACGCAAGAGCCAACGGAAGACGAGATACATCGGTGACCAGCTCTTTGCCTGTGGCGGAAGGGGGGGTTCTTGACCTGCGTGCTGCGATGGTTTCCTAGTCGAGAACGTGCCGGAGGGCAACGCTTGGGCAAAGGGGTAGGCGGATGGCGAAACTTGCGTTTCTGGGCTTGGGCGTGATGGGCGGCCCGATGGCGCGGCATTTGGCGGCCAAGGGGCACGAGGTGACGGTTTACAACCGCACCGCCGCGCGGGCCGAGGCCTGGGTCGCGGCCCACGGCGGACGCCACGCGCCGACCCCGCGCGCCGCCGCTTCGGGGGCCGATGTGGTGCTGGCCTGCGTCGGCAACGACGACGACCTGCGGGCTGTCTGCACCGGGCCGGACGGGGCCTTTGCCGGAATGTCGAAGGGCGCGCTTTTCATCGACCATACGACGGTTTCGGCGCAGGTGACGCGCGAGTTGGCCGAGGCGGCGGCGGCGCTCGGGATCGGGTTCGTCGATGCGCCGGTGTCGGGCGGTCAGGCCGGAGCGGAAAACGGGGTGCTGTCGGTCATGTGCGGCGGGACCGGGGATGATTATGCGCGGGCCGAGCCGGTGATTGCTGCCTATGCGCGGGTCTGCAAGCGTCTGGGCGAAAGCGGGGCGGGGCAGCTGGCCAAGATGATGAACCAGATCTGCATCGCGGGTCTGGTGCAGGGGCTGGCCGAGGCGCTGGCCTTTGGCGAGAAGGCAGGGCTGGACGGCGAGGCGGTGGTCGAGGTGATCTCGCAGGGGGCGGCGGGATCGTGGCAGATGGTGAACCGCCACAAGACCATGCTGGCGGGCACCTTCGACTTCGGCTTTGCCGTGGACTGGATGCGCAAGGATCTGAAGATCTGCCTTGAAACCGCCGACGAGATCGGGGCCAGCCTGCCCGTGACCGCGCTTGTGGACCAGTTCTACAAGGACGTGCAGCAGATGGGTGGCGGGCGCAACGACACCTCGAGCCTGATCCGCCGCCTGCGCAAGGGCTAGATCAGCGCGACGAAGGCGCGGGCGATGGCAAGCCCCGTGGCATCGGCGGCCGCGCCGATGGTTGCGGCACGTTCGGCATGAAGGCACGCGCTCCATCCGGGTTCGAGCCTGTCGGTGATGTGGGGAAACTCGCGCGTCCAGTCGGCGACGAGGGCGCGCGAGGCCTCGAAATGGAATTGCATGCCATAGGTGGCGCGGCCGATGCGGAAGCACTGGTTCTGTGCCACGGGCGAAAGGGCAAGACGGGCGGCGCTTTCGGGCAGGCTGAAGGTGTCGGAGTGCCACTGGAAGGTGGGAAAGCGGTCGGGCAGGTGCGACAGCACCGGATCGGTCTGGCCCTCGCCGGTCAGCGCAACCTCGCGCCAGCCGAATTCGGGCGCGGTGCCAAGGTGGTTTTCCGCCCCGAAGCCACGGGCAAGAAGCTGCGCGCCAAGACAGATGCCCAGCACCGCGCGGCCGGTTTCCGACGTGTCGCGCATCAGTGCGGACAGGGCGGGCAGATAGGGATGCGTGTCGTCCGACCGCGCGGATTGCTCGCCCCCGAACACGACCAGCGCGTCATGCGCGCCGGCCTCGGGGAGGCGGCCGTCGTGCCAGGGTTTGTAAAGGTCGATCCGCGCGGCCTGTTCATGCAGGGCGACACCGACCTGTCCGTGATGGGTGATGCGGGTGTTCTCGACGATCGCGACGCGCATGGGGGCCTCTTGCTGTTCTGCGCGCCCCAATCTGCATGGCCTGTGCATCGCGGCAAGGGTAGAAGCGGGGGCCAACCCCCGCACCCCCGGGATATTTGGGCAGTGTGAAAGCCGCAAGGGTTCCGGCCTTTGCCCAATTCCGCGTCATTGCGCGGGCCGCAGCGGGGTGCGGGGACGGAGTCCGGGGGGATGACGGGGGATTCCCGCTTGCGCCTGTCTGAATGTCGTGAAATGGGGAACCGCCAAACGAACACTCCCACGGAGGCGACCCATGGAGATTCGCGAGGCACTTACGTTCGATGATGTCCTGCTGGTTCCGGCGGCCAGTTCGGTTCTGCCGTCAGAGGCCGATACCGCGACATTCGTGACGAAATCCATCCGGATGAACATTCCGCTTTTGTCGAGCGCGATGGATACCGTGACCGAGGGCCGGATGGCGATTGCCATGGCGCAGGCGGGCGGGATCGGGGTGATCCACCGCAATCTGGATACCGAGGCGCAGGCGCGCGAGGTCCGGCGGGTGAAGCGTTTCGAAAGCGGCGTGGTCTATGCGCCGATCACGCTGACGCCCGACCAGACGCTGGCCGATGCCAAGCTGCTGATGGAACGCTACAACATCACGGGCTTTCCGGTCGTCGATGCGGCGGGCCGTGTGCTGGGGATCGTGACGAACCGCGACATGCGCTTTGCCTCGGACGACAAGACGCCGGTTTCGGTGATGATGACCTCGGACAACCTTGCGCTGCTGCGCGAACCCGTGGACCGCGACGCCGCGATCAGCCTGATGAAGGCGCGGCGGATCGAGAAGCTGCTGGTGACCGATGGCAAGGGCGTGCTGACGGGGCTTTTGACGCTGAAGGATACCGAGAAAGCCGTTCTGAACCCCAATGCCTGCAAGGACGAGATGGGGCGCCTGCGGGTGGCTGCGGCCTCGACCGTGGGGGATGCGGGCTTCGAGCGGAGCCAGGCGCTGATCGATGCGGGGGTGGATATGGTGGTGATCGACACCGCGCATGGCCACTCCGAGGGCGTGGCGCGGGCTGTCGAGCGGATCAAGCGGCTGTCGAACACCGTGCAGGTCGTGGCCGGCAACGTGGCGACCGGCGAAGCCACGCGCGCCCTGATCGGCGCGGGGGCGGATGCGGTCAAGGTCGGGATCGGGCCGGGCTCGATCTGCACCACGCGCATCGTGGCGGGTGTGGGTGTGCCGCAGCTGACCGCGATCATGGATTCGGCCCGCGCGGCCGGAGATATCCCGATCATCGCGGATGGCGGCATCAAGTATTCCGGCGACTTCGCCAAGGCCATCGCGGCGGGTGCCTCCTGTGCGATGGTGGGCAGCGCCATTGCCGGAACCGATGAAAGCCCCGGCGAGGTGATCCTGTGGCAGGGCCGCTCGTTCAAGGCCTATCGCGGGATGGGCAGCCTTGGCGCGATGGCGCGGGGGTCGGCCGACCGCTATTTCCAGAAGGATGCCGCGAGCGACAAGCTGGTGCCCGAGGGGATCGAGGGGCAGGTGCCCTACAAGGGCTCGGCGGCGGCGGTCATCCACCAGATGGTGGGCGGCTTGCGCGCGGCCATGGGCTATACGGGGTGCGCCACCGTGGCCGAGATGCGCAGCAACTGCCAGTTCGTGCGCATCACTGGGGCGGGGCTGAAGGAAAGCCACGTCCATGACGTGCAGATCACGCGGGAAAGCCCAAACTACCGCGTCGGCTGACGCGCGCGCCTGACCAATTGCGAAAGCCCCGACCGGACCACCCGGCCGGGGCTTTTCGATTCGCGGCGGGGGGCCGCGATTGGTGACAGCGGGGCCTGTGGCGGCGGGACGGGGGCGGTCATTGTTTCCGCGACAGGGCGGCGCGATCGGCCCGCGCCACGCCTTGGCCCAAGGGCTGCCATCTTCGGGTGGAACGCATGGGGCGCGAAGCCGGTGGGGGGCGCGACGCCCGTGCCACGCGTGCCGGACAGGGAGGCTGCCGATGATCCCGAATGTGATCCACTTCATCTGGATGACCAAGGAAGCCGCGCGGATGGAGGACCCCATCCCCGACGAGGTGCGCGACCAGATCTTTCGCTGGCACCACCACGCGTCTGACTGCGCGATCCGCTGCTGGAGCTGGGCGGATTTCGAGGAACTGATGGACGACGCAGAGGGCAGGCGCACCATCGAGCTGATCCGCGCCTGTCGTCTGAATGCGATGAAGGCCGATATCATGCGGCTTGCCATCATCGCCCGTCTGGGCGGCATCTGGTCGGATGTGAAGAACCGCCCGCGCATCGACCTGCGGGGGCAGCTTCCCTTGCAGGAAAAGCTGTTCATCGCCGAGCATTGGCCGATTCCGCAAAAGCCGGATACGACGGGTTTCTATTCGAACAGTTTCTTCGGAGCCGAGGCGGACAACGGGTTCATCAACGCGACGCTTGCCTTTGCGCTTGAAAAGGTCGCGGCGCGGTCGGCCGAGGACAGCATCCCCTGGATCACCGGCGGCGGGGTGTTCACACGATTGGCAAGACGCGAGGGCATGGAACAGCCCTATCCCATCCGCGCCCAACTGTGCTGGCAGGACTGGATCCAGCGTGTCGGCATGGAATACAACAAGGGCGGCAAGCACTGGTCCGAACGCCAGAAGAGCGAGCCGCTTTACGCCTGAGACGGCGCATGTGGCGGCCCGCCCGCGGTCAGGCGCGCAAGAGCGCCAGATCGGCCCTGAGCCAGAGCATGTAGCACAGCACCAGCAGCGCGCTGGCAGCCAACGCTTGGCCGCCACCCGTGGCAAGCGCGGCCTGAGCCTGAAGCAGGACCGCGACCAGCGCCGGACCACGGCTTGCGACCACGATCAGCCGAAAGGCGCGCGGACCAAAGGGCAGCCGCGCCTGAACCTGCGGCGGCAGCGCGCTGCCGAACTTGCCCGCCGCATGCATCAGCCCCGAGGTCGCGGCCAGAACCGGCTGCCCGAGAAGCAACAGCCCCAACCCGAGAAGCAGCGCGCCATAGCCCGAGGACAGGTCTCCGGTCCGGTTCAGCCGCGCATCGGGCGGGGCGCCCTTGGACCATGCGCGGTGATAGCGCTCGCCACTCCAGAAGAACACCAGCATGGCAAGGGTGATGGCGGTCGCCCCGAGACTGCCTGCCAGATAGTCGAGGATGGCAAAGGCCCCGTTGGTGAGGCCCGCGCCCTGAACCGCCATCGCCGCCGAGATGTGCAGCGCAAGACCTCCCATCAGACCAAGCCCGTTGCCAAGGTTGTAAAGCCCGCCCGGACCGCTGAGGCGCAGCGCGATTTCACGGTTCATCGAGACGAGTTGCAGGGTCATCCTATCCTCCGGTGCCGCAGGGGTTGCGCGCTTAAGGTTTATGACCTGCCCAAAATTGCGGCGCTGTTCCCCAAGGAACGCCCGATGTCTTGGCGGATTTTGCAGGACGGGGCGGTGGGGCGGCATGGTCGGGGCGGATTTGCGGCCACAGACACGCGCGGCGCGGCAAGGGGGCGGCTGTTCCGGGCGGTTGCGGGTGGGGCCTTGGGCAACGCGAGAACACGGGCCGCCTGCGCTGGCATCTGCCGGACGGGCAGGGTAGGTTTCGCGGCAAACAGGAGGCCGTATGCAGCGCAAGGCATTGATCACGGGGGCAGGGGCGGCGGGCGGCATCGGCCTTGCCACGGCGCGGGCCTTGGGGGCGGCGGGCCATGCGCTTGCCATCACCGCGACCACGGGGCGGATCCATGCGCGGGCGGCGGAACTGATCGCCGAAGGATATAAGGTCACGGCGCATGTCGCCGATCTGACCGAGGCAGAGCAGGTCGGGCGGTTGCTGTCCGAAGTGGGGCCGGTCGATGTTCTGGTGAACAATGCGGGCATGGGATCGGTCGGCGCGCCCGCCGAGCAGGTGGCCTTTCTCGACATCGATCCCGACCAGTGGCGGCGCGCGATGGATGCTTCGCTGACCACGGCCGTCCTTGTCACCCGCGCTTTCCTGCCGGGCATGGTGGCGCGCGGTTGGGGGCGGGTGGTGATGATGTCCTCGGTCACGGGGCCGATGGTCAGCAACATCGGCGAGGCGGCCTATTCCACGGCCAAGGCGGGTATGGTCGGGCTGACCCATGCGCTGGCGCTGGAAGTTGCCGCGCGGGGTGTGACGGTGAATGCCGTGGCCCCCGGATGGATCGGGACCGAGGCGCTGACCGAAGCCGAGCGGCGTGCCGCGCGCGCCACGCCCCCCGGCCGGGCCGGACGCCCCGAGGAGGTGGCGGCGGTCGTGGCCTTTCTTGCATCGGACGGGGCCTCTTACGTGAACGGGGCGGTGCTGGTGGTGGATGGCGGCAATATCCTTCAGGAGCGCAAGGCATGACTCCGGCCGCGCGGGCCGCAGCGGCCATCGGGGTGCTTGACCGTATATTGGACGGACAGGTCGCCGAGGTCGCCTTGACGAACTGGGGCCGCGCAAGCCGCTATGCCGGGTCGGGCGACAGGGCGGCGGTGCGCGACATCGTCTATGCGGCGTTGCGGTGCCGGCGGTCATTCGCCGCGCGGGGCGGGGACGGGGACGGCTATGGCCTTGTGCTGGGCTGGGCGCGTGAAAGCGGGCAAGAGGCGCTGTTCTCGGGCGAGGGGCACGCCCCCGCGCAGCCCGCCAAGGCAGGGCGCATCCCCGAGGGGCTTGAGGCGCTGGATTGTCCCGACTGGCTGGCCGCGCCTTTGCAGGCAAGCCTTGGCGCGGATTTCGCGGCCGTGATGCAGGCGATGCGGCATCGCGCGCCGCTGTTCCTGCGCGCGAACCTTGCGCGCACGACCCGTGACAAGGCGATTGCCGCCTTGGCGGATGAAGGGATCGTCGGTCAGGCCCATCCGCTTGCCGCGAGTGCGATCGAAGTGGTCGAGGGGGGGCGCAAGGTGCAGGCCTCGGCCGCCTATGCCGAGGGGTTGGTCGAATTGCAGGATGCGGCCTCGCAGGCGGTGGTCGAGATGATGCCCCTGCGCGATGGGCTGCGGGTGCTCGACTATTGCGCGGGTGGCGGGGGCAAGACGCTGGCGATGGCGGCGCGGGCGCGGTTGCAGATGCATGCGCATGATGCGGAAGCGCGGCGGATGACGGACCTCGGGGCGCGGGCCAAGCGGGCGGGCGTTTCGGTGAAACTCCTTGGCAAGCCCGATGCCGCCGCGCCCTATGACCTTGTGCTGACGGATGTGCCCTGTTCGGGGTCGGGCAGTTGGCGGCGCGATCCGCAAGGGAAATGGGCGCTGACGCCCGAACGGCTGGCGGCGCTGACCGCGATGCAGGCCGCGATTCTGGGGCAGGCGGCGCGGTTGGTCAGGCCGGGCGGCGTGCTGGGCTATGCGACCTGTTCGCTGATCGAGTCCGAGAACGGCGCGCAAGTGCGGGCCTTCCTTGCGGAACATGCGGATTTCACCCTTGAAGCCGAGCGCCGCTTTACGCCGCTTGAAGGCGGAGACGGATTCTTTTGCGCCGTGCTGCGCAAGACGGCCACGCCTTAACCCCCTGTTAAGATTTCCCCGCCAAAGGGTGGAAAAGTCTTTGGGGGCGAGATGGCGTTCAGCGGGGGGCAGACAGGCTGGCGGCGGCGGTGCATGGCGCTGGTGCTTCTGTGCCTGCTGGTCTTGCTTGTGCTGGCCGCGCCTGCGGAACGGGGGCTGACACTGCTGCTGATGGCGCTTGGCGCGATGGCTTCGGGCGGGCTGGTCTATGCGCTGCGCACAAAGGGCGTGCAGGCGGCCCGCAGCCTGCGGCGCTGGTCACGGCGCGCGCCCGCCCCGCCGCGCCGCGTGATCGATTTCGACTCGCTTCCCGTGCCCTTGTTGCGGCTGGATGACGAAGGGGGCCTTGTTGCCGCAAATGCTGCCGCGCGGCGGATGATCGGCTTGCGCGACGGGGCCTTGCCGCCGGTGCATGAGCTGTTCGAGGATCTGGGCAGGCCCGTGGCCGACTGGATCGCCGAGGTGGCGGGCGGGCGGCATCCGGGCGGGGCCGAGGTGTTGCGCCTGCGCGGGGCGGGGCGTGATCCGGACAGTTTCGTGCAGCTTGCGCTGGAACCGCTGGGCGAGGGCGAGGTGCTGGGCGTGTTGCAGGATGCCACCGCCATGAAGCGGCTCGAGGTGCAGTTCACGCAAAGCCAGAAGATGCAAGCCATCGGACAATTGGCCGGAGGCGTGGCGCATGATTTCAACAATCTTCTGACCGCGATCAACGGGCATTGCGAATTGCTGCTGATGCGCCACGCGCCCGGCGACCTTGACCATGCCGATCTGGACCAGATCCAGCAGAACGCGCGCCGTGCCGCGGCTTTGGTGCGGCAGTTGCTGGCCTTTTCGCGCAAGCAGACGCTGGTGCCCGAACGCATCGACCTGACCGAGGTGCTGGGCGAGGTTTCGCATCTGTTGAACCGTCTGCTCGGCGGGTCTGTGACGCTTGACCTGCATCACGTCGCCGTCGGCGTCGCGATCCGTGCCGACCGGCAGCAATTCGAACAGGTGGTGACCAATCTGGCGGTGAATGCCCGCGATGCGATGCCCTTGGGCGGGGTGCTGCGGATCACCACCGATGTCGCCGATCTGGCAGCCCCGATGCCGCGCGACAGCGTGACGGTGCCTGCGGGCCGCTATGCCACGATCCGCATCCGCGACACCGGCACGGGCATTGCGGCCGAACATCTGGACAAGATCTTCGAACCCTTCTTCACCACCAAGCGGGCGGGAGAGGGGACGGGGCTTGGCCTGTCGACCGTCTATGGCATCGTCAAGCAATCGGGCGGCTATGTCTTTGTTGAATCGGTCCCCGGAGAAGGGACGGAATTCCAGCTGTGGTTTCCCGCCCTGCGCGAGGAGGCGCCGCGCGCGAAGCCCGCACCCGCAAGGAGCCGTGCGCGCGCACCTGTCGAGGGCGTGGTTCTGCTGGTCGAGGACGAGGCGCCCGTCCGCGCCTTTGCCGCCCGCGCCCTGCGCCTGCGCGGCCTGACCGTGCTTGAGGCTGGCAGCGGGGAAGAGGCGCTTGCGGTTCTGGAAAACGCGGGGCTTTGCGTCGATCTTTTGCTGAGCGATCTTGTCCTGCCGGGGTTGGACGGGCCGTCATGGGTGGGGCAGGCCCTGCGGAAACGTCCGGGTTTGCCGGTAGTGTTCATGTCGGGCTATGCCGCCGACAGCCCCTCGGCCTCGCAAGGCAAGGTGCCGAATTCGGTGTTTCTGGCCAAGCCATTCACGCTGGCGGATCTGGGCGATCTGGTGTCCGAGCGGATTGCGGGTGGCAAAGCTCAGATCTCCGAGGCGCTGAGCGTTTCGTAAAGCGCAAAGTCGCGGGCGGCGGCCTTGCGCAACCGCGCCTCGGTCGCGGGCGAGAGGTCGAGCGCGCCGGGGGGCGAGACGTTGAGGCGCGGCAGCACGATTTCGCAGCCGAGCCTGTCTTCGAGAAAATGGACGAAACTGTCGATCTCTTCGTAGCGGAACAGATGGTCGACACCCTTTTCCGCCTTTGGTTGCAGGAATTTCGCCTGACTGCCGACAGCCGCGAATTCGGGTTGCGGATCGTCGCACCACGCGGTCACGAACTGGTCGAAGGTCTTGCCTGCGGTGCTTTTCGACGCCTCGACACCGTCGTCGCGCTGGCGATAGCGGAACCACGAACCGAGCCAGTCGCGCGGCTCGCGCATAAGGGCGACGACCGTAAAGGGCTTGCCCGAGGTCACCTCGAGATAGGGGCCGATGAAGCGGTGGTAGCGCTGCACGGGCGTATGCTTCAGCACCGGAGGCCGCAGGATCGCCATCGTGGCCAGCGGCTCGAGCGCGGATTCGATGGCCGTCGAGCCTGTCTTGGGCGTGGCGAGAATGGCGAGACGTTGTTCCCAGAAAACCAGCATGACACGGCACCCGTAATTCATCAGCGCCCTACATAAACGGGCGCTGCGGCTTAAACCAAGCCTTAACCAATCGATTCCATGCTGAACAGGCGAGAAACCATTTGCCATGTTCCTGTTTTGTGCTCATAAGTATGAGAACACTTGGGGAACAAGCGCAGGAATTGCCGCCAGATCGCGGCTGTGAAATATAGGGAGACGGAACATGTCGACAGCGACACTCCTCGATTTGAACGGAAAGCGCGAAATGGACAAGACGAAGGCGCTGGAAAGCGCACTGGCGCAGATTGAACGGCAGTTCGGCAAGGGCTCGATCATGCGTCTTGGGGAAAACAACCCCATCATGGATGTCGAGGCGACCTCGACCGGATCGCTGGGACTCGATATCGCGCTGGGAATCGGTGGCCTGCCCAAGGGCCGGATCATCGAGATTTACGGGCCGGAATCCTCGGGCAAGACCACGCTGACGCTGCATGTCGTGGCCGAGGAACAGAAGAAGGGCGGCGTCTGCGCCTTTGTCGACGCCGAACACGCGCTTGACCCGCAATACGCCAAGAAACTTGGCGTGAACCTTGACGAGCTGCTGATTTCGCAGCCCGACACGGGCGAACAGGCGCTGGAGATCGTCGATACGCTGGTGCGGTCGGGGGCGGTCAGCCTTATCGTGGTCGACTCGGTCGCGGCGCTTACGCCGAAATCCGAGATCGAGGGCGACATGGGCGACGCGCAGGTCGGCGCGCAGGCCCGTCTGATGAGCCAGGCGATGCGCAAGCTGACGGCCAGCATCGGCCGCAGCAACTGCATGGTGATCTTCATCAACCAGATCCGCATGAAGATCGGCGTGATGTTCGGCAGCCCGGAAACGACGACGGGTGGCAACGCGCTGAAATTCTACGCCTCGGTCCGTCTGGACATCCGCCGCATCGGCGCGATCAAGGAAAAGGACGATGTGGTGGGCAACACGACCCGCGTGAAGGTCGTCAAGAACAAGGTCGCACCGCCCTTCAAGCAGGTGGAATTCGACATCATGTATGGCGAAGGCATCTCGAAGACGGGGGAATTGGTCGATATCGGCGTCAAGGCCGGCGTGGTCGAGAAGTCGGGGTCCTGGTATTCCTATGGTGACGAGCGGATCGGGCAGGGGCGCGAGAATGCGAAACTGTTCCTCAAGCAGAACCCCGGCATGGCACAGGAGATCGAGGACAAGATCCGCGCCGCCAACGGGCTGGATTTCATGATGGCCGATACGGGCGACGAGCCGGATGTCGTCGACATGTAATCGCTGACCGAAGGGTCAAAAAGCAGGCCGGAACCCATTGGTTCCGGCCTTTTTTCTGCCCATGCGCCCCAAGCGGTGGACAGAGGCGTAAGGCGGGGCTAATTGAGGGGCCGAAAACCGGCTTTCCGCCTTTTGAAAGGGCATTCCGAGCATGGCGTCGCTGAACGATATCCGCTCTACCTTCCTCGATTTTTTCCAGCGCAACGGGCACCGCGTTGTCGAGTCGTCGCCGCTTGTGCCGCGCAACGACCCGACGCTGATGTTCGCCAATTCCGGCATGGTGCAGTTCAAGAATTGCTTCACCGGGGTAGAGACGCGGGATTACAAGCGGGCGACCACCGCGCAGAAATGCGTGCGGGCGGGTGGCAAGCACAATGACCTCGACAATGTGGGCTATACGGCGCGGCACCATACCTTCTTTGAAATGCTCGGGAATTTCAGCTTCGGCGATTACTTCAAGGCCGAAGCCATCGCCTTTTCCTGGGAGTTGCTGACCAAGGATTTCGGCATCGATCCGAAAAAGCTGTGCGTCACCGTCTACCATACCGATGACGAGGCGGCGGGCATCTGGAAAAAGGTGGCGGGCCTTGACGACGCACGCATCATCCGCATTCCGACGGATGACAATTTCTGGCGCATGGGGCCGACCGGTCCCTGCGGGCCCTGCACCGAGATTTTCTACGACCACGGCGACCATATCTGGGGCGGCCCTCCGGGATCGAATGACGAGGACGGCGACCGTTTCATCGAGATCTGGAACAACGTCTTCATGCAGAACGAGCAGTTCGCCGACGGGACGATGCGCCCTCTCGACATGCAGTCGATCGACACCGGCATGGGGCTCGAGCGGATCGGCGCGCTGCTTCAGGGCAAGCATGACAATTACGACACCGACCTGATGCGCAGCCTGATCGAGGCCAGCGCCCATGCCACGAGCAATGATCCCGATGGCCCCGGCAAGGTGCATCACCGCGTGATCGCGGACCATCTGCGTTCGACGAGCTTCCTGATCGCCGATGGTGTCATGCCGTCGAACGAAGGGCGCGGCTATGTGCTGCGGCGGATCATGCGGCGGGCGATGCGCCACGCGCATATCCTTGGCGCGCAGGATCCGGTGATGTTCCGCCTTGTGCCGGCGCTTGTCCGTCAGATGGGCGCGGCCTATCCGGAGCTTGCGCGGGCGCAATCGCTGATCGAAGAGACGCTGAAGCTGGAAGAGACCAAGTTCAAGCAGACGCTGGATCGCGGCCTGAAGCTGCTCGACGATGAATTGGCGCGCATTCCCGAAGGCGCCGATCTGCCCGGGGCCGCGGCTTTCAAGCTGTATGACACCTATGGCTTCCCGCTTGACCTGACGCAGGACGCGCTGCGCGAAAAGGGTCGTGCTGTCGACGTGACCGGATTCGATGCCGCGATGGCCGAGCAAAAGACCAAGGCGCGCGCCGCATGGTCGGGCACGGGCGAGGCGAAGGACGCCAAGATCTGGTTCGAACTGGCCGAAGCGCATGGGGCGACCGAGTTCCTTGGCTATGACACCGAAACCGCCGAGGGCGTCGTGAACGCGCTGGTGCGCGACGGCGGCGAAGTGGCCGATGCGGCGACAGGGTCGGCGGTGCAGATCGTTGTCAACCAGACGCCTTTCTATGGCGAGTCGGGCGGTCAGGTCGGCGATGCGGGCTATATCCGCACGGCGACGGGGCTGGCCCATGTGACCGACACCAAGAAATCGGCCGGTGTGTTCATCCATGTGGCCGAAGTCGTGGAAGGCAAGATCGTCAAGGGGCAGCCCGCCAAGCTTGAGGTCGAACACAAGCGGCGCGGGGCGATCCGTGCCAACCATTCGGCCACCCACCTGTTGCACGAGGCGCTGCGGCGCGCGCTTGGCGAGCATGTGGCACAGCGCGGGTCGTTGAACGCGCCGGATCGGCTGCGCTTTGACTTCAGCCATTCGGCGGGGATGTCGGCGCATGAGATCGCGACGGTCGAGGCCGAGGTCAACGAATACGTCCGGCAGAACACGCCGGTCGAGACGCGGATCATGACGCCCGACGATGCGCGGGCGCTTGGCGCGCAGGCGCTGTTCGGCGAGAAATACGGCGACGAGGTGCGCGTCGTGTCGATGGGGGCGCTTGACGGATCGGGCAAGGGTGCCGACGGGCGGACCTATAGCCTCGAGCTTTGCGGCGGGACGCATGTGGCGCGGACGGGCGACATCGGGGCTTTCGTGCTTTTGGCGGAAAGTGCCTCGTCGGCAGGGGTGCGGCGGATCGAGGCGCTGACGGGGCAGGCGGCGCTGGACCATCTGCGGATGCAGGATGCGCGGCTTGCCGATGTGGCGGCGGTGTTGAAGGCTTCGGCTGCGGAAGTGGTCGATCGTGTCAAGGCGCTGGCCGAGGAACGCCGCGCGCTGCAGAACGAGGTTGCGCAATTGCGGCGCGAGGTCGCCATGGGCGGCAAGGCCGCAGGGCCGGACGCCAAGGAGATCGGCGGCGTGAAGTTCATCGCGCAGGTGCTGACGGGCGTGTCTGGCAAGGATCTGCCCGCGCTGATCGACGAGATGAAGGCGCGGCTCGGATCGGGCGCGGTTCTGCTGATCGCGGATACGGGGGCCAAGCCTGCCGTCGCCGCAGGGGTGACGGCTGACCTGACGGGGCGCATCAGCGCCGTGTCGCTGGTCAAGGCGGCGGCCGAGGCTTTGGGCGGCAAGGGTGGCGGCGGGCGTCCCGACATGGCGCAAGCCGGCGGGGCCGACATCGCGGGGGCCGAGGCCGCTATCAAGGCCGCCGAAGCCGTGCTGGAGGGTTGAGAGATGCCGACAGCACTTTGGATTGCCCATGTGCATGTGACCGACGCCGATGCCTACGGCAAATATGCCGCGGGCGCCGGTCCGGCCATAGCCGCGCATGGGGGGGTGTTTCTGGCCCGTGGCGGGCGCTACGTCCAGCTTGAGGGCAATGACCGCGCGCGCAATGTCGTGGCGCGTTTCCCCAGCCTCGAGGCGGCGGTGGCCTGCTACAATTCGGCCGAGTATCAGGCCGCGTTGGCCCATGCCAAGGGCGCTTCGGTGCGCGATCTGATGGTTGTCGAAGAAATCGGCTGACGGTTTCGGCCCGTCTGGTGGAACGGCTCTGCGTCTTGCGGGGCCGTTTTTCTTTGCCCGCAACGGCGGCGCGGCCTTCTGTTGACGATTTGGTAACAATAGTTAAGGTTAGCTGACATTCAAATCCGTGTTACCACACGGCAAGTGCCCTCACGAGTTTCGCTGTTTTTCCGGTGCATCGAAATTTCCGAGGTTACGTCTGATGGCTGCTTTCCCCGACTGGAACGACTTACGCGATATTCTGCTGATCACCGAGGCAGGCACGCTGTCGGCGGCGGCGCGGGCGGCGGGGGTCAGCCAGTCGACGATGTCACGACGGCTTGCCGCGATCGAGGCGACGGGACAGCCGGTTTTTTTGCGCGACGAAACGGGGCGGATGACGCCGAACGCGCGCGGGCGCGACATGGTGGCAGCGGCGACCGAGATGCGCGCGGTCTACGACCGTTTGCGCCTGCGCCTGACCGATGCGCCGCCGCCCCTGCGCATTGCAACGTGCGAGTCGGCTGCGCGGTTGTTCCTGTCACAGGCGCTTCCGGTCTGGTCGGGGCGGGCCGAGACGCCTGCCGAGATGCATGTGATCGAGGATGTGCCTGCGCTGGCGGTCTATGACGTGCTGGTGGGTGTCATGCCGGCCGTGCCCGAGCATTGTGTCGGCCAATCCATCGGGCGGGTCGAATGGGGGCTTTACGCCGCGCCGTCCTATGTGGCGTCGAACCGCATTCGCGGGCGTCTCGCCTCGCTTGAAGGGCAGTCGGTCATCCGGGCATCGGGGGCTTTGGCCGAGACCACGGCCTATCGCTGGCTGGGGCGTCAGGGCGGCGTCATAGCCCTTATGACGGGCGCTCCCACGGCGATGATCGAGGGATGCGCCGCCGGCATGGGCATCGCGCTGCTGCCGGTCGCGCTGGCCGAGACGGACGCGCGCCTGCTGCCGATCGACGGGCCACGGCCCGCGCCTTCGGAAGTGTGGATGATCGCGGATGCGGCGCGGGCCGAAGAGCCGCAGATCGCCGGTTTCTTCCGCTGGGCGCGCAATCACTTTCGCAATCACGCGCCCGCAGATCGTCGGGCCGGTTAAGAGGCCTTTGCCGAACGCTTGCGCTCGTGCGGATCAAGCACGCGCTTGCGGATGCGGATGATCTTGGGCGTCACCTCGACCAGTTCGTCGTCGTCGATATAGGCGATGGCCTCTTCAAGCGACATCTTGATATGCGGCGTCAGGCGCACGGCTTCGTCGGTGCCGGAGGCGCGCACGTTGGTGAGTTTCTTGCCCTTGAGGGGGTTCACCTCGAGGTCGTTGTCACGGCTGTGTTCGCCGATGATCATGCCCTCGTAGACGTTTTCCTGCGGGCCGATGAACATGCGGCCACGGTCTTCAAGGTTCCACAGCGCATAGGCGACCGAAACACCGTTCTCCATGCTGATGAGAACGCCCTGACGGCGGCCCTGGATCGGGCCCTTGTGGGGGACCCAGCCGTGGAAGATGCGGTTGAGAACGCCGGTGCCGCGCGTGTCGGTCAGGAACTGGCCATGATAGCCGATCAGCCCGCGCGAGGGGACATGCGCCACGATGCGGGTCTTGCCCACGCCTGCGGGTTTCATCTCGACCAGATCGCCCTTGCGTTCGCCGGTCAGCTTGTCGATGACCGCGCCCGAGTATTCGTCATCGACGTCGACGATCACTTCCTCGACCGGTTCCATGCGGACGCCGTTCTCTTCCTTCATGATCACGCGGGGGCGGCTGATGGACAGCTCGAACCCTTCGCGGCGCATGTTCTCGATCAGAACGCCCATCTGGAGTTCGCCCCGGCCCGACACTTCAAAGGCTTCGCCGCCGGGGGTGTCGGCGACCTTGATCGCGACGTTGACTTCGGATTCCTTCATCAGCCGGTCACGGATGACGCGGGACTGCACCTTCGATCCGTCACGGCCCGCAAGCGGGCTGTCGTTGATGCCGAAGGTGACGGTGATGGTCGGCGGGTCGATCGGCTGGGCGGGCAGGGGGATATCCTGATCCAGCGCGCAAAGCGTATCGGCCACGGTGGCCTTGGTCATGCCCGCGATGGTGACGATATCGCCGGCCTGTGCCTCGTCGATGGCGGTCTGGTTCAGGCCACGGAAGGCAAGAACCTTGGTCACGCGGAACTGTTCGATCCGCTCGCCGGTGCGGGTGATGGCCTTGATCTGCTCGCCCACCTTCAGCGTGCCGGATTCGACGCGGCCCGTAAGGATGCGGCCGATGAACGGGTCGGCCGACAGCGTGGTCGCAAGCATGCGGAAGGGTTCGGCGGCCTTGGCGACCTGCTTGGGTGCGGGAACGTGGCGCACGATCAGATCGAAGAGCGCGTCGAGGTTCTTGCGCGGACCGTCAAGCGATTCATCGGCCCAGCCGGACCGGCCCGAAGCGTAGAGATGCGGGAAATCGAGCTGCTCATCGGTCGCGCCGAGGTTTGCGAAAAGATCGAACACCTCGTTCAGGGCGCGGTCGGGTTCGGCATCGGGCTTGTCGACCTTGTTCAGCACCACGATGGGGCGCAGGCCAAGGGCGAGCGCCTTGGAGGTCACGAATTTCGTCTGCGGCATCGGGCCTTCGGCGGCGTCGACCAGCAGGCAGACCCCGTCGACCATGTTCAGGATACGCTCGACCTCGCCACCGAAATCGGCGTGGCCGGGGGTGTCGACGATGTTGATGCGCATGCCGTTGTGTTCGACGCTCGTGCATTTCGCAAGGATCGTGATCCCACGCTCGCGTTCGATGTCGTTGCTGTCCATCGCACGTTCCGAAACGGCCTGATTGTCACGGAAGGACCCGGACTGTTTCAGGAGTTCGTCCACGAGGGTGGTCTTGCCATGGTCGACGTGGGCGATGATGGCGATGTTGCGAAGCTCCATCGGGGAGGTCTCTTTCAATCTATATGGTTCGGCGCGGGCCATAGCTTGGATTGGCCGGAAAGGCCAGAGAAACCTTGCTGCGGCTGCGAAAGGTCAGGTGGCGACGTAGCGGTCGCGGCGGTGGTTGATGGCGATCACAAGGTTGACGACCGCCGCGCCAAGGAAGGACCAGCCCACGGTCTGCCACGGCAGGAAGGTCGCGGCGATGGCGAAAAGGGCGGCGTCGAACAGAAGCTGCGTCTTGCCCGCGCGAAAGCCGGTGCGGTCTTGCAGGTAAAGCGCGAGGATCCCGATCCCGCCAAGCGAGGCACCGTGACGAAAGATCGCCAGAAGTGCCGCCCCCGAGACGAAGCCGAAAAGCACCGCTCCGAAGGCCGGGTTCAGGTGGTCGAAACCGATCCAGCCGGGCATGAAATGCGACAGGACCGACAGCATCGCCACGGAAAGCGCGGTCTTGACGGTAAAGGCAAGCCCGAGGCGGCGGTAACCGAACCAGTAGAAGGGGATGTTGACCAGAAAGAACACCAGCCCGAAGGATTGGCCCGTGGCATAGGACAGCAGCACGGCCAGCCCCGCCGTCTGGCCGGTGATCAGGCCAAGATGGGTCAGGATGGTGATGCCAAAGGCCGCCATCGTCGCGCCGAAGGCGAGGCCCTGGGCATCCTCGATCAGGCTATGGGTTTTCGGGTCGGTCATGGGCGCGGTGTAGCCGAGCGGCGGGCGCGCCGCCAGTGGGCAGCACGGGCGGCTGTGGCGGAAAGATCGCAGCGCCGGTCCGGCGTGGGGCGGGTGGTTTACAGGGCCGGCCCACTCGCGCTAAGCGTGCAAAGCCTGCAATCAAAGGAAGGAGGGCGCAATGGATTCGATTTGTAACGCGCCGTCGTTCGGGATTGCCTTGGCCGAGCGAGCTTGCAGCGGCACCGCCGTCTGACGCTTCGCCGCCCCCAGCGGGCATTTTCCTGACCCTGTCCTGAACGTCGCCCTTTGGCCCTGACGGGACGATTCCACCCAAACCCAAACAGAGAGGCCGGTCAGGTGTGTTCCACCGACCGGAGGAAAACATGATCAATACCGTGAAAACACCGCTGCATCTGGTGATCGACGAGCATGGCGCGGCGCGCGTCTTCTGGGCATCGCTGCTGGCGCTGCTGACTGCGCGGCGCAGTGCCGCCGAAGAGTTGGAGCTGCTGTCCGACCATATGCGCCGCGACATCGGCCTGCCGCCGCGCGGATCCCCCTTGCCCGAGGCCCCGATGCGGCCGGTGCGGTGGTAAGCCGCCTGAATCGGGAAACCGGCAAATCCACCCGGGGGGAAATGCGAAAGGCCGGAGCTTCCGCTCCGGCCTTTTTTGCGTTCAGCCGGCGAGGGCCTTGTTCAGGTATTCGTCGACCTTTTCCAGATAGCCGATGGTGGTCAGCCATTTCTGGTCGGGCCCGACGAGCAGCGCGAGGTCCTTGGTCATCCAGCCATCCTCGACCGTGTCGACGGTGACCTTTTCCAGCGTGGTGGCAAAGCGCATCAGCTGGTCGTTGCTGTCGAGTTTGGCGCGGTGCTTCAGGCCACCGGTCCAGGCGAAGATCGAGGCGATGGAGTTGGTCGAGGTCGCCTTGCCCTTCTGGTGTTCGCGGTAATGGCGCGTCACGGTGCCGTGGGCGGCTTCGGCCTCGACGATCTTGCCATCGGGCGTCATCAGCACGCTTGTCATCAGGCCAAGCGAGCCGAAGCCCTGGGCCACGGTGTCGGACTGCACGTCGCCGTCATAGTTCTTGCAGGCCCAGACATAGCCGCCCGACCATTTCATCGCCGAGGCCACCATGTCATCGATCAGGCGGTGTTCGTAATGGATGCCCTTGGCCTTGAACTGCTCTTCGAATTCTTCGGCATAGACCTTGGCGAAGATGTCCTTGAAGCGGCCGTCATAGGCCTTGAGGATGGTGTTCTTGGTCGACAGGTAGACGGGCCAGCCCTTGAGCAGGCCGTAGTTCATCGACGAACGGGCGAAATCGTGGATCGAGTCGTCAAGGTTGTACATGCCCATGTAGACGCCCGCCGAGGGGGCCTGATAGACCTCTTTCTCGATCACGGTGCCGTCGTCGCCCACGAATTTCATGGTAAGCTTGCCCGCGCCGGGGAAGCGGAAATCGGTGGCCTTGTACTGGTCGCCAAAGGCGTGGCGGCCGACGACGATGGGCTGGGTCCAGCCCGGAACGAGGCGCGGCACGTTCTTGCAGATGATCGGTTCGCGGAAGATCACGCCGCCAAGGATGTTGCGGATGGTGCCGTTGGGCGATTTCCACATTTGCTTGAGGTTGAATTCCTCGACCCGCTGTTCGTCGGGGGTGATGGTCGCGCATTTGACGCCCACGCCGTATTGCTTGATCGCATTGGCGGCGTCGATGGTGATCTGGTCGTTGGTGCGGTCGCGCTCTTCGATCCCGAGGTCGTAGTATTTCAGGTCGATGTCGAGATAGGGCAGGATGAGCTTTTGCTTGATGAAGTCCCAGATGATCCGGGTCATCTCGTCGCCGTCGAGTTCGACGACGGGGTTTGCCACCTTGATCTTGGTCATGGTCTGCCCTTTCGGTGTTGGATTCGATTGCCGCCGCTATAGTGGAAAAGTGGCGGCTTGGGAAGCGTTGTATGCAACGGCATACCGAAGCGAAATGTCGCGGGGCGCTCAGCCGAAATAGACGCGCGTGCGCGCCTTCACCCAATCCCAAAGCCGCGGCGCGCCGCGGGCGACTTTCGCGCCGACGCGGGTTTCAAGCTGCTCGGCGGTGACGTTGTAGGTGACCCAGGTCCCGCCGCCCGATTGCAGGTTCGCCATGACGGGCTGCACGCGGTCGAGGGATTTGGCGAAAACCGCGTCGGGCGTTTCGGCGGCTTCGAATTCGTCCCAGAGGGCGCGGAAATCGGCGCCGAGGTCGGGGGGCAGCAGGCCGAAGATGCGGTCGGCGGCGCGTTGTTCGGCGGCTTGCGTCTCGGCGCTGGCATGGGCCGCGCCGCCCTTGGAATGGATCGGCACATCGCCCACGTCGATTTCGACAAGATCGTGGATGAGCAGCATGCGGATCACGCGGTCGATCCGCACACCGGGACCGGCCTGATCGGCAAGCACCATCGCGTAAAGCGCAAGGTGCCAACTGTGCTCGCCCGAATTCTCGGGGCGCGAGCCATCGCAGAGCGTCGTTGCGCGAAGCACGGATTTCAGGCGGTCCGCCTCGTTCAGAAAGGCGAACTGGGCGGTCAGGCGGTCATCGGGCGGGGGAGCCATCAGTGGCCGCTGTCGGGGCCGCGTGGAGCCACGGGGGCCACGCCGTCACCCCGCTTGGCGCGGAGCGTCCGTTCCAGGAATTCGCGCCCGCGCCGTTCGGCAAGGCGGACGCGGATTGCGGTCATGAAGGCCTCTTGCGTGGTGGGCGACAGATCGCCCAGCACCTTCGAGACCTTTTCGTAGAACCGGTCGTCGTCGAGTTCGACCTGCGCGGCGAGGACGTCGCGGGCAAGACCGTCGGCAAGGTCTTCGACGACGCCCATCTTAACGCGACCCTTCGCCCAGCCGGCGGCGCACGTAATCCGAGACCGTATCGATCATCGGCTTCATATGCGCCTCTTCGTCCTTGAAGAAGTGGTCCGCGCCCTCGATCTCGGTATGGGTGATGGTGATACCCTTCTGCTCGTGCAGCTTGCCGACGAGGGTCTTGGTATCCTTGGGCGGTGCCACGCGGTCGGCGGTGCCGTTGATGATAAGACCCGACGAGGGGCAGGGGGCGAGGAAGGAGAAGTCATACATGTTGGCCGGAGGCGCCACCGAGATGAAACCCGTGATCTCGGGGCGGCGCATCAGAAGCTGCATGCCGATCCACGCACCGAACGAGAACCCTGCCACCCAGCAATGCTTGGCGTTCTGGTTCATCGATTGCAGATAGTCGAGCGCCGAGGCCGCATCGGACAGTTCGCCGATGCCCTGATCGTATTCGCCCTGCGACCGTCCGACGCCGCGGAAGTTGAAGCGCAAGACGGTGAAGCCGAGATTATAGAAGGCGTAATGCAGGTTGTAGACAACCTTGTTGTTCATCGTCCCGCCATATTGCGGGTGGGGGTGGAGCACGATGGCAATCGGCGCGTCACGGTCCTTTTGCGGATGGTAACGGCCTTCGAGACGGCCTTCGGGACCGGCGAAAATGACTTCGGGCATTGTGTCGCGCCTGTCTTTGAGCGATTTGTTGACGAAATCGCTAGGGTAATTTAGAACCATTCCAAAGGGCGCACGGATCGCGCTGCCCCACGGGGTCGGTTTCAGGTAATGGGCCGATGCCTTGGCGTCAATGTTTTTGCGGGGTGCTGGGCATGAAACTCTCGACCAAAGGGCGTTACGCGATGGTGGCGCTGGCGGATCTGGCGCTGGCCAAGGGCGATGACCTTGTGTCGCTGGCGGCGGTCGCCAAGCGGCAGGACATCAGCTTGCCCTATCTGGAACAACTGTTCGTCAAGCTGCGCCGGGCCGGGTTGGTGGAAGCCGTGCGCGGGCCGGGGGGCGGATACAAGCTGGCAAAGAGCGCCGACGCGATCCGCATCTCGGATGTGATGGAGGCGGTCGAGGAGACGGTCGACGCGCTGCACACGGGGGCAGGGGTCTCGGGCGGGGTGTCGGGGACAAGGGCGCAAAGCCTGACCAACCGGCTGTGGGAGGGGTTGTCGGCGCAGGTCTATGTCTTTCTGCACCAGACGCGGCTTTCGGATGTGATCGGCAACTCGATGACGCCTTGCCCCGCCGTGCCCGCCCTGTTCCGCGTGGTCGACGATGTCTGAGGGGCGGCGATTTTTCTGCAAAAAATCGGGGGGGCTGTCTGCCCCCCGTCAGGCGGGGCCTGACTCCCCCCGAGGATATTTCGGGCAAGAGGAAGCGGCATGACACAGCGCATCTACCTCGACTGGAACGCGACCACACCGCTGCGCCCCGAGGCGCGGGCGGCGATGATCGCGGCGATGGATCTGGGTGGCAACCCGTCCTCGGTGCATGCCGAGGGGCGGGCGGCGCGGGCGCTGGTCGAGCGGGCAAGGGCGCAGGTGGCGGTGGCCGTGGGCTGCAAACCGGCCGAGGTGGTCTTTACCAGCTGCGCCACGGAAGCCGCGGCCGTGCTGCGCGGATTTGCTTCGGTCAGGGTGGATGCGACGGCGCATGACTGCCTGTGGAGCCAGGCCCGCGAGGGCGGGGGGCAGGCGGTTCTGGGCTGGGGATATGCCAATAACGAGACGGGCGTGATCACCGAGGCCCCCGCGCATGAGGGGGCGGTGATGCTCGACATCGTGCAGGCGGTGGGCAAGGTGCCGTTCTCTTTTGCATGGAGCGGGGCCGAGATGGCCATCGTGTCCGCGCACAAGTTCGGTGGCCCGAAAGGCGTCGGCGCGCTGATCGTCCGCGACGGATTCGAGGTGCCGGCGCTGCTGACGGGCGGCGGGCAGGAAATGGGCCGCCGCGCGGGAACCGAGAACATCATCGGCATCGCCGGAATGGGTGCCGCGGCCGAGGCGGCACAGCGTGATCTGGAGGCCGGGGTCTGGGATCGCGTGGGCGAGTTTAGAAATATTCTAGAAACGGCGTTGTCCTCTGGCACAAACAATACTATTTCAGTCGGAAAAGGCGGACCCCGTTTGCCGAACACCCTTTGCCTGATCGCGCCGGGTTGGAAAGGCGAGACGCAGGTGATGGCGATGGACCTTGCCGGTTTCGCGGTTTCGGCGGGATCGGCCTGTTCCAGCGGCAAGGTGCGGGCGAGCCGGGTGCTGAAGGCGATGGGTTTCGACGAGGGGCTGGCCGCGCAGGCGATCCGCATCTCGCTTGGGCCGGAGACGACGAAGGACGAGGTGGAGCGCTTTGCCGATGTTTGGCTGGCGCAATACCGCAAGGCCCTTGCACGGGCTGCCTGACAAGACAGGGGCGTTTCGCCCGATGGAGACGATGATGACCGAGCTTGCCACAGAAGCTGTGCTTGAGGAAACCGAAGTCCGCGACGGCGTGGACCGCGAGACCATCGAGACCGTGCAGGCGATGGCCGGCAAGTACAAATACGGCTGGGAAACGGATATCGAGACCGAATACGCGCCCAAGGGCCTGTCGGAAGATATCGTCCGGCTGATCTCGGACAAGAACGGCGAGCCGGAGTGGATGCTGGAGTGGCGTCTGGCGGCCTATCGGCGCTGGTTGCAGATGGAAGAGCCGAAATGGGCGATGCTGCATTACCCCGAGATCGACTATCAGGACCAGTATTACTACGCCAAGCCGAAGAGCATGTCGGTCAAGCCGAAGTCGCTGGATGACGTCGACCCCAAGTTGCTGGCGACCTATGCCAAGCTGGGGATTCCGCTGAAGGAGCAGTTGATCCTTGCGGGTGTGGAAGGGGCGGAGAACGCGGGCGAGCGCAAGGTTGCGGTCGACGCGGTGTTCGACTCGGTCTCGGTCGGGACCACCTTCAAGGCGGAACTGGCCAAGGCGGGGGTGATTTTCTGTTCGATCAGCGAAGCGGTGCGCGAGCATCCGGAACTGGTGAAGAAATATCTCGGCTCGGTCGTGCCGCAGTCGGACAACTTTTTCGCCACGCTGAACTCGGCTGTCTTTTCCGACGGGTCCTTTGTCTACATCCCCGAGGGCGTGCGCTGCCCGATGGAGCTTTCCACCTATTTCCGCATCAATGCCGAGAATACGGGTCAGTTCGAGCGCACGCTGATCATCGCGGACAAGGGGTCTTATGTCTCTTATCTCGAGGGTTGCACCGCGCCCAAGCGCGACACCAACCAGCTTCATGCCGCGGTGGTCGAGATCGTGCTGCTCGACGATGCCGAGGTGAAGTATTCCACCGTGCAGAACTGGTATCCGGGCGACGAGAACGGGGTGGGGGGCATCTACAACTTTGTCACCAAGCGCGCCGATTGCCGCGGGCACCGGTCAAAGGTGATGTGGACGCAGGTGGAAACCGGGTCGGCCATCACCTGGAAATACCCGTCCTGCATCTTGCGGGGGGATGAGTCGCAGGGGGAATTCTATTCCATCGCCATCGCCAACAATGCGCAGCAGGCCGATACCGGCACCAAGATGATCCATCTGGGCAAGAACACGAAAAGCCGGATCGTATCAAAGGGGATCAGCGCCGGACGGGCGCAGAACACCTATCGCGGGCTTGTGTCGATGCATCCCAAGGCCACCAACAGCCGCAATTACACGCAATGCGACAGCCTGCTGATCGGTGACAAATGCGGGGCGCATACGGTTCCCTATATCGAGGTGAAGAACAACTCTTCCCGCGTCGAGCATGAGGCGACCACGTCCAAGGTTGACGAGGACCAGCTGTTCTATTGCCGCAGCCGTGGCATGGACGAGGAAGAGGCCGTGGCGCTGGTGGTGAACGGCTTCTGCAAGGAAGTGCTGCAAGCCCTGCCGATGGAATTTGCAATGGAAGCGCAAAGCCTTGTGGCGATCAGCCTCGAGGGCTCTGTCGGGTAGATGCGGGGGACCAAGCCGATGATCGTGACGACGACGCCTTCGGTCGAGGGCTACCAGATCGCGGAATACCTCGGGATCGTCACGGGCGAGGCGATCATGGGGGCGAATATCGTGCGCGACCTGTTCGCCAGCGTGACGGACATCATCGGCGGCCGGTCGGGTGCCTATGAGGCGAAACTGGCGGAGGCGCGCGAAACCGCGCTGTCGGAAATGGAAGCCAAGGCCCGTGACAAGGGCGCGAATGCGGTCGTGGGCGTGGACCTCGACTATGAGGTGATCGGACAGATGCTGATGGTTTCGGCCAGCGGCACGGCGGTCAGACTGGGATAAGGCCCTTGGGGCCACGGAATATGACGGGACAGAAAAATGCTTGAGATCAAGAACCTGCACGTAAAGCTTCAGGAAGAGGATAAGCAGATCCTCAAGGGCGTGAACCTGTCGATCGGGCCGGGCGAGGTGCATGCGATCATGGGGCCGAACGGGTCGGGCAAGTCGACGCTGTCCTATGTGCTTTCGGGCCGCGACGGGTATGAGGTGACCGAAGGCTCGGCCAAGCTGGAGGGCGCAGAGCTTCTTGACATGGAACCCGAAGAGCGGGCGGCGGCGGGGCTGTTCCTTGCCTTCCAGTATCCGGTGGAAATTCCGGGCGTGGGCAACATGACCTTTCTGCGCACGGCGGTGAACGCGCAGCGCAAGGCGCGTGGCGAGGAAGAGATGTCGGCGGGCGAGTTCCTGAAGGTCGTGCGCGAAAAGGCCAAGACGCTGAAGATCGATGCCGAGATGCTGAAGCGCCCCGTCAACGTGGGGTTCTCGGGCGGCGAGAAGAAGCGCAACGAAATCTTGCAGATGGCCATGCTGGAACCCCGCATGTGCATTCTTGACGAGACGGATTCGGGCCTTGACGTCGACGCGATGAAACTGGTTTCGGAAGGCGTGAACGCTCTGCGGAGCGAGGGGCGGTCGTTTCTGGTGATCACCCACTACCAGCGTCTGCTGGACCATATCAAACCCGATGTCGTGCATATCATGGCGGCGGGCCGGATCATCAAGACAGGCGGGCCGGAACTGGCGCTCGAGGTCGAGCATAACGGCTATGCCGACCTGCTGGCGGAGGGGGTCTGATGGCTCTTGCCGTAGCGAAGCAGGACGCGCTGGCTGCGCGGATCGCGGGGCTGTCCTTTGTTGCGGGCGGCTGGCTGGGGGCCGCGCGGGGGGCCGCGCTCGAGCGGTTGGGCGCGATGGGTCTGCCGGGCAAGCGCGACGAATACTGGCGATATACCGACCCGGCAAGCCTTAAGGCGACGGTGGCGCCGAAAGCGTCGCTGTTTGCGGCCGATGACGAACCGCCGGTGTTCGACGGGATCGACCGTGTGAAACTGGTCTTTGTCGATGGCGTGTTCGACGCGGCGCAGTCGGACGATCTGGCACTTGCAGGGGTCGAGATCGAGCGTCTGGCGGATGCGGGCGCGCGCGATATCCATTGGGCTGCCGGTCTTTACGCTGTGCTGGAAGCGCGCGGGCAGGTTCCGGTGCAGCGCCCGCTGGCGGCGCTGAATTCGGCCTTTGCGACCGATGGTCTGCTGATCCGTGTGACGGGCAAGGCGGCAAAGCCGGTATCGTTGATCTATGTCCATAATTCCGAAACTTCGGACGCGATCCTGCACCATTGCGTGAAGCTCGAGGAAGGCGCCGAGCTGACCATCCTCGAGAATGGGCCGGCGGCTGCGCGGTTCAACAAGGTCATGGAAGTCGATGTTGCCAAGGGCGCGCGGTTCCACCACATCCGCTCGCAAGGGCGCGACCATGAGCGGCGTGCGGTGACGCATGTCTTTGCGCGTCTGGCCGAGGCGGCTGTGTTCAAATCCTTTACGCTGACCGCCAATGGCGTGCTGACGCGCAACGAGGCCGTGATCGAGCTTCTGGGTGACGATGCGGTTGCCCATGTGGCCGGGGCCGCGGTCGGTGACGGGCAGTTCCACCATGACGATACAGTCTTTGTGACCCATGCGGGCTTGCGTTGCGAAAGCCGTCAGGTGTTCAAGAAGGTGCTCAAGAACGGCGCGGTTGGCGTGTTCCAGGGCAAGATCCTTGTGAAGCAGGGCGCGCAAAAGACAGACGGCTACCAGATCAGCCAATCGCTGCTACTGGACGAGGACAGCCAGTTCCTTGCCAAGCCCGAGCTGGAAATCTATGCCGATGACGTGAAATGCTCGCACGGGTCGACCAGCGGGGCGATCGACGAGACGGCGCTGTTCTACCTGCGGTCGCGCGGTGTGCCGATGCGGGCCGCGCAGGGCTTGCTGGTGCTGGCCTTCCTTGCCGAGGCGATTGCCGAGATCGAGGACGAGGAGATTGCCGAAGACATCCGCGCACGGCTGGAAGGCTGGCTTGCACGGCACGATCACTGAGATGCCCGTCACGCTTGACATCGTAAGGGCATGGCGTCACCCGAAAGGCGTTTTGCGTGACAAGCTGGCAGCCGCCCCGCGCGAGGACCGTGCCTTTGCCGTGCTGATGGGGGCGTGCTTCCTGATCTTCGTCGCGCAATGGCCCGGACTGCGGCGCGAGGCGTTCCTGAACCCCGAAGTGCCCTTCGAGGCGCGGCTGGGCGGGGCGATGATGGGGGTCTTGTTCCTGTTGCCGCTGATCCTTTACGCGCTGGCGACGGCAAGCCATCTGGTCGCACGGCTGTTTGGCGGCAAGGGAAGCTGGTATGGCGCAAGGCTCGCGCTGTTCTGGTCCTTGCTGACGGTGACGCCGCTGATGCTGCTGCAAGGGCTTGTCGCGGGTTTTCTGGGGCAGGGGGTGCAGGCCACGGCCGTCGGTGCCTGTGTCGGCATCGGATTTCTCTATCTCTGGATCAACATGCTGGTCGAGGCGGAGCGGTGATGCAATTGCTCTGGTCCCTTGTGAAGCTGAGTTTTCTGGCCCCGCGTCAGGCGGCGCAAGGCATTCTGCGCTGGCCGCTGGGCGAGAACGGACGCTGGGCGGCCTTTGCGCTGATGGTGGTGCTGTCGGCGCTTTTGATGCATCTGCTGTCGTCGATCGGGCCGCTGGTCGGGCCGGACGGAACGGTGATGGAACCGCCGGGCCCGTTCTTCTGGGCGATGACGGTCGGGGCCGGGATGGTGATCCTGACGGGGATCGCGCTTGGCGTCGGGCGGCTGTTCGGGGGGCGGGCGCGGCTGTCAGATGTGGCGGTGCTGGTGGCGTGGTTGCAGTTCGTGCAATTGGTGCTGGCGGCCGCACAGGTGGTTCTGATGCTGGCGCTGCCGATGCTGGGCGGGGTGCTCGAGATCGCCTCGGTCCTCGCCTTCCTGTGGCTGCTGGCCTATTTCATGGCCGAGGCGCATGGCTTCCAGTCGGTGGGGCGGGTCATGGGCGGGGTTCTGGTGACCTTTGCGATCATGGTTCTGGTCCTGTCGGCCCTGCTTTACCCTTATATGGGAGTCTGAGCGATGTATGATGTGGCACAGGTCCGCAAGGATTTTCCCATTCTGTCGCGGCAGGTGAACGGCAAGCCGCTGGTTTACCTCGACAACGGGGCTTCGGCGCAGAAACCGCAGGTGGTGATCGATGCGGTGACGCAGGCCTATTCGATGGAATATGCAAATGTCCATCGCGGTTTGCACTACCTGTCGAACCTTGCCACCGAGAAATACGAAGCCGTGCGCGGGATCGTGAAACGCTTTCTGAATGCCGGATCGGAAGACGAGATCATCTTCAATTCCGGCACGACCGAGGCGATCAACCTTGTCTCTTACGCCTGGGCCGCGCCGCGGTTGCAGGCCGGGGACGAGATCGTGCTGTCGATCATGGAACACCACGCCAATATCGTGCCGTGGCATTTTCTGCGCGAGCGGCAGGGCGTGGTGCTGAAATGGGTGGAGTGCGACGCCAAGGGTGATCTCGACCCGCAGGCGGTGATCGATGCCATCGGGCCGCGCACCAGACTGGTGGCCGTGACGCATATGTCGAACGTGCTGGGAACGGTCGTCGATGTGGCGGCAATCTGCCGTGGCGCGCGGGATAAGGGCGTGCCCGTGCTGGTCGACGGGTCGCAGGCGGCGGTGCATATGCCGGTGGATGTGCAGGCGATCGGCTGCGACTTTTACGCGATCACGGGTCACAAGCTTTACGGGCCTTCGGGTTCGGGGGCGGTCTATGTGCGGGCCGAACGACAGGCCGAGATGCGCCCCTTTATCGGCGGCGGCGACATGATCCGCGAGGTCGGGCGCGAGGCGATCACATGGAACGACCCGCCGATGAAGTTCGAGGCCGGAACGCCGAGCATCGTGTCGCAGACCGCGATGGGTGTGGCGCTGGACTATATGATGGGGCTGGGGATGGAGAACATCGCGGCCCATGAACGCCGCCTGCGCGATTATGCGCGGTCGCGTCTTGCGGGACTCAACTGGTTGAACGTGCAGGGAAATTCGGAGAGCAAGGGCGCCATCTTCAGCTTTACGCTGGCAGGGCAGGCCCATGCGCACGACATATCCACCATCCTCGACAAGCGCGGCATCGCGGTGCGAGCGGGAACGCATTGCGCCATGCCGCTGATGGAGCATATGGGCGTGGGGGCGACGTGCCGCGCCTCGTTCGGGCTTTACAACACGGTGGAAGAGGTTGACGCGCTGGTGTCGGCGCTGGAACTGGCCAACGAACTTTTCAACGGTTAGCGGGGCAGGGCGGCGGATAAGACGTTGCAACCGCCCCCGCTTTTCGATAATCGGAACCCACGACGCACCCATAGCTCAGCTGGATAGAGCGTTGCCCTCCGAAGGCAAAGGTCGCACGTTCGAATCGTGCTGGGTGCGCCAAAAATCCCCGCAAAATCAAAGGTTAAAATGCCGCAAATCGGTTTTTGCGATGGTTTGCAAACACTTGGGCGCGGCGCCGCCGATCTGGCGCAACAAAAGGTCGGCAAGGTTCCAGCCGGCGCTTTCGCGCGAATAATGGGCCGAGGTAACCCGCAGCGCGAGGTATTCGGCAAGATTGTTGGTGCTGCGCAGCGAGAAGCCGTAATCGTCGAGCGGTTTTGCACCGGCGTCACGCACACCGGCGATGGTCGGGATCAGGTAAAGCTCGTTCTCGCAGAGAAAGGCATCGGGCCGCGCTTCGGCGACAAGGCGCGACGTGGCCGCACGGATCAAGCGGGGCTGCCGCTCGACGTTGAGGGCAAGCGCCGGATCGAAGGGCAGGCGGGCCGCCGTGAGAGCGTGGCGATAGCCTTCGAGACGGTCCTGCACGAAACGGAAGGACGGGTCCGAGCCGATGATCGCGATGCGCTTGTAACCGAGGTCGATCAGCGAGCGCGTGCTTTTGAAGGCCGCGTCATGGTTGTCGAGGTCGAAAAAGGCGTGGTCGGTGCTGGTATCGGTGCGCCCGAAGGTGACGAAGGGCATGCCGCTTTCCCGCAGGTAATCGACACGCTCGTCTTGCGGGCGGGTGTGGTCGATGATGACGCCATCGGCCTGGCGCATCCGGACGGCGTTGGCCAGTTCGGGCAGGATGTCGACACCGGGGATCACCGGCACGGCGCGGACGGTATAGTCGGTTCCGGCAAGGCGGCGGTGGATACCGGCAAGGATACCGACCGAGTCGGCATCGCCGATTTCGTCATCGGCAGAGGCGCCGAGGAAAGCGAGGATCGACATGGTGCGTCCGGTGCGAAGGCGCAGGCCGTCGAGATTGCGGACGTAGCCCAGATCCTCGGCCGTTTCGCGCACGAGGCGGACGGTTTCGGCGCTGATCTTGTGGCCATCCTTCAACGAGCGCGCGACAGTCGTCACAGAGACGCCGAGCTGCTTTGCGATGCTTTTCAGCGTCACCGGCCGTTGAACGGCAGGATCGATAAAACGGTCGGGCATTTGCGCATTCCGATGACTGAGAAAGCCCTATGTCAGAGAAGGGCTGTTAAGGCAACACTATCAAATCTCGGGGGCAAAGTATCAAAAAGATAACTGTAAAAGACGTCTTTTCGTATGGGTGATAATCGTATAATCTATATTATGTCAAATATTGCCGTGACATTCCGCTTTCTGCAACGAAACTCTGGTCCTGTCGGGTCATGCGCTGTAAAGCCTACACCGGATTGCTGAACCGGAGGTTATCATGGCGTTCCCATCCCCGATCAAGATTGCGCCGTCGATCCTTTCGGCCGATTTCGCGAACTTCGGTGCCGAGTGCCGCGCCATCGAGGCGCAAGGTGCGGACTGGGTGCATGTCGATGTAATGGATGGGCATTTTGTGCCGAACCTGACCTTTGGCCCTGCCACCTGCAAGGCGATCAGACCGCATATCAAAGGGGTCATGGATGTCCATTTGATGATTGCGCCGGTTGACCAGTACATCGAGGCCTATGCTGCGGCGGGTGCCGATGTGATCACCGCGCATCTGGAAAGCGGGCCGCATATTCACCGCACCTTGCAAGCCATTCGGAACACGGGGAAAAAAGCGGGTCTGGCGATCAATCCGGGTTCGGGAATCGATGCGGTGGCGCATCTGCTGGACCTGATCGACCTTGTCTGCGTGATGACGGTCAACCCCGGCTTTGGCGGGCAGAAATTCATTCATTCCCAGATAGATAAGGTGCGTTCTTTGCGTGCCATGTTCGGCGCGCGCCCGATCCATATCGAGATCGACGGCGGCGTGACCGTGGAAACGGCCCCACTTGTCGCGGCGGCCGGGGCCGATGTGCTTGTGGCAGGTTCTGCCGTGTTTTCAGGGGGTTCTGTCGACAACCCCGAGGTTTACGGGCGCAATATCGCGGCAATCCGCAAGGCCGCCGAGAGCGCGGTTGCCGGGCTTGTCTGAGGCGCATGGGGTTGTGCATTCGCGAATGCACAACCGATGCACGCTTTGGTCAAACGATGGCAAGCTCTGCGAAAGGTTTGCCTGACAGCATCCGTTCGACCGAAAGATCCGAGAGGTCGAGCGTCTGCCACCCCCCTGTCAGGATGTGTTCGGCGATGCCGCGACCGACGGCGGGCGCCTGTTGCAGCCCGTGGCCCGAGAAGCCGTTCATCAGGTAAAGGTTCGGCATGTCGGGGTGCGGCCCGAGAATCGCATTTTGATCGAGCGTGTTGTAGGCGTAATGGCCGACCCAGTGCCGGATGACCTTGACCGCATCGAAGCCCGGCGCGCGGTGCCAGAGCGCGGGCCAGATGACATCTTCCCAAAGCTGGAAGTCGGCGTCGAAATCGTCGATGTCGCAGGGTCCGTCGTCGCTGGGCACTGTGGCGGTGACCCATTGGCCGTGTTCGGGACGGATCCAGTAATCCTGATCGATCATCAAGGGTGATCCGGGATGGCGGGCGTTGGGCGCGTCGATCACGAAAACGGTGCGCTTGCGCGGTTCGACCGCGAGGGGAAGGCCGGCCCAGGCCATGACCTCGGCTGCGCGGGGGCCTGCGGCATTGACCGCCTTGGCACAGGCGACATGGCCCCCCTGCCCCAGCGTGACCCCCGTGACGCGGCCCGAGGCGACGGTCAGGCCGGTGACGGTATCGGTGATGAAGCGCGCGCCCTGCGCCTTGGCCGCCGCGCGAAAGCCCGAGAGCAGGCCCATGTTGTCGAAGAAACCTTCGTCGCGCGGGCCGAACGAGGCGGCGACGAGGTCTTCGGTGTTGAGCCACGGAAAGCGGGCGGCGGTTTCGGCGGGGCTTATGATTTCGGTCGCGGCCCCGTGGTTGCGCTGCATGGCGGCAACCTCGGTCAGGGTGTCGCGGGCGGATTCGGTCGTGGCAAGGAAGAGATAGCCGTTCTCGCGCAAGCCAAGGGTCGGGATGCCGACGTCATGGCCAAGGCGGGTCTCGAAATTCTTGATGAAGTCGATGCCGAACCGCGAGATTTCGACGTTCACGGGGTTGGTGAACTGCTGGCGGATTCCGGCGGCCGACAGCGCGGTCGAGGCGCGGGCAAAGGTGGGGTCGCGTTCGACCACCAGAACATCGAGACCGGGGTGGAGTTTCGTCAGCCAGAAGGCCACCGATGCGCCCATGACGGCCCCGCCGATCACCACCACATCTGCCTGCATCGTTCGCTTCCCTTTGGTTCTTGGCCCTCGACAGGGCGCCTGTCGCTTGGTTATGACAGGTAAAGGGACAGGACAACCCGTGCCGGAATTCAGACGGCGGTCGGGAAGAAGGATTTTCTATGAACGGGATTATCGGATTGCTGGTCCGCGTCGCGGAAGCCGGCAACATCGATGCGATTTGGAAGGAAGCGGCGGCATTCTTCGCGACCTGCGGATTTTCAAGGGCGAATTACGGCTATACGCGCTTTCGCCATGACCAGTCGATCGGGAACCCCGACGATGCGCTTTACCTGACAACCGCAGGGCCGGACTATGCGCGGCGCTATTTTGCCGAAGGGCTTTATGCGCGGACGCCCGTGTTCAAATGGGCGCAGGAGAATGTGGGCTGCTGCACCTGGGCATGGGTGCGGGAAAAGGCGGCGCGGGGCGAGTTGACGGCCGACGAGATGGACGCGCTGCGCCAGAATGCGGAAATGGGCATCACGGCGGGGGTGACGGTGAGTTTTCCGCAAAGCTCGAGCCGGTCGAAGGGGGCCTTGGGGCTGATCGCCGATGCGGGGCTGAGCAGCGAGGATGTCGAGGAGATCTGGGCGCGGTGTGGTGCCGAGATTCAGGCCGTGGCGCATATGATGCATCTCAAGATCATCCAGTTGCCCGCCCCCAACCGCAGGCGCAACCTGACCCCGCGGCAGCGCGAGGCGCTGGAATGGGTGGCCGATGGCAAGACCACGGGGGATATCGCCCTGCTGATGGAGGTGTCGCCCGCGATGGTGGAAAAGCACCTGAAGCTTGCGCGCGAGACGCTGGATGTGGAGACCACGGCGCAGGCGGTGGCCAAGGCCGCGCTTTTGAACATGATTTTCAGCAAGCCGGGCTGAAAGGTAGGGAATCCCTTACTTCCGTTACCCGACGTAAAGCAGGACTGTGGCGGGGTTCCGCAATGCGGAGCAAAGGTGATGCGGGAAGATTTGTCCCCGTTTTGCCGAAGGGGTCGGGCTTTTCCCCAAGTCCGGCCTTGTATCTGCCGGTCGGAAATTTCCCCACCGTCCGGCATCTTGCAGTGACCTTGTGCCCTTTCTTCCCCGAGAGGCACAAAAAAACGGTGCGGCCGCAAGGCTCGCACCGTTTTCATTTGTCGAAAGACTTCGGTCGCGAAAGGACTGGCCGGGCGGACCCGGCCAGCGATTTCAGGCCTGCGCCATCTTGGCGACTTCGGCTGCGAAATCTTCTTTCTCTTTCTCGATGCCTTCGCCGACGGCCACACGGGCAAAGCCGGTGATTTCGACGCCGGCTTCTTTCGCGGCCTGTTCAACGGTCAGGTCGGGATTGATGACGAAAGCCTGACCCAGAAGCGTGACTTCGGAGAGGAACTTTTTCATCCGGCCCGGAATGATGTTGTTCTGGATCACGGCTTCGGGCTTCGGCTTGGCCGAGGCTGCGTTCTCTTCCAGCGCCTTGGCGGTCTGCACGGCGAGTTCGCGTTCGACCACGGTCGGGTCGAGCGAGGCTTCCGACAGCGCCAGCGGCGAGGTGGCCGCGATGTGCATGGCGAATTGCTTGCCGATGGCCTGCGCCTTGGCGGCATCGCCCTTCAGCGCCACGAGAACGCCGATCTTGCCCATGCCTTCGGTCGCGGCGTTATGCACGTAGGAGACGACGGTGTCGCCTTCCAGCACGTGCATGCGGCGCAGGGTCATGTTCTCGCCGATGCGGGCGATGGCGTTCTGGATCACGGTCTCGACCGGCTCGCCGTTGAGGTGGGCGGCTTTGAGAACCTCGATCGACTCGCCGGTTTCGAGGGCGAGTTTGGTCACTTCGCGGACGAGCGACTGGAAATCGGCGTTCTTGCCGACGAAGTCGGTTTCCGAGTTGATTTCCACGGCAACGCCGCGGCCATCGGTCACCGAGACGCCGACGAGGCCTTCGGCGGCGACGCGGTCGGCTTTCTTGGCGGCCTTGGCAAGGCCCTTGGTGCGCAGCCAGTCAACGGCGGCTTGCATGTCGCCGTTGGTTTCGGTGAGTGCCTTTTTGGCATCCATCATGCCTGCGCCGGTGGAATCGCGCAGTTCTTTGACCATTGCAGCGGTGACGGTCATGTCAGACTCCATGTATCGAATTGAATGACCCGGCAGCTAAGGCTGCCGGGTAAATGTCGTATGACAGCCGATCAGGCTTCGACGTCGGCGACGGCTTCTTCTTCGGGCGCGGTTTCCAGCGCGCCGATGTCGACGCCGGCGGCACCGAGCTGGGCCGACATGCCGTCGAGCGCGGCACGGGCGATCAGGTCGCAGTAGAGGGCGATGGCGCGCGCGGCGTCATCGTTGCCGGGGATCAGGTAGTCCACGCCCTTGGGCGAGCAGTTGGTGTCGACGACGGCGACGACCGGGATCCCGAGCTTTTGCGCTTCGAGGATGGCGAGGTCTTCCTTGCCCACGTCGATGATGAAGATCAGGTCGGGGGTGCCGCCCATTTCACGGATGCCGCCGAGCGAGGCTTGCAGTTTGTTCTGCTCGCGCTCGAGGTTCAGGCGCTCTTTCTTGGTGAGGCCTTCGGCGCCGTGGGCCATCAGCTCGTCGATCTGCTTCAGGCGCTGGATCGATTTCGAGACGGTCTGCCAGTTGGTCAGCGTGCCACCGAGCCAGCGGTGGTTCATGTAGAACTGGGCGCATTTCTCGGCGGCTTCGGCGATGGCTTTCTGGGCCTGACGCTTGGTGCCGACGAAGAGGATGCGGCCGCCCTTGGCGACGGTGTCGCGCACGACTTTGAGCGCCTGGTCCAGCATGGGAACAGTCTGCGTCAGGTCGATGATGTGGATGCCGTTGCGGTCACCGTAGATGTATTCGCCCATGCGCGGGTTCCAGCGCTGGGTTTGGTGGCCGTAGTGAACGCCAGCTTCAAGCAGTTGGCGCATGGTGAACTCGGGAAGAGCCATGTCTTTATCCTTTCCGGTTTGGACCTTGGCGAAGCTGTCTCAGGGGCGGATGCCCCCAACCGGCGGACTTTGCGGGATTTCTCCCCGCAAGGCCCAAGCCTCGCCTGTGAAGTGGCGGTGCCTTAGCGGGTTTCGGGGGGGGGCGCAAGCCCTGCCCTGCCCTGCGGCGGCAAAAGGCCCGCGCGCGGCATGTTTCAGCGCGGGATGTTTCAGCGCGGGACGTTCAGGCGCGGGCCTGCCGCGCCGTGCCGTGATGCAGGCAGGTTTCGCCCGCAGCCGAGATGTGGCGGTGATCGGTGCCGCAGCAGCCGCCGATGAGCCTGAGGTTCGGCAGGGCCTGCGCCACGGCGCCATAGAGCGCGCCGAAATCCTGCGGGTCGCCGTCGTCGAGGCTGGTCATGCTGTCCAGCACGGCATGCGAGGCCCGCGAGGCATTGGCGCGCAGGCCGCCGATGCGCTGCGTCCAGTCCTGCGCGGGGTCGAAGAGATGGGCGAAATGTTCGGGATGGGCGCAATTGACCATGTACCAGAGCGGCGGGGTTTCGAGTTGCTCGACATCGTAGATCGCCTCGTCGAGCGGTTGGCCCGAGGGAAGGCGCCCGTCGGTCTCGACGGTGAAGGAGATGACGCAAGGCAGCCCGACGGCGGCGGCGGCCCCCGCGATGCCGATGGCTTCGGTGACATAGGTCATGGTCATGGCGGTGACGAGGTCGACCCCGGCGAGGGCGAGGGCCTCGATCTGGACGGCATGGGCCATGCGGGCGTGCCATGCCGACATTTCTTGGTCGATGCGGTAGCCATCGCCCGCGGGGCCGATGACGCCGTTGATGACGGTGGGCACATCGGGCCAGCGGTCGCGGAGGGTTCGGGCAAAATCGGTGGCGCGGGCATTGGCGGTGGCGATGGCGGCATGGTCGAGCCCCATGCGTTCGCCCCAGACCTGCCCTGCCCGCCATGTCGCGGTATCGAGGACGAACCCCGTGCCATTGGCGCGGGCGAGTGAAAGGAACCCGTCGAAATAGTCGCCCAAGGCCGCTTCGCCCCGCGCATCGCCGAGCAGGGTGAAGGCGGCGAAATCGGGCAGATCGAAGCCCCTGTTGTAGATCAGGTCCGTTTCGAGGCCGCCATCGGCAAGCCAGGGCCTGCGGGTTTCGATCAGGCCGGAAAGTGCTGTGGGGGCCATTTTTGGGTTCCGATGCAAGGGGAAAAGGGAATTCGGGAAAAAAGCGCAGGCGAGTTCCGCAAAACGATAGCAGGAAACCGGACATGTCGAAAGAATTTCATCGCAGGCCACCAGATGTGGGGCCAAGGCCGTGGATGGGCGGGTTGCTTCTCTTGCCAGTGCGGGGGGCTGGCCTTTAGAAAGGGGGGATGAACGCCAAGCCCCCCTTGCCCGCCCGACCCGATATCCTGTGCATCGGTTCCGTCCTTTGGGACATTATCGGCCGGTCCCATCTGGCGATGCGGCAGGGATCGGATGTGCCCGGCCGGATCACCCGGCTGCCGGGGGGTGTTGCAATGAACATCGCCATGACCTTGGCGCGGTTCGGGCTGCGGCCTGCGGTGCTGACCGCGATAGGCCGCGATGACGAGGGGGACGAGCTGGTTGCCGCCTGCGGGCGGCTGGGTGTCGAGACGGGGTTTGCCTATCGCTCGGAGGATTTGCCGACAGACCGCTACATGGCGGTCGAGGGGGCGAACGGGCTGATCGCCGCCGTTGCGGATGCCCATTCGCTCGAGGCGGCGGGAGACAAGATATTGCGCCCCTTGGCGGACGGGTCGCTCGGGTCGGGTGCGGCGCCCTGGGGGGGGGCGATCGCGCTGGACGGGAACCTGACGGCGGCGCTGCTGGCCGAGATCGCGCGCTCGCCCCTGTTTGCGGCGGCCGATCTGCGGGTGGCCCCGGCCTCACCGGGCAAGGCCGAGCGGTTGTTGCCGTTGCTGGGCCATGCGGGGGCGGTGCTTTACGTCAACCTCGAGGAAGCGGGATTGCTGGCAAAGGTCGAGTTTCCCGATGCGGTGGCGGCGGCCGAGGGGCTGCTGGCGCGCGGTGCGGGGCGGGTGCTGGTGACCGATGGCGGGCGGACCTGCGCCGAAGGCAGCCGCGGGCTGGGCGTGATTTCCGGTGTGCCGCCCAAGGTGATGGTGGCGCGGGTGACGGGCGCGGGCGATACGTTCATGGCCGCGCATATCGTGGCCGAAAAGCGCGGGGCGGGCCGCGAGGACGCTTTGCAGGCTGCCATCCGCGCGGCGGCGGTTTATGTGGGTGGCGAGGTTCCGGCCTGACCGGCCGGCCAAAGACGGCGGGAGAGCCGCTTCGAGACAAAGGACAGGATATGCTGCCGCTGACATTTGCCCCCGAGGTCGACGCCGCGTTGAAGGCGGGAAAGCCCGTGGTGGCGCTGGAATCGACGATCATCACCCACGGGATGCCATGGCCGCAGAACGTCGAGACCGCGCGGGCGGTCGAGGCGGCGGTGCGGGCCGAGGGGGCGGTGCCGGCCACGATGGCCGTGACGGGCGGGCGCATCCATGTAGGGCTGACGGATGCCGGGCTGGAGGCGCTTGGTCAGGCGAAGGACGTGGCGAAGCTGAGCCGCGCCGATCTGGCCGCCTGCCTTGCCACAGGGGGAACGGGGGCCACGACGGTCGCGGCCACGATGATCTGCGCGCGGCTGGCGGGGATTTCGGTCTTTGCCACGGGTGGCATCGGCGGGGTGCATCGCGGGGCCGAGACGAGTTTCGACATCTCCGCCGATCTGGCGGAACTGGCGCAGACGGCCGTGACGGTGGTGGCCGCAGGGGCGAAGGCGATTCTCGACCTGCCCAAGACGCTGGAATATCTGGAAACGGCGGGTGTGCCGGTGATCGCCTACGGGCAAGACGATTTTCCCGCCTTCTGGTCGCGGTCATCGGGGTTGAAGGCGCCCTTGCGGATGGACAGTGCCGAAGCGATTGCCGCCGCGCACCGGATGCGGGGAAGGCTTGGCCTGCCGGGCGGGCAATTGGTGGCCAATCCGATTCCGGCGGGTGACGAGATCGCGCGGGGCGAGATCATGCCCGTGATCGAGGCGGCGCTGGCCGAGGCCGCTGCCAAGGGGATCGCCGCGAAGGCGGTGACGCCCTTTCTGCTGGGACGCATCTTCGAGCTGACCGAAGGGCGGTCGCTGGCGGCCAATATCGCCCTTGTGCTGAACAATGCGCGTCTGGGCGCAAGGATCGCGGCGGCGCTCTCCAAAGGGTGATTGTGCGGCGCGGTTCCGCTTCATAGATTGGGCGGAATGGAAAAGGCGCGCAGATGACAGTGAATACGGGGCCGAAGCGGGGTTTCCTTGCAGGGCTGAGGACGAGTTTCCTGACGGGGCTGGTGGTGGTTCTGCCTGTCGGGCTTACGCTATGGCTGACATGGTCGGCGATAGGGTGGCTTGATGGCTGGATTCTGCCGCTGATTCCGGCGGCCTATCAGCCCGAGGCCATCGTCCACCGGATCTTCGGACCCGAGGCGACCTTTCCGCTGCGCGGTGTGGGCGTCGCGGTGTTTCTGGTCTTTACCGTCATCATCGGCTGGATGGCGCGGGGGCTGATCGGGCGGTCGCTGGTGCGGCAGGCCGAGGCGCTGGTCGACCGCGTTCCGGTGGTGCGGTCGGTCTATGGCGGCTTCAAGCAGATCGCGGAAACCGTGTTCAGCCAGAAGGAAAAGAGCTTTGACCGGACCTGCCTGATCCGCTTTCCGCAAGAGGGGACATGGGCGGTCGGGCTGGTGGCGAGCAAGCCGCGCGGCGAGATCGCGATGAAGCTGCCGCAGGGCGAGGAGATGATCGCGGTCTTCGTGGCGCTGACGCCGCTGACGTCGGGGATGCTGCTTTACGTGCCGGCGGCGGATGTGGTGATGCTGGACATGAAGCCGGACGAGGCGGCCAAGCTGATCGTCTCGGGCGGGCTGGTCTATCCGGCGCATAAAGAGCCGTTGCTGGCGAAGTAAGCAGAATTTGACGCAAATTCCGCGACGATTTCTGGTGCAGAAATCGGGGGCGCGGGGCTGGCCGCCGGAGTTTGCGCCAGAGTCCGGTGCGGGCCCGGACGTCAGACTTTGCTAGAGCGCCGTCCAGCCGCCGTCGACGCTGATCGTGGTGCCGGTGATCTGGTCGGCGGCGGGCGAGCAGAGGAATAGGGTCGTGCCGCCGATCTGTTCGGTGGTGGCGAATTGGCGCGAGGGCTGGCGTTGCAGCATCACCTCGCGGATCACCGTTTCGCGGTCCATGTTGTGGACCTTCATCTGGTCGGGAATCTGCGCCTCGACGAGGGGGGTCAGGACGTAGCCGGGGCAGATGGCGTTGCAGGTGATGCCCTGCCCCGCGGTTTCGAGTGCGACGGTCTTGGACAGCCCGACCACGCCATGCTTGGCGGCGATATAGGCCGATTTGAACGGGCTTGCCGTCAGGCCGTGGGCCGAGGCGATGTTGACGATGCGGCCCCAGCCGCGCTGGCGCATGAAGGGAAGCGCCGCCGCCGAGGTGTGGAAGGCGGACGAGAGGTTGATCGCGATGATCTGGTCCCATTTCTCGGCCGGGAATTCATCGACCGGGGCGACGAACTGGATGCCGGCGTTGTTCACGAGGATGTCGCAGCCCCCTGCCCGTTCGACCAGGGCGCGGCACGCGTCGCCGCGCGACATGTCGGCGGCGATGTAGCGCGCCTTGATGCCGAAGTTCGAGCCGATGCGGGCGGCGAGCGCGTGGTCTTCGGGGCGGTCGGTGAAGCTGTTCAGGACGATGTCTGCCCCTGCCCGCGCCAGTTCCTCGGCCACGCCGAGACCGATGCCCGAGTTCGAGCCGGTGACGATGGCGGTCTTTCCCTTGAGGATCATCTGACGCTCCCGCTTCATGCTGCTTTGCGGCAGGATGGCATGCTGCGGGTGCGAAATCCAGCGCTGCGGATTCGCGGATCGCGTGATTTTTCGGCAGGGAAGGCCCGCGACGGATGCGCATCGGGCAGAAAAAAACGCCGGCACAAGGCCGGCGTTCAGTTATTGAGGCAGGTTTCATACAGGCAAGAAACCTATCGAGCAGTGGGTCTTATATACGCCGCCTGATCGCGGGGGCCAAGTTAAAAGTTTGAAACTGCTGGGATGCGGGCTTAGGCTTGCCCCCAAGCAGGAAAGACCGTGGAGGATTGTTGCCAGTATGAGACACGTTGTTTTGCAGGCATTGCGTGGTGCTGCCGTAGCTTTCGCAATCTGGATGCCCGAGGCGGCGCTTCGGGCCGAGGAGGTGGTGCCGACTCATGGCATAGCTATGTATGGCGCCCCTGCCCTTCCCCCTGATTTTGTGTCTTTGCCCTATGCCAACCCCGATGCACCCAAGGGCGGGAAGATCATCTTCGGGGAAAGCGGTGGTTTCGATTCGCTCAACCCGTTCATCGTGAACGGCATCGCGCCGAGCGGGATCACCGGCTACACGGTCGAGACGCTGATGGGCCGGTCGATCGACGAACCCTTCACGCTTTACGGGCTTTTGGCAGAATCGATTCGCACCGATGCCGCGCGGAGTTACGTGGAATTCACGCTCAATCCTGCGGCCCGATTCTCGGACGGCAGCCCCGTGACGGTCGAGGATGTGATCTGGTCTTTCGAGACGCTCGGCACGCTGGGGCAGCCGCGCTATGCCGCAGCATGGAAGAAGATCGCCAAGACGGAACAGACGGGCGAGCGGTCGGTCAAGTTCACCTTCAACACCGAGGACCGCGAGTTGCCGCTGATCCTCGGCCTGCGCCCCGTTTTGAAAAAGGCGCAGTGGGAGGGGAAGGATTTCACCGCCTCGACGCTTGAAGCGCCCATCGGGTCGGGGCCTTATGTGGTGGACGCGGTCGATCCGGGCAAGTCGATCAGCTACAGGCGCAATCCCGACTGGTGGGGCCGCGACCTGCCGTTCAACCGCGGGCTCTATAACCTCGACGAAATCCGCTACGAGTATTTCGGGGACGCGGGCGTTGTGTTCGAGGCGTTCAAGGCGGGCGACATCACCAGCTGGCGCGAGACCAATCCGGTGAAGTGGGAGCAGAACTATACCTTCCCCGCCGTGACCGAAGGCAGCGTGGTCAAGGAGGTCATCCCGCACAAGCGGCCCTCGGGGATCGAGGGGTTCGTGTTCAACACGCGCAAGCCGATGTTTGCGGATTGGCGGGTGCGCGAGGCGCTGACCTATGCGTTCAACTTCGAGCTGGTGAACAAGACGCTGAACGGGGGCATTCCGCCGCGCATCACATCCTATTTCGCCAATTCGACGCTGGGGATGCAGGCGGGTGCGCCTGCCGAAGGGCGGGTCGCGGAATTGCTGGCCCCGTTCAAGGACCAGCTTTTGCCCGGTGCGCTGGAAGGCTACAGCCTGCCGGTTTCGGACGGGAGCGAGGCCAACCGCAAGAACGTGCGCGCGGCGGCGAAGCTGCTGGAAGAGGCCGGATGGACGGTGCAGGACGGTGCGCTGAAGAACGCCAAGGGCGAGCCTTTTGCCTTTGAGATCCTGATCACCAACGGGGCCGATGACATCATCAACGCCGCGACGATCTATGTCGAGGCGTTGAAGCGGCTGGGGATCGACGCGCGGGTGACCACGGTGGATTCGGCGCAATACAAGGAACGGACGACGAATTACGATTTCGACATGACGCATTACGTCCGGTCGCTTTCGCTGTCGCCGGGGAACGAGCAGACCCTGTATTGGGGGTCGGCGGGTGTGACCGAGCCGGGATCGCGCAACTGGATGGGGATGAATTCGCCCGCCGCCGAGGCGCTGATCGCGGGGCTGCTGGCTGCCGCCGATCCGGCCGAGTTCCGCGACCATGTCGAAGCACTGGATCGTGTCTTGACCACGGGGCGCTACGTTATACCCATCTGGTATTCGGATGTGTCGCGCTTGGCCTATGCCAAGGGCTTGCACCATCCCGACCGTTTGCCGATCTATGGCGATTGGCCGGGGTTCCAGCCGGATGTCTGGTGGTATCAGGAATGAGGGCGTGATGCGCAAGCTGCTGATTTTGGGTGTGGTGGCTGTGGTCCTTGCGGGCTGCAACACGGTTTCCGGCGCGGGGCAGGATATCTCTGCCGGTGCCAACACGGTTCAGGGGTGGTTCAACCGCTGACGACGCGGGCCGGACCGTTGCGTCCGGCCCCCGTTCGCCTGCCGTGGCAAAAGCCGGTCAGGCCCGGGCCAGCCTTTCGGCAAAGCGGACAAAGACCACCAGCAGGAACAGGGACGCCACGACGCCGGTGACATCGCCCAGGAACCGCGCCGATGCGGTGGTAAGGTCGTTGCCGTAAAACAGGGCCGTGCCGATCCCGTTGATGATCGAGGCAAGGCCGCCGACCAGCGCCAGTTCGAGCCAATGCACGCGCTTGCCCTTGGCGGGATAAAGATCGACGCCGAGGCGCAAGAGCGCCTCGAACACCATGACGGCGCAGACGACCCCGGCCAGAGAGGCGAGGAGTTCGGAAAGCGCGAAGTCGAACCCGTCAAGATAGACATGACCTGCCAGCGAGGCGGGAAGCAGCAGGATGACCGAGCGCCAGCGGTAGAGCCACGCCGTCAGAACCCGCACCCCGTGGGGCAGGAACAGAAGGCTGGCGTGATTGGCATATTCGGGCAGGACTTTCAGTTGCAGCGGCATGAGAAGCGCAAAGGTCGCGACCATCGCCAGACCGTAGGCGAGCATCACGAGGGCGGCAGGAATGAGATAGCGCGAGGCGAGTCTATGCACGTGCAGGCTTTCGGGCGGAGTGGTAGGCCACATTCGTCGGAACGGGGTCTGCAATCCATAGATACTTTCGACATATCCCTACTCGGCCGGATAGCGGTCGCGCCGCAAGGCAGGCGTGTCTGATGCATGTGTGGGGGGGCGGGCGGCCTGCTGCCTAGACCAGCGAGGTGACCCAGAGGATGGTCGCATCCTCGTCGGACAGGCTGATGACGTTATGGCCCATGCTGGCATCGTAATAGGCGCTGTCGCCGCGGCGCAGGTCTACGGGTTCGTAGAATTCGCTGTAAAGGCGGATGACGCCGGTGAGGACATAGAGAAATTCCTCGCCATCGTGGCGGACCCAGCCGTTGAATTCGTCGATGTCGCGGGCGCGGATGCGGGCGCGGTAGGGCAGCATCTGCTTGCGCGTCATCTGCGCGGCGAGGAGTTCGTGTTCGTAAGTGGCGGTGGCGTGGCCCTGCCCCTCGCCCGCCTTGGTCGTGGTCATGCGGCCGGAAACCTGCGCCTTGGACGGCGGGGTGAAAAGCTGGGGCACGGTGATGGACAGGCCTTCGGCCAGTTTCTTGAGCGCCTCGTAGGTGGGCGACATCTGGCCGTTTTCGATTTTCGAGAGGGTCGAGCGGGCGAGACCGGCCTGTCCTGCGGCCTGTTCCAGCGTCCAGCCGCGCGCCTTGCGCAATTCGCGGACCCGTTCGCCCAGGTTGAGGGGGGCGACAGGGGTATCGGCACCGCTTTCGCGGGCGATGCGGATCATAGATTTTGGATCGCTACCAGCCATGCAGAGCGATTACAGGGGTGCGGGCCGCCTTGCAACCTTGGTTACGGTGGTTAGAACAGGGGCATGGATATCTGGCCCCCCTGCCCCGCGCCCTTCAACCTTGCCCATCATGTGCTGGCAGCGTCTGCAGCGCGATTGCCCGACAAGTCGGCCTTGCAGATCGTGACGCCCACGGGGGCCGAACGCTGGAGCTATGCCCGGCTGGAAGCGGCGGTGCGCGGATGCGGCACGGGGCTTCTGGCGCTGGGGCTGGAACCGGGGGACCGCGTGCTGATGCGGCTGGGCAATGGCGTGGCCTTTCCGGTGCTGTTTCTGGGGGCGATCGCGGCGGGGCTGGTGCCGGTGCCGACGAATGCCGCCCTGACCACCGCCGAAATCGGGCGGATGGCGGCGGTGATCGGGCCGAAGCTGATCGTGGCCGATGCGGGCGTGGCGCTGCCCGATCCGCTGCCTTGCGCGGTGGTGATGGCCGAGAGGCTGGCGCAATGGGAGGCGCTGCCGCCCTGCGACTGGGCGATGGGCGATCCGGAGCGGCTGGCCTATGCCGTCTTTACCAGCGGCACCAGCGGGCGGGCGATGGCGGTCGGCCATGCGCATCGGGCGATCTGGGCGCGGGGGATGATGCATCAGGGCTGGGAGGGGCTGGGGGAAAGCGACCGGCTGCTGCATGCGGGCGCGATGAACTGGACCTATACGCTGGGCACGGGGCTGATGGACCCCTGGACGCTGGGGGCCACCGCGCTGATCCCTGCGGCGGGGGTGAAGGTCGAGGCCTTGCCGCTGCTGTTGAAGCGGTTCGACGCGACGATCTTTGCCGCAGCCCCCGGCGTGGTGCGGCAGATGTTGCGCGCGCCCCTGCCCCCCCTGCCCAAGCTGCGCCATGCGCTGGTGGCAGGAGAGGCGATGCCCGCGGCACTGGCCCGCGACTGGCATGAAAAGACCGGAACCGGCGTTTACGAGGCGCTTGGCATGTCGGAATGTTCGACCTTTGTTTCGGCATCACCGCGCCGCCCCGCCCCCGAGGGAGCTGCGGGATATGCGCAGGACGGTCGGCGGGTGACGGTGCTTGATGCCGAGGAGGGCGCGGGGGTGCTGGCGGTCCACCGGTCAGACCCCGGTTTGATGCTGGGCTATCTGGGCGACGAGGCGGCCACGGCGGCGCGCTATCGGGGCGAGTGGTTCGTGACCGGCGACATGGTGCGGATGGCGCCGGACGGGGCGATCACCTATCTGGGGCGCGGTGACGAGATGATGAATGCGGGCGGCTACCGTGTCTCGCCGCTGGAAGTGGAGGCGGCCTTTGCAGGGCTGGCCGAGGTGGCCGTGACCGAGATCGAGGTCAAGGCCGGGGTGCGGGTGATCGGCGGCTTCTATGTGGGCGATGCCAGCGAGGCCGAGATGCAGGCCCGCGCCGAGGAACGGCTGGCCCGCTGGAAGCAGCCGCGCCTGTGGGTCCGGCTTGACGCCCTGCCGCGCAATGCCAACAACAAGCTGAACCGACGCGCCCTTGTGGCGCTTTATGCCGAAAGGGGCAGGCCGTGATCCGACTGGACATCTTTTCCGACATCGTCTGCCCGTGGTGCTACATCGGCAAGACCCATCTGGACCGCGCGCTCGAAAGCCGTGCGGCGCATCCGTTCCGCATCGAATGGCATCCGTTCCAGCTGAACCCCGACATGCCGCCTGCGGGTGTGGGGCATGTGGAGTATCTGGCCCAGAAATTCGGCGGGCGCGAGCGGGCGCTTTCGATGATGCAGAACGTGGCCAAGGCGGCGCGCGAGGCGGGGGCCGAGATGGAGATCGAGAAGGTGGCCCATCTGCCCAACACGATGGACGCGCACCGGCTGATCCACTGGGCGGGGATCGAGGGCAAGCAGAACGCGATGGTGTCGCGCCTGTTCCGCGCGCATTGGCGCGAGGGCGAGAATGTGGGCGATGCAGCGACACTTGCGCGGATCGCCGGAGAGGTCGGCATGGAAGCCGCAGCCGTGGCGCGGCTGCTCGCGACGGATGCGGACCGCGACGATCTGCTGGCGCGGGACCAGGACGCGCGGTCGAAGGGGGTTTCGGCGGTGCCGACCTTTCTGATCGCGCAGCAATATGTGGTTTCGGGCGCGCAGCCCGTGCAATTGTGGCAGGGCGTGATCGACGAGTTGACATCGACGGCGGGCTGACGACGGCGGGCTGACGACGGCGGGCTGACGACGGCGGGCTGGGGCCGCCGGAGACAAGGGGGGCTGTCTGCCCCCCTCGGGCCGTTCCGGCCCTCACCCCCCGAGGATATTTGGGGCAAGAGGAAGCGGGGCCGATTGGGCGCAGGCGGCGGGGTCTTTGTGCATTGCCGCGCATGGTGGCGGGTCAGGCCCTGTGCTATGGCGCGCGGATGACCGACATGACCGCCCTGCGCCCCGCCCAGCAACGCCCCGACGTTCCCCGTCTGGGGCAGACCGAATTCATCGCGATGATCGCGATGCTTTTCGCCACCATCGCCTTTTCCATCGACTCCATGTTGCCCGCCCTGCCCCAGATCGCGCGGGAACTGACGCCGGATGCGCCGAATGCGGCGCAGCTGATCCTGACCTCGTTCGTTTTCGGGATGGGGCTGGGCACGCTGTTCGCGGGGCCGCTGTCGGATACGTTCGGGCGCAAGCCGGTGATCATGGCGGGGGCGGTGCTGTACTGTCTGGCGGCCGTGGCGGCCTATTTCGCGCCGACGCTGGAAACCGTGCTGCTGGCGCGGGTGGTGCAGGGGCTGGGGGCTGCCGGGCCGCGCGTGGTGTCGCTGGCGCTGGTGCGCGACCTGCACAAGGGGCGCGAGATGGCGCGGATCATGTCCTTTGCCATGATGGTCTTCATGCTGGTGCCGGCGGTGGCCCCGTTCATCGGCGCGGGGATCATCGCGCTGGCGGGGTGGCGGGCGGTGTTCCTTGGCTTTTTGCTGTTCTCGCTGGTGTCCTGCCTGTGGCTGGGGCTGCGGCAGGCCGAGACGATCCACCCCGAGGACCGCCGCCCGCTGCAGGCCGCAGCGCTGTGGGAGGCGCTGAGGATGGTGCTGTCGCATCGGGTGGTGGTGGTGTCGACGGCGATGCAGACGCTGTTTCTGGCGGGGCTCTTCGCCACGCTGTCGGCCACGCAGCCGATCTTCGATGTGACCTTCGGGCGGGCTTCGGAATTTCCGATGTGGTTTGCGCTGATCGCGCTGATGTCGGGGACGGCGTCGTTCCTGAATGCGCGGCTGGTGATGCGGATCGGGATGCGGGGGATGATCGGGCGGGCGCTTCTGGCCCATACGCTGTTCACCGCCGCGATGACGGCGGCCTGGGCCTTTGGTCTGTGGCCCGAGGCTGCGGCCTTCTGGGCGCATCTGGTCTGGACGATTTCGGTCTTTTTCGTCACCGGGCTGACGATGGGCAACCTGAACGCGCTGGCGATGGAGCCGGTGGGGCATCAGGCAGGGATGGCGTCGAGCGTGATCGGGGCGATTTCGACGGTGCTGTCGGTCGTGCTGGCGGTGCCGGTGGGGCTTGCCTTTGACGGCTCGCCCCTGCCCTTGATGATCGGGGTGCTGTGTTTCGGGATCGTCTGTCTTGGCCTGATGCGGGTGCTGCCCAAGCGTTGAGCGCGGGGTCACGTTAAGCGCGGGGTCACGTTAAGCGCGGGGTCACGTTAAGCGCGGGGTCACGTTAAGCGCTGGGTCAGGCCTTTTCCTTGGGCCTGACCACCTTTTCCGCCAGATCGCGGGCGATGGCGAAGGCGCCCTTGATGCGGTCGCTTTCGGTTTTCCAGTCGCGTTGCATGACGATCTTGTTGCCCGCCACGCGGGCGGCGGGATCGGCCTTGATGAAATCGACCAGCCCTGCGGGGTTGGCGAATTTGTCGTTGTGGAATTGCACCGTTGCCCCCTTTGGCCCCGCGTCGAGCCGGCTTATCCCTGCGCGTTTGCACATCGACTTGATGCGGACGATGAGGAGCAGCGTGTTCACCTCGCGCGGGAGGGCGCCGAAACGGTCGATGAGTTCGGCGGCGAAGCCTTCGAGTTCGACCTTGGTTTGCAGGCTGGAGAGTCGGCGGTAGAGGCCCAGACGCACGTCGAGGTCGGTCACGTAATCTTCGGGAATGAGGACCGGCACGCCGAGGTTGATCTGCGGCGCCCATTGGTCATCGAGCGGGGTGAGGCCCGACAACTCGCCCGATTTGATCTTGGCGATCGTGTCCTCGAGCATCTGTTGATAGAGTTCGTAGCCGACTTCCTTGATGTGGCCGGACTGTTCCTCGCCCAAGAGGTTGCCTGCCCCGCGCAGGTCGAGGTCGTGCGAGGCGAGGTTGAAACCTGCGCCAAGGCTGTCGAGACCGCCCAGAAGGCGCAGGCGTTTCATGGCCTGCGGTGTCAGGGGGGCGCGGGGCTTGGTGGTCAGGAAGCAATAGGCGCGGGTCTTTGAGCGGCCGACGCGGCCACGGATCTGGTAGAGTTGCGACAGGCCGAACATGTCGGCGCGGTGGATGATCATTGTGTTGGCGGTCGGGATGTCGAGGCCGGATTCCACGATGGTCGTGGACAGAAGCACATCGTATTTGCCGTCGTAGAATTCGTTCATCCGCTCGTCGAGGTCGCCCGCGGCAAGCTGGCCGTGGGCGATGACGTAAGAGCATTCGGGAACATGGGTGCGCAGGAAATCCTCGATCTCGGGCAGGTCGGCGATGCGGGGGACGACGATGAAGGATTGGCCGCCGCGGAACCGTTCGCGCAAGAGCGCCTCGCGCAGGGTGATGCTGTCGAATTCGGAAATATAGGTGCGTATGGCGAGGCGGTCGACGGGCGGGGTGGCGATGATCGAAAGATCGCGCACGCCGGTGAGCGAGAGTTGCAGGGTGCGCGGGATGGGCGTGGCGGTCAGCGTCAGCACGTGGATTTCGGAGCGCATCTCTTTGAGGCGTTCCTTGTGGGTGACGCCGAAGTGCTGTTCTTCGTCGATGATGAGAAGGCCCAGCGATTTGAAGCGGATGCCCTTGGCCAGAAGGGCGTGGGTGCCGACGCAGATGTCGACCGACCCGTCGGCCAGCCCCTCGCGGGTGGCGTTGGCCTCTTTGGTGCCGACGAAGCGCGACAGCGGGCGGATGTTGATGGGAAAGCCGCGGAAGCGCTCGGCAAAGCTGCGGTAGTGCTGGCGGGCCAGAAGCGTGGTCGGGCAGATCACCGCGACCTGCATGCCGGCAAGGGCCGCGACGAAGGCGGCGCGCATCGCCACCTCGGTCTTGCCGAAGCCGACGTCGCCGACGATGAGGCGGTCCATCGGGCGGCCGGATTCGAGATCGGCCACGACATCGGCGATGGCGGAAAGCTGGTCGTCGGTTTCGGTATAGGGAAAGCGGGCGGCGAAAGCCTCCCACATCGAATGGGGGGCCTCGAGGATCGGGGCGTGGCGCAGGGCGCGTTCGGCGGCGATGCGCATGAGGCGGTCGGCGATTTCGCGGATGCGTTCCTTGAGCTTGGCCTTCTTGGCCTGCCATGCACCGCCGCCCAGACGGTCAAGCAGCCCCTCTTCATGGCCGTAGCGCGACAGCAGTTCGATATTCTCGACCGGAAGGTAGAGTTTCGCGCCTTCGGCATATTCGAGCGATACGCAGGCATGGGGCGCGCCGAGGGCGGTGATGGTTTCCAGACCGAGGTAGCGTCCGACGCCGTGTTCGACATGGACGACCAGATCGCCGGGGGTCAGGGTGTCGGCGTCGCGCAGGAAATTCTCGGCCTTGCGGCGGCGTTTGGGTTTGCCGACGAGGCGGTCGCCCAGAACATCCTGTTCCGAGACGACGGCAAGGCCCGGTGCGGTGAAGCCTGCGTCAAGCGCCCAGACCATGAGGTAGAGCGCGCCTTTGCCTTCGGGGATGTCGCGGAAATCTTTGGCGTGTTTCAGGCCAGTTACGCCCTGATCTTTGAGCAACCCCTCAAGACGTTCGCGCGCGCCTTCGGACCATGAGGCGATGACCACGTTGCCATCTTGAAGCAATGCTTTCACGTGATCGGCCAAAGCACCGAAAAGACTAAGGCTTTCCTGCTGGCGTTCGGGCGCGAAGTTGCGGCCCATGCGACCGCCCGCATCAAGCACGCCGGGACCGGGGGCCTGCGGGTTGGGCGAAAGCTGGATGACGCGGTGGGGGGCGATTGCGGCCTCCCATGCCGCGTCGTCGAGGTAGAGAAGGCCGGGGGCGCAGGGTTTGTAGACGGAATCGAGCCGGCCACGGGCGGTCAGCGCCTCGCGCCGCGCGTCATACTGGTCTTCGATCCCCTCCCAGCGCGAGAGGCGGGCGGGTGTCAGCTGGTCGTCGAGCATGACGGTGGCATCGGGGAGATAGTCGAAGAGCGTTTCGAGCCGGTCATGGAAGAAGGGCAGCCAATGCTCCATCCCCTGATGCTTGCGGCCCGCGCTTACCGCCTCATACAGCGGGTCGTCGGTGCCGGCGGCGCCGAATTCGATGCGGTAGGTCTGGCGGAAGCGGGTGATCGCGGCCTCGTCGAGAATGACCTCGGACATGGGGGCGAAATCGATGGAGGAGAGTTTCTCGGTCGTGCGCTGGGTTTCGGGGTCGAAGCGGCGCGCGCCGTCGAGCACGTCACCGAAGAAATCGAGCCGGATCGGCGTGCGGCTGCCCGGGGGCCAGATGTCGATGATGCCGCCGCGCAGCGCGTAATCGCCCGGTTCGGCCACGGTGGACGAGGGCGAGAAGCCCATGCGGACAAGGAAGGTCTTGAGACGCGCCTCGTCGACCCTGTCGCCCACGCGGGCGGAAAAGGCGGCGTCACGGATCACCGCGCGGGTGGGCAGGCGCTGGGTGGCGGCGGACAGCGTGGTGAGCAGGATGAAGGGGCCGCGCACCCCTTCGGCAAGGGCCGCAAGGGTCGACATGCGGCGGGCCGAGATATCGGGGTTGGGCGAGACGCGGTCGTAAGGCAGGCAATCCCATGCGGGCAGGTCCAGCACCACGGCACCGGGCGCCATGACGGCCAGCGCGGCACGCATCGCCTCGGCCCGTTTGTCATCGCGGGCGATGTGGATGAGGGGCTGGCCCTTGGCCAGTTCGCGGGCGAGCAGACGCGCGTCGAAGCCTTCGGGCGCGCCACCGAGGAGAATGCGGGATGCTGTCATGGCGCCTGACTTAACCGCCGCGGCGGCAGGGTCAAGCGGGCTTAGCCGTAAACCCCGATCAGCATGTTCTGATACATGCCGAAAACCGCCGTCAGGAAGATCGCGACCATGCCCATGATCTGCACGACCATGCGGTGCCGGCGCAGGCGGCGCAGCAGCGCGGGGCCGTGGGTGTCGCCCGCCTCGATCAGGCGGGCGGTGCGCAGGGTCAGCAGGAAAATCACCGTTGCGGGAAGAAGCAGGCACAGCAGGGCCTGCGCGAATTCGACACGGTAGGCCACGGCCAGAAGCCCGAGCCCGCTGAGGACGAAGGACAGGCCCGCGACGAGCCAGACCCCGGCGGTGCGGGTGATGAAGAGAAGGCGGCGGACGTAGATGGCGGCGAGCGCCTCGACATCGTGCAAGGCGTGGGGATCGTCGCGGTTCTCGGCGCGGCGGATCATGTCATGGGGGACGCCCAGCACCCAATGGCCGACGGTGGACCAGAAAATCGAGAGACCGAGCCAATACCACAGGTTCGAGAACGACCGCAGGTCGATGAGTTCGAAGATCTTGTCATACCACTGCAAAGCATTCTCCGCCGGTTTCCCGACCCGAGCCCGCGCTTTGTTGCGACATGGCTTGAGGCGCGACCTCTTCTCTGGCAGTCAGAGAGCAATATCGCAAGCCCCTGCAACCCGAGAGAGGAACCGCCCTTGCGCCCCATCGCCGCCCCGACCCCGATGACACGCTTTCGCCGGTTGCGGCGCAGCCCTGCCCTGCGTGCGCTTGCGCAAGAGACGGTGATCTCGACCGGTGACCTGATCTGGCCGGTGTTCGTGCGCGACGGGGTGGGCATGCGCGAGCCGATCCATTCGATGCCGGGGGTCGAGCGGCTGTCGGTCGATCTGGTGGTGAAGGCGGCCGAGGAGGCGGCGGCGCTGGGCATTCCGGCCATTTGCCTGTTTCCCTATACCGACCCCGCGCTGAAAACCGAAGGCTGCGAGGAAGCGTGGAACCCCGACAATCTGGCCAACAAGGCGATCCGCGCGATCAAGGCGGCGGTGCCCGAGATTGCGGTGATGACCGATATCGCGCTGGACCCCTATAACGCCAACGGCCATGACGGGCTGGTGCGCGACGGGGTGATCCTGAACGATGAGACGATCGAATGCCTTGTGCGGATGGCGCTGGTGCAGGCCGACTGCGGGGCCGATATCCTTGGCCCTTCGGATATGATGGACGGGCGGATCGGCGCGATGCGGCAGGCGCTCGAGGCGGCGGGGCACAGGGATGTGGCGATCCTGTCCTATGCGGCGAAATACGCGAGCGCCTTTTACGGGCCGTTCCGCGATGCGGTGGGGGCTTCGGGCGCGCTTAAGGGCGACAAGAAAACCTATCAGATGAACCCCGCCAATGGCGACGAAGCCCTGCGGCTGGTCGAGCGTGACCTGCGCGAGGGGGCGGACATGGTCATGGTCAAGCCGGGGATGCCCTATCTCGATATCTGCCGGCGGGTGAAGGACGCCTTTGGCGCGCCGACCTATGCCTATCAGGTGTCGGGCGAATACGCGATGATCACGGGCGCGGCCGAGCGCGGCTGGATCGACGGCGAGAAGGCGATGATGGAAAGCCTGATGGGGTTCAAGCGGGCAGGATGCGACGGGGTGCTGACCTATTTCGCCCCCGCCGTGGCGAAAAAGCTGCGCGCGGGATGGGTCTGGGGATAGGGCGCGGGCGCTTTTGACGGTTGCGGGTGCCCCTGCGGGTGCCTGCAACGTGATCGGCGGGGCTTTGCCTGAGGCGATGGCGGGGCATGACAGGCCCGCGCAAAGAGGTTAATCTTGGCGCAACGAGCGGGGCCGGCACGAGAGCCCCGAATGAGGCAGGAGAGGGCGGAACGATGGAACATGTGACACGCAGGGCTTTGCTGGGCGGTGCGGGCGCGGCGGTGCTGCTGACGGCGGCTTGCGCCAATGGCGTGGGGTCGAACGGCGCGGGGCAGATCGACGCGCGGGTCGACGCGACGCGCGACTATCTGTTCGGGCGCTATCCCGGCACGCGCGAGTTGTCGCAGCGGGCGGCGGGCGTGCTTTACATGCCGCTCGTGACCGAGGCGGGCTTCATCTATGGCGGGGCCTATGGGCGCGGTGCGTTGCGCATCCGCGATGTGACGGTGGATTACTATTCGGCCACCAAGGCCAGCATCGGGTTGCAGATCGGGGCGCAGCAATATGCGCATGCGCTGTTCTTCATGACCGACGAAGCCTTGGCCGAGTTCCGGCGCGGGTCGGGCTGGGCGGCATCGGGCGATCTGCGCTATGCGACGCCGGAACAGGGCGCCAGCATCGGCAAGGAGACGACCGAGCTGGATCCGGTCATTCCCTTTGTCTTTGGCCAGCAGGGGCTGATCGCGGGGGCAACGCTCGCCGGGGTGAAATACACGCGGATCATCCCGTAAGCGGCGATTTTTCTGCGAAAAATCGGGCGCCCTAGGCTTCGGCCGCGTTGGTCTTGGCGGCAAGGGTGCCCGCCCCCCAGAGGGTGAAGATGCGCCACGCGATGGCGGGGATGGCAAGGGTTGCCACCGCAAGCAGGAAAAGGCCGCCCAAGGCAAAGGGCCCTTTCAGCGCAAGAAGTGCGGCGGAAAAGGCCGCGAGCGGAAAGGTGAAGGCCCCCCACATCGGCGAAAACCCTGCCGCCGTGATCCAGCGCGCCTGCGACAGAAGCGCCACCAGCAGCGCCGTTCCGAAGGCCGCGAAGGCCAGCGCCAGCATGGGCCAGCCGTTGACCGTTGCGGTCGTGGACAAAAGCGCCGCGGGCGACAGGTGGATGGCGAGCAAGGGGCGCAGCGGTGCCGGAGGTGTCGCCTTGGCGAATTGCAGGGCCGAGGCGACCCAGATCAGGACCGCCGCAGTCAGCGACAGGCCGAAAAGCGCATCGGACAGGCCGTGCAGGCCAAGCGGTTCGGCGGCCAGTCCGCCGACGATGGCCCCGACATAGACCAGATGCCAGCCCGGATCGACCGGGCGGGCAGCGGCGGGCAGCCGCAGGAAAAGGGCTGTGACCGTAATTGCCAGCGCCAGATGCGCGGCCAGCGCGGCGACCAGCAGCGCAAAGGCCAGAGCCGGCGCCACGGGAACCAGCGCCGCGGCGACCGCCATGCCGCCCATCGTGGCGGTGGCAAGGCCGTTGCGGCCGGGCAGCACGCGCAGATCCTGCGCCACGACCCCTGCCCTTTGCGCGCATTTGGCAAGATAGGCGAACAGGGCAAAGGCCCAGAGCATCGCAGCCATGCCAAGCAGAAGGTCCGCGATTTCGGCCGGAAGCGACAGCGCCGCGAAGCCGCGCCGCAGGGCAAGGCCAAGACCGAGCAGGCCGAGGATCGGCGGAAAGATCGCGGGGGGCGTGCGGGCAAAGCGGCGCGGCTTGCGCGGCGGGAATTCCGGCGGGGGGAACATCTTGGGTCGGTGGCGGGCGGGTTCCATGACGTCTCCTTCTGCGTCCCGCCACGATAGGGATTGGCGCGGGAAGCGAAAGGGGCATCGGGTCGCAGGCGGGCTGCGAATTCTGACGCAGAATTCGCAACGTTTTCTGCACGCAGAAAACGGCTGCCCCGCGTGGGACCGCATTCTGCGTGCAGAATGCGTCGCGTTTCCTGCGTCAGGAAACGCTTAGCCGCGCAGCACGGGGAACCAGTCTTCCCGCAGGGTCTGGCCTGCCTGCATCTCGTGTCCCGGATAGGGGGGCGAGGTGCGGCCGGGGCGTTCGACATAGCGCGCATCATCGCCCACCAACCGCAGCGAAAAGGCGCGGCGGCGCTGGGCGGTCTCGTTTCCGCGCGCGCCATGCAGCGTCAGGTAATCGAAGGCCACGGCATCGCCCGGCTCCATCTCCCATTCCAGCACGCGCATGCCTTCGGCGTCGGGGTCCGGCACGGGCATGTATTTGTCGCTGTCGGGATAGAAGCTCGTCTCGGCCAGCCAGCGGGTGGGAAGCACCTCTTTCTCCCAGCGGTGCGAGCCTGCGACACAGCGCAGCGAGGCTTCGCGCACGGGATCGAGCGGCGACCAGAAGCTGACGGTCTGGCGGCCCGCGACGAAGTAATAGGGGCCGTCCTGATGCCAGGGCGTGGGTTTCGAGGTGCCCGGCTCTTTGACCAGAACGTGGTCGTGGAACAGCTGCACGCGGCGCGACGACATGAGGCGCGCGGCCACATCGGCCACCTGCGACTCGCGGATCACGCGTTCGAATTCGGGGATGCGGTTCCAGTTGCAGTAATCGTCGAAGAAACGCCCGCCCTCGCCGGGTTTGAGGTTCTCGGCCGCGTAGGGCCCCGGTTCGGCCATGTTGCGGGCGACACCCTCGCGCAGGGTTTCGACCCAATCGGCCCAAAGGCCCTTGATCAGGACCGCGCCGTCGCGCTGGAAATCCGTGACCATCTGATCGGTTATGGTGACCATGACTTGCCCCTTATCTTCGGTCTGGCCTGTCTGGCAGCGGGGCTTTATAGTTTCAAATAATATGTTCTGATATGGGTCATAGCAATGATTAATGGCACCTTGCGGCAGATCGAATATGCCTGCGCGGTCGGTCGCTTTGGCGGGGTGACGGCGGCGGCCGAGGCGTTGCATGTCTCGCAGCCGGCGCTTTCGGTGGCGCTGGGGCAGCTTGAGGCGGCCTTGGGGCAACCCCTGTTCCAGCGGCGCGCCGGTGGGCGGGTGGTGCCGACGGCCTTTGGCCGTGGCTGGCTGGCCGAGGCGCAGGCGCAGCTTGGCGCGATGGAGCGGCTGATGGCGGGGGCGGTGGTGCAGGCCCCTGTGCGGCTTGCCTGTTTCGAGGATCTGGCCCCTGCCCTTTTGGCGCGGGTGTTGCGCGGGTTGGAGGGCACGGGGATTGCCGTGGAGCCCGCCGTGCTGGGGTTCGAGGCGATTACCGAAGGGCTGCGGCTGGGACGGATCGACCTTGCGCTGACATGGGACCTCGGGCTTGGGACAGAGGTGGCGCGGCAGGTGCTGACGCGGGTCGTGCCCCATGCGGTTCTGGCGATCGACCATCCGCTGCTGCGGCGGCGGCGGTCGGTGACTCTGGCCGAACTGGCCGAAGTGCCGTTGATCCTGACCGATCAGGGCCTGTCGGTCGGGCATATCCGCGGGCTGTTCAGCCAGGCGGGGCTGAGCCCGCGCATCGCGCACCGGACGGCGAGCCTTGAGTTGATGCGGAGCTTCGCGGCCAACGGTCTGGGCGTGGGCATAAGCTATGCGCGGCCGCTTGCGCGGCACAGCCATGACGGGCAGCGGGTGATGACGCTGCCGATTTCGGACGCGGGAAGCGAGCCGGTGGTTCTGGCGCATCATGCCGGGCATCCGCCCACGGGGGCGGCGCATCGGCTGGTGGAATTGCTTCCCGCCCTCTTGCCCTTTGGCAGGGAAGCCGACAGCATGGCGGCATCAGAACAGGATACAGCATGAGCGGAAATACCTATGACAGCGGGCGGTTGAACCTGCCCTTCGTCGGCATCTCGACCTTTGGCAAGCGGCCCTATGTGGGCGACTGGGACAGGATCGACGCGGATATCGCGGTGATGGGCGCGCCCTTCGACTTTGGCACGCAGTTCCGGTCGGGCGCGCGTTTCGGCCCGCGTGCGGTGCGCGAGGCGTCGACGCTGTTCTCGTTCGGGCATGCGGGCGCTTACGACCACGAGGATGACGCGATCTATCTGGGGCCGGAGGTGAGCATCGTCGATATCGGGGACGCCGATATCGTGCATACCGACACCGAAACCAGCCATGCCAATATCGAAAAGGGCGTGCGGGCGATCCTGAAGGCGGGGGCGCTGCCCGTGACCATCGGCGGGGACCATTCGATCAACATCCCCTGCATCCGCGCCTTTGACGACCAGGGGCCGATCCATATCCTGCAAATCGACGCGCATCTGGATTTCGTCGATGTGCGCCACGGGGTGCGGCACGGGCATGGCAACCCGATGCGGCGGGCGGCGGAAAAGGACTATGTGACGGGGATCACCGCGCTGGGGATCCGCAATGTCTCGTCCACCAGCAAGGACGGTTACGATGCGGCGCGGGCGATGGGGGATGATATCCTGTCGGTGCGGCAGGTGCGCAAGCTGGGGGTCGAGGGTGTTCTGGCCCGCATTCCGGCAGGGGCAAGGCTTTACGTGACCATCGACATCGACGGATTTTGCCCGTCAATCGCGCCGGGAACGGGCACGCCGAGCCACGGCGGGTTCCTGTACTACGAGGTGCTGGAGATTTTGCAGGCGGCAGCCAAGGCGCATGACGTGGTGGGAATCGATCTGGTCGAGGTGGCGCCCGATTACGACCGCGACGGGACGACCGCCATTCTGGCCGCGCAGGTGTTGCTGAACTTTCTGGGCTTCATCTTTCACGCGAGAAAATCGCGCTAACAGCTTGCAGATAAGCCATAAAAGGAACTGAAGGGGGCTTTCGCCCCCTTTTTCCTTAGCGGTACAGCAAGGATTTCCCGTTGGCGAAAAGATGGACCTTTTCGGGAAGCGCCGTCAGCGAGACGGTGGTCTTGCGCAGGCCCGTGTGGATGCCGGGCAGTTTGGCGACGAGTTGCGCGCCCTCGGCCGTGGCGCGTTTGAAGTAGAGGAGCGTCACCTCGCCCAGAGCTTCGGTGATTTCAACCTCGCCCGTGAAGAGGGAATCCGCCGTGGCGGCGGTCAGATCTTCGGGGCGGACGCCGATGTTGACGCGCAGGCCCTTGTCGGCGTCGGTCGTGGGCACGGTGGAGCGGGCGGTGCCGCCGTTGTCGAGTTTGACGGTGGTGATGGCCCCGGTGCCGGTGATTTCGCCGGCCAGCAGGTTCATGGAGGGCGAGCCGATGAATTGCGCGACGAATTCGTTTTCGGGCCGTTCATAGAGTTCGAGCGGGCTGCCCACCTGTGCGATGCCCCCGCCCGCCAGCACGACGATGCGCGAGGCAAGGGTCATGGCTTCGACCTGATCGTGGGTCACGTAGATCATGGTCGAGTCGGGCATGTTTTCCTTGAGCTGGGCAATCTCGATCCGCGTGGCCACGCGCAGGGCGGCGTCGAGGTTCGAGAGCGGCTCGTCGAAGAGATAGACCTTGGGGTCGCGCACGATGGCGCGGCCGATGGCGACGCGCTGGCGCTGGCCGCCCGACAGCGCCTTGGGCAGACGGTCGAGGTAGGGGGTGAGTTGCAGGATGCGCGCGGCCTTGTCGACGGCGGCGCTGATCTCGGCGGCGGTTTTCTTGGCGATCTTCAGGGCAAAGGCCATGTTGTCGCGCACGGTCATGTGCGGGTAGAGCGCGTAGCTTTGGAACACCATCGCAATGCCGCGCTGGGCGGGAGGAATGTCGTTCATCAGGGCGCCGTCGATGGTGAATTCGCCCCCCGTGATCCGCTCGAGCCCCGCGATCATCCGCAGAAGGGTGGATTTGCCGCAGCCCGAGGGGCCGACGAAGACGATCAATTCGCCGGTCTTGATGTCGAGGTTGATGTTCTTGAGAACCTTGACCTCGCCATAGGCTTTTTCGACGTTTACCAGTTTCAGGTCAGCCATCGTCTTCCCCCCTAGGATCTTTTCGCAATGACGAAGCCCCAACCTGTCAGGCGGGCAGCGCCCCCCGTGACGGCGGCGCCGTGAAGTTCGGATGCCAAGGCCGTCCAGTTGCCCGCGGGCAAGGTGACGGTGGCGCTGTCGTCGGACAGGTTGAAGGCACAGAAGAGGTCTTCTCCGCCGTGCCTTTGGAACGAGAACACGGCGCCGTCGCTGTGCCATGCGGTCATCGTGCCGTCGCGGAGGGCGGCATGGGCGCGGCGGAAGGCGAGTGCGGCGCGGTAATGTTCGAGCATCGAGCCCGCCTGCCCCGTTTGGGCGGCGACCGAAAGCGGGCGGTGCGGGGCGGTGACGGGAAGCCACGCCTTGGTCGCAGAGGAAAAGCCGCAAAGGGAATTGTCGGTCGTCCAGATCATCGGGGTGCGGCAGCCGTCGCGGCCCTTGAATTCGGGCCAGAACTGGATGCCGTAGGGATCTTGCAGCTCATCAAAGGCGATGTCGGCTTCGGGCAGGCCCAATTCCTCGCCCTGATAGAGGCAGACCGAGCCGCGAAGGCACATGAGCATCGTCGCATAAGTCTTTGCTGCCGCTTCGGAAAGGTTCCAGCGGGTGATATGGCGCACGGTGTCGTGGTTGGAATAGGCCCAGCAGGGCCATGCATCGGGCGCGGCTTTGGCCAGACGGTCGAAGGTTGTGGCGGCAAGGTCGGCGGTCAGGCGTGCGGGTTGCAGCATCTCGAACGGGTAGCACATCTGCACCTTGTCACCGCCCGAGGTGTATTCGGCCATGATCTCGAGCCCGCGCTGGGCATCGCCCACCTCGCCCACGGCGGCGGCGCCGTAGGGGTTCAGCTCGGCGCGGAATTTACGCAGGAATTCAAGGTTTTCGGGCTGGTTCTTCGAAAAGAGGTGCAACTGGTGGTTATAGGGGTTCACCGAAGGGGCGATGGAATCGTTGCGCAGCTCTTTCGGCAGCGAAGGATTGTCGCGCAGGTATTTGTCGGCGAAGTAGAAGTTGATCGTATCCAGGCGGAAGCCGTTGACCCCGCGCTTGAGCCAGAAGCGCGCGACGTCGAGAAGCGCGTCCTGCACGGGGGCGTGGTGCAGGTTGAGGTCGGGCTGCGAGGTGAGGAAGTTGTGCAGGTAATACTGCTCGCGCCGCGCGTCCCATTGCCACGCGCTGCCGCCAAAGACCGACAGCCAGTTGTTGGGCGGGGTGCCGTCGGGCTTCGGATCGGCCCAGACATACCAGTCTGCTTTCGGGTTGGTCTTGTTCTTGCGGCTTTCCGCGAACCACGGATGCACATCGGCGGTATGCGACAGGACGAGGTCGATCATCACCTTGAGGCCGAGGTCGTGGGCGGTTTTCACCACGCGGTCGAAATCGGCCAAGGTGCCGAACATCGGGTCGATGTCGCAGTAATCCGACACGTCGTAGCCGAAATCCTTCATCGGAGAGGTGAAGAAGGGGCTGATCCAGATGGCGTCGGCGCCGAGGGCGGCGATATGGGGCAGACGGTCGGCGATACCGGCAAGGTCACCGATCCCGTCGCCGTTGCTGTCCTGAAAGCTGCGCGGGTAGATCTGGTAGATCACCGCGCCGCGCCACCAACCGGCGTCTGTGCCGATAACGTCTTGCATTCGATAGGCTTTCTTATTTCACGGACCCGGCCAGAAGGCCGCGGACAAGGTATTTCTGCATGGCAAAGAACACCACGAGGGGAATGGCGATCGAGATGAAGGCCGAGGCCGATAGAATTTCCCAATCGCCGCCGCGCGAACCCATCAGGTTGACGAGGTTGCCGGTCAGCACCTGCTGGTCATTGCCCGTGCCAAGGAAGACGAGCGCGACAAGCAGGTCGTTCCACGTCCAGAGGAACTGGAAAATGGCAAAGGAGGCGAGCGCCGGGAAGGACAGCGGCAGGATGATCTTGACGAAGATCTGGAAATCGGTCGCGCCATCGACGCGGGCGTTTTCGATGATGTCGCGGGGAAGCCCGGCCATGTAGTTGCGCAAAAGGTAGATGGCGAGCGGCAGGCCGAAGCCGGTATGGGCCATCCAGATGCCGAGATAGCTTTTGCCGATGCCCATCATGTTGTGCAGTTGCAAAAGCGGGATCAACGCCAGTTGCAGCGGCACGACAAGCAGGCCCACCACGATGGCGACCAGCAGGGCGCGGCCCGGAAACTCCATCCATGCCAGCGCATAGGCGGCAAAGGCGGCGATCAGGATCGGGATGATGGTGGCGGGGATCGAGACGGTGAGCGTGTTGAGAAAGGCCTGACCGATGGTTTGCCCCGCCAGCGGGCTGAACAGCACCAGGGAATAGTTGTTGGTGGTGAATTCGGGCGGTGTCGCGGCAGTGACGAACACCCGCGGCATGCGCATGTCGGCCATCGAGGCTGCCGATTTCAGGGCGAAGCTGCCTGCCGCCGTGACGGTGAGGGTGACGCCGTCGTTGAGCGTGGCGGTTTCGTCGGCACCATAGGCCTCGGGTTCCTTGGAGGAGGTGCCCCAGCGGCTGATTTCGGCCCCTGCCCCGTCGAAAAGCTGGCCTTCGATGACATAGGCGCCGTCTTTCTGCACCTCGTCTCCGGCAAGGCGGATGGCGGGGAGCTGGCTTTCCTGCGTCATGAGCGAACGCCACCAGCCCGAGGAGCTGATCTGGTCACCCGTGCGGAAGGACGAGACCAGAAGGCCGAAGGTGGGCAGCACCCAGAGCGCCACGAGGAGCAGCGTCGAAAGATGCACAGCCCAGACGAGGCCGGATTTCTTGCCTGCGATATTGTCCATCTTCGGCCCCCTTAGCGCATTTCTTTGCGTGCGTTGTAGACGTTCCAGACAAGGATCGGCGTGACCAGAAGCATGATCACCATCGCCGAGGCCGAGCCGACGCCCCAGTCGAGCGAGCGGAAGAGCTTGTCATACATGTAGTTGGCAAGGACCTGCGTTTCCCATTGGCCGTTGGTCATGGCCAGCACGATGTCAAAGACCTTGAGGACGACGATGGTGATGGTGGTCCAGACCACGACGATGGTGGACATGATCTGCGGCACCTTGATCTGGAAGAAGATCTGGAAGGGGTTCGCGCCGTCGATGATGGCGGCCTCGACCGTGTCTTCGGGCACGCCGCGCAGGGCGGCGGACAGGATGACCATTGCGAAACCCGTCTGGATCCAGACGAGGACGATCATCAGGAAGTAGCTGTTCCAGTAAGGCAGCGTCAGCCATGTCTGCGGCGTGCCATAGGGCAGCGGTCCGGCAAGGCCCGCGAGCCATGTGACCAGCTCGAACACGAAGAACAGGATCAGCGCGATGCCGAGCGCGCGGGCCGCCATGACCCAGACCCCCTCGCGCCGGGGGGTGGTGACAAGGGGGCGCAGCAAGAGCCAGCCGACATAGGCGAAAGCGGCGACCAGCGACAAAAGGAACAGCGCGGGCAGCACCTTGAGGAGCAGGAGCGAGCCGATGCCGCCATCGAATTTCAGCCAGAGCGCGTTGAGAAGGCCGATCTGGGCCTGCCCTTCGGGGCGGGTGTCGTAGATCAGCTTCCAGATGACCGAGGCACCGACGAACGAGATCGCCATCGGCATGAAGATCAGCGACTTGGCGATGCTGCCCCAGCGGATGCGGTCGGAGAGCTGGGCCGCAAGCAGGCCGAAGGCGGTGGACAGCGCGGGCACAACGATCAGCCAGAGCATGTTGTTGCGCATGGATTCCCAGAACTTCGCTTCCGACATCATCTGGCTGTAGTTGGCCAGACCGACGAAATCGCCGTTCTTGCCCTTGAGCGACAGCCAGGCGGTCGCGAAAACGGGATAGGCGAGATAAAGCCCGAGGGCGACCAGCGCGGGCATGAGAAAGAGCCACGGGCGGATCATGTTGGCGCGGTTGATGTTGCGCCCCGCATGGGGACCGCGCGCCGGATAGAGCACTTTATCCAGAAACAGGTTCGAGAAGTAGAAATAGCCCACACAACCGCCGACACCGATGACGATCACGAACAGGGCCTGCACTGCAGGATGCATTCCGAACCCCTCCCCCCTATGCGCGGCGCATGGGCCGCAGCCTTGTTTGAAGTGGCAGGCCCGGACGGGGCCGGACCTGCCGTTGACGTCGTTGCGTCAGATCACTTGGGCCACGAGGCTTCGATACCGTCGGCCACTTCCTGCGCGGACTTGCCGCCGGTGTAGTCGACCATGCCGGTCCAGAAGGTGCCCGCGCCGACAGCGCCCGGCATCAGGTCGGAACCGTCGAAGCGGAAGGTCGTGGCGTTGAGCAGGATTTCGCCCTGCTTCTTGAGCGCCGCGTTGGCATAGGCTTCGGTGTTGGCCGATTTCAGCGGGGTCAGGAAGCCGGAACCGGCCATCCAGATCTCGTGTGCGATCGGGGTTTTCAGCCATTCGATGAAGGCGCGGGCGCCTTCGCCGTCTTTGGTGATGAAGGCGAGCGTGCCTGCACCCAGAACCGGCTTGCCGAGGTCTTTTCCTTCATAGGCGGGGAAGTAGAAGAAGTCGGCGTCGGTGCCCAGTTCGGTTCCTTCGGGGAAGAAGGAGGGGATGAACGAAGCCTGCTTGTGCATGTAGCACTGCGGGGGCGAGGAGAAGAGGCCCTTGGGGCTGTCGCGGAAGTCGGTCGAGGCGACGGCGGCAGCGCCACCGGCGACGTATTTGTCGTTCTTGGCGAAGGCGCCGAATTCATCGATGGCGGCCACGACGGCGGGATCGTTGAACGGAATCTCGTGCTTGATCCACTTGTCGTAGGTTTCCGGCGACTGCGTGCGCAGCATCATGTCCTCGACCCAGTCGGTCGCGGGCCAGCCGGTCGCGCCGCCCGAACCCAGACCGATGCACCACGGGGTGCCGCCATCGGCCACGATCTTGTCGGTCAGGGCCTTCAGCTCTTCCATCGTCTGCGGCACTTCGTAGCCCGCATCGGCGAAGGTGTCGGGCGAATACCAGACCAGCGACTTCACGTCGATCTTGTAGGGGAAGGCGTAAAGCGCATCGGCGCCGTCCTTGCCCTTGTACGTCCCGAGGCTGACCCACGAGGAGCCGGCAGCGTAGTTGTCGTTGAGCCAGTTCTTCGTCTCGTCACCCAGCGGGGCGATGTAGCCCTTGGAGGCGAGGTCGGCGATCAGGCCGGGCTGCGGCAGGATCGCGATATCGGGCGGGCTGCCCGCTTCGGTGTCGATCACGATCTGCTGTTCGTAGTTCTCGGACGAGGAGTATTCCACCTTCACGCCCGAAGCGGCGGTGAAATAGGCCAGCATGGTTTCGACCAGAACCTGGTCTTCGCCGCGCCACGGGCCGAACATCTTGATGGTCTGGCCATCGAGGTTCGTCGCCTCGTCATAGGCTTTGTAGCTGTCCCAGTTGAACGGGCCTTCGCCCACGGGGAATTTCAGGTCCTGCGCCGAGGCAGCACCGGAAAGAAGCGCGAGCGCGGCTGCGCTGGCGAAGAGTTTCGATTTCATGCGTATTCCTCCCAGAATACCCCGCCCTCTCGCGGGGCATGTTACCAACACCGGCAGAATCAATGGTCAAACCGCTTTGGATGGCGCACAGTCGCCGATTGCCCCGCACCTGTCAATCCAAAGCGCTGTGAAGTGCCGCAAAAGGCGGGATTACGGCGCTATGCGGCTGCGAAATCGTTTTCGCAAAGGTCGGGTTTGGCTTTGACCTTGCAGCCCATCCTGTCTAGTGTCTTGCCGAATTGAAATCGGTTTGGGTGTTGTGCCGCCATGAATCTGAAGGAATTGGCATCGCAGCTCGGTCTGTCGCCGACCACCGTGAGCCGTGCGCTGAACGGCTATCCCGAAGTGAACGAGGATACGCGCGAACGGGTGATGGCGGCGGCGAAGCGGCACAACTATCGCCCCAACACCAAGGCGATCCGGCTTGCGACGGGCCGCGCCTTTGCCATCGGCCATGTGATCCCGCTGGCGACGCGGCACGAGATCATGAACCCGATCTTTGCCGATTTCATCGCGGGCGCCGGCGAGACCTATTCCAAGAACGGCTATGACATGGTGCTGTCGGTCGTGCCGGACGAGGACGAGACGCAGACCTATCGCGACCTCAAGGCGCGGGGCACGGTGGACGGGATGATCCTGCACGCGCCGCAGATGGACGATGCGCGGATTCCGCTTCTGGTGGAGATCGGCATTCCCTTTGTGGTTCATGGCCGGGCGACCGGCGCCGCCCTGCCCTATTCCTGGGTTGACGTGAACAACCGCCGCGCCTTCCAGCGCGCGACCGAGTTCCTGCTTGACCTCGGGCATCGGCGGATCGCGCTGGTGAACGGGCTGGAAAACATGGATTTCGCCATCCGCCGCCGCACCGGATTTACCGATGCGCTGCTGGCGCGGGGGCTGGCACCGGACAGCGCGATCATGGCATCGGACGAGATGACGGAAGTGTCGGGCTATCGGGCGGCCAAGGCGATGCTGGCGATGGACGCGCCGCCGACGGCCTTTCTGGCCGCGTCGATGATTTCGGGCATGGGCGTGCGGCGCGCGGTCGAGGAGCGCGGCCTTGCCATCGGACGCGACATCTCGATCATCATCCATGACGACGACCTGTCCTACATGAAGAACGGCGAGGATGTGCCGATCTTCACCGCCACCCGGTCATCGGTGCGCGAGGCGGGGCGGCTGGCGGCGGAGATGCTGCTCGACATCATCGCGCATCCCGACCATGCGCCGCAGCAAAGGCTGCTCGAGGCGGAACTGATCATCGGCCAGTCGACCGGACCGGCCCCTGCGAGGAATTGACATGCTGTCCCGTTTCGACTTTCCCGAAGGCTTCGTTTTCGGGGCCGCGACGGCGGCCTACCAGATCGAGGGCAGCGCGTTCGGCGGCTGCGGGCCGTGCCATTGGGACAGCTTTGCCGCGACGCCGGGCAATGTGGTGCGCGCCGAGGACGGGGCGCGCGCCTGCGACCATTACCACCGATGGCCCGAGGATCTTGACCTGTTGAAACGGGCCAATATGGACGGCTACCGCTTTTCCACATCCTGGGCGCGGGTGATGCCGGACGGGCGGACGGTGAACCCCGAAGGCATGGCCTTTTACGACCGGCTGGTCGACGGGATGCTGGAGCGCGGGTTGAAACCCTTCCAGACGCTCTACCACTGGGAGATGCCCTCGGCGCTGGCCGATCAGGGCGGCTGGACCAACCGCGACACCTGCCTGCGCTTTGCGGATTTCGCGCAGGCCGTCACCGAAAGACTGGGCGACCGCGTCGCCGCCATCGCCACGATCAACGAGCCGTGGTGCGTGGCGTGGCTGTCGCATTTCATGGGGGTCCATGCGCCCGGCCTGCGCGATATCCGCGCGGCGGCGCGGGCGATGCATCACATCCTGCTGGCGCATGGTCTGGCGGTCGAGCGGATGCGGGGCATGGGTCAGGGCAATCTGGGGATCGTGCTGAACTTCGACCACGCCAATGCCGCAAGCGACGACCCGAGGGATGTGGCCGCCGCCGACCGCTGGGACGGCATCTTCAACCGCTGGTTCATCGAAGCCATCACCAAACGCAGCTACCCCGCCGCCGTGCTTGAGGGGCTTGCCCCGCATATGCCCGCCAAATGGCAGGACGACATGGCCGTGATCGGCCAAAAGCTCGACTGGCTGGGGGTGAACTATTACACGCGCCACATCCAGAAACATGTCGAGGGGCCGTGGCCCAATATCGGCGATGTTGCGGGCGACCTGCCGAAAACCCAGATGGGCTGGGAAATCTATCCCGACGGCCTGCACCATTTCCTGACGCGCCTTGCGCGGGACTATGTCGGCGATCTGCCGATCTACGTGACCGAGAACGGCATGGCGAATGCAGACGAGCTGGCGGGCGGTGCGGTGACCGACACAGTGCGCGAGGATTATCTTTTCGCCCATCTTGCCGCGACGAAGCGGGCCATTTCGGACGGGGCCAATGTGAAGGGCTTCTTCTACTGGTCGCTTCTGGACAATTACGAATGGGCCGAGGGCTATGAAAAACGCTTCGGACTGGTGCATGTGGATTTCGACAGCTTGGCAAGGGTGCCCAAATCCTCGTACCACGCGCTGGCACGGGCATTGGCCCGCAACGACTGAGGGACCTCGACCATGACGCTTGCCATCCTTGCCGATATCGGCGGAACCAATACACGTGTGGCGCTGGCCGATGGAACCGTGGTGCGGACCGACTCGATCCGGCGCTATCCGAACGGTGACTACAAGGCCGCGGGAAAGGATATCGCGGATATCCTGCGTGACTATCTGGCGGAAACGGGGGCGGCCGTGTCGGGCGTCTGTGTCGCGGCGGCGGGGCCGGTGCAGGACGGGGTCGCGGTGATGACCAACCTGCGCTGGGCGATGGATGCGCCGATGCTGCGGGCAGTCACGGGGGCAAGCCGGGTCGCGATCCTGAACGACCTGCAGGCGCAGGGGCATGCCTTGGGCCATATTCCGGCGGCCAATCTGCGCCCCGTGATCGAGGGGCCGCAACAGGCCGGGGCGGCCATGCTGGTCGTGGGGCTGGGCACGGGTGTGAACGCGGCCCCCGTGCATGGCAGCGGCGCGGCGCGGGTGGTGCCGCCGTCGGAATGCGGGCATGTCAACATGCCGGTGCGGTCCGAGGAAGACCTTGCGCTGATGCGCTTCATCGAAAGGCTGCTTGCCGCGCGCGGAGAGACCGCGCATTGCGGGGTCGAGGAAGTGCTGGCCGGGCGGGGGCTTGCCAATCTTTACGCCTTTGCGGCCAGCGTGGCGGGCAAGGCGGGGGCGCTCGCCTCTGCCGATGTGCTGGCAGCGCTGGATGCGGGCGATGCGGTGGCCGAACATGCCGCGCGGCTTTACACGCGCATTCTGGCGCAGGCCCTTGCCGACCTTGCGCTGATCCACCTGCCCTATGGCGGCATCTACCTGATCGGCGGCATGTCGCGCGCCATGACCCCGCATTTCGCGCGCTTCGGCCTGACGCAGACCTTCCGCGAGGCGCGGCGGGTCGATCTGTTGCAAACGGCCTTTTCGGTCACTGTGGTCGAGGATGATTTCGCGGCATTGACGGGCTGCGCCGCCTATCTTGCCGCCACCACCTGACGCGGCCTTCATACTCGTCCAAATATCCCGCGGGGGGTTCAAGGGGGGCGCGAAGCCCCCCTTCTGCTAGGCCTGCGGCAGATGTTCGCGCAGGAATTGCAGTGCCACGCCAAGCCCGTCGGGGGCGATGCCGTGGCCCGAGCCTTTCATCACATGGCCATAGGTGTCGAAGCCCGCGCCGACCAGCGCATCGCCGGCATCGGCCATGTCGGAAAAGGGCACGACATCGTCGCGGTCGCCATGCATCAGCAGGACCGGCGGCTTGACCCGCATCTCGGCCTGAAGCCTTTCGGGCGCGAGCAGGCGACCGGAGCAGGCGACGACGCCCGCGATGGCCCTGTCGCGGCGCGGGGCGACGTGAAGCGACATCATCGCCCCCTGCGAAAAGCCGAACAGCGCAAGGGCTTCGGGGCCAAGCCCTTCGTCCGCGAGGCGGGCGTCGAGGAAAGCGTTCAGGTCGTCTGCTGCATCGGCCAGCCCCTGACGGGCCTGCGCCTCGGTCGAGCCGTCGAAGCGGGGGATGGGAAACCACTGGAAGCCGAAGGGATTGCCCGCGCAGGGTTCGGGGGCGTCGGGGGCGAAAAAGGCGGTGCCGGGAAGGTGCGGGGCCAGCGGGTCGGCAAGGCCGAGCAGGTCGTCGCCATTCGCGCCGTAGCCGTGGACCAGCACGACGATCGAGCGGGCCTTGCCCGAAGGGGCCCCTGCCCGTTTGAAGCTGAGTTGGCGCGTCATGTGATCCCCTCGCGGCTTTTGGCAACGTGGTAATAGGCCCAGAGCATCTGCGCCGCAACCGACCGCCACGGGCGCCAGTCTTCGGCCATGCGGCGCAGGTCCTTTTCCGTGGGGCGTGCGGGCAGGTCGAAAAGCAGGCGGGCGGCTTCCTGAAGGGCAAGATCATTGGCCGCGAACACATCGGCGCGGCCAAGGGCGAACATGGCGTAGATCTCGGCCGTCCAGCGGCCGATGCCGGGAACGGCGGTGAGGGTGGTGACGATATCCTCTTCGGGCATAAGCCGCAGGGCGTCGAAGTCGATTCCCGCGCGGGCGAGTTCGCGGGCATAGCGGGCCTTTTGCCGCGACAGGCCAAGCGCGCGCAGCGCCTCGTCGCTGGCCGTGGCAAGGGATGAGGGGTGGATCATGCCCGCCGCTTCCAGACGCGCCATGATCGCCCGGGCCGAGGCGACCGAGACCTGCTGGCTGACGATGGCCCCCAGAAGGGCCGCGAACCCTTCGTCCCTGCGGCGCAGCGGCAGCGGGCCATGCAGGGGGATGACGCGGGCAAAACGCGGATCGCGCGCGGCAAGCCATGCGGCGCCCTCGGCCAGACAGTCAGGGGTTGAAAGGATGCGACCGACCATGCGCCCAGCATTCCCCCATGCGGCAAGATGTGCAAGCCATGTGTCGCTGGCAGGCTTGCGCCAAAGCCGGAGCATGGCCTAGACAAGGCGCATCATGACCACCACATCCCCCCTTCCCGCCGCCGCGTCCGACCGTTTGGCCAAGCGCAATGTCCTTGTCCTTGTCGCGGCGCAGGCTGTGATGGGGTCGCAGATGCCGATGATCTTCATCGTAGCGGGGCTGGCGGGGCAAAGCCTTGCGCCCAATGCCTGCTGGGCGACGCTGCCGATCAGCTTTGCGGTGATCGGCTCGATGCTGACGGCGACGCCGCTGTCGGCCCTGATGCAGAAATACGGGCGCAAGGCCGGGTTCGCCGTCGGGGCGCTGGGGGGCGCTGCGGGCGGGGCCATCGGGGCTTATGGCCTTTTGACGCAAAGTTTCCTGCTGTTCGTGATCGGCGCGCTGTTCACGGGCATCTACATGTCGGCGCAGGGGTTCTACCGCTTTGCCGCCGCCGACACGGCGTCAGAGGCGTTCCGCCCCAAGGCGATTTCATGGGTGATGGCGGGGGGGCTTTTGTCCGCCGTGGTCGGCCCGCAGCTGGTGAAGCTGACGGCGGATGCGATGGTGGTGCCCTTTCTTGGCACCTATATCGCGGTGATGCTGCTGAACCTGCTGGGCATCTTCCTGTTCACGCTGCTCGACATTCCCAAGCCGAAACCGCCCGTCGAGGGCGCGTCCAAGGGGCGGACGCGGATGGAGATGATCCGCACGCCGCGCATCGTGGTCGCCATGATCTGCGCGACCGTGTCCTATGCGCTCATGAACCTTGTGATGACCTCGTCGCCGCTGGCGGTGGTGGGCTGCGGCTATACCAAATCCAACGCGGCCGATGTGGTGACGGGCCATGTGCTGGCGATGTATATCCCGTCGTTCTTCACCGGCCACCTGATCGCACGGTTCGGGGCCGAGAAGGTGGTGGCGGTGGGTCTGTTCATTCTTGCGGGCGCGGGCGCGGTGGCGATGAGCGGCTTTGACCTTGAGCATTTCTTCATCGCGCTCGCCCTGCTTGGCCTTGGCTGGAACTTTGGCTTCATCGGGGCCACGACCATGCTGACGGCCGAACAGAGCCCCGCCGAAAAGGGCCGTCTGCAAGGGCTGAACGATCTTGTCGTCTTTGGCGGGGTGACGATGGCGTCGTTCTCGTCGGGGGGGTTGATGAACTGCTCGGGCGGATCGGTGCATGCGGGCTGGCAGGCGGTGAACCTTGCCATGCTGCCCTTCCTTGTCCTTGCGGGGGGCGCGCTGATCTGGCTGGCGCTGCGGCCCGCGACGGAAAAAGCCTAAAGCGACAGGCGCAGCAAGCGCCCATCGGCGGGGCTGAGGCTGGGAACGGCGGCGCAGCCCTGCGCCAGCAGCAGGCCATCGACCACCAGGAGCGCGGGGCGTTCGAGCGTCAGGTTGTGCCAAGTCAGGCCCGACGGCAATTCGATGACCGCGACATCCTCGCCATTGGCAAGGGCCTCGACGGGAACCAGCGCCTCGTCCAGCCCGAAATGCAGCGACAAGGCATCGCCCGCGACCAGCATCGCGGCATCATGGGGCAGAAGCACGGGGCGTTCGGGGCAGCCGTAGCCGCAGGCATCGGCGGCGACACGCAGCACGGTGGCGGCGCGGCCGCGGACATGGACGGTCTCGATCGCCGCGATGCAGGTTGCATGGCCATCACGGTCGGTCACCAGATCGCCGGGAAGCAGGTCTTCGACCGCGCACCAGCCAAAGGGCGTCAGCAGACGCGCGCCCTGCGCAAGGCCGCAGGGTTCGGGCTGGATGGAATAGGCGACCGAAGCGGCGCTTCTTACGGGAATGGCTCGGCTCGGGCGCATTTCGGGGCGGTTCCTGCAATGGCGGCTACACGGAAAGACAAAAGCGTTAACGGCAGAGACAATCATTTCCTTAGGGAAAGATTGACGCCGCTTTGCGACGCAGAGCCGACGCAAAGAAGGTAAGTTTGCGGCAGAGGGTCAGAGACCGAGGAGCGAAAGCCGGGTCAGGCCGAAACGGCGGGCAAATTCCGAAAGCGCAAGCGTGCCGTCGGCAACGCGCAGGGGTTCGCGCGCGGCAAGGCGCAGCAGGGCCGGGGCCTGCCAACCGGCATGAAGCGCCGCACGGGCCGGTTGCGGAATGGCAGCGCGGGTTCGGGCATAGTCGTCAAGGCGCGCCAGACCCTCGCGCGCGAGGGCGGCCACGGCTTCGGCGCGTCCGTCGATCAGCGGCACCCTGCCACGGTCTTCCAGTGCGGGCACGGCGCGAAGATAGGCGGCAAGGCCGGCAGCCCAGCCGAAGGCGCGGACCGGTGCCTCGGCTGCGGCGGGGGCGCCAAGGGCGCAAGCGCCGGCCCAGAACAGCCCTGCGGCGGTGTCGTCGAGATAGGCGTCAAAGGCGGCGCGGTCCTCGAACGGGTCGGCGTAGATGTCCCAGCGGCGGGCTTCGACCAGACGGTCCAGCAGCCCGGCGGGCAGGTCATTGTCGCGGATCAGCGCGGCAAGGGGGCCTGCCACTTCATGCGCCCGCGACTGGCCCCTCGCCGCCTCGGCCAGAATGTCGCGCCACCATTGCAGACGCATCTCGGCGATCATCGCCTCTTTCGTCACCCAAGGGGCGCGGGCAACTTCGAGGTTGAAGGCGTAAAGCACGAAAAGCGGCGCGCGGGCCGCGACGGGGGCGGTCATCGTGGCGGCGAAACGGTCGGGGTCGCCGCGTTGGACCAGTGCCGCGCAGGCGTCGACGGTCATGCGCCGACCGGCTGGCCGTGGTCGCGGATCAGCTTCCATGTGATGGCGTCAAGCAGCGCCTCGAACGAGGCGTCGACGATATTGGCGCTGACCCCCACGGTCGACCAGCGGCGGCCCGCGCTGTCCTCGCTGTCGATGATGACGCGGGTCACGGCCTCGGTGCCGCCCTGGGTGATGCGCACCTTGAAATCGACCAGATGCATGTCGTCGATGCAGGCCTGATAGGGGCCGAGGTCCTTGGCCAGCGCCTTGGCAAGCGCGTTGACAGGGCCGCGGTCGGTGCCGGTCTCATCCATCGATTCCGAGACCGAAAGCATCTTCGTCTCGCCGATCTTCACCACCACCACGGCCTCGGACAGGCTGACCATCCGGTTGTACTTGTTCTTCCGCCGCTCGACGGTGACGCGGTAGCGCTTGACCTCGAAGAAGGTGGGCAAAAGGCCAAGCTCGGCGCGGGCGACAAGCTCGAAACTCGCCTGCGCGCCGTCATAGGCGTAGCCCTGATCCTCGCGCTCCTTGACGATCTCGAGGATGCGGCCAAGGCGGGGGTCTTTCGGCTCGACGGCAATGCCTGCCGAGGCGAGGCGGGCGCGCAGGTTCGACTGGCCTGCCTGATTGCTCATCGGGATGACGCGCTCGTTGCCGACGCGGGCGGGGTCGATATGTTCGTAGGTGGTCGGATCCTTGAGGATCGCGCTGGCATGCAGCCCCGCCTTGTGGGCAAAGGCCGAAGCGCCCACGTAAGGGGCCGAACGCAGCGGCACGCGGTTCAGGATGTCGTCAAGCTGGCGCGACACGCGCAGCAGGTTGGCAAGCGCGGCTTCGGTGATGCCGGTGCGGAAGCGGTCCTTGTAGGGGGCCTTCAGCAACAGGGTCGGGATCAGCGTGGTGAGGTTGGCGTTGCCGCACCGCTCGCCCAGACCGTTCAGCGTGCCCTGGATCTGGCGCGCGCCCGCATCCACCGCCGCCAGCGAATTGGCCACCGCATTGCCCGTGTCGTCATGGCAATGGATGCCAAGCCGCTCACCGGGGATGCCCGCCGCGATCACCTCGGCCACCACGCGGCCCACTTCGGCGGGAAGGGTGCCGCCGTTGGTGTCGCAAAGCACGATCCAGCGCGCGCCCGCGTCGAGTGCCGCGCGCAGGCAGGACAGCGCATAGGCCGGATCGGCACGATAGCCGTCGAAGAAATGTTCGGCATCGAGCAGCGCCTCGCGCCCCTTGGCCACGCAATGGGCGACACTGGCGCGGATGGCCTCGACATTCTCTTCGAGCGTGCAGCCAAGCGCGGTGCGGACATGGAATTCATGCGCCTTGCCCACCAGACAGACAGCAGGCGTGCCCGCATCCAGCACGGCCGCCAGCACATCGTCATTCTCGGCCGAACGGCCCACGCGCTTGGTCATGCCAAAGGCGGTCATCGTGGCGCGGGTTTTCGGGGCGGCGGCGAAAAAGTCGCTGTCGGTCGGGTTCGCGCCCGGCCAGCCGCCCTCGATGTAATCCACGCCAAGGTCATCGAGCGCCGTCGCGATCAGGCGCTTCTCGGCGGTGGAAAACTGCACCCCCTGCGTCTGCTGCCCGTCGCGCAGGGTGGTGTCGAAGAGGGTGAGTGTCTCGGTCATGCGCGGTCCCCTTCCTCTTGCCCGAAATATCCTCGGGGGGTGAGGCCGCAGGCCGAGGGGGGCAGACAGCCCCCCTGCCCCGCGTTCGCCAAGGCAAAGGCCGGACGGGTCGCGCGACAAATTCCTTCGAAGGAATTTGCAAATTTCTTCAAAGAAATTTGCGTCACAGCAGGCCCTCCAGTTTCGCCGCATCGAAACCGGCACCGGCCAGCAGGTCAACGCCCGCCTTTGACATGCGCACCTCGACCCCTGCCGCCAGAAGCGCGGCCTTCATCGCGTCGACGGGGGCGAAATCCTTGGCCGCCATCGCCGTCTCGCGCAGGGCGGCGAGTTTCGCGGCATAGGGGGCAAGGTCCACCCCCGCCGTCGCCCATGCGCCAAGGTCGTCCGAAAGCAGCCCGAGGAGTGCGGCAGAGGCCTTGAGCGCCTGCGCATCGCCATTGGCCGCAAGGGCGTGGAGTTCGGCGATTGCGCCTGCGGTGTTCAGATCGTCGGACAAGGCGGCAAGAACGGCCTGCGCAGGAGAGGACGGGGCCACGCCAGCGGTCAGGCTGCGCCATTTGCGCAAGGTGGCTTCTGCCTGCGCGGCCTTTTCCGCCGTCCAGTCCATCGGGCGGCCGTAATGCGTGCCGAGAAAGACGAAGCGGATCACCTCGCCCGGGATGCCCTGATCCAGAAGATCGCGCACGGTGAAGAAGTTGCCCAAGCTTTTGGACATCTTCTTGCCCTCGACCTGAAGCATCTCGTTGTGCATCCAGACGCTGGCAAAGCCCGATTGCGGGTGGGCGCAGCAGCTTTGCGCGAGTTCGTTCTCGTGATGCGGGAATTGCAGGTCGATGCCGCCGCCGTGGATGTCGAAGGAGGCGCCGAGCAACTCGTAGCTCATGGCCGAGCATTCGATGTGCCAGCCGGGGCGGCCGCGGCCCCAGGGGCTGTCCCATCCGGGGGTTTCGGCGTCGGACGGCTTCCAGAGGACGAAGTCCATCGGGTCTTCCTTGAAGGGCGCGACCTCGACCCTTGCGCCTGCGATCATGTCATCGACCGACCGGCCCGAGAGGGCGCCGTAATTCGCATAGGACCGCACGCGGAACAGGACGTGCCCTTCGCGCGCATAGGCGTGGCCGCCTGCGATCAGGGTTTCGATCATGGCGATCATCGGGCCGATATAGGCGGTCGCGCGGGGTTCATGGTCGGGCCGCAGCGCGCCGAGCGCGTCCATGTCGGCGTGATACCAGCCGATCGTTTCCTCGGTCCGTTCGGCGATCAGCTCTTCGAGCGTGCCGCTTGCGCCTGCCTGTTTTCGCGACAGGGCGGTGGCGTTGATCTTGTCATCCACATCGGTGAAATTGCGGACGTAAGTGACATGATCCGCGCCATAGACATGGCGCAGCAGGCGGTAAAGCGTGTCGAACACCACCACGGGGCGGGCGTTGCCAAGGTGGGCGCGGTCATAGACCGTGGGGCCGCAGACATAGAGGCGCACATTCGCGGGATCGAGGGGAAGGAATTCCTCTTTCTTCCGTGTCTTCGAATTGTGCAGGCGGATCGTCGCCATCGTTTACCCCTATGCAGTCCGTGGCGCGGTCTAGCAACTTCGCGGCGGCTTGAAAACGTGCATCTGCACATGGCCTTGCACGGGCCCTTGCACGGGCCCTTGCACGAGCCCTTGCACGGGGCGGCGCGGCGTGGCCTTGTCTCGGCAAAAAGGGGGGGGCAGATGAATCACGACGATTTGCGCGACTGGTCGAAACGGGCTGCGGATTGGGCGCATGGCTATCATGCGGGGCTGCGCGACCGCCCCGTGCGCGCGCCGCTGGTGCCGGGGGCGATTGCGGGGCAGTTGCCCCCCGCCCCGCCCGAAGCGGCCGAGCCGATGGAGACGATCTTTGCCGATTTCGAGCGGATCGTGCCCGATGGCATGACGCATTGGCAGCACCCGAGGTTCTTTGCCTATTTCCCCGCCAATGCGGCACCCGCCTCGATGCTGGCCGAGCAATTGGCCAATGCCATCGCGTCGCAGGGGATGCTGTGGCAAACCTCGCCGGCGGCGACGGAAATCGAACAGGTGATGGTGTCGTGGCTGGCGCAGGCGCTGGGGTTGCCCGCGCGGTTCACGGGAACGATCCATGACAGCGCCACGACCGCCACGCTGTCGGCGGTGCTGACGATGCGCGAGCGGGCGCTTGACTGGGCGGGGGTGCAGGCGGGGCTTTCCGGGCAGCCGCGGTTGCGGCTTTACGCCAGCGCCGAGACGCATTCGAGCGTGGACAAGGCGGCGCGTGTTGCGGGGATCGGGCAAGAGAACCTTGTGAAGATTCCGACGGATGCACGGCTGTCGATGAAGCCGGGGGCGCTGGCGGGGGCGATTGCGGCGGACCTGAAGGCAGGGTTCGTGCCTGCGGGCGTGGTGCTCTGCGCGGGGGGCACCAGCGTGGGGGCCTTTGACCGGATCGCCGATTGCATCGCTGTGGCAAAATCGCACGGACTGCCCGTGCATGTCGATGCGGCATGGGCGGGGTCGGCCATGATCTGCCCCGAGTTCCGCAGCCTGTGGGACGGGGTCGAGGGGGCGGATTCGGTGGTGTTCAACCCGCACAAATGGCTGGGCGCGCAGTTCGATTGCGCGGTGCAGTTCATCGCGGACCCTGCCCCGCAGATCAGGACGCTTGGCCTGCGGCCGACCTATCTCGAAACGGCAGGGCGCGAGGAGATCACCAATTTCAACGAATGGACCGTGCCTTTGGGCCGCCGCTTCCGCGCATTGAAACTGTGGTTCACGCTGCGGGCCTACGGGTTGGAGGGGTTGCGCGCGCGCATCCGCAACCATGTGGCCTGGGCGCGCGATGCGAGGGATGCCCTCGCGGCGATCAAGGGGATCGACATCGTGACCGAACCCTCGCTGTCGCTGTTCAGCTTTGCGCTGGCAGACGAGGCCGCGACCGAGGCGCTTCTGGCGCGGATCAACGATGACGGGCGGATCTATCTGACGCAGACGCGGCATCAGGGGCGCTATGTCATACGGGTGCAGGTGGGGCAGTTCGACTGCACGCAAGAGGATGTGGCGATGATCGCAAAGGTCGTGGCCGAGATGATGTGAGAAAGGGCGGGCTGCATCGCCCGCCCTTCCGGCATCAGAAGCGGAAGTTGACCCGCGCCTGAACCGTGGTCATGTCGAAATCGGCCGCGTCGTTGCTGAGGCTGTGCTGAAGCACCTCGCCGCCGACCGAGAGTTGCTCGCTGAGCGCATATTCCGCGCCCAGACCGGCAAAGCGGCCTTCGAGCGTGTCGTTGCCGGCCAGCGTGTCCGAGAAATCGGCGCCGACGCGCGACATGCCGACGGTGCCATAGGCGAGCCACTGGCCGAAATCGACGCCGCCCATCAGCTTGAGGCTGGCCATGTTGTCGAAGCTTCCGGTAGCACCGTTGCCGATCTCGATGTTGGTCAGATCGTAGGCGAGTTCGGCGCCGCCGACGAAGGTGCCCCAGTCCATGCGGTAGCCGGCGTGGATGCCGCCGATCAGGCCGTCACCGCCGAAATCGAGCGCGTTCTCGACGGTGGCATTGCCGTTCACGCTGCCGTAGCCAAGCTGCGCACCGCCGTAGAAGCCGCCCCAGTCACCCGAGGGCGCGGGCGCGCGCATCGGCGCGGGGGCCGCCACGACCGCATCGTCGGCCACGATCACCGGACCGCCGGCAAAGGCCGGAGCGGCGCCAAGGATCGCGATCGAAAGCACTGCAAGTTTCATCATCTGTCTCTCCTTCAAGTTCCATCGGCGGCCCCCGTGTCAGGAGGTCGGGGCTGCCAGAGGGTTCACACCTGCGGGCTATCGATTTGAGAAACAAGACAACTTAAGCCGCCGATGCCGAAGGGGGCGGGACTTGGGCGGGAAGCCGCGATGCGCGACATGCCCTTTCGGCCAAAGATGGCCGAAGGGTTTGTAATTATTCACATATCCGCGATAGGCGGGAACTAGGCGCGTTCCTCGAGGTTCAACCATTCGGTTTCGGCCGCAGCAAGGGCTTGCTGCCGTTCAGCCAATGCCTCGGTCGCTTTGCGAAATTTCACCGGCTCTTTGGTGAAGAGGTCGGGGGCTGCGAGATAGTCGTGCAGCTTGGCGATTTCGGCCTCGATCCGTTCGATCAGGGCGGGCAGAGCCTCGAGCCGCTTGCGTTCGGTAAAGGTGAGCCCGTCGGATCTGGGTTCCGGCCTGGCTTCGGCCTTGGGCTGGGGTTTGTTGGCGTTGCGCTCGGCTTCGGCCTCGGCCTCGGGGCGTTGGGCGGCGTAATCGGACCAGCCGCCGGGGTAGACGGTGGCGCGGCCCTTGCCTTCGAGGGCGACGGTGGCCGTGGCGACGCGGTCGATGAAATCGCGGTCGTGGCTGACAAGAAGCACGGTGCCGTCATAATCGCCAAGGATATCTTGCAAGAGGTCGAGGGTTTCGACGTCGAGATCGTTGGTCGGTTCGTCGAGGATCAGCAGGTTCGAGGGCCGCGCCATGAGTTTGGCAAGCAGAAGACGCGCCTTTTCGCCGCCCGAGAGCGAGCGGACGGGGGCGCGGGCCTGACGTTCGTCGAACAGGAAGTCCTTGAGATAGGCCACCACATGCTTGGGCACGCCGCGCACCATGACCTGATCCGATGCGCCCGAGACGCGCATGGATGGATCGCCCGTCAGGTTGTCCCAAAGCGAGGCTTCGGGGTCGAGTTGGGCGCGGGTCTGGTCGAACACGGCGATTTCGAGGTTGGTGCCAAGGGTGACGCTGCCCTGATCGGGGGCCACCTCGCCCACCAGCATTTTGAGAAGCGTCGTCTTGCCAACACCGTTCGGGCCGACGAAGGCCACGCGGTCGCCCCGCAGCACGCGCAGGTCGAAGTTCTGGACGATGGTCTTTTCGCCGTAGGTCTTGAACAGCCCCTTGGCCTCGATCACGCGCTTGCCCGAGGTGGTGCCGGATTCGAATTCCATCGCGGCGGTGCCCTGACGGCGGATCATGGAGCCGCGTTCCTCGCGCAGGGCGGCAAGGGCGCGGACGCGGCCCTGATTGCGCTTGCGGCGGGCGCTGATGCCCTCGACGGCCCATTTCGCCTCGGCCTTGATCTTGCGTTCCAGCTTGTGGCGGGCTTCGTCTTCCTCGGCCCAGATGGTTTCGCGCCATTCCTCGAACCCGTCGAAACCCGATTCGCGGCGGCGCACCTCGCCCCGGTCGATCCAGAGCGTCGCGCGGGTGAGGGCGCGCAGGAAGGCGCGGTCGTGGGAGATGAGGACAAAGGCGGTGCGGGTGGTCGACAGCTCGGTTTCCAGCCATTCGATGGCCTGGATGTCGAGGTGGTTCGTCGGTTCGTCGAGCAACATCAGCTCGGGCGCCTCGGCGAGCAGCTTTGCCAGCGCGGCGCGGCGCCGTTCGCCGCCCGAGGCGGTGGCGACAGGGGTTTCGGGCCGGAATTTCAGCCCTTCGGCCACCATCGCGACGCGGTAGCTTTCGGATTCGTCCAGCGCGCTTGCGGCATAGTCGCCCAGCGTCTCGTAGCCGGACAGGTCGGGGTCCTGCTCCATATAGCCCACGGTCACGCCGGGGGGCACGACGCGGACGCCGTGATCGGGTTCGACGAGACCGGCCATCACCTTCATCAGGGTGGATTTGCCCGAACCGTTCCGGCCGACAAGCGCCACACGGTCGCCCGGTTGCACGACAAGGTCGAGACCGTCGAAGATGGGATTGCCGCCGAAGGTCAGCGAGATGCCGGAAAGCTGGAGGAGGGGTGCGCGTGCCATGCGCGAGGGGTTAGTCGGGCCGCGCGGGAAGGTCAATCAGGCTTGGTCAATCGGGCATGGTGGCCAGAGCGCGCAGAAGGCGGGCGCGGGCGGGCGGGATGCGGGCGATCTCGACGCCGGTAAAGACGTGGAGCGTGTTCAGATCGCGGTCGATCACGGCGTGGTCGCTGACCCATCCGCCCATCGCGAGATAGGTGCGCAACAGGGGCGGCAGCGATGCGACGCCCTGCTTGGGGTCGGCGCGGTATCCCCGCGTCAGGGCGGGATAGTCGAGCGCGTCGGCCCCTTGCAGGGGGGCGCGGTCGGACGGGGCGCGGTGGCGGGCCGCCAGATGGGCGAAGGCGTCGAGATGCGGCGCGGGATCGGTGCCGGAAAAGGAGGTGCAGCCGAAAAGCAGGGTCACGCCGTGGGCGTCGACGATCCGGGTCAGCCCCGCCCATGCGAGGCGCAGGATATCGGGGTCATGCCAGTCGGGATGCAGGCAGAAGCGGCCCAGTTCGAGGAAGGGGCCGGACAGGGCCGCGAGGCGTGCCAGGTCGTAGAAGCGGGCCGCGTAGCTTTGGCGCAGGGCGGCGGCATCGGGCAGAAGCTGGATGCGGAAGGCGGCGACGGTCGTGCCGGTGGCGGTGTCGGTGACGGTCGGATGCTGGCACAGCGCGTCGAGCGCGTCGCGGTCGCTTGCGCCCCCGCGAAAGCACAGCGCGCGCAGGGCGAAAGCGGCGTCGGGACGCTCGGTCAGGCTGTAGCGGCCCAGTTTCAGGGCGGGAAACGCGGCTGTCACGATCACTTGCCCCCCTTTCCCTTGGCGCGGCGGCTTGGCCGGATTAGATATGGCAGGCTGCGGGCGCGGGCTGCAAGCCGGTAGGTGCGCCGCAAGGATGGAGCGGGTGGATGGACAAGATCGTCAAATCGGATGCGGAATGGCGGGCGCAATTGCCCGAGCTGGCCTATAAGGTCACGCGCAAACACGCCACCGAGCGGGCCTTTACGCATGACAATTTTCCCAAGGAGGCCGGCACCTATATGTGCGTCTGCTGCGGTGCGCCGCTTTTCGAGCAGGCGACCAAATTCGACAGTGGCACCGGATGGCCCAGTTTCTGGAAACCGATCGACCCCGAGATGGTGGGCGAGCAAGAGGACCGCACGCTGTGGATGCGGCGGACGGAAGTGCATTGCAACCGCTGCGACGCGCATCTGGGCCATGTGTTTCCCGACGGCCCTGCCCCGACCGGCCTGCGCTATTGCATCAACGGCGTGGCGCTGACCTTCGAGCCGGAAAGCTAGGAAGAAACCGGCGCGGCCCCCGCTGCGGGGCCGCGTGGCGGCGATGGCAGGCCGGTTGCCGTGTCAGTTGTCGGCAAAGGCGCTCGGGCCGATCTTGCCGAAGCTGCCCAGAAGCTGGCGGATGAAGCCGATGCCCTTGATGTTGGTTTCGGTCACGCGGCGCGAGAGTTGCACGACCTTGCCGCGCTCGAGACCGAATCGCTCGATATTGGCGACCTTGCCGCCCTGATCGAAGGTGATCGAGACGACCTGACGGTCGATCTCGCGCGGCTCGAACGCGCCGCGATAGGCAAAGCGGCTTTGCACGTAGAACCAGCCCACATCGTTCAACAGGCCCGAGGCGGTGGGGCGACCGATCTTTTCGGTCACGGCATCGCGGCTGTCGCCCACCTGCACCAAGGCCAGTTCGTCATCGGTCGGGACGTAGCCGTGGTTGCGGTACAGGGTGGTGCAGGCGGTCACGACAATGAGCAGAAGGCCGATCAGGCCGAACCGGCCAGCCCCTGCGCCCGCGCGCTGCACCGTCTTTGCGATGAAACCCATCCCCGTCCCCATAGCTTTTGCCGCTTCGCCTTGTCACGCGCCTGCAAGCGACGTAATTGCCAAAGGGATTGCAGCCCCGGCGGCTTGTGGCTTCAGGCTTACAGAAGAGCGGCCCAGTGTTCAAGAATGGAACGGGGCCGGAAGGGCGGAGTTGCCCGCTTTGCCCGCAGCGGCCGCCGCCGCGACAAGGACGAAAAGGAGAAACGGTCATGTCCGATGCCCTGCCGCATGGCGCAGATGCCAAAGCCGACCTGCCGCTGTCGCATCCCTTGCGCGTGGCGAACCTGCCCAACCGCAAGCCGGTGCATTTCGACCTGAAGCCCGATGCGGCGACACGGGCGGCGATGGCCGAGGCGCTAGAGATCACCGCCCTGCCCGCCTTTCGCTTCAAGGGCGAGTTGCGGGCGGCCGGAAAGCGCGACTTCGTGTTGCAGGCCCAGATGGAGGCCACGGTGGAGCAACCCTGTTCGGTGACGCTGGCCCCGGTGGTCACGCCGCTACAGGAAGCGGTGGCGCGGCGCTATGACGCCGACTTTGCCTTTCCCGACGGCGAAGAGGCGGAGATGCCCGAGGATGACACGACCGAACCCCTGCCCGAGGTGATCGATCTGGGGGCTGTCGCCCTCGAGGCGCTGGCGCTGGCGCTGCCGCTCTATCCGCGCGCGCCGGGTGTGGAACTGGGCGAGGCCGTCTTTACCGCGCCCGGACAGGCCCCGCTGCGTGACGGCGACCTGAAACCCTTTGCCGGTCTGGCCGCGCTGAAAGACCGTCTGGGCGGGGGGGAAACGCCCGAATGAGGCGGTTGGAAAGGCGGGCAAGAAAGGGGCTTGCGCCCGTGCCAAATCCCGCTATTTTCCGCGCCTCGTTCGATGGCTGGACCACGCTCGCGATGCAGCGGGCAACCCACTGATCGCAAAGATAAATCCAGGGGCATGTCCCCGCTACCCGAGGTTGAGACATGGCTGTCCCTCAGAACCGAGTCACCCGTTCGCGCCGCAACATGCGTCGTTCGCATGACTCTTTGGTCGCAGGCAATCCGCAGGAATGCTCGAACTGTGGCGACCTGAAGCGCCCGCACCACGTGTGCCCCGCTTGTGGCCACTATGACGCGCGCGAAATCGTCGCCGTGGCGAAAGAAGTCGATCTGGACGAGGACGCGGCGTAAGCCGCCCCCGAGCCTAGCGTCGCATCATGGCCAACGGAACCACTCCGGAAACCAAGGCTGCGACGCCGGTCGTCATTTCCATTGACGCGATGGGCGGAGATCGCGGACCGGCAGCGGTGGTTGCCGGTCTTGTGCTGTCTGCCGAAACCTTTCCCGATATCGCCTTTCTGCTGCATGGCAACGAGGTCGAGCTTGGCAAACTGGTGTCGCGCGAGCCTGCGTTGCGGGGTCGCGTGACGCTTTGCCATGCCGAGCGCGTGGTCACCATGCATGACAAGCCCGCGCAGGTGATGCGCAACGGCGAAGGCACCAGCATGTGGTCCTGCATCGAAAGCGTGAAGCGTGGCGATGCGGCGGTGGCGGTGTCTTGCGGCAATACCGGCGCGTTGATGGCGCTTTCGCTGATCCGGCTGCGGCGTCTGCCGGGAATCAACCGTCCGGCCATCGCCAGTTTCTGGCCGTCGCGCAACCCGACCGGCTTCAACGTGATGCTGGACATGGGGGCCGACATCAAGGCCGACGCCGATGATCTGGTGCAATTCGCCACGATGGGCGCGAGCTATGCCCGCAACGGGCTGAAACTAACGCGGCCGCGCGTGGGCCTGTTGAATGTGGGCACCGAGGAACACAAGGGCCGCGCCGAGCTGAAAGAGGCGCAAGAGCGCCTGATCGCGCTGCAAGAGGTGGGCGATTTCGAATATGTCGGCTTTGTCGAGGGCAGCGATATCACCACGGCATCGGTCGATGTGATCGTGACCGACGGATTCACCGGCAATATCGCGCTGAAAACCGGCGAAGGCGTTGCCAAGCTGATCGCCGATGTGCTGCGCGAGGAATTCACCCGTTCAATCTGGTCGAAGATCGCGGCGGCGGTTGCGATGGGCACGCTGAAGCGGTTCCAACGGCGGATCGACCCGCGGCGGGCCAATGGCGGGGTGTTCCTTGGCCTGAACGGAACGGTCGTGAAATCGCATGGCTCGGCCGATGCGACGGGCGTCGCGGCGGCGGTGCGGCTGGCCTATCAGCTTGCGAAATCGGGCTTTCTGGAACGGCTGGCGGCACGGGTTGCTTCGGCCGATCAGGCGGGGCAGGATGCCGCGGCAAGAGCGGCCCCGTCGGGGGCAGAGGGCGGGACCACGTAAAATGACGATACGCGCCGTAGTAAAAGGCGTCGGGCATTACCTGCCCGAAAGGCTTGTCCCGAATTCCGAGTTGGAAACACTGGTCGAAACCTCGGACGAGTGGATCCGGTCGCGTTCGGGAATCGAGCGGCGGCATTTCGCGGCCGAGGGGCAGACCACCTCGGACCTTGGCACGCGGGCGGCGCAGGCGGCGCTGGCGGATGCGGGGCTGGTGGCGGACGATATCGACGCGATCATCCTTGCCACCTCGACCGCCGATCTGACCTTTCCGTCGGCGGCGACGATGATCCAGGCCAATCTGGGCATGACGCGGGGCTTTGCCTTTGACGTGCAGGCGGTCTGCGCGGGATTCGTTTTCGCCATGGCCAATGCCAATGCGCTGATCATCTCGGGTCAGGCCGAGCGGGTGTTGGTGATCGGGGCCGAGACCTTCTCGAAGCTGATGGACTGGACCGATCGCGGCACCTGCGTTTTGTTCGGCGACGGGGCGGGCGCGGTGGTGCTGGAGCGGGCCGAAGGCACCGGCAGCACCGAGGATCGCGGGATCCTTTCGACCGATCTGCATTCGGACGGACGGCACAGGGACATTCTTTACGTCGATGGCGGGGTTTCGACGGGACAGACCGGCCACTTGCGGATGCAGGGCAAGGAAGTCTTTCGCCATGCCGTTGAAAAGCTTGCGGAAACAGCGCATGCGGCTTTGGACAAGGTCGGGTTGACGGGCGGCGATGTCGACTGGATCGTGCCGCATCAGGCCAATATCCGCATCATCGAAGGCACGGCCAAACGCATGCAGGTGCCGATGGACCGCGTGGTGGTGACGGTGCAGGACCACGGCAACACCTCGGCCGCGTCGATCCCGCTGGCGCTTTCAGTGGGCAAGAGCCGCGGCCAGATCAAGCAGGGCGACCTGCTGGTGACCGAGGCGATTGGCGGCGGATTGGCATGGGGATCGGTGGTCCTGCGCTGGTGAGCGCCTGAAAACACCCCTGCAAGCTGTTGATATTGACTTGAGAAACCATTCCGACCATCCTTTGGTTAAATGCCGGGGGAGGTTTTGGTGATGAGCGAGAAGACTCTGACGCGGATGGACCTGAGCGAAGCGGTGTTCCGCGAGGTCGGTCTGTCGCGCAACGAAAGCGCGATGCTTGTCGAAAGCGTGCTGCAACACATGTCGGAAGCGCTGGCTTCGGGCGAGGTCGTGAAGATTTCGTCCTTTGGCACCTTTTCGGTCCGTGACAAGACGGCCCGCGTGGGCCGCAACCCCAAGACAGGCGACGAGGTGCCGATCAGCCCGCGCCGCGTGCTGACCTTTCGCCCCTCGCATCTGATGAAGGACCGGGTCGCCGCCGGATCGAAGAAGTAAGGGTCGCCGGCGCGGATGGACAAATCGCCCGACGCATTCCGCACGATCAGCGAGGTGGCCGAGCATCTCGACACGCCCGCCCATGTGCTGAGGTTCTGGGAAAGCCGCTTTCCCCAGATCCGGCCCGTGAAGCGGGCGGGCGGGCGGCGCTATTACCGCCCCGCCGATATGGCGCTGCTGGCGGGAATCAAGAAGCTGCTGCATGAGGACGGGCTGACCATACGCGGCGTGCAGAAGATCTTGCGCGAGCAGGGCGTGCGCCATGTGGCGGCCCTTGGCGGGATGGGTCCGGCCGCAGTGCCCGAGGCGGATGTCGAGGCTGTGCTGGCCGCCGAATTCGGCGTTGCGGCCGAGACGGCCAGCGATACGGCCGAGGTGCAGACGGCGCAGGTGATTTCGCTGGAAGCCGCCCTTGCGCGGCAGGCGGCCGCAACCGAAGCCCCTGCCCCGCCCGAGCCGGAGGACATTCCCGAAGCGCCCTTTGTCGAGGTCGAGGAAGCCCCCCTGCCCGAGCCGATCGCCTTTGCGCCGCCCCCTGCCCCGGAGGCGGCACAGGCCGATGACGCGACCGAGGAACGGGGCGAGGACGATTCGAAGCAGCCTGTTGAAACCCTTGGGGAAACCACCCTTGCCATGCGGTTGCGGCAGGCCGATCCGGCCGATCTTACGGCCAGCCGTGCCGAATTGGCGGCGATCCGCGCGCGTCTGGTCGAGCTGCGCGGGCGTCTGGCACTGGGCGTGCGGCGTCGGGCGCGGTGATTGACGTTTTGGCGGTTTTTCCTGCTTGCCCCTGCCCCGAAAAGCGGTATGTAGGCGGCGTGTCGGGCCGTGGCGCAGCCTGGTTAGCGCGTCCGTCTGGGGGGCGGAAGGTCGAGAGTTCGAATCTCTCCGGCCCGACCAACACCGAAACCGCCCGCCTGCCATCCGGCAGCGCGGGCGGTTCCGTTTCAGGCCTGCGGGGGGATGGGTCATGGTGACGACAGGCGTACTTCCGGCGCAGGCCATCTGCGGTTTGATCGGCACGGGCGCGATTGCGGCCCATCCGGCGGTGATCGAGGCGCAGGTGCAGCCGGCGAGCCTCGATCTGCGGTTGGGCACGGTGGCTTACCGCGTGCGGGCCAGCTTTCTTGCAGGGCACGGGCGGACGGTGGCCGAGCGCATCGCGGAATTCGAGATGCACGCGGTAGACCTGTCGAATGGCGCGGTTCTGGAAAAGGGCTGCGTCTATGTGATTCCGCTGATGGAGGGGCTGGCCCTGCCTGCGGGGATCACGGCGGTGGCCAATGCGAAATCCTCGACCGGGCGGCTGGATCTGCTGACGCGGACCATCACGGATGGCGGCGCAGAGTTCGACCGGATTCCCGACGGATACAAAGGCCCGCTTTACGCCGAGGTCTGCCCGCGCAGTTTTTCGGTGCTGGTGCGGCCGGGAATGCGGTTGAACCAGATCCGGTTCCGCAGCGGGCAAGCCGTGGTGTCGGATGCCGAACTGGCAAGGCTGCATGCCAGCGAGGGGCTGGTGTCGGGCGAGGCGGTGATTTCGGATGGCTTGGGCTTTTCGGTCGATCTGCGGCCCGCGACAGGCGATCTGGTGGGCTATCGCGCCAAGCCGCATACGGGGGTGATCGATCTGGACAGGATCGGGCATTATCCGGCGGGCGAGTTCTGGGAGGAGGTCCGCACCAGCGAGGGGCGGATCATCCTTGACCCCGGTGCCTTCTACATTCTGGTCAGCCGCGAGGCCGTGACGATCCCGCCCGACTATGCGGCCGAGATGGCCCCCTATCTGGCGATGGTGGGCGAATTCCGCGTGCATTACGCAGGCTTCTTCGACCCCGGTTTCGGCCATGCGGCGGCGGGGGGCGCGGGGTCGCGCGGCGTGCTGGAAGTGCGCTGCCACGAGGCGCCCTTTGTGCTGGAACACGGGCAGGTCGTGGGGCGGCTGGTCTACGAGCATATGGCCGAGCGGCCCGATACGCTTTACGGCCGCGAGATCAGATCGAACTATCAGGGTCAGGGTCTGAAACTGGCGAAACAGTTCAAATAGCGCGCAAATTCCTTGGAAGGAATTTGCAAATCCGTTCGAACGGAATTGGCTACCAGAGTTTGCGGCCGATGCGGATCGACTGGTTCAGCCGTTTTATCGTCGCCCGCGTCTGCGGATCGGGCTTTGCGCCCTTTTCTTCCGGCCCCGCGAAGCGGTCGAAGCCTGCGTCGATGCCGCGGTTGACCAGACGGCGGATGATCGGGTTCAGGATCATCATCAGAAGTTTCGACAGGTCCATTTTCACTAATCCTCGAACAATTCGCTTTGGCCGGTGGTGGCCTCGTCCTCGTCATCCTGTTTTTGCATGCTGCCCGGGAGGGGGCGGTTGTCGAGCAGGCCCGCCGCGCGCAATTCCTTGAGGCCCGGAAGATCGCGGGCGGATTCAAGGCCGAAATGGTCGAGGAAATGTTCGGTCACGACAAAGGTGACGGGGCGACCGGGGGTCATGCGGCGGCGGCCAAGGCGGATCCAGTCGAGTTCGAGAAGCTGGTCGATGGTTCCGCGCGAGACGGCGACGCCGCGGATTTCCTCGATCTCGGCGCGGGTGACGGGCTGGTGATAGGCGACGATGGCAAGGGTTTCGATGGCGGCGCGCGACAGTTTGCGCTGTTCCACGGTTTCCTTTTGCAACAGGTGGCCAAGATCGGCGGCGGTGCGGAAGGCATGGGCATCCCCCACGCGCACCAGATGCACGCCGCGCCCTTCGTAGCGTTTGCGCAGGTGGACCAAAGCTTCGGCCGGGTCGCAGCCGTGGGGCATGCGGGCCTGAAGCTCGGACACGGTGACGGGGTCTGCGCTGGCAAAGAGGATGGCTTCGACCATGCGCTCTTGCTCGCCCATCGGGGGGGCTTCGAACAGGGTCTTTTCGATGGGTTCGGGCGTGTCGGTCATGCGCCGTCCCTTCGGCGAAGCTGGATCGGCGAGAAGGTTTCGCCCTGCCGCAGTTCGACCTGTCCGCGTTTGGCAAGTTCGAGGATGGCGGCGAAATGCGCGGCGGTCGATGACCGGCGGCGCATCGGGTTCACGTCCCAGCCTTCGGGCAGGAAAGAGGTGAGGTCGGCCCAGTCACCGGCATAGCCGATCAGGCCGCGCATCCGGTCGAGCGCCTGTTCCATCGTGAAAACGTGGTCGCGGTCCATCACGAAGGGGCGGAATTCGTCCTTGGTGCGGATGCGGGCATAGGCGCGCATCAGGTCGATCAGGGTGGCGGTATAGGTCACGGTGCGGTGGCGGGTGACGTCTTCCGGCACGCCACGGGCAAAGATATCGCGGCCCAACTGGTCGCGCGCCATCAGGCGGGCGGCGGCTTCGCGCATGGCTTCGAGGCGTTCGAGCTGGAAGGCGAGATGTGCGGCGAGTTCTTCGGCCGAGGGGCCGTCATCGCCGGGATCGGGCGGCAGCAGGAGGCGCGATTTCAGGAAGGCAAGCCAGGCGGCCATGACAAGGTAATCGGCGGCAAGCTCGATCCGCAGCGCGCGGGCGCGTTCGACGAAAACCATATACTGGTTGGCAAGTTCCAGAACCGAGATGCGGCGCAGATCGACCTTTTGCGTGCGCGACAGGGTCAGCAGCAGGTCGAGCGGGCCTTCGAAGCCGTCGACATCGACGATCAGCGCCTCGGAGGCGAGGCGTTCGGCCGGGGTGAGGCGTTCGGCTTCGCTCCAGTCATCGGACATGGGCGGCACCGGAGAGGGCGTTGAATTCGGCCAGAAGCGCGTCGATGTCGGCAGGTTCCGGGTCGCGGCGGCAGCGCAGGGCCGCGGCGGCACGGGTGGCCGTGGCGGCGGACATGCGGCCTGCGGCGGCGGCGACGGCCTGCATTTCGGCCATGTCGCCCTTGCAATGCAGGGCGATGTCGCAGCCTGCGGCGATGGAGCGGGCCGCACGTTCGGCCAAGGTGCCGGACAGGGCCTGCATGTTGAGGTCATCGGTCATGAGAAGGCCGGAAAAGCCGATCTCGTCGCGGATCACGCGGATCATTTCGGGCGATTGCGTGGCGGGATGATCCGCATCATGCGCGGCAAAGACGATATGGGCCGTCATCGCCATAGGCAGGTCGTTCAGGGCGCGGAAGGGGGCGAAATCGGTGTCGCGCAGGGTGGCCCTGTCTACGGTGACGGTGGGCAGGTCGTGATGCGTGTCGGCCGATGAGCGGCCATGTCCGGGAAGGTGCTTGATGACGGGCAGCACGCCGCCGGCAAGGAAGCCGTCGGCGACGGCGCGGGCGATGCCGGTCACAAGGCCGGGGTTGCCGCCGTAGCAGCGGTTCTTCAGGAAAGGATGGGTTTCGGGCAGAGCCAGATCGGCGCAGGGGGCGCAATTGGCGTCGATGCCCACGGCACGCAATTCGGCCGCCATGACCCGCGCGCGCAGGGCCATGACCAGTGCCGCATGCGGGCCAGCGGCTTCGACCTGATCGAGCGGGGGCAGCCATTCGCGCCAATGCGGCGCGCGCAGGCGCTGGACGCGCCCCCCTTCCTGATCGACCAGAACCGGAGCCTCGCGCCCGACGCTGTCGCGCAGGTCAGAGGTGAGGCGGCGCAGCTGGTCGGGGGTTTCGACGTTGCGGGCAAAGACGATGAAACCGAAGGGGTCGGCGTCACGGTAGAAGGCGCGTTCGTCGGCGGTCAGCACAGGCCCGGAACAGCCGAAGATCGTGGCCCCTGTCGGTCGGGCTGTCATCGTTGTTCGACCGGAATGCAGGCGGCGTTCTGTTCGAGCAGCGTCAGGCAGAAACTGCGGGTTTCGGCCTCGTCCGCGAAGCCGTGGGCGCGCAGGCGGAAAAAGGTGGAGCCGCCGCTTTCGGCGGATTGCACGACCATCGCCTTGCCCGCAAAGGCGGGGCCGAACTGGTTGGTCAGCTTGAGCCATTCGCCCCGCGCCTGATCGGCGGTGTCGAAGGCGCCAAGCTGGACAAGGCGCGTGCCGACGGGAATGGCGGAAGGGTCCACCTCGACCACGGGCGGCGGGGCGGCGGTTTCGGCCAAGGCGGGGGCGGTGTCGGTGGCGGCGGGGTCGGTTGCCACGGACGCGGCGCCAAAGCTGGCCGGACGCGCGAGAGGGCGCGTCGACGGCGCGGCGGCGGCGGCTTCGGGTGCGGCGGTTTCGGGCGTTGCGACATCGGTCGCGGCAAGGGTGGTATCAACGCTGCCCACGTCTTCCTCGATGCTGGCGGCATCGGGATCGGCGGCGAGGGCTTCGGCAAGGGCCTTGGCCACGGCGTCGGCATCGGCCCCGCCTTCGGTGGCGGCAAGGGGGGCCACGGGGGCCACGACGGGGGCAAGGGCGGTGTCTTGCAACGGGGTAGCAGGGGCCGCGCCGTTCAGGTCTTCGGCGGCGGCGTCCTCATCGGTCAGTTCGACGGGGCGCGGGGCGAGGATGAGCTGTTCGGGCGGGGGCGCTGCGGCGCCGAGGGCTGCGACGTCATTGACGGCAAGACCCTGATGGGCGGCCACCTCGCCGCCCGGATTGGCGGGGGCCATGCGCATCGGCCCCTCGAGCGCGCGGACGACGGGAATGCCGTTCACGTCGCGCACGGCGAGTTTGTAGCCCCAGACACCAAGGCCGATCACCAAGGCGACCGAGCTGACGGCACCCGCGATGTTCACCAGCCGCGAGGGTTGCAACCCCCGCGCCTCGGTCCGCCCGTCGGCTGCACCGTAGCCGTCATCGAAATCTTCGAAGTCCACGTCCGCCATGCCCTGCCTCATACGGGGTGGTTGGACCCGCCCCGCCAAATGCCCGCCTTCTCTGGTCGGACGCTTGTTTTTCAGCGCATTTCCTCGACCGGAGTGACGCCCAAGATAGCAAGACCGCTGCAAATCACAACCGAAACGGCCCGGGCAAGGGCGATTTTCGCTTGGGACGTTGCCGATTCACCTTCCTGAATGAAGCGGAGCGAGGTGTCGTCGTTGCCACGGTTCCACAGGCCGTGGAAATCAGAGGCGAGTTCGTAGAGGTAGAAGGCGACGCGGTGCGGTTCGTTGTTGCGGGCGGCGATTTCGACAAGGCGCGGCCATTCGGCGAGTTTCTTGGCGAGGGTCACTTCGGCCTCGTGGGTCAGGCCCGCAAGGTCAGCGGCGGAAAGCGTGGCGTCATCGACGGCAAGCCCGGCCTCGCGCGCTTTGCGCAGGACGGAATTGATGCGGGCGTTGGCGTATTGGACGTAGAAAACGGGGTTGTCCTTGGACTGTTCCAGCACCTTGTCGAAGTCGAAGTCGAGTGCTGCGTCGTTCTTGCGGGTCAGCATCACGAAGCGCGTGACGTCTGCCCCCGCCTGTTCGACCACATCGCGCAGGGTGACGAAGGTCCCTGCCCGCTTGGACATCTTGAAGGGTTCGCCGTTCTTGTAAAGCTTCACAAGCTGGATCAGCTTGATGTCGAGCGGCACGCGGCCGTTCGACAGGGCCGAGACGGCGGCCTTCATGCGTTTGACGTAGCCGCCGTGGTCGGCCCCGAAAATGTCGATCAGCGCGTCGAAGCCGCGACGCACCTTGTTGTAGTGATAGGCGATGTCGGGGGCGAAATAGGTCCATGAGCCGTCGGATTTCTTGACCGGGCGGTCGACATCGTCGCCATGCGCGGTCGAGCGGAACAGCGTCTGGATGCGCGGTTCCCAGTCGTCGGGTTCCTTGCCCTTGGGCGGTTCGAGCGTGCCTTCGTAGATCAGGCCCATGCTGCGCAGGGTTTCGATCGCGGCCTCGATCTCGCCCGTGCCGTAAAGCGCCTTTTCGGAGGAGTAGACATCCATCTGCACGCCGAGCAGGGCGAGGTCGCCACGGATCTCCTCCATCATCATGGCCGAGGCGAAGTCGCGCACGTCCCTGAGCCAGACGGATTCGGGCTGGTCGAGAAGCGAGGTGCCGTATTTGGCCTTGAGCGCCTCGCCCACGGGGATGAGATAGTCGCCGGGGTAAAGGCCTTCGCGGATTTCGGGAGAGAGGCCGTTCGCCTCGCGGTAGCGTTCAAAGGCGGAGCGGGCGAGGACATCGACCTGCGCGCCGCCGTCGTTGATGTAATATTCGCGCGTGACGTTCCAGCCGGCAAAGGCCAGCAGGCGGGCGAGCGCATCGCCGAATACCGCGCCGCGCACATGGCCCACGTGCATCGGCCCCGTGGGGTTGGCCGAGACGAATTCGACGTTGACCTTGAGCCCCGCGCCAAGGTTGGCGCGGCCATAGGCGATGCCTTGGGTCAGCACCGAACGCACGAGGCCCTGCCAGATCACCGGATTGAGCCGCAGGTTGAGGAAGCCCGGCCCGGCCACATCGGCCCCCGCGATGCGCGGATCGGCCATCAGGCGGGATGCGAGGGCATCGGCGATGGCGCGGGGTTGCAGCCCTGCGGGCTTGGCCAGCACCATCGCGGCATTGGTTGCCATATCGCCGTGGGCGGCATCGCGCGGGGGTTCGACGGCAACGGCAGCGAAATCGAGACCTGCGGGAAGTTGGCCTTCGGCGGCCATTTCGTTCAGCGCGGCAAGGACGAGGTCCCGGATATCCGAGAAGAGGTTCATTTGATCAAGTTCCTGTCTGGTTGCCTTTGGCAATGCCAGAGGCATCCCGACAGGTCAAGGACGGCCCGTCAGGGTTGGGCCTTTTGCCAGTCATCCAAGGCGGCATTGGGTTCCGCCGGTGCCGATTGCGGCGGGCTGGCGGGACGGTTGCGCAGGTAATGGGTTTCGCGCGCGCCAAAGGTAAAGGTTATGACCCCGCCGATCAGCCACCACAGCGCCTCGGGCATGTTGGCAAGCGCGGTCATGCGGGCCGAGAACCCCGCAGGGTCAAGCATGGCGTAGCCGACAAGCAAAAGCGCGCCAAGCGCCATGATCGGGCGCGGCAGGCGGTTCACGGCGTCGACCATCTGGTCATAGCGCCCTGCCCGTTTGGCGGCGGCCGGCATTTCGGCGTTCAGCGCATCGGCAAGGGCGCGCAGGGTGGCGGTCGCCTCGGTCGAGGAAAGAAGGCGGTCGATCAGGCCCATGTGGCTGTCCTTTCGCGGTGTTGGCTGTCGGTGAGGTGGTAGCGCGGGGCGATGAAACGCTCGGCGCGGGTGATCCAGCCGCCCTTGCCGCCATCGCGCCGGCGGGCAAAGCGGCGCAGGACGGGGCGGGCGCCGGCAAGGGCGTAGTAGTAATTGCGCCGCGCGATGCCATAGGCGCAGGCGAGATGGTCGGGTGCGGCGCGGGCGGCGGCGGCGGCGGCCCGGGCGGTCTGCGGGCCGACATGGCCATCGACGGCGCAGGGAAAGCCCATTCTGTTCAGAAGTTTCTGAAGGATACGAACCGCTTGCGCGCCAGAGTTCACCTGCATGTCAAAGACCGAAGGTTGCAGGATTTCAGGCAGCAGGGACAGGCGCGGGCGGTGGAAGAATTCCGCCACATAGATCTCGGCCGTCTGGTCAAGCGTCAGGGCAAGAAGATCGGCGGTGTCGCAGCGGCCATCATGGTTCAGGTCGAGATGCAGGCGGCGCAAGGTCGAGAGGGTCACGCCGCGATGGGTCGGCCCGCCCGGATCGGCCGGATCATCGACGTAGCCGCCTTCGGATTGCGCGATGTCGCGGGCCAGTGCTGCGATGTCCATGATGCCCCCATTCCGTTCGGGGGCAGCATGGCAAAGCGGGGTTAACGCGGGCCTAGGGCTGCGCGCGCCTAGCTGCCGGGTTTCGGCTCGACATAGACGCCCTGTTCCTTCAGCGCGTCGACGACCTCTTTGGGCATGTAGGTTTCGTCATGTTTGGCAAGGATTTCGGTGGCGACGAAGGTGCCGTTCACCATGCTGCCGGTGCCGACCATGCCCTGGCCTTCGGCAAAAAGGTCGGGCAACACGCCGGTATAGCTGACGGGGACCGAGGTTTTGGTGTCGGTGACGCTGAAACTGATGGTGCTGCCCTGACCGCGTTTGAGCGAGCCTTCCTCGACCAGTCCGCCGATGCGGAACACCTCGCCCTCGGCGGGGGCCTTCTCGGCGATCTGGCTGGGCGAGCGGAAAAAGTTGATCCCGTCGCGCATGGCATAGCCGATCAGCGCGGTCGAGCCGACCAGAAGCACCGCGGCCAGCGCGATGATCTGGATGCGGCGCTGCTTCTTGAGGCCCTTCATTCCGGCCATGGCATTCTCCTTACGGGAAGACCGGAGCGAGCATAAGCCCGTCGGTTTCCCCAAGCCCAAGGATCAGGTTCGCGTTCTGGATGGCCTGACCCGACGAGCCTTTGGTCAGGTTGTCCAGAACCGCGATCACCACGGCGCGTCCGGCGATGCGGTCGCCGATCACGCCGATATGGCAGAAGTTGGAGCCTGCGATGTCGCGTGTCGAGGGGAGTGCGCCGAAAGGAAGCACCCTAAGGAAGGGTTCGTCCGCATAGGCGGCGGCCAGCGTGGCATGGACCGCCTTCGCATCGCCCCGCACATAGGTCGTGGCAAGGATGCCGCGGTTCATCGGCAGAAGGTGCGGGGTGAATTGCACCAGCACGGGACGGCCCGCGATTTTCGAGAATTCCTGATCGAATTCGCCCAAATGACGGTGCTTGCCGCCCGCCGAATAGCTGTGCGTGCCGCCCGAAAGCTCGGCGTGGAGCAGATTTTCCTTGAGCGAGCGCCCCGCGCCGGACACCCCGGCCTTGAGGTCGATCAGGATATCGTCAAGGTCGATCACCCCGCCCGCAATCAGCGGGCGCAGGGCATATTGGCCGGTGGCCGCGTTGCAGCCCGTGCCCGCGATCAGCCGGCCCTTGCGGATGTCGTCGCGGTAGAATTCGGTCAGGCCGTAGACCGCTTCCTTTTGCAGATCGGGCGCGGCATGGGGCTGGCCATACCATTTTTCGTATTCCGCCACGTCGCGCAGCCGGAAATCGGCGGAAAGATCGACGATCTTGAGGCTGCGCGGCAGCTCTTTGATGACGGCCTGTGTGGTGGCATGCGGCAGGGCGCAGAAGCACAGGTCGATGCCGGAAAAGTCGATCTCGTCGATCTTCACCAGCTTGGGCAGGGTCAGGTGACGCAGGAAGGGGAAGACATCGGCCATCTCCATCCCCGCCTTGCGGTCGGCCGAAAGCGCGGTGATGCGCAGACCCGGATGGGTTGCGATGAGGCGGACAAGCTCTGCCCCCGTGTAGCCGGAAGCGCCGAGGATGGCGACGGATGCGGTCATGGGCTTACCCCCCTTGGCATGGATGGGGCTGTGATGGGGGAAAACAGATTGGAGGGCAAGGGGTCAGAGGCCCGCCGCCCGACGCGGGGCTTCATTGATCCGTGATGACAAGCAGGCTGCGGCGGCTATGACACCGCAAGGCTGGTTGCGGGTCACGCCGCTTCAAACACCACCCGCTTGCGCAGGAATTGCGTGGCGCGGTCCGAGACGCTTCTTGCGTCGCCCGTTGTCAGGAACTTCGAGTCCGTCCCCGAGCCCAGAAACTCGGGCCGGCGTGCCAGATAGTCGGCCAGCGACTCGGCCACGAGGTTGGCTTGGGAATAGACCTTGACCCCCTGCCCCAGCGCCTCTTGAAACACCTTTTGCATCAGGGGGTAGTGGGTGCAGCCAAGGATGGCGGCTTCGGGTGCGGGCATGCGGCGTTTGAGGGCTTCGACATGGCTGCGCACCAAGGCCTCGGCCAGAATCTCGTCGCCCTGTTCGATGGCGTCGACCACGCCGCCGCAGGGTTGCGCCTCGACATCGACGCCGATGGCGCGGTAGGCCAGTTCGCGCTGGAAGGCGCGGCTTGCGACGGTGGCGGGAGTGGCGAAAAGGGCCACATGCTTCACCGCAACCTCGCGCGGGGGAGAGTTGTCGCCCCATTGGCGTTCGGTCAGCGCCTCGATCAGGGGGACGAAGACGCCAAGGACGCGCTTGTTGGGCGGCACCCAGGTTTCCTGCATCCGTTTCAATGCGGCGGCGGATGCGGTGTTGCAGGCGAGGATGACAAGATCGCAGCCCTCGGCCCAGAGACGTTCGGTCGCGGCGCAGGTGAGGTTGAAGATATCCTCGTGGTCGCGCACGCCATAGGGCGCGTGGGCATTGTCGCCAAAGTAGACAAAGGGCACATCGGGCAGGCGGCGCGCCACGGCGTCATAGACGGTCAGGCCGCCAAGGCCACTGTCGAAGATGCCAACCGCCATATCTGCCCCCTGCCCCGCCCTTTGGCGTGTTCGCTGCTGCCTGTGGCCGATCATAGGCGCTAAGTGCCGCCTGCGAAAGACGGTTGCGCCGCCAAGGCGGGCGACGGACGCCGGATTTGCCCATGCGGCGTGCAATCGCAGGTTTTGTGGCAGCAAGCGACCTATGCAGGATTTACATGGCTGCTATACTGTTTACATGGGGGCTGGGGACAGCGGGGGTTGGCACGGGCAGAAGGACGGGCGCGATGGACTGGGACAAGCTGAGGATTTTCCATGCGGTGGCGGACAAGGGATCGCTGACCCATGCGGGCGAGGTGTTGCACCTGTCGCAATCGGCGGTCAGCCGGCAGATCCGCGCGCTTGAGGAAAGCCTGAATGTCACGCTGTTCCACCGCCACGCGCGGGGGCTGATCCTGACCGAACAGGGCGAATTGCTGTTCGATGCCACGCAACAGATGGTCAAGCGGCTCGATGCCACCGCCGCCCGCATCCGCGACAGCGAGGACGAGGTTTTCGGTGAATTGCGGGTGACCACGACCACGGGCTTCGGCACGCTGTGGCTGGCCCCGCGCCTGACGGCGCTTTACCAGAAATATCCGGGGCTGAAGATCGACCTGATGCTGGAAGAGCGCGTGCTTGACCTGCCGATGCGCGAGGCGGATGTGGCGATCCGGATGAAAGAGCCGTCGCAGGCCGACCTGATCCGCAAGCGGCTGATGAACATCAAGATGCGGCTTTACGCGACACCGGAATATCTGGCGGAACATGGCACGCCGCTGACGATGGCCGAATTCAACAGCCACCGCCTGATCTGCCAGCACCCCGGCACGGCGCAGGTCGCGGCGGGGGCGACGCTGGTGCAGCAGCTGATGTCGAACGACATTCCGTCGATGCTGACGGTGAACAACTACTTCGGCGTGCTGCAAGGGGTGATAAACCATATCGGCATCGGGGTTCTGCCCGATTACATCACCGAGGACCTGCCGCATCTGGTCAGGGTGCTGCCCGAGGTGGAAAGCGGCGAGGTGCCGGTGTTCCTTGCCTACCCAGAGGAGCTGCGCCATTCCAAGCGGGTCGCGGCGTTCCGCGAGTTCGTGACCGAGGAAATCTTCAAATACCGCAAGCGCGAACAGGCCTGAGAAGGCGCCTGAGAACGGGCAACGCGGCAAGCCCGAGGGTGGCCCGAGGGTGGCCCAGACGGCCACGCGAAACAAGCCATGCAAGAAATGCATAGCGGCAATGCTGCGTTCGCAGCATGGTTTGTCTTGCGGCACCGCGCCCCAGACCCTAAATGCATCGGCGAGGCGGTGATTGAGGTTTCTCTCACCACCTCATACCTCCCTGTTGGACTTGGCCGAGCGGAACCTCGGCCTTTTTTTTGCTTTCGCCCCAACTATCGCCACCGCTGCACGCCAAAGCGACAGGGCGGGGCCGGGGCGACCAAAATCAGGGCAGAGATGAAAGACCGCGCCTGCGGGTTCTGGCGGGGACGATTCGGCTTTGCAGAAAATTCGGCGGCAAGGCCGCAGGGAAAGGCTTGGCCCCTTTCCCTTTTGGGGGGTTGACGGTAAAGCGCCTGCAAGGACGCCGTCTTGCAAGGGATGCAACCATGACCGAACCCGCCATCACACCGGAACTGATCGCATCCCACGGGCTGAAGCCCGACGAATACCAGCGGATCCTGCAGATCATCGGGCGCGCGCCGACCTTTACCGAGCTTGGCATCTTCTCGGCCATGTGGAACGAGCATTGTTCCTATAAGTCGTCGAAGAAATGGCTGCGCACGCTGCCGACCACGGGGCCGCAGGTGATTTGCGGGCCGGGCGAGAATGCGGGGGTTGTCGATATCGGCGACGGTCAGGCGGTGATCTTCAAGATGGAGAGCCACAACCACCCCAGCTACATCGAACCGCATCAGGGGGCGGCGACGGGTGTGGGCGGCATCTTGCGCGATGTGTTCACGATGGGCGCGCGGCCGATCGCTGCGATGAACTCGTTGTCTTTCGGGGTGCCGGAACACCCCAAGACCAGCCATCTGGTGAAAGGCGTCGTCGAAGGCGTGGGCAGCTATGGCAATGCCTTTGGCGTGCCGACGGTCGGGGGCGAAGTGCGCTTTCACCGCAGCTACAACGGCAACTGCCTTGTGAACGCATTCGCCGCCGGATTGGCCGATGCGGACAAGATCTTCTATTCGGTCGCCAGCGGCGTCGGCATGCCGGTCGTCTACCTTGGCGCCAAGACGGGGCGCGACGGGGTGGGCGGTGCCACGATGGCATCGGCCGAATTCGACGACACGATCGAGGAAAAGCGCCCCACCGTGCAGGTCGGCGACCCCTTTACCGAAAAGCGTCTGCTCGAAGCCTGCCTTGAGCTGATGGCCTCGGGCGCGGTGATTTCGATTCAGGACATGGGGGCTGCGGGTCTTACCTGTTCGGCGGTCGAGATGGGCGACAAGGGCGGCTTGGGCATCAAGCTGCAATTGAATGACGTGCCGCAGCGCGAGGCGAACATGACCGCCTATGAAATGATGCTGTCGGAAAGCCAGGAGCGGATGCTCATGGTGCTGAAGCCGGAGCTCGAGGATGTGGCGCGGGCGATTTTCGTCAAATGGGACCTCGATTTCGCCATCGTGGGCGAGACGATCCCCGAGGACCGCTTCCTGATCCTGCATGGAACCGAGGTCAAAGCCGACCTGCCGCTGTCGAAACTGTCGTCGAGCGCGCCGGAATATGACCGCCCCTGGGTGGAAACGCCCGCCGCCGCACCGCTGGCCGATGTTCCGGCGATTGGCGCGATTGCGGGGCTGCGGGCGCTGATCGGGTCGCCCAGCTACGCGCAGAAGGCATGGGTCTACGAGCAGTATGACAGCATGGTCATGGCCGATACCGTGGTGGCCCCCGGCGCGGGTGCGGGCGTGGTGCGGGTGCATGGCACGGGCAAGGCGCTGGCCTTCACCAGTGACGTGACGCCGCGCTATGTGAAGGCCAACCCCTTCGAGGGCGGCAAGCAGGCCGTTGCGGAAGCCTATCGCAACCTCTGCGCCGTGGGGGCGAGGCCTTTGGCGACGACCGACAACCTGAACTTCGGCAACCCCGAAAAGCCCGAGATCATGGGGCAGTTCGTGGGTGCGATCAAAGGCATCGGGGCTGCGGTCGCGGCGCTGGATATGCCCATCGTGTCGGGCAACGTGTCGCTTTACAACGAAACCGACGGGTCGGGCATTCTGCCGACGCCGACGATCGGCGCGGTGGGGATTTTGTCGTCGCTGGACGAGCTGATCGCGGGGCGTCCGGTTGCGGGCGATGCGGCGGTGCTGATCGGTGTGACCGAGGGGCATCTGGGCCAATCGGCGGTGCTGGCCGAGATGTTCGGGATCGAGGCGGGCGATGCGCCGCGCATCGATCTGGCGGCCGAGCGCAGGCATGGCGAATTCCTGCGGGCGAACCGTGCGCTGGTGCGGGCGGCGACCGATCTGGCCGATGGCGGCCTTGGGCTGGCGGCCTTTGAAATGGCCGAAGGCGCGGGGCTGGGTGTCACGCTTCCCGTTTCGGAAGCGGGCTTCCTGTTCGGCGAGGATCAGGCGCGCTATCTGGTGGCCTGTTCGGCGGCAAATGCCGAAAAGCTGGTGGCGGCAGGCAAGGCGGCAGGTGTGCCCGTTGCGGTCGTGGGCAGCTTTGGCGGCGAGGTCGTGGCCTTCGGGTCCGAGGCCGCGTCTTTGGCGGAGCTGTCGAACCTTTATCGCAGCGCATTCGCCAAGGCGGTGGCGTGAAGCTTCGCGCCGCGACCCCGGACGATTTCCCATTCATCCGGTCGCTGGCGCAGCGGCCGGACTATGCGCCCTTTATCACCGACGAGGACGAGGTGGCGCTGGCGGCCTATCTGGCCGATCCCAAGGCGCGGCTGCTGATTGCCGGGGATGACGCGGGGCCGATGGGGTCGGCCCTGTTTTGCGAGATTGGCGACCCTTCGGGACGGGTGGAATTGCGGCGTCTTGCCCTTGCGCGGGCGGGTCGTGGCGAGGGTGCGGCCTTTGTGCGGATGCTGGTGGATTACGCATTTGCCGAATTCCAGGCGGGCAAGCTGTGGCTTGACGCCTCGGGCGAGAATCTGCGCGCGCAAAAGGTTTACGAACGGGCGGGTTTCACGCTTGAAGGGCGGTTGCGCGACCACTGGTTCCGGCCTGTGCTGGGGCGCAACGTCGACGTCATGCTTTACGGGATGCTGCGGTCGGAATGGGCGGCATTGACCCTTGCGGCCCCTGCCCCGCGCGCCTAAATTCGGCTCAAAGAGGGAGACCGCAATGGCCGTTGACGCGCGCGATATCGAAAACCTTATCCGGGCCAGCTTTCCGAATGCCAAGATCACGGTCGAGGGCGATGACGGGCAGCATTTCGCGGCGGAAGTGATCGATGCGAGTTTCAAGGGCATGAACCGTGTCCAGCAGCAGCGGGCGGTCTATGCCGCGCTGAAGGGCAAGATGGATGGCGCGCATGGAGAGCTGCATGCGCTGGCGCTGACGACCAAGGCGCCGGAATGAACGCATGGGGCGGAGCGGCATCTATGCCGAATGCCTGCGCTGGATAGGTGAGAATTGGGGAGTTGCCGCGATGCTTATCGCCTTTCCCCTGGTTGTCTGGGCCAGACTTTGGCCATATATCTTAACATTGAAACGTAAGTCCAAGGACGAGCCATGACCTCTGCGACAGACCAGATCCGCGAGACGATCGAAAAGAACGATGTCGTTCTGTTCATGAAGGGCACCAAGATGATGCCGCAATGCGGGTTCTCGTCCCGCGTGGCGGGGGTGCTGAATTACATGGGCGTGAATTTCGCCGATGTGAACGTGCTGGCCGATGCCGAAATCCGCCAAGGCATCAAGGATTTCAGCGACTGGCCGACCATTCCGCAGCTTTACGTCAAGGGCGAGTTCGTGGGCGGCTGCGATATCGTCACCGAGATGACGCTTTCGGGCGAGCTCGACACGCTGTTCGAGACGAAGGGCGTGGCCTTTGACAAGGACGCGGCCGAAAAGATCAGGGCTGCAAACGGCTGAACCGCCGCCAAGCGCCGCAAGAAAGCCCGCCTTGTGCGGGCTTTTTCAGTTTTGCAGGGTGCAGCCCGACAAGAGCGGGACTTCGCTGCCCGCTTCGCCGTCTTTCCAGTAAAGCGTGGCCGTATCGCCCTTGGTCCACCACACATAGGACGACCCGTCTGACGGCCAGCCGTAGCGCGCCCCCGAGGCGGCGGGTTCGGAATAGAGCAGAATCTGGCTGCCCTCGACCACAAGCACGGCAAGCGACGGGTCGTCGCCGTTCACATAGACGACGGGCACGGTCACGCCACGGTCGCAGGCATAGCGCGCGGTGGTGGCCTGCGTTTCGGCATAGGCCGGTGCGGCAGCGACCACGAGGGCGAGAAGCGCCGCCTTCACGCGCGGCGTTCCTCGATGCGGGCGGCAAGCGCCTCGGCACGGGCGGCGATTTCGGCCAGCGTCTCGCCCACCTGCGGCGGGATCACGGGAACCTCGATCCGCTGCGGTTCGGGCGTGGGGCGCTGTTCGAGTTCGGTCAGACGCGCCTTGAGGGTGCGGTTCTCATCCTCGACCGCTGCGGTCCGGTCGGCGAGCATCAGCCCCGCCATCAGAAGCAGGCGCGCTTCGGGCAGACGCCCCATGCTGGACAGAAGCGGCTGCGCTTCGGTGTCGAGCATGGCGGCGGCGGTCTGGAGGAAGTGTTCCTCGCCCGACTGGCAGGCGACCTGGAAATTGCGGCCGCCAATGGTGATGGTCAGTTCGGGCATCAGGACACCTCGGCAATCAGGGGATCGAGTTCGGCGATGATTTCATCGAGTTCGGCCATTTCGGCAAAGCGGGTGACGCGGATCGATTCAAGCTCGGCCATCATGGCGCGGTTGATCTGGTCGGAGTCGGGAATCTTGTCGGCAGCGGCGCGGCGCAGGGCGCGCAGGTTCTCGCGCAGTTGCACCACGTTCTTGCGCATGCGCTGCATTTCCAGCCCCTGCACGTCGATCTGGCGCGTCAGCTTTTCGACGCGGGCTTCGAGTTCGCCCGGTGTGGCGGGGCGCGCTGCGGCCTTGGGGGCGGCGGCAAGCTGGGCGCGAAGGTCGGCGGTCTGCTGGCGTTCGGCGGCGAGTTCGGCTTTCAGGCGGGCGATTTCGGCGGATGCGGCCCCGTCTGCGGGGGCTGTTCCCTCGACTCCGGCGGCGATGCGCTGGAGGGCCGCGTTGATCCGGCGTTCGAACTCTGCCAGTTCCTGCATGAAGTGACCTTTCGCAATGCCTGCGGTGCTTTCTTGCCGTCTGTTATCGCGGAGCCGTGCCGCCCTTGCCAGAGCCAATTTGCGAATCGGCAGCAAGCCCCTAGCCGAGGATATTAACCTAAACTGGCAAGACGACAGCGGCCTTTGCAACCAAGGACTTGGCTTGTTTGCTTGAACTTGCCGCATCTGCTGCTATTGAGCAGGCAAGTTTTCCGCAAGCTCTCAGACAGGACCACGGCCTTGGACATCCAAACCCTTCGCGACCGTCACCCGGATCACTGGAAACGCGCCTGCGCCATCCGCACGCTGACGCTGGATGCGGTGGCTGCCGCCAATTCGGGCCATTCGGGCATGCCGATGGGCATGGCCGATGTGGCAACCGTGCTGTTCGACAAGCACCTGCGCTTCGATCCCAAGGCACCGCGTTGGGCGGACCGGGACCGGTTCATCCTGTCGGCAGGCCACGGGTCGATGCTGATCTATTCGCTGCTTTACCTGACCGGCTATGCCGATGTGACGTTGGAGCAGATCAAGAATTTCCGCCAGTGGGGCGCGATCACGGCGGGGCATCCGGAATTCGGCCATGTCGCCGGGGTCGAGACGACGACCGGACCGCTGGGTCAGGGCATTGCCAATGCCGTCGGTTTCGCCATTGCCGAAGAGAACCTGCGCGCGCGTTGGGGGGCGAAGATCGTCGATCACCACACCTATGTGATCGCGGGCGACGGTTGCCTGATGGAAGGCGTGAGCCAAGAGGCCATCGGGCTTGCGGGCAAGCAGAAGCTGAACCGCCTGATCGTGCTGTGGGATGACAATGGCATCACCATCGACGGCAAGGTTTCCATCGCCGATGTGACCGACCAGAAGGCGCGGTTTGCCGCGAGCGGCTGGAACGTGCTGGCCTGCGACGGGCATGACCCCGAGGATATCGACCGCGCCATCACGGCGGCGAAAAAGTCGGACAAGCCGACGATGATCGCCTGCAAGACGCATATCGCTCTGGGCCATGCGGCGCAGGATACGTCGAAAGGCCACGGCGCCCTGACGGACGCGGGCCAGATGGCGGCGGCAAAGGCGGCTTATGGCTGGGACTACGCGCCCTTTGAAATTCCGGCCGATGTGAAAGCGGGCTGGGAAGCGATGGGCAAGCGCGGCGCGGCGGCGCGGGCGGAATGGGAGGCGCGGCTTGCCGCCCTGTCGCCCGCCAAGCGGGCCGAATTCGCGCGGATCTTCGCGGGCACCGCTCCGGCAAAGCTGGCATCTGTAATCCGTGGCGTGAAGAAGGCGGCGGTCGAGGCTGCGCCGAAACTCGCCACCCGCGCGTCGTCGGAAAAGGTGCTGGCGGCGGTGAACCCCGTGATGCCCGAAACCATCGGCGGGTCGGCTGACCTCACGGGGTCGAACAACACCAAGACCGCCGATCTGGGCGTGTTCACCCCCGAGGATCGCAAGGGCCGTTACGTCTATTACGGGATCCGCGAACACGGGATGGCCGCCGCGATGAACGGCATGGCGCTGCATGGCGGCGTGCGGCCCTATGGCGGCACCTTTATGTGCTTTACCGATTATGCCCGCCCGTCGATGCGGCTTTCGGCGCTGATGGGGATTCCGGTCGTCTACGTCATGACGCATGATTCCATCGGTCTGGGCGAGGACGGGCCGACGCACCAGCCCGTCGAGCATCTGGCGATGAGCCGTGCGACGCCGAACACGCTGGTGATCCGCCCCGCCGATCTGGTGGAAACCGCCGAAGCCTGGGAAGTGGCGCTGACCGAGACGAAGCGCCCGACCGTGCTGGCGCTGAGCCGCCAGAACCTGCCCGCCGTGCGCAAGACGCATACGAACACGAACATGGTCGCCAAAGGCGCCTATGTGCTGGCCGAGGCCGTTGCCAAGCGGCAGGTGATCCTGATCGCGACGGGGTCTGAGATCGAGATCGCGCTGAAGGCACGCGATGCGCTCGAGGCCGAAGGCATCGGCACGCGCGTCGTCTCGATGCCCTGCATGGAGTTGTTCGCAGCTCAGGACGAGGCCTATCGCCGCAAGGTCCTGCCCCCCGGCCCCGTGCGCGTGGCCATCGAGGCGGGCGTGCGCCAAGGCTGGGACCGCTGGCTTCTGGGCCAAGGCGGGCGCGAGGCCAAGGCCGGGTTCGTCGGCATGTCGTCGTTCGGCGCTTCGGCCCCGATGGAGCGGCTGTACAAGGAATTCGGCATCACGGCAGAGAATGCCGTGGCTGTGGCGAAATCCATGCTGTGACGGGGGGCAAAACTCTTTGAAGAGTTTTGCAATTTCCTTCGAAGGAAATTGGGCCGCGCTTAATGCGCGGCCTTTTTCTTGCCGGTGACCGCCGCGATGGCGGGCCCGATGATGCGGGTGGCAACGGGGATCAGGATCAAGCCCAAAGCCACGCCGAAGATACCGTCGAGCGTTGCCGTCACGGCCCATGCGACAAGGCCCTGCGCCACGGGGACCGCATGGGCTGCGGCTTCGGCGGCGTGGTGGATTGTTTCATAAAGCCAAGGCCAGCCCAGCACCTCGAGCCCGTGGGTGATGATGTTGCCGCCGACCCAAAGCATCGCCGCCGTGCCGACGACCGACAGGAAGGCCATCAGCACCGGCATTCCCTTGACCAGACCGCGCCCGAAGGCGCGCCCTGCCCCCGTGCGGCCGTTCTTGGCAAGAAACAGCCCGATATCATCCATCTTCACGATCAGCGCCACCGCGCCATAGACGCCGACGGTGATGACCGTTCCGACGATGGCCAGTGTCAGCGCCTCGATCCAGAAGGTCGAGTTGGGGATCGCGGCAAGGGCGATGGTCATGATCTCGGCCGAGAGGATGAAATCGGTCTTGATCGCCCCTGCGACCTTGTCCTCTTCCAGATGGGCGGGGTCTTTGGTGTCGAAGTCTTCTTCCACCGCCTCATCCGCGTGGGGAAGCATGGCGTGGAACAGTTTTTCCGCCCCCTCGAAGCAGAGATAGGCCCCGCCCACCATGAGGAGCGGTGTGATCGCCCAAGGCGCGAAATTGGCAAGCAGAAGGGCGGCGGGCAGCAGAAGGACCAGTTTGTTCTTGAGCGAGCCGCGCGCGATTTTCCAGATGATCGGCAATTCGCGGTCGGCCTTGAAGCCGTGGACGTATTTCGGGGTGACGGCGGCATCGTCGATCACCACACCCGCTGCCTTGGCCCCTGCCTTGGCCGCGGCCCCGGCGATATCGTCGACCGAAGCCGCGGCCACTTTGGCGATGGCCGCCACATCGTCGAGAAGTGCGAGAAGTCCGCTCATGTTCACCGTTCCGAAATTGCCTGTGTTCCTACCTAGTGCAGAGCAATGGCTTTGCAAAGGCTTGGCCCTGTTAGCGCAAACCGTCGATGTTTGCGTTAACATATTGAAAATACATCGGTTTTGCACTTGCAGCACGGGTTTGAGCCGATAAGAGAAACGCGTCACCTACACAGGGAGAAGGCGCGCATGACCATCACCATCGGGATCAACGGCTTCGGTCGCATCGGGCGCTGCACGCTGGCGCATATCGCGGAATCGGGCCGCAACGACGTGCAGGTGGTGGCGATCAATGCCACGGGGCCGATCGAGACGAATGCGCATCTGCTGAAATACGACTCGGTTCACGGGCGTTTTCCGGGGGTGGTCAAGGTGCATGACGGAGCGCTCGACCTTGGGCGCGGGCCGATCCGGGTGATGTCGAGCTATGATCCGGCGACGCTCGACTGGGAGGGCGTGGATGTGGTGCTGGAATGCACCGGCAAATTCAACGACCGCGACCGCGCGGCGGTGCATCTGGGGCGCGGGGCCAAGCGGGTGCTGGTGTCGGCCCCGGCCAAGCGGGCGGACCGGACGGTGGTTTACGGCGTGAACCATCGCGGGCTGACGGCCGAGCATTTGGTGGTGTCGAACGGGTCCTGCACGACGAACTGCCTTGCGCCGCTGGCCAAGGTGCTGAACGACGCCATCGGCATCGAGTCGGGGATCATGACCACGATCCACAGCTACACGGGCGACCAGCCCACGCTGGACCGCCGCCACAACGACCTTTACCGCGCCCGCGCGGCGGCAATGGCGATGATCCCGACATCGACCGGCGCGGCCAAGGCGATCGGCGAGGTGCTGCCCGAGCTGGCCGGCAAGCTGGACGGATCGGCCATCAGGGTGCCGACACCGAATGTCAGCGCCGTGGACCTGACCTTCGTGGCGGGCAAGTCGGTGACGGTGCAGGACGTGAACGAGATCGTGCGCGAGGCGGCGGCCGGCTACATGGGCATGGTGCTGGCCTATGACCCAGAACCGAAAGTGTCGATCGACTTCAATCATACGCCGCAATCGTCTATCTTCGCGCCTGACCAGACCAAGGTGGTCGGTGGCCGCACCGTGCGCGTGCTGGCCTGGTATGACAACGAGTGGGGCTTTTCCTGCCGCATGGCCGACGTGGCCGGTGTGATGGGGCGGCTCCTCCAGTAAGCGGAGGTGTCGTGACCGACAGGATCGCACTTATCATAGGCGCGCTGGCAATCGGCGCGCTTTTGCTTGACCAGGCCCTGAATGGCGGGGCTGCGGGCTTCTTCCTGCTGCGAAAGCTGGCGGAGCTTATCTATTTCGTGTCATTCTGGCGGCATTAGCGACAGACTCGGGTTGAATTCCGACGCGTTCTGTCGATGTTAGCGCTATCGGGTGTGGCGAGATTCGCCACGGGGCATCGCCTGTGGCGCAGACCGCCAGAGGGACCAATCGGAAGGATACGCCATGACCGTCAAAGTAGCCATTAACGGGTTCGGCCGCATCGGGCGCAACGTGCTGCGCGGGATCATCGAATCGGGTCGCACCGATATCGAGGTGGTGGCGATCAACGATCTGGGTCCGGTGGAAACCAACGCCCATCTGTTGCGCTTCGATTCCGTGCATGGCCGCTTTCCGGCGACCGTGACCACGGGCGAGGACTGGATCGATGTGGGCCGCGGGCCGATGAAGGTGACCGCCATCCGCAACCCCGCCGACCTGCCCTGGGGCCATGTGGATATCGTGATGGAATGCACGGGCATCTTCACCAGCAAGGAAAAGTGCCTTGCCCATCTCGAGAACGGATCGAAGCGGGTGCTGATCTCGGCCCCCGGTGACGGTGCGGACAAGACCATCGTCTATGGCGTGAACCACGACACGCTGACCAAGGACGATATCGTCGTCTCGAACGCCTCGTGCACGACCAACTGCCTGTCGCCTGTCGCCAAGGTGCTGAACGATGTGATCGGCATCGAAAAGGGGATGATGACGACCATCCATTCCTACACCGGCGACCAGCCGACGCTGGATACGATGCACAAGGACCTGTATCGCGCCCGCGCGGCGGCCCTGAGCATGATCCCGACCTCGACCGGAGCGGCCAAGGCCGTGGGGCTGGTGCTGCCCGAGCTGAAGGGCAAGCTTGACGGTTTCGCCATCCGCGTGCCGACGCCGAACGTGTCGGTCGTGGACCTGAAGTTCATCGCCAAGCGCGCGACCAGCGTCGAAGAGGTGAATGCCGCGATCAAGGCCGCGGCGACAAACGGGCCGCTCAAGGGCATTCTGGGCTATACCGAGTTCAAGAATGTCTCGTCGGACTTCAACCACGATCCGCATTCCTCGGTGTTCCATATGGACCAGACCAAGGTGATGGACGGAACCTTCGTGTCGATCCTGACGTGGTATGACAACGAATGGGGCTTCTCGAACCGCATGGCCGATACGGCCGTGGCGATGGGCAAGCTGATCTGATCCGGCACAAGGCCGGAAGTCCGGGGCGGGCGCTGGCAACGGCGTCCGCCCTTTGCATTGCGCGGGGCGATTTCCGGCGCGGAAATCGCAACGGAATTTGACGCAAATTCCGGAGGTTGACGCAAGCGCCCGGAAAATGCGCCATTTTCCGACGCGGAATTTGCGTCAAATTCCGCCCTGATATTTCCGCAAGACCTATGCGCTGAACGCATAGCGGCATCCATGCCTTGGGCGTTGTTAGCGCAACCATCCGCACCCATCTTCCAACCAAGCCGAAGGGACACCGAAAAGCCCTTGGCGATACAAAGGATTTGGAAAATGTTGAACGTGATCGAAACGCTGAAAACCGCCGCCGCCAACCGGGCATCCTATCGGCGGACGCGGGACGAGATCGCCCGCCTGCCGCGCGACATCGCGCTTGATCTGGGGATCTTCCCCGAAGATGCAAGCCAGATCGCATGGGCTGCCGTCTACGGCAAATAAGGAATTCGGGCGCCATCGGTGCCGGAGCGGGGGGCAAACGCCCCCCGTTTTTCGTTTCAGCCGAGCTTTTTCTTCAGTGCGTCGACGACCGGAGGGGTCACGAACTTGGACACATCGCCGCCGAGGCGGGCGATTTCCTTGACCAGTTTCGAGGCAATTGCCTGACGGCGGGCATCGGCCATCATGAAAACGGTCTCGATGCTGGCGTCCAGGGCACGGTTCATGCCGACCATCTGGAATTCGTATTCGAAATCGGCCACGGCGCGCAGGCCGCGCACGATGACGGTGGCGCCGACATCGCGGGCGCAATCGATCAGCAGGTTCTCGAACGGGTGGACGACGATTTCGCCGCCCGTCTTGGCGACGATGGCGGCGCATTCGGCTTCGACCATCGCGACGCGCTCTTCGAGCGAGAACATCGGCCCCTTGTCGCGGTTGATGGCGACGCCGATCACCAAGCGGTCGACCAGCGCCATCGCGCGCTGGATGATATCGACATGACCCAGCGTGATCGGGTCGAAGGTTCCCGGATAAAGGCCGATGCGCATGGGTCCCCCTGCCCTGTCAACTGGCTTGCACGCAACAATATTGCGCCGTGCGATGCAAGGTGAAAACGGGGGTCAGAAGCCCTTGATCATGCCTTCGAGCGCGTCCTTTTCCATCGCCAGTTCCATCAGTCGCGCCTTGACCACATCGCCGATCGAGATGAGGCCGATCATCTGGTCGCCCTCCATCACCGGCATGTGGCGGAAGCGGCCGTCGGTCATTTTCTGCAAGACCTCGTCGGCCTTGTCGTCGCGGCGGCATGAGGTGATGGTCGAGGTCATGACGGTATCGACGCTGTCGGTCATGCAGGCGGCCCCGCGGCGGCCAAGTTCGCGCACGATATCGCGTTCCGACAGAATCCCCGCAACGCGCTTGCCGTCGGACGAGACGATGACAGCCCCGATGCGGCGGGAGGACAGAAGCTCGGCCGCTTTGGCAAGGCTGGTTCCGGGCGGAACCGTCACCACGCCATCGTCGGATTTGGATTTCAGGATCTGGCTTACATGCATCATGGACCTCCCGTTCCGAGCCGCAATGCCTCAGCGTCAGCCCGCAGACAGGAGTCTGTCAAGCAAAGGATTGTCAAAACGGGACTCAGACAGCGCGTTCGAGGCGGGCCATCTCGGCCCGGATGCCGCTGGCGAGAAGGTCGGCAAAGCGGTTGAGCCGTTCGACGCGGCCATCATCGGCGTGGCGGATCAGCCAGAAGGCGCGGGTCAGGCTGATGCGGTCGGGGATCACACGGACAAGTTCGGGCGCGGCGGGAAGGGCGAAGTCATGCACGATGCCGACCCCTGCCCCGCAGCGCAGCCAGTTCAGTTGCACCGAGACCGAGTTCGAGGCGAGCGGCACCTGCCCCGCGCCGATTTCCGAAAGGTAGTCGAGTTCCTTGTCGAAGATCATGTCGGGGATGTAGCCGATCAGGCGGTGCGCCCGCAGATCTTCGGGGGCGCGAATCGGGTCGTGCCGCGACAGGTAGTCGGGGTGGGCGGCAAGGTGCAGGCGGTAGTCGGTGAGTTTCTGCACCGTCAGGCGGCCCGCCGTCGGGCGGCTGACGGCGATGGCCATATCGGCCTCGCGTTTGGAGAGGTTGAACACGCGCGGAAGGGCGACGATCTGCACCTCGAGCCCCGGATTGGCGTCGCAGATGGCGGCGAGGACCTGTGGCAGCAGGTAGTTGGCGCAGCCGTCGGGCGCACCGATGCGGATCTGGCCCGACAGGCCTTCGGGACCGGAAAGCGCCTCGCGCGCGCCCTCCATCGCGGATTCGGCGCGTTCGGCATGCGAAAGCAGGCGGGTGCCTTCCTCGGTCAGGGCGTAGCCTTGGGGAGATTTGGCGAAAAGACGCGCGCCCATCGCCTCTTCCAGACGCGCGATGCGGCGGCCCACGGTGGCGGGGTCGATCTTGAGCCGCTTGCCCGCCGCAGACAGGCTTTCGCTGCGGGCCACGGCAAGAAAGATGCGAAGGTCGTCCCAGTCCAAAACCGCCTCGTAAAACATCGGTAGGGGCGCGCCCGAACCGAGGGGTGGGTGCACGTATACGTGCGCCCGCCCCGTGGGGGCGGGTCGGGCGCGCCCCGTGGCTTTGGGCCACGGGGCAATCCCTATCGTTACGCTTCCGGCGTCCTGCAAAAATGCAAAACGCTTTTGCCATATCTTCTCTGTTTCAGGCATTTCCGCAAGGCTATTGTCAGCCCAACGCAATCGGAGGGATTCCCATGAAAGAGATCGGTCACTGGATCAACGGCAAGCATGTTCCCGGCACCTCGGGCCGCTTTGCCGATGTGTTCAACCCCGCAACGGGCGAAGTGCAGGCGCGCGTGGCGCTGGCCACCAAGGCCGAGCTTGACGCCGCCACCGCCGATGCGGCCAAGGCGCAGGTCAAATGGGGCGCCACGAACCCGCAGCGCCGCGCGCGGGTGATGATGGAATTCGTCCGCCTGTTGAACCGCGACATGCAGAAACTGGCCGAAGTGCTTTCGTCGGAACATGGCAAGACCGTGCCTGACGCCAAGGGCGACATCCAGCGCGGTCTGGAAGTGATCGAGTTCTGCATCGGCGCGCCGCATATGCTGAAGGGTGAATTCACCGACAGCGCCGGCCCCGGCATCGACATGTATTCCATGCGCCAGCCCATCGGTGTGGCGGCGGGCATCACGCCCTTCAACTTTCCGGCGATGATCCCGCTGTGGAAGATGGGCCCCGCCCTGTCCTGCGGCAATGCCTTCATCCTCAAGCCGTCCGAGCGCGACCCGTCGGTTCCGCTGATGCTGGCCGAGCTGTTCCAAGAGGCCGGTCTGCCCGATGGCGTGTTGCAGGTCGTGAACGGCGACAAGGAATCGGTCGATGCGATCCTTGACAACCCGCTGATCGCGGGGATCGGCTTTGTCGGTTCGACGCCGATCGCCGAATACATCTATGGGCGCGGCTGCTCGAACGGCAAGCGCGTGCAGTGCTTCGGCGGGGCCAAGAACCATATGATCATCATGCCGGATGCCGACATGGACCAGGCCGCCGACGCGCTGGTCGGTGCGGGCTATGGTGCGGCCGGCGAACGCTGCATGGCGATTTCGGTTGCCGTGCCGGTGGGTGATGAAACCGCCGACCGGCTGATCGAAAAGCTGATCCCGCGGATCGAGAAGCTGAAGGTCGGCCCCTATACCGGCGGCAATGATATCGACTATGGCCCGGTGGTGACCGCTGCGGCCAAGGCCAATATCCTGAAGCTGGTGGAATCGGGCGTGGCGCAGGGCGCGAAGCTGGTGGTCGATGGCCGTGGCTTCAAGCTGCAAGGCTACGAGAACGGCTTCTTCGTCGGCCCGCATCTTTTCGACCATGTCACCACCGACATGGACATCTATCGCAAAGAGATTTTCGGGCCGGTCCTTTCGACCGTCCGCGCCAAGACCTACGAGGAAGCTCTGGGCTATGCGATGGACCATGAATACGGCAACGGCACCGCGATCTTCACCCGCGACGGCGACACGGCGCGCGATTTCGCCGCCCGCGTCAACGTCGGCATGATCGGGATCAACGTGCCGATCCCGGTTCCGCTGGCCTATCACACCTTTGGCGGGTGGAAGAAATCGGCCTTTGGTGACCTGAACCAGCACGGGCCTGATTCCTTCCGCTTCTACACGCGGACCAAGACGATCACCTCGCGCTGGCCTTCGGGCATCAAGGAAGGTGCATCGTTGAATTTCAAGCCGATGGATTGAGCCTGACGGCATAAACCAAAGTGCAAAGGGCCGCCTATAGGGTGGCCCTTTGTCATTCTTGGCCTTGCCTGCGGAGGGTGCAGCCTGTTTCATTCGGGCAAGTTTCGAAGGGTGGTGCGTATGGACTGGATCGGTCGTGTGGGGCCGCTGTCAGAGGCGGCGCGGACGGAATTGGCAGGATTGCCGAAGCGGAGTTTGCCAAGGGGCATCGACCTTTTCGCCCCCGGCGATACGGCGCAGGGGTATCCGGTGCTGCTATCGGGGCGGGTCGAGGTGTTTCTGACCGGACCGAACGGGCGCGAGATTCTGCTTTACGCGGTCGAGCCGGGGCAATCCTGCGTGCAGACGACCTTGGGGCTTTTGGGCGACGAACCCTATACGGGGGCTGCGACCACGGTGGCCGATTGCGAGACCGTCATCATACCGAAGGCGATGTTCCTGCGGCTGATGGATGCCGACGCGGGGTTCCGGTCCTTTGTGCTGCGGTCCTTCGGGCAGCGGATGGCGGATTTGACGCGGCTGCTGGAATCGGTCGCCTTTGGCCGTGTCGATGCGCGGCTGGCGTCGGTCTTGCTGGACCTGGCCGAGGGGCATGTGGTGCGGGCCACACAGTCCGAGATCGCGGCGCGGATCGGGTCGGCGCGCGAGGTCGTGTCGCGCAAGCTCGATTCCTTTGCCAAATCGGGTTGGGTGACCACGGAACGCGGCGAGGTGCATCTGCGCGACCCTGCCGCCCTGCGCCGTGCGGCGGCCACCTGACCACGTGACCCCGTGTCCAGATCAATACGGGACGGCGGCGAATCTGTTACCCTTTGCGTGACCCGCCTGAGCGGGCCGTTGGCAAAGGATCGGGAACATGCTGAAGACGAACGTCGGACCCCTTGATCGGACCTTGCGTGTCATCCTCGGGCTGGTGTTGCTCGGGGCTTTCTTTTTCGGCAAGGGCGAGGGGCCGTGGCATTACGCGCTGCTGATCGGCGTGGTGCCGCTGGCAACGGCTGCGGTGTCGAATTGCCCGCTGTACAGCGTTCTGGGACTGTCGACCTGCCCTGTAAAACGGGGCTGAACGGAAAAGGGCGGGGTTTCCCCCGCCCTTTGCATGTTGCGCCTGTCGGTCAGGCGGTTTGGGTGCGGGCCGCTTCACCGGCGCGCAGGGCGTAATAGACCGCCCCGCCGATGCCCACGCCGAAGAACCAGCCATAGGTGCCCCACCATGCGGGCAACACGGTGGTGAAGGTCGGCAGGATCGACGAGAAGACCATGCCCACGGCCAGCGCGATAAACGCCTTGGTGTGGAAACCGCCCGCGAACTTGAACTCGCCCTCTTCCTGATAGAGCGCGTTCACATCGAGGCGCCCTTTGCGGATCAGGTAGTAGTCGACCATCATGATCCCGAAGATGGGGCCCATCGTCGAGCCGATGAAGTTGACGAAATGGGCGGCACCGGTTTCCCACGGGGCCCAGGGGTAAAGCACCAGCGCGATGCCGGCCGCGATGTATCCGCCCTTCTTGAAGTCGATCTGGCGCGGAAAGACGTTGGCAAAGTCGAAGGCGGGCGAGACGAAGTTCGCCACGACGTTGATGCCCAGCGTGGCGACCGCAAAGGTCAGCGCGGCAAGCAGCGCAAGGAACCACGAGTCGAACTTGGCAGAGATGGCTTCGGGGTGCAGAAGCACCTCGCCATAGACCGAGAAGGCGGCGGTGGTGGTGACGCCTGCGACAAGGCAGAAGGCCAGCAGGTTGATCGGCAGGCCCCAGAGATTGCCCTTGCGCAGCGCAGCCTCGCTGGTGGCATAGCGCGAGAAGTCGCAGAAGTTGAGGTAGAGCGCCGCGAAATAGGTGATCCAGGTCGCGGCAACGGCGGCAAGGGCGGCAAAGCTGCCCGGAGTGCCCGGAACGCCGGCATCGGCGGTGGCCTTGAGCAGCACGTCCTGCGGGATTTCCGACCCGAACGAGAAGGTGCCGGATTTGATGACCAGATAGGTCGCAAGCACCAGCATCATCGCCCAGACGGCGGGGCCGGCCCAATCCTGGAACTTGCGCACGGTTTCCATGCCGCGCTGGATGATCAGCAGTTGGGCGGCCCAGACGATGACGTAGCAGATCACCTCGAGCGTGGAATGGCCGAGGAAATGGCTGGTCTGGTGGAATTCCAGAAGCGCGGGCGAGCGGACGAGCAGCGCCACGATGGCACCCCCTGCCGCTGCGGTCTGCGCGCCATACCAGAAGCAGGCGACGACCGCGCGGACAAGGGCGGGAATGTTCGCGCCGAAGGTGCCAAAGGAGGCGCGCGCCAGCACGGGGAACGGAACGCCGGTGCGGACGCCCGCATTGCCGACCATCGACATCAGCGCGAAGATCACCAGGGACCCGATGCCGATGGCGATCACGAAGTTGAGGAAGCTGCCGCAAAGCAGGAACAGGCTTGCGGCGAGGTAATAGCCCCAAAGGCTATGAACGTCGGAGGTCCAGACGTTGAAGATCGAGAAGGCTCCCCATTTCCGCTCGGTCGCGGGGGCCAGATCCTCGTTGTGAAGCGAGGGTGACGGATTGGTCAGTTTCAAAGGCGTGTCCCTTCCTGTTATTTCGGGGCGCAGGCATAGGCCCGGCTGCCCCATGAGGCGACGGTTCCGGCTCTGTGGCCGGTTCAGCATGAGTCTTCGGCAAAGGCCGCAAAAAGCGGCGTCCGGCGAAAATGCGCGCAATGGGCCAACAGAGCAATGCCCGTAAATTGAGCATGACCTTTCGGATATTTTTGAAAAAGCTAGAGCGGAAACCGATCTTTACAGGCGGCTTTCCGCTAATTGCCCGCTATTCGGCCGCGACACGGCGCGGCTTGAGCGTGTCGCGCAGATAGCGGCCGGTGTGGCTGGCCTCGACCTTCGCCACATCCTCGGGCGTGCCTACGGCCACGATCTGCCCGCCGCCGTCGCCGCCTTCGGGACCGATGTCGATGATCCAGTCGGCGGTTTTGATAACGTCGAGGTTATGCTCGATCACCACGACCGTATTGCCCTGATCGACAAGTTCGTGCAGCACTTCAAGCAGTTTGCGGACATCCTCGAAATGCAGGCCTGTGGTGGGTTCGTCGAGGATGTAGAGCGTGCGGCCCGTGGCGCGGCGCGACAGTTCCTTGGAGAGTTTGACGCGCTGCGCCTCTCCGCCCGAGAGGGTCGTCGCCTGTTGGCCGACCTTGATATAGCCAAGACCGACCTGACACAGCGCATCCATCTTTTCGCGGATGGCGGGCACGGCCTGAAAGAAGGTTTGCGCATCCTCGCAGGTCATGTCGAGAACATCGGCGATGCTTTTGTTCTTGAACTTCACTTCAAGGGTTTCGCGGTTGTAGCGCTGGCCCTTGCAGGTCTCGCAGGTGACATAGACGTCGGGCAGGAAGTGCATCTCGATCTTGATGACGCCATCGCCCTGACAGGCCTCGCAGCGCCCGCCCTTGACGTTGAAGCTGAAGCGTCCGGGCTGGTAGCCACGGGTTTTCGCCTCGGGCAGGCCGGCGAACCAGTCGCGGATGGGGGTGAAAGCGCCGGTATAGGTGGCGGGGTTCGACCGCGGGGTGCGGCCGATGGCACGCTGGTCGATGTCGATCACCTTGTCGAGATGCTCGAAGCCCTTGATCGTCTCGCAGGGCGCGGGGGTTTCGCGCGCCCCGTTCAGGCGGGTGGCGGCGGTCTTGAACAGGGTTTCGATGGTAAGCGTCGATTTGCCCCCGCCCGAAACGCCGGTGACGCAGACAAACATGCCAAGCGGGAATTCGGCGGTGACGTTTTGCAGGTTGTTGCCCGTCGCGCCGACCACGGTCAGCTTTTTCCCGCTGCCCTTGCGGCGCGTTTTCGGCACGGCGATTTCGCGGCGACCGGACAGGTATTGCCCTGTAAGGCTGGCGGGATCGGCCTCGATCTGCTGCGGTGTGCCGTGGGCGACGACGCGGCCGCCGTGAACGCCCGCGCCTGGGCCGATGTCAAAGACATAATCCGCCTCGCGGATGGCATCTTCGTCATGTTCCACGACCAGCACGGTATTGCCCTGATCGCGCAGGTTCTTCAGCGTGGTGAGCAGGCGGTCATTGTCGCGCTGGTGCAGGCCGATCGAGGGTTCGTCCAGCACGTAAAGCACGCCCGTCAGCCCCGAGCCGATTTGCGACGCAAGCCGGATGCGCTGGCTTTCCCCGCCCGACAGCGTGCCCGCATTGCGCGAGAGCGTCAGATAATTCAGCCCCACATTGACCAGAAAACCCAGCCGCTCGCGGATTTCCTTGAGGATCGCGCGCGCGATCTCGTTCTTTTGCGGGCCAAGGCTGTCGGGCACGGTGCCGATCCAGGCGTAGGCCTCGGCAATCGACATGCGGACGACCTGACCCACGTGCAGGCCCGCGATCTTGACGGCAAGGGCCTCGGGCTTGAGGCGGTAGCCGTGGCAGGTGCCGCAGTCGCGGTTGTTCTGGTAACGCTCGAACTCCTCGCGCACCCAGGAGCTGTCGGTTTCGCGGTAGCGGCGTTCCATGTTCGGGATCACGCCTTCGAAGACGCGCGACACCTCGTAGATGCGGCCGCCCTCGTCGTAGCGGAACTTGATCTCTTCCTCGCCCGAGCCGTGAAGGAACACTTGCTGCACCTTGGCGGGCAGGTCCTTCCACTTGGTCTTGCGGTCGAACTGGTAGTGTTTTGCCAGCGATTCGATGGTCTGGGTGAAATAGGGGGATTTCTGCTTGGACCAGGGCGCAAGCGCGCCTTGCAGCAGGGTCAGGCCCTGATCGGGCACGACAAGCCGTTCGTCGAAGAACAGTTCCACCCCGAGCCCGTCGCATGCGGGGCAAGCGCCGAAGGGGGCGTTGAACGAGAAGAGGCGCGGCTCGATTTCGGAAATGGTGAAGCCCGACACGGGGCAGGCGAATTTCTCGGAATAGGTGATGCGCTGGCCTTCGCCCTCGGCCGGGGCGGTTTCGATGATGGCGATGCCATCGGCAAGGTCGAGCGCGGTGCGGAAACTGTCGGCAAGGCGGGTCTGGATGCCGTCGCGCACCACGATGCGGTCAACCACCACATCGATGTTGTGGCGGAACTTCTTGTCGAGGGTGGGCGGCTCCTCGAGCTCGTAGAAGGCGCCGTTCACCTTGACGCGCTGGAAGCCCTGTTTGCGCAGTTCGAGAAACTCTTTCTTATACTCGCCCTTGCGGTCGCGGATGATCGGGGCAAGCAGATAGGCGCGGCTGCCCTCCTCCATCGCCATGACGGCATCGACCATGTCCTGCACCTGCATGGCGGTGATGGGCAGGCCGGTCGCGGGCGAAAAGGGCGTGCCGACGCGGGCGAACAAAAGGCGCATGTAGTCGTAGATTTCGGTGACGGTGCCGACCGTCGAGCGCGGGTTCTTCGAGGTGGTCTTCTGCTCGATCGAAATCGCGGGCGACAGGCCCGAGATATGGTCGACATCGGGCTTGCCCATCATGTCGAGGAACTGCCGCGCATAGGCCGAGAGGCTTTCGACATAACGGCGCTGGCCTTCGGCGTAGATCGTATCGAAGGCGAGCGAGGATTTGCCCGAGCCGGACAGCCCCGTGATAACGACAAGCTGGTCGCGCGGGATGTCGACATCCACGCCCTTGAGGTTGTGTTCGCGCGCGCCCCGCACCTCGATGAACTTTTGCTCGGCCATGCTATCCCCCGGCTATGCGTCAGAGATAGGTCACGCGGGGCGAGTCTCCAACCGAAAAAAGTGAACAAGTGGTGAACAAGAGGGCAACCGCCGTGAACGCGCGCGATTTTCCTGGGGATGGATCAGCGACGGCGGCGCGATTGCAGCCCGTGGATCGCAATGCCAAGCAGGCACAGCGGCAAGGCAAAGGCCGCGACACCGGCGGGGCCGACGTGCAGGATCAGCCATGCCAGAAGCGGCGTGCCTGTGGTGGTGCCAAGGTTGCCCAGTTGCGCCACGGCACCCGAGGCGCGGGCGCGGTCGGCGGCGCCGGCGTTCAGCTGCGGGATCGAGGCGAAGCTTGCCCCCTGCACGATGCCCATCGCGGCGGCGAGCGTCAGGCTGGCGGCCAGCATCGGCCCCCCCTGCCCCCAGCACAGCCAGAGCAGCGCCGCGGCAAGCGCCCCGACGGCAAAACCGGCCTGCACCAGCTGCACGGCGGTGATGCGCGACAAAAGCCAGACGCCAAGGGTCAGCGAGACGAGGATCGAGACCAGCGGCATACCTGCCGCGACACCGGCCTGCATCGCGGGCGGCATCAGCGGCGGAAGCAGCGTCAGCACCGCCACATAAAGCGCCGTGTAGCAGACAAAGCCCGTGGCGGGCGCGGCGATGCGGGGGGATGCGTAGATCGACAGATGTTCGGCAAGGATGCCGCCCATCTCTTGCGTCCTGCCCGGCGGATCGGGCGGCAAAAGCGCCGACAGGACCAGCGCCAGCACCGAAAGCCAGAGCGCATGGCCAAGAAAGAGCGCGCTCAGGCTTCCTCCGGCAAGCAAGGGCGGGGCGACCAGCGCGAGAAGCGCATAGGTCACGCCGAAGAAACTGCTCCACAGCGTCATGGCCAGCCCCTGCCGGCGCGGCGAGGCGATGCCTGCGATCATCGTGGGGCCGACGACGACGATGGAAAGATGCGAGACCCCCTCGACCACCCGCGTCAGGAACAGCGCGGCATAGGGCAAGGGCAGGCATTGCAGCGCCGACATGGCAGCGCCAAGGGCAAGCGCCACCACGATGGCGCGGCGCGGCCCGATGCGGGCCACCAGAAGCCCCGCCGTGGTTCCGAAAACCAGCCCGACGATGCCCACGACCGAGACCAGCAGGCCAACCCCGACAGGACCCGCCGCCGGATAGCGGGCGGCGAAAAGATCGAAGGCGAAGGACATCTTGCCGAACTGCGCCGCAGCGCCAAGCCCCGCGGCCCAGAGGGCAAGAACGGTCAAAGCGGCGCGCATCCTGCCCTGTTCCTCTTGCCTCAAATATCCTCGGGGGGTGCGGGGGGCAGACAGCCCCCCGCTGCCGTCAGAAGTGCAGCGCGCGGCCGTAGGCGTCAAGCACCGCTTCGTGCATCATCTCGGACAGGGTCGGATGCGGGAAGACGGTGTTCATCAGGTCCTCTTCCGTGGTCTCGAGGCTGCGGCCGATCACGTAGCCCTGGATCAGCTCGGTCACTTCCGCGCCGACCATATGGGCCCCCAGCAGCTCGCCCGTCTTGGCGTCGAACACGGTTTTGACGAAGCCTTCCGCCTCGCCCAGGGCAATCGCCTTGCCGTTGCCGATAAAGGGGAAGCGGCCCACCTTGATGTCGTAGCCGGCAGCCTTGGCCTTCTCTTCGGTCAGGCCGACCGAGGCGACCTGCGGCGTGCAATAGGTGCAGCCGGCGATGGAATTGGGCTTGATCGCATGGGGGTGCAGCCCCGCGATGAGTTCGGCGACCATGACGCCCTCATGGCTGGCCTTGTGGGCAAGCCAGGGCGCGCCCGCGATGTCGCCGATGGCGTAAAGCCCCTCGACACCGGTGCGGCAGTATTCGTCGGTCACGACATGGGTGCGGTCGATCTTGACGCCAAGCGCCTCGAGGCCGAGGTTCTCGGTGTTGCCGACGATGCCCACGGCGGAAATCACCGTGTCGAAATCATGGGTCTCGATCTTGCCGTTCTGTTCGATATGGGCGGTGACACCCTTGCCCGGCTTGCGGTCAAGCTGTTTGACGCCGGCCTTTTCAAGGATCTTCATCCCCTGTTTGACAAAGGCCTTCTTGGCAAAGGCCGCGACCTCGGCGTCCTCGACGGGCAGGATGCGGTCCATCACCTCGACCACGGTGGTATCGGCGCCCAGCGTGTTGAAGAAGGACGCGAATTCGATGCCGATGGCGCCCGAGCCGATGACGAGCAGTTTCTTGGGCATGCGCACGGGTTGCAGCGCGTGGCGATAGGACCAGACAAGGTCGCCATCGGCTTCCAGACCCGGCAGTTGGCGGGCGCGCGCGCCGGTGGCAAGGATGATGGCGGGGGCGGTCAGCTCTTCGACGCCCTTGTCGGTCTTGACCGAGACGCGGCCCTTGGCGGGAAGCGTGGCCTCGCCCATGACCACGGTGATCTTGTTCTTCTTCATCAGGTGGCCGATGCCCGACGACAGTTGCTTCGCCACCCCGCGCGAGCGGGCGACGACGGCGTTCAGGTCATAGGAAATGCCCGTGGCGGCAAGGCCGAATTCCTTGGCGCGGTGCATCAGGTGGAACACCTCGGCCGAACGCAGCAGGGCCTTGGTCGGGATGCACCCCCAGTTGAGGCAGATGCCGCCGAGGTTTTCACGCTCGACGATGACGACCTTTTTGCCCAGTTGCGCGGCACGGATCGCGGCGACATAGCCGCCGGGGCCGGCGCCGATCACGATGACGTCGTATGAAGCGGCCATGATTTCCTCCCTTGGAAAAGTAGTTTGGCCTTAAACTATTCTTATTTGCCAAGCAACGCATGCAGCGCCGTGGGCCTATGCACTGGGTGCATGGCTTTCCTGCAAGGCCTGGACAACGGCCATGTAGCCACCCTGTTCCAGAAACGCGGTCTCTTGCGGTGTCGAGACGCGGCCCAAGGCGGCATTGCGCGTGGGAAAGCGGCCGAAGCGGGCGATGATCGTCTGATGCGCGCGGGCGTGCAGCAGCATTTCGGGATCAGAGGCCATGCGTTCGGCCATGAGTTGCACGGAAAGCGCCTGATCGGCGGGGTCTTCGGAATGTTCGAAGGGCATGTAAAAGAACTGCCGGTCGGGTTCGGGCGCGTTCAGGTCCCACCCCTTGTCGAGCGCCGTCCGTGCCGCGGCAAGGGCCAGCGGGTCGGTGGCGAAGCTGTCGGCCGTGCCGCGGAACATGTTGCGCGGCAACTGGTCGGTCAGGATAAGAAAGGCAAGCGTGCCGACGGTGCCGTCGATCCAGTGACCAAGCCCGCCATCGCGTGCCGCCTCCCACACCGCGTGAAAGTCGCGGCAAGCGTGGTCGATCGCATCGCCGCCCGCATACCAGCCCTCGCGCCCGATGGTGCCGAGCCAGAATTCAAGAACCTCGACCGGATCGGACATGGCGCGCCTCCCATTGCGGGGAAAGGGTGACAGGCTTTGGCAAGGCTGGCAAGCGCGGGCGGGTCAGCGCCCCGACTGCCCCTGACCGATCACCGCCGATGCCGCCACGGGCGAGGCCGTCGGCACGAGGTTGGCGAAATGGCCCGTGCCCGCCGGTGCGGCGCGGCGCGTCATGCGCCAGAGCGCGTAGCCGGCCAGAGCGACATAGAGGATGGCGATGAACAGGAAGAACCCCGAGGGGCCCATGCGCCCCATGATCCAGCCGGTGACGACGGGGCCGAAGATCGCGCCGAAACCGTTGAGGAAGATCATCCCCGCGCTGGCGGCGGCCATGTCGTCCTTGCCAAGGAAGTCGTTGGTATAGGCGATGAGCAGCGCATAGACAGGGTTGGTGATTCCGCCCAGAAGCAGTGCCACGACAAGGTAGAGCGAGAAGGGAAGATCGAAGATCGACGGCACGATCATCACCACGGCGGCAATGGCCGAAAGCGCCATGATCAGCTTGCGGCGGTCCATGCGGTCGGACAGGAAGCCGATGGGATATTGCAGGATCAACCCGCCGACATAGAGCGCGCCGATGAACACCGAGATGTCGCGCACCGACAGCCCCTTCATCGAGCCCCAGACCGCCGCCATGCCGAACATGGCCGAAAAGACGCCGCCCGTCAGCAGCATCCCCGCGCAGCCCAGCGGCGAGATGCGGAACAGGGCCGGAAAGGACAGGGCCTTGGTCGTGGCGAAGGTGGGCGCGGGCGTCGGGGCCAGCAAAAGCGGCATGAAGGCCAGAGAGACGAGGACCGAGGGGATCACGAAAAGCGTGAAACCCGAAGGATCCGACACGTTCAGCAGCGCCTGCGAGGCGATGATACCCAGCATCTGCACGATCATATAGGCAGACAGCGCCTGCCCGCGGGTTTCGTTGGTGGCCGCGTTGTTGAGCCAGCTTTCGGCGGTGATGTAGATCCCCGAGAAGCAAAAGCCGATCAGCACGCGCAAGAGCGACCAGACGATCCAGTCGGGGGCCACGGGATAGACCACCAGCACCGCCGAGATGAGCGAGCCGAGTGCCGCAAAGACCCGCACATGCCCGACCTTGCGGATCATCGCGGGGGCAAGTTGCGAGCCGATCAGGAACCCCGCGAAATAGGCCGACATGACGACCGAGATCTCGAAGGTCGAGAACCCCTCGATACTGCCGCGGATGCCGAGGAGCGAGCCTTGTATGCCGTTGCCGACCATCAGGAGCATCACGCCCAGAAGCAGCGGCCACGAGGTTTTCAGAACGGTCAGCATGGCGGCATCCTTCGGGGCGACAGGGCAGATATAGCATGGCGGCAGGGGCTGGCGCGCCGGAAAACCGACGACTGCCCCGCGACCTGCGTCAGGGAATCAGCAAAGAGGAATCACCGTAGCTGAAGAACCGGTAACGGTTGGTGACGGCGTGGTCATAGATCGTGCGGATGCGGTCCTGCCCCATCAGCGCGGAAACAAGCATCATCAGCGTCGACTTGGGCAGGTGAAAGTTCGTCATCAGCGCGTCGGTGACGCGGAAGCGGTAGCCGGGGTAGATGAAGATGTCGGTCGGTCCGGTCCAGGGTTCGACCTGCCCCGAAGCGGCGGCGGATTCGATCAGCCGCAGGGCGGTGGTGCCCACGGGAATGACGCGCCCCCCTGCCCGCTTGGTGGCATTGATCTCGGCCGCCGCCTGCGGGGTGACCTGCCCCCATTCGGCATGCATCTTGTGGGTGGTCACATCCTCGACCTTCACCGGAAGGAAGGTGCCCGCGCCGACGTGAAGGGTGACTTCGGTAAAGGTGACGCCCATGTCGGCAAGGGTCTGGAGCAGCGCCCGGTCGAAGTGGAGCGAGGCGGTGGGGGCTGCGACCGCGCCGGTATGGCGGGCAAAGACGGTCTGGTAATCGTCGCGGTCCTGCGCATCGGGGGCGCGTTTGGCGGCGATATAGGGCGGAAGCGGCATGGCGCCCGCCTCGGCCAGGGCGGCGTCGAAATCATCGCCCGCTAGGTTGAAGTCAAGCCGCAGGTCGGTTTCCGATTTCTCGGTCACGGTGGCGGAAAGCCGGTCGGAAAAGCGGATCACCTCGGCCGTGTTCACCTTGCGCAGGGGCTTGGCAAGCGCGCGCCAGCCCGTGGCGAGGGGTTCGAGCAGGGTGATCTCGATCTTCGCCACGGCCTCGCCGCGCTGGCGCTGGCCGGTCAGGCGGGCGGGGATCACGCGGGTGTTGTTCAGCACCAGACGGTCGCCGGGGCGAAAGATCTGCGGCAGGTCGTAGACATGCCGGTCGCTGATGCTGTCACCCTGCGCCAGCAAGAGCCGCGCATGGGTGCGGGGCCGCGCGGGGCGCGTGGCGATCAGGTCTTCGGGAAGGTGGAAGTCGAAGTCGGACAGTTTCATCCGCCGCTGTCTCCGAGTTTGGGGGGGGCGCTGCGGAAGAGTTCGCGGAAGCGCCCGGGGGTAAGGATCGACAGCGGGTTGACGGATACGGTCGCGCCCTCGGCATTGCCGGTGACCTCGTAATTGAAGCCGAACACACCCTCGCCCCGCTTGGTAAAGACCGAGCCGATGCCGTTGAGCAGGTAGAGCGGCGAGACCACGCCTTGCAGGCGCATCTCTTTGCTGGCGGTGCCGTAGACGCCCGCCATCGACACGCCCAGCGACGCGCCGACCGCCGAGGCGCGCGTGATCTGCACCGCGCCGGGGGTGACGACGAATTCGCCGGTCGACTGGTTGAACAGCAGCCCCTCGCCGTTCAATTGCTGGAGCAGGCCGATGACCGAGACGGCCGAGAGCAGTTCTGCCAGAACCGGCGCATTGGCGACGCGGACGTCGGCGATATCGGCCACGCCATCGTAGACGCCCGGTTCCGCGCGGGGTGTCAGCCGCATGTCGAGGCTGCCGCCACGGGCCGAGGCGAAGACTCCGGCCGAATCGAGCACCGCGCCGGCATTGTCGGACCTGATGCGCACCGCCGAGCCGTTCGCCGAAGGCACGACCGTTCCGGTGACCGAGGCAATGCCGTTGACGAGGCCCTGAAACGACCCGTTGAAGCCGCCGCGCGGGGTGAAGTTGCCCTCGAATGCGGTAAGGCGCAGGTCGTCGGAAATGCGCAATTCCTCGAGTTTGACGGCAATCGGGATATCGGCCCCCTCGCCCTCGCCCTTGCCCGCGCCTTCGGCCATCTTGCGGATGTCGATGCTGCCCGAGGTGATGGCGACCGCGACGGGGCGGCCTGCACCGCGCCCCGTGATCTCGACCGAGCCTTGCAGCCATTGGCCGATCAGCACGGGCGAGAAGCGGGCGATGTCCAACCCGCCATCCTTGCGCATGCGGACCGAGCCTTCGGCATCGATCCCGGGAGCCGTGAGGGCGAGCCGTTCGACGACCGGAGGCGAGGACAGCACCGCCTCGACCGAGAGCCGCCCCAAGGCGTCGCGCGGTTTCGACCAGCCCGTGCCGGGGATCGAGACGGCGACGCGGTTCAGGTCCGAGACCAGCGACAGGCGGGGCGGTTCGCCCTTGGGCAGGGCGATGGTGACCTGTGCCTTCCCCGTGCCTTCGACCATGCCCGCCGGCAGGCCGAGGTTGAATTCCGACACTGTCAGGGGCGAGAGTTCTGCCGTGCCCTCGATGCGCGCCTTGCCTGCGGCATCGGGACCGAAGGGCTGCGAGAAGGTGATGTCGAAGGGCAATTTGCCCACGGTGCCGCTGCCGGAAATACGCATGCTCTTTGGGTCTGCGCTGACCGAAAGGTCAGAGGCCGCGACGGTCTTGCCCTTGACCAGCAGGTCAGAGCGGAAGCCGCTGACACGCCCGTCGACGGCAAAGCTGACATCGCCGGGCATGATGCGCGGAATGAGCGGGAAGCGCAGCACGGCGTCGAGCGTGGCCTCGCCCGTGCCGATCTCGACGGGGCGTCCTGCCTTGGTCAGGAAACGGAAGGGCGGTTCGTCGAGAATCGACAGGGCGGCGGTCAGGCTGGAGCGGGTTTTCAGCCGGACCTCGGCCTGCGCGGGTTTGCGGGTGATGTCGAGGACGGAAAAGACCGAACCCGCCATGTCGATGGTGCCGCCGATGGGCGGGGTGACGACGCCTTTCGACAGAACCATCGTGTAGGTCTGGCCTTCGATGGTGGCATAGCCGTTGGCGCGGGTGATGGGCGGCATGGTGCGGATGAAACGCACCTCGGTGTCGCGGAAATCGTAGCCCATCTGCATGCGGGTGGGCTTGCCCGGTGTGATGCGGACGGCCGAGCGCACATCGGCGAGCGTGCCGTTCAGCACATTGGCGGCAAGCCATTGGCGGGTCTTTGGCACCAGCGTCACCGGCCAGAGTTGCAGCAGGTTGTCGGTGGTGATCTCGTCCAGCATCACATCGAGGGCGGCGCGCCAGCCGTCGTTTCCGGCACCGACCGACCCCTTGGCCGAAAGCCTGTGCCCGCTTTCGATCAGGGCGATCTGGCCGATGTCGACGCTGAACGGGTCAAGCCGCAGGCGGAAGTCTATGGCGCCTTCGGTGAAGAGAACGGGTTTTTCGAAAAGGCCCGCCGGATCGACCATCGCTTCCGAGACATGGACCTGTGTCAGGAACACTTGCGGCAGGCGGCCGCCGAGCGGGCCGGTCAGATAGGTGCCATCGGCGGATTGCAGATAGCTTTGCCCCGTGGCCTTGATGCGCAGCGCGGGGCTTTCCACATCTATCGCGGTCAGCTTGATGCGGCCGTGGTCGGGGTCGTAACCGATGTCGAGCGTGGCGCGGTCGAAGGGAACGGGCTGGGCCGCCTCGGTCGGGTGGAGGGCGCCTTGGCCGAGGGACAGGCTGGCTTCGAGCGCCGTGATGCCCTGCCCGCCCAGCGTCGCCGCAAGACGGCCCGAGATCGGCGCGTCGAGAACGCGCAAGGCTGCCAGCAAGGGGGCCTGATCGGCAAGGTCGGCGGCGGCGACCTGATCGACGGTCGCGGTGATCCGCGCTTCGGTGGCGCTTTTGTCCGAGACGATGGTCAGAACCGCCTGCGCCGGCGTCGTGGCATTGCCGAGCAGCGAGATCCCCAGTTCGGCACGAATGTCGCGGGCGCGGTTTTCAAGGCGCAGGCGGCCGTCGCCCACCTCCCATGTGCGGTTCAGGCGGTCGTCGCGCAGCGAGACGCCAAGGGCATCCGCCTCGACCGTTTGCAACCGCGAGAGCAGCGGGACGGCGAAGGCCGCGTCGACCATGTCGAACAGGGCGGGGATGCCGTCGATGGATGTGCCCAGATTGCCCGCGCCAAGCGCCAGATCGAAACGGCCCTGCGCATCGCGGCGCAGGTCGATGCGCGCCCCGCTGATGCGCAGGTTGCGCGGGCGCACCTGACCGTCGAGCAGCGAGTCGAGGTCGAAGGTGATGCCGGTTTCCGGCAGGGTCAGCAGCGGGTCGCCCTTGGAATTCTCGACCCGCAAATCTTCGAGCCGCAGGCGCGGCACCCAGTCGGAATCGATGCCGATCTCGATTCCGCCCAAAGACACGGCCCCGTCGGGCAGCGCATCGGAGAGCGCGCGGTTGAGGCGGCTTTCCACCTCGGCCACGGCAAAGACGGGAAGGCGCAGGGAGGCACCCGTCAGGCCAAGGACGGCGATCAGCGTGCCGATGGCAAAGCCAAGAAGCAGGACGAAGGCGAAAACCCCGTGCGGCAGACGGCTGCGCCTTTTGCGCGCGGCCGGTTCGGATGCGGGCGGCGCGTCGGGGGCCGCTTCAGGGGCCGCTTCGGGGGTCGCTTCGGGCGCGGGATGCGGCGCCGTCACGGGCGGCACGGCAAGCGGACCGGCGGCGGAACCATCCGCACCGGGGCTGTCGCCCGTTTCCGCCCTGTCGGTCATGCCCTGCCCTTTTGTCCGCCCGACGCCCGCAATTCGCGTCCCTTTGGCGGGGATTGCCTTTATCTTTGCCCGAAGGCAACTAGAACGCAAAGCATTGGACTTCAAAATGCAAGGAGCCGCCCAAGATGCTGACCCAAGGGGCCGATGCGCCCGAATTCACCCTTCCCCGCGATGGCGGAACGGATGTGACCCTGTCCTCGTTCCGTCCGGGCAAGGTGGTGCTGTATTTTTACCCCAAGGACGACACGCCCGGTTGCACGCTTGAAGGGCAGGATTTCACCGCCCGTCTTGCCGATTTCACCGCCGCGAACACCACTGTCATCGGAATTTCCAAAGACAGCGTGAAGGCCCATGACAAGTTCTGCAAGAAGCACGGGCTTGGCGTGATCCTCGCCAGCGACGAGAACGGGCACACCTGCGAGGATTACGGCGTCTGGCTGGAAAAGAGCATGTACGGCAAGACCTACATGGGCATCGAGCGGACGACCGTGCTGATCGACGGCGCGGGCAAGGTTGCGCGGGTCTGGAACAAGGTCAGCGTCAAGGGCCATGCCGACGAGGTGTTGGCGGCAGCACAGGCGCTTTGATGCTGTCGCTGGCCGAGCGGGCGGTTCAGGTTCTGACCACGGCGGACGGGCGGGAGAAAACGGCGCTTGGCCGTGCCCATGCCGCCGAGTGGTTCGCCGCCCGCGCGGCCGGAACGCCGATTCCCGTGGGGCAGGCCCTGCCACCGCTGCGGCCTGCCCGACCGGAAAAGCCCGATCTCCTCGACCCGCGCGATGTGCCGCGCCGCAGGCCCGGCACCCCCGCCGGCCGCTTGGCGCTGCTGCATGCCGTGGCACATATCGAGCTGAACGCGGTCGATCTGCACTGGGATATCATCGCCCGCTTTGCCGACCAGCCGATGCCGCTTGGCTTCTATGACGACTGGGTCAAGGCCGCGGACGAGGAAGCCAAGCATTTCAATCTGGTAAGCGACTGTCTTGAAGCGCTTGGCAGCCATTATGGCGCCCTGCCCGCCCATGCCGGCATGTGGCGCGCCGCCGAGGACACGGCGGGCGACCTGCTCGGGCGGCTTGCGGTGGTGCCGATGGTTCTCGAGGCGCGCGGGCTGGATGTGACGCCCGGCATGATCGGGGTGTTTCGCGCAAGCGGCGATGCGGGCGCGGTCGCGGCGCTCGAGACGATCTATGCCGAAGAGGTCGGCCATGTCGCCTATGGGTCGAAGTGGTTCAACTGGCTGTGCGGACGGGCGGGCAGCGACCCGAAAGAGGTCTTCCACGATCTGGTGCGCCACTACTTCCACGGGGCGCTGAAACCGCCGTTCAACGAGGAAAAGCGCGCCGAGGCCGGCTTGCCGCCCGACTTTTACTGGCCCTTGGCCGACGGCATCCCGCCGTCACAAAAAATAATCTGAATTAAGGAACCAGGACTGTCTCGGCGGGTTTCTGCCGATCTTGGGCGGAAAAGCGGAGGCGAAAGCGACCGTCCGGTCAAAACCGTTGCGGCATGGGCGAGGCGTGGCTAATCACAGGGCGTTCCTGCCCTGCAGGGGCGTTGGATCCCGCAGCCACGAACGGAACCCGCCACAGTGCTTACCCGCGTCTCATACCGGATCAATGCTGCGGTCGAGCGGTATCTTCCGGAACAACGCCTTTTCCTGAAATCCGATACCGAAACACGCTTCATCCGGTTGCGCCCGCTGACACAGGCCGTGGCGCTTGGCACGGCGACGCTGTTCGTGGGCTGGACCATCCTCGCCACGGCGATTCTGATGATGGACACGATCGGCGCCGGTTCGTCGCGCGAACAGACCCAGCGCCAGCAGGCCGAATACGAACAGCGGCTGAACCGCATGTCGGACGACCGTGACCGCCGCGCCGAAGAGACCGTGCGCGCGCAGGAACGCTTCAACCTTGCGCTGACGCAGGTGGCGGCAATGCAGAGCCGGTTGCTTGCCTCGGAAGACCGGCGGCGCGAGCTGGAAACCGGCATCGACGTGATCCAGAAGACGCTGCGCCGCACGATCAAGGAACGCGACGAGGCGCGCGCCTCGCTTGAGTCGGTGACGGTGGCGATGAACGAGGCGGGCAATTCGCCCGTCGGTGCCGAAGGCCGCGCCCGCGACACCGAGGCGACGTTGTCCTACATGACCGATGCCCTTGGCGCTGCGGCCAAGGAACGCGACGCGATGGCGGTCGAGGCCGAGCAGTCGGAAGAGCGTGTCGCGGATATCGAGGCCGAGCGCCGCGCCTTGCAGCGCCGCACGGACGAGATCTTCACCAAGCTGGAAGAGGCGCTGACCGTGTCGGTCGAGCCGCTGGACAAGATGTTCCGGCAGGCGGGGCTGTCGTCGGACGAGTTGCTGTCGACGGTGCGCAAGGGTTATTCCGGTCAGGGCGGCCCGCTTGCGCCGCTGGCGCTGTCGACCTCGGGGTTGTCGGGTACGCCGGAAGAGACGCGGGCCAATGCGCTGCTGTCCGGGCTGGACCGGATGAACATGTATCGCATCGCGGCCTTCAAGGCGCCGTTCTCGATGCCGGTGAACACGCCGGTCCGCTACACAAGCGGTTTCGGCGGGCGTGACGACCCGTTCGGGCGCGGCCACCGCAAGCACGAGGGGCAGGACCTTGCCGGAAGCTACGGCGCGCCGATCGTGGCCACGGCCGACGGGGTCGTGACCTATGCGGGCTGGGAATCGGGCTATGGCCGTCTGGTGAAGATCAAACATGCCTTCGGACTCGAGACCCGCTACGGTCACTTGTCACAGATCCGCGTCAGTGTCGGCGATAGGGTATCGCGCGGCGACCGGATCGGTGATATGGGCAATTCCGGACGTTCGACCGGAACCCATCTGCATTACGAAATCCGGGTCGACGGCAAAGCAATCAACCCGATGACCTTCATAAAGGCAGCGCGAGATGTTTTCTAAAAGCAAGATCAACGAACCCGGGCCGAAGAACCCCGAAATCGAAAGGCCGAAGATGCCGGAAGCCACCGCACCGAAGCCCCAGGCCGAGTTTTCGCCCTCGGCTCCCAAGGTGAAGGCTGCGGCCTCGGTCCTGTCGTCGGACCTGACGGTTGTCGGCAACCTGCGCACCACCGGTGACATCCAGGTCGAAGGCACGGTCGAGGGCGATATCCGCGCGCATCTGCTGACCGTGGGCGAAAGCGCCACCATCCGCGGCGAGATCGTTGCCGATGATATCGTGGTGAACGGCAGGGTCGTCGGCCGCGTTCGTGGCCTGAAAGTGCGCCTGACCGCGACCGCGCGGGTCGAGGGCGACATCATCCACAAGACCATCGCCATCGAAAGCGGCGCGCATTTCGAAGGTTCGGTCCAGCGGCAGGAAGACCCGCTGTCGAACGGGCGTTCGTCGGCTCCGGTCACGCCGGTGACCACGGCTGCGGCCAAGACCGAGTAAGAAGCCGCGATAGATCGATACAAGGGCGCCTTCGGGCGCCCTTTTTCATTGCCAGTCGACCGCGCGGCGGTAGAGGTGCCAGCTTGCATGGCCCAGCACCGGAAGCACCAGCAGCAAGCCCAAGAAGCCCGTCACCATCCCGAGGAAAAGTGCCGCAGCGATCATCGCCCCCCATCCCAGCATCAACACCGGATTGGTGCGGACAAGTGCTACCGAGGTCAGCATGGCGGTGACGAAATCGACGTCACGATCCAGCAGCATGGGCAGGCTTACGACCGTCAGGGCATAGAACAGCGTGGCAAGTGCCGCCCCTACCGCCGTTCCGAAGGCCAGCATCGAAAGCCCCTGCCCCGTGGCGAAGATGCCAAGCGAGGACGACACGTTCACCAGCGTCGCCTGCCCAAGGAAAAGCGCAAAGATCATATGCGCAAGGAAGTTCCAGAACAGAAAGAACACGACGATGACCACGGCCATCGACGGGATCTGGCGGTCCTTCTGGCGAAAGACGACGCCAAGGATTTCGCGCAGGACAAGGGGGGTTGCCGCCTCGCGCCGGCGGCTGATCTCGTAAAAACCGCAGGCGATGAAAGGGCCGAGGATGGGAAAGCCCGCCCCTGCTGGCAAGGTCCACCAGACCTGCCCCTTGACCGTGAAGGCAAAGACCACAAGCCATCCGCCGATCACATAGACCAGCGAGAAGAAGGCCCCGTAGAAGGGTTCGGCCAGAAAGTCGCGCCACCCCGAGCCGAGCGCGTGGCGCAGGTCGGCAAGGTCGAGTTCCAGCACCTCGGGCACGGCACGCGGTGCGGTTTGGGGGTGGGGCTGCATCCCTGTCGTGTCGGCCATCGTGTCACACTCCTCTGGTCCGAGAGGCTATGCGGCAGCGGCCAGCGCGCAAAGATGTATTTCAGATCAATCGTCGGCCATCGCCTCGGCGCGGCTTTTGCCTGCCACGTCCATCGCCAGCGTCGCGGCCATGAATTTGTCGAGATCGCCGTCAAGCACCCCTTGCGTGTCAGAGGTTTCGACACCGGTGCGCAGGTCTTTGACCATCTGGTAGGGTTGCAGCACGTAAGAGCGGATCTGGTTGCCCCAGCCGGCATCGCCCTTGGCGGCGTGCTGGGCGTTGACCTCGGCGTTGCGGCGGTCAAGCTCCATCTGGTAGAGCCGCGATTTCAGCGCATTCATCGCTATTTCGCGGTTCTGGTGCTGCGACTTCATCGAACTGGTCACGACGATGTTGGTGGGCAGGTGGGTGATGCGCACCGCCGAGTCGGTGGTGTTGACGTGCTGGCCCCCGGCGCCGGACGAGCGGTAGGTGTCGATGCGGATCTCGTTGTCGGGGATGACGATCTCGATGTTGTCATCGACCACGGGATAGACCCAGACCGACGAGAACGAGGTGTGCCGCCGCGCGGCCGAGTCATAGGGCGAGATGCGGACCAGCCGGTGGACGCCGGATTCCGATTTCAGCCAGCCATAGGCATTGGGTCCGGTGATCTTGTAGGCGGCGGACCGGATGCCCGCCTCTTCGCCGGCGGTTTCCGACTGGAGTTCGACCTTGTAGCCCTTTTTCTCGGCCCAGCGGACATACATGCGCGCCAGCATCGAGGCCCAGTCGCAGCTTTCGGTGCCGCCGGCGCCTGCGTTGATTTCAAGGAAGGTGTCGTTTCCGTCCGCCTCGCCGTCGAGCAGGGCTTCGAGTTCCTTGGCGGCGGCGACATCGACAAGCGCCTTCAGCGCGGCTTCGGCTTCGGCGACGATTTCGGCGTCATCCTCGGCTTCGCCCATCTCGATCAGCTCGACGTTGTCGTTCAGACCGCGTTCGATCATGCGGTAGGTCGAGACGGCATCAAGCAATTGCTGGCGCTCGCGCATCAGCTTTTGCGCCTTGGCAGGATCGTTCCACAGATCGGGCGCCTCGATCATCGCGTCGAATTCCTCGAGGCGATGCGGCGCGGTTTCCCAGTCAAGCCGCTGCGCAAGCAGTTTCAGCGATTTGCTGATCGCATCGACGTTGTTCTGCGTTTCGGCGCGCATGGGGCAAGTCCTGTCATGGTCTACGGGCGGGGTGATAGCGCGGGGGGCGCGAACGGGCAAGGGTGCGGCCCTTGCCCGCGAATTTCACGGCAGAGAAATCAGCGCCGGGGAAGAAGGCTAGTAAAGACCGCCCGAGCTGAGCGTGCCGAAGTCGGCCTTTTTGGGGATGACGGCGGTTTCCCCGCTCGAGGTGGTGACGGTGGCCTCGCCCTCGCCCGCGTCGGTTTCGCCATAGGCAAAGAGCGGCAGGTTCGATCCCATCGCAAAGCCGCCATCGACCAGCATCCCGATGCCGTCGACGCCATCGCGGAAATACTCGGCCTGAACATTGGGGCCGGTGGCATCATCGGGCAGCATCGCGCCGGTGTAACGGTCTAGCTTGACGAAATGGCCGCCGGGGGGGATGCGGAATTCGGAGCCGCCGTATTTCTTGACCGCCTCGGTCATGAATTTCTGGAACACGGGGCCGCAGAAGCCGCCGCCCGAGGCACCGCCGCCAAGGGTGCGCGGCTGGTCGTAGCCGATGTAGCAGCCCGCGGCGATGTTCGAGGTGAAGCCGATGAACCACACGTCCTTGGCGTCGTTGGTGGTGCCGGTCTTGCCGCCCACGGGCACCGGCAGGCGCACCGACCCCGAGGCCGTGCCGCGCTGGACCACGCCTTGCAGCATCGAGGTGAGCTGGTAGGCGGTGACCGCGTCCATCACGCGTTCGCGTTCGGATTGCAGCGTCACGCCCTGCCCGGCGGGAAGCGACGGCGATGCACAATCGGTGCAGACGCGCGTGTCGTGGCGATAGACGGTGCGGCCATAGCGGTCCTGCACCCGGTCGACGAGGGTGGGTTCAACCCGCTCGCCGCCATTGGCGAACATGGAATAGGCGGCAACCATCTTGAACAGGGTCGTTTCCTGCGCGCCGAGGGCGTTGGCGAGGAAGGGTTGCATCGGAGAATAGACGCCAAAGCGTTCGGCGTATTGCGCGACCTTTTCCATGCCGATTTCCTGCGCCACGCGCACGGTCATCAGGTTGCGCGACTGTTCGATGCCGGTGCGCAGCGGGGTGGGCCCGTAGAATTTGTTGGACGCGTTCTTGGGCGTCCACAGCCCTTGGGCGGTTTCCACCTCGATCGGGGCGTCGACGACGATGGTGCCGGGGGTGAAGCCGGAATCGAGGGCTGCGGCATAGACGAAGGGCTTGAAGCTGGAGCCGGGCTGGCGCGTGGCCTGCGTGGTCCGGTTGAAGACCGAGTCCTGATAGGAGAAGCCGCCCTGCATCGACAGGACGCGGCCGGAATAGACGTCCATCGCCATGAAGGCGCCCTGCACTTCGGGCACCTGACGCAGCGACCAGCGTTCGAAGCTGCCATCTTCGGCCGTGACCTGACGCACCAGCACGACATCGCCCACCGAGACGAGGTCGCCCGCGACCTTGGCCTTGCGTCCGAGCGAGCCGTCAGCGTTCAGCTTGCGCGCCCAAGTAACGTCCTTGGCGGGAATCGTGGCCTCGTCCTTCTGGCCTTCGATGCCGATGGTGGCATCGGTTTCGCCCAGCGACAGGACAACGGCGGCCGACCAGCCCGCGATGTCGCGCGGCACATCGACGGCCGCAAGGGCGGTGCGCCAGTCGGCCAGCTCGTCTGGGGTCAGGGCTTTCTTGGTGCCACGCCAGATGCCTTGGGCGCGGTCGTATTTCTCGAGCGCCTCGCGCAGGGCGGCGGCGGCCACCACCTGCATCTCGGGGTCGACCGTGGCGCGGATCGACAGGCCGCCGGTGAAGAATTCATCCTCGCCGAAGGTGGTCGAGAGCTGGCGGCGGATTTCATCGGTGAAATAGCCGCGCGGCGGCAGGGATTCGCGGAAGGCGGGGAAATCGCCGTTCTGCACCGTCAGAAGCGGGGTCTCGGCTTCCGACTTGGCCAGTTCGGGGGTGATGTAGCCGTCTTCGGCCATGCGGTTCAGAACATAGGCTCGCCGGTCGAGCGCCTTTTCGCGGTTGCGCACGGGGTGCATTTCGGACGGCGCCTTGGGCAAGGTTGCCAGATAGGCGGCTTCGGCCGGGGTCAGGGCGGTGAGCGGCTTGTTGAAATAGGTCTGCGCCGCTGCGGCCACGCCATAGCTGTTCTGGCCAAGGAAGATTTCATTCAGGTAGAGTTCGAGGATCTTGTCCTTGGACAGCGTTTCCTCGAGCCGCGTGGCGAGGATGATTTCCTTGATCTTGCGTTCGCCCGTGCGGTCGCCGGAAAGCAGGAAGTTCTTCATCACCTGCTGGGTGATCGTCGACGCGCCGCGCACTTCCTTGCCGCGCGTCAGGATCGCATCGCGGAAGGCCGCTGCCATGCCGCCCACGTCATAGCCGTGGTGGGTGTAGAAATTCTTGTCTTCGGCGCTGATGAAGGCGTGCTTGACCAGATCGGGGATATCCTCGATCGGCACGAAAAGCCGGCGTTCCTGCGCGAATTCGTCGATGATCTCGCCTTCGCCGTTGTAGATGCGGCTGATGGTGGCGGGGGTGTATTTGGCAAGGCTCTCGTGGCTCGGCAGGTCGCGGGAATACATGTAGAAGATGCCGCCGATGGACAGGGCGGCAAAGAGGATGCCCAGCGTGATCGCCGTGAAGATCGCCCCGAGAAAAGAACCGACGAATCTGAACACGCCCAAAACCCCGCCAAGATGCCGCGCCAGTCTTGCGCCCGCGCCTTATACACGCGCAAGGCGCGCAAGGTCAAAACGATGGCGTGACCACGCGCACAAAAACGCCGCCCCTAGGGCTTCAGTTTGCTGTCGGTGGCGGCCCATGCACGCAGACCCGAAAGGATTGCGCCCTGCATCGTCTCGCGCCATTCCGGATCGTTCAGGCGCTTGAGGTCGGACCCCGAGGACAGAAAGCCGAGTTCCAGCAGGACCGAGGGAATATCGGGCGATTTCAGCACGGAAAAACTGGCCTGCTGGATCGGGTGGCGGTGCATCCGGATACCTGCCTGTTGCATCGCGCCGGCAAGAGAGGCGGCAAGGTTCTGGATGCGCGGGGCGGTATCGGTGCGGGCCATGTCCATCAGGACTGTCGCGACAAGGTCGTCTTGCTGGCTGAGATCGACACCTGCGAGAAGATCGTCGCGGTCATGGCGTTCGGCCAAAGTGCGCGAGGCTTCGTCGCTGGCGTCATCGGCCAGATGGTAGATCGTGGCCCCCGTCGCCTCGCCCTCGGCCAAGGCATCGGCGTGGAGCGAGAGAAAGACCTGCGCGTTGGCGGCACGGGCGATGGAGATCCGGGTCTCGAGCGGGACGAAAACATCGTCCTCGCGGGTCATGGTGACCTGAAAACCCTCGCGGATCAGCCGTTCCTTGAGTTCGCGGGCAAAGGACAGCATGAGACTGGCCTCGGTCGCGCCATCGCGTTCGGCGCCGGGGTCGATGCCGCCGTGACCGGGGTCGAGGACGACGCGCAGCGGCCCCTGCGGATCGGGGTTGGAGGAGGGCAGCGCGGCAGGTTGCGGCAAGGCCCAATCGGGCGGTTCGGGCAAGGCGGCGGCGGCGGCAAAGGCGGCGGGGCTGGCCGGATCGAGGCGGACGGTCACCTTGGCCCCCGCCCCCGTCTGCATCGCAGCGTGCGTCACGGTAAAGGGGCCTGCGAGTTGCAGCACGAGGCGCGACCATCCCGCACGGAACACGCCCGCGCGCAGGGTTTCGACGATGGCGCTTTCATGCGGCATGGCGGCGGCGCCGGACCAGTCCACCTCGCGGAAGTCGAGGACGAGGCGCGGCGGGTCGGCCAGCAGCCGGACGCGCCACGGAACGGGCTGGCTGAGCGCAAGGGTGATGTCGGCCCCGCCCGCCGAATCCGCGATGCGCGAGGCGGCGGGGTCGAGGCGGGCCAGCGCCGTCAGGTCCTGCGCGGCAAGGGGCGCGGCAAGGGGCGCGGACAGGGCAAGCGCCAAAAGGGCCGAGAGGATAAAGCGGATCACGCCTTGCGCCCCTGCATGAAGGTTTGAAGCCGCGCCAGCCCCTCGACGATGTCGGCGGTGGCTCCGGCGTAGGAAAAGCGCAACCGCTGGCCGCCGCGGCGGGGGTCGAAATCGAGACCGGGGGTCACGGCGACCCCTGCCCCGTCAAGGATTTCGGCGGCAAAGGCAAGGCTGTCGCCGGTCAGGTCCGAGACATCGGCGTAGATGTAAAAGGCGCCATCAGGCGGGGCGATGCTGGTAAAGCCGGCCTTTGGCAGCCCTTGCAGCATGAGGCGGCGGTTTTCGGCATAGGTGGCGCGGTTGGCTTCAAGCTCGTCGATGCAGTCGAGTGCGGCGAGGGCCGCGATCTGGCTGGCATGGGGCGGGCAGATGAACATGTTCTGCGCCAGCCGCTCGACGGTGCGGATCTGGTCTTCGGGCACGACCATCCAGCCGATGCGCCAGCCCGTCATCGAAAAATACTTGGAGAAGGAATTGATGATGTGGACGTTGTCCGACACCTCGAGCGCGGTGACGGCGCGGGTGGCGTAGTGGAGGCCGTGGTAGATCTCGTCCGAGATGAAGCTGATGCCACGGGCCTGCGCCGCATGGATGAGGTCTGCAAGGCGCGGCTTGTCGAGCATGGTGCCCGAGGGGTTGCCGGGCGAGGCGACGATCAGCCCCGCAAGATCCACATCCGCGAAATCGGCGGGCACGGGTTGCAGCCGGTTCGCATCGCTTGCGGGCAGGCCGACGGGGTCGAGCGACAGCGCGCGCAGGATCTGGCGGTAGCTCGGATAGCCCGGTTCGCCCAGCCCGACGCGGTCGCCTGCGTCAAAGAGCGTGGTAAAGGACAGAAGGAAGGCGGCAGAGGAGCCGGAGGTCACGATCACGCGGTCGGGGTTGAGGTCGATCCCGTACCAGCGGGCATAGAGCGCCGCGATCCCGCGCCGCAGTTCGGGCAGGCCGAGGGCCACGGTATAGCCGAGCGCGTCCTGCTCCATCGCGCGGGCCAGCGCCTTGCGCGCGGCGGCGGGCGCGGGCGTGGCGGGTTGGCCGATTTCCATGTGGATGATGTGGCGGCCCGCCTCTTCGGCCATGCGGGCCGCGCGCAGAACATCCATCACGATGAAGGGATCGACCTGACCCCGCCTTGAAATCCGCATCTCGCCCCCCTTAAGGTGTACCAAGTGTCCCGGATGCCGGGGCAAGGTCAAGCCATAGCCCGTTGCGGGCACCAGTTCGAGGTATCCGATGCAGAGCCGTCCCTTCGCCCTATCGCTGGCCCTGTTCGCGGGCCTGACGGCTTCGAGCGCATTCGCGCAGGACAGCATGACCCCCGAGGCGCGCGACGCCTTTCGTGCCGAGGTGCGGGCCTACCTGCTGGAACATCCCGAAGTGCTGGTAGAGGCGATGGATGTGCTGCAGGCGCGCCAGGAGGCGGCGGCGGCCGAAAAGGAAAAGACCATCGTCGCGGACAATCACGAAGCGATCTTCAACGACGGGACAAGCTGGGTCGGCGGCAACCCCGAGGGCGATGTGACGGTGGTCGAATTCCTCGACTATCGCTGCGGTTATTGCCGCAAGGCATGGCAAGAGGTGGACGAACTGGTCCAGACCGACGGCAACATCCGCTTCGTGATGAAGGAATTCCCAATCCTTGGCGAGCAATCGGTGATCTCTTCGCGCTTTGCCATCGCGGTGCAGCAATTGCACGGTCCCGAAGCCTATGCCACGACGCATGACGCGCTGATCTCGCTGCGGGCCGATGCGACGCCGGAATCGCTGGAGCGGCTGGCGGGCGATCTGGGCTATGACTGGGAGGAGCTGAAGGCCAAGATGGACGCGCCCGAGGTGACGGCGGTGATCGAGGCGAACCATGCGCTGGCGCAAAAGCTTGAAATCACCGGCACGCCGACCTTTGTCGTCGACGGAACGATGGTGCGGGGCTATGTGCCGCTGGACGGAATGCGCCAGATCATCGCGTCGGAACGCGCGAAGAGCGAGGGATAAGCGATTGGCCTGAAACGCTTATCGCGTTTCAGCGCCGCTTTTTCCTTGGCGCATTTTCTGCGAAAATTCCGTTTGCTCGCCTGACTGCCAAGGGACCAGCGACCGGGATCGGGGCGAGTGACTTTTTGCAGAAGAATCGTGGCCGCCTATTCGGCGGCCTCGGCTTTCTCGGCTTCGATCTCGGCCGCTTTCTTTTCCACCAGTTCGACGATGTGATCCACCATCGCCTCGTTGCCGAGCTTGTGGCTTTGCTTGCCCGCCAGATAGACCATGCCCGACCCTGCCCCGCCGCCGGTGAAGCCGATGTCGGTCATCAGCGCCTCGCCGGGGCCGTTGACCACGCAGCCGATGATCGAAAGGCTCATGCTGGTGGTGATATGGGCAAGGCGGTCTTCCAGCGCCGAGACGGTCTTGATGACGTCAAAACCCTGCCGCGCGCAGGAGGGGCAGGAGATGATGGTCACGCCGCGATGGCGCAGGCCGAGGGATTTGAGGATCTCGAAGCCCACCTTGACCTCTTCCACCGGATCGGCGGAGAGGCTGACGCGGATCGTATCGCCGATGCCCATCCAGAGCAGGTTGCCAAGGCCGATGGCCGATTTGACCGTGCCCGACATAAGCCCGCCCGCTTCGGTGATGCCAAGGTGGATCGGCGCGTCGGTCGCTTCGGCCAGTTGCTGGTAGGCGGCGGCGGCAAGAAAGACGTCCGAGGCTTTGACGCTGATCTTGAATTCGTGGAAATCGTTGTCCTGCAACAACTTGATATGGTCGAGGCCGGATTCGACCATCGCTTCGGGGCAAGGCTCGCCGTATTTTTCAAGCAGGTGCTTTTCGAGGCTTCCGGCATTCACACCGATGCGGATGGAACAGCCGTGATCCTTGGCCGCGCGCACCACTTCGGCGACGCGCTTGGCATCGCCGATGTTGCCGGGATTGATCCGCAGGCAGGCGGCCCCGGCCTCGGCGGCTTCGATGGCGCGTTTGTAGTGGAAATGGATATCGGCCACGATCGGCACGGGGCTTTCGGCGACGATCTCGCGCAGGGCGCGGGTGCTTTCCTGATCGGGGGTCGAAATGCGGACGATATCGGCCCCCGCGATGGCGCAGCGCTGCACCTGTTCGATGGTGGCCGCGATATCGGTGGTCAGCGTGTTGGTCATGGTCTGGACCGAGATCGGGGCGTCGCCGCCGACCTTGACCTTGCCCACACTGATCTGGCGCGAGGGGCGGCGGTAGATGTTGCGCCACGGACGGACGGCGTTGAGCGACATGGATGCCCCTTTTGGCGATGGCCTTGGAGCATAGATAAAGGGCTGCGGCGCGAACGGCAACAGGTGGTGCGGATTACTCGACGGGTGCGGTATTCGCAGCGGGCAATTCGGCGGGGGCCGCTTCGGCCACGTTGACGAATTTTGCCAGATCGGCGTCGGCACCGATATCGGCCTCGGCATAGGTTTGCGCAAGGTTTTCAGCCGAAAGGGCAAGGTTCTTGACCACGGTGGCATCGGTCGCTGCCGGGCCATAGGTCTTGCCGTTGACGGCGAAATAGATCGAGCCGGAATTGCCGGCGCGCAGAAGCGGGGCCTCTTCGAGCTGCGGGACGACATAGCGTTCGCCCGCGTCGAGGATCTTTTCGAACAGCACGGTTCCATCGGCCGATTGCACACGCACCCATGACGGGCGGACGGCAAAAACCTCGAGCGTGGGGGCGGCGTCGGCAACGACCTGCACATCGGAGGAGACCGCATCCCCGACCGCATTCTCGACGGCGGTGGCGATTTCGGTTTCGGCGGCGGTCGCGGCAAGGGCGCCCGTCTCGCGCGGGTCGATCGAGGCGATGGGACCATCGCGCGAGGTCAGGACGGGAACGTCCAGCGCCTCGGGGCGGTAGAGGCGGTCGAGCAATTCGGGCGAGGCGGCATCAGCCGCGGCCACGGCGGTTTCGTCGCTGGCCGGTGCGGCGGCATCGGCCGGAACGGCGGTTTCCGCGACGATCGGTTCGACCGGCTTCATGTCGCCCAAGGGGTCGATTTCCGCGACGACGCTGGGGGCCTGATCGACGGGGGCAAGCTGGACGCGCTGCACTTCCTGCAACACCGACCAGCCGCCATAGCCGATGGCGCCGATCAGGACCGCAAGGACAAGAACCGACCCGACGGCACCCGGTTCGATGCGCGAGAACAGGCTTTCGGTGCGGGGAATGAAGGTCGCATTCGGATTGGCGAGCGGATCGCCGAAGTCTTTGACGACGCGCTTGGCGGTCATCGTGGCGGAAGAGGCTGCCGCGCTCATCCCGTGGGCGACGGTGAAATTCGCTTCGGTGCAGAATTTGGCAAAGGCCCAGTCCGGGTCCATGCCAAGGTAGCGCGCATAGGACCGGATATAGCCCGCGACGAAGCCCTGCGTCTCGAAGGCGGAGACGTCGGCGTTTTCGATGGCGGCGATGTAGGTGGCCTTGATCTTGAGTTCGCGCTGCACGTCGAGCAGGGATTTGCCCAGCGTCGCGCGTTCGCCCCGCATGAGGTCGCCAAGCCGCAGATCGAAATCGTCAAAGCCCTTTGGCTTGTCGATTTCAGCCGCCGAAGGTTTTGACCTCCGCCCGATCATGCGCTCTGTCCCTTCACTGCCCCAAGATGTCCGAATCGCGGTTGTTCACCGACTCGTGTTCTGTCGTATTGACGACAAGCTAGCACAGGGCAAGAGATATTGCATTTATCTAAAGGCTCAGGCCGAGGCCTCGGCGCGATTTAGCGCACAATGGCGCCAAAGTGCGTCCATAGCGGTCACAAGCCGTTCAATTTGCTTAAGATCGTGGACCGGCGACGGGGTGAAACGCAGCCGTTCGGTGCCGCGCGGAACGGTCGGAAAGTTGATCGGCTGGACGTAGATTCCGTAGCGGTCGAGCAGCATGTCGGAAAGCATCTTGCAATGCACGGGATCGCCCACATGGACCGGCACGATGTGGCTGCCGTGATCGATGATCGGCAGGCCAAGCGCCTTGAGACGCATCTTCAGGACGCGGGCGTGCAGCTGTTGGGCGTCGCGCAGGTGCTGGGCGGTTTTCAGCACCCTGACGGCCGCAGCGGCCCCGGCCGCGACGACGGGCGGCAACGAGGTGGTGAAGATGAAACCGGGCGCGTAGGAGCGGACGGCATCGACCATGCGGGCCGAGGCGGCGATATAGCCGCCGAACACGCCGTAAGCCTTGCCCAGGGTTGCGTTGATGATGTCGACGCGGTGCATCTCGCCATCGCGTTCGGCGACCCCTGCCCCGTGCGGCCCGTACATGCCGACGGCGTGGACCTCGTCAAGGTAGGTGAGCGCGTTGAATTCGGCGGCGACGTCGCAGATGTCCTTGATCGGGCCGAAATCGCCGTCCATCGAATAGATCGATTCAAAGGCGATGAGCTTGGGCGCGGCCGGGTCGTCGGCGGCGAGGAGTTCGCGCAGATGTGCCACATCGTTATGGCGGAAGATGCGCTTCGGCCCGCCGCCCCGGCGCACGCCTTCGATCATCGAGGCGTGGTTGAGCGCATCGGAATAGATGATGAGACCGGGGAAGATGCTGCGCAGGGTCGAGAGCGTGGCGTCATTGGCGATATAGGCCGACGAGAACACCAGTGCCGCGTCCTTGCCGTGCAGATCGGCCAGCTCGGCCTCGAGCCGCTTGTGATAGACCGTGGTGCCCGAGATGTTGCGCGTGCCGCCCGAGCCTGCGCCGGTGGCATCGAGCGCCTCGTGCATCGCGGCCAGAACCTCGGGGTGCTGGCCCATGCCGAGATAGTCGTTGCCGCACCAGACGGTGATGTCTTGCGAGGTGCCGTCGGGCCGCCGCCAGATCGCCTTGGGGAAGTGCCCGTTGACGCGTTCGATGTCGATGAAGGTGCGGTAGCGGCCTTCGTCATGCAGGCGCTGCAAGCTGGCATCGAGTGCGGCTTCGTAATCCATCGTCGTCTCCCGGTCTGGTCCGGCGCTGCCGGTTTGCGACCCGTGGTAAAGATGAGTCCCGGACGCGGCCTTGACTTGGGTCAAGTCACGCCGCTTGGAAAGGGCCTTTGGCCGAAAACCGGCAAGGCCGATTGTCGCAGCCCTAGCCCTTGATCGCCACGGCGCAATCGACGGCTTTCGGGTTCTTTTCGACACAGGCGGCGATGGCGGCGGCTTCATCCGCGCCGATGCCCCATGACCCCGTGGCCGCAGAAAGCGCCATCGCGCCGCCGTCATAGGCCGACTGGAAGGCGGCGGTCGCGTCGGACGACAGTTGCACACCGCCCGGCTGCCACCCCTCGGGGCGGACGACGGCGGCGACGACGCATTCGGCGGCCCCCGTCTTTTTGGCATTGCATTCGGCCAGCGCCACGGCCGAGGCCGCTTCGACCGAATGGTAATTGGCGGCGGCGACTGTGGCTTCCGACATCAGCCCCTCGTCGGGGGAAATGGCGATGGCGGCATAGTAAAGCTGGTCGCGGGCGACCATTTTCAGAACCTTGGACTGGTCCTTGGGCAAAAGATCGGGGGCGGTCATTTCGACCTCGGCGGCCTTGGGGGCGAAAAGCGTGGCCGATGCGGAATCGCCCGAGGCGACATCTTGCGCGAAGGCGCAGGGGATGCCGGCCAAAAGGGCCAGTGCCAGCCCGCCGAAGGTTGCCTTTGACATTCGTTCTCTCCGTCCGCTCGTACCGTCTGGCGCGTCTTTTAGCGCGGCTCTGCCGCTCTGGACAGGGGCGGAAGTGCTGATAGGGTCGCCATCGCATCACAAGAAGGAGACAGCCCATGACAGCCCGCGCCGATCTTGACGCCGTTCTGAACCGGATCGATCAGGACTTGCCCGACGCGCTTGCGCGACTGATGGAGCTGTTGCGGATCCCGTCGATCTCGACCGACCCCGCCTACAAGGCCGAGTGCGCGAAGGCGGCGGACTGGCTGGTCGAGGATTTGCGGACGCTGGGCTTCGAGGCCGCGTCGCGGCCCACGCCGGGCCATCCGATGGTGGTGGCGCATGGCGGGACAGGCGGCAAGCATGTGCTGTTTTACGGCCATTACGATGTGCAGCCGGTCGATCCCCTGTCGCTGTGGGACCGCGACCCGTTCGACCCCGAGGTGCAGGATACGCCCAAGGGCAAGGTGATCCGTGCGCGCGGCGCGTCGGATGACAAGGGGCAGTTGATGACCTTCATCGAAGCCTGCCGCGCGTGGAAGGCCGTGCATGGCAGCCTGCCCGCAAAGCTGACGATCTTTCTCGAGGGCGAGGAGGAATCGGGTTCGCCCTCGCTGATCCCGTTCATGCAGGAGAACGCGGACGAGTTGCGGGCCGAGTTGGCGCTGATCTGCGATACGGGGCTGTTCGAGGATGCGGTGCCCGCCATCACGACCATGCTGCGCGGGCTGGCGAAATCGGAATTCACCCTGCGGGCTGCGGACCGCGACCTGCATTCGGGCATGTATGGCGGCCTTGCGCGCAACCCCTTGCACGTGCTGACGCGGATTCTGGCGGGGCTGCATGACGACTCGGGGCGTGTGCAGGTGCCGGGCTTCTATGACGACGTGGCCGAATTGCCCGACAGCCTGCGCCAGCAATGGCAGGCGCTGGCTTTCGACCACCGCAAGTTCCTTGGCGATGTCGGCCTGTCGGTGCCTGCGGGCGAAGCCGACCGCACGCCGCTGGAAATGATCTGGTCGCGCCCGACGGCCGAAGTGAACGGGCTTTGGGGCGGCTACAATGGCGCGGGATTCAAGACGGTGCTGCCGTCGGAGGCCCATGCCAAGGTGAGTTTCCGGCTGGTGTCGGCGCAGGACCCCGCCAAGGTGCTGACCGCCTTTCGGACTTGGGCCGAGGCGCAACTGCCGCCCGATTGCGAGATCATCTGGCATGATGCGGTCGAGGGAAGCCCCGCTTCGGTCATGTCGATCGAGGATCCCGCCTTCGAGGCCGCGCGGGCGGCGCTGACCGAGGAATGGGGGCGGTCGGCGGCCTTTGTCGGCGCGGGCGGATCGATTCCGATCGCGGGGTATTTCAAGACCTATCTGGGCATGGACGCGATGCTGATCGGCTTTGGCCGCGATGACGACCAGATCCATTCGCCCAACGAGAAATACGACCTCGACTGTTTCCACAAGGGCATCCGGTCCTGGGCGCGCGTCTTGGCGAGGCTGGCATGATCCGCGACGCGACCCCGCAGGACGAGGCGGGCTGGCGCGGGCTTTGGGACCAGTACCTTGCCTTTTACGATGTGACGCTGGCGCCCGAGGTGACGGAGGCCACATGGGCGCGGCTGATGGACCCGGCCAGCCCCGTCAAGGCGCGGCTGGCCTTTGACGGCGGCGAGATGGTGGGTTTTGCCATCCACCTCAACCATCCGTCGACTTGGGTTCTGGGGAACGATTGCTATCTGGAGGACCTGTTCCTGTCGCCCGCCGCCCGTGGCAAGGGGATGGGGCGTGCCCTGATCGAGGATTTGCAGGCGCTGGCCCGAGCCAAGGGCTGGCACCGGCTTTACTGGCACACCGACGAAGGCAACAGCGTGGCCCGGCGGCTTTACGACCGTTTCACCCCCTATGACGGGCATGTGCGCTACCGCATGACGCTGTGAGGAAAAGCAAAAAGGCGACCCGATCGGGTCGCCTTTTTTGAAGAGTGGCGCGGTTGACGGGGCTCGAACCCGCGACCCCCGGCGTGACAGGCCGGTACTCTAACCAACTGAGCTACAACCGCGCAATACGTTCGGGAGGGAGGGCTGTGGCGCGGTTGACGGGGCTCGAACCCGCGACCCCCGGCGTGACAGGCCGGTACTCTAACCAACTGAGCTACAACCGCGTATCCACGGCCCGGCCCTCCGAACGTGAGCGGGTATTACGGAAGGGCGCGGGCGGCGTCAAGCGACCTTTCGGATTTTTTCGCCGCTCGCCGCGACTTGCGGGATTTACGCAAATCCCGCAGCGGTTTCTGACGCAGAAACCGCTTCCGACCGTTGGCGCAGAACCGGAATTTGCGCCAAATTCCGGCGCGATTTTTGCATCAAAAATCGCCCTTACGGCGCCGGAATGAACTCTGCATCATCCCCCGGCGGCAGGCGGAAGCGGCCATGCGCCCAGTCGCCGGCGCGCCATGCTTCCTTGGCGGCCTCGATGCGCTCTTTCGACGAGGCGACGAAATTCCACCAGATATGACGCGGACCATCCATCGTCGCACCGCCCAGCAGCATCAGGCGCGCGCCATCCTCGCCCGCCCTGACCGAGATGCGGTCGCCGGGGCGGAACACCAGCATCTGGCCCGCAGGAAAGGTCTGGCCGCCCACCGAAACGCTGCCCGCGATGATGTAGATGCCGCGATCCTCGTGGTCATCGGGAAGGGGAATCGCGGCGCGGGGGGACAGGGTGGCATCGGCGTAGAACACCTCGGACGGGGTTTTCAGATCGACCCGTTCGCCCCATGCCGTGCCAAGGATCAGCTTGACCTGCTTGCCCTCGCCTTCGAGGTCGGGCAGGGCCGCGCCGTGGGCGTGGTGGAAGGCGGCGGGGTCATCCTCGTTCGCCTTTGGCAGGGCAAGCCATGTCTGAAGGCCGAAGAGGCCATGGGGCGACTGGCGCATCGGGCCATCGGTGCGTTCGGAATGGGTGATGCCGTGGCCTGCGAACATCAGGTTCACCGCCCCCGGTTCGATCCACTGGTCGGTGCCGAGGCTGTCGCGGTGGTGCATCTTGCCCTTGAGCAGGTAGGTCACCGTGGCAAGCCCGATATGGGGGTGGGGGCGCACGTCGATGCCCTGCCCCGTCAGAAATTCGGCGGGGCCCATCTGGTCGAAAAAGATGAAGGGCCCGACCATCTGGCGCTGGGCCGAGGGCAAGGCGCGGCGCACCTCGAAGCCGCCAAGGTCGCGGGCGCGGGGCACGATCACCGTCTCGATGGCATCGACGGCATCGCCGATCGGGATCGACGGGTCGAGGGCGGGGTTCCAGCTCATATCGGCCTCCGGAGTTTCATTCTGAAAAGATAGGGGATCGGGGGGCCGCTGTCATGCACCCTGCCCCGCGCCGTCTCTGTGCGGTGAGGCACAGAGCGCGCAAGAATCTTGCGGGCCGAGGGAACCGGAACCGCAGTTCGGGCGCTGTGGGGGTGGACCGGTTGGCTTCGCTTGCCCAGCCCGCGCGGTCGGATCAGCCAAAGGACATGCTGCCCATGAAACCTGTCAAAACCACCGCCGCCGCCCTGCTTTTCGCGCTTGTCGCCCAGACCGCCCTTGCCGGCGGCATGGCCGAGCCGGTCACCGAGCCGGTCATGGCCCCCGCCGTTGTCGAACAGCAGACCAGTTCGAGTGCGCAGGGGCTGATCGTGCCCTTGCTGCTGCTGGTCGTTCTTGCCGCGGCTGTTTCGAATTGATCGCTGCCAAGGGGGGCTTTCGCGCCCCCCTTGCGTTAGAGCCGCTTCAGGACACGCTCTAGCCGCTCGGCAAAGAGCGCGACATGCGCGCTGCCAAAGACCAGCGGCGGGCGTATCTTGAGGACGTTGCCATTTGGGCCGGTCGCGCTGATGAGAACGCGCTCGTCGCGCAGGCCGTTGACGATGCGGGCGGCCATTGCGGCATCGGGCTTGCCGTCGGTCACGATGTCGAGCCCCAGGAACAGCCCGGCGCTTCGCAGATCGCCCAGACGCGGGTCGGTCAGGCCGCGCAGGGCGGTGGCGAATTCCGCCCCGACCTTGCGGGCGTTTTCCTGAAGCCCCTCGCCCTCGACCACGTCAAGAACGGCCATCGCGGTTGCGGCGGCTACGGCATTGCCGCCGAAGGTGTTGAAGTAACGGGCCTTTGCGCCGAAATCCTTGACCACATGCGGTTGCAGGACAAGCCCCGCCACCGGATAGCCGTTGCCCATCGGCTTGCCGAGCGAGACCATGTCGGGCAGCACGGCGTGACGCGCGAACCCCCACATCGCATCGCCCGTGCGGCCGAAACCGGGCTGCACCTCGTCGGCGATGAACAGGCCCCCTGCGGCGTGGATGGCATCGACCGCACCTTGCAGAAAACCGGCGGGGGCGGCGAAAACCCCGTCCGAGGAAAAGATGGTATCGACGATCAGCACGGCGGGTTTGATGCCGTGGCGGATCAGGTCGTCGATGGCGGCCTGCACATGGGCGGTAAAGGTTGCGGCCGGGTCGCCAAGGCGCGCATCGGGGGCCGGAACGGTGCGGACATGGCCGCCCAGCGGCACGCCGGGGCCGAGAGAGGGCGAGAATTCGGCCACGGCCGCCGTCACACCGTGATAGGCGTTTTCGGTGACGATCACCCCCATGCCGCCCGTCGCCGCGCGGGCAAGGCGGATGGCAAGGTCATTCGCCTCGGACCCCGTGCAGGTGAACATCACGTGGCAAAGCTCTGACGGGAAATGGGAAAGCAGCCTTTCGGCATAGCTGAGAACCGTGTCGTGCAGATAGCGGGTGTGGCTGGCAAGCAGCGCCGACTGGCGGGCGGTGGCGGCCAGCACATGCGGGTGGCAATGCCCGACCGAGGCCACGTTGTTGTAGGTGTCGAGGTAGGCGTTGCCTTCGGGGTCGTAAAGCCAGACGCCCTCGCCCCGCACCAGATGGACGGGGGTCTGGTAGAACAGGCGATACGCGGGGCCAAGCACGCGCTGGCGGCGGGCGACGAGTTGCGCTTCGGTTTCGGGCAGGTCGACCGCTCCGGCGACAAAGGCGTTGGGCATCGGGTCGCGCATGACTACCTCGCTACGGGGCAAGCGGATGAAAGGGCGGCGGCGACCTCGACCGGGTCGAGTGCGGCAAGAGATTGCAGCCCCGCCCGCGCCGAGGGGAAATTGCGCAGGATATAGGGGGCGTTTTCGGGGTATTTCGCGGCGCGCCAGCTTGCGATGGCGATGGTGGTGACCATGCGGGCGGCGACAAGGTCGAAGTAGACGCCCAGCTCGTCGCGGGTAAGAGGGTTCACCGCGTGATAGGCCGCCGCAAAGCGGGTGAGCGAGCCAAGCGCGTCTTCGCGGTCGATGCGGTAGGCTGCCGCGACGGCAAGGTCGCAGACAAGCGGCGTGCGGACCATGTCACCGAAGTCGAGGATGCCCGCCACGCGGTCGGGGGCTGCGGGGTCGACCAGCACGTTATGCGGGTTGAGGTCGCTGTGGACCACCTGCCAGCGCAGGCGGGGCAGGTGCGGCGCCACGCTTGCGGCGAAACGATGCAGCACGTCGGCGCAAAGGTCACGCGCGACGGGATCTGAGATATCATCAAGCAGGGCAACGAGTTGCGCTGCGTTCTTGATATCCCATTGCAAGATGTGGTCGGCGCCGGAATCGGCAAAGCCGGACAGGGCGCGGGTCAGGCGGGCAAGCATCTGCGCCAGCGCCACCGATTGAGCGGGGCTTTGCGGGGCCGCGTGCAACGGCACGCCGTCGAGCCAGGTCAGCACCCGCATCAGATGGCCATCGGGCAGGACCACATCATCCTGACCGTCCAGCGCGGCAACAACGCGGGGCACGGGCAGCCCTGCATCCTGTGCCGCGATATGGCGCAGGGCACGGTTCTGCATGCGCTGGATGCCGTGGCCTTCGGCAAGGTTGGCGATCTTGACGACGAAGCCGCCTTGCGGTCCGGCCAGATGGTGGTTGAGGTCGCGCTCGGAGGTGAGCGGTGACAGGCGCCCTGTCAGGCCCCAGTGGCGGGCCGCAAGGTCGGCCACCTGATCCGCCGAAAAGGCGGGTGGCAAGGTGTCGAGCGATCCGCCAAGCGGCGGCGTGATGATGGTCATGGTCCCCTCCGGCCCCTTGTCCCCTGTTTGACCAAGAAGTGCCGCGAAAGGAAAGCCGGAATTGATCGGCGCGATTTCTGGGGGGGATATGGTGGGCGGTGAGGGACTCGAACCCCCGACAACCTCGGTGTAAACGAGACGCTCTACCAACTGAGCTAACCGCCCGCCCTTGCCGCGGGGTTTAGCCCAAGCGGGGCCGTGGCGGCAAGCGCAAAAGGCAGGGCAAAAGGCGGGTCGGGCTGGGGGGAGCCAAAATGCAAGAAGCGCCGCACGGGGCGACGCTTCCTGTAGCATGGTGGGCGATAACGGATTTGAACCGCTGACATCTTCGATGTGAACGAAGCGCTCTACCGCTGAGCTAATCGCCCGATGGCGCGGTGTTTAGCTGTCTTCACCGACCTCTGCAAGGGCCTCTTTCCGCGGTTTCGGGGCAATCTTTTCGCCCGCGCCGCGCAGCTTGACGGTCATCGAGGACTCGCGCCCCTCGCCCTTGGAGCGGGCGATCTTGGCACGGCCGAAGGGCGGAAGATTCAGCGCTTCGCCCTTTTGCAACGCCTCGCCCAAGGCGGCGAGCGTGGCTTCGACGATTTCCTTGACGACCTTTTTCTTGCCACCGACGGCTTCGGTGACGCGGTCGACCAGTTCCTTTTTCTTCAGCTGCGGGCCGTGGTCGGGCTTGGCCGCATCGGCTGCGGGGTCGGCACTGACCGCCGTTTCGGGTTTTGCCTTGGGTGTGGTGATCTTTTTCGCTGTCGGCTTCTTCGTCGCTGTCGCGGCCATGTGCTCGCCCCCTGATATCGCCCTAACAGGCGTTGTTTTATCGAAAGATAGACGCAAGACGCGAGCGATGCCAGCGGCACGAGGGGCCGGAACGAAAAAGGGGCGCGCCCTGTGGCACGCCCCCTTCGGTCACATTGTCACGCGATCAATGCGCGGTTTGCACCGGCAGGTCCGAGGCCGCCTTGCGCGCCGCTGCGGCGGCCTCTTCGGCGGCTTCGTCCCATTCGACAGGCTCGGGCTGGCGGACAAGGGCCAGCTTCAACACCTCGCGCACATGGCTGACCGGAACGATGGTCATGCCGTTTTTCACGCTGTCAGGAATGTCGGCCAGATCCTTGGCGTTCTCTTGCGGGATCAGCACGGTCTTGATGCCACCGCGCAGGGCGGCCAGCAGCTTTTCCTTCAGCCCGCCGATGGCAAGCGCGTTGCCGCGCAGCGTCACCTCGCCCGTCATGGCGATGTCCTTGCGCACGGGAATACCCGTGAGGACGGACACGATAGAGGTCACCATCGCCAGACCGGCCGAGGGGCCATCCTTGGGGGTGGCGCCTTCGGGCACGTGAACGTGGATGTCGAGCGTTTCGAACTTGGGCGGCTTGATGCCCAGCTCGGGGCTGATCGAGCGGACGTAGGATGCCGCCGCCTCGATCGATTCCTTCATCACATCGCCCAGCTTGCCGGTCGTCTTCATTCGCCCCTTGCCGGGCAGTTTCAGCGCCTCGATGGACAAGAGATCGCCGCCCACGCTGGTCCAGGCAAGACCGGTGACCACGCCGACCTGATCTTCCTGTTCGGCAAGACCGTAGCGGTAGCGTTTGACGCCGAGGTATTCTTCAAGCTTCTCGGGCGTCACCTCGACGGATTTGCCCTTTTTCTTGACGATCTCGGTCACGGCCTTGCGCGCGAGCTTGGCGATCTCGCGTTCGAGGTTCCGCACGCCCGCTTCGCGGGTATAGGTGCGGATCATCTCGGTCAGGGCGGCATCGTCGATCTTGAACTCGCCCTTTTTCAGGCCGTGGTTGGCGACCTGCTTTTCGATCAGGTGCTGTTTGGCGATCTCGCGCTTCTCGTCCTCGGTGTAGCCCGCCAGCGTGATGATCTCCATCCGGTCCAGCAGGGGGCCGGGCATGTTGTAGGAGTTCGCGGTGGTGATGAACATCACGTTCGACAGGTCGTATTCCACTTCGAGATAGTGGTCCACGAAGGTTGCGTTCTGTTCGGGGTCCAGCACCTCGAGCATGGCGCTTGCGGGATCGCCACGGAAATCCTGCCCCATCTTGTCGATTTCATCGAGCAGGATGAGCGGATTGGTGGTTTTCGCCTTTTTCAGCGCCTGGATGATCTTGCCGGGCATCGAGCCGATATAGGTGCGCCGGTGGCCCCTGATCTCGGATTCGTCGCGCACGCCGCCAAGCGAGATGCGGATGAACTCGCGCCCCGTGGCTTTCGCGACCGAACGGCCAAGCGAGGTCTTGCCCACGCCGGGAGGGCCGACGAGGCAGAGGATCGGACCCTTGAGCTTGGCCGAACGGGCCTGCACCGCAAGATATTCGATGATCCGTTCCTTGACCTTTTCGAGCCCGTAGTGATCGGCGTTCAGCACGTCTTCGGCGCGGCCGAGGTCTTTCTTGACCTTGGATTTCACGCCCCACGGAACGCCCAGAAGCCAGTCGAGGTAATTGCGCACCACGGTGGCCTCGGCCGACATGGGCGACATGGACTTCAGCTTCTTGACCTCGGCATCCGCCTTTTCGCGGGCTTCCTTGGACAGTTGCGTCTTGCGGATACGCTCTTCAAGCTCGTTGATCTCGTTCTGGCCGTCCTCGCCATCGCCCAGTTCGCGCTGGATCGCCTTCATCTGCTCGTTGAGGTAATATTCGCGCTGCGTCTTTTCCATCTGGGTCTTGACGCGGGATTTGATCTTCTTCTCGACCTGAAGCACGGACATTTCGCCCTGCATCTGGCCGTAGACCTTTTCCAGACGCTCGGCCACGTCGAGCGTTTCGAGAAGATCCTGTTTCTGGCCCACGTCGATGCCGAGATGGCCCGAGACGAGGTCGGCCAGACGCGCGGGTTCGCGCGTTTCCGAAACGGCGGCAAGCGCCTCTTCGGGGATGTTCTTCTTGATCTTGGCGTAGCGTTCGAATTCTTCCGCCACGGCACGGATCAGCGCGTCGACCGAAGCCTTGTCGCCGGGCGTTTCATCGAGGGTGTCGGCCTGCGCCTCGAAGAACGAGGGGTTGGCGAGGAATTCGGTGATCTTCACCCGCGCCTTGCCCTCGACCAGCACCTTGACGGTGCCATCGGGCAATTTCAGCAGTTGCAGCACATTGGCAAGCACACCCACACGATAGATCGCATCGGTGCCCGGATCATCCACGCTGGGGTCGATCTGGCTGGACAGCAGGATCTGCTTGTCATCGGCCATGACCTCTTCCAGTGCCCGCACCGATTTTTCGCGTCCGACGAAAAGCGGCACGATCATATGCGGGAACACCACGATATCGCGGAGCGGAAGCACCGGATAACTTTGGGAAAGCGGTTCGCTCATGATATTTCCTTGTCTGGCAGGAAAGCTCCGGCCCCGGTCTTCGGCAGCACTCGGCTTTCCCCTGTTCGCCCCCTATATCTGGGGGGGCACATAGGGCGAGTCAACCACGCCTTTGGCGAATATGATGCGCCCCTGTCAAGGCGGGGGCAAGCAAGCTTTGCGGCGCATTCGCGGCATTTGCGCCCATGAAACGGTGGGTTCCATCCCTTTGGCGGTCAGAGCGGTTCGATGTCGCCCTGCGCGCGGCGGGCGTGGAAATCGGCGACAAAGGCCGCAAGGCTTCCTGCGGCGATGGCGTCGCGCAGGCCCTGCATCAATTCCTGATAGTAATGCAGGTTGTGCCAGGTCATCAGCATCGAGGCGATGATCTCGCCGGCCTTGTTCACATGGTGCAGATAGGCGCGGGAATAGTTGCGGCAGGCGGGACAGCCGCAGTGTTCGTCCAGAGGCCGCGGGTCGTTCTGGTGGCGGGCGTTCTTGATGTTGATCTGGCCCATGCGGGTCCATGCCTGCCCCGTGCGCCCCGAGCGCGAGGGAAGCACGCAATCCATCATGTCGATGCCACGCTCGACCGCGCCCACGATGTCGTCGGGTTTGCCCACGCCCATCAGGTAACGCGGCTTGTCCTCGGGCAAAAGGCCCGGGGCGTAGTTCAGCACGTCGAACATGGCCTCTTGCCCCTCGCCCACGGCCAAACCGCCAACGGCATAGCCGTCAAAACCGATGGCGCGCAGGGCGGCGGCGGATTCCTCGCGCAGCGCGCGGGTGACGCCGCCTTGCATGATGCCGAAAAGCGCATGTCCGGGGCGGTCGCCAAAGGCATCGCGCGAGCGTTGCGCCCAACGCATCGACAGGCGCATGGATTTCGCCACCTCGGCATCGGTGGCGGGCAGCGCGGGGCATTCGTCGAAGCACATGACGATGTCAGAGCCGAGAAGCTTCTGGATCTCCATGCTGCGTTCGGGCGAGAGCATGTGCTTGGAGCCGTCGATATGGCTCGAGAAGCGGACGCCCTCTTCGGTCAGCTTGCGCAGTGAGGCGAGCGACATGACCTGAAACCCGCCCGAGTCCGTAAGGATCGGCCTGTCCCAGTTCATGAACCGATGCAGGCCGCCCAGTGCCGCGATGCGTTCGGCGGTGGGGCGCAACATCAGGTGATAGGTGTTTCCAAGCAGGATGTCGGCGCCCGTGGCGCGCACGCTTTCGGGCAGCATCGCCTTGACGGTCGCGGCGGTGCCGACCGGCATGAAGGCCGGGGTGCGGATCGCGCCGCGCGTGGTTTCGATCACGCCCGTGCGTGCCTTGCCGTCGGTCGCGTGAACCGTGAAGCCGAACCCTGCCGCCATGATGCGCCCCCTTTGGAAAAGCGGCCCCTTTTGCGGCAAAGGCCGCGCAAAGGAAAGCCCCCTGTTCCGCGCCCTGCCCCGCATTTTCCGCCCGCTTTCCCGTGCCCTGTTCCCCAAGGAACAGCGGCAGGGCGGGGAATCGGCCACAACAGGGGGGCAGAGGCACAGGATGCCTGTGTTTGAAACCACGGCAAAGACTTTGAACGGTTGTTTTGGCCCGTAGATGCGGGCACCGCATATTGACCGACACGCGACTGGATTGGTCGGAGGGCGCGGATTTCAGGCCCGACGGCTGCGGTTTGACCGCCTTTTCAACCGGGAATTATGCCCGCAGTCAGTGTCATATTCGCCCATTGGGCAAAAGGGGGGCCGTCGGTGGGCGGCCCCCTGTTCGCATCCGTGCAACAGGATCGTCAGAAGCGGGCCTGCGCGGTCAGCGCATCTCGCACAGGGCGGTGCCGGTATCGATGACCACGCGCACCCCGAAGCTGAGCCGGTAGAACACCGTCGGTTCGGTGTTCGGACCGTCGGACTTGCGCGGGATCGGCGAGAGATTGCGGCTTTCGATCATGCAGGTGACGGGCGGGGCGGCACCCGCGACGGGACCGAGCTGGAACAGGTCGAGGCCGCAGTCACGCGCGCGGTCGCGGTCGAGCGTGCCGCAAGACATGTCGGAGATATCGTGGAAGCGGCGGCTTATGGGGTCGTAGATCGCCTCGCCGGCGCTGAGTTCCTCGACGGCGGTGTAATCGTCGGGCGCCACTCCGGTTCGGAGTTTCGTCCCCGCCGCAAGCATGCGGACAGAGAGCAAGGCAAAGCTCTGGTCGGTCATTTGGCAGCCACTCGCAAGAGGACACTCGGAACAGGCGCCCTTGTCCCCCCCAGGATTTCGGACGCCTTTTATTTATCGCACTTTCCCGCCACCCGATCAACAAGATGCTGCCGGAATGGGGCGCGCCCTTGGCGTTGTGGAAGAATGCGCGACAATTACCGGGCCAAAGCGGGGCATGTTTCCAAACGGGAAACAATCGGTGGGCTGACGGGCCAAGACACAGCGGCGTTGGCCGGAAAAGCGAATCGCGTGTCAGGTCTTGTCGGTGTCGCGGCGCTCGTGATCGGCGGGTTCGATGCCGTATTTGCGCACCAATCCCCAGACATGCGCGGGCACCATGTTCTTGACCCGCGCGGGAAAGCTGCGGCGCAGGTGAAGGACGGTCTCGATGGCCTTCATCTCGACCCGCGCGCGCGCGAATTCGAGACCGCGCGGCCCGATGCGCGGTTGCAGGAAGGCGACGACGGGGCGCAGCCAGTCGGGCATGCTGCGCAGGGGCAAGCCGCCCGCCGCGCGTTCGGTGTTGGCCATGAAGCCGCGCACCGCCGTTTCGCGCTTGCCCCTGTCGGTGAGAGGGCGGGTTTTCAGGCGGTCTTGCAGCATGGCCAGAAGGGCAACGCCACGCGGGTTGCGGGCGATCACCCATTGGTCGCCATCGCCGCCCATGTAGCCCACGGTCACATCGGCCAGACGGTTGGTATAGTCGACGCAGGTCTTGCAGGTAACGGGGAAGAAATCGGCGGGCAGTTTGGACAGCGGCAATTTCAGGAATGGCACGAGACGCGGCTTGCGGCCATCGTCGAAGCGCAACTCGACGCGGTAGTCGGCGCGGAATTCGAGATAGCTGATCGTCTGGGGATGCGGGTCGATCTGGCGGAGGAAGGCGTGGAAATTCTCGGTCGTGGTGTTGTCGGAACAGGGGGTTCCGATGACATGGATGCTTTCGAAGCCAAGTTCCGCCTCGAGCGCGCGCAGGGCGTGGACCTGACAGGGAATGCCGATCAGCGCGATGCGGCGGTGGCCTGCCGCAGCGACGGGTTCGAGCAGCGCCAGCGTCGGGGCCCAGCCCATCCGCATGCCGCGCACATTGGCAAGGGCGGCGGGATCGGTCACCACCACGGGCACCGGTTTCCAGCGGTCGAAGGGATCGGGGGCGACGGTCAGAACGGCGGTGACGGTGCCGGTTTCCAGCAGGCGCGCGGCAAGGGCTGTGGTGATGCCGCTCCATTGCGCACCGGCCAGAGGCTTGGCAAGGCGCGCGCGCATCATGCTTTGGGTGACGCCGAAGAAGCCTTCCTCGCCAAGGCCCGGATCGGCGGTGCGCCCGTGGACGCGGCGTTCGAGGCCGGCATAGTCGGGGTTGATGAACTGGCAGGCCTTGCCGCAGGCCTTGCCGTCGCCAAGCCGGGAGACGCCGCAATCGGTGCAAAGCCCCGGCCGCGCCGCGCCGCCGATCACCGGACTTTGCAAGCCGGTATCGAAGCAAAGGTTCGCGGTCTGTCCGTCGGCCATCACATGCCCCAAGACGTCGGTGCGACGTCGCGGGCAGAGTAGCGTTAAAGCGCGGTGCAGTCCAACGAAACTGTCAGAAAAATCTGACAGTTTCGCAGGACGTTTTGTCACGCCCGCGCGCGCCCCGCCCCGGGGTTGGCCGCGAAACCCCGATGGCGGCCCTTGAATACGCCGTAGGGCGTGGTAACCACCCTGCCCAAGGAAGTGTGGCCGAGTGGTTTAAGGCTCTAGTCTTGAAAACTAGCGTAGGGGGAACCCTACCGTGGGTTCGAATCCCACCGCTTCCGCCAAGTCTGCCGATCCGTCTGCCATGGCGCGAACAGGCGGGCGCGGGCATCGCCCTGCCCTTTCAGCCCGTTCCGGCGCCCCTTATGTCGCGGCGCTTGGGCCTGCCCCGCTGTGTGGCGGATGCAGCAGCACCGCGCCCGGAATGGGTGCGCCAGGATTTTTTCCAGCACAGGCGACCCAAACTATAGTATGTAAAGCTTAATTAATAACTTTTGGCGCGGGCAGCACAAACAGGAGACAGGATGTTGCGTATTGATTTTCGACGTGACGAAAGCGGATTGGCACTGACGGAATACCTTGTTCTTCTCGGATTGATCGGCGGCGGGGTGATTTTTACCGTGCTGGCCTTCGGGGGCTATCTGGGCGAAAACTGGCGGAGCTGGTCAGGCATGTATCAAATGCTGAGCGAGACAGCCCCCACTAATGCCAGCGGCCCGTAGATAGGCCACGCCACAGGGCCGCAAATGCGGGCGCAGCCTTCGGGCTGGCGCGCGTTTTAGCCTGTTGCGACCCTGCCGTGAGGGAGTGACCCTACGGACCATCGGTGCGCAAAAGATGTGTAACGTTCTACCCATCCGCATGGATGGAATTTTCATTCTATCATTTTTGCCCGATTCCTGCAAAAAAGGCCCTGCCCGATGCGATGGCGTGCAACAGGGGCTTATCTTGGCGGCGTGTATGGCCTTGTCGATCCAGCGGAAGGTCACAGATGCTTTGCTACACGGCTGTCATCCGCCCCGAAGGGCCGAGTTCCTTTGGCGTGACCTTTCCTGACCTTCCTGGATGTCGTGCCGGATCGGAAACCTGGGCGGGGGTGCCCGAAGCGGCAAAACAGGCGATGGAGACATGGTTTGCAAGCAGGCCGCATGTCGAACCCTCGGCGCTGGCCGCGCTGCTGGATCGTGACGACATCGCGGAGTCGGTTGCGATGGGGGCTTTGCTTTTGCCCGTCTTCTATGCCCGCCGCAGTTTCGGGCAGGCGTCCGGCGCCGTGACCACGCCGGTTGCCGGGGCGGACCACAGAGCCGGGTAAGGGCGGCGGCACGGACCGCCACCCCCTTCTTCTGTCAGGCAGCCTTGCGCGCGGGGCTGGCGAAGGGTTCCCATCCCATGCCTTGCAGGTAGCGGTCGGCCACCTGACCGGCATCGTCGATCCGCAGCAGATGCAGCCATTTCTGGTCGAACAGGTCGCGGACACCTGCATGGCGCGCGAGGATGTCGGTGATCGCCTGGGCCGGAGCCTCGACCAGCACGGTCAGGCGCAGCGGGTCGTGTTGCAGCCTTTCCCCGTCATGCACCGATTGCCACGGCAGGCCGACACGCGGCGCGCCGCCGTGGCCTTCGAGGACGCCGAAGCCGCCCACGACGTTGTGCAAAAGCTTGTTGCCCCCGCCGAACGCCTGCGGCGCGACCGTCGAGCCGTAATATTGCAGGCTGATCCAGCTTGCCACCACGACGGGTGCGGTCAGGATCAGTTCCAGCGTGGCGAACCCCTCGTCCTGCCGCCAGTCGTAGCTGTGCAGGAAGGCCCGGCCGCCGAGGTCGCGGCCCTTGGTGCGAAAGCGGGGGGCGGCTATGAAGCTGGCGCAGCCCGACAGGCCCCATTCGGGACGGGTTTCGGCCCAGTCGCGGGCACGGGCTTGCAGCGCGCGCCCCCGATGGCCCGCGCGCGGCAGCCGTCCGGCCCGTTCGGCACGTGCGATCTGCGCCGCCTGTTGCAGCCAGTGGCCCACGTCGGCCATGCCTTCGGGCGCGTCGAACAAGGTGACCTCGTCGCTGACCGTATCGTGCAGGGCGGCGACGAAGCGGGTGGTTGCGGGCAGGTCGATCCCCTGCCCCGCAAGACCAGCACGGGTTTCGGGGTCATTCAGCAGGGCGGCAAGGGCGCGTGCGCTGACCGCGCCGCTGTGACCGCCGCAGGCGCCGCATTGCAGGGCGGAGCGGTGCGCGTTGTTGACCACATGCGCGCCGTGCCCGACCAAAAGCACCAAGGGCGCGAAGCCCGCACGCAGCGACATGGCCCCCAGAACCTTGGCACCTATGGCGACCTTGGCGTTCCGGTCCAGCCCTTCGATCACGGGGGCGGGCTCGGGGGCTGCGGATTTGCCACCGAAGCCGAGCGCATCGCGCAGCAATTTGGCACCGTAAAGCGGGCCGACCGCCTCGACAAAGGCGAAGGACGAGACGGCGGCCTGCCGGAAGCGGCCCCAAGCGCGGGTCGAGCGGGCGGCGATGCGGGCGGCCTCTTCCACCTGCGGCGCGGCGGCGGGCGCGCTGTTCAGAGCGGGTGCCAGAAGCACGGGCAGATGGGCTTCGGCGGCGACAGCGCCAAAGGGGCGATGGGCGAGCGGCAGGCCGAAGAACCCGGCAAAGCCGATGGTTTCGATGGCCGGATCGAGGCTTTCGAGCGCGCGGCGGAACACCTCGGACCGGACGTCGATGCAGAAGGCCGCTTGCAGCTTCGGGGCAGTGGACTGCGGGGTTTCCCCCTGAAGCGCATCTGCCAGCCGCCGCTGCGCCGCCCGTTCGGCTGCCGATTGAAGCGCCGCGTCGAGCGCGTCGTCATAGCCGGGTGCCGCAGCCGCGCCAAAGGCCACGCGTGCCGCAGCCCAAAGTTCGGCCAAAGGCGCGCCGTAACGGGCGAGCAGTGCCTCGTCCCAGATCAGCCGCAGCGCCAAAAGATCGGCAAGCGACCCGTCGGTGCCGCCCTGAAGCTCGGCCTGCCATAGCTGCCAGCGCGCGGCCTGCGCCCAGCCCCCAAGGCGGTGCAACAGGGCGTGGAAATAAAGCTCGGCCTCGGGCGCGCCGATGCCAAGCGAGGACACGGCGCGGGCCACGGCAGACCATGCATCGTCGGGGGCGGCGGCGGCATGGTCGGCAAAGCCGGTCAAGCCCGCGATTTCGGGCACAAGGTCATGCGTGGCATGGGCGCGCCATGCGGCGTAAAGCCCTTCGCCCGCGGGGAGCGGCCAGAGGGCCTGACCCTGATCGAAACGGGCCGCGCAAAAGCTGCCGATCCGGTCGAGAAGGATCGTCGGCCAGTCGATGCCGGACAGCTGCGCGGCAAGGTCGGCAACCGTCGGGATCGGCTGCAACGGCGCTTCGGGTGCGTCGAGCGCAGCCAGAAGTTCGGGCAAGGTCAGATCGGCCTCGCTGGCTGCCGCTGCGAGATCGGCGTGGGTGATGCGCCCCGCCGCGACCTCGGCCGCGAAGTGGCTGCGCGGCAGGGTCAGGCGCAGCCCCCCGACACGGCCGAGCCGCGCCGAGGTTTCGGCCAGACCCAGCGCCGATTGGCCGAGGAAGGGGTTCACCGCCACTGTGGCCGACAGGGGGAAGGCGGGCGGAATGGCCTGCATCGCGGCGCGGGCGGCGCTGATGATCTCGAGGAAGGGGCCGGTGAAATTGTCGCGGTGTTTGACGAGCATGTCTTTCTCCATCTCCAAGGGGATCACCGTGCGAAGCCGCCGGTCAGGCGGTCGAACAGGGCGTTGGCGTAAAGGCCGTTGGCAAGGTGGACGCGCAAGCCACGCGCGGCGGGGTGTTGCGACCAGAGCGGGAACATCGCCTGCGCCAGCGCCACGGCGCCGAAACTGGCCAGCGCAAGCAGGATCAGCGCCCATTCCAGCGGCCCGGGGGCGGGCGTGGCAGGCAGGGTGCCACGGGTCAGCGCCTCGGCCCCGATTTGCAGGGCGAAGTAGCTGACGGCCGACAGACCCGAGGCAAGGAGGACCCGCCACATCAGCGCGCGGGGCGCGGCATCGGCCAGACCTTGGGCGATCAGATAGGCGACACCGAAGATCAGCATCGCGCCAAGTGCGAGGGCCTGCGGCGACTTGCCGTCGATGCCGAAGGCAAGGGCGACCGTTGCATAGACCGCCAGCGCCAGCGCAAAGGCGCGGAACACGGCGCGGGCCGAAGGGATCGCCACGGGGCCGGGGCGGCGGTTCGCCCGCACCTCGGCCACGGCATTGCCCGAGGCGAGGAAGGCATGCGCCTTGTAAAGCGAATGGGCGACGATGTGCAGCAGCGCCAGCGGGAACAGCGCCAAGCCGCATTGCAGGATCATAAAGCCCATCTGCGCCACGGTCGACCATGCCAGCGCGGTCTTGACGGCGGGCTGGGTGAGCATCACAAGCCCCGCGACAAGCGCCGAGAAGCCGCCCACCGCAACCAGCACCGCCAGAACTCCGGGTGCCGACAGCATGACATCGGCCATGCGGATCAAGAGGAAACCGCCTGCATTGACAACCCCGGCATGAAGCAGGGCCGAGACGGGGGTGGGTGTCTCCATCATCTCGACCAGCCAGCCGTTGAGCGGGAAGAGCGCCGATTTCAGCATGGCGGCGATGGCCAGAAGGGCGGCGGCAAGCATGGCCCAGGGGCCGGCGGCGGTGGCGTTCAGCGTGGCGATATCGCCCGTGCCGAAGGCCGCAACCAGCGTGACCGAGGCCGCGATCACGGCGGCGTCGCCCATGCGGGCGGTGATCGCCTTTTTGCGGGCGGCGCGGCGGGCCTGGATCCGGTCGGGGTAGAACAGCAAGAGTTTGTGCAGCCCGAGCGCCACGCCGACCCATGCCGCGACCAGTTGGCCAAGGTTTCCGGCCGTGACCAGCAGCATGACGGCAGCAAGGACCAGCGCCATCCAGCCGGTAAAGGCCCCCTGCCGCGCCTCGCCGTCAAGATAGGTGGCCGAATAGCGCAGCACGACCCAACCGATGAAGGCCACCAGCAAGAGCATCGTCACGCTGACCGCATCGAGCCGGACCGAAAGGCCAACCCCCGACAGGCCGAGCAGCGGCGAGGTGCCGGCGCCTTGGGTGGCAAGCAGAAGGGCAGCGGCTATGGCCACGACAATGGCGAAAAGTGCCGTGATTTCAGCAACAAGCAGGCTGCGGCGCGGGCGAAGCGCGGGGCCGGCAAAGGCGAAAGCCGCAGCAAGGGCGAGCGAGAGGGGAGCAAGGTAGACGAGCAGGATCGGCATGGCGGTCTCCGACTTTCCAGGACGACCGACCAGTTAGCAGCGCGAAGGTCCAATAAAAAATACATTGTTACGAGGTTATCATTCTATTAAAACGAACATATGGAACTGAACTACAACCATCTGCGCTATTTCAGGGCCGTCGCACTCGAGGGGAATCTGACCCGGGCAGCGGCGCATCTGAACCTGTCGCAATCGGCTTTGTCCGTGCAGATCAAGGCGCTGGAGGACCGGTTGGGCCATCCGCTGTTCGACCGGATCGGGCGGCGGCTCGAGTTGACCGAGGCGGGGCGGATCGCGCTGGATCATGCCGAGACGATCTTCAAGACGGGTGACGAGCTGATGGCGGTGTTGCGCCAGTCGGGGCGGGCGCGCAGTGCCATCAGGGTGGGTGCGCTGGCCACGCTGTCGCGGAACTTCCAGCTTGCGTTCCTGCGGCCTTTGCTGGGGCGGGCGGATGTGGAAATCGTGTTGCGTTCCGCGGGGATGGCGGAACTTCTTCGCGGGCTCGAGGGGCTTGCGCTGGATGTGGTGCTGAGCAACGAATCCGTGCCGCGGGATGCGGCGACGCCGTTTCTGTCGCGGCGGATCGCGGGGCAGCCCGTCAGCCTGATCGGCAGGCCCGAGCGGCAGCGGGCGGGGGATGACCTTGGCATCCTGCTGGCGCGGGAGCCGCTGATTCTGCCCACGGCGGAAAGCGGCCTGCGGGCGGCCTTTGACGGTCTGGCCTCGACCTTCGATGTGGTGCCGCAGATCGCGGCCGAGGTGGATGACATTGCAATGATGCGACTTTTGGCGCGCGAGGGGGTCGGACTGGCCCTGTTGCCGCCCATCGCGGTCACCGACGAGCTGGCAGCGGGAACGCTGGTCGAACATGCGCGGCTTGAGGGGGTGGTCGAGAGTTTCTACGCCATTACCCTGACCCGGCGCTTTCCCAACCCCTTGGTCGCCGAGTTGCTGCGCGGGGATCGTGCGGCGGGTTAAGGGAATTTTTCGCTTTCCCCCTTGCACCGCTTTTGCGGTCGGGCTATCTGCCCGTCACCGACAGCGTGGCCCGTTCGTCTATCGGTTAGGACACCTGGTTTTCAACCAGGTAAGAGGGGTTCGACTCCCCTACGGGCTGCCACTTTTCCCCTTGCACACCAGACAGATACGGCGCGTTCCTTACGCGCCTTGCTGTCCTATACCTCGAGCCATTCGGGGGTGCAGCCGATGGCGGTGAACCAGCGGATCAGGTCGGCGGGGGCCATTGCCAAGGTGCGGTCGTTCACGAGCGGGTGGACATGCACAACCGATGCACGGGCGAATGCGGCGTCGATAACCAGTCGTACACCTGTCTTGACGCCGTTCACCATCGCCAAGGGCGAGACGGCGCCGGGACGGATGCCGAGATTTTCCATCAGCCGCTCTTCCGAGCCGAAGGACAGGCCGGGCGCGCCGAGGCGTTCGCCGAGCAGCTTGAGGTCGATGTCGCGGTCCTGTTCCAGCGTGACCAGAAGGTTCCGCTTCTTGCGGTCGCGCAGGTAGAGGTTCTTCACATGCAGGCCCGCCCCCATCATGCCCTGCACCTCTTTGCTGTCGGTCACGGTGCGCAAGGGAACGTGGTCATAGCGGCGGTAGGGAATGCCGAGGGCATCCATCTGCGCCAGCAGCGCATCGGAGGTGGTGGGCAGACTGTCCTGAAAGGCGGATGAGGCGTCCATGGGCGGCTCCGGTTGGTGCGGGTGCCAGAGACACCAGCGGCGGGGCGGGTGCAAGGCCCGCAGCAAAAGGCCCGCCACGGGGGCGGGCCTTGGGCTTCATTCGCCGTAGATCCGTTCGAGCCTGCGGCGGCGGAGTTCGTAAAGGACCGCCCCCGCCAGCGTGACGGTGATCATGATCAGGGCCAGCGCGTTGATCGTGGGGGTAATGCCGGTGCGGACCTTGGAGAAAACATAGACCGTCAGCGTATCGGCATTGCCACGGGTGAAGAGTGTGACGTTGAAGTTCTCGATCGACTGGAAGAAGGCGATGGCGGCCCCTGCCCCGATGGCCGGATAGAGATGGGGCAGCAGGATGCGGCGCAGCACCATGCCGTGGCCCGCGCCAAGATCGAGCGCCGCCTCTTCCAGTGCGACGTCAAAGCTTTGCAGCCGGGCGAGGACCAGCAGCATCACGAAAGCCGCGATATAGCTGACCTGACCGAAGACCGACAGGTGCAGGCCCGCGGGCACGGAAAACTGGTTCCAGAACAGCAGGGTCGAAATCCCGATGACCGCGCCGGGGGCAAGGATCGGGGCGACCATCACGCCGTAAAGCACGGTGCGGACGCGACCGGTGATCGAGTTGATCAGGATCGCCGCCGCCGTGCCGATGGGAACGGCCAGCACCACCACGGCCACCGCGACCAGCACCGTATTGCGGAAGGCGACCCACATGCGGCCGTCGGCGGCCAGTTCGGTGAACCATTGGGTGGTGAAGCCGCGCCACGGCAGGATCGAGGGGAAGCGGCTGTCGTTGAAGGCCGCGCCCCCCATGACGACCAAGGGCGCCAGAAGGTAGAAGAGGAACAGCGCCATATAGAGGTGGAACAGGTAGTTGCGTGTCTTGTGCATGGTCCTGCCCCCTTATTTCGCGATGTCGGAGAGTTTGACGCGGAAAACCCGCATCACGAGGCTGACGAACACCGTGCAGAGGACCAGCAGGATGAAGGCATAGGCCGACCCCGTGTTCCAGTCGGCGGCTTCGAACATCCATTGCTGGATGACCTGGGTGAACCAGTTCGATTCGGTCGAGCCGAGCAGGACAGGCACCAGAAGCGAACCTGCCGAGAGCATGAACACCATCACGGCACCCGAGGCGATGCCCGGTTTGGCGTGCGGCAGGATCACCCGCCAATGCGTGCGCCACCACGGGCTGCCAAGGTCTTCGGCCGCTTCGATCTGGTTGGTGTCGAGCGACTGGATGGCGTTGTAGATCGGGAAGAGCATGAACAGCACATAGGTGTAGACAAGGCCGATGATGATCGACCGGTAGCCCGCGATCCAGCGGATCGGCGCCTCGATGATGCCGAGGCCGAGAAGCGAGAAGTTGAGCGGTCCCTTGAGCGACAGGATGATGAACCACGCGAAGGAGCGCAGCACCTCGGACACCCAGAGGGGGACGAAGAGAAGAAGAAAGAGCGTGGGCAGCGATTTCGGCTGCACGATCTTTGCAAGGTAATAGGCCAAGGGATAGGCCAGCGCGAAGGACAGGACCGTCACGAAGGCGGAATAGCCCACTGTCAGCAGGAAGGATTTCACATGCACGGGCAGCGTGACGGTCAGGCCGAAGACTTCGGTCGGTGACGAGCCTGTGAGGATCTTGGCGTAATTGTCGAAAGAGTAGGTGTCGAGCGGGCCGCCCATGTCGACGCGGGGCAGATAGGGGCGGAACGAGTTTTCCAGCAGGTAGAAGTTGGGCAGCACGATCAGGACGAGCAGCCAGAAGGCCGTGAGCAGCACGAAGGCGCCTGTCAGACCCGTGCCGTAGCGGCGCAGAAGGTCTTGCATGGATCAGGCCTCCGCCGCGGTTTCGTCGGGAAGGATGGCGGCGCGGGCGGCATCGAACGAGATGTGCAGCTTTGCGCCGGGGGCCGGGGTGTTGCCCAGACCGTCGTTGCGGAGTTCGGCCACGAGGTTGGTGCCGTTTTCCGAAAGCGCGTGGACCGAGATGAAGTTCCCCTCGAAGGCGACGTCGGTCACGGTGACGGGGACCGAGTTTTCGGCCTGCGCCTCGGCGGTGAAGCGCATGTGTTCGGGGCGGACGTAAAGCTTGACCGCGCCGCCGGTGTTCGGGGCCATGCGGGCGCGGAAGCTGCCCAGCGGGGTGTCATAGCTGGCAAAGCCCTGCCCCACGGCGCCGACCGATCCGGCGAGGATGTTGTTCTCGCCCACGAAGGAGGCGACGAAACCGTTGGCGGGGTTGTCGTAGATGTCGCGCGGGTTGGCGACCTGTTGCAGGCGGCCATGACTCATCACGCCGACGCGGTCGGACATGGCGAGCGCCTCGCCCTGATCGTGGGTGATGTAGATGAAGGTGACGCCCGTGCGCTTCTGGATGGCGCGCAATTCGGCGCGCATGTGCTGGCGCAGCTTGAGGTCGAGCGCGGAGAGCGGTTCGTCAAGCAGCATCACGGCGGGTTCGACGGCAAGCGCGCGGGCGATGGCGACGCGCTGTTTCTGGCCGCCGGAAAGCTGGCTGACCATCTTGTCGCCCGCGCCGGGCAGGTCGACTAGGCGCAGCAGTTCGTCGGCGCGGGCGCGGCGCTTTGCCTTGTCGATGCCGCGCACCTCGAGCCCGAAGGCGATGTTGTCGGCGACGGACATCAGCGGGAACAGGGCGAGGTTCTGGAAGATCAGCGCGGTGGGGCGCTGGTTGGGGCGCTGGCCGCGCATGTCCTTGCCGCCGATTCGGACGACGCCCGAGGAAGGTTCGGTGAAGCCCGAGATCATGCGCAGGATCGTGGTCTTGCCGCAGCCCGACGGCCCGAGAAAGGAAAAGAATTCGCCCGGCTGGATGGCGACGTTCACATGGTCGACGGCGCGGAACGAGCCGAAGTCACAGCACACGTCGTCAAGATCGATCCCTGCACTCATGATGGTGCAAACTCCCCTGAATATCCGGTTTTATGGCCCGCTCTGACGGCAGTGCCTTGATGGAAAAAGACGGCCCGCCGGAGTTTCCCCCGGCGAGCCGCCGTTGCGTCGAGGCGATCAGGCGCTCTTGAACTTGTCGGCGTATTCGCCGCGCTTGGCGATGAACCACGCCTCTTGCGCGGGCCACCACCACAGTTTCGACAGGGCGTCATCGTTGAAGGCCGAGGTGTAGTAGGCCGCGACTGCCGGGTCGAGAAGGTCGACGGCGCCCTTGCCGACGGGGTTGGCCGAGAAGGCGGTGGCCCAGGCGGCCGATCCTTCGGGTTCGGAAACCCACTTGGCGAAGGCATGGGCCTGTTCGACGTTGGCGGCGTTCTTCATCAGAACGAAGCCCTGGTTCCAGGCGAAGGCACCCTCTTTCGGCGGCACGTAGCCGTAGTTGCCCTGCTTGCCGAGGTTGTAGCCGGTCGAGTCCCAGCACAGGCCCACGGCCCCGCCGTTGACGAGGAAGCCGGCCTGCGCCTCGTTCTCGCCGGTCCACCACTGGACGAAGTTCGACTTGACCTTGATGGCTTCGGCGAGGGCGATATCCCACAGCTCGACCATCGTGGCTTCGTCCTTGTAGCCGTCGAGCCACGGCTTGGGCAGCTTGCCCTCGGCGTCGAGCCAGCGGCCCATCGCGGCGAGGGTCGAGTGCGGACGGCCCACGACCTTGCCGGTGTTGGCCGGGTTGAACAGGTCGCCCAGCGAGGCGGTGCCGTATTCCAGCGGCAGCACGTCCTTGTCGAACACGAGGGCTTCGGTGCCCCAGACCGAGAGGACGATCATGCGCTGGCCGTCGACGGTGGCCATTTCGCCCATCGCGCCATCGGCGAGACCGGGCAGGTAGTTGTCGACGTTCAGCTTGGTCATGTCCCAGCCCTGGACAAGGCCGTTCGAGGCCCATGCGCCGACGCGGTCGACGGTGGGTTCGATGACGTCGACGCCGCCGGCTTCGAGCGCCAGCTTGGCGGCGGTCATCATGTCATCCTGACCGGGCTGTTCGGTGAAGTTGATCTTGATGCCGGTCGCGGCTTCGAATTTCGGGAAAACGGTTTCGGCCAGCGCCGGATAGCCGGCCCAGCCCATGAAGTTCAGCTCGCCCGAGGAGGCCAGAGCCTTGCTCGAGATGATCGACGGCGCGGCCATCGCGCCGAGTCCGAGGGCCGTGCCTTTGAGGACCGTGCGACGGTCGAGGTTCGATTTCAGTGTCATGTTAGCTCCCCTGATTTTGCCACGCCCTGATGGGGGCGCTGCCAAGCGTCTTTGTTGTCATCCGCTTTGGTGGAACATTCGTGACACGAAAAGCGGATAGGTCAACATTGTTTTCGATGCCAGATCGCCGCAACCGCGGGGCGCACAGGGATTTGAAGGGATTCGCGGGGTTCTGCCGCCGTTTCGGGCAGATGCTCTACCCAGAGGCGAAAGCGCCGCGCCCGCCAAGACTTGCGACAGGATCGGGGGCCACGAAACGGTGGGCCGATCCTGACGAAGGGAGGGCAAAAACCGGCCATTGTGCAAAGTTAACGAATAATGCGGCACCGGAGGTCCGATTGTGGAGCGAGGGGCGACGCACGGCCCGAATCTGGCCCCATACCGGACTAAAATTGCCCGCAAATGCCCTACAGAACGTATCACAGACAGGTGCGCGTTCCGCTTGCCACGCGAATCCCGCCTGTAGTGCCGTACCGAGTGCGATGGATCTGGGGAAGCTTCGCAACAATTGGGGCGGCTGCATGCGTATTCTGGCTGTGGACGACGACGAAACCATCCTTGACCTTCTGGCCGAGTCGCTGCGGGTCAGCGGGCATGGCAGCATGACCAAGGCCTCGTCCGGACGGAAGGCGCTGGACATCATCGCCAATGCGACCGAGCCTTTCGATTGCGTGCTGCTGGACATCCAGATGCCCGGAATCGACGGAATCACGCTGTGCGCCACCATCCGCTCGATTCCGGCCTATGCGCGCTCGCCCATCCTGATGCTGACGGCGATGTCGCAGCGGGACTATATCGAACGCGCGTTTCAGGCGGGGGCGACCGATTACATCACCAAGCCTTTCGACTTTCTGGAGCTGGGCACGCGGCTTTCGGTCGCGCGGCGGCTGGTCGAGGAGCAATGCCTTGTCGCCGAAAGCAAGGCGACGATCGAAGGGCTGAAGCGCACGATCAAGACCGCGCCACGGCTGAAGCTGCCCGATCCGGTCGAGATTTCCGGGCTTGAGCGGATGATCGGATACATTGCCTTTGAAAACTTCGTGCTGTCGCTCGGGCGGGGGAAGATGTTCACCTCGTCGGTGACGGCGTTCCAGTTGCAAGAGGTGAACACGCTGTTCGAGCGGTCGCGTCCGACGGATTTCGTGGCGCGGCTGGGACTGGTGGCCGAGGCCCTGTCGGGGGCGACCGCGGCGGATGCGGCGATCCTGTCCTATCGCGGCAACGGAACCTTTTTGATGCTGTCGCAAGGGCGCACGGCACAGACGCCGGAAGAGCTGGAAGAGACGGTGAACGCGCAGCTTCCCGATCTGACCGATCAGGGCATGGTCTTGCGGCTGGCGGCGGGGCAGCGGCATTCGCTGGGGGCCTTTACCCGCTACGGCGCGATTCAGGCCGTGCATCGGGCGGTGGTTTCGGCCGGAGATGCCGCCGGACTGAAGCGGGCCGAAAAGGCGCTGAACACGCCCTCGACCGTGCGGCGGCTGTTCCACCGGTCGTCGGTCGAGCCGGACCGCAACCCCTATGAGGCAATGTTGCGCGACGTGCTGACCGAGGAAGTCGCCTATCTGCGGCACTGACCGGACACAGGCGTAAGGCACGGGCAGCAAAAGGCAGGCTGCGCCCCGTCAGGGGGCGGGCCGCTAGTGCAGACCGCGCGCCAGTTTCATCATCGCGACCTGAACCGACATGCCGTCGATCATCAGCACCGGACCTGCGGGTTCGGCGTCGAGATGCAGGCGCGAGATCCAGCGCGGCCATACCGAAGGCACAAGGCCGAGCATGGTCTGCGCGCCGAGTTCGCGCGCGGCGCGGATCATTTCATACATGAGGTCGGTCTGGACCTTGGTGCGCAGATGCGCCGGAACGCGCTGCGAGACGAAAACGCGGCTGCCTTCCCAGATGGTCGGATCGACGGGTGCCTCGAAGTCGAGAAGGTTCGAGGGGATCGAGTCGAGCATGCCGCGCTGGGCGTCGCGGATCATGTAGGTGTACATGCCGACGCGGGCGGTGGTGGGTGTGAGGCGGACACCGGCCAGAACCTCGCCGCCCTCGTGGACGGCGATCCAGCGGCTGGCGGGGGTATCGTACTGGTCGAACTCCATCCCTTCGGCCTGCGGCAGATTCCAGTTGTGGCGCAGGATGAAGCATTCGCGACGCGCCTTGAGCAGGTTCACGAAGAGATCACCGTGATGGTGCATGTTCTGGAAAGACAGGGTGGTTGTCAGCATTGTTCTGCTCGCATGTGCGGTTCGGCAACGCGCCCGGGATAGGGCATGCGCCATTGGTCAGTGCACAGGCAGCGCGCAATGTAGGCAAACCCCCAACCGCCGGTGAAACCGGCGTTTTCCGTCCCCCCCGACGGTACATTCAGCATAGTTCGTCCTGCCTCGGTCTTGTATTTTTTTAATCTTTGTTAACAACGCGAAGATGAACCAAACCGTTCGAAAATCCAGAAACTTTCTCGGCGCGGCGCCGGAATTGCGGCGTAACTGTGGCAAATGCGCACGGAAGGAAGGTGCCGATACAAGATATTGTAGGCAGGGCAGACACTTGCACCGCTGATGGCGCGGCGGGTTGCGCCTGAAATTCCGGCACCACGGGTCGCAACTGCGGCCGGCCGCTGGGGGGATGGCGGCGGATCGGGACAGGCTTTGCCAAAAGGATGCCCCACGCCCGCCGCACTTGGCAGCAAATCACCGCGGGCGGGCCACAGATCAGCCCAAGTGGAGCGGCATTAAGACAGGTGAACAGAGTCGCAGTCCCGGTTTCGCCGGGAGGGTGGCCAGCCTGAAGGACGAGCCGATGACCTATTTCATGACCTTCCGCGCCCGTGGCGAAGTGGCCGAGATGCTGCTTCTGTCGGGAGAGGAGCCGCGTCTGCTGGTCGATCTGTCGGTCGAGCCGGTGTTCGACGACACGGGCAAGCGCCGCCATACACCGAGGGCGAGCTTTACCGTCACCGACCCCGAGCTGATCCGGCGCTTCCTTGCCGAGATGGCGGTGGGCGACGTGTTCGAGGCCGAGGGCAGCTTTGCGCAGGGCGATTACCTGCCGCACCGGACCACCTATATCGACACGACCTTCACGCTGCTGGGCTACCGGCGGCTGTCGCGTCCGGCGCGGACGGGTCAGGTTGCGGCCGAGCCGGCTTTGCCCTCGGTCGAGATGCCGTCGGTTCTGCGGGCGGCCAGCACTGCGCTGCTGCACTGAAGGCAAGGCCGGGGGGCGAGGCCAGATGAGTTTGATGTCCGAGTCGGATATGACGGCAGCCCGCAGCGCCCGGATGGCGCTGGGGTTGTGGATGCGCCGCGTGGGGCGGCAGAAGCTGCGCTTCGAAAGCGGCGCGACCCGGCTGGAAAAACAGGTGCGCGACTATTCGGGCGGCGGGCTTGCGCTGTTCTGGAAACGGCAGGGCATCTATGCCGGCGCGGCCTTTCTGACGAGCTGCTACTACAGCTGGCAGATCTCGGTCATGTGCTACCTGTTCATCCAGGCGGCAGAGACCTTTGAAAACTCGCTCGCCCTGCGCATCCGGTCGTGGAAGGGCGGCAGCCTGCGCGAGGCGCGGCACTATCGCAACCTGCTGGTGGTCAGTTCGATCTTCTCGTCGGTGACGATCTGCGTCTTCATCTCGCTGGTGGCGCGGATGGAGGGGGTGGGCAACCACTTCATGCCGCTGTTCTTCCTGTTCTCGGCCGGGCTGTTCGCGGCGATCAACAACCACCAGATCCCGCAGATCCTGTTTCTGCGGCTGGCGATGTATGTGGTCATCTTTCTTTCCATCCCGATCAAGGATCTGTGGGTGGTCTGGCCGCCGCTGTCCTCGGTGCTGTGGTTGCAGCTTTTCACCTGCCTGTTCGTGCTGTTCTTCGTGGTGGAATGCGCGATCATCTATCTGGGGCTCTATCGCAGCGGTCTGGACCAGCTTGACCAGCTGCGCCTTGAGCGTGACCGCGTGCAGGCCGCCTACGAGGTGAAATCGCAGTTCGTTTCGGTGGTGAGCCACGAGTTGCGCACGCCGCTTACGTCTATCAACGGGGCGCTGGGGCTGCTCAGGACCGGGGCCTATGCCAACGATCCGGAAAAGGCGCGCAGCATCCTAGAGGTGGCGCACAAGAATTCGATGCGGCTTTCGGCGCTGATCAACGATCTGCTCGACCTTCAGAAGCTTGAGGCGGGACATATGTCCTATGCCTTCGAGCAGGTCGATCTGTCGTCGCTGGTCGAGGATTCGATCGAGGGCATCGCGGGCTTTGCCCAGACCTATGGCGTGTCGCTGCGCTTTGACGCGCCCGAGGCCGTGGCGCTGGTGAGCGCGGATCGCGCGCGCATCCAGCAGGTGATGGACAACCTGTTGTCGAACGCGGTCAAATTCTCGCATCGGGGCGGGCATGTCGATGTGACGGTCGAGGTGACCGACGAGGGCGTGCGCGCCCATGTGCGCGACCACGGCACCGGCATTCCCGAAGGCGCGCGCGAGAAGGTGTTCGGCAAGTTCACCCAAGTCGACAGTTCCGACCGCCGCGCGCATGGCGGCACGGGGCTTGGGCTGGCCATCGCGCAAGAGATCATGCAGGCCCACGGCGGCGGCATCGACTACGAGAGCGAAGTCGGGCGCGGCACGAAATTCACCATCACATTTCCCCCAAGCTGATTTCCGGACACGAGAACAGAGATGCATATGACCAGTCTTTCCGCAGAAGCCCTTGCCCCTATCCGCCAGAGGTTCATCGATGCACTTCGCGACCGCGAGGCCCGGATGCGCGCGGCCCTGACACAGGCGCCGCTGCATCAGCCGGACCGCCTGCTTGACGACATCCACAAGATCAGGGGCGTGGCCCCGATGCTGGGCATGGCCGGTCTGGGCGCGCTTGCCGCCGAGGCCGAGGACCGTCTGGAACCCTGGGTTTCGGCCGCCATCGCGGCAGCCCCGCAGGACATGCACATTCCCGAGGAGGTGCGCGACTGTTTGCAGGCGCTGCATGCCGAAATCACGGCCACGCTGGGCTAGGCGCCCTGCCCTTTCGCCGCGAGCCAGAGCTTGTTGACCTGCGCCGGAAGGCTGACCGGATCGAAGGGTTTCGGGATCACGCCCACCACGCCGAGGGATTTCAGCTCGTCGGGTGGCACGTCGAGAACCTTGGCGGTCATGAAGGCCGCCGGCACATCGGCCAGACCGGGCAAGCCGCGCAGCGCCCGCAGCGTGGCAAGCCCGTTCATCCCCGGCATCATATAGTCGAGGATCATCATGTCGGGGCCGAAATCAGCCGCCTTTTCAACCGCTTCCGCGCCGGACGCGCATTGCATGAGATCGTAGCCGCCCAGATCGACCAGCACCATCCGTGCGATCATCAGGATGTCTTCGTCATCCTCGACATGGAGAAGTTTTGCAGGGCTTTGCATCGAAGAAGCGTCCTTTTCCGCGCCGGGGGCGCGCATAGCCCGTCTGACGAAAGAGTGTTCCACGTTCACTGGAGTTAATCAAGTTTTACAAGCGGCGGCAACGCGCGCGGGTTGCCCGGGGGGCAAAAGCCGGTATCACTTGGCCCCAAAGAGAGAGGCCGAAGATGGAAGCGCTGTTTCTGGGATTGCTCGCGGCCCTGTTGTGGGGGCTGCACGATTTCACCGTGCGGGTGGTCGGCGGGCGGGTCGAGCCGCTGGTGCTGCTGCTCGGGGTTTTGCTGTCGGGCGCGGTGGTTCTTGCACCGGTTGCGGCGGGCGGCGACTGGGTGGCGCTGGACGCGCGGGCATGGGGTTTGGCGGTGCTGGCGGGGGTGACCTATACGGGGGCGGCCTATGGGCTTTACCGCGCCTTCGGCATCGGGCCGGTCTATCTTGTCGCGCCGATCTGCGGCGCCTTTCCGATGATTTCGGTGGCGCTGGAAGGGGCGCGGGGCAATCCGGCGGGGATGGTGGCGTGGGTCGGGGCGCTGGTCGTCCTTGGGGGAATCGCGCTGGTCGCGCGCAGTTCCGAAGAGGGGGCGGCGGGGGGCGGACGGGCCGAGGCCATCGGCTGGGCCGTGCTGGCCTGTCTGGGGTTTTCCTTTACCTTCGCGCTGTCGCAATGGGCGTCGGAAGGCGGGGGGCATTTGCCGGTGGCGCTGGTCGCGCGGGTTTCGGCCGCCGCGCTGGTCGTGGTGCTGATCGCGGTTTTCCGGCCCGAGGTCGCGCCGACGCTGCGGGCGTGGAAGCCGATGCTGCTGATGGGGCTTCTGGATGTCGGGGCGCTGACCTCGGTCACGCTGGCGGGGGGGATGCGCAATGCGGAATATGCCTCGGTCGCGGCGTCGATCTTCGGGATGGTGACGATCCTGTTGGCGTGGCGCTTTCTGGGCGAGCGGTTGGGGCCGGTGCAATGGCTGGGCTGCGGGCTGGTCTTTGCGGGGATCGTGGCACTGGGGCTGACCGGCCACGGCGGGCATGGCTGAGCGGTGATCGCGGATATGTGTGGCATGCCGCGGCGGGGCATGGCTGAAACGGAAGCGGCCATGTCGGAAACGGATGGTATGGCGGAAACAGCGTTGCGCCATATTGGCAGGCAATGACGCGCCACAGGGCGCTTGGGCAAGCAGGTTCCAAGATGCGATATTCCGGCTTCCGCGTGATCCGCGAGGCGTTGACCGGCCACAAGGGCTGGGGTCCGGCATGGCGGGACGCCACGCCGCAGGCGAGCTATGATTACATCATCGTCGGCGGTGGCGGGCACGGGCTTGCGACGGCCTATTATCTGGCCAAAGAGTTCAAACAGGCGCGGATCGCGCTGGTGGAAAAGGGCTGGATCGGCGGCGGGAACGTGGGGCGGAACACCACGATCATCCGGTCGAACTATCTGCTCGACGGGAACGAGCCCTTCTACGAATTCTCGCTGAAGCTGTGGGAGGGGTTGGAGCAGGACTTCAACTACAATGCGATGGTCAGCCAGCGCGGGATCATCAACCTGTATCACACCGATGCGCAGCGCGATGCCTATACCCGTCGCGGCAATGCGATGATCCTGCACGGGGCGGATGCGGAACTGCTGAACCGCGATCAGGTGCGGGCGATGTATCCTTTCCTGAACTTCGACAATGCGCGTTTCCCGATCAAGGGGGCCTTGATGCAGCGCCGTGGCGGGACCGTGCGGCATGACGCGGTGGCATGGGGCTATGCGCGCGGCGCCAGCGACCGCGGAGTCGACATCATCCAGAATTGCGAGGTGACGGGCTTCCGCCGCGAGGGCGGGCGCGTCACGGGGATCGAGACCTCGCGCGGGTTCATCGGGGCAAAGAAGATCGGCGTCGCGGTCGCGGGGTCTTCGTCGAAGGTGATGGCGGCGGCGGATATGCGCCTGCCGATGGAAAGCCATGTGTTGCAGGCCTTTGTGTCGGAAGGGTTGAAGCCGGTGATCGACGGCGTCATGACCTATGGCGCGGGGCATTTCTATGTGAGCCAGTCGGACAAGGGCGGTCTGGTTTTTGGCGGCGACATCGACGGCTACAATTCATACGCCCAACGCGGCAACATGCCCGTGGTCGAGGATGTGGCCGAAGGCGGCATGAGCCTGATGCCGATGATCGGGCGGGCGCGCCTGCTGCGGTCATGGGGCGGGATCATGGACATGTCGATGGACGGCAGCCCGATCATCGACAAGACGGATATCGAGGGTCTCTATTTCAACGGTGGCTGGTGTTATGGCGGGTTCAAGGCGACGCCTGCTTCGGGCTGGTGCTTTGCGCATCTGCTGGCCACGGGCAACCCGCATCCCACCGCGACGGCCTATCGCTTCGACCGCTTCCGCAAGGGGTTGATGATCGACGAAAAGGGCCAGGGCGCCCAGCCGAACCTGCATTGAGGGCCAAGACATGATCATCAACCACCCGCTGCTTGGCCCGCGCGACGCGCAGGAATTCACCTATCTCGGCGATGCCACGCTGATCGACCGGCCTGACGGGCTGTCATTTCCCTCGGCCGATGCGGCGATGGATGCGATGCACGACTATCTTTATCAGCGCAGCAATCCTGCGGGGGAACATCGCGAATTGTGGTTCCACGAACAGGGTGACCGGTCGTGGCTGGTGGTGACGCGCAACACCGTCACGCATGAGATCCTGAAGGTCGAACTCGCCCGCGATGTGGCACGCATGAGGGGGCGCAGCAAATGACGCAGAAGAACCGCATCACGGGCGGCCAGATCGACCGCAGCCGGACGCTGTCGTTCCGCTTCGACGGCAAGAGCTATCAGGGCCACCCCGGCGATACGCTCGCCTCGGCGCTGCTTGCCAATGGCGTGCGGCTGATGGGGCGCAGCTTCAAATACCACCGCCCGCGCGGCCCGCTTTCGGCGGGGTCGGAAGAGCCGAATGCCATCGTGCAACTGCGCGAGGGGGCGCGGCAGGAGCCGAACACCCGCGCCACGGTGGCCGAGCTGTTCGACGGGCTGACCGCCACGAGCCAGAACCGCTTCCCCTCGCTTTCCTTCGACATGATGGGGGTCAACGACCTGCTGTCGCCCTTTTTCGCGGCGGGGTTCTATTACAAGACCTTCATGTGGCCCGCGAAGTTCTGGGAAAGCATCTACGAGCCGATCATCCGCCGCGCCGCGGGGCTTGGCGCTCTGTCAAGGCAGGACGACCCCGACGCCTATGACAAAGGGTTCCTGCATTGCGATCTTCTGGTCATCGGCGCCGGTCCTGCGGGGCTTGCCGCCGCCCTGACGGCAGGCCGCGCGGGTGCCCGCGTCATCGTGACGGACGAGGATTTCCGCATGGGCGGGCGGCTGAATGCCGAAACCCATGCCTTGGGCGAGGCGAGCGGTGCCGATTGGGCCGCGGGCGTGGTGGCCGAGCTTGCCAGCCTGCCCAATGTGCGGCTGATGCCGCGCACCACCACGCTGGGGGCGATGGACCACGGCATCTATTCGGCGGTCGAACGCGTGAGCGACCATCTGCCCGTTCCGGCAGCGGGAAAGCCGCGCCAGATCCTGTGGCGCATCTATTCGCGCCGCGCGCTTCTGACGGCGGGTGCCATCGAACGCCCCATCGCATTCGAGAACAACGACCGCCCCGGCATCATGCTGGCCGGTGCGCTGCGCGCCTATGCCAACCGCTGGGGCGTGGCGGTGGGCGAGCGTGTCGCCGTCTTCACCAACAACGATGACGGGCTGCGCACCGCGACCGACCTTGCCGCCAAGGGCATCGACGTGGCCGCCGTGATCGACACACGCACGGGCGGGCCGCTTTTGCCCGGCATCCGCCACCTGCAAGGGGCCGAGGTGACCGGCAGCGCAGGGCGGCTTGGCCTGTCCGCAATCAGCATCCGCCATGCCAATGGCAAGGTGGAAAGCCTGCCCGTGACGGCGCTTGGCGTGTCGGGCGGGTGGAACCCCAACCTCAACATCGCCAGCCACCACCGTGGACGGCCGGTGTGGCAGGACGCCATCGCGGCTTTCGTGCCGCCCAAGGACGGGCCTGCGGGACTGTCGGCGGCGGGGGCTGCGGCGGGCCTTTTCTCGACCCATGCGGCGCTGCAATCGGGGGCAGGCGCTGCGGTCGCGGCGCTGGATGATCTGGGGGTGAAGGCCACCCTGCCCGACCTGCCCCGCGCCGAGGATGCGCCCGTTGCCATCGCGCCCAAGTGGTATGTGCAGGGCAAGGGCCGCGCCTGGGTGGACCAGCAGAACGACGTCACTGTCAAGGATGTGAAGCTGGCGCATCAGGAAAACTTCGTCTCGGTCGAACACCTGAAACGCTACACCACGCTGGGCATGGCAACCGATCAGGGCAAGACGGGCAATATCCTCGGCCTTGCGGTCATGGCCGAACTGACGGGACGCACGATCCCCGAAACGGGCACGACGATCTATCGCCCGCCCTATACGCCCGTGGCGATGGGCGCGTTGGGCGGCCGTTCGCGCGGGCATGAATTCAAGCCCACCCGCCTGACACCCAGCCACAAATGGGCCAACGAACAGGGCGCTGTTTTCGTCGAGGTGGGCATGTGGCTGCGCGCCCAGTGGTTCCCCAAGGCGGGCGAGACGACATGGCGGCAATCGGTCGACCGCGAGGTTCTGGCCACCCGCGCCTCGGTCGGGATCTGCGATGTCACGACGCTTGGCAAGATCGACATCCAGGGCACCGATGCGGGGGCCTTCCTTGACAAGGTCTATGCCAACACCTTCTCCACGCTCGGGGTCGGCAAGGTGCGTTACGGGCTGATGCTGCGCGAGGACGGGATCGTCATGGATGACGGCACCACCGCGCGGATGGGCCAGAACGAATGGGTGATGACAACGACCACGGCCAATGCCGTGCCGGTGTTCCGCCATCTGGAATATGTGCGCCAGTGCCTTTGCCCCGACATGGATGTGCAGCTGATTTCCACCACCGAGGCCTGGGCGCAATATTCGGTTGCCGGACCCAATGCGCGCAAGCTGCTGGAAAAGCTGGTGGATCAGGATATTTCCGACGCGGCCTTCCCCTATATGGCCTGCGGCGCGATCACCGTAAAAGGTGTGCGCGCGCGGCTGTTCCGCATCTCGTTCTCGGGCGAGCTGGCCTATGAGATCGCGGTTCCCACGCGCTATGGCGATGCGATGATCCGCGCGCTGATGGAGGCGGGGCGCGAATTCGACGCGGTGGCCTATGGCACGGAATCGCTGGGTGTCATGCGGGTCGAAAAGGGCCATGTGGCCGGCAACGAGCTGAACGGCCAGACCACGGCGCTGAACATGGGCCTTGGCAAGATGGTGTCGAAGAAGAAGGACGCCATCGGCATGGTGCTGTCGCAGCGCGAGGGGCTGGTGGCTGAAGGCGGGCTTCGCATCGTGGGCGTCAAGCCTGTCGATCCGGCGCAGCCGCTGACGGCGGGCAGCCATTTCCTCGAACCGGGGGCGGCGGCGGTGGCGGCCAATGACCTTGGCTGGCTCACCTCGGTCGTCTATTCGCCCCATGTCGGATCGTCGATCGCGCTCGGCTATCTCAAGAACGGCGAGGCGCGGAAGGGCCAGCGCCTGCGCGCGGTGAACCTGCTTGCCAAGACCGAGGTAGAGGTCGAGATCGTCTCGGCCCATTTCGTCGACCCCGAAGGAGTGCGTCTGCGTGGCTGACCTTTCGCTCAAACCGATCACCCCGCTCGGGAATGACCTGCCCGTCCGCATCAGCATCGGCCCCGTCACGATTTCCGAAGTGGTGGACACGGCCCTCGCCTCGCTCGCGCAGCGCATGGGGCAGGACATCACGGCAGCCGCCAAGGGCGCGGGCATCCCGCTTCCGCCTGCGGGGCGCTGGGAACAGGGCGCGACCTGTGCCGCCTTCTGGCTGTCGCCCGAGATGTGGATGATCGAGGCCCCCTTTGCCAGCCACGAGGATATCGTGGCGCATCTGAAGCCCGTCTTCGGCGAGGCGGCAAGCATCACCGAACAGACCGACGCCTGGGCGCGGTTCGATGTGACGGGCGCCTCGCTGCCCCGCCTGTTCGAACTGCTGTGCAATTACGACATCGCGCGGCATGGCGCGGGGTCGGCCAGCCGGACGATGATGGAACATCTCGGCTGCTATGTGGTGATCCGCGCTGCGGACCACATCTCGGTGCTGGGGCCGCGCTCGTCGGCGCAAAGCCTGTTCCATGCGCTGGAGACGGCGGCGCATTCGGTCTTTTGACCTTCAGCCTTGCCGAAATACTCTCGGGGGGTAAGGCGCGGCAGCGCCGAGGGGGGCAGACAGCCCCCCTAAGAATTTTCGCCGAAAATTCTTATTCCGAGGGCGGCAGGGCCCCGCCCAGCCCGCGCATTCCGACCAGACGGCGGCGTTCATCGGCGGGGTAGACGCCGAAGGCCTCGGCGTAGTGGCGCGTCATCGGGGTGGACGAGGCATAGCCCACCGAAAGCGCGATCTGGGTGATGCTCTGGGTGGAGTAAAGCACCTTCTGCCGCGCCTTCTTCAGGCGCATCAGGCGGTAATATTGCAGCGGGCTTTGCCCTGTCGCCAGTTTGAACACCCGTTCCAGATGCCGTTCCGACATGCCCACGGCTTCGGCCACATCGGCGATGCGGACGGGGTCTTCGATATGGTCGGAGAACACCTGCACCGCCAGCCGCACCGGTTCGGGCAGCATGTCGTCGGTGCCGCCGATCTTTTGCGCCGGCACTTTCTGCGTCGTGTCGTCCGAGCGGACAAAGGGATGCTGGAACCAGCAGGCCACCTCGGTCATGGTTTCGCGGCCGAGCTTTTCCTCGATCAGGTGCAGCATCATGTCGAACACCGCCCCCGCCCCCGAGGCCGTGGCGCGGCGGCGTTCGCGCAGGATCACGGCCTGGCTTGCCTCGACATTGGGGAATTCGGCGCGGAAGGCGGCCTCGTAGCACCAGTGGACCGAAACCGAGCGCCCGGTCATCACGCCCGACCGCACGAGCGGAAAGACGCCGCCCGAAAAGCCGCCCAAGGTCACGCCGCAGCGGTCCATCCAGCGGATCTGTGCCATCGAGGCGCGGGGCTTGGCGAAATGCGATTGCGGCATGGACAGCAGGAACAGGCAGTCGAGGCCCGAGGCATCGGCCAGCGCCATGTCGGGGTCGAAGCGGACCTCGGCGCTGGACTGGACGGGGGATTTCTCCTCGCCCACCAGTTTCCAGCCAAAGACCTTGCGGCCGGTGATTTCATTGGCCGCGCGCAGGGGTTCGATGGCCGATGTCAGGCAGGCCATCGGAAAGCCCGGAAAGAGCAGAAACCCCAGAACCATCTCGGCGTTCGATCCGTTGGCCATCGAATCTATCCCTTCTTTCCCCGTGGTGAATAAATTGGTAATCCTATTGGTGGAACGCAACGAAGAAACGGCACATGGAAGATTTCGACGACACATCCCTGCCCCGTTCGAAGCCCGCATTCGACCAGGACCCGCACCGCGTGCGGGAATTGTCGGAACGGAACCTTGAGCTTGCCATCGGCCGATCGGTGCGCGCCTTTCGCCGCCAGCAGGGAATGACGGTGGCCGATCTGGCCGCGGTCACGGGGCTTTCGATCGGGATGCTGTCGAAGATCGAGAACGGCATCACCTCGCCCTCGCTGACGACGCTGCAAATCCTGAGCCATGCCTTTTCCACGCCGATCACCAGTTTCTTCCGCGGGTTCGAGGAACGACGCGAGGTGCAGCATGTGAAGGCGGGCGAGCATCTCGAGATCGAGCGGCGCGGAACGCGGGCGGGGCACCAGTACCATCTGCTCGGCCATATCGGGTCGAACAATTCGGGGGTGGTGGTCGAGCCCTATCTGATCACGCTGACGGCGGATTCGGATGTGTTCCCGACCTTCCAGCACGATGGGATCGAGTTGCTTTTCATGCTCGAGGGCGAGGTTCAATACCGGCATGGCGACAAGCTGTTCCATCTGGAACCGGGCGACAGCCTGCTGTTCGATGCCGATGCGCAGCACGGGCCCGAGGTGTTGCTGAAGCTGCCGGCGCGGTATCTGTCGATCATCTCCTATCCTCAGGCCTGACCACGGCGGGCGATTTCGTAGCGCAGGCGGGCAAGGCGGTAGGCGTCGAAAAGCGAGAGGGCGTAGATGAACAGCCCTCCGGCGTAGCGGCCGATGACCGAGACATCGGGGGCGGCCGTCTTGGCGGTGATCGCGCCCAGAAGCAGCATGAAGAACAGAAAGACGAGGCCGCGCCTGGGCTGGCCGTTGGCGACCTGCCCCATTCCGGGAAGGATGAACGCCAGGGCGGCGACGGCATAGGGGTGCATCGGGGCTTTCATGCGACCTGTCTTTCGGGGGCTGGGGCGTGCAGGGCCGCGCGCAGGCCGGCCAGCGCGTCAAGCGCGCGGGACAGGGCCGCGGGGTTCACGGGGGTTTGGCCAAGGTCGGTTTCGCGCAGGATCAGGTAGGTCTTGCGGTCGGCCTCTTCCAGCAGGAGCGTCAGGCGCAGGCCCTTGGGCGAGAGGATGATTTCCTTGAGCGTGTCGCCCCAGAGGGTGACGAGCGGTTGCAGCAGCGGGGCCAGCGCCAGGGCGACCGGGTCGTCGCTGCGCAGGGCGGCATCGGCGGGGAAGCCTGCGGGCAGGTCATGCTGGTTGGGCAGGCTGCGGAAGCGGGTAAAGCCCTCGGCCCCGGTGGGGCGCAGCATCAGATGCAGGGTAAAGGCGACGGGCATGGATTGAGGCAGCGACACGAGCAGCCAGAGTGCGGGCAGTTTGCGCACCGCCAGCGCATCGGGGACAATCTGGATGTCATAGGAGAGGCCGTCGCGGGTGCCTGCCATGCGGGGAAAACCGAAAGCATCGCAGCGCAGGCGCGTATCGGCAAAAAGCCTGCGGCACGGGTCGAGCAGGGCCGCGCGGCGGGCAAGCACCCTGCCCTGTCTGCGCCGCGACAAAAGCAGCACCGCCCCGAGCAGGGCGGCAAAGGCGGCAAGGACGAAGGCTTCGGCCATGATGGTCGGCTTTCGGGAAAGGTCCGGCCCGCCGTTTCGGGCGGGCCGGAGGGGTGGTTCAGTAGCCGCGCGGTTTCGGCCAAGGCATGGTGAACTGGTCGGCGCGCTTGACGAAACGGTAGCGCCAGAAGTGGAACCAGAGCGACACCACGATGTAGAAGCTGACCATCGCGATGAGCTGCGTGCCATAGCCGAGGAACACGGCGAAGTAGGTCAGCGAGCAGAGGGCCAGCAGCACCAGCGCCGGGATCGGGTGGAACGGATGCACATAGCCGCGCTTGATCGTGTCGAGCGGCCATTTGCGGCGGAACAGGATGATGTTGATCGGCATGAAAGTATAGCCGAGCAGGCCGGACAGGATCGAGAAGGTGATCACCTGATCGAGCGGTGCGCCCAGTGCGAAGATCAGCGCGATGGGCACGAGGAAGATGATCGACCGGTACGGGGTGCGATAGGTCGGATGCACGGCCCCGAACCATTGCGGCAGGTAGTGGTCGCGCCCCATCGAGAACCACGCCCGCGAGGCATCGTTGATGCAGCCGTTGGCCGAGGCCAGCGTGGCAAAGAGCGTCCCGAAGCCGAGGATGATGACCAGCGCGTTCGATCCGGTCATCTGCGCCGCCGAGAAGAGCGGAGCCACGGCGCCGTTCACACCGTCACCCAGATATTCCCACGGCAGGAAGCCCACGCAGATGTACCATGTCAGCGTGGCGGCGATGAGCAGGGTCATGATCCCCGCCAAGGTGCCGAAGGGCAGCGAGCGGGCGGGCGAGCGCACCTCTTCGGCGGCCTGTGTCGTGCCTTCGATGCCGAGGTAGAACCAGAGGCCGAAGTGCATGGCCGCAAGCACGCCGAGCCAGCCATAGGGCAGTGCCGCCTGACCGGACATCAGTTCGGCATGGGCAAGGGGGCTGTCCGCGCTCCACGGGGCCGAGGCCACGAAGAGGACGAGGATGGCGCAGAAGGCAAAGGCGGTGATGACAAGGTTGAAGGTCAGCGTTGCCAGCACCCCGCGGTAGTTGAGCCATGCCAGAAAGACGATGGAGAGGATGATGAAGGGGCGCTGGTCGAGCGCCTGTGTCGCCCCCGTCATGTCGGCGGCGACCGAGATCAGGTAGCCCAGCGTGATGGCATTGCCCGCTTCGAGCATGGTGTAGGCGAAGACGAGGTAAAGCCCCACGTTGAAGGCCATGAGGGGGCCAACGATATGCTTGGCCTGCGTGTATTGCCCGCCTGCCGCGGCGACGGTCGATGTCACCTCGGAGTCGATCATGGCGACGCAGGAGTAGAGGATGCCCGCAAACCAGCAGGCGATCAGCGCGGCATAGGCCCCGCCTTTGCCGACGGCGAAGTTCCAGCCCATGTATTCGCCCACGAGGACGATGCCCACGCCGAGCGCCCAGACATGGGCAGGCCCGAGAACGCGGGCGAGCCCGACCTTGGTTCCATGCGAGGCGATGCCGTCCATGGATTTGGATGTGATGTCGAAATCTGCCATGATGCGCCCCTCAGATCCTGTGTTCTTCGGTCATGGCCTCGATCTCGCCTTCGCGGGACGAGGTCAGGACCTCTTCGGAATAGGTCGTGTCGGTGCGATACCAGTCGTAGATCATATGCAGCGCGAAGAGCGCCGACAGCGCCCAGGCGCCGTATTCGATCAGTGTCCACATGTCCCTGCCCCCTTAGCGCCGTTCGAATTTTTCGGCGATCACTTCGCGGTATTCCTTTTCCGACAGGCGCAGCATCAGGGCGAAGTAGCCCACGATGACCACGACCATCAGCGCCATCGCGCCCCAGGTGAAGGAATAGTCGAACCGCGCGGTGATCATGTCATGCGCCGAGGCGGGATCGGCAAAGCCGAGCTGGTTCCAGCGTTCCACCATCGTCGGGTTCTGGCCGAGGCTTTCCCATGTGGGATTGTCGACGACGATCGGGGCCTTGGCCGACCCGGCGAGGCCCATCCACAGCGGGATGTAGAGCGCGCCGATGGACAGCACGAGCAGCACGATCACGTCGATCACCTGACCCAGCTTGCTTTGCGGCGGGGGGATATATCTTGCCATCGGTCAGCCCCTTTTCGCCGCGCGGGCTTCATCGAGGAACTTGATGTCCAGCCCGTAGATGAAGTCGCGGTCCTCGCGGTAGTGGCTCAGCATCGCCATGATCGCGGCGGTGTTGAAGGTCAGGACGATCACACCGCCGATGAGCAGCAGGATTCGCGCCGCGCCGTTGGGGGCAAGACCCCATGTGGCGATGGCGACGAAGAACATGGCGATCCAGAGTCCGATGATGAAAGCCCAGGCGACGGTGACGTCGCGCCGGTGCATGGATTCGATCCTTGCATTCAGGTCGTTCACAGTTTCCTCCCTTTGGCCCTTTATTCCCTTGCCGCGACGGGCCGATGCGCGGGGGGAGTTCGCTGTGCGTGAACTTTATTTTCTGAAGGGAAACACACCCCTTTCCGTCTGTCAAAAGATTTGCCTACATTCCGTGCGGTTTGAAAACTTTCCGACTTTGGCCGGGCCGGCTTACCCGTGGTAAAAAATGTTTCTTCTCAGTTGAAAGGCCAAAACAGGTTTGCTAGCGTGATCGCGAGAGACGAACAAAGGAGTCGACGCCATGTGCGGAATCGTCGGTCTGTTCCTGAAGGACCCCAAGCTCGAGCCGAAGCTCGGCGAGATGCTGACGGATATGCTGATCACCATGACCGACCGCGGACCGGACAGCGCCGGAATCGCGATTTACGGTCGCCCCGAGAAGGGCAAGGCCAAGCTGACGGTGCAGTCGGCCAACCCCGATGCCGATTTCGCCTCGCTGGCCGAGGACCTTGGCAAGGCGGTGGCGGGCAAGGTGACGGGTGTGGTCAAGGACACCCATATGGTGCTGGAGCTGCCCGAGGACCGGCTGGACGCCGCGCGCCATGCGCTGAAGTCCCTGCGCCCCGCCGCCAAGGTGATGAGCGCCGGAGAAGGCATTGAGATCTATAAGGAAGTCGGGCTTCCCAAGGATGTGGCCGCGCGTTTCGAAGTGGCGCGCATGTCGGGCACCCACGGGATCGGACACACCCGCATGGCCACGGAATCGGCCGTGACGACGATGGGGGCGCACCCCTTCTCGACCGGGTCGGACCAGTGCCTTGTGCATAACGGATCGCTGTCGAACCACAATTCGGTGCGCCGCGTGCTGCGGCAGGCGGGCATGACCTTCGAGACGGAAAACGACACCGAAGTCGCCGCCGCCTTCATCAGCCACAAGCTGCAGGAGGGTGCCAAACTGGGCGAGGCGATGGAGGCCACGCTGACCGACCTTGACGGGTTCTTCACCTTTGTCGTGGGCACCAAGAACGGGTTCGGCGTGGTGCGCGACCCGATCGCCTGCAAGCCCGCCGTGATGGCCGAGACGGACCAGTATGTCGCCTTTGGCTCGGAATACCGCGCGATGGTGAACCTGCCGGGGATCGACTCGGCCCGCGTCTGGGAACCGGAACCTGCCACTGTTTACTTCTGGGAACGCTGAGTCATGCAAACATTCGACCTCGAGGCGCAGGGCCTGCGCCAACTGAACACGACCTTGCACGCCCTGAAGGGCCAGACCAACGAGACCGCGTGGGAAATCGTGAACCCCAAGGGCGCGCATGCCATCGCCGTGGGTCTGGATGCGCCGGTCGATGTGACGGTGCGCGGCTCGACGGGCTACTATTGCGCGGGCATGAACAAGCAGGCGACCGTCCGGGTCAAGGGCTCGGCCGGTCCGGGGGTTGCCGAGAACATGATGTCGGGCACCGTCATCATCGACGGGGACGCCAGCCAGTATGCGGGCGCCACGGGGCGCGGCGGGCTTCTGGTCATCAAGGGCAATGCGTCGAGCCGTTGCGGCATTTCGATGAAGGGCATCGACATCGTCGTGCATGGCAACATCGGCCATATGTCGGCCTTCATGGCGCAATCGGGCAACATGGTCGTGCTTGGCGATGCCGGCGAGGCGCTGGGCGATTCCCTTTACGAGGCGCGGCTTTTCGTGCGCGGTTCGGTGAAATCGCTGGGGGCCGACTGCATCGAGAAAGAGATGCGCCCCGAGCATATCGCCATTCTGGCCGATCTTCTGAAGCGCGGCGAGGCCGACCATCTGGCCAAGCCCGAGGAGTTCAAGCGCTACGGTTCGGCCCGCAAGCTTTACACCTTCAATATCGACAACGCGTCGTCTTACTGAGGTCCACCTTCACATGACCGATTTTCCCCATACGCCGCCGAAGCAGTCGTGGACCTTTTCCAACGACATCAACGCCGAAATCCGGCGCGCTGCCGCGACAGGCATCTATGACATCCGCGGTGGCGGCTCGAAGCGCAAGCTGCCGCATTTCGACGACCTGCTGTTCCTTGGCGCCTCGATCAGCCGCTATCCGCTGGAAGGCTACCGCGAGAAATGCGCCACCGACGTCTGGCTTGGCACGCGCTATGCGAAAAAGCCGATCCATCTGGATATTCCGGTGACGATTGCCGGCATGTCCTTTGGCGCGCTGTCCGGCCCCGCGAAAGAGGCGCTTGGCCGTGGCGCATCGGCGGCGGGCACCTCGACCACCACGGGTGACGGGGGGATGACCGAAGAGGAACGCGGCCATTCCAAGACGCTGGTCTACCAATACCTGCCCAGCCGCTACGGGATGAACCCCGATGACCTGCGCCGCGCCGATGCGATCGAAGTCGTAGTGGGCCAAGGCGCGAAACCGGGCGGCGGCGGGATGCTGCTGGGGCAGAAGATTTCCGACCGCGTCGCCATGATGCGCAACCTGCCCAAAGGCATCGACCAGCGTTCCGCCTGCCGCCACCCCGACTGGACCGGTCCCGATGATCTGGAAATCAAGATCCTCGAAATCCGCGAGATCACGGATTGGGAAAAGCCGATCTACGTCAAGGTCGGGGGCGCCCGCCCCTATTACGACACGGCGCTTGCGGTGAAGGCCGGGGCCGATGTGGTCGTGCTTGACGGGATGCAGGGCGGCACGGCGGCGACGCAGGATGTGTTCATCGAGAACGTCGGCATGCCGATCCTTGCCTGTATCCCGCTGGCGGTGAAGGCGCTGCAGGACCTCGGGATGCATCGCAAGGTGCAGCTGATCGTCTCGGGCGGGATCCGGTCGGGGGCCGATGTGGCCAAGGCGATGGCGCTGGGCGCGGATGCCGTGGCCATCGGCACGGCGGCGCTGATCGCGCTGGGCGACAACGACCCCGCGCTCGAGGCCGAATACAACAAGCTCGGCACCACCGCGGGCGCCTATGACGACTGGCACGAAGGCCGCGACCCCGCAGGCATCACCACGCAGGACCCCGAGCTTTACAAGCGCTTCGACCCGATCCTCGGGGGGCGGCGCTTGAAAAACTACCTCAAGGTGATGACACTGGAAGCGCAGACCATCGCGCGGGCCTGCGGCAAGAACCACCTGCACAATCTGGAACCCGAGGATCTTTGCGCGCTGACGATCGAAGGGGCCGCGATGGCGGGCGTTCCGCTGGCAGGCACGAGCTGGATACCGGGCCGCAACGGTTTCTGACCGCATCCGTTACAAACACCGGTGCAAAGCCGGACAAAAGACAGGACAGGGAGTTTCACTATGGCAATCGATCTTGCCGCTTGGGCCGCCGAACGGGGCGTCAAATACTTCATGATCTCGTACACCGACCTGTTCGGTGGCCAGCGCGCCAAGCTGGTGCCGACACAGGCGATCAACGACATGTCCGAGGATGGCGCGGGCTTCGCCGGGTTTGCCACATGGCTTGACCTGACGCCCGCCCATCCGGACATGATGGCGGTGCCGGACCCGACCTCGGTCATCCAGCTGCCGTGGAAGAAGGATGTGGCCTGGGTCGCCGCCCGCTGCGTGATGGATGGCAAGCTGCTGGCACAGGCCCCGCGCAACGTGCTGGAACGTCTGGTGGGCGAGGCCGCGAAAGAGGGCCTGCGCGTCAAGACCGGGGTCGAGCCCGAGTTCTTCATCCTCAACGCCGAGGGCAATGCCTGTTCGGACATCTACGACACCGCCGAGAAGCCCTGCTATGACCAGCAGGCGATCATGCGGCGTTATGATGTGATCAGCGAGATCTGCGACTACATGCTCGAGCTGGGCTGGGAGGCCTATCAGAACGACCACGAGGACGCGATCGGCCAGTTCGAGATGAACTGGAAATATGACGACGCCCTGCAGACCGCCGACAAGCACAGCTTCTTCAAGTTCATGGTCAAGTCGGTCTCGGAAAAGCACGGCTTCCGCGCGACCTTCATGCCCAAGCCCTTCAAGGGGCTGACCGGTTCGGGATGCCATGCGCATATCTCGGTCTGGTCGATGGATGGCAAGTCGAACGCCTTCTCGGACCCGTCGAAGGAGCTGTCGCTGTCGGACCGTGGCCGCGCCTTCCTTGGCGGGATCATGAAGCACGCCTCGGCCCTGGCCGCGATCTGCAACCCGACGGTGAACAGCTACAAGCGCATCAACGCGCCGCGCACCTCGTCGGGGGCGACATGGGCGCCGAATACGGTCACCTGGACCGGCAACAACCGCACCCACATGGTGCGCGTGCCCGGACCGGGGCGGTTCGAGCTGCGCCTGCCCGATGGCGCGGCGAACCCCTATCTGCTGCAGGCCGTCATCATCGCGGCGGGTCTGGACGGAGTGCGCACCAATGCCGATCCGGGGCGGCGCTATGACATCGACATGTACAGCCAGGGCCATACCGTGAAAGGCGCGCCCAAGCTGCCGCTGAACCTGCTTGACGCCTTGCGCGAATACGACAAGGACAAGACGTTGAAGGCGATGATGGGCGAAGAGTTCTCGTCGGCCTATATCAAGCTGAAGCAGAAGGAATGGGACAGCTTCGTGTCGCATTTCTCGCGCTGGGAGCACGAGAACACGCTCGACATCTGAAACCACGAATTTTCTGCGAAAATTCCGCAAAGGGGGGCTTTCCGCCCCCCTTCTGCCTTTCAGGCATTCATCCCCCCGAGGATATTTCGGCGAATGTGAAGCGGGGAGACCCTGCTTTCATGCTCGGACAAATATCCTCGGGGGGAGGCTCGCTTGCGAGCCGCGGGGGGCAGACAGCCCCCCGGCTGTGACGGTTCAGCGGGAAAAAATGGTCGGGGCGGTGGGATTCGAACTCACGACCCTCTGCACCCAAAGCAGATGCGCTACCAGACTGCGCTACACCCCGACCGGGATGGGATGGACATAATCGCCCGCATTGGCGGACACAAGCGGCAAGTTGGGGCGGGCCGCTAGTCGCAGCGCCAGGCGGCGCGGTCCTGCGCGATGGCGGGGTGGCGCAGGACGCTGCCTTTGGCGATGCCGAGCTTGCGGGTCAGGCCGCCGTTGACCTCGAGCACAAATTGCACCCCGTTGCCGCCGTCGACCGGCCGCAGGTCGCCCGGCACGGCGTTTTCATGCACGCGGGTGACGGTGCCTGTCGGATCGATGAAGATCATGTCGAGAGGGATCAGCGTGTTCTTCATCCAGAACGAGACCGGGCGCGGGGAGTCGTAGACGAACAGCATCCCGGCCATCGTCGCCATGCTGTCGCGGAACATCAGACCCTTGGCGCGTTCGGCGCCGGTATCGGCGATCTCGACGCTGAAATGCACGGTGCCGGCGGGGCTGCGCAGGTCGGCGCCGCCCGGCGCGCACCCCGCCCGTGCCGCCTGACCCGAAGCGAGGGCAAGGGTCAGGCCGAGCGCCGCAAGCGCGGGCTTCATCCGGGATGGCGGGTTGCTGCTTCCCACGAGAGCACCTGCATGGCCATGCGGCCGCGCTTGCCCTCGACGATGCGGAGGCAGATCGCCTCGCCCGCCTGAAGGTCGGCAAATCCCGAGATGCGCAACACTTCGATATGGATGAACACATCCTCGGGGCGGCCGAAGACATTGGCAAAGCCGAAGCCCTTGGCCTTGTCGAACCATTTCACCCGTGCGGGTTCCATCGGCAGGGCGGCGATTTCCTCGAGTGATGCGGGCGCGTCTTCGTCCCCGAGGGGGAAGGTTGCGCCTTGGGGAGGCTCGATCGAAAGCACTTCCACAGCCTGAACGCCACGTTGCGTCATTTGCACATTCACCGAAATACCAGCACCATCGGCAACGGAATTCTGCCCGTAGTTCCGCAACACGTTGGCATGCAGAAGGATATCCGCACCACCCTCGTCGGCAACTATGAACCCGAAACCCTTGCCCGGATCAAACCATTTCACCCGACCATGCACAACATGCATGGTCTTTTCTTCATCTGTCATAGCGAGAGCCATTCCCCAGAGCCAGCCCCATCGCAGAGAACAAGACGTGAATTTCCACAGGATATCAAGGGCAATTCGTTAATTTTCCCTAAGGCATTTCCCCGGTTTGAAAGGCGGTCAAGGGTTAAGTCTCTGAATTTCCCAAGGTTCATCGTTACCATTCCGTGTCCATCTAAATCGGTCGTGCAGGCGGAAAGCGCCGTCGGCCCAGAACTCGATCTCGGTCGGGCGGATGCGTATTCCGCCCCAGAACGGCGGCCGTTTGGGGCTGGCCCCGTGGGTCGCGGTGATTTTGGCGACCTCGGCCATGAGGGCCGTGCGCGAGGAGAGCGGTTGCGACTGGGCCGAGGCCCATGCGCCGAGGCGGCTTTTGAGGCTGCGGCTGGCGTAATAGGCATCGGCCTGCGGGCCTTCCTCGCGTTCGGTCACGCCGCGGACGCGGATCTGGCGGCGCAGCGATTTCCAGTGCAGCACGAAGGCCGCCTTGCCGGAGGCGGCGATCTCTTGCCCCTTGCGGCTGGAGTAATTGGTATAGAACACGAAGGCGTCGGCCTCGATATCCTTCAGAAGCACCATGCGGGCGTTGGGCATGCCCTGTTCGTCGACCGTTGCCAGCGCGATGGCGTTGGGGTCGTTGGGTTCCTGCGGTTCGGCCTCGGCAAGCCAGCGGCGCGCGATGGCGAAAGGATCGTCGCCCTCGAAAATTCCGGTTCTGTCCATCTTTCCCTCGTCATGGCGGGACCTGTGCCCGCCCTTCCACCCTGCCCTGCCCTTGATGCAGGCGAAGGGATCGCCTAAACCCGTGCGACAACACTAAGGGTGGGCGAGGGACAAGTAATGTCAACCGGACTTATGGCAGGAAAACGCGGCCTCATCATGGGGCTTGCCAATGACAAATCCATCGCTTGGGGCATTGCGAAAGCATTGGCCGACCACGGGGCGGAAATGGCTTTTTCGTATCAGGGCGAAGCCTTGAAGAAACGGGTCGAGCCGCTGGCCGCCTCGATCGGGACGCCGATGCTGTTCGAATGCGACGTGACGGACGAGGCGTCGATGGACGCCCTGTTCGCGGGGCTGAAAGAGGCCTGGGGAACGATCGATTTCGTGGTCCATGCCATCGGCTTTTCCGACAAGAACGAATTGCGCGGGCGCTACGTGGACACGGGGCGCGCCAATTTTCTGATGACCATGGACATCTCGGTCTATTCCTTTACCGCCATCTGCCAGCGGGCTGCGGCGATGATGCCCGCCGGAGGCAGCCTTTTGACGCTGACCTATTACGGCGCGGAAAAGGTGATGCCGCATTACAACGTGATGGGGCTTGCCAAGGCGGCGCTCGAGGCGAGCGTGAAATACATCGCCGAGGATCTTGGCAAGGACGGCATCCGCGTCAACGCGATCTCGGCCGGGCCGATCAAGACGCTGGCCGCCAGCGGGATCGGCGATTTCCGCTACATCATGAAGTGGAACGAGCTGAATTCGCCCCTGCGGCGCAACGTGACGCAGGAAGAGGTGGGCAAGGCCGCGCTTTACCTGCTGTCGGACCTTGGTTCGGGCACCACGGGCGAGAACCTGCATGTGGATGCGGGCTACCATGTCGTGGGCATGAAGGCCGTCGATGCGCCCGACATCGACGCGGTGACGGGGCGGAACGGCAAGGAATGAGCGCGTGACCCCCGCCGCCTTTGCCACCTTTGCCGGACTTGTGGTCTTTGCCGCCATAAGCCCCGGCCCTGCCGTGCTGATGGCGGCGCGGACGGGATTGACAGAAGGGTTCCGGACCGGCGTGATGCTTGCGATGGGCATCGCCAGCGGCGCGGTGATCTGGGCGCTGGCCGCCGTTTTCGGGCTGAGCGTGGTCTTTGCCGCCGCCCCGTCGCTGCTTTGGGCGCTGAAGATCGGCGGGGCCTGCTATCTGGGCTGGATGGCCTGGCATCTGTGGCGCGATGCCAAGGTGCCGTTCCGCACCGAGGACACGCGCCCGCTGCCGCGGTCGGCCTTTGCCGCCTACCGGCTGGGGCTGTGGACCAACCTGTCCAACCCGAAGGCTGCGGTGATGTTCTCTTCGATCTTCCTCGGCACGCTTGAAGCGGAGACACCCTATTGGGTGCTTGGCCTGCTGCTCGGGGTGATCTTCCTGTCGGAAACCTGCTGGAATACTCTGGTTGCGCGCATCTTCTCGCTTGACCGGACGCGCGCGCGTTATATCAGCCTGAAGACCGTGATCGACCGCAGCTTCGGGGCCATGCTGGGCTTGCTCGGCCTCAAGATCATTGCCACCTGAGGGGATGCCATGAACGACCGTTTGCCACATGAAAAGGGCTTTCACGTCAGCTGGGACCAGCTTCACCGCGATGCGCGGGCGCTGGCATGGCGTCTGGACGGCAAGGGTCCGGGCGAGAATGGCGCGTGGAAGGCGGTCGTCGGGATCACGCGGGGGGGGCTGGTGCCTGCGATGATCGTCAGCCGCGAGCTTGATATCCGCATCGTCGATACGATCAGCGTCAAGTCCTACAACCACCAGACCCAGACCGAATCCCGCGTGACGAAATCGCCGCAGGAAGAGCTGATGGGCGACGGCACGGGCATCCTGATCGTCGATGATCTTGTCGACTCGGGCAAGACGCTGGAACTGGTGCGCAAGCTTTACCCCAAGGCGCAGTTCGCCACGGTCTATGCCAAGCCGCATGGCAAGCCGCAGGTCGATACCTATGTGACCGAGGTGAGCCAGGATACGTGGATCTTCTTTCCGTGGGACATGGCGCTGCAATACGTCCAGCCCTTCCGCGGCACCGACTGACGGCAAGGCGAAGTCTGACGCAGACTTCGCGCCGGAAATTGACGCAATTTCCGGTGGCGGGCGGTGCGCCCCCGATTTCTGCGTCAGAAATCGTCGCGGAAAATGCGTCATTTTCCGCGCTTCGGGTGATGGCTTGAACTCCACGCCCCAAGCGGATCATATCGGGCGACCTGCTTGCAAAGGACGCGCCCGATGACCCTGCCGCTGAACCCCGCGATGGCCGCAACCGATCCGCCGCCGGTGATGGAGGCGCGGCGCTGGTTGCAGGGGGCCGTCTTTCCGCCCGACCGCCCGCTGATCAACGTAAGCCAGGCCGCCCCCGTCGAGCCGCCGCCGCTCGGGTTGCGGCAGGCGCTGGCGGATGCGGCGCTGCATGACGATGCGGCGCATCTATACGGACCCGTGCTGGGCATGCCCGAATTGCGGGCCGAGATTGCAAGCCAATGGTCGGCGGCCTATGGCGGCACGATCCTGCCCGGACAGGTGGCCATTACCCAAGGCTGCAATCAGGCCTTTACCGCGATCCTGTCGACCCTTGCAGGGCATGGGGACGAGGTGATCTTGCCGACCCCGTGGTACTTCAACCACAAGATGTGGCTTGATATGGCGGGTGTGACCACCGTGCCGCTTGCCTCGGGCGAAGGGTTGATCCCGCGCGCCGGTGACGCCGAAGGGCTGATTACAGAGCGGACCAAGGCGATCGTGCTGGTCTCGCCGAACAACCCCGGCGGCAGCGAGTATCCGGCCGCGACGCTTGCCGCCTTCCGCGATCTGGCCCGCGCGAAGGGCATCGCCCTGATCGTGGACGAGACCTACCGCGATTTCGACAGCCGCACGGGGCGGCCGCATGAGCTGTTCACCGATCCCGATTGGGACGAGAGCTTCATCCACCTCTATTCATTCTCAAAGGCCTACCGGCTGACGGGGCATCGCGTCGGGGCCATTGTCGCCAGCGTGGCGCGGCTGGCCGAGGTGGAGAAATTCCTTGATTGCGTGGCGATCTGCCCGAGCCAGCTTGGCCAGATCGGCGCGCTTTGGGGGATGCGGAACCTGTCGCAATGGGTGGCGGGGGAGAGGGCTGAAATCCTTGCCCGCCGTGCGGCGATGGTCGGGGGCTTTGCCGCCCTGCCCGACTGGAAGCTGCTGGGGTGCGGGGCCTATTTCGCCTATGTGGAACACCCCTATCCGATGCCCTCGGACGAATTGTGCCGCCGTCTGGTGCATGAGGCGTCGCTGCTCATGCTGCCCGGCACCATGTTCCAGCCCGCGGGGTCCGAAGCCGGCAAGCGGCAGATCCGCATCGCCTTTGCCAATGTCGATGCCGCCGGAATCGCCGAGATGTTCCGCCGTCTCGCCGCGCTGCGGCTCTAGCCCGCTTGCCCCCTGCGGCGTGACCGCATAGACAGACGCGGATGGTTTTTCAGCCCGTAAGGCGAGACGATGGCAAAGCACGACGACGACGACGCCCCGAAGAAAAAGCGCAAGGTCGGATCGACCCTTGTCTGGGGGCTTCTGGTCCTGATCATGCTGGGCCTTGGCGGCTTTGGCGTAACGAATTTCGGCGGCGGGGTGCAAAGCATCGGGCGCGTCGGAGAGCGCGAGATCGAGGTTGACGAATATGCCCGCGCCCTGCGCCAGCAGGTCGACCAGATGTCGCGCCAGTTCGGGATGCAGCTCACGCTGGAACAGGCGCGCGCCTTCGGGCTGGACCAGCAGGTGTTGCGCAGCCTTGTCGCCAAGACCGCACTCGACAACGAAACCGCGCGGATCGGGATTTCGGCGGGCGATGCGACGCTGGCTGCGGAAATCCAGAAGATGGACGCGTTCAAGGGGGCCTCGGGCGCTTTCGACCGCGAGACCTATCGCTTTGCGCTGGACCGCAACAACCTGACGGAAGCGAAGTTCGAAGCCGGAATGCGGGCCGATATCGCGCGGTCGGTGCTGCAAGGCGCGGTCGTCGGCGGTTTCGCGGCGCCCAAGGCCTATGTCGACACGCTGGCCGCCTGGCAGGACGAGAAGCGGTCCTTTTCGGTTCTGGCGCTGGCCGAGGCCGATCTGACCTCCCCCCTGCCCGCCCCGACCGATGCCGAATTGCAGGCGGTCTATGACGCGCAGATCGACAGCTTCACCAAGCCCGAGGCCAAGCGCATCACCTATGCCGCCCTGCGGCCCGAGATGCTGGCCCCGTCGATCACCGTCGACGACGCCGAGGTGAAGGCCGCCTATGACGCCAAGATCGCCGAATATGTCGTGCCGGAAAAGCGTCTGGTCGAACGGCTGGTCTATCCCTCCGAGGACGAGGCCAAGGCCGCCAAGGCAAAGCTCGACGCGGGCGAGGCGAGTTTCGAGGATCTGGTTGCCGAGCGGAAACTGGCGCTGACCGACATCGACCTTGGCGATGTGTCCAAGGAGGAGCTGGGAGCTGCGGGCGATGCGGTGTTCGGCCTGACCGAACCGGGTGTCGTGGGTCCGGTGACGACCGATTTCGGACCTGCGCTGTTCCGCATGAACGCGGTGATCGCGGCGCAGGAAACCACCTTCGACGCGGCCAAGGACGCGCTGAAGGCCGAATTGCAGCTGGTCGCGGCGCGCAAGCAGATTTCGGACAAGTTCGAGCAGATCAACGATCTTCTCGCCTCGGGGGCCGAACTCGAGGAAGCCGCCAAGGAAGCGGGCATGGAAATCGCGACGCTGGATTATTCCGCCGAGACGGCGTCTGAAGGGATTGCCGCCTTCGAAGGCTTCCGCAAGGCTGCGGAAGCGGTGCAGGAAGGCGACTTCCCCGAGGCCATCGGCCTCGACGATGGCACCATCGTTGCCCTGCGTCTGGACGAGGTGATCCCCGCAGCCCCCATCCCGCTGGCCGAGGCCAAGGACAAGGTGACCGAGGCATGGCGCAAGGACGCGTTGGCCAAGGCGCTGGCGGCACGGGCCGAAGAGATCAAGACCGCCGTCGAGGGGGGGGCCTCGCTGGGCAGCTTCGGCATCGTCTCGGCCAGCCGGAACCTGCTGCGTGACGCCAGCCCCGAGGGGCTGCCGCCGGATGTGATCCGCACGGCCTTTGGCATGAAGGAGGGGGCGGTGACGACCCTTTCGGTGCCGGGCTTCAGCGGGCTGATCCGTCTGGATGCCATCACGCCGGCCCCGACCACGGGCGATGATGCCGAGGCCTTGCGCGATTCCATCGCGGTTTCGGCGCGGCGCGACATTGCGCAGGACGCGTTCAGCCTGTTCTCGGACGCGCTGGGGGCCGAGGCAGGGATCGTTCTGGACCAGACCGCGATCAATGCGGTCAACGCGCGGCTTCAGTGACATGAAGCTCGATCCGTCCTACGAGGAGTTCGAGCGCGGCTGGGCTGCGGGGCGCAATCAGGTGGTCTTTGCGCGGCTTGCGGCCGATCTCGACACGCCCGTTTCGCTGATGCTCAAGCTGGGCGAGGCGCGGACCGACACTTTCATGCTGGAAAGCGTGACGGGGGGCGAGGTGCGCGGGCGCTATTCGGTCGTGGGGATGAAGCCCGACCTGATCTGGCAGTGCCACGGGCAGCAAAGCCGCATCAACCGCGAGGCGCGCTTCGACCCTGCGGCCTTTGTCGCGCAGACGGGTGACCCGCTGACCACGCTGCGGGCGCTGATCGCGGAAAGCCGGATCGACCTGCCCGAGGGCCTGCCCGCGATTGCGGCGGGGCTGTTCGGATACCTCGGCTATGACATGATCCGTCTGGTCGAGCATCTGCCCGATGTGAACCCCGACCCGCTGGGGCTGCCCGATGCGGTGCTGATGCGGCCTTCGGTCGTGGCCGTGCTGGACGGGGTGAAGGGAGAGGTCACCATCGTCGCCCCGGCCTTTGCCGCGTCGGGCCTTTCGGCGCGGGCCGCCTATGCGCAGGCCGCCGAACGGGTGATGGACGCGCTGCGCGATCTGGACCGCGCCCCCCCCGCGCAACGCGATCTGGGCGAGGCGCGGCCCGTGGGCGAGGCCCGGTCCAACTTTACCCACGAGGGCTACAAGGCCGCGGTCGAGAAGGCCAAGGATTACATCCGCGCGGGCGACATCTTTCAGGTCGTCCCGAGCCAGCGTTGGGCGCAGCGCTTCGAATTGCCGCCCTTTGCGCTTTACCGGTCGCTGCGGCGGACCAATCCGTCGCCCTTCATGTTCTTCTTCAACTTCGGCGGGTTTCAGGTGATCGGGGCCAGCCCCGAAATCCTTGTGCGCCTGCGCGAGGGCGAGGTGACGGTGCGCCCCATAGCGGGCACGCGCAAGCGCGGGGCCACGCCGGAAGAGGACAAGGCGCTCGAGCTTGACCTGTTGTCGGACCAGAAGGAACTGGCCGAACATCTGATGCTGCTGGACCTTGGCCGCAACGATGTGGGCCGCGTGGCGAAACTCGGCACGGTGCGGCCGACCGAACAGTTCATCATCGAGCGCTACAGCCATGTGATGCACATCGTCTCGAACGTGGTGGGCCAGATCGCCGATGGCGAGGATGCGCTTTCGGCGCTGCTCGCCGGGCTGCCTGCCGGCACGGTCTCGGGGGCGCCCAAGGTGCGGGCGATGGAGATCATCGACGAGCTGGAGCCGGAAAAGCGCGGCGTCTATGGCGGCGGCGTGGGCTATTTCGCGGCCAATGGCGAGATGGATTTCTGCATCGCGCTGCGGACGGCGGTGCTGAAGGACGAGACGCTTTACATCCAGGCAGGCGGCGGCGTGGTCTATGACAGCGACCCCGAGGCCGAATATCAGGAAACGGTGAACAAATCCCGCGCCCTGCGCCGCGCGGCGGAAGATGCGGGCATGTTCACAAGGCGCGGCAACGGCTGAACGGGCTGCGGCTTCCTCTTGCCCGAAATATCCTCGGGGGGAGCCGCGGCACGCGGCGTGGGGGGCAGACAGCCCCCCTTTTTCCTGTCACGCGCCCGCGCTCCTGTCAGTCGCCCGCAGGCGCCTGCATCACCGCGCTGATCGGGGCGAGGGCGACCGAGGCCGCCCGTCCCTCGACGTTCCATTGCAGGATGGCGGCGATCGTGTCGGGGTTGGTGCTGCCCATGACCACGACCGCGCCTTCCTGCGCCGCGCGAAAGGCCGCACGGTCAAGATAGCGGCGGATCACGGGGACGGTTTCGTTGCCCCCGTCGAGCATGCGGAAGATGGCGGCATGCGGCACGCCTTCGCGCCGGGCCACCTGATCCAGCGCGTTCAGGCCCTTGTCCAGTGTCACGAGCCCACGGCCCTGCGCGCCGATGATCGGCACGACGGCGGCGGCGAGTTGCTGGCTGTCTTGCGGAAAGTTGGCGCCGCCCATGACGGCCACGGCATCCGGCAGGGCGAGGTCGAGGGCTTGCAGGCTTTGCTCGATATCGCCGGGGCGGGCGTTGGCGGGGATGGCGTTGGCGAGCATCACCACCTCTTGCCCCGCCGCGCGATAGATGGCGGCGGCATCGGCCGCGCCGGGGGCAAGCGGGTCGAGGACGAAGGTCACCGGAAAGGGCAGCGCGGCGAGGGTTTCGCGGTCGGTGCCTGCGGCCCCGTCATCGCGCAGCAGGATGGCGAAGAGCGGCTTGGCTTCGGGATTGTCGAAGGGGCGCGCGAAAAGTTCGAGCGCTGTCGCGGGTGTCGGCGCGGGTTCGGCGGGTGCGGTTGCATCCCCGATGCGCGGCAGATCGGGCGCGGGCGTTCCGGCGAGCGGCGCGGTATCGGGCTGGATCAGGCGCGGGGCATCGCCGGGCATGGCCTTGCCCTCGGGCCGCAGGATCTTTGGCGCGGCGGGCGGGACCGGCAGGGGTTCGAGCAGCACCTCTTGCGGCGGGCTGGGCAGCGGTTCGGTGGCGGAAGGCGCATCCTCGGCCGTGGCGGGGGCCGGAGTGGCCACGGGTCCGGCGGCAGGAAGGGCGGCGCTGTCGCTGGCGGGAAGCGTTGCGGCATCGGCCGATGCCTCGGGCTGCGCGGGGCTGTCCGGGGCGGCATCGCCCCCGACCTGCGGCGCGGGGGCGGGTGACGGGGATTCTGGCGACGCGAATTCGGGCGACGGGGCGGGCGTTTTCGCGGGTTCGGGCGTCGCGGGTTCGGGCGTCGCGGGTTGGGGCGCGGGGGATTTGGCATCCGCCGGGGCCGCAGGATCAGGCGTTGCCACGGGTTCGGGGGCAGCCACGGGTTCGGGGGTGGCTGTCGGTTCGGGGGCTGCGATCTGCGACGGGTCGGGGGCTGCGGATTGCGGCAAAGGGGCCACCTGCGAGATCACGGCGAGTCCCGCCACGGCCACCACGCCACCCCAGACCACCCCATTCACAAAGCCACGGATCACGCACTGCCCCCTTTCGCTGCAAGCCGTTTACCGGCCCTGTCGCGCGAAGGTCACCTTGACCTTGCGCCCACGCTCTGCCCATGTATAGCCCGACCCGTTCCCGGCTTCACCCCCCTTCGGCAAGGCCCTGCAAGATGCTGCTTCTGATCGATAACTATGACAGCTTCACCTACAACCTTGTCCATTACTTGGGCGAGTTGGGGGCCGATATCGTCGTGAAGCGCAACGATGCGCTGGATGTGCAGGCGGTCATGGCGATGAAACCTTCGTCGATCGTGCTGTCGCCCGGCCCTTGCGACCCTGCGGCGGCGGGCATTTGCCTGCCGCTGACGCTTGCCGCCTTCGAGGCGCGAATCCCCCTGCTGGGCGTGTGCCTTGGCCATCAGACCATCGGGCAGGCCTTTGGCGGAAATGTCGTGCGCTGCCACGAGATCGTGCATGGCAAGATGGGCACGATGCACCATGCGGGCAAAGGCGTGTTCCGGGGCCTGCCCTCGCCGTTCCAGGCCACGCGCTACCACTCGCTGATCGTGGACCGTGCGACCTTGCCCGACTGTCTGGACGTCACCGCATGGCTTGAGGACGGGACGATCATGGGGCTGCGGCACAAGTCGGCGCTGATCGAGGGGGTGCAGTTCCATCCCGAAAGCATCGCCTCGGAACATGGGCACCAGTTGTTGCGCAATTTCCTTGATGAGGCGGATGCCGCCGCCAAGGTGATGGCATGAGCGACGTTCTGCGCCCCCTGATCGGCCTTGCCGCCGAGCGCCCGCTGACCCGCGCCGAGGCCGAGACGGCCTTTGAGGCGCTGTTCAACGGCGAGGGCACGCCCGCGCAGATGGGCGGCTTTCTGATGGCCCTGCGGACGCGGGGCGAGACGGTGGACGAATACACCGCCGCCGCGACGGTGATGCGGTCGAAGTGCCACAAGGTCAGGGCGCCCGCCGGAGCGATCGACATCGTCGGTACGGGCGGCGATGGCAAGGGCACGCTGAACATCTCGACCGCGACGGCCTTTGTCGTGGCGGCCTGCGGGGTGGCGGTGGCCAAGCATGGCAACCGCAACCTGTCGTCGAAATCGGGTTCGGCCGATGCGCTGACGGAAATGGGGCTGAACGTGATGGTCGGCCCCGAGGTGGTGGAACGCTGCCTGTCGGAAGCGGGCATCGGCTTCATGATGGCGCCCATGCACCACCCCGCGATGCGCCATGTCGGCCCGGTCCGGGCGGAGCTTGGGACGCGGACGATCTTCAACATCCTTGGCCCGCTGACCAATCCGGCGGGGGTGACGCGGCAGTTGACCGGCGCCTTTACCGACCGGCTGATCCGGCCGATGGCCGAGACGCTGTTGAAACTCGGCTCGGAAAAGGCGTGGCTGGTGCATGGCGGCGATGGCACCGACGAGATTTCCATCGCGGCCCGCAGCAAGATTTGCGCGGTGGAAGGCGGGTTCATCCGCGAGTTCGAGATCGGGCCGGAAGATGCGGGGCTGCCCTATCACCCGTTCGAATCGATCCTTGGCGGGACACCGGCAGAGAATGCCGTGGCGTTCCGTGCGCTGCTCGAGGGGGCGACGGGGGCCTATCGCGATGCGGTGCTGCTGAACGCGGCGGCTGCGCTGGTGGTGGCGGAAAAGGTAAAGACCCTGCCCGAAGGTGTGGAACTGGCCCGCGCGGCGATAGATAGCAAAGCGGCACTTGCCAAGGTGGCGGCGCTGGCGCGCATCACCTCGGCGCCTGCCTGACAATTGGCCCAAGGCCGGAAAGACCCAATGAGCACGATTCTGGACCGCATCAAGACCTACAAGCTGGAAGAAGTGGCCGCCCGCAAGGCGAAACGCTCGCTGGCCGATCTGGAAGAGGCGGCGAATGCCGCCCCTGCCCCGCGCGGCTTTTCGCGCGCGCTGCACGAGGCGGCGGGCACCGGCTACGGTCTGATTGCCGAGGTGAAGAAGGCGTCACCGTCCAAGGGGCTGATCCGGCCCGATTTCGACCCTCCGGCGCTGGCGAAAGCCTATGAGGCGGGCGGGGCGACCTGTCTTTCGGTGCTGACGGACGGGCCGAGCTTTCAGGGGGCCGACGCCTTCCTGACGCAATGCAGCGAGGCGACCGACCTGCCCTGCCTGCGCAAGGATTTCATCTATGATCCCTACCAGATCGTCGAGGCGCGGGGACTGAATGCCGATTGCATCCTGCTGATCATGGCCTCGCTGAGCGACAGCCAGGCGGCGGAACTGGAAGCGGTGGCCTTTGACTGGAAGATGGACGTTCTGATCGAGGTGCATGACCGCCCCGAACTGGAGCGGGCGGCAAAGCTGAAAAGCGGGCTGATCGGGATCAACAACCGCAATCTGCATACGTTCGAGGTGACCTTGCAGACCACGCGCGATCTGGCGCGACTGGTGCCCGAGGACCGGCTGATCGTTTCGGAAAGCGGGCTTTACACGCCCGATGACCTTGCCGACATGGCCCGCTATGGCGCGCGCTGCTTCCTGATCGGGGAAAGCCTGATGCGCCAGAAGGATGTCGAGGCCGCGACGCGGGCGATCCTGTCGGCCCCGCTGAAATCGCAAGGTGGCACATGAGCCTGACGCATTTCGACGACAAGGGGCATGCGCATATGGTCGATGTTTCGGCCAAGCCCGTGACCGACCGCATTGCCGTGGCGCGGGGGGCCGTGGTGATGGGGGCCGAGACGCTGGCGATGATCACCGAGGGGCGCGCCAAGAAGGGCGACGTTCTGGGCGTGGCGCGTCTGGCCGGTATCATGGCGGCAAAAAAGACCGCCGACCTGATCCCGCTGTGCCATCCTTTGCCGATCACCAAGGTCGCGCTGGAACTGACGCCGGATGCAAGCCTGCCGGGGATCGTGGTTGAGGCCACGGTCAAGACGGGCGGGCAGACCGGGGTCGAGATGGAGGCGCTGACGGCGGTGTCGGTGGCCTGCCTGACGATCTATGACATGGTCAAGGCGGTCGAGAAATCGATGCGGATCGAGGGCATTCGCCTTGTGCTGAAAGATGGAGGAAAATCAGGGCGTTACGAGGCGACTTGATGATTTCCGTCGAAGAGGCCCTTGCCCGCTGCTTTGACCTTGTCGCGGTCTTGCCGACCGAGACGGTGGCGCTGCGCCATGCGGCGGAGCGCGTCATGGCGGTGCCGGCCGTGGCGCGGCGGGACCAACCGCCCTTTGCCGCAAGCGCGATGGACGGCTATGCGGTGGCGGGCGATCCGGTCGCGGGCGACAGCTTTGACGTGATCGGCGAGGCGGGTGCGGGCCATGCGTTTCACGGCGCCGTGGGCGCGGGGCAAGCGGTGCGCATCTTCACCGGAGCGCCGGTGCCCCAAGGGGCGACGCGGGTCGTCATTCAGGAAGATGTGACGCGCGAGGGGGCGCGGATCACGCTGAAGCCCGATGCCGATACGGGCACGCATATCCGCCCCAAGGGGCAGGATTTCCGCGCCGGGGCCACGATTGCGCCGCGCCTGCTGCGGCCCAACGATCTGGCGCTTCTGGCGGCGATGAACGTGGCCGAGGTGCAGGTGACGCGGCGTCCGGTGGTGGCGATCATCGCCACGGGGGACGAGTTGGTGATGCCGGGGGAAGACCCCGCGCCTGACCAGATCATCGCCTCGAACAGTTTCGCGCTTGCCGCGATGGTCGAGGCGGCGGGGGGAGAGGCGCGGCTTTTGCCCATCGCGCGCGACACCGAGGCGGAACTGTTCACCGTGCTGTCGATGGCCGGGAGTTGCGATCTGATCGTGACCATCGGCGGGGCCTCGGTCGGGGACCATGATCTGGTCGGTCGGGTGGCGGAAAGCATGGGGCTGGCGCGGGCCTTCTACAAGATCGCCATGCGTCCGGGAAAGCCGCTGATGGCGGGGCGCCTGCGCGGGGTGCCGATGCTGGGGCTGCCGGGCAATCCGGTATCGTCCATCGTCTGCGGCCATCTGTTCCTGCTGCCGATGATGCGGGCGATGCTGGGGCTGGGGGCGGCGGGACCAGAGGTGCGGCAGGCGCTGCTGGCCGAGGCCCTGCCCGCCAACGGGCCGCGCGCCCATTACATGCGGGCGCGGCTGTCGGGCGACCGGATCGCGCCGTTCGAGCGGCAGGATTCGGCGCTGATCACCATTCTGACCGAGGCCGATGCGCTGCTGGTGCGCCCCGTTTCGGCCCCTCCTGCCGCGGCGGGCGATGTGGTGGATTACATCGCCCTGTGACGCGGGCCCTGCTTACGCTTGACACAAAACGGGAACGCTGGCAGAACATTATACCAACATCCACCGGCAGGGGCCAAAACCATGTTGACGAAGAAGCAGCTCGAACTGCTGGAATTCATCAAGGGGCGGCTGGACCGCGACGGATATCCGCCCTCGTTCGACGAGATGAAAGAGGCGCTGGATTTGCGGTCGAAATCGGGGATCCACCGGCTGATCACCGCGCTCGAGGAGCGGGGGTTCATCCGCAGGCTGGCCCATCGTGCGCGGGCGCTGGAAATCGTCAAGCTGCCCGAAGTGATGGAGCGGCCGGGGTTCACCCCGCGCGTCATCGCCGGATCGAAGCCGGAAACGCCGAAAGCGGCGCTTCCCGTTTCGTCGGTCGATGCGCTGGAACTGCCCGTGATGGGGCGGATCGCGGCGGGTGTGCCGATCGAGGCGATTGCCGAGATTTCGCACCACATCGCGGTGCCGGGGTCGATGCTGTCGGGGCGCGGGCATCACTATGCGCTCGAGGTGAAGGGCGATTCCATGATCGAGGCCGGGATCAACGATGGCGACATCGTGGTGATCCGCGAGCAATCGACAGCGGACAACGGCGATATCGTGGTCGCATTGGTGGAAGAGCAGGAAGCCACGCTGAAGCGGTTCCGCCGCAAGGGCAACATGATCGCGCTCGAGGCGGCAAACCCCGCCTACGAGACGCGGGTGTTTCCCGACCATGCGGTGCGGGTGCAGGGCCGTCTGGTCGGGCTGATCCGCACCTATTAGGGCGACCAGAGCCGCCGTGCCGAACGGGTCGGCACGAGGCGCAGGTCGTCGTAGACGGCCACGGCGCCTGTGCGCGAAAGAAGCGTAAGGTCGATCAGCAGACAGCCCTTGCCCGTCGCTTCGGCCGGAAGGATGACGATATCGGCAAGGGTGCAGGGATCGCGGCCCGCGAGATCGGCCTTTGGCACCAGCATCAGCCCGCGTTGGCCGTTCAGGGTGAAGCGCAGGCCGAGCGGATCCGGAACGAAGCCCGCGCGTGCTGCGGCCTGATCCTGCGGCGCAAGATCGCCATCGTTTTCAAGCCATGTCTTTGCGGCAAAGCCGCCGCCCTTGGGTTTCGACAGGGCGCGCCCCTCGGGGCCAAGCAGGCCGGCAAGGCGGGCATCAGGGGTGACAAGCAGCGCCGGACGCCCTGACTTGGCCCAGAAGACAAGCGCGAGCGCGACGAGCGGCAGCCCCGCGAACCGCCCGCCGCCGCGCCAGAGCATCGCCCAAAGGAGGCCAAGTGTCAGGACCGGCAGCACCCAGGGCGGGGGCGCGGGAATGGCGGTGACCGCGCCTTCGATGCCGGCCACCAGACGGGCGACGTAGAGGATCCACCCCGCCCCCTGCCCCATCACCCAGAGCGGCGCATCGGCAAGGCCGACGGGGGCCAGCAGGGCGGCCATCGCGCCTGCGGGCATGACGACGGCACCCATGACGGGAACGGTGAGCAGATTGGCAAGAAAGCCGTAATCCGCGAAACGGTTGAAATGTGCCGCCGCATAAGGCGCGGTCGCCAGCCCGCCGATGAGCGAGGAGACGACCAGAACCAGCGCCTCGCGCCTGAGGCGTGACAGGCCCGCCGGCAAGCGGGCGTTGATCGCCTCGAACCCCGCGATCAGGGCGATGGTGGCGGCAAAGCTCATCTGGAAACCGGGGGCGAGAAGCGCCTCGGGCTGCCAGAGAAGCAGGATGAGCGCGGCGAGAGAGACCGAACGCAGCGTGATGGCGCGGCGGTCGAAGAGCACCGCGCCCAGCATCACCAGCACCATGATGAACGCGCGCTCGGTCGCGACATTGGCGCCGGAGAGCAGCAGGTAGAAGCTGGCCACCCCCAGCGAGACGAGGGCGGCGAGTTTGCGCGTGTCGATGCGCAGGGCGACATAGGGCAGCAGCGCAAGGCCGTAGCGCAGCAGGGAAAAGACGAAGCCGATCAGGAAGGCGAGGTTCATGCCGGAAATGGCAAGAAGATGGGCAAGGCTGGAATCGCGCAGCGCCTGCACCGCGTCGAGCGACAGGCCCGAGCGGTCGCCTGTCATCGCCCCGGCGGCAAAGGCCCCGGCATCGCCCGCTATGCGCGACTGGATGGCAAGGGTAAGGCGGCTGCGGAGCTGGCCGATCCACTGCTCGCCCGCTGCCGGTTCCTGCCACAGGAGCATGGGGCTGCGGGTGTAGCCGACGGCGCCAAGCCCTTCGAAATAGGCCATCTGGCGGAAATCGAAGCTGCCGGGTTCGACCGGGCCTTCGGGGGCGGCAAGATTGGCCGTGACCATGACCACCTGCCCCGGTTTCGGGGTAAAGACCGATTGGTCGCCGTGCAGCGAGATGCGGGCGCGAAGGGGGGTGCGGCCCGGGGGCACGCGGTCGAGTGCCACGCGGTCGAGGGTGACGCGCAGGGCATCGGTTTGCGAACGGTCCACCTCGACCACGCGGCCGGTGACGGGGCCGTAATACCTGCCTTGCAGCATCGGACCCTGCACGAGATGGGCGCGCAATCCGGCGGCAATGACACCGGCAAGCAGGCAGGCAAGGAACAGGGCGGGAGCTTGGGCAAGATCGCGGCGGGCCAGCGGAAGCAGTGCCACCAGACCCGCGAGGCAGAGCAGGTAGGCAGAAGGCGCGGGTTCCACCGGCAAAGAGAACCAGAGACCGACCCCCGTGCCAACCCCCACGGGGGCAAAGGGAAAGAGATGGCCGCGTGCCGCAAGCAGGCGCTGCAAAGGCCATGTGATCCAAGCCCCGCCCACCTTGTTTTGCGCCCCGCGATTGCCTAGAGATGCGCCGACCCTATGTCCCCGATGGTTTCCGAAAGGTTAATTCCCGATGAGCGCTGCCGCAAAGCCTGTCGTCACCCGCTTCGCGCCCTCGCCCACGGGGTATCTGCATATCGGCGGCGGGCGGACCGCGCTGTTCAACTGGCTTTACGCCCGTGGCCGTGGCGGCAAGTTCCTGCTGCGGATCGAGGATACCGACCGCGAGCGGTCGACCCCCGAGGCGACGGAAGCGATCCTGCAAGGGTTGCGCTGGCTTGGCCTTGACTGGGACGGCGAGGCGGTGAGCCAGTTCGAACGCAAGGACCGCCATGCCGAGGTGGCGCACCAGATGCTGGGGCGCGGCACGGCCTACAAGTGCTTTTCGACGCAAGAGGAAATTGCCGCCTATCGCGCCGCGCAGGAAGCGGCGGGGGCAAGCTATGCGGTGTTCCAAAGCCCGTGGCGCGATGTGGCGCCCGCCGATTACCCCGATCTGCCCTATGTCATCCGCATGAAGGCCCCGCGCGACGGCGAGACGGTGATCGACGATCAGGTGCAGGGGCGCGTGGTGATCCAGAATGCCACGCTTGACGATATGATCGTGCTGCGATCCGACGGCACGCCGACCTATATGCTGGCGGTTGTGGTCGATGACCATGACATGGGGGTCACGCATGTGATCCGTGGCGACGACCACCTGAACAACGCCGCGCGCCAGCAGATGGTCTATGACGCGATGGGCTGGGATATTCCGGTCTGGGCGCATATCCCGCTGATTCACGGACCCGACGGCAAGAAGCTGTCCAAGCGCCACGGGGCGACGGCGGTGGGCGATTATCAGGCGCAGGGCTATCCGGCGGCGGGGATGCGGAATTACCTGACGCGGCTTGGCTGGGCGCATGGCAATGACGAATTCTTCACCAGCGCGCAGGCGATGGAATGGTTCGATCTGGGGGGAATCGGTCGCTCGCCCGCGCGGCTTGATTTCAAGAAGCTGGAAAACATCTGCGGCCAGCACATCGCGGCGGCCGACGATGCTGCGCTGCTGCATGAATTGGAGGCCTATCTTGTCGCAGCGCACAGGGACTTGCTTACCGACGCACAGCGCGACCTTCTGTCCCGCGCGATGTATTGCGTCAAGGACCGGGCCAAAACCTTCCCCGAACTGCTTGAAAAGGCACATTTCGCGCTGATTTCCCGCCCCGTCGTGGCCGATGAGGCGGCGGCGGCCGCACTGGATACGGTATCCCGTGGTATACTGAAATCGTTGACGCCGCGCCTGCAAACTGGTAGCTGGACGAAAGAGACTCTGGAGCCGATCCTGACCGAAATCGCCGCGGCCCACGGCATCGGTTTTGGCAAATTGGCTGCACCACTGCGCGCCGCCCTTGCGGGGCGAACCGCGACACCCAGCGTCTATGACATGATGCTTGTCATAGGCCGGGACGAGACGATTGCGCGGCTGGAGGATGCCGCCGGCTGATTCCGGCACCTTCCCCCGACCGCTTGGCTGCATATGCCGCACCCGGTCTGCTCCGGTCTGCGGTTTTCAAGGGGAAGTTGAGAGATGGCCGACGCCAAAAGATCCGCGACACTGACGCTCGACGGCAAGTCATACGACCTGCCGATCCATTCGCCGACGCTCGGCCCCGATGTGCTGGATATCCGCAAGCTTTACGCCGAGGCGGATGTCTTTACCTTTGACCCCGGCTTCACCTCGACCGCGGCTTGCGAAAGCGCCATCACCTATATCGACGGCGACAAGGGCGAGCTGCTGCACCGTGGCTATCCGATCGAGCAACTGGCCAAGCAGTCGACCTATCTCGAGGTGTGCTACCTGCTGCTGTACGGCGAATTGCCGAATGCGTCGCAGCTTGCCGATTTCAAGGGCCGCGTGACGCGCCACACGATGGTGCATGAGCAGATGCACAACTTCTTCCGCGGTTTCCGCCGTGACAGCCACCCGATGGCGACGATGGTGGGCGTGGTCGGCGCGATGTCGGCCTTTTACCACGACAGCCTTGACATCAATGACCCGTGGCAGCGCGAGGTCGCGGCGATCCGCATGGTGGCCAAGCTGCCGACGATCGCGGCGATGGCCTACAAGTATTCGGTCGGCCAGCCCTTTGTTTACCCCAAGAACGCGCATAGCTATGCGGGCAACTTCCTGCACATGTGCTTTGCGGTTCCGGCCGAGGATTATGTCGTCAATCCGGTGCTGGAAAAGGCGATGGACCGGATCATGATGCTTCATGCCGACCACGAGCAGAACGCATCGACCAGCACCGTGCGCCTTGCGGGGTCTTCGGGTGCGAACCCCTTTGCCTGCATCGCGGCGGGGATTGCCTGCCTGTGGGGTCCGGCGCATGGCGGCGCGAACCAGGCCTGTCTTGAAATGCTCAAGGAAATCGGGACGGTCGACCGTATTCCGGAATATGTCGCCAAGGCGAAGGACAAGAATTCCGGCTTCCGCCTGATGGGCTTTGGCCACCGCGTCTACAAGAACTTCGACCCGCGCGCGACGGTGATGAAGGAATCGGCCGACGAGGTGCTTGACCTTTTGGGCGCGCATAACAACCCGCTGTTGCAGGTGGCCAAGGAGCTGGAGCGGATCGCCCTGTCGGACGATTACTTCATCTCGAAGAAGCTTTATCCGAACGTCGACTTCTACTCGGGGATCATTCTGGAAGCGATGGGGTTCCCGACCTCGATGTTCACCCCGATCTTTGCGATTTCGCGCACGGTGGGGTGGATTTCGCAGTGGAAAGAGATGATCGGCGAGGCGAACCAGAAGATCGGCCGCCCGCGTCAGCTTTACATCGGCGAGAAGCAGCGCGACTATGTGGATATCCGTCACCGCTGAGCGGTCGGTTGGAATGGAAAGCGGCGGCCCATCGGGCCGCCGTTTTCATTCGGGCCGCGTGGTGCCGTCAAGCGTGGTGACGGGGGCGTAAAGATCGGTCCTGCGGTCGCGGAACAGGCCCCAGCTGCGGCGGAGCAGGGCTATGGCGTCCAGATCGAGGGTGGCGAGAAGCACCTCTTCCCCGTCGCGCGTGGCTTTGGCGGCAAGCTGGCCTGTGTGGTCGGTGATGAAGGACGAGCCGTAGAAGGTAACGGCGGTGCCTTCGGGTGCGGTTTCGGTGCCGATGCGGTTCGAGGCGATCACGGGCATGATGTTGGCGGCGGCATGGCCGCGCATCACCATCTCCCAATGCGGCTGGCTGTCATAGCCCGGTGCCGGGGGTTCGGACCCGATGGCGGTGGGGTAAAGCAGCATCTCGGCCCCTTGCAGGGCCATCGCGCGCGCGGCCTCGGGGAACCACTGGTCCCAGCAGATGCCGACACCGATGCGGCCGACGGCCGTATCCCAGACGCGGAAACCCGTATCGCCCGGCGAGAAGTAATACTTCTCTTCATAGCCCGGCCCCTGCGGGATGTGGCTTTTGCGGTAGATGCCCTGCACCGCGCCGTCGGCGTCGATCATGGCGAGGGAATTGTAATGCGCCTGCCCCGCCTTTTCGAAGAAGGACAGCGGAAGCACCACCCCGAGTTCGCGCGCAAGCGTCGAGAAGCGGGCGATGAGCGGGTGGTTTTCGGCAGGCAGGGCCAGATCGAAATACTCGGCCCGCTGGGTGATGCAGAAGTAGGGTGCGGCGAAAAGCTCTTGTATCAGAACAAGTTGCGCGCCGTTCTTTGCAGCGCGGCGGATCAGCTCTTCGGCCTTGTCGGCATTCGCGGGCAGATCCCACGAGCAGGCGAACTGGGTGGCGGCGAGTGTGACGTTGCGCATGGTTCAGCCCCGCGCCTCTTGCAGCCATTGCCAGATGCGCAGCGGCGTGAAGGGCATGTCGACGCGGCTGACACCCCTTGGCGCGAGCGCATCGCGCACCGCGTTCGAGATCGCGCCAAGCGCGCCGACGGTGCCAGCCTCGCCGCAGCCTTTCATGCCCAAGGGGTTCATGATCGAAGGCGTGGGTTCGCTGGTAAAGGCGATGAAAGGCAGGTCGGTGGCGCGGGGCATGGCGTAATCCATGAAGCTGGCGGTGAGAAGCTGGCCGGAGGCGTCATAGACGCCGTTTTCGGTGACGGCCTGACCGAAACCCTGTGCCACGCCGCCATGCACCTGCCCCATCGCCAGCGTGGGCTGGATCAGGGTGCCGAAATCATCGACCACGGTGTAGCGGTCAAGCCGGAGCGCGCCGGTTTCGGGGTCGATCTCGACCTCGGCCAGATGGGCGCCGTTGGGGAAGGAGCGCCCTTCCAGCGTGATGGTGGCGGATTGGTCGCAAAGGTCGGCGCGGCCCTTTTCGCGGGCAAGGGCGGCGGCTTCGGCCAGCGTGAGGCGCAGGTTGCTGCCCGCCGCGCCGAAAGTGTCATCGCTGAAGGTGACGGCGGGAAGGTCGAGCGTCTCTTGCAGGAAGGCCGCGAAGGCTGCGACCACCTGTTGCACGGTGGCGCGGATGGCGGTGCCCTGCACGGTGACCGACCGCGACCCGCCGGTGCCGCCGCCCTTGGCGATGCGGTCGCTGTCGCCCTGAACGATGCGGATCAGATCTTCGTCGATGCCGGTCTGTTCGGCGACCATGCGGGCATAGACGGTTTCATGCCCCTGCCCGTTCGACTGGGTGCCGACGTAAAGCGTGGCGCCGCCGTCATCATCAAGCACCAACCGCGCGGTTTCGTCGGCATCGCCGAGGATGGATTCGATATAGGTCGCAAGGCCGAAGCCGCGCAGCAGGCCCTTGGCCTCGGTCGCCTTTTTGCGGGCGGGAAAGCCTGCCACATCGCCCTGCACCACGGCTGAATCGAGGACGCGGTCGAAATCGCCCACATCGACGGTTTCGCCGGTGGCGGTGGCATAGGGGAACTGGCGGATGAAGCTGCGGCGGCGCAGGTCGAACGGGTCGACGCCAAGCTGCCGCGCGGCATCGTCCATCGCGCGTTCGATGGTCAGGATCGCTTCGGGGCGGCCCGCGCCGCGATAGGCATCGACGGGGGCGGTGTTGGTGTAGACGCCAAGCGCGTTCAGCCATGCGGTCTTGATGTCGTAAAGACCGGTCAGCACCTTGGCGAAAAGCTCGGACTGGATGGCCTGCGCATAGCCCGAGTTGTAGGCGCCAAGGTTCGAGATCAGGCGCACGCGGTAGGCGGTGATCTTCAGATCGGCGTCAAAGGCGAGGTCGGCCACGGCGACGAGGTCGCGGCCTGCGTTGTCGGTCAGCATCGCCTCGGTCCGTTCGGACATCCAGCGGACGGGGCGGCCAAGGGTGCGCGCGGCATGGGCGATGCAGGGATATTCGGGGTAGCTGAAGGATTTCATCCCGAAACCGCCGCCGACATCGGGGTTGGTGACGCGGACGGCTTCGCGCCGAAGGCCCAGCATGCGGGCGAGTTCCTTCCTTTCGCCCCAGACGCCCTGCCCGTTCACGCAAAGATGCAGGCGGCCGTCTGTCCATTCGGCCCATGCGCCGCGGGTTTCAAGGCTGTTGACGATGACGCGGTTGTGGATGACCTCGGTGCTGGTGGTGTGGGCGGCGGCGGCAAAGGCGGCCTCGACCGCCGCTTCCTGACCGATGCCCCAGTCGAAGGCGCGGTTGGCGGGCGCTTCGGGGTGGATGGCGGGGCCGTCGAAATCGAGCGAGATGGTCACGGGCAGATCGCGGGTTTCGATGTCGATCAGCTCGGCCGCGTCACGGGCGGCTTGCAGGCTGTCGGCCACGATCATCGCCACGGCCTCGCCGACGAAGCGGATGCGTTTGTGCGCAAGCACGGGGCGTTCGGGGGCGGCGCCTTCGCTGCCGTCACGGTTTTCGACGGTTTCGAATTTCATCCCGATCTTGACGCCTGCGGCGATCAGGTCCGCAGCCGAAACCACCAGATGCACGCCCGGCGCCGCGCGCGCGGCCGAGAGGTCGAGGCCGACAAGTTCGGCATGGGCGACATCGGCCCGCACGAACCAGGCGTAAAGCGCGTCGCTTGGGGCGATATCATCGACGTAGCGGCCCGTTCCGGTCAGAAAGCGCAGGTCTTCGCGGCGGCGGAGCGGTTGGGCAGAGCCGAATTTCATGGATGGTTTCCCCTGGCGTTGCCACGGAAAACTACGCCCCCGACCGGAAATGTCCAGTCGGGGGCGCGATTTAGTCGGATCTTTGCGGTGTCAGACGCGCAGCGACAGGACAGTGGCCATCTGAAGCTCGCCAAAGCCGTTGAAGCGGCTGTTGGTGACGACCGAATAGGCCCCCATGCCCTGCACGATGACATAGTCGCCTTCGTGGATGTCGGCAGGCAGCGGCACCTCGCCGGGCAGACGGTCGACCGAGTCGCAGGTGGGGCCAAAGACGATGCGCGGCACGGTCGGGCCTTGGCGGCGGTCGCCGTTCGGGGAGAGAACCTCGATCCGGTCGATGACGCCGATCAGCGGCAGTTCGGTGAGCGAGCCGTAGACACCGTCGTTGAGGAAAACATGGGTGTCGTCGCGCAGGGCCTTGATGCGGGCGGCCAGCGTGAAGGCATCGCCGCAGAGGGCGCGGCCGGGTTCGCAGACCAGAAGCGGGCGCTCGTCGCCGAAGGATTCGGTGGCGACGCGGTCGATCAGCTGGAAGGTGGCTTCAAGCTGCGGCAGCACGCCCGACAGGCGGTGCGAGGGGAAGCCGCCGCCCACGTTCAGCCGGGCGATGGTGACGCCCGCGTCGCGCGCGATGTCGGCTGCGGTGCGGATATAGGTCTCCCACGCGGCGGGGTCGGTGCATTGCGTGCCGGGGTGGAAGGTGATCGAGGGGATGAAGCCCGCTTCGGCCACGGTTTTCAGCAGCTCGGTCGCAAGTTCGACGGTCGCGCCGAATTTCGCGCCGAAGTTATAGGCAGCGCCCGAGACCGGCAGCTTGAAGCGCACCGAGATTTCGGTATCGGCGGTGGGCACGAGTTCGATCAGCTTCGCCAGTTCCGATTTCGAGTCGACCGAGTAGGACTTTACGCCCTTTTCCACGGCATGCAGGATTTCGGCCCGTGCGCGCACGGGGTTGTTGTAGTGGATCGCGGCATCGGGGGCGAGGCGGCGGATCAGGTCGATCTCGAAAGCCGAGGCGCAGTCATAGCCGCGAATCCCTGCGGCGGCGAGGTTTTCGATCACCTCTTCGCCGGGGTTCGACTTGACGGCATAGGTGACCATGCCGGGGAATCCGTCGATGAAACGGCGGGCTGCGGCCTGCAGCGCCGAGGGCGAGAAGAACAGCACCGGATTTTCCGGTTGCTGGTTGCGGAGAAATTCGGTCGGATTGGTCCAGATCGTTTTGGACAGTCCCATCGGCGTGATCCTTTCTGCCAACAAGACGCAAGCCCTCCCCCGTTGCCTGTAACGGGACGGCAGCACCTGCGTGGTTTTTTCCAACCAGGCCAGGTGCGTATGAGCCGCCCTTTTCCTGCAACGTAGGATGCCGCATATGGGCTACAACTTCACCGGACAAAACTGTATAAATGCTGCGAAACGTCGTTATAATGACGAAAAAAGCGGGCAAAATGTATGGATGAACTTGATCGCAACATTCTGGGGCTTCTGGGGGCCGATGCCCGTATGTCGGTGGCGACACTGGCGCGGCGACTAAAGGTTGCGCGCTCGACCATACAGGCGCGGCTGGAGCGGCTGGAAACCAGCGGGGTGATCGCCGGATACACGCTGAAACTGGGCGAAGGGGCGAAACAGGGGCGGCTTCGGGCTTCGGTTCTGCTGTCGATCGAGCCGCGCGCGCAGGCCGGGGTCTTGCAGCGGCTGAAGTCGATTTCCGAGGTGGAGAAGGTCTTTACCACCAGCGGGCGCTTCGATCTGCTGATGCAGATCGCCTGCCCCAACACGCAGGTGCTGGATCAGGTGCTGGACCAGATCGGGCAGATGACGGGGGTGAAATCGTCGGAAAGCCTGATCCATCTGTCGACGCGGATCGACCGCGCGGTCTAGTTTTGCGGCGGGTGGCAGAGCGGCCTGCCCTGCGCGTCGAAACCGGCCACCACGCATTCCGACCCGTCGGACAGGATGAGGATCGTGCCCAGGACGATGGCCGCCCTGCGGGAATTGCCGCGCTTGTTGCGGTCGGTCTGCTGCGGTTCGAGGATCGCGGCGAGGTCGGGGATCGGGGGAATGTCTATGGCCATCTGCACACTCATATGGGCCCGAACGGGGCCGGTTACACCATGGACATATGGGAGAGCGGTGGCGGTGGCACAAGGGCCGGGCGGAGCCTAGCCCGCAGGCGCGGGAAAGCTGCGCGTAAGAATGGCGCTGAGGGCAAGGTCGCGGGCTTCGGCTGACAGCCCCCCGAGGGGCTTGAGGCGCCCTGCCGAGAGCAGGTCGGCCAAGCCGTGGGCACAGGACCAGACGGCGGCGGCATCGGTCTGGTTGCCGCCGATGGCCGCGACCTGCGCCATGAGGTGGCCGTAGGCGGCGTCAGAGGCGGCGTCGAGGTCGGGGTTGGAAAAATCGGCGCGGTCAGAGCCGAACATCAGGCGGAACAGCGCCGGACGGGCCAGCGCGAAATCGACATAGCCAAGGCCCGCCGCAAGCAGTTGGGCGCGCGGGTCGGGCGCGGCCCGCGCCTCGCGCGATGCCTGTGCGGCGAGGAAGCGGTGGAACCCTTCGGCCGCAAGCGCGGTCAGCAGGCCCTTCGCATCGGTGAAGTGATGGGCAGGTGCGGCGTGGGAGACCCCTGCCCGCCGCGCGACCTGCCGCAGGGAAAAGCCTTCGACGCCGCGTTCGGCCAGTTCGGCCTCGGCCGCGTCAAGCAAGGCGGCGCGGAGGTCGCCGTGGTGGTATCGTTTCTCATCGGTCATGCGCCTTGGGTAGGACGCCATCTTGACGGTGTAAAGATTTTTCTTGACCGGCAGGCCGAATCCGCACAACTTGTCACTGTCAAGATAAGGGAGCGCAGCCGATGACACCCGATTCCCTCTTTGCCCTGTCGGGCCCGCTGGCCTTGCTGGGCTGGATCGCCCTGCTGGCAGCACCCCTTGCGCCACGCATCGCCGATACGGTGGCGGGGCTGGTCGTGCCGCTGGTCTTTGCCGTGGCCTATGCGGGCCTTGTGCTGGCCTTCTGGGCGGGAACGGCGGGCGGCTTCGGGTCGCTGGCCGAAGTGGCGGCGCTGTTCTCGGACCCGTGGCTCTTGCTGGCGGGGTGGCTGCATTACCTTGCCTTCGATCTGTTCGTGGGGGCGTGGGAGGTGCGCAGGGCGCGGGCCGAGGGCATTCCGCATTGGCAGGTTGTGCCCTGCCTTCTGCTTACCTTCCTGTTCGGCCCTGCGGGGTTCCTGTGCTTTGGCGCGTTGCGCCTGACCCGTTCGCGGATGAAAGGATAGACCATGACGGTATACACGCCCCCCACCCTTGCAACGCCGCGACTGTGGCGGGACGATCCGGCCTATGCGGGGCTGGGCCTGCTGATCGGGATCGCCGCCCTGCCCTTGCTGGTGGCGTTGGCGCTGGACCCGCGGCAGTTCCAGGACGAGGCGGTCTGGATCAAGCCGCTGAAATTCCATGCGGCGCTGGTGATCTATCTATTCACGCTGGCCTTCTTTGCCCGCTGGGTGCCCGAGGCGACACGCGCCTCGCGCCTGTGGCGCTGGCACCATGCGGCGGTGGTCTTTGCCATCATCGGAGAGTTGCTGTGGATCGGGGCGGCGGCGGCGCTTGGGACGGCATCGCATTTCAACACCTCTGATCCGGTCTGGGGGGCGCTTTATTCGCTGATGGGGCTGTTTGCGGTGATCCTGACCTCGGCCAGTCTGGGCACGGGGATCGGGATCGCAGGCAACCGCGCGATGGAGCCGGTGCTGCGCCTGTCGCTGGTGCTCGGGCTGGGGCTGACCTTCGGGTTGACGCTGGTCACGGCGGGGACGATGGCGAACATGACGGGGCATTTCGTCGGAACGCCGGTGACGGGCGCCCGCCTGCCAGTCTTTGGCTGGTCGCGCGAGGTGGGCGATTTGCGGGTGGCGCATTTCTTCGCCACGCATGCGTTGCACGGGGTGCCGCTGGTCGGCTGGCTTATGGCGGGGCGAAGCGGCGGGCGGGCTGCGGTCTGGGCGGGGGCTGCGCTTTACGCGGCCCTGGTGCTGGCGCTGTTCTGGCAGGGATTGTCGGGTCTGCCGGTGATCTGACCGCTTTCCCTTGGCCCCGCTGCGCGCTAGAACCCCCGCAAACACGAGGGTTCTAGCGATGCCGATGGAAAAGAATTTCAACGCCGCCGAGGCCGAGGCCCGGATTTCCGCCAAGTGGATCGGAGAGAAAGCCTTTCGCGCCGGTGCCAATGCCAAGGCGGGGGCGCCTTCGTTCTCGATCATGATCCCGCCGCCGAACGTGACCGGTTCGCTGCACATGGGCCATGCCTTCAACAACACGTTGCAGGATGTGCTGGTGCGCTGGCACCGCATGAGGGGTGACGACACGCTGTGGCAGGTGGGCACCGACCACGCGGGCATCGCCACGCAGATGGTGACCGAACGCGAGATGGCCAGAAACGGCGAACCCTCGCGCCGCGAGATGGGGCGCGAGGCGTTCCTTGGCCGCGTCTGGGCGCAAAAGCGCGCCTCGCGCGGGACGATCATCGGGCAGTTGCAGCGCCTTGGCGCAAGCTGCGACTGGGACCGCGAGGCATTCACCATGTCGGGCGCGCCGCAGGCCCCTGCGGGCGAGGAGGGGAACTTCCACGACGCGGTGATCAAGGTGTTTGTCGATATGTATGACAAGGGCCTGATCTATCGCGGCAAGCGGCTGGTGAACTGGGACCCGCATTTCGAGACGGCGATTTCGGACCTCGAGGTCGAGAACACCGAAGTCGCGGGCCATATGTGGCATTTCAAATACCGTCTGGCCGGTGGCGAGACCTATGAATACGTGGAAAAGGACGACGACGGGAACGTGACCTTCCGCGAGACGCGGGATTACATCTCGATCGCCACGACGCGGCCGGAAACCATGCTGGGCGACGGTGCCGTGGCTGTCCACCCCTCGGACAGCCGCTATGCGCCCATCGTCGGCAAGATGGTGCATCTGCCGCTGTGTGACCGCCTGATCCCGATCATCGCGGATGAATACCCCGACCCGACCTTCGGTTCGGGGGCCGTCAAGATCACGGGCGCGCATGATTTCAACGACTATCAGGTGGCAAAACGTGCGGGCCTGCCCTGCTACCGCCTGATGGACACGCGCGGGGCGATGCGGTCGGACGGGGCGCCCTATGCCGAAGCCGTGGCCCGCGCGCGCGAGATCGCGGCGGGTTCGGCCACGACCGAGGCCGAGGTGGACAGCCTCAACCTTGTTCCCGAGAAATACCGCGGCCTTGACCGGTTCGAGGCCCGCAAGGCCGTGGTGGCCGATATCAACGCGGCGGGCCTTGCCGTGACCGTGCTGGTGAAATCGACCGATCCCGAGACGGGGTCCGAACACCTGACCCGCGAGCCGGTGGTCGAGGCCAAGAAGATCATGCAGCCCTTCGGCGATCGCTCGAAAGTGGTGATCGAGCCGATGCTGACCGACCAGTGGTTCGTGGATACGTCCAAGATCGTCGGCCCCGCGCTCGATGCGGTGAAATCGGGCAAGGTCAGGATCATCCCCGAGTCGGGCGAAAAGACCTATTACCACTGGCTCGAGAACATCGAGCCGTGGTGCATTTCCCGCCAGCTGTGGTGGGGGCACCAGATTCCGGTGTGGTATGACGCCGAGGGCAACCATTACTGCGCCGCGACCGAGGCCGATGCCGTGGCCAAGGCAGGCGGCAAGGCGCTGACGCGCGACCCCGACGTGCTGGACACGTGGTTTTCGTCCGGGCTTTGGCCCATCGGCACGCTGGGCTGGCCGGAAAAGACCGATGCCTTGGCGCGCTATTTCCCGACGAGTGTCCTTGTCACGGGGGCGGATATCCTGTTCTTCTGGGTCGCCCGCATGGTCATGATGCAGCTTGCCGTGGTCGACGAGGTGCCGTTCCACACGGTGTATCTGCATGGCCTTGTCCGCGATGCCAAGGGCAAGAAGATGTCGAAATCCCTGGGCAATGTGATCGACCCGCTCGAGATCATCGACGAATACGGCGCCGATGCGCTGCGGTTTGCCAATACGGCGATGGCAAGCCTTGGCGGCGTGCTGAAGCTGGATACGCAGCGCATCGCGGGCTATCGCAACTTTGGCACCAAGCTGTGGAACGCCTGCCGCTTTGCCGAGATGAACGGCGTCTGGGAGGGCCATGCCACCCAAGCGGCGGCACCCGTGGCCAGTGCCACGGTGAACCGCTGGATCATCGGCGAGACCGCCAAGGTGCGGGCCGAGGTCGATGCCGCGATGGCCGACTATCGCTTCGATCAGGCGGCGGACGCGCTTTACAAGTTCGTCTGGGGCAAGGTCTGCGACTGGTATGTGGAATTCGCCAAACCCTTGTTCGACGGCGATCTGGCGGCCGAGACGCGGGCGACGATGGGCTGGGTGCTGGACCAGTCGATGGTGATGCTGCATCCCTTCATGCCCTTCATCACCGAAGAGCTGTGGGCGACCACGGGCAGCCGCGCCAAGATGCTGGTGCATAGCGACTGGCCGACCTTCGGGGCGGAACTGGTCGATGCGGCATCGGACCGCGAGATGAACTGGGTCACCGGGCTGATCGAGGAAATCCGCTCGGCCCGGGCGCAGATGCATGTTCCCGTGGGCCTGAAGCTCGACATGCTGGCAACCGCGATGGACGATGCGGCGCGCACCGCATGGGCGCGGAACGAGACGCTGATCAAGCGGCTTGCCCGCATCGAAAGCCTGACCGAGGCCGCCACCGCCCCCAAGGGCGCGATCACGCTTGCGGTCGAGGGGGCAACCTTTGCCATCCCGCTCGACGGGGTGATCGACATCGCCGAGGAAAAGGCGCGGCTGCAAAAGACGCTCGACAAACTGGCCAAGGAAATCGGCGGGTTGAAGGGGCGGCTGAACAACCCCGCCTTTGCGGCTTCGGCCCCCGAAGAGGTTGTCGACGAGGCGCGCAGCAACCTCGAGGCCCGCGAGGACGAGGCGGCAAAGCTGAACGCCGCCCTGAAACGCTTGGCCGAAATCGGCTGATACCTTGTCTGCACATATCCCGGGGGGATGAGCCGCTTGCGGCGAAGGGGGGCGCGCGGCCCCCCTTTTCTTTGTGCTGCCAAAGCGCGACACTTGGCCCGAAGGAGTGGCGCGAATGTCATGGCTGTCCCGCCTTGCCGAACGGCAGATGCAGAAAGCCCGCCTGAAAGGCCAGCTTCAGGGCCTTGCGGGGGAAGGCAAGCCCCTGCCCGACCGCACGGGCGATGCCTTTACCAGCGCGGGCGATGCGGTCGGTTTCCGCATCATGGCCGAAGCGGGGGTCTTGCCGGAAGAAATCGTGCTGAAGAAGCGCGTGGCCGAGCAGATGGCGCGGCTTGCAGACCTTCCCGAAGGGGCGGCGCGCAAGGCGGCGATGGCGGAGCTGGCCGATTTGCAGATGCGGCAGGCGATGGCGGAAGAGGCGCGGCGGAAATTCATGGGCGGATAAGGGGCAAGGCGTTTTCCGCGAAACTTCCGCGCGGGCGATTATTTCGGCGAAAAATCTTCTTTGGATGGCCCCCTGCAAAGGGAATGTTGCGCGAAGTTTTCGCGCAAAACCCGGCCCCCCTTGCGCTTTGCGCAAAGCCGCGCTTCCCTGCGGCCATGACCGGACCCCGCTTCACCCCGCTTGCCGCCTCGCTTCCCGCCACCGTCCCCTTTGTCGGGCCCGAGGCGCAGGAGCGCCGCATGGGGCGAGCCTTCGGCGCGCGGCTCGGGGCCAATGAATCGCTTTTCGGCCCCTCGCCCCATGCGGTTCAGGCCATGGCGCAGGCGGCAGGCGACGCGTGGATGTATGGCGACCCCGAGGTGCATGAATTGCGCGCGGCCATCGCGGCGCATCACGGGGTGACGCCCGCCCATGTCGTCGCGGGCGAGGGGATCGACGGGCTGCTGGGCTATCTGGTGCGGCTTCTCGTCGGTGCGGGGGATGCGGTCGTCACATCGGACGGGGCCTATCCGACCTTCAATTTCCATGTCGCGGGGTTTGGTGGCACCCTGCACCGCGTGCCCTACCGCGACGACCGCGAGGACCCCGAGGCGCTGGTCGCGAAAGCGGCGGCGGTGGGGGCGAAACTGGTCTATTTCGCCAATCCCGACAATCCGATGGGGTCTTGGCATGACGCAGCCACCGTCGAGCGGATGGTCGCCGCGATGCCCGAAGGCTGCGTTTTGCTGCTGGACGAAGCCTATGCCGACCTTGCGCCCGCAGGCGCGGTTCCGGCGATCGCGGCGGATGATCCCCGCGTCATCCGGATGCGGACCTTTTCCAAGGGCTATGGCCTTGCGGGGCTGCGGGTGGGCTATGCCATCGGCGCGCCCGATCTGGTCCGCGCCTTTGACAAGGTGCGCAACCATTTCGGGCTGGGCCGCGTGGCGCAGGCGGGTGCCATTGCCGCGCTGGCCGATCAGGCATGGCTGGCGGGTGTGAAGGCCAAGGTGGTAGAAGCCCGCGACCGGATCGCGGTGATTGCGGGTGCGAACGGGCTGCGCCCCCTGCCCTCGGCCACCAATTTCGTCACGGTGGATTGCGGGCGGGACGGCGATTTCGCGCGGCGCGTTCTGGGCGGGTTGATCGAGCGCGGGGTGTTCGTGCGCATGCCGGGGGTGGCCCCGCTAGACCGCTGCATCCGCATTTCCTGCGGGCGCGAGGCCGATCTGGCGGTGCTGGCCGAAATGCTGCCCTTGGCGTTGAAAGCCGCGCGCGGCTGATCAGGGCTTGTCGAGTTTCACCGCAGGCGCAGCCCCCAAAGGCGCATCGGTGGCAGGGCCAAGGCGCGGCGGGGCTGCAACCTCGGCCTCGGACCGCGTGGCCGCGCCCTCGCCCAAGGGGCGGCGGAACACGAACAGGGTGTGCTGCGTCGTCTTGGTGCCGGTCAGGCCGCTCCGCTCGTCGCAGGGCAGCGTATCGGCGCGGAGATATTCCCAGCCGTCGCGGCCAAGCGTGTTCATGAACCCCGTCAGCGCCAGGGCGAAGCGGTCGCCCGTGGTTTTCGCCTCGCGCGATTTCTCGCCCCGACGGGGGGCGGGAACGACCTTGTATTCATAAGCCTGCATCGACGACACCCTGTTTCACCCGCGCGGACCGTAGCGGCAAGCGGCGGGTCTGTGAAGGGGGGCACACGGGGGCGTGACCTGACGGAATGGCGGAACCAAGAGGCACCGCGCGCCCTTGGTCCGAAGCGTTGCGGGCCGAGGCGTCAGAGGCCCAGCTTTTGCGCGACCATCGCGTTGACCACCGCCGGATTGGCCTTGCCGCCCGTGGCTTTCAGCACCTGTCCGGTGAACCAGCCCGCGAGCTTGGCATTGACCTTGGCCTTTTCCACCTGATCGGGGTTTGCCGCGATCAGATCGTCAAGCGCCCTTTCGATGGCTCCGGTATCGGTCACGGCCTTCATGCCACGGCTTGCCGCAACCTCGGCCGGATCGCCGCCTTCGGTCCAGAGGATCTCGAACAGGTCCTTGGCCATCTTGCCCGTGATCTCGCCCTTGGCGAGCAGGTCAAGCATGCCGCCCAGCTGCGCCGCCGAAACCGGCGTTTCGGAAATGGCGCGGCCTTCCTTGTTCAGGCGGCCGAACAGCTCGTTGATGATCCAGTTCGCGGCCTGCTTGCCATCGCGGCCCTTGGCCACGGATTCAAAGAAGCTGGCGGCTTCCAGTTCTGCGGTCAGCACGTTGGCATCGTAATCGGTCAGGCCGAAATCGGCCATGAAGCGGGCCTTCTTGGCGTCGGGCAGTTCGGGCATGCGGGCGGCGATGTCATTGACCCAGGCCTGTTCGATCTCGAGCGGCAGAAGGTCGGGGCACGGGAAGTAGCGGTAGTCGTGGGCTTCTTCCTTCGAGCGCATCGACCGCGTCTCGCCCTTGTCGGGATCGTAGAGGCGGGTTTCCTGATCGACCTTGCCGCCGTCTTCGAGGATGGCGATCTGGCGACGCGCCTCATATTCGATGGCGGCCTGGATGAAGCGCAGCGAGTTCATGTTCTTGATTTCGCAGCGCGTGCCGAGGTGGCCGAAGTCCTGCGTCGCCTGATAGCGTTCGTAGGCGCCCGGACGGCAGACCGAGACGTTGACATCGGCCCGCAGGTTGCCGTTCTGCATGTTGCCGTCGCAGGTGCCGAGGTAGCGCAGGATCTGGCGCAGCTTGGCGACATAGGCCGCAGCCTCTTCGGGGCCGCGGATGTCGGGGCGGCTGACGATCTCCATCAGTGCGACGCCGGTGCGGTTGAAATCGACAAAGGACATGGTCGGGTCCATGTCATGGATCGACTTGCCCGCGTCCTGTTCGAGGTGGATGCGTTCGATCCGCACAAGGCGGGCGATGCCAGGGGACATCTCGACCAGCACCTCGCCCTCGCCCACGATGGGGTGGTAGAGCTGGCTGATCTGGTAGCCCTGCGGCAGGTCGGGATAGAAGTAGTTCTTGCGGTCGAAAGCCGAGGTCAGGTTGATCTGCGCCTTGAGGCCAAGGCCCGAGCGCACGGCCTGCTCGACGCAGAAATCGTTGATGACGGGCAGCATGCCGGGCATGGCGGCATCGACGAAGGCCACGTTGGAATTGGGCTCGGCCCCGACCTGTGTCGAGGCACCGGAAAACAGCTTGGCGTTCGAGGCAACCTGCGCATGGATTTCCATACCGATCACCAGTTCCCAATCGCCGGTCGCGCCCGCGATCACCTTGGGTTTCGGGGTCTCGTAAGCGAGGTCGAGCATCTGACGCAGTCCTTTCGGTCCTTTGACCGACTGTCTAGGCGCGATGGCTTGCGTCTTCAAGCGGGCTTTGGCGCAGACGCTGTGGCGAAAGCGGGGGCCTGACGGGGTCGCGGCGCGCGAGAATCAGCACGACGGGGACAAGGACGAGGAACAGGACCAGATCGACCACGCCCGCGAGAGCGGCACGCAGGCGCTGGAAGGGGCGCAGGTGATATCGGTGGCGGCGCATGGGAACTCGGTACTGGAAACACGGATATCCTGCGGTTTTACAGGCGGAATAGGGCGCAAGCGGGGCGCGGTTGCGGCAGGAGCGGGCCGCAGGCGGCGGCTTTGGATGGCGGATTTACGCCGAAAGCGGGGGGAGGCGGTTCAGCAAGGTGGACAGGACAAGCCCGCGCTTGGCATCAGGCACGGGTTGCGCAAGGACGCATCGCTGCCGCTGACAGGTTCATGACCACATCCCGCACCCTGCTTACGCTTCTTGCCGCTGCCCTGCTTTCGGGCTGCATGGAGGCTGGCACGGCGCAGCTGTCGACCAGTGGCGTGACGCCGCCGATGCAATGGGATGTGCGCCCCGAGGGCAAGAGCTGGACGGGCAAGACGCTTGTGGCCTTGGCCCAGGAAGATGATGCCCTTGCCGATTCGGTGCCTGCGGATATCGAAGGCTGGTGTCCGGGATACGAGAACGCCTCGGTCCAGGAACGCCGCGCATTCTGGGCGGGGCTGATGTCGGCGGTGGCGCGCTATGAATCCTCGTGGAACCCGCAGGCGGCGGGCGGCGGCGGGCGCTATATCGGCGTGATGCAGATTTCCCCCCGCACCGCAGACCAGCATGGCTGCGAGGCGGATACGGCGGCAGAGCTGAAGGACGGGGCCGGAAACCTTGCCTGTGCGGCAAAGATCGTGGCCAATGCGGTCGCAAGCGACGGCGTGGTCGCAGGCTCGGGCCATCAGGGCGCAGGCCGCGACTGGATGCCGCTTCGTGACGCGGGCAAACGGGCCGCCATGTCGGCATGGACCCGCGCCCAGCCCTATTGCACCATCTGACCCGACGACGATTTTTCTGCGAAAAATCTGCCCTGTCCTTTGGCCGGACGGCCACGCCTGCCAAAGCGCGGGGGGCCAGCCCCCCATCGGCCCTTGGCCGATTCCCCCCGGAGTATTTGGGCAAGGCTGAAGCGGCAAGCGGTGCCTGCCCTTTCAGCCTTGCCCAAATACTCGAACTCGACCCTTGCCAGAGGGCGGGCCATTGCAGAAGGGGCGCGGGATTTTTCGCAGAAAAATCGCTGTATCAGCCGGCGCTGCGCATGCGGGCGACCATTTCCGCAAGATCGCGGCTCAGCCCTGCGGTTCCGGCCATGCGGGCCAGTTCCCCCTGCACCAGCGCGCGGCGGGCGGTGTCGTAGCGCGGCCATGTCTCGAAGGCGGTCGACATGCGGGCTGCGGTTTGCGGGTTGAGCGGATCGAGGCGCAGCAGCCAGTCGGCGACGAGCCGGTAGCCCGCGCCCGATGCGTGGTGGAAGCCGCCGTGATTGGCCGAAAGCGCGCCGATGACCGCGCGGAAGCGGTTGGGGTTCTTCCAGTCGAAGGCGGGGTGGGCGGTCAGCGCCGTGGTGACGCGGGCCGCAAGGTCGGGGGCGGCATAGGCGATTTGCAGGGCGAACCATTTGTCCATGACGTTGCGGTCATGGCTCCAGCGCCCCTCGAAGCGCGCAAGCTCGGCAGCGCCCTGACCGATGTCGAGCAGGCAGGCGAGGCTGCCGATCTCTTCGGTCATGTTGTCGGCACCGGCGTGGGCGGCGGCGGCGGCGGTGCCGCCATCGACGCGCGAGAGCAGCGACAGGGCCGCGAGGCGCAGGGCGCGGCGGCCTGCGGCGCGGGCGTCGGGGGTGAAGGGACCGGGTTCCGCGAGGCTGTCGATCAGCGCGGGAAGGCGGGGCGCCAGATGGCGGGCCACGGCTTCGGCCATGCGCCGCCGCTCGGCCCAGATGCGCGCGGGATCGGGCGCTATTCCTGCCGCATGCAATGTGGCGGCCATGTCATCTTCGGCCGGAAGCCGCAGCGCCAGCGCGCGGAAGGCGGGATCGAGCGTTTCGTCAAAGGCGACACGGGCCAGCGCATCCAGCCAGTCGGGACCGGGGGACGCGCCTTCGGTCACCATGCGGGCGAGAACATCCTTGGCAAGGGCGCGGCCCGCCTCCCATTTGTTGAAGGGGTCGGTGTCATGGGCCAGAAGGAAAGCGCGTTCCTCGGGGGTGACCTGCCGTTCCAGCACCACGGGGGCCGAAAACCCGCGCAGGATCGAGGGGACGGGGCGTGTTGCCGTCTTGAAGCGGAAGGTCTGGGTGGGTTCGGCCAGTTCCAGCACGGTGGTGGGCAGGATTTCATCGCCATTGGGATTGAGCAGGCCAAGCGCCACGGGGATAAGTTTCGGGGCCTTTTCGGGCTGGCCCGGCGTGGGCGGGTTGGTCTGGCTGAGGGTCAGGGAATAGGTGGCGCCGTCCCAATCCTCGGTCACCTTGACGACAGGGGTTCCGGCTTCGGTGTACCAGCGTTTGAACTGCGCGAGGTCGCGTCCCGTCACATCCTCGAACACCTTGAGCCAGTCTTCGATCGTGGCGGCGTCGCCGTCGTGGCGGGTGAAGTAAAGGTCGAGCGCGCGGGCGTAATCGGCATCGCCCACCAGACGCCTGAGCATGCCGATGACCTCGGCCCCTTTTTCATAGACCGTGGCGGTGTAGAAATTGTTGATCTCGACAAAGCTGTCGGGGCGGACGGGATGGGCGAGCGGGCCGCCATCCTCGCGGAACTGGCGGGCGCGGAGGAGGAGGACGTCTTCGATGCGCTTGACCGCATGGCTGCGCATGTCGCCGGTGAATTGCTGGTCGCGAAAGACGGTCAGCCCCTCTTTCAGGCAAAGCTGGAACCAGTCGCGGCAGGTGATGCGGTTGCCGGTCCAGTTGTGGAAATACTCATGCGCGATGATGGCCTCGATCCGGCCGAAATCGTCGTCGGTCGCGGTTTCGGGCGAGGCGAGGACGAATTTGGAGTTGAAGATGTTCAGCCCCTTGTTCTCCATCGCGCCCATGTTGAAGTCGTCGACCGCGACGATGTTGAACACCGACAGGTCATATTCGCGCCCGTAGACCTGTTCGTCCCAGCGCATCGAGCGGATCAGGCTGTCCATCGCATAGGCGCAGCGGTCCTGATCTCCGGGGCGGACCCAGATGTTGAGGGCGACGGGCATGCCCGAGGCGGTGGTGAAGGGGGCCGAATGGGCGACGAGATCGCCCGCGACAAGGGCGAAAAGATAGGCGGGTTTGGGCCATGGGTCGTCCCATTCGGCCCAGCCCGGCCCCTGCCCTGCGGGATTGCCGTTGGACAGAAGCACCGGCAGGTCGCTTTCGATGCGGACGCGGAAGCGGGCCATGACATCGGGACGGTCGGGGTAGAAGGTGATCTTGCGGAAGCCTTCGGCCTCGCACTGGGTGCAATACATGCCGCGCGACATGTAAAGCCCTTCGAGGGCGGTGTTGGCCTCGGGCGCGATCTCGACCTCGGTCTCGACGGTGAAGGGCGCATCGGGCAGCAGGCCTGCGGGGATGGTGAGGCCGGTTTCGTCAGGGGTCAGCGCGAGCGGGGCACCGTTCAGCCGCAGCGAGAGGAGCGTCAGTCCCTCGCCGTCGAGCCGCAGGTCCTGTCTGCCCGCGCGGGCGGGGTTGGGGGCCAGCGACAGGCGCGCTGTGACGCGCGTTGCGCCGGGCGACAGGCGGAAGGTCAGCGCCACCTGTTCGACCAGATGGGTAAAGGGCTGATAATCCGACAGGAAAACGGTGCGGTCTTGGGCGGTCATCTTTCTCTCCCGAGGCTGGCTTGCAAGGCTAGGGAGAGGCGGCGGGCGATGCAAGCCGCGCCCGCGACGATGTGATCGCAAAGGCGCGGTCAGGCGCGGGGAATGCGCAGGGTGAAGGTCGAGCCGACATCGCTTTCGCTGGTGAAGGTGAGCGTGCAGCCGGTGAGTTCGGCAAGGCGCTTGCAGATGGCAAGGCCGATGCCGGTGCCGTTGATCGTGCTGTTTTCATGGCCCAGCCGGTCGAAGGGCGTGAACACGCGCGACTGGAGGGCGGCGGCGATGCCGGTTCCGGTGTCGGTGACCGAAACGGCGATGACCGAGGGGTCCGCGGTGCCGACCGAGAGCGTGATGCTGCCGCCGTCGCGATTGTATTTCACCGCGTTCGACAGCAGATGGCCGACGATGCGGCGCAGCACATCGGGGTCACCCTTGACCGGCGGCACGACGGCCGCGCTGCGGTTCAGGGTGATGGTGATGTTGCGCTCGGCCGCGGCGGCAAGGGCCGTCTGCCGTGCCGCGTCGAGGATCGGCATCACCTCGAGCGGGGTGGAGGACAGTTTCACCTCGTCCTGTTCGATGCGGCTCAGGTCGATCACCCCTTCGACCAGTTGCAAGAGGTGCCAGCCCGCGCGCGAGATCGCCTTGACCTGCTTCATCCGCTCGGCATCGAGCGTTTCGCCTTGCGACATCTCGAGCAGGTCGGAAAAGCCGATGATGGCGTTGAGGGGGGTGCGCAATTCATGGCTCATGGCCGAAAGGAAATTGGCCTTGGCGCGGTTGGCGGCATCGAGTTTCGCGCCCATGTTGACCAGATGGTCGCCCACGGTCTGCAACTCGGCCACCTCGTAGGCGTGGGTCGGCGGGATTCGGCCGCCTTCGGAAATGCGCACCATGTTCGCCTCGATCTCGGCCAGAGGCTGGGCGACGCGTTCGCTCATCGCGTTCGAGCGTTTCCAGAGGAAGGCGAAGAAGAGAAGATAGAACAGGACCAGCCCGCCCAGCATCAGCTTGCTGACGAGCGAGAGCTGTTCGCGCAGCGAGGTGGCTTCGGACAGGATGCTCTTTTCGCTCGACAGGACCACCAGCTTCCAGCCGGGGCCGTCGATGGTGGACCATGCGGCAATCATCGGGCGGCCGAGGTCCAGCTCTTCCGTGCCGTCGGGCGTATCTTGCAGCGCGTCGGCGATGTTGGCGAATTCGGCGCGGCGGAAGATGTTGAACTCGCCCGGTTTGAACGTGTCCTCCTTGATCGCTTCCTCGTAAGAGTGGTCGAGGAGTTCGGACAGGCCGAAATCGGCCTCGCCCTTGGGGGGCAGCGCGAGAATGGTGCCGTCGCGGCTGACCAGAAGCGCGTAGCTGTCGCCCTGAAGGTCGAGGTCGAGCACCTGCTCGACGATGGTGCTGATGGTGATGTCGATGCCGATCACGGCTTCGAGCCGGTCGGGTCCGTAACTGGGCGCGATGGCCGAAACCATCCAGCCCGACCCCGCCGGATCGACATAAGAGTCGGTCCAGACGACCTTGCGCGCGGGGTTATGGGTGGCATCGGCTTCGTAATAGAAGTTGTAGCTCGGGATATCCATCTTGGGGGGATAGATCTCGAGCACGTCGAAATAGGGGTAGATGCGGTTGTAGCTGTCGAAGGTGTTGAAATAGACCTGCTGGATCAGGTGATCGGTCCGGGTGATCGACCGCATCAGCGGGTCGAGGGACGCGGTGCGCCAGACCTTCTGCTTCTCGGCCTCGCCCACGGGAACGACGCCGGAATAGAACACGGCCGCGCCGCCATTGTCGCGGACGGTGTAGAAGGCGCCCTCGGGCGAGGTCGCGTAGCGGGCCTTTTCTTCGGGGCTGGTGTCGCCCGTGCCGGTCAGGGCGCGCGCCGTTTCATCGGCGAAGATCGTGGCCTCGGCCGAGATCTTCTCGAGACGCCGCGCGATGACGTCGGCCTCGCGCTGGGCGGTATCGGACAGGGCGCCGGTGGACAGCTTGGTGACCGCCTCGGCCCCGCGGTTGTAGACGACAAGGCTGGTGCCCCAGTAGAGGCCGACGAAGGTGAGTTCGATCAGAAGCAGCGGGACAAGGGCCGCGCGGATATAGGACTTCCAAAGCCAGCTGCGCAGGGGAAGCGGTTTGTCGGGTCCGGTCGTCATCGCGTCCTGCGTGGCTTTGCCTTATCAAAATGAGGTGTGTGCCATGAAGCATGGATACCCGCCTGTGTGAACAGGAATTGCGCATTTCTACTCCTTTGGAACATGCGCCATTCGACACGGGGACGTTCTGAACGCCCGTCGTGCCGGTTCTTTGGCATGAGGTATGGGAATCTCCATCCGAAAGAATGGGTTAGCCAAGGGCTGCGCCGATGCGCGCCCGCCGGAAAGGGCAGGCTGCGACTCGGGTGCTGAACGCGCGGGGGGGCTGCGCGGGGGATCAGGCGGGCAGGACGGCGGTCGCCTCGATCTCGACCTTGGCGCGGTCCTCGACCAGTGCCACGACCTGAACCAGCGCCATCGCGGGGTAATGCGCGCCGATGGTCTGGCGATAGGCCTGCCCCAGTTCGCGCAACGAGGACAGGTATTCGGCCTTGTCGGTGACATACCATGTCAGCCGGACAAGATGTTCAGGCCCCGCCCCCGCCTCGGCCAGAACCTCGACGATCGAACGCAGGGCCTGCGCCGCCTGTGCGGCGAAATCGTCGGTCTCGAATTCCTGTTGGGCGTTCCAGCCGATGATGCCGCCGGTAAAGATCATCCGCCCTCTGGCCGCCACGCCATTGGCGTAGCCGCGTGCCGCCTTCCAATGCGACGGATGCAGGATCTGGTGCGGGGAAAGGGTCATGGGGCCTCCTGATGGGCTGCAAGGCGGTCGCGGATGGTGGCGGGCCAGGGGGCGGGGCGGTGGTCAGCGCCAAGCCTGACAAGGGTGATGAGCGCGCCAAGCCGGGTCTGCCCGTCGCAGGCAGCGCCGAGCCGCAGCGTGACCGAGGCATGGCCGAGGCGGGTCACGCCAAGCCGCCAGTCGAGCATGTCGCCAAGGCGCGAGGGGGCGCGGAAATCGGTTTCGATCCGCACGGTCGGCACGCCCTCGCCTGCGGCCATCATCGCCTCGAAGGGCCAGCCGATCGCGTCGCGGAAGAAATTCTCGATGACGGAATTCGTCATCTCGTAATAGCGCGGATAGAAAACGATGCCCGCAGGGTCGCAGTGGTTGAATTCGATGCGGATGGCGCGCGAATAGCTCATTGCAGGCTTCTCGCGATGACGATGCGCTGCACGTCGGATGCGCCCTCGTAGATGCGCAGGGCGCGGATGTCGCGATAAAGCGCCTCGACCACGGAGCCACGGCGCACGCCGTCGCCGCCATGCAGCTGCACTGCCATGTCGATCACCTCTTGCGCGGCTTCGGTGGCGTAAAGTTTGGCCATCGCGGCCTCGCGCGTGATGCGCGCGGCCCCCCTGTCCTTGGTCCAGGCGGCACGGTAGACAAGCAGGGCTGCAGCATCGATCTTCAACGCCATGTCGGCCAGATGGCCCTGCACCATCTGCAACGAGGCCAGCGCCTCGCCCTGGATGCGGCGGGTGGCGGTGCGGGTCAGGCTTTCGTCAAGCGCGCGGCGGGCCATGCCAAGGGCGGCGGCCCCGACCGTGGGGCGGAACACATCCAGCACCGACATGGCGATGCGGAAACCCGCGCCCGCCTCGCCGATCAGGGCGGAGTGGGGCAGTTCGACATTGCGCAATTCAAGCCGCGCAAGCGGATGGGGCGCGATGGTCTCGAGCCGTTCGGCCACGGTCAGGCCCGCGGTGGCAGCGGGCAGCAGAAAGGCCGACAGGCCCTTTGCCCCCGCAGCCTCGCCCGTGCGGGCGAAGAGGATATAGACATCCGCAATGCCGCCGTTGGAAATCCAGGTCTTCTCGCCGTTCAGCACCCAGCCCCCCTGCACGCGGGTTGCGGTGGTGGCGGTGGCGGCCACGTCCGAGCCCGAGGCCGGTTCGGTCAGCGCAAAGGCGGAAAGCGCCCCGCCCTCCCGCGTGCGGTCAAGCCATGCGCGCTGTTCGGCCGTGCCGAACAGGGTGACCGGCCCCATCCCAAGCCCCTGCATGGCAAAGGCGAAATCGGCCAGGGGATCATGCCGCGCCAGCGTCTCGCGGATCAGGCAGAGCGTGCGCACATCCAGCCGCTCGCCCGCCGCCGCGCCCGTGTGCCGCAGCCATCCGCCCTGCCCCAAAGCCGCGACCAGCGCGCGGCATGCGGCATCGACATCGCCGTGATCCACAGGCAGATGCAGAGCGCACCACGCCTCGAGCGCCGCCGCAAGGTCGCGGTGGCGGGCCTCGAAGAAGGGCCAGTCAAGGAAGCTTGCGTCACGCATCGTTTCACCTTTGCTCAAATACTCTCGGGGGTGAGGCCGCAGGCCGAGGGGGCAGACAGCCCCCTGATTTTTCGCAGAAAAATCGCCCCTTTGCGTCAATCTCCCCGAAACACCGGCGTCTCCTTGGCGACAAAGGCGCGGTAGGCGCGGTCGAAATCGCGGGTCTGCATGCAGATTGCCTGCGCCTGCGCTTCCGCCTCGATCGCCTGTTCCAGCCCCATGTTCCATTCCTGATTGAGTTGGGTCTTGGTGATGCCATGGGCAAAGACGGGCCCCTCGGCCAGCCGGCGCGCCAGCGCCATCGCCTCGTCCTCGAGCGCCTCGGGGGCGTGCAGCGCGTTCCAGAAGCCCCAGCGTTCTCCCTCGTCGGCGCGCATCACGCGGCCGGTGTACAGCAGTTCCGCCGCCCTGCCCTGCCCGATGATGCGCGGCAGCATGGCGCAGGCCCCCATGTCGCAGCCCGCAAGGCCGACGCGGGTGAACAGAAAGGCGCATTTCGCGGCGGGCGTGGCAAGCCGCAGGTCCGACGCCATCGCGATGATCGCCCCCGCCCCCACCGCCACCCCGTCGACGGCCGAGATGATCGGCTTGCCGCAGCCGATCATGGCCTTGACCAGATCGCCGGTCATGCGGGTAAAGGCCAGAAGGTCCTTCATCGGCAGGCCGATCAGCGGGCCGATGATGTCATGCACATCGCCGCCCGAGCAGAAATTGCCGCCGTTCGAGGCAAAGACGATCACATCGACATCGGTCGCATAGGCGAGCGCGCGGAAATGGTCGCGCAATTCGGCGTAGCTTGCAAAGGTCAGCGGGTTCTTGCGGTCGGGCCGGTTCAGCCGGACGGTGCCGATCCGGTCGGTGACGGACCACAGGAAATGTTCGGGGCGCACCCCTGCGAGTTCGGTCATTTCGGACCTCCCATGCGTTTGAGGATGTCGGTCAGCGTGTCGAGATCGGCTTCGGTCAGGCCCGAGAACAGCGCGTTCACCTGCGCCTCGTGTTCGGCGGCCAGCCCTTCGAACTGCGCGAGCCCTTCGGGGGTCAGCGCCACAAAGACGGTGCGCCTGTCGCTGTCGGATTGCGTGCGGCGCACCAGACCGTCCTTTTCCAGCCGGTCCACGACCGTCGTGGCATTGCCGTTCGAGACGAGAAGCATCCGGCTGAGTTCCGACATCGTCACCCCGTCGCGGCGGCGGTAGAGGGCGGCCAGAACGTCGAAGCGCGGCAAGGTGGTGTCGTGGCCAAGCCGCAGGAATTCGCGCAAGGCCCCCTCGGCGGTGCGGGTCACGCCGAGCAGGCGGATCCAGATCTTGAGGCGGCGCTTGGACAGGGGATCGTGGCTCACACCTCGCCCCCCGAAATGGTGATGGCCTGCCCGTTCACCCCGTCCGACCCCGCCCCGCACAGCCAGAGCGCGGCAGAGGTCACCTCGTCGGGCCGGAACAGGCGGTTCTGGGGGTTCAGGGATTCGAGCGCCGCGCGCGCCTCGGCGGGGCTGCGCCCGGTCTTTTCCGAGATGACGCGGATGGAGTGGGCGGTCATCTCGGTATCAAGAAAGCCGGGGCAGATGGCATTGGCGGTGACGGGCGAGCGCGCCACCTCGAGCGCGACCGAGCGGGTCAGCCCGATCACGCCATGCTTGGCCGCCGCATAGGGTGCCACCTTGGCATAGCCCTTGATCCCGGCGGTCGAGGCGATGGCGATCAGCCGCCCCCATCCGGTGAACTGGCGCAGCCCCGCGCGGAAGGTCAGGAACACGCCGGTCAGGTTGGCAGCGATCATGGCGTTCCACTGGTCGAGCGAGGTTTTCGCCAAGGGTGCGGAATCGGCCTGCCCCGCATTGGCGATGACGATGTCGACCGGGCCGCTTGCCGCAAAGAGCGCCGCGACCGAAGCCTCGTCCGTCACGTCGCAGGGCAAGGCGCGGATCAGGGGCGAGGACGCGGCGACCGACTCAAGTGCCGCGATGCGGCGGCCGCAGATCACCACCGATGCGCCTGCGGCGGCAAAGCCGCGCGCAAGGTCGGCCCCCGTGCCCGAGCCGCCGCCCGTTACCAGAACGCGTTTGCCGGTCAGGTCGGTCATGCGCGGATCACCTCGGCCCCTTTCGATTGCAGACGGCGCAGCTGGTCGCGGCCCGCGAGATAGGGCAGCGGCCAGACGGTTCCGGTATCGCCCATCGCGGCGGCGGCGTGAAGCGTCCAATAGGGGTCGGCCAGATGCGGGCGGGCAAGGCAGACAAGATCGGCGCGGCCCGCAAGCAGGATCGAGTTCACGTGATCGGGTTCGGTGATGTTGCCCACCGCCATCGTGGCCAGCCCCGCCTCGTTGCGGATGCGGTCGCTGAACGGGGTCTGGAACATGCGGCCGTAGACGGGCCTTGCTTCGGTCGAGGTCTGGCCTGCCGAGACGTCGATGATATCGGCGCCGCCTGCGGCGAACATCCGTGCGATCTCGACCGCTTCGGCGGGTGTCACGCCGTCGGGTCCGGCCCAGTCGGTGGCCGAGATGCGCACCGAGATCGGCTTTTCCTCGCCCCATGCGGCGCGCATGGCGGCCAGCACCTCGAGCGGCCAGCGCATGCGGTTGTCAAGGCTGCCGCCATAGGCATCGCTGCGCCTGTTCGACAGCGGCGAGATGAAGGAGGACAGAAGGTAGCCGTGGGCGGCGTGCAGTTCGACCATGTCGAAGCCCGCGCGTTTCGCCATCAGGGTGGCATCGACGAATTCCTGCGTGACGGCCTCCATGTCGGCGCGCGTCATCTCGCGCGGGACGGCGTTTCGGGGCGACCACGGCAGGGCCGAGGGGGCGATGATCTCCCAGTTGCCCGAGGGAAGCGGGGCGTCGCCCTCCTCCCAGCCGACCTGCGTGCTGGCCTTGCGGCCCGCGTGGCCGATCTGGCAGCAGATCTTGGCCTGCGTCTCGGCATGGACGAAATCGGTCAGGCGCTTCCATGCGGCTTCGTGTTCGGGGGCGTAAAGGCCGGGGCAACCGGGGGTGATGCGCCCCTGCGCGCTGGTGCAGGTCATTTCGGTGTAGACAAGCCCCGCGCCGCCCTTGGCGCGTTCGGCGTAATGGACGAAGTGCCAGTCGGTCGGGCAGCCATCCACGGCCTTGTATTGCGCCATGGGCGAGACGACGATGCGGTTTTGCAGCGCCATGTCGCGCAGCCGGAAGGGGGCGAACATCGGGGCGCGGCCCTTTTCACCCCCCGCCTGTTCGGCGAACCAGTCTTCGGCCCTGCGCAGCCATTCTGGGTCGCGCAGGCGCAGGTTTTCATGGCTGATGCGCTGGCTGCGGGTCAGCAGGGAATAGGCGAATTGCATCGGCGGCATGTCGAGATAGCGTTCGACCTGCTCGAACCATTCAAGGCTGTTGCGGGCCGCCGATTGCAGGCGCAACACCTCGACCCGCCGTTCGTCCTGATAGCGCTGGAAGGCGGCTTGCAGGGTGGGTTCGGATTGCAGGTAGTCGGCCAGCGCGATCGCGCTGTCGAGGGCGAGGCGGGTGCCCGAGCCGATGGAAAAGTGCCCCGTCGCTGCGGCATCGCCCATCAGGACCACGTTTTCGTGGAACCATGTGTTGCAGACCACGCGGGGGAAGTTCATCCAGACCGCCGATCCGCGCAGATGGGCGGCGTTCGAGATCAGCTCGTGCCCGCCAAGGTGGCTGGCAAAGATCTTGCGGCAGGTTTCGACCGTGTCCTCTTTCGACATGGCGTCGAAACCCCAGCGGTCCCATGTCTCTTGCGTGCATTCGACGATGAAGGTCGCGGTCGAGTCGTCGAACTGGTAGGCGTGTGCCCAGACCCAGCCGTGTTCGGTGTTCTCGAAGATGAAGGTGAAGGCGTCGTCGAATTTCTGATGCGTGCCGAGCCAGACGAATTTGCACAGGCGCATGTCGATGTCGGGCTGGAAGGTGGCTTCGTATTCGCGCCGCACGGCCGAGTTGATGCCGTCGCAGGCCACGACGACATCATAGTCGCGGCGATATTCTTCGGCGGATTTGAATTCGGTCTCGAACCTGAGGTCGACGCCCAGCTCGCGGGCGCGGGCTTGCAGCAGGATCAGCAATTGCTTGCGCCCGATGCCTGCAAAGCCGTGCCCGCCCGAGACGTTGCGCACCCCGTCGTGGACCACGGCGATGTCGTCCCAATAGGCGAAGTGGTCGCGGATGGACCGGGTGGAAACGGGGTCGTTCTTCTGCATCCGCCCGAGCGCGTCGTCAGACAGCACCACGCCCCAGCCGAAGGTATCGTTGGCGCGGTTGCGTTCCAGCACGGTGATCTGGTGCGCGGGATCGCGCAGCTTCATCGAGATGGCAAAGTAAAGACCGGCGGGGCCGCCGCCGAGGCAGAGAATCTTCATGGCCCGTATCCTTTTCCTGACGCAGGATGGCTGCATCGCTGGAATTAGGCTGGCACTGTCGCAAAACAATTTCAAGTTTGAAATTTATGGGCTTGAAATTTATCCGGCCGCGCGGATGATGGGCGCATGGGATTGCAGATCGAACAACATGCGGGCTGGGTGCGGCTTGTGCTGGACCGGCCCGAGGCGCGAAACGCCTTGAATACCGCGCTTTTGGCCGAAATCGCGGCTGCCTTGACGCGGCTGGCGGAAGATGCCGCCTGCCGGGTGGCGGTGCTTGCGGGGGCTGGCGGGCATTTCGCGGCAGGGGCCGACATCGGCGAGATCGAGGGGAAATCGGCCGCCGAGGGCGCCGCCGATCCGCGCAAGGCGCATTGGGCGGCGATACGGGCCTTTCCCAAGCCGCTGCTTGCCGAGGTTGACGGCTTTGCGCTGGGGGGCGGGTTCGAGCTGGCGCTGATGGCCGATATCATGGTGCTGGGCCAGTCGGCGCGGCTTGGCCTGCCCGAGACGAACCTTGGCCTGATCCCCGGAGCGGGGGGCGGGCAGCGGTTGCTGGCGCTGGCCGGTCGGGCGCGGGCTGCGCGGATGGTGCTGACGGGCGAGGTCATCGACGCCGCCACCGCGCGGGACTGGGGCATTGCGGCCTATCTGGCCGAGGGCGATGCAGGCCCGTTGGCCGCAGATCTGGCAGGGAAGCTTGCGGCGCGCGCGCCGCTGGCGCTGATGGCGGCAAAGCGGGCGCTGGTCGCGGGCGACGAAGCGGGCCTTGCCTTGCAGGCCGAGCGGGCGGCGTTCGAGGCGCTTCTGGACAGTGCCGACAAGGCCGAGGGGATCCGCGCCTTTCGCGAAAAGCGCAAACCGGAGTTCAGGGGCGCATGATCGGGGTTGTCGGTCTGGGGGCGATGGGCCTTGGCATCGCGCAGGTTTTCGCGGCGGCGGGGCATGAGGTGCGGGTCACCGATGCCGCGCCCGCCATGCGCGACAGCGCCCTTGCGCGGCTGGCCGAGGCGCTGGCCCCGCGCGTCGCCAAGGGCGCGTTGAGCGGCGCGTCACGCGATGCGCTGCTGGCGCGGGTGACGGTGGTCGAGAGCGCCGGAGAGATCGGCCCCGTGATGCTGGCGGTCGAGGCGGTGGTCGAGCGGATCGAGGTGAAGCGGGCGGTCTTTGCCGCACTCGAGGCCGGATCGGGCGGGGCGGTCATGGCGACCAACACCTCGTCCATTCCGGTAGCCGAGATCGCCAGGGGCATGGCGCGGCCCGAACGGCTGGTGGGGTTGCATTTCTTCAACCCCGCGCCGGTGATGAAACTGGTCGAGGTGATCGGCCACGCGGGCAGCGATGCGGCGGCGATCGATCTGGCCCGCCGCGTGACCGAAGCGGCGGGCAAGGTGGTCATCGCCGCACCCGACCGCCCCGGTTTCATCGTCAACCGCTGCGCGCGGCCCTTTTACGGCGAGGCGCTGGCCCTGCTTGCGGAAGGGCGCGGCGCGGCCGAGGTGGATGCGGCGATGGTGGCTGCGGGCTACAGGATCGGCCCCTTTGGCCTGATCGACCTGATCGGGGCCGACATCAACCTTGCCGCGACCGAGGGGCTGGCGGCGGCGATGGGCGGGCATCCGCGCTATCATGTCTTTGCCGCGCTGCGCGAACAGGTGGCGGCGGGGCGTCTGGGACGCAAATCGGGGGCGGGGTTCGTCTATCCCTCGGGGGCGGTTGCGCCGCCTGCGGATGCGGCGCAGATCGCCCTGCGGATCGAGGCCACGCTGGTGAACGAGGCGGGTTGGCTGCTGGCCGAAGGCGGCGTCAGCGCCGGGGATATCGACACGGGCCTGACGCTGGGCCTGAACTTTCCGCGCGGGCCCTTCGCCATGCTGCAAGCGCAGGGGCGCGCGGCGGTCCGCGCCACGCTGGCAGGTCTGGCGGCATCCGCCCCCCCTGCCCTGCGCGGGCGCTACGACCTGTCGCCGCTGCTGGCCTAGGCGAAACTGCTGGCCTAGGCGAAACTGCTGGCCTAGGCGAAACTGCTGGCCTAGGCGAAACTGCGGATCGTCTGGATCGCGCCGTCGAGCGCCTTGCCCTCTTCATCCCTGAGCGCGGCTTCACGCAGGCGGCGCGCCCAGTCGGCGGCATCGTCGCGGCCGGCCACAAGGGCGATGGCGTCGATCACGCGGTCGAATTTCGACAGGCCGCGCGCATGGGTGTCGGAATAGCCTTTGACGAGGCGGCGGCAGCGTATGACCTCGACCGCGAGCGCGTAATCGGTGGCGCGGTAGCCAAGGGCCAGCGCAAGCCAGCGGTCGAGATGGGCCACCTCTTGCGCGTGGCGAAGGGTGCGCGGACGCCAGAAGCGCAGACCGCCGATCAGGTAGAGCGTGACAAAGGCGGTCAGGCTGTCGCTGCGCAGGCGGCGGCCCTTGTCGAACCAGCGGGTCAGGCGGGACATCCACTTGGGATCGGCCTGCACCCTTGCGCCAAGGCGGGCGGGCAGAAGGCCGGCAATCTCTTCGGCACGGGGGTGGAAGAATTCGGTCAGTTGCAGCACGTTCTGGTCGCGCAGGCCCATTTCGCGGGCGATGCGGGCGCTGCGGCTGCCACGGGTTTTCAGGTCGGCCACGCGGATCACATCGTCATAGGCCATCGCATTGGCGATGTATTTCGCAGCCTCGCGCGTCAGGGCATGGCCAAGGGCCGGATCGTCCTGTGCCAGAACGGCATCGAGGCGGGCAAGGTAGGTTTCGCCATAGGCAAGGTTCTGGAAGCCGACCACCTTTTGCAGGCCCGGCAGGGCAAGTTCGGCCACGGGCGCGGGCAAGGCGGCCACGCGGGACTGAAGCCTGTGCCACTGCGCCAGCAGGGCGGCGGGGCCTTTGGCGACCGGTGCCTTGGGAGGGGCGGCGGGTTCGTCCTGTTGCTGCGGGGCCTGTGCGGCCTCGAAGCCTGCGGCAAAGGCGCGGAGCGAGCCTTCGATGCCCTTGCCGCCCGCGCGGATGGCGGCCTCATAGGCGTCGCGCCCGAAGGGCAGCGCCCCCGACCCTGCGAGTGCGCCCAGAAGCGAGGCGGAAATGACCGACCCGTTGGCAATGGCCAGACGGTCGAAATCGGCGGCGATGAAGCGGCGCGCGGCGATGGCGGCGGCGGCCATCACCTCGTCGCTGTCGGCGATTCCGTCACCGGGGACCATCTTTTCCGACACGGCCAAGGCGCGGTGGGTCGAGGTGATGAGCGTGGTGCGGTCGGGTGTTACAAAACCGCGGATGATCGAGCGGCCCGCCTCCATCATTTCGGCGGTCACCATGATGTCGACATCGCCCGCGGCGGGTTGCAGCGAAAAGACCGGCATCGCGCCATCGGCGGGCATCGGGGCCATTTCGACGTAATAGACCGTGGCCCCCGTGCGCTGCGACACGCCCGCGACCGAGGTTGCCTGCGCGGCATAGCCGTTGGCGCGGGCGACGGCTTCGATCCAGCCGGTCAGCACCCCGCCGCCCTGCCCGCCCACGGCGAGGATGGCAAGCTTGATGATCCCGCCAAGGGCGGCATCGGGGCGCGGGGTAAAGCCTTCGTGCAGGGTCATGCCGGAACCTCGAATGACAGGCGCTTGGCGGCGCGGCGGGCTTGCAGCCAGCCGATGATGCGGCCGCGCCACGTGGCGAGGCGCTTTTCCCACGGGGTCGGGTTGTGGACCACGTCGGCGCGGTAGAACGAAGGGCAAAGCACGGCGGCATCGGCCACCTCGCCACAGTTGCCGCAGCCGACGCAGGACTGGTCGATGCTGGCGACAGGGTCGTCGCGCAGCGGGTCGTCAAGCCGCTTGAGCGAGAGCGACGGGCAGCCCGACAGGCGGATGCAGGCGTGGTCGCCGGTGCAGATGTCTTCGTCGACGCCGAAGCGCGGGGCCTCGACGCGGCGGCCCTCGCGGATCGCCTGTTGCGCCAGCGGCTTTTCGCGGCGCTGCTTGTTGAGCATGCATTCCGACGAGGCGACGATCACCTTGGGGCCGGGGGTGTCGGTGGTCAGCGCCTCGCGCAGCACGTCGCGCATGTGGCCCACGTCATAGGTGCGGTCCACCTCGCGCACCCAGTCGATGCCGATGCCGCGCAAGGCCTTGGAAATCGGGTGCTTGGTCGCCTTGGTCGGGTTGTCGGCGCGCGACGACATGATGTCCTGCCCGCCGGTCGCGGCAGAGTAGTAGTTGTCGACGATCACCGCCACGCCATCGGATTTGTTGAAGGCCATGTTGGTGAACGAGGATGACAGCCCGTTGTGCCAGAAACCGCCGTCGCCGATGATCGACACGGGCCGCCGTTCGCCGCCGCCGTCGAAGGCCGCATTGGCGGCGGGGCCGAGGCCATAGCCCATCGTGGCACCGCCCACCTCGAACGGCGGAAGCGAGCCGAAGAGGTGGCAGCCGATATCGGCGGTGATCTGGAGCTTGCCGGTTTCCTTTTGCACCAGCTTCATCGCGGCAAAGATCGGCCGCTCCGGACAGCCGGTGCAAAAGCCGGGCGGACGGATCGGGACGGTCTTGGTCAGATCGGGGATCCGGGGCTTGTCCTCGTTCGGGGCGCGGACAAGGGCGGGCAACATCTCGGGGGCGGCCTGTTTCAGGAAGGCGGCGATGCTGTCGAGCATGACCTGACCGGTGTATTCCCCCGCCATCGGGAAGATGTCCTTGCCGTGCAGGCGCAGCGACGATCCCTGCCGGTAAAGGAAGGTGGACAGTTGCTGTTCGATGAATTCGGGCTGGCCTTCCTCGACCACGAGAATGTGGTCCTTGCCTTGGCAAAAGGCGTGGAATTCCGAGGACACCAGCGGATAGGTGACGTTCAGGACGTAAAGCGGCACCTGCGTATTGCCGAAAAGGTCGGCAAGGCCAAGCCGTTGCAGGGCACGGATCACGCCGTTGTACATGCCGCCTTGCAGGATGATGCCGAGGGGGGCTTTCTCGGGGCCGAACATCTCGTTCAGCTTGTGGTCGAGGATGAAGCGTTCGGCGGCGGGCCAGCGGTTCCTGACCTTGTCCTGTTCATGGGCAAAGGACATGGGCGGCAGGACGACGCGGGCGAAATCGGATTGCGGGTTCGACAGCGCCTCGCGCACCGAAAGCGCGGGGCGCTTGTTGTCGCGGGTGGTGAACGACCCCGTCACGTGGCACGAGCGGATGCGCACCATCAGCATGACGGGGGTGTTCGAGGCTTCGGACAGCTCGAACCCGTCCTTTACGGCCTTGGTGATGCAGGGCAGGTTCGGGCGCGGGTCCAAGAGCCAGAACTGCGATTTCATCGCAAAGGCGTGGCTGCGTTCCTGCATGATCGAGGAGCCTTCGCCGTAATCCTCGCCCACGATGATGAGAGCGCCGCCGTTGACGCCGGAGGAGGCAAGGTTCGCCAGCGCGTCAGAGGCCACGTTGACCCCGACCGAGCCCTTGAACGTCACGGCCCCGCGGATCGGGTAATGCACCGAGGCCGCCAGCATGGCGGCGGCCGCGGCCTCGTTGGCGTTGGCCTCGTAGCGCACGCCGAGTTCGGCAAGCAGTTCCTCGGCATCGGCCAGAACGTCCATCAGGTGGCTGATCGGCGCGCCCTGATAGCCGCCGACATAGCCCACGCCGTTCTCCAAAAGAGCCTTGGTGATGGCAAGGATGCCTTCGCCCGTAAAGGTTTCGCCCGCGCCGAGGCGCAGATCTTCGACTTCCGCCTTGAAGGACCGTTCGGCCATGATGTTCCCGTCAGATCTCGTGTTTGCGGATATTGGCCAGCATCTTTTGCAGCGTGCCGACAAAGGCGCGGCGTTCGGCCTCGTCTATGCCCTTGAACATGCGGGCGTAGCTTTCGGCCATGCGGGGCCAGAGGGTTTCAAAGGTGGTGCGGCCCGCTTCGGTGATGAAGACGCGGGTGGCGCGGCTGTCTGTGGCATCCGCCTCGCGCCGGATCAGCCCTTCGGCGGCCAACTGGTCAAGGGCGCGCGACAGGGTGGATTGTTCGACGACCGCATAGACGGCCAGTTCGCGGATCAGCGGCGCGTCGATCACCGACAGAACCGCAAGCGCGCGCATCTTGGGCGTGGACAGGCCCAGATCGGCCATCTCGTCGCGCAGCGAGGCGTTGTAGCGGCCCATGATGCGGTTCATCAGATAGGGCGCATAGTTCGACAGGCCGATCTCGCCGAGGCGGGTATCGGTGGGCGGCGGTTTGGCGGGGCTTTGGTCGGTCATGCGCCCAGCCTTTTCGCCGCAAGGAAGCCCGAGCCGCCGCCGAGGCCGGGACCGGGATGGGTCGAGGCGCCGATCTGCACCAGCCCGCGCGGCAGGTCGGGCGCCGCGGCAAAGGGGCGGAACAGGAAGAACTGGTCGATGCTGCACAGGCCCCCGTAGGGGTCGCCGCCCACGAGGTTGATGTTCATCGCCTCGAGGTCGGCGGGCGAATGGGCGCGGCGGGCCAGCTTGATCGCGGCGAAATCCTTGATGTGGCGCGACAGGATCGCTTCGATCCGGTCGGCAAAGGCCTCGCGCAGGGTGTCGGTCCATGTGCCGTCGGTTGCGATCTCGCCGCGCGCGTCGCCTTTGACCACGCGCGGCGCGTCGGGAATTTGCAGCCAGAGAATGGCCTTGCCCCCGGGGCAGCGCGACGGGTCGAGGCGGTGGGGCTGGCCCACGCAGATGGTCGGAGCTTCGGGCAGCAGGCCGCGTTCGGCCTCGTTCGCGGATTTCGAGACGGAATCGATGCCGTCGGCCAGATGGATCAGCGCCACGTCGTCAAGGCCGGGCGAGAGCCATTCGGGGGCGCGGTCGAGCGCGTAGTGAAGCTGGAAGTTGCCGCGCCCGTGCCGGAAGCCCTGTGCCGCCGTGCGGGTGGCGGGGCTGGCGGCCGGGCCGAGCAGACGGTTGGCAAGCTGTCCCGGCGTGACCGAGGCGAGGACCGAGGCGCAGGTGATCACCTCGCCCCCCGCAAGGGTGACGCCGGTCACGCGGCCATCGTTGACGGTGATACGCTCGACATCGGCGCCGGTTCGGAAGGTGCCGCCCTTCTCCTCGATCAGCGCGCGGAAGGCCGCGACGGCGCGGGCCGAGCCGCCCTTGACGACGGGCGCGCCTGCGGCTTCCAGCGCGAAGGCGATGACCTTGCCCATCTGGCCGGAATAGGTGCTTTCGGGTGTCAGGCCGCAATGCAGGACCCAAGGGGCGAAAAGCGCCTGCACGAGCGGGCTTTGGTAGCCGGTTTCCAGCCATCCCCGCGCCGGCGCGAGCGCCGAGCCGAACCAGGCGGCAAGCCCGCGCACCCCGCGCTTGCGCGCCTGCGAGACAAGGAGTTTCAGCGTGGGCCAGCTCCAGAGATCGCCGCCGAGGATGGAGAAGAGGAAGGGGGCATCGGTCTCGACCCCGCCCGCATCGGCGGCATGGCGCGCGCCGTCGCCCGGGGCGAGGGCGTCGAAGGCCGCGACATTGGCGGCGCGGTCCATCGTCAGCACCAGCGCCGAGCCATCGGGGCGCAAGACGGCCGTGGGGCGGGCGCTGTGGCAATATTCGAACCCGTGCCGCGCCAGATGCGGCCCGAGTGCGGCCCCTGCGGGCGAGGTCATGAACAAGACCCAAGTTGCCGCCATCGTGTCATGGCGGAACCCCGGCAGGGTCAGTTCCTCGGTCCGCAGGCAACCGCCGATCACGTCGTTGCGTTCCAGCATCAACACGCGCTTGCCCTTGATCGCGAGCAGGGCGCCCGCGACCAAGGCGTTGATGCCCGATCCGATGATGACGTGATCCGGCTGCATGGATCAGCCCCGGGGCACGAGGGCCAGCGCGCGAATGGGCGAGCCGGTGCCGGATTTGATCTTGAGCGGCGCCGCGATCAGGATCGCCCCCTTGGCGGGCAGCTTGTCGAGGTTGGCAAGGCTGGCAAGGCCGAAGCAGTTGTTCTTGTGCAAGAGGTTGTGCGCCGGGAACGGCGGCGTCATGCCCCCCGCCTGCCCCGCATCGGTGCCGATGCACTGGCTGCCCCAGCCGACGATCTTTTTCGACATCAGATATTCGATGACCTCGGCGGTCGGGCCGGGGGTGTGGGGGCCGGTGGCATCGGCGTTCAGGAACAGGTCTTCGTCATGGGCGCGCTTGTCCCAGTCCGAACGCAGCACCACCCATTCGCCGGCGTTGATCGCGCCATGCTTGGCCTCCCATGCCTTCACATGGTCGATGGTGAGCAGGAAGTCGGGGTTGGCGGCGCATTCGGCGGCGAAGTCCAGCACGTTGACGGGGGCGACGAGGCGCTGCACGTCAAGCGTGTCGGTGTAGCCGTCGGGATAATCCTTGCCGGTGATCCAGTGATGCGGCGCGTCGAAATGGGTGCCGGAATGCTCGCCGAGCTTGAGCCAGTTCCACGCCCAGAAGGGGCCGTTCTGGTCATAGTTGGAAATGGTGTGGATCTCGATCTTGGGGGTGTCCTTGGCGAAATCCGGCGGCAGTTTCAGAAGCGGGGTGTCGGGGCCAAGAACGCCCGTGCAATCCACGACTTCGATCCCGCCCGAGGCGATCATCCCTGCGAGGGACGTAAGAACTGCGGCTGAGGTCATCATTCACTCTCCCTGTGGAACGGTGCGAAGCTGTTTTCGCCCGTGCATCCGTTGTGCATCCCGCTGCGGTCTTTCCGGGCTGGCGCCGATTGTGCGGGGTCTGTGGAATCATGCTAGACAGATTTAAATGCATTTGCAAATATCCCGTCGAAACGAAACGGGGAATACGATGTCCGATAGCTTTGATGCGGTCGTGATCGGGGCCGGGCATAACGGCCTTGCCGCTGCGCTGCATCTGGCATCGAAGGGCTGGCGGGTCGGCGTGTTCGAGGGGGCCGCGACCGCGGGTGGCGCGGTCAAGACCGGCGAATACACCCTGCCCGGCTTTCGCCACGACTGGGCGGCGATGAATCTGTCGCTTTTCGCGGGAAGCCCGTTTTTCAAGGCGCACGGGGCTGAACTGCAACGGCATGGCTGCGCCTTTGTTCCGGTGGCGCGCCCCTTTGCGTCAAGCTTTCCGGACGGGTCATGGGTGGGCGTGTCCACCGACATGGCCGAAACGATGGCCGCGATATCGGCGCTTTCCCCACCCGATGCCGCCGTGTGGCAGCGGCTTTGCGCGGGCTTCGGCGCCGAGGCGCCGCATCTGTTCGGGCTTTTGGGCAGCCCGATGAAGATGCGTGCGCTTGCATATTTCATGTTCAAAACGATTCGTGCCAAGGGCGTTGCGGGCACGCTGGACATGGCGCGGTTCCTGCTGTCCTCGCCCCGCGCCTTTCTTGACGAAACCTTTACCGACGATCGCGTCAAGGCGATGCTGGGCGCGTGGGGGATGCATCTGGATTATGCGCCCGACATCGCGGGCGGCGCGATCTTTCCCTATCTCGAGGGGATGGCGGGGCAGGCCTTTGGCATGGTGCTGGGGCAAGGCGGGGCCGATACCATCATATCGGCGCTGGTCGCGGCCATTCGCGCCCGTGGCGGCGCCGTGGAATGCGGGGTCAGGGTTGCGAGGGTGGTGCAGTCGAACGGCAAGGCCACGGGCATCGAACTGGCGGACGGGCGCAGGATTGCGGCCGCGAAAGCCGTGATCGCGGGTGTGGCGCCGAGGAACCTTGCCGCGCTGACGGGGCCGGTCGAGCCGCGTTTCGATGCGGCGATGGCGGCGTTTCACCATGCGCCGGGGACGATGATGATCCACCTTGCGCTGTCGGACCTGCCCGACTGGCGGGCGGGGGCGGCGCTGCGGTCTTATGCCTATGTCCATATCGCGCCGAGCCTTGACCAGATGGCGCGGACCTATGCGCAGGCGCAGGCGGGGATGCTGCCGGACGAGCCCATTCTGGTCGTGGGCCAGCCGACCAGCGTCGATGCAAGCCGCGCCCCGGCGGGCAAGCACACGCTTTGGGTGCAGGTGCGGATGGCCCCGGCGGCGATCAAGGGGGACGCTGCGGGCAAGATCGCGGCGCGCGACTGGGCCGATGCGGCGGCCCCCTTTGCCGGGCGGGTGCTTGACATCCTCGAGGCACATGCGCCGGGAACGCGCGCGAAGATCATCGGGCAACGCATTGTCACGCCTGTGGAATTCGAGACCGAGAATCCCAACCTGATCGGCGGAGACCAGGTTTGCGGCAGCCACCATCTGGGGCAGCACTTCCTGTTCCGGCCCGCGCGCGGCCATGCCAACGGATCGACACCGCTGGGCAATCTGCACCTGACGGGGGCTGCGGTCTGGCCGGGTGCAGGAACCGGGGCAAACCCCGGATTTCTTTTGGCGCAACGGCTTGCCGGAGCGTGATAGAGTTCGACCAAGCAACACAACCAAAACAACAAGAACCATCCACAGGGAAACGACCATGAAACTCAGCAGACGCAGCTTGATGAAGATTTCGGCCGCTGGCGTTGCGGCGGGGGCCATCGGCCTTCCGGCCAATGCGCAGGCCATCGAGGAACTGGTGATCGCCTATAACGTCACCCTGCCCTCGTGGGACCCGACGGTGGGGCCGAGCGCGGTGAACCCGACGATTCAGGGGCTCTACCAGTCGGTGTTCGACCAGTTCATCCTGCAACAGCCCGACCTGAAACCCGCGCCGGGCTTGCTGACGGAATGGGGCTGGAACGAGGACCGGAGCAAGGTCAAGATGACCGTGCGCGAGGGCGTGACCTGGCATGACGGCTCGCCCTTTACCGCCGAAGACGTGGCCTGGTCGCTGGAGCGGGCCGCCAATCCGGAAACCGGAAACCCGATCAACTTCGTCTGGGGATCGCTGACCAATTTCGTGGTCGAGGGCAACACCGTCACCGCCGATGTGAAGCAGTTCGACCCGACGATCTTCAAGTGGATGTATTTCCTGACCGGATATGTCCTGCCGAAAGCCTATTACGAAAAGGTCGGCGCCGAAGGCTTCGAGGCCGCCCCGATCGGGACCGGCCCCTATATGGTCGAGAAATTCGAGCGCAACGCCTTTGTCCGCCTGAAGGCCAACGCCAATTACTGGGGCGGCAAGCCCGATTTCGACACCGTGACCATCAAGTTCGTGCCCGATGCCGCCGCACGGGTGGCCGAGGTGGAATCGGGCAACAGCCATGTCACGCTGGAAATGCCCTATGAGGAATACGACCGTCTGAAGGGTGGCCCGCTGGCCGGCGTGGCCGCGCCGATTTCGGATATCGGGATGATCTTCCTGAACGACATCGACGTGATGCTGGACCCCAATGTCCGCAAGGCCGCCGCCCATGCGGTGGACAAGCAGACCATCATCGACCGGCTGCTGTCGGGCTATGGCGTGAAGATCGACACGCTCGAGACGCCGGAATACGATGCCTATGACCCGTCGATCACGGTGGAATACAGCCCCGAGAAGGCGGTCGAGCTGCTGGCGGCCTCGGGGTACAGCGTCGACAATCCGGTGAAGTTCAAGATCCAGACGACCAAGGGCTTCAAGCCCAAGGATTACGAAATGGTGCAGGCCATCGTCGGGCTGTGGCGCAAGGTCGGGATCGAGGCCGAGATCGAGGTCTACGAGATCGCGAAGCACTACGAGTTGCGCGCCGCCGACCAGTTGGCCCCCGCGGCCTTTTACAACTGGGGCAATTCGGTGGGCGACCCGACCACGTCGACCGGTTTCGCGATGTTCGGCCCCTCGCCCCACTCGGTCTGGGATGGCGAGGATCTGATCGGGATGATCGGCCCCCTGTGGGGCGAGGCCGACGAGGCCAAGCGCATCGCAGGCTGGAAGGCGGTGGACAAGTTCATCGCCGAGAACGCGCTGGTGATCCCGTTGCTGCAATATGTGCAGCCGATCCTGCACGCGCCGGGCGTGGTGGTGACGCCGCATGCCTCGGGTGCGCTGCTGCCGCATCTGATGAAGCGCGCCTGACGGGGCTTTTGCGACAAGGGCCGGGGGGCTTTGCGCCCCCCGGCACCCCTGCGGGATATCTGACGACAGAAACTGGGGGGCAAGGCCCCTGCCCCGCCATAGCCGTGCGGGGGGATGGGGCGGATGCAGCTTTTACGGGTCTTTCTTTTGCGGCTTGTGACGACGGCGGTGACGCTGGTCGGCGTGGCCGTCATCGTGTTCTTCGTGATCCGCGTTGTGCCGGGCAATCCGATCGCGATGATGCTGCCGCCCGGTGCGACCGAGGCGGATGTGGCGGCGTTGACCGCGCTTTACGGTCTGGACAAGCCCTTGCCCGCGCAGTTCCTGATCTGGGCGGGGGGCGTGTTGCAGGGAGATTTCGGCACCTCGATCACCACGCGGCAGCCGGTGCTTGGGCTGGTGCTGGGACGCCTGCCCGCAACGCTCGAACTGTCGGTCATGGCGCTGGTGATGGCGGTGGTCATCGGCGGGGTGGCCGCGCTGACCGGCACGCGCCGGCGCGGCACGCGGGTCGAGGGGGCGATCGACATTGCAAACGGAATGGCGCTTTCGGTGCCCGACTTCCTGTGGGGGCTGGTGCTGATCCTGCTGTTCGGGGTGCTGGTGCCGGTGTTCCACATCTCGGGGCGGGTGACGCCGTCGCTGGAACTGCCCTTCACCACCAATTTCTACCTGTTCGAAAGCCTGATCCGCCTGCGCTTCGACCTGTGGCTGGATATCGTGAGCCATATGCTGATGCCCGCGCTGGCGCTGGCTGTTCCGCTGGCGGCGATCATCGGGCAGTTGCTGAAGCAAAGCCTGAAAGAGACGATGCATCTGGATTACGTGACGCTGGCCCGCACCAAAGGCTATGGCGAAAACCATGTGATCCTGCGCGAGGCATTGCGCAATGCGGTGCTGCCCACGCTGACGCTGGTGGGCGTGCAGTTCACCTTTCTGATCGGCGGCACGGTGATCATCGAGCGGCTGTTTTCCTATGAGGGGCTTGGCAACATGGCCATCGATGCGGTGATCAACCGCGACCTGCCGCTGATCCAGGGGATCGTGATCCTGTTCGCGGTGATCTTTACCGGCGTGAACCTGATCGTCGATCTGCTTTACGCCGCGCTGAACCCGAGGTTGCGCCATGCTTGACGGACGCAGCATGGTGCGCCGCCGTGCCGGGGCGCGGCTTTGGCTTTCGGCGGGATGGCTGGGCTTGCTTTGCGTGATCGCGGTCTTTGCGCCGTGGATCGCGCCCAAGGACCCGCTGGCGCAGGACCTGTTCCTTGGCCGTTTGCCGCCCTTTTGGGTGGCAGGGGCGGAGCCGGGGTATCTTTTGGGCACCGACAGTCTGGGCCGCGATGTGCTGAGCCGCATCCTTTATGGCGTTCGGGTGGCACTGAGCGTGGCGCTTGTCGCGGGAACGATCACCTGCATCGTCGGGGCGACATTGGGGCTGATGGCTGGGTTTCTGCGCGGCTGGGTCGATCTGGTGATCTCGCGCTTCATCGACATCTGGATGGCCTTTCCGCCGGTGCTGTTCTCGATCCTGCTGATTGCGGTTCTGGGGCCGGGGTTGTTCTCGATCATCCTTGCCATCGTGGTGATCGACTGGACGCGCTTTGCCCGCGTGGTGCGGGCCGAGGCGATGGCGCAGGGTGCGATGGATTACGTGGCCTCGGCCCGCGTGGCGGGGCGGGGACGGTTGGGGACGATGGTGCGCGAGATACTGCCGAACGTGCTGCCGACCATCGTCGTGCTGCTGACGCTTGAAATGGGGATTGCGGTGATCGTCGAGGCGATCCTGTCTTTCGTGAACCTGTCGATTGCGACCGATGATCCGACATGGGGCGGGATGATCGCCGAGGGGCGGACATCGGTGCATCAGGCGTGGTGGGTGCTGGTCTTTCCGCTGGTCACGCTGTTTCTGACGGTGCTGGCCTTCAGCCAGTTGGGCGAAGGGTTGAAGGACCGCTTCGATCCGGTGCTGCGATGAGCTTTCTGTCCATTCGCGAATTGTCGGTGCGGTTGAAGGGCGGCCCGCCGCTGTTGCGGCGCGTCTCGCTCGATGTGGCGGCGGGAGAGGTGCGGGGGCTGGTCGGCGAAAGCGGGGCCGGCAAGTCGATGATCGGCAAGGCGGTTCTGGGCATCCTGCCCGGATCGGTCGAGGTGACGGGCGGGGAGATCCGGCTTGACGGGGTGGACCTGCTGGCGCTGCCCCCGGCCGAGCGGCGCAGGCGGATCGGGGCCACGGCGGCGCTGATCCCGCAAGACCCGCTGACGGCGCTGAACCCCTCGCGCCGGATCGGGGGGCAGATCACCGACCGTCTGGTCGATATTCTGGGCTGGGAACGGGGCCGCGCCGAGGCGCGCGCGCGCGAATTGCTGGCAGAGGTGCAGATACCCGAGCCCGAGCGGGTGTTGCGGAACTATCCGCACGAATTGTCGGGAGGGATGCGGCAGCGCATCCTGATCGCCAGCGCCTTTGCCGCCGAGCCGAAGCTGATCGTCGCGGACGAGCCGACGACCGCTTTGGATGTGACGGTGCAGAAGCAGATCCTGAAGCTGATCGCGGGAATGCAGGCGCGGCATGGCACGGCGCTGCTGTTCGTGACGCATGATCTGGGCGTGGTGTCGAAGGTGTGCCAGTCGCTGAGCGTGCTTTACGCAGGCATGGTGGTCGAGGATGCTCGGGTGCGCGATTTCTTTGCCGCGCCGAAACATGCCTATTCGGCGGCTTTGCTGGCCGCCACACCGAAATACACCGACCCGATGGCCAGCCTGACCCCCGTTCCCGATGCGGTGATCGAGGCCGTGCGGGCCGAGGTGGCGGCGGCGGACAGGGGCGGACATGGCTGATCTTTACACCATCACGGACCTGCGCCTGTCGCTGGCGGATATGACGCGGAAGCCCTTGCTGGGGGCTGCGCCACGGCTCGAGATTCTGAAGGGGCTGGATTTCACCATTCCCAAGGGGGCGGTGGTCGGGATCGTCGGCGGCTCGGGATCGGGAAAATCGACGCTGGGGCGGGCGCTGGTGCGGCTTTTGGAGCCTTCGGGCGGCAGCATCCGGTTTGACGGGACCGATATCACCCATCTGCCCGAGGCCGAGTTGCGCCCGCTGCGGCGGCGGTTCCAGATGATCTTTCAGGATCCGATGAGCAGCCTGAACCCGCGCCACCGCGTGGGGCGGATCATCGCGGAGCCGATGCGGCTTCACGGTTTTGACGGGGTCGATGCGCGGGTGGCGCGGGCGCTGGACCATGTGGGCCTGCCGCAGGGCTTTGCGGGGCGCTATCCGCACGAGCTTTCGGGCGGGCAGCGCCAGCGGGTCGGCATCGCGCGGGCCATCGCGCTCGCGCCGGATTTCATTCTGGCCGACGAGATCGTGTCGGGGCTGGATGTCTCGTCACAGGCGCAGGTGCTGAACCTGCTTGAACAACTGGTGGCGGACCTCGGGCTTACGCTGGCGTTCATCAGCCATGATCTGAGCGTGATCCGCCGGCTGTGCCAGCGGACCATCGTTCTTTACCAGGGCGCGATCGTCGAGGACCGCGCGACGGCCGACCTGTTTTCGGACCCGAAAGCCGCCTATACGCGCGAGCTGCTGGAGGCGATCCCCCTGCCCGATCCCGATCAGGTCTGGGCCTGAACGGGGACATGTTCGACCGAAGGTGACGGGGCGAGGAAACTTTCGAGTTTCGCGCGCACATCGTCGGGCCAAGGCATCGAGGTGTGCTTGTCGAGCCAGCTTGCGGCAAGCACCTGTTCGCCCGACCAGCGGTCCTCGGCACCGCAATGGACGGTGTGGCGGATGCGGACCGAGGATTTGCCGACCTTCAGCACGCTCAGCCGGAAGGTCAGGCGGTCGCCGAAGAACGAGGGTTTCGAGAAGTCGCAGGACAGGTGGACGGTGGGCGTGCCCCAACGCTCTTTCCAGATGATCTCGTGCCAGGGATAGCCGATATGGGTCCAGAACTCTTCGACCACGCCGTTCAGGATATTGAGGTAGGCGGGGTAGTAGGCGGTTCCCGAGATGTCGCAATCGCCGAAATTGAGCATGCGGTCGGTGGTGAAGCTGACGGCCATGATGGTTCCTCCCTTTGCGTTCAGCGACACGGAAAGGAGGCTTGCGTCAAGATGGGTTTTTCATGCCGCAAGCGGGGGCGGTCAGGGGCGCAGGTGGCGGCGCAGCGCATCGCAGAGGGTTTCGACCCCGTCATCGGTGGTGACGATTCCGGGCGAGAGGCGCAGCGTCTGGCCGCGCGAGTCGGCCGAAATCCCCTCGTCCCGCAGGGCGGCGACGATTTGCGGCGCGGGCGGGTCGATGCGCAGCATGACCGAACCGCCGCGACGCGCTTCGGGGCGCGGGGTGACGAGGGTCAGCGACAGGTCGTCGGCGGCGGCGATGATGCGGGCGGTCTGGCGGCGGTTCTGCGCGGCGATGGCCTTGCGGTCGGCGCTGGCGTGCCAGTCGAGCGCGGGAAGCGAGGCGAGGGCCGCCATGCATCCCGGGGTGCCGTTGTCGAAACGGCGGATGTCGGGGGCATAGGCGAAACGGTCGAGGTCCCAGTTGAAGGGATTGTCCTGACTGAACCAGCCACGCAATTCGGGTTGGCACAGCGCGATCAGCGGTTCGGCCACATGCAGCACCCCTGCCCCCGGTGTGCCGCACATCCATTTCAGGCTGGTCGAGATGGTGAAATCGACGGCAGGGTCCGCCACGTCAAAGGGCAAAAGGCCGGCGGCCTGCGTGATATCGACCCCGATCAGGCTGCCCATGCTGCGGCCATGCGCGACGAGGGCGGCAAGGTCGATGCGGTGCGAGGTGGTGGACGAGACCCAGGTCAGCAGCGCAAGGCCGACATCCGGCCCCCATGCGGCGGCGAAATCCTCGTCCTCGACATGGGCGGCGCCTTGGCGGAAGGGCACGGTATGGAGGGAAAATCCCATGCGTTCGGCAAGTCTGGTCAGCAGGAAGTGGTTCGAGGGGAAGCAATCGGCGCCGACCAGCACGCGTTTGCCGCGCAGCAGTCCGGGCGGAAGGGCGGTGACCAGCATGTGCAGGCTTTGCGTCACGCTTTCGGATGTGGTCAGCGTGCCTTGGGGGGCGTTGATGATGCCGCGCCAGCGGTCGATGAACCGCGCGCGCCCGCCCAAGAGATAGCCCCATTGCGCATCGTTCGCGGCGCCCCAGACCCCCGCGAATTCGGTCATGGCACGGGCGAGGTCTTCGGTCTTGCCGGGATACTGGCCGATGGAGTGATAGAGGAAATAGGCGTCTTGCATGGGTCTTCCTAGCGGATATAGGCGCGCTGGAAGCGATGCTCCAGCCAACCGGTCAGCCGCACCAGCGGCCAGAGAAGGGCGACATAGATCAGTGCGGCACCGATCAGCGGGGTGGGGTTGGCGAAAAGCGCCTGCGCGTCGGTCGCCTGTTTGAGAAGGTCGGACATGGCGACGACCGAGGCGAGCGATGTGTCCTTGATGATGCTGACGCAATTCGAGGCATGCGGCGGGATCACGATGCGCATGGCCTGCGGGTAGACCACCTTGCGCATGGTCAACCAGAAGCCGAGACCAAGGGCGGCGGACGCCTCGAACTGGCCTTTGGGCACCGACTGGATGCCCGCGCGGAACACTTCGGCGGCATAGGCGGCAAAGACCATCGACAGGGCAACGGCGGCAGCGGCAAAGGAGGAAAGCACGATGCCCGCGAAGGGCAGCGCGTAGTAGATCAGGATCAGCACCACCAGCACCGGCATGGCGCGCATGAGGTCGGTGTATCCGATGGCGAGCAGTTGCAGCGGGCGGATCGCGTAAAGGCGCACCATCGCGAGGCCAAGGCCGAGCAGCGTGCCCAGCACGATGGCGGTGATGCCGAGCAGGATGGTGTTGGCAAGCCCCCGCAGCAGGATCGGGATCGAGCGCCAGAGGATGTCGGGATTGAAGAAGATGTCGACGACGCTCATGTCAGGCCTTTCAGACGATGATCGGTGATCAGCATGTGACCGGGGGCGTGGGTGATGGCAAAGGGCAATCGGGCCGAGGCGATGGCGCGCTCCATCGTCACGCCACAGGCCCAGAAAACCGGAACCTCGCCGGGCAGAAGATCGGTCAGGCCGATTCCGTCGATGGGGCGCGTGAGGTCGACGCCGATGGCGGCGGGATCGCCCGCATGGACGGGGGCGCCGTGGGTTTCGGGATGGGCCTTGGTGATGACGGTGGCGAGTGCGACCTGATCGGCGGGAATGGCGCGCATCGAGACGACGAGCCTGCCACCGAAGCCGCCTGCCGCGTGGTTGGGAATGGCGGTGTCGAAGGCCGAACAACTGCGCCCCGCCCCGTGGCAGCGCAACGAGACGCCTGCTGCGACCAGCGCCGCCTCGAAGCTGAGCGAGCAGCCGATGGCAAAGGCCGTCATGTCGGGGGTCCAGTGGTCGGCCACATCCTGCACGCGGGCGACGGCCTGGCCGTTGCGGAACAGGCGGTAGAGCGGCAGGTCGTGGCGCAGGTCGAAATCTCCAAGCGCGGGCAGGCCCCATTCGCCCGCCGTCCCCCGTGCGAGCATCGGGCAGGCTGCCGGATTGGCGCGCAGGAAGGCTTCGAAATCATCGGCCCATGCGGCGGGGATGATGGCGATGTTTGCCTGCATGTAGCCCGGGCAAAGTGCTGCGGTCTGGCGCACTTCGCCCGCGCGGAAACGGGCGCGCCATGCGGCGGGGGTCATGGCGCGGCCTTCCAGCCCTGTTCGATCTGGGATTTGAACAAGAGCACCTCGAGTTCGTGGGTCTTGCAGGTGCGCTGCCAGCGCGCATCGTCCATCCAGCCCGCGCGCCATGTGGTCATGGCGACGAGGCAGGCGGTTTCGGGCAGGCCCCAGTCGGGGCCGGAGGCCACGCGGATGCTGACGCGCGGCACGCGCGCGCCTGCGGGGCCAAGATAGAAGTCGATCAGGCCAAGGCGGCGGTCGGGGCGGATTTCGACCTCGGCCCCCGAGCCGTCGAACAGCGAGGTGCCGCGCCAGAGGCCGGGTTCGCCCGTCGGGCGCAGGTCCATCGAGCCGAGCGCCCAGCGGCCAAGGCGGTGACCGTCGCTCAGGCAATCGAAGGCGTGGTCGAAGGGTACGTCGAGGCGCACCGAGGCGAGATGGGCGAACATCGGGGAGACCTGAGGTAAGGGATGGGCGGGGGGCGATGCGCCCCCCTGCCCCAAGGGTCAGTCGGCCGAGGTGGGAACCGGCATCGGGGTGACGGTGAAGCTGTCGGCCGCGGGGGCGACGCCAAGCCATTTCTCGTAGATCGCGGCCATCGTGCCATCGGTCTTCATGTCGGAAATGATCTGGTTGACCGCTTCCAGCTTGTCCGAGCCCTTGGGCATCATGATCGCGAATTTCTCGCCCGTCTTGATTTCGGTCGCCACGGCGAGGCCCTGCATCTGGGCAAAGGCGTAGCGCAGGCCGACCACATCGTTGACGGCGGCGTCGATGCGGCCATTGGCAAGGTCGGTCAGCATGTTGGCGGTGGTGTCGTAGCTTTTGTATTCGGCATAGCCGAGTTCGGCTTCACGCTCTTTCAGCCAGCTTTCGGGGAAGGAGGTGGCGATGGAGCCGACGATCTTGCCCTTGAGCCCCTCGGCCGAGGTGATGTCGGACCCTTCCTTGACGCCGATGCCAAGCGCGCCCTCGACGTAGGGCTGGGTGAAGGACTGGCTTTCGAGGCGTTCGTTGGTGATGGTGAGCGACGAGATGACCATATCGACACGGGACGAGGCCGAGGCGACGAAAAGCGCCTTGAAATCCATGCCGTTGATTTCGGCCGTGGTGCCCATGCGCTTGGCGATTTCGTTGACGATGTCGACTTCGAACCCTTCGAAGGCGCCGCTTTCGGTCTTGTTCTCCCACGGGGGGTTGGCGGGATAGGAGCCGACCTTGAGCGCGTCCTGCGCGAAGGCGGTGGTGGCGGCGGTCATGCCGAAGCCGAGGGCGAAGATGGCGGCAAGGCCGAAGGTGCGGCGTGTCGTGTTGGTCATGGCGTTCCTCCTGTTGGCGCCGGCCCTTGGGCCGCGATGGATTCGCGCCGGACCGATCTGGGGAAAGCGTCGCAGATTCCGTATCCATTTCAAGCGATGTTTTGGGCTTGAAATAGTTTAATTCCGCCAAGAACGAGCAAAAACTTGCCAGACTGCGGAAAGATCGGCAGAAACGGGGCAGGAAACTGTATCCAGATCATGTCCCGACAAAGCCACCGCGACCGAATTTATGACCTGCTGCTGACCCGCATCCAGAATGGCGAGGTGGGCTGGCAGGACCGTCTGGTGGACGTGAACCTCGGGATGGAACTGGGGGTGTCGCGCATGCCGGTGCGGGATGCGCTGCTGCAACTGGCGGCGGAGGGCTATCTGGTGGCCACAACGCGCGGCTTCACCCTGCCCAGCCTGACCCCCGCCGAGGTGCTTGAGGTGTTCGAACTGCGCCGCCTGCTCGAGCCGCGCGCGGCGGCGATGGCGGCGCAGGCGATGACGCCGGAACGGCTGGACGCGCTGGCGCAGGCGGTCGAACAGGCGCAGGGCACCTTGGGCAGCGGGGATATTCCGCTGTTCTTCCGCGCCTCGGAGCGGTTTCGCAGCGGCTGGCTGTCGATGGTGCCGAACCGTGCGCTGCTCGATACGATCCGCCGCTACATGGCGCAGGTGCAGACCGTGCGGCTGACAACGATGCGCGACCCCGTCTCGCATGCCGTGGTGATCGCGGGGCAGCGCGAACTGCTCGCGGCTTTTGCCGCGCGGGATGTGGTGGGCGCGTCGGACCGGATGCTGCGCTTTGTCGTCGAGGGAGAGCAGGCCTTTCGCCGCTTGGCCGCGATCTAGCCGATCAGGATCGCGCGGAAGTCGTTGACGTTGGTCAGCGTGGGTCCGGTGACGACCTGCGCGCCGAGGGCGGCGAAGAAACTGTGCGCGTCGTTGCGGGCAAGGAATGCGGCCGCGTCGAGGCCGAGAGCCGTGGCACGGCGCAGCGTTTCGGGGGTGACGATGGCGCCTGCCACTTCGGCCGCGCCATCGACGCCATCGGTATCGCAGGCGATGGCATGGATGCCCGCCGCGCCGTTCAGGGCAAGGGCGAGCGCAAGGCAGAATTCGGCGTTGGGCCCGCCGATTCCGTCGCCTCGTCTTGTGACGGTCAGCTCTCCGCCCGACAGAAGCAGCAGCGGCGGGTCGGCGGCGTTGCGGCTGGCTTGCAGGGCCAGCGCCTCGGCGGCCATGCGGGTGGCGGTGTCGCGGGCCTCGCCCTCGATCGCGTCGCCGAGGATGCGGACCTCGCAGCCCCGTTCGCGGGCAAGCTGCGCCGCGGCGTGCAATGATTGGGCGGGCGCGGCGTAGATGACATTTTCCACCCGTGACAGGCGCGGGTCAAAGGGGGCGACAACGCCCGAGGGACGCGAGAGCGCCTGCGTGACCGATGCGGGAACGGCGATGTTCCAGCGCGCGAGGATGGCCAAGGCATCGGCGGGGGTCGATGCGTCACCCACGGTGGGGCCAGAGCCGATGAAGGCAGGATCGTCGCCGGGGACGTCCGAGATCATCAGGGTAAGCATGCGGGCGGGAAAGGCGGCGGCGGCAAGTTGGCCGCCCTTGACGCGCGAGAGGTGCTTGCGGACCGTGTTCATCTTGTCGATGGGCGCGCCCGACGCAAGAAGTGCCGCGTTAACCGCCTGTTTCTCGGCCAGCGTCACGCCTTTGGCGGGGGCGACAAGCAGGGCCGAGGCCCCGCCCGAGACGAGGCAGAGGACGAAATCCCCTGCGCCGAGCGAGCCTGCGAGGGCCAGCATCCGATCGGTCGCGGCAAGACCTGCGGCATCGGGGACGGGATGGGCGGCTTCGACGATGCGCACGCCCTTGCAGGGGCGGGCATAGCCGTAACGGGTGATGACGAGGCCGTCGCAGGGGCCCCAGACGGATTCGACCGCTTCGGCCATGCGGGCGCTGGCCTTGCCCGCGCCGATCACCACAACGCGGCCCTGCGGCTTTGCGGGCAGCACGCGGGCCAGCGATTGCATCGGATCGGCCACCTGAACCGCGCGGTCGAAGAGAGAGCGGAGAAAGGCGGCGGGGTCGGTCATGGCAATGTCCTGAATGGCTGGGGCCAAGGACGCATGGAAGCGGGGAGTTTGGCAAGGGACAGCCAAAGGGGCTTTACGAATCTGCCGCCGCCGCTAGATAAATGTTCCATGAATGTTCTCGTCTGGTTCAAGCGCGATCTGCGCATCGAAGACAATGCCGCCCTTGCGCTTGCCGGCGAAACGGGGGCGGTGCTGCCGCTTTACATCGTCGAGCCGGATTATTGGCGGCTGCCCGACACCTCGGCACGGCAATGGGCCTTTACGGCGGAAACCCTGACGGAATTGCGCGACGGGTCAGCGGCGCTGGGTGCGCCGCTTGTGGTGCGGGTGGGCGATGCGGTCGAGGTGCTGGACCGGCTTTGCCGCCAGCATGATATCGCGCGCATCATCAGCCATGAGGAAACCGGAAACCGCTGGACCTTTGCCCGTGACAGGCGCGTTGCGGCATGGGCCAAGGCGGCGGGGGTGGATTGGGTGGAAGTGCCGCAGCAGGGCGTGATACGGCGGCTGGCGCGGCGCGAGGGGTGGGCAGGCCGGCGCGATGCGGTGATGGCCGCCGCCGTGCCGTCTGCGCCCGTGGCCCTGCGCGCGGTGCGCGGGGTGGAACCGGGGGCAATCCCGCCTGCGCGGGCGCTGCGGCTGGCGGATGATCCTTGCGCGCATCGGCAAGCGGGCGGGCGGGCGCAGGGTTTGCGGCTGCTCGACGGGTTCCTGACGCAGCGGGGCGAGCCCTATCGCAGCGCGATGTCGTCGCCCCTTACGGCGGAACGGGCCTGTTCGCGGCTGTCGGCGCATCTGGCGGCGGGGGCCTTGTCGGGGCGCGAGGTGGTGCAGGCCGTGCAGGCGCGGCAGGCAGAGCGGCCGGGCGGACGCTGGGGCGGGGCTTTGGCGAGTTTCCAGTCGCGCATGGCATGGCGCGACCATTTCATGCAGAAACTGGAAAGCGAGCCTGCGATCGAATGGCGCGCGCTGCATCGCGCGGCAGACGGGTTGCGACCGCGCGAAGCCGATGCGCTGCGGCTTGCGGCCTGGGAAAAGGGCGAGACGGGGATGCCCTATGTGGATGCCTGCATGCGCTATCTGCGGGCGACGGGCTGGCTGAACTTTCGCGCAAGGGCGATGGTGATGTCGGTCGCCTCGTATCACCTCTGGCTGGATTGGCGGGCGACGGGGCCCATTCTTGCGCGGCGCTTCACGGATTACGAACCGGGCATCCACTGGCCGCAGGTGCAGATGCAATCGGGGGTGACCGGAATCAACGCGCTGCGCATCTACAACCCCGTGAAACAGGGGCTGGAGCAGGATCCGACGGGGGTTTTCACACGGCGCTGGGTGCCGGAACTGGCGGGCGTGCCGGACGGGTTCCTGCAGGAGCCGTGGAAATGGCCCGGCGCGCGCGGGTTGCTCGGGCGGCTCTATCCCGAACCGGTGGTGGATGTGGCCGCGAGCGCGCGGGCCGCGCGCGAGGCTTGCGGGGCGCTGCGGCGCGAGGCGGGGTTCCGCGAGGCCGCGTTCGAGGTGGTGGAGCGCCATGCAAGCCCGTCGGGCGATGGCCGCTTTGTCAATGACCGCAGCCGCATCCTGCGCCGGCGCGAGGGGGCCGGACGCGGCGCGGGCGGGGCGCAGATGAGCTTTGATCTGTAGATGGCGAAGATGCGCAAGAAGGGCGATCTGCCGGAAAAGGCCTGCATCTGCTGCGGGCGACCCTTTGCCTGGCGCAAGAAGTGGGAAAAGGTCTGGGACGAGGTGAAATACTGTTCCGACCGGTGCAGGACCGAAGCGAAGCGCAAAGAGCGGCAGGGCTGACCGGCGCGGCAGGCGGCGCCTGCGCGCCCCCTGCCCCGGGGTGGTGCCGAATCTCTCCGCGATCAGGCCGCGCCGATGATGGCGGCAAGTTTGCCCAGGGTTTGCAAGCCCAGAGCCTCGGCCCCGAAGCCCTTGGCATTGCGGTATTCCTCGACCGTGACCATGACCATGCCGAGAGTGACCTGCGTTCCCTGACCTTCGGGTTCGAAATCGACCCATGCATCGGCGTGTTTCGGGCCGTCCTCGCCCCAGAGCAGGGTGTATTCGATGCGGGTTTGTGGCCGGACAAGGGTGTAGCGGTGGTGGTTGGGAAAGACCGTGCCGTCGGGGGCGATCATGTCGAAGACCCATTCGCCGCCCTGACGCAGGTCGATGCGCTTGGTGCGGCAGGAGAAGCCGTCCGGCCCCCACCATTTGGGCAGCGACTCGGGGTTCAGCCATGCGCCCCAGATGGTGTCGACGGGGGCTGCGATGACGCGGCGGATCAGCAATGTGCGGTCGGCGGGGTAATCCTTCATTTCGCGCCCCTTGCCATCAGACCCTGCGCATAGGCCTCGAGCTGGGTCACCACGGTTCCCCAGCCGTCATGAAAGCCCATCGCCGCATGCTGTCTGGCGGTTTCGGCGCTGCGGTGGCGGGCGATGGCGGTATATTTCGTCCGGCCCTGCCCCGCATCGGCAAAGAGCAGGATCGCGGTCATGAAGGGTTCGGGCGCGGGTTTCCAGCCGGCGCTGTAGGCGTCGGTAAAGACGAGCTTCTCGTTGGGGACCACCTCGAGGTAGACGCCGTTGTTGTCCATCTCGACCCCGTCGACGTTGAAGGTCGTGTTGCAGGCTCCGCCAACCCTTACGTCGAGTTCGCATTTCGTAACGGAATGCGGCTTGGGCACGAACCAGTGAACCAGATGCTCGGGCGTGGTCCAGCAGGTGTAGAGCAGGTCACGCGGGGCATTCACCTCGCGTTCGAGGACGAGGTCGAGGTCCGGGTCGTAGCCGGGCAAGAGGTCTGGGGTCATGGCGCGGTGTCCTTTTCCATCCGGGCGGTCATCAACTTGGTTACGTAATCGTCCAGCCGGTCGAGACGCGCCTCCCACTGGGCGCGCTGGGTGTCGAGCCAGCCTTTCATCGGGTCGAGCGCCTGCGGGTTCAGCCGACAGGAGCGGATGCGGCCATCCTTGGCCGAATGGATCAGCCCCGCCTGTTCCAGCACCGAAAGGTGGCGCAGGATGGTGGGCAGCTTGAGCCCGCTGGGACCGGCAAGTTCGGTCACCGCCGCAGGGCCGCAGGCAAGGCGTTCGAGCATCGCCCGACGGGTCGGGTCGGAGAGTGCGTGAAAGAGCAGCGAAAGGTCGGGGTCATGCTTAGCCATATGGCTAAGTAACATGCCAGGGCGAGTCGCGACAGGGAAACTTAGCCATTCGGCAAAGTTTCGCGATTTTCGGGCAAAGCCGAAAGGTGATGTTCGGCTTTGCGGGCAAATCTGCACGGGGGCTTTGTTGAAGCCCCCGCCTGCCGCAGCTATGGTGTGCCGTGGCATACCGACCGCGAGAAGGAGACGACGCATGGCACGGATCGAGAGAAGCGGGCTTTCCGTGGATGCGCGGCTGGTGGCCTTCGTCGAGGAAAGGGCGCTGGCCGGAACCGGCCTTGCGGCTGACCGCTTCTGGTCGGGGTTTGCGGCGGCGGTGGCAGAGCTTGGCCCCGTGAACCGCGCGCTGCTTGCCAAACGCGCGGATCTGCAGGCGCGGATCGATGCCTGGCATGTGGCGCGGCGCGGGCAGGCCTTTGACGCAGAAGCATACCGCGCCTTTCTGGCCGAGATCGGCTATCTGCTGCCCGAGGGGCCGGATTTCCGTATCGAGACCGAAGGCGTCGATCCCGAAATCGCGCAGGTGCCGGGGCCGCAGCTTGTGGTTCCGGTGATGAACGCGCGCTATGCGCTGAACGCGGCGAATGCGCGCTGGGGATCGCTGTACGATGCGCTTTACGGCACCGATGCCTTGGGGGATGCACCCATAGGCAAGGATTATGACCCGGCGCGCGGGCAGCGGGTCATCGCATGGGCCAAGGCGTTTCTGGACGATGTGGCCCCGCTTGCAAAGGGCAGCCATGCGGATGTGACGGGCTACCGCGTCGAGGGCGGGGCGCTGGTTCCGGCGCTGAGGACCCCCGCCCAATTCGCCGGATATCGCGGCGAGGCGGCGCAGCCTTCGGCAATCCTGCTCAGGAACAACGGCTTGCATCTGGTGTTGCGGATCGATCCGCTGAACCGCATCGGGTCGGTCGACAAGGCAGGCGTGGCCGATCTGCGGATGGAAGCCGCCATGTCGGCGATCATGGATTGCGAGGACAGCGTCGCGGCGGTGGATGCCGAGGACAAGGTCGTGGCTTACGGCAACTGGCTGGGCCTGATGCGGGGCGATCTGGTCGAGATGGTGGCCAAGGGCGACCAGACGATCGAGCGGCGCCTGCGCGACGACTATGCGTTTACCGCAGTCGATGGCGCACCGCTGACGCTGAAGGGCCGCGCCCTGATGCTGGTGCGGAACGTCGGGCATCTGATGACCAACCCCGCCGTGCTTGACCAAGAGGGGCGCGAGGTGGGGGAAGGGATCATGGATGCCTTTGTCACCACGCTTTGCGCCATGCATGACCTGCAAAAGACGGACGGGCCGCGCAATTCGCTGCACGGGTCGGTCTATGTGGTGAAACCCAAGATGCACGGCCCCGAGGAAGTGGCATTCGCCTGCACGATCTTTGATCGGGTCGAGGCCTGTCTGGGCCTGCCGCGCCATACGGTGAAGCTGGGGATCATGGACGAGGAGCGGCGCACCAGTGCCAACCTAAAGGAATGCATCCGCGCCGCGAAGAACCGCGTTGCATTCATCAACACGGGCTTCCTCGACCGGACGGGGGACGAGATCCACACCAGCATGGAAGCCGGGGCGATGGTGCGCAAGGGCGAGATGAAGAACGCCGCCTGGATCAAGAGCTACGAGGACCGCAACGTGGACATCGGCCTTGCCTGCGGCTTGAAGGGCCGCGCGCAGATCGGCAAGGGGATGTGGGCCATGCCCGACCTGATGGCCGCGATGCTGGAGCAGAAGATCGCGCATCCAAGGGCGGGTGCCACCTGTGCATGGGTGCCCTCGCCCACGGCGGCGACGCTGCATGCGACGCATTACCACCGTGTCGATGTGCTGGCCCGGCAAGACGAGATCGCGGCGGGCGGAGCGCGGGGCAGGCTGGACGATCTGCTGACGATCCCGCTGGCCGAGGGGGTCAACTGGTCGGAGGCCGAGGTGCGCGCCGAGATCGAGAACAACGCGCAGGGCATTCTGGGCTATGTGGTGCGCTGGGTCGATCAGGGCGTGGGCTGTTCCAAGGTGCCGGACATCCATGACGTCGGGCTGATGGAGGACCGCGCCACCTGCCGGATTTCGGCGCAGGCGCTGGCCAACTGGCTGCACCACGGCGTTGTCAGCGAGGCGCAGGTGATGGCGGCGCTGCGCAAGATGGCGGCGGTGGTCGACAGGCAGAACGCGGGCGACCGGGCCTATCTGCCGATGGCGCCGAATTTCGACGGTGTGGCCTTCAAGGCGGCCTGCGATCTGGTGTTCAAGGGGCGGGAACAACCCTCGGGCTATACCGAGCCTGTGCTGCATCGCCGCAGGCTGGAAGCCAAGGCCCGCAGCCGCATTCACGCCGTCTGACGGGCGGGGCGCTGCGCGCGCCCCCCTGCCCGATCAGCCGATATCGAGTGCGAGGGCGTGGATGCGGCTGTTGAGGTCACCAAGTGCGCGCTGCACGGCGCGATGGCGGTCGACCCTGCCCATCGCCGCAAGCGAGGCGGCGCGGATCCGCACGCTGAAATGGCTTTCGCCGCTGCCATCGTCGCCGGAATGGCCCGCGTGGCGGTGGCTGTCGTTCACCACGCGCAATTCGCTGGGGGCGAAGGCTTCGGTGAGGCGGGCTGTCAGCTCTTCGGTGATGGTCATTTGCATGTCACGGGCATTTTCCTTCCCTCCCCCCTTCAATCCGGCGCGAGAAGCCTTAAACTCTCGCCTCCGAGTCGGAAAGGCAAGCCAGACCCATGAGCACGCGACCCCCGTTTGAATTCGATCTCCGCGTCTCGTCGGACAAGAAGCGCCGCAAGACCGGCAGGCGCGGCATGTCGGGGGCTTTCGAGACCTCGCAGAAGATGTGCGAATATCCCGACTGCAAGGAACAGGGGGCCTATCGCGCGCCGAAATCGCCCGATCTGCTCGACGAGTATTTCTGGTTCTGCAAGGAGCACGTCCGCGAATACAACCTGAAATGGAATTTCTTTCAGGGCACGACGGACGAGGAATTCCAGAAGTTCCTCGACAAGGACAGGCTGTGGGGGCGCGAGACGCAGCCCTTTGGCAAGAAGGCCGACGAGGGGCGGGCCTGGCAACGGCTGGGGGTCGATGATCCGATGGCGATTCTGGGCGACAAGTCCACGATCAACCCGCCCAAGCCGACCAGCAACGCCACGCGCAAACTGCCCGCGACCGAGCGCAAGGCGATCGAGATTCTGGACGCGCGCGACACCTGGACGCGGACCGAGATTCGCAAGCAATACAAAAGCCTGGTGAAGGATCTTCACCCCGATATGAACGGCGGCGACCGCAGCGACGAAGACCGTCTGCAAGAGGTTGTCTGGGCCTGGGACCAGATCAAGGACAGCCGTTACTTCCGCGACTGACGCAGGGCGAGGATTTGCGGTGCGACCAGCGCGAGGGCCAGCGAGGCCAGCGCGAGGTTGTGCTGCGGCAGGGCCAGCACAAGGCCCAATGCCCCCCGCCCCGCATAGAGGCCGAGCGGAACCGCGACCACCAGAACCACGGCCAGACAGGTCAGGACCGCCCTGACCCAGCCTTGCCCAAGCTGCGGGGCCGCAACCCAGCCGGCAAGAATGGCGGGAATCAGCCCCAGCCGGAACAGCGCAGAATTCAGCACCGAGGGTTCGGTATCGGCGCCGAGATCGACGCGGCCAAGCGCCGAGGCGGTGAAAACCCCGATCAGCAGGGCAAGGACAAGGCGGTGTTTTGCGGTCATTGCGCTTGATACGATGGCAGGACGGGCCAAGCCAAGGGGCTGGCGCATGTCGCTTGCGACGCAATCCCTGCCGCCCTTCCCCTTGCGGCCCCCCGCGTTATGTTCCACACATCTTTGAACGGCCCTGCGGGGCGATGCGAATTTTATGGCGGTCGGAATGCTGGACACTGTGATGAAACCCACCGAAGAAATCTCGGTCCGCGATGTCTTCGGCATCGACACCGAAATGAAAGTGAAGGGGTTCGCTGACCGCACCGACCGCGTGCCCGAGATCGACCCCACCTACAAGTTCGACCCGGACACCACTTTGGCGATTCTGGCGGGCTTCGCCTATAACCGCCGCGTGATGATTCAAGGCTATCACGGCACGGGCAAATCCACGCATATCGAACAGGTGGCGGCGCGGCTGAACTGGCCCTGCGTGCGGGTGAACCTCGACAGCCATATCAGCCGGATCGACCTGATCGGCAAGGACGCGATCAAGCTGCGCGACGGCAAGCAGGTGACGGAATTCCACGAAGGCATCCTGCCCTGGGCGCTGCGCAACCCCGTGGCCATCGTCTTTGACGAATATGATGCGGGGCGCGCGGACGTGATGTTCGTGATCCAGCGCGTGCTGGAGCATGACGGCAAGCTGACGCTGCTGGACCAGAACGAGATCATCACCCCGCACCCGTCCTTCCGCCTGTTCGCCACGGCGAACACGGTGGGTCTGGGTGACACCACGGGGCTTTACCACGGCACGCAGCAGATCAACCAGGCGCAGATGGACCGCTGGTCGCTTGTCGCGACGCTGAACTATCTGAGCCATGATGCCGAGGCCGCGATCGTGCTGGCGAAGAACCCGCATTACAACACGGAAAAAGGGCGCAAGCAGATCAACCAGATGGTGACGGTTGCGGACCTGACGCGGACGGCTTTCATGAACGGCGATCTTTCGACGGTGATGAGCCCGCGCACGGTGATCAACTGGGCGCAGAATGCCGAGATTTTCCGCAATCTGGGCTATGCGTTCCGGCTGTCGTTCCTGAACAAATGCGACGAGCTGGAGCGGCAGACGGTGGCCGAGTTCTACCAGCGCTGCTTTGGCGAGGAACTGCCGGAAAGCGCGGCAAGCACGGCGATGAAGTAAGCCGTAACGGGTGACGGATTTCGGGCCGACAGGGTTTTGGGCCGACAGGGTTTTGGGCGCGGGGGGAACCTTTGCGCCCATTTCCTTTGGGCCGGGCGCGCGATGGCGCGGGTCGCAAGGCAAGGTAGGCGGGGGCGGCAAGGGTTGCGCCCGGGCTTTGAACACCATGCCGGACTGGTCGTGAAAGTTTTCAAACTGCCTGATTGATTGGCGCTATTCCTTGTGCCACGCTGCATTCATGAGCGGTCTGCGAACATATCTCGCCCCCCTCGTCCTGTGCATGTTTCCACAGGCCAGCCCCGCCATTGCCCAGACGGCCCCCGACCCCGAATGGTTCGCCATCTGCACCGGCAGGCTTTCGGCGCTGATGGAGCACCAGTTCCTGACGGACGGGCCTGCGTCTGAGGCGACGCGGGCAAAACGCGATGCCATGGCCGATCTGCTGGAGGCGGTGGCGCTGCCCGATCAGGTGCCGCATCTGATGGGGCTGCGGGTCGATGCAAAATGGGCCTATCGCGCGCTGCTCGACCAGGCGGCGTTCGGCCCCGATCCCGCGCATCGGGCGGCACGGCAGGCGCGGGCGCTGGGGGCGGCCTGCACCGATATGCTTCTGGGCTGAAAGGCGCGCCCTGCCCCCTTGCCCCCGCCCTTGCGCGGTGCAAATGTGGGCCATGAGCAAGCCGCAAGACAACAATCCCGCCGACCCTTTCAAGAAAGCCTTGGCCGAGGCGACCAAGACCTTGGCCGACGATCCGGACATGACGGTCAGCTATTCCGTCGACCCGCCGGGGATGAACAAGGAAGGCGTGCGCCTGCCGCAGGTCAGCCGACGTATGACGCGCGACGAGGTGATGCTTGCCCGCGGCACGGCGGATGCCTATGCGATGCGGCGCAAGTATCATGACGATGCGGTGTCGAACCGCTATGCGCCCACGGGCAACCTTGCGCGCGAGATATATGATGCGATGGAGACCGCCCGTTGCGAGGCGGTGGGTGCGCGGGCCATGCCCGGCACGGCGGTGAACATCGACGCCAAGATCGCGCATGAGGCCGACCGCAAGGGGTATAGCCAGATCACCTCGGCGCAGGATGCCCCGCTGGCGGTGGCGGCGGGTCTGCTTGTGCGGCAGATGGCGACGGGGCGCGACCTGCCCAAGGGCGCGGCGAATGTCGCCGACCTGTGGCGCGGCTTCATCGAGGAACAGGCCGGCGGGACGCTGGAAACGCTTGACCATGTGCTGTCGGATCAGGCCGCCTTTGCGCGGATGGCGCGCAAGGTGATTTCCGATCTGGGCTATGGCGACCAGTTGGGCGACGACCCCGATCAGGACGACCCCGACGATCAGGAAGGCGAGGCCGAGGAAGATCAGGACAGCCCCGACAGCGCGGGCGAGGAAGAGCAGGAGCAGGACGACTCGGAAGCGGCACCCGAACGCAGCCAGGAGGAGCAGCAGGACCAAAGTCAGGCGCAGGTCACGATGGAGGACAGCGCCGACATGGAACAGGGCGACGAGGCCGAACTGCCGGAAGGCGAAGCGCCGCTCGAGCCGCCGCCGCCTGCCCCCTATTCGGATGCCGATCCGAACTATACCGTCTATACCACGGATTTCGATGAGGAAATCCGCGCAGAAGAACTGGCCGAACCGGCCGAGCTTGAACGGCTTCGGGCCTATCTTGACCAGCAGTTGGAACCCCTGAAGGGGGCTGTCAGCCGTTTGGCGAACAAGTTGCAGCGGCGCTTGCAGGCGCAACAGAACCGCTCGTGGCTGTTCGACCTCGAGGAGGGCACGCTGGATGCGGGCCGTCTTGCGCGGGTGGTGGCGAACCCGACGACGCCGCTGAGTTTCAAGCAGGAGAAGGACACCGAGTTCCGCGATACCTGCGTGACGCTGCTGCTGGACAATTCGGGGTCCATGCGGGGCCGCCCGATCAGCATCGCGGCGATCTGCGCCGATGTTCTGGCGCGCACGCTGGAGCGGTGTTCGGTGAAGGTCGAAATCCTCGGCTTTACCACGCGGGCGTGGAAGGGCGGGCAGAGCCGCGAGCGGTGGCTGGCGCAGGGGCGTCCGCAGGGACCGGGGCGGCTGAACGATCTGCGGCACATCATCTACAAATCGGCGGATGCGCCGTGGCGGCGGGCGCGGCCCAATCTGGGGCTGATGATGAAGGAAGGGCTGCTCAAGGAAAACATCGACGGCGAGGCGCTGGAATGGGCGCAGCGGCGTCTGGTGCATCGGCCCGAAGCGCGGAAGATCCTGATGGTGATTTCGGACGGTGCGCCGGTCGATGATTCCACCCTGTCGGTCAATGCGGCGAATTTCCTTGAAAAGCACCTGCGCGATGTGATCGCGATGGTCGAGCGGCGGCGGCAGGTCGAGCTTATCGCCATCGGCATCGGCCATGACGTGACGCGCTATTACCAGCGGGCGGTGACGATCACCGATGTGGAGCAGCTTGCAGGGGCGATGACCGAGCAGCTGGCCAGCCTCTTCGAGGCGGACCCGAAGAAGCGCGCCAAGGGCTTTGGCGGCGGATCGCAGCGGCGGGCCGGATAAAAGGGGGGCTGCCTGCCCCCCTGCGCCCCGAGGAGAGTTACAGACAGAAGATGAGGGGCGCGATGTTCCAGAGTTTCGAGACGACATCCGACCCGTCCAAGGGGCCCGTGCGGCTGGCGGCGCTGCGGGCGGCGCTGGGGGCCGAGGGCCTTGCCGGGTTTCTGGTGCCGCGCGCCGATGCGCACCAAGGGGAATATGTCGCGGCACGGGATGAGCGGTTGTCGTGGCTGACGGGGTTTACCGGATCGGCAGGCTTTGCGGTGGTGCTGCCGGATGTGGCGGGGGTGTTCATCGACGGGCGCTACCGCGTGCAGGTCAAACATCAGGTGGATCTGTCGGTCTATACCCCTGTGCCCTGGCCCGAGGTGAAGGCGGGCGACTGGATCCGCGAGCATCTGGCAAGCGGCGTGATCGGATTTGACGCGTGGCTGCACACGGCCGATGAGATCGAGCGACTTGAAGCGGTTTTGCAAGATCGTGGCGTAACCCTGCGCGCTGTAAGGAATTTCGTTGATGCGGTCTGGCCGGACCAGCCTGCGCCGCCGAAAGGGTTGGCCTTTCCCCACGGGATCGAATTTGCGGGCGAGACCAGTCTGGCCAAGCGCGCGCGGCTTGGCGCGGGGCTGCGCGAGGCCGGACAGGATTTTGCGGTGATCACCTTGCCGGATTCGATTTGCTGGCTGTTGAACCTGCGCGGGGCGGATGTGCCGCGGAACCCCATCCTGCACGGTTTTGCCATTCTGGCCGCCGATGGCGGGGTGCGCCTGTTCACCGATCCGGCGAAGATCACCCCCGAGGCGGCGTCGGCGCTGGATGCGGGCGTGACGGTGGAGCCGCCCGAGGCTTTCGCCGCCGCCCTGTCGGGGCTGTCGGGCGTGGTGCGGGTGGACAAGGGAACCGCGCCGCTTGCGGTGTCGATGGCCGTGACGGGTGCGCGGGTGGTCTGGGGCGATGATCCCTGCCGTTGGCCCAAGGCGCGCAAGAATGCCGCCGAAATCGCCGGCATGCGCGAGGCGCATCTGCGCGACGGGGCGGCGGTGGCAGAGTTCCTTGCGTGGCTCGATGCCGAGGCGCCGAAGGGCGGCTTGACCGAGATCGACGTGGTGACCGCGCTGGAAGGGTACCGGCGGGCGACCAATGCGCTGCATGACATCAGCTTCGACACGATCTGCGGCGCGGGCGCGAACGGGGCGATCATGCACTACCGCGTGACACACGAGACGAACCGCCCCGTGCGCCGCGACGAATTGTTGCTGGTGGACAGCGGGGCGCAGTTCAAGGACGGCACCACCGACATCACCCGGACCATCGCCGTGGGCGATCCGGGGGCCGAGGCGCGGGAATGCTATACCCGCGTGTTGCAGGGCATGATCGCCATTTCGCGGGTGCGTTGGCCCAAAGGGCTTGCCGGGCGCGATCTGGACGGTTTTGCGCGCTATCATCTGTGGGTGGCGGGGCAGGATTTCGACCACGGCACGGGGCATGGTGTCGGCGCGTTTCTGTCGGTGCATGAGGGGCCGCAGCGGCTGAGCCGGATTTCCGAGGTGCCGCTTGAGCCGGGGATGATCCTTTCGAACGAACCCGGCTACTATCGCGAGGGCGGCTTCGGCATCAGGCTGGAAAACCTGATCGTGGTGCGCGAGGCCCCTGCCCTGCCGCGCGGCGATGCGCGGGTGCAATATGATTTCGAGACGCTCACCTTTGTACCGCTCGATCGGCGGTTGATCCTTGCCGGGCGGTTGGCGCCTGCGGAACGCGAGTGGCTGGACGCCTACCATGCCGAGGTGCTGGCAAAGATCGGCCCGCGCGTCAGCGCCGCGGCACTGGATTGGCTGAAGGCTGCCTGCGCGCCGATCTGAGACTTGCTTTGAGAAAGGTTAATCCTCAAGCTGGGATCTTTCGGCGAGGGGGTGGCGATGACGACGATCACGATCAGGCCCGCGAGCGGCATCTATACGATCCGTGCCAAAGGGGCGATCATCGGAGAGACGGCGCGGGCGGTCGAGTTGATCGAAGGCGGTCGCGCACCGGTGATCTATGTGCCGCGCGAGGATGTGGCGATGGCCTTTCTCGACCGCAGCCCGCGCGAGACGGTTTGCCCGTACAAAGGCACGGCGAGCTATTATTCGGTCGTGACCCCCGAGGGGCGGCTGGAGAATGTGGTCTGGACCTACGAGACGCCGAAAGCGGGCGTCGAGGGAATCGCAGGCTACCTTGCCTTTTACCCCGAAGTGACGGTGCAGCGGGCCTAGGCGGCCTCGGCGGCGGTCTTGCGGATGCGTTCGACCATAGCGCGCAGCCCGTTCGAGCGTTGCGCGGAAAGATGGTCGGTCAGGCCAAGGCGGGCGAGTTCGGCCGCAGCATCGATGCGGGCGACTTCGGCCACGGGAACGCCTGCGTAAAGCGCATGGAGGACGGCGATCAGCCCCTTGACGATCATCGCGTCGCTGTCGCCCTGAAAGTCGAAGCGGCCCGCTTCGATCACCGGCTGGATCCAGACCTGACTGGCGCAGCCCTGAACCTTGGTGGCCGGAACCTTGAGCGCCTCGTCCATCGCGGGGAAGGCTTTGCCGAGTTCGATGACATGGCGGTAGCGGTCTTCCCAGTCGTCGAGGAATTCGAAGGTTTCCGCGATGTCGTCGAAGGCTTCGGTCGCCATGTGCAATCCTCTTGATCCCGGCCCTAGGTAGCCCCGCCTTGGGCAAAGGTCCAGTCGGGGCGACGTGTCTGTGCTTTTCAAAAGCGCGGCGATGGTCTACCCAAGGGCAAGGAACGGGGGACCGGGATGACACGTGCTTTGCTTGCCGCCTTGCTGGCGCTTTCTTTGACGGGCTGCGGCTATGTGGCGAAATCGAAGTTGAATCCGTTCAACTGGTTCGGCCGGTCCGAGGCGCGCGAGTCGATCGAGCTGGTCGGCGAGAAGGCCGAGACGCGGGGGCTTGCGGCGCAGGTCACCGACATGAAGGTCGAACCCTATTCGGCAGGTGCGATCATCCGCGCGACCGGTGTGATGCCGACGCAAGGCTGGTGGGATGCCGAACTGGTGCCGCGGCCTTTGGACGAGAACGGCGTGCTGGTCTATGACTTCCGCGTCTTTCCGCCCGTGGTCGACGCGCCCGTCGGCACGCCGCAATCGCGCGAGGTGACGGTGGCGGTCTCCATCTCGCCGCAGAAGCTGGAAGGCGTGCGCGAGATCGTGGTGCAGGGCGAGACCAACGCGCGGTCGTCGCGGCGTTAAGGGGCGCGGCGTTAAGGGGCGCGGCGTTAAGGGGCGCGGCGGTAAGGACGGGCGGGCGTCAGAGACGCACGACCCGCACTTCGTTGCCCTTGGCCGAAAGCGCGATTTCACCGCGGCACAGGCGCAAGGCATCATCGCCGAAGGCTTCGGCACGCCACCCCGAGAGGGCTTCGACATCGCGTTCGCCGGCGGCGATGGCATCGAGGTCGGAGGCGTTGGCGATCAGCTTTGCCGCGACGCCGAGGGATTCGGATTTCGCCTTGAGCAGAACGCGCAGAAGATCGGCCAAGGCGGGATTGACCTGAAGCTGTTCGCGCGACAGATCGGGTTTGGGCATGTCGTCGGGCTTCATCTCGAGCCCGGCCTTGACCGCGGCAAGGATCCCTTCGGCGATTTCGGGCTTGCGCCCCTCGCGCAGGAGGAGGCGCGAGCGGCCGAGTTCCTCGAGTGACGTGGGACGGGTCGAGGCGAGTTCCAGAAGCGCGTCGTCCTTCATCACGCGAGAGCGCGGGACGTTGTGCTTTTGGGCATATTCCTCGCGGAAGCGGGCCAGCGCCTTGACGAGCGCGAGAAAGCGCCCCGAGGTCGTGCGGGTCTTGACGCGGAGCCACGCCTCGTCGGGATGGACGGTGTAGGTGGCGGGATCGGTGAGGATGGCGAGTTCTTCCTCGACCCATTTGGTGCGGCCGTTCTTGGCAAGCTGTGCCGAGAGCCATTCGTAGATTTCGCGCAGGTGGGTCACATCGGCCAGCGCATATTCGGCCTGCGCCGTGGTGAGCGGGCGGCGCGACCAGTCGGTGAAGCGCGAGGTCTTGTCGAGGTTCTCGCGGGCGATCTTTTTCACCAGCGTCTCGTAGCCGACCTGTTCGCCGAAACCGCAGACCATCGCCGCGACCTGCGTGTCGAAGAGCGGTTCGGGAAAGACATTGCCCTCGACGAAGAAGATTTCGAGATCCTGCCGCGCGGCGTGGAACACCTTGACCGTGCCCTTGTGGCGGAAGAGGTCGTAGAGCGGTTCCATCGACATGTCTTCGCCGAGGATGGGATCGACCAGCACGGCATCGCCGCCTTTGCCGGGAAGCGCCATCTGGATCAGGCAGAGCTTGGACCAATAGGTCCGCTCGCGAAGGAATTCGGTGTCGATTGTGACGTAGGCCTGGGTCTTTGCAGCTTCGCAGAAGGCGGCAAGATCTTCGGTCGTGGTGATGGTGCGCATATGCCTTCCGATCGGCCAGAGGGGGCACGGGGTCATCCCGCAGGACCCGCTATAAAGGATTGTGGGGAAATTGAAAGAGTTTGGTCTGTGATGGCCGCGCGGGCGCAAAGGCGGGGGCCAGCCCCCGCACCCCCGGAGTATTTCCGCAAGGCTGAAGCGGGGGGCTGAGGCGGATCAGAGAAAGAGGGGGGTTCTGTCGCCTGCCGCGAAACGGCGCAGGACGGCAGGGTAGAGGCGGTGTTCCTGCACCAGCACGCGGGCGGAAAGCGTGGCCTCGGTGTCGCCGGCGAGGACCGGAACGCGGGCCTGACCGAGGATGGGACCGTCATCGAGGACGGGGGTCACTTCGTGAACGGTGCAGCCGGCCTGCGTATCGCCCGCGTCGATGGCGCGCTGGTGCGTGTGCAGGCCGGGGTATTTCGGCAGGAGCGAGGGGTGGATGTTGAGCATGCGCCCCGCGAAACGCATCACGAAAGCGGGGGTCAGGACGCGCATGAAGCCCGCGAGAAGCACGATGTCGGGTTCGGCGGCAAGGAGCGGCTGGAGCAGTGCGGCCTCGAAGGCGGCGCGGTCCTTGCCATAGGCGCGGTGGTCGACGGCGGCGGTCGCAACGCCCTGCGCTGCCGCCTTGGCGAGGCCCGCGGCCGCGGGATCGTTTGCGGCCACGAGGACCGGACGGGCGGGGTGGCCCGCCTGTTCCATATCGCGCAGGAGCGCCAGCATGTTCGAACCGCCACCGGAGATCAGGATGGCCGTGCGTTTGGTCACAGAAGTTTGCCCTTGTAGATCACGCCTTCGCCTTCGACGACGCGGCCGAGGGTGCAGACGGTTTCGCCCTGTTCGCGCAGGAGGGCTGCCAGATCATCGGCGCGGGACGCCTCGACCACGAGGATCATGCCGATGCCGCAGTTGAAGGATTTGAGCATTTCGGCCTCGGCGATATTGGCGGTCTTGGCCAGCCAGCGGAACACCGGTGGCAGGGACCATGCCGTCAGGTCGATTTCGCAGGCCAGCCCTTCGGGCAATACGCGGGGCGGGTTTTCGGTGAGCCCGCCGCCGGTGATATGGGCCAAGGCATGCACGCCGCCCGCGCGGATCGCGGCGAGGGCCTGTTTGACGTAAAGGCGCGTGGGGGCGAGGAGCGCCTCGCCCAGGGTGCCGGTGCCGAAGGGGTTCGGGGCGTCCCACGACAGGCCGGACAGTTCGACGACCTTGCGCACGAAGCTGTAGCCGTTGGAATGCACCCCGTCCGAGGCGAGGCCGAGGATCACGTCGCCCGCCCGCACCCCTGCGGGCAGGTCGGCCCCGCGCTCCATCGCGCCGACGGCGAAACCGGCAAGGTCGAAATCGCCCTTGTGATACATGCCCGGCATTTCGGCGGTTTCCCCGCCGATCAGCGCGCAGCCCGAGCGTTCGCAGCCGAGGGCGATGCCTTCGATGATGCGGGTGGCCTGATCGACATCAAGCTTGCCGGTGGCGAAATAGTCGAGAAAGAGCAGCGGTTCGGCGCCCTGGCAGACCAGATCGTTCACGCACATGGCGACGAGGTCGATGCCGATCGTGTCCACGTTGCCGGTGTCGATGGCGATGCGCAGCTTGGTTCCCACCCCGTCGGTCGCGGCGACGAGGATCGGGTCGCTGTAGCCCGCGGCCTTGAGGTCGAAGAGCGCGCCGAAGCCGCCGAGACCGGACATGGTGCCGGACCGGCTGGTGCGCTTGGCGGCGGGTTTGATGCGTTCGACAAGGGCATTGCCTGCGTCGATGTCCACGCCTGCCTGAGCATAGGTAAGGCCGTTCGTCATGGAGTCTCTCCGCCGCTGATCGCTGATGCGCTGGCGCATAGACGATTGCGCGGGCTTGCGCAACGAGGGCTTGGGTGCTTGACCTTCGGAACGGTCGTGGTAACCACGAAAAGCGTGGGCCTGTAGCTCAATGGTTAGAGCAGGGCGCTCATAACGCCTTGGTTGGGGGTTCGAGTCCCTCCGGGCCTACCAATCCCAGACCTGTCGCCTAGGCAGCCGGCAGAAGGCCCGCGATCCAGTCGCGGAAGGCCAGGAGTTGCGGGCGCGGGGCGACGTCTTTCGGCCAGACCAGCCAATAGGCGCCATTGGATGGCACGGGCTTGCCCCATGCGGGGACGAGGCGGCCCACGGCAAGGTCTTCGGCGACAAGGAAGCTGGGCAGAAGGGCGATGCCGAGACCGTGGATCGCGCCCTGCTGCATGGTGGCGAACTGGTCGAACATCATGGCCTGCGGGCGCTGCCCCGGAAGGCCCTGAGCCGCAAGCCAGCGGCCCCAATCGCCGGTGCGGCTTTCGATCATCAGAAGCGGACGGGTCAGGATATCCTCGGCCCGCGCCAGAGGGGCGCGCAGGAAGGCGGGGGCGCAGACGGGAAGCACCTCTTCCTGCATCAGCAAGAGATGCTCGGCATTGGGCCAGTCGGCGCGGCCGTAATGGATGGCGGCATCGACCCCTTCGGCGGCAAGGTCGAAGGGACGCAGTCGGGTCGCGAGGTTGAGCGGGATTTCGGGATGGATCGCACGGAACGCGGGCAGGCGCGGGGCGAGCCAGTGCATGCCGAAGGCGGGAAGGATCGCAAGGGTCAGCACATCCCCTGCCCCGCTGCGCAAGCGGTGGGCGGCCCCTGTCAGCCCGTCGAGCGCGCGGCGGACCTGCAACACATAGTCCCGCGCCGCAGGGGTCAGGCGCAGGCGCTGGCGGTCGCGGACCAGAAGGGTCTGGCCAAGGGTCGCCTCGGCCTCTTGCAGGGCGCGGCTGATGGCGCCCGCGGTCAGGTTCAGTTCTGCCGCCGCCGCGCTGGCCGTGCCGAGGCGGGCCACGGCCTCGAGCGCCAGAAGGCCCGAGAGAGAGGGGAAGTTGCGGCGGGAATACATTGCGTTTTGCTCAATTAGTATCGAGAAAGCTTCGCTATCTTCTCACGAAGTCATGGGGCATACAACAGGCAAGCCAACAGGAGCACCGCCATGAGCCTCGATTCCCCCAAGCTGAAAGCCAAGGATGCGCCCGATCTGGGGCGGTTCGATTGGGAGGACCCCTTCCGTCTGGAAGACCAGTTGACCGAGGAAGAGCGGATGCTGCGCGACGGCGCGCGTGCCTATGCGCAGGAAAAGCTGCAACCGCGGGTGGTCAAAGCCTATCGCGAGGAAGAGACCGATCCCGCGATCTTCCGCGAGATGGGCGAGATGGGATTGCTGGGGGTGACCGTTCCCGAGGAATATGGCGGGCTGGGGGCGTCCTATGTGGCCTATGGCCTGATTGCCCGCGAGGTCGAGCGGGTCGACAGCGGCTACCGGTCGATGATGTCGGTGCAGTCAAGCCTCGTGATGTATCCGATCTATGCCTATGGCACCGAGGCACAGCGGCAGAAGTTCCTGCCGAAACTGGCATCGGGCGAATGGATCGGCTGTTTCGGCCTGACCGAACCCGATGCGGGGTCGGACCCTGCCGGTATGAAGACCACGGCGAAGAAAACCGCGAACGGCTATGTGCTGAACGGCGCCAAGATGTGGATTTCCAACGCGCCCATCGCGGATGTCTTTGTCGTCTGGGCCAAGTCGGAGGCGCATGGCGGCAAGATCAAGGGCTTCGTGCTGGAGAAGGGCATGAAGGGGCTGTCGGCTCCGAAAGTGGGCGGGAAGCTGTCGCTTCGGGCCAGCATCACCGGCGAGATCGTGATGAAGGATGTGGAAGTGGGCGAGGATGCGCTGCTTCCGAATGTCGAGGGGCTGAAGGGGCCGTTCGGCTGTCTGAACCGTGCGCGGTACGGCATTTCATGGGGCGTGCTGGGCGCGGCCGAGTTCTGCATGCATGCCGCACGGCAATACGGGCTTGACCGCAAGCAGTTCGGCAAGCCGCTTGCCGGAACGCAGCTTTACCAGTTGAAGCTTGCCAACATGATGACCGAGATTTCGCTGGGGCTTCAGGCCTCGCTTCGGGTCGGGCGGTTGCTCGACGAGGCGAATGCGGCGCCCGAGATGATCTCTATCGTCAAGCGCAACAATTGCGGCAAGGCGCTGGATGCGGCGCGTTGGGCGCGGGACATGCATGGCGGCAACGGGATTCAGGAAGATTTCCAGATCATGCGCCATATGGTGAACCTTGAAACCGTGAACACCTACGAGGGCACGCATGACGTCCATGCGCTGATCTTGGGCCGTGCGATCACCGGATTGCAGGCGTTCTTCTGATACGGGGGGCGGAGTTTGACGCAAACTCCGCGACGAAATCTGACGCAGATTTCGGGGCCGCGCCTTCGGGCAGGGGACCGGAATTTGCGTCAAATTCCGGCGCGTTTTTTGCGTCAAAAAACGCATGGGCACGACCGCCGCTGTCGTTTTCCGGCCTGACAGCCCCCGCCGCGCGGCTAGGCTTGGCGCATGACACAGCCTGCCCGCCTTGGTGACGTTTCCTTCTGGTATGCCGATATCGGCCTGCCCGCCCGCCGCCCGGCCCTTGCGGGGGATGCCGAATGCGATGTCTGCATCATCGGGGCGGGTTATACGGGGCTTTGGTCGGCCTATTACCTGAAACAGGCGGACCCTTCGCTTTCGATCATCGTCGTCGAGAAGGAGTTTGCGGGTTTCGGTGCCTCGGGCCGCAACGGGGGCTGGCTTTCGGGCGGTTTTGCCTGGAGCCACGAGAAATACCTGAAGGGATCGTCCGAAGCTGCCGTGCGGGCGATGGTTCAGGCGATGAACGGGACGGTGGACGAAGTGATCCGCGTGGCCGGGGCCGAGGGGATCGAGGCCGACATCCTGCGGACCGACGAGATCATGGTGGCGACCACCCCGGCGCAACTGGCGCGGGCCGAGGCCGAGGTGGCGCATCGGCGGCACTGGGGCGAGGTGCGGGCGCATCTGATCGGGGCGGGCCAGTCGAAGAGCCGCGTCGACATTCCGGGCACGCTGGGGGCGATGCTGGTGGAAGGGGTGGCGCGGGTGCAGCCCGCGAAACTGGTGCGCGGTCTGGCATCGGTGGTCGAACGGATGGGGGTGCGGATCGTCGAGGAGACTGCGGTCACCTCCTTTGCGTCGGGCGAGGTGCTGACGGACAAGGGGCGCATCGCGGCGCGGACGATCCTGCGATGCACCGAAGGCTTTACCGCCACACTGCCCGGTCTGAAGCGCGAATGGTTGCCGATGAATTCGGCCCAGATCGCGACCGAGCCATTGGGGCAGGATATCTGGGACAGGATCGGATGGCAGGGGCATGAAATCCTTGGAGATTTCGCCAATGCCTATTGCTATTGCCAGCGCACGCGCGAAGGGCGGATCACCGTGGGGGCGCGGGGCGTGCCCTATCGCTTCGGGTCGGCCATCGACGAGAACGGCACGCCGGATGCCGAGACTGTGCGCCGCCTGACGGCCATTCTGCACAGGCATTTTCCGGCCGCGAAAGGCGCAAGGATCGATCACGCGTGGTGCGGGGTGCTGGGCGTGCCGCGTGACTGGTGCGCGACCGTGGGCTTCGATCCGGTGACGCGGATCGGCTGGGCGGGGGGCTATGTGGGGGTCGGGGTGTCGACCTCGAACCTGTCGGGGCGGACGCTGTGCGATCTGGTGATCGGGGGAGAGACGGCGCTGACGCGATTGCCTTGGGTCAACCGCGCGCCACGGAAATGGGAAGCCGAGCCGCTGCGCTGGCTGGGCGTACACGGGATGTATGCGCTTTATGCAGCGGCAGATCGGGCCGAGGCATCGGGCGGGCCGCCGTCGCGTCTGGCGAAACTCGGCAACCGGTTGACGGGGCGGTGAGGGTGCGGGCGGTTCTGTTCGACCTTGACGGAACGCTGGTCGACAGCGCGCCCGACATCCATGCGGGCGTCAATGCCATATTGGCCGAGGAAGGGGTCGCCCCCCTGCCCTTTGCCACGGTGCGCGGCTTTATCGGGGGCGGGGTGCCGGTGCTGATGACGCGGGTCATCGCGGCCACGGGGATGGAGCCTGCGCGGCACGGGGCGCTGTGCGCGCGTTTTGTCGAACGATACGAGCATGATCCGGGCGGATTGACGCGGCCCTACGAGGGGGTCGAGGAGGCGCTGGATGCGCTGGCCGATCTGCCGCTTGGGCTATGCACCAACAAGCCCGAGGGGCCGACGCGGGCGCTGCTGTCGCATCTGGGCTGGCAGGGGCGGTTTTCGGTGATCGTGGGCGGCGACACCCTGCCCGTGCGCAAGCCGGACCCCGCGCCCTTGCACGAGGCCATGCGGCGGATCGGCGGGGGCGAGGTGCTGTTCGTGGGCGACAGCGAGGTTGACGCCGAAACCGCGCGGTCGGCGGGCGTGCCGCTGCTGCTGTTCACGCAAGGCTATCGCAGCACCGAGGTCGCGGCCCTGCCCCATCTTGCGGCTTTTGACCACTGGAGCGCCTTGCCCGCGCTGGTCAGAGGACGGTGAGGCGCAATCCGTCGGGACCGCTGCGTTCGCCCTTGTCGAGCGCGGTGCCGACAAGACGCAGCCCCGCCCAGAAGCCGTTTTCGGCAAAGGCGGGCTTGCCCCCTCGCAGGGCGGGGGGTTCGTAGAGTTCGACCACGCTTGCGCCTGCGGACAGGAAACGCACCTCGGTCACGCCTTCGGGGCGGTGCAGGCTGACGGCGGAAAGAAGCGCGCAGCCGAGGCTTTCGAAGAAAGCCTGGCTTGCCGCGATATCGGTGCAGGGGATGCCGATGTGGTCATGGCCCGGCAATCCGGCGCGGGTGTCGGCGGGCAGGCGCTGGCACAGCTCGATCCGGGCGCCCTCGGGGCCGCGCAGAAAGACGTAGGTGATCCCCGCCTCCCAGAATTCGGAGATATGTCCCGCGCCGTGGGGGGTGGTTTCCTCGAGCGCCGCGCCGCGGGCTTGCAGGGCGGCCAGCGTGGCGGGCAAGTCGGTGACGGCAAGGGCGAGGTGGTCGATCCCGCCGTGGGCGATGGCACCCTGCCCCTGCACGAGCGCGATGCGCTGGCTGCCGAGCGCCATGACCCCGTCGCCTTTGGCGAACCCGAAGACCGAGGCAAGCAGTGCTTCGGCGGCGGGAATGTCGCGCACGCGCAATTCGGGGATGATCTCGATGCCGCTGCCCACAGATGGCTCCCTTTGGCCGGTTCGGGCGATCATGTCGCAGAAGCGGATGAAGGCTTCAACCGAAACCTGCCCTATTCGTACAGGCGCACGATTTCTGACGCCCAGAGGTCACGGGTGCCCGCGCTGGCGCAGGTTGCTTTCAAGGTCGAGTTGCCGGTGAGCGTGATGGTCGAGGCGATGACTTGCGTGCAGCCGTTGGTGCCTGCGGAATCGCCCGAGAACTGGATGGCGGAAGCGGGGGTATAGATGGCCCCTTGCAGGACCGAGCCGGAAGATCCGTTGATGATATGGCTTGCCGTGGTGGCCGTGCGCGCGCCGAAGAACAGCACGCCGGACAGCGGGCCCGTGGTCGGGGCAGAGAGCCCGAGGGTGACGTTGCCGTTGAGGCGGACATCCACCTCGGACGAGGCGAGATAGAAGGTCACACCCGCCCCCGAAAGCTTGGCGGCGGTGGTCGAGGTCAGGCTGCCGCCGTTGACGGTGAGATTTCCACCCTCGACGATGTAGAGGCCGGGCATCAGCGTCACTTCGCCCCGGACGTCGAAGCCGTTGCAGAAGCGCATGGATTTCAGACCGCCGCCCAGGGGATGGACATCCGTCGGCGTCAATGTGGTCGGGTTCTGGTTGTTGCCGACGTTCTTGGGTTTGCAGGCGCCGATGATGGCCGGTTCGGGCAGATTGGAATAGGGATCGCGGGCGCGCGCCGCGTTGGTGATGACCGAAGGACAGGATGTCAGGGTCAGGCCCGAGTTCACCGAAGCGCCGCCGACCGTATGGATGCAGCCCGTGGTGATGGCCGATCCCATGCCGCCCATCGAATAGGAGGTGTTCGACACCGAGTTCGAGGCGATGTCGCAGCCCGTCAGGGTGACGTTGGTCGACCCGCCCACGCTGACCGCGCCATTGGCGGCACCGGAGAGCGCGAGCATGCAGGCGGTCGCGTCGCCCTCGATCACGGTGACGGCCCGTCCGGCAAGGGCGACATCGCCGGTTTCGAACAGGGCGGTGAACCAGCGGGCGTGGTTTTCCGACAGGATCACCTCGATCGCATTCGGGTTGCCCTTTTTCGCGCCCGAGAGGGGCGGGATGTTGACGGTCAGCGTGCCCGCGGCGGGAAAGCCTGCCTGTGTCGCGATGTAGCGGGCGGCGGCGGTGGCCTGCGCCTTGCTGTCGCCTGCACGGATGCGCACGCCGGCGGCATGGGCCGAGACATCGGCGATGTGCTGGACGCGGCGCTGGATGTGATACCAGTAGCCGGTTTCGACCCAGAGGCCGAGGCCGCCGATCACCACGGGAAACAGGATTGCGGCAAGGATGATAACGCTGCCACGGCTATCTTGCCGGTAGCGGCCGAGGGCGGTGCGGAGACGTCGGGTCAGTTGGGCGAACATGGCAGCCTCAGGAGCCGAAAACCTGCATGAGCGCAGGCGCGATGATGACGGCGAAGAGAACGGGCAGGAAGAACAGGATCATGGGCACGGTAAGCTTGGGCGGCAGAGAGGCGGCCTTTTTCTCGGCCGCTTGCAGGCGCATGTCGCGGTTTTCCTGACTGAGGACGCGCAGCGAGGCGCCCAGCGAGGTGCCGTGCCGTTCGGCCTGTTTCAGCGAGGCGATCACCGCCTTGACCGTGTCGAGCCCCGTGCGCGCGGCAAGGTTCTCATAGGCCATGCGGCGGTCGGGAAGGTAGGAGAGTTCCGAGACGGTCAGCATCAGCTCTTCGGCCAGATCGACCGAGTCGAGGCCGATCTCGTCGGCGACCTTGCGCAGGGCCTGATCGATGCCCATGCCGGATTCGACGCAGATCAGCATGAGGTCGAGCGCGTTGGGCCATGCCCGCTGGATCGCCTGCTGGCGTTTGATGATGCGGTTCTTCAACAGGACGGCGGGCAGGAAGAAGCCGAAGAGGCTGCCGGCAAGGCTGGCGAGCAGCAGGACCGGCAGGGGCTGGTCGAGTTCGATCACGAAGCGAAGGTAGAAAAAGCAGATCGGGCCAAGGGCCAGCACGCCGACGATGCGCAGCGAGAGATAGGTGGTCAGCGCCGAAGGCCCGCGCAGGCCGGCCATTTGCAGCCGGTGCGCGGCTTCGCCCCCCGGAAGGCGGCGCAGGATGTCGAAGCGGTTGGCGAGGGCATCGAACAGGGCGGCAAGGCCGTGCAGGTCGCGGTTGCCGTCGCGGTGGCGGCGGTTCGTCTCCGCCTCGCCGGCGACCTGCGCCAGACGGGTGGAGAGGCGGTCTTTGCCGAGTTGCGGCAGAAAGACCGCGATGGCCGCGGAACTTACCGAGATGAAGGAAAGCAGCGCGATGGGGTCGGTGGCGAGACGGGCAAGGGACATGGCGTCCTCCGTTCAGTAATCGAAGCGGATCATGCCGCGCATGACCAGAATGCCGAGACCCATCCACAGGATCGAACCGCCGAGGATGAGGTTGCCCAGAAGCGTGGTGAAAAGGACGTTCAGATAGCCGGGGCTGATGAAGAAAAGCACGGCCATGACCAGCGGCGGCATGGCCCCGATGATCGCGGCAGAGGTGATGGCCTCGGAACTCATCGCGCGGATCTTGCCGGCGATGTTCTTGCGGCCGCGCAGCACCTTGGACAGGTTGGACAGGGCCTCGGACAGGTTGCCGCCGGTCTTGGACTGGATGCCCACGACGATGGCGAAGAAGGATGTCTCCGAAAGCGGCATGCGGTCGGCAAGCCGCTGCACCGCTTCGTCGAGCGGCACCCCGAGGGTCTGATCGCGCACGACGATGGCGAATTCGCCACGGATGGGTTCCTCCATCTCGGTGGCGATGGTCTTGAGCCCGTCGGCCAGCGCCATGCCCGAACGGACACCGCGCACGATGATGTCGATGGCGGTGGGGAAGTCGTCGGAGAAGCGCTTGAGGCGGGCGCTGCGCTTGTGGGCGACAAAGAGGTGGGGCAGCAGCAATCCGGCGGCGGCGGCAAAGCACAGGGCGGGCAGGACGGCGAGGCCCGTAAGGCCAAGCGCAAGGATCAGCGCGGCAAGGCCCACAAGGGCCGAGACGGTGTAATAGGTCTTGCGCGTCCAATCGAGACCGGCCTGACGCAGGCGGCCCGTCAGCGTGGGCTGGGCGCGGCGGCGGGCGCGCCCGATCTCGCGGGCGCGCAACTCGCGCAAGGACTCGCGGACGCGGCGCTTGCGGCGCTGGTCTTCGGTTGCAAGGCCATCGGAGGCATCGTCATCGGAGCGTTTGCCGAGGCGGTCCATCCGCTCGCGCAGGCGCGCCGCGTCGGAGGGAGTGGCCCATCCGAGGACAAGCGCGGCGATGCCGACCGAGACGAAACAGAAAACGGCGACTTGCAGCGGCGTGACCATGATCAGACCCCTCCGTTCGATCTGCCGGCGGCTTCGAGGGCGGCGGTGACGTTCTTGGCCTCGCCGAAGTAGCGGGCGCGGTCCCAGAAGCCGGGACGCATCACGCCGGTCGAACGGTGGTGGCCGAGGATGTGGCCCTGCGCGTCCTCGCCGTCGATGTCGTAGACGAAGAGGTCTTGGGTCACGATGACGTCCCCCTCCATGCCCAGCACTTCGGAAATGTGGGTAATCTTGCGCGAGCCGTCGCGCAGGCGGGCGGCCTGCACCACCACATCGACCGATTTCGAGATCATCTCGCGCAGGGTGCGCGCGGGAAGGGTCGATCCGCCCATCGTGATCATGGTTTCCAGACGCGACAGCGCCTCGCGCGGGGAGTTGGCGTGGACGGTGCCCATCGAGCCGTCATGGCCCGTGTTCATCGCTTGCAGAAGGTCGATGGCTTCCGCGCCGCGGACTTCGCCGACGATGATCCGCTCGGGGCGCATCCGCAGGCAGTTCTTGACCAGATCGCGCATCGTCACCTCGCCCTCGCCTTCGAGGTTCTTCGGGCGGGTTTCGAGGCGGACGACATGGGGCTGTTGCAGTTGCAGTTCGGCCGCGTCCTCGCAGGTCACGATGCGTTCGGTGGGGTCGATGGCGCGGGTCATGCAGTTCAGCAGCGTCGTCTTGCCCGACCCCGTGCCGCCCGAGATCAGCACGTTGCAGCGCACGCGGCCGATGATGCGCAAAAGCTCGGCCCCTTCGGCCGTGATCGAACCGAAGCGGACAAGCTGGTCGAGGGTGAGTTTGTCTTTCTTGAATTTCCGGATGGTCAGCGTGGTGCCGTCGATCGAGAGCGGCGGGGCTATGACGTTGACGCGGCTGCCGTCTTGCAGGCGGGCGTCGCAGATGGGCGAGGATTCGTCCACGCGGCGGCCGACCTGGCTGACGATGCGCTGGCAGATGTTCAGCAACTGGGATTCGTCGCGGAAGCGGATATCGGTTTCGACAAGCTTGCCGCCGACTTCGATCATGATCGGGCGGCAGCCGTTCACCATGATGTCGGCGATGTCGTCGCGGGCGAGCAGCGGCTCGAGCGGGCCGAAACCGAGAATGTCGTTGAGAAGGTCGGTGAGCAGGACCTCTTGCTCGGCGGCGGTCATCACCGCCTTTTTGGCGGCGAGAATGTCGGAGACCAGCAGGCCGATCTCGCGGCGGGCGATTTCGGTGTCTTGCTGGCCCACGCGTTTCATGTCGATCGTATCGATCAGCGCATCGAATACGGCTTTGCGCAGCCCGTCGAATTCCTGCGCCCGCTGCGGGGCGACAGGGTCTGCCGCCGCGGGGCGGAGGGTCTGGATCGTCACGATCTGGGGCTTTGCTTGCGCTTCGGGTTGGCGCTGGCGTTTACCGAACATGGTGTTCCCTTGCATCACGGGTGGGGCCTTGATCGCCCCTGACGAAATGGCGCGACACTTGCACCTGTGCGGATGGAATATCGCGCGACGGCCCTGCGCATCCATTCGGCCTGATGGCCTAATCCGGCGGGACGGGGCGCGAATCATCCGGCGGATGGCCTTTGGACGCGCGGCACAACCTTGGCGGAGGCGGCGCGCAATCGCTGAAAATCAAAGGGAAACCGGACAAAACCGGAGGGAGCGGGACCGGAAACCCACCGGTCCGAAGGCCATCGGACCCAGACCTTTGGATATGGGGTGATACTGTCGGGATGGTTTTCGCGCGTAAGCGCTTTACGGAACTAAAAAATAGTTAACATGATCCGGCCAAGACAGCGCGACAGGCGATTGCCGGACCGCGGGGCGGATGGAGGACAAGATGAACCAGATGCAGATGCAGATGCAGACAGCGGTGGCCTCGTTCCCGACGGCAGTGATGCAGGCCAAGGTCGCCCCCGCCGAACGTGTGGCAGTTATCGCGGATGACGACGAGTTCTTCCGCATGGCGCTGGCGGCGGTTCTTGTGCAGCGCTGCAACTTTGCCCGCGTGATCCAGACCGGCAGCTATGCCGAGGCCATCGAAGCCATCGAAGCCGAAGCCCATGTGACGCTGGCCCTGTTCGACCTGAACATGCCCGGAATGGAAGGCCCTGCCCTGCTGCACCATCTGCGCGAGACGTGCGACCATCTGGAAAAGGTCGCGGTCGTGTCGGCATCGCGCCGCCGCGAGGATATCATCGAGACCCTGTCTGCCGGAGCGCATGGCTATGTGTGCAAGGCGTCGGGCGTGCAGGAATTGTCGGATGCGCTGGGGCAGATCCTTGACGGGCGTATCTATGTGCCGCGGATGATCGCGGATATCGCCCCTGCCAAGGATGCCGCGCCCGCGCTTGCGGTGGTGGCGCAGGATGCGCCGGCCGCGGCCCATGCCGATGCACCGGCCCTGTCGCCGCGCCAGTCGCGGGTGCTTGAGATGCTGGTGCGCGGCAAATCCAACAAGGAAATCGCGCGCGAGCTGAACCTTGGCGCAGGCACGGTCAAGGTGCATATGGCGGCGCTTTTCTCGAAGCTGGGCGTCGCGAACCGTGCCGCCGCCGCGGTGGCGGGGACGCGCATGCTGGGTGCCTGACGTGACGCCGCGTGCGACCGGCGGCCAGCGCCGCGACGGTCTGCGTATCGACGGGTTGCGCCTGATCATCATCGCGGTTTCGGCCGTCGGACTTTTCACGACATATTCCGCGCTGGCGATCTATCGCTTCGGCGACCTGTCGCGGTCGTTGCAGCAGGGCATATCGACCAGCACAGGACGGAGCGAGGCCCTTGCAGGGCTGGCGGTGGCGCTGGAGCGCGATGCCGCGCGGATTCCTGCGGCGGCGGCGGCCGCGCTTGCGCTGCTTGATGCGCCGGATGTGAAGGCGCTGACGCCTGCGCTGGCAGAGGCGCGTGCAGGAAATGGCGCCGAGGCGCGGGGACTGGTGACGAAGCTTGCCGGGGCCGAGGCGGCGCGGCGCGACACATTGGTTGCGATGTGGGACGAGGCGAGCCAATCGCTGTCGCAATCGCTGTCGCTGTCGCTCGCCTCGATCGTAGTGCTGCTGTTCACGGTGGTGCTGCGCAGTCTGGCCTATCTTTCCGCACGCGACCGGACCGAGGCACAATTGCGCCGCGCCCGCGCCGAAGCCGAGGCCGCGACGCTTGCCAAGTCCGAGTTTCTGGCGACGATGAGCCACGAGATCCGCACGCCGCTGACCGCGATCAAGGGCTATGCCGAATTGCTTGACGCGACGCCGCTTGATCCGTCGCAGCGCGACCATCTGGGACGGTTGCGCGATGCGGGTGATGTGCTGGGCACCCTGATCGACGATATCCTCGACCTGTCGAAGATCGAGGCGGGGCGGATCGACCTGCACAGGGGGGCCGTCGACATCTCGGCACTTGCCGAGCGGGTGATCGCGCTGGTCCGGCCCGTTGCCGCAGCCAAAGGGCTGTCGCTGGCCTGTTCGGTGGCAGAAGGTCTGCCGCGCCATATCGAGGGCGATGCGGGGCGCTTGTTGCAGGTGCTGCTGAACCTGACCAACAACGCGGTGAAGTTCACAGCGAAAGGCGGGGTCACGCTGGCATTCGAGCGGCGGGGCGAAAGCCTTGCCGTCATCGTGCGCGACAGCGGGATCGGTATCGCGGCCGCCGATATGGGGCTGCTGTTCAAGCGGTTCAGCCAGATCGACAGTTCGCTGACCCGCGCGCATGGCGGCAGCGGGCTTGGCCTTGCGATCAGCCAGGGCCTTGTGCAGCAGATGGGGGGCGAGATCACGGTCGAGAGCGTGGTCGGGCAAGGCAGTTCCTTTACCGTCACCCTGCCCTTGCGCGCGGCGGCGGAACCGCAGCCGCAGCAGGTGCCGCACCCTGCCGGGCTGGCGCAGGCCCCGCAGGGAGCGCGGGTGTTGATCGTCGAGGACAGCGCGCAGAACCAGGACCTGATCCGCGCGGTGCTGACGCGGGCGGGATATGCCTGCCGCAGCGCCCTGGACGGGGTCGAAGGGTTAGAGGCGGCGCGGGCGGGCGCTGTCGATCTGGTCATCATGGACATGCAGATGCCACGCATGGACGGGATCAGCGCCACGGCGGCCATCCGCGCGCTTGAAGGCCCTGCGGGGCGGGTGCCGATTCTGGCGCTTTCGGCCAATGCGCGCCCCGATCAGGCCGCGGCGATGGCGCGGGCGGGCGCGGACCGCCACCTTGCCAAGCCCTTCGGGATCGAGGATCTGACGCAGACGGTGGGCGCCCTGCTTGCGGGGCGGCTGCCCGAGGCCGCGCGCCCTGCGCCGCCCCCCCAGCCGGCCCTGCGGGACGAAGCGGCCCTGGCATCGCTGGTCGAGCTTTTGGGGGCGGAATGGGTGCGCGGGCGGCTTGGGGCCGTGCTGGGCGATCTGGACTGGATCACCACCGAAAGCGACGGGCCGGATTTGCGCAAGCGCGCGCACAGGCTGATCTCGGAGGCGGGGCAGCTTGGCTTTCCGGCGCTTGCGGAGGCGGCGCACCAGCTGGAAGAGGCGATTGACGCGGGCGCGCCGCTCGCCGCACTTCGCGCAACGCTTGCCGAACGTGCGGCCAGCGCGAAGGCTTTTCTGCCCGCCCTTCTGGACGGACTCGGCCGCGGCTGACCGCCGACCGGCGCCCCAGCCTAAAGCCTTGGGATGCATCCTTTCGGATGGCGGCCAAGCCATTGATTCAAAATCAAATAAACGCAGATGACCGAACCTAGGCCGAATGGCCTATATGCCCGGCGGCAATGGCCTAAAGCACCAGTCCGAATAGCGCGAGCGGCGAAAAACACCGATCTTCATCGCATCGGACGGCAAGCAAGAACGCCCCGTCCGGGAAGAAACACACGGGATTAGCTGCCCGATCAACCCGACGATCAACCCAAGGATCAAAGTCATGAAAACCCTCGTTTCGCGTTTCATCAAATCTGAATCCGGTGCCACCGCCATCGAATACGGCCTGATCGCCGCGCTCGTCTCGGTCGTCATCATCACCGCCATCACCACGATGGGCACGAACCTGACCGCGACCTTCGACTCGATCGCGACCGCCTTGGGTGGCGCGACCCAGTGATCGGCACAAAGGCCGAACTGCCCGATGCCGTGCGGGGCTGAACGATCCGCCCCGCACAGCGACACTTTCTCCGGCAGGACCGGGCGCAAAGGAAAGCCAAAATGGACTTGCTTCCCAACTGGCCAGACCTGAACCAAGCGGCGGCGACAATCGCTGTCGCGCTGTTTCTTGCGGCGCTCGGCTATGCGGCGCTGCGGGATGTGCGGACCCTGACGGTTCCGAATGCGCTTGTCGGCGGCCTGCTGCTGGTGTGGGTCGTCTTTGCGCCGATCGCGGGGCTGAGTTCGCGCGAGATGGCGCTGGATGCCGGATCGGCTGCAATGGTGTTCTTTGCCACGGTGGCCGCCTATGCGATGGGCTGGATGGGCGGCGGCGACAGCAAATTGCTGACGGTGTCGTCGCTTTGGCTTGGTGCCGGACAGGTGGTGCCGTTCCTGATGGCAACGATGCTTGCCGGAGGCGGGCTTGCGCTGGGGATCGTGGCCTTGCGGCTGTTGCCGCGCAATCTGCCCTTTCCCGACCGGTTCGCCCCTGCCGAAGGTGCCGCGCGCGAGCTTCCCTATGCGCTGGCCATCGCGCTTGGCGCCCTGACCGTTCTTCCCCGTACCTCGTGGCTGGGCGCGCTGTAACGCTGCGCCGACCGTCCGACCAAAAGGATATTCCCTATGTTGCGCGTGATCCTGCTTTCCATCGCCCTTGCTGCCGGCGTCTCTGCGGCCTGGCTTGTGCAGGCGGTGCAACCGACCGAGGCGAATGCCGACAGCGACACCGCCAAGGCCGCCATGCAGACGGTCGAAGTGCTGGTTGCGGCGACGGACCTTCCGGCAGGGACGGTGTTGCAGGCCGATGACATGCGCTGGCAGGTCTGGCCGGCCGAAGCGGCCAATGACGCCTTCATCCGCTATTCGGCGCGGCCGACCGCTCCGACCGAGATTGCCGGCACGACGCTGCGCATGCCCTTGCGGGCGGGAACGCCGATGATGGACGACCAGGTCGGCGACACGACGAACGGCTTCCTGTCGGGCGTGCTGACGCCGGGGATGCGCGCGGTCGCCATTCCGGTTTCGGCCGAGCGCACGGCGGGCGGCTTCATCCTGCCCAACAACCGCGTCGACGTGCTGCTGGTGATGTCTTGCGAAAGCTCGGCCGATTGCTCGAACGGGGTCGAGGTGCATACCATCTTGCAGAATGTGCGGGTTCTGGCCATCGACCAGTCGGGCACCGATCCGGAAAAGAGCGCCGTCGTCGGCAAGACCGCGACGCTGGAGCTGTCGCCGTCGGATGCCGAAGAGATCGTCGCAGCCGAAGCCGCGGGCAAGCTGTCGCTGGTGCTGCGTGCGAGCAGTGACGAGACGATCGTCACGCTGGGCAAGGACAGTATCCCCGCCGCCCAGCCCGCCACGCCCGAGCCTGCACGGACACATACGGTTCGCGTGATGCGCGCAGGCGTCGCCGAAACCTATGATGTCAACTGATCGCAACACCGCAATTCGACGGAACGCCCGAAGATGACCCTTCACCTTGCCGATTTCACCAATCCTTTGCCCGAGGTTCCGGAATTTGCGTCCCAGCCTGTGGGACTGCTGCCGCCGCTGAACATAGCCGTCTTTACCGAAACGCCCGCCTTTGCCGCCTGCGTTGCCGGATTGGGGGCAAGCCGCCAGTTCGCCCGTGTGCGGATGGTGGTGCATGAGGGCGGGTTGAAGGGGGCGCTGGCGGCCTTTGTCGATGCCCCTGCCCCGCAATTGCTGCTGATCGAGACGGATGCCGCGCCGCAAGACTTGCTCGAGGGTCTGGATGCGCTTTCGGAATTCTGCGATCCGGGCACGCGGCTTTTGCTGGTGGGCGGCGACAATGACATCGCGCTGTATCGCGAACTGATCCGCCGTGGCGTTTCCGATTATCTGCCGCGTCCTGTCAGCGTGGCGGGTGTGCTGAAAAGCCTTGCGGACATCGCCTCGCACCACGGGGTTGCGGCGAAGGGGTCGCTTACGGCCTTTGTCGGGGCGAGCGGGGGTGCCGGGTCGTCGACCGTCGCGCTGAATACGGCATGGCTGGTGGGACAGGCCGGGCACGGGATGGCGGGGTTGATCGACCTCGACCTCGATTTCGGGACGGCGGGCGTTTCGCTGGCCCTCGACGCCTCGCGCGGGATCGCCGAGGCGCTGCGGGCGGGGGCGAACCTTGACGCGCAACTGCTGGACGGGCTGTTCGACAGCTACGACGCGAACCTGCGCGTGCTGGCGGCGACCGATGCCGCGGGGCTTGCGCAGAACCCGACGACCGAGTCGGTCGACCATCTTTCCGATCTGGCGCGAAGCGAGGGGCAGTCGGTGATGCTGGACCTGCCGATGATCGGCAATCCGCTTACGCGCCATGCGCTGCGCTCGGCGGACCGGGTGGTTCTGACCACGACGCCCGATCTGGCGGGCCTGCGCAACAGCCGCAAGATGCTCGACATGATCGCGGAGATGCGGCCCGACGATCCGCATCCGCTGGTGGTGCTGAACAAGGTGGGGCTGTCGAAACGCACCGAAATCGGCGCGCGGGATTTCGCGCATACGCTGGGAATTGCCCTGACGGCGACCCTGCCCTTTGACGGCAAGGGGTTTGCCCATTCGACCAACCTCGGGCGGGTGCATGTGGCGACACGGGCGGGACGCGGTGCTGCAAGCGCGTTGCAACCCTTGGTGCGCGCGCTGGCCGGAGCGGGGCATCCGGAGAAGGCCGCAGCCAAGCCTTTGCTGCAACGTCTGCTGCACAGGGGGTAGCGATGTCGGGGGTAGCGATGTCGGGGGTTTTGAAGAGCTTCTGGGCGGAAACGGCCGGTGTGGCGGCAATCGAGTTCGCCCTGCTCGCGCCGACGCTGCTGGTGATGCTGCTCGCTTCGATGGACCTGAGCGCCGTTCTGTCCGAGCGCGAGGGGCTGGACCATGTGCTGCGGTCGGGCGCGCAGCTGGCGATGGCGGATGCGGGGAGTTCGGCCGTGCTTGCCGTGATGCAGGGTGCGGCGTCGGAACAGTTCCCGCAGGCTGCGGTTCCGGCGGTGACGCTGAGCGCGTCGCGGTTCTGCGCCTGCCCGAATGCGCCCGCCACCTCGGTCGGGTGCGGGACGATCTGCACGGGGAACCAGCCCACCTATATTTTCTACCACATGTCCGCGACCAAAAGCTTCAGCGGCATCCTGTTTCCGCGCCTCGATTTCGCGCCCGCGCTTCAGGTCGAAGTGCGATGACCGCCCTGCAACGCTTTGTGCGTGACGAGGGCGGGGCGACGGCCGTGGAATTCGCGATTGTCGGCGCGATCTTCGTGGTTCTTTGCATGGGGCTGATCGACTTTGGCCGCAACTTCGACCTGCAGGGGCGGGTCGGCCATGCGGCGGATGTGGCGGCGCGGACGCTGTTTCTGGACAAGACCGCCACACAGGCACAGATCACGGCGCGGATCGGCGCGGCCTTTCCGACGCTGGGTTTCGACGAGATGACGCTGACCGTGACCAACCAGACCATCGGTGCGCATCCCTATCGCAAGGTGACGGTTTCGATGCCGCTGCATTTTCTGACCCCCGGCTTCCTGCGGCGCGGGGGAACCATCTCGGTTGACCGGATCGTGCCCGTCGGCTGAGTTTTATCGCGCCATCTCAGGTGCGAAACCGGACCTTTCCTTGACATTGCGGCTGGAAGTGTAAATGCAAACAGGGCATTACACCGCCTGTCTTTCGCACGAAGGGTCCGATCCATGGTCAAGCGTCTGGTCATCGCCATCATCTTGCTTGCCCTGATCGGAGGCGGGCTGGTCGGCTTCAACATGTTCCGCGACAACATGATCGCGCAGATCTTTGCCAACATGCCGCAGCAGACGGCCACGGTATCGACCGTCGAGGCGAAGCCCGTGACTTGGACGCCGGTGATCGAGGCCATCGGCACGGTCAACGCGGCACAGGGTGTGGAGTTGACGACGGAAACGGCGGGTGTGGTCAAGGCGATCAGCTTCACCGCCAACGCGCGGGTCGAGGCGAGCGCGGAATTGCTGCGGCTGGACGATGTGGTGGAACGGGCCGATGTGGAAGCGGCGCGGACGCAATCGCAACTGGCCGAGACCAATCTGAAGCGCACGTCTGAATTGTCGCAGCGCGGGGCCGCCACCAATGCATCGCGCGAGCAGACGGAGGCGGCGGCGGAAGCCGCCAAGGCGCAGCTTGCCCGGGCCGAGGCGGTTCTGGCGCAGCGCGTGGTTTCGGCCCCCTTTGCCGGAACCGTCGGGATCGCGCGGGTCGATCTTGGCCAGTACGTGACGCCCGGAACGGTGGTGGCGACCTTGCAGGACGTCTCGACCATGCGGGTCGATTTCGCCCTGCCCGAACAGGATTTGCCCAGCCTGAAGGTCGGCCAGAAGATTTCGGTCCGGATTGAGGGCTTGGACGAAAGCTTTGCGGGGGCGTTGACGGGGATCGATCCGCGCGTCGACCCCGCGACGCGACTGGTCGCCCTGCGCGGATCGGTCGAGAATGCGGGCGGCAAGCTGACGCCCGGCCAGTTCGTGCGGATCAAGGTGGAACTTCCCGCCGAAGAGGGCGTCATCGCCCTGCCGCAAACCACGGTGAGCGCCAGCCTTTACGGCGATTACGTCTATGTCGTCCGCCCCAAGGAAGGGGCCGAGCCGCCGAAAGAGGGCGAAGCGCCGGCGCTGGAAGTGCGGCAGGTCTTTGTCGAGACGGGGCGCCGTTCGGGCGGTTTGGTCGAGGTGCGCAGCGGCGTGGCCGCGGGCGATCAGGTGGTGACGGCGGGGCAGAACCGGCTGACGAACGGGCAACCCGCCGCTGTCGACAATTCGGTCAACCCGGCCGCCGGGGCCACGGGTGCCGCGACGGGGGCAACGGAATGAGCCCGTCAGACATTTTCATCAAGCGGCCCGTCCTGTCGACGGTGCTGGGTCTTTTGATCCTGCTTTTGGGCTTTCAGGGCCTAAGCTCTTTGTCGATCCGGCAATATCCCAAGGTGGACGAGACGGTTATCACCATCTCGACCATCTATCCCGGCGCCGCCCCCGAGTTGATTCAGGGTTTCATCACCTCGCCCATCGCGGCGGCCGTGGCGACGACCGAGAATGTGGATTACGTCACCTCGTCCTCGCGTCCGTCCTCCTCGACGGTGACGGTGAGCATGCGTCTGGGGGCCAACCCCGACGTGGCGCTGACCGAGGTGATGTCGAAGGTGCAGCAGGTGCGCAGCCAGTTGCCGTCCGAGGCGGAAGACCCGACCATCGTGAAGGGCACGGGGATGAACTTCGCCACGATGTATCTGGCGATGCAGAACCCCAACATGACGGCCGAGCAGATCACCGAATACATCCAGCGCGTGATCCGTCCGCGCATGTCGACGATTCCGGGTGTGGCCGAGATTCAGGTGATCGGGGCTGCGAATTACGCCATGCGTGTCTGGGTGGACCCCGTGAAACTGGCCGGGCGCGGCGTGACGGCTGCCGAGGTTCTGGCGGCGATCAACGCCTCGAACTTCTTGTCGGCGCCGGGCAAGACGCAGAATGAATACGTGGCCTATGCGATCACGCTGCAATCGACGCTGCAGACGCCCGAGGCTTTCGCCGCCCTGCCCGTGCGGGCGACGGGGGATGACGTGGTGCGCCTGGGCGATGTGGCGCGCGTGTCGCTGGAAGCGAAATCGTCGGATACGATCGTGAACTTCAACGGCCAGCCCGGCACCTTCATCGGGATTTTCCCGACCCCGGGGGCCAACCCGCTGGACATGTCGGCCGAAGTGATCAAGGCGCTGCCGTCGATCCAGAGTTCGTTGCCCGACGGCATGCTGCTGACCATGATGTATGACAGCACCGAGCAGATCAGCGCCTCGATCGACGAGGTGTTCAAGACGATTGCCGAAGCCGTCACCATCGTCGTGGTGATCATCCTGCTTTTCCTCGGCTCGTTCCGGTCGGTGTTGATGCCCATCGTCACCATTCCGCTGTCGCTGACGGGCGTGCTGTTCGTGCTGTTCCTTTTCGGCTATTCGATCAACCTTCTGTCGCTGCTGGCGATGGTGCTGGCCATCGGGCTTGTCGTCGATGACGCCATTGTCGTGGTCGAGAACATCCACCGCCATATCGAGGAAGGGTTCCGCCCGATCCAGGCGGCGTTCCTGTCGATGAAAGAGATTTTCGGGGCGGTCGTCGCCATGACGATCACGCTGGCGGCCGTGTTCGCGCCGCTTGCCTTTACCGGCGGGTTGACCGGATCGCTGTTCCGCGAGTTCGCGGTGACGCTGGCGGGGGCGGTGGTGATTTCCGGCGTGGTCGCGCTGACGATCACGCCGATGATGGCCGCACGCGTGCTGAAGCAGGGACATTCCTCGCGGTTCCAGACGGCGGTGGACCGTGCCTTCGACCGGCTGGCCGCGTGGTATGAACGGCGCGTGTCCTCGAGCCTCGACTACCGGCCTGTCACCTTTCTGATGGTGGCGGTGCTGGTGTCGCTGACGGGGTATCTGTTCCTGAAAACCTCGACCGAGCTGGCACCTGAGGAGGATTCGGGGGCGCTGTTCTCGTTCGTCAACGCGCCGCCCTATGCGACGAGCGCCTATACGCGCACCTATATCGACCAGATGCGCGATCTGACCAAGGATTTGCCCGAGCTGTCGGCCAATTTCTCGATCGTGGGTTTCGGCGGGGCGACCAATTCGGGCATCGCGCTCTGGGCGTTCAAGGACTGGTCCGAGCGGGAGCGGTCGCAAAAGGAGATACAGGCCGATCTGCAGGGGCGGATCAGCCCGATCACCGGGGTGCAGGCCTTTGTCTTTGCGCCGCCTTCGCTGCCCGGCGCAGGCGGGGGCCTGCCGATCAGCATGGTGCTGCAATCGACCGGACCTTCGGACCGGATTTTCGAGGTGGCCGAGGAGATCAAGGCCAAGGCGCAGGCTTCGGGCAAGTTCATCATCGTGCAGAATTCGCTGGCCTATAACGCGCCGCAGATCACGGTGAAGATCGACCGGGACCGCGCGGCTGCGCTGAACCTGCCGGCTTCGGATATCGGGCGGACGCTGGGGCTGCTGGTGGGCGGCGGTGCGGTGGCGCAGTTCGACCGCGATTCCAACAGCTATGACGTGATCCTTCAGGTGCCCGAGGAATATCGCAACAACCCCGAACGGTTGCGCGATTTCTACGTGCGTTCGGCCACGGGGGCGATGGTGCCGCTTTCGGCGGTGATCACGGTAGAGACCGGCGTGGCGCCTTCGGCGATCGAGCAGTTCAACCAGCTCAACTCGACCACCCTTTCGGCCCTGCCGATTCCGGGCGTGTCGACGGGCGACGGCTTGCAGACACTGGTCGATGCGGCGCGGCCCCTGCTGCCGGACGGGTTCTTCATCGACTATTCGGGACAGTCGCGGCTGGAAGTGACCGAAGGCAACACGATCATGATCGCCTTTGCGGCGGCCATCGTGGTGATCTATCTGGTGCTGGCGGCGCAGTTCGAGAGTTTCCGCGATCCGCTGATCATCCTGATGTCGGTGCCGCTGTCGATCTTTGGCGCGATCATTCCGCTGAACATCGGGTTGGGGACGCTGAACATCTATACGCAGGTCGGGCTGATCACGCTGATCGGACTGATTACCAAACACGGCATCCTGCTGGTCGAATTCGCCAACCAGGCGCGGCGCGAGCGCGGGCTTTCGCGGCGGGACGCCATAGTCGCCGCGGCCAAGGTGCGGTTGCGGCCCATTCTGATGACGACGGCGGCCATGGCGCTGGGGGTCATTCCGCTGATCATCGCAAGCGGCGCGGGTGCGGCCGCGCGCTATTCGGTGGGTCTGGTGATCTTTTCGGGCATCACGGTCGGCACGATGTTCACGCTGTTCGTCGTGCCTGCGTTCTACACGGTGATCTCGCGCGCCGAGATGGCGAAACCCGCCGAGGAGCCTGTCGAGGCGCATTGACGCGCCCGACGATTTTTCTGCGAAAAATCAGGGCGATCCGGCCGAGGCGCCGGATCGCCCCTCCTGCCGCTAGAGACCTTCGACGATGACGACCTGCGCCACGCAGGCCCCTGCCCTTTGCGCCTTGGCCGCCTGATATTCGGCGCTGGCATAGCAGGCGCGGGCGGCGGAAAGGCTGGGAAATTCGATCACGACATGGCGGGCGAAGGCGGGGCCTTCGAGCGTTTCCGCCTCGCCTCCGCGCGCCAGAAACCTTGCGCCATGCGCGGCGAATGCGGCGGGGGCAAGCGCCTGATAGCCCGCGTAGGCCTGCGCGTCGGTGACGGTGACATGGGCGATCCAGTAGGCGGGCATCATTCCCCCTGAAGCAGGCGCTGCGCTATGGCCGACGCTTCGGTCAGGTGGTCATGCACGGCACGGGCCGCCGCTTCGGGGTCGCCTGCGGTGATGGCATCGGCGATGCGGGTCATGCGGGCCTGTCCGGAAACATGGCGGTCGGTGGTGGCAAGGGTCAGGGCGCGCAGGCGGCTGATGCGCCCGTTCAGACGCCGGACGATCTCCCATGCGATATGGTGGCCCGCGGCGCGGAAGATGCATTCGTAAAAGCGGGTCGTCGCATCGAAAAGCGCGGTCTCGCTGCCGTTCTGCGCGGATTGCAGGGCGGCAAGGGCCGCGTGCAGATCGGCCTTGACCGCATCATCCGCGATGCGGGCGCAATCGGCGGCGGCGCGGGATTCGAGAAGCAGGCGGATGTCATAGATCTGGCGGGCCTGATCCCAGTCGAGCCGTGCCACGATGGGCCCCTTGAGCCCCGCACTGTCGACCAGACCTTCGGCCTCGAGGATGCGGATCACTTCGCGCACGACGCTTCGCGAGACGCCGAGTTGGTCGCAGAGCGTGCGCTCGACAAGGCGTTCGCCGCTTTTGAAGCGGCCCGAGATGATTGCCGTGCGCATCCGCGCAAGGACCATCTCGCGCAGGCGTTGCGGCATTTCGTGGATCTTCAGATCGTCATCCATAGGACAAAACTAGCCGCTTTGTGACAGGGCTGCAACGACTCGTTGACAGATGGTCTTATGGTATACCAAACTATTCCAAACAACCCGATAGGTGGACCATGCCCGCGATCATCCGCAAAACCCTGCTTCATGTCGAAACCACGCTGATCGAGGGCGGACGTGCGGCCCCGGTGCCGCTGAAGCTGATCGCGGCGGCGGCGGTGGTGAAGAATCCTTGGGCGGGGCGCGGTTTCGTCGAGAACCTGAAGCCGGAAATCCACGATGTCGCACCCGAACTGGGTGCGCTGCTGACGGGGATGATCCTTGAGGCGGCGGGGGGAGGCGAGCGGATCGAAGGCTATGGGAAGGCGTCGATCGTGGGGCTGGACGGCGAGGTGGAACATGCCTCGGCGCTGATCCACACGCTGCGGTTCGGCAACCATTACCGGCAGGCGGTGGGGGCAAAGACCTATCTTGCCTTCACCAACATTCGCGGCGGGGCGAATACGCCCGTGATGATTCCGCTGATGGACAAGAACGACGAAGGGCGGCGGTCGCATTACCTGACGGTGCATTTCGCCATTCCCGATGCGCCGGCCGCGGACGAGATCGTCGTGGCGCTTGGCGCGTCCATCGGGGGGCGTCCGCATCACCGGATCGGCGACCGTTATCAGGACCTGAAGGATTTGGGCCATGACGCAACGAACCCTGCGGCTGTCTGACGGGGCCACCGTCGCGGCCCTGGATGTGGGGCGGGGCGAGCCGCTCTTGCTGATCCACGGCGTGGGCATGAATGCCCGCGCATGGGCGCCGCAGATCGCGGACCTGTCGCATGACTATCGGGTGATCGCGGTCGATATGCCGGGGCATGGCGGGTCGTCCCCCCTGCCCCGTGGTGCGGGTTTGCGCGACTATGTGGCATGGGCCGCGCGCGTGATCGAGGCGCTGGCGCTTGGCACGGTGAATGTCGCGGGCCATTCGATGGGGGCGCTGATCGCCACGGGGCTGGCTGTGGATTGCCCCGAATTGCTGCGCCGCGTCGCGGTGCTGAACGGCGTGCATCGCCGCACGGCGCAGGCGCGGGCGGCTGTCGAGGCGCGGGCCGCACAGATCGCGGCGGGAGACTATGACACCGAAGCCCCGCTTGCGCGCTGGTTCGGGCCGCAGGACGGGGCGGTGCGCGCGCAGGTGGCCGGATGGCTGCGGGCCGTCGATCCGCAGGGCTATGCCACCGCCTATGATGCCTTTGCCAAGGGCGATGATGTCTATGCCGACCAGTGGCACCGCATCACCTGCCCCGCCCTTGTGCTGACGGGGGATGGCGACGCCAATTCGACGCCGGACATGACCTGCACCATGGCGGCTTCGGCCCCGCGCGGGCGGGCCGTGGTTGTCAGGGGGCACCGGCACATGGTGAACCTGACCGCCCCCGACGAAGTGTCGCGGGCCTTGGGCGACTGGCTGAAGACGCCTTTGATGATCGAACGGGACGGGGTGCGCGCATGACCGGAAAGCCACCCCTCGACCGCCGTGCGCTGCGCGACGCCTTCGGCACCTTCATGACGGGCGTCACCGTGGTGACGACACGGGATGGCGGTGGCAAACCGCTCGGGTTCACGGCGAATTCCTTTTCATCGGTCTCTCTCGACCCGCCGCTGCTGCTGGTGTCGATCGCGCGGTCTTCGGCCAATTACGCGGCTTTCACGGCCGCCGGGGGATTTGCGGTGAATATCCTGTCGGAAGGGCAGAAGGATGTGTCCAACACCTTTGCCCGCCCTGTCGAGGACCGCTTCGGGTCGGTCTATTGGCGGTGGGGGCCGGCAGGGTCGCCGCTTTTGTCGAATGTCTCGGCATGGTTCGATTGCAGCCTGCACCAATGTGTCGAAGCCGGTGACCATGCCATTCTGATCGGGCGGGTCGAGGCGTTCGAGGCGGCGACCGCGCCGGGTCTTGGCTATTATCGCGGCAGCTATTTCACCCCGTCCGAGACGGCGAGTGCGGTGGCCTCGGGCCCCGAGGTGGTGGTATCGGCCCTGATCGAGCGCGACGGGCATGTGCTGCTGCAAGACGATGGCACCGGAGGGTTGACCCTGCCCACGGCGCGGGTCGGGCGTGATGGCGCATCGGCCACGCTGGCGCGCCTGATCGCGGCGACGGGCGTGCAGGCGGCGCCGGGCTTCATCTATTCGGTTTACGAGGATGTGGCGCGGGGCCACCAGCATATCAGCTTTCTCTGCCCCGCCACGGGCGGCGCGCCGGACAGGGGCGCTTTCGTCGAGATGTCGCCCGACGCTTTGGGCGACGTGACCGATCCCGCGATGCGGACCATGCTGGAGCGGCTGGCCGAGGAATCGCGGGTGGGCAATTACGGCATCTATTTCGGCAATCAGGACGCGGGTCGGGTTGCGCTTGTTACCAAAGGCAAAACATCATGAAATTCTCGCTTTTCGTGCATATGGAACGGATCAGCCCGTCGGACCCCGAACCGCGGCTTTACGAGGAGATGCTCGAGTTGTGCCGCATGGCCGACGAGGGCGGAATGCATGCGATCTGGACGGGCGAGCATCATGGCATGTCCTTCACCATCGCGCCGAACCCGCTTTTGAACCTTGTCGATCTGGCGCGGCGGACCAAGAATGTCCGCCTTGGCACGGGGACGGTGATCGCGCCCTTCTGGCACCCGATCAAGCTGGCCGGAGAGGCCGCGATGGCCGACATCATCATGGACGGGCGGCTTGACCTTGGCATTGCGCGGGGGGCCTATAGCTTTGAATATGACCGTGTGATGCCGGGGCTGGATGCGTGGAACGCGGGCGGGCGGATGCGGGAATTGATCCCTGCGATCAAGGGCTTGTGGGCCGGAGACTATGCGCATGAGGGGCAGTATTGGCAATTCCCCGCCACGACGAGCGCGCCCCAGCCGCTGCAACAGCCGCACCCGCCCATCTGGGTTGCGGCCCGCGACCCCAACAGCCACGAATTCGCGGTGGCCAACGGGTGCAACGTGCAATGCACGCCGCTGCACAACCCGTTCTCGGAGATCGAGAGCCTGATGCAGCGGTTCAACGACGCCTGTGCCAAGGCGCCGGAGGTGGCGCGCCCCAAGATCATGGTGCTGCAGCATGGCTATGTGGCCAAGGATGCCGCCGATGCCGATCTTGCCGCCGAGGAATTGAACCGCTTCTATTGCTATTTCGGGGCGTGGTTCCTGAACAAGCGGCCGATCTCGAAGGGGATCATCGAGCCGCTGACTGTAGAGGAGATCGCGGCCCATCCGTTCTATTCGGCGCAAACGATGCGCGATAACCTGTTGATCGGGGATGTGTCCGAGGTGATCGGAAAACTGCGGAAGATCGAAGCTTTGGGCTATGACGAATTCTCGCTCTGGATCGACTCGGGCCAGACCTTCGAGCGCAAGCGCGACAGTCTGAAACGGTTCATCGAAGACGTCATGCCCGCCTTTGCCTGAGGGACCTATGGACCGTTTCCAGCTGTACATCGACGGGGCCTTTGTCGACGGAGCCGCGACCTTTCCGAGCCTCGACCCGGCGACGGGCGCGGTCTGGGCCGAGATGCCCGAGGCGCGGGAGGCCGAGGTCGATGCCGCCGTGCGCGCGGCGCATCGGGCGGGACGCAGCGGGCCCTGGCCTGCGATGACCCCGACGGCACGGGGCAAGCTGTTGATGCGGCTGGCCGATCTGGTGCAGGCGGCGGCACCGCGGCTTGCGGCGCTCGAGACGCGGGATACGGGCAAGATCATCCGCGAGACAAGCGCCCAGATCGCCTATGTGGCGGATTACTACCGCTATTACGCAGGGATCGCGGACAAGATCGAAGGCGCGCATCTGCCCATCGACAAGCCGGATATGGAGGTATGGCTGCGCCGCGAACCTGTCGGGGTGGTGGCTGCCATCGTGCCGTGGAACAGCCAGCTTTTCCTGTCGGCGGTCAAGATCGGGCCTGCGCTGGCGGCGGGTTGCACGGTGGTGCTGAAGGCATCCGAGGATGGCCCCGCGCCGATGCTGGAATTTGCGCGGCTGGTGCATGAGGCGGGCTTCCCTGCGGGGGTGTTCAACGTGGTGACGGGCTTCGGGCCGAGTTGCGGTGCGGTGCTGACGCGGCACCCGCTGGTGGACCACATCGCCTTTACCGGCGGGCCGGATACGGCGCGGGCCGTGGTGCGGGGGTCGGCAGAGAACCTCGCCTCGACCTCGCTCGAGTTGGGGGGCAAGTCGCCCTTCATCGTCTTTGCCGATGCCGATCTGGACAGCGCGGCCAACGCGCAGGTGTCGGGGATTTTCGCGGCGACGGGGCAAAGCTGTGTCGCGGGCAGCCGCCTGCTGGTGCAAGGCGCGGTGAAGGATGCGTTTCTGGCCAAGCTGAAGGCCAAGGCCGAGGCGATCCGCGTCGCGGCACCCGATGACATGGCGACCGAGGTCGGACCGCTTTGCACCCTGCGGCAGCGCGACCGGATCGCGGCGCTGGTGGGCGAAAGCCTTGCCGCGGGGGCGCGGCTGGTGACGGGGGGCAAGGTGCCTGCGGGGGCCGGGTTCTATTATCCGCCAACGATCCTTGACTGTTCCGACGCCCCCGATGCGCCTTGCGTGACGCAAGAGCTGTTCGGGCCTGTCCTTTCGGTCGTAAGCTTCGAGACCGAGACCGAGGCTTTGGAAATTGCCAATGGAACGGCCTATGGGCTTGCGTCGGGTGTGTTCACCGCCTCGTTGACGCGGGCGCACCGGATGATCCGGGGGCTGCGGGCGGGGGTGGTCTGGGTGAACACCTATCGCGCGGTGTCGCCCATAGCGCCCTTTGGCGGGTCGGGCCTGTCGGGCCACGGCCGCGAGGGGGGGCTGGCGGCCGCCTTGGATTACACCAAGGTCAAGACGGTGTGGCTGCGCACCTCGGACGATCCGATCCCGGATCCCTTCGTGATGCGATAGCGGTCAGTCGCGCATCCGCATCCGGAAGCGGTTGCGCATTTCGCGCATGCGGAAGAACACGCCCGCGACAAGGAAGAACATCGCGACGAACATGAATCCGCGCCACGTGCCGTTGTTCGGGGTTTCGGCGGGCAGCGTTCCGGTGACCTGCCACATGACCAGCACCCCTGCCCCGAAGGCGAGGACGAAGCGGCGGATCATGCGGCAGGTCAGGCAGGCGACTTTTTCCATGGCGATGCTCATTCCTTGTCGAATTCGATTTCGATTTCGATGCGGCGGTTCTTCTGGCGCCCCTCGGGGGTGGAGTTGTCGGCGACGGGGGCGGATTCGCCCTTGCTGACAGCGACAAGGTCGGTGTCGGGCATGGTGCCGCTTTCGGTGATGCTGCGGACAACGCTTGCGGCGCGGGCCGAGGCGAGTTCCCAGTTGTCGGTATAGGTGGAGCCCGAAAGCGGGACGTTGTCGGTATGGCCGGTGACGACGATGCGCGCGGCCTTGCCCGAGACATCCTCGAGCTTGGCGATGATCTCTTGCGCCTGTGCGGTCATGTCGGCCGACCCCGAGGCGAAAGCCCCGCCCGCGCCGACGGTGACGACGACCGAGCCGTCGCGCTGTTCGATCTGCACATCGCCCTGGGCCATCTGCTCTTCGAGCGCCATGCCCAGTTTGACGGCGGCCATCTTGGCGCGGATCAGGCCCACGCCCGAACCCGCCGCAGGGGCACCGCCCGAGGCGTCGCCCGTGGCCGGGGCACCCGTGGCATCGCCCGTGGCCGGAGCGCCCGAGGCGTCGCCCGTGGCGGGCGCACCTGTGGCATCGCCGGTGGCCGGAGCGCCTGCGGCGTCGCCCTGCTGCGCCGGCGCGGCGGCGGCGTTGGCGGCAGAATTGGCTGCGGCGGCCCCTGCGGTCAGGGCAGAGGCGATCTTGGCCGCATCCTCTTTGCTGGCCCCTTTGGGCAGGCGGATGGTGACGGCGCCCGCGTCGCTTTCGACCGTCAGTTCGCCCTGTGCCACGGCATCCTGCATGGCTTTGGCAAGGGCCTGCGCGGCCTGATCGGCGGCGCTGCCGCTGCCTGCATCGTTGCTTGCGCCGTCACCCGTGGCGCCGCCCGGATTGCCCACGCCTTCGGCCTTGCCGCTGTCGGGCACTTCGGGGTCGCCCGATTGCGGGGTCGTGGCGGGTGGATCGTTGGTCTGTTCGCCCGATTGCGGGCCGAAGTGCAGGTCGATGATCGAGGTGCCGCCCTTGTCGGCATCGTTCGGGTCGATGGGCGCACGGCCGAAGGTCTGGCGCATCACCGAGGCGAAGGCGTTGAACTTGGGCTGGTCGGTTGTCGCGGTCATCAGCATGATGACGAAGAAGGCCATCAGAAGCGTCGCCATGTCGGCAAAGGTGATGATCCACGGGGGCGGGCAATGGCCGCCGCCGCCGTGATCGTCGCCCCCGCCATGCCCGCCGCCGCCATGATCGTCGTCATGGTCATGCGGGGCGTGGGCCTGGGCCGCTTTTGCCGGTGCCTTGCTCATTACGCGGCAGCCTGAAGCTTGGCGCGTTCGGCGGGCGGCAGACGGGCGGCGAGGCCGTCGAGGATGACGCGCGGCGCTTCGGCGCGGGCAATGCCGCGCAGGCCTTCGATGGCGGCCTCGCAATAGGCGACTTCGCGGGCGGTGTTGTTCTTGAGCTTGGTTGCCATCGGGCCGAAGAACACGTTGGCGGCGATGGCCCCGTACATGGTGCCGACGAGGGCCGTGGCCATGCCTTTGCCGACGCTTGTCGGGTCGGCCATGTTGCCCATCATCTCGACCAGACCGATGAGCGTGCCGATCATCCCGTAGGCGGGGCCGAGTTCGACCCATGCCTTGCAGACGTCCTGCTTGGCGGAATGGCGCACCTTCATCGCGGCGATTTCGTTGTTGAGCTGCTTGGTCAGCTTGCCCTCATCCGCGCCGTCGATGAGCATCTGCATGCCGCGTTCGAGGAATTTGTGCGGCATCTCGCGGCCTTCGAGGGCCATGAGGCCGTCTTTGCGGGCGATGGTCGCAAGTTCCGACATCAGCCCGGCAAGGGCCGCGACATCGGTGTTGTGCTTCTTGAAGGCCGTGCCCATCGCCTTGAACGAGCCGAGGAAAACCTCCATCGGCGCGGTGTACATCACGGCGAAGAAACCGCCGACGAAAACGATGGTGAAGCCGTGGACCGAGATGAAGGGTTCGATGTGCCCGCCGGCCAGCATGGTGCCGACCACGGCAAGAATGCCCCCGAAAAAGCCGATCGTCGTCGCCAGATCCATGCCCGTGCCCCTTTGTGTTCGACAAGGACAACGGCAAAACTTGTGCCACTTATAGCATAGGCGGTGCGAAGCCCTGCATCTTGTGGTGTTTTGCGGGGCGCATCGGCGTCATGGGCGCAGGGTCGGGCGGGTGGTTTTCTGCGGGAAACCGCTTTCCCGCAGAAATCGGGTTTCGGCACTTTGCGCGGGATGTCGCGCGGCTAGACGATGCCGCCGCCGCCGCCGGTCACCCTGGGGCGCACGGCGGCGACCTTGGCGCGGTAGCCGCTGGCGCGGTAGGTGGCGACGGGGTCGATGGCGCCGCCCGCCTCCATCCGCGCCATCGCAAGGACGGGTTCGACATCGGTGCGGAAGCCGTGCTTGAGCGTGGTGGTCGCCATCAGCGCGTCGTTGCCGTCCTGACAGGCTGCCAGCGCCTTGCGGTCGACGAGCAGCGCCTGTGCATAGGCGCGCTGCACCTCGGTCGCCGAGACCATCAGGCTTTCGATCGGGTCGGTGACGTTGTGGCTTTGGTCAAGCATATGGGCGGGCGAGAAGCCGGCCTTGCCTTCGGCCCCGACAAGTTCGTTGAAGACGAGGAACAGGCGGTAAGGGTCGATGGAGCCGGTATCGAGGTCGTCATCGCCGTATTTGCTGTCGTTGAAGTGGAAGCCGCCCAGCTTGCCGAACTGGATCAGGCGGGCCACGATCATCTCGATGTTCACATTGGGCGCATGGTGGCCGAGATCCACAAGGCAGAAGGCCTTGTCGCCCAGTTCCTTGGCGATCAGGTAGTTGGTGCCCCAATCCTGAACCACGGTCGAATAGAAGGCGGGTTCGAACATCTTGTGTTCCGAGAAGATGCGCCAATCGTCCGGAAGGGCGGCGTAGACCTGTTTCATCGACTCGAGATAGCGTTCGAACTGGCGGGTGAAATCGGTCTGGCCGGGAAAGTTGGAGCCGTCGCCGATCCAGACGGTCAGGGCCTTGGACCCGAGGGCGCGACCGATCTCGATGCATTCGATGTTGTGTTCGACCGCCTGCGCGCGGGTGGCACGGTCGGCATGCGAGAGCGAGCCGAATTTGTAGCTGTGCGGCTGGTCGGGCTGGTCCTGGAAGGTGTTCGAGTTCATCGCGTCGAAGCGCAGGCCAAGCTGTGCCGCCTTGGCCAGAAGATCGGCGGCGGGGGCCTTGTCCCACGGGATGTGCAGCGACACGGCGGGGGTGGCGCGGGTCAGGGACTGGATCACGCCGCAATCCTCGAGCTTGTCGAAGATGTGGCGCGGCTCGCCCGCGCCCGGAAAGCGCGCAAAGCGGGTGCCGCCCGTGCCGACGCCCCAGCTTGGCACGGCCACGCCATAGCTTGCGACCTTGGCCTTGACGGCGGCGATGTCGATGCCGCGGCGCGCGAGGTTTTCGCCGAGCGCGTCGTAATCGGCCCGCAGGGCGGCGGCGCGTTTGGCGTTTTCGGCCTCGATGATGCTTTTGTCGATCATGTCCGTTCCCCCGGGATCAGCGCGTGAAAGCCTGGACGTTGCCCGCATCCACGTTGAGGATGTTCCCCGTGGATTTGGCCGACTGGTCCGAGGCAAGGAAATAGGCGGCTTCGGCGATATCCTCGGGCAGGACCGAGCGTTTCAGCATCGACCGCTGGCGGTACATCTCTTCCAGCCCGTCCTTGTCGGTCTTGTAGGTGCTGGCGCGCTGGTCGAGCCATTCGCCCGACCAGATCTTCGACCCTTTCAGAACCGCATCCGGATTGACCACGTTGACGCGGATGCCCGCTTCGGCCCCTTCGAGCGCGAGGCAGCGGGCAAGGTGGATTTCGGCGGCCTTGGCCGTGCAATAGGCCGAGGCGTTGGGGCTGGCGGCAAGCCCGTTCTTGGAAGCGATAAAGACGACCGCGCCACCGATGCCCTGCGCGCGGAAGAGTTTGAACGCCTCGCGGCTGACAAGGAAATACCCCGTGGACAGGATATCCATGTTCTTGTTCCAGAGCGCGAGGGTCGTTTCCTCGATCGGGGCCGAGGAGGCGATGCCCGCGTTCGAGACGAGGATATCGAGGCCGCCGAATTCCACCGAAGTCCGGGCATAGGCGGAGAGGACCTCGTCCTCGCGCGTGACGTTCATCGATACGGTGCGGACGACATCGCGGCCGAAGCGGCCTGCCAGATTGTCGGCGGTGGCGGTCAGCGCCGCATCGTCGATATCGGCAAGCATCACGCAGGCGCCTTCGCGCAGGTAACGCTCGGCCGTGGCCGAACCGATGCCCCCTGCCCCGCCGGTGATGAAGGCCACGCGTCCGGCCAGCGATTTCGGCTTGGGCATGCGCTGGAGTTTTGCTTCCTCGAGCAGCCAGTATTCGATGTCGAAGGCTTCCTGTTCGGGCAGGCCGCAATATTCGGAAACGGTGTCGGCCCCGCGCATCACGTTGATGGCGTTCACGTAGAATTCGCCGGAAATGCGGGCGGTCGCCTTGTCCTTGGCGAAGGTGATCATGCCCACGCCGGGGATCAGGTAGACCACGGCATTCGGGTCGCGCAGTGGCGGCGAGTCGGGGTGTTTGCAGCGTTCGTAATAGGCGGCGTAGCCTTGGCGGTATTCGGCCACCTGTCCGGCAAGGGCGGAAAGGGTGGCGTCCACATCGGGCCTGGCGGGGTCGAAGCCGACGACCAGCGGGCAGATCTTGGTCCGCAGGAAGTGGTCGGGGCAGGACGTGCCAAGCGCCGCGAGGGGTTTCAGCCTGGCCGAGTTGACGAATTCCAGCACGGCGGGTTGATCGTCGAAATGGCCGACCATGCGGTGATCGGCGCTGATCATGCCGCGGATCGCGGGCATCAGGCGGGCGGCCACGGCGCGGCGGGCATCGGCGTCGAGCGATTGCGCCACCGCGCCGCCGAAGATGGTCTTGCCGGCGGTTTCGGCGGCGAACCAGTCCATCGCCTTCTGGATGATCTCGACCGTCAGCGCGTAGCAGGCCTTGGCGTCGTCATCCCATGTGAAAAGCCCGTGCGATTCCAGAACCACACCTTTGGCATCCGGGTTCTCGAGGCAGAATTTCTCGAGCCAGAGGCCAAGCTCGAACCCCGGGCGTTTCCACGGCAGCCAGCCGATGTCATCGCCGAAGATCTGCCGGGTGAGCGCGCGCGAGTTCTTCGAGGCCGCGATGGCGATGATCGCGTCGGGGTGCATGTGGTCGACATGTTTTCTGGGCACATAGGCGTGCAGCGGCGTGTCGATGGAAGCCGCGCGGGTGTTGAGGTTGAAGGTGCAATGGGGCAGCAGGCCCACCATCTCGTCCTCCATCGCCACGCCGCGATAGATGCCCTTCAGGGCGCGCAGCTTGTCCATGTAGAGCGTGGCGAAACCATCCATCTTGATCGAGCCGACGTCACCGCCCGACCCCTTGACCCAAAGCACTTCGACCATCGCGCCGGAAAGCGGGTCTTTTTCCAGGACCTTGGCCGATGTGTTGCCGCCGCCGTAGTTGGTGATGCGCTTGTCCGATCCGAGCAGGTTCGACCGGTAGAGCAGTTTCTCGGGCTCGGTCATGCCCGCGGCGCGCGCATCATCCCAAAGGTTCATCAGCCGGGAACCGGCGGCGGCAGTGGTCATGGCATCCTCCCTTGGCGCGGCAAGCCCCGCGCTTTGGTCAAGGTTTGTGACCAGCGCGGATGAATGTCAATCAAAAACGATCATCTTCAATCATGCTGCAAGTGCAAAATGATTGCTGTGATTGAAAATGATTGACAGTGATTGAATTCAACGGCAGCGTGATGGGCAGGGAGAACGACATGCACGAAAGCGAAAGGCACAGAATCATCCTGTCGGCGGTGCAGGAACGGCCCGTGGCGACGGTCGCCGATCTGGTCACCCTGACGGGGGCGTCCGAGGCGACGGTGCGGCGCGACATCGCGACGTTGCACGTGCAAAAGAAACTGCGGCGCGTGCGGGGCGGGGCCGAATCCATCGCGCCGCCGAACTTTGTCGGCATCAATGCCCGTCCGTTCAGCATGGATGAAAGCGTGCGGATCGCCGAGAAGCGGGCCATCGCGCGTGCGGCGGTCGATCTGTGCGACGACGGCTCGCCCATCATCATCAACGGCGGGACGACGACATTCCAGATGGTGCATCCGCTGACGGCAAAGCGGTTGCAGGTGTTCACCAACAGCTTTCCCATCGCGGAGCATCTGCTCAAGCATTCCAAGAATACGGTGCTGCTGCCCGCGGGGGCGATCTATCGCGAGCAGAACATCATCCTTTCGCCCTTCGACAATGACGGATCGTCGCATTTCTGGGCGCGGCGGATGTTCATGGGCTGCCGCGGGCTTGGCCCGCTGGGGCTGATGGAGGGCGACCCGCTGCTGATCCAGGCCGAACAGAAGCTGATCGGTCAGGCGGACGAGCTGGTGGTGCTGGCCGACAGCACGAAATTCGCCAAGCGGTCGAGCATGGTGCTTTGCCCGCTGGCGCGGATTCACACGGTGATCACCGACGAAGGCATTTCCGACCGCGACGCAGCGATGCTGGAAGCGGCGGATGTAAGGCTGATCGTGGCGCAGGTCGGCGCCACGGACAGACAGATGACCGCGCAGGAAGCTTGAAGCGCGGCGCGACCAGAATGACTGAACGCTCAGGGAGGAAAGAATGAGCATACTTCGCAAGGCACTGACGACGGCGGCGCTTGCCACCGCGCTTATCGCGACCGGCGCCCATGCCGAAACCAAGCGCATCGCGCTTGTGGTCAAGGCGCTGGGGATCGGCTTCTTCGAAGCGGCCAACAAGGGCGCGGAAGAGGCCGCCAAGGAACTCGGCGATGTGGAGATCATCTACACCGGTCCGACCGACACCACCGCCGAAGGCCAGATCGAGGTGATCAACGCCCTGATCGCGCAGGGCGTGGACGCCATCGCCATCTCGGCCAACGACCCCGACGCCGTGGCCCCCGCGCTGCAAAAGGCGATGGAGCGTGGCATCACCGTGATCTCGTGGGATTCGGGCGTGGCCAAGGAAGGCCGCCAGATGCACCTGAACCCGTCGTCGAGCGCGCTGATCGGCAATACGATCATCAAGCTTGCCGCCGACCACATGCCCGAAGGCGGTGACGTGGCGATCCTGTCGGCCACCTCGACCTCGACCAACCAGAACATCTGGATCGAAGAGGCGACCAAGGTTCTGCCGAACTATCCGGGCATCAACCTTGTCGCCACGGTCTATGGCGATGACCTTGCCGACAAATCCTACCGCGAGGCGCAGGGCCTGATCCAGACGTATCCGAACCTGAAGGCGATCATCGCGCCGACGACGGTGGGCATTCTGGCAGCCAGCCAAGCCGTGACCGACGCCGGCAAGATCGGCGCGATCAACGTGACGGGCCTTGGCCTGCCGTCGGAAATGGCCGGCGCGGTCGAATCCGGGGCGACCATCTCCTTCGCGATCTGGAACCCGATCGATCTGGGCTATGCTGCGACCATGCTGGCCTACAACATCTCGAACGGGGCCAAGGCCGAGCCGGGCGCGTCGATCCCGATGGGCCGAATGGGCGCTGCGACGCTGGACGAGAATAACGAAGCGGCCATGTCCGACCCCTTCACCTACGACAAATCGAACATCGAAGAGTTCAAGTCGATCTTCTGATCTGCCCCCCCTTCGGGCGGCCGCGCAACCGTACCGCCCGAAGGATTTACCCCCCCCCCATTTCATACGACCGGACAGAGCCATGACCGTCGCCCCTGCCCCTGCCCCGCAGCCTGTGCTGCGCCTGTCGGGCATATCCAAATCCTTTCCCGGCGTGCGCGCGCTGTCGGATGTGCAGCTCGAGCTGTTCGCAGGCCAGGTGACCGCGTTGATCGGCGAGAACGGCGCGGGCAAGTCGACCATCGTCAAGGTGCTGACCGGAATTTACCAGCCCGACGCGGGCGTGATCGAGGTGGATGGCAAGGCGGTGCAGTTCGCCACCGCCGATGCGGCGGCCAAGGCGGGCGTCACGGCGATCCATCAGGAGACGGTGCTGTTCGACGAATTGACCGTGGCCGAAAACATCTTCATCGGCCATGCGCCGCGCGGGCGCTTCGGGCTGATCGACTGGGCCGAGATGGAGGCGCAATCGCGCGCGCTGCTGACGCGGATCGGGGCCGATCTCGACCCGCGCTTGACGTTGCGCGAACTGGGGATCGCGTCGAAACATCTGGTCGCCATCGCACGGGCGCTGTCGATCGACGCGCGGGTCGTGATCATGGACGAACCGACCGCCGCGCTGAGCCACAAGGAAATTCACGAGCTTTACGAGCTGGTCGAACGGTTGAAGGCCGAGGGCAAGGCCATTCTGTTCATCAGCCACAAGTTCGACGAGGTGTTCCGCATCGCGGACCGTTACACAGTGTTCCGCGACGGTGCCTTCATCGGGGCCGGCGCCATGTCGGACGTGACCGAGGGGCAGCTGGTGCAGATGATGGTGGGCCGGTCGGTCGACCAGATCTTCCCCAAGCGCGCGCATAACATCGGCGCTCCGGTGTTGACGGTTTCGGGCTACAGCCATCCGACAGAGTTCGAGGATATCGGTTTTACCCTGCATCAGGGCGAGATCCTCGGGTTTTACGGATTGGTCGGGGCGGGACGCTCCGAGGTGATGCAATCGCTGTTCGGGATCACCAGACCGTCCAAGGGGGCCTGCCGCATCGGTGACAGCGTGGCGGTGATCCGCTCGACGGCGGAAGCCATCGGGCAAGGGATCGTCTATGTGCCGGAGGATCGTGGCCGGCAAGGCGCGGTCAAGGGCTTGCCGATCTTCCAGAACGTCACGCTGCCCTCGCTCGGGCGCATCTCGCGTGGGGGGTTTTTGCGGATGGCCGAGGAATTCGCGCTGGCGCGGGACTATACGCGCAGGCTCGATCTGCGGGCGGCGAGCCTTGATCAGGATGTGGGGCTGCTTTCGGGGGGCAACCAGCAAAAGGTGGTGATCGCGAAGTGGCTTGCGACCAAGCCGAGGGTGATCATCCTTGACGAGCCGACGAAGGGCATCGACATCGGATCGAAGGCTGCGGTGCATGAATTCATGGCCGAACTGGCCGGCGAGGGCCTGGCGGTCATCATGGTATCGAGCGAGATCCCCGAGATCCTCGGCATGTCGGACCGCGTGATCGTGATGCGCGAGGGCCGGATCGCGGCCGAACTTACCGGGTCTGCGATGACCCCCGAACGTCTGGTCCGCGCCGCTGCGGGCATTGCCGAGGCCGCATGACAAAGATTCTGAAATCGCGCGAGATATTGCTCGCGCTTGCCATACTTGCCTTGATCGCGCTGATCTCGACGCGGTTTCCGGGATTTGTCGCTCCGGCCAATCTGGCCAATGTGTTCAACGACACCTCGCCGCTGATCATCCTTGCCATAGGGCAGATGGTGGTGATCCTGACCAAGTGCATCGACCTGTCGGTCGCGGCGACGCTGGCGCTGTGCGGGATGGTGGCGGCGATGCTGAACGGGATGGGCGTGCCGCTGCCGGTGATCCTGCTGGCCGCCGTGGTGCTTGGGGCGGGGCTTGGCGCGGTCAACGGCTGGCTGGTGTGGAAGGTGGATATTCCGCCCATCGTGGTGACGCTTGGCACGATGACGATCTATCGCGGCATCATCTTTCTGATGACCGATGGAAAGTGGATCAACGCGCACCAGATGAGTGCTGGGTTCAAGGACTTGCCGCGCGCCTTTGTGCTTGGCCTGCCGGTGATGTCATGGATCGCCATTGCCGTGATCATCGCGGCGGCGCTGCTGCTGAACCGAACGGCGCTGGGGCGCAGCTTCTATGCCGTGGGCGGCAACCCGCATGCCGCAGTCTATACGGGCATCAACGTCGGACGCACGCAGTTCGTGGCCTTCGTGTTTTCGGGGGCGCTGGCGGGGCTGACGGGCTATCTGTGGGTCGCCCGCTATGCCGTGGCCTATGTCGACATCGCGGGCGGGTTCGAGCTTGACGTGGTGGCGGCCTGCGTGATCGGCGGGATTGCCATCGCGGGGGGGGCGGGCACCATTGCGGGGGCGGTTCTGGGGGCGCTGTTCCTTGGCGTGATCAAGAACGCGCTTCCGGTGGTCGGCATATCGCCCTTCTGGCAGTTGGCCATTTCGGGCAGCGCCATCATTCTGGCCGTGGCGTTCAACGCGCGGCAGGGTCGGGCCAAGGGCCGCATCATCCTCAAATCGGCGGAGCATCGGGCATGAGTGACAGCACACATCACACCGCGCGTCTGATCCCCGACCGGCTGACCAGTCCGCTGGCGCGCGCGCTGCGGTCATGGGAGGCGCTGCTGATCGTGGTGGCGGTTGCGGTCTTTGCCATCAACTCTTTCGCCTCGCCCTATTTCCTGAATGCGTGGAACCTGTCGGACGCGACCTTCAACTTTACCGAGAAGGCGATGATCGCTTTCGCCATGGCGATGCTGATCATCGCGGGCGAGATCGACCTTTCGGTCGCCTCGATCATCGCGCTGGCCTCGACGGCGATGGGGATTGCCATGACGGCGGGGTTCGACACGCCGATGCTTGTGGCTGTCGGCATCGGCACGGGGGTGCTGTGCGGGGCGCTGAACGGGTTTTTCGTCGCGCGGCTGGGATTGCCGTCGATCGTGGTGACCATCGGCACGATGAGCCTGTTTCGCGGCATCAGCACCATCGTGCTGGGAGACGAGGCGTTTACCGGATATCCGAAGTCATTCGCGTGGTTCGGGCAAGGCTATGTCTGGTGGGTGTTCAGCTTCGAGCTGGTCCTGTTCGCCGTGCTGGCAGTGGGCTTTTACGTGCTGTTGCACCGGACGAATTTCGGCCGGTCGGTCTATGCCATCGGCAACAACCCGACGGCGGCGCTGTTTTCGGGGATCCGTGTGGGGCGCGTGCGGTTCATCCTGTTCCTGATGACCGGGCTGATGTCGGGGATCGCCGCGGTGTGCCTGACCTCGCGTCTGGGGTCCACGCGGCCCTCGATCGCCACGGGGATGGAGCTTGAGGTGGTCACGATGGTGGTTCTGGGCGGGGTGAACATTCTGGGCGGGTCGGGCACGATACCGGGGGTTGTTCTGGCCGCGATCATCATGGGGCTTGTGACATTCGGCTTCGGGCTTCTGAATGTGCCAGGAATCGTGATGTCGATTTTCCTTGGCCTGTTGCTGATTTCGGTCATCGCCGTGCCGCGCCTGATCCGCCGTTGGGGGAAATGATGCAGAAATACGCCTTCAAGATGCGGCTGAACCCGGGGTGCGAGGCGGAGTATCGCAAGCGCCATGACGAGATTTGGCCCGAGCTGGTCGATCTGCTGCATGCCGCCGGGATCAGCGATTATTCGATCCATCTGGACCGCGAGACCGGCACTCTGTTCGGCGTGCTGTGGCGGCGCGACGATCATGCGATGGACGATCTGCCGCAATCGCCGGTGATGCAACGCTGGTGGGCGCATATGGCCGACATCATGGCAACCAACGCGAAGAACGAACCGCTGGCGGTGGCACTCGACACCGTCTTTCACATGCCATGAAGCACATCGCGGTCATCGACATCGGCAAGACCAACGCGAAACTCGCGCTGGTCGATCTTGAGGCGCGGGCCGAGGTGGCGGTGGTCACGCGGCCCAACAAGGTGCTGGCAGGCCCGCCCTATCCGCATTTCGACACCGAGGGGCATTGGGCGTTTCTGCTGGGCGGGTTGAAGGCGTTTCAGGCCAGCCACGGAATCGACGCGGTGTCGGTGACGACGCATGGCGCGAGCGGCGTCCTGCTGGCGGCGGACGGATCGCTGGCCGCGCCGGTGCTGGATTACGAATGCACCGGACCGGACGATCTGGCGGCGGACTATGACGCGCTGCGCCCGCCCTTTGCCGAGACGGGGTCTGCGCGCTTGCCGATGGGGCTGAACCTTGGCGCGCAGGTGCATTGGCAACTGGCGATGGACCCCACGCTTCTGTCGCGGGTCGATGCGCTGCTGACCTATCCGCAATACTGGGGGTTCCGGTTGACCGGAGTAAGGGCAAGCGATGTGACGAGCCTTGGCTGCCATACCGATCTGTGGAACCCTTTCGAGGCGCGGTTCTCGTCGCTGGTGGACCGCTTGGGGCTGTCGGGCAAGATGGCCCCCGTGCGGCGCTGCGGCGAGGTTCTGGGGCGGATCACGCCCGAAGTGGCGGCAGCGACGGGCATGGCGGCGGACACGCCGGTTGCGGTGGGGCTGCATGACAGCAACGCGTCACTTCTGCCGCATCTGATCGACCGGCCGGCGCCCTTTTCGGTGGTGTCGACGGGAACTTGGGTCGTCTGCATGGCCGTGGGCGGGGCGACGGTCGAACTGGACCCCGCGCGGGATACGCTGGTGAATGTGAACGCCCTTGGCGCGCCCACGCCTTCGGCGCGCTTCATGGGCGGGCGGGAATACGAGATGATCCGCGCGGGGGCCGCGCCGCTTGCGACCGCAGATGACCTTGGAGCGGTGCTGGACGAGGGGATCATGCTTTTGCCCGCCGTGCAGCGGGGCAGCGGGCCGTTCCCCAAGGCCGTGGCGCGGTGGATGCCGGACGAGCCGCGCTCGCCCGCCCTGCGGGAGGTGGCGCTGGGGCAGTATCTGGCGCTGATGACGGCGGAATGTCTGGGCATGATCGGGGCCGAGGGGCCGGTGATCGTCGAAGGGCCGTTCGGCCAGAACCGCTGGTTCACGGCGATGCTCGGGGCGGCCACGGGGCGGGCGGTGGTCACGTCGGCGTCGCAGACGGGCACGGCGATCGGGGCGGCGCTGCTGTTCGGCGGGGGTGGCGCGCCTGCGACTGCGGTTCCGGCGACCCTGCCCGACGCGCGGTTGGCAAAGCATGCCAAGGCGTGGCGTAAGGCTGCGGGCTGACGGCAGGGCAACTGCCGCGAAAAATTCATGCGGTGGTCTGGAACTCGACGATTTCCGGCGGCTATAGTTTCGTCATGTGCCGTAGTATCCCTTGTGCCCTTTTGCCACGTTTGCCCCTGTGCGCGCCTGTCGTGCGGTTGCGGGCTACGGACACTTCACAATTGTTAAAATCGCGCTTTGCCCTGCCGTTCCAAGGCAGGCAGGCGTCTTTGCGTGTTTCACGAGTGAGTTGGTTTTTCCCATGTCGCAGCCCCGCCTGACGCCAGCCGAACATGCCCTGAGCGAAGCCGAGGCCGCGATGCGCCGGCGCGATGCGGCAGGTGCCGTCGCCGCCTATGAACGCGCGGTTGCGGCGGGGGCCCCTGCCCGCCTGACGGCGCAGGGCCATGCGCTTGCGCTTTCGGAACTGGGCCGACAGGACGATGCGGTTGCGGCGTTCCGCGCGTGGTTTGCCAAGAACCCGAAGGATGCCGGCGTTGCCAATGTCATGGGCGTGCTGCTCAAACGGGCGGGGCGGCTGGCCAAGGCCGCCGAGGTGCTTGAGGCGGCGCGCAAGTTGCGCGGGACCGATGCAGGGATCTGGCAGAACCTCGGCAATGTCTACGAAGGGTTGGGCGCGCATGAGCGGGCGGCCGAATGCTATCGGGGGGCGCTGCGGCTGACGCCGAAATCGGCCGAGTTGTGGCGCCTGCACGGGCGGCAGCTCAGCCTGATGGGCCAGGACGAGGCGGCGGTGGAAAGCCAGCGGAAGGCGGTCGCCCTTTCGCCCGGGCATACGGGCAATGCGACGACGCTGGCGCAGATGCTGCTGGTGGCGGGCAAGCGCGACGAGGCGGCGGAACTGGTGGCCCGCATGTCGGCGGCCGATCCGGAAAACCGGACCTTCTGGGTGCTGGACGCGCGGGTTGCGCGCGCGCGGGGAGATATCGCGCGGGCGACGGCCATGCTGCACAGGGTGCTTGACGCCGATCCGGGGCATCTGGCGGCCAATCTGCAATTGGCGAACCTGTTGGGCGACGGGGATCGCAAGGGGGCGAACGAGGCGCTGGAGCGGGCGGCGGCGGCGCATCCGGACAGTTTCGAGGCGCTGGAGCGGTTGGCCGAAAGCCTGTCGCGCAGCCGCTATGGCAGCGAGACGGCGCATCTGGAACGCGCCTATGACATCGCAAAACAGATCGTCGACCGCTTTCCCGCCCGACGGGCCGAGGCCGCGCGCACGCTGCGCACGGTGTTCATGCGCGTCATGGACGAGGAGGGCATGGCGGCGACCGGACCGCTTTCGAAGCTTCTGGCGCCCTGGCAGGCGTCGGGGATGCATTCCTATGTGCATTACGAGCTTGGGCAGGTGGAAACACTCGACGACCGGTTGCAGCTGGTCGACTGGCACCGCGAATGGGGAAGGCGGGCTTCGGCCAAGCTGGCTGCGGTTACGCCTGTCGGGCAGCCCGCGCTGGCGACGGGGCGCAAGCTGCGGATCGGCTTCATGTCTTCGGACCTGCGCCACCATCCGGTGACCTATTTCGCCCTGCCCCTGCTGGAAGGCTATGACCGCGACAAGGTCGAGGTGTTCTGCTATTCGTTCTACGAACGCGAGGCCGACAAGGTGCAGGACCTGCTGGCCCGCAACGTCACCGGATTCCGGCATTGGCCCAAGCGGCCGGATGACCAGGTGGCCGAGGGAATCGCCGCGGACGGGCTGGACATTCTGTTCGAGCTTGGCGGCTCGACGGCGATGAACAAGCTGACGGTGATGGCGCGGCGTCCGGCGCGGTTGGGGGCAAGCTGGCTGGGCTATCCGCATTCGGCCGGGCTTGAGCAGATCGACCTGATCCTGACCGATCCCTACATCCGTCCGGAAGACCCGCGCCTGCTGATCGAACGCGCCTTCGAGATGCCCGAAAGCTGGGTGACGCTGTCGCGCATGTTCGGCGCGCACGAGATTGCCGAAGGCACGCCCGAGGCGCGCAACGGGTATCTTTCCTTCGGCACGGCGAACAACCCCTACAAATACACCCCCGCCTGCATCGACGCATGGGCCGCCGTGTTGCGGGCGGTGCCGGGATCGAGGTTCCTGTTCCTGCGGCCCGAAGCCGCGTCGGAAAGTTTCATCGCCAACAGCCGCGCGGCCTTTGCGCGGCGCGATGTTGATCCTGACCGGCTGCGCTTTGTCGGCGTGCGGGGCGATCACATGCGGCATTACAACGAGATCGACGTGGCGCTCGACTCGCTGCCGCATGTGGGGGGGACGACGACCTGTGAATCGCTCTGGATGGGGGTGCCGACCGTCAGCCTGCGCGGGCCGGGCTTTCCGGAACGTCTGTCGCATTCCAACCTGAACAACGCGGGCCTTGGTGACCTGTCGGTGGCGACGGTGGCGGATTATGTGGCAAAGGCTGCCGAGCTGGCCGCCGACCCCGCGCGGCGGCGGGCGCTGCGCCACGGATTGCGGGCGCAGATCGCGGCGAATCCGCTGGGCCAGCCCGAACGGTTCACCCGACATTTTTACGAGTTGGCAGCAAAGGTAGCCGCAGAATGAAAGCCGTGATCCTTGCGGGGGGCCGCGGCACGCGGCTTTCGGAAGAAACGGGCCTGCGCCCGAAACCGATGGTCGAGATCGGCGGGCGGCCGATCCTGTGGCACATCATGAAGATATACGAGGCCAACGGGATCACCGATTTCGTCATCTGCCTTGGATATCGCGGCTGGCAGATCAAGGAATTCTTCCTCAACTACGCGCGGCTGTCGTCGGACCTGACGGTCGATCTGGCCAAAGGCACGGTCGATGTGCTGCGCCCTGCGGCGGAGCCGTGGCGCGTGACGCTGATCGACACGGGCGAAGAGACGCAGACGGGCGGGCGCCTTCGGGCCGTGGGGCATCTGCTGCGCGACGAGAAGGCCTTTTGCCTGACCTATGGCGACGGGGTCGGGAATGTGGATATCGCCAGTTCCATCGCCTTTCACCGCGCCCACGGACGGGCGGCGACGGTGACGGCGGTGATCCCGCCCGGCCGGTTCGGGGCGCTGGAGCGGAGCGGGGATTCTGTCACCGCCTTTACCGAGAAGCCTGCGGGCGACGGCGGCATGATCAACGGCGGCTTTTTCGTGCTGAACCCGTCGGTCCTCGACCGGATCGCGGGCGAGGCGACGCTGTGGGAGCAGGAGCCGCTGAAAGGTCTGGCGCGGGACGGGCAGTTGATGGCATGGGAGCATCACGGTTTCTGGCAGCCGATGGATACGCTGCGCGACCGCGACCATCTGCAAGCCCTGTGGGACGGGGGCGCCGCGCCGTGGAAACTGTGGTGAGGCGGCCTTCGCCCGCCTTCTGGCGTGGCAAACGGGTGCTGCTGACGGGGCACACGGGTTTCAAGGGCGCATGGGCTGCGCGGATGCTGGCCGCCCTTGGCGCCGAGGTGACGGGCTTTGCGCTTGACCCTGCGGCGGGGCCATCGGCCCATGCGGCCCTGCGGGTGGCCGACTGCACGCGCGACCTGCGCGGCGATTTGCGCGATGCGCGGGCGGTGGCGGCGGCGGCCAAAGGGCAGGAGGTGACGCTGCATTTCGCGGCGCAGGCCATCGTGGCGGCGGGCTATGCCGACCCTGCGGGAACATGGGAGAGCAATGTCACCGGCACGCTGCATCTGTTGCAGGGCCTGCGCGGGACGGGCGGTGCGGCGGCGGTGGTCGTGACCTCGGACAAGGTTTACCGCAACAGCGGGCAGGACCGGCCCTTTGTCGAGGGCGATGCCCTGGGCGACACGGACCCATACTCCGCGTCGAAGGCGGCCTGCGAAGTGCTGGTGGCAAGCCATCGCGCGTCGTTCCGCGACCTTCCGGCGCTTGCCACGGGGCGGGCGGGGAATGTGATCGGCGGGGGCGATTTCGGCGCGGCGCGGCTGGTGCCCGATCTGGTGCGGGCGCGGCTTGCGGCTGTGCCGCTGGTGCTGCGCAATCCGGCCTCGACCCGGCCGTTCCAGCATGTGCTGGATGTGGTCGCGGGCTATCTGCTGCTGGCCGAGGCTCTGGCAGAGGGTGGGGCGCCGCCCGCTGTCAACTTCGGTCCGGCCGAGGCGGAACTGACGGTGGCAGAGCTGCTGGCCCATTGGGAGCATGCCACGGGGCGGGCGGTCGACTGGCGGTTGTCGGATGCGCCGCCGATGGTGGAAAAGCCGCGACTGGCGCTGGACAGCAGGCTGGCAGAGCGGGCTTTGGGCTGGCGGCCAAGGCTTGGCACGGCCCGTGCCGTGGCGGAAACCGCCCGCTGGTATGACGCCTGGCAGGCGGGTGCGGACATGGCCGCGCTGTCGGATGCCGCGATTGACCGTTTTCTTGCAGGAAATGAGATATGAGTGCCGAAAAGCTAACCCGTTGCCGCGCCTGCGGTGCGCCCTTTGGTCCGGTGTTCTGCGACCTTGGCACGATGGCGGTCGCCAATTCCTACCTGCCGCCCGAGGCCGATGCGGCGCGCGAGCCGCGCTATCCGCTTTGCGCCGTGGTTTGCAGCGACTGCAGGATGGTGCAGCTTGACCATGTGGTCGATGCCGAGGGGATATTCAGCGACTACGCCTATTTCTCGTCGGCCTCGTCTTCATGGCTTGCGCATGCGGCGCGCTTTGCCGATGCGATGACGGGGCGGCTGGGGCTGAACGCGCAGTCTTTCGTGGTCGAGGTGGCGTCGAATGACGGATACCTTTTGCGGAATTTCGTGGCAGCGGGGGTGCCGTGCCTTGGCATCGAGCCGGCAGCCAATGTGGCGCGGCAGGCCATCGCGGCGGGGGTGCCGACCGAGGTGGCCTTTCTGACGCCGCAGTCGGCGGCGGCGGTGGTGGCGGCGCAGGGGCGTGCCGATCTGGTGGTGGCCAACAATGTGCTGGCCCATGTGCCGGACATAAACGGTTTTACCGAAGGGCTCGCCACCTTGCTGAAACCGCAAGGCACGCTGTCTGTCGAAGCGCCGCATCTGTTGTCGTTGATCGACGGGGTGCAGTTCGACACGATCTATCACGAGCATTACGCCTATTGGTCGCTTTACGCCATCGAGCGGCTGTTCGCGCGGCACGGGTTGACGGTCTATGATGTCGAACATCTGCCGACGCATGGCGGGTCGCTGCGCATCCTCGCCTCGCTTGCGCCCAAGGTTCCGTCGTTGCAACTGACACGGCTGCGCAAGGTCGAGGCCGAGCGGGGCTTGGCGGGCGATGCGGTCTATGCCGGGTTCAACGCGCGGGTGGCCGAGACGGTGGCGGGGTTCCGCGACTGGCTGGCGCGGCAGCATCAGGCCGGACGCCGTGTGGCGGCCTATGGTGCGGCGGCAAAGGGGAACACCTTTCTGAATGCCGCGGGGGTGCGGGCCGGAGATATCCTTGCCGTGGCCGATCTTGCGCCGTCGAAACAGGGGCGCCGTTTGCCGGGAAGCCATGTGCCGGTTGTCAGCCCTGCCGACCTGCTGGCTGCGGCACCCGATGATATCCTGATCTTGCCGTGGAACATCGCGGCCGAGGTCGTGGCGCAGTTGCGCGGCGCGGGCTTTGCGGGCCGGTTATGGACTGCGGTGCCGGAGATGAAGGCCCTGTGATGCGGTTTCATGCGACCCCCTTGCCCGATCTGATCCGCGTGGAAAGCGACGCCCCTGCCGATGCGCGGGGCAGTTTCCGCCGCATCTGGTGCGCCGAGAGTTTCGCGGCGGCGGGGGTCGGCTTTGTGCCGGTGCAAGCCAGCCTGTCGAGCAATTTGGCAAGGCATACGCTACGGGGGCTGCATTGGCAGGACGCGCCTTATGGCGAGCAAAAGCTGGTGCGCTGCGTGGCCGGTGCCGTCTGGGATGTGGCGGTGGACATGAGGCGCCACAGCGCGACCTATCTGCAATGGCACGCGGCAGAGTTGAGCGCCGAAAACGGTGTGGCCCTGTTCCTTCCGCAGGGGTTCGCGCACGGTTTTCTGACGCTGACGGATGGCGCGGTGGTCGATTACATGATCGACGCGCCCTACGAGCCCCATGCCGCGCGGGGCGCACGGTGGAACGATCCGGCCTTTGGCATCGACTGGCCCGCAGCCCCGGCGGTTCTTTCGCAACGCGACCGCGACTGGCCGGATCATGGCTGAGACCGTGCTTCTGACCGGGGCTTCGGGCTTTGTCGGGCGGGCGATCCATGCCGCGCTGCTGGCCAGTGGCTTCGCCGTTGAACCCGTGGGGCGGACAGCGCGGGAGGGGTGGCATCAGGCCGATCTGCTGGTGGCTGCCGACCGCGAGAGGGTTCTGGCGCGAACCCGTGCGCGGGTTCTGCTGCATGCGGCGTGGTATGTGGAGCATGGCGCGTTCTGGGCCTCGCCCCTGAACGAGGTTTGGCGCGCGGCTTCGGCGGATCTGGCGCGGGGATTTCTGGCAGCGGGCGGGCGGCGGATCGTCGGGCTGGGGACATGCGCGGAATATGCCTCGCAGGGACAGGACGGTCCCTGGCGCGAGGACCGCCCGATTGCACCCGCAACGCCCTATGGGACGGCCAAGGCGGGGCTTCATGCCGACCTTGGCACGCTGTGCGCAGGGGCGGGGGCCAGTCTGCTGTGGCTGCGGCTGTTCCATCTATACGGCGCGGGCGAACACCCTGCCCGACTGGTGCCGTCGCTGATGCGGGCCTTGGCGGCGGGCGCGCCTGCGCGGGTGCGGGCGGCGGGACTGGTGCGGGATTTCGCATCGACCTTGCATATCGGGGATTGCGTGGCCGATCTTTTGGGCACGAGAGCCGAGGGGGCGATGAACCTCGGGTCGGGCGCGCCGCGCAGTCTGGGCGATCTGGCGCGGGTTCTGGCACAGATTGCGGGCCGGACCGATTTGCTGGACTTGGGCAACGCGCCTTTGCCGGATGATCCGGCGGTGATGGTGCCCGATCTAGCGCGGCTGCACGCGGCCATCGGGGCAAGGGTCGAGCTGCCGGAGGACGGATTACGGCAGGTCTTTACATATTCACAAGAATGAATACATTGGGCGGGGCAATAGGAAAGGCTTCGTCATGTCCGGCTTCGATACATCCCTGCCCCGTCTGACTGCGACCGAGGCGCAAGCCTTGGCCGCCAAGGGGGAATTGCTGCTTCTCGACGTGCGCGAAGCTGCCGAGTTGCAGGCCAGTGGCAAGGCCAAGGGCGCGCTGCATGTGCCGGTGGCGCTGGTGCCGATGAAGGCCGACCCGAAAAGCCCCGATTTCGACAGGCGCTTCGATCCGGCGATTCCGGTTGCCGTCTATTGCGCGGCGGGGGGCCGTGCGGGCATGGCCGCGCAGACGCTTGGGCGTCTGGGCTATCGGGCGCAGAACATCGGCGGTTTCGCCGACTGGTGCGCCGCAGGCGGCGCGGTCGAGGCGCAGAGCTAGGGCGCGCGCCTTCCGGATCGGGGGCGCGTCAGGATTGGGGGCGCGTCTTTTTCGGGTCGTAATGCGACAGGGGCACGATGACGGCAGGCAGCCTTTTCTGCTGGCCGTCAAGTTTGCCGACCTCGACCGCCGTGCCCACCTCGGCATGGGCGACATCGACCCGTGCCAGCGCTATGTTCTTGCCAAGAAGCGGCGAGCGCATCGACGAGGTGACCTCGCCCACCTGAGCGCGGCCGATATGGATGCAATCGCCGTGGCCCACGTCGACGGCTGAATCGATGTCGAGGCCCACGAATTTCCAGCGCGGGTTTTCCTTGCGGCGGATCAGGGCGTCGCGGCCGATGAAATCATCGGTTTTCGATTTGAGCGGGACGGTAAAGCCGATGCCGGCTTCGAAGGGGTCGGTCTGGTCGGAGAAGTCGTAGCCTGCGAAGATCAGACCCGCCTCGATGCGGACCATGTCGAGCGCGGCAAGGCCCATCGGGCGCAGGCCAAGGTCGCGGCCATGTTCCCAGACGGCATCGTAGACGGTGTTGCCGTCCTTGGGGTGGCAGAAGATTTCGAAGCCCAATTCGCCGGTGTAGCCCGTGCGCGACACGACCACGGGCGCGCCTTCGGGGCCGCCGATGCGGGCGACGGTGAAGCGGAACCAGCCGAGTTCGTCGATGCTTGGCTGATGCGGCGCGGTCCAGATCATGCGGCGCAGGATCTCGCGGCTGTTCGGGCCTTGGACGGCGAGGTTGTGAAGCTGGTCGGTGGACGAGCGGACCATGACCTTCAGCCCCAGCTTCCCGGCCTGTTCGCGCAGCCAGATGCCGCCGTAATCATCGCCGCCGATCCAGCGGAAGTTGTCACGGCCAAGGCGGAAGAGCGTGCCGTCGTCGATCATGCCACCGTGTTCGTAGCACATGGCCGAATAGACCACCTGCCCCACCGACAGCTTTTTGACGTCGCGGGTCAGGGTGTATTGCATCAGGGCTTCGGCATCCGGTCCCGTCACCTCGAACTTGCGGAGGGGGGAGAGGTCGAGCACCACCGCCTTTTCGCGGCAGGCCCAATATTCCTCGATCGCGCCGTGGGAGGAATAGACCTGTGGCAGCCAGAAGCCTTTGTATTCGACGACATTGCGGGTCAGCGCCCCCGTCTTTTCGGCAAAGGCGGTGTCCTTGGTCATCTTCGGCTCCGAATTGGGCGTGGGGCGATAGGCGATGGCGCGTTTGAAGGGCTCGGCGCCGGAATAGGTGCGGATGTGGATGTCCGAGAGATACCAGCCGTTCGAGGGCGAGGTGTCGTCGGGGCAGGCCGAGTTGACACAGACAAGGTCGGTCAACGCGCGGAAAAGGACATAGTCGCCGGGGCGGGACCACGGCTCGTCGGAATACATCACGCCATGTGCGTCGATGCCGGTGTTGAAGAAGAGGTTGACCGCCATCCAGCCCGGCCGCGCCGATACGCCATGCGGCGTGAGCGCTCCGTTGAAATTGTCGGAACAGTTGGCATGGCCCGGATAGCCGATATCGTCATAATATTTGGCAGCGCAGGCCATCGCAAAGGCATCATGCCGGCCGACGGTGTCCTGCACCACCTCGACCAGCGGCAGCATGTCCTGATCGTAGTATTTGGAATGCAGGCCGGGCATGGAATAGGCGTGGCCCATGAGGGTGCGCGAGGTGGTGACATCGAGCGCGTGTTCGATCCCCTTGTCGAGCTTGCGGGCCGCGAAACACTGGAAATCGGTGCATTGCCGGCCATCGACGTCGATCACCTGGATGTAATCGCCCGCCTTGACGAAATAGGCCTGCGCGGTGGCGGATTTCACCCGCAGGTCAAGCACGGGTTCGGCCAGCGGATCGGGCAGGTCGAAGGAGCCTACCATTTTCAGCGTCGCGCGCTTGATCTTCAGCGTCAGCGGGGTTGCGGTGTCCTGCCCGTCAGGGTCCATCTGTCCGGGGGCTGCGGCGACCAGAACGCCGTCGCGGGTGACGGTAAAAGACTCTTCGGTTCCGGCGGGGGTGTCGCTGCCGAACAGCACGATGGCGCCCGCCGTGGCAAGGTCGATCTTGCGCCGTTCAAGGCCAAGGCGCAGCCCGCCCAGACCCGCGCCCTGCCCTGCCGCCAACAGCGCCTTGAGCCCGCGGGCATCGCCATTGGCGGTTTGGCCCAGAAGCCCCGCGTCGATCCGCCCCTGCCTGTCGGCGGCGACCAGTTCGGCCACCTGCCCGCCTTCGGCATTGACCAAGGTCACGCTGTCGCCCGCACTGACGGGAACGAGGATCGCACCCGCACCCGGCACCTCGTAGCGTTCCTGCCCCGAATGGGGCTGAAGCGCGGCGGGTGTCAGGATGCGGCTCGGGCGCGGCGGGCCGGGGGTCACGCGGGGATAATCGAGCATGTCTTGCCTGTTCCTTGGGCCTTATTCGTCGGGCCACCACCCCGGAGAGGTGGGGGCGCCATCGTCGAATTGCGAGAGATACTGGACCATCAGGTCGCGGTTGCGCAGAAAGCCCTTGTAGGTGGCAAGTTCGGGGTCGATGTCGCGCACCACCCGATGCAGACGCCGCGCCCATTTCGGGATGGTCACCAGTTCCTCGAACTTGATCAGGTAGCAGCGGATCGGGAAGGCGATGGCATTCGACCGCGGCAGGCGGTGCAAGGTCTGGAGTTCGACGCGCAGGTGCTGGCGGTGGCCGATGTTGTCGGGCGTGAGCGTGGCCTTGGTCGGCCCCCATTTGGGATAGTTCTCGGGACTGGTGTCGAGCAGCGGATCGACGGTCATGGTCCAGTTGAAGCGCCGCACCGGCGCCCCGTGTTGCAGCTTGAGCAGGAATTTCAGCGCGCGGTCGAAAACGCCCATCTGGTGCGCCTTGGGCACGGGGGCGTGCCATTCGTGAAAGCTCATCCCGATGTCGAAATCGAGGGACCAGTCGGCCTGTGTCGTGACCATCCCCGCTTCGATCCAGAGGTTGTCGTCGCGCTGGTCTTGCAGGGTGAAATCGCCCTGCGCCTGACGGGTGATGTATTCCATCGGGCCACAGGGCAGCGTGGTCTCATCAAGGAAGGTGAACTTCTGTTCGATTTCGAGCGGGCGGTTGATCCAGTGCCAGTGGTTGCCGTTCTTGTGCAGCTCGAACCAATGGGGATAGTCGCGCGCCTTGCTCTCCATGATGAGTTCGAGCAGGTCCCAGCCCGCCAGGGTCATATGCGGCAGCGACTGGCAGCGCAGCGGATCATCGGCCAAGACCAGCGCGCGGTCGCGCATTTCGGCCACGTAATGCTCGTCGACATCGAACATGTGTTCGAACACCGAGCCGGGGCGGCCCGGCACATGCGGCTCCATGTTGACGGAATACATGTAGTCGTCACGGTCGAAGGGAAAGGGGAACCGCTTGATCGCGCGTGGCGAGTTCTTGAACGTGAAATCGTTTCGGAAGGTTTCGGTGTTGAATTCCAGACCCATCGCGGCCTCCTTCAGCGGTCGAGGACGAGGGACTTGCCCTCGAAACGCGAAACGCATGGCATGATCTTGCGGTTGCTGGCCTTGTCCTCGTCCGACAGCCAATGATCGTGGTGGTGGATATGGCCGTCACAGCGGATGACGGCGGTTTCGCATTGTCCGCAGGCCCCGCCACGGCAGAGGTAAGGCGCATCGACGCCCGCGGCCTCCATCGCCTCGAGGATGGATTGCGCGGCCCCCACGGTGACGGTCTTGCCGGAACGGGCGAATTCCACCTGAAACGGATTGCCCACGGGCGGGGCGAGAAATTCCTCGGAGTGGACGGTGACGGCGGGCCAACCCGCAGCCTCGGCACGCGAGCGGGCCCATGCGATCATGCCCTTGGGGCCGCAGATGTAGAGATGCGTGCCAAGCGGCTGTCCGGCAAGCAGCGCGTCGAGGGCGACGGCCTGCCCCGCCTCGTCATAGTAGAGATGCACGCGTTCGCCGTAGGTGGCGGCGAGGCTGTCACAATAGGCGCCAAGCTGCGGGCTGCGCGCGGAATAGTGCAGCTCGAACCGCTGCCCCTGCCGCTGCAACTGGGCCATCATGCCCATGAAGGGGGTGATCCCGATCCCGCCCGCGAGCAAGAGATGCTTTCGCGCGCGCGCGTCGACCGGAAACAGGTTGACGGGATGGCTGATCTGCATCCGCATGCCCGCCGTGACATGGCGGTGCAGAAACAGCGAGCCGCCGCGCCCGGCATCGTCGCGCCGGACCGAGATGGCATAGCCCGAGCGGTCCGAGGGGTCGGACATCAGCGAATAGGGGTTCATGCGGCGGGTGCCGTGGTCGTCCATTTCCACCACGACATGCGCGCCGCCGGAAAAGGGGGGCATTACCCCGCCATCGCTGCGGACGAAGCGGAAGCGTTTGATCAGGGAATTGACCTCGACCACCTCGGCCACGGTCACGTCGAGTTTGGGTGCGCCGACACTCATTTGAAACGCTCCACCGCCGCAGGCACCTGACCCGGATCCTCGGCATCGATATTCACGCCCTGAAAGGCGGCGATCCGGCGCGAGTAATGGTCGCGCACGAAGAGGTTCAGCCCGCAATGCGAGCAGGCGAAGGGATCGGTCGTCACGTTTTCGGTGATGCCCTTGCAATGCACGCATTGCACGCGGCGCGACAGGGATCCGCGATGTTCGGTCTGGACGGCTTCGGGGGGAAGGCCAGCTTCCATCACCTCGCGCATGGCAAGGCCGATCAGGGTTTCGGTGCCGGCGAGATAGACTTGCAGACCCATATGGGCATCGGCCAGAACCTTCCTGAGCCGCGACTGGGCGGCGCCGAAACTGGGCGAGCGGTGGAATTGCGCGGCCCCCAGCGCCTGAAGCCGTGCCGTCAGGTCGCTGCCGAAGGGGCCGGGCATGTAGATGATATGCGACCTGGCCAGCAGCGCGGGCGCATCGGCCCCTGCCTTGGCGATCATGTCGCAGACGGCCTCGGCCCCTTCGCCATCGGCGACGAAAAGGTGGGCGCGGCCTGCGCGGGGGGTCAGCTCGCCATAGACGGGGCGCGAGCGGATCGAGGGTTCGAAGAAGGTCTTGGTCATGATGTCCGGCGAACATGCAAAGGGAAAGGGCGCACCCGAAGGCGCGCCCCCATATCGTCAGTCCTTGGCGGTGCGGCGTTTCTTCTCGACGTCATAGAAGGGCATCGAATGGCTGGTCGCGGCGATTTCGCCGTGGGTCGCGCAGTTGACGACCAGCTTGGTGCCGTTGTTGGCGCAATCGACCGGCAGGCGGGCAATGGCGATGTTGTGCTTGTTCAGCGGCGAATACATCGCCTGCGTCACGACACCGACCTTCTTGCCGTTCTGGAACACCGGAGCACCGTTGCCCGGGACGTTGGTTCCCTCGAGCTTGAGGCCCCAGATCTTGAAGCGTTCCTTGCCCTTGAGGCGGTAATGCTCTTCCGCGCCACGGAAGCCGACCTTGCCGGGCGAGACGGTGAAATCGAGGCCGAGTTCCCAGAGCGTGTCGCCGGGGCCTTCGTTGTCGAAGGGATACATCTCGGAATTGTCGAAGGGGAAGAAGAGCAGGTAGCTTTCCGTGCGCAGCATGTCGAGCGTGGTGAAACGGCAGGGGATGATCCCCATCGATTTGCCCTCGTCGAGGATGCGGTCCCAGATCATCGGGGCGTCCTGTCCGCGCACGAACAGCTCGTAACCGCGCTCGCCCGTGTAGCCGGTGCGCGAGATCATCGCAGGCTTGCCGAAAAGGCTGGTCTGCATCTGCGCGAAATAGGGCAGCTGGCGGATGCCCGGCACGTGCTTTTCAAGGTAGTCGACGGCAAGCGGACCCTGCAGCGACAGATCGTGCAGGTTGTCGTCGAAGCGGATGGCAACGTCGCGGCCCGTGGCGGCCATGGTCAGCTGCTCATGCGCGCCGCCCGAGCCGTGGACGACCATGAAGGCGTTGGGTCCGGTGCGGTAGATCACGCAATCGTCGATGAACTTGCCCGCGTCGTTCAGCATGGTCGCATAGACCGAACGGCCCGGCATCAGCTTTTCCATGTTCCGCGTCGTGGCGCGTTCGATCACATGGCTGGCGGCCGGACCGGTGATATGGACCTTTTTCAGACCCGAGACATCCATCAGCCCCGCCTTGGTGCGGATCGCCATGTATTCGGCATCGGGATCGCCGTCATAGCTCCAGGCCGTGCCCATGCCCGACCAGTCCTCGAGGTTGGACCCCAAGGCGCGGTGCCGGTCGCCGAGCGTCGAAAATCTCCATGAATTCGTCATGCCATTCCCCCCTGTCGGAATTTTGCTTTGGGGCGAGTGTTTCCCGAAGCGGGGCAGAAATCAACATTCATGTGCAAAAGTTTTTCCTCTGAGAGAAAATTTTTGCCGGAAACGGGCGACAGGCTGTCGCGGAACAGCCTGCCACTGCCCGCCTTTTGGGCAGAGCGGGCCTGTGGCACGAGGGGGCGATTCTCGGCGCCCTGTCGCGCCGCGCGGCCCTGCCCCCGAAGAGGGCTGTCTGCCCTCTCCGGACCTCACCCGAGGATATTTGGACGAGCATGAAAGCAGCACTCCGTCCCGTTCCTCTTGCCCCAAATATCCTCGGGGGGTGAGGGGCGCGGAACGCGGCCCGAGGGGGGCGGAAAGCCCCCCTTTCCTGTCCCCGGAAACAGGAAAGGGCGGCCGGAGCCGCCCTTTCCGTATCGTGCAGGGACTTGTCAGCCCGGAAGCACGAAGAACCAGTTGGCCCAAAGCACCACGGCAGCCCCTGCGACCAGCGCGACATAGGGCCAGATCCCTGCCCGACGCGGGCCGAGGTCACCGTGATCGGTAAGGCCAAGGTCTTCCATCGCCTCTTTCGGGAAATGGCCTTTGTCGACGATGTAATGCCGCCAGTAGAAAACCGGCAGGATCAGCGCCGCGAAGATCAGGCCCGACCAGAGCGCGTTGGAATAGCCCCAGACCTTTGCACCCGCGCCGAGGAAGAGCGCGTTCACGAAGGCAAGGCCGCCGTTGAAGTAGATCAGCGCGGTGGGCGCTTTCCACGGGCGTTCCAGATGCGGGCTGTCGATGCGGTGGATCCAGCCTGCGTTGAGGTTGAGGAAGTTGAACAGGATGTAGCCCACATTCGAGATGGCGAGCACGTAGAAATAGCCGCCCACATCGGATGCCAGCGCCAGAAGGATGACGTTGAAGCCGAAGTCGGTCCACATCGCCCCGGTCGGCGCGCCGTTCTTGTTCACCTTGCTCAGGTATTTCGGCAGCCAGCCATCGCGCGAGCCCTGATAGAGCGTGCGCGAGGAGCCGGCCATCGCGGTCATGATGGCAAGGAACAGGGCAAGGATCATCAGCACCACGAAGATCTGGATGACGATCTTGTTCGAGCCGAGCATGCCGCCCAAGGCCTCGGCGATGCCGGTGCCGTCGACGATGCCGGTGGCAAGCATGCCCTCGTGCCCCAGAACGCCCTGGAACGAGAAGGGGATCAGGAAGAAGAACACGACGCAGAGAAGGCCCGAGTAGAAGATGGCCTTGAAGGTGTCGGTCTTGGGGTCGCGCAGTTCGCGGGTGTAGCAGACGGCGGTTTCGAAGCCGTAGGTCGACCATGCGGCGATATAGAGACCGCCGAGGAACAGCGTCCACCCGCCGATATCCCAAGCGCCGTTGGTGCCGGAATAGGCGCCCGAGGGCGGGACGATGTCGGTCACGTTCATATAGTCGATCTGGCCGGTGAAGATCGGGACGATGCCGACCAGCAAGAGCGGCACCAGAACGATGATCGCCAGCACCTTTTGCGCCGAAGCGGTCGAGGCGATGCCCTTGTGCTGGATCGCGAAGATCAGCGCCATCATGACGACGCCGATCACGAAGGTCGAGTTGATGTGCAGCGTGCCAAGGCCGGGCACGTTGATCGCAAAGGCTTCCCAGACGCGGAAGGCGGGCGTCAGCGCGGCGACCGCATCGGCGGTGGCGACGGCGGTGATGGCATCGGCGGGTGCCGTTCCGGCATTGGCGGCGATGTAATCGACGACCGATGCGGTTTCGGCGGTGTAATTGCCGATGTTGGCCGCGACCCAGTCAAGCACCATCTGGCTTTCGGCGGCCGGAATCGGGAACAGCGCGTTCAGGATGTAGCCCGCCGCGATGGCGCAGCCGAGCGACAGCACCGGCGACCAGGCGAACCAGTTGCACCAGACCGAAAGCGGCGCGATCAGCTTGGAATAGCGCAGCCATGCCGTCGCCCCGTAGACCGAGGTGCCGCCCGATTTGTTGCCGAACATCCCGGCCATTTCGGCATAGGTGAAGGACTGCACGAAGCCCATGCACATCGAGATGATCCAGACGACGAAAGCCGCCTGCCCCGCCACGCCGGCGATACCGCCAAGCGAGAAGAGGACAAGCGGCGGGACACCGGCGGCGACCCAGAAGGCGCCTTTCCAGTCGAGCGCGCGGTGGAGACCACCGGCGTTATCTTCAGCAGACATGAATTAGAACTCCCTTGTTCCCTGTTGTCCGCAGTGTCCTTGCCGGTTTCCCCTCGGCGTCCGGTCTGCGGTTTGTTCTGGTCCTTGCCGGACGTTTGCCGTCCGGATTGTTGCGGGAAAGGTTCGCGCGCGTCCTGTGGCCTTGGCCCCGGATGGAGCGGAGGCGATGCCTTCCCCTGCGCAGACTTTGGGCGAGGGCGTGGCGGGCGCAAAGCATTTTTTCACCTTAGGGCAAAAAATATTCCTTTGATCTGCGATTCCCGCGTTATTTGATGCGAAAGCAGGCGTCAGAGTAGCGTTATTCCTGCGGCAAAACCTGCCGGGGCGCAGGTTCCGTCTTACGAATCGCGGAAGGGAAAGGGGCCACGACTCGCATCGTGGCCCCCCGTTTCAGTCCGGACCGGTGGCCGGGTTCAGTTGCGCAGATAGGCTTCCATGCTGTCTTCGAGCGCATCCTTCCACGGGGTGTGGTGGATGGGTGCCATCGTGCCGGTGATGACCGAACGGTAGGCATGGTTGCGGAAGCCCATGATGTCTTCCTTCTTGTGGTCCTTCCATTCGAAGAAGGCCTCGCAGGCGCCGTCGACGTCGAAGGACGGGTAGTCGGTTTCGGCGATCAGTTCCTTGACGTAATCGCCCTGATAATGGATCGCGTCATGGGCGTCCTGACCCGCATCCTCGCCCGCGACACGGTCGGCGACGTCTTTCAGCAGCACCGCCTTGTCCGACGGAATGGCGATCCGGCCCATGATGGCATCGCGCACCCACCAGGCCTGGGCGTCGAACATGTTGAAGGTGAACCACTGGTCCTGCATGCCGACGTAGAAGAGCTTGGGGTTATGCACCCAGGCCACGCCCTTGTAGAGATCGGCGGTGGCAAGACGGTTCGCCGTCTTGAGGCGCAGGTCGTCGGGCAGGAAGGGGAAGTGGTGCTTGTAGCCGGTGCAAAGAATGATCGCATCGACCTTCTTGCTGGTGCCATCGGCGAAATAGGCGGTGGTTTCATCCACGCGCACCAGTTTCGGCACCTCTTTCCAGTTGTCGGGCCAGTTGAAGCCCATCGGCGCGTTGCGATAGGCGACCGTGATCGACTTCGCCCCGTATTTCCAGCATTGCGAGCCGATATCCTCGGCCGAATAGGACGATCCGAGGATCAGGATGTCCTTGCCGTTGAACTCCATCGCGTCGCGGAAATCATGGGCGTGAAGCACGCGGCCGCCGAACTGCGCGAAACCGGGGTATTCGGGGACGTTCGGGGTCGAGAAATGGCCCGAACAGACGATGACGTTGTCAAAGATTTCCTCATACATCCGGTCAGCCACGAGATCGTGGACGGTGACGGTGAAGAGGCCGGTCTTTTCGTCGTATTTCACGAAGCGGACGGGGGTGCAGAAGCGGATCCAGTCGCGCACGCCGGCCTTTTTTACGCGGCCTTCGATATAGTCGAAAAGCACGGCGCGCGGCGGGTAGGAGGCGATCTGTTTCCCGAAATGCTCTTCAAAGGAATAGTCAGCGAATTCAAGACCTTCTTTCGGCCCGTTCGACCAGAGATAGCGATACATCGAGCAATGCACGGGTTCGCCGTGTTCGTCGAGGCCGGTGCGCCAGGTGTAGTTCCACAGCCCGCCCCAGTTGGCCTGCTTTTCGAAGCAGACAATCTCGGGAATCTCGGCCCCTTTGGCCGCTGCCGACTGGAAAGCGCGCAGTTGTGCAAGGCCGGACGGCCCCGCCCCGATGACCGCGACGCGCTTTTTCACGGTTTTCTTCGCTTGTTCTGACATTTTGGAAAGTACCCTTTGCCCTGTTTGACGGAACGCTAACGGTGGGGCGCATTCTCTGTCAAATATTTTTCCCTGAGTGAATATTCCGAAGCGATCCCTGCCCGCCGGCCGGCCTTGTTTGCAGGCGGTGCGCAAGCGGTCGGCGCGATCAGGTTGCGCGGGCCAGAACGACCGAGGCGCGCAGGCCGCGCCCGTTGGCACCGGCGCCGAGGGTCAGGCCCGCACCGAAGAGGGCTGCGATTTCCGCCGTAATGGCAAGGCCAAGACCATGCCCGCCCTGCCCTTCGGCGCCCTGCCCGCGCGATGCGCCGCGCCTTGGCTGGTTGGCTGTGGTCAGAAGGTCCGGCGGCAATCCGGGGCCGTTGTCTTCGACTTCGAGGTGCAGCCCCTGGGGCATTGCCGCAATCCGCACGGTCACGACCGCGCCAGTGCCTGCATAGGACAGCGCGTTGTCGATCAGGTTGCGCAGCATTTCCGACAAGAGGACGGGTTCGGCAAGGGCGAAGGCCTCGGAGGGGCCTTCGTAGCCAAGGTCGATGCCGCGTTGAAGAGCCTGGGGCACCATCGCGGCGGTCAGGTCCTTGGCGGTGGCGACAATCTCGACCTTTTGCAGCGCCGCGCCGCCCGCGGCGGCATCGACCCGCGCGAGAAGGAGAAGTTGCGCAAGCACCCGTTCGGCCCGTTCAAGCGCGGTCTGCGCCTTGGCCGTGGCGGCAGCGCTTTGCCCCGGTGTAGGGCTGCGCTCGATCAGGGCAAGCTGGGTGCGGACGACCGCCAAAGGCGTGCGCAACTGGTGGCTGGCGTTTCCGGTAAAGTTGCGCAGGGCCGCCAAAGCCTTGTCGAGGCGGGCCATGAAACTGTCGATGGCTGCGAGCAGGGGCGCCACCTCGTCGGGGACATCGGCGCGGACGGGGCGAAGGTCGTCGGGCGAGCGTTCGGCGATGGCAGCACCTAGCCGGTCGAGCGGGCGCAGGGCAAGGGTGACGGCGACCCAGACCACGACGGCAACGCCCAGCATCAGAACCGCCAGACGCAGCGCCGAGCGCAGCAGGATGGCGCGGGCCAGCGCGGCGCGGGCAAGGGTCGATTCGGCCACGGTGACGGCAAAGGGGATCGAGCGTTCGCCGGTCGAGACCTCGCGCATCAGGGTGGCGCTGCGGATGCCGACGCCGTTGTAGCGCCCGTCGGCAAAGGCGACCCCGCCGGCCGGAGCGGGGATGACGGCAAGATCGTCATATCCGGTCAGGAAGCGGCCCACGGGACCGTCGACGCGGTAGAACACCTTGTCCTGTGCCGTCGAGGTGAGCATTTCGAGCGAGGAATAGGGAAGATCCACCTCGAGCACGCCGGTTTCATCGACCGTCACCCGCTCGGCAATCGCGAGGGCCGAGCCGACGAGGACGCGGTCCGACACGCCTTGGGCGGTGCGCAGCGCCTCGCGCCAGGTGTCGAAGAGGGCGGCGATGCCGATCAGAAGCGTGGCCAGAAACAGCCAGAGCAGCAGGCGGCGGCGGAGGGAATAGGATTTCATCCGCCCTCGGCCGCCTTTTCCAGCAGGTAGCCGATTCCGCGCACGGTGCGCAGGCCAAGCCCGATTGGCGCGATGCGGCGGCGCAGGCGCGAGACATATTGCTCGATCGCGTTGTCGGACAGGATGTCGTCAAGCGTGGTGAGCGACTGGACGATGGCCTCTTTGGTCACCACCTTGCCCGCGCGCACGACCAGAAGTTCAAGAAGCGCCCTTTCGCGGGGCGGCAGATCGAGCGGCTGGTCATGGATGGTGAACTGGCGGCTGGTCAGATCGAGCGTCAGCGCGCCCATCGTGACGGTGGACGAACGCAACCCCGCCTGACGGCGCAGAAGCGAGCGGACGCGGGCTTCGAATTCGCGCACGTCGAAGGGTTTGGCCATATAGTCGTCGGCCCCGAGGTCGAGCCCGCGCACGCGATCCTCGGCGGCGCCGCGTGCGGTCAGGATCATCACGGCGGCAAGGTTCGAGCGGTTGCGCATGGCGCGCAGGACGGCAAGCCCGTCCATCTGCGGCAGGTTCAGATCGAGGATCACCAGATCGAACTGTTCGGCGGCGGCCAAAGCCTCGGCCGAGGCGCCGTCGTGGACGCAGTCGACGGCGTAGCCCGCCTGCGTCAGCAGGGCGAGAAGGGATTCGGCCAAGGGAAGATCGTCTTCGACCAGCAGCAAACGCATCGCATCCTCCACCCCGTCAGGCTAGGGCGTGGGCTTGCGGTTGTGAACCGGTCATGCATCGGGCATCGTGGAAAACATGGCACGGGCGCTTCTGGTCCTTTCCTTCTGCGCAGTCCTGTCCGGTCCCGCCGCGGCAGAGGTTGCCGGTTTCCCCGCGCGGGACGGCAGCAGGGGCGAGGAACTGGTGATCTATTCCACGCTCGACACGCCCCTGGCCGAGCCGTTGATCGCGGCGTTTCAGGCGGGCCATCCGGATATTGCGGTGCGCTACGAGGATTTGCTGGCAGGCGAGATCGCCGCGCGGGTGATCGACGAGACCCGGGCGGGCAAGCCCACGGCGGATTTCGTCTTTTCATCGGCGATGGACATGCAGTTGAAGCTGGCCAATGACGGATATGCCCAAGCGGTCGATGTGCCCGAGGCCCGGGGCTGGCCCGCTTGGGCCGCATGGCAGGATACGGCCTTTGCCCTGACCTTCGAGCCGGCGGTGCTGGTCTATCACAAGCCGAGCTTTCCCGATGGACCGCCGCAGTCGCGGCTGGAGTTGATGGACTGGCTGCGCCATGTACCGCAGGAAATGCGGGGGCGGATCGGCAGCTATGACATCGAGCGGTCAGCCGTCGGCTATCTGTTCCTTGCCCGCGATGCCGAACATTTCCCCGACATCTGGTCGCTGCTTTCAGGCATGGCCGAAGCGGGATTGCAGACCTTTCCCACCAGTCAGGATATCATCGACCGTGTGGCGGACGGGCGGCTGGTTCTTGGCTACAACATCCTCGGATCCTATGCCGCCGACCGGGCGCTGCATGCGCCCGACCTTGGCTTGGTGCTGCTGAAGGATTTTACGGTGGTCGTCTCGCGCGTTGCGCTGGTGCCGAGGGCGGCGGGAAATGCCGGGGCGGGACGGGCGTTTCTGGGCTTTCTGATGGGGCAAGAGGGGCAGACGCTGCTGTCGGAACGGTTGCGTCTGCCAGCGGTCAGCCTTCGGGTGTCGGGGGCGAACAGCGCGCAGGCGATGCAGGCGGCCTTGGGTGACCAATTGCGCCCCGTCGCGGTCAGCCCCGGAGTGCTGGTCTATCTGGATCAGGCCAAGCGGCGGCGGCTGATACGGCTGTGGCACGAGGCGTTGCAGGGCGAGTAGAGCGAAACGGGCCTTGTCAGCTTCCTGACAGGTTGGCCTGCGCAACTGTCGGCGGGGACGGCACGGGGAGGTGCCGCCTGGGATGACAACGCTCTGGGAGGAGTCACGACATGAAACACACGCTTTTGGGCGCGGTCTTTGCGGCTGCGGTCGCCCTGCCCGCCTTTGCCAATGACTACACGATCATGGCCCCCGCAGCCCCCGGCGGCGGCTGGGACAGCACCGCGCGCGCCATGCAAGAGGTGATGCAGGCCGAAGGGATCGCCGGATCGGTGCAGGTGCAGAACGTGCCGGGCGCGGGCGGGACCGTGGGCCTTGCGCAATTCGCCTCGACCGCCGCGGGAGATCCGGCGCAGCTGATCGTCGGCGGCTATGTGATGGTGGGGGCGATCCTGACCAATGCCTCGCCCGTGTCGCTGGCCGATGTGACCCCGATTGCCCGCCTGACCGGCGAGGCGGTCGGGATCGCCGTTTCGGCGGACAGCCCGATCACGGACATCAACGGGCTGGTCGAGATGATGAAGGCCGATCCGGGTTCGGTCAGCTGGGCGGGCGGTTCGGCGGGCGGTGTGGACCACATCACCGTGGGGCTGCTGGCCAAGGCGGCGGGGGTCGACCCGACCAAAATCAACTATGTCGCCTTTTCGGGCGGCGGCGAGGCGCTGGCGGCGATCCTTGGCAATCAGGTGACGGTCGGCATCTCGGGTGTGGGCGAGTTCCTGCCGCAGGTCGAAGCGGGCACGATGCGGATGCTGGCGGTTTCCACCGCCGAGAAATGGCCGGGCACGGATGCGCCGACGCTGATGGAATCGGGCTATGACGTGAACGTGCAGAACTGGCGCATGGTCGCCGCCGCACCGGGCCTGAGCGACGAGCAGAAGGCCGCCGTTGCCGCCGATGTGGACAAGCTGGCCAATTCGGCGGGGTGGAAGGCGATGCTGGAAACCAAGGGCTGGGCGAACACCTATCTTGCGGGTGCCGAGTTCGACACCCAGCTGGCGAAAGAGATCGAAACCACGACCGCGATCCTGAAAGACATCGGTCTGGTGCAATGATCCGCGTCCTGACCGCAACCAAGCGTCGCCCCGATGGGGCGGCGCTGACCATCGCCGTCGCTCTGGCGCTGCTGGGGGGCCTGCTGGTCTGGCAGGCCGCCGTCATTCCCGACAAGGGCGGTTATGCCGGAATCGGGTCGGGTGCCCTGCCCCGTTTCATCGGGATCGGGCTGTTCGCCCTGTCTGCTGCCCATCTCTGGACGGCGGTGAAGACCGGGGCTGACCCTATCGCAAGGCCGCATATGGGGCCGGTCGTCTGGATCGTCGGCGGGCTTTTGCTGCAGATCCTGCTGCTGCGCAGCGCTGGCTTTTCCATCGCCTCGGGGCTTTTGTTCGCGCTGACGGCGGCGGGTTTCGGCCGCCGCAGGCTGCTGGTCACGGTTCCCGTGGGTGTCGGGCTGGCGCTTGCGATCTATGGCGTCTTTGACCAGCTTTTGAAGCTGAAACTGCCTGCGGGGTTGCTGGAAACCCTGATCTTCGGGGGCTAGGCCATGTCGACATTCGATTTCCTGTTGCAGGGTTTGGCCGTCGCTTCGGACCCGATGATCCTGCTTTATGCGCTGATCGGGGTGACGCTGGGCACGGCCGTGGGCGTTCTGCCCGGCATCGGGCCTGCGCTGACGGTGGCGCTGCTGCTGCCGGTGACCTACGGGCTTGACCCTGCGGGGTCGCTGATCATGTTCGCGGGGATCTATTACGGGGGGATGTATGGCGGATCGACCACGTCGATCCTGCTGAACACGCCGGGAGAGAGTGCCTCGATCGTCACGGCGCTCGAGGGGAACAAGATGGCGCGGGCGGGACGGGGCGGGCCTGCGCTTGCGACGGCGGCGATCGGCTCTTTCGTGGCCGGCTTGATCGCCACGCTCGCCCTTGCCTTTCTTGCGCCCTATGTCGTGAAGCTGGCGCTGGTCTTCGGGCCGCGCGAGTATTTCGCGCTGATGATGCTGGCCTTCGTCACCGTCTCGGCTGCCTTTGGCGACAGCGCGATGAAGGGGCTGACCTCGCTTTTCATCGGGCTTGCGCTGGCCTTGGTGGGGATCGACCAGTTGACCGGACAGGCGCGGCTGTCGTTCGGCGTGCCGGAATTGCTGGACGGGGTCGAGGTGACCACATTGGCCGTGGCGCTGTTCGCCATCGGTGAGGCGCTTTTCGTCGCGTCGCAGGGCCAGAGGGCCGAGGACGGGATCATCGCGATCAAAGGGTCGGTCTGGATGACGCGGGCCGATTGGGCGCGGTCGTGGAAGCCGTGGTTGCGGGGCACCGTGATCGGCTTTCCCATCGGGGCGATGCCCGCAGGCGGGGCCGAGATCGGGACGCTGCTGTCCTATGCGGCCGAAAAGCGGTTGACCAAGCACCCCGAGGAATTCGGGCATGGCGCCATCGAGGGGGTAGCCGGGCCGGAAGCCGCGAACAACGCCTCGGCCGCCGGAACGCTGGTGCCCTTGCTGACGCTGGGCCTGCCGACCTCGGCCACGGCGGCGATCTTGCTGGCGGGGTTCCAGCAATTCGGGCTGCAACCGGGGCCGCTGCTCTTTGCCACCTCGCCGCAGCTTGTCTGGGGGCTGATCGCAAGCCTGCTGATCGCCAATGTCATGCTGCTGGTGCTGAACCTGCCGCTGATCCGGCTGTGGGTCAGCCTGCTGATGATCCCGCGCCCGTGGCTTTATGCGGGCATCCTGCTTTTTGCCACGCTCGGGACCATCGGGATGAACCCTTCGCCGGTCGAATTGTCGATGCTGCTGGTGTTCGGCATCCTCGGCTTTCTGATGCGGCTTTACGGCTATCCCATCGCGCCTGCGGTGGTGGGGTTGATCCTCGGGCCGATGGCCGAGCAACAGTTGCGCCGCGCTCTGGCGATTTCGCAGGGGGATTGGAGCACGCTGGTTTCCACCCCCGTCGCGGCGGGCATCCTGCTGGCGGCGACGCTGGCGCTGGTGGTGCCGTGGATCATGCGCCTGCGCGGCAAGGGCGCGGTTCTGGCGCAATTGGCCGCGGATGAGGATTGAGGTGCAAGCCTTTGATCGTGAAATGAAAACGGGGGGGTAGCGCCCCCCGTTCCATTGTGCTTTGCGCTTGCGGATCAGGAGCAGCCGCTCGTGCCGCCGCAGGTGTTGCACTTCATGCAGGTGCCGTTGCGGACCAGCGTGTAGTTGCCGCATTCGCCGCAAGGATCGCCCTCATACCCCTGCATCTTTGCCTTGGTGCGGGCGTCCATGCTGACCGTGCCGGTGGACAGCGCGGTCATCGAGGTTTCGACGAAGCTCGTCATGCTGACGGCATCCGACCCCGTGGGTTGCAGGCTCGAGGCCAGCCCGCCCTGGAACACCACCAGTTCTTGCGGAAGGCGCTTGCGCAGGTAGCCGGTCGAGGAGATCGACTTGAGCATCTCGATGGACTTCGAGGCCTGGTTCTCGCTGACTTCACCAAAGTTGCGCTTGCCCTCGTCATCGCCGCGGCCAAGGTCGTCAAAGGCCGCGCCGGTGGGTTTGACATGCGCGAGGTCGGTGCGGTCAAGGTAGCTGATCGCCAGTTCGCGGAAGATGTAGTCAAGGATCGAGGTCGCGTTCTTGATGCTGTCGTTGCCCTGCACCATGCCCGCCGGTTCGAAGCGGGTGAAGGTGAAGGCTTCGACGAACTCTTCCAGCGGCACGCCGTATTGCAGGCCGACCGAGACCGCGATGGCAAAGTTGTTCATCATCGCGCGGAAGCCGGCACCTTCCTTGTGCATGTCGATGAAGATCTCGCCCAAGCGGCCGTCGCCATATTCGCCGGTGCGCAGATAGACCTTGTGGCCCCCGACGATGGCTTTCTGGGTATAGCCCTTGCGGCGTTCCGGCAGCTTTTCGCGGTTGGTGCGGATCACATCGCGGTAGATGATCTTCTCGACGATCTTCTCGGCCAGAACGGCGGCCTTTTCCTGTGCCGAGCCGGTGGCGAGGATTTCTTCGGCCTCTTCATCATCTTCGACGAGCGCCGATGCCAGCGGCTGCGAGAGTTTCGAGCCGTCGCGGTAGAGGGCGTTGGCCTTGATGCCCAGCGAATGCGACAGCTCGTAAGCGGCCAGCGTTTCCTCGATCGTGGCCGAGTTCGGCATGTTGATCGTCTTGGAAATCGCGCCCGAGATGAAGGATTGCGCCGCCGCCATCATGTGGATGTGGCTTTCGACGGACAGGTAACGCTTGCCCGTCTTGCCGCAGGGGTTGGCGCAATCGAAGACCGAGTAATGCTCCGGCTTCAGGAAGGGCGCGCCTTCGAGTGTCATGGTGCCGCAGACATGGTCGTTCGCCGCGTCGATCTGCGCCTTGGTGAAACCGAGGTGCTTCAGCAGGTCGAAGGTGGGGTCGGCCAGTTTCTCGGCCGGGATGCCGAGGGTGCCTTTGCAGAAATCCTCGCCCAGCGTCCACTGGTTGAAGACGAAGCGGATGTCAAAGGCCGACGGCAGGGCGCTTTCGATCTTTTCCAGCTCGCGCGGGCCGAAGCCGTGGCCGATCAGCGCGGTGTGGTTGATGCCGGGGCAGTTGCCGATGGAGCCGTGGCCCACGGCATAAGCCACGATCTCGGCCACCTGCGACGAGGAATAGCCCAAAGCCTCGAGACCCGCCGGAACCGACTGGTTGATGATCTTGAAATAGCCGCCACCCGCAAGCTTCTTGAACTTGACCAGCGCGAAATCGGGCTCGATGCCGGTGGTGTCGCAATCCATGACCAGACCGATGGTGCCGGTGGGGGCGATCACGGTCGTCTGGGCGTTGCGGTAGCCGTGCTTCTCGCCCAGGGCCAGCGCCTCGTCCCAAGCGGATTTCGAAAGGGCGACAAGGGTTTGGTCGGGGCAGTTCGCGTGGTCCAGCAAGACCGGCTTCACGTTGACGCTGTCGAAATCATCCCGCGCATAGGCCGCGTTGCGGTGGTTGCGGATGACGCGCAGCATGTGATGCGCGTTGCGCTTGTAGCCCGAGAAGGCGCCCAGCTCGCCCGCCATCTCGGCCGAGGTGGCGTAGGAGATGCCGGTCATGATCGCCGTCAGCGCACCGCAAAGGGCGCGGCCTTCCTTGCTGTCATAGCCAAGGCCCATGTTCATCAGAAGGCCGCCGATATTGGCATAGCCAAGACCGAGGGTGCGGAAGTCGTAGGAAAGCTGCGCGATTTCCTTCGAGGGGAACTGCGCCATCATCACCGAGATTTCCAGCGTCACGGTCCAGAGGCGCGTGGCGTGGATATAGGCTTCCGCGTCGAAGCGGTTGTCCTTGAAGAAGGTCAGCAGGTTCATCGACGCAAGGTTGCAGGCCGTGTCGTCGAGGAACATGTATTCCGAGCAGGGGTTCGACCCGCGGATCGCCCCGTCCTCGGGGCAGGTGTGCCATGCGTTGACAGTGTCGTGGAACTGGATGCCCGGATCGGCGCAGGCCCAAGCGGCGTGGCCGACCTGATCCCACAGCTCGCGCGCCTTGACGGTCTTGGCAACCTTGCCGTCGGTGCGGCGGATCAGCGCCCAGTCGTCATCGGCCTGCACGGCCTTGAGGAAGGCATCGGTCACGCGGACCGAGTTGTTCGAGTTCTGGCCCGAAACGGTGATATAGGCCTCGGAGTCCCAGTCGACGTCATAGGTGGGGAATTCGATGCTGGTGAAGCCCTGCTTTGCGTATTGCAGGATGCGGTTGGTGTAGGTGTCGGGGATCATGGCCTTCTTAGCCGATTTGATCGCCGCCTTGAGCGCCCCGTTCTTGGCCGGATCGACCGAATCCTCGGCCGAGCCGTCCCACTGGCGGATCGCCGTGAAGATCTCGTTCAGCTTCAGCTCGTGCGCTTTGGACCCCGCGACGAGCGAGGCGACCTTCTGCTCTTCGATCACCTTCCAGTTGATGAAGGCCTCGATATCGGGGTGGTCCATATCGGCGATGACCATCTTGGCCGCGCGGCGCGTGGTGCCGCCCGATTTGATGGCACCCGCAGCGCGGTCACCGATCTTGAGGAAACCCATCAGACCCGAGGATTTGCCGCCGCCCGACAGCTTTTCCCCCTCGCCGCGCAACGACGAGAAGTTGGTGCCGGTGCCCGAGCCGTATTTGAACAGGCGCGCTTCGCGCACCCAAAGGTCCATGATGCCGCCGTCGCCGACCAGATCGTCCTTGACCGACTGGATGAAGCAGGCATGCGGCTGGGGATGTTCGTAGGCCGAGGAGGATTTGGTCAGCTCGCCCGTCTTGTGGTCGACATAGTAGTGGCCCTGCGACGGGCCGTCGATGCCATAGGCCCAGTGCAGACCGGTGTTGAACCACTGGGGCGAGTTCGGCGCGGCCATCTGGCGGGCCAGCATGAAGCGCATCTCGTCGTAATAGGCGCGGGCGTCGGCGTCGGTGGTGAAATACCCACCCTTCACGCCCCAATAGGCCCAGGCGCCTGCCAGACGGTCAAAAACCTGCTTGGCCGAGGTTTCGCCCACGAAACGTTCAGCTTCGGGCAGCGATGCCAAGGCGGCTTCGTCGGGGACCGAGCGCCACAGGAATTCGGGCACGCCCTTTTCCTTGACGCGCTTCAGCCGCGCCGGAACGCCTGCCTTGCGGAAGTATTTCTGTGCCAACACGTCGGCCGCGACCTGGCTCCATCCGTCGGGCACTTCGACTGCCTCGTTGCGGAAGACGATCTTGCCGTCGGGATTGCGGATTTCAGAGGTGGTGAGTGCGAAACCCATGGCGCCGTATGCGCCGGTGGCCTCGGTGGTAAACTTGCGTTCGATTTTCATCTGCCCCGTCTCCCGTTCATCTGCCGCGGGCTTCGCCCGTCGTGTTGCCGTTTCATGCGGACAAAGCCTCGCATCCCAGCCCCGAAGGGACAGGTTCCGGCGTCTGACCAGACGCCGTTTCAGGAATGCCAAATTGATCTGCCCGTTTATCACCGACCACTAAATGTTGTGGCCTTACTCGCTACCCCGTCAAGGTGTCGTAAGTGCCCCGAGATTTCAAACGGTTTATTTACCCTGAAGCGCGGATTTTGTGCTTGACGGAAAATCTGTCGCAGACTTGTCACGCAGCGGTTGTAGCGCCCCGCGCATGGCCACTGTGGGCGAAGCTGTGGACAAGCCTGTGCGGCATCGGCGGGCATCGCGCGTTCGTTGCGCGAAAAGCGTTGCGTTTGGCGAGGTTTGCCGCGCGAGGCTGCAAAAACGGATGAAAGATGCGGCGGCGGTGGATGGAATTTACGGGCGATTCCCTGCCGGTACGGGCTGCGGCGCGGGGCTGCGACGATTGATCAGCATGATTCCCGCAGCCACCAGCACCCCCGCCCCGAGAATCGCCGCCGTGATCTGCTCGTCGAACAGCAGCCAGCCCATGAACATGGCGAAGATCGGCGTCAGGAAGGAAAAGCTTGCCACCGTGGCCGAAGGGTAGACTGACAGAAGCCAAAGCCAGCAGATGAAGCCGCCTGCCACCACTATAGAGGATTGGAACAAGAGACCCACAATATGTAGTGGGTGCAGATCGCGGATCAGCGGACCGAAGGCGGGCGAGACCAGCAGCAGGACCGGCCCCGACACCAGCACCATCCAGAACAGCTGCATCTCGGGACCAGCCTCGCGCAGGCGCGACTTGCGCGCGACGAAAGCGGTGGCTGCCCAGCCGAACGCGCCGCCGAGCGCGTAGAGATCGCCCGTCAGGCTGCCTGCCGTATCGGGGCTGCGCGACAGGATCGCCCAGGCCGTGCCGACGAAGGCACAGGCCAGCCCTGCCGCCTTGAACGGGGTGATCCGCTCGCCCGGCAATCCGAAATGCGCCAGAAGGGCCAGCCAGACCGGCATGGAATAGAAGATGATCGAGGCGCGGCTGACCGCCGTGAGGTCGAGCGCGATGAAGAGGAACAGGAACTCGGCCGCAAAGACCGTGCCGATCAGCAGCCCCGCGCGCAGGTCGGCACGGCGCAAGACCGGCGGACGCCCGCGGAACCAGAGCCAGAGCCAGACGAAGCCAAGCCCGAGCACCGAGCGCAGACCGGCGAAAAAGACCGGTTGCAGCCCCTGATTGATCAGCTTGACCATGATCTGGTTGGCCCCGAGGAGCAGTGTGACCCCGAGAAGGGCGGCAAAGCCGATGCCGTCGAGCCGATCCTTGCGCATGGTGCTTTTCCTTGTGCAGCGCGGCAGCCTTCGGGCGGGCGGGCGGGCCTGTCAAGCGCGGGCACGAGCCGGAAAGCTCTGGCCCTGCCCCGCTGGATGGCTTAAACGCCGGTAAAGACCGAGACGAAGGCGCGACCGATGGCCGACATCATTGCCCGCTGCGAGGCCAAGGGCCTGCGGATGACAGACCAGCGCCGGGTCGTGGCGCGGGTGATCGGCGATGCCGAGGACCATCCCGACGTGGAAGAACTTTACGCCCGTGCGGTCAAGGTCGACCCGCGCATCTCGATCGCGACGGTCTACCGCACGGTCAAGCTGTTCGAAGAGGCCGGATTGCTGGACCGGCTTGAATTCGGTGACGGGCGCGCGCGCTACGAAGACGCCGAACGCGACCACCACGACCATCTTATCGACGTGAACTCGGGCGAGGTGATCGAATTCGTCGACCCCGACATCGAGGCCTTGCAGGAAAAGATCGCCGAGCGGCTGGGCTACAGGCTGGTCGGGCACCGGCTGGAGCTGTTGGGCATACCGGTCAAGAAAAGCTGAACATGGACCACCCACGCGACAATCTGCGCGGCATCCTTCTGATGGTCGCGGCGATGGCGGGGTTTGCCATCGAGGACATGTTCATCAAATGGGCTGCCGCCGGTTTGCCGACAGGCCAGATCCTGCTGCTGATCGGGCTTGCGGGTGCTGCGGTCTTTGCCGGTTTCGCACGGATGCAAGGGCAGCGGACCTTTGTGGCCGAGGCGTTCCATCCCGCCGTGCTGGGCCGGAACGCGGGCGAGATGATCGGCACCTACGGCTTTGTCACCGCCCTGACGCTCGCCCCGCTGTCGACGGTTTCCGCCGTGGCGCAGGCGATGCCGCTGGCCGTGACGATGGGGGCCGCGCTTTTCCTTGGCGAGACGGTGGGCTGGCGCCGCTGGACGGCGATTGTCGTCGGGTTTCTGGGCGTGCTGCTGATCATCCGCCCCGGGCTGGACGGGTTCGACCCGAACGCGCTTTGGGCGGTGCTGGCGGTCTTTGGCCTTGGCGCGCGCGATCTGTTCACCCGCAAGATGCCCGCGGCGATCACCACGATGCAGCTTTCGGTCTGGGGGTTCCTTGCCGTGGCGCTGCTGGGGGCGGGGATGCTGGTCATCTCGGGCGGCAGCCAGATGCCGAGCGGCGGTCAGGCGGCCTATGTCGGCGGAGCGCTGGCCTTTGGCATTGCGGCCTATTGGGCGCTGACGGCGGCAAACCGGCTGGGGGAAATGTCGGTCATCACCCCCTTCCGCTATTCGCGGCTGGTTTTTGGCGTGGGGATCGGCGTTCTGGTCTTTGCCGAACGCCCCGACGGGCTGACGCTGCTGGGCGGGCTGATCATCATCGGCTCGGGTCTTTACACCTTTGCCCGCGAGCGCGCCCGCAAACGCGCACTTTCCATGCAGGGCGCGAGGCGTTAAAGCACGCGCGAGAGCACCATTCGTCAGCCCGCCATAGCACGGCATAGGAGGCACCCCGCCCATGAGCACGATCATCGACATCCACGCCCGCGAAATCCTTGACAGCCGCGGCAACCCCACGGTCGAAGTCGACGTCACCCTTGAAAGCGGCGCGATGGGCCGTGCCGCCGTGCCTTCGGGCGCATCGACCGGCGCGCACGAGGCGAACGAACGCCGCGACGGCGACAAGTCGCGCTACATGGGCAAGGGCGTTCTGGAAGCGGTCGCCGCGGTGAACGGCGAGATCGCGGAAGAGATCGTGGGCTTCGACGCCACCGAACAGGTCGGCATCGACCGCACCATGATCGAGATGGACGGCACCCCGAACAAATCGCGCCTTGGCGCCAACGCGATCCTCGGCGTCTCGCTCGCCGTGGCCAAGGCGGCTGCCGAAGTCACCGGCCAGCCGCTGTTCCGCTATGTCGGCGGCACCTCGGCCCGCGTGTTGCCGGTTCCGATGATGAACATCATCAACGGCGGCGAACATGCCGACAACCCGATCGACATTCAGGAATTCATGATCATGCCGGTCGGCGCGGAAGACATCCGCGACGCGATCCGCATGGGGTCGGAAGTGTTCCACACGCTGAAGAAAGAGTTGCAGGCCGCAGGCCACAACACCGGCATCGGCGACGAGGGCGGCTTTGCGCCCAACCTCAATTCTGCCCGTGACGCGCTTGATTTCATTCTGAAATCCATCGAAAAAGCGGGCTACAAACCCGGCGAGGACATCTACCTCGCGCTCGACTGCGCCGCGACCGAATACTTCAAGGGCGGCCGCTACGAGATGAAGGGCGAAGGCAAGTCGCTCTCGGTCGAAGAGAATGTCGAATTCCTTGCAGGTCTGGCGCGCGACTATCCGATCATCTCGATCGAGGACGGCTGCTCGGAAGACGACTGGGCGGGCTGGAAGCTGCTCACCGACACGCTGGGCAACAAGGTGCAGCTTGTCGGTGACGACCTGTTCGTCACCAACCCGCGCCGTCTGGCCGAAGGCATCGCCAAGGGCTGCGCCAACTCGATGCTCGTCAAGGTGAACCAGATCGGCACGCTGACCGAGACGCTGCAAGCCGTCGATATGGCCCATCGCGCGCGCTACACCAACGTCATGTCGCACCGCTCGGGCGAGACCGAGGACGCCACAATCGCCGACCTCGCCGTGGCGACGAACTGCGGCCAGATCAAGACCGGCTCGCTGTCGCGCTCGGACCGTCTGGCGAAGTACAACCAGTTGATCCGGATCGAGGAAATCCTTGGCGCAACGGCCGAATATGCGGGCCGGTCGATCCTGCGCGCCTGATCGCAGGCAAAAACTGCAATGGCGGCCCCCGGGATTTCGGGGGCCGTCTTGCTTTGCGGCCCCCCGAAACGCCCCGTTCCCTGCCCTTCATCCTTGCCCTTCATCCTTGCCAAAATACTCTCGGGGGGAGGGTCGCGGAACGCGGCCCGTGGGGGGCAGACAGCCCCCCGCGCGGGCAGGGCAAATTGTGCGGGTGACAAGTTGGGCGTGGTCGGGCCAATTCGGGCGGGGTAAGGCAGGGGCATGAACACGCCGAAACCCAATCTCGACACGCCGCGCGGATTTGCCTTTGCGCTTGCCGCCTACCTGCTCTGGGGCTTTCTGCCGCTTTACATGAAGGCGCTGTCCCATGTGCCGGTGGCCGAGGTGATCGCCCATCGGGTGGTCTGGTCGGTGCCGGTGGCCGGGGCCGTGCTGGTCTGGCTGGGGCGGACGGCCGAGTTGCGGGCGGCGCTGCGCACGCCGCGCATGCTGGGGATGGGCGCGGTCACGGCGGCGCTGATCACGGTGAACTGGGGCATCTACGTCTGGGCCATCCAAAGCGGCCACGCGCTGGAAGCGGCACTTGGCTATTACATCAATCCGCTCTTCTCGGTGTTCCTCGGGGCGGTCCTGCTCAAGGAAAGGCTGTCGGTCGCGCAATGGGCGGCCATCGGGCTGGCGGTGCTGGCCGTTCTGGTGCTGACGGTCGAGGCGGGGCAAGTGCCCGTCGTCGCGCTGGGGCTGACCCTGTCCTGGGGCGCTTACGCCTATTTCAAGAAGATGCTTCCCATCGGGCCCAATCAGGGCTTCATGCTGGAAGTGCTGATCCTGTCGCCCTTTGCGCTTGGCTATCTGCTCTGGCGCGGAACGGAGGGTGCGGTCTTTACCGCCGACGCGCTGACCATAACCCTGCTTCTGGCAGCGGGGATCGTGACGGCGGTGCCGCTGATGCTTTACGCCAATGGCGCCAAGTTGCTGAAGCTGTCGACCATCGGCATCCTGCAATATACCGCGCCGACGATGATCTTCCTGACCGCCGTGTTCCTGTTCGACGAACCCTTCGGTTTTGCCCGCGCCATCGCCTTTCCGATGATCTGGGCCGCCCTTGCGATTTACACGCTGGCACTGTTTCGCGGCAAATAACGGGGCCGCGCGGGTTTGGCGGGCCGTTCAACAGGCAGGGCCGGACGCGTCAATCGGGGCGGCTGATCTTTCCGCCGCCGATCAGGGCGGGAACGCCCGTGGTGCCGGGGCCAGACGTGGGCAGGCCGCGCGCCACGCGGACGGCGAGGAAGGCGAAGGCCTGAGCCTCGAGCATGTCGCCGTTCAGACCGGCGGCCTCGACGGGTTCGGCGTCGAGACGCAGGCGGCGCGACAGTTCGGCCATCAGCGTGGCGTTGTGACGCCCTCCTCCGGTGACCAGAAGCCGCGAGATCGGGGTCGGGAAATGTTCGGCCCCGCGTGCCACGGCGGCGGCACTGGCTGCGGTCAGGGTGGCTGCGGCATCCTGCGGCGACAGGTGTCCGGTGGGCAGGGCGGCGTGGAAATCGTTGCGGTCCAGCGATTTGGGCGGCATCCGATAAAAATAGGGATGGTCGAGGAAGCGGGCAATCAGCGCCTCGTCCACCGTCCCTGTCGCGGCGAATGCGCCGCCCTCGTCCTGCGGTTTTCCGGTCAGGCGTTGCATCAGGTCGTTCAGCGGGGCATTGGCGGGGCCTGTGTCGAAGGCGAGAAGCGCGCCCGCCTGTTCCGGAGCGCCGTGGCGCGGGTCGATCCAGGTGACATTGCCCACCCCGCCAAGATTGAGGATCGCAAGCGGCCTGTCAGCCCCGATCTGCCGGGCGCAGGCGAAATGGAAGAAGGGGGCAAGCGGGGCGCCCTGCCCCCCCATCGCCACATCGTTGCTGCGGAAATCCCAGACGACCGGAAGGCCGAGCGTGCGGGCGAGAAGGTCGCCGTCGCCCGCCTGATGCGTTCCGCGCCCGCGCGGATCATGGGCAAGCGTCTGGCCGTGAAAGCCCGCAATCTCGGCCCCCGAGAAACGCGACATCAGTTCGGCATGGGCCGTCTCGACCACCTCGGCTGCGGCCTGCACAGCGGCATCGCCCGGCCATTGGCCAAAGGCCGCGCGGATGGTGGCCTGTTCGGCGGGCGTGTAGGGTCGATAGGCCGTCGGGCCGAAATCGAGGACGCGCTCGCCATCGGTCAGCACCATTGCGGCGTCCACCCCGTCGAGAGAGGTGCCCGACATCGTGCCCAAGGCCCAGACAGCCCCGCCTATCGTCGCGCCGCTTCGCATCTTCCTTTCACCCCCTGCGCCCGTTATACCCCACGGCGCAGTTTAAAGCACGGGTGACACATGACCTACCATGCCAAATCGGACTTCATGCGGACGATGATCGAGCGCGGCTATCTGGCCGATTGCACCGACTATCAGGCGCTGGACGAAGCGTTCCTGAAAGGCGTGGTTCCGGGCTATATCGGGTTCGATGCAACGGCGAAGTCGTTGCATGTCGGCAGCCTGATCCAGATCATGATGCTGCGCTGGATGCAGAAATGCGGCGGCAAGCCCATCGTGCTGATGGGCGGGGGCACGACCAAGATCGGCGACCCCTCGTTCCGCGCCGACGAGCGCCCTCTTCTGACCGACGCGCAGATCGACGAGAACATCGCGGGCATCAAACGGGCCTTTGCGCCCTATGTCACCTTTGGCGACGGGCCGACCGATGCGATCATGGTCAACAATGCCGAGTGGCTCGACAGTCTGAACTATATCGGTTTCCTGCGCGACATCGGACGGCATTTCAGCGTCAACCGGATGCTGTCGTTTGAATCGGTCAAGTCGCGGCTGGACCGCGAGCAGTCGCTGAGCTTCCTCGAATTCAACTACATGATCCTTCAGGCCTACGACTTCCTCGAACTGAACCGCCGCTACGGCTGCCTCGTGCAGATGGGCGGGTCGGACCAGTGGGGGAACATCGTCAACGGGGTCGACCTGACGCGGCGGGTGATCGAGCATGAGGTTTACGGGCTGACCTCGCCGCTGTTGACCACGAGCGACGGCAAGAAGATGGGCAAAAGCCAGAACGGGGCCGTCTGGCTGAACGGCGACCTCTTGTCGCCCTATGAATTCTGGCAGTTCTGGCGCAACACGACCGATGCCGATGTGGGCCGCTTCCTGAAGCTTTACACCGAATTGCCGCTTGAGGAATGCGAGCGTCTGGGCAAGCTGTCGGGGTCCGAGATCAACGCGGCCAAGATCGTGCTGGCCAATGCCGTGACGACGCTTCTGCACGGGGCCGAAGCGGCGGCAGCCGCAGAAGCCACGGCGCGGGAAGTGTTCGAAAAGGGCGGTATCGGTGACGATCTGCCCACGGTGACGCTGACGGTGGACGAGGTATCCGACGGCGTCGGCATCGTGCAGCTTTTCGTGCGGGCGGGGCTTGCCGCTTCGGGCAAGGATGCCAAGCGTCTGATCGCCGAAGGCGGCGCCAAGGTGAATGACGAAACGGTTCTCGACGCGGGGCTGCGCTATGGCGCGGGCGAACTGGTCGAGCCGTTGAAGCTGACCGCCGGGCGCAAGCGTCATGCGCTGGTCGTGATCGGCTGACGGGTTCGGTCTGCAAGACCAAGGGATCGGGGGGCTTGCGCCCCCCGTTTCCATTTCACTCGGCGACGGTGACTTTCGCCATGTAGTCGGGATCGACGACAGCGCCGTTGGCGGCTTCGTCGCCCTTCTTGATCGCGTCGACGACGTCCATGCCCGAAATCACATGGCCGACGACCGTGTATTGCCCGTCAAGATGCGGGGCGGCGGCGAACATGATGAAGAACTGGCTGTTGGCCGAGTCGGGATCGTTCGAACGCGCCATGCCGACGACACCGCGGTCGAAGGGCATCGAGGAAAATTCGGCCGCGAGATCGGGGCGTTCAGAGCCGCCGGTGCCCGCCATCGAGGTATCGCTGCCGTGCTTGCCGAACTGGACGTCGCCGGTCTGGGCCATGAAGCCGTCGATGACGCGGTGGAACACCACGCCATCATAGGCGCCTTCTTTCGCCAGTCCGACGATCTGGGCCACGTGCTGCGGGGCGACATCCGAGGCGAGGTCGACAACCACCGTGCCGGTGGTGGAGCCGGCCACGTCGATCACAAGGTTCGGGCCGGGGCCATCGGTGGCATCCTGCGCCACGGCCGCCGATTGCGACAGGGCATAGCCGCCCAGTGCCGCGAGGCCGAGCGCGAAAAGCCCGCCCGCAATGAAACGGTCACGCGACATCGGCAGCCACCCGCACGGTGATCATGCGATCGGGGTTCTGCGGGGGTTCGCCGCGGGTGATCTTGTCGACATGCTCCATGCCCGAAATCACGCGGCCGTAGACGGTGTATTGGCCGTTCAGGAAATGGTTGTTCGAGAAGTTGATGAAGAACTGGCTGTTGGCCGAGTTCGGGTTCTGCGAACGCGCGGCGCCCAGCGTGCCGCGGTCATGCGGGGTGCGGCTGAATTCGGCGGGCAGGTCGGGCAGGTCGGATCCGCCCGTGCCGGCGCGGCGCAGGTTGAAGTTGTTTTCCATGTTGCCGTTTTCGACATCGCCGGTCTGGGCCATGAAACCGTCGATCACGCGGTGGAAGGCGACGTTGTCATAGGCCTTGGCGCGGGCGAGGGTCTTCATCCGCTCGGCATGCTTGGGGGCGATGTCGGCAAGCAGTTCGATCACCACTTCGCCGTCTTTCAGGGTCAGGATGATGGTGTTTTCGGGGTCTTTGATCTCGGCCATGACGGGTCCTTCACAGAAATTGCTGCGCGCGAACCTAATGGTGCGGGGCCGTCATGGAAAGGGCAAATGCCTGCGTCATAGTTGACGAAAGGCCCCGATGCGCGGAAAGAGGGGCAAGGCATCAGCGGAGACCTATCATGGCATGGAAAACACTCGACGACGTGGCACTGGCGGGCAAGTCCGTTCTGGTGCGGGTGGACATCAACGTGCCGATGGAAGCCGGCCGCGTGACCGATGCGACCCGGATCGAAAAGATCGTGCCGACGGTCGAGGATATCATCGCCCGTGGCGGCAAGGTGGTTCTGCTGGCACATTTCGACCGCCCCAAGGGCAAGGTCGTGCCGGAAATGAGCCTGTCGCATGTCGTGGCGGCGCTGGCCGAGGCAACCGGCCGCAAGGTGGTGTTCGGGGCGGATTGCGTGGGTGAACCGGCACGCGCGGCGATTGCGGCGGCGGGGGCGGCCGATGTGGTGCTTCTGGAGAACACGCGCTTCCACGCGGGCGAGGAAAAGAACGATCCCGCCCTTGCGCAAGAGATGGCGTCACTTGGCGATGTCTTTGTGAACGATGCCTTTTCGGCGGCGCACCGCGCCCATGCCTCGACCGCGGCGCTGGCGGGGCTTTTGCCCAATGCCGCCGGACGCTTGATGGAGGCCGAGCTGAAGGCGCTGGAGGCTGCACTCGGCACGCCCGTTCGGCCCGTGGTCGCCGTGGTGGGCGGGGCGAAGGTGTCGACGAAACTCGACCTGCTCGGCAACCTTGTGACCAAGGTGGACCATCTGGTGATCGGTGGCGGCATGGCCAACACCTTCCTTGTGGCGCAAGGGGTCGAGGTCGGCAAATCGCTGGCCGAGCGCGACATGGCCGACACCGCGCGCGAGATCATGGGCAAGGCCAAGGCGGCGGGCTGCACGATCCACCTGCCCGTCGATATCGTCGTGGCGCGCGAATTCAAGGCGGGGGCGGAATCGGAAACGCTGCCCGTAGGCAAATGCCCTGCCGATGCGATGATTCTGGACGCGGGGCCGAAAACCGTTGCCAATCTCGAAGCGGTTTTTGCCGGTGCCAAGACGCTGATCTGGAACGGACCGCTTGGCGCGTTCGAGATCAAACCCTTTGACGCGGCGACCAATGCGGCGGCGAAGGCGGCGGCACGGCTGACGCGCGCGGGCAAGCTCGTCTCGGTTGCGGGCGGGGGCGACACGGTTTCGGCCCTGAACGCGGCAGGGGCGGCGGCGGACTTCACCTTTATTTCGACGGCGGGCGGCGCGTTCCTCGAATGGATGGAGGGCAAGGAATTGCCCGGCGTCGCGGCGCTGATGGGCTGAGCGGCAAGGGGGGCTTCGGCCCCCCCTTTTCCTTGGCAAGCGGCCCTTCTGCGGCCTTTGGCGCGCAGCCGCGCGGCTGTGGCGCGGATTTTCGCGCGATGATTGCGCTAACAGGTTTGCGCAGGGCTTCCGGCTTGGATTAAGGCCATGGGAAAGGGCCGCGTGCCCCGCGTTTCCAGCACAAGAGGGATGAGACAATGCGTGCGACGAAGATCGTCCAGAAGATCCTTGCCAATTACGAGGGCGAGACCCCCGGCGTTAAGGCCAATCTGTGCCGGATGCTGATGGAGGGCAAACTGGGCGGCACGGGCAAGATGATCATCCTGCCCGTCGATCAGGGGTTCGAGCATGGTCCCGCACGCACCTTTGCCGCCAATCCGGCGGGCTATGACCCGCACTACCACTACCAGCTTGCCATCGATGCGGGGCTGAACGCCTATGCCGCCCCCCTTGGTATGCTGGAAGCGGGGGCCGATACCTTTGCGGGCCAGATCCCGACGATCCTCAAGGTGAACAGCGCCAACAGCCTGATGTCGGACACGGCGGGCAAGAACCAGGCGATCACCGCCTCGGTCGAGGATGCGCTGCGCCTTGGCTGTGCGGCCATCGGCTTTACCATCTATCCGGGTTCGGACATGGCGCTTGATATGTACGAGGAAATCTCGGCCATGCGTCAGGAAGCGGCGGCCAAGGGCGTTGCGACGGTGATCTGGTCCTATCCGCGCGGCGAAGCGGTGACCAAGGATGGCGAAACCGCAATCGACGTGGCCGCCTATGCCGCACAGATCGCGGCGCTGCTGGGCGCGCATATCATCAAGATCAAGCTGTCGACCGACCATCTGATGCTGGGCGAGGCCAAGAAGGTCTACGAGGCGCAGAAGATCGACATCGCAACGCAGGCGGCGCGGGTCCGGCATTGCATGGAATCGTCCTTTGGCGGGCGGCGGATCGTCGTCTTTTCGGGCGGCGCGAAGAAGGGCGAGGATTCGGTCTATGACGACGCCCGCGCCATCCGCGACGGCGGCGGCAACGGGTCGATCATCGGGCGCAACAGTTTCCAGCGCCCGCGGGACGAGGCCTTGGCGATGCTTGCGAAACTGGTCGACATCTACAAGGGACGGGCCTGACGGCGGACCGGGGGCCTACCCGTGGTGGGCCCCCTGCCCCATCGGCTTGACAGTAAAGGACGCGGTCGGCCATTCTGACCCTGTGGCGCGAAAGACTCAGCCGCGCATGTGCCGTTGCGAGTGATTCGATTTGGGATTCACAGCCTGATTCGGTTGTGGAAGACTCATCTCACCCGTCCACAGAAGGCGGGCCAAGGAACGGACCAGGCAGGCAGAATGAGCACGCAAGCCGCGCGCACACCGATCGGTGCAATGTTGTATTTCCTCATTGCGCTGACACTTGGCAGCTATTTCACCTTTGCCGCCGTGCAGGGCGACTACGGGGTGTTCCGTCAGGTGGAAATCTCGGCCGAGGCCGAGGGATTGAAGGTCGAGCGCGACAAACTGGCAGCGGAATTGTCGGAAATGCAGAACCGGACCAAGCGGTTATCCGACGATTACCTTGACCTTGACCTGCTGGATGAACAGGCGCGCGAGGTGCTGGGCTATGTCCGCGCCGACGAGATCGTGATCCGCTAGCCCTTCCAAAACCGCATGGCAGCTATGCGCCGGCCCCGACCAAGGGCCGGTTTTTTGTTTTGACCCAATAAACTCCGATATTGTATGGGTCGTTTAACGTTGAACTATTTTTGTCTGCGACGGGAGGAGACCCAGATGGCCGTGAAAAAAGCGCCGGACAGACCGAATGTCTCGAAAGAGGAGTTGCTGAAGTATTACCGCGAGATGCTTCTTATTCGCCGGTTCGAGGAAAAGGCGGGCCAGCTTTACGGCATGGGCCTGATCGGGGGCTTCTGTCACCTTTACATCGGGCAGGAAGCGGTCGTCGTGGGGCTGGAAGCCGCGACGAAAGAGGGTGACAAGCGGATCACCAGCTATCGCGACCACGGGCACATGCTGGCCTGCGGGATGGATGCCAAGGGCGTCATGGCGGAACTGACGGGGCGCATCGGCGGCTATTCCAAGGGGAAGGGCGGCTCGATGCACATGTTTTCGAAAGAGCGCCACTTCTACGGCGGCCACGGCATCGTCGGCGCGCAGGTGCCGCTGGGGGCGGGGCTGGCCTTTGCCGACAAATACCTTGGCAATGACAACGTGACCTTCGCCTATTTCGGCGACGGGGCCGCGAACCAGGGTCAGGTCTACGAGACGTACAACATGGCGGAACTCTGGAACCTGCCGGTCGTCTTCGTGATCGAGAACAACCAGTATGCGATGGGGACGAGCGTGAAGCGTTCGACCAAGTCGCCGTCGCTGTGGGAACGCGGTGCCGCCTATGGCATCAAGGGCGAGGCCGTCGATGGCATGGATGTTCTGGCGGTCAAGGCTGCGGGCGAAAAGGCGGTCGCCGCCTGCCGCGCGGGTCAGGGGCCCTATATCCTCGAGATGATGACCTATCGCTATCGTGGGCATTCCATGTCGGACCCCGCGAAATACCGGACCCGTGAAGAGGTCGAGAAGATGCGGTCGGAAAAGGACGCCATCGAACATGTGCGCGACCTGCTGCTGACGGGCGGGCTTGCCAGCGATGAAGAGCTGAAAGCCATCGACCGCGACATCAAGGCCGTCGTCAACGAAAGCGCCGAGTTCGCCAAGGAAAGCCCCGAGCCTTCGTTGGACGAGCTTTGGACCGACATCTACGCATAAGGGGGGAAAGAGAATGGCAACCGAAGTTCTGATGCCCGCACTTTCTCCGACGATGGAGGAAGGCACGCTGGCCAAATGGCTGGTGAAGGAAGGCGATATGGTCAAATCCGGCCAGATCATCGCCGAGATCGAGACCGACAAGGCGACGATGGAGTTCGAAGCCGTCGACGAAGGCAAGGTGGGCCGTCTGCTCGTCGCCGAAGGCACCGCGGGCGTGAAGGTCAACACCCCCATCGCCGTTCTGGTGGAAGAGGGTGAATCGGCTGACGCCGCCCCTGCCCCCGTGGCCGCTGCCGCTGTGGCCGCAGCCCCCGTTGCAGCATCGGCCCCCGCCGTTGCCGCCGCCCCTGCCCCCGCCCCCGTGGCTGCCGCAGGCTGGCCGCACAGCGACCTGCCCGAAGGTGTTCCAACCAAGACCATGACCGTGCGGGAAGCCCTGCGCGAGGCGATGGCCGAGGAAATGCGCGCCAACCCCAATGTCTTCCTGATGGGGGAAGAGGTCGGGGAATATCAGGGCGCCTACAAGATCAGCCAAGGGCTGCTCGACGAATTCGGTCCCAAGCGCGTGGTTGACACGCCGATCACCGAACACGGCTTTGCCGGTATCGCCGTTGGCGCAAGCTGGGGTGGTCTGAACCCGATTGTCGAGTTCATGACCTTCAACTTCGCCATGCAGGCCATCGACCACATCATCAACTCGGCCGCCAAGACGCTGTATATGTCGGGTGGGCAGATGGGTTCGCCCATCGTGTTCCGTGGCCCGAACGGTGCCGCCGCCCGCGTGGGCGCTCAGCACAGCCAGGACTATGCCGCATGGTATGCCGCCATTCCCGGGATCAAGGTCTGCATGCCCTATTCGGCGGCAGATGCCAAAGGCCTGCTGAAATCGGCGATCCGCGATCCGAACCCCGTGATCTTCCTTGAAAACGAGATCCTTTACGGCCGGTCGTTCGAGGTGCCCGCCGAGGGCGATTTCACCATTCCCTTCGGCAAGGCGTCGATCCTGCGGGCGGGGACGGATGTGACCATCGTTTCCTTCGGCATCGGCCTGACCTATTCGCTGCAAGCCGCCGAGGAACTGGCGAAAGAGGGCATCAGCGCCGAAGTCATCAACCTGCGGACCCTGCGGCCCATCGACTATGACACGGTGCTGGCCTCGGTGATGAAGACCAACCGCTGCGTGACGGTGGAAGAGGGCTTCCCTGTCGGCTCCATCGGCAACCACATCGCGGCCACGATCATGCAGAAGGCCTTCGACCATCTCGACGCGCCGGTGGTGAACTGCACGGGCAAGGATGTGCCGATGCCCTATGCCGCGAACCTTGAAAAGCTCGCGCTGACGACGACCGCCGAAGTGGTCGCCGCCGTCAAATCCGTTTGCTACCGCTGAGGGGGCTATCATGGCAGTCGAAATCCTGATGCCCGCGCTGTCTCCGACGATGGAGGAAGGCACGCTGGCCAAGTGGCTGGTCAAGGAAGGGGATGCGGTCAAATCCGGACAGATCCTCGCCGAAATCGAAACCGACAAGGCGACGATGGAGTTCGAAGCCGTCGATGAGGGGATCATCGGCAAGCTTCTGGTCGCCGAAGGCACGGCAGGCGTGAAGGTGAATGCGCCCATCGCCATCATGGTCGAGGAAGGGGAAGCCGCTGACGCCGCCCCTGCCCCCGCCAAGGCGGCACCCGTTGCAGCGGCGGCTCCGGTCACGGCGGCGGCTGCGCCGTCTGCGGCCCGGGCGGCCCTCGTCGCCGCGAGCGGGGCGCGCGTCTTCGCCTCACCCCTCGCCCGCCGTATCGCGGCGGACAAGGGCCTCGACCTGACCAAGGTCCAGGGATCGGGCCCGCATGGCCGGATCGTCAAAGCGGATGTCGAAGGGGCCAAGCCCGTCGCGGCCAAGGCCGCTCCGGCTGCGGCAGCGCCGGCCCCTGTCGCGGCGGCCCCGGCAACGGCCTCGATGCCCACGGGCATGGCGGCCGAGACGGTCATGAAGATGTATGCCGACCGCGCTTACGAGGAAGTTGCGCTCGACGGCATGCGCCGCACCATCGCGGCCCGCCTGACCGAGGCAAAGCAGACCATCCCGCATTTCTACCTGCGGCGGGATGTCCGGCTCGACAACCTCATGGCCTTCCGCGAGCAGCTCAACAAGCAGCTCGAAGGGCGCGGCGTGAAGCTGTCGGTCAACGACTTCATCATCAAGGCCAGCGCCTTGGCGTTGCAAGCCGTGCCGAATGCCAATGCCGTCTGGGCCGGTGACCGCATCCTGCGGATCAAGCCTTCGGATGTCGCCGTGGCGGTCGCCATCGACGGCGGGCTGTTCACGCCGGTTCTGAAGGACGCGCACCTGAAATCGCTGTCGAGCCTGTCAGCCGAGATGAAGGATCTGGCAGGGCGCGCCAAGACCAAGAAGCTCGCCCCGCATGAATATCAGGGCGGCAGCTTCGCCATCTCGAACCTTGGCATGATGGGCATCGACAACTTCGACGCGGTCATCAACCCGCCGCACGGCTCTATTCTGGCGGTCGGCGCGGGCGTGAAGAAGCCTGTCGTGATGAAGGACGGGTCGATCGGCGTGGCGACGGTCATGTCCATGACGCTGTCGGTCGATCACCGCGTGATCGACGGGGCGCTGGGGGCGGCCTTCCTTCAGGCCATCGTCGACAATCTGGAAAACCCGATGGCGATGCTGGCCTGACAGCTATCGCAGAAAACAGAAAAGCCGCCGGAAGCAAGGGCTTCCGGCGGCTTCTTCATGCTATGGTTTCATTCACCCTGGGCTGCGAACCTGTGGTCCATGCTGACCGAGGGCTGGTCGCAACCGGCCTCGCCCACGATCCGGGCCGGCACGCCCGCCACCGTCTTGCACGGCGGCACGTCCGAAAGAACCACCGACCCCGCCGCAATGCGGGTGCAATGGCCGATGTGGATATTGCCCAGCACCTTGGCCCCGGCGCCGATCAGAACACCATTGCCGATCTTGGGGTGGCGGTCGCCATCCTCTTTTCCGGTTCCGCCCAAAGTCACGGAATGCAGCATCGAGACATTGTCGCCCACGACCGCGGTTTCCCCGATCACGATGGAATGGGCGTGGTCGATCATGATACCCTTGCCGATCTTCGCCGCAGGGTGGATGTCGACGCCGAACACCTCGGACACCCGCATCTGCACGAAATAGGCAAGGTCCGTGCGCCCCTGCTGCCAAAGCCAATGGCCGACACGATAGGCCTGCACCGCCTGATAGCCTTTGAAGAACAGGATCGGCTGCAAATAGCGGTGGCAGGCAGGGTCACGGTCATAGACCGCCATAAGATCGGCCCGCGCCGATGCGCCAAGTTCGGGATCGGTGGCATAGGCTTCATCCGCGATCTCGCGCAGGATCTGTTCACTCATCTCGCCGCTCGCGAGTTTCAGCGAGAAACGGTAGGCCAGCGCCCGTTCCATCGACGAATGGTGCAACAGCGAGGAATGGATCAAACCGCCCAACAGCGGCTCGATGCGGATCGCCTCATGCGCCTCGTTGCACACACGCGCCCAGACCGGGTCGATGCTGCTGAGTTTGGGCTGGATCTCGGCCATGTGCTGCCTCCGCGTTCGAGAGCTTCCTTCTACCATATAGCCTTCGCTTAGGACAGTCCAAGCGTTGACGCCGCCAAAGCGTCAGCGCAAGGCAAGCCGCCGTCAGGGCCAGAATCCCTGTCTCGGACCAATCCGACAGCATTCTCCCCTGTGCCGCATAGACGCGCGACATCAGGCTGCCGTTGCCCCAGCGCGGGTGCAGCCGCCGGTGGCGTTTCATGAAGGCATGGGCCGCATGCGCCTCGGCGCAGAGGCGCAACGCGGCGTCGATGGCATCGGGATGGCCCGAAATCGCCCCTGCCAGCGCCAGAACATCCCCGACTTGCACCTGCCGCATCAGCCGGCCACCACGCTGCGAAACGGGCCGGGGCCGAAGCGGGCCGACAGTTGCGCGACCGAAACCGTCGCCCCGGCACCGTCTGCGGCCCGCATGGCGGCGCCATAGGTCCATTGCGGGGCTGCCACTTCCACTTGCCGCAGCAGGTTTCCACCGGCAAAGACCCGCACCATATAGGCCTCGCGCTCCTCTCCCAGCGGCACCTCCGAGGAAATCCAGCTGTCCCCGTCCACCCGCGTGCGTCGCACCCAATTGACCAGAAGGTCGTTGCCTTGCGCGAGCAGTCGCAGATGCGCCACCGGATAGGGCCGCAGACCGGCCCCGATGAAAGCGTCAGAGCGCACCACCACGTCGGCATCGTCATATCCCCGCAGCGCCGCGCCGATCCGCCAGGTGCGCGCCAGCCCCCGCGCCTCGGGCGGCAGGTCGATCTGCTTCAGGCTCCGGTCGATCAGCACGATCTGGCTGCCCACCGGCCAGACCTCGGGCATCAGACCGTCGGTCCCGCATTGGCCGCGCAAACGAACCGACAATTCCCACGTATCCGCAGAAACCAATGCGGCCTCGGCGAACTGGAACAGCTCCCAGCGGTCCGAACTCCCGTCGCCGATCGCCGCAAGATTGGCCCCGTTCAGAACCGACAGGGCCGGCACCGCGCCCAGCGCCCCGCCTTCGATGCGCACGCGCAGGGGTTCGCCGCGATCCCACAATGCCGCGCGGGCGGCAAGCAACGGCGTTTCGGTCACCCCGATCACCGAAGGTGCGGCAAGAACCGTGTTCAAGGCAAAATCATCCTCGCCATCAGCAACCCACACTGCCACCCGTCCAGGCCACGGGTCGGCCACCGCGGCGACATGCGGCGCATGGGGCACCTCGCTTCCCTTCATCAGCGGAAGGTCCAGAAAAAGCGGATAGACCTCGACCGGAGGGGTGAACGATGCAAGCGCCGACCCCTGCGCGTCGGACCGGGACGGGACATAGACACCGGCTTCCACCCGCACGGCCTCGACCGCAAGGTCGTCGCCCTGCTGCACCCGGTCGATCCTCCAGCGCTGCCCCGCAAAGCCAAGCACATCCCCGGCCCCGATCTGCGACATCGAGGGCGGCAAGCGCAGGCGCAGCCCGTCCCGTGCCACCTGCGCCTCGGCAAGCCAGCGTTCGGCCACGCCTGTCGCCTCGGGTGGCAGCAACACCAACGGCGCCTCCTGGTCCAGCGCGGTTGCATCTGCCGCATCCGGCAAGGCCGCCTCGGCCACCTTTGCGGCATAGTCTGCTTCGGCCTCGACATAGCCCACACGCAGACGTCCCGCCAGGTCATCACCCTGCCCGCGCGTGATCTCGAAATCACCCTCGTCATCGGCGACAAGCGCATCGGCCCCGACCCAGGCCGTCACCCTTGCATCGCGGGTTCTGAACGACAGCCCCCCTTCGGCCTCGATCGCATCAAAGCCCGCCGCCAGCATCAGCGGTTGCAAAGCCGCCCGTCCCGAAGCCGCCTCGCCCAGCGCATAGCCGCGCACCAGACCGTGCAACCCCGCCAGATCGACCGCATCGAACCCCGCCCGTCCGACGATTTCCGCCACGACCGAGGCAAGAGGCTGCGCCGTGACGCGGCCGTTCAGCCAATGCCCCCGCGCATAATTCGCCCCGTCGCCCCACAGATCGCCCCTGCCCGGAAAGGTCGGAAAAGGGCGCGCATCCCAAGCCCAGGCATGGGCATGCGCCATATCGACCATCGGCGCGCCATAGATATCGGAAAGCGGGTTGTTCGCGGCATCGGCCCAATAGGCTGACATCGCCCGATAGTATTGCATCTGCGCCAGATCATCGCGCGTCGCGCGACTGGCACGGGGCGCGGCCGATTCCGACGAGGCCGGATCGATGAACAGATTGGGCTGGTTCGTCCCCCGATCGACCGCTCCGCACCCGTATTCGGTAAAGACAATCGGCTTTGACTGCGGCACCCAGCCCGTCGGCAGCGCGGCGCGGACGCCGTCGATCCGCTCGTGATGCGGATTGGACCACCAACCGCGCAAGTCCTTGACACGCCAGACCCACGGCTCGCCCTGATCGTCCGAAATCGGCAGGCGCCGCTGCGCGGCCTCGCCTTCGGGGCTGTCATAATACCAGTCGAACCCTTCACCACCCGCGACATTGGCTGCAAGATAGGCCAGATCATAGGCCGATCCATAAGCCGCATCCGCCTGCGCCTCGCCCTCGCGCCAGTCCGACAACGGCATGTAATTGTCGATCCCGATGAAATCGATGTTCGCATCGGACCACAGAGGATCAAGCTGGAAATACCGGTTTCCGTCGGCGGACAGCCCTGCATATTCCGACCAGTCCGCAGCATAGCTGATCTTGGTGCCCGGCCCGAGGATCGCACGCACATCCGCGGCCAGACTGCGCAGCGCCGCAACGGCGGGAAAGCTGTCACCCGCGCCGCGAATGGCCGTCAGCCCCCGCATTTCCGAGCCGATGCAAAAGGCGTCGACCCCACCTGCCAGCACGCAAAGTTTCGCGTAATGCAGGATAAACCGGCGAAATCCCCAATCGCCCGCAGGACCGGTATAAATCACACCCCCCGCCTCGACCGCGAATTGTGATGCGCCTGCCTGCCCGAAGAACGCCGCAACCTCCGCCTCGGCTGCGGCTGTGCGGTCAGGACTGCCGGCGCGGCCCGGTGCAACCGAAAGCGTCATCCGCCCCCGCCAGGGCAGGGCGGGCTGTCCCGCATCGCCGCCATAGGGGTCGGGCAAGGCATTCCCCGCCAGCTGATCCATCAGAAGGAAGGGATAGAACATCACCTCCTGACCACCGGATCGAATGGCACGGATCGCCTCGATCACCGCGGCATCGGCCGGCGTGCCGCCATAGATCGATTTGCCGCCCACCCGCGGCACCAGCGCCGCAGCACCCCGCGCGATCCCGCCCGCCCGCCACGGCATGCCCTTCCCGTCGGTCTCGCGCTGTTCGACCTTGGGCCGAACATCGCATGCGCCGCAGCGCAAATCCCCCCCGAACCACGACACCACCAGCGACACCGACCGGACCGAGGGCACCTCGCCGCGCAATTGCCGCAGCGACAGGGCAAAATCCGTCCGCCCCGAAGGCGTATGCACATTCGCCGTCTTGCCCGAAGCCAGCCCCTTGGCATAGCGCACCGGAGTCGTGGCAAGCGCATATTCCCCCGTCCCCGGAATCATCGCCACGCCACGCAGGCTTTCTGCAAAAGCCGGAAGGCTTTCAACCAGCGGCCCCTGCGCCTGACGGAACACCTCGAACGAGAACTGCGGCACACGGTTGCCGAACTCTCCCAGCGGCAAATCCTCGAAAACCACATAGGCCGTGCCGCGATAGGCGGGCGCGGCATCGGCCCCCTTTGCAGCCGCGATCGCCGGATCAGGCATCTGCGTCTCGGTCCCGCGATAGAAGCGCATTCCCAAGCGGCCCGTATCCACCTCGACCCCGTCTGCCCAGACCCGCCCGATCCGGCGTATGACACCTTCACCCAGCGCCACCGCCAGACTGACCGAATAGCTGAACTCGACCGTCTCGGGCTGCGGTGTGCCCTTGCCGGTGCCGCCCTGCTTCACCCGCCGCTCCGTGTAGCCCGAGGCCCAGATCACCTGCCCCCCGATCCGCACGCGCCCCCAGACAAGGGGCAGCACCGCCCCCTCGCCTGCCCCCATCAGCCGCAGGCGTTCCATCCGCCCGACCTGCACAGGCTCGGCACCCGCCCCGAGCAAACGCTGGTCGATGGCGCGGCCGATGGTCGCCCCCACCGCCCGCCCGATCACTGCGCCCGTCAAGCCAAGCACAGACCCGCCCACCGCCGACCCAAAGGCCGACCCCGCCGCCGCCAAGACAAGCGTCGCCATTCCGCAGCCCTCCCGAAAACTAGTGCCCCGGAAACCGGAACAGCCCCACGACCCGCCGCCGCCAAGGCTGCGACAACGGGCTTTCGACGACCCCATGCCCGCTGTAGGCATGGACAAACCAGGCCGCCTCACCCGCGACCGACAGAATTCCCAGATGCTTTGCCACCGCCGTATCGCGCATCCGGAACAGCAACACCGCCCCCGCGTGCCAATCCGTCACCGGCTCCAGCCACCGCTGCGCCGCCGCGGCCAGATCCTCGCGCCGTGTCGCCTCGGACCAATCGGGCGAATAGCGGGGGACCGCCTCGGGTTCCGCCCCAAGAACCTCGCGCCAGACGCCGCGCAGCAGGCCAAGGCAATCAGCCCCCGCCCCCTTCACGCTCGCCTGATGCAGATAGGGCGTGCCGATCCAGCCCCGCGCGGCCTGCACCACCGCCGACATCAGCGCAAACTCCGCTGCGGGCTGGCGGTCAGCCAATCGGCATTCGGCACATCCGGAAAGCCCCGGAAATTCGCGAAATTGTCGAACTTGGCGCGACAGGTCACGGCGCGCTTGTCGCAGCCTGCATCCAGCACGACCCGATCCCCCACAAGCGGCGTCGCGCCGAACTCGTGCCACAGCTCGACCACCCGCACAGCCCCCAGACTCCGGTCCGACTTGATCCAGCCCTTCAGCCCCGCCGCCGGTCCGTCCAGCACGCGGCAGGCCCCCCGCTCGAACCAGCCCGACTCGAATCCTCCGCTGCCGTCGAGTTCCATAACCCCTCCGTCGCGCAACCCGCGCAGCACAAAGGTCGCGCCATACCCCGGCAAAGTCAGATCAAAGCCGCACCGCGCATCGCCCAGCGCGGCATCGCATCCCGCCTGTATGACCCGCCCCATCGGACGGTTCAGGGCCTCGGTCAGGCCGCGCAATTCGGTGCGGAACCCGCCCGCGCCATGCGCCACCTCGCCCATATGCCGCGAAAGCGCAGCATGCGCTCCTCCGGCGTCACCCAGTTCACCAGCCAGCAGCGCACCTCGGCCCCGTCATAGCGGCCCGCCCGAAGATCGGCCTCGGTCACTGCCGCATCGGACAGCGCCCCCACCGCTTCGGTATTGTCCACCGACAGGCCCGTGCTTTGCTCAAGCGCCCGTGCGGTCAGACCCGTTCCCGCACGAAACCGCAGGCCCTCGAACTCCAGATCGCGGTCATGATCGGTGAAACCCAGCGTTACCCCGTCCTGACGCCGCACCGCCCAGCACAGACAGGTCGTGGTCACCCCTTGCGCCAGATGCTCCAGCACAGTCATATCCGCACCTCGACCACCGGCACCTGCGGCACATCCCCGGCGCGGAAGGACGCGACCGAAACCTGTATCGCATCCGTGTCAAAGCGCGCGGGCACGTCGAACTCGAACCCCGCCGTCACCGCAACACCCAGATCCGGGGGGATCGCAAAGGTCACCGCGCCCGTCAGATAATCGACCGTGAACTCGACGCTCTCGACCTTGTCATCCCCCGCAAGGGCCACGACCACCGAGCCGGACACAGGCTTCGCCACCGGACGCCGATAGGGCACTCCCGTCGGGTCATAGGTCTTGGCAAGCTGAAAGACCGTGGTCACCCCGTCACCCGTGCCGATCACCTGATCCAGCGGCCCGACAGACTTTGACGGGGGGCATGACCGATAATCCGCCCAATCCTTCCAGCGGAACCCGTAAAGCCGTCCCCGTCGCGCCTCGAAAAAGGCGATCAACGCCTCGACATCGTCAAGCGAGCGCAGGCCAAGCCCCGCGTCATAGCGCCTGCGCGAATGCGCCCAGGGCGTGTTGCGCTCCTCGTAGCCGTTTGCCAGCGTCACCACCTGCGTGCGCCGCTCCGGTCCGCCGGTCGACCCGAAACTCAGGTTTGCCGGAAACCGCACCTCGTGAAATGCCATGCCTCGCCCTCACCTGTTTCTCTGACCACGGGCCAGCGCCCGCGCTGCCTGCGCTGCAATCTGGCTCTGGCTGCGCTGGAACCCCTGCACATCCGGCGTTGCGATGTTCATCACCACGGTCACCGGCCGGCCGCCCCCGCCCGCCTGCACACCGAGGCGCCCGTCAGGCCCCCTCGCCAGCGGCATGATCGCCTCGGGCCCGGCCTCGCCCATCAGCCCGCGCCCGCCGCGCATCGCAAAGCCCGTGGGCTGCGCGACGACACCTCCCTTGGCAAAGGGCATGACCCGCCCTTGCGAAAAGGCTCCGCCCTTGGCAAAGCCAAGCGCCCCTCCCAAGGCCCCCGCCACCCCCTCGGCAAGCGCCGATCCAAGCGCGTTCTGCACCGGCTTGATCGCGATCCCGTAGACCGAGGTGACCATGCTCTGCGCCACCTGCCTGAGAGCATCCGACAGCCGCAGCCCGTCGAACATCACCCCGTCAAAGGCCCGCCGCAGCCCGCCCGCAAGCCCCGCCGAAAGCGTGTTCACCTCGCGCCCCGTGAAAACCAGCGTCTCGCCCATCCGCGCGACTTCCGCGTCAAAGGCCGCCGTCATACCGGCCGCCGCCCCCATCCGCGTCTCGAGCGCCGCGATCTGGTCGGCCAGCGTGTCGATCTCAGCCATTCCCGCCCCTCCTGTCAGGGTAAGCGGCGGCCAGTTCCTCCAGCCGCGCCCGCGTCAGGGGCGGAACCGCCTGTTCCGCCCCCAGCATCATCCGCAATTCCGCAGGCGTCAGCGCCCAGAACTCGGCCGGCCGCAAACGCAGCCCCTCCAGCCCCGCCCGCATCAAGGCTGGCCAGTCGAAACCGCTCATTCCGCCCGTCCGAAGGCCCGCGCCAGCAATTCCGCCGCGATCCGCGCCGCCGCCACCGCGCCGCCGCCGATCTCGGCGCTCAGCAGGTCCGCCGCCGTGCCGCGCCAGCCGCCCCCGCGCAGTCCTGCCACCACCAGCGCCAGAACATCGCGCGACGACACCCGCCCCGCCTCGAAGCGCTGCACCAGATCAACCAGCGTCTCGGCCCCCAGCGCCGCCTCCAGCTCGGCCAGCGCCCCCAGCGTCAGCTTTGCAACCCGCACCTCGCCATCGAGCAGAACCTCGACCTCACCGGCCCAAGGGTTCCCCATCAAAGCGCCGTAAACGTCAGCACACCCGCCGAGGCGAGCGTCAATTCGTAGCTCGCCTCGCCATTGTGGCTGCCCGCATATTCCAGCGCCGTGATCTGGAACGCCCCCTCCACCACCCCGAAATCGGGGATCACCACCTGAAACAGCGGCACCTCTCCGTCAAAGAAGATCTGTCGCGCCCGCTCGTCGGTATTGGCATCGCGGAACACGCCCGACCCGCTGATCGAGGCCGTCTTGACGCCCGCCCCGGCCAGCAACTCGCGCCAGCCTCCCGTGCTTTCAAGGCTCGTCACATCCACCGTCTCGGCGTTGAAACTGATGCGGGTCGCGCGCAACCCCGCCACCGTCTCGAACTGCCCGTTACCCGTCAGGTCGACCTTGACCAAAAGGTCCTTGCCATTCTGAACCGCCATTTCCCGTTCTCCTTACACTTCAACCCGCGCCCGGAAGGTCAGATCGATGCGCCGCACCTCTCCGTCCTCCAGCCGCCGCGCCATCGCCTTTTGAAACTCCATCCCGACCAGCCGACCCACCGCCAGCGTCAGCGCGGCCCCGCTCAGGGCGTCCGACACCGCGACCGCCACGGTCTTGGCGGCAAGAAACCCCGCAGCGTCCGAGATCACACTGACAACCAGCCGATGCTCGGCCCCGTCCCCCGTCCGGTCCGAGGCATCGCGCACCTCCTCCGGTCCCAGCAGGACAAAGGTTCCCGCCCCACCCCCTGCGGGGATGGCATCCAGCACCGCCACCCCCGCCAGATCGGGCCAACCCGTCAGCCGCTGGAACACCGCCGCCTGCAACGCGGCGGCACTTGCATAGCTCATGTCCACACCTCCTCGGTCGCAAAGCAGGTCAGATAGGCACCGCGTGCATCGCGCTCGGCCACCGCGTCGATCCGGAACACACGGCTCGCGTCGCGCAACCGGTGCCCCGCCTCGGGCCGCCCCGCCATTCCGACAGGAACGGCCCTCAGCGTGATCCGGTAAGCCGTGGCCGAAAGCACCGTCTCGACGCCCCCCGCCTCTCGTCCGGCGCCTGCCTTCACCTCGGCCCAGACAGTGCCAAGCACGTTCCAGACCGTGGCAAAGCCTCCCGCCCCGTCAGAAACCTGCTCCGGCGCTTCCAGCACCAGCCGCCGCCCCAGATGCACACGGCTCATGCCTGCCCTCCGCCAAGGACGCGCACGTTGCGCCACCGCTCGATCAGGGCCTGCACGGTCACGGGCAGGCCGGACCCGCGCGTGCCGTCGTCGATCCGCGCCTCGTAGAACTCTGCCGCCAGCAGCAGCACCGCATGCGCAAGATCGGCAGGCACCGCCGCCCAATCCGCGCCGAAACCCGCTTCGAACTGCACTTCGACCGCCCCGCCGGCCGGCACGGCAGGCAAAGCCCCCGACCGCGCCGCAAGTTTCGGCCTGTGCGCATCCGCCACCAGCCGGAAGCTGCCTGCGGGCAGCACCACCCGCGCGCCTGCCGCGTCGACCAGGGCCACCTCGACCAGCGCCGCCACGGGGGCCACCGGCAGCGCCTGCGCCTCAGCCCCGCGCCAGGCCTCCAGCACCAGCCGGAAGCGCCGCGCGACAAGCACCTTGCCGATCCGCCCCTCGATCACCGAAACCGCCGCCCGCAGATGCGCGGTCAAAAGCCCGTCCTGCAACCCTTCGGTGCCGAACCCCGTCCCCAGCCGCAAATGGTCGCGAAACGCCGCGACCGGCAGCACCGCATCCGGCACCGCAGTCAATTCATCCAGCCGCATCCCTGCCTCCCTTGCCCCGATCAAAGAACGCCCGGCCCCCGAAGGGACCGGGCAAAAGGTCACGAGGCCGCGATCTTCAGCAGCTTGATCGCCGCATAGTCGGTGATGTCCCCGCCCACGCGCTTGCTGGCATAGAACAGCACATGGGGCTTGGCGCTGAACGGATCCCGCAGGATCCGCAGGTCCGGACGTTCCGCGATGGTATAGCCCGCGCGGAAGTCGCCGAAGGCGATGGCGAAGGCCCCCGCCGCGATGTCGGGCATGTCCTCGCAGATCAGCACGCCATAGCCCATCAGGCGCGCGGGCTCTCCCGCCGCCAGCCCGTCCGACCACAGGAAACGCCCGTCCGCGTCCTTCATCTTGCGCACGGCGCCCGCAGTCTTCGAATTCATCACGAACGACGCGTTGGCGCGGTAATCCGCCCCCAGCGCATAGACGAGGTTGATGATGCAATCCGCCGGATTGGTCGCCGCGAAGTCCGCAGCCGCCCCGGTCGCCACGTAGCCAAGGCTGCCCCAGGCCCAGCTCGCATTCGCCACCTTCGTCGCGGTGAGGAACCCTTTGGGCTTGTCCACCCCGTCACCGCCGACGAAGGCCGCCGATTCCGCGCGCAGGAACCGCGTCGCGATCTTGCCCGCAAGCCATCCCTCCACGTCAAAGGCGCTGTCGTCCAGCAAGCGCTGGCTCGCCTTGGGCATGGCCGACAACTCGTGCAGCGCGATCGAGATGCGCTCCAGCGTCGGCGTTGCCGTCTCGCCCACCGCCACAGCCTCGGTCGCCCAGCCCGAACCCACCTCCGAGCGGTCGATCAGCACGTCGAAGGACGCGGCCTCGACCTGCACCACCTGCGCAATGGCACGGATGGACGAGGTCGAGACCAGCATCGACCGGATCGTGTCGGCCGTCTGCGGATCGACAAGATAGCCGCCATCCGCCGCGACCGCAGTGCCCATCGCCTTGCCTTCCAGCACCAGCCCGCGCAGACCATCGTCGTCGCCCGAACGCAGATAGGCATCAAACGCCTTCTGGTGCGGCGCGGCCTGCTCGCCCCCCGCCAGCGCGGGGCGGCCATAGCCGGTCATCTTGCGGTCCAGCTTGCCGACCCGTTCTTCCTGCTGTTGCAGCGCCATCTTCATATCTCCCTGAAACACACTGAATTCGCTCAAGAAACCGTCCAAAGCCGATTTCACTTCGGCAGCCCCGTCCGCCCCGCGCGCGCCCTCGCCCGCGGACCGGTCCATGATCTTCCCCATTGCTCACCTCACTTGAAAAATGCGCGCCTACCGCGCTGCCAGCACGGCCTGCGCGCGTCTGAACGCAGCCGCCATCTCGCTCATCGCCTCGTTCGCCTTGGCCGAAACCCGCGCCTCGGGCAGCATGGGAAAGGTCACCAGCGACACCTCCCACAGATCCAGTTCCGCAAGCAGCCGCCGCCCCTTGCCATCGCGCTCGGCCCGCAGCGTCCGGTATCCGATCGACAGCCCGTCGATCGCCCCCGCCGCCAGCAGCGCCGCCGCCTCGCGCCCTTGCGCCAATTCGGTCAGGATGCGTCCCTTGACCAGAAGGCCGACCGCATCCTCGGCCACCTCGTCCCAGATGCCGATGGGCTGCGCGGGGTCATGCTGCCACAGCATCCGCACCCGGCGCCCTTCGCGCGCAATCCGCGCCAGCGACCCGCCATAGGCACCGGGCAGCACCACGTCGCCCCCCTGGTCACGCAGCCCGAAGACCGAGGCATAACCCTCGATGCGCGCCCCATCCACCACCAGCCCCGCCTCGGGGCGGTGGAACTTGCGCTCCAACCCGTCCATCACTTCAACCCCGCTTGCAGCAAGGCTTCGACCCCTTGCGCCAACAAAAACCCCGCCACGCCGTAAACCCCCAGCCAGACACGCTTTTCCAAACGCTCCAGCGTCGCCTCGATCTGGCCAAGCCGGTATTCCAGCCCGTTCCAGCGTTCTTCCGAAACCCGCTCGTTGGCCTCGATCCGCGCCGCTGCCGCGTCGAAGCTGTCGAACAGAAACCGCGACCCGCCCAACGGAGGGACGCGCCGCGTCATGCACCCGCCTCAAGTGGCGGCAAGCCCAGCGCCAGCCGCTTTTCCGCCGATGTCAGGAAATCCGCCGCCGCAACCCGCGCCCAGGCCGCGTCCCGCTCCACCGCCAGCGCCGGCACCTGATCCAGATCGGGCCGCACCTCCACCGCCTCGCCGGTAAAGCATGACAGCCAGTGCGACACCGAAGCCGTCACCCGCGCCGCCAGCGGCAGCACCGTCAGCCGGTAGAACGCCCGGTTGGCCTCGGCATAGTTGGCATAGGTCGCATCCCCCGGTATCCCCAGCAGCATCGGCGGCACGCCAAAGGCCGTGGCGATCTCGCGCGCCGCCGCCTCCTTGGTCTTCTGGAACTCCATGTCGGACGGAGAGAACCCCATCGGCTTCCAGTCCAGCCCCCCCTCCAGCAACATCGGCCGGCCCGCGTTGCGCGCGCCCTGATGGTGGCTCTCCATCTCGCTCACCAGCCGGTCATACTGGTCCGCCGTCAGCGCCGATTGCCCGTCAGCCCCGCGATAGACGATCGCCCCCGAAGGCCGCGCCGCATTGTCGAGCAGCGCCTTCGACCAGGCGGAGGCCGAGGAATGCACATCCAGCGCCACCGCCGCCGCCTGCATGGGCGAAAAGCCGTAATGGTCATCTTGCGGATGGAACGCGCGGATATGGCAGATCGGCGGCACATCCCCCGTCATATCGAAGCGATGCGACTTCGCCCCCACCGTATAGTCATAGGCCACCGGCCAGCCATCCGCCCCCGGCACCACCGCCATCCGGTCCGACCGCAGCACATGCAACTCGGCAGGCAGCGCACCCGCGCCCGCAACGGCCTCGAGGTAGGCGTTCCCCGACAGCAAAAGATGCCCGTAAACCGCCTCGAACAACTCCGCCCGCCCCTGCCCCGCGTTGGGGCGGCGGATCAGATCGGCCACCGGATGCACCTCGTAGCGCCGTGCCTGATCCTGCACGACCAATGGCAGCGCCGCCGCCGCCTCTGCGATCAGCTTCACCGCGCGGAACCCCACGGGATTGCCCATGAAGCCGATGCGCGACAGGCTTCCCACATCCCGCGCAGACCAGCGCACGCGCCCCGACCCGCCAAAGGCCACCACGCGGCCCGTCGCACTGGCCTTCACCTCGGGCGCCTCCGCCTTGCGCAAGAATTTCCAGACCATCGCTTCCCCTTTCCCACCGCAAGGCTCCGCCCCCCGTGGCCAAGGACCACGGGCAAAGCGCCGCCGTTTTTCCGAAATTCAAAGCGCCCGCACCTGCGGCCGCCGCCAACTTGCCGCCCCGTCGATCATCAGATCGGTCAGCGCCCAGACCAGCGCATCCACACGGTCGGGCGACCCTTTGCCAAGGTATCCGCCCACCGTCATCTGCACCATCTGCTCCTCCAGCGCGGCAAGCCCGGCCAGATGCGCGACCCGCCCCTGTTCATACAAAGCCGCCACGGGCTCGGCCCGCAGCACCTTGCCCCGTGTCGCCCTGACAGCGCGGAACGGCACCAGAGGGTCCACCTGCCGGATCACGGCCTGCACCATGTCCCCGCCCATGTTCACCTCGGCCACGATCCGGTCGGCCCCGTGGCGGCGGAACGCATCCACCGCCCGCGCCGCCCAATCCGCGGCCCCCTTGCCCTGCACCGACGCATCCTCAAGCACGACAGCCCGCCACTCTTGCGGTGGCCCCTCCATCCTCGCGCCGACAACCAAGATCCCGCATTCATCCGACCCCGCGCCAGCAGATGCCGGAGGGTCCACCGCCACGACGATCCGCGTCAGCCCGCGCGCCTCATCAACCCGACAACCCTCGATCATCGGCCAGGTCCAAAGCGCCCCTTCGGCATCCTCGACCAGCAGCCCCTGCAACTCCTCGACCCCCTGCCGCGTGCCGCCATAGCGCGCCTGCACCTCGGCCAGAAAGCTCGCCGCCAGATGGGCGCGGTTGGCCTCGGTCGGCGCATGGGTCATCACCGTCGACGGGTTTTTCAAGATCGCCTTCAACACCCCGACATTGCGCGGTGTCGTCGTGACCACCGCCTGCGGGTTCGGTCCCAGACGCAACGCGAATTGCAGCATGTCCCATGTCTCGCGCGCCTTTGGCCACTTCGCCAGCTCATCGGCCCAGGCGGCATCGAACTGCGGCCCCCGCAAGCCTTCGGGATCATGCGCCGACATCACCTGCGCCACCGCGCCATTGGGCCAGACCAGCCGCTTGCGTCCGGCTTCCCACTCCGGCTTCCGGTCGGGCGGCGCGCAGGCGATGATCCCGCTTTCGCCGAACACCATCACCTCCCGCACCTGATCCACCGTCTCGCCGATCAGCGCCACGCGTCTTGCCCGCCCCGCATCCCTCGGCCCCGCGCCTTCGACCTGTGCGCGCACCCATTCGGCACCCGCCCGCGTCTTGCCCGCGCCGCGGCCGCCCATGATCACCCATGTCCGCCACTGTCCCCCGGGCGGCAGCTGGTGCGGCAGCGCCCAGAACTCGAATATCCAGGGCAGCGCCAACAGGGCCGACGCGCTTAGCCCCGACAGGAATTCATCCACCGTCGCTTGCGGCTCTAAGGCCAGCCAACCTGCGCCCGATCTCAACCCTTGCGGCGTCGAGGTTGAGGTCCCGCCCCCCACCGCCACCGGCTGCTCCGGCGATCTTGCTGCGAAGCCTGTCAACACGCGCCCTCTCGTCAACCAACACCCAAAGGGCCATCCGCAGATCGTGGATCGCCCGCTGCGCCGCCCGCACCTCGGCCGGTCGCCCTGTCTCGAGCTGCTCGATGGCATCGGCCAAGCGTTCGGCCACCCCGTCGAACAGGCGTTTCGCCAGCGCGTCCAGCGCCTCTGGCGCGTCATCTTCCGCGCCACGTCCCATATGTTCCGATCCTGCCCGCCCCCCGCCCCGTTGCGGTGCAAATGGAAAAGCGGCCCCGGGTTTCCCCTGGCCGCTTGCCCACCTCTATCAGCATGTCACAATCTCTACATCGGACCGTGCGCCGAGTCAATCCAAAAATCCATCCGGATCAACGGCTTACCGAACGCAGCCTTAACCGTTTCTCAATCAGTCCTGCACTCCACCGGCTTCGGCGGTCCCTGCCTTGGCCTCGATCTCGCGCCATTTGGCGACGTTTTCATTATGCTCGGCAAGGGTCTTGGCAAAGACATGCCCGCCCGATCCATCCGCAACAAAGTACAGGAAATCGGTCTTGTCGGGGTTCAGCGCCGCCTCTATCGACAGCCGTCCCGGATTGGCGATCGGCGTCGGCGGCAGCCCGTCGATGACATAGGTGTTATAGGGCGTCTCGCGCCGCAGTTCGCTTTGCCGCAACCCGCGCCCCAACACGCCCTCGCCTTTGGTGATGCCGTAAATCACCGTGGGGTCCGTCTGCAAACGCATCCCCTGCTCGATCCGGTTGATAAAGACCGAGGCCACGCGCTTGCGCTCTTCCGCGATCCCCGTTTCCTTCTCGACGATCGAGGCCATGACCATCGCCTGCTCCGGCGTGTCATAGGGCAGCCCCTCGGCCCGCGTGGCCCACAACTCGGCCATCGTCGCGGTCTGGCGCGCCGCCATCTCGGCCAGCAGCTCGGCGCGATCCGCCCCGCGCTCCACCTCGTAGCTGTCGGGCGACAGGCTTCCTTCGGGCGGCACGGCCGCGATCTCGCCGCTCAGGAAATCGGCCCGCTTCAGCGCGTCGACCACCTGCCAGCTCGTCACCCCTTCGGCCAAGGTCACGCGCCAGCGGATATCATCCGCCTCGGCCACATCGACATAGGCACCCGGCGCAGCCTCGGCAGCAGGATCGAACTTGACCACTTCGACATAGCGGTTGGTCGCCGCGTCCAACTCGCGCAGCACCACCTCGGCGCTGGCGACACCGATGCGGAAATTCACCTCGCGCCCGCAGGTCGATTGCCCGCCCGCCGTCAGATCATCCAGCACCGTCGCCATCGACGCGCCCGCACCGACAAGATACGAGCCGAATTTCAGCCGCGCCGCCTTGTCCGAATACTCGGCCCCGATCCGGAAAATCCGCGCATCGCTGACCGCCCCGCGCTCTTCCAGCGCACGGCTGACGACCGAAAGGGAATCCCCCTTCTCGACGCGGAAACAGATCGCTTCGGTCAATGGCCCCGGTCCGGTGAATTGCTCGCGCCCCCAGGCCAGCAGCCCCGCCGCCGCGACCAAAGCCACGATGAACAGCGTCAACGCGTTCGAGGCGATGGATTTCCACATCAGCCCGTTACCCGCCCCAGCACCAAGGATGCGTTCGTTCCCCCGAAGCCGAAGGAATTCGACAGCGCCACATCGATCTTGCGCTTCACCGCCTTGTTCGGCGCAAGGTCAAGCCTCGGCGTCACGGCAGGGTTGTCAAGGTTGATCGTCGGCGGGGCGACCTGATCGCGCAGCGCGAGAATGCAGAAGATCGCCTCGACCGCCCCCGCCGCCCCGAGAAGATGCCCGATGCTCGACTTGGTCGAGGACATGGTGGCCTTGTCCGCCGCATCGCCCATCAACCGCTCGACAGCGCCCAGTTCGATGGTATCGGCCATCGTACTCGTGCCATGCGCGTTGATGTAATCCACGTCCGAAGGTTCCAGCCCCGCACGCTTCAGCGCCGCCGCCATGCTGCGATAGCCGCCGTCGCCATCCTCGCTGGGTGCGGTGATGTGATAGGCATCGCCCGACAGACCATAACCCAGCACCTCGGCATAGATCTTGGCACCGCGCGCCTTGGCATGCTCGTATTCTTCCAGCACCACCACGCCCGCGCCCTCGCCCATGACGAAACCGTCCCGGTCCGAATCATAGGGGCGGCTCGCCTTGGCAGGATCGTCGCCGCGCTTGGTCGACAGCGCCTTGCAGGCGTTGAAACCGGCGATACCGATCTCGCTGATCGGGCTTTCCGCCCCGCCTGCGATCATCACATCCGCATCGCCCCACTGGATCAGCCGCGCCGCATCCCCGATGGCATGGGCCCCCGTCGAACAGGCCGTCACCACCGCATGGTTCGGCCCCTTGAAGCCGAAGCGGATCGACACCTGCCCCGAGATCAGGTTGATCAACGCGCCGGGAATGAAGAAGGGCGACACGCGCTTGGGCCCTTTTTCCTTGATCAGGACCGCCGTCTCGGCGATCGAGGTCAACCCCCCGATCCCCGAGCCGATCATCACACCGGTGCGCAACCGGCCCTCTTTGTCCTGCGGCTCCCAACCGGCATCGCGCACGGCCTGCACGGCGGCGGCCATGCCATAAAGGATGAAATCGTCCACCTTGCGGCGATCCTTCGGCTCCATCCAGTCATCCGGATTGAACGTGCCGTCGCTGCCGTCGCCATAGGGGATCTCGCAGGCATATTGCGTGACCACATTGCTGGCGTCGAAACGGGTGATCGGCCCCGCCCCCGACTGACCCGCGATCAGGCGGCTCCAGGTTTCCTCGACCCCGCATGCCAGCGGCGTGACCATACCCAGACCCGTTACAACTACCCGACGCATTCCGTCTCTCCCGGCAAGTGGCGTTCTTCCCTGCGGTGATACACGCAGCCCCCTGCCCACGCAACATGCGCCGCCCCATCGCCCCGCCGCACATAGCAAAAGGGCGCCCGTTCGGGGCGCCCTTCGCTAGATCGTCCTGTCCGGAAATCGGATCAGGCGGCTTCCGAGATGAACTTCACCGCGTCGCCAAAGGTCTGGATGGTTTCGGCGGCATCGTCCGGAATCTCGATCCCGAACTCTTCCTCGAACGCCATGACCAGCTCGACCGTGTCGAGGCTGTCCGCGCCCAGATCGTCGATGAACGATGCGTTCTCGGTCACCTTGTCCTCTTCGACGCCAAGATGCTCGACGACGATCTTCTTCACGCGTGCGGCGATGTCGCTCATGGTCTCTTCCTCTTTCCGTTGCGGGGAAACGTCCCGTTTTTCTTCGCTACCCCGCATAACACGGGACGGCCAAGGTTTGCTCCCCAGCCGGTTCGTCGCGCCTATAGCAAGGGCGGCATCACAAGGCAAACGCTTTCAAGCGTTCCCTGCCGCCCCCTGTCACACCATTGCCATACCGCCGTTCACATGCAGCGTCGCCCCCGTGACATAACCCGCCTCGACCGAGGCAAGGTAAAGCACGGCCGCCGCGATCTCGGCAGGCTCGCCCATCCGCCCCGCAGGCACCGCGCCAAGGATTCCGGCCTTCTGCTGTTCGTTCAGCTTGTCCGTCATCGCCGTGGTGATGAAACCGGGCGCCACGCAGTTCACGGTGATGCCACGGCTCGCCACCTCGGCGGCCAGCGATTTCGACAGCCCGACCATACCGGCCTTGCTCGCGGCATAGTTGATCTGCCCGGCATTCCCCGTCGTGCCCACGACCGAGGAGATATTCACGATCCGCCCCCAGCGTGCCTTCATCATGCCGCGGATCGCCGCGCGGCACAGCCGGAAGGTCGAGGTCAGGTTGACGTCGATCACCGATTGCCAATCCTCGTCCGACATCCGCATCGCCAACCCGTCGCGCGTGATGCCCGCATTGTTGACCAGAATGTCCACCGATCCCATCGCCTCGGTCGCCTGCTTCACCAGCGCCTCGACCTCGTCGGCCACCGACAGGTTGCAAGGCAGCACATGCGCCCGTCCCCCAAGCTCGGCCGCCAGCGCCTGCAACGGCTCGACCCGGGTGCCCGAAAGCCCGACCGTCGCCCCCGCCTTGTGCAGCGCCCGCGCGATCTCGGCCCCGATTCCACCCGAAGCCCCCGTCACAAGCGCCGTCTTACCCGTCAAATCGAACATCAAATCCTCCAACGATGGGGTTTTGCCCCCTCCTAGCAGCAAGCCCCCCGCTTTGCCACCCGAACCGCGACGCCTGCCCCTGCCGTCACGCCTCCAGTTCGGCAGGGCCGATACGGATGACCCTTTTGCCAAAATTCTCTCCGCGCAAAAGGCCGATAAAGGCATCGGGCGCCTGCTCCAGACCGTCGATCATATCCTCGCGGTAGTGCATCCGGCCCGCCGCAAGCCAATCGCCCATCGCCTTGGCAAAGGCCGGATAAAGATGGCCGAAATCCTGAAAGATGATGAACCCGCGCAGCGTCATGCGTTTGCGCAGGACCTGCCCCAAAAGCATCGAAAGCCGGTCAGGGCCGTCGGGCAGCCGCGTGGCGTTGTATTGCGAGATCAGCCCGCAGACCGGCACCCGCGCGCCCGTGTTCAATAGCGGCAAGACCGCGTCGAACACCGCACCGCCGACATTCTCGAAATAGACATCGATCCCCTTCGGCGCGGCCACGGCCAGCTGGTCGGCAAAGTCAGCGGATCTGTGGTCGATGCACTGGTCGAAGCCCAGCCTTCCCACCGCATGGGCGCATTTCTCCGCACCCCCCGCAATGCCCACCACATGGCAGCCCATCAGCTTGGCGATCTGGCCCACCGTCGCACCGACCGGCCCCGTCGCAGCCGCCACGCAGACCGTCTCGCCCGGCTTGGGCTGGCCGATCTGCGTAAGGCCCGCCCAGGCGGTAAATCCCGGCATGCCCAATATCCCCAAAGCCCAGGACCGATGCGCCATCTGCGGATCCAGCAGGGTAACCCCCACACCATCCGACACCGCATAATCCTGCCAGCCGTTGTAGCTCAGCACCCGGTCACCCGGCTTGAACCCGTCAACATCCGAGGCCACGACCTGCGCGACCGTCCCCCCCTCCATCACCGCCCCGACAGCAACCGGCGCGGCATATGAGGGCGCATCGCTCATCCGTCCGCGCATGTAGGGATCAAGCGACAGATATTCGGTGCGCAGCAGCATCTTGCCCTTTTCCGGCGCAGGCACCGGCACCGCCTCGAGCCGCAGCGTGGCAGCGGTCGGCTCGCCCTGCGGACGCTCGGCCAGAACGAACCGGCGGTTGACTGTGCGGCTTTGGGTCATGGAACTGTCCTTGGATTGAAAGTGCTTGGGCTTGAAAGGGCTGGCCGCGCGCGGCCGCAAGAACCGCATCATAGGCCAGAGGCCCCTTAGGGTCAGTCGCAAATGCGGCGCGATACGGGCGGCTTGCAGTCCCCTCCGACATCGGCACCCGTCGCAAAGCGCGAAAGCACAGGCAGCGACCTCGTCCTATAAGCCATCGGCGGGCGCATGGGTTCCTTTCCCACCGTAGGCATGGCCCATCCCCTAGGTGGCGCCCCCGCGCCGCAACCGCCTTGCGGTCCGTCTTGGCCAAATTTGCCCCCCCGGCATTCCTGCGCGCCAGAACAGCCTTTGAGGGGTGAGGTGACGACAAACAAAAAAGGGGGGGCAAATCGCCCCCCCCGACCGCCGTCATAGGAACCGTCAGCCCTTGGCCGCGATCACATCCTCGGGCGTGCCGACTGCACGGGTCGCCGCATCCTTCGCGATCCGCTTGATCATCCCCGACAGCGCCTTGCCCGCGCCGATCTCCCAGAATTCCGTAACGCCCGCGCCTTCCATCCACAGCACGGATTCGCGCCAGCGCACCGATCCCGTCACCTGCGCAACCAGCAGGTCGCGGATGCGGTCGGGTTCTGTCACCGCTTCGGCCCTTACGTTCACGACCACCGGCACGACGGGCTTTTCCACCACAACGGCGGCCAGCGCCTCGGCCATGCGATGCGCCGCAGGCTGCATCAGCGCGCAATGGAAAGGTGCGCTCACCGGCAACAGCAGCGCCCGCTTGGCCCCCCTCGCCTTGGCGATCTCCAAGGCCCGCTCCACGGCCCCCTTATGCCCAGAAACCACCACCTGCGCGGGGTCATTGTCATTGGCCGCCTGACAGACCTCGCCCTGCGCGGCCTCGGCAGCAACCTCGGTCGCCGTCGCAAAGTCGAGCCCGAGCAGCGCCGCCATAGCGCCAACCCCGACAGGCACCGCCTCTTGCATCGCCAAGCCGCGAATCCGCAGCAGCCGCGCCGTATCGGACAGGCCCAGCGACCCGGCCGCGCAAAGCGCGGAATATTCACCAAGGCTGTGACCCGCGACAAAGGCGGCATGGCTTGCAACCGTGATCCCCTCGGACCCGAGCGCCCGCAGCGCCGCGATCGAGGTCGCCATTAGCGCGGGTTGGGCGTTCTGCGTCAGCGTAAGCGCCTCGATCTCGCCCTCCCAGATCAAACTGGACAGCTTCTCGCCCAAAGCCTCGTCCACCTCTTCAAACACGGCCTTTGCTGCCGGATAGGCCTCGGCAAGGGCGCGGCCCATGCCAATGGTCTGCGCCCCTTGTCCCGGAAATACGAATGCGCGGCTCATATGCGGTATTCTCCCTCTGTTGCCTCCCGATTACCCCGCCACGCCCCCCCATGCAACGCCGACACGTCGCCCGCCCAAGCCGCAAGCGCGCAGCAACGGCCATCGGGTCATCGGGCGATCCGGCGGCGGTCATGGTGCAGCACCGCCACGCCCCCCGCCATCCTCGGGCAACATCGGTCCGATCCCCTTGCCAGCGGCGCGGCCGGCGTGGAAAGCGTGGCGCATGGCCCTGCACGACCGCCCCACCCTTCGCCGCCTGATCTATGCCGCAGCCTTCGAGGGCGGGGGCATCCTCATGTCCACCGCCCTGCTGTTGCTCATGGCCGATACCGGCGCCGGCAGTTCCTTTGTGTTCTCCGCCCTCTGCTCGACCATCGCCATGCTCTGGAACCTCGCCTTCAACGCCCTGTTCGAGGCGTGGGAAGCCCGCCAGACCATACGGGGCCGTGGCCTCGCCCGCCGCACCGCCCATGCCCTGCTGTTCGAGGCCGGGCTGCTCCTCGTCCTTCTTCCCCTTACCGCGTGGTGGTTCGCCGTTCCCGTTCTGACCGCCCTCGCCTACGAGTCCGTCCTCATCCTCGCCTTCCTCGCCTACACCTGGGCCTTTACATGGGCCTTCGACCGCCTCTTCGGGCTTCCCGCCTCGGCCCGCTGATGCGCCGCACCCTGCGCTTGCATCCCCGCCGCCTTTCTGTATAAGGCCGCATCCTTTCCGCATTCACGCGAACCGGTGCAGCCTCTCGTGGACGGGCCGCGGAAAGGCAAAATGCCCGCCCTATGAAATGCACCTTGTATGAACTGGAGCTTACATGCCGCTTTACGAGCATGTTTTCATTGCGCGTCAGGACCTGTCCAACACGCAAGCCGAAGGCCTCATCGAACATTTCTCCACGGTTCTCTCGGACAACGGCGGCAAGGTCGTCGAGCACGAGTACTGGGGCGTCAAGACGATGGCCTACAAGATCAACAAGAACCGCAAAGGCCACTATGCCCTGCTCAAGTCGGACGCTCCCGCGGCCGCCGTGCAGGAAATGGAACGCCTGATGCGCCTGCATGACGACGTGATGCGCGTGCTGACCATCAAGGTCGACACCCATGCCGAAGGTCCGTCGGTGCAGATGCAGAAGCGCGACGACCGTGAACGCGGCGACCGCCCCGAGGGTGGTTTCGGCGGCGGCGAGCGTCGTGAGCGCAGCTTCGGCGACCGTCCCGACCGTGGTGACCGTCCGTCGGGCGATCGTGGCGGCGACCGCGGTGGTGACCGCGGCGGCTTCCGTCGTTGATCGGTAGGAAAGGATAAACCATGGCCAACAAACCGTTTTTCCGCCGCCGCAAGGTCTGCCCCTTCTCGGGCGACAACGCGCCTGCGATCGACTACAAGGACGTCCGCCTTCTGCAGCGCTACGTGTCCGAGCGCGGCAAGATCGTTCCGTCCCGCATCACCGCAGTCTCGGCAAAGAAGCAGCGTGAACTGGCGCAAGCCATCAAGCGCGCCCGCTTCCTCGCCCTGCTGCCCTACGCTGTGAAGTAAGGAGAGACCCACATGCAAGTCATCCTCCTTCAGCGCGTGGCCAAGCTTGGCCAGATGGGCGAAGTCGTAAACGTCAAGGACGGCTACGCCCGCAACTACCTGCTGCCGCAGGGCAAGGCGCTCCGCGCGAATGATGGCAACATCAAATCGTTCGAAGCCAAGAAAGCCCAGCTGGAAGCCCAGAACCTCGAAACCAAGAAAGAAGCTGAAGTCGTCGGCGCCAAGCTCGACGGTCAGACTTTCGTGGTGATTCGTTCCGCTTCCGACGCCGGCGCGCTCTACGGCTCCGTCACCACCCGTGACGCCGCCGAAGCTGCGACCGAAGCAGGCTTCACCGTCAACCGTGCGCAAGTCGTCCTCGATCGTCCGATCAAGGATCTCGGCCTGCACACCGTCTCGGTCGTGCTGCACCCGGAAGTGACCGTCAAGGTCACGCTGAACGTCGCACGTTCGCCGGAAGAAGCCGAACTGCAAGCCTCGGGCAAGTCCATCCAGGACCTCGCCGCCGAAGCCGAAGCTGCCGCCGATTTCGAAATCGCGGAACTGTTCGACGACATGGGTTCGGCAGCGGGCGACGACGAGTAATCGTCCCCTCCGACCCGATGAGACAAAACCGCGCGAGGGGAAACCTTCGCGCGGTTTTTTCTTGCGCGGCACAAAGTCCCGACCCGTCGCACCCGCGCCAAAATCCTTCAAAGGATTTTGCATGTCTCTTCCGGGAAAATTGCCCCCCTTCCGTGGGCCGCCCTCCCTCGATGCGACACCGCATGTCGCGCGCAGCGCAGCCCCCCGCCCCGCAACCGCTACCGTCGACCAAGACCGCAGCGAGGCCCCCATGACCGCCCTTTCCCCGCCCATCCGCCGCGAAAGCGCCAAGGGCGTTGCCTTCCTCGTCGCCGGCGTTGCCGTCTTTTCGATGCAGGACCTGATCCTCAAACTGCTCTCGGGCGAATATCCTCTGCATCAGGCGATGGTCCTGCGCAGCCTGACGGCCATCCCCTTCCTTCTCGCCCTCGTCCACTACGAGGCCGGGCTGAAATCGCTCTTCACCCCCGGCACGCTGGCGATGATCCGGCGCGGCGTCATCATGTTCCTTGCCTATACCTGCTACTACATCGCCCTGCCCGCCCTGCCGATGGCGACGACCGTGGCGCTGTACTTTTCCGCCCCGCTCTTCATCACCATGCTTTCCGTCCTCATGCTGGGCGAACATGTCGGCCCGCGCCGTTGGCTCGCTTTGGTCGCGGGCTTTGTCGGTGTGGTCATCATGGTCCGCCCCACGGGCGCGGTTTTCGAATGGGCCGCCCTGCTTCCGGTCTTTTCCGGCTTTGCCTATGCGCTGTCGATGATCTCGGCGCGTCGTCTCGGCACCACCGAAAGCGCCGCCGCCCTCGCCTTCTGGGGCAATGCCGTCTTTCTCGCCGCGGCGCTGGTGCTGTCGGCCATCCTCGGCACCGGCAGCTACGGAACCGAGGTTCACCCCTCGCTGGCCTTCCTGCTGCGCGGCTGGGCCATGCCGACCGCCTTTGACCTGATGCTGATGATGTCCTGCGGCGTGATCGCCGCCGTCGGCCTGACGCTTCTCACCCAAGCCTACCGCATCGCCGAAGCCAGCGTCGTGACCCCCTTCGAATACACCGGCATGATCTGGTCCGTGATTTACGGATGGGTCTTCTGGCGTCAGTGGCCCGACCTCACCGCATGGGGCGGCATCAGCATCATCATCGGCGCGGGCCTCTACGTCCTCTGGCGTGAAAACGCGGCGAACTCTCAGCCGGGTTGACGCGCGGCGATCGCCTTGGCCTTGGTGTATAGCTCCAGATCGGCGATGAACCACGGTTCCAGCACCTCGCGCGCCAGATCGTTGCGCACCGACAGCACGCTCGGCTTGCCCGCGTTTTCAAAGGCGACCAGCGGCGCCGATTTGCCCGCTCCGGCAAGCACGCCCAGACGGCGCTGCAAACCGGCCTGATCCTCGCACAGCCCGACCACCGAGAAGGTGTCGAGGTTCTGCACCGCCCGCTCGACATCCCGCGGCACAAGCGCCTTGACCATCGAGGCCATCGACCCCGTCAGCAGCATCCGCACCTGCAAATTGTCGAACCCGCCCTCGACCGGCGACCACAGCCGCACCAGCCGCTCCATGCTCGCGCGCGAGGCGAAATCCGTCCGCGACACGGCGGCGGCCATCGTTTTCCACGATGCCGCCCACGGCCCCGGCGGAATCGGCTCGCCATCGTTGAAACGCCCGATGCAGTTGATATGCGACACCAGCCGCGCCCAGGGGTCGCGCAGCACGGTCACGCGGCGATAGGCCGAAGACCCGGTAAAGAACTCCCAACGCACCAGCGGCACATGGCCCGAAACGACATCGGTGGCCATCGTCTCGGATCGGCGCGCCAAAAGCTGCGGCAACAGGGTCTCGGCCCCGTCGACCACGGCTTGCGGCCCCCAGAACTTGCCCAGATAACGCAACACCGTGCCACCCGAGGTGCGCGGAATATGCAGGAAAAAGACGGGAAGCGCGTTGCCCTTGGGCTGGAACGGGACGGGCCGACCACCGATTGCGGGCTTGCCGGTAAAGATGAACCGTTCACCGGCCGCTTCGGCGGGCATCTCCGGCACATCATCAGGTCGCACGGCGACAGACCCGGCCTTCAGTCGTCTAAACCCAAACACCATATAAAAGGCCCCCCTGAAAGGCCCGCACATCCGACAGTCCGGTTACGGCCGGACCCTCCACTCGTCACACAGGGCCCGCACATCGGGCCGCTTCAGCAATAAGGCCGGAGGTTTCCCCCCGGCCTTTGTTCGTATCACAGCTCGTCGAGCGCTTCGATTGCTTTTTGCAGCTCTTCCTTGCTGACCTCTTTGTCGGCGACCTTGGCCCCGGCAACGATATGGTCAACAACCTTGTCCTCGAAGATCGGCGCGCGCAGCTGCTGCTGCACTTGCGGGTTCTTCTGGACAAAGTCGAAATAGGCGCGCTCTTGGCCCGGATAGTTGCGGGCCTGCGCCAGAACGGCTTGCGTCATCTCGGCGTCGGTCACGGTGACCTCGGCCTTGCGACCGACTTCGGCCAGCAGCAGGCCAAGGCGCACGCGGCGCTCGGCCAGCGACTTGTGCTCGTCGGTGGTTTCGATGGCCCCGTGGTTATGGCCATGCTCGTGCGGGTTCTCTTCGTGCCACAGCTGGTGCGCGATCTGCGAGGCTTCCGCCTCAACCAGTTTGGCGGGCAGGTCGAACTTGACCATACCGTCCAGCTGGTCCAGCAGCGCCCGCTTCAGCACGGCGCGCGACGCGCCCTTGTATTCGACTTCGAGACGTTCCGAAATCTGGCCCTTCAGCGCGGCCAGATCCTCGGCGCCGAACTTCTTGGCCAGCTCGTCGTCGATCTCGGCAGGCTTGGCTTCCTTCACCGCCTTGATGGTGCAGGCAAAGACAGCGGCCTTGCCGGCAAGGTGTGCCGCGCCATAGGCTTCGGGGAAGGTCACGTTGACTGAAACCTCGTCGCCGACCTTGGCGCCGACCAGCTGGTCCTCGAACCCCGGAATGAACGACTTCGACCCGAGCACCAGCGCGTAGTCATCCGCCGAGCCACCCTCGAACGGCACGCCATCGACCGAGCCTTTGAAGTCGATCACGACCTGATCGCCGTCCTTGGCCTTCGAACCCTTCTTGCGGTCCTCGAAATTCTGCGCGGTGCCGGCAAGGTTCTTCAACGCTTCCTCGACATCGGCGTCCGACGCTTTCACGACCAGACGGTCCAGCGTGATCTTGCTGGAGTCGACTTCCGGAATCGGCGGCAGGGCTTCATAGGTCATCTCGACCACGACATCCTTGCCCTCCGACCAGGTCTCGCCGTCGACCATCTTCACTTCGGGCTGAAGCGCAGGGCGGTCGCCCGACTTGTCGAAATGCTCTTTCATCGCGCTGTCGATGGCGTCCTGCATGGCATCGCCGATCATGCGCTGACCGAACTGTTTCTTCAGGATCGGCAGCGGCACCTTGCCCTTGCGGAAACCCTTCATCTCGATCTCGGGCTGAGCCTCGACCAGCTTTTCCTGAACCTTGGCGTCCAGTTCGGCGGCCGTCACCGTGATGGTGTAGCTGCGCTTCAGACCTTCGTTCAGGGTCTCGGTGACCTGCATGTTTCCGTCCTTCTTTTCATCCACTGGTGCGGGTGGAGGGACTTGAACCCCCACGCCTTGCGGCGCCAGAACCTAAATCTGGTGCGTCTACCAGTTTCGCCACACCCGCAAATTGCCCAAAGCACGCCATGTCCGTCCCTTCCGGTCCGGTCCAAGCGCACCCCGAAAATTCCGCGCCCTTCTAGCAAAGCGCCAAGGGGGATGCGAGAGGAAAATGCCGCGAAACGATCAAGGCCGCCCCGCCGGTTTCCTTCCCGGGAATTTGCAACTTTCCTTGCGGAAAATTGCCGCTCAAACCCCCAGCCGCCGGAACACCGCAGGCAGCATCTCGGGCAGGTCCTCGGCGATCAATCCGGGCCCGAATTCCCGCGCCGCCTCGACATGCAGAAAGGCCGCCGCCTCGGCTGCGGCAAAGCCGGACCAGCCCCGCGCCACCAACCCGCAAATGATCCCCGCAAGCACATCGCCGGACCCGGCCGTGGCAAGCCAGGGTGCCGCCCTCTCGCGCAGCGCCGCATGGACCACACAGCGCCCGTCGGCTGCGGCAATCACCGTGTCGGCGCCCTTGAGCAGCACCACACATCCCGCCCGCTTTGCCGCCCCGCGCAGGACCTCGACCTTCCCCCGCCCGAGCCGAGGCGCAAGATCGGGAAACAGCCTTGCGAACTCGCCCTCGTGCGGGGTCAGAACGCAGCGGTCATGCAACAGCGCAAATAGCGTCGCGTCCTGCGCCACAAGCGTCAGCGCGTCGGCATCCAGCACCACCGCGGGCCGATGCGCGCCGCCCAGTGCCGCCGCAACCAGCCCGGCCTCGCGCGCGCCCAAACCAAGACCGGGGCCCGCCACAAGCGCCGAAATCCGGGCGTCCTGCAAGACTGCGGCCAGCGCCTCGGCTCCGGCCACCTCGCGCAGCATCACAGCGTCCAGCCGTCCCGCATTCTCGGCCACGGCTCCGGCCTCGCATCCCAAAGTCACCAGCCCCGCTCCGACGCGCAGCGCCGCCCGCGCCGCCAACCGTGCCGCGCCGCCACGCCCGACGCCGCCTGCCAGCACCAGCGCGTGTCCGTGGCTGTATTTATGTCCTTCGACCTTCTTCAACCGCTCTGCTGACACCTCGGCCGCCTCGACCGCTCCGTCCAGCGCCGCCAATTCGCGGTCCAATCCGATATCCACGACGACCAGCGGCCCCGTAAGCGATCCGCCTGCCCCGAGATGGTGGCCAAGTTTCGCGGCCTGAAAGGTCACCGTCAGCGCCGCAGGATGGTCCAGATAGCCGCCCTCGGCCCGCACCGCGCCACTGTCCGCATCCAGCCCCGACAATATGTCCACCGCCACCAGACGCGCGCCCGCCTCCTGCGCCATTGCAAGCGCGCCCCAGACCCCGGGTGCAACCTGACGTGTCAGACCGGTTCCGAACACCGCGTCCACAACCACCGCAGCCCCGCGCAGCGCCTCCCATTCCAGCGCCTCGAAACCTGCGGCCGGCCCGCCCCACTCCTGCGCCATCGTGGCGGCATCCGCTGTCGCGGCGGGGGCCAGCGCGTGCAGCGCAACCTCCCAACCCCGCGCGCGCAGCAGCCGCGCGATCACATAGCCGTCCCCGCCATTGTTCCCCGGCCCGCAAAGCACGATGGCCTTGCCATGCCCCGCCCCAAGCTCCGGCCAATGCGCCAGAATGGCCTCAACCACCCCGCGCCCCGCCCGCTCCATCAGCTCGAGCCCCGTCACCCGCCCCGAGGCCATCGCCGCCGCTTCGATGCCGCGCATTTGTGCAGAAGTCAGAATCTTTGCCACCGCGCATCCACCCTGTTTTCAAAACGCACATAAAATAGGCGCTTTGATTAAAAATCAGACGCACCCCGCCAAAACCCGCGACGAAGCGCCCCGCCCCGACCCTAGCAGATTGTCCCTGCCAACAAGAAGTGGTCAGAGGGCAAAAGACAGGCAGGGGGAGAGTCGGCCCATGAAGAAAATCGAAGCGGTCATCAAACCCTTCAAGCTCGACGAAGTGAAGGAAGCCCTTCAGGAAGCCGGCATTCAGGGCCTCTCGGTCACCGAGGTCAAGGGCTTCGGGCGCCAGAAGGGTCACACCGAACTCTACCGCGGTGCCGAATATGTCGTCGACTTCCTGCCCAAGGTGAAGATCGAGGTCGTCCTGACCGACGACATGGTCGATGCCGCCATCGAGGCGATCATCGGCGCCGCCCGCACCGACAAGATCGGCGACGGCAAGATCTTCGTCTCCTCCGTCGAACAGGCCATCCGCATCCGCACCGGCGAAACCGGCGACGACGCGGTCTGATCCATCCGGAACGGCCCCTCCGGCCCGACCGCACCGAAACACTCAACCCGAAAGGCATCATGATGAGCGCAGTAGCGAATGCTCTGAAACTGATGAAGGACGAGGACGTCGAATACGTCGACATCCGCTTCACCGACCCCAAAGGCAAGCTTCAGCACGTCACGCTGATAGCCGACCTCGTGGATGAAGACTTCTTCGAGGAAGGCTTCATGTTCGACGGCTCGTCGATCGCTGGCTGGAAGTCGATCGACCAGTCGGACATGAAACTCATGCCCGATGCCACTTCGGTCTACATCGACCCCTTCTATGCCGAAAAGACCATGTGCGTGCATTGCAACGTGGTCGAGCCCGACACCGGCGAAGCCTATGACCGCTGCCCGCGCCAGATCGCGCTGAAAGCCGAAGCCTACCTGAAATCCTCGGGCGTGGGCGACGCGGCCTACTTCGGCCCCGAAGCCGAATTCTTCATCTTCGACGACGTCCGCTATCAGGTCGCGCCGAACAAGGTGTCCTACCAGATCGACGCGGAAGCGGCGGCATGGAACACCGACTCCTCCTTCGAGGGCGGCAACCTCGCCCACCGCGCGGGCTACAAGGGCGGCTACTTCCCGGTCAACCCGATCGACGAAGCCCAGGACCTGCGCGGCGAGATGCTCTCGACCATGAAGCGCATGGGCATCAAGGTCGACAAGCACCACCACGAAGTGGCGACCTGCCAGCACGAACTCGGCATGATCTTCGGCGGTCTGGTCGAACAGGCCGACAACATCCAGAAGTACAAGTACGTCATCCACAACGTCGCGGCCGCCTATGGCAAGACCGTGACCTTCATGCCCAAGCCCATGAAGGGCGACAACGGCTCGGGGATGCACGTCAACATGTCGATCTGGAAGGACGGCAAGCCGCTCTTCGCGGGCGACCAATACGCCGACCTCTCGGTCGAGGCGCTCTACTTCATCGGCGGCATCCTCAAGCACGCCAAGGCGCTGAACGCCATCACCAACCCGTCCACCAACAGCTACAAGCGTCTGATCCCGGGCTTCGAAGCACCGGTTCTGCGCGCCTACTCGGCCCGCAACCGCTCGGGCTGCGTCCGTATTCCGTGGACGGAATCGCCCAAAGCCAAGCGCGTCGAAGCCCGCTTCCCCGATCCGTCGGCGAACCCCTATCTGGCTTTCGCCGCCCTGCTGATGGCCGGTCTCGACGGCATCAAGAACAAGATCCACCCCGGCCCCGCTTCGGACAAGGACCTCTACGACCTGCCGCCCGAAGAACTGGCCGAAATCCCGACCGTCTGCGGCTCGCTGCGCGAGGCGCTGGAAGAGCTTGAAAAAGACCACGACTTCCTGCTTCAGGGCGGCGTGTTCGAAAAGAGCCAGCTCGAGGCCTACATGGCCCTCAAGTGGGAAGAGGTCTATGCCTTCGAGCATACCCCCCACCCGGTCGAATACGCGATGTATTACTCCTGCTGATCGGCAGGGATCGTCTTGCAAAGGGCCGCCTTCGGGCGGCCCTTTCGCATTTCCGCCACAGGTTGCGAAACAATCGCCGGCTATATTTTCCCTAACTGCCGCAGGTCGCAGATAAAACTGCCCCGTTTTCGCCACAATTAAACCGGAGTCTGTCAATACTTGTGTTTTTAATGAGTTGGAAGTTCGCCATGCTCGATATCGAAGGCCACGCACCGCTTGCCGATCCGCCGCTTCCTTCGGGCGATCTGGAAGCCATGTTCCTGCAACAGCAGGATCCGGCGCCCGCGCGTTCCATCACGCCGCGCCGCCCCCTGCGCCTTTCTCCCCAACGCGAGGATGCCGCCCTCGACCCCCGCCAATCCCTCGTCGCGCTGAACATCTTCTCGGATGTGTTCGGCCCCGAACCCGTGGCCGAAGCCGACCAGACCCTCGACCCGCGCATCCGTGCCAGCCGCCACCGCGCAAGGGCGCGCCTGTCCCACGCCGTTAACACCTTGGCACCGGACGAGGCGAATTTCTGGCATGTCTCGGCCCCCACGGCCGAACCGTCCCTGCCGCAAGACCATCCCTCGGCCACAATTGCGGCAAACGACCTGCCGGACCTGCCCGCCCCGCTACATGAACATCTCGCCCGCGTGCGCGCCGCACTCTATGCCGACAGCGTCGGCTCCGACGCCGTCACCACCCCCGCTTCGGCCCAATTGCGCCTCGCAAGCCACGCCATGAACGCAACGCTGGTTGTCGTGGCATTTCCCGTAGGCGCGGCCCTCACCACCTATTCGCTCCTGCGCGGCGGCAACATGCGCCTCTCGGCACAGGCGATGGCCGTGGTCGCCGGGGTGCTGGGCATCTGGCAGAGCAGCCTCTCCCACCTCCTCTGATCGTCGGCATCCCCGACAAGGCATCCGCGGTGCCGCGGACAGTCTGCCTTACTCAACCTCAAGCAGAAACCGCGACACCCGCATACCAAAACAGGCGAGAATTCGGCAATACCCCGGACAGGACCGTTTAATAATCACAAATTGATCCGAATCTCGGCACAATTCACATTTATTAAAACTGGTGAACGGAATTGTCAGAGGGCAAGCCATGACGATCGCGCAGCACCAGGCCATTCACGCGGATTTCCCTCCGCCGAACCAGAACAGCACCATTGCGCAATTTGTCTTCGACCATGACCCCGCGCTCAACCTTGCGCTTCTGGTCAAGGAACTTGACGGCGCGCTGCAACGGTCGGGTGCCGGCAAGCGCATGATCACATGGGATTGCGACGATCTGGTCCTTCTCGATGTCGAAGGCGCGCGCTTCACGCTCAGCTACTGCCGCGACGGCGTCGAACCGGGCAAACCCGCCAGCCTGATGATCTCGGTCGGCCCCGGCCCCGACGGCTATGCCGATCCGATCGACCGCCGCCGCCATGACGAGCTTTGCCATCTCATCGCGGAACGTCTCAAGGCCCGCTTCGCCCCTGAACGCATGCTCTGGCATCAGGTCACCGGCCCCGTGACCGCCGACCTGATCGACGATCTCTTCGACCGTCTGCCCGATTTCGAAGTGACGACCAAACCCGCCTCGGCCCCCGTCCGCTCGGAAACGACCAAGGTCCTGCGCGCCTTCCCCGAAACCGACGACCTCAGCGCCGTCAGCTTCGCCGAGAAGGCACAGGCGCTCAAAGCCGCCAAGACCGAACGCGCCCGCGCCGCCGCATTGGCCAGCAAACCCGCGCCTTCGATGCAGCCCGCCAATACCGAACCCGTCTCGCTGCGCCCGGCCAATCCCGAAATGGCCCGCCTGCGCGCGGCACTCTACCCGCAGCCCGCCGACGGTCAGGCCCCGCAGACGGTGAAACTCCGCCTCGCCGCCTCGACGATGGACATGACGCTGATGGTCGTCTTTCTGCCCGCAGGGGCCGCGATGCTGACCTATTCCCTGCTCAAGGGCGGCAACGTCAACGCCTCGGCCCGCGTCATGGCGCTGACCTGCTCGATCCTCGGCCTGTCGCAACTTCCCTTCGCGCACAGCCTCATGGGCCTGATGGTCTAAAGACCCGCCGCCGCCAGCCCCTCGCGCTCGGCCACGGACAGCGACGCTATCCTGACCACATAGGTATGGATCGAAAAGACGACCGCCCCCGTCTCGGGCAGGCGCATCAGGCATTGGCGTTCCGACCGCAGGTAGATCTTCTCGACCGGACGCGGCCGCGCCGCCCCCTCGATGCGCGGCTGGTGCAGGACCGGATCGTCATAGATCAGCGCATTGAAGCGCATCAACGGCTGCTCCACCCGTATCGCATCGAACAGCCGCTGCACCCGCTTGGCCATCCCGTCATCGTAATGCGGCACAGGCACATGGATGCCCGTCAGCGGCTTGCCGATCTTTTGCGCCAGCGTCCAGCTTGCCGGAAAGCACAGGATCGCCCCGGTCAGCACATGCTCGTCCCCCCGCGCCTGCATCAGGCACAGATCCTCCTGCACCAGCCGTCCCAGCGTGACGAGCGGCCGCGCCGGATCGAGCGGCACCACCACCCCGTCGGGCCTTGCCACCTCGGACAGACCGACCCGATAGCCTGCATCGCCTGCAATCTTGCCCAGCACGGCACGGTAAAGCTCGTCCACCGCGTCCCGCCCTTCGGGCAGCAGGTCATGCACCAGCGGCAAACGCCCGGCGATCAGACGGTCGCGCTCGGCCATCTGGCCCGCAAAGGCCTCGTCCCGCAGCACCCAATTCCCGTCGCCAAGCGGCACGATCCCCGGCAAACGCCACGTCCGCCCCTCCATCCACGGGGCAAAGGGCAGTCTCTGTTGCAGGATCGGCGCGGTCATGCCCCAAGGCTATGCGCCCGTCCCACAGCGCGCCCGCACCAAAACGACACCGACCTGTCGCGCCCAAGCCAGCGCAAAACCGCGCCCTGCCCGACCCTTTCCACAGCAACAGGGGATCGCCGCCAGATGGACCAGCATTACGCCGACCGCCGCAAGATCGACCCCACGCGCGGCGCAACCCTTGGCGACGGCACCCCCAACGACAATGACCGGGTCGAGATCGGCCCCACCCAGACCGCCTTTGCCGAATGGCAGGCGGCAGGGCTGACACCGCCCAACCTCGAACGCATGCGCGAATACCGCTGGAAGCGCCTCACGCAATCGCTCATCGACCGCGACTATGGCGGGGTCTTGATGTTCGACCCGCTCAACATCCGCTACGCAACCGACACGACGAACATGCAGCTCTGGAACAGTCACAACCCGTTCCGCGCCTGCCTGCTCTGCGCCGACGGCCATATGGTCGTGTGGGAATACAAGAACTCCCCCTTCCTCGTGACCTTCAACCCGCTGGTCAAGGAACTGCGCTCGGGTGCCTCTTTCTTCTACAACGTCTGCGGCGATGCCGTGGCGCAAGACGCCCGCTCCTTCGCCGCACAGGTGGACGAGGTGATGCGGGCACACGCCGGCACCAACCGCCGCCTTGCGGTGGACAAGATCATGATCAACGGCCTGCGCGCCCTCGAATCCGCAGGCTTTCAGGTGATGGAAGGCGAAGAGGTCACCGAACGCACCCGCGCCATCAAGGGCCCCGACGAAATCCTCGCCATGCGCTGCGCCCACCACGCCTGCGAAAGCGCGATTGCCGAGATGGAGCATGAAGCCCGCACCCGCATTCCCCTTGGCGGCATGTCCGAGGATGATGTCTGGGCCGAATTGCACAAGGGCAACATCAAGCGCGGCGGCGAGTGGATCGAAACCCGCCTGCTGGCATCCGGCCCCCGCACCAACCCGTGGTTTCAGGAATGCGGCCCCCGCCTGATCCGGAACAACGAGATCGTGGCCTTCGATACCGACCTGATCGGCTGCTACGGCATCTGCATCGACATTTCCCGCACATGGTGGGTGGGCGACCAGAAACCCCGCCCCGACATGATCGACGCCTTCGCCCATGCCCGCGCGCATATCGACACCAACATGGCCATGCTGAAGCCGGGCGTCACCATCAAAGAACTGACCCACGGCGGCCACCAGCTCGGGACCAGCTTCTGGAAGCAGAAATACTCCTGCAAGATGCACGGCGTGGGCCTCTGCGACGAATGGCCCTTCGTCCCCTATCCCGACACGTGGGTCGAAGGTGCCTTCGACGTGGCGCTGCAACCGGGCATGGTGCTGTGCGTCGAGGCCCTCGTCAGCCCCGAAGGCGGCGATTTCTCGATCAAGCTCGAGGATCAGGTGCTGATCACCGAAACGGGACACGAGAACCTGACCCGCTACCCCTTCGACCCGCGCCTGTCGTAGCACCCGCATAAAGGGGGGCTGTCTGCCCCCCGTCGCGCGTGCCGCGCGCCCCCCCCCGAGGATATTTGTGCAAGTATGAAAGGGGCAAAAGGGCCGGCCCGCCTTGCCTTGCGCGCCCAAGCGGTCTAAGGCCGCGCCATCCCCTGCTCAGGAAGGCGCTGCCCATGATCCCCCGCTATTCCCGCCCCGAAATGGTCGCCCTCTGGTCGCCCGAGACCAAATTCCGCATCTGGTTCGAGATCGAGGCCCATGCCTGCGACGCGCAAGCCGCCCTTGGCGTGATCCCGCAAGAGAATGCCGCCGCCGTCTGGAAAGCCAAGGACGCAACCTTCGACGTGGCCCGCATCGACGAGATCGAGGCCGTGACCAAGCATGACGTCATCGCCTTCCTGACCCACCTTTCGGAAATCATCGGCTCCGATACCGCCCGTTTCGTGCATCAGGGCATGACCTCATCGGATGTTCTGGACACCACCTTCAACATCCAGCTCGTCCGTGCAAGCGACCTGCTGCTTGCCGGATTGGACCGCGTCCTCGCCGCGCTCAAGACCCGCGCCTTCGAGCACAAGGACACCGTCCGCATCGGCCGCAGCCACGGCATCCATGCCGAACCCACGACGATGGGCCTGACCTTCGCGCGCTTCTACGCCGAAATGCACCGCAACCGCGCCCGCCTTCTGGCCGCCAAGGCCGAGATCGCCACGGGCGCCATTTCGGGTGCGGTCGGCACCTTCGCCAACATCGACCCCAGCGTCGAGGAACATGTCTGCGCCCAACTCGGCCTGACGCCCGAGCCGATCAGCACGCAGGTCATCCCCCGCGACCGTCACGCCATGTTCTTCGCCACGCTGGGCGTCATCGCCTCCAGCATCGAAAACATCGCCATCGAGATCCGCCACATGCAGCGCACCGAAGTGCTCGAGGCCGAGGAATTCTTCTCCCCCGGCCAGAAGGGCAGCTCGGCCATGCCGCACAAGCGCAACCCCGTGCTGACCGAAAACCTGACCGGCCTCGCCCGCCTTGTGCGCATGTCGGTCGTGCCCGCGCTCGAGAACGTGGCGCTCTGGCATGAACGCGACATCTCGCATTCCTCGGTGGAACGCGCCATCGGGCCAGACACCACCATCACCCTCGACTTCGCGTTGCACCGTCTGGCGGGTGTCGTGGAAAAGCTGGTGATCTACCCCGAAAACATGCTGCGCAACATGAACAAGTTCAAAGGTCTCGTGATGTCGCAGCGCGTGCTTCTCGCCCTCACCCAGGCCGGTGTCAGCCGCGAGGACAGCTATCGCCTCGTCCAGCGCAACGCGATGAAGGTCTGGGAAAAGGGTGCCGACTTCAAGACCGAGCTTCTGGCCGACCCCGAAGTGACCGCCGCCCTCTCGCCCGCCGAGATCGAGGAGAAGTTCGACCTCGGCTACCACACCAAGCACGTCGACACGATCTTCAAGCGCGTTTTCGGCTGATCCCGCGGCGCAAAGCCTTTGACCGGGGCAAGGCGGGTGCGAAATCCCCCTTGCCCCGTCCGATTCCGTGCTACCCTCTGTTTCGCGCGACCCTGCGCCGCAACCAAGATGGAGGACGCCCGATGAAGATCAAGACGACCCTCGCCGTGATTGCCCTTATGCTTTCCCCGACCTTCGCCCTTGCCGAAGGCGGCTGTGACCATATGAAATCCAATATCTCCGCCTCGGCCTGCGCCGAAGGCACGCTCTATGACGCGGCGACCGGCACCTGCCAGCCCGTCACCTCGTCCTGACGCGCGACCTTGCGGCTTTCACATTCGTGAAAATATCCTCGGGGGGCGTCGCTTGGCCAAGGGCCAGGCGACGATGGGGGGCAGACAGCCCCCCTTCCACGCCCCCCCCCCTTCCACGCCCGCCCGTCAATGACGCACCCCCTGCGCCCGCCGCTAACCGTCGCTTAACCGCCTTGCCCCATGCTGCCCTTGCCGGAAACTCCGCAAAGGCCCCATGACAGACCTTACCCTCGCCCCCTCGCACCTTCCCGGCCGCCCCTCGCCCAGCCCTCGGGAAAAGGCTGCCATCATCGTCCGCCTCCTTCTGGCCGAAGGCAGCCGCCTGCCGCTCTCCTCGCTTCCCGACCACCTGCAAGCCGCCTTGGCCGAGCAGATGGGCCAGATGCGCCTGATCGACCGCGCCACGCTCTCTGCCGTGGTCGACGAATTCGTCACCCTTCTCGAAGACACCGGCCTTGCCTTCCCCGCAGGGGTAGAGGGGGCGCTTGGCCTGATGGATGGCCATATCTCCACCACCGCCGCCAGCCGCCTGCGCCGGCTTGCGGGCACTGCCGCCAAGGCCGACCCGTGGGATACTCTGGCCAGCCTGCCGCCCGAACGCCTGCTTCCCGTCCTCACCACCGAATCCACCGAAGTCGCCGCCGTGATGCTGTCCAAGCTCCCCGTGCCCAAGGCGGCCGAACTCCTCACCCAGCTCCCCGGCGATCAGGCGCGCCGCATCGCCTATGCCATCTCGCTGACCGGCGGGGTCGATCCCGAAACCGTCCGCCGCATCGGACTGTCGCTTGCCGCGCAACTCGACGCCCAACCCGCCCGCGCCTTCGAGGCGGGGCCTGTCGAACGTGTCGGCGCAATCCTCAACGTCTCACCCTCGGCCACGCGCGACCGCGTGCTCGACGGGCTCGACCAGCAGGACGCCGGTTTCGCGGCCGAAGTGCGCAAGGCCATCTTCACCTATGCCCATATCCCCGCGCGCATCGCGCCGCGCGACCTGCCCAAGATCATCCGCCTCGTCGATCCCGCGCAACTCACCACCGCATTGGCCGCCAGCGCCGCCGACCCGCGCAACGCCGCCGTGGCCGATTTCATCCTCGCCAACATCTCGCAACGCATGGCCCAATCGCTGCGGGAAGAGGCCGAAGCCCTCGGCTCCGTTCGCGAGGCAGATGCCGAAGCCGCCACAGGCGCCATCATCGCCGCCATCCGCCAACTCGAATCGGCCGGCGAAATCACCCTGCAACGCGATGATCGCTGATCGCGCGCCCAAGGGGGACCAAGACCCACGCCATTCGCCAAGCCACCGCCTCGCACCGACGGAATCGTCCTCGTCCCGATGTGGAAATCCGAAAGGACCGCTCGCCAGTCCATCACCGCTACCCCCGCGCGCTTTGCCACACTGACCCGCGCGTGACAGTTCCGCAGGCCCGTTGGCCGCCGCCATTCCCGGTCAGAAACGCTTTCCCGACGGGCCAAGACGGCGCAGGCAACTCCAGCGCCCCAACCCGTAACCCCTTGCCCCTGCTGCCGCCTCCCCCTAGCCTGCGCCCGACCCAACACAGGCGCGTCATGCTCGTCCCCACATCCGCTTCCACCCGCAAGGGCATCCTGCTGATGCTCCTCGCCATCCTTCTCTTCACCGCGATGGATGCGCTGGCAAAGGGTCTGGTGCAGCGTTACCCGACGCAACAGGTGGTCTGGGCGCGCTTTTTCGGACAACTGCTGCTGGTGGTCCTTCTGCTCAACCGCAGGCTTCCCCCCGTGCTGCGCACCCGCCACCCGAAACTGCATATCCTGCGGTCGGCCACGCAGCTTGGCGCGACGGGCTTCTTCTTCACCTCGCTCAACTACATCGGTCTGGCCGAGGCCACGGCCCTGACCGACATCAACCCCGTCCTCATCACGCTGGGCGCAGCTCTCTTTCTGGGCGAGAAGCTCGGCCCCCGCCGCATCTTCGGCGTCGTCGCGGCCATGATCGGCGCGATGATCGTCATCCGCCCCGGCCTCGGCGTCTTTACGCCCGCCGCCCTTTTGCCGCTCTGTTGCGCGGTGTGCTACGCCTCGAGTGCGCTGCTCACGCGCCTTGTCGGGGCGCAGGAAACGGCATGGACCTCGATGTTCTACGCGGCACTCTTCGGCACGCTCGCCACCAGCGCCCTGCTGCCCGGCGCATGGGTGCCCATCCCGCTTTCCGACCTGCCCTATTTCATCACCGTGGGCTGCCTCGGCACGGCCGCACAACTCGCCCTCATCCGCAGCTTCTCGATCGCCGAGGCGTCCTCGGTCGCCCCCTTCGGCTATGCGGGAATCGTGCTGGCCACCTTCTGGGGCATCGTCCTCTATGGCGAATATCCCGATGCCCTGACGATCCTCGGGGCCAGCATCATCGTCGCGGCAGGCCTTTACGTCTGGCACCGCGAAACGCGGGCCAAGCAGGGCTGACCACCCCGCCACCTTTGCGCCCTCCCGAACCGCTGCTCTGGCGCTTGTGAAGCGCGCGCCCCGCGTCTATGTCTGGACTGCGCCGCACGGCGCGTGTGCCTGTATCAGTGAAAACGGTTTCCCATGTCGCCGCGTAGCGAAGACAAGCTCAGCTATGGCCTTGTCGATTTCCTGCAAAACCTCGTCCTTCGTGCGCTGATCGGCGGCATCCGGCTGTTGCCCTACCGCTGGCGCAGCCCGCTCTGCGGTTTTGTCACCGCGCGGGTCATCGCCCCTCTGGCGGGCTATCCGCGCCGCATCCGCGAAAACCTCGCCCTCGTCTATCCCGACCTCCCCGCGGCCGAGGTCCGCCGCCTGATCCACCGCGTCAGCCACAACGCGGGCGCCACCCTGATCGAGGTCTATTCCGGCGCCGATTTCCGCAAGGCCGTGGCCAGTTCACCCGTCCTTGGCGAAGGTCTCGCCGCCCTGATCGCGGCCAAGGAACGCGGACAGGGCGTGCTGCTCATTTCGGGCCATTTCGGCAATTACGACGTGCCGCGTGCGGTCCTGTCGTCGCTCGGCCACCCCGTCGGCGCGCTCTACAAACCCTTCCGCAACGGCTATTTCGACGCCCATTACCGCAAGACGATCTCCGAAATCGGCACGCCCATCTTCCCCCGTGGCCGCCGCGGTCTTGCCGAGATGGTGCGCTTCCTGCGGCGTGGCGGCATGGTCGGAATGCTCATCGACCAGTCGGTGGCCCGCAGTCCCCGCCTGCCGTTTCTGGGCCGCCCTGCCCGCACCGCCACCTCGGCCGCAGAACTTGCGCTGAAATACGGGCTGCTGCTCGTGCCGGTCTACGGCAGGCGCACGGCAGGGGCCACCGGCACCGGCTTCGATCTGATCGTGGAAGCCCCGGTCCCGCATTCCGACCCGCTGACCATGACCAAGGCGCTCAACGCCTCGCTCGAGGCGCAGGTCCGCGCCCATCCCGACCAATGGCTCTGGATCCACAAGCGCTGGAAACGCTAGCCGCGCTCAGTCGACCTGCGCGGCGGCAAGAATGGCGGCTGGCCCCGCTTCTTGCACGATCACCACCACAGGCTCGTCCCCGGGTGCATCGGCCACCATGTCGAAGGGCGCAGTCCCCGGCCATTCGCCGATCTTCTGCCACAGCGTGACGACGTTGTGATAGCTCATCACCCGCCCCGCATTCTCGCCCCGCGTGATCTCGACCGTCTCGACCGGCGAATAGCGCACCAGCTGCACGGTCACCCCTTTGGCCAGCGGCGGGTTCGCCTCGGCCCGGATGGTCACGCGATCCCCGTCGCGGGTCACGGTCAGCGCCACCGGTCGCGGCGCGCTCAGGTGCCGACCGATCAGGCGCACCACCGCATCGGGTTCGTTGCCCTCGACACGGTCCACACCGCCCACCACCATCTGCGGCGTATAGATCATCCGGCTGCCCGCCGCCCGCGCATAGGCCTTCTGCCGCTCGGTATAGGCAGGGTTGGCGAAACTGTCCTCCCAGCCGATATAGTCCCAATAGTCCACATGCAGCGACAGCGCGATCACATGCTCGGCCTGCGCCAGTTCGCCCATGAACTCGTCCGCCGGCGGGCACGAGGAACATCCTTGCGAGGTATAGAGTTCCACCACCACCGCATCCTTGCCGTCTCCGGCCAAGGTGGCCTGCGTCGTCAGCAACGATCCGACGAGGCCCGCCAAGGCCGCAGGTCTGCCCTTGCGCAGGGCAACCGCAACCGCGCTGACGATATGTCGCATCTGCCCCAAACCCTGCCCCACTTCCGGTATTCCGCGTCACACCCTGCTACATCAAAGCCGCTTCTTCCCGCCAATCAAGGTTTTGCGAGTGTTCCGCCCGCTTTTGCAACAAGCCAAGCCATCCGCAGCGTGCAAATCCATGCGAAACGGGGGGCTTTATTTTTGGCATACAATTGCATACAAAGACCGCGACTCCCTTGCCAGACTGATGAATCACAGGCAAAGGGGCAGAAAATCGGCCCGCCAAAGGCCAGCGCACCGCAACCCAGCGTCAGGAGGCCCGCATGACCGTCACCGTCGGACACGACAGCGCCAAGACCCGCCAATCCCTTTCCGCAGGCGGCAAGACCGTCAGCTTCTACTCGATCCCCGCCGCCGAAGCGGCAGGCTTGGGCGAATTCTCGCGCCTTCCCGCCGCCCTCAAGGTGGTGCTGGAAAACATGCTCCGCTTCGAGGATGGCAAGACCGTCTCGGTCGATGACATCCGCGCCTTCGGCGACTGGGCAAAACTCGGCGGCAAGAACCCGCGCGAAATCGCCTACCGCCCCGCCCGCGTGCTGATGCAGGACTTCACCGGCGTTCCCGCCGTGGTGGACCTTGCGGCCATGCGCGACGGCATCCTCGGGCTGAAAGGCTCGGCCGCCAAGATCAACCCGCTCGTCCCCGTCGACCTCGTGATCGACCACTCGGTGATGATCGACGAATTCGGCACCCCCCGCGCCTTCAAAGCCAACGTTGACCGCGAATATGAGCGGAACATGGAACGCTACGTGTTCCTGAAATGGGGCCAGAAGGCATTCAACAACTTCCGCGTCGTTCCCCCCGGAACCGGCATCTGCCATCAGGTCAACCTCGAATACCTTGCCCAGACCGTCTGGACCGACAAAGACCAGCACGGGAATGAGGTGGCCTATCCCGACACCCTCGTCGGCACCGACAGCCACACCACCATGGTCAACGGCCTCGCCGTCCTCGGCTGGGGCGTGGGCGGCATCGAGGCCGAAGCCGCGATGCTCGGCCAGCCCGTCTCGATGCTCATCCCCGAAGTCGTCGGCTTCAAGCTGACGGGCGCGATGACCGAAGGCACCACCGCCACCGACCTCGTGCTGAAAGTGGTGCAAATGCTCCGCAAGCACGGCGTGGTGAACAAATTCGTCGAATTCTACGGCCCCGGCCTCGACCACCTGCCGCTCGCCGACCGCGCGACGATTGCCAACATGGCCCCCGAATACGGCGCCACCTGCGGCTTCTTCCCCATCGACGAGGAAACCATCCGCTACCTGCGCCAGACCGGCCGCGAGGAATCGCGCATCGCCCTCGTCGAAGCCTATGCCAAGGCCAACGGCATGTGGCGCGGCCCCGACTATGACCCCGTCTACACCTCGACGCTGCACCTCGACATGGGCGAGATCGTGCCCGCCATCTCCGGCCCCAAGCGCCCGCAGGACTATCTGCCGCTGACCGACGCGAAGGCTTCCTTCGCCAAGGAAATGGACGCCTCCTTCAAGCGCCCGATGGGCGTCGAAGTGGCGGTGAAGGGCGAGGATTACAAGCTTTCCTCGGGCAAGGTCGTGATCGCCTCGATCACCTCCTGCACCAACACCTCGAACCCCTACGTCCTCATCGGCGCGGGGCTCGTGGCACGCAAGGCCCGCGCATTGGGTCTGAACCGCAAGCCCTGGGTGAAAACCTCGCTCGCCCCCGGATCGCAGGTCGTGTCCGAATACCTCAACGCCGCTGGCCTGCAAGAAGACCTCGACGCCGTGGGCTTCAACCTCGTCGGCTACGGCTGCACCACCTGCATCGGCAACTCCGGCCCCTTGCAGCCCGAAATCTCGGCCGCCATCGCCGAGGGTGATCTCGTCGCAACCGCGGTCCTGTCGGGCAACCGCAACTTCGAAGGCCGCATCTCGCCCGACGTCCGCGCCAACTACCTTGCCAGCCCGCCGCTCGTGGTGGCCTATGCGCTCGCGGGCGACATGAACATCGACCTGACGACCGAACCGCTCGGCACGGGCAAGGACGGCCAGCCCGTCTATCTGAAAGACATCTGGCCCACCAACAAGGAAATCGCCGACCTCGTCCACGCCACCGTGACGCGCGAAGCCTTCCTCAAGAAATACGCCGATGTCTTCAAGGGCGACGAAAAGTGGCAGGCGGTCGAGATCACCGAGGCCGAAACCTACGACTGGCCCGCGTCCTCGACCTACATCCAGAACCCGCCCTATTTCCGCGGCATGGCCAAGACCCCGGGCACGATCAAGAACATCGAAAGCGCCCGCATCCTTGCCCTTCTGGGTGACATGATCACCACCGACCACATCTCGCCCGCAGGCTCGTTCAAGGCCAGCACCCCCGCCGGTCAATACCTGACCGAACGGCAGGTGCCCGTGTCCGAGTTCAACTCCTACGGCGCGCGCCGTGGCAACCACGAAGTCATGATGCGCGGCACCTTCGCCAACATCCGCATCAAGAACGAGATGCTCGACGGCGTCGAGGGCGGCTACACCAAAGGCCCCGACGGCAAGCAAACCTCGATCTTCGACGCCTCGATGGCCTATCAGGCCAACGGCACCCCCTTGGTGATCTTCGGCGGCATCGAATACGGCGCGGGCTCCTCGCGTGACTGGGCCGCCAAAGGCACCGCCCTTCTCGGGGTCAAGGCCGTGATCGCGGAATCCTTCGAACGCATCCACCGCTCGAACCTTGTCGGCATGGGCGTGATCCCCTTCGAATTCACCGGCGGCGACACGCGCAAATCGCTGGGGCTCAAGGGCGACGAAACCGTCTCGATCTCGGGCCTCGAAGGCGATCTCAAACCGCTCTCGCTGATCCCCTGCACGATCACCTATGCAGATGGCACCGTCAAAACCATCCAGATCAAGTGCCGCATCGATACGGAAATCGAGATCGAATATGTCGAACACGGCGGCGTCTTGCATTACGTGCTGCGCGACCTCGCCGCATCCTGAACCGGAAACCCATTGTTTCCAAGAAAGAGGCCCGGATTTCCGGGCCTCTTTGCTATGATGTCCATGGAATTCGATGCCGCGCCCGTCGGGCACAAACGGATATTTCATGACGCAGGCCGCCACACCCAGCCGCTTCGGCACCGAACGCACGCAGGCAGCCACGCTGCCCGCCCTGCCGTGGGGCGAAGGCTTCCTTGCCCTGACCGTCCTGTTCCTGATCCTCGCGGCGCTCTGACAGCGCCTCAGCCGCCCGTCTTTTCCTCGGCCAGCGCCTCGGCCAGCGCAGGAACGAAGCGCGTCTCGTAATCCGTTCCGACCAATGGCCCGATGAAGCGGAAAGCCACGGTGCCATCGCCCTTGACGATAAAGGTCTCCGGCGGCGCGGTGACACCCCAGTCCACCACCGTCGTCCCCTTCGGATCAAACCCCAACCCGATAAAGGGGTTCCCCTCCTCGGCCAGATAGGCCGCCGCCTTCTCCGCATCGTCGCGCATGTTGATGCCCGCCACCCGCACGCCATCCGCCGCCATCTTCGTCAGAACCGGATGCTCGGCACGGCAGGGCGGACACCAGCTCGCCCAGAAATTCACCACCGTCACCTTGCCCGTCCGCAGATCGGCATCCTTCAGCAGCGCAAAACCCTCAAGCCCCGCCGAAGGCACCGCCGGAGCCTCGCGCCCGACAAAGGTCGAGGGCAATTCCGTCGGGTTCTCCCGATACATGCCTCCGTAGAACAGGCCCGCCACCGCCACGAACAGAACGGGCGGAACCGCCATCAACCACCTAGCCATCCGTTTTCCCCTGCCGCGCCTCGACCTCGGCCAGAGCCCGCCTCACCCGCGCGCCCTGCCAGACCGACAGCACCACGATTCCCAGAACCAGCAGCACCGACACCCCGTACGAGGCCAGCACCGCAAAAGCGTATTTCCCCAAATCGGGCATCATGCCATCCGCTCCCGCGCCAGCAGCGCCGACAAGCGCCGCGCCCGTATCTCGGTCCGCGTCCGCACCAGCACCAGCGTCAGGAACAGCAGCACGAAACCCGCGATGCAGACGACCAGCGGCACCCAGAACACATCCGCGACGTTTTCCTTCTTGTCGAGGCTCAGCGACGCCCCCTGATGCAGCCCCTGGTTCCAGAACAGCACCGCATAGCGCGACAACAGCGCAAAGACCGACCCGACAAGACACAGCACCGCCGTCAGGTCGGCCGCCGTATCGGGGTCCTCGACCGCTTGCCACAGGGCGATATAGCCCAGATAGAACAGCGTCAGGATCAGGAAACTCGTCAAACGCGGGTCCCAGGCCCACCAGGTTCCCCACATCGGCTGCCCCCAGAAAGCCCCCGTGACCAGTGCGATGACGGTAAAGGTCAGCCCCACAGGGGCCGCGGCCTTGGCTGCCAGCGCACTCACATGATGCCGCCGCACCAGCCAGATCAGGCTGGTGACCAGCATCATCCCCCACGCGTTGATCGCCATCATGGCGCTCGGCACATGCAGGTAGATGATCTTCACCGTCGAACCCTGCCGGTAGTCATCGGGCGTCAGGAAGAATCCCCAGACCAGCCCCGCCACGATGCACAGCGCCGACAGACCCGCGACCCAGGGCAGCACAAGGCCCGAGGTCTGCATGAACTTCTTCGGATTGGCATATTCCCAGATCGACATGGTTCCCCGCTTAAAACCTCTCTCCCGCCGCCGCAACTCACCTGTCCGTCAAGTCTCAGCGCAAATTGACGCGCAGCGCCGCCGCACTGGCAAAGGGCAGCAGCGCCGCGGCCCCCAGCGTGATCCCCGCCAGCAGCAGCACAGGTGTCCCCACCGTCAGGCCCGCCGCCCCGCGCTTGACGACCTCGGCCCCGAAAATCAGCGTCGGCACGTAAAGCGGCAGAACAAGCAGGCTCAGCAACAGCCCGCCCCGCTTCACCCCCACGGTCAGCGCCGCGCCAAAGGCGCCGATCACCGACAGCGCGGGCGTCCCGAGGGCCAGCGACAGCACCAGCCAGCCGTAGCCCTGCACCGGAAGGTTCAACAGCACACCAAGGACAGGCGACACCAGCACCAGCGGCACCCCCGTCACCAGCCAGTGCGCCAGCGACTTCACCGCGACGACGCCTTCCAGCGGCATGGGCGATGTCGCCAGCAGGTCCAGCGAGCCATCCTCGAAATCCAGCGCGAATATCCGGTCAAGGCTCAGCAGGCAGGCCAGCAGCGCCCCCACCCACAGGATGCCCGGCGCAATCCTGGCCAGCACCGCACCCTCGGGCCCCACGCCCAAAGGCACCAGCACCGCCACCAGCAGAAAGAACGCCAGTCCAAGGCCAAAGCCCCCGCCCGCCCGCACCGCAAGCCGCAGATCCCGCGTCAGAAGCCGGAACATGCCCCGGCCCCCTTCCTCTTGCGCGAAATATCCTCGGGGGGGGGCGCGCCACAGGCGCGTCGGGGGGCAGACAGCCCCCCTGCGACCGGAACCACAGGCGCCCTCATCCGAAAGCCTCGTCGAATGCGCCCGTCCCTGCCGCGGCCCTCGCCTTGAAGGCTGACAGATCCAGCACAACCGCCTCGCCCAGCCCCAGATCGACATGCGTGGCGATCAATGCAGCGCCCCCTCCCGCAAGATGACCGCGCACCACGCCCGCAAAAAGTGCGACCGAGGCCACATCCAGCGATACAGTGGGTTCGTCCAGCAGCCAGACCGGCCGTCCCGTCACCAAAAGCCGCGCCAATCCCAGACGCCGCTTCTGCCCCGCCGACAGATGCGCCCCCCGCCGGTTCCGCAGGCCGACAAGGTCCATCGCTTCAAGCGCCGCTCCGATCCCGCGCGTGCCATGCACCGCCGCCCAGAATTCGAGGTTCTCCGCCACCGTCAGCACCGCCTTGATGCCATCGGCATGGGCCGCATAGGCCATCGCCTCGGGCGGCACCGACACCGCGCCCGCCACCGCAGGCTGCAAACCTGCCAGCGTGCGCAGAAGCGTGGTCTTTCCCGCCCCGTTCGGCCCGCGCAGGATCAGCGCCTGCCCCGCAGCGACGCCAAAGGTCATCCCCTCCAGCACCGTCACTCCGCCCCGTGCCACGGCCAGATCCGAAACGCTCAGCAGCACGACCAAATTCCTTGCAAGGAATTTGCAAATGTCTGCACAGACATTTGCGCAAGCCCCGTCACAAGACCCGTCACGGGCCGCCCACGGGCAAAAGCGCCGCGGCGATCCGCCGTCCTTCGCCCAGAAGCACGTTATAGGTCCGGCATGCGGCGGGCGAGGCCATGGCCTCCACCCCGATCCCCGCGGCCTCGAGCGCATCGACGAACCCCTTCGGCGCATGGGCGATCTCGCCCCCCATACCCAGCAGCAGCACGTCGATCCGCCCCGCAAGCGTCAACACCGTGGCGCTGTCCCCAAGCCCGCCCCAAAGCCCCGCATCCCACGGGGTAATCAGGCAGGCCCCGCGCAGCACATGGCCACCCACGCGAAAGAACCCGGGGCCATAGCCCTCGACAGGTTGGGCCGTGCCGTAACTGATCTCGGTCAGCCGCACGTCCCTGCCCCCTTACGCATCGATATTGGCGAACTGGTCGGGCGTTCCGGTCTTCTTGGCTTTCTCGCTCCGGTCCAGCCCGATCATCAGCACGATGTTCTTGGCCACATAGACCGAGGAATAGGTGCCGAACAGCACCCCGATAAAGATCGCCAGCGAAAAGCCCCGCAGAACGTCGCCACCGAACACCAGCATCGCCCCCACCGCGATCAGCGTGGTGACCGAGGTCATCAGCGTCCGCGCCAGTGTCTCGTTCACCGAAAGGTTCATCACGTCGCGCAGCGGCATGGTCTTGTACTTCTGCAAGTTTTCCCGAAGCCGGTCGAACACCACCACCGTATCGTTGATCGAATAGCCCAGAATGGTCAGCAGCGCCGCGACGATGGTCAGGTCGAACTTGATCTGGAACAGCGCAAAGATCCCGATGGTGATCAGCACGTCATGCAGCAGCGCCAGCACCGCGCCGACGCCGAACTGCCATTCGAAGCGCAGCCACATGTAGCCCATGATGAACAGGCTCGTGACCACCAGCGACAGGACCGAGGTATAGACCAGCTCGCCCGACACTTTCGGACCCACGGTCTCGACGCTGGGGAATTTCATGTCGGGGTCGATCGCCGCGCGCAGCACCTCTTCCACCTTGGCAATCTCTTCCGGCGTCACCGCCTGCTTCTCGTCGGTCGAGGCAAGGCGGATCATCGTGACATGCTGGGTATCGGTGAAATTCGGATCGAACACCTCGGTGATCGACACATCCCCCAACGGCAACCCCTCGAGCGCCGAGCGATAGGCACCCACATCCACCGCCACGGTCGATTCCGTCCGCAGGGTTGTGCCGCCCTTGAAGTCGATGCCGAAGTTCAACCCCATCACGGCCCACAGCACCACCGCCAGGGCCGAAAGGAACAGCGACCCGCCAAAGGTGATCCACTGCCAGCGGAAAAAGTCGAAATTCGTATTGTCGGGTGCAAGCTTGAAACGCCATGCCATGATGTTCTCTCCTTACACGACAAGCGTCTGCGGCTTGCGCCGGTTGAACCACATCGTCACGATCAGCCGCGTCACGTTGACGGCAGTAAAGACCGAGGTGATGATCCCGATGGCCAGCGTCACCGCAAAGCCCCGCACGGGGCCAGAGCCAAGCGTGAACAGAACCCCCGCCGTGATCAGCGTCGTCACGTTGGCGTCGATGATCGCCGACAGCGCCCGCTCGAAGCCCAGTTCGATGGCGCGCGCCGCGGTCTTGGCCCCCGCCCGCAATTCGTCGCGGATACGCTCGTAGATCAGCACGTTCGCATCCACCGCCATGCCGATGGTCAGCACGAGCCCCGCGATACCGGGCAGGGTCAGCGTCGCCCCGATCAGCGACATCACCCCGAAGATCAGCGCCATGTTGATTGCCAGCGCCACCACGGCAAAGACACCGAACAGCCCGTATGACGCGATCATCAGCAAACTCACCGCCACCGCCGCGATCACCGTGGCCGAACGGCCTGCGTTGATCGAATCCTGCCCCAGTTCCGGCCCGATGGTCCGTTCCTCAAGGAAATTCATCGTCGCAGGCAGCGCCCCCGCCGACAGAAGCACCGCCAGACGGTTGGCCTCCTCGACGGTGAAATTGCCGGTGATGATCCCCGACCCGCCCGCGATATGGCTCTGGATGACGGGGGCCGAAATCACCTTGCCGTCCAGCACGATGGCAAAGGGCGAGCCGATGTTCGCCGCCGTGTAATCGCCAAAGCGCCGCGCGCCCGACACGTCGAACTTGAAGGCCACCGCAGGCCGGCCGTTCTGGTCGAAATCGCCCTTGGCATTGGTCAGGTCCTCGCCCGAAACGACCGGCGCTTCCTCGACCGTGTACCACACGTCCTTTTCATCCAGCGACGGCAACGAGACATTGCCCGCCCCCGGCGCCTTGTCCTCGGCGGACCCGCGCCGCACGACGGGGTTGAAGGTCAGCTTCGCGGTCGTGCCGATCAGCTGCTTCAACTCGGTCGCCGACCCGATTCCCGGCACCTGGATCAAAATCCGGTCCTGCCCCTCGCGCTGGATCGTCGGTTCGCGCGTTCCTGCCTGATCGACCCGCGTGCGGATGATCTCGAGCGATTGTTGCAGCGTGCGCTGGTCCGTCGCACTGCGTTCGGCTTCCGACAGGGTCACGATCAGCGTCGCCCCCTCGGCCGTCACATCCAGATCGGTCTGCCCCACACCCGACAGGGTGGTAACCGGCGTGGCAAGGGCCTTCACCGCCTCGACCGCCGCCGCCATACCTTCCGGCTTGGTGATCTCGACCCGCAGCATTCCCGCATCCTGCGAAGGCTGGCGGCGGATGCTGCCCACCTCGTCACGCTTGTCGCGCAGGGCGTCGCGCACTTCCGGCCAAAGCCCGTCCATCCGCGCCTTGTAGACGTCGGCGACCTGCACTTCTGCCAGCAGATGCGCCCCGCCCCGCAAATCGAGGCCAAGGTTCACCAGCCCATGCGGCAGATACGACGGCCAGGCGTCGATGGCCGCCTGCTGTTCGGTCGTGGCGAAGCCGCTTTTCAGCACCGCATCCTCGGCATCGTTGCGGGCCTCGACCTGCGCATAGAACAGGTTCGGCATCGCCAATGCGAATCCGAGGGCAACAACCGCCCAGACCAGGATTTTCTTCCAAAGCGGCGCGTGAAGCATGGGTAAGTTCCGGATAAGTTACGGATCAGGCCGAGGCCGGCTCGGTCTTGTTCATCACCTGCGTGATGGTCTGGCGCACGACCTTGACCTTGACGCCATCGGCAATCTCGACTTCGACCATGCCGTCGTCACCGACCTTGACCACCTTGCCGACGATCCCGCCGGCGGTCACGACCTGATCGCCACGGCGCAGCGCCTCGACCATCGCGCGGTGTTCCTTGACCTTCTTCTGCTGCGGACGGATCAGCAGAAAATACATGATCGCGAAAATCAGCACCAGCGGCACGAACGAGGCAAAGGCGCTGCCTGCTCCGGCGGCACCGGCGGCTTGGGCGAAGGCGGGGGTTGCGAACATCGGCTGTCCTCTCAAATCTCTCGGGGCAACGGGGAACCCCCGCCGCGATTGGCGCGCACCCTAGTCGGCAGGGCTTGGGAAGGCAAGGCACGCAAGGCACCCTCCCGCCGCATCGCTGCGGCGCGGCCCGCCCCCGATATAGCCATGAATTTCCGCAGTCCAAGCCTTCGGGCAGCCGCCTTTTTCCTGCCGCGCTGACGCAAGCGTGATCCGCGCCACGCCTCGCCCACACGCGCGCCGCCCCCCTTCCCCTTTCCGGCCGGTTCGGGCATATCGGACCCACGTTTTTCGAACCCGAGGTGACCCATGCACGACATCCGCGCCATCCGCGAGAACCCCGCCGCCTTCGATGCGGCCCTCTCGCGCCGGGGTCTGCCTGCGGCTTCGCCCGAAATCCTGCGCCTCGACGAATCCCGCCGTGCGAAAATCCTCGCCGCCGAAACCGCTCAGGCCGACCAGAACCGCGCCAGCAAAGAGGTGGGCGCCGCCAAGGCACGCGGGGATGATGCCGAATTCGAACGCCTCCGCGCCCTCGTGGCCGAGAAGAAGGCCGAAGTCGCCCGCCTTCAGGCCGAGGCCGCCGAACAGGATGCCGCCCTGCGCGACCTTCTCTTCACCATCCCCAACCTGCCCCATGCCGATGCCCCGACGGGACGCGACGAAGACGACAACGTCGAACTCCGCCGCTGGGGCACGCCCCGCACCTTCGACTTCACCCCCGTCGAACATTTCGACATCGCGGGCGTCAAACTGGGCATGGATTTCGAGACCGCCGCCAAACTCTCCGGCGCGCGTTTCGTCGTGCTGAAGGGGGCTGTCATCCGCCTGCACCGTGCGCTGGCGCAATTCATGCTCGACACCCACATCACCGAACACGGCCTGACCGAGATGTGGACCCCCGTCCTCGTCAAGGACGAGGCGATGTATGGCACCAACCAACTCCCCAAATTCGCCGAAGACAGCTACCAGACCACCAATGGCTGGTGGCTGATCCCCACATCCGAAGTCACCCTCACGAACTCGGTCGCGGGCGACATCCTCGACGAAAGCGCCCTGCCCATCCGCATGACCGCCCATACCCAATGCTTCCGCTCCGAGGCGGGTTCGGCGGGCAAGGACACCACGGGCATGCTGCGCCAGCACCAGTTCGAAAAGGTCGAGATGGTCTCGATCACCACCCCCGAAACCAGCATGGCCGAACACGAACGCATGACAGCCTGCGCCGAGGCGATCCTTGAAAAGCTCGGCCTGCCCTATCGCACCATCGTGCTTTGCACCGGCGACATGGGCTTTGGCGCACAAAAGACCCATGACCTCGAAGTCTGGCTTCCGGGCCAGAACCGCTACCGTGAAATCTCCTCGGTCTCGGTCTGCGGTGACTTTCAGGCCCGCCGCATGAACGCCCGCTACCGCCCCGCAGGCGGCAAGCCCGAATTCGTGCATACGCTCAACGGCTCCGGCCTTGCCGTGGGGCGCTGCCTCATCGCGGTGCTCGAAAACGGCCAGCAGGCCGACGGCTCGGTCGACCTGCCCGCGGTCCTGCACCCCTACCTCGGCGGCAAGACGCGGATCGCCGCCGACGGCTCGCTGGCCTAAGGCAAGCGCGCGGGTGGTCCAACCCCGACCCGCCCGCGTATAACCTATATGAAAACACGCGCGCTCCTGCTGCTTCTTGTCACCCTCGCCTTCGGCGCGGCCCCTTTCCTCACGCCGCCCTTCCGCGGCTATGACCCCTCGATGTTCCCGGTACAGATCGCCCGCCCCTCGATCCAGCCCGCAGGCTTCGCCTTCGGCATCTGGAGCGTGATCTACCTCTGGCTTTTCGCCCATGCCGTCCTCGGCGTGGCGAAACACGGCCTCAGCCCCGCGTGGGACCGCCCGCGCCTTGCCCTCACGCTTGCGGTCGGCCTCGGCTCGGCATGGCTCTCCATCGCCCCCGTAGCCCCGATCGCCGCCACCGTGGTCATCTGGATCATGGCCGCCTCGGCGCTCGCGGCCTTTGTGCAGGCCGACACCGAAACCGACCGCTGGCTTCTCTCGGCCCCCATCGCCATCCTCGCAGGCTGGCTGTCCGCCGCCGCCGCCGTCTCGACCGGGGTCGTCCTTGCGGGCTACGGCGCGTTTGCCGACACGGCATCAGCCGCCACGATGATCGGCCTCGTCCTCGTCCTCGCCACGCTGATCCAGCGCAAAAAGCCACGAATGCCCGTCTATGGCCTGACGGTCATCTGGGCGCTTTTCGGGGTGACGGTGGTCAACTGGGGCGCCAACCCCACAGCAGCCGCGCTCGCAGCCTCGGGCATGGCGCTCATGGCCCTGACCCTCGCGACCTTGCGCCGCGCCTGAAACAGACAACGCGCGCAACCCCGCACCGCCGTCCCCTTCAGCCTTGTCGAAATACTCTTGGGGGGTCCGGGGGGCCAGCCCCCCGGCGCCTGCGCCGAAAGCGGCCTCAGTCCTTCTTCCACCCGCCCTCGGTGTGCTTGCGCAACCGGCTCGGCGTGTGGAACTTGCGGTCCTTGAACGGGTTCTTCGCGCTCTGGCTGCGGAACATGATCCGGATCGGCGTTCCGGGCATCTCGAAATGCTCGCGCAAACCGTTCACGAGATAGCGCTTGTAGCTGTCCGGCATCTCGTCGGGCCGCGAACACATGATGACAAATCCCGGCGGCCGCGCCTTCACCTGCGTCATGTAGCGCAGCTTGATCCGGTGCCCGCCCGGTGCCGGCGGCGGATGCGCCTCGGTCATGGCGCCCAGCCAGGAATTCAACCGCGCCGTGGTGATGCGCTTGTTCCAGATGTCATGCGCGCGCCGGATGGCATCGTGCAGCCGGTCAAGCCCGCGCCCCGTCTTGGCCGAAACCGTGATCAGCGGCGCACCACGCAGCTGCGGCAGCAACCGCTCGAACATCTCTTTCAGTTCGGCCAGCTTTTCCTGCTTCTCGTCTTCCAGATCCCACTTGTTCACCGCGACGACGACCGCTCGCCCCTCGGTCTCTGCATAATCCGCAATCCGCAGATCCTGCACCTCGAAAGGAATCTCCACATCCAGCAGCACGACGACGACCTCGGCAAAGCGCACGGCGCGCAGACCATCGGCCACCGACAGCTTTTCCAGCTTCTCGGTCACGCGCGCCTTCTTGCGCATCCCGGCGGTGTCGAAAATCCGGATCGGCGTGCCCTGCCATTCCGACCGCACCGAAATCGCATCCCGCGTGATCCCCGGCTCGGGGCCGGTAAGCAGACGGTCCTCGCCGATGATCTTGTTGATCAAGGTCGATTTTCCGGCATTGGGCCGCCCGATCACGGCAATCTGCAACGGCTTTTTCGCGGTCGGGCGATGCGCCGTCTCGTCGATCTCGTCCTCGCCCAGTTCCTCGGGCAGGTCGACCTCGGTCTCGGGGGTGTTCTCGGCCTCGCGCTCGGCGAATTCATCGACCAGGGGGCGCAGCAGACGGTAAAGATCGTCCATCCCCTCGCCATGTTCGGCCGACATCCGCACCGGCTCGCCCAGCCCAAGGCTCCAGGCCTCGATCGCGCCGCCATCACCGGCTGCGCCCTCGGCCTTGTTCACGCCAAGGATCACCCGCGCCGATTTCTTCCGCAGGATATCGGCAAAGACCTCGTCCGTCGGGGTCACGCCCATGCGCCCGTCGATCAGGAACAGGCAGATATCGGCCATTTCCACCGCGCGCTCGGTCAACCGCCGCATCCGGCCCTGAAGGCTGTCGTCGGTGACCTCTTCCAGCCCCGCCGTATCGATCACGGTAAAGCGCAGGTCGAACAGCCGCGCGTCGCCCTCGCGCAGGTCGCGGGTCACACCCGGCTGGTCATCGACCAAAGCCAGCTTGCGCCCGACCAGACGGTTGAACAACGTCGACTTGCCCACATTGGGCCGCCCGACAATGGCGAGAGTGAAGCTCATCTTCCAAGTCCTACTTCAGGAAGCAGCCCGCATACACGCCCCCGCGCTCAACGGAAAGCGTGAAGTTGCCCCCGCGCGCTGACGACGTACAGCGCCCCCCCCGCAAGGGCAGGCGCACTCGCGGCACCTCCGGGCACTTCCGCCCCGCCCACCAGCGCGCCATTCGTCGGATCGAACAGCCGAAGCTCCCCGTCGCCCGATGCAACGACAAGGCGTCCGCCCGCAAGCACGGGGCCGAAATGCGGCACGATGGCCTTGCGCTTCTTGGCCTTGCCCTTGATGAAATAGGGCATGTCCACAGCCCAGATTTCCGCGCCCGTCGCCGCGTCCATCCGCACCAGACGGTTTTCGTCATTCACCACAAAGACCGAACCGCCTACCACCAGCGGCGGGTTCAGCGCGCCTTCGGTCGCCGTCCAGATCCGGTCGCCGCTCGATGTATCGACCGCCGCCGTCCGGCCCGAGGCCGTGCCGACATAGGTGACATCTCCCTGCACCACGGCATCGCCGGTGATATCCGTCACACCCGCATAGGCGCGGCCCACGCGCTGCCCCGTCACGGGGGCCTGCCAGACCTGCACGCCGCTCTTCTTCAGCGCTGCCGTCAAACCGCCGCTGGCAAAGGGAAAGAGCACAAGGCTGTCGCTGACCGTAGGCCCTGCCGCGCCGACCATGCCGGTGATGCCCACGGGGCCCGCCACGGTCCACATCACGCGGCCGGTCTCGGCCTTGACGGCCCAGCCCGACCCGTCGCGCCCCACGGCATAGACCACGCCGCCTTCGATCGCAGGCGCGCCGGTCACGGGGCTTTCCAGCCGCTGCCGCCAGATCACCGCGCCGTCATCGGCCTTCAAGGCCACAAGCTCGCCATAACCCGTTGCCGCGTAAAGCACGCCGTCGGCAAAGGCGATGCCCCCGCCCGAAATGCCGCCGCCGCGGTCGAAGCCCGCCGTCAGGTCCGTTGCCCAAAGCACGGCACCCTGATCCGACGTCGCCTGAACCCGCGCTTCCGAATCCATCGTAAAGATGCGCCCGCCCGAAACCACAGGCGCTGCCGAAAGCCGGTTCTTGCGGCTGTCGCCGCGCCCGATGTTCACCGACCAGATGCGCTGCGGGCTGGCCGACAGGGTGCCATGCGGTCCCGAATGCCGCGCATTGCCGGCGCGATGCGTCCAGTCGGCATTTGCGACCGCCGCAGGCAGGCTGATCGGTTCGGCACGGTTCTCGACCCGATCCGCCGGCGCGACCGGCGCAGGCTGCCCCTCGACCGGAACCGAGGCTTCCAGATCGGCCCGCACGGGGAAGCGCTCGCCTTGCAGCACCAGTTCCCGCTCGCAGGCGCCAAGCGCCGTGACCAGCGCCAGCGCCGAGATCGTTCCGATTACCCTGTGCTTCACGCCACGGCTCCCATTGTCACGCCAGCCCCGCCGGATCGGCAAGGCACTGTCTCAGCCCGCGTCTGCCGGCGCTGCCGGCTGCGGTGCGGTCGAAGGCGCTACCTCGCCCCCGAGCGCCACAATCATCTGTTCCGCGCGCGACCGCAATCCGGCAGGCGCTTCCTGATCCTGCATCAGGGCCTGCAACGCGGCCACCGCCTCGTCCGTCTTGCCCTCTTCCAGCGTCAGATAGGCCAATTGCTCCAGCGCCAGCGTGCGGAAGGGCCGACCCGCCGCCGCAATCGGATCAAGCGCGGCGCGGCGTTCGGACACCGATGCTTCGGCCCCCAGCACCATAACGCGCCGCAGCACGGCCAGATCCCGGTAGCTCTGCGGCTGGCTTGCATCATCCGCCAGCGCCTGAAGCGCCTCGAGCGTCGCGGCGCGGTCGGTATCGGGATCCGACGCCAGCAAAAGCTGCAAGACGGCCTTCTGGTCGCCATCGGCCTTGATCGCGCCCAGCGCCGTGCGGCGCTCTTCCACGCCGCCCAGATCCAGCGCATCCAGCACCGCATCGCCAAAGACCTCGGCACGGCTTGCCGCGGCGGCCTTGCGCCATTCGTTGAAGGCCGCGCCGCCGACGATGAAGACCACGATCAGAACCCCGATCCAGCCGTATTTGCGGAACATCGCAAAAAGCCGGTCGCGGCGGACCTCTTCGGTCACCTCGTCGATGAAACTGTCGGGGTTGCTCACGGGCTTCTCCAGTCCTTTTGCCCCGTCTTACACGCAAGCGGGTTTCCTTGCCAAGCCCGCACCCCACCCCTGACGGCGACCTCCTGTCCAAAGTGAACCATCAAAGGGTCACAGTTTCACCATTTCCGCCGTATAGGTTGCAAACGTTCACGAGTTTCACGGGTGCCCGTCATGTTCGAATTCCTGTTCTGGCCGCTGCTCTTTGCAAGCGTTGCAGGCTACAGCCTTGTATCGAACGCGACGGATAGCACCGCCGATCCCGCCGATCCGTCCGACCCTCCGGGACCGGATGACGGCTATATCCCCACAAGCGACACCGCCGGCGTGAAAAGCGAAAGCGGCGATCCCGACGCGACCGCCCTCTACGATCCGGCCGACTATGGCACCGTGATCCGCGGCACCAGCGGCGACGACACCGAAACCGCCGCCGCCGATAGCCCCGACACCGCATGGATCCTGAATCAGGGCGACGACAGCCTGACAGGCTCGGCAAATGACGACTGGGCGCAAGGCGGCACCGGCAATGACACCCTGTCCATGTCGGGCGGAGATGACATCGCCTTCGGGGGCGAAGGCAACGACCAGCTTTCGGGCGACTCGGGCGATGATTTCCTTCATGGCGGGCTGGGCAATGACAGCCTCTCGGGCAGCAGCGGCGCCGACAGCCTGCACGGCGGCGCGGGCAATGACACGCTCGACGCGGGCACGGGCGACGATCTGGCCTATGGCGGCAGCGGCAACGACGTGCTGGGCGGCAGCGACGGCAACGACACCATGGGCGGCGGGCTTGGCAACGACGTGCTCGCAGGCGGAAACGGTGCCGACAGCCTCGCAGGCGACGCCGGGGCCGATTTCCTGCTCGGCGGGGCGGCAAACGATACGATCAACGCCGGCAGCGGCAATGACACGGCTCAGGGCGATGACGGGGCCGACCTGATCGGCGGCTTCGACGGCGATGACCGCATCCTTGGCGGCCTCGGCAACGACACGCTCTTCGGCGGCACGGGTGACGACGCCCTCGGCGGAGACGCGGGCAACGACAGCATCGACGGCGGCTCGGGCGAAGACACCGCCACCGGCGGCGATGGCGCGGACACGATCCTCGGCCTCGGCGGGTTGGACCTGCTCGACGGCGGCATCGGCAACGACCTGCTGTCCGGCGGCGAGGAGAATGACACCCTCCTCGGCGGCGCCGGAAACGACAGCATCGACGGCGGCGAAGGGGCCGACCTCGTCGATGCGGGCGACGACGCCGACAACGTCATTGCCGGCGGCGGGGCCGATACCGTGAACGGCGGCGCCGGAGACGACATCGCCAACGGCGGGGCGGGCAACGATCTCATGCTCGGCGGAGCGGGCAACGACTCGATCTATGCCGACGACGGCGACGATGCCCTGTCGGGCGATGGCACCCTCGACAGCCAGATTGGCGCTGCGGCCGGGAATGACGTCCTCGCAGGTCGCCTCGGCAACGACACCATCATCGGTGGCGGCGGGGCCGACCTCATCAACGGCGACGAAGGGGAAGACCTGCTCGCAGGCTACGCCCTCGACCGCACCGCCGCGGCGGGCGCGACCACGGCCGACGGGGCCGACACCCTTGTCGGCGGCGCGGGCAACGACACGATCCGTCTCGGAGAGGGCGACATTGCCACGGGCGGCACGGGCAATGACCTGTTCATCCTCGACGACGATCCCGCCGTCTCGGGCAATTCCGGCATCACCGACTGGCAGAGCGGCGATATCATCCGCATCGAATGGCAGGGCAGCACCGCCCCCGTCATCTCGACCCTGTCGAACCCGACGTCGAACCAGACCGCCATCCTGCTCGATGGCCAGCAGGTCTGCGTCGTCAACGGCACGTCAAGCCTGACATCCGCAGACTTCCAGCTGGTGAAAACAGGGTAAACGGCTGGCGGCTCACTCGGCCGCCAGCGTCTCTTCTTCCTCTTCCGCCGATTGCCGCGCCCACATCGCGGCATAGCGCCCGCCATTGGCCAGCAATTCGTCATGCGTCCCGCGCTCGACGATGATCCCTGCCTCCAGCACCACGATCATATCGGCATCCGCGATGGTCGAAAGCCGGTGCGCGATGGTAATCACCGTCCGCCCCTGCCCCATCTCGCGCAGACTGTCCTGAATGTCGCGCTCGGTCTGGGTATCTAGGGCACTGGTGGCCTCGTCCAGAATTAGGATGGGCGGGTTCTTCAGCAAGGTCCGCGCGATGCCGACACGCTGCTTCTCACCGCCCGACAGCTTCAAGCCGCGCTCGCCCACCTTGGTCTCGTAGCCCTCGGGCAGCGACACGATGAAATCGTGTATCTTCGCCGCCCGCGCCGCAGCCTCGATCTCGGCCTGCGAGGCCCCGTCGCGTCCGTAGGCGATGTTGTAGCGCACCGTGTCGTTGAACAGCACGGTATCCTGCGGCACCACCCCGATCTGCGAATGCAGGCTCGTCTGCGTCACCGACCGGATATCCTGCCCGTCGATCTTCACGGCCCCGCCGTCGATGTCGTAAAAGCGGAACAAAAGCCGCCCGATGGTCGACTTTCCCGACCCCGAAGGCCCGACCAGCGCCACGCGCTGCCCCGCCCCCACATTCAGCGTGATGCCCTTCAGGATCGGCCGCGTCGCCTCGTAGGCAAATTCCACCGCCTCGAAATCCACCGCCCCGCCCGTCACGACAAGGGGCTTGGCATCGGGCGCGTCCACCACCTCGGCGGGCTGCGACAAAAGCCCGAACATCTCGCCCATATCCACCAGCGCCTGCCGGATCTCGCGGTACACGGTGCCAAGAAAGTTCAAGGGCATGGTGATCTGGATCATATAGGCGTTGACCATGACGAAATCGCCCACGGTCAGCTTGCCCGCCTGCACGCCCTGCGCCGCCATCACCATCACGATCACCAACCCCGTGGTGATCAGAAAGGCCTGCCCCGCGTTCAGGAAAGACAGCGACTGCCCGGTCTTGACCGCCGCCGTCTCGTAGCGTTCCATCGCGTAATCATAGCGCGCGGCTTCTCGCGCCTCGGCGCTGAAATACTTGACCGTCTCATAGTTCAGCAGGCTGTCGATGGCCTTCTGGTTCGCGTCGGTGTCCTGCTCGTTCATCTCGCGGCGGATCTTCACCCGCCATTCGGTGACGCGAAAGGTGAACAGCACATAGATCGTGATCACCACGATCACAACGGCCGAATACTGCCACCCGAAGACGACCGCGAAAATCGCCGCCACCATGCCCAGTTCAAGGATCAGCGGCCCGATCGAGAAGATCATGAAGCGCAGCAGGAAATCGACGCCCTTCACCCCGCGTTCGATGATCCGGCTCAAGCCCCCCGTCTTGCGCGTGATGTGATAGCGCAAGGACAGCGCGTGGATATGCTCAAAGGTCTCCAGCGCCAGTTTGCGCAGCGCCCGCTGCCCGACGCGCACAAAGATCGCATCGCGCAATTCCTGAAACGCCGTATTGCCCAACCGCGCCAGCCCGTAGGCAATGGTCAAGCCCACCGCCGTCAGCCCGATCAGCGCCGCCCCCGTCGGCTTGTCGCCCGCCAGCGCATCGACCGCCTCCTTGTAAAGGAACGGGGTCGAGACCGAGACGATCTTGGCCAGCACCAGCATGACCAGCGAGATCACGACCCGCCGTTTCACCCACCCCTCGCCCTTGGGCCAAAGATAGGGCAACACGCGGCGGATCGTCTGCAATCCATTCGCGGGCTTTTCGTCGGTGGTGATCGTCATGCGGCGCATAGGCGGGGCTCCTCTTGGGCGCCCTACCTAAGCCTTTGCCCCTGTTTTGACCAGTGCGTCAAAGTCACAAGACGGACTGCCCTTTTGCACGCTGCGCGCGGGCCTAGGGTTTCGGAATGGTAAAGACCTGCCCCGGATAGATCAGGTTCGGGTCGCGGATCTGGGCCTTGTTCGCCTCGAAGACCTGAACATACATCACTCCTTCGCCCATCGTCTCGCGTGCGATGCGCCACAGGGTAAACCCGGGCTGAACCGTCACCGAAACCGGCCCCTCGGCAGTCGCCGCCGCAGACGCCCCGGCGCCCTCTGCTTCGCCCCCGGTGGCATCTGCCGCGGTGCCATCAGTCCCGGTGCCATTGGCCCCCGTGCCATCGGTTGCGGCACCATCCGCCGCAGGCTCCGCCGCTGCCGTGGCCGCCTCTGCCGCCGCAGCCAATGCCTCGACCGTCTCGCGCTTGAACGGGGTCTCGAAGCGGCTCGTCACGGTGCCCGATCCGTCCAACTGGTCGACCCGCAGGGTGTAGATCCCCGGCTCGATGCCGATCAGCGTCAACCCCCAGCTTCCCGCTGCATCGATCAACCCGTCACCGACCTGCCGGTTGTCCAGATAGACCCGCACCACCGATCCTCCCAGACCGCGACCGGCAAGCCGAACGTCGCCATCCGCCGTGTAGCTGATGCTGTCCACGGTCACGTTCGACGCCATATCAGGCAGCGACTCGGGCGATTGCAGCACCTTGGCCCCCTCTTCCGTCACCAGCAGCGCGGCAGGTGCGACCGGTTCTGCCGAAGCCGTGGCCGGAGCGGCCTCGCCCGAAGCCGCCTCACCCGAAGCCGCATCGCCTGTCGCGGCCTCGGCCACCTGCGGCGCGGGCGCCAGCGTCGGCGCGATGGCGACCGTCTGGGCCGAGGCCACCTCGGTCCCGTCGGCCAGACGCATCACCATCCCCAGCATGCGTGGCGCGGTGCTGGGGGCAAGGTTGAACATTGCGACGAACTTGCCCGCCCCGTCGGCGGGAACGGCGATGATCTCGGCACCATCGATCCGCAACGACACCTCGGCTCCCGAAGCGGCGCTTCCCGCCACCAGCGCGCTTCCGTCACGCTCGACCCTGACCAGCTCAAAGACAGGCGGCACAGGCGCGGCTGCAACATCGGTTGCGCCCCCCTCCGCTGCCGCATCATCCGTGCTTGCCCCGGGTGTCGCCTCGGGCTCCGGCGTTGCCTCCGGCTCTGGCGTCGCGGCAGGCTCCGGCGTCGCGGCAGGCTCGACACTCGGCGCGGGTTCGGGCGTGGCCACGGCCTCGGGCGTCGGCTCGGGCGCTTGCGTTGCCTCGGGCGCTGGCGTCGCCTCCGGCGCGGCTTCCGTCACCGCCGCCTCCTGCGGCGCGGGTCGCACCGACCACGCCCCCCACAGGATCGCCGCGACAACAGCCGCCACCCCTGCAACCGCACCGACACGTGCCCCGACCGACATCTCAGACCAAGCCGCCATAGAACCTTCCCCCGACCTCAAGCCCCCTGAACGGAGCCCTTCTTTCCTTTGTAGTCAAATCCCGATACCACGATCAAAGACAATTCCCGCCAAGGAAACCCGCGCCCATGTCCACGCTCCGCTCCGTCTGTGTCTTCTGCGGCTCACGTTCCGGTCAAGACCCCGCCTATGCCGCCGAAGCCCGCGCCCTCGGCACGGCCATCGCGGAAAACGGCTGGCGGCTGGTCTACGGGGCGGGCGACGTGGGCCTGATGGGCGAAACCGCCCGCGCCGCCCTCGCCGCGGGGGCAAAGACGATGGGCGTGATTCCCACCCACCTGCTCGGCCGCGAAAAGGGCAAGCGCGACCTTGCGCAATTCGTCATCACCGAGGACATGCACGAACGCAAGAAGGTCATGTTCATGAACTCCGACGCCATCGTCGTCCTGCCCGGCGGCGCGGGATCGCTCGACGAGTTCTTCGAGGTGCTGACATGGCGCCAGATCGGCCTGCACAGGAAGCCTATCTTCCTGCTCGACACCAACGGCTACTGGCGCCCGCTCACCGCGCTGATCGACCACATCATCGCGCAGGGCTTTGCCGAAGCGACGATGCGCGACTTCTACACCACCGTGCCCGATGCGCCGTCGCTCACCGCCGCACTCCGCGCCGCCCTGTCCTGACGCCAGCTTTCGAAACTATAGGCCGCCAGACCTGCCCAGATCATGCCAAAGGCGATCCGGTGCCAAAAGGTGAACGGCTCCGCGAACACGACCACCGCCGAAAGCATCTGCAAGGTCGGGTTCAGATATTGCACAAGGCCCAGCGTCGACAGCCGCACCCGCTTTGCCCCCCACGAGAACAGGATCAGCGGCCCGCCCGTGATCAACCCCGTGACGGGCAGCAGAAGGCTGATGCCCGCATCGCGTCCAAAGGCCCCGCCCTGCACCACTCCGGCCCATTGCATCGCCAAAAGGCCGATGGCAAAGGGCGCCATCAAGGCGACCTCGGCCGTGACCGAAACGACCGCAGGCGCGTCGAGGCGCTTTTTCAACAGCATGTAGGGCGCAAAGGAAAAGGCCAGTCCAAGCGCCACCCAGGGCGCGACCCCCAGCCCGTAGGTCAAAACCCCCACCGCCGCCGCCGCAAGGGCCACCGCAAGCCCCTGCCCAATGCTCAACCGCTCGCGCAGGACAACCACGCCCAGAACCACGGCGACCAGCGGAAAGATGTAATAGCCAAGGCTCGCTTCCAGCGCATAGCCCCCCTTCACCGCCCAGATGAAGAATCCCCAGTTGAACGACACGATCGCCGCCGCCAGCCAGACCCGCAGCCGATGCGGTCCGGCAATCAACGCAGGCACCGCCCGGAACCGCCCCTGCACCGCCAGCAGCAAACCGAAGAACAGCAGCGTCCACAGCGTGCGATGCGCCAGCATCTCCATCGGCGGCACATCGACAAGCCGGTAATAGATCGGCGCCAGCCCCCAGATCAGGCAGGCCGCCATGATCGCCACGATTCCCTTGCCCGCCTCGCCCACCGACTGCCCTCCCGCTGCGCGCTCCTCCTCGCACCCCTCGCAGGCCGCCGCAAGCCAAGGCACGACAAACACAAGGCCATTCCCGCCCCGCTCCCGCCCGCGCCACTCCCGCCCGCCCCGCTTCCTCTTGCCCCAAATATCCTCGGGTGGGTCCGGGAGGGCAGACAGCCCTCCCGGCGGCTGCAACCTCTCCCGCGCGCGCAGGAAAAAGCCCGCCGCAGTGTCCTGCGACGGGCCATGTTCCGTGTCGACCGATTGGCCGGTCAGAGCTTGGCTGCAACCGCTTCCCAGTTGACCAGTTTCTCGAGGAAGTTGGTCAGATAGGCGGGACGCTTGTTGCGGAAGTCGATGTAGTAGGAATGCTCCCAGACATCGCAGCCCAAAAGCGCGGTCTGGCCGAAGCAGAGCGGGTTGACCCCGTTCTCGGTCTTGGTCACTTTCAGCGACCCGTCCTTGTCCTTGACCAGCCAGGCCCAGCCCGAACCGAACTGGCCCGCACCGGCAGCGGCGAAATCTTCCTTGAACTTCGCGACCGACCCGAAGGCCTCGACCAGCGCCTTTTCCAGCGCGCCCGGAATCGCCTTGGCCTCGCCCGGACCCATCACTTCCCAGAACAGGTTGTGGTTCCAGTGCTGGCTGGCATTGTTGAAAATGCCGTTCTGTGCCACGGCCCCGGCCTGATAGGTGCCGCGCACGATATCCTCGAGCGACTTCGCTTCCCACTCGGTGCCCGCGATCAGCTTGTTGCCGTTGTCGACATAGGCCTTGTGGTGCAGGTCGTGGTGATATTCCAGCGTCTCGCGCGACATGCCGAGCGGTGCCAGAGCGTCATGGGAATAGGGCAGATCGGGAAGGGTGAAGGCCATTGGAAGTCTCCTGTTCGGCTGTGCGTTCGATTGAATGCAATAAGGGTGCAACCCGCGCCAAGGTCAACCCCAAGCGGCCCCTCGCGTTCCACGCAGGACCAGTATCGGTCCGGTATCGGGCCACCCGCAACGGCGCGGCACGCCCGCGCCCGCCTCAGTCCGCGACGCGCTTGCAGGCACCGCCCGCATCGAAGTTGTTGCCGTAGCCGCCGGGCAAAACCTTGATCCGCGCGGAAAGATCGGCCTTCACGATGGTCAGGCGGTACATCATCCGCACCCCTTGCTGGCTGTCGTCCTTGGTCAGGACATTCCATGACAGCGTGGTGCGCTTGGCATTGTCGGTCTCGACCTTGGCATCGATGGGCTGGCCGACCACGGCAAGGATGATGCCGTCATTGACCTTGGCGCTTCCCGCCGCCTCGTCATGCGCCACGACCACATTGGGCGGCACCCATCCCATATTCGCACCCAGTTGCTCGAGCGCGCAGTCATAGACCGCGGCCGAGGCGACCTGCGCCGGGAAAAGCGAGAGTGACAGCAGCGCCGCCAGAAATCCGAAACGCATCAGACCAATCCTGTTAAAAATAATTAAGCCCTTCAAAGACTGCCCGAAACCGCGGCGCGCGGTCAACCGGACCGCGCGCAAGGATTGGCACGAAGCCGATTTTTCTGCGAAAAATCCCGCAGCCTTCACAGGTCGCACCCGGCCCGAACCCTGTCGCGGGGGGCCGTCTGCCCCCCACGGCGCGTGCCGCGCCGCCCCCCGAGGATATTTATGCGGGTGTGAACAGGAAAAGGCCCGCCGCGGGCTTCACCGCGACGGGCCGGATTTTTCGCAGAAAAATCGCAGGCTCAGGCCAGTTCCGACCCCGCCATGGCCGAGCTTGCAAGCAGGTCGAAGACGTATTTCCCGACCGAGCGGAAGCAGACCACGGTGAAACCGTCGCCATCGGCCCAGAAGGCCGCCGCCACCTGTGCCGCCCGCGTCCGGCGCAATTCGCCCGGTTGCAGCGCGGCAAAATCCACAGGCGAAAGCTTCGCCAGAACCTGCGCCGCCTTCTCCCCCTCGACACGGAACACCGCGCGGGCGTCCGACACGTCGGCGGCAAGGAAATGCTGCCCGGCCAATGCTTTGGACAGCGAGGCGATGGCAGCCCCCGCTTCGGCATAGGGCAGGACAAGCAGATATTCGTCAGGGCTCATCCAGCCGCAGGCCCGCTCGCCCGCCACTTCGATCTTGCGCGGGGCCGGAAGTGCCGTGCCGGTCACGGCCTTGACCGCTTCGGCCAGTCCCGCCACGTCCTTGGCCCGCAGCGTGACCATCCCGATCGGGCCGATCTCGCGCACTCTCGCGAAGCCGTCGAAGGTTGCGCCACCCAGCGCGCTTACCGGATCAGACATTCTGCTTCTCCCCGTCCTTGTCAAAGAAGACCGGATCCACGACCCGCGCCTTCAGCGTACCCTGAACGCCGTTCTTGAAGGTGCCGAACTCGACCACCTCGCCCATCCGCTTGGGTCCGTGCTTCAGCAGGCCCATGGCGATGCCCTTCTTCAGCGTGGGCGAGAAGTAGGTCGAGGTGATGCGCCCCTGCACGTTGCGCTGCCCGTTCCCGTTCACGCCGCTATCCACCACATAGGCCCCGTCCGGAATGACCGATCCGTCCAGCGCCTCGAAACCCACCAGCTTCCAGCGGTCGGGGCTGGCAAGGTGGTTGCGTTGCTGGCCGCGCTTGCCAAGGAAGTCGTCCTTCTTCTTGGAAATCGCCCAGTCGAGGTTCAGGTCCTGCGGAATGACCGTGCCGTCGGTTTCGTCGCCGATCATGATGAAGCCCTTCTCGGCCCGCATGATGTGCAACGCTTCCGTGCCATAGGGCATCGCGCCGAATTCCGCTCCCGCCTTGTGGCAGGCCTCCCAGAACGCAGCGCCGTGGCTTGCCGGAACCGCGATCTCGTAGGACAGCTCGCCCGAGAACGAGATGCGGTAAACCCGGACAGGAAAGCCCCCCAGCGTGCCATCCGCCCATTGCATGAAGGGAAGCGCCTCTTTCGACACATCCATTCCGCCCAGCTTTTCCAACAGCTTGCGCGCATTGGGGCCGACGACCGCGACCTGCGCGTATTGCTCGGTCACGTTGGCGGTATAGACCTTCCAGTCCCACCATTCGCACTGCAACCAGTCTTCCATCCAGGCATGGATGCGATCCGCCCCGCCCGAGGTGGTGTGGCACAGCCACGTCTCCTCGTCGATCCGCGCGACCACGCCGTCATCCGACAGGAAGCCCTGCTCGTTGCACATCAGACCGTAGCGGCATTTGCCGATCGGCAGCGTGCTCATCACACCCGTGTAGAGCATGTCGAGGAAACGCCCCGCATCCGGCCCCTTGACGATGATCTTGCCAAGGGTCGAGGCATCCAGCAGCCCCAGTTTCTCGCGGGTGTTCAGCACCTCGCGATGCACGGCCTGCTCATGCGTCTCGCCCGTGCGCGGGAAGGTATAGGGACGGCGCCACAGACCCACGGGTTCCATATAGGCCCCGTTCTTCTCGTGCCAGGCGTGCATCGGCGTGCGGCGCAGAGGCTGGAAGATCTCGCCCCGCGCCTCGCCCGCCAGCGCGCCAAGCGTCACGGGCGTATAGGGCGGGCGGAAGGTGGTGGTTCCCACCTGCGGGATATCCTCGTTCAGCGCCCCGGCAAGAACCGCCAGCCCGTTGATGTTGGACAGTTTTCCCTGATCCGTCGCCATGCCCAGCGTGGTGTAGCGCTTGGTGTGTTCGACCGACTCGTAGCCCTCGCGCGCGGCAAGCTGCACGTCCGACACCTTCACGTCGTTCTGGTAGTCGAGCCACATCTTCGATTTCAGCGGTGCGGTGGCACCCTGCGGCATGATCCAGACCGCTTCCATCGCGCCCTCGACCACGGGCGCGGCGTAGGGCAGCTCGGCAGGTTTCGGCGCCATCCCCAGCGCCGTGACCGCCGCCTGCGCCTGCGCATCGGCATCGGCAAGCACCGCAGCCGTGGTCATGGCTCCGTTTGCGATGCCCGCGGCATAGACCATCGCGCCGCCGTCATGGTTCAGCGGGGGCCGCGCCGCATCGGGGCGGAAATGGGCGTTGGTCGTGTCCCAGTTCAGCTTGCCGCCGCAATGGCTCCACAGATGGACCACGGGCGACCAGCCGCCCGACATGGCCACAGCATCGCAGGCGATCTCGTCGATCACCGCACCCTCGCCCGCCTGCAGGCAGATCGACACGCCGGTGACACGCTTGCCGCCCAGAACCTTGGCAACCCCGCGCCCCGCTTCGATGCGGATGCCCAAGCTGCGCGCCCTGGCCGGCAACTCGCCCGTCACATTGCTCCGCGCGTCGATGATGGCCGGAACCGCCAGCCCCGCCTCTTTCAGCGCAATCGCCGTCCGGTAAGCATCGTCGTTGTTGGTGACAACGACCGTGCGATCCGCCGGCGAGACGGCAAAATTCACCACATAGTCACGCACCGAAGCCGCCAGCATCACGCCCGGAATATCGTTTCCGGCAAAGGACAGCGGCCGCTCGATGGCCCCCGTTGCCGTCAGGATCTTGCCCGCACGGATGCGCCACAGGCGGTGCTTGGGCCGCCCGTCGCCCGGCGTGTGGTCTGCGACCTTCTCGTCGGCCAGCACATAGCCGTGGTCATAGACGCCCGCGCCCATTGTCCGCGCCTTGACGGTGACATTTGCCATGCCGCCCAGCTCGGCCAGCGCCGCCGTGACGAAAGCATCGGCAGGCTTGCCGTCGATCACCTCGCCGTCGACAACCGCACGGCCCCCGAAATGCGCGGTCTGCTCCAGCAGGATGACCCGCGCACCGGCACGGCCCGCCACCAGCGCCGCCTGCAAACCGGCAATGCCGCCGCCCACGACCAGCAGGTCGCAAAAGGCATAGGCCTGCTCGTAACGGTCCGCGTCACGGTCCTTGGGTGCCGCGCCCAGACCCGCCGACTGGCGGATGATCGGCTCGAAGACATGCTTCCAGAAGGGGCGCGGATGGATGAAGGTCTTGTAGTAGAACCCCGCCGGCAGGAACCGCGCGACATAGTTGTTCACCACGCCCACATCGAATTCGAGGCTGGGCCAATGGTTCTGGCTCTTGGCCTCGAGCCCTTCGAAAAGCTCGGTCGTCGTGACACGCTGGTTCGGCTCGAACCGCCCGCCACGGCCAAGGTTGACCAGCGCGTTCGGCTCTTCCGGCCCTGCGGCCACGATGCCGCGCGGGCGGTGATACTTGAACGAACGCCCCACCAGCATCTGGTCGTTGGCAAGCAGGGCAGCCGCCAGCGTATCGCCCTTGAAACCCTTCAACCGCTTGCCGTTGAAAGAGAATTCCTGTGTCGCGGTCCGGTCGATCAACCGGCCGCCCTTTGCAAGACGGGTGCTCATTTGTAACCCTTCCAGTCCGGCCGCTTGGCCTTGATCTTCGCCACCAGATCGGCAGGCGGTTCCGAGGATTGCGCGGGATATGTTCCGAACACCTCGAGCGTTGCCGTGCAGCGCGCGGCAAGGAACCATTTCCCGCAACCATAGACATGACGCCAGCGCTCGAAATGCACCCCCTTGGGGTTCTTCCGGGCGAACATGTAGCTTTCGAACTCCTCGTCGGACGATCCCGGTCCGAAGCGCTTCAGATGCGCCTCGTATCCGGGCGAGAGTTCGGTTTCTTCGGCCTTCACGCCGCAATAGGGACATTCAAGAACGAGCATCTTGGCGCTCCATTTCAGCGGCACAGCCGCAAAAGTTTTCGAAAACCTTTGCAAATTCCTTCAAAGGAATTTGCGTCTCCATTCCGTGCGGCGACATCAATGCGCCACCCCTGCCGCCACCGACTCGTCGATGAACTGGCCCTCCTTGAAGCGCCACATGCTGAAGTCCTTGGCCAAGGCCCCCGGCTCGCCCTTGGCCATCAGCTCGGCCATCGCCCAGCCCGAACCCGGAATGGCCTTGAAGCCGCCCGTGCCCCAGCCGCAGTTGATGAAGCAGTTGCCCAGCGGGGTTTTCGAGATGATGGGCGAACGGTCGCCCGTCATGTCGACGATGCCGCCCCACTGGCGCAGCATCTTCAGCCGGCTGATCATCGGGAAGGTCTCGATCAGCGCCCGCAGCGTCTCCTCGATATGATGGAAACTGCCGCGCTGGGTAAAGTTGTTGAACCCGTCGGTGCCGCCGCCGATCACCATTTCGCCCTTGTCCGACTGGCTCATATAGCCATGCACCGTATTGGCCATCACGACCACATCCATGCAGGGCTTGATCGGCTCGGACACCAGCGCCTGAAGCGCCACCGCTTCCACCGGCAGACGGAAGCCCGCCATATCCGCGACCTGCCCCGAATGGCCAGCGACCACGATCCCCAGCTTCTTCGTGCCGATGAAGCCCTTGGTCGTGTCCACACCGGTTACGGCACCGCCTTCCGACCGCACGCCCTTCACCTCGCATTGCTGGATGATGTCCATCCCCATCGCCGAACAGGCCCGCGCATAGCCCCAGGCCACCGCGTCATGCCGGGCAGTGCCGCCGCGCGCCTGATACAGCGCCCCCAGCACCGGATAGCGCGGCCCGTCGATGTTGATGATCGGCACCAGCTCCTTGACACGGGCAGGTTCGATCCATTCGGTCGCGACACCCTGCAACGCATTGGCGTGAACGGTCCGCAGGTAGCCGCGCACCTCGTGGTGCGTCTGGGCCAGCATCAGCAGGCCGCGCGGGCTGAACATGACGTTGTAGTTCAGGTCCTGGCTCAGCGTCTCGTACAGGCTGCGCGCCTTTTCATAGATCGCCGCCGACGGGTCCTGAAGATAGTTCGACCGGATGATCGTGGTGTTGCGCCCCGTGTTGCCACCACCAAGCCAGCCCTTTTCGATCACCGCGACATTGGTGATGCCGAAGTTCTTGCCAAGGTAATAGGCCGTCGCCAGCCCGTGGCCGCCTGCCCCGACGATCACGACATCGTATTGCTTTTTCGGCTCGGGGCTGCGCCAGGCCCGCTCCCAGCCGGTATGATGGCGCATCGCTTCGCGGGCGATGGCAAAGACGGAATAGCGTTTCATGGTGTGACTCCCGTGGCGCCGGACAAGTGCATATAACTCTGGCCGTTCTTCTGGCCTGATCGCCCCGCATGGACCATCCCTGCAAGCGGCACAATCGGGAATTTTGCGACACATGCCGCGACAAAGCGCAGCGCAACCGCCCAAACCCTCACTTTCCCGTTTCTTTGGCTTTTTCCCCGCGCCGATCCGCATTACATGCAAGGCCGAAGCCGCAGGCACAGCGCGGCACAAGGGGCGCTCTTTTGCAGGTCACGCATGGATAACTGGCAATTCTGGCTTGCCGCCGCCGCGATGGTTCTCGCCGTGGCCGCCACGATCTACCGCGCCCTGCTGCGCGCTGGCCCCGCAATCGCCCCCGCCGCCTCCTATGACCTTCAGGTCTACCGCGACCAGCTGGCCGAGGTGGACCGCGACCTCGCCCGCGGCACCCTTCCCGCCGAGGAAGCCGCCCGCCTGCGCACCGAAATCTCGCGCCGCCTGCTCGATGCCGACCGCAAGGCCAGCGCCGAAGCCGCGCCACCGTCACGCAGCGCGACCCGCCTCGCGCTTCTTCTGGCCCTTCCCGTGCTTGGCGCTTCGGCCCTCGTCTACGACCGCCTTGGCGCACCGGGCTACCCCGACCTGCCGCTTGCCGAACGCCTCGCCATGTCCGACGAGATGCGCGCCAAGCGCCCCTCGCAAGCGCAGATGGAGGCCGATGCCCCCAAACCCGAGGCTCCTCCCGTCGATCCGGCCTTCGCCAAGCTGATGGACGAACTCCGCGCCGCCATGAAAACCCGCCCGGACGACCAGCGCGGACTTGAACTTCTGGCCGCAAACGAAGCCCGCTTGGGCAATCTCGCGGCCTCACGCGCGGCGATGGAGAAACTGATCGCCCTCAAGGGCAAATCCGCCACCGCCGAGGACCACGCCGCCTTGGCCGAGGTGATGGTCATGGCCACCGGCGGCCTTGTCTCGCCCGAGGCCGAGGCCGAACTCACCGCCGCCCTCACCCTCGACGCATCGAACCCGACCGCCCGCTATTACTACGGCGTCATGGCCGCACAGGTGGGCCGCTTCGACCGCACCTTCGAACTGTGGCAACCGCTGCTCGACGGCCCCGCCGATGCGCCCTGGATGGAACCCGTCCGCGCCCAGATCGAGGACGTGGCCTTCCGCGCCGGCATCAACTTTACCCTCCCCGATGCCAAAGGCCCCGACGCCGGAGCCGTGGCCGCGGCGCAGGACATGTCCGCAGGCGACCGTCAGGCCATGATCGAAGGCATGGTCGCCCAACTCGGCGACAGTCTCGCGACCGAGGGCGGACCGGTCGAGGATTGGGCCAAGCTCATCACCTCGCTCGGCGTGCTTGACCGCAAGGACGAGGCGCAGAAAATCTACACCGAGGCGCTTGCGAAATTCGAGGGCCGCCCCTCCGAGCAAGGCTTCCTCAAGGAAGCCGCCCTGAACGCGGGCCTCACCCCATGATCCACGAAACGCTTGCCGATTTCGCGGCCACCCTTCCGCCCAACCGCGCCATCGCGGGGCTGGACTTCGGCGACAAGACCATCGGCGTCGCCCTCTCGGACCTGCGCCGTTCGGTCGCCACCCCGATCGAGGTGATCCGCCGCGTCAAATTCACCCTCGATGCCGCAGCCCTGCTCGAGCTTTGCGCCAAGCGGGGCGTGCATGGGCTGATCCTCGGCCTGCCGCTCAACATGGACGGTTCCGAAGGCCCGCGCGTGCAAGCCACCCGCGCCTTTGCCCGCAACCTCTCGCGTCTGACCGACCTTCCCATCACCTATTGGGACGAACGCCTCTCGACCGTTGCGGCAGAAAGGGCACTGCTCGAGGCGGATACGTCGCGAAAGCGTCGGAAAGAGGTGATCGATCAGGTCGCCGCAGGCTATATCCTGCAAGGAGCATTGGATCGCCTCGGTCACATGTCGCGTATGGAGCAACCCCGTGAAGGATGATGTCTGGCAGCGCGACGAGGTCCAGTCGCCCTGCATCAAGCTCTGCACCATCCATCCCGCCGAACGCATCTGCGTCGGCTGTTTCCGCACCATCGACGAAATCTCGCAGTGGTCGCGCCTCTCGCCTGCCGAACGCAGCACCATCATGGCAGAACTCCCCGCCCGCGCCCCCCGCCTTGCCAAGCGGCGCGGCGGTCGCATGGGACGGATGGGCTGACCGCAGAAAAACGGTTTCGCCAGACGGCCCGAAACAGGGAAAATCCCCCGAATATCCCTTGCCGCCCGTTCTTATGCCCGATCCGTCTTGAAACCGTCGCAGCGGGCGCAATATGCCCCTCGGAAATGACCTTCCGCGACAGGGTGCCATGACCGACCATCCCCCGCACCCCACCCTGACCGAGGCGACAAAGGTCTGGGCGCGCATCGCCGCCCTGTCCTTCGGCGGTCCGGCCGGACAGATCGCCGTCATGCACCGCATCCTTGTCGAGGAAAAGCGCTGGCTCGGCGATGGCCGTTTCCTGCACGCCCTCAACTTCTGCATGCTTCTTCCCGGCCCCGAGGCCCAGCAACTCGCCACCTATATCGGCTGGCTCATGCACGGCGTGCGCGGGGCGCTGGTCGCGGGCGGTCTGTTCATCCTGCCCGGCATCCTCGCCATCATGGGGCTGAGCTGGGTCTATGCCATCTGGGGCGGGGTCGGCATCGTCGCGGCCCTGTTCTTCGGCCTCAAGGCCGCGGTGCTGGCCATCGTGCTTCAAGCCGTAGTCCGCGTCGGCAAACGGGCGCTCAGGACCGGCGCCCTGCGCGTGGTCGCCGCCGCATCCTTCCTCGCGCTCTTCGCCTTCTCGCTGCCCTTCCCTCTCATCGTGGCCGCCGCCGCACTGGTCGGCTGGGCCGGATCGGCGGCGGGCGTGGCAGGCTTTCGCGGCGCGGGCGGTCACGGGGCGGGGTCAGGCCCGCATGTGCCCGATGCCGTAACCCTGCTGGGCGAAGACCTCGCCCTTCCCCCGACCGCGCAGCGCAACGCCCTTCGTGCGGGGGTCGTGGCCCTCCTGCTCTGGCTGCTTCCTGTCGCCTGCCTTGTCCTGCTTGCCCCCGGCAGCGTCTTTGCCGACATCGCCACCTATTTCTCGAAACTCGCCGTCCTCACCTTCGGCGGGGCCTATGCCGTGCTGGCATGGGTCGCGCAGGAAGCCGTCGGCACCTATGGCTGGCTGCAACCGGGCGAGATGATCGACGGCCTCGGCATGGCCGAAACCACCCCCGGCCCGCTGATCATGGTGCTGCAATTCGTGGGCTTCATGGGCGCGTTCCGCGATGCGGGTTGGTCGTCCCCCCTGCTTGCCGGAACCCTTGGCGGCCTGCTTGCCACATGGGTCACCTTTGCCCCCTGCTTCGCGTGGATCTTCCTCGGCGCGCCCTTCATGGAGGGGTTGCGCCGCAACACCGCCCTCGCCGCCGCCCTGACCGCTGTCACCGCCGCCGTCGTCGGCGTGATCCTGAACCTCGCCCTCTGGTTCGCCATCCATGTGCTCTGGACCGCGACCGCCCGCGTCACGGCAGGCCCGCTCAGCCTCGAACTGCCGGTCCTGTCCTCGACCAACTGGCCCGCCGCAGCCCTTTCGGCCCTCGCGCTCACAGCCGTGTTCCGCTTCAAACTCGGCACGGCAACCGTCCTTGCGGGGGCCGCCGCCGCCGGCCTTGCCCTGCATCTGGCGGGATGGGCCTGACCTCCCCCTCCGCCCCTCTTGCCCGAACGGCCCGTTTGCCCGAGTATGAGAAAAACTCATGCGGACCCGATGGCCGATTTTCTTCCCCTCACCGCCCTGCGCGCCTTCGAGGCAGTCGTAAGGACAGGCTCGTTCAAAGCCGCCGCCGACCAGCTTTACGTCACCCAAAGCGCCGTCAGCCACCAGATCCGCCATCTCGAAGAGTGGTTCGGCACCCCCCTCTTCACCCGCGACGGCAACCGCCCCAAACCCCTGCCCTTCGCCGAGGAACTGGCCAGCACCCTGTCACTGTCCTTCAGCCAGATTTCGGCCGCCTGCCAGCGCGCCCGCGCGGTGAACACGATCCAACCGCTCGTCGTCGCGGCCATTCCCTCGATCGCCCTGCTCTGGCTCATTCCCCGCCTCGCAGGCTTCCGCGCCGCCCATCCGGACATCGACGTCCGCATCGTCTATGCCCTGCACGGGCGCGACATCGACTTCCGCGATGTCCACATGGCCTTTGCCTTCTCCAAGGGCGGCGCATCGCTGCCCGGCGCGCGGATCGAACCCTTCCTGCCGGGACATTGCGTTCCGGTCTGCAGCCCTGCACTGGCCCGACAGATCGCAACCGCAGATGACACGCCCTCGGCCATCGCCAAACTGGGGCTGCTCCACGACACCGATCACACCGGCTGGAAAGAGTGGTTCGACCGCGCCAAGGCAGCGCAGCCCGCCCCGACCACCGGCCCGATCTTCGAGGATTTCAACCTGCTCCGCGCCGCCGCCCTTTCGGGTCAGGGTGTGGCCCTCTGCCCGCTCGCGATGGTCCGCGCCGATATCGAGGCGCAGCGTCTGGTCCGCCTGTCCGACGTGATGGTGCTGGAAGACACCGGCTATTTCCTGCTCTGGGGGCCACCCGGCCCGGCGCAGATGCAGGCACGGGCGCGGGCCTTCCGCGACTGGGCCTTTACCGAACGCTCCTTGCAGGACTGGTCGCTGTCCTAGCCACGCCCCGCGCCGGACAGGTGCAAGGCCCATGCCCCGCCCTCGGCCAGCAACGTCGCCTGCCCGTATCCGTCAATGGCCGCCACGGCCAAGGCACTGTCCTCGCCATGCTCTCCCGCGATGCGGATGACCCGCGCTCCGGCGGCAGCGCCCGCAATGATGCCCGCCGTCACATCCTCGAACACCACGCAGGCCGCCGGATCGACGCCCAGCCGCGCCGCCGCCATCCGGTAGCCCTGCGGATCGGGCTTGCCCGCCGTCACATCGTCCGATGACACCAGCAGGCGCGGCAGCGGCAATCCCGCCGCCCCGATCCGCGCCAAAGCCAGCGCCCGGTTGGCCGAGGTGACGATCCCCCAGCGATCCGGCGGCAAGGCGCGCAGAAAATCGCCCGCGCCCGCAATCTCGGCCACCCCGTCCAGATCCGCATGTTCCCGCGCATCAAGCCAGCGCACCTCGGCGGCGATGTCCGTGCCCGCGGGCGAGAAGCGCTCGATCGTATCCACCGCCCGCCGCCCGTGCATGAAGCCCATCACCGCATCGGCATCCGCACCGATCCGTTCGGCCCATGCCGTCCATGCCCGCACCACCGGCGGGATCGAGGTCAGGATCGTCCCGTCCATGTCGAACAGAAACCCCTCGATCCCCGAAAGCCGCACCCCGTCCCCGTCCCCGTTCCCGTTCCCGTCCCCGTTCCCGTCCGGCCTCATCCGATCATGAATCCGCCATCGACCGGCATCGCAAGCCCGTTGACCATCGCCGCCTCGTCCGAAAGCAGGAACAGCACGACTTCGGCAACATCCGAGGATTCCGCGAAACGGCCGACCGGAATCCGGTTCAGCATTCCCGCCGCCTTCTGCGGGTCGCTCCACGCCTTGACCGCCATCGGCGTCAGCGTCACCGTCGGGTTCACGGCATTGACGCGAATGCCCTTGGGCGCCAACTCCTTGGCCATCACCCGCGTCAACCCGTCCAACCCGCCCTTCGATGCGCAATAGGCCGCATGGTCCGGAATCCCGATGAACGAGGCCACGGACGAGACGTTGACGATGGCCCCGCCCTTGCCTGCCGCGATCCGCTCGCGCGCATATTCCTGCGCCACGATCATCGGCGCACGGGTGTTGACCGCCATCAGATGGTCAAAGGCTTCCACCGTGGTATCCAGAAAGGGCTGCAACTCGGTCGTGCCCGCACAATTGACCAGCAGGTCGGCAGGTATCGCCGCCCGCGCCGCCGCCCGCGTGGCCTCGGCATCGGCCAGATCGACCTGAATGGCCACGCAGCCCAGATCCTTGCGCAGCGCCTCGACATCCGCAGCACTGCGCGTCAGCGCGATGACCGATGCCCCCCGCGCCGTCAGGATTTCGGCAATCACCCGCCCGATCCCCTTGCCCGCTCCGGTGACGATGACCCGCTTTCCCGTGAAATCCATGTCCCGCTCCTTACAACCGCTGGCCCGTGACCTGATCGAAGACATGCGCCTTGCGCGGATCAAGCCGGAACGACATCGTCTTGCCGGGTTCCTCCTCGATCCGTTCGCGCACCAGCGCATCGATGGGCACGCCCCCGACCCGTCCGAAAATCAGCGTCTCCGATCCCGTCGGCTCAAAGACCGACACATCGACCGGAATGCCCCCCTCGCCGATGGTGATATGCTCGGGCCGGATGCCATAGGTCACCGCGCGCCCGTCCTCGACCTGCACGCCATCCAGCGGCAGGGCGATCCCCTGATCGGTCAGCACCACCTGACGGCCGTCCCTCGTCGCCACCTTGCCTTGCAGGAAATTCATCGCAGGGCTGCCGATGAATCCGGCAACGAACAGGTTCACGGGCCGGTCATACAGGTCGAGGGGCCGCCCGATCTGCTCGACCCGCCCGTCGCGCATCACGACGATCTTGTTGGCCATCGTCATCGCCTCGATCTGGTCATGCGTGACATAGACGGTCGTGGTCTTCAGCCTCTGGTGCAATTCCTTGATCTCGACCCGCATGGTCACGCGCAACTTGGCGTCAAGGTTCGACAGCGGTTCGTCGAAAAGAAACACCTGCGGATCGCGCACGATGGCGCGCCCCATCGCCACGCGCTGGCGCTGCCCGCCCGACAACTGCTTGGGGTATCGGTCAAGATATTTCGTCAGATCAAGGATTTCCGCCGCGCGGTTCACCTTTTCCGCGATCTCGGCCTTGGGCCGCTTGGCCATCAACAGCGGAAACCCCATATTCTCGGCCACGGTCTTGTGCGGGTAAAGCGCGTAAGACTGGAACACCATCGCGATATCGCGCTCTTTCGGCGGAATGTCGTTGACCACCCGCCCGCCGATGCTGATCTGCCCGCCGCTGATCTCTTCAAGCCCAGCGATCATCCGCAGCAAGGTCGACTTGCCGCAGCCCGAAGGCCCGACCAGCACCACGAACTCGCCATCCTCGATTTCCACATCGACGCCATGCATCACGCGGACGCCGCCGTAGCTTTTCGTCACGCCCTTGATCTGAACATTTCCCATGGTCGTCCCTTTCTATTGCGGCAATTCGATCTGCATCTTCACATCGCCCTTGGGCGCGGAAGCGGCGATCTCGAACGCGCGCACACTGTCCTTGAAGTCGAATTTGCGGGTGAGCAGCGGTTTCACGTCGATAGCCCCCGAAGACAGCATCGCCACGCAACGCGGAAAGACATGGGCATAGCGGAAAATGTTCTCCACCCGCGCCTCGCGCACCATCGCGGCCCCCGCATCATAGGAAATCGGGTTCGGCTGCCCGCCGATCATCACCACGCAGCCGCCGGGGCACAGCGGCTCGAACACCGTAGCCGCCGCCTGCGGGCTGCCCGTGGCCTCGAACACCACCTCGACGCCCCAGCCGTCGGTCGCCTGCCGGATGCGCTCGACCATGTTTTCCTTCAGCACGTTGATCGGCGTGATCGGACCAAGGCCCGCGGCGATTTCCAGCTTCGCATCGTCGATGTCGGTCACGAACACCCGCGCGCAGCCCGCGGCCAGCGCCGACAGCGCGGTCACCAGCCCGATCGGCCCCGCCCCCATCACCAGCGCGATATCGCCGGGGCGGATGCGGGCCTTGGTCGCGGCATGCACGCCCACGGCCAGCGGCTCGACCATCGCGCCTTCCGCGAACGAGACATTGTCGGGCAGCTTGAAGGTGAAGGCCTCGGGATGCACGCATGACGGGCGCAGGATGCCATGCACCGGCGGCGTCGCCCAGAACCGCACCGCAGGGTCGATGTTATACATGCCGAGCCGCGTCGCGCGGCTGTTCGGATCGGGTATCCCCGGCTCCATGCAGACGCGGTCCCCGACCTTCAGCGTGGTCACCGCCGCCCCGCAGTCCACCACCGTCCCCGAAGCCTCGTGCCCCAGGATCATCGGCGCCTTCACCTCGAACGGGCCGATCTTGCCGTGGGTGTAGTAATGCACATCCGACCCGCAGATGCCCACCGTGTGCAGCTTGATCCGCACGTCATGCGGCCCCATCACCTCGTCGCGCTCGATCGGGAAATCGCGCAGCGACAGATCCATTTTCTTCTCAAGAACAAGAGCTTCCATCGCTCACCCCTTCCGAATGATATGGGCGCCAAGGGCGACCGAAATTGCAGCCGCGATCCAGACCGAAAGCCCGAGCGGCTCGATGAACCGCAGCCAGAACAGGGACAGCGCCACCCAGATCACGACCGAGATGAACAGACGGTCGAACCAGTTCGTCTCGATGGGCAGAAAGCCGGGTTTTGCCGCTTCTTTATCGTCGCTCATCGCATCATCCTTTCACGGCGCCAAAGGTCAGGCCGGCCACGATATGCTTTTGCACCATGCCAAAGACGATCAGCGCGGGGATCAGCGTAAAGACCGAAATCGCAGCCATGATCCCCCATTCCGTGCCCGTGGTGGTCACATATTCCGACAGGCCGGTGGTCAGCGTGCGGGCGTTGAAGTTGGTCAGCGTCGCCGCCAGCAGATACTCGTTCCAGGCAAAGACCCATGTCAGGATCAGCGTCACCGCCAGACCGGGCCGCGCCAGCGGAAAGATCACCACCGAAATCACCTGCCATGCACTTGCGCCATCGACAAAGGCCGCCTCGTCCAACTCTTTCGGAATGCCGTCGAGCGTGGGCCGCAGCGTCCAGATCGCAAAGGGCAGGTTAAAGGTGCAATAGACAAGGATCATGCCCAAATGCGTATCGGCCAGCTTGAAATCGCCGATCACGTAAACCTGCGTCAGCAGCAGATACAGCGGCAGCAGGAACACGGCCGGCGGGGCCATCCGGTTCGTGATGGTCCAGAAGAACACGCTCTCCTTGCCCGCCAGATCGAACCGCGTCAGCGCATAGCAGGCAAGAAACCCCAGCGTCGTCACCAGAACCGCATTGCCGGTCGAGATGATGAGCGAATTCATCATATAGCCGCGCAGCGTGCTGTCGTTCATCACCTTGATATAGTTCTGCCAGTCGATCGAGGTCAGCAGCACATCGGGGGTCGAGAACAGGTCGACCGCAGGTTTCACCGAAATGACGAACAGCCAGTAGATCGGAAACAGCGTCAGGAAGCTGATAAGCGTCCAAAGAGCGACGGCCAGCCAAGGGTTACTCCGCTTCATAACGGTCATCCTCTCTTGTTACGCGGGGCGATCAGGCTGGTGTAAAGCAGCCAGCAGATCACGATTGTCAGATACAGGACGATCACCGAAATGGCCGAGCCATAGCCGTAATTCGTCTTGGGAAAGACCTCTTTGTAGATATGCACGCCGACATAGCGCGTGGCCGATCCGGGGCCGCCGCCTGTCAGCATCAGCACCTCGTCCACCGTCCGCATCGCATCCATAAGGCGGATGAACACCGTGGCGATCAGCGCGGGGCGGATCATCGGCAGCGTGATATGCCAGAAGATCTGCCGCTTGTTCGCCCCGTCGATCTGCGCCTGCTCGAACGGGTCCGCAGGCAGCGACACAAGCGCCGCGATCAGCGACAGCGTGACCAGCGGGGTCCAGTGCCAGATGTCCATGATGACCGTGATGCAAAAGGCCGCAATCGCGCTTTGCCCGATATTCAGGTCGATCCCGAAATTCTTCAGCAGATGCGGAATGATCCCGATCGACGGCGTCGTCATCAGCTTCCAGATCGACCCGACGATGATCGGCGCCATGATCAGCGGCAGCGTGTGGATGGTGCGGAAAAAGGCCTTGCCGGGAAAGTCCTTCATGAAGGCCTGCGCAAGGATATAGCCGATCACCACTTCCGACACGACGGCAAAGAAAACAAAGGCCAGCGTCACCCCGAGCGAGGCAAGGAATTGCGCGTCGAACACAAGTTTGCGGTAGTTCGCAGCCCAGTTGAACAGCTTTTCAGGGTTTGCGGCAAAGGGGTTCCACTCGTGGAACGACACCCACAGGACATAGATGAACGGAAAGATTCCGAAGAGACCCAGGATGAACAGGGTCGGCGACAGCAACAGCCAGCCCAGCTTTTTCGACTGCATTGGTTCACCCTCTATCTCTGGTGGGGAAGTGTAATCACGAATCCGCCGCCCGTGGCGTCGGAAAATACGGGCCGCCCAAGCAGGGGCGGCCCATACCGGGTCAGGGAGCAGACCCTTACTTGCGGTAGCCGAGCGAGGTCAGTTCTTCCTCTGCCTTGGCGGCCATCGCGTCGAGACCTTCATCCGGCCCGATCTTGCCGGTCAGGATGTCGTAGAAGATCGGCGCGGTCGCTTCACGCACCTGCGCGTGGAACGGATACGGAGGCGCACCGGCAAAGAGTTTGCCCTGATCGCGCAGCATGTCGTAATAGCCGCCGAGCTTGGCATTCATCTCTTTCACGACCGGTGCGTCATAGGTGGCCGTGTTGGTGATCCGCGGAGCGGCGGCGGCCCAACCCGGCTGGACTTCGTCCTGGCCGATGTATTGCAGGAACAAGAGCGCCGCTTCCTGGTTCTTCGACGAGGCCGGCAGACCGAAGGCACCGCCGTCATAGTAGCCAATATAGCCCTTGCCGGATTCGGCATCGGCCATCACGCCATCCGACAGCGGCGGAAGCGCCGTGCCGACATTGCCCACGACTTTCGACTTCGACGCATCCGACGCGATCCATGCGGCGTTTTCGCCGTAGATCAGGCCCTGCGCCGCACGACCGGCCGCAAAGGTGGTCGCGGTTTCGGTCCAGGTCGACTGCGGCGATTCCGGCGGCGCGATGTCGCGCAGGTGCAGCCACCACTTCAGCGCTTCTTTGGCCTTGTCGCTGTTCATCGTGCCGCCATTGGCGACCGATGCGGCGTAGTTGTTGCTCGCGTCGATACCCCAGTTGTAGACGCCAAAGGTCGGGGCGACCGACTCGAAGAACTCGTACCACGATGCCGGGTGGCCGGTATGGGCCTGCGCGGTCGAACCCCAAAGCTCGAGGCCGTTCGCCTTGCCGTATTCGGTGAAGAAGTCGGCGATGGCGGTATATTCTTCGTGGGTCGTCGCAGGCTTCAGGTCCGCGCCGGTCTTTTCCTTGAACGCAGCCTGGATGGCCGGATCGTTGAACAGGTCGGTGCGGTAGAGATAGACCTTGATAAAGGCTTCCATCGGCACGCCGAACAGGTCGCCGTCGCCATTCTTGAAGTAGTTGGCAAAGGTGGTGAAATGGCTCTCGTCATAGGTCGGAGCCTTCAGGGCAGGGTTGTCCGCCAGCGCCTTCGAGACGTTCACAAGGAAGTTGCGCTGCAAATAGGCGTAGATGATGTCCTGCTCGATATAGACCATGTCATAGATGCCGGTGCCGGCTTCCATGTCCTTGATCGCCTTGTCGTACATCTGGTCCCACGAGGTGGTTTCGATGTCGACCTTGATGCCGGTCTTGGCCTCGAACTCGGGCGCCAGCACGTCCTTGATATAGGCCGACGGCGGGCTGCTTTCGGTCACGCCGTGCAGCACGACGCCCTTGTATTTTGCCCCTGCGTCCGACCAGAAATCGGCATGGGCCGGCAAAGCCGAGGTCATCAGCGCGACTGCCAGTGCGGTCAGTCCTGCCTTGGGTTTAAGAAACATTCGCAACTCCTCCTTGCTTGGTTTTTCGTATTGCCCCGCCGGCGCTTCCATCCGGACAAGGGTTTCCCGCTCCCGGAAAGCGGCATTCACCGCGCGTCCGGGTCGAAACTCTGTTTCTTTGTCAAAGGCCGCCGGGCTCCTCTCCCGCCGACGTTCTCAGCTTAGGCCGGAGGCAACGCCCCCCGCCACGCGCGTAATGCGCCGCGCCTATACTTTTCCGCCCGAATTGGCGGCGGAACGGGCCGTATAAGGCATGGCGATCACCGCATCCGATCCGATCCGGTGCGCGATTCTTCTGTAGTCCGAAGGCGTGCGCCCGCAGATCTTCAGGAATTGCCGGTTGAAATTGGCAATGTTGTTGAACCCGACCTCGTAGCAGATCTCGGTCACGGGCTGGTGCGTCTGCGTCAGCAGCGTGCAGGCCGCATAGACCCGCGTCAGCACCAGATAGCTGGCAAAGGAATAGCCCGTCTGCCGCCGGAACTGGCGCGAGAAACTCTGCGCCGTCAGCCCCGCCCGTTCCGCCACCGTGGCCAGATCGATGTCCTCGGCATGGGTTTCGTTCATGAACCGCAGCGCGGCGTCGATGCCGCTGGGCAATTGCGCCTGCCGTGCCGGAGCCAGCCGCGACAGCCGCCGCCGCTCTTCCACATTGCGCGCCAGACCGTCCATCAGCCGCAGGAACAGCAAGACCCGCTCGCCGCCCCTGGCCTGCCCGATCTCGGCCAGCACGCGCCGCCCGGTCTCGGCCGTCTCGCCGAAGAACTCCACCCCGTGCGCGGCATCGTCGAACAGCGCGCGGATCGCCCGCATCTCGGGGCACAGGCCCGCGACCTTTTCGGCAAAATCCGGCGTGAACTGCACCAGCATGTCGCGGTTCTCGATCACCTCGCCGGGGGGAATGTTGCTCACCCAGTTATGCGGCACGTTCGGACCGGTCAGAATCAGCGATCCGGGCTCGAAGTCGCCCAGATAATCGCCCACCATCATCGTCCCCGACGACTGCCGCGTCAGGTGCAATTCATATTCCGGATGGTAATTCCACTTCGCCAGACGGAAGGGATAATCGTGCATGAACCAACGGAAACTCTCTTCCGGCGGACACAGGATGACCTCGTAATCGGGGACGATCCGCAACTGCGCCTTCATTGTCCCCTCCGCGTTCAGGATCGGCACCGGATGGCGCCATATATGTTGTTTATGACAGCAAATTACGCGCATTCACCTTTCTGTCAACATACATCTTTTATTGCACTGCGGAAGAAATGCGCTGCAATGCAGAAAAATGCACTTAATCGGGCAAAAACCTGCGGGGATATTGACATTGCCGCGCCAAAGTCATTCGTTGCCTTTACAAACATATTGGAGGCTTCGATGCGGCGACTCGGTATCCACTCATTCGTATGGACCGGCGGGCAGACCCAGGAAGGGCTGGAAATGGCCCTGCGCAAATCCGCCGAACATGGCTACCGCACCATCGAATTCGCCTACCTGCGCCCTGAACGGTTCAACCTCGACAAACTCGCGGCGCTGGCAAAATCGCTCGATGTCGAAATCGGCGTGACGATGGGTCTGCCCGTCGACAAGGACGTCTCGAGCGAGGACGCCGCCACCGTCAAGGCGGGCGAGGCCATGCTCGCCGATGCGCTGCGCGCCGTGCGTGACATCGGCGGCAACAAGCTCGGCGGCATCCTTTACTCGGCGCATACCAAATACAACCGCCAACCCACCCGCAAGGGATGGGACAACAGCGTCGCAACCTTGGGCCGCAGCGCCGATTTCGCCCGCGAATGCGGCGTCGACCTCGTGCTCGAAGTCGTCAACCGCTTCGAGACGAACCTTCTCAACACAACGGCGCAGGGCCTTAAATTCATTCAGGAAACCGGCTCGGACCACCTGCGCCTGCACCTCGATACCTTCCACATGAACATCGAAGAGGCCAACCCCGCCGCCGCCATCCGCCTTGCGGGTGACAAGCTGGGATACTTCCATATCGGCGAAAGCAACCGCGGCTATCTGGGCGACGGCGTCATCAACTTCGACCTGATCTTCGACGCCCTTCTCGACATCGACTACCAGCGCGACATCGTCTTCGAAAGCTTCTCGACCGCCGTCGTCGACGAGGGCCTGTCGCTCGCCTGCGCGATCTGGCGCGACACATGGACCGAAAACGATCCTCTTGCCGCCCATGCCAAAGCCTATATCGAACTCAAGCAGGCCGAAGCCAAGCGGCGGCGCGCCACCAACGCCCGCCCCTGAACGGCAGAACGACCCCGCGCCCCGGCCCCCCCGGGCCAAGGCGCAGGCCCCAAGGACGGAGTGTGGAATTGACCGAGATCCTGGCCTTCGGAAGCTCTCCGCGGCGCATCCGGCAGGCAAATGTCGTGGCGGCGCTACAATCGCTGTTCGGCTTCGGCAGACTCAGCCGCGCCGAACTTGCGCGCAAACTGGGGCTCAACCGCTCGTCCTCGGGCCATATCGTCGCCGAACTCACCGAAAGCGGCCTCGTGCGCGAGGTCGAGGATGACGCCGCCAAACGCCCCGATCAGGCCCGCGCGGGCCGCCCCGGCATCCTGCTCGAACTGATCCCCGACGCCGCCCTGTTCCTCGGCATCGAAATCGGTGTCGAACATATCGCAGCCGTGGTCATCGACCTGACGGGCAAGGTCCGCGCCCGCGCCTCGCGCCCCTTCACCGCCCCCGGAACCCCCATCGAAAGCGCCGTTCAGGCCGCGGCCGACCTTGGCCTCGGCGCGCTCGGCCCGTCGGGTCTCGGCCAGTGTCAGGGCATCGGCCTTTCGGTTCCGGCCCATATCTACGGCGAAGGCATCGTCGCCATCGCCCCGCTGATCGGCTGGCAGAACATTCCTTTGGGCGAGATTGCCCGCAGCCTCCTACCGCTCAACGTGCCCGTCACGGTCGAGAACGACGCCAACGCCTTCGCCATCGGTGACGGCTACAAGCATAAAAGCAGCGGCGTGACGCTGTTTCTCGTCCTCGAAACCGGCGTCGGCGGCGGCATCGTGATCGACGGCAAGCTGTTTCGCGGCGGCCACGGCCTTGCGGGCGAAATCGGCCATACCCTCGTTCCGGGCAGCAACGGCAAGAAACTCGAACAGCTCATCGGGCGCGAAGCCGTCCTGTCGCAATACCGCAGTGCCACGGGCCGCAGCGATGCCGACCTCGACACCTTCCTGACCGACGTGAACGACCGCGTTCCCGCCGCCGTCAACGTGGCCGAGGACTGGTCGCGCAACCTTGCCTATGCGCTGATGCAGGCCTGCCGGGTGATCGACCCCGAACGCATCGTTCTGGGCGGCTCGGTCGCGGCGCTCTACCCGATGGTTGCCGCGCGCCTTGCCGCCCATATGGGCAGCGAACGCAACGCGATGTTCCCCGTCCCCGACATTCTCGTCGATGACGACCCGCATTTCGGCTCGGCCTTCGGCGCCGCCTGCCTGATGCACCAACGCTTCCTGTCCCTCTCCAACGACAGCCTCGCCCTCGACGACACATCCGAAGACGAACGCGATACCGCCTGATCCTTGAAAGACCCCGAAGCATGACCTCCCCCCTCGCCCCCGATGCCCTTGGCCCGACGATCTGCGTCGGCGAAATCCTCGTCGAGATCGTCGCCACCACCACCGGCACCGGCTTTGCCGAGGCACAGCCCCTCATCGGTCCCTTTCCCAGCGGCGCGCCTGCGATCTTCATCGACCAGTGCGGCCGCATCGGCGGTGCGGCGGCAATGATCGGCGCTGTGGGCGACGACGACTTCGGCCGCGTCAACACCGCCCGCCTTGCCCGCGACGGGGTCGATATCACGGCCATCTCGGTCGACCCCGATTTCCCCACCGGCAGCGCCTTTGTCCGCTACCGCGCCGACGGCTCGCGCGATTTCGTCTTCAACATCGCCAAATCCGCCGCCGCCCGCTTCGGCCTGACCCCCGGCGTCGAAGCCACCATCGCCCGCGCGGGGCATATCCATGTCATGGGCACGGCGCTTACGATGCCCAGCGCCCGCGCCGTGATCGAAACCGCCGTCTCCCGCATAAAGGCGCGCGGCGGCTCCTTGTCGGTCGACCCGAACCTGCGCAAGGAACTCAGGACCGAACCCGAGACCCGCGTCCTTTTCGACCGGCTCGTCGCTCAGGCCGACCTGCTTCTTCCCTCGGGCGCCGAGCTTGAAGCCGCCGCGGGCGTCACAGGCGAGGCCGCCGCCCTGCACCGCCTCTTTTCGCGCGGGGTCAAGGAAATCGCGCTCAAACGCGGGGCCGATGGGGCCAGCGTCTTTACCGCAGACGGCCAGCGCAGCGATTGCCCCGCCTTTGCGGTGCAGGAAACCGACCCGACGGGCGCGGGCGACTGCTTCGGCGGGGCCTATGTCGCCTGCCGCCGCCTCGGCATGCCGGTGGCGCAATCCCTCGCCTATGCCAATGCCGCAGGCGCACGCAACGTCACCTTCCTCGGCCCGATGGAGGGCGCAGGCACCCGCGCCGAACTCGATGCCTTCATCGCAGCGACGGCTCGGAAATGACCCCGCTCTCCAGCCTCGCCACGCTGCGCCGCAATGGCACCCCGCGCGGCATCACCTCGGTCTGTTCGGCCCATCCGGTCGTTCTGCGCGCCGCCCTGCGCTTCGGCCGCGACCACGCCACCCCCGTGCTGATCGAAGCCACCTGCAATCAGGTCAACCATCAGGGCGGCTACACCGGCATGACTCCGGCCGATTTCGCCGCCCTCGTCCGCGACCTCGCCGCACAGGAAAACTGCCCCCCCGACCTCGTGCTGCTGGGCGGTGACCACCTCGGCCCCAATCCGTGGCGCGACCTGCCCGCAGCCGAGGCGATGCGGCAGGCCGAAGCCATGATCGCCGCCTATGTTGAGGCGGGCTTCCGCAAACTGCATCTCGATGCCTCGATGGGCTGCAAGGGAGAGCCGCCCGCGCTTGACGATGCCACCACCGCCAGCCGTGCCGCCCGCCTTGCCGCCGTGGCTGAAACCGCCGCGCGGGCCTCGGGCGGCCCCCTGCCCCTCTACATCATCGGCACCGAGGTTCCGCCCCCCGGCGGTGCCGACCACGCGCTCGACAGCATCGCCCCCACCTCGGCAGATGCCGCGCGCACCACCATCGCCATCCACCGCGCCACCTTTGCCGCCGCTGGCCTGCAAGACGCCTTCTCGCGCGCCATCGGCCTTGTCGTGCAACCCGGCGTCGAATTCGGCAACCACAACGTCATCTTCTACGACCGCAGCAAGACCGCAGCCCTGTCGGCCCTGCTCGACGAGGAACCGCAATTCGTGTTCGAGGCCCATTCCACCGATTATCAGGGCACGCCCCCCCTCGCCGCCCTCGTGCAAGACGGCTTTCCCATCCTAAAGGTCGGACCCGAACTCACCTTCGTCCTGCGCGAGGCGCTCTATGCCCTCGACCTCATCGCGTCAGACCTGATCCCCGACTACGGCGACCGCCCGCTGATGCAGGCGATGGAGGCCGTCATGCTGGCCGATCCTGCCAACTGGCAGCGCCATTATGGCGAAGACAGCGCCACGCAGCACCTGTTGCGCCACTTCTCGCTTTCGGACCGCATCCGCTACTACTGGCCGCACCCCACCGCCCGGCAGGCCGTCGACCGCCTGCTTGCAGCACTTTCCGGCATCACCGTTCCCCTGCCGCTTTTCTGGCAGCACATGCCCGCCGCCGCCGCTGCCTTTGCGGGCAGGCCACTCGACCCGACCGCCCTTCTGGTCTGGCGCGTGGGGACAAGCCTCTCTGCCTATCATGCCGCCTGCCACCCGCAGGCCTGACCCGTCACCCCCTAGCGTCGCACCGCGACACCCCAGACAGGAGATCGAACAATGGCTCACGCATTCGACGGCAAGGTGGCCGCCATCACCGGCGCCGCTTCCGGCATCGGCCTTGCAACGACCGAGGCGCTGATCGCCGCCGGTGCGCGGGTCGTGCTGGTCGACCGCGACAGCAAGGCGCTCGACGCGGTCTGCGCCCGCCTCGGCGCCAATGCCATCCCGCTGGTGATCGACCTGCTCGATCCGGCAAGCTGCAACACCCTGCTCGACGGCATCCTGTCGAAAGCCGGACAACTCGACATCTTCCACGCCAACGCGGGCACCTACATCGGCGGCGACCTGTCGGAAACCACCCCCGAAACCATCGACCGGATGCTGAACCTCAACGTCAACGCCGTGATGAAGAACGTCTACACCGTCATGCCCCACATGATCGAACGCGGCACCGGCGACATCATCGTGACCTCCTCTGTCGCGGGCCATTCCGCCATCCCGTGGGAGCCGGTCTATTCCGCCTCGAAATGGGCGATGACCTGCTTCGTGCAGACCATGCGGCGCCAGCTCAACAAAAAGGGCATCCGCGTCGGCTCGGTCTCGCCCGGCCCCGTCATCAGCGCCCTGCTGGCCGACTGGCCCGAAGAGAACCTGCGCAAGGCCAAGGAATCCGGCAGCCTGATCGAACCGAAAGAGGTCGCCGACGGCATCATGTTCATGCTCTCGCGCCCGCGCAACGTCACCATCCGCGACATGGTGATCCTGCCCAGCAACTTCGACATCTGAAAAGGAACCGGACCGATGGATTACCTCAAACTCTTCCGCCTCGATGGCGAAACCGCCGTGGTCACGGGCGGCGGGCGGTCCATCGGTCTGTGCTGCGTCGAAGCGCTGGCGCAGGCCGGCGCGGCGGTCGTCGTCATCGAACGGGTTGAGGCCGACGCCGCCAGTGCCATCGCCCTGCGCGACAAGGGCCACCGCATCGACGTCGTGCTTGGCGATGTGGCCGATTCCGCCCGCATGACCGCCATCGCCGACGATCTCGCAGCGCAGGGCCGCGCGGCCACGATCCTTGTGAACAACGCAGGCATCGGCCAGAACGGCATCGACGCGCAGGACGTGACCGATGCCGACTGGCTGCGCATGATCGACGTGAACCTGAACGGCACCTTCTGGTGCGCCCGCGCCTTCGGGCGGCACATGCTCGCCGCAAAACGAGGCGCAATCGTCAATCTCGGCTCGATGTCCGGCAACATCGCCAACCGCCCCCAGCCGCAAACCGCCTACAACGTCTCGAAGGCCGCCGTGCATCACCTCACCCGCTCGCTCGCGGGCGAATGGGCGGCGGGCGGCGTGCGGGTCAACGCCGTCGCCCCCACCTATATCGAAACCCCGATGGTCACCAAGATCGAGGCCAACCGCGACCGCATCCCGATCTGGCTGAACGACACCCCGATGGGCCGCATGGGCCAACCCGAAGAGGTCGCAAGCGCCGTCCTCTTCCTCGCCTCGCCCGCGTCCAGCCTGATGACCGGCGCCATCGTCAACGTGGACGCGGGCTTCACCGTCTGGTGATCTCGCTCGGGCTTTGCCCCCCGCCACATACCTGATCGGTCCGGACCGCACCGGTCCGGGCCAGCCCCTCTGCGACAACAGGCGCCCAAGCGCAGCGCAGCCTGACGTTGTGTCATGCCGCCTCTGCGCGTAGCGTGGCACGAACGACGTCTCGTCCATGCAGCCGGTCCGGACATGTCCGCGACCGGCGGGCGGCCTCGCGCCGCAGGGACCGGAACATAGGTGGAGATGTGGCCGAAAAGATCCTGTTCACCGTGGTCCGCAACGAGGCCCCCTATCTGCTCGAATGGGTCGCCTTCCATCGCCTGATCGGCTTCGACACGATCGTCGTCTATTCCAACAACTGCACCGACCGCACCGACGAGCTTTGCGCCGTCTTGGCCGCCGAAGGCCTGATCGAACACCACATCTGCGACCCGCAAGGGGCCTCGCCGCAGGGCCATGCCGCATGGCTGTTCCGGCGGTCGGGGCGGGTCAAGGACGGCGACTGGGTGCTGTTCTGTGACCCCGACGAATTTGTGAACGTCAAGTTCGGCAACCACCGTCTCGACGATCTGCTTTCCCGCGCGAATGGGGCCAAAGGCGTCCTTCTGCCGTGGCGTCTGTTCGGGGATTCGGGCCACATCCATTACACCGGCCGGTCCATCGACCCGATCTACAGCCGCGCGGCCCCTGCGGCCAACCCCAACAACCGTGTCGTCAAGACCCTCGTGCGCTACGGCCCCGACGTCGAATTCCTCGGCATCCACGTCCCGAAGATGCGGCCCGAATACTGGACCCAAGGCGCCCCGTTCCTGTCGCCCCGCCTTGACCCCGTCGATCCGGCAAAACCCGCCTATGAACGCTGGCGCGAACAGGGGCAGGCGGTTACCTGCGACCACAGCGACGCAAGCTACGACCTCGTCCAGCTGAACCACTATTTCCTGCGATCCCGCGCCAGTTTCGCCCTCAAGAACCTGCGCGGCAGCGGCGGCACGTCCCTTGCCCGCAGCGACCTCGACAAGGACCGGTACTCGGCTGAAAAATATGAAAAATCCAACCATAACGAGGTTGAGGACCACTCGATCCTGGTCTGGCAGTCGCAGCTTGACACTGCCCTAAAGAACATATTGTCTATACCCAAGATAGCAGCGACACAAAATATGGTGTGGTCCGACTATCTTGGCTTCGAGGAAGGGTTTCTCGCCGAGAACGGCCTCCCTCCGCGCCGACTGTGATGGTTCCAAGTACTCTCTTGCGCAAAAGCAGGCGCAGACCACTCACCAAAAGGCGGCCGAGCAGTCCCCGTGAAACGCATTCACTTCGGCGAATTCCTGTCGCAGTTCATGCGGCGGTTCAGAGCGAAAGCGGAAGATCCCGTTTCCGCCTCGCCCCTCGTCGAAATCGCATCCGCCCTGGACAAACGCGACTTTGCAACCGTCGAGCAACGGCTGCTGACGCTGGTTCCCGACGGGCTGACCCTGACCGAACGCCGCCTTGTGCTGACCTTCTGGCTGCGCGTCTGGAACACGCGTTTCCAAGGGGTGACCGACAGGCTTGATCAGGCCGAAAGCTGGTTTCGCACCCTGGAAAGGGCGATGGCAAGCCGCGACGAGGTCTGGCCCCTTTACCGTGCCGCCAACGCCGCCGAACCCGTTCTCGGCGCGGCAGACCTTGCCAACAGCATGGCAATGGCCCTGTGGGACCACCTGCCGCTGGTCGACTTCGGCCTGCAATACGAAGCGATCTCGCGCATTTTCACGAGCGGCGACATCGGCCTTCTGGACGCGGTGTTCCACCATCTGATGCAATCGGCCCAAGGCTTCGTTCCCGATTTCTGGCAATTCCAAAGTCTGGCGCGCCGCTGGTCCGAAAGCGGCAAGGATACGGTCGAGACCCGCGCCGAAGCCCTGCTCCGCGACACGGGGCGCAGCGACCTTGAGCAACTGTTCAAGGTCTATATCGCCATCCTGCGCCAGTCCGATGTCGAACAGGCCTTCGCCTCGGCCCACGGGCTTACCGATCCGGTCCAACGCCAGCGACTGGCAAGCTATCTGCTCGGTGCCTCGCAGACACGGGCGCTGATCGACCATGCCGTGCGCCTGCACGATGCGCTTGCCGACCCCGCCGAAACCGACGAGCGCCAGTTCATGCAGGCGCGGCTGGCGGTGTCGAACGAAGACTGGAGCCGCGTTCTGGAACTGACCGAGGGTCTCCTGGACCATCCGGAACAGCGCAACGCGGTGGTGTGCCTGCGGGCCATGGCACTGGCCCAGTCCGGCGCGCATGAAAACGCGATTGCGGCCATCGACCACGTCAGATTGGGCCCGCAAACCCTGTGGTTCCTGCGCGGCAGGGCATCGCTGATCGGCATGACACACCGCATCCTTCAGGATGGCGGCACCGCGGTCGAGAAACTCCCCTCGCCCGCCCTCCATCCCTCGTCGGGCAAGCCGCTGGCACAATCGCTGTGGGTCGGGCCGCGCCTTCGCTGGATCGAACAGCTGTCGATGAAAAGCTACCTGCTCAACGGCTGGCGCTACAAGCTCTTCGTCTACGACACTCCGGAAGGCGTGCCCGAGGGCGTGGAACTGTGCGACGCCGCATCGATCCTGCCGCGCTCCACGATCTTCCGCGAAGGCGATGGCAGCGGGGCGCACAAAGGGTCGCTCGGGGCCTTCTCCGATCTGTTCCGATACGCGCTCCTGTCGAAACTGGGCGGCCTCTGGACCGATACCGACGTGGTAAACCTGCGCGCCTTCGACGCGGCCGGACAGCGGATCATCGGATCGGAATGGACAGATGCCGGCCTGATCGGCCCCAACGGCGCCATGATGGCCGCACCTGCGAACGACCCGCTCCAGCGCACCGCCTTGCGGATCGCTCAGGAACTGGTGGACGCCGACGCGGTGCATTTCGCGCGGATCGGTCCGGAACTTCTGGCCGAACTGATCGGTCAGGACGGTCTGCAAGGCTACCGGATCCTGCCGCCCCATTTCCTCAATCCGGTTGGCTGGATGGAAACCGGACGGCTTCTCGAACCGTTCGAGCGGACGCGGAAACTCGACGTGCTGAAAAGCGCGCACAACTTGCATGTCTACACCGAAACATGGCGGCTGATCGGCCTCGGCCTGTCCGAGCCGCCCCGTCAGGACGGCTTCCTGCCCGAACTCTACAAGCGCGTCATGAACGCCACAGGCAGCAGCCCTTACAGGGTAATGGAGCTTTGTCAGGATGGGACGTGAACTCCCGCCACCGCGGATAAGGTCGGTCGAGTCGCTTTCCGATGCGGTCGCATCGCCCGATTCCTTCGGCAAGCTGATGATGCGGGGCGTCGATGTGGATCGCCTGATCCAGCGCGAACACTCGGCGGTCGTGCTGGAAAACGCTTGCCAGAAAGCGCGTGACCTTGGCGATCTGCGCTGGGTGGTGCGCACCAGCCAACGGTTGGCCGATGTGACAGGGCTGCCCTCCCATCGCCTCGAACTGGCGCGCTGCCTCGTCTGGGCCACCGATTTCACCGCCGCCGACGCAGCCCTACCCGACGAGATCGAGGACGCATCGGCGCGGGCCGCGCGCGCCGCGCTGGACTGCCAGATCGCTCTTGGCCTGCGCGACCATGACCGCGCGCAACGCGCCATTCAGGACTGTGTCGATGCCGGCGGCGACGCGATGCAACTGCGCATCCGGCTTGTGTCGGCCCTGCTTTCATGGGGCGATATCGACGGCGCGGAAAAGACCCTCGACGGGGTGATCGCGGCGACAGGCCCGAACCCTGCCCTTGCGGCCTTGCAGGTGCGGCTTGCGCTTTGCCGTGACGGCCCCGCCGACGCGCTGCGCCTGCTCGAATCCGCATCGGCCCATCTGCCCCCGTCCTCCGAAGGCTACCGCGCGCTGAAACTGGCCCTGCTGAACGAACGCGGGCGCTACAACGAAGCCGTGGACCTTGCCGCCGAGTGGCTGAAAGAAACGCCCCTCGCGGTGTCGCTCTATCCGCAAGCCGTCCACGCCGCGCAGCATTGCGACCGCGTCATCGAACTCGGCCGCATCTTCGAAGAGATCGACACGAAATATCCCTCGGTGCCCGAGGTGGTCGACGTCCTGTGCAACCATGCCATCGATCAGGGTGACGCGCCGTTGAAGGCCCGTCTCTTGCAGGAAATCCGCGAACGGTCGAGCTGGACATGGATGATCATGCAGTTCGGCGAGGCCTGCCAGAACCCGCAGACGGCCGATGTCGACGGCTTCCTGAGGATGATCGAGGATGACGGCGTCAGCTTCGCCGGTCCAAGGGTGCTTTACGCGCTGTTCAATTACTACTTCTACCCCGATGCCGCCGGACTGGCGCGCGCCAAGGCCGAGGTCGATCGCCTGATCCCCGGCGGAATGGACGACAGCGGGCTGATCGCGCTGCATCTGCGCCTGCTCATCGCCCTCGACCGCGACGACGAGGCCTGCGCCTTCTTCCGGACCCTGCCGCGCGGCATGGCGGCAACAGCGGTGCTTGCGCCTTTCGAGATGTATTTCATGTCGCGCGAGGGGCGCGACGCCGAAGCGCGGGCAGGATGGAACCGCTATCTCGTCGAAACCGCGCATATCGCGCTGAACGCGCGGTCCTCCTATCCCGATGAAATCGTTTTAAGGGATAATCCGGAACCGAACGATATTCTCGCCTTCATCACCGTTTTCAATGGCATCGAATACGTCGAATGGTTCCTCGACTATTACCGCAAACTCGGCATCGGTCGTTTTTACTTTTGCGACAATGGCTCGACCGATGGAACATTCGAGTATTTGCAGGCACAGCCCGATGTCTGCCTGTTCCGCAACGCCGGCAGCTTTGCGGCCTCGGCTTGCGGGGTATTCTGGATCAACCACCTGATGCGGCGCTTCGGCACCGGCCATTGGTGCCTGCATCTCGACATGGACGAAGCCCTCGTCTTCCCCGGAATGGAGGGCGGCCGCAGCCTGCACGATCTGACCCGCTACCTCGACTCGCGCGGTTTTCAGGCCACGGGCGGGCTGATGGTCGATATCTACCCCGATGTGCTTGCCACCGACCCCGATGCAAATCCCTTTGAATCCAGCCAGTTCATCGACACGGATTATGTCTGGATGCGCAACGAGTTGCCCCCCTACCACTTCGTAAAGGGCGGCGTCCGGGCGCGTCTGACGGGGCGAAGCCTGCTCATGACAAAGTCACCTCTCGTCAAGATGTCGGACGACACGGCCTTCATCGCGAACAACCACCAGCACACCCATCTGCGCATGGCAGATGTGACCGTGGCCCTGCTGCACTACAAATTCATCGGCGCTTTCCGCGATCGGGTCCGCGAGGCGGTCGACCGGCAAGAGCATTTTCAGGGCGCGCGCTTCTACCGTGTCCTCGAGGCTTCGGTCGGCCAGAAAGAGAAATTACACGAATTGACTTCAACCGAAAGTGTACGATACTCCTCCACGTTAACACTTCTTAATAATCATATGCTTAAGAGTTCGGTTTTCTGGGAGACATTCGCTCTGCAACCGTCGAGCGATGCCAACACGTTGTAGTAGAGGACAGGGCAATGGACAAAAGTTCCAAACCAAAGACGGGCAGACGTATAGGAATGCTGATGAAGGGCCTGCTTGCGGGCCTTGGCGTTGTTTCGGTTCCGACGGCAGGCTTCTCGGCCCCGACCTTCGAAGAGGCATCGAACGAGAACACGGCCGAAGCCTACACCGCCTTCATTCTGGGTGGCGGTGACGTCGATCAGGTGGACGAAGCCTTCTGCCGCCTCAGCGGCATCGACAGCTCCGCCGCCGATCAGACCGCACAAAGCTACACCGGCGACACCGGCATGGGCGTCGGCTTCGAGACCTGCGCCACCACCGGCTCGGCGCGCCTTTTCATCATCTGACCTGACGGGGACCAACATGATACGTGGCACACTTGCGGCTCTGGCGGTTGCAGTCGCCCTTCCCTGCGCGGCGCATGCGCAGAACTTCGAAGTCATCGCCATCGGCAACGGTGACGAGAACGGATCGAATTTCTACATGCTCAGCCTGCGCAGCAACCTCGGTTTCGGCCAGACTGCAACGGTCGAGGGAACGGCGCGCAACGCCCAGACCGGGCTTCGCCTGCGCTTCGATCTCGCACGCACGACCTATGACACGAATTACAACAACGTCGCCGGCACCGGCACGGGCAAGACCTACCGGCTTCTGCTCGCCTATGGCCTGCCGCTCGATGCCGACACCACGCTGACCTTTACCGGCGGTGTCAGCCACCGCACCGTCGAGGTGCGCCCCTTCACGCTGAACTCGCCCGATGACACCGACGAGACCGGCCCCTTCGCCTCGATCGATCTCGAATACAGCCCCGAGAACTTCGGCACGCTGCAACTTCTTGCCGAACACGACTCGGTCGGCTCGAACTACGGCTCGGTCAGCTTCCTTGCAGACATCGGCCCGAATGTGCGCATCGGACCCACGGCCAACTACGTAGCCGACGGCGACTACTCGCGCACGGCGGTCGGCCTCTCGGCCATCTACGGCATCGGCGACCAGTTCGAGATCAAGGCGACCGCCGCCAACGCGACGCAAAAGATCACGGGCAATCCCGACAAGGATGTGGATTACCTCGAGGTGCAGCTGCGCTCCGTGTTCTGATCGCGGCGGTAGGCGCGATGGACGGCAAGTCACTTCTGATGCAGCCCGCCGACGAGACCCTCGTCTCGTCGGCGCCGCCGCGGCTCGATTACCGGGATTTCCAGCGCAGCATCGCGTTGATCTCCAGCTTCAGGTCCGGCTCGCACATGCTCAAACTGTCCCTCGGGCAGCTTGCGTCCATGTCGACCCCCGTCGAACCCTTCAACCACAATGTCGATGGCGCCGACGCCTACACGATCAAGACCTATCTTGCCGAAGGCGGCCCCAAACCGCTCATCATGACCGAAGGTCACGGCGCGGTTCACCATTTCCTCGCGCGGTTCTACAAGACGATGCCGCCGCGCCGCAGCATCATTCTCGACATCAAGTATTCGCAGGCCTACGCCTTCGGCGTGAATGCCTCGATGCGGGTTCCCGTGGCGGTGCCGGTCGTTCTGGAAGAGCTTCACAAGCTTCAGATCCCGTTCATCCACCTCACCCGCCGCGACCTTGTCGCGCAGGCGATCTCCCTTCTGGTGGCCGAAGACGAGGGGGCCTATCTCGTCAAGTCGACCGATGCCGACCAGACCCGTCGCCCCGTCCGCCTGTCGCCCCGCGACGTGATGACCGCCGCCATCCAGTTGCGCAACGCGCGCGACAATGCCCGCGTCGTGATGGATGCCTTGGGGGTGCGTTCGCTCGAAGTCGGCTACGAAGACCTGATCTCGCCGAACTGGCGCTACCACTACCGCGAGATCCTGCGCTTCGTGAACCGCTACGCCGATATTCCGGAAAGCTTCTCTGCCCCGACACGCCGTCAGGACAGCGCCGGGCGTGTTACGAACCTCGCGGAAATCCGCGACTACGTGGCCGAGCGTGACCGCACGCTGAACGGCTAGGACCGCCAAAGGGTGGCGACTGTCCTCACTCACGACCAACGCGACATCTGGATCGCCGATCAGGCCGACCCCAAGGGAAGCCCCGCAATGGTGCTGGTCGCTTTTCGGGCGCAAGGCCGCCTTGATACGCCGGCATTCTTCGACGCCCTGCGCCGTCTCGGTAAGCGCCATCCGGCCCTGTGCCTGATGATAGACGATTCCGACGGCACCCCCCGCGCCATCTCGGCCCCGCCCGACAAAATTCCGGTGCGGGTGGAAATCCTGCCCTCGTGGGAGAAGCAGCCGCAAGACTGGGTCACGCGGCGGCTCACATCCATCGCCGCCTACCGCATCGACCTGCGGCGCGCTCCGGCGCTCGCGGTTCAGGTGCTGTGCCTCTCGGCCACCGAATATGTCATCGGCTTCTGCGGTCATCACATCAGCCTCGACGATCTGTCCCTGACCGTGATGCTGCGCGACTTCGGGCGTTTCTATGCGGCGGCAGGGTCCGGCCCCGACACGCCGGACGATCCGCACGCCCCCCCTGCGTCCGAGGCGCCGCTCCGGCTGGAAGATGCCCGCCGCGCCGCGCAATTGCGATACACCCCCCTGCCCTGGCCGGGGCGCGCCCTGAAATCGGCGGGCGATCCGGCCCGTGCGGCCATCAACATCCCCTGCCGCCGCGCGCTTGATCGTGACCGCGCCGAGGCCCTGCGCCAAGTCGCACGCCGCCACGGAACCACCCTGTTCTGCCTTTGCACCGCCGCCTACAAGGTGCTTCTGGCGCGCTATTGCGGCGTGGACCGCGTCGCGGTCGGCGTTGCCTATTCCCTGCGCGGCAACCCCGCCGCCCAAGAGGAAGTCGGTGCATGGGTCTCCTATGTCGGCGTCGAAACCGGCATCGACCCGACCGTCCCGATCGGCCGCTTGGGCGCAGCCTTCGGGCAGGAACTTTCCTCCCTGCGCCGCGGCGAAAGCGCCTGCGCCCTTGCGGGCTATTCGGCAACCATCGTGCGCTATCTGGCACCCAGAGCGATGCCCGTTCTGCCGGGCATGACCGTGACCGAACTTGACGCCCCCGCCGAAAGCGTTCTGGTCGAGCTTGCCACCAGCCTGCGCGAGGTCGATGACCGCCTGATGATCGTGATGCGGGGTCGCGAACGGCTGTTCACCCCCGCCGACCTGACGGCCCTGATGACGGCCTATGTGGCCATCCTCGACGGCCTGATCGCCGATCCCGACTTGACCGCCGGTTTCCGCCTGCCCCTGCGGCCGGAAACGGCCGCGCTCCACGCAGGCCGCGCCATTTCCGCCCCACCCGTCGGGGCCGAGCTTGACCTCGCAACCGCCTTCGCGCGCAGTGCGCGGCAGAACGCGGCCGCCCTCGCGCTGGCCGACCCCGGCTGCGAAATCGACTATGCCACACTCGACCGCAGGGCGCGCGGCTTGGCAGACTGGATGCAGACGCGCCTCGGCCTGCACAAGGGGGACCGTGTCGCGCTTTACCTGCGCCGGGGGCACATGCTGCCGCTTCTGCACCTCGCCGCGTTGATGGCGGGTCTGGTGATCGTTCCCGTCGACACATCCTACCCCGATGACAGGATCGGGCAGATCCTTCAGCGCGCCACCTGCCGCTATGCGCTTTGCACCCATTCGGACGACCAGTCCCGCCTGCGCCAGATCGCAGACCGCGCCGGCCTTGCTTGCCAGATCGTCACCGCCGGACCGGCCGCCGACCTTGCCCACCAAAGCGGGGCACCGGCCACGCCCGCTCTCGCATCGCAGCCCGACGATCCGGCCTATGTGATCTACACCTCGGGATCGACCGGCATACCCAAAGGCGTGGTCGTCCCGCGCAAGGCCCTTGTCCGCCTCGCGCTCGGGTGCTTCCTGCATCCGCTCCTGCAGGGCGACCGCGTCGGGCAACTCGCCTCGCCCGGTTTTGACGCCTTTTTCATCGAGATATGGTCCGCCTTCCTGAACGGCGCCGCCTTGATCTGCCCCGACAGCACGCCCGCAACGGTGGATGAATTCGCGCGGCTCCTGCGGTCGGGCGATGTCACCCATGCCTTTCTGACAACCTCCGTCTTCAATCTGGTCGTCGATGAGGACATCGAGGCCTTTTCCGCATTGCGCGAGCTTTCCGTCGGCGGCGAAGTCATGTCGGCATCCCATGCCCTCCGCCTTGCCAAACGCTTTCCCGAACTGACGCTGCGAAATGTCTACGGACCAACCGAAAACGGCGCCCTCTCCACGGCATACCGGCTTGGCCCCGACATGCCGGACGACCTCTCTGCCGTGCCCATCGGCACAGCGCTGCCCGGAAACGTGGTGCTGGTGCTGGACGCCGATGGCAAGCCCGTTCCCGATGGCTTCATGGGCGAGCTATGGCTTGGCGGGCCGGGCCTCGCCTTGGGCTATGACGGCGATGCCGACCTGACCGCCGCGCGGTTCCGCATCTTTGACCCCGTTTCGCTGGGCTTGCCCGCAGGCCCCGGCCTGCGCCTCTATCGCACGGGTGACAAGGTCAGGTGGGACGCAACCGGCACCGCGATCGAGTACCACGGCAGGATCGACGCGCAGATCAAATTCAACGGGTTCCGCATCGAACCCGGCGAAATCGAGGCGAGCATCTTGCGCCATCCGGAAATCGGCCGGGCGGCGGTCGTCACCGCGCGCAACGGACCGGGCGGCGCGGTCAGCGCGATCTGGGCGGTCTATGACTGCATCGCCGCCCCCGATGATGCGGAAGCCGTCGAAACTTCGCTGCGCGGCCTGCTCGCGCAGGACTTGCCGCGCTTCATGCTGCCGCACCGCTACCTCTATCTGGCCCAAGGCCTGCCGCTGAACGCCAGTGGCAAGATCGACCGCAAGGCGCTGGACACCCTCGTCGCCAAGACCGCCCAATCCGGTTCCGGCACGCTCGACGGCTTCGACAAATGGCTGGTCTCGATCTGGAGCGATGTGCTTCAGACCGATGCCCCGCGCGCCGATGTCGATTTCTTCGCGCAAGGCGGGCATTCGGTGCTGGCCATGCGCCTTCTGTCACGCCTGCGCCGCGAACTCGGCCTGACCGTCTCGGTTGCCGACTTCCTGCGCACGCCGACGCTGCGCATGCTGGAACAGGCCTTCCGCCGCATGAAGAACAGCGCGGACCGCAAGCGCCAAACCGGATCCGAGAACATCTCCCTCCTCGTCGCCGGACCCGAGGATATGGCCCCGCTCTTCTGCCTTCCGGGCATTCTCGGCCAACCCGTCTGGGTCAACGCCGCCCTGCCCGAGCTGACCGATTGCGGGCGTCCGGTGCTCGGCCTGCAAATGCCCGAGGCACCGCTTCCCGAAACCATGCAGGATATCGCACGGTTCCACGCAACCGAAATCGCGGGCTGGCACAAAAGCCGCAACATCGCCGCAGCGCCGATCCTTGCGGGTTTCTCGCTGGGCGGGCTTCTCACCGTCTCTGTCACCACCGAACTCGAAGCGATGGGCCTGCCACCGGCACGGGTGATCGTCGTCGATCCGGGCACCAATTTCTTTCCGAACCCGCAAAGCTCTGCCGATCCGAACGGCGAGCATCTTTCCCTCCGCCTTACCGAGTTGCGCAAGGATCATGTCCTGCAACCGGTCCGGACCCATCTGGATTTCATCCTCGCCACCCGCGGTTTCCCGTGGGAAAGGCTGCCGCCCTCGGATGATTGGGCCTGCCTCGCTCATGGCGGAATGTCGATCTATCCCGCCGACGCCCATCACCTGTCCATCACGCAGAAAACCAACGCCCCCCTCCTTGCAGGATTGCTGAAACGCCTGATCGAAGGCGGCGTTGAACCTGCAAGGGCGATCCTCGATCCCTGGTCTGCCGATGATGTCGGACATCTGCGCACTTCCGCGCGTCTGGTGCATACGGGACGTTACGCGCAGGCGCTCGAAGCGCTGGCGCTGCTGTCGCCCGACCGTCAGGCCTTTCCGGCCGTGGTGTTGCAGCGGTTGCGCCTCTGGGAACAGCTGGGCGATCTCGCCGCGTTGAAAGCGACGGCCCACGCCCTGCTCGCCGGCACGACGACCCTGCTTCCCGCCCTCGTCCTTTCGCTGGTCGAGGCGCTTGACCGGCTGAAATGCGGCCCCCTTGCCGACAGGCTTGACGCGACCTGCCTCGCGCGGCTGCCGCAGCCGTCGGCAGGTCTGCTGTTCCAGCGCGCCCAGCGCGCCCTGAACCGCCAGCAACACGCGGTCGCCGCCGATATTCTGGCGCATCCCGCGCTCGCCAGCTTCGATCCGGTCGAAACCGCGCTGATCCGCCTCATGGCCGCAAGACGCGCCTCCGAAAGGCAACCCGACGGCTGGCACGACGCCCTGCTGTCCACCCTCGCCAGCGACGGCTCGGTGCCGTCGTATTTCTCGGCAGCCCTGCGGTCCCTGCTGGTCAAGGGCGACGACGCCACCGCCGGGGCGCTGATCGCCTTGGCCCGCACCATGTTTCCGGGTGATCCGGCATCGACCGACCTCGTCAACCTTTGGAAAGGCAGGGCCGCGCAATGGAGCTGACGTCCGGCGCCCTCTTGCAGGCCTTGCGCGATATCCTGCCCCGCGACGCGGGCTTTGGCCACGCGCGGCTTGCCGAAGCTGCCCCCCTTTACGTGGTGCAGGAGGATATCGGGCCCGCAGCCCCGACCCGCCAAAGGGAATTTGCCGCCGGTCGCCTTGCCCTGCGCCGCGCGATGCGCTCCATCGGGCTGGCGGCCGAACACGTGCCCCGCGCCCCCGACCGCGGCCCGCTCTGGCCCTGCGGCCTTGTCGGCGCCATCACCCATGCCGACACCCACGCCCTCGCGGTCATCGCTCGCAGCCACCACAACGGCGGCCTCGGCCTCGATCTCGTCGCGCCCGCCGACCGGCCCGAACCGGACCTCTGGCCGCTTTTCCTGCATCCTGCCGAAATCGCGCAGACGCGCGGCCCTATCGACGCCGCCGCGCGGCTGGCCGCAAAGGAAGCCGCGATCAAGCTGCTGCGCGACACGACCGGGCTGACCCATGCCTTCCTAGACCTCTTCGCAACGCTCGGGCCTGACGGGACCACGTTTACCGTCCAAATCGTCTCCGCGCCGCAATCTGACGCACGTACCACCGCACTGCCCACGGCTGCGGTGCAAGGCCACCTGCGCCATGTCAGCGGCCACGTCCTTGCCCTATGCGCCGCCGCGCCGCGCGCCCAAAACCGCAGCGACCGGAGCGCCGCGCCATGATGAACCTCCGTCTCCCCGCCTGCATCCTGCACAATGATCCGCCGGTGACCTTGTCCAAGCGGATGCCCTCGGTCGGGCTGGGCCTCGGCCTGTCGGGCCTGTGTCCCGACCGGTTTCGCGACGGGCCGTCCTTTCACATCCTGACCCTCGCCTGGTCGCACGAGGATTCCGGCCAATGCGAACGCCTGCGCGACGAGCTTGCGGCCATGTCCCTTGTCTTGCCACAGGCGCGATTTCTGGTGCTTGCCAATACAGCGGACGAGGCGACGATGCTGCATCATCACGGCATCATGACCTTGCAGGCCAATATCCTGTGCCTTGCCGATGGCGACCGCTTCCGCCCGACACCGCCCCCCCAAGGGCAGGATCGCGTCGATGCCGCCTATGTGGCAGGCTTTTACGCCTTCAAGCGTCACCCCCTCGCCCGGCTCATCCCGCGGCTTCTCCTGCTTTACTGGGAGCCGGGCCCGGCCGAGGCGATCTCGATGCGACAAACCTTGCCCGACGCCATCTTTGCCAATCATGACGCCGCCGATGGCAGCTACAGGCTTCTCGACGGGTCCGCCTATTGCGCCCAGCTCGGTCGGGCATCGGTCGGCCTTTGCCTCTCCGCCGAGGAAGGGCCGATGCGCGCCAGCATCGAATACATGCTTTGCGGCTTGCCGGTGGTGACAACTCCGGCCCGGGGCGGCCGGCTGGAATTTCTCGCAGGCCCCCATCTGAAAGTCGCAGCACCAACCGCGCAGGACGTTGCCGAAGCGGTCGCCTCCCTCGGCCACGACACGCCCGACGCGGGCGAAGTCCGCGCCTTCATCCTCTCGCGCATGGCACAGGAACGCGGCCGCATGCTTGAGGGGATCAACCATTGGCTTTCGGGCGCCAGCGACATCCACCTCGGGCCAGACGCGATGCAGCGCATGGTCCAGAACGGCATCTGGCGCGCCCGCCCCTTGTCCGAGGTCCTCTGACCTCCGCCGCCATCGCCGCCGCCTGCCCTGCGGGCGGCTTTCAGACGCCTCAGCCCCCGATCCTCAATTCCGTAGCAGGATCGAAGGCGACCGCCTTTTCCATATTCACCGCGAATTCATAGCGCTCACCCGCCGCAACCGGGGCATCCGCCCGCATCCGCGCAATCGCATCCCGCCCGCCCAGCGTCATGGTGACAAACGTATCCGCCCCCGCCGGTTCCGTGACCGTGACGCGGTTCGGCAGGCTCTGGATGTTGCCCGACTTGCGATCCGCCCCTTCCGGATCGGTGATTGCCTCGGGCCTGATGCCCAAAAGGATATCCTTGCCCTCCCACGCCGCCATCGCCGCTTGCGAGAAGCGCAGCATCCGCGGCGTGCCTTCGGCATCGGTCACGCTGGCATGCGGCACGCCGTCCTGCATCACCACGCGGGCGGGGATGATGTTCATCGCGGGGCTGCCCATGAAGGTGGCGACAAACAGGTTGGCGGGCGTGTCGTAAATCTCTTTCGGCGTGCCGAGTTGCTGCACATGGCCCCTGTTCATCACCGCGATCCGGGTTGACAGCGTCATCGCCTCGATCTGGTCGTGCGTGACATAGACGATCGTGGTCTTAAGCTTCTGGTGCAGCTTCTTGATCTCGGTCCTCATGTCGACACGCAGCTTGGCGTCGAGGTTTGAAAGCGGCTCGTCGAACAGGAACACATCGGGGTTCCGCACCAGCGCGCGCCCCATCGCCACCCGCTGCCGCTGCCCGCCCGAAAGCTGCCCCGGCTTGCGGTCCAGAAGGTGGTCGATCTGCAAAAGCTTCGCCACATCGGCCAATGCACGGTCCCGCGCAGGCTTCGGCACACCATGCATCTCAAGCCCGAAGGTCATGTTCTGGCCCACGGTCATGTTGGGATAAAGCGCGTAAGACTGGAACACCATCGCGATGTTGCGCTTGCTCGGATGCACCCCGTTCACCACACGCCCCTTGATGGCGATCTCGCCCCCCGTGATCCCCTCGAGCCCCGCGATCATGTTCAAAAGCGTGGACTTGCCGCAGCCGGACGGACCGACAAGGACAAGGAACTCGCCCTCTTCCACCGCGATGTCGACGCGGTGCAGGACTTCGACCTGCCCGTAGGATTTGGTGACGTTGCGGATGTCGAGAAAGCCCATGAGATCAGCCCTTTACTGAGCCCGCCATCAGACCGCGCACGAAGTAGCGGCCTGCGACGATGTAAACGAAGAGGGTCGGCAGCGCGGCAAGGATCGCGCCCGCAAAGTGGACGTTGTATTCCTTCACCCCGGTCGAGGACTGCACGAGGTTGTTCAAGGCCACCGTCATCGGCTGCGAGGTGCCGCCGAACGAGGCGCCGAACAGGAAGTCGTTCCAGATATTGGTGAACTGCCAGATCACGCTGACCACGGCGATGGGGCCGGAAACCGGCAGCAATATCCGCCAGAAGATCTGGAAGAACCCCGCCCCGTCGATCTGCGCCGCGCGCACGAGTTCGGTCGGAAATGCCGCGTAGTAGTTGCGGAAGTACAGCGTGGTAAAGCCGATGCCATAGACCACATGCACCAGCACCAGCCCCGGCACCGACCCCGCCAGCCCCAGCTTGCCCAGAACCACCGCCATCGGGATCAGCACGATCTGGAACGGGATGAAGCAGGAAAACAGCATCAGGCCAAAGACCCAGCTATCCCCGCGGAAACGCCACTTGGTCAGCACATAGCCATTCAGCGCGCCGACGATGGTCGAAATCGCGACCGCAGGCACCACCATCAGGATCGAATTCAGGAAATAGGGCTTCAGCCCCGTGGGTTCGACCCCGATCTGCGCGGTCGACCAGGCGCTGCGCCACGGGTCCAGCGTCCAGACCTGCGGCAGGGCCATCATGTTGCCGCCCGTGATCTCGGACAGCGGCTTCACCGAATTGATGCCCATCACGTAAAGCGGCAGCAGGTAGAACAGCGCAAACAGCACCAGCAGCAGGTAGATCAGAACCCGCATCGCGCGGCCCGTGCTGACGGCGGTATCCTGTGTGACAGCCGACATCACTTCTTCTCCTTCAACTCGGCGTAAAGATAGGGGACCATGATCGCAGCAATGGTCATCAGCATGATCACCGCGCTCGATGCCCCGATCCCCATCTGGTTGCGGGTGAAGGTGTAGGAATACATGAAGGTCGCGGGCATCTCGGTCGCCCGCCCCGGCCCGCCCCCCGTAAGGGCCACGACAAGGTCATAGGATTTGATGGCAAGGTGGCTCAGGATCACGAAGGCCGACAGGAACGCAGGCCGCAGCAACGGAATGACGATGCGCCGGTAAAGCTGCCAGTTCGACGCCCCGTCGATCTGCGCGGCCTTCAATATCTCGTTGTCGATGCCGCGCAAGCCGGCCAGAAACATCGCCATGACAAACCCCGAGGTCTGCCAGACGGCGGCGATGACGATGGTATAGATCGCCATGTCGCCATCCTTGATCCAGGTAAAGGAAAAGCTCTCCCACCCCCACAGATGCATGACCCTTTCCAGCCCGATCCCGGGGTCGAGGAACCATTTCCACGCGGTGCCGGTGACGATGAACGACAGCGCCATGGGATAAAGGTAGATCGGCCGCAGCACACCCTCGCCCCGGATCTTCTGGTCAAGGAAAATCGCCAGCATCAGGCCGACAAGGGTGCAGATCACGATGTAGAGCGAGGCGAAAATGGCGATGTTCACGATCGCCGTGTTCCACGCGGGCAGTGCCCAGAGCTTTGCGTAATTCTCCCAGCCGACCCATTTGAAACTGGGCAGCATCTTCGATCCGGTAAAGGACAGGACCACCGTAAAGCCGATGAAACCGTAGACGAACAGGATCGTCACCGCAAAGGACGGGGCCAGCACCAGCTTGGGAAGCCAGTCCTGCAACCTCGTGCGGAAATCGGGCGCGGTAGACGCGGACATGGCGCGGGGCCTCCCCTCGGGGCGTGGAGCAAAAGTTACCGGCAAACTTTCGCACATTCCTTGCAAAGGAAAACGGGGGGCGACGCGGACGCCGCCCCCCGGCTCGTCAGGTCACTGCGCCGCAGCCACGGCCTCGGCCAAGGCCGCCGCCGCCGCCGCGCCATCGGCATATTCGCCGTTGAAGGCTGCCGTGATCACGTCATAGGTCGCGTTCTTCACCGCTGCCGGTGCCGCATGGCCATGCGCCATCGACCCGAAAAGCGTGCCTGCCGTATTGGCCTCGGCCAGATCGGCCATGCCCTTCTTGCCGCAATCGTCAAAGGCATCGTTCGGTACATCGGTCCGCGCCGGAACCGACCCCTTCACCACGTTGAAAGCCGACTGGAAGGCGGGGTCCATGATCGCCTTGGCCATGTTGACCTGCGCCTCCTGCTTGGCCGCGTCGGTCTGGTTGAACATCGCGAACTGGTCCGAGTTGAAGGTGACCGACCCCTGCGTTCCGGGGAAGCGGATGCAGACGAAATCCGCGCCGGGCTTCTTGCCCGCCTTCAGGAATTCGCCCTTGGCCCAGTCGCCCATCATCTGCATCCCCGCCTCGCCGTTGATCACCATGGCCGAGGCAAGGTTCCAGTCGCGGCCCGAGAAGTTGTCATCGACATAAGAGCGCAGCTTGATCAGGCGGTTGAAGGCTTCGGCCATCTGTTCGCCCCCCAGCGCCGCGGGATCGAGGTCGATAAAGGCCTTCTGGTAGAAATCACCGCCCATCGACAGCACGACACCGTCAAAGACGGTCGCCTCCTGCCAGGGCTGGCCCCCATGCGCGAGCGGGGTGATCCCGTTGGCCTTCATCTTGTCCAGCACCGCAACCAGTTCGTCCCATGTCGTCGGCGCGGCCAGTCCGGTGGCATCCAGCGCGGCCTTGTTGATCCAGACCCAGTTGGTCGAATGGACGTTGACGGGGGCCGCAACCCATTTGCCGTCATAGGTCGAGAACTTCTGCAAGGCCGCCGGCACCACCTTGTCCCAGCCCTCGGCCTGCGCCGTCGCGGTCAGGTCGGCAAGCGCCCCCTCGGCCGCCCAGTCCTGAATGTCGAAGCCCAGCATCTGCACCGCGGTCGGCGGGTCGCCCGCCGTGACACGGGCGCGCAGCGCGGTCATCGCCGCCTCGCCGCCGCCACCGGCCACGGGCATGTCCACCCAGCCCGTGCCACCGCCGGCAAGATTGTCCTTCAGCACATTGAGTGCCGCAGCCTCGCCGCCGCTGGTCCACCAATGCAGCACTTCCACATCGGCGGCCGAAGCCGAACCTGCCAGCGACACCGACAGGGCCAACGCGGACACAACGCCTTTCATCATAGTTTTCATTTCTCTCTCCCTGATGGTCGGAACGGACCGAACGGTGATATTGTAACGTTGCAAATGCCGCATAAGTCAATATCCAGTTACTTAACTTATCAACTTTTCCCTTCCAGATGGCCGCATTTGCGTGTCACAATGGCCAAAGTTGCAACGATACAAACGTGTCAGCGCCCCATGTCAGGCAAACCGACCCTCCGAACCATCTCTGCGGCAAGCGGCTTTGCCGTCACCACCGTCTCGCGCGCGCTCTCGGGTGACGAGAAAATCGCCGAATCCACCCGCCGCGAGGTCAGCCGAATCGCGGAGCTGCTCGGCTATGTCCCCGACCGCGCGGCCCAGCGGCTTCGCACGGGGCGGACGAATGTCATCGCATTGGTGCTGTCGCCGCATGAAGAGATCATCGGATTTCGCGGCTCGATGATCGCGGGGCTGCAACAGGCTTTTTCGGGCACCTCCTATCACATCGTGATGGCCCCCTATGACGGCGACGCCGACCCGATGGTTCCCGTGCAGCACATCCTGCGGCACGGGCTAGCCGACGGGATCGTCTTTTCGGGAACCCGCCCCGACGATCCGCGCATCTCCTTCCTGAACGATGCGGGCTTTCCCTTCGTCAGCCACGGGCGCACCGACTCGCCGCAGGTCCATGCGTGGTGCGATTACGACAACGACAGTTTCGCCCGTCTTGCCGTGACCCGTCTGGTCGCACGCGGGCGCAAGTCGCTGCTGCTGATCCCGCCGCAGCCCGACCGGACCTATGCGCGCCACATGCGCGAAGGCTTCTTCGCCGCAGTCGCCGCGACAGGGGCCGAAGGTCGGATCGACGGCGCGCTCACGCTGGCGACAAAACCCGCCCTGCTGCAAGAGGGGGCCGCAGGTCTTGTGGAACGGCACGGAATCGACGGGCTGATCTGTCCGGGAGAGGTTTCCGCGATGGCGGTCCTTGCGGGCCTGCATGACCGTGGCGTGCGGATCGGCACGGATGTGGATGTGATCGCCAAGCAGACAAGCGAAACCTTCGGCCTCTACCGCCCGCGGATCGACACGATCTACGAAGATATCCGCGCGGCGGGCGAAGCGATGGGCCATCTTCTCTTGCGCCGCATCGCGGGCGAACCGCCCGAAGGGCTGACCGCGCTGCTTGCCCCCACCGTCAATTTCCGCCAGTGATCACAGCTTCTCGATCATCTCCGGCACGGCGGCGAAGATGTCTGCGACCAGCCCGTAATCGGCGACCTGGAAGATCGGGGCTTCCTCGTCCTTGTTGATGGCGACGATGATCTTGCTGTCCTTCATC